>NZ_JZHZ01000007.1:0-65328 GCF_000963005.1 Xanthomonas sp. GPE 39
AAAGAACCGGAAATTCTATAGGTGTACCTATACCGCGGTCAACTCTCCCATCGCGCGACACGCCAGTGAACACCAGAGGCTGTGGATGAATCTGTGAATAGATGCGGGAAAACCATTCCCGCTCCTGCGCGCCAATGGTAGTCTGAGCCACCGATTTCCTTCCCGACTGGCCGAATGTGCAGCGCCTGTGCGCACTCTTCAGAGCCGGTCTTTTCGACGAATTTAGATCTGATGGATGCTTGGCCCCGTTGCCTGGAACGTCTGGAAGCCGAATTTCCAGCCGAGGACGTTCACACTTGGTTGAAACCGCTGCAAGCAGAGCAGCGTCATGACAACAGCATGGTGCTCTATGCGCCGAATGCCTTCATCGTGGAACAAGTCCACGCGCGCTACCTGCCGCGCATCCGCGAATTGCTGAATTACTTTGCAGGCAGCGAAGATGTGCTGTTGCAGGTGGGTTCACGCCCACGTGCGCCAGAACCGGCGGCACCCACCAGCGATACCACAACTGCGCGCACGCCCAGCCCGCAGTTGCTGGAACCCTTCGCTGGCAACCTGGATTCGCACTACACCTTCGCCAACTTCGTCGAGGGCCGCAGCAACCAACTCGGCCTGGCCGCAGCGGTGCAGGCGGCACAGAAACCCGGTGACCGCGCACATAACCCGCTGCTGCTGTACGGCGGCACAGGTCTAGGCAAGACCCACCTGATGTTCGCTGCCGGCAATGCGATGCGCGAACACAATCCGAACGCACGGGTGATGTACCTGCGCTCAGAGCAGTTCTTCAGTGCGATGATCCGCGCCCTGCAGGACAAGACCATGGATCAGTTCAAGCGCCAGTTCCAGCAAGTGGACGCGCTGTTGATCGACGACATCCAGTTCTTCGCCGGCAAGGACCGCACCCAGGAAGAGTTCTTCCACACCTTCAATGCGCTGTTCGACGGCCGTCAGCAGATCATCCTGACCTGCGACCGCTATCCGCGCGAGGTCGATGGCCTGGAGCCACGCCTGAAATCACGCTTGGCGTGGGGCCTGTCGGTGGCGATCGACCCACCCGATTTCGAGACACGTGCGGCCATCGTGCTGGCCAAGGCACGCGAACGCGGCGCCGAGATCCCCGACGACGTGGCGTTCCTGATCGCCAAGAAAATGCGCTCCAATGTGCGCGACCTGGAAGGCGCGCTCAACACGCTGGCTGCCCGCGCCAACTTCACCGGCCGCGCGATCACCACCGAATTCGCCCAGGAAACATTGCGCGACCTGTTGCGCGCGCAGCAGCAGGCAATCGGTATTCCCAACATCCAGAAGACCGTCGCCGACTACTACGGCCTGCAAATCAAGGATCTGCTGTCCAAACGGCGCACGCGCTCATTAGCCCGCCCACGGCAGATGGCAATGGCCCTGACCAAGGAATTGACCGAGCACAGCTTGCCGGAAATCGGCGATGCCTTCGCCGGCCGCGACCACACCACCGTGCTGCACGCCTGCCGACAGATCAAACACCTGATGGAAACCGACGGCAAGCTGCGCGAAGACTGGGACAAGCTGATCCGCAAGCTCAGCGAGTAGTGGCGAGCACCACGTGATAAATCAGTGCATGACTTCGCGACAAATCCGGGAGAAACTGTGGATAAAGCACGGCGCAGCAGCGGCGGCAAAACGATCCACAGGTTTCCCCACCTGTTCCGGGGGAGTAATACATGGGATTGAAAGCGTGAAATCTTATTTATTTTCAATAGCTTAAGTTACATTTGCACCGAATTTCGCTCTACCATCACCACCACGCTTTTGATTTATTCCACATCTTTTAAAGCATAGGGGCACGGAACCAAATGCGTTTCACACTGCAGCGCGAAGCCTTCCTGAAGCCATTGGCGCAAGTCGTCAATGTGGTCGAACGTCGTCAGACCTTGCCGGTGCTGGCCAATTTTCTGGTCCAGGTCCACGGCGGTCAGCTTTCGTTGACCGGTACCGACTTGGAAGTGGAAATGGTCTCGCGCATCGCGGTCGATGATGCCCAGGATGGTGAAACCACGATTCCTGCGCGCAAACTTTTCGAAATCGTCCGTGCCCTGCCCGACGGGAGCAAAGTCACCGTCTCCCTTTCCAACGATAAAATCACCGTCCAAACCGGACGTAGCCGTTTTACCTTGGCGACTCTACCGGCCAACGATTTCCCTTCAGTGGACGAAGTCGAAACCACAGAACGCGTCCTGGTGCAGGAAGCTGCGCTAAAGGAATTGATTGAGCGGACTGCGTTTGCGATGGCGCAGCAGGACGTGCGTTATTACCTGAACGGCCTATTGTTCGATCTGCACGACAAAACGCTGCGCTGTGTCGCCACAGATGGGCATCGTTTGGCCTTGTGCGAGACGGAACTGGAAAACGCTGGCGGCGCTAAACGCCAGATCATCGTGCCGCGCAAAGGCGTGACGGAGTTGCAGCGGCTGTTGGAAGGCGGTGATCGCGAAGTCGAATTGGAAGTTGGCCGCAGTCATGTGCGGGTCAAGCGTAACGATGTCACCTTCACCTCGAAGTTGATCGACGGTCGCTTCCCCGACTACGAAACCGTGATTCCGATTGGGGCCGACCGTGAAGTCAAACTGGATCGGGAAATCCTGCGTGCAGCACTGCAACGGGCAGCGATCTTGTCCAACGAGAAGTATCGCGGTGTGCGCGTGGAAGTCTCACCGGGCCAGTTGAAAATCAGTGCCCATAACCCTGAGCAAGAAGAGGCCCAGGAAGAAGTCGAAGCCGATACCAAAGTCAGCGATCTGGCCATTGGCTTCAATGTGAACTACTTGCTGGATGCCCTGTCCGCGTTGCGGGAGGAGTTCGTGGTGATTCAACTGCGGGATGCGAATTCTTCCGCATTGGTCCGTGAGGCCAGCAGCGCCCGATCGCGCCACGTGGTCATGCCATTGCGCCTGTGACGTGTACAAGCCCCAATGTTCCACGTGGAACAAGCACAAAAGAACGACCCGGCCTTGCGCCGGGTTTTCTTTTATCCCTGCATGAAACACCCCACCCCGTCCTTTGTATGTGGGAGGGTGCTACGAGGGCATCAAAGCGCAGTTGTGACCGCACCGGATCCGACAGAGGAACCGATTCGATCAGACGTGTGTGGCATGTTTGGGTATGCTGGCAATCTGCCTTTCGACGATCTGCGTGCGCCCGGCGCGAACGCTTGCCCCTGATTCCGCATGCACCTTTTCCGTCTCGATTTCCATCATCTGCGTCGTTTTGCATCGATTGAATTAACACCGGCGCCAGGCATGAACCTGATTACCGGTGACAATGGCGCGGGAAAAACCACGATTCTGGAAGCCATGCACCTGATGGCGTATGGGCGCAGCTTTCGTTGTCGTGTCCGCGATGGCCTGGTTCGCCAGGGCGAGGCTGCACTGGATGTCTTCGTGGAATGGCACGAACAAGGCGCCGATACGATGCAGATGCGCCGTCGGCGCGCTGGACTGCACCACAGCGGCCAGGATTGGCGTGGTCGTCTGGATGGGCAGGATGTTGCGCATCTGGGCACCTTGTGCGCGGCCTTGGCGGTGGTCACTTTCGAACCGGGGAGCCATGTGTTGGTCAGTGGTGGCGGCGAACCGCGTCGGCGTTTCGTTGATTGGGGTTTGTTCCACGTGGAACCTGATTTCCTGTCACTCTGGCGACGCTATGCCCGGGCACTCAAACAGCGCAATGCACTGTTGAAGAGTGGAGGTACCGGCGCGGCGTTGGACGCCTGGGACCACGAGCTGGCCGAGTCCGGCGAGCCGCTGACATCGCGTCGGCAGCATTATTTGGACCGACTCCTGCGACGACTGCTGATCCTTGCCCCGGAGTTGGCACCGGCGCTGGGGATCGAGCAATTGCAATTTTCACCGGGGTGGCGGCGCCACGATGTTTCACTGGCAGACGCACTGTTGCTCAATCGCGACCGCGACCGTCAGCTTGGTTACACCACTGCTGGCCCGCATCGTGCGGATTGGAGTCTGGGTTTTGCCACGATCCCAGGCCGCGAGGCTCTGTCGCGAGGACAGGCCAAGCTCACCGCACTGGCCTGTCTATTAGCCCAGGCCGAAGACTATGCCGAGCAACGTGGCGAATGGCCGGTGATCGCGCTGGACGATCTGGCATCGGAGCTGGATCAGCATCATCAAGCTCGGGTATTGCAGCGTTTGTGCGCTGGGCCGGCCCAGGTCTTCCTGACCGCGACCGAGACGCCGCAGGCATTGACCGATGCAGGTCTGCCAATCGCGCGGTTCCACGTGGAACATGGACAAATTCTGTCGCCTTCCTAGCGCGCAGCGGGTCCACCCGCCAGGACTGCTATAATTGCGCCGAATTACCTAATCACCTATCCAGCGGTGCGAGCAGGCTCCCGCCTATCCTCGCCGCCTCGTGGAGCCTACGGCGCGCGCAATGACCGACGAACAGAACACCCCGGCAAACAACGGCAATTACGACGCGAATAGCATCACTGCCCTGGAAGGCCTGGAAGCAGTGCGCAAGCGTCCAGGGATGTACATCGGTGACGTCCATGACGGCACTGGCCTGCATCACATGGTGTTCGAGGTGGTCGATAACTCCATCGACGAGGCTTTGGCCGGTCATGCGGACCATGTCGCGGTCATGATCCATGCCGATGGTTCGGTGTCTGTGTCCGATAACGGCCGTGGCATTCCGGTCGGCAAGCATGCGCAGATGAGCAAGAAGCTTGATCGCGAAGTTTCGGCAGCAGAAGTCGTGATGACCGTCCTGCATGCAGGTGGTAAGTTCGACGACAACAGCTACAAGGTTTCTGGTGGCCTGCATGGCGTCGGCGTCAGCGTGGTCAACGCGCTATCGGAAAAGCTGATGCTGGATATTTTCCAGGGTGGCTTCCATTACCAGCAGGAATACAGCCACGGTGCCGCCTTGGCACCGCTGAAGCAGTTGGAAACCAGCACTAAGCGCGGCACCACACTCCGCTTCTGGCCGTCGGTGAAGGCGTTCAATAACAACGTCGAGTTCCACTACGACATCCTGGCTCGACGCCTGCGTGAGCTGTCCTTCCTCAACTCCGGGGTCAAGATCGTGCTCGCCGACGAGCGCGGTGAAGGCCGTCGCGACGATTTCCATTACGAAGGTGGCATCCGTAGCTTCGTCGAGCACTTGGCGCACCTGAAAACCCCGCTGCATCCGAACGTGATTTCGGTGAGCGGTGAACATAACGGCATCACCGTGGAAGTGGCGCTGCAATGGACCGACTCCTACCAGGAGACGATGTACTGCTTCACCAACAACATCCCGCAAAAAGACGGTGGCACTCACCTGGCGGGTTTCCGCGGTGCCTTGACCCGCGTGCTCAACAACTACATCGAGCAAAATGGCATCGCCAAGCAGGCCAAGATCAATCTGACTGGCGATGACATGCGCGAAGGCATGATCGCGGTGCTCTCGGTGAAGGTCCCAGACCCGAGTTTTTCCAGTCAGACCAAGGAAAAGTTGGTCAGTTCCGATGTGCGTCCGGCGGTCGAGAATGCCTTCGGCGCACGTCTGGAAGAGTTCCTGCAAGAGAACCCCAACGAAGCCAAAGCCATCGCCGGCAAGATTGTCGATGCCGCGCGCGCCCGCGAGGCTGCACGCAAGGCACGCGACCTGACCCGTCGCAAAGGTGCCTTGGATATCGCCGGCCTGCCCGGCAAGCTCGCCGATTGCCAGGAAAAAGACCCTGCGCTATCTGAACTGTTCATTGTCGAGGGTGACTCGGCAGGTGGCTCGGCCAAGCAGGGCCGCAATCGCAAGAATCAGGCGGTCCTGCCCTTGCGTGGCAAGATCCTCAACGTCGAGCGTGCGCGTTTCGATCGCATGCTGGCCTCCGACCAGGTCGGTACGCTGATCACCGCCTTGGGGACCGGCATCGGTCGCGACGAGTACAACCCGGACAAACTGCGCTACCACCGCATCATCATCATGACCGACGCCGACGTCGACGGTGCGCACATTCGGACGTTGCTGCTGACGTTCTTCTACCGGCAGATGCCGGAGCTGATCGAACGCGGCTACGTGTACATCGGCTTGCCCCCGCTCTACCGGCTCAAGCAAGGCAAGCAGGAGCTGTACCTGAAGGATGACAACGCGCTCAACGTCTACCTCGCCAGCAGCGCGGTCGAGGGTGCGGCACTGATCCCGGCGACCGGCGAGCCGCCGATCACCGGTGCCGCTCTGGAGAAGTTATTGCTGCTGTTCGCCAGCGCCAATGAAACTGTGGCACGCAATGCCCATCGCTACGATCCGGCGCTGCTGACCGCGTTGATCGACTTGCCGCCACTGGACGTGAACCAGCTCGAAGCCGAAGGCGAATTGCATCCAAGCCTGGATGCACTGCAAACGGTTCTCAATCGCGGTAACTTGGGCTCGGCCCGCTACACCTTGCGCTTCCAGCCGGCCAACGAGCAGCGTCCGGCCACCTTGCTGTTGGTGCGTCGCCACATGGGCGAGGAAATGACCCAGGTGGTGCCGATGGCGGTGTTCGAAAGCGGCGAATTGCGGCCGTTGCGCGAGGTCGCGTTGGCGTTGCACGGTCTGGTGCGCGAGGGTGCGCAAATCGTGCGTGGCAATAAGACCCAAGCCATCTCCAGCTTTGCGCAAGCGCATGCCTGGTTGTTCGAAGAAGCCAAAAAAGGCCGTCAGATCCAGCGCTTCAAGGGTCTGGGCGAAATGAACGCCGAACAGTTGTGGGAAACCACGGTCAACCCCGACACCCGCCGTCTGTTGCAGGTGCGTATCGAGGACGCTGTGGCAGCCGATCAAATCTTCAGCACCTTGATGGGCGATGTGGTCGAACCGCGTCGTGATTTCATCGAGGAAAACGCGCTAAAGGTCGCCAACCTCGACATTTGACCGCGGCTGTCTTGCGTTCCTGGCTTGCGCGCCAGGACGCAGGGCTTGCCATGTCTTTGGCCCGCTTTTGTCCAGGATTGCGATGACTGGCTTGCCGTCCCCTGCCGTGCCACCTCTCCCCCTGCCCGTCAGGCCTGGTCCGCGTTGGCCTGTCTTGGGATTTTTCCTGGATTTCACCCTGGCAGCGGTTGTGCTGGTGATGGTGAGCGTGTTGTGTGGACTGGTCTGGGGCGTATGGCGTGGTTTTCAGCTTGCCATGGACCTGCGCGCCCAAGGCGTCGCCAGTGAGCGAGTGGCCGCGTTGGTCACTCACCGCATCGGCCAGCCAGGTGCAGTGGCGCAACTGTTGATCGCCTTGGTCAGTACCTTGTCCGCGGCGATGTTGCTTTACTTCTTGCGCCGTCCAGCCAGCGCCGCCGAGCGCCGGGCCTCTTGGCAGGCGGCACGCACGCCTTCGACCTGGGGTTGGGTGGTACTGGTGGTTGTCGGAGTGTTCTTTGGCAGTAACGCGATCTCCGCGCTGGCCACCCAGATCGCCATCAAGCCAGTGCCGACCAACCTGTCACTGATGCAGGGGGCAATGGTGCATGCGCCGGTTTTGCTGTGCGTGTTCGCCGTACTGATCGCGCCGGCCTACGAGGAAGTGTTGTTCCGTCGTGTGCTGTTCGGGCGTCTATGGGACGCGGGCAAGCCGCGCTTGGGGATGCTGCTCAGCGGCGCAGCTTTTGCCTTGTCGCATGAAGTGCCTGGTAGCAGTGGCAATGGTTTGGCCGCCACCGCACAGCTATGGCTGGTGTACGGCGGCATGGGCATGGCGTTCGCTTGGTTGTACAAGCGCACAGGCACCCTGTGGGCGTCGATCGCTGCGCATGGCCTCAACAACGCGATTGCTGTCGCCGGTCTGTACTGGTTTGGCATAACCTGAAGGTTAGTTTGACGAAAAGTTAAGACGCTTCCGACGAAACTTCGGCAGGTGTTAAGAGGGGGGCTGTATGAAACAAGTGGTACTCGGCGCGTCGATCACGATGCTCCTCGCTGCGTGCGCGACAACAACCTCGCCAACCGGACGCACCCAAGTGGTGGGCGGTATCTCGCAGCAACAACTCGATCAGATGGGTGTACAGGCATTTGCTCAAGCAAAGGCCAAAGAGACTCTCGATACCGACCCCAAACGCAACGCTTACGTGCGCTGCGTGGTCAATACGTTGGTTGCGCAATTGCCCGACCAATGGCGCAGCACATCGTGGGAGACTGCGCTGTTCAACGACAAGGAAGCCAATGCGTTCGCCCTACCGGGTGGCAAGGTTGGGGTGAACAACGGCATTTTCACCGTCGCAAAAAATCAGGATCAGTTGGCGGCTGTGCTTGGTCATGAGATCGGTCATGTCATTTCGCGCCATCATGAGGAACGCATTACCCGTCAGCTGGGTGCGCAGGCCGGCTTGAGCGTGATCGGTGCGCTGGCTGGCGCGCGTTATGGCCAAGGTGCTACTGACACGGTCAATCAATTCGGTGGCATGACCGCGCAGACATTGTTCCTGCTCCCTGGTTCGCGCGAACAGGAAACCGAGGCGGACGTGGTCGGTCAGCGGCTGATGGCGCGGGCGGGTTTCGATCCGGCGCAGGCCGTGGATTTATGGAAAAACATGATGGCCGCTGGTGGCCAGCATCCACCGCAATGGCTGTCCACTCACCCCGACCCGAGCGCCCGTATCAGCGAATTACAGCGCGATGTCCCTGCGCTAGAACCGGTGTACGCGCAGGCGCGCAGTGCTGGGCGGACCCCGCAATGCGGTTGAAATCTCTCGTCGTCCGTGCGGTTGACGCTCGCATCGCAACAGGAAGTGCATCTAAAAACGTTTTCATGGCGTGCAGCTTTCTGATAGGTTTGCCGACCCGGCCGTGGTTGGCCACTTCGTCTTCTGTTCCGCTCCGGGCGGTTTCCACCGAGGTGACTCATGAAATTCCGTAATCGCAAGCAAGCGCTGTTGTCCCTGGTGATCGCTGCTGCCCTTGGTGGTGTGGTGGTGAGCGACGCTCTGGCACAGAGCGATCATTCCGAACAGCGTTCTTCACACAAATCCAAGAACGACAAGGCGACGGTGATGTTCCCCAACGCCGAGCGCAAGGAACCGGCAGGCAAGCCTTCTTCCAAGCTCGGCAGCAAGTTGCAGAAGCTGATCGACATTTACAACAAGGGCGAAGACTACGCCGCAGTGCGCACGCAGGCCGACGAGATTCTGGCCAACAGCGGTGCCAACGAGTACGACAAGTCGCTTGCCGCACAGCTTGCCGCACAAGCGGCCTATAACCTCAACGACACGAAAGCTGCCAAGCAATACCTGCAGCAGGCGATCCAATTCAATGGCCTGGACAACAACGGCCATTTTCAGTCGATGCTGATGCTGGCGCAGTTGCAACTGCAGGACGAACAGACAGCCGAAGGCTTGGCCACGCTGGACAAATATTTCGCCGAGTCCAAGTCGAACCGTCCGGAAGACTTGATTCTCAAGGGCCAGGCGCTGTACCAGACACAGCATTATCAGGAAGCGATCCCGGTGTTGAAGCAGGCCATCGCCGCCTCGCCCGAACCCAAGGACAGCTGGAATCAGTTACTGATGGCGTGCTACGCCGAAGCTGGCCAGACCGGCGAAGCGATCAAGGCAGCCGAAGCGTTGGCCGCAAAATCGCCTAACGACAAGAAGGCCCAGCTCAACCTGGCCAGCATGTACATGCAGGCCGATCAGATGGACAAGGCCGCCGCTGTCATGGACAAGCTGCGTGCCAGCGGACAGTTGACCGACGAGAAGGAGTACAAACAGCTCTACTCGATCTACGCCAACACCGAGCACAAGGAAAAGGACGTCATCGCGGTCATCAACGAAGGCATACAGAAAGGCATCCTCAAGCCTGACTATCAGACCTATCTGGCCTTGGCGCAGTCCTACTACTACACCGACCAGTTGCCGCAGGCGATCGAGAATTGGCAGAAGGCCGCGCCGCTATCCAAGGATGGCGAGACTTATCTCAACCTGGCCAAGGTGCTTCACTCCGAAGGCCGCATCCCCGAAGCCAAAAAGGCCGCGCAACAGGCGTTGGCCAAGGGTGTGAAGAAGCCGGAAGAGGCGAAAAAAATCATAAACCTGAAGTGATGCAAAAAAAGCCCCCGAATACCAGTGCTGAAAGTAGTGCAGGTAACAGGGATTGGTATAAGCTTGGAGGTTCGTGCGGTCTGAGTGCCGCGTGAACAAGGATGACGCATCATCGCGAAATCCGTCCCCCCTCAATTGAGTCATTGGCGCATGACGGAACAACTGGTCATTCATCGGCATTACGACAAAGATGACGCCTCCAGCCTCAGCTGGCCGCGCATCATTGGTATTGCCTTCGTAATCGCACTGCATCTTGCAGCGCTGATGTTGCTGCTGATCCCCGCCGTGGCGCCCAAGGCACCGGCGGAAAAAGAACGCAACATCGTCGTCACGATGGTGGACGTCCCGCCTCCACCGCCGCCGCCGCCGCCGCCGCCTCCGAAGCAGGACAAGCCGCCGCCGCCGGTCAAGAACCTGGCGCCGCCGAAGCCGACGCCGTTGCCGCCGCCGCCGCAAGCACCGGTGGTCGACGTGCCGCAGCCGCGCGAGAACGACATCGCCACGCCGCCGTCGCCGCCCGCGCCGCCATCGCCGCCGTCGGAAATTAGCGCCAGCGTCGATATCTCATCGAAGAACATGAATCCGCCGAAGTATCCGCCGGCTGCATTCCGCGCGGGCGCTCAAGGTGAGGTGATTCTGATCATCGATGTCGATGCAAGCGGTAATGTCACGAACGTTTCCGTCGAAAAATCCAGCCGCAACCGCGACCTGGACCGTGCTGCAATGGACGCAGCGCGCAAGTGGCGGTTCAATGCCGCTGTCGTCAATGGGCAGAAGAGCGCCGGTCGTGTCCGTGTTCCGGTCAACTTCGCACTGAACAATTGATACAACGGTGAGCGAGCCGGCGTTGTGCCGGTTCGCAGACCCTGTCTACTCTTTGCACCACCCTCACCACCACCACACACAACAAAGGTAAGCGTCATGCTGCAGGAAATTTTCATCGCCGCTGCTGCGGGGGGCAACAACGCATCGAACGCCTTGTCGCAGATGGGCTTCGAGCACCTGATCACCGAAATGACTTCCAAGCCGGGTGACTTCGCCGTCTCCTGGGTGGTCCTTGTCACCCTGATCACCATGTCCGGCTCGTCCTGGTACTGGACGGTCATCAACATCTTCCGCGCCACCCGTCTGAAGAGCCAGGCCGACCGCGTCACCAGCCTGTTCTGGGACACCCCCAATGCACAAGACGCCATCCGCGCGATGGAAGAGCAACCGGCCAGCGAGCCGTTCTCGAAGATCGCACTAGATGCTGCCCAGGCCGCTGCGCACCATCAGCGTTCGGAAGGCAACGGTGCTGGCCTGGGCGAGAGCCTGAGCCGCTCGGAGTTTGTCGACCGCGCTCTGCGTCAGGCTGTGACCCGCGAAAGCACCAAGCTGCAATCGGGCATGACCCTGCTGGCGACGGTTGGTGCGACTGCGCCGTTCGTCGGTCTGCTGGGTACGGTGTGGGGTATCTACGGCGCGTTGATCAAGATCGGTGCCACCGGTTCTGCCTCGATCGATGCCGTTGCCGGCCCGGTGGGTGAAGCGTTGATCATGACCGCCATCGGTCTGTTCGTCGCGATCCCGGCCGTGTTCGCCTTCAACTTCTTCAGCAAGGTCAACAGCTCGGTGATCGCCAAGTTCGACACCTTCGCTCACGACCTGCACGACTTCTTCGCCACCGGTTCGCGCGTTCGCTGATTCCTGGTCAAGTCGTCCACGCAATGATTAACGGAGCCCGTTATGGCTTTCAGTAGTGGTAACAGCGGCGGCCCCATGGCCGACATCAACGTCACGCCCCTCGTGGACGTGATGCTGGTGCTGCTGATCATCTTCATCATCACGGCACCGCTGATGTCCCACAAGGTCAAGGTGGAACTGCCAAAAGCCAACTTGAACCGCGATCCGGACAAGGACGACAAACGTCCGAATCCGATCACGGTGTCGGTCAAGGAAGACGGCTCGCTGTATTGGAACGACGAACCGATTTCCAAGGAAGCTTTGGAGTCGCACTTCTCCACTGCAGCTCAGCAGACTCCGCAGCCGCCGCTCAACCTGCGTGGCGACCGTACGACCAAGATGCGCACGATCAACGAGATCACCAAGATCGCGCAGGGTCAGGGCATGCTGGACGTCGGTTTCATTGCGACCAAAGACAAGGGGAATTGAGCCATGGCCTTCAGCTCGGGAAATAGCCGTGGCCCCATGGCCGACATCAACGTCACGCCGCTGGTCGACGTGATGCTGGTGTTGTTGATCATCTTCATCGTGACCGCGCCGATCATGACGTATCCGATCGATGTGGATCTACCGCAGAAGGTCATCAACCCTCCCCCGCAGTTGCGCGATCCACCGCCGCCGATCGATTTGCGAATCGATGCGTCGAACCAGATCTTCTGGAACGATGGCGCAGTGGCGGTGAGTGCGCTTCCGCAGATGATGGAAAACGAAGTACAGCGTGATCCGACCAACCAGCCGGAACTGCGCATCAACGCCAATCCGGATTCCGAATATGAAGTGATGGCCAAGGTGCTGGCTGCCGCGAAAAATTCGGGGATGAAAAAGATCGGCTTTGTAGAACAGCAATAAGCTTCACCGCAACACCTCAGTCATGACGCGACTGCAAACGCCACCGGCAACGGTGGCGTTTTTCTTAAAAAGTGCCGGTATGGCATGCTTCTCGCCACGCTTCGCTGCGGAAAACGCGCAGCCAAGGCAAAGTCAGATCGCAGTACCTACAGCGACCTCAGGCGACAGAGATAGCAGAGGATGCGGCTAAAGAAGCGTCGTCAGCGTGGTGGAAGCACAGCCGGATGGCATCGAGAAGTTGGCTCATATCGTATGGCTTGGGCAAGAAATGGATGCCCTCGCGCAGCCGCGACAGCACCGCCTGCTCCTCCATGCCGGAGGTCACCAGAATCGGGAGCTGCGGTTGCCAGTCACGCACATGGTTGGCTGTGGCGATGCCATCCAGCCCGCCTAGGTGGACGTCGGTGAACAACAGATCGAAACACCTGCCGGCATCGAGCAGCGCCAACGCCGCTTCTGCAGTCTCTACGGCGACGACGTCACACGCCTGGCTTTCCAGCGTCAGGCGGCTGAGTTCCTGGATGTCTTCGGCATCCTCGATGATCAGGACGCGCGGTTCAACATGGCGCTTGGACAACAGCATAACGCGGTGACTCCGGACAACAGGCGGCAAAAAACGCGCAAGTATGGTCAATGCGGAGGTGAAGCTCGCGTGTAGGGATGAATGGCGGTCCCGAACCACGCAAGCTTGGCCGGGGCGCTGGAGTGAACTGTGCGTGCCTAGTGGGAAGCCTGAGCCTGCCCGGAATGGCCGGCGAGAACGGCCAGATACGCCTTTACCGTGGCGTCGAGCCCGGCGTATAACGCTTCGCCGATCAGTGCGTGGCCGATCGATACCTCTAGCACCTGCGGCACCTGCGCCAGAAACATTTCCAGATTGGCTTGGGTGAGATCGTGGCCGGCGTTGACACCCAGTCCCACGGCTTGCGCGCGACGTGCGGCGGCGGCGAACGCGGCTGCCGCCGCTCCATCGCCTCGCTCGAATGCGGCAGCATAAGGACCAGTGTAAAGCTCGATCCGGTCTGCTTCCAATTCGGCTGCGATGGCCAGATCGGGATTATCGGCATCCACGAACAAGCTGACCCGGCAGCCCAGTGATTTCAATTCGGCGATCAGTGGCCGTAGGCGGTGACTGTCGCGGCCAAAATCGAAGCCGTGGTCCGAAGTGAGTTGGCTATCGCCATCCGGCACCAGGGTCGCCTGCGTTGGCCGTGCCTGCGCGCATAATGCGATCAGGCCAGGGTAACCGGGGCGTGGCGGTGCGAAGGGATTGCCTTCGATGTTGAATTCGACGCCGCGTGCTTGGGTCAACTCCGCCAGTGCCAACGCATCCTCGGCATGGATATGGCGCCGATCTGGGCGCGGATGCACGGTAATGCCATGCGCGCCGGCATCCAGACAGGCACGGGCGGCGTCCAACACGCTAGGCAGCTCGCCCCCACGGGAATTGCGTAACACCGCGATTTTGTTCACGTTGACGCTGAGCTTGGTCATCGCCATCGATGAATCAGGGGGTGCTGGCATCGTTGTTGGCTGCCGCTGCGGCATGACGCCGTGCTTCGGCTTGCTCACGTAGGCGACGCAATTCGACTGGATCGATCATGGGGAGCGCATCGCGTTGGCTGGCGTCGCCAATCTTGGCCGCATACCAGCCGCGCGCCCAGGCAAGCATGAAGCCGAGCGCGACGAGCAGGCTCACGACCAGCAACCACATATACGGCGTCGAAAACGCCAGAATGAAAGCACCTAATGCAAACGGCAGAAAGAGCCAATACATGACGAACTCCCCAAGGATAGCGGCAGTGTACGCCGCAGGGTGGTTCGGTTCCACGTCTCCTGTCGCGGAGTTGCTGCGCGGTTACAGGATGTGGATGACCTGCCGGGTATCCTGCAACGTCTGCCTATAACAGTGGCGAGGTCAGTCGTGCAATGGCCTCGGGCAGCCGGTGGCGCCACAGGGAGCGTTTGCGATCTTCGCGCACGCGCACTGCTGCCGCGATCTGCTCGCCGATCAGTTCGGCCAACTGCTCGGTGAGCGAACGATCACGCAAGAGCATGGCCACCTCGAAATTGAGCCGAAAACTGCGGTTGTCGAAATTGGCGCTGCCGACCAGGCATAGATCTTCATCGGCAATCAGTGCCTTGGTGTGCAGCATGCGCGGACCGTACTCGTACACTTTGACCCCGGCCTGTAACAACTCGTCGAAATACGAGCGCGCGGCCAGCGTGACCAGTCGCGAATCGCTGCGCTTGGGCACTAGCAAGCGCACGTCCAATCCACCCAATGCGGCCGAGGTCAGTGCCATGCGTGCGGCCTCGCCGGGGACGAAGTACGGCGTCACCAACCACACTCGCCGTTGCGCCTCGTGGATCGCCGCGACTTGCAGGCGGTGAATGCTTTCCCATGACGAATCGGGTCCGGAGACCAGCAACTGGGCCTGGATCGTGCCAGCGTCGCGGCTGGGCATATCGTTAGGCCAGATCCGCGCCATGTTGAAGGCATCGCGGCTTTGTTCGGTGGCGTACAACCAGTTTTCCATGAACACCAGTTGCAGGCTGCGCACGACATGTCCTTCGCAGCGTAGGTGCAGGTCGCGGTAGGCGTCGGCGCGCAGCGCCTCGTTTTCCTCGTCGGTGATGTTGATGCCGCCAGTGAAGGCGATGCGGCCATCGATCACCACGA
The DNA here is from genome assembly GCF_000963005.1 of Xanthomonas sp. GPE 39. Classification (GTDB taxonomy): domain Bacteria; phylum Pseudomonadota; class Gammaproteobacteria; order Xanthomonadales; family Xanthomonadaceae; genus Xanthomonas_A. The sequence continues at coordinate 15,295 of NZ_JZHZ01000007.1, forward strand.
TCTTGCGGTGAGTGCGCAGGTTGACCCAGGGCCGCTTGAACTTGAACGCATCCAGCAACTTGTTGGGATGGAACCAGGCCACTTCGCCGCCGGCATCCAGCAGTGGCTGCACAAAGCGCTTCCCCACTTGCGATGAGCCGACCGCATCCAACAGCAGGCGCACACGCACGCCAGCATGCGCGCGTTCGATCAGCGCATCGCGGATACGTGTGCCGGTGCGGTCGGGGTTGAAGATGTAGTACTCCAGATGCACATGGTGCTGCGCGGCGCCGATGTCGCGCACGATTGCGTCATAGGTTGCCGCGCCGTCCACCAGCCACTGCAATGTGGTCGCCGAGCTCGGTGCCAAGCCGGTGGTGGACTGAGCGATCTTGGCCAGTTCGGTGCAGTGAATATCCGGCGGACACACGCGATGCTCGTATTCCATGCCCGAACGTGTACGACCGCGGCGCAGGCGCTGTCGCTTCACTTTCTGTGGTCCAAGCAGGTAATAGATGACGAAGCCCAAGTAGGGTAACGCCGCCAGCGATAGCACCCAGCTCAGCGTCGCAGCAGGTTCGCGTTTCTGCAGCACGATCCAGCCGCTCAGCCACAGGATGTAAAGCAGATAAGCCACCGTGGTGTAGGCACCGATATGAGGGATACCAGTCAGGTGGTTCCAGGCGTTGTGTAATATCGCGACGAGCATCGGCGGATTCTACGGCCCGTCGTGTGATGCGCGGCTTGCATGACGATGAACGCCCGGTTCGCAGACAAGCCATCTGCGTCTTGATGAACCTGCCTGCCCTATTCCTGCGGATACAGCGCCTGCGCCGATTGGAACAAGATCCAGCTTGTGGCGATGAATTGATCGCCGCCGCGCGGACGGTTGCCGCGATGGGTGTGGGTGAATGCGGTCGGGGCGATCAGCAGACTTCCCGCGCGTGGCGCGATCTTGCGTCGTTGGAACAGGAACTCGGTTTCCCCATCCTGGAAATCGTCGTTGAGATACAAGGTCCAGAACAAATGCCTGTGCAAGGTTTCGCCATTGGGATCGCGCGGTGATAGCTCACAGTGCCAGTACGGATATCCCCCCTCGCCTGCCGCGTACCATTGCAAGGTGATTGTCCCTGGGCGTAGACAGGCACGCGCTAGATTGGACAACGCAGCGTCGTCCAGCAGCGCGAAGTCTTCGGCTTTGAGCCAGTGCGCTTGGCCATCGGCACCGGGCACCTGCAGCATCAGCGGCGAGATCAGGGTCTGCGGGTACTTGCGCAAATAGCCGAGCAGCCCGCCCAACACTGCTTGTTGCAGCCGCAGTTCCACTTCCCGCCACGGTTCCAGGCCACTGATGCGCAGGTCATGGCTATGTTTGAGTTCCGGGAATACGCCGCCGTCGATTTCGCCAGGCCGCAATAGCGTGCTGGCGCGCAGACGGCGCATGATTGTGGCGCAGTCCTCGCGGGACATGGCGCCATCGAATACTTCGATGAAATCGGCAGACAGATCGGACATGCCGTGACCTTAGCAGCGATTGCGCACAGCCGCAGCGATATGCGCACTGCTGCTGCACGGCGTTTGCCAGCCTGCGAGGTGGCACCCACAAGCTTCACTACAGATGCCGATTAAATGAGAAGATTCAAGAATCAATTTGGGGCAAGTGAACATGATCAAGTGGCAGAATCTTTTCGTCGCATCCGTGCTGGCGCTGGCGGTATCGGGTTTGGTGTGCGCGCAGGAGGCGTCGACTCCCGCGGCAGCGACTCAAACGGTGTATTACGCCGAAATGCCCTCCTCAGCCAGTGCGCTCTCCAACGCCATCATGGTTCCAGTCATCGGTAGCAGTAATGCGGTCAAGCAAATGGAGCGACTCATGGCACAGGGTGCAACGACTCCGCTGGAAGTGGTTGCATACGGTGACAACGAGCGCATCGTGCTGAAGTCGGTCGAGGCCGCGCTCAGGTTTTTCCACGGCAATCAGCTGCCCAATCTGACCATGGGCGTTGTGGCGAGTGCCGATAAAGTGGAAAAGTTGCGCCCATTGGCCGAGCAGCTTGGCGTGAAGCTTGTGGTTGAACAACCTTTGAAAATATCCGACGCTGCCGGCTCGCGCGCGAAATAAAAACTCCCGGTGTCGTCACGACACCGGGTGTGCGTTGAGTGCTTGCACGTTGCGCGGCGGCTCAACCCTTGGCGACGGTTGCCACCGCGTTGGTGACATAGTCCAGGTTGCTCTGGCTCAGTGCGGCCACGCAGATACGGCCAGTGCCGACGGCGTAGATGCCGAATTCCTCGCGTAGCCTGTCCACTTGCGCCTTGCTCAGGCCAGAGTAGGAAAACATGCCGGCCTGCTGCTGGATGAAGCCGAATTCCGGCGCACCCAGGGCCGCCAGTTTCTGCACCATGCCGGCGCGCAGGGCGTGAATGCGCTCGCGCATTCCGGTCAGTTCCTGCTCCCACATCGCGCGCAATTCGGGGCTGTTCAGTACCCCGGCGACCAAGGCCGCGCCGTGCGTGGACGGGCTGGAATAGATCGTGCGGATGATGCGCTTGACCTGCGACTGCACCGCCTTGCTTTCTGCGGCCGTGGCCGACACCACCGAAAGCGCACCGACGCGCTCGCCATACAGCGAGAACGATTTGGAGTACGAGCTGGCGACCACATAGCTGTTGATGCCAGCTTCAGCCAGCAGGCGTACCGCATAAGCGTCTTCCTCGATCCCTTTGTCGAAGCCTTGATAGGCGATATCCACAAACGGGAACAGGCCACGCTCCTTCAACAGCGCGGCCACGCTGCGCCACTGCGCATGGCTCAGGTCAGCGCCGGTCGGGTTGTGGCAGCAGGCGTGCAGCAGCACGATGCTGCCGGGAGCGAGCTTTTGCAGGTCGGCGAGCATGCCGTCGAAATCCAAGCCGTGCGTAGCCGGATCGAAATAGGTGTAATCGACCACGTCGAAGCCGGCGGCGGCGAACACCGCGCGGTGGTTTTCCCAACTCGGGTGACTGATGGCGATGGTCGAGGTGGAGAGCAGCTTTTTCAGCAAGTCCGCGCCCACGCGCAGTGCGCCGCTGCCACCGACGGTCTGCGAGGTGGCGACGCGGCCAGCGGCCAGCAGCGGCGACTCGGCACCGAACAGAAGCTTTTGCGTTGCCAGGTCGTAGGCGGGCAATCCATCGATCGGCAAATAGCCGCGCGGCTTGGCCTCCTGCGCTAATTGCTGTTCGATCTGGCGCACGGCACGCAGCAGCGGGATACGGCCGCTTTCGTCGTAATAGATGCCCACGCCCAGATTGACCTTGGTCGGGCGGGGGTCGGCGTTGTAAGCCTCGGTCAGGCCCAGGATCGGGTCGCCTGGAACCTGTTCCACGTTTGCAAAGAAGGACACGGCGTTACTCGTTCGGTGGCGAAAAATGATGGTGCCGGGAGGAACCGGAGCCGGCGCGGTCAACGCCTCATCCTAACAAACGCAGACGTGCTCCGGCTTGGTTTCACGTGTGCTCGTGTGCCTGAGGCCGCCGCGCGATCATGGCGCATCCCGGCTCCACCACGTCGCCGGGTTCGGCAGGATTGCGCGCGTCGGCCAGGTTGTCGCCTTGCTTGCCGTGGGCTTGCAGGCGACGTGCGTTGCCGCGTTACCCCGCGCCGGTCGCCACAGCCGCGACCGGCGCGAGAGAGTCTCGGGTGATCGCGTCGATGGATTTGGTCCCGGTCAGGGTCATCGCCACCCGCATCTCCTTCTCGATCAGCGACAACAGATTCTCCACCCCGGCTTGACCGTCCGCGGCCAGCGCATACACGAACGCGCGACCGAGCAGGACCGCATCGGCGCCGAGCGCGAGCATGCGTACCACGTCCAATCCGCTGCGGATGCCGGAATCTGCAAGGATCTTCAGCTCGCCTTTGACCGCATCGGCGATGGCCGGCAGGGCGCGTGCGCTGGACAGCACGCCGTCGAGCTGGCGCCCGCCGTGGTTGGAGACGACGATGCCATCGGCGCCAAAGCGCACAGCGTCGCGCGCATCGTCCGGGTCGAGGATGCCCTTGATGAGCATCGGCCCGGTCCAGAATTCGCGGATCCATTCCAGGTCCTTCCACGAAATCGACGGATCGAAATTGGCGCCCAGCCAGCCGATGTAATCGGTCAGTCCGGTGGTGTGACCACGATAGGTGGAGATATTGCCCAGATCGTGTGGTTGCCCGCGCACGCCCACGTCCCACGCCCAACGCGGATGCGCAACTGCCTGCAGCATGCGCCGCAGTGCGGCGTTTGGACCGCTCATGCCCGAGTGCGCATCGCGATAGCGCGCGCCGGGAGTGGGCATGTCCACGGTGAATACCAAGGTGGTGACACCGACGGCCTTGGCCCGTTCCAGCGCGTTGCGCATGAAGCCGCGGTCCTTGAGCACATAGAGCTGGAACCACATCGGCCGGTCGATGGCCGGCGCGACTTCCTCGATCGGGCAGACCGACACCGTGGACAAAGTGAACGGCACGCCTTTGGCTGCCGCTGCCCGCGCCGCCTGCACTTCGCCACGGCGCGCGTACATCCCGGTCAGGCCGACCGGTGCCAGCACCACAGGCAGTGCCAGGCGTTCGCCGAACAGTTCGGTGTGCAGCTCCAGCGCAGACATGTCGCGCAGCACCCGTTGGCGCAGCGCGATGTCGGCCAGGTCGGCGACATTGCGTCGCAATGTCTGCTCGGCATAGGCGCCGCCATCGATGTAATGAAACAGGAACGGCGGCAGCCGGCGCTGCGCTGCGGCACGGTAATCGGTGGCGGCGGAGATGATCATGGGCAGGGGCGTCGGCTTGCGGAAGGGAGGCGTGAGGCGCGCGCATCGGGCACCGTCTTCGTCGCATGTCACCAGACAACGGTCACACCAGAACGACATCGGTGCGAGTGAAGGCCGCAGATTAGAGCGCTGCCGTTACCAGTGGTCAAGCACGTTTTTCTGCAACGCGTGCGGTGACAAATGGTGATGTGCTCCTATCCCAAGCACGATGTCGTTGGGTTGTCCCACGGGTATTCCCATGCGGTCCCGCTGCTTCACCACACCCATGGCAACAGCCGCCAGCGATGCGCGGCATACGTCGGATAGTCCTGGGGAAACGCTTCGGTCAGCATGGCTTCTTCGATGCGAATGCGATGCACGAACACCCAGGTCACCGGCAGCACGATCACCAGCAACGACAGCACATTGCCCATCCCGACCGCCAAACCATAGAACGCCAACAGGGCGCCGGTATACGAGGGATGCCGCAGATAACGGTACGGCCCGTGACCGATCAGGTGTTGGCCATCCTGAATGGTGAGATCCACGGTGAACCAGCGCGCCAGCACCCGGACCGCCCACAGCCGCAGGGTCAGACCGCCGATCAGCAGCGCGCAACCCAGCCAGCGTGCAGGCACACGCAGCGCCGGTGCCGCGCGCCATACATCCGACATCGACAACAGCACCGCCACCGTGACCGCGGCGTACAGCACACGCCACAGCAGCCTTAGCGTGCCTTGGTCGTGGGTGCCGCCATCGGCGGCGCGGCGGCGATGGCCCAGCAACAGTTCGCCGCCGCACCAGCACAGTCCCAGTATCAGGAACAACAGATCCGGAGGGTGCAGTGTCATGAGCATGATGGTGTCCTGGTGGAAGGTGCACAGATGAGATGCCATGGGCATCGCACCTCAGGGCCAATCGTGTGCGTCCTGGCACGCTGCGCCTAGATCCTGTGCCATCCAGGGAACATGATGCAAGGATGCTGGTGCCTTACCCGCGCCAGGCGTGCGATCGCACACCATACGATGGCGTGTGCTGAGGCCGGGACTTCTTCGCGCCAGCCGCACACATTAAGATGCTCCGCGCATTTTGCCGACGAGGAATTCACCGTGATCATCCATCCGAAAGTCCGTGGTTTCATCTGCATCACCGCGCATCCGCTCGGCTGCGAGCGCAATGTGCTTGAGCAGATCGAAGCCACGCGCGCGCGCGGCGTGCGTCACGATGGCCCGAAGAACGTGCTGGTGATCGGCGCCTCCACCGGCTATGGCCTGGCCTCGCGCATCACCGCCGCGTTCGGTTTCGGCGCTGCCACGCTGGGCGTGTTCTTCGAAAAGCCCAGCAGCGATAAGAAGCTCGGTAGCCCAGGCTGGTACAACAGCGCCGCATTCGACAAACATGCCAAGGCCGCCGGTTTGTACAGCCGGTCGATCAACGCCGATGCGTTCTCCGATGCAACCCGCGCGGAGGTCATCGAACGGATCAAGACCGAAATGGGCGGGCAGATCGATCTGGTGGTCTATTCGCTCGCCTCCCCGGTGCGCAAACTGCCCGGCACCGAGGAAGTGAAGCGCTCAGCGCTCAAGCCAATCGGCCAGACCTACACCGCCACCGCCATCGATACCAACAAGGACGCCATCATCGAGGCGTCGGTCGAACCGGCCACCGAGCAGGAGATCGAAGACACCGTCACCGTGATGGGCGGTCAGGATTGGGAACTGTGGATCCAGGCACTGGACGCCGCTGGCGTGCTTGCCCCGCGCGCACGTACCGTGGCGTTTAGCTACATCGGGACCGAGATCACCTGGCCGATCTACTGGCATGGCACCCTGGGCAAGGCCAAGATCGATCTGGACCAGACCGCGCAGCGGTTGCATGCACGCTTGCAGCGTCACGGCGGCGCGGCGAACGTGGCGGTGCTCAAATCGGTGGTGACCCAGGCCAGCGCGGCGATCCCGGTGATGCCGCTGTACATCTCCATCGTCTACAAGATCATGAAAGAGAAAGGCTTGCACGAAGGCACCATCGATCAGGCCGACCGCCTGTTCCGCGAGCGCCTGTATCGTCAGGACGGCGAACCGGCGGCGACCGACGCCGAGCATCGCTTGCGCCTGGACGATTGGGAACTGCGTGACGAGGTGCAGGACGCCAGCAAGGCGCTATGGCCGCAGGTCACCACCGAGAACCTGTTCCAGCTCACCGACTACGCCGGCTACAAGCATGAGTTCCTCAAACTGTTCGGTTTCGACCGCAAGGACATCGATTACGATGCCGAAGTCGATCCGAACGTGACCTTCGATTGCATCGAGCTGTAGCGCATCCGTCGCGGTCGCAGGCATGGCTGGCCCGCGTCGGCCAGCCTCGCAAGCGATCGCGCCCGCGCCATGTCCAGCATTGCGCCACCGTGTGCAGGTGGCGCAATGGTCATCGTCTCACCGCTTCACATCGAAGCGTGTCGTCCCCACGCTGGACTGCACCTCGGCCTCGCTCAGTACCAGCATGTCGCCCGGTACGGAATGTTTAAGGCAACCGGCGGCCAGGCCGAAGCGGACCGTGGCGGTATCGTCCCAGCCGCGGCATAGGCCATGCAGCACGCCGGCGGCGAACGCGTCGCCACCACCGATGCGGTCGACGATGCCGGTCAACTCTTCGGCCGGGGCCTGCGCCACACTGCCATCGCGCCGCAGCAGCATCGCGCCCAGGCTGTGCCACTCCGCGCTGTGCGCCACGCGCTGCGTACAGGCCATCAGTTGTAGCTGCGGGAACGCGGCGAACGCATCGCGTGCGCCGGCTTCCACGCGTGCTTGGGCGCTGTCCTGCCGATAGCGGTGGCCCAGCACCACTTCCAGATCGCGATAGTCGGCGAAGAGCACATCGGCCTGCGCCATCAGCGGACGCAGAATGCTTGGCGCGTCGCCGTCCCAGGCCTCCCACAACGAAGGCCGGTAATTGCCGTCGAACGAGATCCGCATCCCGGCCGCACGCGCGGCTTGTGCCGCCGCCAACGCGACGGCCGCGCCGCGTTCGCCCAATGCAGGAGTCACCCCGGACAGATGCAGCCACTGCGCGCCATGTAGCAGTGCAGGCCAGTCGTAGGTTTCAGGGAGAGTCGTGGCGAAGGCCGAGCCGGCGCGGTCGTAGGTGATTGCGCTGGGCAGGTGTCCGGCACCGGTGCTGAGAAAATACAGCCCCATGCGCCCCTGGGCGAAACGGATGCCACCGGTGTCCACGCCGTGACGGCGCAACTCGCCGGCGGCGGCGGCGCCGAGCGGATTGTCCGGCAGCACGCTCACCATCCTCACCGCATGGCCGAAATGCGCCAGGGCCACACCGACATTGGCCTCGGCCCCACCCACTTTTACCTCTAGCCGTGGTGTTTGCAGCAGGCGTTCGTGCCCGGGCGCGGCCAGGCGCAGCAACAGTTCACCGAAGCAGACGATATGGGAGACGGTCATAGCGGGCAGATCCTGCACGGTCGAAAGAATGTCAAGCATGCCGGGCAATACCTGCGGTGGCTAGAGAAAGTGAGGGCGTGGCAACGCGTATAACGGCGACATCGACGCAGCGATGCGTATCCGCCGTTGAACATTGAACATGTCTACGCAAGACCTGCGGCAAGATCCTTGGATTCAAAGCGCCACTCGATATCTTCGTCGAGGAATTCAAAAACAGCGTTGCGAATCAGAGTTGAATCCTCCCCGTCTTAACGTGCATGGACGGAAGTTGTTGTGCGTTAGCCGATGTGGCGGCACCAGCCGCCAGTCCGACCACGGTGCATAGCGCGGTTTTGCGGAAATGACGAACGATCGAATGTGTGGAGATGATGATTCCTCTGCATTTCACATGGAAGGTGATGCAACGTACCTGCCAAACGGATCATGCGAATCATGAGCGCCACCGGATGGTTGCCTCTGCGGCAGCGCTGGCATCGGCAACGCGCAGGCCCGTGACGCGATGGGCCCTCGCGCATATCAGGCATCTTAATGTGGATATTCGTCGATTATGATCGTGTTGTTTTCAATAGTAAAATACACCTCATTCGTATTATTCACCGTATACCCCCTCGCGTATATACCAGCCATACTGGTACCGTTGCTGCAGTTAGGTGTGCTAAACGCATTCGCGCTGTAAGTGGAGCCGTATAGTAGGCCTGGTGCGGTGCCGAAGCCGCCATCCGTCGTGGTGCCGTGCCTGTTGCGGTGCACCGTCGGCGCGGTTACTGGGACACAAGCCCACCCATTAGGGTTATTAATGTTTTGTATATAAATAGCTTTCACGGTAGAGACATAATTTACCGTATACGCCGGCACACCTTGTTGTGCACTAGCCGACGTGGCGGCGCTGGCCCCCAGCGCTAACATGGTGCACAGCGCGGCTTTGCGAAAATGACGAATGGTCGAATGTGTGTGCATGATGATGTCCATTGAATCAAAGGGAAATGCGCTATGCGCGCGACCAGTGCATAGCGCGCGGTAACGCTGACATCGACAACGTGGCGGCCCAAGGGATGAGCCGCCGTACATGGGGCACTAGCTGTTATTGAATGACTCTTGTGTAGGTATTTGTGATTTCTATGAATCCCGGTCGCACTTTACGGTAATCGTGCAAAGTGAAGGTTTTGCTAAGACCGTTAATCCAACCAATACGCTCGCAGATCGGTGCGGTTGTTGGGATCACAGTGAACTGAACATTCGTCTCAAAGTCGTAGCCTGTATAAACGACGGTGCCGCCGCTAGGGACAGCCGTCACACAATAATGGATGCCAGTATTGCTTACGACATACACGGAACTGACGTTGCTGTTCCAGTTCTTGATGTAAACGGGCACGTCAGCTGCCGCGTTCGTCGAGAGGGTGGCGCCGATTGTCAACGCGAAGATACTGCACAGCGCGGTTTTGCGAAAATGACGAGCGGTCGGAGTAGACATGATGGTTTCTCTTGAATCTAACAGGGTATGCAACGTGCTTGGCAATTGCTAGTGACACAGCGCCCATCCAATGCACCGCGCATTAATAATGGCAAGCTTGGTATCGTGTCTACTGTGAAGTAAAGGATGCGAACACAATTGCGACATAATTCACACAATATGCATCATGGAATGAATGCGCCGATTCTAAAAAGCATCGCACCGTCGCGACCTGCCAGAATACAGGACAGGAGACAGAACGTATGCGCGTGTCCATCCTTGGGAGCGCTCAACCCGCTCAGAACAGCGCACCCTGCATCGGCCCGCCCATCGCGACAGGCGGGGACACGGGATGCGGTGGTAGTAATGGTTTCCCGCCCAACCGCCATGCCAATCCCGAAATGCGTACGGCATGCCGTGCCAGTGCGGTGCGCAGTAGTGGTTCGCTGGCGGCGATGTGCAGTGCGCGACGGGCGCGGGTAAGGCCGGTATAGACCAGCTCGCGGCTGAGCACGCGCGCGTCGCGGCTGGGCAGTTGCAGCCACACGGTGTCGAACTCGCTGCCCTGGGCCTTGTGCACGGTCATGGCGAAGGCGCTCTCGTGCGCGGGCAAGGCGGCGGGGTGGAAGCCACGCACCTGACCATCGCCGGTGCCGTCGAACCAGGCCACCAGCGTGCCTTGTGCGTCGTGCAGGCAAATCCCGACGTCGCCGTTGAACAGGCCGTGGCGGTAGCTGTTCTCCACGATCAGCAGCAAACGGCCATGGAACCAGGGCGATGCGGTGGCGATGCGGCGGTGACCGGCGCTCGTGTCGGCAAGCCGCTGTTCGATGCGTGCGTTGAGCGCGTGGGTGCCCTGCGGGCCGGCGCGCACGGCAGTGAGCAGGCGCAGGCGCGCAGCGGCGCGCAGCGCCTCGGCGGGGTCGTCGGCCTCACCCAACGCACGCCAGTGCGCGAGCAAGGCGTCGCCGCCAGCGATGAGCGGATCATCGAGACTGTCGTGGAAATGCACGCCGGCCAACGCGCCTTCGCGTAGCAGGTGCATGGTGGTGTCAGCGTCGCCAGTGCGCACGGCCTCGGCCAGGGGGGCCAGAGTAAAGTCCTGCGCCTGACGGTAGCCACGTCGCAAGTGCACACGATGTCCGACCAATCCGCCACGCTGCACGGCGACCGGATTGTGGCCAAGCAACGGCTGCAACGCGTGCGCGTCGGCGGGCTGCAAGGCATCGCCTGGGCCGGCGGCCTGCAGGATGGCGGCGAGGACGTCGCCGGCTTCCACCGAGGGCAACTGGTCGGCGTCGCCGAGCAGGATCAGTTGCGTACCATCGGCGACAGCCTCGACCAGCTTGCACATCAGCGGCAGATCGACCATCGAGGCTTCGTCCACCACAATCACCTCGAACGGCAGCGGGTTGTCCGCGTTATGCCGGAAACGCGGCGATTCGGGGATGACCCCGAGCAGGCGATGCAAGGTGCGAGCGCTGGCCGGCAACGCGTCAGCCAGGGCCGGATCGATGCCATCGGCGCACACGCGGGCCACGGCGTTGCGCAGGCTCTCGGCCATGCGCTCGGCGGCGCGGCCAGTGGGTGCGGCCAGGGCGATGCGGGGCACGGCCAAGCCCATGCTGTGTGACTGTGCGATGCGCAGCAGCAGCAGACGGGCGATGGTGGTGGTCTTGCCGGTCCCGGGGCCGCCGGTGACCAGCAGTAATGCGCGGCGCAGGGCGAGCGCGGCAGCCTGGGCCTGGCGGTCGGCAGAGGCGTCATTCCCGTTTGCTTGCGCGCTCGTTTCGGGAAACAACTGCGCGAACAGTGGTGCCAGTGCCGCCAAGTCGCCCGGTGGCGGCGGTTGCGCGGCGAGGCGGCGCAAGCCCAGGGCCAGGCGTCGTTCGTATTCGCGATAGCGGCGCAGATACAGCAGGCCGCGTTCCAGCACCAGTGGGCAATCGGCGGCGGCGGCGTCCTCGGGCATAGGCTGGGCGACCCAGCGCGAGGCAGTCAATGCGCGCATCCAGTCGTCCGCCGTGGGCAGCGGTGGCGCAGTGCCGTCGTGATGGTCGAGCAATGCGCTGGCGTGGGCCGGATCCAATCCGGCATGACCGCTGGCCACGGCCAACGAAGCCAGCGCGGCAGCGGCCAGCACCGCTGGCGCGGTGGTCGGCTCCAGCCGCTGCAAGCTCTGCGCGAAGGCCAGGTCGAGGCTACGCAGTGCGCCGGCACGTTGCAGGGCGTCGAACAGGGTCATGGTTCGCTTTCCACGGCAGTGTTGCCGGCGAACAACGCGTCCACGCCTTCCACCAGCGCCGGCTCGAAGCGCCAGGCATGTACGCCTGGCGATGGATCGCGCGCGGCGTCCAGGCCACGACAGAACAGGTAGCGCACGCCGCCGAAATCGCGCGCATAGGCGTAGCCGCTGCCGAGGCGGAAACGCAGCCAGCGGTGCAGTGCCACGGTGTAGATCAGTGCTTGCAGGGTGTATTCGCTGTGCGCCATCGCCGTCGCCATCGCGTCGGGGTCGTAACTTGGCAGGCGGTTGGATTTGTAGTCGAGCACGTACCAGCGCCCAGCATGGTGGTAGGTGAGGTCGATCAAGCCGGTCATCAGCCCTTCCAGCCGCTGCCGTGCGCCGAACGCCTGGCGCTCGCCAGCCACGCCGAAGCGATGCAGCAGCGTCAGCAGCGCATCGACCCGGGTCGGACGCATGGCGAAGTGGAATTCCATTTCGTTGCGTCGCTGGGTCTGTGGCAATGCGGCCAGGCAGATACCTTCGGGCAGCGGCACGGTGAGCGTATGGCCGACCAGGCTCGCGAGCACGGCGGTACCGTCGCCCCATTCGTCCTCGGCATAGCCACCGCGTTGCAGCGCTTGGAGGATGGCGCTTTCCTGCCCAAGCGGGGCCGGCTGCCCTGGCCGCCAATCGCGCCAGGCAGCGAAATCGCAGCGTTCGAACACCTCGTGCATGGCGACGCCGAAGCGATTGCCGATGAAGCGTCGGTCGACGATCTCCACCTCCATGGTGGTGCTGACCGTGTCGGCGGCGATTGGTTCGTCGCGACCGCCGCTGCTGGCGATAGTGGCGCTGGCCATCGGGTCGCTGCCGGCGTCGGCATTGGCCAATTGGGTGAAGCTATAGACCCACCATTCCGTCAGTAGCTTGCGTGTGGGCGTGCGTGCCGGCGGCACGTGCAGTGCCTCGGTCGGTGGCAGGCGCGGTGGATGCGTCGGCGGCAGATGGGTATCACGCACGAGGATCTCGGTACCGAGGCGCGATTGCAGCGCGTCCATGTCGCGGAGCATCGGTGCCAGCGCGGTTGCCTCGTGCCGGAAGAACGGGCCAGTGGCGATCCACAGAGCATGTTCGGCACGGGTCAGGCCGACGTAAAGCAGGCGCGCGTCTTCGGCACGCCGCGCATGTTCCCATGCGTGTTTGCTGGCTTCCCATTCCACTGCGTCGAGGTGTAACGGCCAATGCAGGCAGCGCTTGCCATCACGATGCACGATGACGCGCTCGCCTGGTTTCTGCGTCATGGGCTTCTGGCCGATGCCCACGTAAGGCAGAAATACCAGCGGATATTCCAGTCCCTTGGATTTGTGCAGGGTGATGATTTGCACACGCCGCGCATCCGATTCCAGTCGCAGCAGTTGGGTGTCGTCATTGGCGTTGGACGTGGCGATGCGGCGCGCGAGCCAGTCGACCAAGCCGTGTGGACCGAGCGCATGGGTGTGCGCTTCTTGCAGCAGTTCGGCCAGTTGCAGGTAGTTGGTCAGCCGACGCTCGCCGTCGATCAAAGCCAACACGCGCTGCCCGTGGACGGAGCCGAGATGCTCGATCAGCGCCAGCGGGCCACCGCGTTGCCAGCGTTCGCGCCAGTCCAACGCGTGCTGTTGCCAATGGCGATGCCGTTCGCCGTCGTGATCGAGCGCGGCAATCGCCGCCGCGTCCTCGCCGATCAGCACCGTGGCGAGTGCGGCGCGCAGGCGGCTATCGTCACCTGGATCGAGCAGGCTGTGCAGCAGTGTCATCAGCTCCAATGCTTCTTCGGTCGCAAACAGGCTCTGTTTTCCGGCCGCGACGGCGGGAATGCCCACCGCTGCGAGCGCCTGCTGGATGCGGGTGGCATCGCTGTGGTTGCGGACCAGCACGGCGATGTCGCCGGGCAGCACCGCACGGCCATCCACCAGCGCGGTGCCGGCACGACCGGCACCGAGCCAATCGCCAATCGCGGCAACACAGGCTGCGGTGCACAGCTCGCGCGCACGGCCTGCATTCCAAGGATTGGGTTTGCCTTTGTCGGACAAAGGCGGATCCGGTGCACGCCAGAGGGTGAGTGCCGGCGCGCAACGACCATCGCGTTGCAGGTCAGTGTCGGCACGTCGTCCACCGGACTGCACGGGGTGAAAGTCGATGCCATCGATCAAGAATGCCTGCGTGTAACCTGCTTGCTCGTAGAGCGCGTCGATTGCCGCCAGCAGCGCTGGGCGCGAGCGGAAGTTGTGATCCAGCGGCGGTGCCTGTTCGGCGCACGCGACCGCGGACAGATACGTGTGCACGTCGCCGCCACGAAAGCCATAGATGGCCTGTTTGGGATCGCCGATCAGAAACAACGCCGGTTCAAGGCCAATGGTTTGTGCAAGGTCGCTGACACCGAAGAGCGTGGAAAAGATCGCCCATTGACGTGCGTCGGTATCCTGAAATTCGTCCACCAACGCGATGGAATACTGCGCGCGCAGACTGCGCGCCAACCTTTCTGCGTGTGGACCGCCGAGCGCCCGCGCGAGACCATCGATGAGATCGTCGTAGGTCTGCACGCGCCGCTGCTGCTTGATTGCCGCGATGCGTGCGATGGCGGCCTCGCGCAGGGTGTGCAGTAATCGGATGCGACGCTCGGTTTGCCATTGCCGCACCTGTGCGTCGGCCTGTTGCCATGCCTCGAACGCATCGAACAGTGGCGAACGCGGGACGCGATCACGCGCGTCTTCCCGACAGAACGTGCTCAAGCGCGCGGGTAGTAGTTTGTCGAGATGACTGCCTGGGGCATCCAGTGTCCAATGCGCGTCTGCCCTGCCCTGCCACAACTGCTCGAAGGCCTTGTCGAAGCTCGGCCGTTTGACCAATTGACCGTTGAAAACTTTATCGTCGAACGCCGCGATGATCGCGGCGTAGGCGTCGTCGGCATGCGTGTGCATCGCGGCGATCAGCGCCTGTGCCGCCTGCGCGCGCGCTGCCGATGGATCTTGCGATATCTGCGCAGATGGCAATGGCAACAACATCGGGATATGGATCAGCGTGCGCAGATCGGCGGCGAGATCGTGCGGGCCACCTTTCCAGAGTGCTTCCAGATCCTCGGCGACGCTGGCATCGACGGCATGCGCGCGCCACAGGTCGGCGGCGACATCGCGCAGGAGTTCGCGCTCGTCGGTCAGCAACTGCGGCGCAGCGAAGGCCTGGCCGCTCTCCAGTGCATGCTCGCGCAGCGCCCGCGCGCAGAAGCCGTGGATAGTGAAGATCGCCGCCAGGTCGATGTCCTCCGCTGCCTGCTGCAGGCGGCGACGGAGCGCGGCAGGCGTTTCCTGGGTGGTGGCCAGGTGCGCCTGGAGCAATTGCCGGGTGAGGCGCACGTCGGGCGATTCTGTGGATGCTGGCATCTGCCGCGCCGCCGCCTCGGTTTCCTGCACCAATGTGGCGGCGAGGGTCAGGCGCTCGCGGATGCGCCGGCGCAGTTCCTGCGTGGCCGCTTCGGTGAAGGTGACGGCGAGGATCTGGCCCAGGCGCAGGCCGCGTTCGACCACCAAGCGGGTGAACAGCGTGGCCAGGGTGAAGGTCTTGCCGGTGCCGGCGCTGGCCTCGATCAGGCGCACGCCGTGCAGTGGCAGATGCAGATAAGGATCGCGATCGGAGGCGGTGCTCATTCGGCATCCTCCTGCGCGCCGTGCCAACGCTGCCAACTTTCGAGCAGATCCTTGGGGTCGAGTGCCTGGCCGGGATCGCCGCGTTCGAGCAGACCGAAGACACGCTGGCTGGTGTCGGCGAAGACGGCGAAGCGTTGTGGGTCGGCGAACGGATCGCGACCACGACCGACCAGACGCAGTTGCGGGCTATTGGCCTCGCTCCAGCCGAAGCCGGCTTGCCATTGCGCGGCGGCGTTCTTGATCGCCTTATCCAGATCGCCGCCGCGTGCGGCCTGGTAATACGCCCAACTGCTGTAAGGCGCGAACGCCAGCGGTGTCTGCTGGCCTTGGCGATACAGTCGCAGCAAGTCGGCCAGCGCCTGTTGCGCCTGGGTTGCTGATAGCGGCTCTGGATCCAGCGGATGTGGGCCGAGGCCGTCCTCGTGCTCGAAGAAGCGCACGAATGGCGTGTGTTCGCCAGCGGCACGCAGTAGCAGCCACTCCAGGCCATGGCGGATCGCACTGCGCCCGCTCAATGCGCCGATCTTGACCCGCCCGACTCCCGACGGGTACCAGTCCGAGAGACGGCCATGCAGTTCGGTGCCGTCGATGTGGACGTGCAGGCGCTGCGCTGGCAGTGGCGGTGTCGCGCCGCACCAGTGTGAAAACGCGTCCGCATAGGGGCGCAACTGGCGCAGGCAATGATCGAGCTGACGCCGCCCCAGTGGGCCGGAGGGCAACAGCGCGCGGGCACGCAGGCGTTCGTACAAGCCGTCGGTTGCTTCGCGCAGTACCGCCTCGAACACCTGTTGCTGCAAAACATATTTGTCCAGCCCGCGGCTGGGCGCCACCAGCGGTTCCAGGTCGCCGTCGGCCTGCGCTGGATCGGGCAGGCGCAGGCCCAGGCGTTGGCGCAGGAACTGCTCGGCGGGATCGATCAGCAAACGCCGCAGTTCGTCGATGGACAGCGCTGTCGGCGGTGCGTCATCGGCCACGACGGGCAGTGTCTCGGGGATCCACGACGGCAGCGGCTGGCGTTGCCCGATCAGGCTGTCCACCGCCGGTCGCCATTGTTGCAGGTAGCTGAAACGGCGCGGGTCGGCCGCCTCCGCAGCGATGGCGCCGAAGGCCGCTGCGGCGAACGGTTGTAATGGATGCCGCACCACCAGCGCCGTGGCCGCCGCCGGCTCGGCGTGGTAGTGCGCGGCGCAGGCCAGCAATTCGCTGACCAGTGGCGAAGGTTCACGGACGCTGCCATCGCGCGCATCGGCACCGAGATAGCTCAGATAGAACACGTCCTGCGCCGAAGCGAACAGTTGCAGGAACAGGAAGCGGTCGTCTTCGCGCGTGGAGCGGTCGCCGTGGCGGCGGCGCGCGGTCCCCAGTTCGGTAGTGAGCCGGTTGAGTCCGGCGGCTGGATCGCGGCGCGGGAAATCGCCATCGTTCATGCCGAGCAGGCAGATCGCGCGGAACGGCAGCAATCGCATCGGCACCATGCGGCCGATGCTGATACCGCCGGTGAGCAACGGTGCGCGGGTATCCGATTCGCCCAGGACGGCGGCAAAATGCGCGCGCACGACTTCGGCGGGCACTGCATCGGCGTACTCGGCGCGAGCGGCGTCGCGCGCGAACTGGTCGATCAGCGTGCGCAGCCGTTCCAGTGCGCGCTGTGCGCGTGGCGCCGATGGCGTCTGCGGCAATAAGGCGTCGAGCAGGGCGAGCAGGCATTCGCGCCACTGCGTCGGTGGCATTGGTTCGGCCAGCGCGGCGCGGTGGCGGTCGAGGACGCGCAGCAGCCGCAGCAGTGTATCCAGGGCGGTCAGCGCACTGCCTTCCAGTTGCGGCCATGGGGCGACGCCATCGATGTCGTCCTCGGCGCCGCTGGCGTGGCCGAGCAGCAGCCGATCCAGGGCGAAGCGCCAGGTGTAGGCATCGTCGGCCGGTGCCTGGTGCTGGTGTCGGTGCGCGGGGTCCAGGCCCCAACGCGCGCCGGCCGCGTGCAGCCAGTCGCGCAGGCGGTCCAGTCCGGCGGCGTCCAGCCCGGCGGCTTCGGCAATCGGTGCGCTGGCGATCAGGTCGAGGATTTCGTGCAGGCCGAAGCGCGCGATCGGCAGGCCGAGCAAGGCCAGGAACACCTCGGCTAACGGCTCACTGGCCAGTGGGCTGGCGTCGGCCAGGGTGTAGGGCAAGCTGTCACCGCCGCCGTGGCCGCCGAACACCGCATCTAGGTACGGCACATAGGGATCGATGTTCGGGGAAAGTACCGCGATCTCGCGCGGCTGCAGCGGGGGATCGAAACGCGCATCGTCCAGCAAGGCGCGCAACTGGTCGTGCAGCACCTGCAGTTCGCGCAGACGGGTATGGCAGGCGTGCACCTGTAGGCTGGGATCGTGCTGGTTCACTGTCGGCAATGTTGCCGGTGGTGTCGGTGCGCGGCGCTGGAACAGGTTGCTCTGCATCCGCCGCAGCAGGCTGTCGCCGAGGCCACCGTCGGCAAGTGGACGCTGGCCCGATTCGAGCGGATCGGCGTAGACCGCGATCTCGGCGAGCGGATGCACCACGTCGTAGTCGCCGATCAGGGCCATGAAGTCGCGCCCCGCCGCGCCCCAGGCTTGCAGCAGTGGATTTTCCTGTACTTGCTCGGCGAATAGGTCCACCGCCACGCCCGTCCGGCGTCGCTGCCAGAGGGTTTGCAGGTCGCCCCAGTAACCCTGCGTTGGCGTCGGCAGGTAGAAGTGCAGCGTGCCGACTCTGGCCTGAGTGGCCAGCACGCGCAGCACGTCTGGGGAGATATTGAGCACGGCGAAGGCGAACAGGCGCGGTGGCAAGCCCTGCGGCAGTGGACCGTCGGGCCGCGCGTAGCGGTCCAGGTACTGGCCGATGCGCCGCGCGCGGTAGGCGCGACCGCTGGCGATGCGGCGCCACAGTCGCGCCTGTACGTCGTCCGGATCGGCACCGGCCTCCCAACGTAGCAGCCAATCGCGGCGCCAAGCCTGGTATTTCTCGAACACGTTGCCCAGCTCGCTGGCCAGGGTCCATGGTTTGAGAGGATCGTTGTCGGCCAGGTAAGCAGCGAGCGGTGCCAGCGCCGGATCGGCGCCCAGGTCGCTGCGCAGCGTCGCGTACAGACGCCAGTGCAGGCTGGCCATGTCCAGGTCGTCGTCTGCGGCGCCGAGATTGCGCTCCAGCGCGTGTGCGACGAACTCGCCGGGAGTCAGGAATTGCAGATTCGCCGCGACCCCATGCGTGGCCGCCAGCGTGGACTGCAGCCAGCGCCGCATCGCCACTTGCGGGATCAACACCACTTCAGGTGCCAGCAGCGGTTGCTCCGGTATGGGTTGACGCAGCGCTTCGGCCAGCAGAGCGGCCAGGGTATCCAGCGCGTTGGACGGGTACAGTCGGAAATCGGGCGCGGACGTAACGTGCATGTTCCCGCTATTGTGCCGGATGGCTTGCGGTAACGCCGGTGGGCCATTGGTCTGCTCACACCGGTGATGGCGTACACGTGCGGCGTCAAGTCATCCGTGGCACGCAAGGCCGTGGGCTGAGTGATGGTGACCTGCCCCCACTACCCCGACGATACGCATCATGATGCTGTAGAGTCGCGTCGCAGGATTCGCCTCCAACTTAAATGACTTCCTAGAGCGTGACACGATCACGTTAACAGGTCTCAATGAACAACTCTGCCGATCTGCTGAAGGAACTGCGCATCGACCGTAAGGCCCCGTCCCGCGAATCGCCCTCGGGGCGCGGAGGGGGGATCGCCATCGCCACGCTCGTCGTCGTTATCGTGCTGCTGCTCGGTTTAGCCGCGTGGTGGTGGTGGCTGGGTCGGGCGCGGCCGCTGCAGGTGCGCACCGCACCGGTGGTGGCGATCAGCGCCGGCAACGCGTCGTCGTCGGTCCTTGATGCCAGCGGCTACGTGGTGGCGCGACGCATGGCCACGGTGTCGGCGCAGGTCACCGGCAAGGTGCTGCAGGTGATGATCGAGGAAGGCATGCGCGTGGAGGCCGGTCAGGTGATGGCCACGCTCGATCCGATCGAGACCAATGCGCAGCGCGAGGTCGGTGCCGCGCAACTCGCGGCGGCGCGCAGTCAGGTGCAGAACGTGCAGGCGCAGCTGGTCGTGGCCGAGGCCGATGCGACGCGGCTGCAGTCGCTGGTCGGC
Organism: Xanthomonas sp. GPE 39; assembly: GCF_000963005.1. Classification (GTDB taxonomy): domain Bacteria; phylum Pseudomonadota; class Gammaproteobacteria; order Xanthomonadales; family Xanthomonadaceae; genus Xanthomonas_A. The sequence continues at coordinate 35,009 of NZ_JZHZ01000007.1, forward strand.
GAGCAACTGGTATCGCGTTCGCAGTACGATCAGGCGGTGTCGCAGCGCGATGCGCTGCGCGCGCAGTTGCAGGTGGCCCAGCGCAATGTCGCGGTCGCCACGCACGAGCTGTCGCTGTCAGACATCCACGTCGACTTCACCGTGGTCCGCGCGCCGTTTGCCGGCGTGGTCACTGCCAAGGCCGCGCAGCCGGGCGAGATCGTCTCGCCGTTGGCCACCGGCGGTTTCACCCGCACCGGCATCGGCACGATTGTCGACATGGATTCGCTGGAAGTGGAAGTGGAGGTCGGCGAGGCCTACATCGGCCGCGTGCAGCCGAAGATGCCGGCCGAAGTGATCCTCGACGCCTATCCAGACTGGCGCATCCCGGCCGAGGTGATCGCGATCATCCCGGCTGCCGACCGCGGCAAGGCCACGGTCAAGGTACGCGTGGCGCTTAAGGTCAAGGATGCACGCATCGTGCCGGACATGGGCGTGCGGGTGAGCTTCTTGGAAAAGGCCACGGCGCAGCAGCAGAACACGCCGAAGGGCGTGCGGGTACCGGTTGCGTCACTGCTGCAGCGTGACGGCACCAGCCGCGTTTTCGTCCTCGGCAACGACAACCACGTCGCCCTACGCGAGGTGAAGACCGGCATCGACATGGGCAGCGACAAGCAGGTGCTATCAGGTGTCTCCGTAGGCGACACGGTGGTCGTCGAGCCACCGCAGGCGTTGAAGGATGGAGATGCGGTGACGTTGTCCAGCGACGCACAGGAGTGAGTGCGCCGCGCGCGTAAGTGTGGTCTTCGTTTGAATGTTGCGTGGATTGGTTCTAGGTCGTGAGCGGCGTTGCTGTTGTTGCTGTCGAGCGCCCTGCCGAGTCCCCGTCTGTGGCGCTGGCCGGGGAATGCCGCTTCGTACCGGAATCGGGAAAATCCAAAGTGACAGCAACAACCACACTTGCTGCACTTGAACCTGCAAAGACAGTGGAGTCGCCGACGTTGATAGCCGCACGCCTGGCGACATGCATGACATGGAGACATACCGATCGCATCGCAATACCAGCCCCCCATCATTGATCTCGTTCACCCCACATCGAAACGCAGAGGATCCCACGCAATGACTGCCCTCGTTACCCTCCGCAACGTCACCAAGACCTACCAGCGCGGCCCCGAGAAGGTGCAGGTGCTGCATGGCATCGATCTGGAGATCGAGCGCGGCGACTTCGTCGCGCTGATGGGCCCATCCGGTTCGGGCAAGACCACACTGCTGAATCTGATCGGTGGACTCGACACGCCGTCAGGCGGCGAGATCGAGATCGAAGGCGAGCGCATCGACCGCATGAGCGGCGGTCAGTTGGCTACCTGGCGCAGCCATCATGTCGGCTTCGTGTTCCAGTTCTACAACCTGATGCCGATGCTCAACGCGCAGAAGAACGTCGAGCTGCCACTGCTGCTGACCAACCTCGGTGCAGCGCAGCGCAGGCGCCATGCCGAAATCGCGTTGACGCTGGTCGGCCTCGATGAGCGCCGCAGCCACAAGCCCAGCGAATTGTCCGGCGGCCAGCAGCAGCGCGTGGCGATCGCGCGGGCCATCGTCTCCGACCCCACCTTCCTGATCTGCGACGAGCCCACCGGTGACCTCGACCGCCACAACGCCGAGGAGATCCTCAAGCTGCTGCAGCAGCTCAACCGCGAGCACGGCAAGACCATCATCATGGTCACCCACGATCCCAAGGCCGCCGAGTACGCCTCGCATACCGTGCATCTGGACAAGGGCGAGCTGGCCGACGCACTGGTCGCTGACTAACCGGAGACGACGATGAAATACTTCTCGCTCGTATGGGCGCAGCTGTTCCGCAGCAAGACGCGGACGCTGCTGACCCTGCTATCGGTGGTCGCTGCATTCCTGTTGTTCGGGATGCTCGATTCGGTGCGTGTGGCGTTCAATTCCGGCGGCAGCATCGAAGGCGTCAACCGCCTGGTGGTGACCTCGCGCCTGTCGATCACCCAGTCGCTGCCGATCCGCCTGGGTACGCAGATCCGCGAGGTAGCCGGGGTGCGCGATGTGACCTCGGCGATGTGGTTCGGTGGCATCTATAAGGATCCGAAGAACTTCTTCGCCAACTCCTCGGTGGCTCCGAACTACTTTGACGTCTACCGTGAACTACAGATTCCTCCGGAACAGCTGAAGGCGTTCCATGCCACGCGCACCGGCGCGATCGTTGGCGAATCGCTGGCCAAAGAGTTCGGCTGGAAGCTCGGCGACACCATCCCACTGCAGGCGACGCTCTTCCCACGCGGCGGCAGCAATAACTGGCCGCTGCAACTGGTCGGCATCTTCCGCTCCAAGGACCGCACGCTGGCTGCCAACGAGGAACGCCAGCTGATGATGAATTGGAAGTACTTCGACGAATCCAACGACTACATCAAGAACAAGGTCAGCTGGTACACGGTGACGCTGGACAACCCCGACCATGCCTCGCGCGTGGCGCAGGCGATCGATGCGATCTCGGCCAACTCCGATCATGAGACCAAGAGCCAGACCGAGTCGGCATTTCAACAGGCCTTCGTCAAGCAGTTCGCCGACATCGGCATGATCGTCACCTCGATCATGGGCGCGGTGTTCTTCACTCTGCTGCTGCTGACCGGCAACACCATGGCCCAGGCGGTACGCGAGCGCATCCCGGAACTGGCGACGCTGAAGACGCTCGGCTTCAAGGACGGCACGATGCTGGCCTTGGTGATAGTCGAATCGGTGCTGCTGATCGGGCTCGGTGGTGCGATCGGACTGGGTCTTGCGGCGCTGATCCTGCCGGGGCTGGCGTCCAAGTCGAGGGGCATGCTGCCTCCGAACGTGCCACTGCAAACCTGGCTGGTCGGTGCCGGGCTGATCGTGGTGATCGGCGTGGTGGTTGGCGTGCTGCCGGCGCTACGCGCGAAGCGTCTGAAGATCGTCGATGCCCTGGCTGGACGCTGAGAGGAGATCGACATGAAAAAGCATTGGTTGGGCAACGCGCTGTCGATCCTGCTGCTGGTGGTGGGCCTGGGCGTGTGGATCGCGCTGCCATGGATTGGCGTGCTGGCGGTGGCTGTGGCGCTAATGCTGTGGCTGCTGCTGACCCGCAGCGGCCGGCTATCGCTGGCTGCCGCGCGCATCGGTATCGCCAGCCTTCCGCAGCGCTGGGGCGCGAGTTCGGTGATCGTGGTCGGCATCGCCGGTGTGGTCGGCGTGCTGGTGGCGATGTTGGCGATGGGACGCGGTTTTGAAGTCACGCTCAACAGCACTGGCGACGACACCACGGCGATCGTGCTGCGCGGTGGTTCGCAGGCGGAGACCAACTCGGTCATCACCCGCGACCTAGTGCCGCTGATCGGCGCGCTGCCCGGCATCGCCAAGGACGTGCAGGGTCGCGCGATGATCTCGCCGGAGCTGTCGCAGGTGGTCAACCTGGTTTCCAAGTCCGACGGCACCGACGCGAACGCGCAGTTCCGCGGCGTCGGCGAGCAGGGCTGGGCGGTGCACGACAAGGTTAAGATCGTCGATGGCCGGCGCTTCGGCACCGGCCTGCGCGAGATCGTGGTCGGCAAGGGCGCGCAGAACCAGTTCCGCGGGCTGGATGTCGGCAGGACGCTGAGCCTGGGCAACCAGACCTGGACCGTGGTCGGCGTGTTCGCCTCCGGCGATGCGCACGATTCGGAGCTGTGGACCGATGCGCAGACCCTGGCCAGCACCTACCAGCGCAGCGCCTGGCAGTCGATCAGCGCGCGCACCGAGGGCAAGGCCGGCTTCGACCGGTTCAAGGCCGCGATGGCCGCCGACCCACGGCTCAAGCTCGACGTCGACACCACACGCAGCTACTACGGCAAGCAGGGCGGCGGGCTGAGCAAGCTGATCGGCATCCTCGGCACGGTGATCGGCGCGATCATGGCGGTCGGTGCGGTGTTCGGTGCACTCAACACCATGTACGCGGCGGTGGCCACGCGTGCACGGGAGATTGCCACGATGCGTGCGCTTGGCTTCCGCAGTACGCCGGTGGTGATGGCGGTGATGCTGGAGACAATGCTGCTGGCGCTGCTCGGCGGCGTGCTGGGTGGCGCGATCGCCTGGGCGGTGTTCAACGGCTACAGCGTGTCCACACTGGGCAGCAACTTCAGCCAGGTGGTGTTCCAGTTCAAGGTCTCGCCGGAGTTGCTGTGGAGCGGGCTGAAGTGGGCGCTGGGAATCGGGCTGGTCGGCGGCCTGTTTCCAGCCCTGCGCGCGGCACGGCTGCCGATCACCACCGCCCTGCGCGAGGTATGAGGTGTAGCCCTCATCCGCCATTCGGACCCTCATTGCGCTGCGGATAGTTCTTGAGTGCCTCTACGACTCAACTCGTCCTGGTTTCATTCTCGTGGACGCGAGAATAGGAGATTCCACTTCCGATGGCGTCCAGCCCGGCGGCCTCGGCGATCAGTGCGCTTGGGATCATGTAGAGGATTTCGTGTAGGCCGAAGCGCGCGATCGGCATTGTGCCGGATACGTTGCGGCAACGCCGGGGGCGACTGGACACGTGGCGGCATCGCGACCGCAACCAAGCCAATCCCTGCTGACACATTTACATGCCCACTGCGCCGGGCACAAACCGAAGTGAGCGATGCGACAATACTGCACGAGCTAGTTCGGTTAAGTTCAGCCGAGCGGATCAATCCTACGTTGTATTTTCGTTAAAGGTCGCGATGGCGTCTTCCGAATCCAATTTGGTGCAGTTGTCGGGCGTGCGGATCGACCGTGGTGGTCGCGCGATCCTGCGCGACGTGTCGCTGACCGTGCCGCAGGGCAGCATCACCGCCGTGCTCGGCCCGTCCGGCAGTGGCAAGTCGACCCTGCTGGCGGCGCTCACCGGTGAGTTGGTGCCGGCGGCGGGCACGCTTCGGGTATTCGGCCAACCCCTGCCGCGCAGCAGTCGCGCGCTGCGCGAAACGCGCAAAAGCATTGGTGTGCTGTTGCAGGGCAACGGCCTGCTGACCGACCTGACCGTGGCCGAGAACGTGGCGCTGCCGCTGCGTGCCCACACCCGCCTGCCTGAGCCGGTCCTGCAACGCCTGGTGGCGTTGAAGCTGCACGCGGTGGGCCTGCTCGCCGCCGCCGAGGCATGGCCGCGCGAGTTGTCCGGCGGCATGGCGCGGCGTGTGGCGCTGGCCCGGGCGCTGGCACTGGACCCGCCGTTGATGATCTACGACGAACCGCTGACCGGGCTGGACCCGATTGCTTCGGGCGTCATCATGAGCCTGATTCAGCGGCTCAATGCCACGCTCGGTTTGACCAGCATCATTGTCAGCCATCACGTCCACGAGACTTTGCCGATCTGCGACCAGGCGGTGGCCATCGCCAATGGCGGCGTGGTCTTCGCTGGTACGCCGCAGGCGTTGCAGGCCAGCGCCGATCCGTTGCTGCAACAGTTCTTGCACGGTCGCCCGGATGGTCCGATCCCGTTCGATGCGCCGCAGCGTGCGCGGAGTGCCGCCTGATGGCCATGCTCGCCTCGATCCGCGCCCTGGGCCGCGCCGGGCTGTTCTTCTTGACCGTGCTGCGCGGCTCGTTGCCGACCCGCGATCTGCTGGCCGAGTTGGTCCGCGAAATCTACAAGATCGGGGCGCGTTCGCTGCCGATCATCGCTGTCGGCGGTGCCTTCGTCGGCCTGGTGCTGACCCTGCAGGGGTACCGCACCCTGACCACCTATGGCGCCTCCGATGCCTTGTCCACCCTGCTCGGCCTGTCGCTCTACCGCGAACTGGCGCCCGTGCTCACTGCCCTGCTGTTCATTGGCCGTGCCGGCAGCTCGATTGCCGCCGAACTGGGCCTGATGCGTGCCACCGACCAGATCAAGGCGCTGGAGCTGATGGCGATCGACCCGGTGGCCAAGGCGGTGGCGCCACGCTTCTGGGCGGCGGTGCTGACGGTACCGCTGCTGACCGGCATCTTCTGCTCGTTGGCGATCAGCGCCAGCTACTTCGAGGCGATTGGGGCACTCGGGCTGGATCGCGGTACCTTTTGGTCGGCGTTGTCCAGTAGTGTGGATTTCTGGGCCGACTTCGGCGTGGCGATGCTCAAGTCGGCGGTGTTCGGTGGTACGGCGGCACTGGTGGCGGCCTACGTGGGGTTCCATGCTGAGCCGACCATCGAGGGCACCTCGGTGGCGACCACTCGTGCAGTGGTCAATGCCTCGTTGCTGGTGCTGATGTTCAATTTCGTCATGTCGGCGTTGCTGTTCCGTTAGGTGGCGCCAGCGCGGGGCTGGCTGGTGGCTGGTCCTGTTATGGCATGAGTTCAGCGGTCGCGGCACTGTCGCCGCGGCCAGATCGAATCAATGAGGTAGATACGTTATGGCTCTGCGTGGTCCCCGTCTCGAGTTCGCCGTCGGCGCCTTCCTGCTGCTGGGCTTGGCCTCGCTGCTGGTGTTGGCGATCGCCTCCACCAACCGGCAATGGGGGTTCGGCGGCGACCGCTATGCACTGATCGCCCGCTTCTCCCAGATCGGCCAACTGCGCGCGCAGGCGCCGGTGAAGATCGGTGGCGTTATCATCGGTCAGGTTGCCAAGATCGATCTGGACCCAACCAAGTTCGACTCGGTGGTCACCCTGTCCATCGACGATAAGTACAAGGATCTGCCCGCCGATACTTCCGCCGCCATTCTCACCAGCGGCCTGCTGGGCGAGAGCTACGTTGGCTTGCAACCCGGTGGCGACCCGGACACGCTCAAGCCCGGACAGGAAATCGCTTTCACCCAACCGGCGGTGGATCTGATTCAACTCGTGGGTAAATACATGTTCGGCGGTGGCAGTGGCGGTGACAAGACCGCAACGCCCGCTGCCGCACCCTCAGCCGCCGGCACCACCTCGCCCTCTAAGGAACACCAGCAATGACGATCAAACTGCTTTCCGTCGCTCTCGCCGCTGCGTTTGCAATGGCCGCGCCCAGCGCCGTGCTGGCCCAGACCGCCGCTGCCACCGCTCCGAGCGCCTCGACCGCCAGCAAAGTCGTGATCGAGAACAGCACCCGCATCTTGACCACGCTGGAACAGCGCCGTGCCGAGTTCAAGAGCAATAGCGGCGCGTTGCGCCAGTTCATCGACAGCGAATTGAACAAGTCCTTCGACCGCGATTACGCCGCGCGTCTGGTGCTGGGCGTGCATGGCCGCGGCGCCTCCGATGCCGACGTCAAGCTGTTCGCCGATGCGATGGCCGACAACCTGATGCAGCGCTACGGCAGCGCGCTGCTGAACTTCGAAGGTAAGCCGCAGGTGCAGGTCAAGTCCGAAGCGCCGTTGCCGGGCGGCCGTGGTGTCAAAGTCTCCACCGAACTGGTGCGCGGCAGCGGCGATCCGGTGCCGGTGGACTACCTGATGCGCAACACGAGTGGCACCTGGAAGATCTTCGACGTGATGGTGGAAGGCGTGTCCTACGTGCAGACCTTCCGCAACCAATTCGATACTCCGCTGCGTAACAAGTCCATTGCCGAAGTCGCGGCTGAACTGCGCAACGGCACGCTGCAGGCAGCACCGGCGAGCAACAGTGGCAAGTGAGCCGCAACTGCGTCGCGATGGTGACACGCTCGCGTTGAGCGGCGTGCTTGACCGCGCCGCGGCCACCGCGCTGTGGCCAGCGGCGTTGCGCCAGCTCTCTGGCGCGCGCGCGCTGGATCTGCGCGCCGTGTCGCGGGTGGATAGCGCCGGCCTGGCGTTGCTGGCCGAACTCGCCGCGCGCATGCGCACCCAAGGTCAGGCCGAGGTCGCCATCCACGGCGACCCTGCCGGCCTGACCGAACTAAGCGCGGCCTACCGGCTGGCTTCGACCCTGGATTTCCATTCACCACCGGCGGCAAGCTGACACATGAACGTGCTGCGTATCCTCACTTCTTTGGTATTGACCCTGGTTGTCGCGCTGAATGCCTGCGCCAGCACTTCCACGCCTCCATCCCCGGTCGCCGCATCTGCGGACCCATCCACGCCGCCTCCGGCCACGGATAGCAGCACCACGGCGTCCACCATGCCAGCGGCCACGGACAGCGCGCCAGCAAGCAGCCCCCAGGCCGTTGCCAGCGGCGCTGCTTCGACGGGCACGCAGCGAGGTGCGCCTACCTCGGCCGAGGACGACTACGCTGCGTTGTATGCCAGCGACCCCAACAACCAGGTGGCCGACGCGACCCTGCCCGACGGCACATCCGTGCAGAGCTACGATCCCTGGGAAAAGTTCAACCGCAAGGTGCATGCGTTCAACAACGTGGTGGACCACGCGGTGGCGCGGCCGCTGGCGCGGACATACGTGAATGTGGTGCCACAGCCGGCGCGCCTGGGTGTGACCAACTTCTTCAACAACCTTGGCTCGCCGCTGACCATGGTCAACCAGGTGTTACAGGGTCATCCGCTACAAGCCGGGCAGACCCTGAGCCGGTTCGTCATCAACAGCACGTTGGGTATCGGCGGCATCCTCGATCCGGCCACCGACGCCAAGTTGCCGCGTCGCACCGAGGATTTCGGCCAGACCTTTGGTGTCTGGGGCTGGCGCCGTTCGCGTTACGTGGAATTGCCGTTTTTCGGTCCGCGCACCGTGCGCGACGTCTTTGGCCTGGCGGCTGACACGTCGCTGTCGCCATTGCAGCAGATCGAAGATGACCGCGTGCGGATCGGGCTGCAGGGTCTGCAACTCGTGGACATCCGCGCGCAATTGCTGCCGCTGGACAGCATGCGCGATCAGGCGCCGGACGAGTACCAGCTCACCCGCGACGCCTGGCTGCAGCGTCGCAACTATCAGATCGAAAACGATCTGCGTCGCCCTCACCATGGCGAGGACAAGGATCTGCCCGACTACCTACGCGAGGAGGACAAGAATCCGACGGTGCCGGCGGACGCGATGCCGATGTTGCAATGGCATGGCGGTACTCGTTGACGTCAACGCAAGTGCAGCAGCATAAAAACCCCCGGTTACGCCGGGGGTTTTTTATCGATGCAATAGAGCGGTTTCCCCGCCGATGGGATGCTTGCCGAATTGCTCGGGATGCGATCCGTAGGCGTTGTGTTCAATCACGCCGCGCAGCGGTTGCAAGAGTTGTCGATGCCGCCGTGCTCGCTTTCCGACGACCAGACGTGCTCGTCTCCCCTGCCCTGGCTTGAGGCAGCACGCGTCGCCGCGTTTATCCCAGTGCGGCGTCGATCGCTGCACGCAGGCGTGGAGCGTCGGCGCTTACATCGGGAGCGAAACGGCCGCAGACCCGACCATCGCGGCCGACCAGGAATTTTTCGAAATTCCATAGCACGCCTGGTGCTGGATTTGGTTCGATCCCGTAGCCTGCGAGTTTCTCGCGCATCGGACCTTCGCCCTCGGCTTGTGGTTGTGCCTGGATCAACGCGCGATACAGCGGATGTGTCGCCTCGCCGGTGACGGCGATCTTGGCGAACATCGGAAAGGTGACATCGTAGGTGAGCTGACAGAATTGCTGGATCTGCGCTTCATCGCCCGGTTCCTGGCCTTTGAAGTCGTTGGCCGGGAAGCCGAGGACTTCCAGCCCAGCGGCGCGCTTGTCGCGATACAGGGCTTCCAGTCCGGCGTACTGCGGGGTCAGCCCGCACTTGGAGGCGACGTTGACGATCAACAACACGTTGCCGCGATAGTCGGCGAGCGTGGCCGGTTGGCCGTCGATGCGGGTCAGCGGGATGTCGTAGAGCGAGAGGGACATGGGGACGCCTCGGGCGATAAGGAGTGCCAGCATAGTCGCTGTCAACGGCGGCTGTGTCGGGTCGCTTCTACCGATCTATTGGCAACCGTTGCAGCGGATCCGGGCAAACTGCGGTGACGGCGTAGAGTGGCTAACAACCTCGCCACTGGCTATCGAGTGGGCGCGAACAGCGCGCAGGGACCGCAGTAGAGCGGGGATATAAAGATTCCGAGCATTGCTCGCGCCCATCCGGCGGCGCTGCCGTCGTTTTGTTGGCTACGCTTACTCCGGCGCGTCGGCTGCGGCGTCCTCCGCATCGGCCTCGTCCAGTGGTAGGGACAGTTCCAGCAGCTGCGTGGCCTGGGCGTCGGTCAGCGTCTCCACCCCGCGCAGGCGACGCTCGATGGTGCGGGTCTTGCGGCTGGCCTCGCCCAGGCTCTTGCCGACGGTGTTGATCTGCTTCTCGGCTTTTTCCAGGATGCCGGCGAACTTGCCGAACTCGCTTTTGACCGCCGCCAGCACGCCCCAGACTTCGCTGGAGCGCTTCTCGATGGCCAAGGTACGAAAGCCCATCTGCAGGCTGTTGAGCAGCGCGGTGACGGTGGTCGGACCGGCGATGACGATGCGGTGCTCGCGCTGTAATGCATCGGCCAGCCCGGGCCGACGCAGGGTTTCCGCATACAGTCCTTCGGTTGGTAGGAACATCACCGCGAAATCGGTGGTGTGCGGCGGTGCGATGTATTTATCGCTGATCGATTTGGCTTGCACCCGGATCGCGCGTTCCAACTGCGCGCCCATCAATTGCGCCTGTTCCGCATCGCCGCGTTCTTGTGCATCGAGCAGCCGCTCATAGTCCTCGCGCGGAAACTTCGCGTCCATCGGCAACCACACCGGGGTGTCTTCGTGGCCACGGCCGGGCAGGCGCACGGCGAAGTCCACCACTTCGCTGCGCTCGGGGCGGATCCGCACGTTGCGCGCGTATTGCTCCTGGGTCAGTGTCTGCTCCAGGATGTTGTCCAGTTGCACCTCGCCCCAGCCGCCACGGTCTTTGACGTTGCTCAGCACGCGCTTGAGGTCGCCGACGCCGGTGGCCAATTGCTGCATCTCGCCGAGCCCGCGCTGGACCTGCTCCAGTCGCTCGGAAACCAGCTTGAACGAGGCATCCAGGCGGGTATTGAGGGTGGTTTGCAGTTTCTCGTCGACGGTGCCGCGCATCTGTTCCAGCTTGAGGGCGTTGTCGGCTTGCAGTTCCTTCAGTCGTTCCTCCAGGGTGCCGCGCATCTCGCTTAAGCGTTGCTCGTTACGCTGGACCAGCTCCCCCATGCGCAAGCCCAGCGCATCGGCAAAACGCTGCTGTGCATCTGCGCCCTCCTGGCGGCCCTTGCGGGCGTCTTCGATCAAGGTTTCGCGTAGCGCGGTTAGCTGCGCGTCGATGCGGGCGATCAGCTCGGCCTGCTGCTGGCCGAACTGTTGCATGCGCGCATCCTGCTGTTGGCCGAACCCATCGAGTTGTTGGCGCATCTCCAGCAAACGTTGGTTGAGCGATTCGGCCAGGCGCTGCTGCGCTTGGCTCGTCTCGACACGGCCACGCCGCGCGTCCTCGCTCAGGGTTTCGCGCAGCAGGTCCAGACGCTGGTCGGTGCGGGTGGAAAGTTCGGCCAGATGACGCGCGAAGCTCTCGCTGCGCGCATCCTGTTGCCGTGCCAGGCTGTCGAGCTGCTCGCGCAGTTCACTGCGACCGTTGCGCTGTTCCTCGCGCAAGCTTGCTTCCAGTCCGGCATGCGTGCTCCGGCGCAATAGCGTCGCCAACAGCAAGGCAATGACGGCGCACAACAGGCCGGCGAGGATCAAGAAATGGACATCGTTCTGCATGTCGGCAGTGTAGCCGGCCACATCGCAAAGACGGCGCTCTCCGCGTGCGGGGCGGGACGATGACGGCACGAACGATGAATGCCGATCCGCCGGTGGCGCGTGCCCAGTAAACGCTTTCCCTGTGTCTTGCTAGCTCACCGCTCAGTATCCAGGCGTTGAGAATTGCGTACCTGTACAGCGATGTTCACAGCCGATAGGCACGCTTCGGTAGCCTGTAGGCCAGATCGATGCCCACTTCCACCGCTTCGTCCTCTTCGAGTCGGTGCTCGGCGACCAGCTTGGCCAGGAATGCGCAGTCGACGCGACGAGCGACGTCGTGCCGTGCCGGGATCGACAAGAACGCGCGGGTGTCGTCGTTGAAGCCTACCGTGTTGTAGAAGCCCGCGCTGCTCAGGGTCTGCTCGCGGAAACGCCACATTCCCTCTGGCGCATCGTGAAACCACCATGCCGGCCCGAGCAGCAACGCCGGATAGTGCCCGGCCAAGGGTGCTAGTTCGCGCGCATAGGTGCTCTCGTCCAGGGTGAACAGGATCAGGGTGAAGCCTGGCGTGTTGCCGAAGCGGTCCAGCAGTGGTTTGAGTGCGTGGACGTAGTCGGTGCGCACGGGCAGGTCGGCGCCTTTGTCGCGGCCGTAGCGCGCAAACAATGTGCGGTTGTGGTTGCGGAAGCAGCCTGGGTGCAATTGCATGACCAGGCCATCGTCCACGCTCATGGCCGCCATCTCGGTCAGCATGTGTGCGCGAAACAGTTCTGCATCGGCAGCACTGGCGGTGCCAGCGACCACGCGTGCGAACAGGCGTGCCGCCTCGACGGCCGGCAGATTGGCGGTGGCGGCGCTGGGATGACCGTGATCGGTGGACGTCGCGCCCATCTGTGCGAAGAACGCGCGGCGCTGACGATGTGCGCGCAGGTAGCCGTCCCAGGTATAGACGTCCTCGCCGGTCAATTCGCCGAAGCGCCGCAGCGCCGCAGGGAACTGTTCGTGCTCCGGGTCGATGACCGGGTCCGGCCGGTAGCTGGTGATGACTCGCCCGCCCCAGCCGCTGGCGCGAATCGTGGCGTGATGGTGTAGCGGGTCCAATGGCGATTCGGTGGTGGCGATCACTTCGATACCGAAGCGTTCGAACAACGCGCGTGGCTGAAATGCAGGCGTCTGCAGCGCCTCGCCGATGCTGTCGTAGTACAGATCGGCACTGTCTGCGTCCAGCCGCACACGCAAACCGAAGACGGCGTGGAAAACATGGTTCAGCCACAGTGCCGAGGGCGTGCCGCGCAGCAGGTAAAAGTGTTCGGCGAACACTCGCCAGGCGTTACGCGGATCCACCGCAGCACGACTGCCATCGGCACGCGGGATACCCAGCCCATCCAGGTCCACCCCCTGGCTGTAGAGCATGCGGAACACGTAGTGGTCCGGCACCAACAGGAGTTCGGTGGCGTTGGCGAATGGCGCATTCTCTGCGAACCAGGCCGGATCGGTGTGCCCATGCGGGCTGACGATCGGCAGAGCCGCAACCTGAGCATACAGGCGTCGTGCGATCGCCTGCATGCTCGGATCGGCAGGAAACAGTCGGTTCGGATGCAGAAATAACGTGGGTGAGGGCATGACCGGGACTGTGCGTAGTAGTCGGTAGGGTAGGCTACCGATTATGGTCTACTTGCTACGAAGCTACGCAACCATTTTAATGCTGGACGTTCGCTGCCGTCTGAATTGACCAAGTTGGCGCCCTGCTGGTCGCGCCACAGGCCGGGACGGAAGCCCCAGAGCGTGACGCCTTTTACGTATTGATTCTCCCAGAACAGTGGAAAGAATTTTTGGTAGCCAGCCAACTGCTCGGCATCGGTTGGACCGTCGATGTCCAGCTCGGTCACGTAGATCGGCAAGCCCGTGGTGGAGCCCAACGTGTTGAGGTTGAAGAAATGTGTCCACCAGGATGCCGATGTGGTCTCGAAGGCATGCTCTTGTAAGCCAATCGCGTCGATCAGATTTTCACGCTGCAGCAATTGGATGGTTCTCAGATACTGATTCGTAGCGTCGTCTGTGGCAGTGATGCCGTAGTCGTTTATCATCAGCTTGGTATTGGGGAAATAATGCCGCGCCATGCGGAATAAATTTATTATCCAATCCACCCCAGTGGTGCCGGTGCCACCCAGAGCCTGCATGTAGTTGCCGCTATCGCTCTTCCGATTATCGGGTTGATTGTGATTGGGTAGTGTTTCGTTGGCGACCTCCAGTAGGTCGATATCCGGGTAACGCTGCGCCACTGCGGCGAACCAATTTTTGATGGCGGCGAGCTGATCGGCCGGTGGCAGTGTCCGAATCCACGTCGGTTGCTGCGAGCCCCACCCCAAAACATGGAACTGGAATGGCATGTTGTTGCGCTTGGCCAGGTTGTAGGCTTCGTCAAGCGCTGTCCAGTCCATTTGTCCTTGCACGGCTTCCACGCTGCCCCACTTGCCGCCGTTTTCTGGGGTGACCTTGTTCCAGTATTTGGCGAAATCCAGTGCCTGCGGCGTGCTATAGGCGCAGCCCAGGAAACGTTTTTTGCCGGCGGCTAACGGTGCGGCGTCAACGCTGGTTGTGGAAGAAACTAGTAAAAATGCGAATAAAAGCGATGCGATGGTTTTCATAACGGCTCTTGTGTGATTGCCTGATGCTGGCATACGAGCATACGCATGGTGTTTGCCATGAACCAGCCAAACCATGCTTGTGACGGGCTAAGCATTTCCTTACATCGTGCAAAAAGGTAGGCAAAACCGGCTAGCAGAAACACCGGCAGATAGCTGCCGGTGCCCTGCAAAAAAATCCAATGCAGTTGGCGATGAACATGCCGCTGACCGCGCTGGCAAAACTGCCAATGCCGACCAGACTGGCCACCGCGTGGCACGGAAACATCGTCGATGTGAGACGGTCAGCCAGATCGCGCCGAGCACGTCAGTGAATAGGAAGGCCCACTGCCAGCTCCATGCGCTGACAATGAGCGGCACCGGCGATGGCGCCGATGCGCGTGGTTCAAATGCAGGGGTCTGCACTGCCTTGCCGATGCTGTTCTACGATGCAGAAAGAGCGTGGGGGAGGGCATGGTCGAGACAGTGTTTGGTGGTCGTAAGAGCGCAATGCCAGTTATGGTTTGCTCGCGACGTAACTGCGCAACCAGGTTAATGCAGGACGTTCGCTGCCGTCTTTATTGATCAAATAGGCACCTTGCTGGTCGCGCCACAGGCCGGGACGGAAGCCCCAGAGCGTGACACCCTTTACGCCAGGATATTCCCAGAACAGAGGAAAGATACGCTGGTAGTCGGCCAACTGCTGGGCATCGGTCGGACCGTCGATGTCAAGCTCGGTGATGTAGATGGGCAAGCCCGTGGCAGCCAATGCATCGAGGTTGGCACTATGCACGGACAAAGGTGCCGATGCGGTCTCGAAGGCATGTTCCTGTAGGCCAATCCCATCGATTAGATTTTCGTTCTGCAACAAATGGATGATTTTCAGATATTGATTTGTGGCGCTGCTGCTGGCGGTGATGCCGTAGTCGTTGATGATCAGCTTGGTATGGGGGAAATATTGTCGTGCCAGCCGAAATGCCTCCAGTACCCAATCCCATCCAGTTGAGCCGGCACCACCCAGCGCTTTGATGTAGTTGCCGCTATCGCTTTTCCGATTGTCGGGTTGATTGTGATTGGGCAGCGTTTCGTTGGCGACTTCCAGCAAGTCGATATCGGGGTAACGCTGCGCCACTGCGGCGAACCAATTTTTGATCGCGGCAAGCTGATCGGCTGGTGCCAGTGTCCGAATCCACGTCGGTTGCTGGGCGCCTCAGATCAGCACATGGAACTGGAATTTCATGTTGTTGCTCTTGGCCAGATTGTAGGCTTCGTCAAGCGCAGTCCAGTCCATTTTTCCTTGCACCGCTTCCACGCTGCCCCACTTGCCGGCGTTTTCTGGTGTGACTTTGTTCCAGTACTTGGTGAAATCCTTCGCTTGCGATGGACCATAGGCGGAGCCCAGGAAACGCTGTTTGCCCGCTGCTAGCGGCGCAGCATCGACGCTGGCAGTGCAAGAGATCAGTGATAATGCGAACAAAAGTGATGTAATGATTTTCATAACGGTTCTTGTCCGATTGAGTGATGCAGGCATAAGAACATGCCCACGATGCTAGCCATGTTCTAGCCAAGCCAGGGTTGTGGCGGGCTAGCCATGTCCTTCCAGCCGCGCTGGCTGCAATCTCGGCGTCAGCAGATGCACCATGCCGAGTGCAAACAGGTAGGCCGAACCGGCCAGCAGAAACACCGGCAGATAGCTGCCGGTGGCCTGCAGTAAAAATCCAATGAAGTTGGCGATCAACATGCCGCCGACCGCGCCGGCAAAACCACCGATGCCGACCAGACTGGCCACCGCGTGGCGCGGGAACATGTCCGATGTCAGTGTGAACAGGTTCGCCGCCCAGCCTTGGTGCGCGGCCGTCGCCAGGCCGATCAGCGCCACCGCCAGCCACATCTGATCGGCGCGTGCGGCGAACACGATTGGCACCACGGCCAAGGCACAGACCAGCATCGCACCCTTGCGCGCGCGGTTGACGCTCCAGCCGCGCGCGAGCAAACGCCCGGCCAGCCAGCCGCCGGCGATGCTGCCGACGTCGGCGAGCAGGAAGATCACGATCAATGGTGCACCCAGTTGTAGTAATCCCAGCCCGTATTTGTCGTGCAAGAACTTGGGCAGCCAGAACAGAAAGAACCACCAGACCGGATCGGTCAGGAACTTCGCCACCACGAACGCCCACGCCTGGCGATGCCGCAGCAACTGTGCCCAGGACAATTGCCGGATTGGTTCCGGCGGATCGCTGCGGATATGTGCCAGTTCCGCCGCGCTCAGGCGTGGGTGGTGTTCTGGCGGGCGGTAGCTCAACCACCACAGGGTCAACCAGATCGCGCCGAGCACACCAGTGAATAGGAAGGCCCACTGCCAGCCCCAGGCGTTGGCGATGAACGGCACCGACAATGGCGCGACGATGGCGCCGATGTTGGAGCCGGAATTGAAGATGCCAGTCGCCAGCGCCCGCTCACGGCGCGGAAACCATTCGGCGACGGTCTTGATTGCCGCAGGGAAATTGCCCGACTCACCCAGGCCAAGGAAGAAGCGTGCCACCGCGAAACCGATCACCCCACTGGCCAAGGCATGGCCCATCGACGCCAGACTCCACACCCCGATTGCCAGTGCGTAACCGACCCGGGTGCCGAAGCGGTCGATGATCGCGCCGCTGCACAACAAGCCCAGCGCATAGGCGGCTTGAAACGCGGTGACGATATAGCCGTATTGGATCTCGTTCCAGCCGATATGCTCTTGCAGAAATGGCGCCAGCACACCCAGCACCTGGCGATCGACATAGTTGATGGTGGTGGCGGCCAGCAGCAGCGCACAGATGCGCCAGCGCAGGCGTCCCAGGGACGCGATAGCCGTCGTGGTCTGTGCACGTCCAAGCGGCGTCATGCGAGCAATCTCCGGTCCATCCCGGTTTTGTTGCGTTGCACTCGGTACCGCAACAGCACAGTGTGTGTATCGGATGCGCGGGAAAAGCACATCGCGCAGCCAGGAGGATGTCCGGGTCGTTGCATGCGTTCGGCTCCTTCAGGGGATGACGTATGCAACCCTGATAGCGCTATCAATAACATGTTCTTTGCGTCGGTTCTATCGTGCACAGCAGCACGGCGCAATGCACGATGCCAAGGCGAGGAACAGCCGCACGCATAGATGCTGCATCCCGATATGCCTGGCATGCAACGACATGAATTAGCCATGCGCAGGTCATGGTGCCATGCAGCGTGACAGCGTCGCTGATAGCGCTACCATCCGTCGCCATGGCCAGTGGATGGCGTAAGCGTTCGCTGCGGTTTTTCCATGAATCAAGTGATTTGGTCGGCGATTATTCGTTGGTCAAGTGTCGTGCCGCAAAAAGCGGGATGCGGGATATCTGCTTCGGGAGAGGATTACGGTGAACAACGGTTATGCGCGCACCACGTTGGCATATGCACTGGCCCTGGCGTTATCCGGGATGAGCGTGGAAACAGTTCGAGCGCAGGAGGCTAAACCGTCTGCAGATACGCCTGCCGCCAGCGGCGAGACGGTGAAGCAATTGGATGCCGTGAACGTTTCCGGTTATCGCCACAGCATTCAGTTCTCGACCGACGCCAAACGCGATGCGGTGACATTCAGCGATACCGTCTTCGCCGAAGACATCGGCAAGTTCCCGGACATGAACATCGCCGAGTCGCTCAATCGTATTCCAGGCGTGCAGCTAGCCCGTGACGTGAATGGCGAAGGTCTGAATATCGCTATTCGCGGTCTCGGCACCAGCTTCACCAAGACCACTTTGAATGGTGCCAATATCGCCACCGCCTCGATTGGTCTCAATGCGCAGAATCAAAATCGCGAGGTGGATCTCAACCTGTTTCCGACCGAGTTCTTCACCCAGTTGACGGTGAACAAGACGCCGACCGCGAGCATGCTCGAAGGCGGCGTGTCCGGTGTGGTCGACATGCGTAGCGCGCGTCCGTTCGATCACCCGGGCACACATGTGACCTACCAATTGCAGGGCGACTGGAACAGCACCAGCAAAAAGACCACACCGCGTGGGGCATTGATGGGCAGTTGGACCAATCAGGACGGTACGTTCGGCGCGTTGTTCGGTGTGTCCTCGGTGCGTAGCAAGATCGGAGTGGACGGGTTCGAGAGCATCGGCTGGACCAATCCCGGGCTGACCTACGCACAGTGTGGCCTGACCCCGCCGGCTGGCGTCCCGTCGACCAACCAGCCGGTGGCGTGTAATGCCAACGGTGGCGGTAACTGGCGTATTCCCGACACCGTGCCGGCCACCGCTGGTGCCGGCCTGACTCCCGGCCAGAGCATCGACGCGGCGTGGTTGCTGGCGCATAACCCCGGCCTGAGTACCGCGCAGATCACCGAAGCGCTGATTCCGCGCCTGGGCCGGCGCGTGCAGATGCAGGGCGATCGTGATCGCGATGCCTCTGTCATGTCGCTGGAATGGCGACCCAGTGACAGCGCGCATTTCTATCTGGACAGCCTGTTCTCCAAAGCCAGACGCACCACCGAGCGGACCAGCATGAACCTGATCGGGCGTAACGGAAACATGATTCCGTTGAACATGCAGCTCGATCCCAATAACGTGGTTACTGCGGCGACCTTCGCCAATGCGCAGTATTTTCTTGAAGCGCGTCCGTATCGCGAGCAGGTCAAGTTCTGGAGCGTGAATCCGGGTGCCGAGTTGTTGTTTGGCCAGTCACAGGACATCAAGCTCAACGTACAAGCCAACGCCACGCGTAGCTGGATGTCGCGCGAATCGCCGAGCGTGCTGGTGACGTCGCCGTTTACCACCGTGGACTATCGCAACGCCGGCGGGGACATGCCGTCGATTTCCAGTCCGCTGGATCTGGATAATCCAAACCTAGGCTGGAATTGGACTGGCGGTCGGCTCAATATCGCCAACGAAAAGCGTGACACCGAAACCCGTGGCGCGCACGCCGATCTGCAATTTGGCGAAGACCGGCGCAATATCAAGGTCGGTGTGGCCTACGATCAGGCCGAGCGGCATATCCGTGGCTTCGACAACAGTGCCGCGTGGGAAACGCTAGTGTGCCGTGCCGGTGGCAATACCTGCACCGGTGGCCCTGGTTCGTTGATTCCGCAGGCGGCCCTGGCCTCGTATTTGAAGCCAGGCCCTGGCGGTTTCATTACCGTGGACTTCAACCGCTTCCTGCGCGATAGCGGCTACTACGCGTTGCGCGATGCCGCGCCGGAAACCAATGCGGCCAATACCGGTGCTGCGACCGGTGGCATCCTGGAGAAGAACTGGGGTTTCTACGTGGAAACCAATGCCGAAACCGATGTATGGAACCGCACGCTACGTTTCAATGCCGGTGTGCGCTATGTCACCACCGACCAGACCATCAGCGGCCCGGTCACGATTGGTGGCGTGCGCCGCTACCAAATGCTGAATTCGGACTACAGCGAGTTGCTCCCCTCGTTCAACCTGGCCTGGGACATCGCCAAGGATGTGGTGGTGCGTCTATCCGCTTCGCGCACGCTGACCCGGCCCGACCCCAGTGCGATGCTGCCCAACACCAACTTCAGCGACCCGTCGGCGCAGACCGCGACCCAGGGCAATTCCAAGCTAGCGCCATATCGATCCACCAACCTGGACATTGGTGGTGAGTGGTACACCGGTGGCGAAGGATTCGTTGGTCTGACTCTATTTGGCAAACGGATCGATGGCTTCACCGTCAATGGGGTGCGCCGCATTCCCTTCCTGGACCTGGGCGTGGATTACACGACGTTGAGCGCGACCCAGCAAGCTGCGATCCAACAGCGTGGCGGCCCCAATGCGGCCACGGTGGACGTGCAGACCCAGGTCAACGCCGATGGCGTACTCGACATCCGTGGCTTGGAGGCAATCTGGGTGCAACCCCTGGACCGCGTACTGGACGGGCTCGGTTTCAGCCTCAATTACACTCACGTCGGGCAGCAGTCCAGCGGCGGTGGTGTGCCGGCGGTTGCGGTGGGTGTGGCGCCGAACCTGTGGAATGGCACCGTGTATTGGGAGAAGAACAACACCTCGGTGCGTCTGTCCTATGCCTGGAATGACGACATGATCATCTCCGGAGCCAATCAGAATGGCATTCCCGACGCGCGGCTGATGGCAGATGCGCGCGGACAACTGGATTTGTCGGCCAGCTATACGTTGGCGCACTTGCCCTCGGCGCCGCAGATCACCCTCAACATCACCAATCTCACCAACGCACCCTTGCGTACCACCTTCCAATATCCCAACGCGACCTACGATCTGTACAAGCCTGGACGCACCATCATGCTGGGCATTCGCGGTACGTTCTGAGCCGCATGACCAGGTGCGATCTTCCAGCACAATAGCGGCTCTGCTGCGCGACATTCCCTCCCCTCTTCCGATCGTTGGTTATGACTCCCACGCATTCCCTCTCGCTTGGCGAAAAGATCGGCTACAGCCTGGGTGACTTGGCGGCGAATCTGATTTTCCAGACGCTGGTGAGTTTCTTGGCGTTCTTCTATACCGACGTCTACCGGATCCCGGCTGGCGTTGCCGCCACGTTGATCTTCGTGGTCGGCCTGCTTGGCGCGTTCGTGTTCACGCCCCTGGTGGGCGTGCTGGCCGATCGCACGCGCTCGCGCTGGGGCAAGTTCCGGCCGTGGATCCTGTGGACGGCACTGCCTTTCGGCGGGTTTTCGTTGCTGGCCTTCAGCACGCCGGCGCTGAGCGAGCATGGCAAGATCGTCTATGCGTTCGTCACCTACGCCTTGCTGATGCTGATCTATGTCGCCAACAATCTGCCGTATTCGGCGCTCAGTGGAGTGCTCACCGGCAGCATGGAGCAACGCAACAGTCTCTCGGCTTATCGCTTCTTCGCGGTGACGCTGGCGCAGTTCGTCATCCAGGTGCTGTTGCTGCCGTTGGTACTGATGCTTGGCGATGGCGACAAGGCGCGCGGCTTCCAGACCGCCATGGGCCTGTTTGCCGGCGTCGGCACGCTATGTTTTCTGATCGCCTTCGCCACCACCCGCGAGCGTGTGCTGCCGATCGCCGCGCAACCATCGAGTGTGCGCCAAGACCTGGGCGATCTGGTGCGCAATACGCCGTGGTTGGTGATGCTGGCGGTGACCATCCTGGTGTTCGTCAACCTGGCGCTGAAGGGCGGCATGTATGTGTACTACTTCAAGGATTATCTGGATGCGCAGGCACTGGCCGGGTTTCTCGATCGCAGCGGGTTCAATACGTTGATCGCGATGCTCAACCGGCTGCTGGCCAGTACCGGATTGGGCGTGCTGCATTGGCCCCAGGATGCGCCAACCTCGGCTTTCAGCATGTTCAGCGCGGGCGGCATCCTGGCGATGATTATCGGCATCACCTTCTCCAAGCGTCTGGCCGACCGCTACGGCAAGCGCAATGCGTTCGGTGCTGCGCTGCTGGCGTCTACGTTGTTCCTGCTCGCATTCTCGATGTATTCACCGCAGGCCATCGGCCTGGTGTTCGGCTCCTATGTGCTGCACGGGTTCTTCTACGGCATGACCATTCCGTTGCTGTGGGCGATGATTGCCGATGTCGCCGATTACTCGGAATGGAAGAACCATCGGCGCGCTACCGCCATCGTGTTCTCGGCGATGCTGTGCGGGCTCAAGGTTGGCTTGAGCATCGGCGGGGCGCTGGTCGCCGGCCTGCTCGCTTTCTATGGCTACGACGCGGCGGCACCGCAGCAGAGCGCGGCGGTGAGCAATGGGATTCGTTTGACCATCAGCGTGTACAGCGCGATTCCGTTCCTGCTCGGTGTGCTGCTGTTGCGCTGTTACGCGATTGATAAACCAATGGAATCGCGCATCGAGCGGGAGCTGGATGCGCGCCGCTTGCACGTTGCTTCCACCCACTGACGATTTCTTCCCGCTCACAGGCCCTCCATGTCCGTCGATTCTTCCGAAGATCTGCAGGCGCTGGCTTGCAAGGCTATCTCGCCGCCGCTGGTGACCCACATGTACACCGCCGATCCATCGGCGCATGTCTTCGAGGACGCCGTGTACATCTATGCCTCGCACGATATCGAGACCGGCGTGGCGTTCAACGACAACGGCGATCATTTCGGCATGCAGGATTACCATGTGTTCCGCATGCAGACGCCGGATGGTCCGGCTGTCGATTGCGGGTTGGCCCTGCATTTGCGTGATATTCCCTGGGCCGAACGTCAATTATGGGCGCCGGATGCGGCTTATCGCGACGGTCGCTATTACCTGTATTTTCCAGCCAAGCGTGCCGATGGCCTGTTTCAGATCGGCGTGGCGGTCGGTGAGCGTCCGCACGGCCCGTTCCTCGCGCAGCCGCAGCCGATCGAGGGCGCCTACTCGATCGATCCGGCGGTATTCGCCGACCGCGACGGCAGCCACTACCTGTACTTTGGCGGACTGTGGGGCGGACAACTGGAATGCTATCGCGACAACGTCTACGCGGCCGACAACGGTGAGCCCGCCGACGATGCGCCGGCGTTGGGACCACGGGTGGCGCGATTGCGCACGGATATGCTGGGCCTGGCCGAGCCGCCGCGCGAGATCGCCATTGTCGATGCCGATGGCCGCCCGTTGCTTGCCGGCGACCACGCACGCCGCTATTTCGAAGCACCATGGCTGCACGTCCATGCAGGCCGCTACTACTTGTCCTACTCGACCGGCGACACGCATCTGCTGTGTTATGCGATCGGCGATTCGCCCTATGGCCCGTTCACCTACCAGGGGCCGTTGTTGAGCCCGGTGGTGGGATGGACCACGCATCATTCGATCTGCGCGTTCCAGGACCGCTGGTATCTGTTCTACCACGATGCCTTGCTGTCCGGCGGGGTCACCCATTTGCGCTCGATCAAGGTCACCGCACTGCATCACGACGCGCAAGGTCGTATCGTGCAGGTGCATCCATACGGCGATTGAGTATCTCTGTGGCGTTCACCGCTGCCGGAAGTCGCCATCGCGTTGCCGCGCCCGGTGACGGCGGCCCTGCCGCCTGTGTATGCTCAAGCGCGTGGACACCCTGACGCCTGCCGAGATTTCCCTACGCATCGACGCACTGCGTCGCGAGCACCGCGCGCTCGACGAAGCATTGCAGCGTCTGCCGGCCAATGGCGAGGACGAATTGGAAGCCAAGCGGCTGAAGAAGCGCAAGCTGCAGTTGAAAGACTGCATTCTCCGCCTGGAGCAACTGTTGATCCCAGACGAGCCGGCCTGAGCGCGGCCACGGTTTCCGTGCGGCCAGTGAGATCGCGTCTGTGCGCCTTCAGCTCGGTCCCGCGTGTCAGGCGCGTCGCCACGCGCCTGATATTGCCGTATCGCGACGTTCGCTGCGGCGGTTGCTTACTCTTGTGGCACCAGCACATCCTCAGCTTTAGATTGCCTCGGGGCTGATCCGCTCGATGGTGTGTCGTAGTTCGCGGCCGAGGATGAACT
The DNA here is from genome assembly GCF_000963005.1 of Xanthomonas sp. GPE 39. GTDB lineage: Bacteria > Pseudomonadota > Gammaproteobacteria > Xanthomonadales > Xanthomonadaceae > Xanthomonas_A. Next base: position 58,572 of record NZ_JZHZ01000007.1, read on the forward strand.
TAGCGTCTTTTGCCCATACATCCAAATGCTCATCGAACAGCAATTTGCTGTTGTCGTCCGGCCACACCAGTTTCAGTTCGCGCAGTTTCTGGATGAAGCCGCGGAACAGCGCCTTGTCGAAGAATTCCGGCGCAGCCGGTGCGTATAGCAGGCTCAGGCGCTGCGCGGCTTGCTGACACAGGCTTTCCAGTTCGCCGGCACCGAGCTTGCCGGGGCCGTTCTTTACCAGTACCGAGATGGCGATGTAGTAGCGCTCGAACGCTTGCTGCAACGAATGGCCGATTGCGCGCAGGCGGAAGACTTCGTCGGTCTGGCCAGTATTGCGAGCCAGTACGACGCTGCCGTCGTCCTCGTCGATCTGCTGCAACAATCCCTCGCGCACGAAGACCTCAATCGTGCGTCCGATGCGCTCGGCGAACTGGTCCTCGCTCCATGGCAGGAACAATTCGCTTTGCAGGAACGGATACACCGTGCGGCCCAGCCGCAGCAGGCCGGCGCGGCTCATGCGGCGGTTGTTCTGGAAGCAGCACGCCACCCACGAGGAGGCGGTGAACAGGTGCAGCACATTGTTGCGGAAGTAGCTCAGCAGCACCGCGTTATCACCGTTGACGCTGAGGACATCGCCCAGCGGATGCGGGATCCGGGTGAGGACGTTGATGTCTTCGGCGTGGGCGATGATCCGCTCGGGCGAGTGCGGGGTTACCGTGACTCGATCCGAATACGGTAGTTCGGCTAGTAGTTTTTTGCACAGTTCGATCTGCGCGATCAGGTCGGCCTCGCCCATCGCATGCTTGGGCGTGGACAGCAGCGCCAGCGCCAGCAGGTTGATCGGGTTGACGTCGGCGGCAGCGTTGACGTGAACCTGGATCTGCTGCGCCAACGCATCGACGGTACTGCTCAACCAAGCGGGTTTTTCGTCTTCGCTCAGTGGCTGGCCGTCCCATTCCGGTGCGCGCTGCGCCAGCACCTGACTCAACGCGATTGGTTCGCCGAAGTTCACCACGACCTGGCCGAAGTTCTGCTTGAGCACTTTGGGGATGCCCCATAGCAGGGTCCAGATCGATTCCTTTTCCTTCTGCCGGCCGCTGAGTTCGTCCAGATAGCTGCTGCCCTCCATCAGCTTTTCGTAGCCGATGTAGACAGGCTGGAACAGCACCGGCTTGCGCGGCTGGCGCAAGAACGCGCGCAACGTCATCGCGATCATGCCGCCTTTGGGTTGCAGCAGTCGGCCGGTGCGCGAGCGTCCGCCTTCGACGAAGTACTCGATCGAATAACCGCCTGCCACCAGTTGCGCCACGTATTCGCTGAGTACTGCCGAATACAGCGCGTTACCCTTGATCGAGCGGCGGATGAAGAATGCGCCGCACTTGCGCAGCAACGTACCGACCACCGGCAGATTGAGATTGATGCCGGCGACGATATGCGGCGGCACGATCCCGCGCTCGTACAACACATAGGACAGCAGCAGGTAATCCATGTGGCTGCGATGGCTGGGGACGTAGATCACTTCGTGCCCGGGCGCGGCGTCCTTGAGTTTGTCCAGGTGATGCACCAGCACGCCGGCATAGATCCGGTTCCACACGTGGGTGAGCAGGACGCCGCCCGAGCGCACCACCGGGCTGGAGTAATCGGCGGCGATCTCCCAGGCGTAGGCGTGCGCCTTGCGCCAGGCGTCCACGATCTTGCTGTTGTCGCGCTTGGCCTGCACCGCGATGGCCTCGCGCACTGGATCGACCGCCAGCACCTGATCTACCAGCAGGCGTCGGGTCGACAGGTCCGGCCCGATCACCGTTTCGCGGATGCGGCGGAAATGGGTACGCAGCACCCGTTGTAGCTTGCGCACGGTGCGCTCGGGCGGCAGGCCTTCCTGTAGCGTCTGTCGTATCGAGACCGGTGTGGCGAAGCGCACGATGGTGCTGCGACCGTTGAGCAGCACGCCGAGCAGACGGCGGAAGCTGCCCACCAGCGCCCAGTTTTCGGAGAACAGCACCGCGAACCAACCGCTCTGTTTGTCCGGGGCGCGGCCAACGAAGATCGACACCGGCACCAGATGGATATCCAGGTCTGCGCGCACACGATGCGCGTGCAGGAGTTTGGCTAGCGAATCGGAGTGGGTCTTGGCACCGCGTTGCTCCGGGATCAACGCGTGGTTGCTGCTGCGCCGGGACAGCGCCAGGTAGGCGCGTTTGCGGCCCAGTGGATCGCCCGGCAGCGGTACCAGCGGCGAGGGCAAGCCGGATTCCCGACAGGCCTTGTCCAGGATCAGCGCGTTGGACAGGCCGTAGTCCTCCAAGACGTAGACCACGAGGCGGCCATCGTCGTATTGGCTGGGTTCGTCCGGTTCGATCTTCAGGCCCAGCCAGGGATCGGCCAGACGGCCGAGCAGGCGCGCCCACAGCGGTCGTTTGGCTTGCCGCGCGAGGTTGTGTGGCATGGGCGGAGCCGCCGGGGTGGGTACCGAAATTGGGGGTTCGCCCGCATTGGACGTCCCAGTCTGGGCAGGCGCATGCGCCGGGATGGACGCGCCTGCGGCGGCGCCGTCCTCGGGAAAGGGGAGAGGATTTTGTTCTGGCATCGGCACCATTATCGCTTAGCTGGTGTCCTGGGATGCGGGAGCGCGGTTGTGGCCGCTTGGGAGTCTGCTGTGGTGCCCAGCAGCGTCTGCACGTCGTCGAGGATGCTGCGCAGGTACCAGTGCCCTTCACGGTTCACTAGCACGGCGGTGGTGTCGATCTGTTCGCCGTCCAGCGGATACTGGATCCGCACCACGGCCAGGTCGCCCTTCTGACTGACCAGGCCGGTGCGTAGCGCGCCGGCAGTGGCGCCCAGGTCCAGTCCGTAGTCGGCGAGCACCGCTTTGAGGTCGGCCAGGAATGGCCCAAGCCGGCGCAGGCTCTCGTCCATGCCCAGGGCGCGCAAATCGGCATCGCTGCGTATCCCGGTGCGGCGCGCAGCCGCGCACAGTTGGGCGATTGCCGCATGTGCGCGTTTGCGTTCGGACAGCGGTGCCTGTGCGGCCCAGGCGCTCAGCGCCTGTACCAACTGGATGTAATGATCGCGCTGCTCGGGGGTGTAATCATTTTCGTTGCGCAGATATTGCACGCCGAACAGGCCCAGCGAATGCGCGGCCTGCCTCAGGCTCACCGCCTGGCCGCCGAACTGGGTGTCGAAGGCGTGCTGCAACTGCTGCTCGGCGTCCGGTGCGGCTAGCGTGGCGAGCACTTCGGGTAGGCGTTTGGCCAGTGGCAACTCGGTCAGTGGCCATCGGCTGCGGTCCTTGCTCCAGGCCTGCTGTAGACCCCGGTACTGGGCCCGGGGTACGGCGTTAGTGGCATAGCCGACGAGGTCGTTGCGTTGCAACGCATGCGCCAGCATGCGCACCGCGGTAGATGGTTCGGCACTGGCGCCGGGTAGTTCGGTAGGCGTGGGTTTGCACCCGGCAACGAAGAGCACAAGTGCCGCCAGCAGCAGCGAGGACAAGGCGCGTGAGGGGAAGCCCCGGGTCGGGTAGGACGACATTAGCGACGGGCTCGTTCCCCAAAACGTCCTGCATCTTGCTGGGCGCGGACGATTCCGGCAAGCGGTCCGTCCGTGTCGGTTGTCGCGGTTCAGAACCACGATATTCCATATTCACGGTTGTCAAGGTGAGGCGATAGTGATGGCGGCGCATCGATGGACACGTGGTTAATTTCACGGTGTTGCAATGCATCATGTCACCGATTGCAGTTGCTGTTACCGTCCACCCACCTCGATTCAGGCGCGGGTTGGCATGGGAGGCCTGGTGCGCTATTGGTCTGACATCGTCCGGGTGTTCGGTGACGTTCGCGCTTGCTGCGGAGGCTGCTGGCGGTTCGCTGTCCTGTGTCGATGTGCCAGGCCCTGGCATGTCCAGGTACAAGCGGTTGCGGCGCCAATCGACGGCGCTGTCAGCTCCTGTGTCGGGTCGGAACACTGCGCTCAGGGTGACGTCGACAGCATGATGCCCATGGTCGAGCGCCCAGATAGACCGACCACGCAGGCACGCATGGACATGTGCCGGATCGCCGATGCCGCAGCTGGTCCCTGGTTGTGCAGACCGTGCGGTTTGCTGGGGGCACGCGGGTGAATCCTCGTTTCCCATCCGCTCCGCAGCAGCGCGCCAACATCACCATCAAGGATGTGGCGCGTCTTGCCAATGTTTCGGTGGCGACGGTCTCGCGCACCATGAATGGTCATCAGCATGTGGCCGAGCCGGTGCGCGCGCGCGTGCTGGAGGCCGCGCGCAGCCTGCACTACGTGCCGCATCATGCCGCGCGCAGTCTCAGCAGCCGCCGTACCCACACCATCGGCGTGGTGCTGCCGGACCTGCACGGTGAGTTCTTCTCCGAGTTGATCCGTGGCATCGATATGGTGGCGCGCACACGTGGCCTGCATCTGTTGGTGTCCAGCTATCGTGGCGCGCAGGAGGAACAGCGGCGCGCGGTGCAGCGCATGCCTGGGCGCGTGGACGGGCTGTTGATCATGGCGCCGTACCTGGCCGGTGCTGCCAATGACCCTGACGAGATATCCCTCGGCGGCTTACCGGCGGTGTTGATGAACTCCGCCGAGCGGCTGGGCGATGCGCCGGCGCTCAACATCGATAACTATGGTGGTGCGCGGGTGATGACGCGTCACCTGCTGGACGTTGGTCACCGCCGCATCGCCTTCATCACCGGGCCGCAGGACAACTTCGACGCGCGCGAGCGCTTGCGCGGTTACCGCGACGAATTGCAGGCGCGTTGTCCACAAGTGTCGCCGCAGGTGGTGCAGGGTGCGTTCGACGAGGCATCCGGTTATCGGGCCGGTGAAGCGCTACTGCAGGGTCAGCGTCCGGATGTGGTGTTCGCGGCCAACGACATGATGGCGTTGGGTTGCCTGTTTGCCTTCACCCACGCTGGCGTGCGTGTTCCCGAAGATATCGCGCTGGCCGGTTTCGACGATGTGCCGATGGCGCGCTATGTGAATCCGGCATTGACCACCATGCGCGTGGACATCGTCGGCTTCGGCGCGCGCGCGATGCAGTTGCTGCTCGCTGCGCTGGAGCCGCATGCGCTGCCCGCGTCCGCCGTCGCCGCTGGTGCGATCGCTCCGCAACTCATCGTGCGGGCATCCAGTGTGCTAAGGGAGGAAGGATGATGCACTGACATGGGCGTCACGCGGTATCGCTACCTTAGCAATTTCAACTATTACAAAAACCACACGACCCGATCCCGTTTGCCGCCCTTGGAGGGCTTTCATCATGAGCAAAACGCGTTCTGCTTCCAATCTGCCCGCACGCAGCATTCTGTGCTGCGCACTGGCGACTTGCCTGTTCGTCGCGTTGCCGGCGCTGGCGCAATCCAGCAGTGCGACACTGCGTGGTCAGGTTGCTGCGGCTCAGGCCGGTAGCGAAGTCACCGTCACCAACATCGCCACCGGCGCGGTGCGCCGCGCACCGGTCGCGGCCAACGGCAACTACACCGTGGTCGGCCTGCCACCAGGCAACTACAAGGTCGAGGCCAATGGCATCAGTCGCACGGTGACTTTGCAGGTGGCATCCTCTTCCACCGTGGACCTGGACGCCAACACCCAGGCCAGCGGTGGCGGTAACGCCAAGACCCTGGACACTGTCAACGTCAGCGCGCCGATGCTCAAGGACGTCAAGACCTCGGAAGTGGGCAACGTGGTGTCGCTGCATCAAATCGAGCAATTGCCGCAGGCCACGCGCAACTTCCTCGAGTTCGCCGACACGGTGCCTGGCATGGTGTTCCAGGTAGATGGCAACGGCAACACCAAGCTGCGTGGCGGTGCGTCCAATGCAAGCGCGGGCAACTTGTACATCGACGGTGTCGGCCAGAAGAGCTACGTCAAGGGCGGCGGTATCGCCGGCCAGAGCGATACCCAGGGCAATCCGTTCCCGCAGTTGGCGATTGGTGAGTACAAGGTCATCACCTCCAACTACAAGGCCGAGTACGGCCAGATCAGCGGCGCGGCGGTCACCGCGGCGACCAAGTCCGGCACCAACGAATTCCACGGCGAGACGTTCTACCGTTACACCGATCAGGATCTGCGCGACAAGCGTCCTGACGAGCAACAAAACGGCAAGATTGCTTCGCAGACCAAGGAATATGGTTTCGCGCTGGGCGGTCCGATCCTCCAGGATCGCATGCACTTCTTCGTGGCCTACGAAGGCAAGGAAAACGTGGTGCCCAAGAGCGTACAGGCCGATGCCAACGCACAGCCGTATATCGGCTTGCTGCCATCGACGATTTCCAGCCAGTACGGCGCGGCCAACATGCCGTTTTCCGAGGATCTGTACTTCGGCAAGATCGATTTCGAACCGACCGACCGCGACCGGATCGAACTCAGCGGCCAGTACCGCGATGAAACCCAGGTCGGCAACGTCGGCGGCACCAGCGCGCCGGATCACGGCACCAACAAGATCAACAAGGACAAGCGCGGCAATCTGCGTTGGCAGCACAGCGCGGACAACTGGTTCAACGAGTTGATCGTCGGTACCGAAAACTCGCAGAACAACCCCAATCCCAAGAGTATCGGTAACGGGATCGTCTACAAGTACCTCAACTACAACGATCCCAATATCGGTGAATACACGTTCCTGGAAACCGGCTCGGCCGGTGGTCTGAACGTGCAACGCAAGAGCCAGAAAGGTTGGTTCCTGCAGAACGTGATACGCCCAGGGTTCCCTAGACATCTCAAGGCCATGGAAAATGGCTAATTCGGAGGTGTCCATGAGCAG
>NZ_JZHZ01000007.1:65428-74455 GCF_000963005.1 Xanthomonas sp. GPE 39
TGGAGCCGGAGGTGTAGATGACGTAGGCCGGATGTTGTGGATGCAAGCTCGCAACGACCGGTGCATGCGTGGCAGCGCTGGCCCACGCTGCTTGCTCGGCGTCCAGCAGCACGGTGTGCATGCCGTCGCGCTGTGCCAGCGACGCAGCCGTGTCGCGATGGGCGAGCAGCACACTGGGCCGCGCATCAGCGAGCATGGCGTGCAGGCGCGCCGATGGGACGTCGCGATCCAGCGGCAGGTAAGCGCCACCGGCTTTGAGCACGGCCAACAGCGCGACGAGCAGATCGATGCCACGCGGCAGACACACCGCGACCACGCATTCCGGCACGACGCCCAGCCCGATCAGATGATGGGCGAGTTGGTTGGCGCGAGTGTCGAGGTCGGCGTAGCGCAGTTCAACGCCATCGTCCACCAAGGCGATGGCGTCGGGCGTGTGCTGCGCCTGTGCTTCGATCGCGCGATGCAGATAGCCGCTGCCATCCAGGTCGCTGGTGGTGGCGTTGAAGCGTTCCAGTTCGGCACGTTCTTCGGCGGGTAGCAATTCCAGCGTATGCAGTGCGGTGTCCGCTGGTTGCTCCAGCGCCTGCACCAGTGCTTGCACAGCCTGTAACAGCATGGCCTGCACACGTGCGGCGCCGATCTGCTGGTCCGCCTGTATTTCCAGGGCGAAGCCACCGTCCGCCGCAATGTCATCGATAGAGAGCGTCAGTGGATAGTTGGTGCGTTCTTGCAAGAGCACGGCGTGCAGGTCCGACGCTTGCGGCGCGGATTCGCTGTGCATCTGTATCGCACTGCCACCGGCATGGCGGTAGTTGAGCAGTGCGGTGAACAGCGGGGCCGGCGGCACGATGCCGCTGCAGCGTTGCGCCAATGCCAACGGGGCGTGTTCGTGATGCAGTAACTGCGCCAGTTGTTGTTGGGTCTGCCGCAGTGCCTCGGTGACGCTGCGTCCATCGCGGCGCAGACGGATCGGGAGCGTGTTGAGGAACATGCCCAGGACGCGGTCGGCACCGTGACCGCCTTGCATGCGGCCGAACAAGGTCGTGCCGAACACCACGTCGTCCTGGCCGCTGGCTTGCGCCAACACTAGCGCACAGGCCAGGTGGAACACGCTGGCAGGGCTGATGTCGAGTCGACGTGCGCGTGTGCGCAGTGAATTGCACAGTGCTGGGGGCAACGCGATGTGGGCTTGCACGATGTCGGTGCCGTTGCCATGCACCTGCCACAGTCCAAATGGGGCGGTGGGGGTCTCCAGGTCGCCAAGTTGCTGGGTGAAGAAGGCGCGATGTTCGGCTTCACTCACCCCCAGGCGTGCCTGGGCGACGAAGTTGCGGAACGGCAACGGCGCCGGCAACTGCGCCTGTTGTCCGTGCAGATGCGCCTGCACCTCGGCGACCAGTAGCTCCAGGGTGGTGTGGTCGACGATCAGGTGATGGCTTTGCAGGCCGAGCAGCCAGCGTGCGTGCGCGGGATCTTCGACGAGGTGGGCGTGGATCAGTGGTGCCCGGCTGACATCCAGACGGAAGCGGCTGGGGTCCATGCGTTCGCGCAAGGCATCCAAGACATCGTGAGCCTGGATGATGTGCGTCTGCAGCGGCAGCGGCGCATGCCGCCAGACCACTTGCACCGGTGTGCGCAATCCCTGCCAGGCGAAGCCGGTGCGCAGGATGTCGTGGCGGTCGATGACGGCTTGCAACGCGGCGAGGAAGGCATCCAGGTGCGTGCGGCTGTCGAAGGGCAGCACGCTGATGTTGAGGTAGGCATCGCCTTCGGGGCTGGCCAGGTGATGGAACAGCAGACCCTCTTGCAGTGGCGCCAGCGGATAGATGTCCTGCACGTTGGCGGTGCCGCCGTCGACGGTGGCCACGGCGGCATCGATCTCGGTCTGGCTGAGTTCGACCAGCGGCAACAACTCCGGTGTGATGCGCGTGCAATCGGGCGCGATGCGGTTGGGGGGAATGTTGAGCGTGGACGCGGCGGTGAGGGTGCTGGCCAGATCGGCCAGCGCGGGCGCGTTGAACAAGGCGCGCACCTGCAACTGCCAGCCATGCTGGCGCAGGCGTTCGATCAAACTGATCGCCAGCAGCGAGTGCCCACCGAGGGCGAAGAAGCTGTCGTGGCGGCCGATTTGTTCGACGCCGAGGAGTTCACTCCACAGCGCGGCGAGCAGGGTTTCGCGTTCGCCTTGCGGGGCGACGTAAGGCTGGGTCGCGAGCGCATCGGCCTCTGGCGCTGGTAGCGCGCGTCGATCCAGTTTGCCATTGGCGGTCAGCGGCAGCGCGTCCAGGTGCACGTAGGCGCTGGGGAGCATGATGTCGGGCAGACGCGTGCCGAGGTGGGCGCGCAGGGCATCGCGGTCGAGTGCAGCGGCATCGCCGACCACGTAGGCGACCAGTCGCGTATCCCCAGGCAGATCGTTGCGGGCGATGACGACTGCCTCGCGCACACCTGAGCAGCCACGCAGCGCGCTTTCGATTTCGCCCAGTTCGATACGCACGCCGCGTAGCTTGAGCTGTCCATCGTTGCGGCCGAGATATTCGATGGCGCCATCGGCACGCCAACGCGCCAGATCGCCGGTGCGGTACATGCGTGCGCCGGGGTGCGCGGCGAACGGATCGGGGACGAAACGTTCGGCGGTCAGGTCGGGGCGGCCCAGGTAACCACGGGCCAATTGTATGCCGGCGATCTGCAATTCGCCGGTGACGCCGATCGGCACCTGCTGCCGCTGCGCATCGAGTACATGCAGTTGTGTGTTGGCGATGGGGTGGCCAATCGGCACGCTGCGGGTGTCGGCCGCAGTGCATTCCCATGCGCTGACTTCCACCGCCGCTTCGGTTGGGCCGTAGAGGTTGTACAGCCGCACGTGCGGCAGACGCAGACGGGTCTGGCGTGCTAGATCGGCGGGCAAGGCTTCGCCGCTGCAGACGATGCGCCGCAGGCTGGCGCATGCGCCGTGCGGCAAGGCGTCTAGGAACACCCGCAGCATCGACGGCACGAAATGCACGGTATCGATGGTGGCCTGTTCGATCAGTGCATGCAGATAGGTCGGATCCTTGTGGCCGCCGGGTTGTGCCAGCACCAGGCATGCGCCCACGCGCAGCGGCCAGAACAGTTCCCACACCGAGACGTCGAAACCGACCGGAGTTTTTTGCAGCACGCGCTGCTCGGGTTGCAGCAGCAAAGCACGCTGTCCCCACGCCAATCGGTTGTCGATGGCGGCATGGGTGTTGACCACGCCCTTTGGCGTGCCGGTGGAGCCGGAGGTGTAGATGACGTAGGCCGGATGTTGTGGATGCAAGCTCGCAACGACCGGTGCATGCGTGGCGGCGCTGGCCCACGCTGCTTGCTCGGCGTCCAGTAGCACGGTGTGCATGCCGTGGCGCTGTGCCAGCGACGCAGCCGTATCGCGATGGGCGAGCAGCACACTGGGCCGCGCATCGGCGAGCATGGCGTGCAGGCGCGCCGATGGGACGTCGCGATCCAGCGGCAGGTAAGCGCCACCGGCCTTGAGCACGGCCAACAGTGCGACGAGCAGATCGATGCCACGCGGCAGGCACACCGCGACCACGCATTCCGGCACAACGCCCAGCCCGATCAGATGATGGGCGAGTTGGTTGGCGCGGGCATCGAGGTCGGCGTAGCGCAGTTCAACGCCATCGTCCACCAAGGCGATGGCGTCGGGCGTGCGCTGCGCCTGTGCTTCGATCGCGCGATGCAGATAGCCGCTGCCATCCAGGTCGCTGGCGGTGGCGTTGAAGCGTTCCAGTTCGGCACGTTCTTCGGCGGGTAGCAATTCCAGCGTATGCAGTGCGGTGTCCGCTGGTTGCTCCAGCGCCTGCACCAGTGCTTGCACGGTCTGCACCAGCATGGCCGCCACGCGTGCGGCGCCAATCGGTTCCAAGCACTGCACGTCCAGCGAGAAGCCGCCGTCGGCGGTGTGGTCGTTGATCGACACCACCAGTGGGTAATGGGTGCGTTCCTGTCCGCCGAGTTGCTGTATGTGTTGCAGGGGATCGTGTGCTGTCTCGGCCAGCACGTTGCTGCCACCGGCATAGCGGTAGTTGAGCAGGGCGTTGAGCAGCGGCAGCGCCGGATCCACGCCGCTGCAACGTTGCGCCAGCGCCAGTGGCGCATGTTCGTGGTGGAAGAGGCGGGCCAGTGTCTGTTGGGTGTGTTGCAGCGCTTGCGCCACGCTGTGGCCACGACCGCCCAGGCGGATCGGCAAGGTGTTGAGGAACATGCCCAGCACGCGGTCCACGCCGGCACTGGCATGCATGCGGCCGAACAGCAGGGTGGCGAACACGGCCTCGTCGCGACCACTGCTACGCGCCAGCAACAGCGCGTAGGCCAGATGGAACACACTGGCGGCGCTGACGCCATGTTGGCGCGCCTGGGCGCGCACGGCCTGTGCCAGTGCGGGTGTCAGGGGGCGATGCACCTCGTGGACGCTGGCCTGCTCGGACACCGGCGCCAGCACGCCGAACGGCGCGGTGGGAGCGTCGATATCGGCCAGCATCTCACTGAAGAACGCCTGATGCGCCTGCGTGGACACGCCGGCCCGTGTGTGCGCGACGAAGTCGCGGAACGGCAAGGGCGCCGGCAACTGGTGTTGCTGTCCGGCCAGATGGACCCGCACCTCTTCGATCAGCAGTTCCAGGGTGGTGTGGTCCATCACCAGGTGATGGTGTTGCAGGCCGAGCAGCCAGCGTCCGTGTGCGGCGTCGTGGGCCAGATGGGCGTGGATGAGGGGCGCCTGCTGCAGGACGAGCGCGGCTTCGGGCGCATGCAGCCAGGTCTGCACGTGCGCGGCCACGTCGGGTCCGGCGGACACATGCACATACCGGCGCAGTGTCGCCTGTCGCCAGACCACCTGCACGGGAGCGGACAGGCCATTCCAGACGAAGCCGGTGCGCAGGATGTCGTGGCGGGCGATGACCTGATCGAGCGCATCGAGGAAGCCATCGAGTTGTTCGCGCGAGGGGAAGCCGAGCAGGGACGAATGCAGATAGGGGTCGGCGTGTGGATCAGCCAGGTGATGGAACAGCAGGCCTTCCTGCAATGGCGCCAGTGGATAGATGTCCTGCACGTTGGCCGCGCCACCTTCGACGCTGGCGACCACGCTGTCGATCTCTGCCTGGGTCAATGCGAGCAGCGGCAGCAGATCGGGGGTGATGCGGGTGCAGTCCGGGCCGATACGGTTGGCTGGCACCACGATGCGGGAGAGCGGGTGCAGGTGATCGGCCAACCCGGCGATGGTGGGGCTGGCGAACAGTTGGCGCACGTCGAGTTGCCAGTCGTGCCGGCGCAGGCGTTCGATCAATTTGACCGCGAGCAGCGAATGCCCGCCGAGGGCGAAGAAGTTGTCGTGACGCCCGACCTGCTCGACGTGGAGCAGGTCGCTCCACAGCGCGGCCAGGATGTGCTCGCGTTCGCCGCATGGCGCGGCATAGACAGCGTGCTCCAGTGCCTCGGCGTCTGGCGCCGGCAGCGCGCGGCGGTCGAGCTTGCCGTTGACGGTGAGCGGCAGCGCATCCAGCCGGACATAGGCGGCTGGCACCATGTATTCGGGTAACTGCGTACTCAGTTGGGTGCGCAGTTGCGCGCTGTCGAGGTATTCGCCCACGACATAGGCGATCAAGCGTTTGTCGCCCGCCTCCTCGCGGGCGATGACCACGGCCTCGCGCACACCGGCGCAGGCGCGCAGGGTGGCCTCGATCTCGCCCAGTTCGATGCGGAAGCCGCGCAGTTTGACTTGCGCATCGTTGCGTCCGAGGAAATCCAATTGCCCATCGGCACGCCAACGCGCCAGATCGCCGCTGCGGTACATGCGCGCACCCGCAGCGTCGGCAAAGGGATCGGGGACGAAGCGCTCTGCGGTCAGGTCGGGGCGATACAGATACCCCTGTGCAAGCTGCGCACCGGCGATGTGCAGTTCGCCGATCACGCCGATGGGGACAGGTTGTCCATGCCGATCGAGCACGTACAGGCGGCTATTGGCGAGCGGTTTGCCGATCGGCACGCGCCGCGCTGGATCCGGGGCGGCGTTCAGCGGCAATGCGGTGACGAACTGCGTGCTCTCGGTCGGGCCATAGGTTTGCAGTACGCTGGCCTGACCGCCGGCGGCCAATACCCGAGCCAGGGCATGCGGATCGGCGACATCGCCACCGGTGATGAGCAAACGCAGTGCGCTCAGTTGTGGCGCGATCAATGGCGCGTACGCACGCAACACGCCGGCGACCAGAATCAGTACCGATAGCCGCTGCTGTGCGATCAAGGCACCCAATGCGAGCGGTTCACGCATCGTCGTGGCCGGGACAATCACCACGGTGGCGCCGTTGAGCAGACTGCCCCAGACCTCTAGCGTGGCCGAGTCGAAGGCGGGATTGGAGGCAAAGCCGACCCGGTCTTCGGCATGCAGCCCCGCCGGTCCATCCTGCAGGACCAGGTTGAGGACCGCCGCATGCGTCACCGCCACGCCCTTGGGTGTGCCGGTGGAGCCGGAGGTGTACATCACATACGCGGTGGCGCTGACAGGCACGGCGATGTCTGGCGCTGGCGCGGTGCTGGCGTCGTCGTCGAGAGCGGCCATGGTCAGGCAGAGCACGCCTGCCGGAGCGAGCGGATTGTCGGGCCCCTGGATCAGCACCTCGGCCTGTGCATCGGCGATCAATGCGCGCAGACGCTCGTGCGGATGCGCGCTATCCAGCGGCACGTAGGCTGCCGCGCACTTGAGCACGGCCAGTTGCGCGACGATCAACTCGACCGAACGCGGCAGCGCGATGGCCACGTGCGCGCCCGCGCGCAGGCCCAGTGCGTGCAGCCGCTGCGCCAGTCGGTTGGCTTGCGCATCGAGCGCGGCGTAGTCCAGGCAGCGCTGCGCGTCGATCACGGCGATGGCATCGGGCGTGCGCTGCGCTTGCGCTTCGAACAGCCGGTGCAGCGGCTGTGCCGGCACGGTGGCGGTCGTGCCGCTGCCGAAGTGCGCCAGCACCTGGTGCCGTTGTGGCGCATCCAGCCACGGCAGTTGCGAAACATGCAGGTCTTCTGCCTGGGTCAGCGCGTGCAGGACCTGTTCGAAGCAATGCCACCAGCGTTGAATGGTCGTCGCATCGAAGAGCGCGGCGGCATAGCCCAGACTGCCGACGATGCGAGCGCCATCCTCCTGCAGCGTGAGTTCCAGATCGAACTTGCTGATGGGGAAGGGGCTGTGCAGGCTTTCCAGTCGCAGATCGGGCAATTCCAGCGCGACGCTGGGGGCGTTCTGCCAGGCGAACATGACCTGGAACAGCGGAGGGTGGGCGAGGCTGCGGATGGGATTGAGCGCTTCGATCACCTGCTCGAAGGGGATGTCCTGATGGTGCTGCGCGGCGAGCGCGGTGGCGCGCACCTGCGCGAGCAACTCGGCGACGGTTGGATCCGTGCGCAGGTCCAGATGCAGTGCCTGCGTGTTGACGAACAGGCCGATCAACGGTTCCAGTTCGCTGCGGGTGCGGTTGGCGGTCGGGGTGCCGATCACGACCCGATCCTGGCCGGCCAGGCGTGCCAGCAGCACGCCCCAGGCGGCCAACAGGGTCATGAACACGGTGGTGCCGTGGCGTTGGCTCAGCTCGCGCAGGGCGCTGCCGAGTGCAGCATCGAGGGCGACCTCGTGGCTGCCGCCGCGGTAGTCCTGCACGGCCGGACGCGGGTGATCGGTGGGCAATTCCAGCAGTGTCGGCGCGTCGTGCAGATGCGCGCGCCAGAAATCCAGTTGCCGTTGCAGCAGCGGCCCATCGAGCCAGCGGCGTTGCCACACGGCGTAATCCGGATACTGAATCGGTAGTGGCGGTAGCGGATCGGGTTGGCCCTGCACGAAGGCGGTGTACAGCGCGCCAATTTCACGCAGCACGATGCCGGTGGACCAGCCGTCGGTGACGAGATGATGCAAGGTGAGCAGCAAGCGATGCTCGTGCTCGCCCAGGCGCAACAGGCGTCCACGGATCAACGGGCCGCGAGCGAGGTCGAAGGGCGTGTCGGTTTCTTGTTCGGCATGACGCTGGACCTCGGCCTCAGGATCCTGCGTGTGGCGTAGGTCGATGTCCTGCAGTGTCACGCCGACCTCGGGCGCTGCGATGACCTGGATCGGATCTTCGCCGTGCGTACGGAAGACCGTGCGCAATGCCTGATGGCGGGCGACAAGCCGATCCAGCGCCTTGCCTAGCGCGACGCGGTCCAGGCGTCCGGATAGGCGCACACCACCGGCGATCAGATAGGCCAGCGCCGCACGCGCGTCGAGTTGGTGTAACAACCACAGCCGTTGTTGCGCGAAGGACAGGGGCAGTGGCGCGTCGCGGTCGGCTGGCACGATGGCCGGCAACGTGCTGGCGGCAGCGGTATCCAGCGCTTGCGCTAACTCGGCCAGACGTGGTTGCGCGAACAGCGTGGCTAGCGGCAGTTCCAATCCCAGCGCGCTGCGGATACGCGAGATCAAGCGCACCCCCAGCAGCGAGTGACCGCCGAGAGCGAAGAAACTGTCGTGGCGGCCGACGTGTTCGACGCCTAGCAAGTCGCACCAAATCTCGGCCAGTTGTGTTTCCAGCTCGCCTTCCGGCGCTGCGTAGGCCTGCATCGCCAGCGCGTCGGTATCCGGTGCCGGCAATGCCTTGCGATCCAGCTTGCCGTTGGCAGTCAGCGGGAGCGCTTCCAGGTGCACATAGGCCGTTGGCAGCATCACCTCGGGCAGGCGAGCGGCCAATTGACTGCGTAGGCTGTCGGCGCTGTGCGCGTCGACCTCGCCCACCACATAGGCAACCAATCGTGGCTCGCCCGGAGTGTCCTCACGCAGCAACACCGCCGCATCCTGCACGCCCGCGCAGGCACGCAACGCAGCGGCGATTTCGCCCAGTTCGATACGGAACCCGCGCAGTTTGACTTGATCGTCGTTGCGGCCCAGATACTCCAGCGTGCCATCGGCGTGCCAGCAGGCGACATCGCCGCTGCGGTACATGCGTGCGCCTGGCTGCTCGGCGAATGGATCGGGGATGAAGC
>NZ_JZHZ01000007.1:74555-80290 GCF_000963005.1 Xanthomonas sp. GPE 39
CTGCGTGCTCGCGATCACTGCGCCCTTCAGGTCGGTGTTGCCGTGCACGTTGATGTCGAACCCGCCATCGCCAGCCTGGATGCCGCTTTGTTCCGTCACGCTGGCGAAGTCGCCATCCACCTTGGAGTGGCTATAGCTCGCACTGCCGCTCGCCCCGATGCCCACGGTGACACTGGCACTGGCAGAGGTGTCGTGGCTGGCGTAATGGCTGGTGTCCTGCTCGCTGTGGATGTGCAGATCACCGCCCACATCCGCCATCACCTTGTTCGCTGACACCACCGCGCCATCCAGCGTGGTGTCGTTGCCGCTGATGATCGTGGCCGTGTTGCCCGCCGACAGATGGCTGTTGCGTTGGGTCACGTCCGTGCCATCGCCCTTGCCGTGTGCGCTGCTGGCGTTGGCGGTCACTCCCATCCCCGCGCCCTGGGAGCCATAGTTGAACCCCACGCCGATCGCCGCGCTGCCGCTCTTGCTGCGGCTGTGCTGCTCGCTGCTGTTCTGTGCCGACTCCACCGTGATGTCGTGGTCCGCCGCCAACAGCAGGTTGTTGCCCGCCTTGACGTCGCTGCCACGGATCAAAATGTTGCTGTCGTCCCCGCCGCCAGTGGCGATCAAGGTGACATTGCCGCCGGCATGCAGGGTCGAGCCCTTGACCGTGTCGCTGTGTTGCTCGCTCTCGCTATGGCTGCGGCTGCCGCCCACGGTGATGGCGATGTTGAGGCTCGCCGCTTGCGCCGCGTCCTTGACGCTATCGGCCGAGGCCAGGTTGCCCAGCGACTGACTCGCCCCATACGCACTGTACGCCGCAGACGCACCGGCCATCGCCTGCATCCGCGCATCGCCCTTGGCATGGCTGCCCGCCTGCGCACTTTGTACCGCCGACTGCGCCAGGTTCAGCGCCGCTGAGGTCACCGACAATGTCACACCACCTTGCTTGAACGCCGTCTTCTGCGTGCTGTCGCTGGTGTCGTGCACTTCGGTGATCGCGATGTCCTTCGCCTTGGCGGTGATGTCGCCCTGCAACGCCATCACATCGCTGCCCGTGATCGCCAGCGTATTGCCCGCCACCATCGTCACGTTGCCTTCCAGGCTGCCCACTGTGCTGCCGGTGTGGGTCAGCGTGGCGTTGGTCGCATCGGTCTTGAGCGATTGCTTGCCATAGGTGACGCTGAGGCCGCCACTGCTGAACAGGCCGCTCTTCTTGACCTGTTTGTCGTGCTCCTCGCTATGCGTGTTCTGCGCTGTCTCCAGGGTCAGGTTGTTGCCCGCCGCCAGCACCACGTCGCCGGTGCCGACAATCTGCGCGCCCTGCGCCAGCAGGTCGTGGCCCGCTGCGATGTGTACCGTGTCGCCACTCAGGCTGCTCGTCACCGCCAGACTGTCGTGCGTCTCGTCATGTGTGGTCGTGGTCTTGCTCGACAGGAACCCGCTCTTGCGCGTGCGCTCGTCCACCACGCTGTCGTGCTGTTCCTGCGTGGCCGTCAGCGCCACGTCATGGCCGGCAGCCAGGGCGATGCCGCCGTTCTGGCTCGCCACCGCCGTCGAGGCCAGGGTCAGGTCGTTGCCTGCGCGCATCACGATGTCGCCGCCAGCACCCAGTTGCGTGCCTTGCACGTGTTCATCGTAGTTCGAGGTGACCAGCGAGTGGCGCTTGCTCACGCTGCTGCTGGATTGCGTGCTGCTGTCCACCACCGCCTGGCTATCGAGGTCGTGGCCGGCCTGCAACGCCAGCGCCTTGCCTGCGCCGATCTGCGCCGCTTGCAGCGTCAGATCGTGGCCCGCCGCCAGCACCACGTCGCCCGCGCCTTGCACGCTGCTCACCGCATGCGTGGTCTCGCTGCTGCGTTGGTAATTATTGGCGTTGCCGGTGATGTCGGTACTGTGCGTGAGCGTCTGCGCGCCCAGGGTCAGGTCGTGACCGGCCACCAGTTGGGTCACCCCGTTGGTGCCGGCATTGCGCACCTGCGCCGCCTGCAGGGTCACATCGCCACCGCCCACCACCGACAACACGCCGCTGCCATTGGCTCCGGTCACGTACAGCCCGGCCACGCGTGCAATCTGCGTGGTCGCGTATTGATGCCCGCCACCGCCTTGCAGCGTCTCTACCGTGGAGGCCACGTCGATATTGCCCGCCGCACGCACGCTCAACGCATCCACCGCGCTCACGCTCGCGCCCTGGATGCGGATGTCGCTGGCCGAGGTCAGCGCTACTTGATTACCGCTGATGCTGCCGCCCAGGTGATCGATCCGGCCCGCATCCAAGGACACCAACTGACGGCCAGCGATGGTGCCGGTGTTGGTCAACGTGCCGCTCACGTGCGCATCGACATTGGCACCGGCCAGCAGCGCGCCGCCGTTGTCCAGATCGCCCGGATGCAGACGCAGATACACCTGCGGCACCAACGCGGTGGTGGTGCGCCCATCGGGCAGCGTCACCGTCTTCGCCACCAGCCACACGATGTCGCTGGTCAACTGCGCCATCTGCGCCGCCGTCAACGCCACGCCCGGACGCAGGCCCCAGGCCTTGCCCACCGTCGCGCCAGCATCCAGCAATGCCTGGTATTGCGCTTCGTCGCTGCCATACCCTTCCAGGAAGCGACGCCCGGTCAGTTGCCCGATCTGCTCGCGCACCAACTTCTGTTCGTAGTAGCCATCACCCAGGCGTTGTTGCGTGGTGTCGGCGTTATAGCCCAGTTGCCGCAGTTGCGCGTCCGAACTCAGCCACACCCGGTAATTGGTGAAGCGTGGATCGGTCTCCACCAGCGCGTGGCCGCCGTTGGGTTGCACGTTGAACAGGCTGGCACTGGGCAGTTGCGTGTCCGGCGCGCCCATCACGATGCGGTCCGGCGAACCGCCCGCCGCATTGCGCGCGTAGGTATTGTGCAGATTGTCGGTTGACAACGAACGCAACCGACTGCAATCTTTCAACCAAGGAGCGTAGAAACTCCTCACAGAGCGGTACCCACCTCCGTCAAACTGGTGGGTTTTTTGTGCCTGTTCGCAGGTGCAAACCGACGCAATGCCTGCGTCGGGAGGGCGGCTAATACAACACCCTTCGGGGAAATACGCCCGCCGGCTCTGTGCGGTTTCTAACCTCCCGACATCCCGTCGCCGTTGGCGGCGGCTCCTGTACGACCGAGGAGGCTTTTGCCATGCGTCAACCTTCATCACGCCGCAGTAAGACAATCAAGCATTCGCCATGCCAAGCGACGCCATGCACGGACCTGCAATGGACGTTTGTGGAACCAACGCTCAGCCCGATGATGACGCACGAGCAGGCGGAAGCACTAAATGCTGCCGAGCTTACCCGCGCACAGCGCCCACCGCGACGTGTGCGACCGACGCAACAGTGCACCATGGGTTACGGCTACTATCCCGACAGCCATCAACCAGTACCCGCACTGCGCCTGCGTGGCAGATGGCTTGAACAGTTGGGCTTCGCCATCGGGTGCAAGCTGCGCATCACTGTGCGGGATCGTGAGTTGGTGATTACGGTGGTTGACGATGTTTGAATCCTATTCTTTAAAAGAGCGGGGCTTCAATTGAAAACCCCGCATATTCTGCAATAGACGACTGAAATTCATGGCAAATCAGGTTTTTTTCTATTAAATAATTCATACACCCATTTTGCCAACACTTCTGGCGATGTTGTTTCTTGCCTTAGGCATTCAATCCCACGATCTCTAGCCACAACAGCCATCTTTCCAGACTCATGAATTTCGATATATGGAGCTCCAAATTCTTCGACTTTGGTCCCCAATGGGAATTTACTATAACTCTTTCCTTGCGCACTTGCGTATTTGAAAAAATATTCAGCTATTTCCTCAATTTTAATCATCACAGACCCCTGGATTATTTTATTTCTACCACCACAGTTATAAGAACTTGCCCGTACTACGCCTGTTTGGTCGATGGCCGGAGCATCTGGGTTTCACCATATGCTGCAAACTGCGCATCGCTGTGCGGGAACGCCATGGATGCCTTTTCAAATTAATCTTCCCTCAACTCCACAACATTGCGCTCTATGCCAGCCTTAAAGACCTTTATGTAACGACCTGACTTATAACGGTTAAGCACAACGATTAACTCAATGTCGTCCTTTATATATTTGAGCTCGCCCTCACGATCAGCCTCAACAAGCTTATAACCCTCACTCAAAATCTTATTTTTTGCTTGCTTCCACGTCATTGAAGTACTTAGCAATCTAAGCATCATCGCAAATAAGCCTAAAAAAGTAGGAAGAACCAAAGAGCTAAGCCAAAAATCACCTGAAACAAATGAATGAAATTCACTAGGCGATTTTGAAATAAACTTAGTTAGAACAACCCACGCACAAAGCAGGGCGCCAATTCCGAAACCAATAAGAAATAGCTTAATCCAACTTATCTTTTTAATTCTACTATCAATGAACGGAGTCATACCGCCAATCAAGGAATATATAAAAACATCAATCATTTTTTCCCACCTTATCCTTGCCTGAATAATGATCTATCATCGCATCGCCAGCTTTATGTGCAACCTCTGACTGCACCTCCACATTAGCTCGTATTATTAGGCCGCCAGGAGTTTTTAAACTTTGAAAAAATCCAGTCGGAACATCTGCCCACATCAACATTTGCTGAGTGTACATGCTCGTCGTTGCACTAAAAAATGCTGTCAAAGCAAGCTTCTGCCATGAGAAATCGTCATCAAAGGCACGGGCAAAGCCTCCCTTTTCATCCCTCTCTTTGTAAGCTTTATATGCCGTACTGGCTATAGATAATCCTGAAGCGCTACCTGCTCCCTTTACTCCTACTTGCATAAACTCAGGAAGTACCCCATAGAGGGAAGTACCACCCGCAGCAAGCACACCTGCAGCAGCACTCGCTGCCTGAAGTTTAAGCACATCACGCCCTGACGCGCCGACTTCATTTTGCGCATAGGCCAACAACTCCTGTTGGTAGGCCGCCTGCAACGTATCCTTGCTGACACCTGATTGATAAAGGCTGTTGTACACCGTCCGGAAACTCTCCGGATCAGATGCCAATTCCTTACCGTACAGACCAAAATTGTTGTACTCCGCATCCGTTGCCCGGAATGCCTGTCCCCAGGTGTACTGATTGGTATTGGTATTGAGGAAACTCAGAGCACCTTCGTCCACGGAGGAGCCAACACGCGCGCTGACAAAACCATCCACTTGCGCTGCGGCTTCCACCGTCAGGCGGCGTACCGCCTCTTCCTTGCTGATGCCCTGCTGGTCGGCAAATTTACCGGCATTGTCCTTGATCCACTTGACTTCATCCGGGTGCAACTGCCGATTATTCGTATCCTCGTTGAACGCCGTGGCCGCGCCGCTCGCGCCGCCGGTCACTGCCCCCAATCCCGCCGCCAGACCCGCGCCCACCGCTTCACGCACGCCGTCAGGTAGATCCTTGGTCAGCTCGTTCAACCTAGGCGCCGCGCTTGCCGCCGCGCCTGCACCCAACGCGCCTTGCACGCCGCCGCCCAATGCGCCCATCGCCGCGTGCGCCGCCACGCGGTAGACGCCGCCTTCGTCCCATTTGGCCGCTTCTGCTTCGTTGCCCTGCCCACGCAATTCCAACGCCTTTTGCGAGGCGTAATCCCCAATCGCCTTGCTCGCCTGCTGGCCGAACGTCGACATGATTTCCGCGCCAGCCTTCACCTGCTGTTGCAGTTGTTGCCCGTTCCAGTCCTTGACCAAGCCATTACCGCTGTCCCCGGTATGCACGTCGCGC
>NZ_JZHZ01000007.1:80390-93143 GCF_000963005.1 Xanthomonas sp. GPE 39
TCGCCTGCCCGAAGCGATGCTGCCGACGGCCTACGTCCACCTCGACACCTTGCCGCTGACCGCCAATGGCAAGCTGGATCGACGCGCGCTACCAGCGCCAGAAGCCGATGCGCTCGCGACCCAGCCTTACGTCGCCCCGCAAGGCGAACGCGAAACCCTGCTCGCCGCGCTATGGAGTGAACTCCTCGGCGTCGAACAGGTCGGCCGCCACGACAGTTTCTTCGCCCTCGGTGGGCACTCGCTGCTGGCGATCAGTTTGATCGAACGCCTGCGCCAGCATGGCTGGCAGTTGCAGGTGCGCGCCTTGTTCAACGCGCCCGCGCTGGCCGATCTGGCCAGCACCCTCACCGCCGCGTCCACGCTCAACATTCCCCCCAACCGCATCGCGCCCGATTGCACGCGCATCACACCGGAGTTGTTGCCGCTGGTCGAACTCAGCCAGACCGAGATCGATGCCGCCGTGGCCACCGTCGACGGCGGCACCGCCAACGTGCAGGACATCTATCCGCTGGCGCCACTGCAAGAGGGTCTGCTGTTCCATCACCTGGCCAGCCCCGAAGGCGATGCCTACCTCAACATCAGCGTGCTGCCCTTCGACAGCCGCACGCACCTGGATGCCTTCCTCGCCGCGTTGCAAGCCGTCATCGACCGCCACGACATCCTGCGCACCGGCTTCGCCTGGCAGGGATTGCGCACACCGGTGCAAGTGGTCTGGCGGCATGCGCCGCTGCCGCTGCAGACGCACATCATCCAGGCTCACGATGTCTTGGATGCCTTGCGCGAACGCATGGACCCCAGCCGCTTCCGTCTGGATGTCAGCCGGGCACCGCTGATCCACGCCCACCTCGTCGAAGATCCCGCGCACGCACGCTGGCTGCTCGGCCTGCATAGCCATCACCTGATGATGGATCACACAACGCTGGAGTTACTGATCGAGGAAGTGCAGGCGCATCTGCACGGACAACAGGCGCAGTTGCCGGCGCCGTTGCCGTTCCGCAACTTCGTCGCCCAGGCACGCCTGGGGGTGAGTGAAGCCGAACACCGTGCCTTCTTCACCCAGCAACTGGGCGATCTCGATACGCCCACTGCGCCGTTCGGTTTGTGGGACGTACGCGGCACCGGCGCCGACATCGAACAGACGTTGCAGCCGCTGCCCGACGCCCTGTCCAGCGCGCTGCGCCAGCATGCACGCCAACTCGGCGTCAGCCCGTCCAGCCTGTTCCATCTGGCCTGCGCACTGGTATTGGCGCAAGCCAGCGGCCAGGACGACGTGGTGTTCGGCACGACCTTGTTCGGCCGCATGCAAGGCGGTCACGGTGCCGACCGCGTCCTGGGCATGTTCCTCAACACGCTCCCGATCCGTCTGCGCCGCGATGGACGCAGCGTCACCGAAGCAATCCGCCAGACCCAGCAACAACTGGCGCAATTACTCCATCACGAACACGCTCCATTGGCATTGGCGCAACGCTGTAGCAGCATCGCGCCGCCGACGCCGCTGTTCACCGCATTGCTCAACTATCGCTATGTCGGCGGCAGCGCGGTGCAGACACCCAGCGAGACAACCCAACAGCCGCACGACTGGCATGGCCTGGAAATGCTGGCGGGACTGGATCGCAACAACTATCCGCTGACGATCTCGATCGATGACATCACGGCAACCGGAGGTTTCGCGGTAGAGGTAAAGGTGGACCGGCACATCGGCACCGAGCGGGTCATCGCATTGGTGCAGCAAACCATGCAGGCATTGATCCAGGCGTTGGAGCAGGCGCCGGACACAGCCCTGTACGCACTGTCGCTGTTGCCTGCCGCCGAACGCGCGCAATTGCAGCGCTTCACTGTCACCGAGACCGCGCCGCTCGCCCCGGCGACCTGCCTCCATCACTTGTTCGAAGCGCAGGTACAACGCACGCCCGATGCCATTGCGCTGCGCGAAGGCACACACACCCTGCGCTATGCCGAGCTGGATGCACGCGCCAACCAACTCGCCCAGCGTCTGCGTCGCTCCGGCGTCGGTGTGGAGAATCGGGTCGCGTTGTACCTGCCGCGCTGCATCGAACAAGTGGTCGCGCTACTCGCCACGCTCAAAGCCGGCGCAGCGTATGTGCCGCTGGATCCGGAACTGCCCAGCGAACGTCTGGCCTTTTTGCTGGAAGACAGCCGTCCACGCGCAGTGCTGACCTGCACCGATCTGCAGGATCGTCTGCCAGCCAGCCGCGCCATGCTGCGCGTGAGTGTGCTGACACTCGACGACAGCACGGACACGCACAGCGATGATCCCGGCGCACCGGATGTCCCCGGTCTGTGCCCGGATCACCTGGCCTACGTGATCTACACCTCCGGCTCCACCGGCCAACCCAAGGGCACCTTGCTCACGCATGCCGGTGCGACGCATTACCTGCAATGGGCCATCGAACACTATCGACCGCAGCCCAGCGCGGTGGTGTCCTCGTCGTTGTCCTTCGACGCGACCTTGACCAGCCTGCTCGCCCCGTTGCTGTGCGGTGCGCAGGTCGAATTGCTACCCGAACACGATACCCTGGATGCCTTGCGGCAACGTCTGTGCGATCCGACCCCGTTGGGGTTGGTCAAGCTCACCCCGGCGCATCTGGAAGTGTTGGGTCAGCAATTGACCGATCAGCAAACACCGCTGAGCCCTGCGGTCATGGTGATCGGCGGCGAAGCACTGCCGCCCGCCACGCTGGCCCGTTGGCAAGCCCTCGCACCGCANTCCACACCACCACCGCCGACGATGCACATGCCTCCAACGGGCGTGTGCCGATCGGCAAGCCAATCGCGCATCTGCGCCTGTACGTACTCGATGCCCACGGGCAACCCGCGCCGATGGGCGTGGCCGGCGAATTGCATATCGCCGGGCCGCAACTGGCGCGCGGATATCTCGGTCGTGCGGACCTAACCGCCGAACGCTTCATCCCCGATCCGTTCGCAGAGCACCCCGGCCAACGCATGTACCGCAGCGGCGATGTCGCCTGCTGGCGCGCCGATGGCACGTTGGAGTATCTGGGCCGCAACGACGACCAGGTGAAACTGCGCGGGTTCCGCATCGAACTGGGCGAAATCGCCGCCGCGTTGCGTGCCTGCGCGGGCGTGCAGGATGCGGCGGTGTTGCTGCGTGAGGACACTCCGGGCGAGCCGCGATTGGTCGCCTATGTGGTCACCGACCACGCAGAACATGCCGATTCGTTGACGCTGCGCGATGCACTGAGCAGCCGCCTGCCAGCAGTCATGGTGCCGGCCGTGTATATGCACCTGGAAGCGCTACCGCTGACCCCCAACGGCAAACTGGATCGCCGCGCCCTGCCGACGCCGGAGCAACGCGACCTGGGCAATGCGCTCTATGTCCCGCCGCAAGGCACGCTCGAACAGACCCTGGCACAGCTATGGTGCGACCTGCTCGGTGTCGAGCAGGTCGGTCGCCACGACAGTTTCTTCGCCCTCGGTGGTCACTCGCTGCTGGGAGTCAAATTGATCGAGCGTCTACGCCTGCTCGGTTGGCAACTGGAAGTCCGCGACCTATTCAACACCCCGACACTGAGCGGCCTGAGCCAGACGCTCACGACCACGTCCATGGTCAGCGTCCCCGCCAATCCGATCAGCGCCGGCTGCACTCGCATCACCCCCGAGCTGCTGCCGCTGGTCACGCTCACCCAGGCGGAAATCGACGGCATCACCAGCGGACTGGATGGCGGTGTCGGCAACGTACAGGACATCTACCCGCTCGCGCCGTTGCAACGTGGCCTGTTGTACCACCACATCGCCGCGCCCGAGGACGACATCTACCTGAGCAGCACCGTGCTCGCCTTCGATGCCAGCGACAAGCGCGAGCGCTTCATCGCCGCGCTCGAACAGGTGATCGCCCGTCACGACATCCTGCGCACCGCTGTGTTCTGGCAAGGATTGCGCGAGCCCGTCCAGCTCGTCCAGCGGCAGGCACCGCTGCCCGTGCAGCACCATGCCTGCACGGGCGAGGACATCGCCACGCAACTGCAACATCGCCTGGAAACCCAGCACCGCCGCATCGACTTGCAGCAAGCGCCATTACTGCGCGCGCATCTGGCCGACGCTGCACCACACGGAAGCTGGCTGCTCGGCCTGCAATATCATCACCTGGTGATGGACCACACCACGCTGGAACTGGTGGTCGAGGAAGTGCAAGCGCATCTGGACGGACAGCAACAGCACTTGCCCGCGCCATTGCCGTTCCGCGACTTCGTCGCCCAGGCCTGCCTGGGCGTGAGCGAAGAAGAGCACCGTGCGTTCTTCACCCAGATGCTGGCCGATGTCACCGAGCCGACCCTGCCCTTCGGCGTGAGTGTGGTCGAAGGCCCGCTGCACGAAGCCAATCTGCTCCTGCCCGACGCACTGGCCGCCATGCTACGCGAACAGGCACGCCGCCTGGGTGTCAGCACGGCCAGTCTGTTCCACCTGACGTTTGCGCTGTTACTGGCGCAGATCAGTGGCCGCGACGACGTGGTGTTCGGCACCGTGCTGTTCGGTCGCCTGCACGCCTCGGCCGGCGCCGACCGCGTGCTGGGCCTGTTCCTCAACACCTTGCCGCTGCGCCTGCGGCGCGACCGCACCGGTGTCGAACAGGCCGTCGTGCAGACCCAGCGCCTGCTCGCGCAACTGCTGCATCACGAACACGCCATGCTCGCGCAAGCCCAGCGCTGCAGTGGCATCCAGGCACCGGCGCCGTTGTTCGCCGCCCTGTTCAATTATCGCTACCGTGGCGGTGGCAACGTCCTGGCCGACGACCACGCGCGCCGCGAGGCGATCTGGCAAGGCATCGAAACCGTGCACTTGCGCGAACGCACGCACTATCCGTTATCGCTGGCGATCAACGACGACCACGATCACGGCGGATTTTCGCTGGATGTGCAAACCGGCCAGAACCTGGATCCGGTCGCGCTGGCGCAGAGCATGGCCGATTTGCTGCAGCACCTGGCCCAGTCACTGGCCGAAGCGCCAAACCGCCCCCTGCATGCACTGACCCGACTGCGCGATGCCGAACGCACCCAGGTGCTGGAAGATTTCAATGCCAGCGACGCCACGCTCTCGATCACCGGCAGCGTCCATCAGCGATTCGAACAGCAGGCACGGCAGACACCGGACGCCGTAGCGATCGTCCACGCACAGCGCACGCTGCGTTACGCCGAGCTCGATGGCCAGGCCAACCGGCTGGCGCATCACCTGCGCAGCCTCGGCGCGACGCCTGGCAGCACCGTTGCCGTGGCCATGGCGCGCTCGCTGGAGCTGATCGTCGCCGAGTTGGCGATCCTCAAATGCGGCGCAGCCTATGTTCCGCTGGACATCGAACATCCGGCGCAACGCATGCGCCACATCCTCGACGCGTGCGGCGCAACGCTGCTCATCAGCCATTCGAACCACGATATCGCAGCGGGCAACGCCGTGCGCGTGGACCTGGATCGGCTGCACCTCGACGGCTCGCACGACGCCCCCTCGGTGCCGGTCTGGCCCGACAGCCCGGCGTATGTCATGTACACCTCCGGCTCCACCGGCATGCCCAAGGGCGTGGTGATTCCACATCGCGCCGTGCTCAACTTCGCCAGCCAACCCGGTGATGCCAGAATCCTGGCTCAGGACCGGGTCGCCTTCGCTTCCAATCCCGCGTTCGACTCGTCCACTCTGGAAGTGTGGAGCAGCCTGCTCAATGGCGCGACGATCGTCATCGTTTCGCCACAGGTCCTGCGCGATCCACAGGCGCTGTGCGCGCAGATCGCCGACATGCGGATTTCGGTGCTGATTCTGGTCGCCGGCGTGCTGCGCGCCTATGCGCCGATGTTGAGCGGCAAACTCCCCAGCCTGCGTGTCTTGATGACCGGCGGCGATCTGGCCGATCCGCACAGCCATGGGCTGATGTTGCAGGCACCTGGCCCGGATGCACTGCTGCAGACCTACGGCCCGACCGAAGCCACGCAGTTCGTGACCGCGCTTGCCTTGCACCACGCGCCCGATCCACGCCAGACCGTGCCGATTGGCCGACCGCTGGTCAACAACCGCCTGTTCGTCCTCGACCGCTTCGGTCAGCCGACGGCGGTCGGCGTCGAAGGCGCCTTGCACATTGCCGGCGCACAACTCGCGCTGGGTTATCTCGGCCGCCCCGATCTCACCGCCGCGTGTTTCGTCCCCGATCCTTTCGCCGTGCAACCCGGTCAACGGATGTACAAGACCGGCGACATGGCACGTTGGCGCGCGGACGGCACCCTGGACTTCCTCGGCCGTCGCGACGAGCAAGTCAAGATCCGCGGTTTCCGCATCGAACTGGGCGAGATCGTCGCGGCGCTGCGCGCCTGTGCCGACGTGCGCGATGCGGTCGTGGTGGTCGATCAGGACCACGCCGGACATAAACGCCTGGTCGCGTATGTGGTCGGCGCTGCCGACCTCGGTCAAGCACTGCCCGAGCAACTGGCGACATTGCTACCGGACTACATGATGCCGACCGCCTACGTGCCGTTGGATGCTCTGCCGTTGACTGCCAATGGCAAGCTCGACCGGCGTGGGTTACCCGCACCGGATCGGCAGGACTTCGACACGCAGGCGTACCAGACGCCGCACCCCGGACGCGAGCAGTGCCTGGCGCAGTTGTGGAGCGAGTTGCTCGGCGTCGCGCAGATCGGCCGCCAGGATCACTTCTTCGCCCTCGGCGGACACTCGCTGCTGGCGGTGCAATTGATCGGAAGAATCCGCGCGCAACTGGGCCTGGATCTGTCCTTGAGCACGCTGTTCGCACATCCGCGCTTGGCCGATCTGGCCACGGCCATGGACAGTGCCGCCAGCGCCGCGCTTGCGCCGATCCTGCCCGTGCCACGCACCGGCCCACTGCCGCTGTCCTTTGCCCAGCAGCGCCTGTGGTTCCTGGGCCGTCTGGATCCCCACGCCGATCTGGCCTATCTGATGCCGATGGCGCTGCGCTTGCGCGGTACGCTGCAACTGCACGCGTTGGAACAGGCGCTGGATCGCAGCGTGGCCCGCCACGAGATCCTGCGCAGCTACGTGGTGCTGGAAGACCAAACGCCGTTCCAGCACATCGCTCCGCCGCACATCGGCTTCGCCCTGGAGCGCGTGGACCTGCGCCACGCAGCCGACCCGCAGCAGCAGATCCAGCAGCAGATCGCACTGGAAACCAGCACCCCCTTCCCCGCCGAACGGCCACTGATCCGCGGGCGCCTGCTGCGTCTGGCCGACGACGATCATGTTCTGCTCATCACCCTGCACCATCTGGTGTCCGATGGCTGGTCGATGGGCGTCCTGGTCCAGGAACTGGCGGCACTGTATCGCGCATACGTCGAACAACGCCCCGATCCGCTGCCGCCGCTCTCGCTGCAATACGCCGACATCGCCGTATGGCAGCGCGATTGGCTCAGTGGCGAGGTGCTGCAACGCCAGCGCGATTTCTGGATCGCGCATCTGCACGACGCCCCGACGCTGCTGGAACTGCCGACCGACCGGCCACGCCCGGCACGGCAGGCATATCCCGGCGCGGCACTGGACGTGGTGCTGGATGCGACGCTCACCGCCGCCTTGAAAGCAGCGTGCCAACGCCACGGCACCACCTTGTTCATGACCTTGCTCGCGGCGTGGGCGGTACTGTTGTCGCGTCTGTCCGGCCAGGACCGCGTGGTCATCGGCACGCCGGTCGCCAACCGCCACCGTAGCGAATTCGAACCACTGATCGGTCTGTTCGCCAACACCCAGGCGCTGTGCGTCGATCTGCGCGCCAACCCGTCGGTGAATGCGCTGCTGGCACAAGTGCGCCGCACTGCGCTGGCCGCGCAGGAGCACCAGGATCTGCCTTTCGAGCAGGTGATCGAAGCGCTCAACCCGACCCGCAGCCTGGCCCATCATCCGATCTTCCAGGCGATGTTCACCTGGCAGAACACGCCACTGGACGACATCGCGCTGCCAGACCTGCTCGTGGAAGGCGTGGATGCGGCATTACCGACGATCAAGTTCGATCTGGACCTGTCGCTGCGCGAACACGATGACCGCATCGTCGGCAGCCTCGGCTATGCCTGTCACCTGTTCGAACGCAGCACCATCGAACGCCACCTGGCACAGTTCCTCCAGGTTCTGCGCAGCCTGCTCGACGCCGACACCACCCGCGTCGCCCAGCTACCGCTGTTGCCGCTGGCCGAGCGCGAATGCGTGTTGCACGCAATGCACCACGCCCTGCAGATACCGCCGGCAACCCCATACGTGCACCAGTCGTTCGCAGCACAGGCGCAGCGCACGCCCAGGCACACCGCCCTGCAGTGCGCGGCGGACACCCTGGACTACGCCGCGCTCGACGCGCGCGCCAACCAGCTCGCCCACCACCTGATCGCACTGGGCGTGGTGCCGGAAGACCGCGTGGCCGTATGCCTGCCGCGCGGCATCGACCTGATCGTCGCCCTGCTGGCGACGCTCAAAGCCGGCGCGGCTTACCTGCCGCTGGATCCACACTATCCACCCGCGCGCCTGGACGCCATGCTCGCCGATGCACAGCCGCGCGTCCTGCTTGCCCATCGCGACACGGCTTTACCGCTGGCGCAGCGCGAGAGCATGCACACGGTGCTGCTGGATGCCGAAATCGCGCGGTGGGACTGCGCCCCCACCCACGCCCCCGACGTTGCCACGTTGCATCCGCAGCATCCGGCCTACGTCATCTATACCTCCGGCTCCACCGGCCAACCCAAGGGCGTGGTGATCTGCCACGCCGCGCTGACCCAGTTCCTCGCCGCGATGCAGGCGCAACTGCCGTTGTCGCCCGAAGACCGTCTGTTGGCGGTGACCACCGTCTGCTTCGACATCGCCGGCCTGGAACTGTTCGCCCCGCTGGTGCAAGGCGCTTGCGTGGTTATCGCCAACGATGGAGCAATGCAGGATCCGGCCTGCTGGCGACAGCACCTGGAGCAGCAGGCCATCTCGGTGGTGCAAGCCACCCCCGCGTTCTGGCAGATGCTGCTGGATGCCGGCTGGCAGAGCCATCCGGGACTGCGCCTGCTCTGCGGCGGCGACTGCCTGAGCCAGGATCTCGCCCAGCGCCTGCGCGCCGGCGGTGCGCCACTGTGGAATCTGTACGGACCGACCGAAGCCACCATCTGGGCCAGCCTGCATCCGGTGCTCGGCGACGACGCCGGCAGCCTCGTGCCGCTCGGCCGTCCCTTGGCCGACACCCGCATGCGCCTGCTCGACGCACACGGCCATCTGGTCCCACTCGGCGTGCGCGGCGCGCTGTTCATCGCCGGTCCGCAACTGGCACGCGGTTACCTGGGACGCCCGGATCTGACCGCCGAACGCTTCCTCCCCGACCCGTTCGCCGAACATCCCGGACAACGCATGTACAAGACCGGCGACCTGGCGCGCTGGCGCGCCGATGGCGTGCTGGAGTTCCTCGGCCGCGACGACGACCAGGTCAAGCTGCGCGGCTTCCGCATCGAACTGGGCGACATCGCCGCTGCGCTGCGCGCCTGCACGGGCGTGCACGAAGCCGTGGTCCTCGCCCGCCAGGACATCCCCGGCGACACCCGTTTGGTCGCCTATGTGGTCGGCGAACACGCAATGCGCGCCGAACACCTGCGCACGCAGGTCGCCGCACGCCTGCCCGACTACATGCTCCCCGCCGCCTACGTGCAACTGGATGCACTGCCGCTCACCGCCAACGGCAAACTGGATCGCAAGGCCTTGCCGGCGCCGGACGCCGACGCACTGGCGATGCAAGCCTACGCAGCGCCGGAAGGTGAATTGGAAACGCAACTGGCCGAGATTTGGCGCGAATTGCTCGGCGTCGAACAGCTCGGACGCCACGACAACTTCTTCGCCCTGGGTGGACACTCCTTGCTCGCCACCCAGTTGAGCGCACGCGTACGCGCCGTGCTGGGACGCGAGATCGCGCTCGCGACCGTCTTCGCACACCCGCAACTGGCTGCATTCGCGCAAGCCGTCGCACAGGCGACAGCCAGCACCGTGCGTCCGATCCTACCGGTGTCCCGCAGCAATCCGCTGCCGCTGTCGTTCGCCCAGCAACGTCTGTGGTTTATCGACCAACTCGATGCCGGTGCCGGCAGCGCCTATCTGATGCCGACCGCGATGCGTCTGCGCGGCGCGCTCAATCGCGACGCCTTGCACGATGCACTGGATCGCCTGGTCGCACGCCATGAAGCGCTACGCACATCCGTCGGTTTCGATGGCGCTACACCTGTACAACGCATCGCGTCGCCCACCATCGGCTTTCCCCTCGAACGCATCGCAGCACACGATGGCGTCGATCCGGCCGCACTGATCCAGCACCACGCGGCCGTGGAAGCGCACACGCCCTTCGATCTGAGCCGTGGCCCGCTGATCCGTGGCCGCCTGGTCTGCCTGGACGTCGACGACCATGTGTTGTGCGTCACCCTACACCACCTCATCTGCGATGGCTGGTCGATGCGCCAACTGATCGCCGAACTGGGCACGCTGTACAGCGCATTCGCGCGCGGATTGCCCGACCCGCTGCCTGCGCTGCCGATCCAGTACGCCGACTATGCGGTGTGGCAGCGCAGCTGGATCGATGAAGAAACGCTACAACGCCAACGCCAGTTCTGGATCGACCACCTGCATGACGCGCCCGCCTTGCTGGATCTGCCGACCGACCGACCACGCCCACCGGTACAGGATTACCGTGGCCACACACTGCCATTCGCACTGGATGCGTCGCTGAGCGCCGCGCTGAAGACACTGAGCCTGCGTCACGGCAGCACCTTGTTCATGACCCTGCTGGCGGGCTGGGCGAGCGTGCTGGCGCGCTGTGCCAATCAAGCACGCCTCGTCATCGGCACCCCCATCGCCAATCGCCCGCGCCACGAACTGGAACCGCTGATCGGTCTGTTCGCCAACACCCAGGCCTTGCAGATCGACCTGCGCGACAATCCAACCGTCGCCGCATTGCTGGCCCAGGTCCGCGAGACCACCCTGGCCGCGCAGGCACATCAAGACCTCCCCTTCGAGCAGGTCATCGAAGCACTCAATCCCCCCCGCGACCTCGGCCATCACCCGCTGTTCCAGACGATGCTGACCTGGGACGCGGAGCACGCCACGGATCTGGCCTGGCCGCACGTACACACCGAGCTGATCGACCAGGGGAGCGCCACGATCAAGTTCGACCTGCACTTGGCGCTACAGGAAAGCGATCAGGGCATCGTCGGCAGCCTGGGGTATGCCACGGCGTTGTTCGAGCGCAGCACCATCGAACGGCATCTGGCCCAGTTCGTGACCCTGTTGCAGGGCATGGTCGCCGACGACCACGCCCGTGTCGCGCAACTGCCGCTGTTGCCTACCGACGAACGCGCGCAATTGCAAACTTTCAACGCCACCGCCAGCGACCTGGATGGCAGCGGCTATCTGCATCGCGCGATCGAAGCACAGGCGCAGCGCACGCCCGACGCCATCGCCTTGGTGGACGATGGCGTTGAACTGCGCTACGCCGACCTCGATGCCCGCGCCAACCAACTCGCCCATCATCTGATCGGGCTGGGCGTCGTGCCGGAATGCGTGGTCGCGGTGTGCCTGCCGCGTGGCATCGATCTGCTCGTCGCGCTGTTGGCCGTGCTCAAAGCCGGTGGCGCTTACCTGCCGCTGGATCGCGACGTCCCATCGGCGCGCCTGCACGCCATGCTCGCCGATGCGCGGCCCAGTGTGCTGCTCGCCCATCGCGATACGGCTGCGTCGCTGGCACAGCGCGACGGCATGCACACCGTGCTGCTGGACGCCGAGCAAACAGCGTGGGCCAGCGTCGCCACGCATGCAGCGGTCGTTGCGAGCTTGCATCCACAACATCCGGCCTACGTCATCTACACCTCCGGCTCCACCGGCACGCCGAAGGGCGTGGTCAACACCCATGCCGCCATCGACAACCGCCTGCAATGGATGCAGCAGGCATTGCAACTGCAACCCGAGCAGCGCGTGCTGCAAAAAACTCCGGTCGGTTTCGACGTCTCGGTGTGGGAACTGTTTTGGCCGCTGCGCGTGGGCGCATGCCTGGTGCTCGCACAACCCGGCGGCCACAAGGACCCGACCTATCTGCATGCACTGATCGAAGAAGCCGCCATCGATACCGTGCACTTCGTGCCGTCGATGCTGCGGGTGTTCCTTGACGCCTTGCCGCATGGCGCATGCGCCAGTCTGCGGCGCATCGTCTGCAGCGGCGAAGCCTTGCCCGCCGATCTGGCCCAAGCCGCACACGCACGCCTGCCGCAGGCGCGCCTGTACAACCTCTACGGCCCGACCGAAGCGGCGGTGGACGTCAGCGTCTGGGAATGCCGTGCGAGCGATGCCACCCAAGTCCCGATTGGCCGCCCCATCGCCAATACACAACTGCACGTGTGCGATGCACATGCACAACCGGCTCCCATCGGTGTCGCCGGCGAATTGCACATCGCCGGGGTGCAGGTGGCGCGCGGCTATCTGGGCCGTCCCGACCTAACCGCCGAACATTTCGTCCCCGATCCATTCGCCGCGCAACCCGGCGCACGCATGTACCGCAGTGGCGATGTGGCGCGTTGGCGTCGCGATGGCGCACTCGAGTATCTCGGTCGCAACGACGACCAGGTCAAGCGACGCGGCGTGCGTATCGAACTGGGCGAAATCGCCGCCGCGCTGCGCACCTGCGCGGGCGTGCAGGATGCAGCGGTGTTGCTGCGCGAGGAAATGCAGGGCGAGCCGCGCCTGGTCGCCTACGTGGTCGGCGATGCCGACGCG
>NZ_JZHZ01000007.1:93243-103863 GCF_000963005.1 Xanthomonas sp. GPE 39
GAAGAGGCCACGCACGCGGCAAGGTCCTTCAGCGCTGCATTCGCGAACAACTCCGCCACGCCGATCTCGACATCCAATTCCTGACGCAGGCGAGAGGCGACCCGCACTGCCAACAACGAATGTCCACCGAGCGCAAAGAAGTTATCGTGTCGCCCGATGCTCTCCAGACCCAGCAGATCACACCAAATCGCGGCAATGGTTTGTTCGATCGCGCCCTGA
Source organism: Xanthomonas sp. GPE 39 (assembly GCF_000963005.1). Classification (GTDB taxonomy): domain Bacteria; phylum Pseudomonadota; class Gammaproteobacteria; order Xanthomonadales; family Xanthomonadaceae; genus Xanthomonas_A. The sequence continues at coordinate 93,463 of NZ_JZHZ01000007.1, forward strand.
GGTGCTTCATACACAGGCGCTGCATAGGCTGAGCCGTCCGGTGCGGGTAATGCCTTGCGATCCAGCTTGCCGTTCGGGGTCAGCGGTAAGCGATCCAACTGCACATAGGCTGCTGGGATCATGTAATCCGGCAAGGTATCCGACAGCCAACTGCGCAAGCTTTCCGCGCCAAGAGGCGTGTGCGTCGCATCCTGCCTACCAACCCAATACGCCACCAATCGCTTGTCGCTACCCGTGGCATCTTCCAGCGCCACCACCACACACTCGCGCACATCCGCATGTGTGCCCAGCCGTGCCTCAATCTCTCCTAATTCAATACGGAAACCACGAATCTTGACCTGCTGATCGTTGCGGCCCACAAACTCAATCGTGCCATCGGCACGCCAGCGACCCAGATCGCCAGTGCGATACATCCGTGCCGTCGGATCGGTACTGAATGGATCCATGAGGAAGCGCGCGGCGGTCAAATCGTCACGATTTAGATAACCACGCCCCACGCCATCGCCGCCAATGTACAACTCGCCCACCACCCCAATCGGCACCGGTGCGCCGTGTACATCCAGGATATAGATCTGCGTGTTCGCAATCGCACGACCAATCGGCAGGATCCCGGTGTTTTCCGACTCGGCGCAGTAACGCCAGGCCGTGACATCCACTGCCGCTTCTGTCGGCCCATAAAGGTTGAAAATCTCAGCTGATGGAAAAGCCGCCTGGGCACGCTCTGCAAGCGCTGCCGGCAAGGCTTCGCCACTACAAATAACCCGCTTGACCCAGGAACACGGATCATCATCGTCATGCTCGACAAATGCCCGCAGCATCGACGGCACGAAATGCAGCGTGGTGACTTGCGTATCGCGGATCAACGCCTTCAGATACACCGGATCTTTATGGCCTTCTGATTCGGTCAACTGCATCCGCGCACCGCTCAGCAGCGACCAGAACAGTTCCCAGACCGAGACATCGAAGCTGATCGGTGTTTTTTGTAAAACAACCTCGGATCGATCCAGCGTGTAGGCTTCTTGCATCCACACAAGGCGGTTGACGACGCCGCGATGTTCATTCATCGCGCCCTTCGGCATACCAGTCGATCCGGACGTGTAGATCACATACGCCAGATGCCCCGAGGTCAGACCAACGGCGGTGCGATCCGGATTACTGTCGGACAGGTGTACCCAGCGCTGGCCGTCGGCTTGCAGATCGACGACCACCGTTGAAGCAGTCAGATGCTCGACCAAGTGGCGGCTGGCGGTATCCGTCAACACCACCAACGCGCCGCAATCTGACTGCATATAGGCCAGTCGCTCCGGTGGATAGGCTGGGTCCAGCGGTACATACGCACCGCCCGCCTTCAATACAGCAACCACCGCGATCACCATCTCCACACTACGCTGCACACAGATCGCCACGCGATCATCCGGGCGCACACCCAACTCACGCAGGTAATGCGCCAGACGGTTGGCACGTGCGTTCAACTCGCCATAGGTCAGCGACACCTCGCCCTGCACTACCGCGATGGCAGATGGATCATGTGCCACCTGTGCCTCGAACAACTCGTGCACACAGGCATCGCGCGGATAATCTGCTGCTGTTGCATTCCACTGCGTCAGTACCTGCTGCCGTTCAAAGTCAGGTAGAACATCGAAATCACGCATTGCTGTCTCTGGCGCATAAGCAAGGGCATCGGCAAGCCCCTCCAACGCCTTCAACATAAACGCGGATATACGATCCGCGACCAGTGGACGCCGCGACTGCACCTTCAGTACAAAATCCGATCCCACATCATCCACAGAAACGGTAAGCGGATAATTCGTTCGTTCATGACTCGATAGCGTGTCGATCCCCTTCCATGCCATCGCTTTGGCAGCACTATTCGCTTGGCCACTATGGCGGTAGTTGAGCAGCGAGGTAAACAACGGTGCCGGTGCCGAAACACCACTGCAACGCTGCGCAAGCGACAGCGGCGCATGCTCGTGCTGCAAAAGCTCGGCAAGTCGCTGTTGTACCAAACGCACGCTTTCTAGCACGCTAGCACTATTAATTTCGATGCGTATCGGCAAGGTATTGATGAACATTCCCAGTGCACGACCGACCCCAGCTCCGCCCTGCATACGTCCAAACAACACTGTCCCGAACACAGCACTCTCACGCCCCGTGGCCCGCCCCACCACTTGCGCCCAGGACAGATGAAACAGACTGGCTACGCTCACGCCGAGCGTGCGTGCCTGACTCCGCAGCAATGCCGACAGCCGACCCGGTAGTTCGAGCTGCACCTCTTCCACATCGGATCCATCTCCCTGTACATCAACCAGACCGAACGGCGCACAGGATTCATCGATATCACCGAGCATCGTGCGGAAATACGCCTCGTGCTCCTCTTGGCTCACACCCAGCAGCACCTGCGCGACAAAATTACGAAACGGCAGGGGGGCAGGCAAGCTAGCCGCTTCACCACACAAGTGACATTTAACCTCTTCCAGCACGATCTCCAACGTGGTGTGATCTAGAGCAAGGTGGTGACTGAGCAACTGCAGCAGCCAACGGCAATTGGCCGGATCGTGCGCCGCAAAACCACGCATCAGCGGCGCCTGACGCACATCCATGCGCCAGTAGCGCGGATCGAAGCGCGATTGCAGCTGTGCCGCCACATCGAGGTCAGTGCCATCCAGGCAAACCTCCTCAATCACCAGTGGCGCATGCCGCCACACGACCTGGACTGGTGCGGCAAGCCCTTCCCAGACCACCGCTGTACGTAGAATATCGTGACGATCGATGACACGCTGCAGCGCATCAACAAACGCGTCCAGACGCGAACGGCTGTCGAAAGCGATCAGGTTCGGCAATAAATAAGCATCACCCTCGCGCTGCAGCAGATGGTGGAAGAAAATTCCTTCCTGTAGTGGAACCAGTGGATAGATGTCCTGGATATTGGACGATCCACCCTGGGTTATTTCAGAAATTACTCCAATTTCATCCAGTGAAATTTCTAAAATTGGCTCATCATTTCCAGGAAAATCCCTATCAATTTTTAAAAAATCTAACTTCCCACAAATTATCCACTCTATCAATAGAGCCTTGTTACTTCTAATGAAATCCTGAATTTCAAGAGTAAAATCCTCATCCCTGCATGAAATTATTAAGTCAACACCATCATCACTCAATGACAGAGATATATTTTTTATTCTCAACTGAAGCAAGAAATTCCAGATTTTCATATCTTAAATTCTTTGATGGCCGCTTTATTTTTATTTCTTGAAATTAATTCAACTTGCTTGCACTGAATTTCTTCAGATGATTTAGTAGCTAATGCGATAAGCGTCGGAGTAGTGAATAAAGTGTGCAAATCGACCTGTAATCCCTGCTGACTCATACGCTCGATCAGCGTCACTGCCAGCAAGGAATGTCCACCGAGGGCAAAGAAGTTGTCATACCTGCCTATCGTGTCGAGCCCAAGTAAGTCTTGCCAGATGGCAGCAATAGATTCTTCAATTGCACCCTGTGGTGCTTCATACGCATGTGTGGCATAAGCCGCACCTTCCGGCGCCGGTAACAGCTTGCGGTCCAACTTGCCGTTAGGAGTCAATGGCAAGCGCTCCAACTGCACATAGGCCGCTGGGATCATGTAGTCCGGTAGTGCACCCGACAGCCAACTGCGCAAAACCTCTGGACCGATGCTCTCGGGCGTCACATCCTCGGCACCGACCCAATACGCCACCAGTCGTTTGTCGGTACGCGCCAGATCATCAAGCGCAATGACAACGCACTCGCGCACCTCCGCATGCGCACTCAACCGCGCCTCGATCTCGCCCAACTCGATTCGGAAACCACGGATTTTGACCTGGTGATCGTTGCGTCCGACAAACTCAAGCGTGCCATCGGCACGCCAGCGACCCAGATCGCCAGTGCGATACATCCGCGCCGTCGGATCGGTACTAAATGGATCCATGAGGAAGCGCGCGGCGGTCAAATTGTCGCGATTTAGATAACCACGCCCCACGCCATCGCCGCCAATGTACAACTCGCCCACCACCCCAATCGGAACCGGTGCACCTTGTACATCGAGGATATAGATCTGCGTGTTCGCGATTGGACGACCAATCGGCAGGATCCCGGTGTTTTCCGACTCGGCGCAGTAACGCCAGGCCGTGACATCCACTGCCGCTTCTGTCGGCCCATAAAGGTTGAAAATCTCAGCTGACGGAAAAACCGCCTGGGCACGCTCTGCAAGCGCTGCCGGCAAGGCTTCGCCACTACAAATAACTCGCTTGACCCAGGAACACGGATCATCATCGCCATGCTCGACAAATACCCGCAGCATCGATGGCACGAAATGCAGCGTGGTGACTTGCGTCTCGCGGATCAACGTCTTCAAATACACCGGATCTTTATGGCCTTCTGGTTGCGCCAACTGCACACGCGCACCGTTCAGCAGCGGCCAAAACAGTTCCCAAACCGAGACATCGAAGCTGATCGGTGTTTTTTGTAAAACAACCTCGGATCGATCCAGCGTGTAGGCTTCTTGCATCCACACAAGGCGGTTGACGACGCCGCGATGTTCATTCATCGCGCCCTTCGGCATACCAGTCGATCCGGACGTGTAGATCACATACGCCAGATGCCCCGAGGTCAGACCAACGGCGGTGCGATCCGGATTACTGTCGGACAGGTGTACCCAGCGCTGGCCGTCGGCTTGCAGATCGACGACCACCGTTGAAGCAGTCAGATGCTCGACCAAGTGGCGGCTCGCGGTATCCGTCAACATCACCAACGCACCGCAATCTGACTGCATATAGGCCAGTCGCTCCGGTGGATAGGCTGGGTCCAGCGGCACATACGCACCGCCAGCCTTCAATACAGCCACCACCGCCACCACCATCTCCACACTGCGCTGCACGCAGATCGCCACGCGATCATCCGGGCGCACGCCTAACTCACGCAGGTAATGCGCCAGACGGTTAGCACGCGCGTTCAACTCGCCATACGTCAGGGCCACCTCACTCTGCACTACCGCGATGGCCGATGGATCATGTGCCACCTGTGCCTCGAACAATTCATGTACACAGGCATCGCGCGGATAATCTGCTGCTGTTGCATTCCACTGCGTCAGCACCTGATAGCGCTCGGCATCGTCGAGCAACGGAAGACGATCTACTGCCTGATGTTCGGCACCCTCGGCGACCATCGCTTCCAACAGATGCCGCCAATGGCCCATCCACCGCTCCAGCGTCGAACGCTCGAACAATGCCGTGGCATAGGCCAGACTGCCGANCGCTCGTCTGTGCAACACCCAATCCGCTGGCCTCGATTGCGCCAAGATCAAGCGCGCCCTGCGGTGTGTTCTGCCACGCGAACATCACTTGGAACAGTGGCGCATGCGCCAGACTGCGTGGCGGTTGCAGCAGTTCGACCACCTGCTCGAACGGGATATCCTGATGTGCCTGCGCTTGCAGTGTGCGGTTCTTCACCGAGGCCAGCAGTTGCGCCAACGTAGGTGAGCCGGACAACTCCACCCGCAACGCCAGCGTGTTGACGAAGAACCCGATCAGCCCTTCGGTTTCCGATCTCCCACGATTAGCCACCGGACTGCCGATCACCACATCGTCCTGGCCGGAAAGACGCGATAGCAGCAACGCCCAACTCGCCAGGAGGGTCATGTATAGCGTCAGGCCATGGCGCTGGCTCAGGGCCTTCAGCGCTTGTGTCTGTTGCGGATCGACGATCACCTCCAACATGGCGCCGGCATGATCCTGCTGAGCCGGACGTGGACGATCCGTTGGCAGTTCCAGCAATACCGGTGCGCCGGACAGTGCCTCACGCCAATACGTGGCCTGTTGCTCAAGTACATTGCCCTTCAACCACTGCCGCTGCCAGCTTGCATAGTCGGCGTACTGGATCGGCAACGGTGCCAGCGGATCGGCTTCGCCATGTGCGAACGCCCGATACAACACGCTCAGCTCGTTGATCAAAACTCCCATCGACCAACCATCCGAGACGATGTGGTGCATCGTGACGAAGAGGACGGACTCGTCATCGGCAAGTCGTATCAGCCGGCCACGGATGAGTGGGCCTTGCTCCAACGCAAATGGCGCTTGCGCTTCCGCGGTCAGCAGTTTCTCAAGCTCTTTCTCACGATCAGTTACACCGCACAGATCGTGGGTGAGCAAATGGAAGCCGCTTTCTTCATCAGCGATTTGCTGCAACGCCTGCCCATCGACCAGCGCGAAGGTCGTGCGCAGCGACGCATGTCGGGCCACGATGCGATCCAACGCACGTTGCAACGCCTGCGCATCCAACACACCACGCAAACGCAAGCCGCCGCTGATGTGATACGCCTGACTGACACCCTCGAACTGCGATAGGAACCAGAGCCGTTGCTGTGCAAACGACAGCACACGCGGCGCATCCGGCTGCAATGGCAGGATCGGCGGCAAGATCGCAGCGGACGAAGAGGCCACGCAGGCGGCAAGTTGCTGGAGCGTGGCGTGCACAAACAACTCGGCCACCCCGATCTCTACACCCAATTCCTTGCGCAAACGCGAAGCAACCCGCACCGCCAGTAGGGAATGCCCGCCGAGCGCGAAGAAGTGGTCGTGCCGCCCGATGCTCTCCAAACCCAGCAGATCACGCCAGATTGCGGCAATGGTTTGTTCGACCTCACCTTGCGGTGCTTCATACGCACTGGCCGCATAGGCCGCACCATCTGGTGCCGGCAATGCCTTGCGATCCAGCTTGCCGTTGGCAGTGAGTGGCAAAGTCTCGAGACACACATAGGCCGTCGGCAGCATCACCTCGGGCAGTCGATTGACCAAATCGCTGCGCAGGTTCTCGGCGTCTATCCGCTCGACCTCGCCCACCACATAGACAACCAATCGTGGCTCGCCCGGAGTGTCCTCACGCAGCAACACCGCCGCATCCTGCACGCCCGTGCAGGCACGCAACGCGGCGGCGATTTCGCCCAGTTCGATGCGGAACCCACGCAGTTTGACTTGATCGTCGTTGCGGCCCAGATACTCCAGCGTGCCGTCGGCGCGCCAGCAGGCGACATCGCCGCTGCGGTACATGCGTTGTCCGGGGTGCTCTGCGAACGGATCGGGCACGAAGCGTTCGGCGGTCAGATCCGCACGGCCCAGATACCCGCGTGCAAGCTGAGGCCCCGCAATATGCAGATGACCGGCTACGCCAATCGGTGCGTGTTGTCCATGCGCATCGAGCACGTACAGGCGAAGATGCGCAATCGGTTGACCGATCGGCACACGCCCGTTGGGCGCGTGTGCATCGTCAGCAGTCGTGGTGTGGACTACGCAGCCGACCACCGTCTCGGTCGGGCCGTATTCGTTGATCAGACGGGTGTGCGGTGCGAGGGCTTGCCAACGGGCCAACGTGGCGGGCGGCAGTGCTTCGCCGCCGATCACCATCACCGACGGGCTCAGCGGTGTTGCGTGCTCGGCCAATTGTTGACCCAACACGTGCAGATGCGCGGGCGTGAGTTTGACCAGACCCAGCGGGGTTGGATCACACAGACGTTGCCGCAAGGCATCGAGGGTGTCGTGGTCGGGCAGCAGTTCCACCTGCGCACCGCACAACAGCGGGGCGAGCAAACTGGTCAACGTGGCGTCGAAGGACAACGACGAGGACACCACCGCGCTGGGCTGCGGTCGATAGTGTTCGATAGCCCATTGCAGGTAATGCGCCGCACCGGCATGGGTGAGCAAGGTGCCCTTGGGTTGGCCGGTGGAGCCGGAGGTGTAGATCACGTAGGCCAGATTCTCCGGGCACAGACCGGGGACATCCGGTGCGCCGGGATCATCGGTGTGCGTCTCCGTGCTGTCGTCCAGGGTCAACACGCTCACGCGTAGCATCGCGCGGCTGGCTGGCAGACGATCCTGCAGATCGGTGCAGGTCAGCACTGCGCGTGGGCGGCTGTCTTCCAGCAGGAAGGCCAGACGTTCGCTGGGCAGTTCCGGATCCAGCGGCACATACGCCGCGCCGGCCTTGAGCGTGGCCAGCACCGCGACCACTTGTTCGATGCTGCGCGGCAGATACAAGGCGACCCGACTCTCCAGGCCGACGCCAGAACGGCGCAGACGCTGGGCGAGTTGGTTCGCGCGGGCGTCCAGTTCGGCATAGCGCAAGGTGCGTTGTCCTTCGATCACCGCGATGGCATCGGGCGTGCGTTGCACCTGCGCGTCGAACAAGCGATGGATGCAGGTGGCCGGAGCCAGCGGCGTGGTCTCGGTGACGGTGAAGCGCTGCAATTGGGTGCGCTCCTCCGCAGGCAACAGCGGCAATTGCGCGACACGGGCGTGGTCGTCGGCGACCATGCCCTGCAACAGGGTCACGAACTGGGCAAGATGCCGTTCGATGGTGATGCGCTCGAACAGCGCCGTGGCATACCCCAGGTTACCAACGATGCGGTCCTGCTGCTCCTGCAGCGAGAACTCCAGATCGAACTTGGCATCGGCTGTGTGCGACTGGATCGGCTGCAATCGGATGTCGGGCAGCACCAACTCGGCATCGGGCACGTTCTGCCAGGTGAGCACCACCTGGAACACCGGCTGCGCGGACAAACTCCGTTCCGGGTTGAGCGCCTCGATCACCTGTTCGAACGGCACGTCCTGATGATCCTGCGCGGCCAATGCCGTGGCACGCACCTGCGCCAGCAAGTCGGCGACGCTCGGTGCACCACGTAGGTCGATGCGCAGTGCCTGGGCGTTGACGAAGAAGCCGATCAACGCTTCGAGTTCGCTACGGGTGCGGTTGGCCACGGGCGCGCCGATGACCACCTCATCTTGACCGGACAGGCGCGACAACAGCACCGCCCAGCCGGCCAACACGGTCATGAACACAGTGGTGCCGTGACGCTGGCTCACGGCGCGCAATGCGGCGGTGAGTTCACCATCGATGGCGAATTCGACACTATCGCCGCGATAATCCTGCAAGGCCGGACGTGGGTGGTCGGTCGGCAATTCCAGCAGCGCCGGTGCGCCATGCAGATGCTCGCGCCAGAAGGCGAGTTGGCGTTGCAGCAGCGGTCCGTCGAGCACGCGGCGTTGCCACAGGCTGTAGTCGGCGTACTGGATCGGCAGGGGCGGCAGCGGATTGGGCTGACCTTGCACGAAGGCGGCGTACAGCGCGCCAAGTTCGCGAATCAATATCCCAATGGACCAGCCATCGGAGATACTGTGGTGCATGCTGATCAGCAGGCGGTGTTGCTGCTCGGCCAGCTGCATCAGGCAGCCACGGATCAACGGACCACGGCTCAGATCGAAGGGCGTGCGGGTTGCCTGTTCGGCGTGATGTTGGGCGGCGACCTCGGCATCTGGGGTGTGACGTAGATCGATGCAGGTCAGCGCGAAGCCGACGTTGGCCGGGGCGATCACCTGGGTGGCGCCGTCGTCGTTGGCGAGGAAGCAGGTGCGCAGTACCTCGTGGCGAGCGACGATGTGGTCCAACGCCTGTTGCAGCGCGGGCAGGTCCAGCGCACCGTGCAAGTCCACCACGCCAGAGAGGGTGTACGCCTGCGCGGCGCGTTCGTCGAATTGCGCCAGGAACCATAGCCGTTGTTGCGCGAAGGACAATGGCAGTGGTGCATCTCGATCCGCTGAGACGATAGCCGGCAAGGTGCTGGCGTTGGCGCTTGCCAGGGCGTGAGCTAACTCGGCCAGCCGCGGTTGAGCGAACAGCGTGGCCAGCGGCAGTTCCAAGCCCAGTGCGCTGCGAATGCGCGAAATCAAGCGCACGCCCAGCAACGAATGCCCGCCAAGGGCAAAGAAGTTGTCGTGCCGACCGATGTCTTCCAGACCGAGTAACTCGCACCAGATCGCGGCAATGGTTTGTTCGATCTCGCCCTGTGGTGCTTCATACGTCAACGCCGCATAGGCCGCGCCATCCGGTGCGGGTAACGCCTTGCGATCCAGCTTGCCGTTCGGGGTCAGCGGCAAGCGATCCAACCGCACATAGGCGGCTGGCACCATGTAGTCCGGCAGTACATCCGATAGCCAAGTCCGCAATGCGGCAGCATCAACAGCTTCGTTACCGACCCAATACGCCACCAGCCGCTTATCAGTGCCTGCCGCACCCTCCAGCGCCACCAACACGCACTCACGCACATCCGCATGCGCGCTCAAGCGGGCCTCGATCTCTCCCAACTCGATGCGGAAACCACGAATCTTGACCTGCTGATCGTTGCGTCCCACAAACTCAATCGTGCCATCGACACGCCAACGGCCCAGATCGCCCGTGCGGTACATCCGTGCCGTCGGATCGGTGCTGAATGGATCCGTGAGGAAGCGCTCAGCGGTCAATGCTTCTCGATTGAGATACCCACGCCCGACGCCATCGCCACCGATGTACAACTCGCCCACTACCCCAATCGGTGCCGGTGCGCCGTGTGTATCCAAGATG
>NZ_JZHZ01000007.1:103963-114023 GCF_000963005.1 Xanthomonas sp. GPE 39
CAAGTTCGATCTGGAGTTCTCGCTCAACGAGCAGCAGGACCGCATCGTCGGCAGCCTGGGGTATGCCACGGCGCTGTTCGAGCGCAGTACGATCGAACGCCATCTGGCCCAGTTCGTGACCCTGTTGCAGGGTATGGTCGCCGACGACCACGCCCGTGTCGCGCAACTGCCGCTGTTGCCTGCGGACGAGCGCACGCAATTGCAGCGCTTCACCGTCACCGAGACCGCACCGCTCGCACCTGCCACCTGCATCCACCACCTGTTCGAGGCGCAGGTACGGCGCACACCCGATGCCATCGCGCTGCGCGAAGGACAACGCCTGCTGCGCTACGCCGAACTGGAGGCCCGTGCCAACCAACTCGCCCAGCGTCTGCGTCGCTCTGGCGTTGGTCTAGAGAGCAGGGTCGCGTTGTACTTGCCGCGCGGCATTGACCAAGTGGTCGCGGTGCTCGCCACGCTCAAAGCGGGCGCGGCGTATGTGCCGCTGGATCCGGAATTGCCCAGCGAACGTCTGGCCTTTCTGCTGGAAGACAGTCGTCCACGCGCAGTGCTGACCTGCACCGATCTGCAGGATCGTCTGCCAGCCAGTCGCGCCATGTTGCGCGTGAGCGTGTTGACCCTGGACGACAGCACGGAGAAGCACACCGATGATCCCGGCGCACCGGATGTGCCGGGCCTGTGTCCGGACAATCTGGCCTACGTCATCTACACCTCCGGTTCCACCGGCCAACCCAAGGGCACCTTGCTCACGCATGCGGGTGCGGCGCATTACCTGCAATGGGCTATCGAACACTATCGACCGCAGCCCAGCGCAGTGGTGTCCTCGTCGCTGTCCTTCGACGCGACCTTGACCAGCCTGCTCGCCCCGTTGCTGTGTGGGGCGCAGGTCGAACTGCTGCCCGAGTACGACACGCTCGACGCCTTACGGCAACGTCTGTGCGATCCGACCCCGTTGGGGTTGGTCAAGCTCACCCCGGCGCATCTGGAAGTGTTGGGTCAGCAATTGACCGATCAGCAAACACCGCTGAGCCCTGCGGTCATGGTGATCGGCGGCGAAGCACTGCCGCCCGCCACGCTGGCCCGTTGGCAAGCCCTCGCACCGCACACCCGTCTGATCAACGAATACGGCCCGACCGAGACGGTGGTCGGCTGCGTAGTCCACACCACGACTGCTGACGATGCACACGCGCCCAACGGGCGTGTGCCGATCGGTCAACCGATTGCGCATCTTCGCCTGTACGTGCTCGATGCGCATGGACAACACGCACCGATTGGCGTGGCCGGTCATCTGCATATTGCGGGGCCGCAGTTAGCACGTGGATATCTCGGCCGTGCGGATCTGACCGCCGAACGCTTCATCCCCGATCCGTTCGCCGAGCAGCCAGGCGCACGCATGTATCGCAGCGGCGATGTCGCCTGCTGGCGCGCCGACGGCACGCTGGAGTATTTGGGTCGCAACGACGATCAAGTCAAACTGCGCGGGTTCCGCATCGAACTGGGCGAAATCGCCGCCGCGTTGCGTGCCTGCACGGGCGTGCAAGATGCGGCGGTGTTGCTGCGTGAGGACACTCCGGGCGAGCCACGATTGGTTGCCTATGTGGTGGGCGAGGTCGAGCGGATAGACGCCGAGAGCCTACGCAGCGATTTGGTCAATCGCCTGCCCGAGGTGATGCTGCCGACGGCCTATGTGTGTCTCGAGACCTTGCCACTCACCGCCAACGGCAAGTTGGATCGCAAGGCATTGCCGGCACCAGATGGTGCGGCCTATGCGGCCAGTGCCTATGAAGCACCGCAAGGTGAGATCGAACAAGTCATTGCGGCAATCTGGCGTGAACTGCTGGGTCTGGAGAGCATCGGGCGGCACGATAACTTCTTCGCGCTCGGTGGACATTCGTTGTTGGCGGTGCGGGTCGCCTCTCGCCTGCGCAAGGAATTGGGTGTGGAGATCGGGGTGGCCGAGTTGTTTGTGCACGCCACGCTCCAGCAGCTTGCCGCGTGTGTGGCCTCTTCGTCCGCTGCGATCTTGCCACCGATCCTGCCATTGCAGCCGGATGCGCCGCGTGTGCTGTCGTTTGCACAGCAACGGCTCTGGTTCCTGTCGCAGTTCGAGGGTGTCAGTCAGGCGTATCACATCAGTGGCGGGCTAAGGTTGCGTGGTGTGTTGGATGCGCAGGCGTTGCAACGTGCGTTGGATCGCATCGTGGCCCGACATGCGTCGCTGCGCACGACATTCGCGCTGGTCGATGGACAGGCGTTGCAGCACATCGCTGATGAAGAAAGCGGCTTCCATCTGATCGCCCACAATCTGTGTGGTGTAGCTGATGGTGAGGTGGCGCTGCAGCAACTGTTAGTCGAAGAAGCGCAAGCGCCATTTGCGTTGGAGCAAGGCCCACTCATCCGTGGCCGGCTGATAAGACTTGCCAACGACGAATCCGTCCTCTTCGTCACGATGCACCACATCGTCTCGGATGGGTGGTCGATGGGGATCTTGATCAACGAGCTGAGCGTGTTGTATCGGGCGTTTGCATGTGGCGAAGCCGATCCGCTGCCACCGTTGCCAATTCAGTACGCCGACTATGCAAGTTGGCAGCGGCAGTGGTTGAAGGGCAATGTACTTGAGCAACAGGCTACGTATTGGCGCGAGACGCTATCTGGTGCGCCGGTGTTGCTTGAACTGCCCACGGATCGTCCGCGTCCAGCGCGTCAGGACCATGCCGGTGCGATGTTGCAGGTGATCGTGGAGCCGCAACAGGCACAAGCGTTGAAGGCGCTGAGCCAGCGCCATGGCCTGACGCTATATATGACCCTGCTGGCGAGTTGGGCGTTGCTGCTATCGCGTCTATCCGGCCAAGACGATGTGGTGATCGGCAGTCCGGTGGCAAATCGCGGGAGATCAGAGACCGAAGGACTGATCGGTTTCTTCGTCAATACGCTGGCGTTGCGAGTGGAGTTGTCCGGCTCGCCGACGTTGGCGCAACTGCTGGCCTTGGTGAAGAACCGCACACTGCAAGCGCAGGCACATCAGGATATCCCGTTCGAGCAGGTGGTCGAACTGCTGCAACCGCCACGCAGTCTGGCGCATGCGCCGCTGTTCCAAGTGATGTTTGCTTGGCAGAACACGCCGCAGGGGGAGTTGGATCTTGGCGAGCTCGATGCCAGCGGATTGGGCGTTGCGCAGACAAGCGCGCAGTTCGACCTGTCGCTGTCATTGACGGAGAGTGAGGAGGGGATCGTCGGCAGTCTGGCCTATGCCACGGCATTGTTCGAGCGTTCGACGCTGGAGCGGTGGATGGGCCATTGGCGGCATCTGTTGGATGCGATGGTCGCCGAGGGTGCCGAACATCAGGCAGTAGATCGTCTTCCGTTGCTGGACGATGCCGAGCGCTATCAGTTGCTGACGCAGTGGAATGCAACGGCAGCAGATTATCCGCGCGATGCCTGTGTACATGAATTGTTCGAGGCACAGGTGGCACATGATCCATCGGCCATCGCGGTAGTGCAGGGTGAGGTGGCCCTGACGTATGGCGAGTTGAACGCGCGTGCCAACCGTCTGGCGCATTACCTGCGTGAGTTGGGCGTGCGCCCGGATGATCGTGTGGCGATCTGTGTGCAGCGTAGTGTGGAGATGGTGATTGCGGTGGTTGCTGTATTGAAGGCGGGCGGTGCGTATGTACCGCTGGACCCAGCCTATCCACCGGAGCGGCTGGCCTATATGCAGTCAGATTGTGGCGCGGTGGTGATGTTGACGGATACCGTCAGCCGCCACTTGGTCGAGCATCCGGCTGCTTCGACAGTGGTCGTCGATCTGCAAGCCGACGGCCAGCGCTGGGCACACCTGCCCGACAGTAATCCGGATCGCACCGCCGTTGGTCTGACCTCGGGGCATCTGGCGTATGTGATCTACACGTCCGGATCGACCGGTATGCCGAAGGGCGCGATGAATGAACATCGTGGGGTCGTCAATCGTCTCGTGTGGATGCAAGAGGCCTATACGCTGGATCGATCCGAGGTTGTTTTACAAAAAACACCGATGAGCTTCGATGTCTCGGTCTGGGAACTGTTCTGGTCGCTGCTGAGCGGTGCGCGGATGCAGTTGACCGAATCAGAAGGCCATAAAGATCCGGTGTATCTGAAGGCGTTGATCCGCGATACGCAAGTCACCACGCTGCATTTCGTGCCGTCGATGCTGCGGGCATTTGTCGAGCATGGCGATGATGATCCGTGTACTGGGGTCAGGCGGGTTATTTGTAGTGGCGAAGCCTTGCCGGCAGCGCTTGCAGAACGCGCCCAGGCGGTTTTTCCATCAGCTGAGATTTTCAACCTTTATGGACCGACAGAAGCAGCAGTGGATGTCACGGCCTGGCGTTACTGCGCCGAGTCGGAAAACACTGGGATCCTGCCGATTGGTCGCCCGATTGCGAACACGCAGATCTATATCCTCGATGTACAAGGCGCACCGGTTCCGATTGGGGTGGTGGACGAGTTGTACATTGGCGGAGATGGCGTGGGGCGTGGTTATCTAAATCACGACGATTTGACTGCCGCGCGCTTCCTCATGGATCCATTCAGTGCCGATCCGACGGCACGGATGTATCGCACCGGCGATCTTGGTCGCTGGCGTGCCGATGGCACGCTTGAGTTTGTCGGACGCAACGATCACCAGGTCAAGATCCGTGGTTTCCGAATCGAGTTGGGCGAGATCGAGGCGCGGTTGAGTGCGCATGCGGATGTGCGCGAGTGCGTTGTCATTGCGCTTGATGATCTGGCGCGTACCGACAAACGACTGGTGGCGTATTGGGTCGGTGCCGAGGATGTGACGCCCGAGAGCATCGGTCCAGAGGTTTTGCGCAGTTGGCTGTCGGGTGCACTACCGGATTACATGCTCCCAGCTGCTTATGTGCAGTTGGATCGCCTGCCGCTGACCCCGAACGGCAAGTTGGATCGCAACGCATTGCCTGCACCGGATGGCACCGCCTATGCGATACATGCGTATGAGGCACCGCAAGGCGAGGTCGAGCAGGCCATCGCCGCGATTTGGTGTGATCTGCTGGGTCTGGACACGATAGGTAGGCACGACAACTTCTTCGCCCTCGGCGGGCATTCGCTGTTGGCAATCAGTTTGATCGAACGCCTGCGTCGGCAGGGCTGGCAGTTGCAAGTGCGTGCATTGTTCAGCGCCCCCACGCTGGCCGACTTGGCCAACACCCTCACCGCCGTATCCACGCTCAGCATCCCGCCCAACCGCATCGCATCCGATTGCACGCGCATCACGCCAGAGTTGCTGCCGCTGGTCGAACTCAGCCAGACCGAGATCGATGCCGCCGTGGCCACCGTCGACGGCGGCACCGCCAACGTGCAGGACATCTATCCGCTGGCGCCACTGCAAGAGGGTCTGCTGTTCCATCACCTGGCCAGCCCCGAAGGCGATGCCTATCTCAACATCAGCGTACTGACCTTCGACAGCCGCACGCACCTGGATGCCTTCGTCGCGGCGTTGCAAGCGGTCATCGCTCGTCACGACATCCTGCGTACCGGCTTCGTCTGGCAGGGATTGCGTACGCCGGTGCAAGTGGTCTGGCGGCATGCGCCGCTGCCGTTGCAAACACACGTCATCGAAGATCCCAATGTCTTGGACGCGCTGCGCGAACGCATGGACCCCAGCCGCTTCCGTCTGGATGTCAGCCGTGCACCGCTGATCCATGCCCACCTCGTCGAAGATCCCGCGCACGCACGCTGGCTGCTCGGCCTGCATAGCCATCACCTGATGATGGATCACACGACACTGGAGCTGTTGGTCGAGGAAGTGCAGGCGCATCTGCATGGACAGCAGGCGCAATTGCCGGCGCCGCTGCCGTTCCGCAACTTCGTCGCCCACGCACGCCTGGGGGTGAGCGAGGCCGAACACCGCGCCTTCTTCACCCAGCACCTGGGCGATCTGGAGACGCCCACCGCTCCGTTCGACCTGTGGGACGTGCGCGGCACCGGTGCCGACATCGAACAGACGTTGCAGCCGCTGCCCGACGTCCTGTCCAGCGCGGTGCGCCAGCATGCACGCCAACTCGGCGTCAGTCCCTCCAGCCTGTTCCATCTGGCCTGCGCACTGGTGTTGGCGCAAGCCAGCGGCCAAGACGATGTTGTATTCGGCACGACCTTGTTCGGCCGCATGCAGGGTGGCAGCGGCGCCGACCGCGTCCTGGGCATGTTCCTCAACACGCTCCCGATCCGCCTGCGACGCGATGGACGCAGCGTCGCCGAAGCAATCCGCCAGACCCAGCAACAACTGGCGCAATTGCTCCATCACGAACACGCTCCATTGGCATTGGCGCAACGCTGTAGCAGCATCGCGCCGCCGACGCCGCTGTTCACCGCATTGCTCAACTATCGCTATGTTGGCGGCAGCGCGGTGCAGACACCCAGCGAGCCAACGCAACAGCCGCACGACTGGCACGGCCTGGAAATGCTGGCGGGACTGGATCGCAACAACTATCCGCTGACGATCTCGATCGATGACATCACGGCAACCGGAGGTTTCGCGGTAGAGGTGAAGGTGAACCGGCACATCGGCACCGAGCGGGTCATCGCATTGATGCAACAAAGCATGCAGGTATTGATCCAGGCGTTGGAGCAGGCGCCGGACACAGCCCTGTACGCACTGTCGCTGTTGCCTACCGACGAACGCGCGCAATTGCAGCGCTTCACCGTCACTGAGACCGCGCCGCTGGCTCCGGCCACCTGCATCCATCGCTTGTTCGAAGCGCAGGTGCAACGCACGCCCGATGCCATCGCGGTGCGCGAGGGTACGCACACCCTGCGCTATGCCGAACTGGATGCGCGCGCCAATCGGCTTGCTCAGCGTCTGCGTCGTGCTGGCGTTGGCCTGGAGAGTCGGGTCGCGTTGTATCTGCCGCGCGGCATTGACCAAGTGGTCGCGGTGCTCGCCACGCTCAAGGCCGGCGCGGCGTATGTGCCGTTGGATTCGGAACTGCCCAGCGAACGTCTGGCCTTCCTGCTGGAAGACAGTCGCCCACGTGCAGTGCTGACCTGCACCGATCTGCAGGATCGTCTGCCGGCCAGCCGCGCCATGTTGCGCGTGAGCGTGCTGACCCTGGACGACAACACGGACACACAACACGATGATCCCGGCGCGCCAGATGTTCCCGGCCTGTGTCCGGACAATCTGGCCTACGTCATCTACACCTCCGGCTCCACCGGCCAACCCAAGGGCACCTTGCTCACCCATGCGGGTGCGACGCATTACTTGCAGTACGCCATCGACACCTATCGACCGCAGCCCAGCGCCGTGGTGTCCTCGTCGCTGTCCTTCGACGCCACCTTGACGAGTCTGCTTGCTCCGCTGCTGTGCGGTGCGCAGGTCGAACTGCTACCCGAACACGATACCCTGGATGCCCTGCGGCAACGTCTGTGCGATCCGACCCCGTTGGGGTTGGTCAAACTCACCCCGGCGCATCTGGAAGTGTTGGGTCAGCAATTGACCGATCAGCAAACACCGCTGAGCCCTGCGGTCATGGTGATCGGTGGCGAGGCGCTACCGCCGGCCACGCTGGCCCGTTGGCAAGCCCTCGCACCGCACACCCGTCTGATCAACGAATACGGCCCGACCGAGACCGTGGTCGGCTGCGCGGTCCACACCACCGCCGCCGACGATGCACATGCCTCCAACGGGCGTGTGCCGATCGGCAAGCCAATCGCGCATCTGCGTCTGTACGTGCTCGATGCCCACGGGCAACCCGCGCCGATGGGCGTGGCCGGCGAATTGCACATCGCCGGGCCGCAACTGGCGCGCGGATATCTCGGTCGTGCGGACCTGACCGCCGAACGCTTCATCCCCGATCCATTCGCCGAGCAGCCAGGCGCACGCATGTACCGCAGCGGCGATGTCGCCTGCTGGCGCGCCGATGGCACATTGGAGTATCTCGGCCGCAACGACGATCAAGTCAAACTGCGCGGGTTCCGCATCGAACTGGGCGAAATCGCCGCCGCGTTGCATGCCTGCGCGGGCGTGCAGGATGCGACGGTGTTGCTGCGCGAGGATGTTCCGGGCGAACCACGATTAGTGGCCTATGTGGTCGGCGATGCCGACGCGTACAGCACCGAGAACCTGCGCAGTGAATTGGCTAATCGCCTGCCCGAGGTAATGCTGCCGACGGCCTATGTGCACCTGGAAGCACTCCCGCTGACCGCCAACGGCAAGCTGGATCGCAAGGCATTGCCTGCGCCGGATGGCGCGGCCTATGCCGCGCGTGCGTATGAAGCGCCGCAGGGAGCGATCGAGCAGGCCATTGCCGCGATCTGGAGTGACATCTTAGGTCTGGAAACCATCGGACGGCACGATAACTTCTTCGCTCTCGGGGGACATTCGCTACTAGCGGTGTCGCTGACCAAGCACATGCGCCAGCAGGGCCTGCAAGCCGACTTGCGCACCTTGTTTGCCAACCCGACGCTGGCGGCACTGGCCGCGTCGAGTGGTGCCATATCGGTCAGCGTTCCGCCCAATCTTATTAAACCTGATACGGAGATAATCACGCCTGAGCTGCTGCCGCTGGTGACACTTACTCAGGAGCAGATCGATAGCATCGTTGCGATGACACCGGGTGGCACGCCTAATATTCAGGACATTTATCCACTGGCCCCATTGCAGGAAGGTATTTTCTTTCATCATCTGCTGCAGCGCGAAGGCGATACCTATCTGCTATCGAACCTGATCGCGTTCGACAGCCGTTCACTTCTGGATAGTTTTGTCGATGCCTTGCAATGTGTGATCGATCGTCACGACATCCTGCGCACGGCGATTGCCTGGGAAGGGCTTGCCGCACCAGTGCAGGTCGTGTGGCGCCACGCGTCGCTGGTAATCGAGGATATTTGTCTGGCGCAAACTGATGGCAATGCTGCCGCACAGTTGCAGTCGCGCTTCGATCCGCAGCATTGGCGTCTGGATATGCGCAAGGCACCGCTGATATGCGGCTTTGCGGCACAGGATGTAGTCAGCGGCCGCTGGCTACTGCAGCTACTCAGTCATCACCTTGTACTTGATCAAACCACGCTGCAGATCGTGCTGGAAGAAGTTAGATGCCATTTATGCGGTAAAGCTGCCAGCTTGCCGGCGGCTCTACCATTCCGCAATTTTGTGGCGCAGGCGCTACTTGGCGTAAGTCGCGAGGAGCACGAGGCGTATTTCCGGACGATGCTCGGTAATGTCGATGAGCCCTGTGCACCATTTGGCGTGATCAATGTACAAGGCGATGGATCGGACTTGGAAGAAGCACGGCTTGAGCTGCCAGATTGGTTGTCAGCAGCGTTGCGCAACCATGCGCGGGCGCTCGGCGTGAGTGCAGCCAGCTTGTTCCATCTTGCGTGGGCGCAAGTGGTGGCGCGGGCGACAGGACGTGAACGTGTTGTGCTCGGAACGATTTTGTTTGGTCGCATGCAAGGCGTCGCGGGAGGCGATCAGGCGGTTGGTTTGCTCCTCAATACCTTGCCGCTGCGTATCGAGATTGACGGGACGAGCGTGCTAGAAAGTGTACATGTGGTGCAGCAGCGTCTTGCCGCGTTATTGCGGCACGAACATGCGCCGCTTTCGCTGGCGCAGCGCTGCAGCGATGTTCCAGCACCGGCACCTTTGTTTACCTCGCTACTCAACTATCGGCATAGCGTCCAGATAAAAGATGCTGCCGATTTTTTGACCTTGGAGGGGATTGAGATCCTGCAGCATAATAGGCGGACGAGTTATCCGCTCATGGCATCTATCGACGATGTTGGGCCTGGCTTTGTACTGACGGTACAGTCACAGCGGACACTTTTTCCGGAGCGCATATGTGCGTTTCTGTTAAAGGCGCTGGAAGTGCTTGTCGATGCACTTATCCATGCCCCGCAGATGGCGGTGCGCGATCTTGATGTTCTGCCCGAGGCCGAGCGTCATCAGCTATTGACGCAATGGAATGCAACAGCGGTGGATTATCCACGTGATGCCTGTGTACATGAATTGTTCGAGATGCAGGTAGCACGTGCGCCTTCGGCAATCGCAGTTGTACAGGGTGAGCGA
>NZ_JZHZ01000007.1:114123-121864 GCF_000963005.1 Xanthomonas sp. GPE 39
CACACCTAAGAGCGACACCACCATCTCGACACTACGCTGTAAACAGATCGCCACCCGCTCGTCCGGGCGCACGCCCAGTTCACGCAGGTAATGCGCCAGACGATTCGCCCGCGCGTTCAACTCACCATACATCAGCGATCGCTCACCCTGCACAACTGCAATTGCCGAAGGCGCACGTGCTACCTGCATCTCGAACAATTCATGGACACAGGCATCACGCGGATAATCCGCTGACGTCGCATTCCATTGGGTCAACACCTGATGACGCTCGGCCTCGTCCAGCAACGGCAGACAGTCCACCGCCTGATGTTCAGCGCTTTGGGCCACCATCGCTTTCAATAGATGACGCCAATACCCCATCCACCGCTCCAGCGTCGAACGCTCGAACAATGCTGTGGCATAGGTCAGGCTGCCAACGATCCCCTCCTCGCTCTCGGTCAACGACAACGACAGATCGAACTGCGCGCTCGTTTGCGCAACGTCCAGCCCGCTCGCCTTGATCTCGTCAAGATCCAGCTCACCACGCGGCGTGTTCTGCAACACGAACATCACCTGGAACAATGGTGCATACGCCAAGCTCCGCGGTGGTTGCAGCAGTTCCACCACTTGCTCGAACGGGATGTCCTGATGCGCCTGCGCCAGCAGCGCACGCTCCTTCACCGACGCCAGGAATTGCCCCAACGTTGGCGAGCCGGATAGCTCCACCCGTAATGCCAGGGTGTTGACGAAGAATCCGATCAACCCTTCGGTCTCCGAGCGACCACGATTAGCCACCGGACTGCCGATCACCACATCGTCTTGGCCGGACAGGCGTGACAGCAGTAGCGCCCAACTGGCCAGTAACGTCATATACATCGTCAGGCCATGCCGCTGGCTCAGTGCCTTAAGCGCCTTTGCCTGCTGCGGCCCAAGCACTACCTCCAGCATTGCGCCGGCATGGTCCTGACGCGCTGGACGCGGACGATCCGTTGGCAGCTCCAGCAATACCGGTGCACCGGATAGCGTCTCGCGCCAGTAGGTTGCTTGCTGCTCCAGCACATCCCCTGTCAACCACTGCCGCTGCCAACTTGCATAGTCGGCGTACTGGATCGGCAACTGTGCCAGCGGATCGGCTTGGCCACGTGCAAACGACCGATACAACACGCTCAACTCGTTGATCAAAATCCCCATCGACCACCCGTCCGAGACGATGTGGTGCATCGTGACGAAGAGGACGGACTCGTCATCGGCAAGTCGTATCAGCCGGCCACGGATGAGTGGACCTTGCTCCAAAGCAAATGGCGCTTGCGCTTCTTCGGTCAGCAATTTCTCAAGCGCTTCCTCACAATTAGCTACACCACACAGATCGTGGGCGATCAGATGGAAACCGCAGTCCTCGGCGGCGATTTGCTGCAATGCCTGTCCATCGACCAGCGCGAAGGTCGTGCGCAGCGATGCATGCCGGGCCACGATGCGATCCAGCGCACGCTGTAGTGCCTGGGTATCCAGCGCCCCGCGCAACCTTAGCCCGCCGCTGATGTGATACGCCTGACTGACACCCTCGAACTGCGACAGGAACCAAAGCCGCTGCTGTGCAAATGACAACACGCGCGGTGCATCCGACTCCAGTGGCAAGATTGGCGGTAGGGTCGCGCTTGGCGAGGACGCCACACACGCCGCAAGATGCTGCAGCGTGGTATGTGTAAACAGATCGGCCACACGGATCTCGACACCCAATTCCTGACGCAAGCGCGAGACGACCCGCACCGCCAACAACGAATGTCCACCCAGAGCGAAGAAGTTGTCATGCCGCCCGATGCTCTCTAGACCCAGCAGCTCACGCCAGATCGCGGCAATGGTGTATTCAACCTCACCCTGCGGTGCTTCATATGCAGGTGCTGCATAGGCTGTAGCATCCGGTGCGGGTAATGCCTTGCGATCCAGCTTGCCGTTCGGGGTCAGCGGTAGGCGATCCAACTGCACATAAGCCGCCGGCACCATGTAATCCGGCAACATGTCCGACAGCCAACTACGCAAGCTTTCCACGTCAAATGGCGTGTGCGTCGCATCCTGCCTACCAACCCAATACGCGACCAATCGCTTGTCGTTGCCTGTGGCATCCTCCATGGGCACCACCACGCACTCGCGCACATCCGCATGTGCGCTCAATCTTGCCTCGATCTCGCCGAGTTCAATACGGAAACCACGAATCTTGACCTGGTGATCGTTGCGACCCACGAACTCAATCGTGCCATCGGCACGCCAGCGCCCTAAATCGCCACTGCGATACATGCGCGCTGTCGGATCGGCACTGAATGGATCCGCGAGGAAGCGCGCGGCGGTCAAATCGTCACGATTCAAATATCCACGCCCCACACCATCGCCGCCGATATACAACTCGCCCACCGCCCCAATCGGAACCGGTGCACCGTGCATATCCAAGATGTAGATGCGCGTGTTAGCGATTGGACGGCCAATCGGCATCGACTCGGAAACATCAACCCCCTTGATGACGCCATCGACCGCAACGTCGGTGATTTCAGTTGGCCCATAACTATTTATAAATACATATTGCTCAGAACCTGAAATCCATTCCGAAATCAGATCAATTTTTATCTTTTCCCCTCCAAGTATAATATGGCGAAGTTTCGCAAGTAAGGTTACTCTTAATTTAGACTCGAAATCATCTAAAACTCCATGCAATTGACTTGGCGCGCAATTTATCAATGCAGCGCCACTGGACTCAAGAAGATTCAGGATACTTGATCCGACCACCACGCCTGCCGGTGCCAACTCGACAGCACAGCCCACAAACAATGGGGAAATAATATTCTTAAGCGTCAAATCAAAAGAAAAAGAAGATAAGACCAATACCTTATCACCACTCCTTAAATAGCAAATGGTATAGTGATGATATAAGTTGACACAACCCCGGTGCTCGATCATGACACCCTTCGGCATACCAGTCGATCCGGACGTGTAGATCACATACGCCAGATGCCGTGAGGTCAGGCCATTGGTATGGCGGTCAGGATTGTGCTCAGGCAGGTGCTGCCAACGTTCACCATCGGCTTGTAGATCGACGACCACCGTTGAAGCAGTCGAATGCTCGACCAAGTGGCGGCTGGCGGTATCCGTCAACACCAACACCGCGCCGCAATCCGACTGCATATAGGCCAGCCGCTCCGGTGGATAAGCCGGATCTAACGGCACATACGCACCGCCCGCTTTCAACACCGCAAGCAATGCCACCACCATTTCTACACTGCGCTGCACACAGATGGCTACACGATCATCCGGGCGCACGCCCAACTCACGCAGGCAATGCGCCAGACGGTTGGCACGTGCGTTCAACTCGCCATACGTCAGCGACACTTCGCCTTGCACCACCGCAATTGCAGATGGCGTCCGTGCTACCTGCGCCTCGAACAACTCGTGTACACAGGCATCGCGTGGATAATCTGCTGTCGTTGCATTCCACTGGGTCAGCACCTGATGGCGCTCGGCATCGTCCAGCAACGGCAGACGATCCACCACCTGATCTTCGGCGCCGTCGGCCACCATCGCATCCAACAGATGCCGCCAATGCCCCATCCATCGCTTCAGCGTCGAACGCTCGAACAGCGCTGCCGCATAGGTCAGACTACCAACAATCCCCTCCTCACTTTCGGCCAACGACAGCGACAGGTCGAACTGCGCACTCGTCCGTGCAACACCCAGTGCGCTGCCCTCTATATCGCCAAGATCCAGCTCACCCTGAGGCGCGTTCTGCCACGCGAACATCACCTGGAACAAAGGTGCATGCGCCAGACTCCGCGGTGGTTGAACCAATTCCACTACCTGCTCGAACGGAATATCCTGATGCGCCTGTGCTTGTAATGCGCGCTCTTTCACCGATGCAAGCAATTGCCCCAACGTCGGCGAACCGGACAAATCCAGCCGCAATGCCAGGGTGTTGACGAAGAACCCGATCAGCCCTTCGGTTTCCGAACGACCACGATTGGCCACTGGGCTGCCGATGACCACATCGTCTTGCCCTGAGAGTCGCGACAGCAACAGCGCCCAACTGGCCAGTAACGTCATATACAACGTTAGGCCATGCCGTTGGCTCAGCGCCTTCAGCGCCTGCGCCTGCTGCGAATCGACGACCACCTCCAGCATCGCCCCGGCATGGTCTTGCCGCGCTGGACGCGGATGATCCGTCGGCAGTTCCAGCAACACCGGTGCGCCGGACAGTGCCTCGCGCCAGTAATTGGCCTGCTGCTGCAACACCTCGCCCGCCAGCCATTGCCGCTGCCAGCTCGCATAATCGGCGTACTGGATCGGCAATGGTTCCAGCGGATCGGCCGCATCGCGTGCAAAGGCTCGATAAAGCACGCTCAACTCGTCGATCAAAATCCCCATCGACCACCCGTCCGAGACGATGTGGTGCATCGTCACGAACAGGACGTTCTCGTCATCGGCAAGTCGTATCAACCGACCACGGATCAACGGACCGCGCTCCAGTACGAACGGTGCCTGCGCCTCATCAGCCAGTAGTTGCTGCAGCGCCGCCTCGCGATCAGGCACATCCCGTAAATCGTGGGCGATCAGATGGAAGCCGCTATCTTCAGCGGCGATTTGCTGCAACACCTGCCCGTCAACCAGCGTGAACGTCGTGCGCAGCGACGTATGTCGAGCCACGATGCGATCCAACGCACGCTGCAATGCCTGAGTATTCAACACACCACGCAAACGCAAGCCACCGCTGATGTGATACGCCTCACTGACACCCTCGAACTGCGATAGGAACCAGAGCCGCTGCTGCGCAAACGACAGCACGCGCGGCGCATCCGGTTCCAGCGGCACGATCGGCGATAAGATCGAGGTGGACGAGGCCTCCACACAAGCGGCAAGACGCTGCGGCGTCGTATGCGTAAATAGCTCGGCCACGCCGATCTCGGCCCCTAATTCCTGACGCAAGCGCGAGGCGACCCGCACCGCGAGCAAGGAATGTCCACCGAGCGCGAAGAAGTTGTCGTGCCGGCCGATCGTCTCCAGACCAAGCAGATCGCCCCAGATTGCGGCAATCGTTTGTTCGATCTCACCCTGCGGTGCTTCATACACGCATGCTGCATAGGCTGAGCCGTCCGGTGCAGGTAATGCCTTGCGATCCAGCTTGCCGTTCGGGGTGAGTGGCAAGCGATCCAACTGCACATAGGCCGCTGGCACCATGTAATCCGGCAGTACATCCGATAGCCAAGTGCGCAATGCGGCAGCATCAACAGCTTCGTGACCGACCCAATACGCCACCAGCTGCTTCTCTGTCCATGTTGTCTCAAGCGCGAGGACCACGCACTCGCGCACCTCCGCATGCGCGCTCAAGCGTGCCTCGATCTCGCCCAACTCGATACGGAAACCACGGATCTTGACCTGGTGATCGTTGCGTCCCACGAACTCAACCGTGCCATCGGCACGCCAGCGCCCCAGATCACCGCTGCGGTACATCCGCGCTGTTGGATCGGTGCTGAATGGATCCGTGAGGAAGCGCTCAGCGGTCAATGCCTCTCGATTGAGATACCCACGCCCGACGCTATCGCCAGCGATATACAACTCACCCACCACGCCGATGGGAACTGGGGCACCATTCGCATCCAAGATGTAGATACGCACATTGGCAATCGGACGACCAATCGGTGGCGCGCCCATTGCGCTGGGATCGCATTCATGCATGCAGGCACAGACCGTCGCTTCCGTGGGTCCATATGCATTGATTAAGCGCCTTCCTTGACTCCAATATTTCGCGATGGTGGAAGAGAGCGAATCGCCCGCAACAACGATCGTTTGCAAAGAAACAAGTTCTTCAATGTTTTCTACTGTAGGCAACACTGAGGGAGGCAGCGTTGCGTGAGTGATTTCTTTATTTTTTATTATTTCAAATAAATCATGACCAGCAACAATCTCATTTTTAAATGGAATGGATAACTCCCCACCCCAACAGAGTGACATCATAATTTCGAACGTACAAGCATCGAAACTAAATGAAGAAAACTGCAAGATACGGCTATTTAAATCCAAGGATAATTTATTTTTCTGAGAAAAAGCCATGTTGACGACGCCGCGATGTTCATTCATCGCGCCCTTCGGCATACCGGTCGATCCAGACGTGTAAATCACATACGCCAGATGTCGCGAGGTCAGACCATTGGTATGGCGGTCAGGATTGTGCTCAGGCAGGTGCTGCCAACGCTCACCATCGGCTTGCAGATCGACGACCACCGTTGAAGTAGTCGGATGCTCGACCAAGTGGCGGCTGGCGGTATCCGTCAACACCACCACCGCGCCGCAATCTGACTGCATATAGGCCAGTCGCTCCGGTGGATAAGCCGGATCTAACGGCACATACGCACCGCCCGCCTTCAGCACCGCAAGCAACGCCACCACCATCTCCACGCTACGCTGCACGCAGATCACCACGCGATCATCCGGGCGCACGCCCAACTCACGCAGGCAATGCGCCAGACGGTTGGCACGCGCGTTCAACTCGTCATAGGTCAGCGACACCTCGCCCTGCACTACCGCGATGGCAGAGGGTGTCCGTGCTACCTGTGCCTCGAACAATTCATGTACACAGGCATCGCGTGGATAATCTGCTGCGGTTGCATTCCACTGGGTCAGCACCTGATGGCGTCCGGCATCGTCCAGCAACGGCAAACACCCAACAAGCTGATCGTCAGCACCCTCGGCGACCATCGCATCCAACAGATGCCGCCAATGGCCCATCCACCGCTCCAGCGTCGAACGCTCGAACAATGCCGTGGCATAGGCCAGACTGCCGACGATTCCTTCCTCACTCTCCGTCAATGACAACGACAGGTCGAACTGTGCACTTGTCTGTGCAACGCCCAATCCACTGGCATCGAGCTCGCCAAGATCCAACTCGCCCTGCGGCGTGTTCTGCCAAGCAAACATCACTTGGAACAGTGGCGCATGCGCCAGACTGCGTGGCGGTTGCAGCAGTTCGACCACCTGCTCGAACGGGATATCCTGATGTGCCTGCGCTTGCAGTGTGCGGTTCTTCACCGAGGCCAGCAGTTGCGCCAGCGTTGGCGAACCGGACAACTCCACACGCAACGCCAGCGTGTTGACGAAGAACCCGATCAGCCCCTCAGTCTCCGAACGACTACGATTAGCTACCGGACTGCCGATGACGACATCGTCTTGCCCGGACAGGCGTGACAGCAGCAACGCCCAACTCGCCAGGAGGGTCATGTACAGCGTCATACCATGGCGCTGGCTCAGGGCCTTCAACGTCTGTGCCTGTTGCGGCTCGATAACCACCTCCAACATCGCACCGGCATGGTCCTGACGCGCTGGACGTGGACGATCCGTTGGCAGTTCCAGCAACACCGGCGCACCAGACAGCGTCTGGCGCCAATACGTGGCCTGCTGCTCCAGTACCTCGCCCGCCAGCCATTGCCGCTGCCAACTTGCATAGTCGGCATACTGGATTGGCAGCGGTGCTAGCGGATCGGCTTCGCCATGTGCAAAGGCCCGATACAACACGCTCAGCTCGTTGATCAAAACTCCCATCGACCAACCATCCGAGACGATGTGGTGCATCGTGACGAAGAGGACGGATTCGTCGTCAGCAAGTCGTATCAGCCGACCACGGATGAGTGGGCCTTGCTCCAACGCAAATGGCGCATGTGCCTCCTCGGTCAGCAGTTTCTCAAGCGCTTTCTCACGATCAGGCACACCGCGCAGATCATGATCGATCAAA
>NZ_JZHZ01000007.1:121964-127545 GCF_000963005.1 Xanthomonas sp. GPE 39
GGGCAATAAAAAATCCCCGTCCTGTTGGGACGGGGATTTGGGGTAAAGCCCCTGGCGATGACCTACTCTCGCATGGCTTGAGCCACACTACCATCGGCGCAGCTGCGTTTCACTTCCGAGTTCGGGATGGGATCGGGTGGTTCCACAGCGCTAATTTCACCAGGGAGACGGTTGGAGTGTCGCCGCTGCAATCACTCGGTCTGTTTTTATCAGGACCAAGGACGGCATGGCGCCAGCCTCTCATGGGGTGTGATGTAGCGAGCGATTGTGAGCATTCGACGTGTGTCGTGCTAAGGGATGCTTGGAAGCACCTTGAGGTTATATGGTCAAGCCGCACGGATCATTAGTATCAGTTAGCTCAATGCATTGCTGCACTTACACACCTGACCTATCAACCACGTAGTCTACATGGTTCCTTTAGGGGACTTGTGTCCCGGGAGATCTCATCTTGAGGCGCGCTTCCCGCTTAGATGCTTTCAGCGGTTATCGCTTCCGAACATAGCTACCCGGCAATGCCACTGGCGTGACAACCGGAACACCAGAGGTTCGTCCACTCCGGTCCTCTCGTACTAGGAGCAGCCCCTCTCAAATCTCCAACGCCCATGGCAGATAGGGACCGAACTGTCTCACGACGTTCTGAACCCAGCTCGCGTACCACTTTAAATGGCGAACAGCCATACCCTTGGGACCGACTACAGCCCCAGGATGTGATGAGCCGACATCGAGGTGCCAAACACCGCCGTCGATATGAACTCTTGGGCGGTATCAGCCTGTTATCCCCGGAGTACCTTTTATCCGTTGAGCGATGGCCCTTCCATACAGAACCACCGGATCACTAAGACCTACTTTCGTACCTGCTTGATCCGTCGATCTTGCAGTCAAGCACGCTTATGCCTTTGCACACAGTGCGCGATGTCCGACCGCGCTGAGCGTACCTTCGTGCTCCTCCGTTACTCTTTAGGAGGAGACCGCCCCAGTCAAACTACCCACCATACACGGTCCCCGATCCGGATTACGGACCTAGGTTAGAACGTCAAGCACGACAGGGTGGTATTTCAAGGATGGCTCCACCACAGCTAGCGCCATGGTTTCATAGCCTCCCACCTATCCTACACAGACGAACTCAACGTTCAGTGTAAAGCTATAGTAAAGGTTCACGGGGTCTTTCCGTCTTGCCACGGGAACGCTGCATCTTCACAGCGATTTCAATTTCACTGAGTCTCGGGTGGAGACAGCGCCGCTGTCGTTACGCCATTCGTGCAGGTCGGAACTTACCCGACAAGGAATTTCGCTACCTTAGGACCGTTATAGTTACGGCCGCCGTTTACTGGGGCTTCGATCAAGAGCTTCGCCTTGCGGCTGACCCCATCAATTAACCTTCCAGCACCGGGCAGGCGTCACACCCTATACGTCCACTTTCGTGTTTGCAGAGTGCTGTGTTTTTGATAAACAGTCGCAGCGGCCTGGTTTCTGCGACCCTCTTCAGCTATAGCTCGCACGAGCCACCAAAAAGGGTGCACCTTCTCCCGAAGTTACGGTGCCATGTTGCCTAGTTCCTTCACCCGAGTTCTCTCAAGCGCCTGAGAATTCTCATCCTACCCACCTGTGTCGGTTTACGGTACGGTCTGCGTAAGCTGAAGCTTAGGAGCTTTTCCTGGAAGCGTGGTATCAGTGACTTCGTCTAAAAGACTCGTCTCGGTGCTCGGTCTTAAAGGATCCCGGATTTGCCAAGGATCCAAACCTACCGCCTTTCCCCGGGACAACCAACGCCCGGTACACCTAACCTTCTCCGTCCCTCCATCGCACTTACGCGAGGTGCAGGAATATTAACCTGCTTCCCATCGACTACGGCTTTCGCCCTCGCCTTAGGGGCCGACTCACCCTGCGCCGATTAACGTTGCGCAAGGAAACCTTGGGCTTTCGGCGTGCGGGTTTTTCACCCGCATTATCGTTACTCATGTCAGCATTCGCACTTCCGATACCTCCAGCGGACTTCTCAATCCACCTTCGCAGGCTTACGGAACGCTCCTCTACCGCGCATCGCTTATCGCGATGCACCCCAAGCTTCGGTTCACTGCTTAGCCCCGTTAAATCTTCCGCGCAGACCGACTCGACCAGTGAGCTATTACGCTTTCTTTAAAGGGTGGCTGCTTCTAAGCCAACCTCCTGGCTGTCTATGCCTTTCCACATCGTTTTCCACTTAGCAGTGAATTTGGGACCTTAGCTGTGGGTCTGGGTTGTTTCCCTTTTCACGACGGACGTTAGCACCCGCCGTGTGTCTCCCATACAGTCCGTCTCGGTATTCGGAGTTTGCAATGGTTTGGTAAGTCGCGATGACCCCCTAGCCATAACAGTGCTCTACCCCCGAGAGGATACATATGAGGCGCTACCTAAATAGCTTTCGAGGAGAACCAGCTATCTCCGGGTTCGATTAGCTTTTCACTCCTAATCACACCTCATCCCCTACCTTTGCAACGGGAGTGGGTTCGGGCCTCCAGTCAGTGTTACCTGACCTTCACCCTGGGCATGACTAGATCACCCGGTTTCGGGTCTACTGCCCGCGACTATGCGCCCTTATCAGACTCGGTTTCCCTTCGCCTCCCCTATACGGTTAAGCTTGCCACGAACAGTAAGTCGCTGACCCATTATACAAAAGGTACGCAGTCACTCTTACGAGCTCCTACTGCTTGTACGCACACGGTTTCAGGATCTATTTCACTCCCCTCTCCGGGGTTCTTTTCGCCTTTCCCTCACGGTACTGGTTCACTATCGGTCGGTCAGGAGTATTTAGCCTTGGAGGATGGTCCCCCCATATTCAGACAGGGTTTCACGTGCCCCGCCCTACTCGTCTTCACTGGTATGGCCCTTTTAAATACAGGGCTATCACCTTCTATGGCCAACCTTTCCAGGTTGTTTTTCTAAAACCATACCAGCTTAAGGGCTAGTCCCCGTTCGCTCGTCACTACTTAGGGAATCTCGGTTGATTTCTTTTCCTCCGGTTACTTAGATATTTCAGTTCACCGGGTTCGCTTCCTGCAGCTATGAATTCACTGCAGGATACTGCCGAAGCAGTGGGTTTCCCCATTCGGACATTGCCGGATCAAAGCTTGTTGCCAGCTCCCCGACACTTTTCGCAGGCTGCCACGTCCTTCATCGCCTCTGACCGCCAAGGCATCCACCGTGTGCGCTTATTCGCTTGACCATATAACCTCAAGTTGCCTCAAGGTCATCTTCAGTCCAGGGGTACAAAGCCTGGACGCGAACTATAACGACTCAATTTTAGGGACTCGAAGTCCCCGCCTTAGCCACAACGACACGTCGAGAGTATTGTTCTCAAACGTTCGCTACATCACTAATTATTAAAGAACATGACCCGGCCTCAGCGCCGAATCATTCAAATTCTTCGTGTGCGATACATTCAGAGTGGTGGGTCTGGGAGGACTCGAACCACCGACCTCACCCTTATCAGGGGTGCGCTCTAACCACCTGAGCTACAGACCCAATGTCGTCCTCAGTGGTGGAGCCAGTCGGGATCGAACCGACGACCCCCTGCTTGCAAAGCAGGTGCTCTCCCAGCTGAGCTATGGCCCCGGTATTTCGGGGTGTTCCGCCCCTTGGCGAAACTCTCTGAATGCAGGTTACTTGTGAGGACGCCTGACAGATGAAACTGTCATGCTCAAAAGGAGGTGATCCAGCCGCACCTTCCGATACGGCTACCTTGTTACGACTTCACCCCAGTCATCGGCCACACCGTGGCAAGCGCCCTCCCGAAGGTTAAGCTACCTGCTTCTGGTGCAACAAACTCCCATGGTGTGACGGGCGGTGTGTACAAGGCCCGGGAACGTATTCACCGCAGCAATGCTGATCTGCGATTACTAGCGATTCCGACTTCATGGAGTCGAGTTGCAGACTCCAATCCGGACTGAGATAAGGTTTCTGGGATTGGCTCACTCTCGCGAGTTTGCAGCCCTCTGTCCTTACCATTGTAGTACGTGTGTAGCCCTGGTCGTAAGGGCCATGATGACTTGACGTCATCCCCACCTTCCTCCGGTTTGTCACCGGCGGTCTCCTTAGAGTTCCCACCATGACGTGCTGGCAACTAAGGACAAGGGTTGCGCTCGTTGCGGGACTTAACCCAACATCTCACGACACGAGCTGACGACAGCCATGCAGCACCTGTCTCACGGTTCCCGAAGGCACCAATCCATCTCTGGAAAGTTCCGTGGATGTCAAGACCAGGTAAGGTTCTTCGCGTTGCATCGAATTAAACCACATACTCCACCGCTTGTGCGGGCCCCCGTCAATTCCTTTGAGTTTCAGTCTTGCGACCGTACTCCCCAGGCGGCGAACTTAACGCGTTAGCTTCGATACTGCGTGCCAAGTTGCACCCAACATCCAGTTCGCATCGTTTAGGGCGTGGACTACCAGGGTATCTAATCCTGTTTGCTCCCCACGCTTTCGTGCCTCAGTGTCAGTGTTGGTCCAGATGGCCGCCTTCGCCACAGATGTTCCTCCCGATCTCTACGCATTTCACTGCTACACCGGGAATTCCGCCATCCTCTACCACACTCTAGTTGCCCAGTATCCACTGCAATTCCCAGGTTGAGCCCAGGGCTTTCACAACGGACTTAAACAACCACCTACGCACGCTTTACGCCCAGTAATTCCGAGTAACGCTTGCACCCTTCGTATTACCGCGGCTGCTGGCACGAAGTTAGCCGGTGCTTATTCTTTGGGTACCGTCAGAACAACCGGGTATTAACCGACTGCTTTTCTTTCCCAACAAAAGGGCTTTACAACCCGAAGGCCTTCTTCACCCACGCGGCATGGCTGGATCAGGCTTGCGCCCATTGTCCAATATTCCCCACTGCTGCCTCCCGTAGGAGTCTGGACCGTGTCTCAGTTCCAGTGTGGCTGATCATCCTCTCAGACCAGCTACGGATCGTCGCCTTGGTGGGCCTTTACCCCGCCAACTAGCTAATCCGACATCGGCTCATCTATCCGCGCGAAGCCCGAAGGTCCTCCGCTTTCACCCTAAGGTCGTATGCGGTATTAGCGTAAGTTTCCCTACGTTATCCCCCACGAATAGGTAGATTCCGATGTATTCCTCACCCGTCCGCCACTCGCCACCCATGGTATTGCTACCACTGTGCTGCCGTTCGACTTGCATGTGTTAGGCCTGCCGCCAGCGTTCACTCTGAGCCAGGATCAAACTCTTCACTTAAAACTGCATGCCCGAAGGCAAAAGCTTTGATATGCAGAGTTCAAACCAAGCTTACGTATCGCTTGCTTAGCAATTGATTTGTTGCTCTTGATTCGAACGTCTGCAAGATGGACAGATTCCACCTGCAGGCGCCCTCACAAGTTACCTGCGCACACTGTCAAAGAACTTCGAGTCGGCCTCAGCGCCTTCTCTTTTCGCCCCGACGTTTCCGTCGAAGTGAGCCGCCCATTATAGCGGACTTTTTCTTGCCGTCAACACCTCAATTCGAGGTGGCTAACGTCGCTTTAGCCGCCACCACGTGGGCTTTTGCTGAAGCGAGCCGGTCATCTTAGCGGCTTTTTCTCTAGCGTCAATACC
>NZ_JZHZ01000007.1:127645-132046 GCF_000963005.1 Xanthomonas sp. GPE 39
GGATCGGGTTGATCTTTGCTCCTTGCGTCTCCTGCACCGCGTCCAAGCCGTCGTACAGATATTGCGTGGTGGCGCCATTCTCCGTCCTGGCACTGCGCCGGCCCAGGGCGTCGTAGCTGTAGCTGGCGATGACGGTGCCGCCCTGCATGATCTGACTCAGGTGGTCGCGGTCGTCCCAGGTGTAGGTTCTGCTGCCATCGCTGAGCAGGTGGCCGTCGGCGTCGTAGCTCATGGCGACGCCATTGGCCTGGGTCTGCCGATTGTTGTCATCGAAAACGTTATTGGTGCTGGCCGGCGGCAGCGCCTGCGGCGCATGGCTGCCGGTCTGTGCGACCAGTTGCCCTCGGCTGTCGTAGCCGTAGCCCAGGCTGCCCAGCGCCGTCTGCCCGGTCTTGCCCCAGGCCAGGCCCGTCACCTGGTTGGCGTCGTTGTACACGTACACCGTCTGTACCTGGTTCGGTAGCGTCTTGCTGCTCAGCCGGTTGGCGTTGTCGTAGGCGAAGCTCACCGTGTCAGTGCCCTGGGCGATGCCGGTCAGGCGGTCGCCGTCATCATAGGCATAGTTCACCGGCGTCTGCGTGGCCGCCTGCATGCTGGTCCGCCGGCCCACGGCGTCGTAGCCGTACACGATGCTGCCTTGCGGGCCGTTGGCCTGGGTCACTTGGTCGAAGCCGTCGTAGCTCCAGTTCAACGTGCCCGACAGGCTGTCGGACAGCGCCACCAGTCGATTGCCGGCATCGTAACTGGCCGTCAGCGTGCCGCCTGCGCCTGGCAACGTGGCGCTGCTTGGGCGGCCCAGCGCGTCGTAGCTGTAGCTGGTGGTGCGGTTGCGTCGGTCGGTGTGGCTGGCGACACGGCCCATGCTGTCGTAAGTCCAGCTCTCCGCCTGGCCCAACGCGTCGGTGCGGCTGATGCGGCGGTTGAGTGCATCGTAGGCATAGGTGACGCCCGCACCGTTCGGCAGCAGGATCGCCGATACGTTGCCGTTGGCATCGAAGCCCGTGGCCACGCTGTTGCCCAACGGATCGACTGCCTTGGTCTGCCGGCCCAG
This sequence comes from Xanthomonas sp. GPE 39, assembly GCF_000963005.1. Lineage (GTDB taxonomy): Bacteria > Pseudomonadota > Gammaproteobacteria > Xanthomonadales > Xanthomonadaceae > Xanthomonas_A. Next base: position 128,697 of record NZ_JZHZ01000007.1, read on the forward strand.
CCCGTCATACTCGAAACGCGAGACGTTGCCCTGCGCGTCCTGCACGCCGATCAAGCGACCCAGCGCGTCGTAGCGTAACTGCGTCTGCCTACCTAACGCGTCGGTGATCGCGGTCAGGTCGTCGTTGCTCCAGGTGAAGCTGCTGGTGTGGCCGAGGGGGTCGGTCACGCTCAGGCGTTGCCCGGCGCCGTTGCAGGTGGCGGTGCTGGTCTGGCCCAACGGCGTGGTCACCGAGGTCAGGCAGCGGTTCGTGTAGCCAAAGCTGGTGGTGCGGCCCAGGGCATCAGTAATCGCGGCCAAATCGCCATCGCCGTTGTAGGCGAGCGTGGTGCTGCGCGCCTGCGCGGTGCCGGCCAGTTGGGTGATCTGGAGCGGGCGTCCGGCGCTGTCGTAGGCGTACTCGGTACGCCGGCCCAGGGCGTCGGTGCGGGCCGTGGTCTGGCCGCTGGCGGTGCGCTCGTAGGTGATGGTCTGCGCCAGGGGCGTGCCATAGGCCAGCGTGTCGCTACTCGGGTAGTGGCTGACCGGGTCGAACACCACCCGGCGCTGGCTGCCGTCCGGCTTGGTCACCAGCACCCCGGTGGTGTTGCCATCAACATGCGCGTAGTTGATCGTCAGCACTCCGCCATCGGCCTGGGTCTGTTTGACCACCCGGCCCGTCCAGGTGCCATTGGCGCTCTCGAACTCGTTGAACAGCACCCGCTGCTGTTTGCTGTCGGTGATGGACTCCAAGCGCGCCTGATAGGGCAGCGTGTCGGCGCCTTCGCGGATCCCGGCGGCCTGGCGGATCTTGTAGTAATAACTGCGCGTGCTGCCGTCCGGGCGGGTCACCTGCGACAGGTAGCCGTCGTCGTTGTAGGCGTAGGACCAGGTGTTGCCCAGTGGGTCGCTCAGCGTATTGATGCGGTTGTTGCTGTCGTAGCCGATGCTCAGCGAACGCCCCGTGGCCGAGACGATGTGGCTGACCAGGCCGGCATCGTAGGTGTAGTCCACCCGGTTGCCGAAGTGGTCCAGGCTCCACTCCAGCCGATTGGGCGAATACTGATTGAAATACATCATGCTGCCGTCGCGCAGCGTCAGCAGGTAGCCGTGACCGCGCGGGCTGCCCTGGGTGATAGTCGCACCGGCGTAACCGGAAACCGAGCCGATCTGCTGCCATTGCCCGGCCAACCCACTGCCGGACACACGCGCGAACGTCACCGGCATGCCGCCGGGCAACACCAGTTGCAGTTGGTTGTAATCGACCGTGGACGGGTTGACGCACTGAGTGCTACCTGAACAACCGTGCTGCAAACCGGTCGGCGGCGCGTAGAGCGTGTAACGGAAATTGGCCGCCGTGCCGATCCCGAAGTCCTGCTTGTTGGGGTCGCCCGGGCGATAGGAGCGCGTCACCACCAACGGTGACAGGCCCGGCACCACCGCGTCGGTCTCGGTATAGGAAAACTCCCCGGTATACAGGTCGATCGGGTCGCCCGCCGTCGCGCCGCCACCGCCAGCCTCCTTGCCGCAGCCATCGCTGCAGTGCGGCGTGTCCGGGTCCGGTGGTGGGGTGTGGGTGTCGATGCTGTAGCTGGCGCCCATGGTCTTGTACAGCGCCACCCCGCCTTCCGGGGCGATGCGCGTGCCGTCGCTGGTCACCCGCCCCTGCCCGTACACCCGCCAGCCCTCGGACGGGTCGTAGATCCAGAAATTGGCCCGCGTGCCGGTGGTCAGCGTGTCGTAGTTCGGGTACAGGATCTTGATCCCCTGTGCCGCCTGCGGGGTCAGCGCCTGCACCGTGGCTCCGCCTGGTTCCAGGGTGAAGTACATCGGGTAGTTGCTCGCCACCGGGAACGGCGCCCGGTTGACCGGCGTGGGCACGATGGAGAGTTGATGCACCAACGTGCCCTTGCTAGCCAACAAAAACAATCTGATTATTTAAATCGAATAAATCGAATGACATCAACCTTTTCAAGCTTTCCAAACTGGCTAAACCTCTGCTCAATCGGTATGCCATAACGCTTAGCGATCAAACTAAGATTTCCCGGCAAAGCTTCACTTTCGTCTGAAAATGCGATTATTCCAAAAAACAAAAATTTGTTTTTCGAGACCACCCTGTAATAATGCAAAAGGCCAACCCCTTGCACTGGAAAAGGAAAAGACTGTATAACTTTCGCATCCGTCCATGAAATACGAATAACATCCCAACCCAGCAGCGATTTACGTATAGATTCACCATCTATCTCCAATTTCGCCGCGCCAGTAAAAGCAATATACATCATGAAAATAAAAAAAATAACCCCCGGGGTTGAAATAATCAACCCAAGAAATGAATAAATATCAAAAATATAACCCTCAATAAAAAAACAAAATATGGTAACCCCGATAATCCACAAATAAATTAGCGGCTTACCTGGTTTTACATAGCTATATCTTTCAATTATATCTTGATCCTGAGAAAATTTATCTGAACCCATGCATAGCCTCCGGATCGGTTGCAGCACCAACTGTACCAAAGGCACCTGTTATCCCTGAAAATATACTTTCTCCAAGCGTACCCAGTTCTATACCAGACCCGACAATGAAAGCCTCACTGCTCATCAATGGAGCAAGCGCACCAACAGTAGTTCCGTATGCCGCGCCATCCAACAATCCTTTCTTTTCCTGACAACCTGACGCGGTTGCATTGGCGACTGCATTAGTTGCTACCGTACCTACAAGACCACCTAGTGCTCCTGTTGCAACGTTAACAGCAGTGCCGGCAAACATACCGGCCATTTCACCACCAACAGCCGCGCCAGCCGCACCAGCTAGCCAAGGAGCAACAATACCTACGGCTCCGCCGACAAGACCACCAGCCACTGCGCCTTGCCAGCCTCCCGATACATATCCAGCAGCAGCTCCACCAATTGCACCTATAATCGCGCCAGCAAAACCAAAACGACCGTATGGATCAAAATAACTGATAGGATTTCCGCCCACATAGGCATAACTATTAGGGCCCGCAGCCAATTTCAGAGGATCCTCACTAACAAACCGCCCCAACTCAGGCGTGTAATACCGCGCACGGTAGTAATACAACCCGCTCTGGTCGTGTTCGCGTCCAGTGTATTGATACGGATTGCTGTAGCTCGTGCTGCTCTGCGTGGTGGTGCCGTAGGGATCGTAGTCGTAACGCTGCACCGCATTGCCGTTCGTATCCGTCAGCAATCGTGTGCTGCCGAGCAGATCGGTCAGGAAGTAAGTTCGTCCGCCGTTATCGTCGCGTGAGTAGCGCTCGTCGATGCCCGGGCCGGTCAGGATCGGGTTGATCTTTGCTCCTTGCGTCTCCTGCACCGCGTCCAAGCCGTCGTACAGATATTGCGTGGTGG
>NZ_JZHZ01000007.1:132146-135357 GCF_000963005.1 Xanthomonas sp. GPE 39
GTTCCCACTGTACGACCGTAACCCGCAGACCTACGTGCCGAACATCTATTTCGCCAAGCCCGGCGATTATCAGAAAGCCACGCAGCGGATCTGGCACACGCCGCAGCAGCCCAGCTTCATCGAGCTGCCGGTGTATTGAGCATGCCGTGAGCGCATCCGTGCCACACTGCGGGACGCCCACCACCGGGCGCCCCGCAGTGTGGCGCATGGTGCCTTGCAAGTGGTGTCGTCAGTGACGCGGTCAACAGTTCCTCGCTATACCCATGTGATTCATCAAGTCGGCCAGTTGCGATACCCGTGTTCTCGCTTCGTCCAATGTCTCGCGGCTGAGGTGCTTATTAATCCAAGCAGGTTCATGGGCCTCAACACCTGTTTTGGCCTTGAATTTTTGCTTCATATGCAGAGTATCGCCTTCGGCTTGGATGTCGAGAATATCTAATAGCCACGCTTCCAGGCAGGGATCTGCTTCAATTACGCTGACCGGGCGTTTGCCGACACGGGCATTTTGTGCTTTGGCACGCAGGGCATCGTTCCAGTCGGTGTCGGTATCCAGCAGCAGAACGAGCTTGTTGTAAGTGCGGTTGTTGTTGTTCGCGATGCTCAAGCCAGTTTCCAGGACATGCTTGCCACCTTTTCCGTGGGCGTTTTTTTCCTGAACGTTACGCCCGAGTGCGTCGGCATACGTGCGCTTCACAAAGCGGACGAATGCCATCTCGGCATCGCCCTCGCAGACGATGAGCAAAGTTTCCTTGACGGTGCGCATCTTGGTGGATGGTGGCCGCGTCATAGTTGCGGTACGGCTCCATAGGCACCGCTCATGTATTTCGCATACAGATTGTCTTGGACGCGCACGCCGTCCATCGTGTCCAGCCGCCAAGCTTCACTTTCGCAGTTCTTCTTCTCGACAAGAAAGACCTGAGATTTGCCAAGTAAGCTCATCACCTCGATCGAATGGCTGGTAAAGATTATTTGGGCATTGTGCGGGTTGGTATGCGGGCTGGCGAAAAGATCGAGCAAGGGTTCGATCATGTGCGGATGCATGTCGTTTTCCAACTCGTCGATCACGGCGATGCCGCCACTGGCCAGCACACCCAACAGGTACCAGAGTTGGGTGAACGCTGTCTGCGTGCCGCTGGATTCCTCTCTCATATGAATCTCGTGCCGCGAACCATCCTTTAAGGTGTGGACGCCGAAAACCTGATATTGCGCGGGTAATTTTGTGCCCTCTGCGAACTGCATTTCCGGTGGCATGGCGATGTCCAGTTTTCGTATCTCCACGCCTGACAGACCGAGATCCAGGTCGTGCAACAGTGTCTCCATATGCGCCTTCAAGGCGGCATTTTCATGGAAGAAAATGGACGCGTTCACGAAACCGAGATTGGAATCGAAGCGGCCAAACTGCGTGATGTTGCTGGCGACGTTGGCGCCGACCAAGCGTTGTGCGACCTCCACGCCATACTGTGCTGCTGTCGAAATCAACGAGGCATTTGGACGAACCTTCTTGGCCTCGTTAGGGTCTAGGCCGAAGCCATCCTGCTTGATGATGTATTCCTTTGAGGCTTCGTCCCAGTTCCGCACGAACACATAGGAGTGCTTCGCCCGCTTTTTGTTCGGGCGCTTGTAAACGGCCTCGTGCAGCACACGTTCCGGTGTCGCCTTGAATTCGTAGCGCCACAGCGTGCCGTCCAGGTCGTCGGCTTCAATCTCGAACTCGATCGGCTCGTGTGGTGCGGAAAAATGCGGCTTGATGGGTATCGGTGCGTTCGGGATGCTTTGCAGAAATGAGTGCTTTATGAACCAGTCCAGAAATGCCACGGGCTTGATGAGCGACGTCTTGCCGGCACCATTGGCACCGATCACGGCCAATGCCGTGGCAAGACGCTGGCCGGTTGGCGATGACGCATCCCAGCCGCGCGAACTCGCCTTCTTGGTCAGGGCAAAAGACACCTCGGTGCGTTCCTTGAACGAAAGGAAGTTCTTGAACGCAAAGGAGTGAAGCATGGCTAGATCCCACGAAACGACCACGATCCGGCCGGGAATCGGATTTTAAGACAAAAAAATGTCTATTTTCAAGTTTCATTGCCGGGGTTGGCGACAGCAAGTTCCTGCGCGCCGGTTCGGTCGGTGCCTATGCCAAGGCCGCTGGCCTGGAGCAACTGCCGTGGTGGCACAAGCTCACCGAGCACCCGGCTTACGATGCGTTCTGGCAACTCCAGGCGCTGGACAAGGTCATGGCGCGCACCCCGTTGAAAGTGCCGACGATGTGGTTGCAGGGCTTGTGGGATCAGGAAGACATGTGGGGTGCGATCCACAGCTACGCGGCGATGGAGCCGCGCGACACCGACAACAACCGCAACTATCTGGTGATGGGGCCGTGGCGGCATAGTCAGGTCAATGGCGGCGGCACCTCGTTGGGTGCGTTGCAGTTCGACGGCGATACCACGCTGCAATTCCGCCGCGACGTGTTGAAGCCGTTCTTCGACCAATACCTGGTGGACGGCGCGCCCAAGGCCGACACGCCGCCGGTGCTGATCTACAACACCGGCGCCAACCACTGGGATCGCCTGCAGCACTGGCCCTTGAGTTGTGCGCAGGGCTGCGCGGCGCAGAGCAAGCCGCTGTACCTGGAAGCTGGCGGCACGGTGTCGTTCGATGCGCCTAAAGCCGGGCAGGGCGAGTACACCGAATATGTGTCCGACCCCGCCAAGCCGGTGCCGTTCGTGCCGCGCCCGGTTGTGTTCAGTGACCGCGGCATGTGGACCACCTGGCTGGTCCACGATCAACGTTTCGTCGATGGCCGCCCGGATGTGTTGACCTTCGTCAGCGAGCCGTTGCAAGCGCCGTTGCGCATCGCTGGTGCGCCGCAGGTGCACCTGCAGGCCTCCACCAGCGGCCGTGATAGCGACTGGGTGGTCAAGTTGATCGATGTGTACCCGGATCAGGTGGCCTCCGATCCGCAAATGGGCGGCTACGAATTGCCGATATCGCTGGCGATCTTCCGTGGCCGCTACCACGAGAGTTTCGAGCATCCCGCACCGCTAGCGCCGAACCAGCCGCTGGCTTACACGTTCGGGTTACCTACCGCCAACCACATCTTCCAGCGTGGTCACCGGGTGATGGTACAGGTGCAATCCAGCCTGTTCCCACTGTACGACCGTAACCCGCAGACCTACGTGCCGAACATCTATTTCGCCAAGCCCGGCGATTATCA
>NZ_JZHZ01000007.1:135457-137505 GCF_000963005.1 Xanthomonas sp. GPE 39
CGGCCGCCACGACAGCTTCTTCGCCCTCGGTGGGCACTCGCTGCTGGGGGTGCGCCTGATCTCGCGCATTCGCAGCACGCTGGGATTGGAACTGCCGCTGGCGACGCTGTTCGCGCAACCACGTCTGCGCGAGTTGGCTCAAGCTCTGGACAACACGGCCACCAGCACTCTGCCCGCCATCGTGCCGGCAGATCGTCATGCGCCGCTACCGCTGTCCTTCGCGCAGCAACGGCTGTGGTTCTTAAACCAACTCGACGAACGCGCTGGACTGGCCTATCTGATGCACGGTGGCGTGGACCTGCACGGCGTGCTGGATGTGCCCGCACTGCAACAGGCACTGGATCGCATCGTTGCCCGGCATGAAGTGCTACGCACCTGCTTCGTCACCAGCGACGATGGCGTCACCCAGGTGATCGCGCCGGCCGATGCCGGCTTCGCGCTGACCTGCATCGATTTACGCCACACCGCCGATGCCGAGGTCGCCGCGCACGCCTATGCCGAACAGGCAGCCCGCACGCCCTTCGATCTGAGCCGTGGTCCGTTGATCCGTGGCTGCCTGATGCAGCTCGCCGAGCAGCAACACCGTCTGCTGATCAGCATGCACCACAGCATCTCCGATGGCTGGTCCATTGGGATCTTGATTCGCGAACTTGGCGCGCTGTACACCGCCTTCGTGCAAGGCCAGCCGGATCCGCTGCCGCCCCTGCCGATCCAATACGCCGACTACAGCCTGTGGCAACGCCGCTGGCTCGATGGGCCGCTGCTGCAACGGCAACTCGCGTTCTGGCGTGCACATCTGCATGGCGCGCCGGCGCTGCTGGAACTGCCCACCGACCACCCGCGTCCGCCGTTGCAGGACTATCGCGGCGACAGTGTCGAGTTCGCCATCGATGGTGAACTCACCGCCGCATTGCGCGCGGTGAGCCAGCGTCACGGCACCACTGTGTTCATGACCGTGTTGGCCGGCTGGGCGGTGCTGTTGTCGCGGCTGTCCAGTCAAGACCAGGTCGTGATCGGCGCGCCTGTCGCCAACCGCACGCGCAGCGAACTCGAAGGATTGATCGGCTTCTTCGTCAACGCCCAGGCGCTGCGCATCGACCTGCGCGGCGCGCCCAGCGTCACCGATCTGTTGACGCAGGTGCGTGCCACCGCACTGGCCGCGCAGGATCATCAAGACGTGCCGTTCGAACAGGTGATCGAGGCGCTCAATCCCGAGCGGAGTCTGTCCGCGCAGCCGGTGTTCCAGGTCGTGCTCACCTGGCAGAACGTCCCCGATGCCGAGTTGGTGCTGCCCGATATGCGCTTGCAGCCCATCCCCGCACAGGGCGGCGATGCCAAGTTCGATCTGGAGTTCTCGCTGCACGAACAGCACGAGCGCATCGTCGGCAGCCTGGGGTATGCCACGGCGTTGTTCGAGCGCAGCACCATCGAACGCCATCTGGCCCAGTTCGTGACCCTGTTGCAGGGCATGGTCGCCGACGACCACGCCCGTGTCGCGCACTTGCCGCTGTTGCCTGCCGACGAACGCGCGCAATTGCAAACTTTCAACGCCACCGCCAGCGACCTGGATGGCAGCGGCTATCTGCATCGCGCGATCGAAGCACAGGCGCAGCACATGCCCGACGCCATCGCCTTGGTGGACGATGGCGTTGAACTGCGCTACGCCGACCTCGACACTCGCGCCAACCAACTCGCCCATCATCTGATCGGGCTGGGCGTCGTGCCGGAATGCGTGGTCGCGGCGTGCCTGCCGCGTGGCATCGATCTGCTCGTCGCGCTGTTGGCCGTGCTCAAGGCCGGCGGCGCTTACCTGCCGCTGGATCGCGACGTCCCATCGGCGCGCCTGCACGCCATGCTCGCCGATGCGCGGCCCAGTGTGCTGCTCGCCCATCGCGACACGGCTGCGTCGCTGACACAGCGCGACGGCATGCACACCGTGCTGCTGGACGCCGAGCAAGCAGCGTGGGCCAACACCCCCACGCATGCACCGGTCGTTGCGAGCTTGCATCCACAACATCCGGCCTACGTCATCTACACCTCCGGCTCCA
>NZ_JZHZ01000007.1:137605-138995 GCF_000963005.1 Xanthomonas sp. GPE 39
TCTCCTGTAGAGTTTGAACGGCGCTACGCGCAACGAGGGTCTTGAGTGTCTACGGAACCCTGGGCGTATCACTGAGAAGTATCTGTAGATATTTCCGTCAACGGACTTACCATACCATGTTCCCATCCCCCCCCTCACAACATCGGAGTTATAGACATCTGACGCATCATCGGGCTCTGGCGTTTTTCTAGGATTAAAAAGTGGACTCCGGCTGTCATGTGCAGGATTAGCAACATATGGAGGTTTAATCCGATCTTCTACAGCCCCGGGTGAGTAAGGACTGTCCTTAAGAGCAGGCCCTCCACCCACGCCGATCTCGCTGGAGCGTTCATCGGAAGACGTGTAAGGTTGCTTCGCACCTCCGCCAAACCCCTCATTTACACCGGCCATATTCAGAATAGCGCGAACCTTGGCAGATGCTATATCCGCAAACCCCAACCCTATTGATAAAGCAGTTTCTCTCGAAAAAAACCCATTTTTATCTATTGATTCATAGGCGGACTCAAGCCTCTCCCCGGTCATTGCCACAATCTTTTCTGCAGGCAACATATAAACAGACTGAAGGCCGTTTCCTTCGAAAATATACTGTCTAAAAGATGCACCCTGCGCTGTATTTGCGTAGGAATTTAAGGACTGTACGCTTCTCACCCAATCCTTCTGAATTCCAAGCGATTCGGCAGTTGAGTAGTCTTCTTTATATCCAACTGCTTGTGTAATCAGCGCTGTGCAGGCTTCACTTGCGGGCGCAAGCGTACAAGTGAATTGCATCTGTGCATCTTGAATGCGTGACTTTGCATTGGCTCGCGCAATCACTCCCTCTCTACATTGCTCATCACCTTTGCAACTATCTAGCAATCCCTTAACGACCGAAAGCTGATTGTGACTCAAATAGTTATTCGCCACCTCATTCCCCGCCGTCGCCGCACCCGATGCACCACCGGCCACCGCACCCGCCGCCGTCGATGCCAGGCCCGTCAACGCATCGGCCAGTGGCCCGGTCACGCCCGCATTGCGTAGCGCCTCGGCCACCGCCGGGGCGGTGAGCGTGCCCGCTGCCGCACCAGCGGCGCCGCCCACCCCGCCGGTCAATCCCCCCACCGCCGTATGCGCCAGCACCCGCAGCGTGCCATTGGCACCCCACTGGCTGTCCAGTTGGTCGGCCTGGGCGAGCAATTGCGCTTTCTGATCCGGGTCGGTGGTGTTAGCGGCTTGCAGCCTCATCGCCGCCGCTTCGCTCGTCTTCTGCTCGGCGTAATCGCCAATCGCCTTGCTCGCCTGCTGCCCGAACGTCGACATGATTTCCGCGCCAGCCTTCACTTGCTGTTGCAGTTGTTGCCCGTTCCAGTCCTTGACCAAGCCATTACCGCTGTCCCCGGTATGCACGTCGCGC
>NZ_JZHZ01000007.1:139095-140358 GCF_000963005.1 Xanthomonas sp. GPE 39
GCTTCATCCCCGATCCATTCGCCGAGCAGCCAGGCGCACGCATGTACCGCAGCGGCGATGTCGCCTGCTGGCGCGCCGATGGCACGTTGGAGTATCTCGGCCGCAACGACGACCAGGTGAAACTGCGCGGGTTCCGCATCGAACTGGGCGAAATCACCGCCGCGCTGCGCGCCTGCGCGGGCGTGCAGGATGCGGCGGTGTTGCTGCGTGAGGACACTCCGGGCGAGCCACGATTGGTTGCCTATGTGGTGGGCGAGGTCGACGCGCACAGCGCCGACAGCCTACGCAGTCAATTGGCCGCTCGCCTGCCCGAGGTGATGCTGCCAACGGCCTATGTGCACCTGGAAGCGCTACCACTGACCCCGAACGGCAAACTGGATCGCAAGGCATTGCCGGCACCGGATACCGACGCGCTGGCGATGCAGGCCTACGCAGCGCCGGAAGGCGAGCTGGAAACACAACTGGCCGAGATTTGGTGCGACTTGCTCGGCGTCGAGCACGTCGGCCGCCACGACAGTTTCTTCGTTCTCGGCGGTCACTCGCTGCTGGGGGTGCGCTTGATCTCGCGTATCCGCAGCGCGCTGGGATTGGAACTGCCGCTAGCCACGCTGTTCGCGCAACCACGTCTGGCCGAGTTGGCGCAAGCGCTGGATACCGCTGCCGCCAGCACGCTGCCTGCCATCGTGCCAGCCGACCGCGACGCGCCACTGCCCCTGTCCTTCGCGCAACAACGGCTGTGGTTCCTGGCGCAATTCGACAACCGCGCCGCGCAGGCCTACACCCTGGCGGGCGGCGTGGACCTGCACGGCGTGCTGGATGTGGCCGCACTGCAACAGGCACTGGATCGCATCGTTGCCCGGCATGAAGTGCTGCGCACCTGCTTCGTCGCCAGCGACGATGGCGCCACCCAGGTGATCGCGCCGGCCGATGTCGGCTTCGCGCTGACCTGCATCGATTTACGCCACACCGCCGATGCCGAGGTTGCCGCACAGCATCACGCCGAACAGGCAACCCGCACGCCCTTCGATCTGAGCCGTGGTCCATTGATCCGTGGTTGCCTGTTGCAGCTCGCCGAGCAGCAACAGCGCCTGCTGATCGGCATGCACCACAGCATCTCCGATGGCTGGTCCATCGGCATCCTGTTGCGCGAGCTTGGCGCGCTGTATGCCGCCTTCGCGCAAGGCCAGCCCGATCCGCTGCCGCCGCTGCCGATCCAATACGCCGACTACAGCCTGTGGCAACGCCGCTGGCTCGATGGGCCGC
>NZ_JZHZ01000007.1:140458-141593 GCF_000963005.1 Xanthomonas sp. GPE 39
TCGATGGGCAGACGTTGCAGCACATTTCTGCTGAGGACATTGGCTTCCATCGGATCGATCACGATCTGCGCGATGTGCCTGATCGTGAGTTGGCGCTGCAGCAACTGTTAGTCGATGAAGCGCAAGCACCATTTGCTTTAGAGCATGGCCCGCTCATCCGTGGTCGGCTGATACAACTTGCCGATGACGAGTCCGTCTTCTTCGTCACGATGCACCACATCGTGTCGGATGGGTGGTCGATGGGGGTTTTGATCAACGAGTTGAGTGCGCTGTATCGGGCCTTTGCATGTGGCGAAGCCGATCCGCTGGCACCGTTGCCAATTCAGTACGCCGATTATGCAAGCTGGCAGCGGCAATGGTTGACAGGAGATGTGCTGGAGCAGCAAGCGACCTACTGGCGCGAGACGCTATCCGGCGCACCGGTATTGCTGGAACTGCCCACGGATCGTCCGCGTCCAGCGCGTCAGGATCATGCCGGCGCGATGTTGGAAGTGGTCATCGGTCCGCAGCAGACGCAGGCGCTGAAGGAACTGAGCCAGCGTCATGGGCTGACGATGTATATGACGTTACTTGCCAGTTGGGCGCTGCTGCTATCGCGTCTCTCAGGGCAGGATGATGTGGTGATCGGCAGTCCAGTGGCCAATCGTGGTCGCTCCGAGACCGAAGGATTGATCGGCTTCTTCGTCAACACGCTGGCGCTGCGGATTGAGTTGTTTGGCTCGCCGACGTTGGCGCAATTGCTGGCCTCGGTGAAGGAACGCGCATTGCAGGCGCAGGTGCATCAGGACATCCCGTTCGAGCAGGTGGTCGAACTGCTGCAGCCGCCACGCAGTCTGGCGCATGCACCGCTGTTCCAGGTGATGTTCGCGTGGCAGAACACGCCGCAGGGCGAACTGGATCTTGGTGAAATTGAGGCGAGCGGTCTGACCACCGCGCAGACAAGCGCGCAGTTCGACCTGTCGTTGTCATTGGCCGAGAGCGAGGAGGGGATTGTCGGCAGTCTGATCTATGCCACCGCGCTGTTCGAGCATGCGACGCTGGAGCGTTGGATCGGACATTGGCGGCATCTGTTGGCGGCGATGGTGGCCGAGGGGGCTGAAGATCAGGCGGTAGACCGTTTGCCGTTGCTGGACGA
>NZ_JZHZ01000007.1:141693-142663 GCF_000963005.1 Xanthomonas sp. GPE 39
GAGTTTGACCAGGCCCAGCGGGGTCGGATCACACAGACGTTGCCGCAGGGCGTCGAGCGTGTCGTGTTCGGGCAGTAGTTCGACCTGCGCACCGCATAGCAACGGGGCGAGCAGGCTGGTCAAGGTCGCATCGAAGGATAGCGACGAGGACACCACCGCGCTGGGCTGCGGTCGATAGTGTTCGATGGCGTACTGCAAGTAATGCGTCGCACCGGCATGGGTGAGCAAGGTGCCCTTGGGTTGGCCGGTGGAGCCGGAGGTGTAGATGACGTAGGCCAGATGATCCGGGCACAGACCGGGGACATCCGGTGCGCCGGGATCATCGTGTTGTGTGTCCGTGGTGTCGTCGAGTGTCAGCACACTCACGCGCAGCATCGCGCGGCTGGCCGGCAGGCGATCCTGCAGATCGGTGCAGGTCAGCACTGCGCGTGGGCGACTGTCTTCCAGCAGGAAGGCCAGACGTTCGCTGGGCAGGTCTGGATCCAGCGGCACATACGCCGCGCCCGCTTTGAGCGTGGCGAGTACCGCGACCACTTGTTCGATGCCGCGCGGCAGGTACAACGCGACACGATTTTCCACGCCGACGCCGGAGCGACGCAGACGCTGGGCGAGTTGGTTGGCGCGGGCATCCAGTTCGGCGTAGCGCAGCAGGCGTTGTCCTTCGCGCAGCGCGATGGCATCTGGTGTGCGCCGTACCTGCGCCTCGAACAGGTGGTGGATGCAGGTGGCAGGTGCGAGCGGTGCGGTCTCGGTGACGGTGAAGCGCTGCAATTGCGCGCGTTCGTCGGCAGGCAACAGCGGCAGTTGCGCGACACGGGCGTGGTCGTCGGCGACCATGCCTTGCAACAGGGTCACGAACTGGGCCAGATGGCGTTCGATCGTACTGCGTTCGAACAATGCCGTGGCATACCCCAGGCTGCCGACGATGCGGTCCTGCTGCTCGTTGAGCGAGAACTCCAGATCGAACTTG
>NZ_JZHZ01000007.1:142763-143552 GCF_000963005.1 Xanthomonas sp. GPE 39
GAAGAGGCCACGCACGCGGCAAGGTCCTTCAGCGCTGCATTCGCGAACAACTCCGCCACGCCGATCTCGACACCCAACTCCTGACGCAAGCGCGAAGCAACTCGCACCGCCAACAACGAATGTCCACCGAGCGCGAAAAAGTTATCGTGCCGCCCGATGCTTTCCAGACCCAACAGGTCACACCAAATCGCGGCAATGGTTTGTTCAATCGCGCCCTGCGGTGCTTCATACGCAGGTGCTGCATAGGCCGAGCCATCCGGTGCGGGCAATGCCTTGCGATCCAGCTTGCCGTTCGGGGTCAGCGGTAGCTGATCCAACTGCACATAGGCTGCTGGGATCATGTAGTCCGGCAACGCGTCCGACAACCAACTACGCAAGCTTTCCGCGCCAAGATGTTCAGACGCTATATGCTCGGCAGCAACCCAATACGCCACCAGACGCTTCTCGGTACTAGACGCCGCATCTTCCAGCGCCACCACCACACACTCGCGCACATCCGCATGCGCGCTCAAGCGGGCCTCGATCTCGCCCAACTCGATGCGGAAACCACGAATCTTGACCTGCTGATCGTTGCGTCCGACAAACTCAATCGTGCCATCGACACGCCAACGGCCCAGATCGCCCGTGCGGTACATCCGTGCCGTCGGATCGGTGCTGAACGGATCAGTGAGGAAGCGCGCGGCGGTCAAATCATCGCGATTCAGATACCCACGCCCCACGCCATCGCCACCGATGTACAACTCGCCCACTACCCCAATCGGTGCCGGTGCGCCGTGTGTATCCAAGATG
>NZ_JZHZ01000007.1:143652-144188 GCF_000963005.1 Xanthomonas sp. GPE 39
TGCTGTTGCAGTTGTTGCCCGTTCCAGTCCTTGACCAAGCCATTACCGCTGTCCCCGGTATGCACGTCGCGCTTGAGTGCCGCCAGCGTGTCGGCCACGCTCTGTCCGCTCTTGGCCTGTTGGCCCGCTGCATCGGTGATGGTCAGTGCGCCACCGCTGATCCCGCTGTGTGTGATCGAGGTCTGGCTGCCGCTCTTGCTGTCGTAGCCGCCACCGGTTCCCCGCACACCGTTGCCCTGATCCTGCCACGACAAACCGCCGCTCTGGCCCGATGTCGAGGCGGTCTGGCTGCCGGCTGTGTCGCTGCCTTGAGGATTACCTCCATCACTTTTGCCACTGCTACCACCCGCCGCATACCCGCCGGACAGGGTCATGCCCGTCGCCTTGTAATGGCTGGTATTGGTGATGTCGGCCACCGTCAACGTGCCGGTGGTCAGTTGGTTGCGGCCTTGGTCGATAGCGCCCTGCGTGCTCGCGATCACTGCGCCCTTCAGGTCGGTGTTGCCGTGCACGTTGATGTCGAACCCGCCATCGCC
>NZ_JZHZ01000007.1:144288-144814 GCF_000963005.1 Xanthomonas sp. GPE 39
GCCAGCAGGCGACATCGCCGCTGCGGTACATGCGTGCGCCTGGCTGCTCGGCGAATGGATCGGGGATGAAGCGTTCGGCGGTCAGGTCCGCACGACCGAGATATCCGCGCGCCAGTTGCGGCCCGGCGATGTGCAATTCGCCGGCCACGCCCATCGGCGCGGGTTGCCCGTGGGCATCGAGCACGTACAGGCGCAGATGCGCGATTGGCTTGCCGATCGGCACACGCCCGTTGGAGGCATGTGCATCGTCGGCGGTGGTGGTGTGGACCGCGCAGCCGACCACGGTCTCGGTCGGGCCGTATTCGTTGATGAGACGGGTGTGCGGTGCGAGTGCCTGCCAGCGCGCCAGCGTGGCAGGCGGCAGTGCTTCGCCGCCGATCACCATCACCGCCGCACTCAGCGGTGTTGGGTGCTCGGCCAATTGCTGACCCAACACGTGCAGATGCGCGGGCGTGAGTTTGACCAGGCCCAGCGGGGTCGGATCACACAGACGTTGCCGCAGGGCGTCGAGCGTGTCGTGTTCGGG
>NZ_JZHZ01000007.1:144914-151565 GCF_000963005.1 Xanthomonas sp. GPE 39
TCTCCTGTAGAGTTTGAACGGCGCTACGCGCAACGAGGGTCTTGAGTGTCTACGGAACCCTGGGCGTATCAACGACCTGACCCTGACCAGCTTCCAGTGGCACGGCGAACACACGATCAAGATGGGTGTCAGCTACAAGGACATCAAACTGATCTCGCAGGATGCGGCCCCGCTCAATCCACAGTTCAGTTATTCGGTCGATGCCAATGGCCTGGCCGCGATTCCCTATCGCGTGGATTTCATTGCGCCTTACAACACGCCTGGGCAGAAGGCCACGGTGGAGTCGCCGTCCAAGCAGTACGGCGTCTATCTCCAGGACGATTGGGCGGCGACTGACAAGCTGATGATCAATGCCGGCGTGCGCTGGGACTACGAAAGAAGCCCGGCCTACACCGACTTCGTCACCTCGCCGGCGTTCGTCAACGCCTTGTATTCGGATGATCCGGCCAATCCGGGCCAGCCTTGGGCCAACCGCTTGTTGCCCAGTGGCATCAATGTCGCCGATTACATCAGCAATGGGCATAACCGCAAGAACTTCAAGGATGGCTGGGCACCGCGCCTGGGCTTTTCCTACGACTTCTTCGGCGACCAGAGTGCGGTGTTGCACGGTGGTGCCGGTCGTTCTTATGACCGCAATTTGTTCGAACAGTTGGCGTTGGAAACCAGCAAGGCGGCGTTGTCGCCGGTGGCGGTGTATTTCAAGGATTCGACGCCGGGCTCCTCTTGCTACAAGGATGATCGCAAGTGCGCTGTGTGGGATCCGAAATATCTCAACGGTGTGGACCAGTTGAATACGATTCCGGGTGTCAGCAGCAGCGCCGAGCTATTTATGTTCAACAATAAGCTCAAGACGCCGTACAGCGACCAGTACAGCCTCGGGATCAGTAACCAGATCGGCGACTGGCTGACCGATGTCACCTTCCAGCGCGTGCTCAGCTACGACGGTTTCGCCATGTCGCTGATCAACCGTTACCCGAATGGCGCCTACTTCGACGCGACCGGGAGTGCGCCCTGGGGACAGCCGGTACCGGGATATCAGAACACGATTGTGGGCATGAATGGTTTGGAGCAACGCAGCAGCCAGGTACTGTTGTCGGCGGAGAAGCCCTACACCAAGGAATCGGGTTGGGGCCTGACGTTGTCCTATACCCATACCAGCGCGCGGCAGAACCGCAACATCGACGAGCCGTATGCGTTCGACAAGGCGACCATCCACGATTATCCGTTCGTGAAGTCCGATGCCGTGGCCGGTCACCGCTTCGTTGCGTCCGGTTCGATCGATGGCCCGTGGGGGGTGACCTTCGGTGCCAAGCTGGTGCTGGCAACGCCCGACCCGGTCAATACCATCGCCTGCTATGGCAAGATCGATGCCGATGGCGCGCAGTGTCAGCAGATCGGTTTCGTTCCGCCGGGCAGCGGTAGATTCCTGGTGGGCGGCAAGATCTGGGGCTACCGCACGGTGGATTTCCAGGCGACCAAGGAGTTCACGGTGTACAACGACTTCAAATTGTCGGCGCGCATCAATCTGCTCAACGCCTTCAATTTCAAGAACTACTCCAGTTACATCTACGGTGGTCCGAACGGCACCGGCGACTACTTCGGAACCGATGGACGCCTGGATACGAGTTATGTTGCTTTGAACCGTACCGGCGACATCAACTACGTTCCACGAACGGTGACCTTCGAGATCGGCGCCAAGTTCTGATGTGTCGTCTCGCCCATGCGCGTGCCCCATCGGCGCGCGTGTGCGGCATCGAACGGGGCCGTGTGGCCCCGTTTGCGTTTGCGCTCGTTGCTTTTTCTTCGTCCAGGACTCAGCACACATGATGGCCGCTCCTCTGCGCAACTTGGTGATCGTTGGTGGCGGGACCGCCGGTTGGATGGCTGCTGCTGCCCTGGCGCGCATGTTGGGTACGAACAACCGCATCACCCTGATCGAATCCGAGCAGATCGGCACCGTCGGTGTCGGCGAGGCCACCGTGCCGCATATCAAGGCGTTCAACACCTTGCTCGGCATCAACGAGGCCGAGTTCGTGCGTCAGACCCAGGGTAGCTTCAAGCTCGGCATCGAGTTCGTCGATTGGCTGCGTCCGGGCAGCGCTTATGTGCATGGCTTCGGCAGCGAGATCGGCCATCGGCTCGGGCTGTTGCCCTTCCAGCAGTATTGGTTCAAGCAAGCATTGGCCGGCAAGGCCAGTCCGCTGGGCGATTACACGCTCAACACCGTCGCCGCCAAGCGCGGCAAGTTCATGACCTCAGCCAGCGACGTGCCGCCGAACTCACCGCTGGCTAATATCGCGTATGCCTACCACTTCGACGCGGCGCTGTACGCGCAGTTCCTGCGTCGCTACGCAGAACAGCGCGGGGTGATCCGCTATGAAGGGATTGTCGAGCAGGTACGGCTGCATCCGGAATCGGGCGATGTCGCTGCGGTGCGTCTGGTTTCCGGCGAGGTCATCGCCGGAGATTTATTCATCGATTGCTCCGGTTTCGCTGGCCTGTTGATCGAGCAGGCGCTACACACCGGCTATCACGATTTCAGCCATTGGTTGCCGTGCGATCGCGCGCTGGCGGTGCCGTGCGCCAAGGTTGGGCCGCCGACGCCGTACACCCGTGCGACCGCGCGCGCCGCCGGCTGGCAGTGGCGTATCCCGTTGCAGCATCGCACCGGCAACGGTTACGTGTATTCCAGCGCACATGTCAGCGACGACGAAGCGGCGGCGACATTGTTGGCCAATCTCGATGGCCCGGCGCTGGCCGAGCCGCGTCCGTTGCGTTTCGTCACGGGCCGCCGCAAACAGGCCTGGAATCGCAACGTGATCGCGCTGGGTTTAGCCAGCGGCTTCATGGAGCCGCTGGAATCGACCAGCATCCACTTGATCCAATCGGGCATTTCCAAATTGCTGGAATTGTTTCCGCGCGAGGGCATCAGCCCGGTGCTGGTGCAGCGCTACAACGAACGCATCGCCTTCGAGTTCGAGCGTATCCGCGATTTCCTGGTGCTGCACTACCATGCCAGCGAACGCGACGATAGCGCGTTCTGGCAGCACTGTCGGCGCATGCCGATCCCGGCGGAATTGCAGGCCACGCTGGATTTGTTCCGCGACAGCGGCCGTTTCTACCGTAACGGCGAGGAAATGTTCGCCGAGATCAGTTGGGTACAGGTGATGGTTGGGCAAGGCATCCTGCCGCGCGCGTACCACCCGCTGGTGGATCAGGTCTCGGCAGCGGATCTGCAAGGCTTCATGGTCAGCGTCGCGCAGACCATCGGCCATTGCGCCGATGCGATGCCGTCGCACCAGGCCTTCATCGATCGCTACTGCGCCGCTGAGCGTGTGGGGGGATGAGCTCGCCGCAGGCATAAAAAAAGAGGCCGAGCGCACTTGGCGCGGGCCCCTTCAAATCCGACCGAAGCCGGAGAACGGTTGGTGGCACATCTTCCGGCACTGCCGGACGCCGCGCATGTTACCGACATGCCACAGTTAATGCAATGGTTTAATTTTTGCGATACAAGTTATTGATTTTAAATATTTATTTAGAAGAAATTCCCGACAAGGTCGCCGCGATTTCCTGTTGGATCGCCAGCGCTGCGGCACGCGGGTCCGGGGCCTGGCGGATCGGCCGGCCGACCACGATGGCGTCGGCGCCATCGGCGAAGGCCTGGGCCACGCCAACCGTGCGTTGCTGGTCGTCGCCCACCGGACCACCGGGGCGGATGCCGGGGCAGACGATGGAGAAGCCGCTGCCGGTTGCACGCCGGATCGAGGCCGCTTCCTGCCCGGAGGCGATCACGCCATCGATGCCGGCCGCCTGTGCGGCCAGTGCGCGCTCCACCACCACGTCTTCCGGTGCGCGGTCGATGCCCATCGACGCCAGATCGGCACGGCCCATCGAGGTCAGCACGGTGACCGCCAGCAGGCGCATGTCGCTGCCGTTGGCGTCGGCCGCTGCCTGCATCATCGCCGGGTGCCAGCCATGAATGGTGCAGTAGTCCACCGGCCACTGCGACAGGCGCCGGATCACTCCGCCCACGGTGGCCGGGATGTCGAAAAATTTCAGATCCACGAACACGCGCTTGCCATGCGTGGCGAGGGTATCGAGCACGTCGAAGTACTCGCCCGAGGCCAGCAGTTCCATGCCGATCTTATAGAACGTCACCGCATCGCCAAGCCGTTCGATCCATGCCAGCGCGTCGGCGCGGCCTGGTACGTCCAGTGCGAAGATCAGTCGTTCGTGCGCCTCCAGCGCCAGCGGCGCGCGGCTCATTGCGCCACCTCCAGCGCGTCGAGCTTGGCCTGGTGGCGCGCGGCGCGCGGCTGGGTCAAGTCGTTGTTGAACAGCGCTGGTTCCCAGGAGCCGTAACTGGGATTGGGCAGCATCCACCAGCGTGAGCCGAACCAGGCGTGGTACTGCTGGAGCAGGCGTGTGCGGTTCTCGGTGGTGTTGGCCAGCACTTGGACGAAGTCGCCGAGTTGGTCGCCGAACTGCATCAAGACGCGGTATTGCTGACCGACCAGCTGGCGTCTGCAGTGTTTCTCCGAGCCGTTCTGCTTGCAGTCTTTGACCACGGTGCCCAGCCCCAGTAGCACGCTGTTGTCGGCCACCGGCAGGCCGACCTTGCGCAGGTTGACCAAGGTCGCCTCGTTCAGGTGTACGTCGCGATTGGTCACGTACAGCACGGTGATGCCCTTGGCGGTGGCCGCCTTGGCAAAATCGACCGCGCCCGGGACCGCTTGGGCCTTCTTCTCCCTCACCCACTGATCCCAGCTAGCTGCCTCGTATTCCTTGCCGCTGCGCACCAGCCGCGCCAGGTAGGGCATATTGTCCAGCACGGTCTCGTCCACATCCATGACGATGGCCGGTTTCAGCGTCGCCGACGCATTAGCGCGTTCCTCCGGGACCAGCGCATTCCAGGCCGGATCCTGCAACGCCGCGTCCAGACGCTCGGTGGCGGCCCGGTAAGTTTGTTCGGCGGCGGCCCGATATTCGACCGAGCGCTGCATCCACAGCACCGCGTTGAGATGATCGTCGGCAGTGCCTGGCCCAGCGGCGGTCCCACTGGCATCGGTGGCCGGTGTTTGCGGTTTGCACGCGGACAGGGCCAGTAAGGCGCAAGCCAGTGCGGTGCGGGCGATTGGGGGCATCAGGCGTGTAACCCAGGAGAGATAACCACGCAATTTTAGCCGGTTGCGCGGCGACCGGCGTAGTGCGCACCAGCGGTAGGCATTGCCTGCGGCATGTGTGCAATCTCTGCTCCGAAGGCATCGTTGGCAGTGGACAATCGCGTATCGGTGCTTTCTCATGTCTGCCGAGCTTGCAATACGCAGCGTCAGCGTTGACCGTGGCACGGTCGCACGTTGTGATCTTCACCGTCTGCGTCTCAGACTGTCGCCGACAGGGAATAGCATGCAACACCAAGACGAAGCGTCATTCGACACGCTAGCTGATGAGGCTTACTGCGCGCAGTTGCGCAAGGGCTTTGCCGCGTTGCGTTTCGATCCTGCGTTGGAACGGCTCTACCATCGCCACAGTAGCGCGACATTAGGTTTGGCCCAGCGCTTGGCTGCTTCGGTCGCGGTGTTGCTGGGGTTGCTGTTGTTGAGTTGGGAGGCGCTGCATTTCGGCCGCAGCGATGCTGGTGGGCCGATTGCGCATGCAGTGGCGGTACGGATGGCGAGTTTGTTGCTCTTGCTGTGGGTGGCGCTGTCCATCCATTGCGCACGCCGTCATGGTCCGGCGCGTATCGCTTTGTTGTTGCTGATTGTCGGTACCGGGTTGGTGCTATCGAGTGTCGGCTATCCACCGCAGGAATTGCGATACGCCGTCGCGGTGATGGCGTTGGTCATCCTGGCGGGTTTCTTGCCGCTGGGCTTGTCGCTGCGGCAGAGCGTGGCAGTGGCCTTGAGTTTGTGCGCGATCAGTGCGGCGGCCGGTCGTTTGGTGTTGGATGGCGCGGCGCAGGTCGGTTATCTGCGCTTGCAATGGTTGCTGTGGGCGGCGCTGCTGGTCGGCGTGGTGGGTGGCTACCTGCGCGAGCACGCGCGCCGCAAAGCGTTTTTGCAACAACGCATCCGCGACGACGAAGCGTTACGCAATGTGCTCACCGGCCTGGGTGATCGCTGTCGCTTCGACGAACATCTGGCGTTAGCGCGGGCTGAGAGTGCGCGCTTACAGATCAGCCTGGGGCTGATCCTGGTGGAACTGGACGGCTTCGCAGAGTTCGCGCGTCGCCATGGCCCGCGTGAGGCCGACCGCGCTGTATTGGACGTGGCAGAGGCGATGCAATGCTTGCTGCGCCCGCTGGACGTGCTCATGCGCATCGACGCGCATCGTTTCGCGCTGGTGTTGTACGACGCCAGCACCGCGCATCTGCGCCAAGTAGCGCCGGCCTTGCGCGAGATGGTCGAGATTATGGCGAGCGCCCACACCGGAATGGTCACCGCACCGCTCAGTATCAGCGTCGGTGCGCTGCTCGCCACGCCCACCGTGACCACCGCCGCGTTGATGCAACACGCCGAAGACTTGCTGCAGCGCGCACGCTCTAGCGGCGGCAACCAAGTGGTGCTGGCCGAGGAAACGGCTTAGAGCGTGTTATGAACTTTGAAGTAGAGACGTTGCATTTCCAAGCATGAGCATTGAGAAGACGACGAA
>NZ_JZHZ01000007.1:151665-171173 GCF_000963005.1 Xanthomonas sp. GPE 39
CGGTCGGATAGGAGCGTGCTGGCTTCATCCGCTTACGATAGCCGCGAAAGCCTCAAGTTCATAACACGCTCTTAGTGACATTGCTGTTGTGGGCTCGGGTTTTATAGTCGTGTTATCAGAACATGTGCTGTCTCATCAGATTGGAATAAGAGCAGCCAGCATACATAACGACAGCATCGCCGTGTGCGTGCAAATGCCGCTTTTGCACTGACAACTGTTGACAAAAACGGACCAATTTCACGTGCATATCGTGCTCAGTGTTTTTCTGTAGAGAGCGGAATCGGTGCGCGTTCGCGCGGATCGTCCTGCACCGCGCGCATCCATGTCAGTGCGAGCTGCGGCCATGCCGCCAGCGGCAGGCCGGCGATGGAGCGCGTGCCGAAACCGTGGCCGCCATGCGCAAACACGTGCAGCTCAGCCGGTACCCCGGCTTGGCGCAGTGCCTGGTAGAACAACAGGCTGTTCTCCATCGGAACCACCGTGTCGTCTTGCGCGTGTACCAGGAAGGTGGGTGGCATGCCGGCACTCACCCGGTTCTGCAACGAATAGGCTGTCATCGTAGCCGCGTCGGGATGGCGGCCGAGCAGGCGCAGGCGCGATCCGGTGTTTGCCGTGGTGCCGCTGCCCATGTCGATAACCGGATAAATCAGCAGTAAAAAGTCCGGCCGTGCGCTCACCTGATCAATAGCGTCGCTTGGCCGATACACGTGCTCGGCATAGCGAGTACCGAGGCTGGCGGCGACGTGACCACCTGCGGAGAATCCCATCGCGCCGATCCGGTGTGGGTCCACGCCGTAATCGGCGGCATGTGCGCGGATCAAGCGCAATGCGCGTTGTGCATCGGCCAATGGTTGATCGCGTTCCCCGGCGCTGTCGTCGGCTTCCGCGTCCGGTAGCCGATAGCGCAGAACGAATAAGGTGATGCCTGACTGCTCGGCGAAGATCGGCAACAAGTCGGTGGCTTCCTTGTCCAGCGCGATACACACGTAACCGCCGCCCGGAGCGACCAGTAGGGCACTGCCGTTGGGTTTCTTCGGCCGGTACACCACCATGTAGGGTTGGTAGTGGCCGCTGATCAGGCGGTCGGACAGTGCCGGGTTGGCGCTGTGGTCGACGATGCGCAGCGTCTGCGGTGCGGATGATGAGCCAGGTGCCGGACCTTGCCACAGTGGCACGCGTGCGGCCTGCTCTGCGGCGGTTTCGCTGGCCGGGCGCTCAGCCGCAGTGGCCGCGCCGAATGCCATGAACAACCCGCCGATCAAGATCAACAATGCCGTGCACAGGTCGTAGGAAGGATCGCGGCGCGCACAGCGTCGGTTGTTGCCCAATGGCGCAGTGGTGTGTGTCGTCGTGCTTGCGATGGTGTGCTGATGGAATCGCCGTAACATTGTTGTTCCTTGCCAAGCATGGGATGTGGAGCGTGGGATCCTTGCATGGGGATGGTTGCACACTATTGTCCAGGTCGTACATGCAAGGCGTGAGTGTGCGTTGTTGTTGCCCAAGCGCCAGAATTTTTCCGCGTCACATTCATTGTCAAGGTGATGCGCCCAGAGCTCCGTAGACACGCACATCTCCCATCTGCGCACGCAACTCTGCCGCGCGTATCAGCCGATGCCGCGATGCCGACTGCGGCGCTCATTAGCAAAAACGCTATGATTGAAGAAAGCACTCTGGCCGTGATGCTGGCTGAAAGTCTTGCGCTGATCCAAGCACTGCGCAACACCAAAGTGCTCGACATCTCATCCAAAAGCGCGGATCGTCTTGCAGCAGCGATGGCGCTTTACGCTTACAAAGCTATTGGAGTTTGAACATGTCAGCAAAGCGAATTGAAAAATTTTCGGTAAACGCGCTGAACTGGAAATCAGTTTCCACGTTGGCGATTCTCGCCGTTGCAGTGATGGTGTTTATTGCGCCGAGGATAGGCCATAGTCAATGGGAGCTATTACCTTTACTTGCGGTGGTTGTTGCGATCACGTGGCTTATTGCCACAGCCAAAATCGACATCATCGAAGACAAACTCGTTGCTGGCGGTGGTTTCTACAAAGTGAAAGTGCCACTGGGTCGAATTGATGTGGCTCACGCGCGCATCCTTCCGCTCGATGATCCTTTTCGCCTGAGTTGGAGGACAAACGGATTAAGTTGGCCAGTACTGAACTTGGGATGGTTCTCCTCGAAAGGGCACAAGCGAATTTTTGTAGTTGACACTCGTAAAGCCGACCGAATTTATGTCCCGACCTTTGAGAACTTTGACATTGTTCTGACGCCGACAGATCCCAACGCGTTCCTCAATGCGCTTGCAAGGGCCGGTGCTCGAAACGATCAAGCTGGATCGGCTCGCAGCTAGTGGACCGGAGTTGCCGGAGTTGCTCAGCGATCCGGCAATCCCTTCTCTATCAGTAGATCCACGCCTTCGTTGCGTGTACGTTGGTCAAGGCGGATACGGTACTGACGTGACGCCGTGTCGATTGCAAGCGTGAACCTATGCGCTGTTTCGCCAAGTCGCCATCTCAACCGCGCACTTCGCCCTTATGATGCCTGGGTTGCTGCGTACCGACTGCATAGTGTTATGGGTGTCCACGGACTGCGCGGACAGCCGCGATACGTGGGTCAGGGTCATCAGCGAAAGTCATTTGGCACGAACAGGGGTTCACTATTTTTCCAGCGGATAGCCCGTTCGTGGCAGTCCATGTGCGTGCTGTGCGCTGCAGAGACGTTTTAGCCTAGCTTGTGTTCGATCTGTGCGACGTAGATCAGCGCGCATGCTGGGTTGGTGCTCAGGCCGCTGCGATTGCGACCAAGCACACTGGGTATCGTCAGCAAGCTTTTCTTAATTTGGTTGATGCGACATAATGTCATTGCTCCCGCTGCATTGGCGGGTCGATATGCAAACTCATCTCCCTGCGTGGTGCAGGACAGTCATGGAACGACCTCAACCGCCTCTCAGTCCCTGTTCGTTCTCATTCGTTTCTAGTGCGCTGTGCGTACCGGGGGGGCTGTGCTGTTGGATCGGAACCTCAGCGGCCAATGGGCCGTGCGCATGTATCAAACCGGTGATCGATGCGGTCGACCGTATTGCGCAGCAAGTCTGTGTGCCGCAGACCGCCTCGACAGGTAAAGCCGTATCCGCGAACCAATGGTTTTTCGTAGCTGTAACAACAAGGGGTAATTGATGAAAATTGTTGTAATCAGGGGGGGCAGCCTCGTGTTAATGGGGTTGGCAATGACAAGTTGCGCGACCGAAAGCCACCAGAGTGTCGCGCCACAAACCGTGGCCGCCGCCAGCATTCCTTATGCTGGGGTGCGCGCACCGATTGCCGTGGGTAAGTTCGACAACCGTTCCTCGTTCATGCGCGGCTTGTTTTCCGATGGCGCGGATCGTCTCGGTAGCCAAGCCAAGACTATCCTCATCACCGATCTGCAGCAGACCAACCGTTTCCGCGTGCTCGATCGCGACAACATGGGCGAGATCAAGCAGGAGGCAGACATCAAACGACAGGCACAGCAGCTCAAGGGTGCCGATTACGTCATTACTGGTGATGTCACCGAGTTTGGCCGCAAGGAAACCGGCGATACCCAGTTGTTCGGAATCATGGGCCGTGGCAAGCAGCAGCAGGCCTATGCGAAGGTCAGTTTGAATATCGTCGATAGCACCACCTCCGAAGTGGTCTATTCGGTCCAGGGCGGTGGCGAGTATTCGTTGTCCAACCGCGAGATCGTCGGCTTCGGCGGCACCTCCAGCTACGACTCCACCCTCAACGGCAAAGTGCTGGATCTGGCGATCCGCGAAGCCGTCAATCGCCTCACTGCAGCCATCGATTCCGGCGCATGGAAGCCGGTCAAGTGACCTACAACGGACCATCACAAATGAACAAGACAAATTCGCGTGTATTCCACTGGCTGGGCGTCTGCGCCCTGTTGACCCTGGTCGGTTGTGCCCATCAATCGGCATCGCTCTATCAATGGGGTAGCTACCAAGACCAGGTCTATAGCCATTTCAAGGGAGGCAGCCCGGAGCAACAAATCCAGGCGCTGGAAAAAGACCTGCAGGTCATGAAGGCAGCCAATCGCAGGCCGCCACCGGGTCTGCAAGCGCATCTGGGCATGCTGTATGCCGAGGCCGGTAACGACGCCAAGGCACAACAATACCTTCTGGCCGAGAAGGCGCAGTACCCAGAATCCACCACCTATATCGATCTACTCATGAAGAACGGCCACAAAGAAAGGACAGCGCAATGAAGAACATCGCAAAAGTAGCCTGCGTCGCCGTCCTGGGTCTGTTGTTGAGCGCGTGCGCGACCCAGCCGAAATCGCGCGATTACAGCGCATACAAGGCCAGCAAACCGCGCTCGATCCTAGTCCTGCCGCCAGTCAGCCATGCGCCGGATATCGACGCCAGCCTGAGCGTGTTGTCGGTGACCACGTTGCCGTTGGCCGAAGCCGGTTATTACGTCATGCCGGTGGCGCCGGTCTACGAAACATTCAAGCAGAATGGCATCACCATCGCCGATGACGCGCAAGCCGTGGCGCCTGAGAAGCTGCGCCAGATCTTCGGTGCCGATGCGGGGCTGTATATCACCATCGACAAGTATGGCGCTGTCTATCAGGTCATCAACAGCGCGGTCACGGTCGCAGCCAATGCCAAGCTGGTGGATCTGCGTACCGGCACAGTGCTGTGGGAGGGACAGGCAACGGCCTCCAGCGATGAGAATAAGAAAGTTTCAGTCGGCGGCGGCGGCATGCTTGGCATTCTGGTGTCGGCGGCGATCAACCAAGTGATCAATCAGGCGACCGATCAAAGCCATCAGGTCGGTAACATGGCCAGCCAACGTCTGCTGTCTGCGGGACATCCGGGCGGATTGCTGTACGGTCCCTACAATGCCAAGTACGGCAGCGACTGACGCATGATGATCCATGCCGGTGCCCGCAACACACTGCGGACATCGGCATGGTGCGTTTCTTATACGTCGCCGTCGTCGTTCCAGCCTTCCCCACTGCCGCGTTGGAACACACGATCATCCTCTTGCACCTGCCCTGCTGGCAGATGCGTTTGGTCGGCCAGCCCTGCGTAGATCGGAGTGAAATCCGCTGCGGTCGCTTGCATGAGTTGCTCGAAGCTGTCGATGACGAAGTAGGTTTTTTGATACGTATCGATGCGGTAACGCGTGCGCATGATCCGCTGCAGATCGAAGCCGATCCGGTTGGGTGCATCCGATTCCAGCGAATACAGCGACTCGCCCTTGGATGACACGATGCCAGCGCCGTAGATGCGCAGGCCGTCAGGTGTGTCGATCAGGCCGAATTCCACCGTGTACCAGTACAGCCGGGTGAGATGCTGCAGCGCCTGCGCACCGATTGCATGTGCTTTCACCCCGCCGCGGCCATAGGCCTGCATGTAGTCGGCAAATAGCGGGTTCATCAACAGCGGCACATGGCCGAACAAATCGTGGAACAGATCCGGCTCGGCGATGTAGTCGATCTGCTCGGGCCGGCGAATCCACCACGTCACCGGGAAACGGCGGTTGGCCAGGTGGTCGAAGAAATCCAGTTCCGGCAGCAAACCCTCGACCCCGACAAGGGTCCAGCCGGTGGCGGCGCCCAGCACCGTATTGAGCTGATCGAACTTTGGGATCGCCTGCGGGCTCATACCTAGCGCGTCTTGCGCTTGCAGGAATGTGTCGCAGGCGCGGCCGACCAGCATTTCACGCTGGCGTTGGTACAGGGTGCCCCAGGTGGCGTGGTCGTCGCTGTCGTAGCGATCCCATGGTTGAGCGACGACCGCCGTGGTGTACACCGGCACATAGCCCTTGTCAGTGTGCTGGTGTTCGACGCGACGTGGTGCGATATCCATGGCCGAACCTCCGGAGGACAAGGCCACGATGGTAGGCTGGAAGTGGCGCAATGGGTTTGCGCAGTTGTCTGAATTTTATCACCGTACGCAAGATTATTGCGAAAAATTGATGTTTCAGGGCAATAAATGACCGAATCAGCCGTCTTCGACCGTACCGACCTGCGTCTGCTCACGCTATTGCAGCGTCAGGGACGTGCCAGTAATGCCGAACTGGCCGCGCAGGTGAACCTGTCGCCGTCCGCCTGTCTGCGCCGGGTCCAGCGGCTGGAGGCCGAGGGCGTCGTCGCCGGCTACGTGGCGCGCCTGTCGCCGTCGGCGATCGGTCTGGGCTTGCAAGCTTTCGTCCGCGTGCAGTTGGAAAAGCACGGACAAAGCGGCATCGCCCACTTCGCCGACAGTGTGCAGGGTTGGGATGAAGTGGTTGCCTGTCATGCGCTGACCGGCGACATGGACTACCTGCTGCATGTCTATGTCCGTGATCTGGCGCATTTTTCCGCATTCCTGCTGGACAACCTGCTCAATGCCGCCGGCGTGGCCGACGTCAACTCCTGCTTCGTGCTGCGCACGGTCAAGGAATTCGGCGGCCTGCCCTTGCCGCGCTGTTGAACCATCTGCATGCGGATGGGCATTCGATCAGGGAGCTTCCCTGCACGGTTTGCCGTCGCCTCGTATTGTCTACGATTTGCTACGACATGTACTCGCTTGGGCGAACGCTGTCGCGGCCATCGCGTGCATTCGTTTGTAGCGCTCCAATGGCGCTACGCGCAACGAGGGTCGCGAGTGTCTACGCAACCCTGGGGGCTTCATCCTTCATCTTGCTCGTGGCTTCATCTTTTCAAGCATTGAAGCCTCCCGAAATCACCGGCTGCTCAGCATGAGCACGAGAGTTTCTCGCGTGTCTGCGGCACTTCCGTCGCCTAACGACGCATACGCACGTTGTAGCGCCGCAATGAAGCGCGGATCCTTCGACAGCGGCGCAAACACCGTGTCCAGGTTAAGGAAAGCCTCCACGTCCTGCAGCGCATTACCGCTGGCGGCATGGCCCATTTCCCTTAGCGTTTCCTGCAGCGGATCGATCAGCGGCACATCGCGATGCGCTTGTCGCCGCACGAAGTGCATCCATGCGGCCAGTGGCAGACACAGGCGGTCGATGCGACGGCCAGCAGCCAGTGCATCGGCGAGGGTGCCAAGCAGGCGCACCGGCAGTTTCTGCGATCCGTCCCAGGCGATCTGTGCAAGCTTGTGCGCGATGGCCGGGTTGCGGAAGCGTGCCAGAATAGCGTCGATATAACGTTGTGGATCGAAGCCGGACAGCGCTGGTAGCGTGGGCGCGATGTCCTCGCGCATCAGGGTTTCGATGAAGGTGGCTAATGGCGCGTCGCACATGGCATCGGCCACAGTTTCCAAGCCGAGCAACGTGCCCAGGTAGGCCAGCGCCGAATGCGGGCCGTTGAGCAGGCGCAGTTTGGCGCGATCAAAACCACCGATGTCCTCGCTCAGTGTCACCCCGACCCGTTCGAAGGCCGGCCGGCCGTTGCAAAAACGGTCTTCGATCACCCACTGGCTGTAGCGTTCGCGCTGAATCGGCCAGGCGTCGTCGTAGCCCAGTTGGCTGGCGATGCGTTCGCGCAGTGCGGCATCGCTGGCTGGGGTGATGCTGTCCACCATCGAGCGCGGGAAGCTGGCTTCGGCCTCGATCCAGGCGGCCAATGCCGGGTCGATGTGCTGGGCGAAGCGCAAGACCGCGCGGCGTAGCTTGCCGCCATTGTCGGGCAGGTTGTCGCAACTGAGCACGGTGTAGGGCGGCAGGCGCAGACGCCAGCGCTGACGCAGGCCAGCGACGAGATAGCCGATGGCGCTGCGCGGCGCATGCGCGGTGGCGAGGTCGTGCGCGATGTCCGGATGCGTAAGATCCAGATGCTCGCCAGCCAGGCAGTAGCCTTTTTCGGTGACGGTCAGCGTGACCAGGCGCACCGCCGGATCGGCCAGACGTGCCAGGACGGCGGCCTGCTGGTCTTGCGCGCACAACACTTCGCGGATGGCACCGATCACGCGTAGCGTGGGCTGTGCGTCGAGTAGAGCGAGCGTGTATAGGCCGTCTTGTGCGTGCAGCGCGTCGCGTACTTGCCGGTTGTGCAGAGAGACGGCGCTGATCGCCCAATCCGGTTCGCTGGCCAGCAGGTCGTCAAGGTAGACGGCCTGATGCGCGCGGTGGAAAGCGCCTGCGCCAAGATGCACGATGCCGATGCGCACGCGATCCAATGCGTAGGCCGGACGTGTGATGGCCGGCGGCAGCGTGGGAAGTGCGGTCATGCACAGGCGTGAGAGGGTTGGAGTAGTCACGAAGAATCCAGGTGGTGTAGGGCGCGATAGCGAACGGCGCCCCGTTCGCATCGGCTTGGTCGTGCTCAGCGGTGTGAGTGTGACGATGCTGGCGCGGTAGCGCTGGGTTGCACACTGAAGCGTTCGTGCACGCGCACGTCCGCACTGGAAGCACCGACCTGTAGTTCGTAGTCGCCCGGATCGACGACATAGCGCTTTTGCGCCTCGTCGTAAATGCGCAGATCGCGTTGCGGCGCGATGCTGAAATGCACGTCGCGGCTCTCGCCCGGTGCCAGCGTGATGCGCTGGAAGCCGCGCAGCTCCTTGGTCGCGCGCGTGCGTGTCGGCGTCAACGGATGCAGGTATAGCTGCACCACCTCGTCGCCGGCGCGGGTGCCGGTGTTGGTCACTTTCAGCGTGGCGCTCAACTGTCCATCCGCTGCAACTTTGCTGTGATCCAGACGCAGGTCGGAATAGGCAAACTTGGTATACGAAAGACCATATCCGAATGGATACAGAGGGGTACCGGCGAAGTAGCGATAAGTGCGGCCACGCATCGCATAGTCGTCGAAGGCCGGCAAGGTCTCGCTGGCTTTGTAGAAGGTCACTGGCAGCCGACCACCGGGGTTGGCGTCGCCGAACAGGACGTCGGCCACGGCATTGCCGCCGCGCTGGCCCGGATACCAGGCCAGCAGGATCGCTGGCACATGTTCCTGCGCCCAGTCGATGGCCAGTGCCGAGCCGGTGGTCAACACCGCCACCAGCGGCTTGCCGGTCGCCGAGAGCGCCTCCAGCAACTCGCGCTGCGGCTTGGGCAGGCGCAGGTCGGTGCGATCACCGCCAGCGAAGCCGGGATAATTGACCTTCATCTCCTCGCCTTCCACGTCGCCGGTGAGGCCGCCGACGAACACCACCACGTCGGCGCGGCGTGCGATGTCCACCGCTTCCTGCAGCGGTGGCTTGGCCCCGGGCATGCGCCAAGCCAAGCGCACCGCAGCGTCGTGCTCGGCTTCGTAGTACTCCAGGCGCAGGTCGTAGGCATGGCCGGCTTGCAGTTGCACGTCCACGCCGTCGCTGTGCAGGCGGTCGCTGGGAGTCCAGCGGTCGATCAAGCGCTTGCCGTCCAGAAACAGGCGCACGCCGTCATCGGCGGCGGTTTCCAGGTGATAGGTGCCGCTGACTGGAGGCACCAGCTTGCCGCTCCAGCGGATGCTGAAATGGTCTGCTGGCAGCATCTGCTGCGGACCGACTTCGCCACGCGCGAGCAGGGTGTCGGTGGGCGAGCCGCGATCCCAGCGGAAACCGATCTGCGGGTCCACCCGCACCAGGGTCGGAGTACCGGACAGGTCGGGGTTGCGGAAATATTCCCCGCGCAGGCCGCGCTCGGACGAATCAGTGGAGGGACGCAGATATTGCGGTTCGATCAGCGGTGTGGCGGCGGGATCGCTGCGTCCTTCCACCAGATCGGCACCGCGTGCGTACAGCACTTCGGCATCCGGCGCGGCAGCGCGGATGCCTTGCAGGATAGTCACTGGCGCCGCTGGCGTGCCGTAGTAGTTGCCGAGCAAGGCCATGGTGTCGTCGGCGGTGGGGCCGATCACCGCGATGCGTTTGTGCTTGGCGCGCGACAACGGCAGCAGGCCATCGTTCTTCAGCAGCACCAGCGATTCGCGTGCGGTGCGCCGGGCCAGGGCGTCGTGTTCGGCCGATTGGTTGACAGACATGGGAATCTGCGCCCAACGCAGTTGCTCCGGCGGATCGAACATGCCCAGACGCATGCGCGCGGTCATCAGCGTGCGCAGCGCCGCGTCGATATCGGATTCGCCGATCAGGCCTTGCTGCACCGCCGTGGGCAAGGTGGCGTATTCCTGGCCGCATTCGAGTTGGGTGCCGTTCTTGACCGCCAATGCGGCGGCCTGCTCGCGGGTGGCGACGATCTTGTGGTTCTTCCAGATGTCCACGATGGCCCAGCAATCGGACACGACATAGCCTTTGAAACCCCAGCGTTCGCGCAGCACGTCGCGCAACAGGAATTTGCTGGCACTGGCCGATTCGCCGAAGAGGCGGTTGTAAGCGCCCATCACCGCGTCCACCTTGCCTTCCTTGACCAACGCCTCGAAGGCGGGCAAGTAGGTTTCGTACAGATCGCGTTGCGAGGGGCGTGCGTCGAAGTAGTGACGTTCCGATTCCGGGCCGCTGTGCACGGCGAAATGTTTGGCGGTGGCGTCGAGCTTGCGGTAGGTCTCGCCTTGCGCGTTCTTCGGCGCATCGGCGCCCTCGCCCTGCATGCCCTGCACGAAGGTCACGCCCATGCGCGCGGTGAGGAACGGATCCTCGCCGTAGGTTTCCTGGCCGCGTCCCCAGCGCGGATCGCGGAAGATGTTGATGTTCGGCGACCAAAACGTCAGGCCCTGGTAGCGCCCATGTTCGCCACGGCGCAGTGCTTCTTGATGTTTGGCACGCGCCTCGTCGCTGATCGCGGTGGAGACTTGGTGCATCAGTGGCAAGTCGAATGTCGCCGCCATGCCGATTGCCTGCGGAAACACCGTGGCACCACCGGCACGGGCCACGCCATGCAGGCCCTCGTTCCACCAGTCGTAGGCGGGCACGCCCAAGCGCGGAATCGCTGGCGCGGCGTTTTGCATCTGCGCGACTTTTTCTTCCAGTGTCATCCGTGCGACCAGATCATCGGCGCGCTGGGCAAAGCTGCGCTGGGTATCCAGGTAAGGCGGTGGCGCGGCGAGGCTGGCTGTTGGCGCGAGCGCCAGCAGCGCGCTGATCGCCAGGACGGTGCGGAATGCGCGACGGGAATCGTTGCTGTACATGGTCAGTGCTCCGTGGGGCGATCAGGTTCGCGGCGGGCGTAGGGCCCGAGCATGGTGCCGACAAAACCGCCAGCCAGCGCGGTGCTGAGCATGGCGGCATCGTCGTTGCGGCGTAGCCAGCGCCAATCTTGTCCCTCGCTGGCAGTGGCGAAGGAATAGCGACCGCCGTCGCCGGCGATTTTCAACCGCACCACGCCCTTGGCTTGAAGCGTGGTGCGTGCGAGAACGTGACTACTTTTGCCGTCGCGTTTCTCGATGAACGCCTCGATGCTGCCACCGTGGCGATGCACGCCGAGCACGTACCAGGCATTGGCGTTCTGGAACGCGGCCAGACCGGCGACCACGCCGGGTGGCGTCGGCAGTTGCAGCGCGACGCTGGCTTCAAAGCGCGTGTGTTGTTGGCGATAGGCGAGAAAGGCGGGATTGCCACTACCCTCTAGTCCTTGCGTGTCCGGTTGCAGGGTCAGCCAACCTGGGCGCGTGCGCAGATCCAGCCATGTACGTTTGGGTGTGCGCAGCAGCAGCCAGCGTCGATCGCGCTGTGGTGCGTCGAAATTGTCGCGCCAGAGGAAGTTGCCGCTCAACGCTGCGATGTCGGCGGCATGTGCGTCATCCAATCCTGCCGGACCTGGTGCGACATACGGAATCGGCTGCCCGGCGGGCAGGATCGACGGCCAACCGGCGCGCCATGTCACCGGCAGCAGGAAGGTCTCGCGGCCGGTGTTGTAGCGGTTCTGCGCATAGGGCCGGCTGGCCAGGAACACGGCCCACCAGTGACCATCCGCCGCTTCGACCAGATCGGCATGACCGGCGTTGCTGACCGGATGCGCACGCCCGGCCGGCAAGTCGCGCTGGGTCAGGATCGGGTTGTGCGGCGCTGGCAGGTACGGCCCCCACGGCGTGCGGCTGCGCAAGACCACTTGCGAATGTTGCGTGGCGGTGCCGCCTTCGGCGCAGGACAGCACATACCAGCCATCGTGTTTGTACAGATGCGGGCCTTCGATCCAGATCGGCTTGCTGGCCGGATCGACGCCACCATCGACCAGCACCTGGCGTGGCCCGACCGGCTGCATGCGTGTCAGGTCGAAACGCTGCATCCAGATCGCACGATGACCTGTGTACCGCGGTGTCCCCACGGGTGGGCCGTTGTTGAGCAGGTAGGCGCTGCCGTCCTCGTCGAAGAACAACGAAGGATCGATGCCATCGATGTCCGGCAGCCAATGCAGCGGCGACCATGGTCCGGCCGGATGATCGGCCGTGGCGATGAAGTTGCCGCCACTGTCCACGGCGGTACCGACCACGTAGAAGCGGCCTTCATGCTGGGCGATGCTCGCGGCGAACATGCCGCG
Organism: Xanthomonas sp. GPE 39; assembly: GCF_000963005.1. Taxonomy (GTDB): domain Bacteria; phylum Pseudomonadota; class Gammaproteobacteria; order Xanthomonadales; family Xanthomonadaceae; genus Xanthomonas_A. Next base: position 164,010 of record NZ_JZHZ01000007.1, read on the forward strand.
CGAGACGTCCAGGCCATCGAAGTCCAGTTGTTCTGGACGTTCGACGACGTTGCCGATCTGCCGCCAATGCACCAGATCGCGGCTCTCGAACACGGGAATCGCCGGGAAATAGGCGAAGCTGGAATTGACAAGGTAGTAATGTTCGCCGACACGGGTGACGCTGGGATCGGGATAAAACCCGGCCAGCACCGGATTGCGGTAGTGGCCGGGCGGCAACGGCGTGTCGAACACCGCATCGTTGCCGCGGTAGGCGAACCAGTCGAACGCGACCGTCGGCGTGGCCGCCGCCGCGGACACGGCGGCGAGCATCGCGCCGATCCACAGCAGCGGCGCGCGCAGTGCGCGCAAGCGGCGTGTGCGCTTCACCAGTCCCACATCGCACCGTCTTCCAGCCGCGCGATCGGTAGCTGTTTCGGTGCGTAGGGATAGCGCGCGGCCAAGGCTTCGTCGATGTCCACGCCATGCCCTGGGGTTTCGCCACAGTGCAGGCGTCCGGCGTGGAAATGGTAGTCGTGCGGGAACACGGCATTGGCTTCGTCGGAATGGAACATGTACTCCTGGATGCCGAAATTCGGCACCCAGGTATCGAAGTGCAGCGCCGCGCCCATGCACACCGGCGATAGATCGGTGGCGCCATGGAAGCCGGTGCGCACCTGATGCAGCGCGGCGAAATCGGCCAGGCGCCGCACATGGGTGATGCCGCCGGCATGCACGATGGTGGTGCGGATGTAGTCGATCAACTGTTGTTCGATCAGGTGTTTGCAGTCCCAGATGGAATTGAACACTTCGCCCACCGCCAGCGGCGTCACCGAGTGCTGGCGGATCAACTCGAATGCGCGCTGGTTTTCCGCAGGCGTGGCGTCCTCCAGCCAGAACAGCCGGTACGGTTCCAGATCGCGTGCCAGCCGTGCCGCTTCGATCGGGGTCAGGCGGTGATGCGCGTCGTGCAACAGTTCGATGTCCTCGCCGTGGTCCGCGCGCAACCGTTCGAACAGCGCCGGCACCACGCTCAGATAGCGCGGTGTGGACCACACCGTCTCGGCCGGTAGTTCGCTCTCGGCCGGTTCGTAGGGTTTGCCGCCGCTGGAGATGCCATACGCCTTCTTGACCCCGGGTACGCCGCACTGCGCGCGGATGGCGATGAAGCCGAGTTCGCGGAAACGCGCGACTTCCTCGCTGGTTTCGGCGATGTCGCGGCCATTGGCGTGGCCATAGACCAGCGCCCCCTCGCGCGAACGTCCACCGAGTAACTGGTATAGCGGCATGCCGGCCATCTTGCCGAGGATGTCCCACAACGCCACGTCCACCGCCGCAATCGCGGTCATGGTCACCGGTCCGCGCCGCCAATATGCGCCGCGATAGAGGAACTGCCACAGGTCCTCGATGCGGCCGGCATCGCGACCGATCAGGTTCGGCACCACGTGATCCTGCAGGTAGGACGCCACCGCCAGTTCGCGGCCATTGAGCGTGGCGTCGCCCAGGCCGTAGACACCGCTGCGGGTGACGATTTTGAGGGTGACGAAGTTGCGCCCCGGACAGGTGACGATGACCCGCGCCTCCACGATCTCGCGGTCGCGGGCGGAACCTTGGGGGGAAGCGGTATGTGTGGAGATCTGGGTCATCGGGGGGCACTCACGGAAAGCGCCGCAGCCGCACTGGCCGCGGACGGGACAGGAAGTTCGAACGGACCTGCCGGCAGCCCGGCATGATCGAACAAGGTACACACCGGACTATCGGCCCAGCAGTAGCGCACGCGTACCGGCACGCTGCCGGCGGGCAGCGGCAGACGCACGCTGTGCGCCTGCAATTCGGCGTGTGCGTAGCGACAACTGTCGGGAGCGGCGCCGCACAGCTCGAAGCCGATGGGCGCATCGCTGCTGTATGTCTCCAAGCTGCCATCGACGTCGTCGAAATCGATGCGCAGCGCTTGTCCCTCGCGCTGCACGCGGCGCGGGATGGGGCCCGATGGTGGCAATGTCTGGCCATAGATCAGATGCCGCGCCGCGCGCGCCAGCCGCCGCCCGAGTTCCTGCTTGTTGGCCGGATGGATGTCGTGACGGTCGCCGATGTCGATGGTCACCGCCAGCGCGGCATGCGGATCGTTGGCGACGAAGCGCCGCTGTGCTTCGCGCAATTGCGCCCAGCCGCTTTCGCCCGGGTGCACCGGCGGCTTACCGTAGTTGGCCAGTTGCACCACCAACAACGGCAGCGCCGCGCCGAAACGTTGACGCCAGTCGCGTTGCCAGGCATCCAGCAACGCCGGATAGTGCGCGGCATCGCTGGCATTGGATTCGCCCTGGTACCACAGCACGCCGCGCAGCCCGATCCGACCCAGCGGCGCGATCATGCCGTTGTACAGCGTGGTCAGGCCCGCCGCCGAGGACCACGGCGCGCGCGGCGGCACGCCCACCTGCAGCGGCACGATGCTGTACTGCCAGTGCTGCTCCAGCGTTACCCGGCTGCCATCGCCCAGTTGCAGCCACTGCGCCGAGGGATCGCCAAGCAGGCCACCGCGCCGGTAGCTGTTGTAGACGTTGAGCACCACGGTGTTCTGGCCCGCGTGCAGCACGCCGTGCGGTAGTGGGTAATGGCGTGGATCATCCGCGCCGTAGCTGCTGCCGATTGCCTGGCCGTTGACCCAGGTCTGGTCGAGTTCGTCCACCGGCCCCAGCACCAACGTGGCCTGCTGCGCTGCTTGTGCGGCGCTCAGCGTCACCGTCGTGCGGTACCAGACCATGCCGGTGAAGTTGACCAACTGCGGCACGCCCCAGTCGTCCCAGGCGCCCAGTGTGGGCGGTGCGTCGTGCCAGTCCGTGCCGCTGTCGCCGGGTTGCCATGGCGCGCCACTGCCGTGTGCATGCCACCACCTTTCCCACAGGTTTCCCCAGTGTGGCGCGGCTTGCTGCGGATCCTTTGCATAGCGAGCCAATACGTCCAGTGCCGGCGCGTTGTCGTCTACCTTGCGCAGTGCCGCATCGCCGATCCATGCCTGTATCTGCGAACCGCCCCAAGACGCATTGATCAGGCCCATCGGTACGTCCACGGTCTTGTGGAGTTCGCGGGCGAAGTAATAACAGGTGGCGGAAAACGCACCGACGGTCTCCGGCGTGGTCGGCTGCCATGCGCTCGCACCGCCGAAGTGCGCTTGCGGCAGCGCACTGGACTGCGCCGGCACCTTGAACATGCGGATCATGGGGTGATGCGCATCGGCCAGCTCATTGCGCGTATCCAGCGTGCGCTGTACCGGCAGTTCCATGTTGGATTGCCCAGAGCACAGCCACACGTCGCCGATCAATACATCGTCGGCCCGCTGGATGCGGCCATGTGCGGTGCTGGCCTGCAAGGTATACGGCCCACCCGCCGGCAACGCCGGCAACTGCGCCTGCCAGTGGCCCTGGCGGTCGGCACGCGTCTGCACGCGCTGTTGTGCCAGTTGCACGGTGACAGTTTCACCGGCAGTGGCGTCACCCCAGACCCGGATCGGCGCATCGCGCTGCAGCACCGCGTGATCCTGGAACAACGCATGCAACAAGGGAGCTTGCTCGGTTTGCTCGGTATTTTCGGCCTGGGCGAACGCAGGCGCACATAGCGCCGCCAACAGCAGGCAGCGCACAGTCTGGATGGCATCACGGTGCAGCGTCATTTGGGATTTCCCGGTGCGTTTGGAAACGACAGCGATTGGTAATAAGCCAACGGATGCGCAGGCGGGACGACACCTTGCGGCAGCGCGCGCCCGGACACCTTTTGCCAGTAGGCGATGCTGGCATCGCGCCACCACTGTGCCTCGCGTTGCTGGATCGCCAGAAAATCGGCGACCCGGCGATAGCGCTGCGCATCCACGTATGGCGCCAGCCCGGCCCAGGTCGCACGCATCCGCGCCACCTCGGCTACGCCGTGGTCGTAGTGGTCGATCAACGCCTCCCATAGTGGCCGGCCGGAGTGCATGCGGTAATCCCATGGCACATGATGGAACCACAGCAGATACCGTTCCGGTACCGTGCGCACATCGCCGAAGCGGCGTGCCAATGGCGGCGCGTACTGCGCCACCGCATTGCTGCCGGTCGCGCTGCGATCAAAGCCGATGCCGTTGCGGTCGGCGCGGTGGTAATACACCGGATCCCAATCCGGTCGCGCGCTGCCGGCATCCCATGGCGCTGGCCCATAGTGGTGACCACGGCCCATCAAGTGATGCAAACCGAGCGGCGTCATGTAGTCCACCACCGCTTCGCGCGAGGCCATCATCATGTCGACCACCGGCACGACCAGGGCCGGATTGTTGCCGAAGGTCATGCGCACCCAGTCTTCGGCGATGGAGCGCGCATCGTCCTGCGGATTCCAGGCCAGCCGCCCGAACGCGTACCAATTGGCCTGATCGAAGATCGAGCCGCACCAGTTGCGGTCGGCACCGATGTTGGCCACCCCGGCGATGCCGCTGCGCGTATGTCCGTCCAGCGCTCCTTCCACGATCCGCGCCACGGTCGCTTGCTTGCCGCGTTGTGTATCGGCCTGCAGGGTTTCCTGGTACAGCGTGCCCAGATACGCCAGGTGGGTGGCGAAGCCCAGATACTCCTTGGTGATCTGGAATTCCAGCATCAGCGGCGTGCGTGGCATCGCGCCGAAGACCGGATGGAAGGGCTCGCGCGGCTGAAAGTCGATCGGGCCGTTTTTCACCTGCAACAGCACGTTGTCGCGGAACTTGCCGTCCAGCGGGACGAACTCATCGTAGGCTTGCTTGGCGCGGTCGCTCGGCTGCGCGTGCGGATGCGCGTAGACGAAGGCACGCCATATCACCACACCGCCATGCGCTGCCAAGGCGTCGGCCAACATGTTGGCGCCGTCGGCGTGGCTGCGGCCGTAGTCCTGCGGTCCGGGTTGCCCCTCGCAATTGGCCTTGACCAGAAACCCGCCGAAATCCGGAATCCGCGCGTAGATCGCATCGGCCTTGGCGCGCCACCAGCGTCGCACCGCCGGATCCAGCGGATCGGCGGTGGTCAACCCGCCGATCTCCATCGGCGCGCTAAAACGTGCGCTCAGGTAGAGGCGGATGCCATACCGGCGCAGCACTGCCGCCAGCGCCGCGGCCTTGTCCAAATATGGTGTGGTGAGGCTGATCGCGCTGGCGTTGACATTGTTCACGACCGCGCCGTTGATCCCCACCGAGGCGTTGGCGCGCGCGTAGTCGGTATAGCGCCGGTCCACATGCTTGGGAAGCGCGCGCCAGTTCCAGAGCGAGGCACCGGCATAACCGCGCTCGACGAAACCATCCAGATTGTCCCAATGATCGAGCATGCGCAGTTGCACTCGTGGCGCATCGCGTAGAGGCAGCGCCGTCGGCATCTGACCGGTCTGCAATAGACGCAGAAAGCCGAAGGCCGCATACAGCACGCCACGCTCGCCGCCACCAACCAACACGGTAGCCGGATGACCATCGATCACCACGCTGCGGATCAGATATCCCTCTTCGCCCAGATCGCGTGTATCCAGCCGCAGCCGCGCGATTGCCGGCGTGGCTGGCGTGCCGAGCACCAGCGCACCAGCGCGGTCCACCGTGGCGGCCAACGGTGGCGCGGCACCGAGCATTCCAACCAAACCGCGCTGCAACTCCTCGCGTGCGGCCTGCTGCAACGGCGTATCGGCGCTTGCCACCAGCTCCGTGGCAAGCGCACGCCAGGGGGCCGCCTGTGCCTGCGCCAGCGCGGGGTAGCGCAGCCACAAGGCATAGCCATCCTCGGCACGCAGCGTGGTCATCGGTAGCAGCAAGGCCAGGCACCACCATGGCCAATGCCGGTACCATCGCCGCCGTGGCACTCCTGTGTCGTTCATGTGTGCGTGCCCACTCGTTGTGGAGCGCTGCGCACATCGCCGCGTCGGCCGCTTCCCGGTACCATGCGGACATCGCGCGTGTTCGGATCCACCCCGTGCCACGGTAGGCCCAGATGCGGGGTTGACCGGTGACCGCCTTGACCGAGCCACGTGCCCGCATAGCAGCCAAGAGGCCCATTGTGGAGAAGGTGAGGAAATCGGTCCGGCGTAAGAGTCACGCGGTGACCATCGACGAGGTCGCCGCACTCGCCAAGGTCTCGCCGATGACCGTGTCGCGGGTCATCAATGGGCAAGGCAATGTGCGCGATGCCACTCGCACGCACGTCATGCGCGCGGTGGACAAGCTCGGCTACACGCCCAATCTGGCGGCCAGCGCACTGGCCGCGGCACAGAACACGCGGGTCGCGCTGATCTACAGCAATCCCAGTGGCGCCTACCTGAGCGATCTGCTGGTGGGCGTGCTGCGCGCTGCCTCGCGCACCTCGATTCAACTGATCATCGACTACTGGGAAGATCTCGGTGCGAACGCCGAGCGCAAGGCCGTGCGCAAGCTGGCCAAGGGCGTGTCCGGGGTGATCCTGTCGCCGCCATTGTGCGAATCGGACACGGCGGTGAGCGAACTCTTGCGCGCCAAGGTGCCCATGGTGGCGATCGCATCCGGGCGTTTCAGCGAGGCGATGCCGAGCGTGCGCATCGACGAGTTCCGCGCCAGCCAGGACATCACCGCGCATCTCATCGCCCACGGCCACACGCGGATCGCCTATATCGCCGGCCATCCCAATCTGTCGGCCAGCGCGCGTCGCTTCGATGGTTTCCAGGCGGCGCTGCACGTGGCTGGTCTGCGGCTGGACACGGCGTTGGTGCAACAGGGCGATTTCACCTATCGCTCCGGATTGGAGGCGGCGGAAAAATTGTTGGCGCGGCGCACACCACCGACGGCGATTGTCGCCAGCAACGACGACATGGCCGCCGCCGCCGTGTCGGTGGCGCATCGACGTGGGCTGGATGTGCCGCGCGATCTGTCGGTGGTCGGTTTCGACGATACCTCCGCTGCGACCACCGTGTGGCCCGAACTGACCACCGTCCGCCAGCCGATTGCGGCGATGGCCGACACCGCAATCGATCTGCTGCTGCGCCGTTTGCGTAGCAAGGAACGCGAGTCTGGTGGCCATAACGATCATGTATTCGCCCATCAGCTGATCGAACGCGACTCGGTTGCCGCGCCGGTTGTCGCCCGCGCCCGCAAGCGCTGACGGCGACATATCACCGCAGCGCATCAGCGCATCAGGTACTGGTTGATGAGGTTCTCGTAGGCTTCCTGGCGACCGCTGCGCTGGGTCG
>NZ_JZHZ01000007.1:171273-339545 GCF_000963005.1 Xanthomonas sp. GPE 39
CCCCACCGTGTCGTACAGATCCACCGGGAACTGGTCGGTGTCCCAGCCGTTCTGTGGATTGCCGCGATTGGCATCGATGCTGCCCAGCAACCCTGCATCCGAGGCCACCTGCAAATCGTGCTCGAAACTGTGCCCGGACAGCGTGGCGTGGTTGGCCTCGATATTGAGTTTGAAATCCTTCTCCAGCCCGTGCTGACGCAGGAAACCCACCACCGTGGCGCTGTCGAAATCGTACTGGTGCTTCATCGGCTCCATCGGCTTGGGCTCGATCAGGAAATTGCCCTTGAAGCCGATGCTGCGTCCGTAGTCGCGCGCCAGGGTGAGGAAGCGCGCCAGGTGCTCCTGCTCGCGCCGCATCTGCGTGTTGTGCAGGCACGCATACCCCTCGCGACCGCCCCAGAACACGTAGTTCTCCCCGCCCAGCGCCACCGTCGCCTCCAACGCCGCCTTGACCTGCACCGCCGCGCGCGCCACCACGTCGAAATCCGGGTTGGTCGCCGCGCCATTCATGTAGCGCGGATGCGAGAACAGATTGGCCGTGCCCCACAGCAGCTTGATGCCGGTGTCGGCCTGACGCTGCTTGGCGATGCCGACCATGTGTTGCAGATTCGTCTCGTACTGGCCGATGGCCTCCGCGTCCGGGGCCAGATCCACGTCGTGGAAGCAGTAATACGGAACACCGAGTTTGGTGAAAAACTCGAACGCCGCATCGGCCTTGGCCTCGGCCCGCGCCAGCGCGTCGCTGCCGGCGTCCCACGGATAGGCGCGCGTGCCCGGGCCGAACGGATCGGCGCCGTTACCGCAGAAACTATGCCAATACGCCACCGCAAAACGCAGGTGCGCGGCCATGGACTTGCCGCCAATCTGCTTGTCGGCGTCGTACACCTTGAACGCCAGCGGGTTGTCCGAGGCCTTGCCTTCGAACGGAATGCGGCCGATGCCCGGAAAATATTCCTTGGCGCCGATGTAGACGGAGTTGCTCATGAGAAACGGATTCCTATCGAGTGGGAGAACGATGGTCGGCACGGCGTCATCGGTGTGCAGACCGTTGCCATGTCGATTGGCGCAGGCGCGTGCGTGGCAGGGGCACGCAATGCCGCCGTTGCGTCGCGCAGATGCAGCGGCGGCAGACATTGGGTATGGACCACGCGCAGCGTTCGCGCTGCGCGGTAGCGACACGAGCGCAGACGCGCCAGCGTGACCAACGATGTTAGCGCTATCATGGACGGAGTGGAAAAAGCGCCACTGCCGAAGAAAACCGACGCATGCATTGGATGCGGTTCGCAAGCCGGGACGCGCGAACTTTACCCAGCCTGCGAGCGAAACGCTTGCTGCGATGCGCCATCGCAAGACACAGCGTGCAATGTCCGGACGCGGCAGCGCATTCGGCAGCAGCGCATCCACGCCGATGCGACGACTACAATGCACCGTCATGTCTTCTTCCCTGCCCTTGCCGCAGCGTCTTGCCGATCCCGCCTCGCCCGCGCGTTCCCCATCCTCGGTGTTGGGGAAGCGCCTGTGCAGGCAGGTGGGTCAGGCCATTGCCGACTTCGGCATGATTGCCGCTGGCGACAAAGTGATGGTGTGCCTGTCCGGCGGCAAGGACAGCTACACGTTGCTGGAGATCTTGTTGCAATTGCAGCGCAAGGCGCCTGTGCCGTTCGAACTGGTCGCGGTGAACCTGGACCAGAAACAGCCGGGCTTTCCCGCCGACGTGCTGCCGGACTACCTGCGCAAGCGCGGCGTGGCTTGGCATGTGATCGAGCAGGATACCTATTCGCTGGTTACCCGGGTGGTGCCGGAGGGCAAAACCCTGTGCTCGCTCTGTTCGCGATTGCGTCGTGGCGCGCTATACCGCTACGCCGCCGAACACGGCATCAGCAAGATCGCCTTGGGCCACCACTGCGACGATATCGTCGCGACGTTTTTCATGAACCTGTTCTTCCACGCCAAACTCGCGGCGATGGCGCCGCTGCTGCGCAGCGACGACGGCCAGCACGTGGTGATCCGGCCGCTGGCTTACGTGCGCGAGCACGATATCGCCGCCTATGCGCAGGCACAAAATTTCCCGCTGATTCCCTGCACCTTGTGCGGCAGCCAGGAGACGCTGCAACGGCGCCAGGTCGGGCTGATGTTGCAACAGTGGGATCGCGAGCACCCGGGACGGGTGGAGCAAATCGCGCGGGCCATGGGTAACGTGCAGCCATCGCAACTGGCCGACCGCGCATTGTTCGATTTCGCCGCGCTCGGCGGCGGCGCGCCTGCAACCGCCTGGGCAGACGAGAGTCCAGCCTGAACGCGCTTCGCTGAACCGTTCGATGCGGTAAGCCGGCCGACGCGATGCGACAATGTCGTCTATCGCCGCGCGCAATGGCGCCGGATCGTTCCGTTTCCTTCTGCTGGATGCTCGATGTTCTTTCGCAATCTGACGCTGTTCCGCTTCCCTACGACGCTGGACTTTTCCGAGGTCGATACGCACCTGCCGGAGGCCCGGCTCAAATCGGTTGGCCCGCTGGAAATGAGTTCGCGTGGTTTCATCTCCCCGTTCGGTCGCGATGAGCAGGAAGCGCTGTCGCACCGCATCGCCGATTTTCTCTGGCTCACCGTGGGCGGGGAGGACAAGATCCTGCCCGGTTCGGTGGTCAACGACCTGCTTGCGCGCAAGGTCGCCGAAATCGAGGAAAAGGAAGGGCGCCGGCCTGGCGGTCGCGCGCGCAAACGCTTGAAAGATGACCTGATCCACGAACTGCTGCCGCGCGCCTTCGTCAAATCCTCGCGCACCGACGCGATGCTGGATCTGCAGCACGGCTACGTCGCCGTGGACACCTCCAGCCGCAAGAGCGGAGAAACCGTGATGTCGGAGATCCGTGGCCTGCTCGGCAGCTTTCCGGCGCTGCCATTGAATGCCGAGGTGGCCCCGCGCGCGATCCTCACCGGCTGGATCGCCGGCGAGCCGCTACCGGAAGGATTGAGTCTGGGCGAAGAGTGCGAGATGAAGGACCCCATCGAAGGTGGCGCGGTGGTCAAGTGCCAGCATCAGGAACTGCGCTGCGACGAGATCGACAAACACCTGGAAGCTGGCAAACAGGTCACCAAGCTGGCGCTGGTGCTGGACGACCACGTGTCCTTTGTTCTCGGCGACGATCTGGTGATCCGCAAGCTGAAGTTCCTCGACGGGGCGCTCGACCAGCTTGAGCATGCCGATCACGATGGCGTGCGCGCCGAACTGGATGCGCATTTCGCACTGATGAGCGGTGAAGTGCGACGGCTGTTCCTGCTGCTGGAAGAGGCGTTGAAGCTGAGCAAGGCCGAGACCTGAAATCAAGCGGCGTCACAATGCGCCAGAGCGTGCCTTTGTCACGATGTGTTGGTGATCGGAGAGTTATCCTGTCTGCATGCCTACTTTTCTCCGTCGCTTGCTCGCCCCGCCGCCTGCGGCGGTCGAACGCGACCTCGTCCGTCTGCGATTGGACGAGCGCGAGATCGAGGTACTGCGCGTGCGTGATCCGCGCGCTCGGCGGATCAAACTCAGCGTGGATGAACGCGGCGCGCGGCTGACCTTACCGCTGCGCGCCAGTCTGGTCGCCGGCGAGCGTTTTCTGCTCGAACACCGACAGTGGCTGGATACGCAACTGGCGCGCTACCGCGACGAGGACAGCACGCCTGGTTTGCAACGCGGTGTTCCTGGTTGGCTGCCGTTGCGCGGCGAGCGCCTACCCTTGCGTTGGAGCGAGGGTCGTTACGCGCGCTTGCAAGTCGATGCCCAGGGTGCGCAATTGCAGATCCCAGCACGCGCCAGCGACGCGGTGATTGCACGCACGCTGCGCGAATTCTACGAAGCGCAGGCGCGCGTCGATCTGGGTCGCTGGTTGCCGATGTACTTGCCATCGCTACCGCGCGCGCCAGCGCGGATCCGGCTCAAGGTGATGTCCTCGCAGTGGGGCTCGCTGGCCCCGGACGGGTCCATGGCACTGGACTTGGCGCTGGTGCTGGGTCGCTCATCGGCGTTCGAGTACGTGCTGGTCCACGAGTTGTGCCATCTGCTGCAGGCCAATCATTCGCCAGCATTCTGGCGCGAAGTGGAAGCGCGGTTCCCGGAGTGGAAAGCCGAGCGCAGTTACTTCCACACACATGGGCGCTGCCTGAAGGCGCAGTTGCGACGCTTGCTGGGTTAGCGCCTGCGCTGTACCGGTCCAAGGTACATGCGTCGTTCGTCATTGGCACGGCGGCGTCCTGGCATGGAGATGCCGACCGCTTCGCCTCAGTGCTGCGCAGACAGAACTCCATCCAGCGCCCCGCATGCCGCCTCTCCTCGCCTGCGGTAAAAACCCGATGCGATCTCCCGCGTCAGCGAGCCGTGACGGTCCTGGGTGGGAGTGCGATGCCGGCATGTCGGACGCCGGGATCGCACCGCGAACGACGTGACGGATCGCCTCCACGCCTGTTGACCGCAGGCGTGCGTGCGCCGTAAGAAAAAATAGTGCCGCATATAAATTTCACCTCCGATGCGCGGAGTCAGACATGCGCTGCGGATAATCCTGTGCACGCACGGCGTTAATTCATAGAAACGCGTGCAGCAACGCGGCTATCGCCGCGGGTTGTTCCATGTGCAGGTGATGGGTGCCGGGCAGCGTATGCACGCGGCCATCGCGTAGCTGTGCCGCCCGTTGCAGGCGCATTGGCTCGGGCAGCATGGCCTGTGCGGGATCGGCGAATATCACCAGCGTCGGGCAGTCGATGCCGGTCAGCAAGGCGAGTACTTGTGATTCTGTCTGGCGTATCGGGGTGGACTGGGTCAGCCGGCGATCGCTGCGCCAGACATAGCCGCCATCCACCTCGCGCAATCCACGCTCCACCAGGAGCCGCGCTGCGGGTTCGCTGAGTTGGTTGACCCACATGCGCGCACGCACGGGGGTGGCCAGATCGGGAAACACCCGCAACGGCGTCGCATTGACCTGGCGGCCCGTGGTCACGCTGTCGCGCAAGCGCTGTACAGCGTCGGCTTCGCTTTCGGACAGACCGCCGAGCATCTCGATCGCCACCAGCTTCTCGATCCGCTGCGGCATCGCCGCAGCCAGCAGGCTCGCGATTGCCGCGCCCATCGAGTGGCCGATCAGCACGAAACGCTCCCAACCCAGCGCATCGGCAGCGTCCAAGACCGGATGCAGGCTGCTGAACAACAGGTACTCGCTTCCCTCCGGCAACGCGGCGCTATAGCCGTGTCCGGGCATGTCCAGCATGACCAGATCCAGTTGCGGCAGATGCGCGCTCAGTGGCACGAAGCTGGCGGCATTGTCCAGCCAACCGTGCAAGGCCAGCACTTTCGGCCCCTGCGGATCGCCGCTGCGCAAGCCGGCGAGCATGCCCACTCGCGATGGACAGGTAAAGGCGCGCGGACTCATGCGGCGCGAATGGCGAGCTGCGCTAGGGCGTGGGCGTGGGCCGCCGTGTCGTTGAGACAGGGGATGTAACGCACCTGCATGCCGCGCTCGGCACAGGTCTCGACGAAACCCATCGCCACCTCCTCCAGGGTTTCCAGGCAGTCGGTGGCGAAGCCTGGGCAGAGCACGTCCACGCGTTGCATGCCTTGCGCGGCCAGTTCCCACAGGCGCGGTTCGGCATAGGGTCGCAGCCAGCGTTCGGCGCCGAAGCGCGACTGATAACCGAGTTGCCATTGGCTGGCGTCCAGGCCCAGGGCCGTGGCAATCGCCTGGGCGCTGGCCTCGCAGCGTTGCGGATACGGGTCGCCGTTGTTGGCCACCCGTTGCGGCAAGCCGTGGAAGGAAAAGAACAGCATTTCACCACGGCCATGCTGCGCCCAGTGCGCCCGCACACTGGCGGCTACCGCCTCGACCCAGGCCGGATCGGTTGGGTAGTCCTCGATCAAGTGCACCGGCAACTGCGGATTGCGCGCCTTCCAGGCCTCCACCACGTCCTCGATCGAAGCGGTGGTGGTGGTCGAATATTGCGGATACAGCGGCAGCACCACGATCCGGCGCACGCCGCCATCGCGTAGCGCGTCCAGCGTCGGTGCCAGCGCAGGTGTGCCGTAGCGCATCGCCCAGGCCACCTTGTGGTCGGGCAATGCGCGTTGCATGCCTTCGGCCAGACGCCGCGTGTACACCGCCAGCGGCGATCCGTCCGGCAGCCAGACCTGCGCGTATTTTTCAGCCGATTTCGGCGAACGCCGTGGCAGGATGATCCAGTGCAGCAGCGGCCACCAGAACAGGCGCGGAATCGCCACCACGCGCTTGTCGCCGAGAAATTCGGCCAGATAACGGGCGACCGCAGGTGCCGTGGGCGCCTCGGGCGTACCTAGGTTCACCACCAGGATGGCGGTCTCGGGTGCGTTGGACATGGGCGCATTGTGGCAGAGACTCGGTGCCGCAGTCTGACGCGTTTCTATGGCAGTGATGGGTGCGGCATCGGTGAGTCGTGGCATCGCTCATAGCCGATTCATCGGGCGATGAGTAAGTTCGGGAAGCCGCAGTATCTTAGCTGCGGATCGATCTTGGAGCCCACCCTCAATGCCCCGCCTGCCGCGCCTCGCCCTGTTGCTGAGTACCCTGCTGTTCGCCGGCCACGCCATGGCCGGTCCCGAAGAGGACGAGCGCGCCCGCAACGCCCTGCGCGTGCTGAGCGAGATTCAGAAGATCCCGGAGCAAGCCATTCCCGACAGGTTGCTCGACGAGGGCCGCGCCATCGTGGTCATTCCCGACACGCTCAAGGTCGGCATGGTGTTCGGTGGACGTCGCGGCCACGGCTTGATGTCGGTCAAGCGCCCCGATGGCACTTGGTCCAATCCAGTGTTCGTCAAGCTGACCGGCGGCAGCGTCGGGTTACAGATTGGCGTGCAGTCCTCCGATGTGGTGCTGGTGTTCCGTAACGACCGCAGCCTGGACAACATCGTCAATGGTAAGTTCACCCTGGGTGCCGATGCCGGGGTCGCCGCCGGTCCGGTCGGGCGCAATGCCGCTGCGGCCACCGACGGCGAGCTCAAGGCCGAGATCTGGTCGTGGTCGCGCGCGCGCGGGCTGTTCGCCGGCGTCGCCCTGGATGGTGCCGACTTGCAGATCGACGATGCCGCTGATCTCAACGCTTATGGCAGCAACAGCACCCCACGGATGATCTTCGAAGGCCGTACCGCCAGCCGGCCGTCCAACGATATCGTGGCATTCCGCGACAAGCTGGAAGAATCCACCTACGCCGCACGGCAAACCCGTCGCAACAACAAGGATAGCGACGATAGCGACCCAGCCCCGGCGTCCGCCGTACCTGCGCCGACGCCGGCCAGACAGGCCGCAGCGGAATCGGCGGTCGGATCGCACACCACTGACAACACCAGCACCGCGCCGTTGCAAGCACCGTCGCAAGCCCCGCAGAAGCAAGGCTTCCAGCCCGTGTCCGACGGTGAGGTCCGCACCGAGCCGCTCAACGGCAGCCACTGATTTTGGCGTCGCCGCTCGCGGCTGGGGCACCTGGCTGACGCCTGTTCAGGGGTATGCGCAGCGTGTGCGCTAAATAACGTACCCACGTCCGGTGCGTTATCCTGCGGGTTCCTCAACGACTTTTTTTGCGAGCGCATCATGGGCAGTTTTAGCATCGGGCACTGGCTGGTCGTGCTGTTGATCGTGCTGTTGATATTCGGCACCAAGCGGCTGACAGGTGGCGCCAAGGACTTGGGTAACGCGGTCAAGGAGTTCAAGAAAGGCATGCGCGAGGACGACGACAAACCCGCCGGCCAGCTCGCCGACGCCTCGCGTAGCAGTGAATCGTCGCGCCAGACCCAGGCCGAGCACGACCGCGACGCGCGCTGACAGGACGGCGTGGCGTGTTCGATATCGGATTCAGCGAACTGCTGGTAATCGCAGTGGTGGCGTTGGTGGTACTCGGCCCGGAGCGCTTGCCTAAGGCGGCGCGTTTTGCGGGGTTGTGGGTGCGTCGTGCCCGCGCGCAATGGGACTCGGTGAAGCAAGAGCTGGAGCGCGAACTGGAAGCGGAGGAGCTCAAGCGCAGCCTGCGCGACGTGCAAGCCTCGCTGCGCCAAGCCGAGACCCAACTACGCGACAGTGGTCAGCAATTGCAACGCGAAACCGAAGCCCTGCGCCGCGAGATCGATCCGACCACACCGGCCGTCTCCACCGAGACCGTGGAAACAGCCTCGGCCTCGGAGCCGCCGTTTGCTGCCAGCCCCGCGCTGCCGTCAACGCCGACCGCTACAGCCGAGCCACTTGCCGAGGTGTCTGCATCGTCGGCAACGCCGCACACCACCGCCGCGCACCCACCGACCGCAGACACCGCGCCGTCGGCTCCGGTCCAGCCTCCTTCCGCTGACCCGACAGCCCCGCGATGAACCCCGAAGCCGAGAGCAGCCTGATCGAACACCTGATCGAACTGCGTGCGCGCCTGATGCGTGCGCTGATCGGTCTGGCCGTGGTGGTGGTGGTTTTGCTACCGTTCTCCAAGCGCATCTACACCTGGCTGGCCGCGCCGATGCTGGCGCAGTTGCCGGTCGGACAGAGCGTGATTGCCACGCATCCGGCCGGCGCGGTCATTGCCCCGCTCAAATTGGCGTTCTTTTTGGGCGTCTTCATCGCCGTGCCCTGGCTGCTGTACCAAGCCTGGGCCTTCGTTGCCCCCGGTTTGTACCAGCGCGAGAAGCGTCTGGCGTTGCCACTGCTGGCATCGGCGGTGCTGCTGTTCTATCTCGGCTGCGCGTTCGCCTACTTTCTGGTGTTGCCGGGGGTGTTTCACTTCCTGACCACGTTCAAGCCGGACGTGATCCAGCTCACTCCGGACGCCGGGTCTTATCTGGATTTCGTCCTGGCGATTTTCTTCGCCTTCGGCGTCAGCTTCGAGTTGCCGGTCGCGCTGGTGATCCTTGCCCTACTCGGTTGGGTAACACCGCAGCAACTGCGCGAGGGCCGTGGTTACGCGGTGGTGGGCATCTTCGTGTTGGCTGCCTTGTTGACCCCGCCAGACGTGGTCTCGCAATTGATGCTGGCCATTCCGATGTGTCTGCTTTACGAGTTGGGCATCATCGCCGCCAGCGCAGTGACCAAGAAGCCGTCGGAAATGCAGATCCGCGACTAAAGCTCACAAAGCGACTGCGTCGCCGCCGGACAGGCACGGGCAGTGTTCGGAATTCTCACACCTGTCCATTGCGGTTCCTGCGCGCTGTCCACGTCGTACCCGATGATCGCGACTTACGAGGTTTTGTTAGCCACTCTACAGCGTAGCTGAGGAATTTCAGCCAAGCTGTTCTACCCAGGTGCCGCAACGGCCGGCAGCAGTGGATCGGGGAGCCGCCCGAACAGCTCGGCTTTTCAGGGATTCGGTCAGTCGCCTCTCAAGCGACAAACACATTGGACGGCGGCTGCGGCACGGTCGCTGCGGGATGATCGGGATGCTTGAACATCTGCTTCCACGCCGCGTACACCATGCCGGCCAGCGTCGGCATCACCAGAGCCATGAGCAGCACCTGTGTGATCAGGGTCGCGACCATGGCGCCGACAATGGCCTGGAGCACCAGCATCACCAGTGCCAGCACGAAGTACAGCGCAAAGGTGGCGATGAAGGCCAGCACGCAGAACACCAACATCGCCGGCACGTTGTGCAGGCAGGCGCGCAGGCTGTAGCGCATCGCGGTCAGGCCGTTGCGGCCATCGAACATCACCTGCGGCGCGAACAGGAACAGCGTCAGCATGACCATCACGAAACCGATCGCCATCAGCAGTACCCACAGCAGGATGCGCATCGCCGGCAGGGTTTGCACCAGTTGCTCCACCTGTGCGGGATCTGGTTGCGCATTCGACTGGCTGAGCTCGTTGAGCTTGTTCATCACCGTGACCAGCTGCTGCCATCCGCTCGGCCCCACCACCACCATGGCAAGGATGCCCAGTGCCAGGACGACGACCAATTGCGGCAACAACGCCACCAGTAAATGCGGCGCGCGCCCCGCCTGCAGGCCTTGCAGCAGGTGCGCCGGTTGTGGGCTGCGGCCCTGGTCCACCTCGCGCGCGGCCCAGACCAGCCCACCGAACAGCAGCGGTCCGGCCAGACCAATCAGCAGTTGCGCCAGCATGCCGAGGTTCGGGTGGAGACTCCCCATGAACACGGCGATTATCATGGCCAATCCCCAGATTGCGCCCAGCCGACCCAGCGCCCATGGCGCCCGCCGCAGGAGCGACATCCCGCTCAATAGCCATTCCGCGCCGGCCGAAGCCGGCAGCTTGCGAATTTCGATCATTGCCAATCCGAAGTGGGGGACGCCGTACAGCGCGGCGAAGATGCAGATTATCGTGGTTTTGCCTGGTCGTCGTCGTCAAGACTGAGCACGCGCGTGCTGAACGAAGCGTCGTAGCAGCTTGCGCGCCAACGGCGCAGCGCTGACCTCGCGGGCGATGGTACGGGCGCAGCGTCCCGCACGGCGTAGACAGTCGGCCCGCGCCTTCACGTAGCCACGCATATGGTGGGTGGCGAACTCCGGATGAAACTGTACGCCCCAGGTTGCCTGGCCCCAGCGTAGCGCCTGGCACTGGTCCTGCGCCGAATGCGCCAGCACGCTGGCACCGGGCGGTGCGCGCAGCACGGTCTGCAGATGGGTGGCGTGCACAGGGAAATGTTCCGGCAGACCGTAGAACAACGGGTCGTCGGCGGCCTGAGGAGATAACGCGATCTGCACCGTGCCCGATTCGCGTCCGGCTGGGTTGTAAGCCACCTCCCCGCCCAGCGCGTGTGCCAGCAACTGGTGGCCGTAACAGATGCCCAGCAGCGGCATTCCCGCGTGGGCGGCTTCGCGCAGCCAGTCGGCGGAACGCTCGCTCCAGTCGGCGCGATCGGTGACGAATGCAGCCGACCCGGTGATGATGACCCCGGCGAAATCGCGGCGATCCGGCAGCGCAGCCCCTGCGGCGACGTTGGCGACCACGATATCGCGCTCGGCCAGACCGGCGGCGACGCGGATCCAGTGCGGAAAGCGACCGTAGCGCCGCATTGTGGGCACTGGCTCGCCAGTTTCGAGGATCAGGAACGGCACAGCGGACATACGCAGCAAGGCAACGACATGGATCGATTCTAAATGGCCGCGGGGCCATTTTTTCAAGTCCGGCCGGCGTCGACGGCATCAGCATATAACGTGGGTAAACCCAGCACTTCGCTTGGCGTCCCTGGACTGGTTACACTCGGCGTTCATGTGCAGTCAGGCATCGCAGGGATCTTCGGCATGCTGAAACTCTTGAAATCACTGATGCTCGCTGGGGTGTTGATCGCCTCCGGCGCCTGCGTTGCGGTCACTCCGGTCAAGCCCACCACCCTCACCGTGCTCAGTTCCGGCGGCATCATGGGGGCGATACGCGCAATCGCGCCGGGCTACGAACAGGCGACCGGGGTGAAGCTGCACATCGAGGCGGCGCCGTCGATGGGCGACACGCCGCAGGCCATCCCCAATCGCCTCGCCCACAATGAGCCGGCGGACGTGCTGTTGATGGTCGGTTCGGCGCTCGACACGCTGGTCGCCACGGGACAGGCGCGCAAGGCCAGTCGGGTGGATTTGGGCAAATCCTATATCGCCATGGCGGTCAAAGAGGGCGCGGCCAAGCCGGATATCTCCAGCATGGACGCTTTCCGCAAGACCCTGCTGGACAGCAAGTCGGTGGCGTATTCCGACAGTGCCAGTGGCGTATACCTGTCGCATGAACTGTTCCCGCGGATGCGGCTCGGCGATGCCTTCGCCGCCAAGGCGCGGATGATTCCCGCCGAGCCAGTGGGCGCCGTGGTCGCGCGCGGCCAGGCGCAACTCGGGTTCCAGCAATTGAGCGAGCTGAAGCCGGTGCCTGGCATCACCATCGTTGGCCTGATTCCCCAGCAGGCGCAAAAGATGACCCTGTATTCCGGTGCCGTCGCTACGTCCAGCACGCAGCCGGAGGCAGCCCAGGCGCTATTGAATTACATGGCGTCTAAGGACGCTGCCAAGGCTATCGAGGAGAGTGGCCTCACGCCCCTCGTCGCAAAGTAACAGCGAAGATCAAGGCCATGGCCCTGCCACTGTGCCGGCAAGGGCGGTGCCCGGAATCCCCGAGCCGCCGGCTCACTCGCGCGGTGGCAATACCGATAACACTTCTTCCAGGGTGGTCAGGCCGGCGGCGACCTTTTCCAGGCCCGCGCGGCGCAGGGTGCGCACGCCTTCGGCCTGTGCGGTACGGCTGAAGCCGGCCAGGTCCATGTCGGCGCGGATCAGGCTGCGCAGACGCGGCCCGATCGGCAGCAGTTCGTACAGACCGACCCGGCCCAGGTAGCCGGTGCGGCGGCATTCCAGGCAGCCGACCGGCGCATAGGTTTGCATCTGCTCGGGCAAGGCTTCGCCCGGCTCGCGCAGCGCGTCCCATTCGTGTGCTTCCAGCGTGTGCGGGCGTTTGCAGTGGTTGCACAGCGTGCGTACCAGACGCTGCGCCAGCACGCCGTTGAGGGTGGAAGCGACCAGATAATGCGGCACGCCCAGGTCGAGCAGGCGGGTGATCGCCGAGGGTGCATCGTTGGTATGCAGGGTGGATAGCACCAAGTGTCCGGTCAGCGAGGCCTGTACCGCCATCTGCGCGGTTTCCAGGTCGCGGATTTCGCCGATCATGATGATGTCCGGGTCCTGCCGCAGCAGGGTGCGCACGCCACTGGCGAAGTCCAGGTCGATATTGGGCTGCACCTGCATCTGGTTGAACTCGGGCGCGATCATCTCGATCGGGTCTTCCACGCTGCACACGTTCACGTCCGCCGTGGCCAGACGCTTGAGTGTGGAGTACAGGGTGGTGGTCTTACCCGAACCGGTCGGGCCAGTGACCAGCACGATGCCGTGCGGACGCTCCACCAGCGCGTTCCAGCCGGCCGCTTCCTGAGGACTGAAACCGAGCTGGTCCACGCTCTTGAACGCTGCGTCCGGGTCGAAGATGCGCATCACGCACTTCTCGCCGAATGCGGTGGGCATGGTCGACAGGCGCATTTCGGTCTCGCGCCCCCCGGGCGAGCGGGTTTTGATGCGCCCGTCCTGCGGGCGTCGGCGCTCGGCCAGGTCCATGCGCCCGAGCACCTTGATCCGGCTGACGATGGCGTTCATCACCGCCGGCGGCACTTCCAGCACCTTGTGCAGCACGCCGTCGATGCGAAAGCGCATGCGTCCGGCCTCGCGCCGCGGCTCCAGGTGGATGTCGCTGGCGCGCTGTTCGTAGGCGTACTGCAACAGCCAATCGACGATGTGCACGATGTGGTGATCGTCGGCGTTGACGTCGCCGCCACGGCCCAGTTCCACCAGTTGTTCGAAGCTGGGCAGGCTGCTGCTCTGCTCGCCGCGCCCGTCCTTGGCCCCGCGCACCGAGCGGGTCACACCGAAGAACTCCATCGTGTAGCGATGCAGATCCAGCGGATTGACCACCGCGATCTCGATACGGCGACGCGCCAGGTGTTGCAGATCGCCGAGCCAGTCCAGTGCCAGCGGTTCGCTGGTCGCCACCAGTAAGCGTTCCGGTTCCAGCGCCAGCGGCAGAATGCGGTGGCGACGCGCGTAGGCATGCGAGACCACCGCAGTCACTGCGGCCACGTCCACGCGGGTCGGGTCGATGCGCAGATAGCGCAGGCCGCAGCGCTGCGCCAGCCATTCGGTCAAGCGTTCCAGGCTCAGTTCGCTGCCCGGCGGCTGGATCGCCGGCAGTTTGAGATTGGATAGCAGCACCAGGGGATGCACATCGCTGACCGTGCGCGCGGTCTGCGCCGAGAACTGCATGCGGCCGCGTTCTTCCGGCGCGACCAAGCCGTCGGCGAGTAAGGCGGCGGCCACACGCTCGACGGTCAACCGACCCGGTGGCAACGACACCGGGCTGGATGCGGGCAAGCCGAGCGGCGGCGCGGCGGATCGCGAATCCATGGTCGTGCTCCGGTGCGCGGAAGTGTCCGCGAGTCGGTCGCTATACTAGCGCACCCCTCAACCGGCCCCCCGCTCGATGTCCGTTTCCCGGTCCGTTCCGATCACGTTCCAGGGTTTGATCCAGACCCTCAACCAGTTCTGGGCGCAGCACGGCTGCGTGCTGATCCAACCGTTGGACTTGGAAGTGGGTGCCGGCACGTTCCATCCGGCCACGTTCCTGCGCGCACTCGGTCCCGAGCCGTGGAACGCGGCCTATGTGCAGCCGAGCCGCCGTCCCACCGATGGCCGCTACGGCGAGAATCCGAACCGCTTGCAGCGCTACTACCAGTACCAGGTCGCGATGAAGCCCAACCCGGACAACATCCAGCAGTTGTACCTGGAGTCGTTGCGCGCGCTGGGTATCGATCCACTGGTACACGATCTGCGTTTTGTCGAGGACAACTGGGAATCGCCCACGCTCGGCGCCTGGGGCCTGGGCTGGGAAGTCTGGCTCAATGGCATGGAAGTCACTCAGTTCACCTACTTCCAACAGGCCGGTGGCCTGGAGTGCAAACCGGTGCTGGGCGAGATCACCTACGGTCTTGAACGGCTGTGCATGTACCTGCAGAACTGCGACAACGTGTACGACTTGATCTGGACCTACGGCCCCGACGGCACGCCAGTCACCTACGGCGACGTCTACCACCAGAACGAGGTGGAGCAGAGCGCGTACAACTTCGAACACGCCGACGTGGCCGAATTGTTCCACCGTTTCGACGCCTGCGAGCGCGAAGCGCAGACGCTGGTCGAAGTGGGACTGCCATTGCCGGCTTACGAACAGGTCACCAAGGCCAGCCATGCGTTCAACCTGCTGGATGCGCGCCGGGCGATCTCGGTCACCGAGCGCCAGCGCTACATCCTGCGCGTGCGCGCGCTGGCGCAAGCGGTGGCCAAAGCCTACTACGCGCAGCGCGAGAAGCTCGGTTTCCCCGGCGTAAAGCGCTAGTCCCGTGGGCGCGTGCCTGCCGGACGTTTCTTTGCGCTACCGCTTGCTTGGCGATGGCGGCTGGCGATCCATGGCGAAGACCGCGATGCGCGCGGTACGCCGAACGACACAATCGATTGGGCGCGGCGCACTGCCGACGCCTCGGAAGGACGTGATATGAGCATGCATCCCCTGCTGATCGAACTGGGTACCGAAGAACTGCCAGTCAAGGCATTGCCGGGCCTGGCCCAGGCTTTGTTCGATGGCGTGATCGCCGGGCTGGACAAGCGCGGCATCGCGGTGGAGCGCGGCGACGCCAAGCCGCTGTCCACCCCGCGCCGGCTGGCCGTGCTGCTGCCCGGCGTGGCCGCCGAACAGCCTGAGCAGCGCGCGGAAGTGCTTGGCCCGTATCTCAACATCGCCCTGGATGCCGACGGCCAGCCGACCAAGGCCCTGGAAGGTTTTGCGGCCAAGGCCGGGATTGCCTGGACCGCGTTGGAACGCACCCGCGACGCCAAGGGCGAGCGCTTTGTGCACCGCGCGGTGCATCCCGGTGCGCGCACTGCGACCCTGCTGCCGGACATCCTCCGCGAGGCAATCGCCGCGATGCCCATCCCCAAGCCAATGCGTTGGGGCGATCACGACTATGGTTTCGCGCGGCCCGTGCAGTGGTTGGTGCTGTTGTTCGGCAACGAGGTGGTGCCCGCGCACTTGCTCGGCGTGCAGGCCGACCGGCACAGCCGTGGCCATCGCTTCCTGCACGATGCGCCGGTGACGCTGGCGCAGCCGGGCGACTACGTGGCCGCGTTGCAGGCGGCGCAGGTGCTGGTGGACCCGGACGTGCGCCGCGCGCGCATCGTCGCCGAGGTTGAGCAGGCCGCGCGTCAGGCTGGTGGCCGTGCGCGCATCGCCGAGGACAATCTGGTGCAGGTGGTGAACCTGGTGGAATGGCCGTCGGCGGTGCTGTGCCGCTTCGAGCCGGCGTTCCTGGCGGTACCGCAGGAAGCGCTGATCGAAACGATGGAAAGCAACCAGAAGTTCTTCCCGGTGCTGGATGCCGACGGCAAGCTCACCGAACATTTCATCGGCATCGCCAACATCGTCTCGCGCGACGTCGCCGAAGTCGCCAAGGGCTACGAGCGGGTGATCCGTCCGCGCTTCGCCGACGCCAAGTTCTTCTTCGACGAAGACCTCAAGCAAGGTCTGCAGGCGATGGGTGCGGGTCTGGCCGGCGTGACCTATCAGGCCAAGCTCGGCAGCCTGGCCGACAAGGTGCGGCGCGTGGCCGCACTGGCCGAGGCGATTGCCGTGCAAGTGGGGGCCGATCCGGCGCAGGCGCGCCGCGCCGCCGAACTGAGCAAGAACGACCTGCAATCGCGCATGGTCAACGAATTCCCCGAACTGCAAGGCATTGCCGGCCGTTATTACGCTATCGCCGCTGGCGAACCACGTGAGATTGCGCTGGCCATCGACGAAGCCTACCAACCGCGTTTCGCTGGCGACGCTATCGCGCTGTCGCCGTTGGGCAAGGTGCTGGCCATCGCCGAACGCCTGGACACGCTGGCCGGTGGGTTTGCCGCAGGGCTGAAGCCCACCGGCAACAAGGACCCGTTCGCGCTGCGGCGCAATGCGTTGGGCTTGGCGCGGACGGTGATTGAGAGTGGGTTTGATCTCAACCTGCGCACGTTCCTTAATCAAGCGTTGGATGCGGTTGCGTTTGCAAAAACGCAACAAAAAGATAAGCAGGCTGAGCATGCCGCCGCAACGGCACGTGCTTCAGGCGTGCAGGCCCAGGCGATCCCGAACGTGGGTGGCACCACGCTTGCCGAGCTTGAGGAACTCTATGACTTCATCCTCGACCGCCTGCGTGGCTATTACGCCGACAAGGGTGTGCCGGCGACGCATTTCAATGCGGTCGCGGAACTGAAGGTGGCCTCGCTGTACGACCTCGACCGCCGCATCGACGCCATCGGCACCTTCGCCGCCTTGCCGGAAGCCGACGCCTTGGCCGCCGCGAACAAGCGCATTCGCAATATTCTGCGCAAGGCCGAGGACGCGATTCCCGCGCAGGTCGATGCAGCGCTGCTGCGCGAGCCGGCCGAGCGCGCGCTGGCTGAAGCAGTGGAAGCGGCAATCGCCGAGACCGACGGTGCTCTGCGTCAGCGCGATTACGTCAGCGTGCTGAATGTGCTGGCGCGGCTGCGGCCGCAAGTGGACGCGTTCTTCGATGGCGTGATGGTCAACGCCGAGGACCCGGCGCTGCGTGGTAACCGCCTGGCGCTGCTCAAGCGCTTGAGCGAGCGCCTGGGCAGTGTCGCCGCAATCGAACATCTTTCCTCGGCCAACTAAGCCCGTATCGTCCCGTTTTCCGCCATCGGCAAACGCGCAGGCGAATGAACATCGCCAGTCTCATGGCTGGCGCGATACGGCACGCGGGGACTGTCTCTAGGCAGCGCCGACCGGACGATTGGTCAGCGCCTGCCTACTGGCACTGGATTGCCGATTATTTCGATTCCGCCTCGTTGTCGCCGTAGAACACCAAGCCCAAGCGAATGCGCTCGCGGCCTTGTTCGCGGCGATGGCGATTGGTGTCGCGCAAGGAATAGACGCAGCCGCAGTATTCCTGCTGGTAGAAGCGCTCGCGCTTGCTGATTTCGATCATCCGCGCGGAACCGCCGTGCTTGCGCCAGTTGTAGTCCCAGTAAGTCAGCCCATCGTAAGGCGCGGCGGCGCGGATGCCGCTGTCGGTGATCTGCTGCATGTTCTTCCAGCGCGAAATCCCCAGCGAACTGGTGATAACCGGAAACCCATGTTCGTGGGCATACAACGCCGTGCGCTCGAAGCGCATGTCGAAGCACATGGTGCAACGGATGCCACGCTCGGGCTCGTTCTCCATGCCTTTGGCGCGCGCGAACCAGTTATCGGTGTCGTAATCGGCGTCGATGAACGGCACGCCGTGTTGCTCGGCGAAGCGGATGTTCTCCTGCTTACGCAGTTCGTATTCCTTGGCCGGATGAATATTGGGGTTGTAGAAGAACACGGTGTAATCGATACCGGATTCGACGAACGCTTCCATCAACTCGCCCGAACACGGCGCGCAACACGAATGCAGCAGCAGGCGGTCGCCGCCACCAGGCAAGACAAGTTGTTCACGTGTGTTACTCATAGGCGCTTCCTGATCGGCTTCACGACGCTGGAGACATCCAGGCCGCCATCGCCCTGGCGGCGGTTCATTTTTAAGGGCGAAGGGCCAGTTTACCAAACACGCCTCTCATCCCGATGATGGCTGCGGCTCGGGATGCGCAGTCGGTTAGCGGATGACGCCCGTTGAATCAAGTCGTGCGATTGACGAAAAATTAACTCTGGCCCTATTGTTGGGGTTGCAGAGAGGGCGGTTAGCTCAGCGGTAGAGCACTACCTTGACATGGTAGGGGTCGCAGGTTCGAACCCTGTACCTCCCACCAATTATATCAATGGCTTAGCTGCATGTCGCTGGTTCGATTGCACAACAGTACGAAAAATGTCCGAAAAACCGCCCTTGTAAAGATGGCGGTTTTTTCGTTTATGAGAGGGGGATGTCGCGCTTGCTGGGCTGCGTCGCAGGTGGTGCGAGCGCATGGGCTAAGATAGGATTAGCTAATCTTTGGCCGGGAGCGGGTAGCCGCGGATGGCCAACCGAGAGTATTTTATGAGGGGCGAGCCAGTAGTTGGAATCCAGCCGGCGGTCATGCAATGGGCTAGAGAGTCCATTGGTCTGACTGTCGAGGATGTTGCGGAGCGAATCTCCAAGCGGCCGGACGATATCAGCAACTGGGAGTCCGGCACCGACGCTCCAACTTACGTGCAGTTGGAGCGGCTTGCCTACGAGGTTTACAAGCGCCCCATCGCTGTCTTTTTCCTGCCGAAGCCACCGGAGGAGCATCGTCCTCAGAGCGAGTTCCGAACCCTCCCGGCGTTCGACCTGAAGAATCTGGCTAGCGACACCTTTCTTCATATCCGGAAGGCGCACGCGTACCAGATTGCCCTTGCAGAGCTTTTTGACGGTAGGAACCCGGCTCAACGGAAGCTGTGGGAAGACTGTCCGCTAGACTTGCGTGATTCTCCCGCGAACGCAGCATCTGCAATCAGGCAAGAGCTAGGCATCACGGTTGAAGGGCAAGCAAGATGGGGCGATGACGCCGATGCATTGCTGCAATGGCGTCAGGCCGTTGAACGACGTGGAATCTTCGTTTTCAAGAATTCATTCATGCAGAAGGAAATCTCCGGTTTCTGCTTGAGGGACGATGAGTTCCCTCTCATTTATTTGAATAACAGCACTACGAAGACTCGCCAGATTTTCAGCTTGCTACACGAGCTGGCCCACCTGCTTTTCAATGTTAACGGGCTAAGCAAGTTTGACCATAGCTACGTCAGACAGCTTCCGCAGCACGAGAGGAAGATTGAGGTCTTCTGCAATGCTGTGGCGTCCGAGGTTTTGATTCCTGGCTCCGATTTCGAGAGGCAGGCTGCCAGTCTTCCCAGCGACCTGACCCATGCATCAGATGCAGTCTTCTCTAATCTGGCTCGGCACTATGGCGTAAGTCGGGAAGCCATCTTGCGCAGGTTCTTGGACCTTGGCCGCGTTGATCAAGCTTTCTATGAAGAGAAGGTAGCCGAGTGGACCGGCCAACTAAAGAAGGCGAAGGGCGGCGGTGATTGGTACGCCACTACGCGCACCTATATCAGTGACCGTATGCTGAACGAAGTATTTGGCCGGTATTTTCGCAATCAAGTCAGCGCCGTTCAGGCGGCGGAGTATCTGGGGGTCGCGCCCAAGAACTTGCCGGGGCTTGAAGAGCGTGTCCTCAAGAGGACCGCTCAATGATTTATGTGTTTGACACCAACTCTCTTAGCAAGCTCAAGCACTACTATCCGAACGTCTTCAAGTCAATCTGGGCTGGGTTGGATGGGTTGGTTGCGAGCGGCGACCTGATTTCGACCCGTGAGGTTTGGAACGAAATGCAATTGGGGGTGCCGAATCCGCACGTTCAAGCTTGGCTGGACAAGAACAAGCATATCTTCCGAGTCCCGCAGGCGGCCGAGTTGCAGGTGGTAGCTCATATTCTGGCAATATCCCACTTCCAAGCGCTGATTGGTACCAAGCAACAGTTGAATGGCACACCGGTGGCCGACCCATTCGTAATTGCGCTTGCTAAGACGCAAGGCGCCACGGTCGTAACGGAAGAGGAGCTAAAGCCGAATGCCGCCAAAGTTCCGAACGTTTGCCAGCATTTTGGTGTGCCGTGCATGAATCTTGAGCAGTTCATGCAGGTTCAAGGATGGAGCTTCTGAGTCTGAAGTATACCCACGTTTTCCCAGGCCAGGATCAACCATTTAACGGCGCACCGACTGGAAAAAGGTTCACGCATGGCGTAAACAGCGTAAACAAAAAAAGGTCAGAGTGATTTACTACGGGTCTGCTATGACCCCATTGTTCGCCGCCAGACCAGCATCTTCACATTGGGTAGCGACTCCGGATGCGCGATTTAGCTAGCCAATGACCCGGGTTGAATCCAATCGTGCGATGGCTTCATCCACCACCTCGGCAAATGGCGCGTCCACGTTCACCGCGATCACGTCCGCCTCGTCAATGGGCGATTGCAGTGCGTCGATCTGGCTCTGCAACAGGGTCGGCGGCATGAAGTGGCCGCTGCGTGCAGCCAGACGTGCGGCGATCACGTCCATGGCGGCGTGCAGAAACACCAAGCGCATCGGCACTCCGCTGTCGCGTAGCTGTTGACGGTGCGCGCGGCGCAAGCCGGAGAAAGCCAGCACGATGCCGTCGCCGGCCGCGTTGGACTGGCGCAGCCGCGTCGTCAACGCCGCGACCCAAGGCGCACGCTGCGCGTCGCTGAGCGGAATCCCACGGGCCATCTGTGCCTTGGCTTCGGCGCTATGCACGTCGTCAGCGTCCAAGAACGTCATCCGGTAGTGTGCGGCCAGTGCCTGCGCGACGCTGGTCTTGCCGCTGCCCGCCACGCCCATCACGACGATGGCGGCGGCCGGTGGTGGTGGAGGCGATGTCGTGTCCATCACGTGTCGTTATACCTGGCGATGTCTTTGCTATGCCGTATGCGTTGGCGGCGCGTGCAAGCTGGTGTAGCGTCGTGCCGCTGTCGCGCATCGCGGGAATTACCGCGTGCCGCCGCATCATCGCATGTCCGCCCATCCAGGATCGCCGATGTCCCTCTCATC
Organism: Xanthomonas sp. GPE 39; assembly: GCF_000963005.1. Lineage (GTDB taxonomy): Bacteria > Pseudomonadota > Gammaproteobacteria > Xanthomonadales > Xanthomonadaceae > Xanthomonas_A. The sequence goes on from NZ_JZHZ01000007.1 coordinate 192,381, forward strand.
GCAACGCACCGACGCGCAGCTGCGCTGGTCCGAGACACTCGGTTACGGCATCGGCGACATGGGGTTCAATCTGTACTGGGCCACCATTTCCGCATTCCTGCTGATCTTCTACACCGACACCATGGGCCTGCCTGCCGCCGCGGTGGGCACGATGCTGTTGGTGACCAAGCTGGCGGACGCGGTGTGCGATCCGTTGATGGGCGCGATCGCCGACCGCACCCGCACCCGCTGGGGCAAGTTCCGTCCCTATCTGCTGTTCGCGGCGTTACCGATGGCCGGCAGTGCGGTACTGGCCTATACCACGCCAGCGCTGGATACCGGTGGTCGCCTGCTTTGGGCCTACGTCACCTTCGGGCTGATGATGCTGATGTACACCGTGCTCAGCATTCCGTACTCGGCGCTATCGGGGGTGATGACCGCCGATAGCCAACAACGCACCACGTTGGTCAGCATCCGCTTCATCGCGGCATTCGTCGGCACCTGCCTGGTCAACTATGCCACGCTGGATCTGGTGCGCTGGTTCGGCAATGGCGACGACGCACGTGGCTGGCAGTGCACCATGTTGCTATACGGCACAGTGGCCGCAGCGTTGTTCGCGATTGTCTTCGCGACCACGCGTGAGCGTGTGCAACCGTTGCCACAACCACGCGCGCCGGTGTTGCAGGATATTGCCGATCTGCTGCGCAATCGGCCATGGCGGGTGTTGTTCGCGCTGGCGTTAATCATCATGGTCACCATCGTCATGCGTGGTGGTGCCAGCGTGTACTACGTCAAATATTACCTTGGTCGCCCGGAGTTGGCCGGTTGGTTTCTCGGCAGCTATTCGCTGGCGTTGGCACTGGGCGCGGCGGCCACGCCGCTGTTGACCCGCTGGTGTGACAAGCGACGTTTGATGATTTGCTTGATGACCAGCGTCGGCGTGCTCAGTTGTGCGATGTTCTTCGTCCCGCGTAATGCGATCTGGGCGCTGTTCGCGCTCAATCTGCTGGTGGGCCTTGCGCTTGGGCCGAAATCGCCATTGGCGTTCTCCATGTACGCCGATAGTGCTGACTACACCGAGTGGAAGACCGGGCGTCGCGCCACCGCGATGACGTTCTCGGCGGCGATCTTTTCGCAAAAGCTCGGCGCTGCACTGGCCTCGGCCTGCATTGCCTGGATGCTGGCGGCGATGGGCTATGTCGCCAATCAGGCGCAGAGCAATGCTTCGCAACGGGGCATCGTGTTGTTGTTGACGGTGATTCCTGGCGCGATTGCGTTGCTGGCGGCGTGGACGATGCGCTTTTATCCATTGGACGATGCGATGCTACGCCGCATTCAACACGATTTGGCCGCGCGCACGCGTGCGGCGGGGGAGACGGAGCAATGAATCGCGCGCACGATCCGCAGCAGGACACGACCACGCTGCTCGCTCCGAGTGCCGATGGCGAGCGCTATGCGCTGTACAGCCCGACCGCGCTCCCCAACGCTGGCGGTTTCCTGTGGAACCGGCGGATGATGATCCATGTGACCTGTCGCGGTTACGCCACCGCGCAGTTCATGCAGCCGGAGCCGACCAAATACGCGCATGCCCCGACCCTGGAGGCGAAGACCTTCATGCAGCCGGAGCAGCCGTACTACGCGCATCATCCTGGACGTTTCTTCTACCTCAAGGACGAGGACAGTGGCGCGTTGTATTCGGTGCCCTACGAGCCGGTCAGGGCGATGCCGCAGGCGTTCTGTTTTTCTGCGGGTCAAGCCGACCTGGTCTGGTACGTGCGCCATGCCGATATCGAAGTGGAACTGCGCTTGCAGTTGCCGGTGGACGATCCGGTGGAGCTGTGGCAGTGCCAGGTGCGAAATCTGGATGGGCGTGCGCGCCGGCTCGCGCTGTATGCGTACTTTCCGGTCGGCTACATGTCGTGGATGTATCAGAGTGGCGAATATCGCGCCGAGCTGGGCGGCATCGTCTGCCGTAGCGTCACGGCGTACCAGAAAGTGGAGGATTATTTCCGCCATCGCGATTTCAAGGACTGCACCTTTTTACTGCACGAGCAGACGCCGGATGCTTGGGAAGCGCGGCAGTCCGCGTTCGAGGGGGAAGGTGGCCTGCATGCGCCGAGTGCGGTGATGCAGCCGTGTCTTGGCGGCAGCCAGGCACACTACGAACTGCCGACCGCAGCCTTGCAGTACGGCATGACTTTGGCGCCGCAGCAGACGCAGACGCTGCGCTTTCTGTTTGGCCCAGCCACGGACGAAGCGGAGATCGCCGGCTTGCGTGCGCGCTATCTGTCGGCGCAGGGCTTTGCCACGGCGGCGGCGGATTACCGTGCCTATCTGGCCCAGGCGGCCGGATGTCTGCACATCGCCACGCCCGATCCGCACCTGGACAACTTGGTCAACCATTGGCTGCCGCGACAAGTGTTCTATCACGGCGACGTCAACCGCCTCGCCACCGATCCGCAGACCCGCAACTATCTGCAGGACCACATGGGCATGAGCTATCTGCGCCCGCACACGGCGCGCGCCGCGCTGCTGCATGCGCTGTCGCAGCAGGAAAGCAGCGGGGCGATGCCCGATGGCATTTTGTTGGTCGAGGGTGCGGAACTGAAGTACATCAACCAAGTGCCGCATACCGACCACTGCGTGTGGTTGCCGGTGTTCCTGTCGGCCTATCTGGACGAGACTGGCGATAGCGCCCTGCTAAACGTGGACGTGACCACGGCCGATGGCATCAGCCTCAGCGTCGCCGAGCGCATCGACGCGGCCATGCGCTGGCTGCTCGGTGCGCGCGATGCACGCGGACTGAGCTACATCGCGCAGGGCGATTGGTGCGATCCGATGAACATGGTCGGCTATCGTGGCCGTGGCGTGTCCGGTTGGTTGTCGGTGGCCACCGCGCATGCGCTGCAACTCTGGGCGCAGATTTGCGCGCAACATGGCCGCGCCGAGCTGGCGGCGCAATGGCGCGCAGGTGCTGTAGAACTCAATGCGGCGATGAACCGTGAATTGTGGGACGGCGACTGGTATGCGCGCGGCATCACCGACGATGGCGTGCGCTTCGGCATCAAGGACGACCAAGAAGGCCGCATCTATCTCAATCCGCAGAGCTGGGCGCTGCTCGCCGGCACCGCCGATGCGACACAGCGGCAACGTCTGTTGCAAGCGATCGACACGCAGTTGGACACGCCCTATGGGCCGGTCATGCTGGCCCCGCCGTATACGGCGATGCGCGAGGACGTGGGCCGGCTGACCCAGAAATATCCTGGTTCGGCCGAGAACGGTGCGGTCTACAACCATGCCGCCGCGTTCTACCTGCATGCGCTGTATGCCATTGGCGACGCCGACCGTGCCTGGCGCGTGTTGCGCGCGATGATTCCGGGCCCGGATCTGGCCGATTACTTGCAGCGCGGGCAGTTGCCGGTGTTCGTCCCCAACTACTATCGCGGCGCTTGGCACAGCTTGCCGCGCACCGCTGGCCGCTCCAGCCAACTGTTCAACACCGGCACGGCGGCATGGTTGTATCGCTGCCTGATCGAAGGCTTGTTCGGGTTGAAGGGCGAGGGCGATGCGCTGTGCGTGCGCCCGCAGTTGCCGTCGCATTGGCCGCAGGCGCGCGTGCAGCGACGCTTTCGCGGTGCGCTGTTCGCGGTGCGGATGCAGCGTGCCGCCGACTGCGCCGCGCCGCAGGTGCGCGTGGATGGGCGCTTGCTGGAGGAGCCACGGATCGTCGGGATCGAGGCTGGCCGCCATTACGTGGTCGAGGTGCTGTTGCCGTCTGGGTGAGGCCGTGTGCACGCTGTCATCGCGCAGGACCGAAACGCCATGCGGCTTACATCGTTGCGGCGTTGGCGGTGGCGATCAGGTCGTCCCATTGCAGCCGAGTGCTGGCGACATCGTCGCTCTCCTGTAGCGCGCGGCGTGCGGCGCAGCGCATCGCGCGGCTGATCCAGGTGTGCAGGTCGCGACCGGAATGGCCCTCGCTGCGCTCGGCGACCCAGGCCGCCGCCGCGTCGGCATCGAAGGCCAGTGGCTTGCCGCGCAACAGGCGCGCGACGATGGTGTTGCGCGCAGTGTGATCGGGCAGCGCGATGGGGATGTGCCGATCCAGCCGCGACAGCAGCGCCGGATCGATTGCCTCGGCATGATTGCTCGCGGCGAGCAAGAACACCTCGCCGGTGTGACCAGCGACGCCGTCCAACTCCTGCAGCAATTGGCCGACGATTTCCCGGGTCAGTGCATCGTCGCTTTCGGCGCCGCGCGCGGGGGCGAGGATGTCGAGTTCGTCGACGAAGACGATGCACGGCGCTTGTGTCCGCGCGCGCGCGAATGCCGCCTGCACGCGCTGGCCGGACTGGCCCAGGTAGCCGGCCTTGAGGTCGGCGCTGGTCAAGGCGATGAAGGCCAGGCCCGATTGATTGGCGAGGATCCGCGCGACCTGGGTCTTGCCGGTCCCCGGCGGGCCAGACATCAAAATGCCGCGCGGCACCGGCACGCCGAGTGCGGCGAGTTGTTCGGCGTTGCGCAGTTCCTTGCCCAGGGCGACGAACTCATCGAGCGCGGCCTGTGGCAGCACGATATCGTCCCAGTCCAGGGCCGCGACCTGGGTGGAACCCTTGCCGCGCAGCGCCCGCAACTGCGTCAGCAGCGTCGCGTTGTCCAATACGCCATCGACGCATTCGGCCGCCACCCGCGCGACCAGGGTCTGCAGATCGCGACCGGACAGGCCGGTGCTGTCGGCGATGACGTGCGGGTCCAGGGTCAGCGCAAAGCCGGCGCGTTGCAGTTCGTTGCCGAGAATGCGGGTGCGTGCCGCCGCGTCGGGCAGGCCGATGGCAATGCTGGCGGTGAAGCGCGACATCACCGCTTCGTCGAGCAGTCCCGGACGGTTGCTGGCGCCGATCACCAAGACCTGCCCTGGCGCGGCGTGGAAGCCATCCCATTCGGCGAGGAAGGTCTGCACCAGTTCGGCGCCGAAGCTATCGCTATCGGTGCCGCCACGTCGTGCGAACACGCTTTCGCATTCGTCGATGAACAGGATCGCCGGTGCATGGTCGCGACAGCGCTGCCAGATCGCCTGCACCTTGGGGCCGGTGTTGCCGACATGCGCGGCTTTCAGATCGGCCACGCCCAGCGCTTGGACATGGCAGCCGGCATGCTGCGCCAGCTTGCGCGCGATCAAGGTCTTGCCGGTGCCCGGTGGCCCGTGCAGCAGGATGCCCTTCGGCGCAGGAGCACGACCGGAGACGAACAGGTCCACCAGTTTCAGGATCTCGTCCAGGCAGGCGTCGGGCAGGGCGACATCGGTCCAGTGGCGCTGTACCGCGTCCATGCTCTGCAGCCGTTGTTGCACCGCGCGGTGCTGGCTGCGCGCCGCGTCCCATGCTTGCACGCATGCGTGCAGTGCGCTGATCGGCGCGGCTTCGGCCACCGCGTCGCTGGCCAGAGCCATCGCCAAGGCGTGCAGCGAGGCCGACGCGGCAGTTTGCAGCTCGATGTCCAAGGCAATGAACGCGGCGGCATGGCTGGCGTCGGGCAGCACGATCAGCGCATGCAGGCACGGTTCCATCGCGGCGTCGTGCAAGGCCAGCAGGCGCGCGCCGGACACGTCGCCGTGCGCGGCGGGAATCTGCCAGTGTCCGTGCAGGTTGGATTGCGGCCATGGCGCGCGGGTCACCGGATAAGTCGCCTTTGGCGCGCGCTGCGCTACCTCGCCGACCTGCGCCAGCGCTAGTGGCATGCGTGCCAATCGCCGTAGCAGCAGGCGTTCGTCGTAGCTGTCATGCCAGGCCAGCAGTTGCGCGCCCCCCACCACCAACATGGTGTACAGCAGCAATGAGGGCAGTGCGCATTCCAACAGCAACAGGATGTGGCCGTGCGCGACGAGCTGACGCCATCCTTGCAGAGCCGCGTGGCTCGCGCCGAACCAGCGTGCGCTCATCCAAGGCAGTATCAGCACCAGCACACCGAGCAGGGCCAGGCGCCAGCGCAGATCCGGCAGAAACGGGCGCAGCAGCAAGGCCGGGACCCATGCGCGTTGGCGTGCGCGCTGCATTGCCGCAGTTCTGGCGCGCGCGGCATGCGTGGCGAAACGCCGCTGGATCGCGGCCACCGCCAACTCCACCGCCGGCAACTGCTGCTGTACTTCCGCCTCGGCCTGCGCTTGACGCGCTTGCGCCTGCTGCAACTGCGTTTGCAGGCGCAGCGTCTGCTGTTGCAGATGCGCGGTTTGCGATTGGGCCGGTGGGCTTAACATCAGTGGTTGTGGAGGTGGGCGTTCACCGCACGCATCTTAGCCCGAGCCACGGTTGTGCCGCTGTCACGCTGTCCGTTCGATGGCCGGGGTGCAGCGGCCATCCGAAGCCTGCTTGCGCGGGAGTAGCGGCATGGCGTCAGTGCCATCGCATCTGTGCCGACCGTGCGCGGATTGGGTCATAGCGGCTAGACTGCGCGCATCATCGCGGGGACTGGCCTTTGGTTTCGAGTTGGATCCTGTTGCTGGTGTCGGCAGGCTACGCGGCGTTGCTGTTCGCGGTGGCGTGGTGGGGCGACCGCCGGCCGCTGTACCCGAAACGGCCTTGGCTACGCCCGGTGGTCTATAGCCTGGCGCTGGCGGTGTACTGCTCGTCGTGGACGTTCTACGGCGCGGTCGGCAGTGCGGTGCGCCATGGCATCGGTTATCTGCCGATCTATCTGGGGCCGTTGCTTTTGCTGCTGTTCGGTTGGCGCATCATCGAGCGGTTGGCGTTGATCGCGCGTAGCCAGAATACGGTGTCCATCGCCGACTTCATCTCCTCGCGCTACGGCCGTTCGCGGCGCCTGGCCGCGCTGGTGGCGGTGATCGCCTTGGTTGGGGTGTTGCCGTACCTGGCCCTGCAGTACAAGGCGGTGGCGATGAGCCTGCAGGTGCTCAGCGGCCAGTCCAGCGCTGGTGCGCCGTTTTATGAGGATCCGGAACTCTACGTGGCGTTGCTGATGGCCTTGTTCGCCACCTTGTTCGGTACGCGCCAGGTGGATGCCACCGAACATCGCCACGGCATGATGCTGGCGATTGCGCTGGAATCGATCGTCAAGCTGCTGGCGATCATTGCGGTAGGCGTATTTGCCTACGTGTGCTTATCCGCGCGTGACGCTGGTCAGGTGTTGCATTCTGCGCGCACGCTGTTCCAGAACACGCCGCCGGTTGGCTTTATCTCGCAGACCGTGCTCAGTTTCCTGGCATTGGTGTGCCTGCCCCGGCAGTTCCATGTGGCGGTGCTGGAATGCAGCGATGTCGGCGACATTCGCAAGGCGCGCTGGTTGTTCGGTCTGTACCTGGTGCTGATCTCGGCAATGGTGGTGCCGATCGCCGCGGCTGGCGTGGCTTTGTTCGATGGTGGCGACGTGGCCGGGGACAGCATCGTGTTGGCGCTGCCGCTGAACTACAACCACACCGCGCTGGCGCTGGTTGCCTATGTGGGCGGGTTTTCGGCCGCCACTGGCATGGTGATTGTGTCCAGCATCGCACTGGCGACGATGATCAGTAACGATCTGGTGATGCCGCTGCTGTTGCGTCATCGCGGGCATCAGGCTGCCGGCGCCGATGTCGCCTCGCAGGTGTTGTGGATCCGCCGCATCGCGATCTTGTTGTTGGCGTTGATCGCCTACGGTTACTACCGCACCAGTCGCAACGACAGCACCCTGGCTTCATATGGATTGATGGCGTTTGTCGCCGTGGCGCAATTCGCACCCGGGGTGATCGGCGGGCTTTACTGGCGCGGGGCCAGCCGCAAGGGCGTTGAGGCTGGCATGGTGCTGGGTTTCGCCACGTGGGTTTATACCCTGCTGCTGCCGGCGTTGACCCAGTCCGGCTGGCTGGACTCGGCCTGGCTGCACGATGGCCTGTTCGGCATCGGGTGGTTACGGCCGCAACACCTGTTCGGTTTGCGCAGTTGGGACCCGCTGGCGCACGGCATGTTCTGGTCGTTGCTGGTCAACGTCGGCACACTGATGCTGGTGTCGGCACGCTGGCGTCCGGGTCTGGACGAACAACTGCGTGCCGCACCGTTCCTGGAGCCGTATGCGCAACGTCCGGTGGTGGCCGGCGACTGGCTTGGGCAGGTGTATTTGGTGGATCTGCAGGCGCTGGCCGAACGCATGGTCGGCCAACGCCACGCGCGTCGCGCCTTCGCCGAGCAGGCGCAATTGCTTGGGCGCGAACCGCCGCCCAACGCGGTGGCCGACCGTGCCTGGGTGCAGTTCACCGAGCGTCTGCTTGCCGCTTCGATCGGCGCGGCCTCCGCGCGCTTGGTGCTGACCAGCCTGTTGCGTGGCTCGGGCATGGATCTGGGCGAAGTGGTGGCGGTTCTCGATCAGGCGGGTCAGGAACTGCGCTTCAACCGCGAGATTCTGTCCACGACGCTGGAGAACATCAGCGCCGGAGTCAGCGTGGTCGATGCCTCGATGTGTTTGGTGGTGTGGAATCGGCGCTACCAACACCTGTTCGGATATTCCGACGGCATGCTCTACGTGGGCCGTCCGGTGGCGGATCTGATTCGCTACAACGCCGAGCGCGGCCAACTGGTGGGTGAGCAGGTCGAGGAACAGATCAAGCGGCGCATCGCGCACATGCGTGCCGGCACTGAGCATGTGTTCGAGCGCATCCACCACGATGGCACGGTGATCGAGATACGTGGCCAGCCGTTGCCTGGTGGTGGCTACATCACCACCTATAACGACATCACTGACTACAAGCGCGCCGAACAGGCCCTGCTGGAAGCCAATGCAACCTTGGAGCAGCGTGTGGCTGCGCGCTCGCGCGAAGCGGAATTGGCGCAGCAGTCCAAAACCCGCTTCCTGGCTGCCATCAGCCATGACGTGTTGCAGCCGCTCAACGCTGCGCGGTTGTTCGCCTCGGCCATGCGCGAGGCGGCTCACCAGAACGAGGAACAGCGCCATCTGGCCGAGCGCGTGGACGCCTCGTTGCGCGCTGCCGAAGAACTGCTGGATGGTTTGCTCGACGTATCGCGGCTGGATGCTGGCGGCTTGCACCCGACCATCGAGGAGGTCGATGCTGGCGCGCTGTTGCGCGAATTAGCCGCACAGTACGTTCCGGTGGCCGCCGGCCGCAGCTTGCGCTTGCGCGTATACGCGCGCTCGATCTGGGTGCGTAGCGACCGCCGTCTACTGCGCCGCGTGCTGCAGAATTTCCTCGCCAACGCATTGCGCTATACCCGCCAGGGCCGCATCGTCCTGGGGATGCGTGGGCGTGGTACTGCGCTGGAGCTGCAAGTCTGGGACACCGGTCCTGGCATTCCACAGCACCATCTGCGGCAGATCTTCGAGGAATTTCAGCGCTATCAGCAGCCGTTCGACTGGGGTGAGCAAGGCCTGGGCCTGGGCCTGTCGATTTGCCAGCGTATCTCGCGTCTGCTTGACCACGAGCTGGATGTGCGTAGCCAGGTCGGCAGTGGCAGCATGTTTTCCATCACCGTGCCGCGCGTGGCGCCGCCGACGCAGCAGCGCCAGCAGCGCGCGGTGGTGGCAGTGGATTCATTGGCCGGGCTGCGCGTGCTGTGTGTGGACAACGACCCGGAGATCCTCGATGGCATGCGCGCATTGCTGGGCCGCTGGCAAGTGGAGGTGATCTGCGCCAACACGGTGGACGATGCACTGGCGCAGGCTGTACATGCGCCGCACGTGATGCTGGTCGATTACCACCTCCATGACCGCCTCGACGGACTGGACACGCTGGACGCGCTGCGTGCGGTGATGTCGGGCCCAGTGGGGGGCGCGCTGCTCACCGCCGATGGCCGCGACGAACTCCATCTGCAAGCGCGCGCGCGTGGCTATCGCCTGTTGACCAAGCCGGTCAAGCCGGCTTCGCTGCGCGCTTTCCTCAGTGCCTATCACGATGCGATCTAGTACCCGTCGCGCCATTGGTCACGACGCTGTACGCAATGTACGGCGATCGGTGGCGTGGCCGGTGTGGCGCATTGCGTCCTACTGCGGCTAAGGTGCCTGGCTGCGCTACTTTCCCGACCCGTACCCGCATGACCTCCCTGGACGACACCGCGATTCCCCCGCTGACCGATCTGCTGCAAGCGCTGGAGGCCGGCCACGCGCAAGAGTTGGAATATGGCGCGCGCCGCTATCTGCAACATCGGCCGGACGATCCGCTGGTCAGCAGCCTGCTGGCGATGAGCCTGCAGATGCAGGGCCAGCCAGCGCAAGCGGCCGCGCTGTATCGCGCACTGACCACGCGCCAGCCGCAGGATGTGGCGCATTGGAATAATCTGGGCAGTGCTTTGCGCGAGTGCGGCGAGCACGCGCAGGCGCTTCAGGCCTATGCGCGCGCCTGCGCACTGGCGCCGCAGGACCCCATGCCGCACCACAACTTGGGCCTTTTGGCGATGGACAGTGGCGACTACGCGACTGCCCGCCAGCATCTGCTCGATGCGCATGCGTTAGCGCCGCAACTACCGCCGCTGTGCGTGCACACGGCGATGGCCTGCCACGAATGCGGCGACTTTCAACGCGTACAGGCGCTGATCGCCAATTGGCGGCAATGGCCGCCGCTGGAGCCGGACACCACAATGGAACTGGCCTGGTTGTTGTCGCACGAGGGCGACACCGATAGCGCCTGCGCGCTATTGCAGGCGTGTACCGGCGGCCCGATGCCGGAATCGGTACGCGCCTGGTCGCGGCTGGTGCTGGTGCTCGAACGCGCCAACCGATTGCAGCAGGCGCGCGAGGCCGCCGCGCAACTGCCTGCATCGGATCTGATTGCCGATGCCGATGTGCGCGAGGCCGCCAGCAACGCATTGGCCGTGTTGGCAATGCGCGACGGACGCTGGGACGATGCCTATGCGCTGCTGCGCGGCCTGCTTGCGCAGGACAGTGCCATCGACATACGCAAGCAGAGCAATCTGTTCTTTGCCTTGGCACGGGTCTGCGACCGCCTGGGTCGGCCCCAGGAGGCGCTTGCGGCGTGCGCGCAGGGGCATGCTGGCCAGGTCGAGAGTCTGGCTGCGCTGGTGCCGGAGCTGGCTGCTGCCGATGCGTCGCCGCTGCCGGTCGCGCAAGACCGTTGGGACCCGGCGCGCTATGCGGCGGCCAGGCCGGTGATCGGGCCGGGTGTGGCGGCCTCGCCGATCTTCGTGGTGGGTTTCCCGCGTTCGGGTACGACCTTGCTGGAGCAGATGCTCGATGCACATCCGCAGTTGTGCGCAATGGACGAGCGGCCATTCTTGCAAGCGCTGGCCGAGCGGCTGCTGCATCGCGGCGTGGCCTGGCCGGATGGCCTGGGCGAGCTCGACGATGCCGATTGCGCTGCATTACGTGCCGAGTATTGGCAATCGGTGGGGGAGGTGGTGCGGCTGGCGCCCGGTCAGCGCCTGGTGGACAAGAACCCGCTCAACCTGCTGCGGCTGCCGTTGATCCATCGGTTGTTTCCCGATGCACCGGTGATCCTGGCGCTGCGTCATCCCTGCGATGTGCTGTTGAGTTGCTACATGCAGGCGTTCCGTTCGCCGGCCTTCGCGCTGCTGTGTTCCAGCATGCAGCGCCTGGCGCGGGGCTATGCCGAGGCGATGGCATTCTGGTTGTATCACGCCGCCTTGCTACGGCCACGCGCGCTGGAGTTGCGCTACGAGGACCTGGTGGCCGATCCGCAGGCCCAGGTGGCCCGCCTCGGCCAGTTCCTGCAACTCGAACAGCCCGAGCGTTTGCTGGAGTTCCAGCGCCATGCCCGTGCCAAGGGCTTCATCAGCACGCCGAGCTACGCCCAAGTGGTCGAGGGGATCAATCGGAAGGGGCTGGATCGTTGGCGTGCCTACCGCGATGCGTTCGAGCCGGTGTTGCCGGCCTTGCAGCCGTTTCTGCAGCGGTGGAATTACCCCGTCGGATAATGATACCGGCGGCCGGATACATGTTAGCGGGATGAATTTGTCAAATCTTGGCGCACTCCGTCACACTGAGACAACACCGTTCTTATAAAAATCTAACAAGTGCCCGGTGGCTGCCTGAGCGGTCCGCAGTATGTCCCCCGGCCTGAACATCCATTCCCCCCACTCGCGCCTTGCGGTGCGATTCAACGGTTCACGCCATGCGTTGCTGCGTGGGCGTGCCGTTGTCTAGTTGTCTATCACATGAGGTCTCCACCGATGTCCTTAGCAAAGAACAGACTCGCGCATGCCGTTTGCCTGACGCTGACCGCACTGCCCGCCACCCTCTACGCGCAGAGCGCCACACCTGCCGGCAGCGATTCCAACGCAGCGCCGGTGGAGCTGGACCGCCTCACCGTCACCGGCTCGCTGGTGCGTCGCGTGGATGTGGAAACCGCCAGCCCGGTCGCCGTGGTCGATCGCCAGCAGATCCAGCAGAGCGGCAAGCAGACCTTGGGTGACCTGTTGCAGGCGCTGCCGGGCATCGCCGGTGCCGCGACCAATCCGCAGGTCAATAACGGCGGCGGCGATGGTGTCTCCACCGTATCGCTGCGCGGCCTCGGCGAAGAGCGCACGCTGCTGTTGGTCGACGGTCATCGGGTCCTCAACAACGACGTCAACTCGATTCCGACCAACATGATCGACCACGTCGAAGTGCTCAAGGTCGGCGCTTCGGCGATGTACGGCTCCGACGCCATCGGCGGCGTGGTGAACTTCATCCTGCGCAAGAACTTCGAAGGCGGCGAAGTCGCCGTCAACTACGGCCAGACCAGCCGCGGCGACGGTGCGCGCGATGGTGCCAGCTTCACCTTCGGCAAGACCTGGGACCGCGGCAACGTGGTGGCCGGCGTGGACTACAACAAGCAGAGGGCTGTCTCCTCGGCCAATCGCGCGTTCTCCAAGTACGCGATGTACCTGTCTAACGGCAGCGTCGTCAAGCGAGGCTCCAGCCGGACGCCGAGCGGCTATTACAAGCTGCCGGCCGCGACCCTGGCCGCCAACGGCTGCGATCCCGACGGTGCACTGACCGGCGACGGCAACGGCGGCTACAAGTGCTACAGCGGGTCTTCCGATTCCTATAACTACCAGGCGCAGAACCTGCTGCTGACCCCGCAGCAGCGCGTGGGCGGCTTCGTGCTCGGCAGCTTCAACGTGACCGACAACGTGCAGGCCTACGTCAATGCCTACCACAACCACACCATGTCGCATTATGCGATCGCGCCGCTGCCGTTCGATGCGCAGAACGATGGCATCACCATCGGCGCGGACAACCCCTACAACCCGTTCGGTGTGGAGTTCGGTCCCAACGGTTACGAGTTCCGCTCGCGCTTCACCAAGCTCGGCCAGCGCCAGGGCTTCTTCGACACCGCCACCGATCAGGACGTGCTGGGTTTGAAGGGTAGCATCGGCGACAGCAGTTGGGTCTGGAATGTCGACTTCGACTACGGCCACTATCGCCAGCGCAATTGGGACCGCGGTTACGTGGATTACGCCAGCTTGCAGACCGCGATCGATGCCGGTCAGGTCAACATCTTCGATCAGAGCAATGCCAACACGGTGGCGTGGCTGCAGAGCCACCAATCGATCCCGCGCCTGGACACCACCACGATCATGCGACAGTGGGAAGCCAGCGCCAACGGCAACCTGTGGGAGTTGCCCGCGGGCAGCGCGCAGTTGGCCGCCGGTGCGTTGTATCGCAAGCAAAGTCTGGACTACACCGTGTCCAGCAATGCGTTGATCAATAGCGACAACACCTGCGCGATTTCCTCCGAGGCCTGCTCCTCGCCATTGAGCGGCAGCTTCGACGTCAAGGAAGCCTATGCGCAGGTGTTCGTGCCGGTGCTGGCGCAATCCTCGCCGGTCGGCGCGCTCAACCTTACCCTGAGCGACCGTTTCTCCGATTACAGCAGCGTGCGTTCGAGCAACAACAGTGCCTCGTTCCAGGTCGAGTGGCGGCCGATCCACGACCTGATGCTGCGTGGCACGGCGGCACAGGTGTTCCGTGCGCCGACGATTGGCGACATCTACACCGGGCCGACCGCCAATGCGCCGAATTTCATCGACCCGTGCATCGGCTATAGCGGCAGCGGCCACGCCAATGCCTGCGCCGGCGTGCCGGTCGGCTGGACCGGCTCGGGCCTGTCGCAGACCAACAGCATCGTCTCCGGTTCGCGCTACGTGGGTTACCAGCTCAAGCCGGAGAAGGGCACCTCGTTCGACTACGGCCTGGTCTACAGCCCCGACTACGTGCCGGGCTTGTCGGTCAATCTCGACCTGTGGAAGGTCAAACTCAACGACCTGATCCAGCCGATCTCCGCGCAGACGGTGGCCGATCTCTGCTACAACGACGATAACAGCCCGTACTGCAGCTACATCCACCGCTATGCCGCCAACACGGTCAGCGCCGGTAACATCAATTACATCCAGACGCCGGTGGTCAACATCGGCAAGCTCAACACCCAGGGTGTCGATTTCGGTGCCAACTACGTGTTGCCGGAGACCGCGTTCGGCAAGTTCAACCTGGCGTTGGATACGACCTACCTGCACCGCTACGACATCGACACCGGCGATTCCATTGTGCACATGGCCGGCCGTTACAACTCGTCTTATGGCAACTACGCACACTGGCGCGGACGTGCCCTGGTCGGTTGGAAGCTGGGCAACTGGGATGCGAGCTGGACCACGCGCTGGGTTGGCAAGGTGCAGCTCGGCAGCGGCGATCCATCGCAGAACATGTCCGCCGATGCCGCGATCACTGGCGTGGTGCTGAACTACGGCAACCAGTTCTATCACGCGCTGCAGGTGGGTTACGACATGACCGATGCGCATCTGCGCTTCGATCTGGGCGTGGATAACCTGACCAACAAGCAGCCGCCGGTGATGTATCAGAACAACGTGTTGAATGCGAACACCGACGTGAGCACCTACGACACGCTTGGCCGTTACTACTGGATGCGTGCCACCTATAAGTTTTGATGTTTAAATGTCTTCTTAATTATAAAAAATCATTGAGAAATGAATTCGCACCCGCATGGGTGCGAGCTCTGCTTTAGTGATTTAATTTTATGTCGTTTGGGGTGTGGTAGAAAAACCTAAGTGGTTTTGTTAATTTTACATAAACAAGGATAATGGTTCATGAAAATTGCATATGGTCTTCTGGGTGCTTTTCTGTCTGTCGTATCTGCTGGTGCAAATGCTGGCATCATAACCGACAAGGTTGATGCCATATTTATTCAGTGCCCCAACTGCGCTGCTGGCAGAAATGCGGATTCAACCTTGAGCTACATAAAAATCGCAATTGCCGCATACGGATCTGCGGCAAGTAGCAATGGTTGGGGTCCAGTCAGTATTGGCAATAATGTACAGATTGAAAGATACACTCAAACGCCAGGTGGTTACTTTCTCGTCGATCATTTTTACACGATCAAGAATCTTCCGGTTAAATCCTTTGATGACTTGAATGATATGGGCGTTACTCGGGATTCAGATGTTAGAACTATTCCCGCGAGAGCTCAAGCCGAGGCTTCTATGAGGGGTGATCTCGTCGACTTCGTCGAAAGTTTCGCCGATTCGGGTGGAGTGACGACTATCTATGGATTTTTCCCGCATAATTGATGCTCTTTAACTGAATCCACCATGCTACCTAGTGTTGCTGGGCGGCATGGTGGATTACTATTTCTAATTGGAAATGGTGATGCTCTGTATTGTGGGAGTTTACTAGCATAAGCAATTCCAGTATTTTATTCGAAGTGAGCTGTATGACCTTGGATTGGTGAATGGTGCCGAGATCAGAACTGAAGATTGCGTCGGGAGCCTGCCGATTTTCCCGCCGGACTGGGTGTTCCTGCATGCCGTGATGCCGCCGCGCAGCGGCGACAAGGACATCCTGTCCACCTACCTCCAATTCACCGCCAAGCCGGCGTGAGCGCCTCGCACCGCTGTCGTGACGCTCAGCCCGCGCCGTGCAGATGTTCGTAGAGGATGGTGCAGCCGATCGCGATCAGCAGCACGCCCCCGATGATTTCGGCACGCTTGCCGGCCAGCGTGCCGAGGACGCGACCGAGCATGATGCCCAGGGTCACCATGGTCAGTGTGCACAGGCCGATGACGGCGGCGACCTCGATGATGTTGACATTGAGGAAGGCCAGGCCGACGCCGACCGCCATCGCGTCGATGCTGGTGGCAAAGCCGGTGACGGCAAGATTCCAGAAGCCGTGGCGCTTGGGCGTGGGATCGACGGCGGATTGTGTCTGCTTCCTGAGCCCGGCGACGATCATGTGCAGGCCAAGCGCGCAGAGCAGGCCGAAGGCGATCCAGTGATCGAAGGTAGTTACGTACTTGGACGCGGCCTGACCAAGTAGCCAGCCCAGCGCCGGGGTGAGTGCTTCGATACAGCCGAAGATCAGGCCCGCGCGTAGCGCATCGCGCCAGCACGGGCGCTGCATGGCCGCGCCCTTACCGACGGCGGCGGCGAAGGCATCGGTGGACATGGCGATGCCGAGTAACAGAATCGAAAGAAACGACATGGGGGACCTTACCGGGACTGGCGACAGCGACGAGTGCGCGCGCCCGGCCATCGCCTTGCGCACTCGCCGCTGGTCTCGCCAACCGAGATGGCTGCCCGCACCACGGCGCAACGGCCGAGTATGTTGATACGGGCGCTGTCCGCGCAGGTCGGACAGCAGGCTACTCCCCAAGGGGACGCGCAGTCTAACAGCGGTTAACAGCATCCAACACACTTCGAATGCACGCGAACCTGGCGCTGATTTTTATAGCCATCGCTATACGAAGGCATCATCGCAGTTGGCGCGATGGTGGGCAGCGATGTGTCGTATCTCCATGTCTGCGGACTCAAGCGCACCCCGACAGGCAACGGTGCGAGCCCGGCAGTGCGTCGATCTGTTTGCTGCTGTCGGTAGCAGGCGGAACTCGGTTGGACGCTGTCGATCGCGCGGTTCGCTGCCATGCGTGCGGTAATGCATCCGGTTCCCTGTCTGCCCCGAGAAAATCCAGACGCAATGACGCGGGGCGTTGAAACGCCCCGCGCCCATCAACGGACTGAATTAATTTGGCTTGTATGTATTGATATTGGTTCCGACGTAATGCCAATCTTCATTGTCGGATGGCGTGCTTGGGTAGTACCAGTGCCTCTGGCTTTCGGAGGTCTTTCGCGTGAAGTAATACGTCGTTCCGGGATTGATGAAGGATGCATAGAGATCACCGGGCTTGCCTTTGCGGTCGTTTTCGCTCCAGGTATGGAACGAGGGTCCGTTGTAGAAAGGCTCAGTGGTACTCAGGTACTTCCAAATTTTATTGCTCGAATCGCCGCTCGGGTAATCCGAGTAAGTTGGAGTAAGCAACTGGAAATATCTGGGTTTGCTATCGTCTGTCTTGAAGATGGAACCGACGGTTCCTTTTTTATCAAACCATCCCCATTTCTGTGGACCCTGGCTCAGTCCGATCTGTTGCACCACGCCACTTCCATCGACGTCGGATCGAACGCCTACGTTTACATTTTTGATGGCACCGGATTTTTTCATCAATGCACATGGAGGTTCGTTGGCAGACATGGTCCATGGATCGACAAACCTGACCTTGCCCTTGCCATCATCGGATTGGGGTGAGTCGAATCTTGCGCGTGCATAGGGAGTGGTTTCGCAGTCCGCCTTATCATCAAGCGAATAAGACGTTCCGTTTATGTAACCCGTGGTATTTTTCATCCTCTTATCGATACCGATACTGCCAAGATATGTAGAGGATTCTCCGGGGATATCAATGATGGATGCCTTCCACCACTGCAGCGCAGCATCGTGGCTATTCTGATCCTTTTCGATCCTTAGAACATATTTTTTCTGCAACTTCCAATCGAAGTTCAGTGAAATCTTTTTACCAGTCTCATCTAGTGTGGCAATCTTTGCTCCTGATCCTGCAATCGCATTGCTGGCATTGTAGATTCCGTATTCAACTTGCTTGATTCCTTTGTTGCGTTGCAGCCCAATATAGCCTGTGGTGGCTCCGCCAGATTTTTCGTTGCTATATGGTGTAAAAATATAGCTCCAACGCACCGAAGCACTGTCGCCCGGATCGCTCTCTATCGTCAATGGCATATCAATCTTCGTGTTGTCGTCCTTGTTGAGAATAAAATCCACGGCTGCAATATTGTCTGCGTGGCAAACAAGCGGAAGGAAGACCGTGGCACAAGCTATCGCTTTCAAAAAAGCGCCACATTTGATTTTTAGCATTTGATTATGTCCCTTGATTTATTGTAGAAGCAGGTGCGGTCGCATGGCATGTGGTAATCGGATATGTCATGGAGGTGGTTTGATCCGAAAATCCATGTCGAGTGATTGGTATAGCGGCCGGGGCGTGGCTTGGACATGGGCATATGCCTAATCCGCTATCCCTGATGCGTCACACGCCATGGGGCGAGAAGTGAATGGCGTAGTGGGGTCAGTCGCCCCATTCAAGGCCGCGATGGATGCAGCGATAGAACGCGTCCGTGTGCGAGCGCTATTGCAGCCGACTCGCAGCTCATTCCAGTGGGGTGAATCGTGACCGCTGCCGCGTCGTGGACCTGCCGTTATGGCGAGCCTCCGTGGGCTGGCAGGATCCGCGTTGGTCAGATCCAGTGCGCTGGAGATCCAGACGCTATTGGCCGTCCATCGGTCTGTATGGTTGCGTTGCCGCGCGTGCAGCAGGAGGCTGTTTTCCGGACCGACGCTGCGAGGTAACTCTTACTGTTTGTGCCTTCGGCCAGACGGCGGTCGTCGCCGCAGACAGCGTGTTAGCTTTTCGCCAGCGCGGTCAATCTTCTTCCGGTGGCAGCACGATGGCGTCGCTGTCGATCGCCAGCTTGCCGGCCAGTAGCACCGCCTGGGTACGGTTGGTGACGCCGAGTTTGCGCAGGATCGCGGTGACATGCGCCTTGATCGTGGCCTCGGAGACGCTCAGGTCGTAGGCGATCTGCTTGTTGAGACGGCCAGCGCCGAGCATCTGTAGTACCCGTATTTGTTGCGGAGTCAGTTCGCGCAGACGTTGCCCGACCTCGCGTTCGGCGCGCTCGGTGGGCGGTGCGTCGTGTGCCTCTGGCGGTGCCCAGCGTTCGCCGTCGAGGACCGTGCGCAAGGCCAGACCGATGGTGTCCGAGTCGGCCGATTTGGGTATGAAACCGAAGGCGCCATGGTCCAGCGCGCGTCGCATCACCGTCGGCTCTTCGCGCGCGGACACCACCACCACGGGCAATTGCGGATGCAGCGCGCGAATCTGCACCAGTGCGCTGAAACCCTGCGCGCCGGGCATGTTGAGATCCATCAGCAACAGGTCCGCATCGGCATGGCGGTCGGCCAGCGCATACAACGCTTCGACGCTATCGGCCTCGTACAGTTGCACGCCCGGCATCACTCGCGTTATCGCGCCGCGCAGTGCCTCGCGAAACAGCGGGTGGTCGTCGGCGATCAGCAGGGTCGGCATGAGCGGGGAGAATCGGCAAGAGAGCGCAGTGGCGACGCATCAACCCCGGAAGCGGGGGCGCCGTGCGACGCACCCCGTTTCTCGCGTCCTAGCGTCGCGTGCGGCTCAGCGTGTCAGGCGTTCGTTGACCAGCGAGTCCACCACCGAGGGGTCGGCCAGGGTGGAGGTGTCGCCGAGCTGATCGGGCGCGTTCTCGGCGATCTTGCGCAGGATGCGCCGCATGATCTTGCCCGAACGCGTCTTCGGCAGGCCCGGCGCCCATTGCAGGTGGTCGGGCGTGGCGATCGGGCCGATTTCCTGGCGCACCCAGGCCACCAGTTCTTTGTGCAGTGCCTCGCTGGGATGCTCGTCTGCAACCAGGGTCACATAGGCGTAGATCCCTTGGCCCTTGATGTCGTGCGGAAAACCGACCACCGCCGCCTCGGCCACTTTGGGGTGGGCGACCAGCGCGCTTTCCACCTCGGCGGTGCCGATGCGGTGGCCGGAGACGTTGATGACATCGTCCACGCGGCCGGTGATCCAGTAGTAGCCGTCGGCATCGCGGCGGCAGCCATCGCCGGTGAAGTAGGTGCCTGGATAAGTGCGAAAGTACGTGTCGATGAAGCGCTGGTGGTCGCCATAGACGGTGCGCATCTGTCCCGGCCAGGAGTCGCGCAGCACCAGGTTGCCCTCGGTGGCGCCTTCCAGGATTTGGCCGTCGGCGCTCACCAGTGCTGGCTGCACGCCGAAGAACGGCAGTGTCGCCGAGCCGGGCTTGAGGTCCGTGGCACCGGCCAGTGGGGTAATCAGGATGCCGCCGGTCTCGGTCTGCCACCAGGTATCCACGATCGGGCAGCGACCGTCGCCGATCACGTCGTAGTACCAGCGCCAGGCCTCGGGGTTGATCGGCTCGCCGACGCTGCCGAGCAGACGCAGGCTCTTGCGCGAGGTCTTTTTCACCGGCGCATCGCCTTCGCGCATCAACGCGCGGATCGCGGTCGGGGCGGTGTAGAAGAGCGTGACCTGATGCTTGTCGATGACCTCCCAAAAGCGCGACACGCTCGGGTAATTGGGCACCCCCTCGAACATCAGCGCGGTGGCGCCGTTGGCCAGGGGGCCGTAGACGATGTAGCTGTGGCCGGTGACCCAGCCGACATCGGCGGTACACCAGTAGATGTCGTCCTCGCGCAGGTCGAACACGGTCTCGTGGGTGTAGGCCGCGTACAGCAGGTAGCCTGCGGTGGTGTGCAGCACGCCCTTCGGTTTGCCGGTGGAGCCGGAGGTGTAGAGGATGAACAGCGGGTCTTCCGCGTTCATGCGCTCGGGTTCGCAGGTGGCCGGCTGGTTGTCGACCACGTCGTGGAACCAGCGGTCGCGCGGGGCCTGCATGTTCACCGCGCCGCCAGTGTGGCGGACCACCAGGACAGTCTCCACGCTGGTGGTGCCGGGTAGTTTCAGCGCTGCATCGACGTTGGCCTTGAGCGCGATCTTCTTGCCACCGCGCAGGCCCTCGTCGGCGGTGATGATCAGCTTGCTGCTGCAGTCGATCACCCGGTCGGCGATGGAGTTGGGGGCGAAGCCGCCGAACACGACCGAATGGATCGCACCGATGCGTGCACAGGCCAGCATCGCCACCGCTGCGTCGGGGATCATCGGCAGGTAGATGGTGACGCGGTCACCCTTCTGCACACCGAGGTTGCGCAGCGCGTTGCCGAGCCGGCAGACGCGTTCGTACAGTTCGCGGTAGCTGACCCGGTAGGATGGGACGTCCGGGCTGTCAGGCTCGAACAACAAGGCGGTTTTGTCGCCACGTCTGGCCAGTTGCCGGTCCAGGCAATTGACACTGGCGTTGAGCTCGCCGTCGTCGAACCAACGGATGCGGAAGTCATCCAGGGCGAAGTTCACGTCCTTGATCCGGGTGGGAGTCTTGAACCAGTCCAGGCGCTCGGCTACCTTGCCCCAGAACGCCTCTGGCTGTTCCAGCGATTGCCGGTACAGGGTTTGGTATCGAGTCTTGTCGACCCGTGCGCGGGTGGCGACGTGCGGATCGACGGGATAAAGATCGGCCATGGTTCCCTCTGCGATTGAACGTGTGCGCCGCATATCGGGCGGCTTAATGAATTACGTCATTCTGACGTATTCCGCGTCAACCGCGTTAGTCGGCGCAATGGACTCTACTGGCCAACAGGGCCCCGGCTGTCTACCGCTGAAGAATCCATAGTATCGACGGCATCACTCTAATCGCCCTGGTCGGCACCAGGCGTTTGCCGCGTATTCACGGTAATCTCTAGTAACCGGTCATTGGAGGAGTGTCGGTGCCGAACGGAGGGGCGGCCAGCGCGAAACGAGTGCGGTTGTAGAGTCGACGAACATTACTTGCGGTTTACCCAACCCACGTACAGCGTCTGATCCGTCTGTCGTGGTCACTTCCCGGGAGGCACCACATGAGCATCTCCAACGAGGCGTTGATTGCGAAGATCGACGCCGATCCGAAATACCACGCGCTCAAGCGCCAGCGCAATGCGTTGGGCTGGACGTTGACCATCCTGATGTTGCTGGTCTACTTCGGTTTCATCGGCTTGATTGCGTTCGACAAGGCGTTCCTGGCACAGCCGATCGGCAGCGGTGTCACCACCATCGGCATTCCGATTGCCATTGGGGTCATGGTGTTCACGATCATCATCAACGCCATCTACGTGCGCCGTGCCAACAGCCACTACGACCGGCTGACCGCGCAGATCCTTGAGGACGCCCGCTCATGAACAGAGTTATGCGAATGCCTGTGATGTTGCTGGCCACGCTGTTGCCAGTAGGCGTGGCGTTGGCGGCTGGTGGCGATGTTGGCCAGACCGACAAGCAGCCGACCAATTGGGTGGCGATTGCGATGTTCGCATTCTTCGTCGCCTGCACCTTGTGGATCACCAAGTGGGCGTCCAAGAAGACTCGCTCGGCCGCGGATTTCTATACCGCCGGCGGTGGTATCAGCGGCTTCCAGAACGGTCTGGCGATTGCCGGCGACTTCATGTCGGCGGCCTCGTTTCTGGGCATCACTGCGGCGGTGATGGCCAATGGCTACGACGGCCTGATCTACGCGATCGGTTTCTTGGTGGGCTGGCCGATCCTGACCTTCCTGATGGCCGAGCGCCTACGCAACCTCGGCAAGTACACCTTCGCCGACGTGGCCGGTTACCGTTTCGCACCGGCTGCGATCCGTGGCTTCGCCGCCGCCGGCACCTTGGTGGTGGTGTTGTTCTATCTGATCGCGCAGATGGTCGGTGCCGGTGCGTTGATCAAATTGCTGTTCGGCTTGGACTACTGGGTGGCGGTCAGCCTGGTCGGCGTGCTGATGATGATCTACGTGTTGTTCGGCGGCATGACTGCCACCACGTGGGTGCAGATCATCAAGGCGGTGTTGCTGCTGAGCGGCGTGACCTTCATGGCGGTGGCGATCATGTGGCACTTCCATTTCAGCTTCGAAGCGTTGTTCGCCGAGGGCGTGCGGGTGAAGACGGCGGTGGCGGCCAATGGTGGCGCTTCGCCGGAGGAGGCGGCCAGCGCTGGCCTGGCGATCATGGGCCCTGGCGGTTTCGTCAAGGATCCGATCTCGGCGATCTCCTTCGGCATGGCGCTGATGTTCGGCACTGCTGGCTTGCCGCACATTCTGATGCGCTTTTTCACCGTGCCCGACGCCAAACAGGCGCGCAAGTCGGTGTTGTGGGCCACCACTTGGATCGGCTATTTCTACATTCTGATCTTCATCATCGGCTTCGGCGCGATCGCCCTGGTATTGACCAACCCGCAGTTCGCCGATGTCGCCACCGGCACCATCCACGGCGGCAAGGGCGCGGCCAACATGGCGGCGGTGCTGGTCGGCAATGCGGTGGGCGGTAACGTGTTCATGGGCTTCATCTCCGCAGTGGCCTTCGCCACCATTCTGGCGGTGGTCGCTGGCCTGACCCTGTCCGGCGCTTCGGCGGTGTCGCATGACCTGTACGCCACGGTGCTGAAGAAGGGTCAGCCCGCGCCTGGTTCGGAGTTGAAGGTGTCGCGCATCACCACCATCGCGTTGGGCGCGATTGCGGTGTTGCTGGGCATCGTGTTCGAGAAGCAGAACGTTGCCTTCATGGTCTCGCTGGCGTTCGCCATCGCCGCCTCGGCCAACTTCCCGGTGCTGTTGCTGTCGCTGCTGTGGAAGGACTGCACCACCCGTGGCGCGGTGATCGGTGGCTTCCTGGGCCTGATCTCCTCGCTGGTGCTGACCGTCCTGTCGCCGTCGGTATGGGTGGACACGCTGGGCAATGCCACCGGCTCGGCGCCGTTCCCGTATACCTCGCCAGCGTTGTTCTCGGTGACGATCGGTTTCGTTGGCATCTGGCTGTTCTCGTTGTTGGACGGCAGCGCGCAGGCGGCCAAGGAGCGTGCGGCATTCAAGGCGCAGCAGGTCCGCGCCGAGACAGGTCTGGGCGCTTCGCGCGGATCGGCGCACTGACCCGCGCCAAAGCACGATCTTCGCCAAAGTGGTTGCACACGACGCCGGCCTTTGCGCCGGCGTCGTCGTGTGTGCGGTGCTGTCCGCATGGAAACACGATGGCAGCGGCTTCATGTCATCTCTACCGATAGCGCATCGTATAGTGCGCCCATGCTCACACCTGTTGCCGATGCCGCCGACACGCCGCTGGCCGCCTTGCCAGCCACCCTGCAACGTCTGCGCGCGGCCTGGCAGGCTGCCAAGCCGGAGCGGAGCCAGCGTCGCGATGATCTGCTCAGGCTGCGCGCCGCGCTGAAACGGCGTTTGCCGGAAATGGCCGATGCCATCGCTGCCGATTTCGGCCACCGCTCGCGCCACGAGTCGCTACTTGCCGACGGTATGACCGTGCTCGGCGAAATCGACCACCTGCTGCGTCACCTCAACCGCTGGATGCGCCCGCAACGGATTGGTGCCGGCTGGCGGCTGTGGCCGGCGCGCGCGGAAGTGCGGCTGGTGCCGGTCGGTGTGGTTGGGGTGATCGCGCCGTGGAACTATCCGGTCAATCTGGCGCTGATCCCGTTGGCCACCGCCATCGCCGCCGGCAACCATGTTTATCTGAAGCCATCCGAACACACCCCGCGCACCGCGCAATTTCTGCAATCCCTGTTGGCCGAGGTGTTCCCGCCGCAGCGGGTGGCGGTGGCGCTGGGTGGCGTTGAGATAGGCGCTGCGTTCGCCGCCTTGCCGTTTGACCATTTGGTGTTTACCGGCTCCACTGCGGTCGGGCGCAAGGTGATGGCGGCGGCCGCGCCCCATCTGACGCCGCTGACCCTGGAGTTGGGCGGTAAATCGCCAGCCATCGTCTGCCCGGACTATCCGCTGGAACAGGCCGCCGCGCGCCTGGCCACTGGCAAATGGTTCAACGCCGGACAAACCTGCATCGCCCCGGATTATGTGCTGATTGATGCTGATCGCATCGCGGCGCTGGTACAGGCGCTGCGTGCGCAGGTGCTGGCGCGCTACGGCGATTTCGCTAACGCCGAGGATTACACGCGCATCGTCAACGAAGGTCAGTACCGACGCCTGCGCGGTTACCTGGACGATGCGCGCGCGCGTGGATTGGAGGTGATTGAACTGGCCAGCATCGATCCCACTCGTGCTGAGCGCGAACGCTTGATCGTGCCCACCGTGGTGCTTCAGCCTTGCGACGATGCACTGGTGATGCAGGAGGAGATCTTCGGCCCGATCCTGCCGTTACGCGGCTATCACACGCTGGACGCCGCCATCGCTGAGATCAACGGCCGCGACCGGCCACTGGCGCTGTATCCCTTCAGTCATGACCGCGACCAGATCGAAAACATCTTGCATGCCACGCTCGCTGGCGGTGTCACCGTCAACGACAGCCTGCTGCATTTCGCGGCCAATGCGCTACCGTTTGGCGGTATCGGCCCGAGCGGCATGGGTGCATACCATGGCCGCGCCGGCTTCGATGCTTTCAGCAAAGCTTTGCCGATTCTGTGGCAGTCGCGTTGGGCCGGTACCGATCTGCTGAAACCACCCTACGCGCGGATCGCGCGCATGCTCACGCTTCTTTTACGCTGACATAGCCAAAGTGCCGCGCCAGCAGAGGTGCTGTAGTTACTGAGCTGCTATTGAGTGGCTCGCGATACGCAGAGGCGTCCCTGGCTCGTCGTGCGCAGCATATTGGCTTCACGACATCTTACCTGCTCGTGTTCCGCCTCATATTCCGTGTCGGTGATTCCAGTGTGACTGGCTTCGTAGCGGAATATATGCGGCCATTAGCATTTTCTTTTTTGCGTCTCCTTGTGGAAATAAATAATTCATAGCGAGGTGTTAGGTTTTTTTATGATGCCACCGCCGATCACGGTGGCTCAGGCTCCTGCGCGAAACGTGCGTGCGGAGCGCAGCAAACGAGCTGCCGCCTGCGTCGACCTGACAGCGGCTCGTGCCCGTGTCTCTCCTTTCCCTCAGAACCGGACACAACCCAATAAGATCCCATTCGTTCCCTCGCCCCTGGCGCGTTCCTGCCGTGTGCTCGGCGTCCTGGTGGTCATGGCGGCCCTGCCGCAGATGGCGTTGGCTAAATGCACCGACACCGTCGGCACCAAGATGAGCAACATTTTGTTCCCCGACAGCAGCGGCGACGTCATCGTGCTTGCCCACCGCGGCCTATGGGGCCGCGCCGCAGGAGAGAGAATGCTCGACACGCCGGAAAACTCGCTCGGTTCGATGCAGGCCGCCGACTCGCAGTGCATGGACGGTATGGAGCTGGACGTCAAGATCACCAGCGACGGCGTGCCAGTGTTGATGCACGACTATAACCTCGGCCGCACCACCAACATCTGGACCTCACGAGTCGGCGAAACCAAGTACAGCCCGATTACCAACGAGGGCGACAACCCGCGGGTCAATATGGTTCGGTGGCCGGTGGTGAGGCGTCTGTTGCTGCTGACCCCCGACCGCAGGACGACGACTAACTATACAGTTCCAAGCGTGTCTGCCGTGTTCGCCTACTACAAGCAGCACGGCCTGCATACGCCGATCGTGTTCGATATCAAGTCCGCTGACGCGGTCCGCGCAGTGTCGCATGACGCCGAAGCCGCGTTCTCGGTGGCGTCGCCCAGCTTCGTGGCAACCAAGGTCAACGCCACCCTGTACCCGAGCCGCGCGGCTTACAGAGTCGATGGCAGCGCGATGGTTGGCATCCCGATATTCACGACCAACATGCTGGCGAAGATCGATGTCGACAAAGCCGTCGCCGATTGGTTGGATACCAAAGAGCCGATTGAGATCGACGTCAAGCAGCTCGGCGGTCTACTGCAGAAGCAGGCCGATTTGGTGCGCGAGAGCGGTGCGCGTCTGTCCGTGTTCCAGACGATTCCGGACGGTCCGCGCGAGGGGATGTTCTTCAAGAACACAGGTGCGTGCTGCTATCAGTTGTCTGACCTGTACTTCTCCTATCCGGGCGGCCGCGATACCGCTGATAACCGCGGTGATCTCGACTTCATCGTCAACCAGGAATCCTTCGGC
Organism: Xanthomonas sp. GPE 39; assembly: GCF_000963005.1. Taxonomy (GTDB): domain Bacteria; phylum Pseudomonadota; class Gammaproteobacteria; order Xanthomonadales; family Xanthomonadaceae; genus Xanthomonas_A. Next base: position 219,249 of record NZ_JZHZ01000007.1, read on the forward strand.
CTGATCACCACCGACGATCCGAAGGGAGCGATCGCCTACCTGCAAGCGCGTGGCAAGCACGACTGATTGCTTTGCATGACCTGGGCGGTCGACCATCCGGTCGACCGCCTCCCCCGACCGCGGCGCTCCGGCGCCGCGCGTGGACCATTTTCAGGAGAAGCGCATGTCCGTTTTCTTTGCCAAGTCCGCCGCGCTGACCGTCTGTGCGCTGACCGCATTCGCCACCCTCGCCGCGCCTGTCGCCGAGCACGCTGCCGCTGATCCGGTAGTGCTGCGGGTGGGCGCACAGCAGTTCACCGCCAGCGAATACCGCGCCCTGGCAGGCCAAGGCGCGCGCGGCGTCGCCGGCATCGACAATCCATCCGTCGTCCGCCGTTTTGCCGACCGCGCCATCCTGCTGGACCAGGCCAAGCAACAACACCTGCAGGATGATCCAGTTGTGGCCGCGCGCCTGCGCCAGGCTGCCGACGCGATCCTGGCTGAGGCCGCACAGGCTCGGCTCGTCACCAATGCGAAGATCGACGAAGCGATGTTGCGCAAGCAGTTCGCGGCGCATCCGGATGACTACACCGAATACGATCTGCGCCACCTGTTCGTCGCACTGCATCCACAGAACGGTGCGCGAGCCGGACATGTCTTGACCGATGCGCAGGCGCTGCAGCGTGCCGAAGCGCTCAAACGCCAGCTCGATGGCGGCGCCGATTTCGCCACCCTGGCGATGCGCGAGTCGGACGACGCCACCACCGCTGGCGATGGCGGGCAGTTGTCGCCGACCTTTGGTCGTTACTTGGCCGATGCGTTCGTCGCGCCGATCCACCAGCTTGCGGTGAATCAGGTATCCGCGCCGGTGCGCGGAACCGACGGTTACCATTTGATCTACCTCGAGACGAAGACCGCTGCGCGTTTCCAGACGGTGCGCGGGCAGATCGAACTGCAGCTGCGCGAGCAGGCTGCCGCCGATGCCATGGAGCGGTTGCGCCAGGCGCAGCCGATGGCGTTTGACCGCGCCGCCTACGCCGCCGCCGCCGCCGCGCGCTGAGTAGACCGATGTTGCCGCGTCCTGCACTGTTATGGCTCGGTGTCGGTGTCGCGACGGCGATCTCCGCTGTGCTCGCGGCTGTCCTGTTGTTGCCGACGACGGCGGCGGCGGTGCGAGCACCGTTGGAGCCTGCAGCCGGCTCCGTGTCCGCTGCTACGCCCGCCACGCTGGGGTTGCCGGCGGATGCGAGCCAAACGCAACGTCTGTACGCCACCGCGCTGCTGGCTCTGGACTGCCGGCAGCGCGCGCAAGAGCCTGCCCCCAGCGCGATGCTGACACCAGGGAGCGATGAGGCCAACAACGAGGACGCCAAGGCGGACCGTCTGGCGGAACAGCGGCGGCGCGTGGCCTGTCGCGGTGTCGCCCAGATCGATGACGCGCAGGCCGAGGCGATGCTGCGTACCGCCGCCGTGCACGGCGACGCCGATGCGCAGCGTTACCTGCTGAAGCGGCGGGTGGAGCAACTGGCTGCGCGGGCGGTCGCCGCAGACGGGCAACTCAAGCCGCTGTCCGCCGCCGACCAGCACGATGCCGAGGATGTGGTCAGGCAACTGGAAGACCGCGCATTGAACGGTGATCGCCAGTCGATCGATGCGTTGGCACAGTTGCTGGCCTCGCCTTGGCTGACAGTGGCCGACCCCCCGTATGCTGCGGCTTGGGAGCTGGCCGCGCGGCAGGCGCCGGATCGGCCATTTCCGCCGCCGGAGCAGTTGGTCGATGCCGAGGAACTGCTCGATGGGCTGAACGAGGCGCAGCGCCAGCAGGCGCTAAGCCTGGCGTCTGGGCTGTTCGCACAGTGCTGCGCGCGGCACTGAACGGCCCGGCGCTTGCGCGTTTGGCCGTTGCGGCGGCTGCGGTCAGAATAGTGGCCGGCTCCTCGTCTTGGATTTCCTTTGAAAATCGCCTCCTGGAACGTCAACTCGCTCAACGTGCGCCTGCCGCACTTGCAACAGTGGCTGGATGCGTTCGCGCCAGATGTGGTGGGCATCCAGGAGACCAAATTGGAGGACCACAAGTTTCCCGATGCGGCGCTGGTTGAAGTCGGTTATCGCAGCGTATTTGCCGGACAGAAGACCTACAACGGCGTGGCAATCTTGTCGCGCACGCCGCTGCGCGATGTGCAGATCGGTGTGCCGGGTCTGGAAGACGAGCAGAAACGCGCCATCGCCGCGACCGTGGGCGATCTGCGCATCGTCAACCTGTACGTGGTCAATGGTCAGGATGTGGGAAGCGACAAGTACAGCTACAAGTTGCGCTGGCTGCAGGCCGTGCATGCCTGGCTCGCCGTCGAGCTGCAACGCTATCCGCGTTTGCTGGTGCTGGGCGATTTCAACATCGCGCCAGACGCGCGCGACGTACACGATCCGCTGGTGTGGAGCGATGACCACATTCTCACCTCCACCGCCGAACGTAGCGCGCTGCGCAAGTTGTTCGAGCTGGGCTTGCATGATGGCTTTCGCCTGCACCATGACGATGGCGGTATTTTCAGTTGGTGGGATTATCGTCAGGCGGGCTTCCGCCGCGATCTCGGCCTACGTATCGATTTGACTCTGGTGTCCGATGCGCTGAAGGCATGCACACGTGCTGCTGGTATCGATCGCACACCACGGACCTGGGAGCGTCCCAGCGATCATGCGCCCGCCTGGATCGCGCTGGAGCCGACGCAGGCATGATCGCCTCCGGTCATGGCGACGACCGACACGCAGATTGGCAATCTCATCGGTTCGCTTGCCATGCGATGCGCATGCGGCCGCAAAACGTAAAACGCCCGGCGAACCGGGCGTTGGCGCGTAGTGTCGCGGTGATGCGTCAGCGTGCGCGGCCGCGGGTGACCAGATTGACGACCGCAAGCAGAATGACCGCGCCGATCAACGAATACAGGAACGTCCACAGATTGATCGCTTGGTTGATCCCGCCGCCGAACACCCAGCCGGCGATCAACGCGCCGACGATGCCGACCACGATGTTCATGATGATCCCCTGCTGTGCATCGCGACGCATGATGATGCTGGCCAGCCAGCCCACGATGCCGCCAACGATCAACCAGATGATGATGCCCATGCGTGACACTCCTCGGTTCTGCCCGCACCAGGAGCGGTGGAGCATGACGCATTTAAGGGGCCTCGCCGTGAAGCGACCGTATAACGTCAGGGCTGGCGCGCAGGGGCGCTGGTGTCCTGTGGGTGCCAGGTGAGCGTACCGATTCCATTGCCGACCTCGGCAGCGTGGCAGGACTGCCGTATCGGTCCGGTGGCGCTATGGCTGCGGTCGCACCCACCACGTACCTCTGGTGAGGCGACCGCGCGGTCCCTGCTGGCCGCCGAACTGGGGGTGACGTCGGCGCAGTTGCCGCTGCACCGCGATGCGCGCGGACGGCCCGTCCTGCATGCGCCGCTGGCGCATGTGGATACCGGCTGGAGCCATAGCGGCGATTACCTGCTGGTGGCGGTCGCGGCAGATGTGCGGCTGGGCGTGGACATCGAGCGCCAGCGTCCGCGTCCGCGTCTGCTCGAAGTGGCGCAACGGTTCTTTCATCCGGACGAGACGGCGATGCTGCTGGCGCTGGCGGCACCCGCGCGCGAGGCGCTGTTCTTTCGTCTGTGGTGCGCCAAGGAGGCGCTGCTGAAGGCGCACGGCCATGGTCTGGCGTTTGGCTTGCATCGGTTGTGTTTTGCCGAAGATGCCGCCGGTGGACTGCACTTGGCCTGGTGTGACCCTGCCCTGGGCAGGGTTGCTTGCTGGCACGTACACGAATGGCAGGCGCTGCCTGGCTACCGCGCCGCACTGGCCTGGCGCCGGCTCGATGCATCAAGCCGGTGATGTAGGATCGATCACTGGGTGAGGCGCGTGGGGATCACGCCTCCAGCGCGCCGGCGCGGCCATCCTCGACCACGAAACGCTTGAGTGTGGAGACCGTGGCTTCGCGGTCGCGGCGGTCGGAGATCGTCTGCAGCCGTGTTTCCATCTGCGTCGCACTCAGAGAGACCGACACGTAGCCGCGGTAACGGCTCTCGGCATAGCGGACTTCCGGGTTGTCCTTCAGCATCTGCGCGATCGATGCGGGGGACGGGCCATCGGAGGTGACGGAGGTGCCGACGAATTCGGTCGCCAGCGTTGGCGAGTGCGGGTCGCTGGCGTCGGCTTTGAGGTCGGTGACCCAGTAGGAATGGATGTCCCCGCCCCAGAACACCGGATTGCGCATGCCGCTGCGCGCGACCGCCTGCAGCATGCGCGTGCGCGTGGCCGGGTAGCCATCCCAGCCATCGGTCCAGTGGCCGGGTTGGTTGTTGTCGCGGTCGCGTTGCAGGATCGGGGCGACCAGCAGGTCCTGCGCAATCACGTTCCAGCGTGCCTGCGAACGGGCGAAGCCGGCATACAGCCAGTGCTCCTGCGCCGCGCCGAGCATGCTGCGGGCCGGGTCGTCGATGTCCTTGCAATCGCTTGCGGCGATGTGTCCGCCGCGCCAGCCGTTGGGCAGCGGGCAGGGTTGTTTGCTGCGGTATTGACGACCGTCGAGGACGAAGAAGCGCGCCAGCGCGCCATAGTCCAACGCACGGTACAGCGGCATGTCCGGCCCATGCGGGCGATGTCGGGCGCGCAGCGGGAAGTGTTCGTACATGGCCTGGTAGGCGGCGGCGCGGCGGCGCAGGAAGCTGGCTGTGGAAATGGAGGGGTCCTGCGACCAACGGTTGGCGTAGTCGTTCTGTACCTCGTGGTCGTCCCAGGTCGCCACGCAGGCGGAGCCAGCGTGCAGGGCTTGTAGGTCGGGGTCGGTGCGGTACAGCGCGTAGCGGTTGCGGTAACCGGCCAGATCCATGCAGTCGCCGCTGCCATGCGCGCGTACCACGTTGGCCGCTGCCGCACCCTTGTGGCTGTATTCGTAGATGTAGTCGCCGAGGAAGAACACCAGATCCGGCTGCTCGGCGGCCAGATGGCGGTAGGCGCTGAAGTAGCCCTGTTCCCAGTGCGCGCAGGACACGAAGCCCAAGCGTGCGCTGTCCAGGCGGCCGGGTGCCGGTGCCGTGCGCGCGCAGCCGAGCGGGCTCTGCGCGCCCAGCGCTTGGAACCGATACCAATAGGGCCGCCCCGGTTGCAGCCCGCTCACTTCCACGTGCACGGAATGGCCCCAGCGCGGATGCGCCGTCGCCACGCCACGTTGGACCACCTGCGTCATGCCCGCATCGGTGGCGATGCTCCAGCGCACGGGTACCGGTGCGTGCAAGCCGCCTTGGCCGTCCGGGGCCAGCGGCTGCGGTGCCAGCCGCGTCCATAGCACCAGGCCATCGGGCAGCGGATCGCCAGCCGCCACGCCTAGGGTGAATGGATCCTCGCCGCCACTGGCACGGGCAAACGGGCTGAGCAGTGGCGTTGCCGCCAGCAGTCCCAGTCCCGTCAGCACACGGCGGCGGCCAGGATCGGTGGCCGTGTCGCTGGCGGGGGTATTTCCGGAGTTCGACATGTCGATTGTCGCGATTAGCAGGAGCCAGCTTTGTATTGTCGCTCACGATGATGGTGGTTGCTTGCCAGCATGTCTGGCGGCAACTGCGATAATCCGGCGATGACCGACGCTCCCCTTCCCGAATCCGTTCGCGCTGCACTCGAACAGGGCCTGCGCGCGCAGGCCTTGGACGCCGCCGCGCTGGTGCCGCCATTGCTGGCCTACCTGACGCTGCTGGCGCGCTGGAACCGCACCTACAATCTCACCGCCATCCGCGATCCGCATGACATGGTGACCCGTCATCTGCTCGATTCCCTGGCGATGCAGCCCTTCGTTGGCGAGGGTGCGCTCGCCGACCTGGGCACCGGCCCGGGTCTACCGGGGCTGCCGCTGGCGATCGCCTTGCCACGTTTGCGTGTGACCCTGGTCGAGAGCAACGGCAAGAAGGCGCGCTTTCTGCGTGAAGCGGTGCGCCAGTTGGGTCTGGACAATGCACGGGTAGCCGAGTCGCGCGCCGAGGCGCTGGACGAGCCGGGTGGCTACGACCTGTTGACCGCGCGTGCGCTGGATACCCTGGCCGGCATCGTCGCCATTGGTGGACATCTGCTGCGCCCAGGCGGGCGCCTGCTGGCGATGAAGGGGGTGCGTCCGGACGCGGAAATCGCCGCCCTGCCGTCAGGCTGGACGGCGCCGACGGTGCACCGGCTACAGGTCCCGGGTCTGGGCGAGGACCGCCATCTGGTGGTGGTCGAGCGCGGCTGAGCGGTGTTGGTGTCCGGCCCGGATTTCCGCCCTGGGGGATGTGACCGCATAATGCCCGGTCATCTCCCATCGCCGACGAGGCTCCCGCATGGCCCGCATCATCGCCATCGCCAACCAGAAGGGCGGCGTCGGCAAGACCACGACTGCGGTCAATCTGGCCGCCGCGCTCGTGCGCCAGACCCAACGCGTGCTGCTGGTGGACTTGGACGCGCAGGGCAACGCGACGATGGGCAGCGGCATCGATAAGCGCGAGCTGGAAGCCTCCACCTGCGACGTCCTGCTCGGCGAGCACACCGCTGCGCAGATCCGAGTGACCGCGCCAGAAGGCTTCGACCTGCTGCCGGGCAACATCGATCTCACCGCTGCCGAGATCCAACTGATGGACCAGACGGCGCGCGAGCAGCGGCTGAAGACGGCGCTGACCCCGCTGCGCGCGGAGTACGATTTCATCCTCATCGATTGCCCGCCGGCGTTGTCGCTACTGACCCTAAACGCGTTGACCGCAGCCGATTCGGTGATCGTGCCGATGCAATGCGAGTACTACGCGCTGGAGGGGCTGACCGCGTTGCTGGAAACCATCGAGGCGCTGCGCGCCGAACTCAACCCCGGCTTGGAGATCGAAGGCGTGTTGCGCACCATGTTCGACGTGCGCAACAACCTCGCCAACGCGGTGTCGGCGGAGCTGACCAATCACTTCGGCGACAAGGTGTTCCGCACCATCGTGCCGCGCAACGTCCGCCTGGCCGAGGCGCCCAGCCACGGCCAGAGCATCGTCGGCTACGACCGCACCTCGCGCGGCGGAGTTGCTTACCTGGGGCTGGCCGGCGAGGTCGTGCGCCGCCGCAATCAACGTAATCGGCCGGTGCCGGTGATGGAGACGTTTTGATGAGCGTCAAGACTCCTGCTCTCGGAGCCAAGAAGCGCGGTCTTGGCCGTGGCCTGGAGGCGCTGCTGGGGCCGACCGCCGCGTCGGCGCCCACGGCCGACACACTGCAACCCGGCGATAGTCTGCGCCGGTTGCCGGTGGGGCAATTGCAGCCGGGTAAATACCAACCACGCCAAGAGATGGACCAGGCCAAGCTGCAGGAACTGGCCGAATCGATCAAGGCGCAGGGCGTGATCCAGCCGATCGTGGCGCGCGAGCTGGTGCCGGGAACCTTCGAGATCGTCGCCGGCGAACGCCGCTGGCGCGCCTCGCAGTTGGCCGGCCTGAGCGAAGTGCCGGTGGTGGTGCGCGAACTCGACGACCGCACCGTCATCGCCATGGCGCTGATCGAGAACATCCAGCGCGAGGACCTCAACCCGCTGGAAGAGGCGCAAGCGCTGCACCGATTGATCGACGAATTTTCCCTGACCCATGCCGAGGCTGCCGAAGCGGTGGGTCGCTCGCGTGCCTCGGTGTCCAATCTGCTGCGGCTGTTGGAATTGCCGCCGGCCATTCGCGTGCTGCTGGAGGCGCGGCGGCTGGAAATGGGCCACGCACGCGCGCTGTTGACGCTGTCGCCGGAACTGGCCAGCCGTCTGGCGGCCGACGCCGCCGACCAAGGTTGGTCGGTGCGCGAGGTCGAGCATCGTGCGCAGCAGTTCGCCGCCGGCAAGGTGCCGAGCAACCGCAAGCCTAAACCGGGTCGCACCGCGCCGCAGGCCGACATCGCTTCGTTGGAGAACGAGTTGTCCGAATCGCTCGGGACCAAGGTCGCCATTGCGCATGGTGCTGGCGGCAAGGGCAAGCTGGTCATTCACTACACCGATCTGGACACCCTCGATGGTGTGCTGGAACGGCTGCGCGGCAAAGTGTCCTGAGTCCAGCGCCGACTCGGCCCATGCCTTGCGCCGCTGCCATCGCCACGGGTGATGCGCCGTCTTCGTGCGGCCGCTTGGCGTGCGCGGATTGCCGGAGATCGCAATGACGGTCTTGGTGACAGGCGCGGCTGGCTTCGTCGGCGCATACACCTGCCGCGCGCTGGCGGAGCGTGGCGAGACGGTCATTGGTCTGGACAACTACAACGATTACTACGATCCGCAGCTCAAGCGCGATCGCGTCGCCGCGCTGTGTCCGCAGGTCGACATCCGCACGCTCGACCTGACCGATCGCGAGGGCTTATCGGCGCTGTTCGAGCAGACGCGACCCGAGCGCGTGGTGCATTTGGCCGCGCAGGCCGGTGTGCGTTATTCGCTGCAAAACCCACACGTTTACGTTGACAGTAATCTGGTCGGTTTCGTCAACATGCTGGAACTGTGTCGGCATCGCGGTGTACAGCACTTGGTCTATGCCTCCAGTAGTTCGGTGTACGGCGATTCGGCCACTGCGCCGTTCTCCGAGGATCAGCGCATCGATCAACCACGTTCGCTGTACGCGGCGACCAAGGCCGCCAACGAACTGATGGCGCACACCTACGCGCAGTTGTATGGACTGCGCGCGACCGGATTGCGCTTCTTCACCGTCTATGGCCCGTGGGGGCGACCGGATATGGCGCCGCTGTTGTTCAGCCGCGCGGTACTGGCTGGGCGCCCGATCGAAGTGTTCAACCATGGCCGCATGCGTCGCGATTTCACTTTCATCGCTGACATTATCGCCGGCGTGCTCGGCGCGCTCGATCATCCTTGCGGCGAGGCGGTACCGCATCGCGTGTTCAACCTCGGCAACCATACGCCGGTCGAACTGGAGCACTTCATCGGCGTGATCGAAGCCGCGGCTGGCCGCCATGTCGAAAAACTGTATCGACCGATGCAGCCTGGCGACATGATCGAGACGATGGCCGATACTGCGCGTGCGCAGGCGGCTTTCGGCTTCGATCCCACTACCCCGATCGAAACCGGTTTGCCGCAGGTGGTGCAGTGGTGCCGGGACTATTTCGGCGCATTCGCTTGAGCCGCGCCCACGGCCCGGCCCGCACGCCGGATCATGACGGGCGGCGTCTGCATTTCACGCTTCGCACTTCTTGCCGAACTTTGCCGTCCTCATGAATCAGCTTTCCCTTTCCGTTGTCGTCCCGGTGTTCAACGAGCGCGACAATGTGCCGCCGCTGGTGGCCGAGATCCTCGCCGCGCTGCGCGGCATGATCGATTTCGAGATCGTTTACGTGGATGATCATTCGCGTGACGACACCCTGGCGGTGCTGGAAGGGCTGAAGGCCACGACCCCGGAACTGCGCGTACTGCACCATGTCAGCCAGAGCGGGCAGAGCACCGCGGTCCGCAATGGGGCCAAGGCCGCGCGCGGGCGGTGGATCGCCACCCTCGATGGCGACGGCCAGAACGACCCGGCCGATATTCCCAAGCTGCTCGGCGCACGCGCTGCGGCCTCGCCGCAGGTCAAATTGTTCGCCGGCTGGCGAGTCTCGCGACAGGATTCGAGCAGCAAGCGCTGGGCATCGACGTGGGCCAATGCGATTCGCGCGCGTATGTTGCGCGACGACACCCCGGACACCGGCTGCGGCATCAAATTGTTCGAACGCGAAGCGTTCCTGGATCTGCCGTACTTCGATCACATGCACCGCTATTTGCCGGCGCTGATGCAGCGGGCCGGCTGGCAGACCCTGAGCGTGCCGGTGAACCACCGCCACCGTACCGCTGGCGTGTCCAAGTACAACAATCTCAACCGCGCCCTGGTCGGCATTCGCGATCTGCGCGGCGTGGCCTGGTTGATCGCGCGTAGCCGCCGCACCGTTGTGCAGGAGCGCTGAGATGCAACCGCACCTACTCGACCAGCCGATCCAGTCGCTGTATTGGACTGGCGTCCACGTCACCGGCTGGAAGTTGATCGGCTACATCGGCGCGCTGATGTTCGGCGGTCGCTGGCTGTTGCAATTCATCGCCTCCAAACGTGCCGGCAAGCCGGTGATCCCGCGCATGTTCTGGTACATGAGCGTGATCGGCAGCCTGATGACGCTGAGTTACTTCCTGTTCTCGGCCAAGCAGGATTCGGTCGGCGTCTTGCAGAATCTGTTCCCCGCCTTCACCGCCTTCTACAGCCTGTATCTGGATATCCGGCACCGGGGTTGGCGTCGTGACCGCGCCTCGCACTGAATGCTGGCGTCGCGGTGGCGAGGAATAGCGCCCAGATCCCGCGTCGGGTCGGCTTGCCATCATCGCCCGCACAGCCGATCAAACCGGCCGGTGTGTGGACAATTTGCGCAAGCCATTGATCCCCTGCATAATACGCGGCTCGCTGTGCCCGGTTCTGGTCGGGCTGGCGGCTGGAAGCGCGATCTCCGGCCGGCCTTTTCCAGCGTAACCGCTTGATTTCCCACGTCGCGTGGTGGCCGCAAGGCGACCGGGGCCGCCGTCTCCCAGGCTATGGGTGACCCAACCTGCGGATCCTTCCGCAAGAGCCCGGCGCTCCATGGCCGGACTTCCAACACGATCGAGGTGCGTAATGTCCCGCGTATGCCAAGTATCCGGCAAGCGTGTGCAGACGGGTAACAACGTCTCCCACGCCAACAACAAGACCCGTCGTCGCTTCCTGCCTAACCTGCATGAGCGTCGCTTCTGGGTTGCCAGCGAGAACCGCTGGGTCAAGCTGAAGGTTTCCGCGCACGCGCTGCGCACCATCGATAAGAACGGCATCGACACCGTTCTGGCTGAGCTGCGTGCGCGCGGCGAAAAGGTTTGAGGAGTAACCCATCATGGCAGGCAAGCGCGATAAAGTCCGTATGATTTCCTCGGCCGGTACCGGTCACTTCTACACCACGGACAAGAACAAGAAGAACACCCCGGGGAAGATGGAATTCCTCAAGTACGATCCGGTCGTGCGCAAGCACGTCCTGTACAAGGAAGGCAAGATCAAGTAATCGGCTGATCGCAGGATCGCCATTGCTGCTCGACACACAACCCGCCATCTGGCGGGTTGTGTGCTTTTGGGCCCGGCCTACGGCCCACAGGGTCTGGCGGGGAGGCTTGCGTTTGCCCGTATAGTCCGCAGAATCGGGCGACCTGGGTGACGAGCATTGCGATGCTGCCGGTCTGGTTGGAAGGCACATGGCTGTTGGCGCTGGACTGGCTGATCCGGCTGGTGGCGTTGCTGTGGATCCCCACCCGCACCACCCCAGGCGCCGCGCGCAGTTGGTTGTTGCTGGTGGGTTTTGTGCCGCTGTTGGGGTTGCCGTTGTACCTGTTGTTCGGCCATCCCTGGTTGTCGCGCGAACGCATCCGCCGTCAGGCGCTGGCCTCGCATGTGATCCGCGAGCAGCAGGGGCCGCTGACCGCGCTGCGCTGGACACCGCCGGCCGATACCGTGGTGGCCGAAGTGGTGCCGTTGGTCGAGCGTCAGGGCGATTTCATGCCCACCCACGGCAACACCGTGGAGTTGCTCGACCGTTACGCGGCATCGTTGCAGGCGTTGATCGAGGACATCGATAAGGCGCTCGAACGTGTGCATCTGCTGTACTACCTGATGTTCGACGATGCGGTCGGTGATGCGGTGGTCGCGGCCCTGCTGCGTGCCGCCGCGCGCGGTGTGCGTTGTCGTCTATTGCTGGATGCGCGTGGTGGCCGTCGTGCGCTGCGCCGCTACCGCGCCGCGCTGCATGCCGGCGGGGTCGAGGTACAAGCGTTGTTGCCGGGCGGACTGCGTTGGCGCCGCAGCGGGCGTATGGACCTGCGCAACCACCGCAAGATCGCGGTGATCGACAACCGTGTCGGTTATATCGGTTCGCAGAATCTGGCCGCACCGGATTTCGTGCCAGGCCATCCCAACCGCGAACTGGTGGCGCGGGTGCAGGGGCCGGTGGTCGCGCATCTGGAAGCGGTGTTCGCCAGCGATTGGTTCATCGAGACCGGGCAACGTTTGAGTGTGGCGGCCGCCACCCCGGCGTGCGATACCGGTGTCCCGGCGCAACTGTTGCCGAGCGGTCCGGCTTATCCGTTCGAGAACGCGCGCGATGCGGTCAATGCGTTGATCCATCAGGCGCGGCGGCGGATCGTGATGGTGACGCCGTACTTCGTGCCGGACGAGGCCACGCTCAGCGCGTTGCGCATCGCCGCGCTGTCTGGCGTGGAGGTGCAACTGATTCTGTCCGAGAGCAACAATCAACCGCTCAGTGCCTGGGCGCAGGAGGCGTGCTACGACGAACTGCTGCGCAGCGGGGTCAAGATCGCGTTGTATCGGCCGCACTTCCTGCATGCCAAGCACCTGAGCGTGGACGAGGGCATCGTTCTGGTGGGTTCGATCAATCTGGACATCCGCTCGTTCGCACTCAACGCGGAGATTGGCATGCTCTGCTATAGCGCCGATGTGCTGCAGCGGCTGCGGGTGGTGGAGGCGGAGTATTTGGCCGATGCGCGGGTGCTGTCGCTGGAGACATGGCGCAAGCGGCCGGCGTGGCGGCGCAGTCGCGAGGGGATCGCGCGCTTGGCCGATGCGCTGATGTGAAATGCACGCGCGCGCGCGCATGATGCTGCGCGGATGCGCCAGCGGTCGTGATTGCCTGGGTTCTCATCGGCCTGGCATACCAGGCCTTCGCTTACAATTGCCAATATGAGCGAGTTTCTGCCCAGCAAACTGGTCGAGGACGATTGCGATGTCGCCATTATCGGCGGCGGCGCGGCCGGTGTCCTGGCTGCATTGCATCTGCTGCACCAGGCTGACGGGCCGTTGCGCTTGCAGTTGATCGAGTCGCAGCCAGCGCTGGCGCAGGGCGTGGCCTATGCGACACCCCGCGCGGAGCATCTACTGAACGTGCCGGTCGGGCGGATGAGTGCCTTCGCCAACGCGCCGGAGGATTTTCTCGATTGGTTGCAGCAGCAAGCGCTGTATCCGCAATTGACGCGTGATGCATTGGCGCAAGCCTACGTGCAGCGTCGCCATTACGCCGTCTACCTGCGCGCGCGTCTAGCGCAGGCGCAGGCGACGCGCCCGGCGCGCTTGCAGTGGCGTCAGGCGCGGGTGTTGGCCATCCAGCCGGATGCGGCCGACGGCCACGTGCTGCATTTGCACGATGGTCGTCGACTGCGCACCGCTGCCACGGTGCTGGCGCTGGGCAACAGCCTGCGTCCGTTGCCGGCACGCGGTGCCGCCAGTCTGCCCGAGTCGGTGCGTGTGGAAGCCTGGAATTACCCGCAGCTATGCGAGATCCCGCGCGAGGCGACGGTGTGCATCGTCGGTTCCGGCCTGAGTATGGCCGACAGCGTGCTGACCCTGCTGACCAACGCCCATTGCGGTCCGGTGCATGTGGTCTCGCGGCATGCGTTGTTGCCGTTGCCGCATGCCGCGCACGGCACCCCGGCCGACTTCGATCCGCAAGCGCTGTTGCCCCTCTCGCTGCGTCAGCGGCTGCGCGCGCTGCGTGGATACGCCGCCGCCGCGCAGGCGCACGGACACCCCTGGCAGAGCGTGATGGATCGGGTGCGACCATTCGGCCAGGCGCTGTGGCAATCGTTGTCGACGACCGAGCAACGCCGTTTTCTACGGCATACGGTACGTTACTGGGACGTGCACCGGCATCGCGTCGCCGAGCCGGTATACGCGCAGTTGCAGGCGATGTGCCGTAGCGGCCAGTTGCGCGTGCACCGCGCGCGGTTGGAGAGCGTGTCTGCGCTCGACACCTGCGTGCAGGTCAACGGAATGGGGGCCGATGGGGTTGCGTTGCAATTGCAGGCGGATTGCGTGATCAATGCGACCGGCGTGGAGTTGCGTGTGCAGACCATTCGCAATCCACTGCTACACCAGTTACTGGCCAGTGGTCACGCGCAGCAGGGTCCGCATGGGATCGGCCTGGCGACCGGTGCCGATGGTGCGCTGCTCGATGCGCATGCTCGCGCCGATCCACGGATCCGCGTCCTCGGCAGCTTGCGTATCGGTGACCTGTGGGAAAGTTTGGCGATCCCCGAACTACGGATGCAGGCGCAGGCGACCGCGCAGGCGTTGCTGAGCCTGGAACCGCCGCTGGCACTCGCGCGCTGAGGCAATCCTGCTTGCCGACGATGGCAGCGCTAGGGCTGTGACGCAAAGCTGTCGCCAATCGCGCGGCATCTATCGCCGCCCATGCACGGCGGCACCGGCTAAAATACCCGGGTGGATGTCTCTCATTTGCTCGATGATCTGAACCCCGCCCAGCGCGAGGCCGTCTCCGCACCGCCCGGCCATTATCTGGTCCTGGCCGGTGCCGGGTCCGGCAAGACGCGTGTGCTCATCCATCGCATCGCCTGGCTGCACGAGGTGCATGGGGTGCCGGTGCATGGCATGTTCGCGGTCACCTTCACCAACAAGGCCGCTGGCGAGATGCGCCATCGCGCCGACCTGCAGTTGCGCAACGGCAGCCGTGGCATGTGGATCGGTACGTTCCATGGCCTGGCTCACCGTCTGTTGCGCCTGCACTGGCAGGACGCGCGGTTGCCGGAGAGCTTCCAAGTGTTGGATGCGGACGACCAACTGCGGCTGGTCAAGCGCGTGGTGCAGCAACTGGAGCTGGACGAGGCCAAGTTCCCGCCCAAGCAGATCGTGTGGTGGATCAACCAGCAGAAGGACGAAGGCCGCCGCGCGCAGCACATCCAACCCGAGCCGCACGATGTCTGGATCAGTACCCTGCGCAACGCCTATGCGCTGTACCAGGAGCGCTGCGACCGCGCCGGACTGGTCGATTTTGCCGAGTTGCTGCTGCGTGCGCACGAACTGCTGCGCGACACGCCTGCGCTGCTGGCGCACTACCGCGCTCGCTTTGCTGAGATCCTGGTCGATGAGTTTCAGGACACCAACGCCATCCAGTACGCGTTCGTGCGCGTGCTCGCCGGCGACACCGGCCGTGTGTTCGTGGTCGGCGACGACGATCAAGCTATTTACGGCTGGCGCGGCGCCAAGGTCGAGAATGTGCAGCGTTTCCTCAAGGATTTTCCTGGTGCACAGACCATCCGCCTGGAGCAGAACTACCGTTCCAGTGCCAACATTCTCAACGCCGCCAACGCGGTGATCGCGCACAATCCCGACCGCATCGGCAAGCAATTGTGGACCGATTCGGGCGATGGCGAACCGATCGACCTGTATGCGGCGTACAACGAAGTGGACGAAGCGCGCTACGTGGTCGAGCGCGCGCGCCAATGGGTGCGCGATGGTGGCAGTTATAGCGAAGCCGCCGTGCTCTATCGCAGCAACGCGCAGTCGCGTGCGTTCGAAGAGGCGTTGCTCGCCGAGCAGGTGCCGTACCGCGTGTACGGCGGCATGCGCTTCTTCGAGCGGGCCGAAATCAAAGATACCCTGGCCTATCTGCGTCTGGTCGCCAACCGTGCCGACGATGCGGCGTTCGAGCGTGCGGTGAATACGCCGCCGCGCGGCATCGGCGACCGGACCCTGGACGAAGTGCGACGGCTGGCGCGTGCGCAATCGCTGTCGCTATGGACCGCCGCGCAACACGCCGCGCAGCAGGGTGGCGAACTGGCCGCGCGCGCGCGCAATGCGCTGGGTCAGTTCCTCGGCTTGATCGAACAAGTGGCCGTGGAAGTGGCCGACTTATCGCTGCCCGAACAGATCGATCATGTGCTGGCGCGCTCAGCGCTGCGCGAGCACTGGGGCAAGGAAAGCCGCAGTGGGCTGGATTCGGAGTCGCGCACCGACAACCTCGACGAACTGGTGTCAGTGGCCTCGCGCTTCGTCCGTGCCGACGCGGAGGATGATGCTGACGAAGCGCGCCAGACGATGAGCGAATTGGTCGCGTTCCTGGCCTATGCCGCGCTGGAGGCTGGCGAGGGTCAGGCCCAGGCCGGCGAGGACGGCGTGCAATTGATGACGCTGCATTCGGCCAAAGGCTTGGAATTCCCGCTGGTGTTTCTGGCCGGCATGGAAGACGGCTTGTTTCCCAGCGCGCGTTCGCTGGAGGAAAGCGGACGCCTGGAGGAGGAGCGGCGCCTTGCCTATGTCGGTATCACCCGTGCTCGCCACACATTGGTGCTCAGCTATGCGGAGTCGCGGCGCATCCACGGGCAGGATAATTACAACGTCCCCTCGCGCTTCCTGCGCGAGATCCCACGCGAGCTATTGCACGAGGTGCGGCCAAAAGTGCAGGTCTCGCGCAGCGCTTCGTTGGGTGCGCCGCGCAACCCAGGGCATTCGCGGATCGAGGCGCCGGCGATCAAGCTCGGCGCCAATGTGCAGCATCCCAAGTTCGGTGGTGGCGTGGTCATCGACTACGAAGGCAGCGGCGCGCACGCGCGTGTACAAGTGCAGTTCGACGAGGCCGGCGCCAAGTGGCTGGTGATGGCCTACGCGAATCTGACGGTGCGTTGACGGAGCCGTTAGCCGGTCTGCACCTCGCGGTATTCAGCGCATGCGCGTGTGAGCGATGCAGGATGCCTTGGACGATTCATGCTCAGTGCCGCGCCGCGATGATCTGGCTCAGGTAATCCGGTGTGCCATTCACTCGCACCAAGTGTGGGTACTGCAAGCCGTCGTGGTAATGCACCGCGACGTCGCGGACGTTGCCTTGGTATTTCAGTGTCAGCACGATCGGTGCGCTGCCGCCCTTGGCCTCGGCGATGGCCTGCTTGAGCGTATCGCGCGAGTAATCCTGGCCGTTGACCGCCAGCAGCGTGGCACCGGTGCTGATCCCGGCCTTGAACGCCGGACCATCCCAGAGCACGTCGTTGATGCTGGCGTCATCGTTCATCACCAGGCCGATCGACCAGGCGAAGTTGTAGCGGTGTCGCGCCGATGGGTGGCTGCCGTCGTATTGCTTCTCGAATTCGCTGGGTTGGTCGGTGTACACCAGTTTCCAGCCGCTGGCTTGTAAGCCTTCCAACAGCGGTGGATCGACCGCGTAGATGCGGCGCTGGAGGTACGTGGTCCAGTCGAAGTGGGCGACGCCATCGAGCGCGGTGATGACGTCCTCGAAGGTGTAGGTCTTGACCGCATGGCTGCCGTCGTCCACGCCGAAGAACGCTTTGGCCACATCGTCCAGCGACTTGCGTCCACCGCTGAGCGCACGCAGCTTGGCGTCCACCGCCAGCCAGACCATCTGCCCGCCGCTGTAGTAGTCCTCGCTCATCTGCCAGCTGCGATACGGCAGCGGCGCGCGATGTGCGGCGGTGGGGTCGTTGGTGGTGTCCTGTAGGGAGCGCCAACGGAATCCGGAACGGTTGCGATCATAGTTGGCCGCAGTCATCGCCAGCGCGTCGCGGAACTGTTGCGGTGTCCACAGGCCGGCGCGCGCGGCCAGCACGTAGCCCCAGTATTGGGTCTGGCCTTCGTAGACCCACAGCAGCGAGTCGCCCATCGGCACGTTGAAGGTCGGTGTCCACAGATCGGCCGGACGCCGGAACTTGCCATTCCACGAGTGGGTGTATTCGTGTGGCAGCAGGTCGCGGTCCGACGGGCTGTCGGTCCAACCAGTGAAATAGTCGGCACTCAGTCCATTTTCGCTGGACTGGTGGTGTTCCAGTCCGTTGCCGCCGAGCACGTCCGACAGCGAGAACAGGAAGTCGTAGTGGTCATAGTGGTGCGATCCGAACAGCTTGATCGCCTGCACTGGCAGGTTGCGATGTGCTTGCAGTTGTTCTGGGCTGATTTCCAGGAATCTGGGTGCATCGGCGACCACGTCCAGGTGGACCGGCGCGCTACCGGGGGGCGTCAGGTCCAGGCGCTTGAAGTAGCGTCCGGCGTAGATCGGCGAGTCGACCAATGTGGTGAAGTCCACCGGTTTGAAGATAGTCGTGGTGCCGCTGTGACTGGCGGTTTCCAGCGCCGTGCCGAATTCCCATCCGGCCGGCAGGATCACGCTTGGCGTCACCGTGATCTGGCTTGTGTCGTGGCCGGCCGGATACAGCGCGACCTTGTTCCATTCCAACTGCAGCATCTTGTCGGTCATTTCGAAGCCGTCGTCGCGGGGCGACAGGTACTGGAAACTGGCTTCGATCGCGCGCACGCCCTCGGGCACATCCACATGAAAGCTGTAGACGTCGAATGTGTCGCGACGCCATGGCAGCGGCACGCCGTTGCCGGTCAGGGTGAGACCGGCGAGCATCGCCACCGGCCCGCTCGGCGAATGATCGCCGGGGATCCATTGCGGATATTGCAGGGTCAGCCGCCCGGCGTTGACCGGGATGGTCTCGTGAACCCGGTAGATGCCCTGGCGCACGTCGCCGACATCCACCTGCAACGCCAGGGTGCCGGGGTAGGGGGTGTTCTGCGGTGCGGGCACGTCGGCGCTGCGGGCGGCCTGCGCATGCGCGGCGCCGCTCAGCGCCAGGGCGAGGCTCAGCGACAACGCCAGGGTGAGGCGAGGAAAGGGAGAACGGAAGGGGGCGGGCATGAACGGCTCCGGGATCGGGAAAATGCGCTGCAGGACGTTAGCATCTACGCTCGGTGTCGGCGCGATTCATATGCACGGATGATGCGGCTGGGGCAGGCATGGGCGTCTCGGATGTATCGGTCCGGCCGCTCACGTTCTGCCTGGAAGATGTGCTTCTCAAAGGCGATGGTGTGCTGGTCATCTGCGCTGAGTGGGCCGTGACGCGGGTGTCGCGATTGGGCCGATGGTGCCGGTGTGCGCTGCATATCGCCCGTGATGCACGGACTTGGCACGCCGCTGCATCGGCTGAACCCGCTCGCGACTGAATTCGATCTCGCTCCATGCGTGCAGTCCACAGTGTGTGTGCAATGCTGCTGTTGTCGCCGTTGATGGCGCCACCGGAGCACACCATGTACCAGCGCATCCTGATTGCCATCGATGGTTCCGAGTTGTCCGCCAAAGGCTTGCAGCATGGGCTGGCGCTGGCCGCCAAGCTCGGTGCGCAGGTGGACATTCTCACGGTTTCCGAACCATGGGCCATGGGCATGTACGATGCCATGGGCTGGGGCGTGGGCTATGAGGCCAGCCCCGAATACCGTCGCGACCGCGAGGCCGGCGCGCAGACGATTCTGGCACCAGCGCTGGCCGCGGCTGCGCTCGCCGGGGTGAGCGCACATGGCCGCCACCTGCTCGACCGTTATGCGGCCGAGGGGATCATCGACATGGCGATCACCTGTGCCAGCGACCTGATTGTGATGACCTCGCATGGCCGTCGCGGCATGAGTCGAATACTGCTTGGCAGCCAGACGGCGGAAGTGTTGGCCAATAGCAAGGTGCCGGTGCTGGTGATTCGCTGAGTCGCCGTGCGCTGCGCCAATCGGCGCAGCGGGGCGTCAACGCGTCACCAGCTGTACAGCTTCCAGTACACCGGCGAGACGTTCTCCTTGTTGCCGTCCATGTGGCCGTCGCCGTTGCGGTCGTACAGGTAGTAGGCCGGGCCACGCGCCGGGGTCACCTTGACCATGCGCAACTGGCCGCCCATGCGGTACTCGTCCACGGTGTCGCCGTTTTCCATCTTGTGTTGGGTCACTTGCGCGCCGCGCATGTCCGCCGGCGCGCCGTCCGGGCCAGTGCCGGTGGAGGCGCAGCCCGCCAGTAGCAATAGCGGGATCAGGATCAGGGCTTTCATCGCAGCGTTTCTCCACGGGCAGGGGAATGGTGGCCGATTATGCGCTGTGCGGCCGTATTCGGTGCGCGCAGGGCGGCAGCGTAGAATTGGCCGATGAGCCGATTAGTCCTGATCGACGGGTCCAGCTACCTGTATCGCGCGTTCCACGCGCTCCCGCCGCTGACCAATGCCGCCGGTGAACCCACCGGCGCATTGTTCGGTGTGGTCAACATGCTGCGCGCCACGCTGAAGGAACGTCCCGAGTACGTCGCCTTCGTGGTGGATGCTCCGGGCAAGACCTTCCGCGACGCGTTGTACCCGCAGTACAAGGCCAACCGCCCGCCGATGCCCGAGGAGCTGCGTGCGCAGGTCGAGCCGATGTGTCAGATCGTGCACGCACTCGGCATCACCATTTTGCGCGAGAGCGGAGTGGAGGCCGACGATGTGATCGGCACCTTGGCCCTGCAAGGCGTGGGCGATGGCCTGGACGTGACCATCTCCACTGGCGATAAGGATTTCGCCCAGTTGGTGCGTCCCGGGGTGCAGTTGGTCAACACCATGAGCGGCAGCCGCATGGATTCGGATGCGGCGGTGATGGAAAAGTTCGGTGTGTTGCCGTGCCAGATCGTCGATCTGTTGGCGCTGATGGGCGACACCATCGACAACGTACCCGGAGTGGAGAAGTGCGGACCCAAGACCGCCGCCAAATGGCTGGCCGACTACGGGTCGCTGGATGCAGTGATCGCCAATGCCGATGCCATCAAAGGCAAGATCGGCGATAACCTGCGCGCGGCGCTGGGGCGGCTGCCGCTGAACCGCGATCTGGTCACGATCAAGACCGATGTCGTGCTGTCCGGCGGCCCGCGCACGCTGGGCCTG
Organism: Xanthomonas sp. GPE 39; assembly: GCF_000963005.1. Taxonomy (GTDB): domain Bacteria; phylum Pseudomonadota; class Gammaproteobacteria; order Xanthomonadales; family Xanthomonadaceae; genus Xanthomonas_A. Next base: position 239,750 of record NZ_JZHZ01000007.1, read on the forward strand.
CGCGAGCCGGAGCCGGAGCAGTTGCGCGGCTTGTACCAGCGCTACGGTTTCACCCAGGCGTTGCGCGACCTGGACGGTGGTGTGACTGCCCCGCACGTCGCCAGCCAGACCAGCCCTAGCCTGCGCGGTACTGCCGCTGGTTATGCCCGTGCTGCCGCTGCGCCCGATGCTGCGCTGGATCCGGCGTTGGCCGCGAAGGGCCACTACGCTGCAATCACGACGGCCGAGCAGTTCGATGCGTTGCTGGCGCGCTTGCGCGCCGCCGACAGCTTCGCCTTCGACACCGAAACCGATGCCTTGGACGCAATGCGCGCCAATTTGGTCGGACTCAGTTTCGCCATCGAACCCGGCCATGCCCACTACCTGCCCTTGGGTCACGACTATCCAGGTGTGTCGGCGCAGTTGGACCGCGCGCAGGCACTCACGGCGCTCGCACCGCTGTTGGAAGATCCGGCCAAGCGCAAGGTCGGCCAGCACGGTAAGTACGACCTGCATGTGCTGCGTCGCCACGGCGTGCAGGTGCGCGGGTATGCCGACGACACCATGCTGGAGAGTTTCGTGCTCAACTCCACCGCCAGCCGCCACGACATGGACTCGCTGGCCAAGCGCTACCTGGGTTACGACACGATCAAATACGAGGACGTGGCCGGCAAGGGCGCAAAGCAGATCGCGTTCTCGCAGGTGGCCATCGACGATGCCACGGGCTATGCCGCCGAAGACGCCGATATCACCTTGCGCCTGCACCGTGCGCTGTCTGCGCAATTGGAGGCCGAGCCGGCACTGGCGCGGGTGTACCGCGAGATCGAAATGCCACTGGTACCGGTGTTGGCGCGTATCGAGGCCAATGGCGTGTGCGTGGATATCGCCGAGCTGCGCAAGCAGAGCCAGGTGTTGAGCCAGCGCATGCTGACCGCGCAGCAGAAAGCCACCGGGTTGGCTGGGCGCAGTTTCAATCTGGATTCGCCCAAACAGTTACAGGCGGTACTGTTCGACGAGCTGAAGCTGCCCGCCCTGTTGAAAACCCCCAAGGGCCAGCCCAGCACAAACGAAGAAGCGCTGGAGGCCATCGCCGACCAGCACGAACTGCCGCGGGTGATCCTGGAATATCGTGGCTTGGCCAAGCTGCGCAGCACCTACACCGATAAGCTGCCGGAGATGGTCAACCCTGAGACCGGGCGCGTCCACACCAGCTACCACCAAGCTGGTGCCGCGACCGGGCGGCTGTCCTCTTCCGATCCGAATCTACAGAACATCCCGATCCGCACGGAGGATGGCCGCCGCATCCGTCGCGCCTTCGTCGCTCCGCCTGGCCGTAAGCTGATTGCCTGCGATTACTCGCAGATCGAGTTGCGGATCATGGCGCATCTGTCCGAGGATCCGGGCCTGTTACGCGCTTTCAGTCAAGGTGTGGACGTGCATCGCGCCACCGCTGCCGAGGTATTCGGGCGCACGGTGGAGCAGGTCAGCGCCAACGAGCGCCGCGCCGCCAAGGCGATCAATTTCGGCCTGATGTACGGCATGAGCGCGTTCGGCCTGGCGCGCAACCTCGGCATCGGCCGTGGCGATGCGCAAGACTACGTGGCGCTGTACTTCAGCCGCTACCCGGCGGTGCGCGACTTCATGGAGCGCATGCGCGAGCAGGCGCGCACGCAGGGTTACGTGGAGACCCTGTTCGGTCGCCGTCTGTACCTGAACGACATCAACGCCAAACAGCAAGGCTTGCGTGCCGGTGCCGAGCGCGCCGCGATCAACGCGCCGATGCAGGGCACCGCTGCGGACATCATCAAGCGCGCCATGGTCAGTGTGGACACGTGGTTGCAGGATCACCGCACGCGCGCGCTGATGATTTTGCAGGTGCACGACGAACTGGTATTCGAAGTCGACGCTGACTTTATCGAGATAATGTTGCCCGAGGTGACTCGGCGCATGGCCGCAGCGGCAGAGTTGAAAGTGCCACTGGTCGTGGACAGCGGTGTGGGCGATAACTGGGACGAGGCGCATTAAGCTACGGAACCCGCAATGCGGTGGCGTGTGACGACGTCCTGCAGTCAACTGCTGTGTGCAGAGAATGCGGAATTTATGCTGTTTTCCGCGTGAATATTTTGGAATGAATCCGTCCTAAACATGACGAAATTTTAACCAGAATTTTCACGAATGAGAAAGGTAGAAAGTGGTTTCATAACCCTCGACAAGCGCAACGCTTGTCGCGGATCTCCTCCCATCCCCTGGAGCAGATCTAGGAACGGAGACTCCTCCCCAAGTCTCCTTTCCCTGGCCCCGCCGACCCGCCCCTTGGTCTGCGGGGCCTTTCTATTTAGGCCTTAACGTCCTCCATGCTCCCGCGACCGCCAGCAAGTGAGGGGACAGGGACTACCGTGTCGCTGTGTTCGAGTGGATAGATCCATCGTTCAGCGACGATGCCTGCGAGCTGCGACGATGCGTGCAGCCTGCTGTGGTCATGCGCAGCGATGCCTCCGGCGATGAAAGCGAGCAGCCATTCGGACTGAAATGCGCTAAGTCGCGGCCGCAACTTTTCGCATCGCTATGCGGTCGATGCTCAGCGAAAAACGCCTAAATGCGCGTGTGTCCCACCGCCGAGTGCACCATGCGCGCTTTGGCGCGCCGTGGCGTGCTCAGGCCAGCCAGTCCCGTGGCACCAGATACTCAGCCAGACGCGCTTCGGGGCTGCCTGGTTCCGGCTGGAAGCCGTATTCCCAGCGCACTCGTGGCGGCAGGCTCATCAAGATGCTCTCGCTGCGGCCGCCACTTTGCAGGCCGAATAGGGTGCCGCGGTCGTAGACCAGATTGAATTCCACGTAGCGCCCGCGCCGATAGAGCTGAAACTCGCGCTCGCGCTCGCCCCAGGGCAGGGCGCGGCGGCGCGCCACAATCGGCAGATAGGCATCCAGAAAACCATCGCCCACCGCGCGTTGGTAGGCGAAATCGCGTTCGAAATCGGCATGCAGATCGTCGAAGAACAGACCACCCACGCCGCGCGTCTCGTTGCGGTGTTTGAGATAAAAATACTCGTCGCACCAGCGCTTATGCGCGGGGTACCGCTCGGCGCCGAATGGCGCACATAAATCGTGCGCGGTCTGGTGCCAGTGGCGCGCGTCTTCGTCGAACGGGTAGTAAGGCGTCAGGTCGAAACCGCCACCGAACCACCAGGCGACGGTCGTCCCCTCGCGCTCGGCCTCGAAATAACGCACGTTGGTGTGGGTGGTGGGGATATATGGACTGAGTGGATGGAACACCAGCGACACCCCGACCGCGCGCCAGGACGCGCCGGCCAGTTCCGGGCGGTTGGCGCTGGCCGAGGGGGGCAGGCGCGTGCCGGACACGTCGGAGAAGCCGACCCCGGCCTGCTCGAAGACCGCGCCATCGCGCAAAATGCGGGTGCGGCCGCCACCGCCCTCGGCGCGTTGCCACACGTCTTCGGCGAAACGGGCCTGGCCGTCGGCAGCCTCGACGGCGGCACAGATGCGGTCTTGCAGACCAGTGAGATAGTCGCGGACACGGTCGAAGGTTTGCATACCCCTATTCTAGAAGTTTGCCGCCTGGGCGTGTGCGTGATGATGCGCGGTCCGTTGCCGAGGACGCATTGGATTCAGCCGGCGCTGCGTCGCGCCAATCCGGGTGAACGCTGTCCGTGTTGCGCGTGGTGCTGCTCAGCGGCGGAAGCTGCTGCGCAGCGCTGGGCGCGAGAGCTGGTACGCCAGCCAGCCATGCAGAACGGCGAAAACCAGCGCGGTGAGCAGTGCGCCGAAGATGATGGTGATGCCGCCGGAGTGCAACTGCTGCTGCATTTGCGCATCCAAGCCGTGTTGCGGCGCCCATGCTTGCAGCATGTCGAACAACTGCCACAGCAGCGGCAATACCGCGAAATTAGCCACGGCGGTGAGGACCAGGAATGCCACGAATACGCGCCGGGCCCATTCGCGCCGTTGTAACAAGGCCCATGAGGTCGCACATAACCCCAGCGCTAGCGCTGCCGTTAGCCAGGACAGTGCGCTCGCATGGGCCATGCACCAGTGCAGCCACGGCGGCAACGGTAGTCCAAATGGCTGCAGTATTGTTTCGATGTTGCCTTCGGGTAGCACCATCAGCGTCAGTGCCGGTACCAGTGCCAACAGCAGCGACAGCACGCCAAGCAAGAGTGCGAACTTGCCCATCGCATCGATCATCTGGTGTTCTGCGGCGGGCAGCGGTGGTGGTGACATGGGCGATCCCTCGGTTGGGTGCAGGTCTGGCGTGCTGCCACGCATCGGCAAAGATAGAGTCTGCTTGCACAGGTGCAAGTGGCGTGCGGGCATGCGTCATGCGCAAACACGGCACATTGTCCGATGGTCGTCATCGCTGGTCATCGCCGACGGGCGGCGCGGTCATCGGCGTCACCACGCCGCGACCGCGACAGAGGCATCGCCTACTTCAGTTCCTGCTCGAACAATTTCAGGATCCGCTTGTATTCGTCCAGCCAGGAATCGGCGCGGGTAAAGCCATGTCGCTCCAGCGGATACGGTGCGATCTCCCAATTGTCCTTATGCAGTTCGATCAGCTTCTGGGTCATGTCGATCGAGTCCTTGAAAAACACGTTGTCATCGACCATGCCGTGGCCGATCAACAGGTGATCGTGTAGTCCACTTGCGTACTCGATCGCCGAAGAGGTGCGGTAGGCCTGTGGATCCAGATCGGGCGTGTTGAGGATGTCGGCGCTGTATTCGTGGTTGTACTGGCTCCAGTCGGCCACCGGGCGCAGCGCGGCGCCGGCCTTGAACGTGCCGGGGCGACGGAACAGCGCCATGTAGGTCATGAAGCCGCCGTAGGAGCCGCCGTAAATGCCGGCGTGGTGACGGTCGCCTTGCTTGGTGGCGACCAGCCAATCCAGGCCGTCCAGATAGTCCTCTAGTTCCGGATGACCCATGTTGCGGTAGATCGCGGTGCGCCAGTCGCGGCCGTAGCCGGCGCTGGCGCGGTAATCCAGGTCGAGCACGATGTAGCCCTTGTGCACCAGCAGGTTGTGGAACATCTGCTCGCGAAAATACGAGGTGTAGTGTGCCGAGACATTCTGCAGGTAGCCGGCGCCGTGCACGAACATCACCACCGGATAATGCTTGCCGGGTTCGGGATGCGGCGGGCCGTAGTACTTGCCCCAGATCGTGCCGGCGCCATGCGTGGACGGTATCTGCACGAATTGCGGCTGGATCCACGCACGTGCCTTGAATGCGGCGCTGCGGGTATCGGTCAGCACGCGCGCGTTGCCGCCGCTGACGGGCAGCACCGCCAGTTGCGGCGGCAGGTAGGGGCCGGAGTAGTGCACCAGTAGCTGGTGGCCGTCTGGCGATAGTGCGAAGTCCTCGACACCTTCCAGTGAGGTCAGTTCAACAACGCTATCGTCGCGCAGATCCAGCTTGCATACCTCGTAGCCGCCTGGCCACTTGCGGTTGCACAGGAACAAGAAGCCCTGGCCATCGGCGCTGACCATCGGCGCGGACACTTCCCATTTGCCGGAGGTGCGTTGGCGCGGTTTATCGGCGCCACGCTGGGTGTACAGGTGCGCATGACCGGATTGTTCCGATAGCAGCCACAGCGTTTGGTTGTCTGGCATCCAGCCGAAATCGTTGAAGTTCCAGTTGATCCAGGCCGGGTCAGTGAGCCGGTGGCGTGGCTGCAGCACGGCTTTGTCCAGGTCGACGCTGGCGATCCAACGGTCCTTGTTGTCCACCGCGCGCAACATCACCGCGACGTTGCGGCCGTCATCGCTCCAGTGCATCGCCGCGCCGCTGCCATCACCGTCGGTCTCCACCCGGACCGCGCGTGGCCCATGCAGCGGTTCCTGCTTGGCCGCCTTGCGTAGTGCAGCCAGTGGATCGTTGTGGATGCCGGGCAGGATGGCGAAGTCGAGTTTGCGTGCGCTGCCGGCAGCGATATCGACCAGCCACAGACTCTGCGCCAGCGGTGGGTTGCGACCGACGCGCGTGCGCACTTCCTGGAATTCTTCGTAACCGGATTCGGTCACGTACCTGGGCATCTTGCCTTCGCGACCTTCGTCGGCACCTCTGGCGTGGGTCACGGCCAGTAGATGGCGACCGTCCGGCGATAGCGCGCTGTCGTCGATGACGACGTCCTCGCCCAGATACACCGGTGCCGGCGCGCGGCTGCCATCGGCACGCCGCCAAGCCTGCTCTTGTTGACGCAGCAACTCGCGCTGCGCGCGATCGCGAGCCAGTGTCTCCAATGTACGCAGTTGCTGCGCACGCAGCGTGTCTAATTTGGGTGCGCTATCGGGATCGCGCTCGGCCTTGAGTAGTGCCGCCTGCGCGATGCCGCTGCCGGGATTCCAGCGGTACCAGTCGTTGCCGACCCGCCACAGTGCGCCGCCGTCGCTGGTGAACTGCGGCCGTGCGGCCGCTTGATTGCTGCGGGTCAGCTGGGTCAGCGCGCCGCTGCGCAGATCGCGCAGGAAGACATCGCCATTGCGCACGAACAGCATGCGTTGGCGGGCTGTGTCGTAGACTGGGTTGGCCGCATCCAGTGTGCTGCGTTGCGTATCCTCGATCCGCTGCGCGGGACTGCCGTCGATCCCCTGGCGGTAGGTGTCGCGCACTGGGCTGCCGTTGCGCTTGAGTTTGTATTGCACTTGGCGCCCGTCCCAGGCCCACCAGGCGTCCTCGACAGATGGCCCGATCCAGTCCGGATCCGCCATCGTTTGTTCGATGGTCAGCGTGGTCACATCCTGAGCCGCAACCAATGGCGGTGAGCAGGACAGGGATAGCAATACAACAGCACTCAGGGCCAGATGGCGCATCGGGGTTCCGAACAAACAGCAAACGGTAAGCGTAGCAGTCGCTGAATGACACTGGGGTGGGCGCCGCTCGCTGCCGCGCCGACTGGCTTGCCAGGTCCAGCGTCGCCGGCCAAGCTAGGAGTCCCCGCGTGCGTTGCGGGAGATTGTCCTGCCCGAGCCGCCCCACGCATGTCTGCTGTTTCCTCCATCCACCCCGTTGCCGCCCCGCTGCATCCCCTCGCCGTCGGCGATGCGCAGCGCCCGCTGGCCTATACCCATGGCGAACAGATCGATCTGGCGACCTTTCTCGGTCATGTGCGCGGTCTGGCCGCGCTGTTGCCGGACGGTCGCTATGCGCTGAATCTGTGCGAGGACCGTTACCAGTTCATGGTGGCGTTCTGTGCCGTGGCGTTACGTGGACAGATCTCGCTGCTACCGTCTTCGCGCGCTCCGGCGGTGGTCGCCGAAGTACATCGTAGCCATCCCGATTGTTATTGCCTGGGCGATCTGGCCATGCTCGACGCGCCGCCGGGCTATTGGCGGTTGCCGGTGCCGCTGCCAACGCTGGATGGACCGATGCCGCAATTGGCCGAGGATGCGCTGGTCGCGATCGGCTTCACTTCCGGCAGCACCGGCGCGCCCAAACCCAATCCCAAGACCTGGGGTAGCTTTCTGACCAGCACCCGCCAGGATCTACTGGCATTGGCGGGCTTGTGGCCCGCCGACGCGGTGCCGCAGGTGGTGGCGACGGTGCCGCCGCAGCACATGTATGGCATGGAGCTGTCGGTGCTGCTGCCGCTGGTGACGCCGCTGGCGGTGCATGCCGCCCGGCCATTCTTTCCCGAGGACGTGGCCCGTGCCTTGGCTCAGTTGCCGGTGCCACGTTTGCTGGTGACCACGCCGGTGCATCTGCGTGCCCTGGTCGAATCCGGTGTCGCGCTGCCGCCGTTGGCCGGCATCGTCTCGGCGACCGCGCCGCTGGCGCAGGAGTTGGCGGCGGCGGCGCAGGCGCGTTTCGGTGGCGAAGTGCGCGAGATGTTCGGCTCCACCGAAACCTGCATCTTCGCCAGCCGGCGTACTGCGCAAGAGGTGTCATGGACGCCGTTACCGGGCGTGCGGGTGTTGCCACAGCCGGACGGCACCCTGGTTCATGCACCGCATCTGGCCCAGCCGGTGCTGCTGGCCGACTTGATGGAGGTCGATGCCGACGGGCGTTTCCAAGTGCGCGGACGCCAGGCCGATCTGCTGGAGATTGGGGGCAAGCGCGCGTCCTTGGCCGACCTGACTCGCCGCCTGCTCGCCCTGCCTGGCGTGCTGGACGGTGCGATGCTGCAACTGGACCCGGAGCCGGGACAGGCGGTGGGCCGCATCGCGGCGGTGGTGGTCGCCCCCACATTGAATGAAGACGCGATCCTGGACGCATTACGCCGCGAACTGGATCCGCTGTTCCTGCCGCGCCGCCTGCGCCTGCTCGACGCGTTGCCGCGCAACGAGACTGGCAAGCTGCCGCGCGAGCGCATGCTGGCATTGCTGGCGGGCGTGCGCGATGGTTGAGCGGATCAGGTCAGCAGCGCTTCGACGCGCTGCTGACGTGGCGTGCAGTGAGATAGCGATGCCGCACTTCCGCCAATGGACATCCGGCGCGTTACCGCGCCAGGATCAGCCATGCACGCCGTCGATCTCCACCGCCAGTTCGTCGCGGCAGATCACCGCATGGAGCAACAGGCGCGGGATCCGCTCGCCGAAACGGGCATCGAGCGCCTCGGCGACCAGCGGCAGGTCGGCTTTTTCGCGGACGTAGACCTTCAACCGGGTACCGTCGCCGAACTGCGCCGGCAGCTCCGGCACGTGGGTGCGTGCGGCGCCCAGCAAGGCGTCGAAATTGGCGAAGGTTTCTTCCAATTGCGCTAGCAATTGTCCGCGGTGCATCGACGCGTGGCCGACCACGCTGGCGGTGCCTGACAGCAACAGCGGCATATCGCTCCCGGCCGGTGGCAGCATCGCACGGGCGAAGCTCGGTGACTGTGGGCCGTACTGTCGCGGGTAATGGTAGGCACTGACCTGGCGCGGATTTTCCAGCGGCGTGCCCGCCCGTGCCGCCGCCAGCCAATAGATCTGCATTACGGGAGCGTCGTCGCAGCGACCGACGGCGGTCGCCGCTGGCAGCCGGCTGGCGTCGAAGTCGCCTAGACCACGGGCACGGCCGACACAGAAACGGCGGTAACGCTCACGATCGCCGCTCCCCAGGGTGATCGCGTCCAGATGGTTCCAGATGCGCAGCAGACAGGGCGTGGCGCTGTTGGCAACGAAGGCGCTGATCTGGGCATAGGCTTGGGTTGCTGCTTCTTCGATCTCCATATCCAGTGTGCGCTCGTCGATCTCGATGGCGGCGAACTGCAGCCGGCCATCGCTGGCCCAGGCAATGGCACCATCGCGGCCGCTGCGCACCGGTGCGTCCGTGCGCCAGATTTCGAGCATGCGCGGGCCGTACGGCTGCAACGGCACCCGTAAGTAGCGCGGATCGTCGTGATGCGGCGCTGTCTCGCCGAAGCCGAACACGGCCAACACGTTGTCCTCGGCCAGTATTTGGCTTGGATCGGTTTCAGCGACGTATTCCACCTGCAGTTGCGGGTGGTGGTGTGCGTGCTCTTGGAATTGCGGATATGGCGGGTTCATGATGGTTCTCGATGTAACGTGTCGCCATGAAACTCTTCGCGCGCCTGACGGCGGCGATGCCGCCAGGCGCTCCAGGCCCGTGGCAACATCGCCAGGGCGGAAATGGCGTAGATGATGCGGAACACGCGCAGGCGCCGCAGCGCCGCGTGGTTGTCGAACACGTCGCCGGCCAACATCGCCAAGACCGCCTGCTCGACTTGCAGCACGTTGCGTGGCTGTGCGAATAGCTCGCGCATAGTGGGCGAGGTGAAGCGGTAGATGAACCACTTGAACTGATCCAGGCCGCCGCGCAGGTGTTTTTCCAGGCGTCGCTGCAGCCGTGCCTCGCTGGCTGGGTCGCGCAGCGCTGCATCGACCATTGCCGCGCCGCGTTCGGCGCTGTGCATCGCCAGGTAGACGCCGGAGGAGAACATCGGATCCACGAACGTATAGGCGTCGCCCAGCATCAGCCAGCGCGGCCCGCTCATCCGCGTGCATTCGTAGGCATAGTTGCCGGTGGCATGTACCGGCGCGATGCGTTGCGCGTCGGTCATGCGGGCGGCGACGTCCGGGTTCAATGCCAGGGTTCGCATCAACAAACTCTCGCTGTCGCCCTGGCGGGTCTTCATGTACGACGGATCGCAGACTGCGCCGACGCTCATCACGCCGTCGGGCAGTGGGATCAGCCACATCCAACCGTGGGCGTGGCGGTAAATGCTGATGTTGCCGGCATCCTCGCCCGGACGCCGCGTGACCCCGCGGAAATGGCTGAACAGCGCCGCCGAGGCGTGCCGCGCATTGGCGCGTTTGAGTTTGAGCTTGTTGCCCAGGAAGGTATCGCGACCGCTGGCGTCGATCAGGTAGCGTGGGCGGTAGTGGCGCAGGCCCTCCTCGGCGCTGCGCGCCTGTACCACCGGCCTGTCGCCGTCCAGTTGCACTGTCTCGACCCGGGTACCCTCGTGCAGGGTCGCGCCGACGGCGCGGACCCGCTCGGCCAGGACCCGGTCGAAATCGGCGCGCGGTACCTGGAAGGCATAGTCGAATTGAGCGTTGAGCGCATGGGCAAAGCGAAAGGTGTTGTAGCCGCCCGCATCGTTCGGAAAATCCGCGCCGAGTTTGAGCACACCGATGGCGCGGACCTGCTCCAGTACTCCCAGCCGCTGCAGGATCGGCATGTTCATTGGCAGTAGCGATTCGCCGATGTGGAAACGTGGATGACGGTCTTTTTCCAGCACCGTCACCTGCCAACCCTGTTGTGCCAGCGCGATGGCCACGGCGCAGCCTGCCGGCCCGCCTCCGATGACCAACACGTCGGGCGTGTCGACGATAGTCGGTGGTGCTGCGGCGCTTATGTGTGAAGAAATGCGGGGTTCCATCCTGAAAGAATCTCCAGCGGAGCAGTGAAGCGACGTGCATAATAGCGCGTCGCTTGCGTTCGCATGGTTGCGTCATCGCGTCCGATGCACCATCTTGTGCCACCCTCTTTAAAGTCCGGAAGCCTAGGATGTCTTCGCAAACCCCCGCCGAACGTGAACTGGCCGAGCTGCTGGTCGAGAGCCTGAACCTGGAGGACGTGCAGCCCGGCGATATCGACCCGGAGGCGGCACTGTTCAACACCGGTTTGGGGCTGGACTCGATCGACGCCCTGGAGTTGGCGTTGGCGATCAGCAAGCACTATGGCTTCCAGTTACGCTCGGATAACGACGAGAACCGCCGCATTTTTGCCTCGTTGCGCGCCCTGTCGGAGCATGTCCAAGCGAACAAGATCAACTGATCCAACCCGTTAGGTCTTGGGTGCTGCGTTAGGCGTGTTATCGGCGCGGCTGTACCGCGCGCTGGCCCATTGCCACACGCATTGGGCGCTGCCTGCCGACGTGGTCCTGCGATTGATTGCGGCTGTTGCAGCCGATGCGGCGGTGTCGGTTTTGGCGGTGGTGGCTGGGGATGGTTTGATCGCGGCGTTGGTGCCGCTGTGGCGCTCGCCCAATGCGTTTTTGTTGCTCAGCATATTGCTGGTGTTGCCGGCCGCCTGGGTCGTCGGGTTCTTCGGTCGCAGCCGGCGGCGCGGGTGCGCACCGTTGATTACCTGCATGGTTGAGGTGCTGTAACGGTACGACCATGCCCATCAGCCCCGAACAGCGGCGCTACACGCGCCGGCTGACCGTGGTCCGGGTCGAGGAGTCCCTGTTGCGTGGACGCTGGTTTCCGCAGCGTCCCTACCGTAACCTGTCCGCTCTCCTACACCGGTTGGCGTGATGGGGGCCGGTTTTTGGCGCGACCTGTTGCGCCGAGGCACGCATCACCGTGGATGCCAGAGGTGTCGGATTATCAAGGAACAACGGAAGATGCCCCATACAAGGATGCCGTTGCGCATGGCCTGCGTGGTGTGGAACGCGCTGCAATTGCTATTCACCATGGTCTATACGGCGCTGGGAATCCTGCTTGCGTTGGCACTGCGAGCGTTTACCGGGCCACGCCTGCCGCTACGCATGGCCGCGCGGATCTGGGCGCCCGGGCTGTTGTTCGGTGCCGGGGTGCGCCTGCAGGTGGAGGGCCGGGAGCGGGTGGACTGGTCGCGCAATCACCTGTTCGTCAGCAACCATCAGTCGATTATCGACATCTGCGCGTTGTTCATGGCGTTGCCGGTCCCGTTGCGCTTCCTGCTCAAGGACGAGATGCTCAAGGTGCCGTTCGTGAATTGGTATGCGCGTTACACCGGTATGTTGTTCCTGGACCGTAACAGCCGCCAGGCCGGGGCGATCGTGCGCCGCGAGGCTGCGGCATTGCTGCGTCGTGGCGAAGACTTGTGTCTGTTCCCGGAGGGTACCCGTAGCCGCAGCGGAGAACTGGCCGAGTTCAAAGCCGGGTTGCTGCAGGCCGCCATCGATGCCGGGGTGGACGTGATCCCGGTGGCATTGGATGGGGCTGGCAAGGTCTTGCCGCCAGACAGTCTGTTTCGTGTCCGCTCCGGGATAATCCGGGTGCGGATCGGCGCACCGATCCGGGTCCAGGGCGATAATGGTCCGTTGACCCGAAAGATGTTGACCGAGCGTGCTCACCAGGCCGTGCGCGCCATGCTTGAACCCAGAATATAGAGTCGTTTGTATGGATTTTGTCGTCCCGCATGATCATCCCAGTCTTCCGGGGCATTTCCCCGGTCGTCCGATCGTGCCCGGCGTTGTGGTCTTGGATCACGTGCTGCAGGCCGTCGAGGCCGCGCACGGCGTCCGTGCGCCGCTGCGCTTGCCGCAAGTGAAGTTTCTGCTGCCGCTGTTGCCAGGCCAGCCGGCGCGGGTGGAACTGGATGGTGTGGCACCGCGTTGGCGTTTCCGCGTGCTGCGTGGCGATGATCTGCTGGTCAGCGGTGAATTGAGCGCGGAGGCGCTGGCATGAGCGTCGTCTGGAAACAGCGTCCGGAAGGCGGGGGCCACTTCGCGTTGTGGCTGATCCGTAGCATCGCCCGTTACGGCGGTCGCACCATCGGGCGTGTGCTGCTGTATCCGATCACCCTGTATTTCCTGCTGGTGCGCCGCGACGAACGGGGCGATTCGCGGCGTTACCTGAGCCGCGTTTTCGGCCGTCCAGCGACCTTGTTGGAGGTGGCCCGGCACATTCATACCTTCGCTTCCACCATCCTCGACCGCGTGTTTATGCTGTGCGGGCAGATGCACCGTTTCCGGATCCAGATCCATGGCCTGGACCAACTGCGTGCGCAGACCGACCGCGGTCGCGGTGTGCTGATCTTCGGCTCGCACCTGGGCAGCTTCGACGCGTTGCGGGTGCTGGCCACGCGGCGTCCGGACGTGCAGGTCAAGGTGGTGTTGGACAAAGCGCACAATCCGGCGCTGACGGGGTTGCTGGCCGCGCTGAATCCGTCACTGGCGGCCAATATCATCGATGCCGGCATGGACAGTACCGCGGTGGTCATGGCGATCAAGCAGGCGGCCGACGAGGGAGCGCTGATTGCATTGCTGGTGGATCGCCCGCAGCCGCAGGACCCCGCCCTGCCGGTTGCCTTCCTCGGCGAGCAGGCGCGGTTCCCAACCTCGCCGTGGCTGATCGCCGCCGCGCTGAAGGTGCCGGTGGTGTTGGCCTTCGGTTTGTACCGTGGCGGCAACCGCTACGAGTTGGTGTTCGAGACCTTCAGCGAGTGCCTGGACCTGCCGCGCCGACAACGCGCGCCGGCGCTGGCCGGGCTCATCCGCGATTACGCCGTCAGGCTGGAGCATTACACCCGCTCGGCGCCCTACAACTGGTTCAACTTCTACGATTTCTGGAACGACCCCCATGCCGATGCGTCGCACCTTGTTATCGATGCTGATACTGCTGTGCAGCGCCGCACCGCTATGCGTCGCGTCGCCTGAGCCGCTGGACCCGGATTGGATTCTGCAGCAACTGGTGCGACCGGTACCGGTCAGCACAGCGTTCGTCGAATTGCGCCGCTCGGCGCTGCTGAAGGCGACGTTGCGCGTGCAGGGCGAATACCGCCGTCCGGACGCGCAGACGCTGGTGCGCGAGGTCACCGCGCCTTATCACGAGACCACCACCTTGCGTGGTGACGAGGCCATGCTGGAGCGCGACGGCAAACCGCCTAAGCGTTTTTCGCTGGCACGGGTTCCCGAACTGGCCGGGCTGCAGAGTGGCTTCGGTGCGTTGCTATCGGGTGATCGCGCACAATTGCAGCAGCAGTACACCTTGAGCAGCGCCGGCACACGCGAGCACTGGCAACTGCAGTTGCAACCCAAGCAAGCGGCACTGGCCGCGCGCGTGCGCAGCCTGCGCTTGTACGGGCGCGGCGCGGAGTTGCGCTGCATCGAGACGACCCCGGCTAGCGGCGAGGTGCAGCGCACCCTGCTGGCCGGCGCTGCCCACGCCGCCGCCGACATCGCCGACACCACTGCGCTGACCGCGCTATGCCACGGCGACGCGAGCTGATGCCGCCTCTGCGCGGAGCGACAATGGGGCAGCGGCGATGATGCGTGGGCTGAGTTCGAAGATGCGGATCGCGCTGGCGCTGCTGTGGCTGGCGTTGCTGACCGTGGCGGGCGTGTGGCTGGGCAATGCCTTGCAGCTGTCGGGAGATCTGCGCAAATTCATGCCGCAAGCCCGTACCCCCGCACAGAAACTCCTGCTGGACGAACTTGGCGAAGGTCCCGGTTCGCGGTTATTGCTGATGTCGTTGTCGGGGGATGCGCCGGCCACATTGGCACGGCAGTCGCAGGCATTGCGTGCGCAATTGGCCGCGCAGCGCGACGTGTTCGAATTGGTCGCCAACGGCGCCGACGCCGGTCTGGACGCGATCCCCGAGCGCCTGCTGCCGTACCGCTATCTGCTCAGCGACAGCTTCGATGCCAAGCCGCTGGATACGGCGACCCTAGCCGATGCGCTGCAGGCGCGGCTGCAAGATTTGGGCTCGCCAGCGGCGAGCATGGTCGAGCCGCTGCTGCCGCGTGACCCGACGATGGAAGTGCTGCATCTGGCCGAGTCGTTGCAGCCGGCCGGCGCTCCGCAACCACGCGCCGGCGTGTGGTTCGATCGCACCGGCAAGCAAGCGTTGCTAGTGGCGCAAACCCACGCCGCCGGTTTCGATCCCACCGGCCAGCAGCAGGCGGTGGATGCGATCCATCGCGCGTTCGCCAAGGTCGCCGCAGGCAGTAGCAGTCGTTTGACCCTCACCGGCCCCGGTGCATTTTCGGTGGAGATCGGCGGGCGTACTCAGACCGAGGCACAGTGGATCGGTACCCTGGATACCGTGGGCTTGATCGTGCTGTTGCTGGTCGCCTACCGCAGTTGGAAGATTCCGGTGTTGGGTGTGCTGCCGTTGGCCAGTGCCGGGTTGGCCGGGTTGGCTGCGGTGGCGTTGCTGTTCGATGGCGTGCATGGCATCACCGTGGCGTTCGGCTTCACCTTGATCGGTGTGGTGCAGGACTATCCGATCCACTTGTTCAGCCATCAGCGTCCGGGCCTGGATCCGCGAGAGAATGCGCGCCATTTGTGGCCGACGCTGGCCACCGGCGTGGTTTCCACCTGTATCGCCTACGTCACCTTTTTGTTTTCCGGCGTGGACGGGCTGCGTCAACTGGCCGTGTTCACGATCGCCGGGTTGCTGGTGGCGGCATTGACCACGCGCCTGTTGTTGCCGGCGTTGATCGATCCATCGCCGCGCGACCACGCCGACTCGCCGGCGCTGGCACGGCTGTGGCACGGCATTGCACGATTGCCGCGGCCGCGTTGGTCGTTGCTGCCGCTGGCGCTGGCCGCAGTGGCGATCATCGTCTTCGCGCCCGGGCGGTTCTGGCAGAACGATCTGTCCAAGCTGACCCCGGTGCCGGCTGCGGACCTGGCCCGCGACGCGCATCTGCGCCAGGAATTGGGGGCGCCCGACGTGCGCTACGTGCTGGCATTGTCGGCGGTGTCCGTGGACGCGGCGTTGGCGGCATCCGAGCGACTGCGGCCACGCTTGGATGCGCTGGTTGCGCAGGGTGAACTCGCCGGCTACGACATGGCGGCCCGCTACCTGCCGAGCGTGGCGACGCAGCGCCGTCGCCAAGCTGCCTTGCCCGATCCGACACAGGCGCAGGCGCTTACCGCCACAGCGGTCGCCGCCACGCCATTCCGGGTCGATGCCTTCGCGCCATTTTTGGCTGACCTACAGTACGTGCGCAGCGCACCGCCGCTCACCCCGCACGATTTGCGTGGTACCCCGCTGGCGACCAGTGTCGGCGGTCTGTTGCTGGAGCGTTCCGACCACGCGACCGCGCTGGTTTCGCTGACCGGGCTGCGCGATCCGGCGCGGCTGGCCAGTGTGGTGCAGGGCAGCGGCGCACAGTTGCTGGACCTCAAGGATGCTTCCGAATCGCTGGTGGCCGCTTACCGTGGGCGTGTGCTGGGGGCGTTGGGGGTAGCGGCGGTGTTGCTGGTACTGACTGTGGCGATCGCGCTGCGCACGCCACGTCGCATCGCGCGGGTGCTGTTGCCGATGGCACTGACCACGTTGCTGATCCTGGCGATTTTGCGCGGCTGCGGGGTCGAATTGAATCTGTTCCATCTCATCGCGTTGATTCTGGCCGCTGGCTTGGGGCTGGATTACGCGCTGTTCTTCGATCACGCCGGCGATGACCGCGCCGATCAGCTACGTACCCTGCATGCCTTGATCGTGTGCAGCTTGATGACACTGCTGGTGTTCGCGTTGTTGGCTGCCTCCAGTATTCCTGTGTTGCGCGCGATCGGCAGTACCGTGGCGCTGGGCGTGTTGTTCAATTTTGTATTGGCCCTGCTGGTGTCGCGTGAGACCGCCAGCGAAGCGACGCAGGAGACGGGGCATGCACACGCACACTGACGGGTTGGACGGACGCGATGCAATCGCGGCGTTGATTCCGCATCAGGGCCTGATGTGCCTGTGGGAGCAGGTAGTGAGCTGGGATGCACAGCGCATCGTGCTACGCAGTCAGGCACATCGCAGTGTCGAGCATCCGTTGCGCTGCGGTCAGCGGTTGCGCGCGCTGCATCTGTGCGAATACGGTGCGCAGGCGATGGCGGTGCATGGTGGCCTGCTCGCTCGCGCCGCCGCAAGCATGCCGATATCGCCCGCTATTGCGGTGCGGCTAGGCATGTTGGTCGCGTTGCGGGGTGTGCAGTTGCATGTCACCGATCTGCACGATCTGCCGCAGGCCATCGAGTGCGAGGCCGAGGTGTTGCTGCAGATGGAGAACAGTCAGCAATACGCCTTCCGCATCGTCCACGCTGGGCAACCGCTGGCCGAAGGCCGCGCCACGGTTATGCTGGGTAGCGCATAGCGTGCGTCGCCGCGCCGCGACTGCGCATGATCGGTCGCGGCTGCCTATAAAAAAATTGGACAAGTGCTGTTCCGGCAACACCGGCATGTCAGTCGGTCGTTAGGATGGCGGCCTTGTCTGCATTTCACCGAGGAGCTTCGATGTCCCCATCTGCTGTTTCGCGTCGCGCGCTGGTCACCGGCGGCAGCGGCGATCTTGGTGGCGCGATCTGCCGCACCCTTGCCGCGCAGGGTCTACATGTCATCGTGCATGCCAACGCTGGTCTTGTGCGTGCTGCGGCAGTGGTGGAGGCGATTATTGCGGCCGGTGGCAGTGCCGAAGCGGTTGCGTTCGACGTGACCGATGCCCAGGCCAGTGCCGATGCGCTGGCGGCGTTGCTGGAGGCCGGACCGATCCAAGTGCTGGTCAATAACGCAGGCATTCACGACGACGCCCCACTGGCGGGGATGAGCGCGGCGCAATGGCATCGCGTCATCGATGTTTCGTTGCACGGGTTCTTTCACGTCACCCAGCCGCTGTTACTGCCGATGGCGCGCACGCGCTGGGGACGCATCGTCAGTGTGTCCTCGGTGTCGGCGGTAATCGGCAATCGCGGTCAGGCCAACTATGCTGCTGCCAAGGGCGCGCTGCATAGCGCCAGTAAGTCGCTGGCGCTGGAAATGGCCAGCCGTGGCATCAGCGTCAACGTGGTCGCGCCTGGGATCATCGACAGCGCGATGGCCGGCGCGGCGTTCGCGCCGGAAATGATCAAACAAATGGTCCCTGCTCGCCGCGCTGGTCGGCCCGAGGAAGTAGCCGCGTTGGTGGGTTTTCTCTGCACGGATGCGGCGGGCTATATCAACGCGCAGGTCATCGGTATCAACGGCGGGATGGGCTGAGCCCGATTGCGGGCGCGACGCCGGATGCGCGCGATGGCATCCGGCAACACCGTGCAACGTCCGCTGGCTGCCGTGGCGAGCCGCGAACGCTGCATAGGGCTGGCCGCAGCTCGCCGCGTGCCAATTCCCGCCCAGCGTGCGCTCACTGGCAGGTGAAGCTGCTGGCCGACTCCACATTGCCCGCGACGTACTGGGCCACTTGCGGATAGGGGCACAGTGGCCGGCTGCGTTGACTGCTCCAGTTGCTCGGTACCTCGCCGTTGGGGGAGCCGCTGCCGGCACCGCGTGCGGTCGCGGTAATCGCCGTCGGCGCCTGACCTTGTTCGACCCAGGCGATCAATGGCGTCAGTGCATCGAATTGGTCGGTGGACGGGCCGCCGCCACAATGGCCCATGCCTGGCACCGGGAACAGGCGTGCGAAGCTTCCGGCATTGGGGTCGGCCGTGGTCAAGCGCTGGTACCAGTCCACGGTATCGGCGAAGGAGAAGATGCCGTCGCCGGTGCCGTGGTAGATCAGCAGCTTGCCGCCGCGTGACTTGAGCGTCGTCAAGTGGGTTTCGTCTGGTGGACCCATGAAAGACCAAGCCGACTCGGTGTACTGACCAGACGTGGCGAAGATCTTGGGCGCGTCGCGGTCCAGATTGAAGTGCAGGGTGAACTGGGCCAGATTCTGGTTCACCGAGGTGTTTTCCGGCGGTGTCTCGAACAAGAAGGCTACCGAGGCTGGCACCAGGTTCATCGAGGCATTCTGTCGCCAGTTGGCCCAGTCGCCGCTGCCGATGCCAGGGTCGTAGAAAAAGGGCGCGTACAGTGCGGTGCCGGCGCTGTTCTGCGGTCCGGCGTGGATCGCGTCGAGCGCCTGCTTCTGCGCCTGAGTCAGGCACTGGCCGGTGCGCCCGGCACTACCGCAGGTGGGAACGTTGCGTGCCAGGCTGAACCGGGTTTGGCAGGCGCTGACATTCTGCACCATGCCATCGCTGACGCCGTCCAGCGCATCGCAGGTGGCGACGATGCGGCTGGCGACGAACGCACGTTCGGCGCGGGTGAGCCCGCTTTGTACATCATTGCCGTCGGTGAGCGCAGCCAATTGCTGTGCGGCAGCCATGTCCGCGATCGCGGCCTTGGGCAGGTGGAATCCAGGGTCGCCGGCCAGGATGCCATCGTAGTCCTGCGCGTCACGCGCGGCGGCCACCATGGCGTGGCGGCCACCGTTGGAACAACCGCCGAAATAGCTCACATCCGGTGGTTTGCCGTAGGCGGTCTGGATGGTGTGCTTGGCCATCGGAGTCAGCGCCTGCACCGCTTGGTAGCCATAGTCCAGGCGGGCCTGCGGGTCCAGCCCGAACAACGGGTTCTGGTTGCCGTTGTGTCCGGTATCGGAATCGATCACGGCAAAACCCATGTGCAGGGGATTGTCCACCTGCGCGCTGCCGCCGATGTCGCCGACGGCCGTGCCGACGTAGCCGTCCAATCCGCCGTTTGCCTGGTAGAAGAAACGACCGTTCCATTGGGTGGGCAGCCGCATCTCGAAGCCAATGGCATAGGTCTGGCCATCCACCGCGCTGACCCGGGTGTGCATCGTGCCGGTGATTTGGCAATGCGCGTCGATGGGTTTTCCCGCCACGCTCAGTGCGCCTGCCGGAACGGTCCTCACGGCGGTGAACGTTGTGCCCGGATAGCTGAGGTTGGGATTGGTGGCTAATGCTTCGCAGGATTGTTGTAGTTGCGCTGGCACCGCCGCACCCTTGCCGGTGTTCTGTCCGATTGCGGCGGACGATACGGCAAGACCTGCTAATGCAAGGGTTAAGGCGGAGAACGTGGGCGACATGTAATCCTCCTGTTTTGGCGCTGAGATGACGCAACTGCAGTACGTCTTAATGCTCCCCGGTGCCAGGTCAAGATTGCGATGCGTGGCAATCCAAATAGTGTGACTTAATTTGTATTTGCAGAATGTTCAGGCTTGATTGCGGCTCGTTCACGATGCGGGTATTGCTGCGCTGCGTTAGGCTTTCGCGCCGACTCAAGCGGCGTTGGCGTACCAGTCTGCCGACAGTACCGGTGTCGCCGCCGACACGCTGTTGCACCCGGCCAGCCCATGGTCGGCAAGTGCGGGATGCCACTGCTGTGCGCGCTCGAGAATCTCGCTTGCCAGCGTTGCCATGTGTGCGACATGACCGCGAAGGCGCGCGACGAAGGTCGCATCGTCCACCTGATCGTGCAGAGCGCGGTTGAGTTCATGGAACCAGTCGATCAGGTATTGGTCCAGCAAGCGTCCGTCGATCACCGTGGCGTCTTGCGCGCGGTTGGCCGCGCCCCAATCGCGCAGCAATGCCTGCACGCCAAGATTGAGCGCGTTGGCGTGCTCGAACACCGGGCGCAGTTGCCCCAACACGGCCACGTTGGTGGTGCGTCCTGAGCAGTACAACGGGGCCAGCAGCGACCAGTAGTAGGTGTAGTCCCAGATCACCTTGACCGGCATGACCTGCGCGTCGCCGAACAGCGGGTACTGGTCTTGGTATAGGGTCAGTGTGTTTTCGTAAAACGAAGAATACAGTTGCTGATACAGCGCGGCATAGGGCGCGATGTTGACCCCGCCGCGTTCCAGTGCGATCAGTTCGCAGATGTAGGTGTTGGAGATGGCGATGAAGTCGTTGCCCGGCGAGTAGAACGGATCCAGGAACACACCGGCCTCGCCGGTCAGCGCCCAACGCTGGGCCGAAAATACCTGTTTGCAGCCGTAGGAAAAGTCGCGCAGGAACATGAAATCCTGCACCGCGTATGCGCTGTGTTCCAGCGTGCGCGCGATCTGCGGTTGGTGCGTGCGCAGCCAGGCCATGGCCTTGTCGTGAGTGTTCATCGTTTCCAGCGGATGCAGGGTGGCGTCGCAGACGATACCCAGCGAATGCGCGCCGGAAGACAGCGGGATCAGCCACAGCCAGTAGCCTGGGCCGCACATGTGGTTGGTCGAGCGCCAGCGGTCCGGTGGCGTACAGCGTTGCAGCCAGGCGTTGTCCTGCGACCAGCCATTGGGGTCGATGTGTCCGTCCACCCGCCACCACACGGCATTGGCGCGGTGTGCGTTGTCCTGCGCCAGACCCAGTTTGCGTTTGAGCAGGCCGGCACGACCGCTGGCGTCCACCACCCAGCGTGCGTGCAGCGTGGTTTGGACACCCTCGCGCGCGTAGTCCACGCAGTGATTGCCGTCGTCGTCGGCCAGCGCGATCCCGCGCACCGTGCTGGCGTCGAGGAACTCCACGCCCAGCGCGCGTGCGCGCGTACCGAGGAAGTTTTCGAAGCGGCCGCGGTCGATCTGCCACGATGGCGTCGGCAGCAACTTGCTCACGCCCAGTTCGGTGCAGCGGTCCAGATCCTCGCGCCGGTCGGAAAAAAAGAAGCGGAAGCCGAACTTACGGATCTGCTCGACATCGAGGTGTTCGCGCAGGCCCAGTACCTCGGCGAAGTAGTGCGCGCCGATTTCCACCGAGGACTCGCCGACCTTGAACGCGGCTTCGCGCACCGGATGCGCGCGCCGTTCCAGCACCGTGATGCGCAGCTCCGGTAAGCGCTGGCGTAGTTGCAAGGCCAGGGTCAGTCCGGCCAGTCCGCCACCGACGATCACCACGTCCGCGCGCTGTTCGTTCATGTCGTCGATTCCTTTGCGCAAGCCATGGATAGACCGGCACCGCTGCCATCCGCGTCGTCGATGATCACCGGGTTGGCGCGGACGCGCCGGTATTCGCGCACCACGTGGCCGTAGTTCCACACCTGCACGACCACGTGCGAGGTGATCTTCCACAGATCGCGTACCAGGCGGAAATGGCTCTTACGGAAGGTGCCTGGAGTTTGCTTGGCGTAGCGCGTTTCGATCGGCACCGCCACCACCCGCGCGCCGGTTTGGCGTGCGGCGGAGATCAACAGTTGCGCCTCGAACACGAACCCCTCGCCGGGCACATCGGGCAGGGTGTAGACCGACTGCGGGTAGAGACGCTGCCCGCTCTGGCTGTCGACCAGGCGGAAGCCGCAGCCCCAGGCGATGCCCCAGTCGCCGAAATCGTTGCCGATGCGGCGAATGGTCGGTTGGCTGGCGCGTTTGCGCAGACGTGCGCCGACGATCACGCAGCCGGGATGGCGGTTGGCCGCGGCCAGTAGGCGAGGGAAGTCGCTGGCGCTGTGCTGACCATCGCCGTCCATGGTCATCACCGCGCGCGCGCCCTGACGCTGCGCCTCGGCGAAACCGCTGCGCAGGGCCGCGCCCTTGCCGAGCCGCTGCGGATGGCGGATCAACGTCACCGGCAGGCCGGCGAGGCAGTCGCTGGTGCCGTCGTCGGAGCCGTCGTCGACCACGATCACGCGCGGGCAATGCGCCAGTGCGTCGCTGACCACCTCGCGGATGCGCAATGCTTCGTTCAGTGCCGGGATCAGGATTGCGGCATCCACTGCGCTCAATGGCGTCCTGCTCATGCGGATAGATCCACTTGCAGGCAGCGACCGCCGCCCGCGTCGAGCATGCAGCCAGCGCCACCAACGGCCAACGCGTCGAACAGCGGCAGCATCGGTGCCATGGCGTTGGCCGCAGCATGCCGTGCCAGCGCGCCGTCACCGGGCACGGCGACGCCGTCGCGCAGGTGCGCCTGTAATCGCGGTAGATCCGAGCCGCGCGCGTTACTGAGCACCAGCGCACCGCCGAGCAGTTGCTCGCTGTGCGAGATGCTCCCGAGCGCGCCGACCGAGCGGCTGTCGTAGCCGACCAGCAGGACGGCTTCATCCCCCGCAGCCAGTTGCGACAGCGCCTCCAGCAAGCCCTGGGCGAAGCTGCCGTGGTGCGCGCTGAGCGCGGTGGTCGTCGTGGTGGCGCCAGCGCCGATGGTCCAGTAGCCGGCGGCGGCATTGTGTACCGAGTTATGGAATTTGGTCGGCGAGACCGAGAGTGGGTCGCTGGCCAAGGTGGTGCACATGTAGTCGGTGATGATCATGTCGCCATGTGTGGAGGTGAATATCGAAGGCAATGTGGCCGGATCGCGACCGGCGTGCTGGCACGCGGCCAGGGCCACCTCCAGCGAGACCGCCACGGTGTCCGGTGCGCGCCGTCGCTCGTTCGGCGCCAGTAGTTGCGGCGATGGTCTTGCTGGCGTCTCCAGCAGTGTCCCGACGCCGCGCGCGAATGCCTGTGCCGCCGCCCACGAGGGCAAGCCGGGCGCCCACAGGCCGATGCCCTCGATTGTCGCAGTCAGCATCGGTATGTTCATGCGCGGCCAAACAGCAACGAACAGTTGTTGCCGCCGAAGCCGAAGGAGTTGTTCATCGCGTAACGGACCTGTGCGTGAGCGGTATCGAAGCGGATCTGCGGGCCGCATACCGGATCGGGCATGGCGCTGTTGAGGGTGCCGGGAAGCAGGCCGTCGCGCAGCGCCAGTAGCGCAAAGACCGAGTCGACGATGCCAGCGGCGCCCAGCGTATGCCCGGTCCATGCCTTGGTGGAACTGGCGTGCAGGCTGGCCTGGAACACTGCTGCCACGGCTATCGCCTCGACGCTATCGTTGGCCTGGGTCGCGGTGCCGTGCAGGTTGAGGTAGCCGACCTCGTCCGCATCCACGCCAGCGCGCTGCAATGCGCCGCGCATCGCGATGCATGCGCCCAGCCCTTGCGGATGCGGGGTGGACATGTGGTAAGCGTCGCTGGATTCGCCGTAGCCGCACAACAACGCCAGGGCCGGCGGTGCGTCGACGGCGTCGTGGCGTTCCAGCAATGCGAAGCCGCCGGCCTCGCCCAATGACAAACCGGTCCGACGCACGTCGAATGGCCGACATGGCTCCGGCGACACCAATTGCAGTGCGTTGAAGCCGAACAGCACGCTGCCGCATAGCGTGTCCACGCCGCCGACCAAGGCCGCATCGACCACGCCATTGGCGATCAGCCGCGCCGCTTGGGCGAACACCTTGGCGCTGGAGGAGCAGGCGGTGGCCACGGTGATACATGGGCCGCGCAGGCCGGTAGCGCGACGCACGAAATCGCCAAGTGAATGCGGCGTGTGCACGATCGGTTGATTCAGGTCGTCGGGAAAGCGTGGACCTTGCGCGTCGTACTCGAGCCGGGTGTAGGCCTCTTCACTGGCACCGATGCTGGAGGTGGATGTGCCCATTACCACTGCAACGCGCTCGGCACCGTGCCGCTGCGCGGCATCGGCCACCGCTGCGGCCATGCCGTCTTGTTGCATGGCCAACCAGGCGAGACGGTTATTGCGGCTTTCCGCGTTGGCGAGGGCCGCTGGCAGGGGCGCGCATTCCAGCCCATCCACCCGACCAATCCAGCATGGCAGCGGCTGCGTGCCGAAATCGTTGTGGCGCAGACCACTGCGACTCTCGCGCAAGGCGCTGGCCTGTGCCTGGACTCCGCAGCCGAGCGCGGTGGTCGCGGTGTACGCGCGGATGGCGACGGGAGCCATGCGGGGCCACTGATGCGCTTCAGTCACGCGATCATCCGGAAATGTAAGGTCAAGCAGGCAAGTATGGCCTATATCGATGCTTGCGACGCCATCGTTGCACTGCGCCGTCCAGGCGAAAGTGAATAGGCGCCCGCATGGAATCTGTTCAGTACCGTGCCGGCATGCGCTTTCGCCGCTGGCGCATTTCCTCCACAATCACTCGCATTTCCACGCCGGGCGCACGCCACGGGCATGCAAGCCTACGTCTATAAAAGCCAACGTAAACCAGACACCTACCTTTATCTCGCCGCGCGCGACGACTTCGGTTGTCTGCCGCCGACACTGCTGGCCACGCTGCATCCACTGGCGTTCGTGCTCGAAGTGGCACTCACTGCCGAGCGCACGCTGGCCCGCGCCGATCCGGTCGCGGTGCGCGCGAACCTCTCCGGTTGTGGCTTCCATCTGCAATTGCCGCCGCGTCCCGACGGCCTGATCGATCGACACGATGACTGAATCCTTTTTCCGCACGCGCGCGCCGATACTTGCCGCCGCGCTGGGAGCCCTGCTGGCCCTGGCTGCCGGGGTTGGCCCGTTCGCCGCCTTGTTGGGTGTATGGCTGGCGCAACCGGCCTTCGCACTGGCGGTGTCCTGGCAGCGCGGCAGCCGTCCGCGCCCGACTAGCCTGAAGGCGCTGGCCACGACCGTGAGGCCATTGCTGGTGCTATGGGCCGGCGGTCTGGCCGTGGCCGCGTTGTTGCTGGCTTGGCCACTGGCCGCATTGCGCGATAGCGGCAGTTTGACTGCGACCTTGGCGCTCAGCGTGGCGGCCAGTGTGGTCTTGCTCGGACTCTGGCGCACCTGGCCGCTGTGGCACGGTAGCGAATGCGCTGACGGCCCTCTGCGGCCTCGCTGGCATGCCCTGGTGCAACAGGATGTGCAGGCCTGGCGCGGTCTGGAGGTGGCCGGGTTGGTGTTGGCATTGGCCGGCCTCGGCGTACTGCTGGCGTGGCCCGGCTTACTTGCCACCACCCCACGTTGGTCGCTGGCGCTGGCCTATGCGTTGTTGTCGCCACTGCTGCACGCGGCTCTGCAGCGGGTGGCGCCGCCACAGGCGCTGGTGTCAGTGCCGTCCTCGGCCGACCTGTTCGCCGAGTTCAGTGCCGCCGCGCCGCGCATGGACGAACCAGCGCCACCGCAGGAGGAATTGCACATGGCGCTGTACGATGCGGCGCGCAGCGGTCGGGTGGACCGTGCGTTGCAGCTTTTGCAGGCCGGGGCCGATCCGCATGCGCTGCCGGCGTCGAACTGGCGCGACCAGCGTAGCCTGCCGGTGCTGGCCGCGGTGTTGCCGGACCTGCGCCTGCTGCGGGATCTGATCGTGCGCGGGGTAGACGTCAATCGTCCGCACCTGGGCATGACGCCGCTGTTGGCCGCCACCCGCGATAGCTGGCACGGTCGGCCCGAAGCGGTGATGACCCTGCTCGCCAATGGTGCCGACCCACGTGCCAGCGACAGCGATGGCAATACGCCGTTGCATCACGCCGCGCGTAGTTCCGACCCGGGCGTGGCCGCGTTGTTGCGCGATGCCGCCGCTGAACTGGATGTGCCCAATCGCGATGGCCTGACCCCGCTGGCGGTGGCCTGTCAGGTTGGCAATTGGCGGATGGGCAAATTCCTGCTTGAGCGTGGCGCCAAGCCCGAGCCGCCCGACGCCAGCCCGGTGTTGTTGGCCGCAGCCGGAACCGAGGAGGACGATCCGGCCGGCGTGCAACTGTTGCTCAAACACAAGGCACGGGTGGACGCGCGTGACCACCAGCAGCGCCGCAGTGCACTGCACGAGGCGGCGCAGGCCGGGCATGTGGAAATCGTCCAGGCGCTGCTCGGCGCGGGGGCCAACCTGGAAGCGCGCGATGCGCTGGCCCGTACCCCGTGGTTGGAAGCCGCACGTCACGGTCGCGTGGCGGTGCTGGAGCGACTGCTGCCGCACAAGCCTGATTTGCACGCGGTCGATGGTGACGGCCGCAACGCGCTGTTATTGGCTTGCACCGCCGACCAAGTGTCGCCGGACTTGATCCGACGCCTGCGCGAGCTGGGCGTATCGGCTGCGCAGCCCGACCACGCTGGTCGTCGTGCGGTGGATGTGGCCGCCGAGGCCGGACGCTGGGCGATCGTCTCCGCGTTGGACCCGGATTATCCATTGCCGGCTGCGGTCAGCGATGGTCAGGGCGAGATCGGCAGCGCCGGTTTGCCCGACCGAGCGCCGCTGGAATTGCTGCGCGAAGGCCTGCAACTGGGCCAGCCACCCAGCGGGCTGGCTGCGCTGGCGCGGCTGTGTGCGGCGGCGGAGTTGGGCACCCTGCTGCACGATAAAGATGTGGCGCTGAAACCGCGCGCGGTGGATTGGCTGCTGACGCATGGCGCTGCGCCGGAGGTGCTCGATGCCGACGGTGATACGCCGATGTTCGCGTTGCTTGCGCGTGGCGTGGAAGCCGTGCCCAGTCTGCAGGTGTTGCTGCGTCATGGCGTATCGCCGGCCGGTGCTGGTGGCTTGACCCGCCTTCTCGCTGCGTGCGCCCAGCATGATCACGCTTCGCGCGCGTTGGAGCAGTTTGCGTTGGAGTTGCTCGAACGCGGCGCCGATCCATTCGCGCCGTCGCCAGCCGGTGATCCGCCGTTGTCCCTGGCCGTGCGTCTGGGGTGGTTGCGACTGCAGTTGCACTTGCTTGAGCGCGGTGCCGATCGTGAGGCGCGCGATAGTCATGGCATGACCGCGCTGCACTTGGCTGCCGCGCTGGGACGTGAGGCCTCGCTGAAATTGCTGATTCAACAGGGTGCCTGGCCGGAGGCGCGTGCTGCCGATGGACAGACTCCCCTGGGCGTGGCCCTGGCCAGTGGCCGGCGCGATCTGGCCGATTGGCTGGACTGGCGGATCTGGCCGTTGCCACTGCGCCCGCTGCGCGAAGCCGATGTGCCCGCAGCGGCGATGGTCGGCGATGCCGACGCGATCCGGCGCTTGATCGACCTGGGTCTGCCGGTGGACGCAGTGGATGCACAGGGCTGTACCGCACTGCTGCGCGCTGCCGGCGGTGGCCATACCGCAGCGGTGGATCTGCTGCTGGCGCGCGGTGCCAATCTGCACCATGCTGCGGCCAGTGGCGTTACCCCGTTGTCCGCGGCGGTGAGCATGCGTCAGGTCGGCATCGTCTCGGCATTGCTGCAAGCCGGCGCTCAGATCGAGCATCGTCTGCCTGGCGGCGTCACCGTGCTGATGCTGGCTTGCGCGCTGGGTCTGCCGGATATCGCCGCGCGCCTGTTAGCTGCTGGTGCCGATGTGCATGCCGGCGATGCACAGCAACGCACACCATTGCATTGCGCGACGTTGTACGGCTTCAGCGCACGTGACAAGTCGCGCCTGCTGGCCCTGCTGGACACCCTGCTGCTAGCCGGCGCCGAAGCCGATCTTGGTTCCGCCGACGGGGTGACGCCGTTGTTGTCGCTGCTGGGTGCGCAGGCCGAACCTGGCACCGCTTGCGAAGAATTGGTGGTGTTAGCTGGTGTTGAGCGACTGCTCGATGAGGAAGTGAGCCTCGATGTGCAGGACGCGCACGGCTTTGGCCCGCTGCATTTGGCGGCGTTGCATGGGTTGCCGTTGTTGGTGCAGCGCCTGTTGCGCGCCGGCGCCGATCCTGATCTGCGCGACACCTTGAATCGCACTCCGCGCGAAATCGCGGTGATGCGTGGCTTCGTCGATGTTGCCGGTCAATTCCAGCCCGCCTTACCGGGCGTGTCCTCAATGGCCCGGTTTCTGCGCGAAACGCGCTGAGGCGTTTCTTACTGCGACGCGGTGCGAAGACGTGGTGCGAACACCGCCGTTGCCATGCTCTGTGCGGTGCTGGCCCGACGCATGTGCTGCCCGACCAGCCCGTGCATGGCGATGCGACGCAGCCAGTGCTGGGCGTGCATGATCCGATTGGCAAACAGGACATTGCTTTAGCGTCGTTCACGACGTGCGCCATGTAACGCTCACTCGGCTGGTGAGTCGGTGTCGTGCGCCCTTTTTTGTCGGCAGACACACCGCCGCCATGGGAGCGTAAGCATTGGGCGCGCAGCGCTTGCGCTTACCGAGCGACGCATGGCGTCGTTGCCGCGTCAGGATCAGATGTGCGTTGGCGGCGTGATCGACGTTGTATCGTCCGCGAGTAGGGTTTCTGTCTCCTGCACGTCCGCTTCGAACAACTGCATCAGGTCCGCACGCGCGGCGCGCGCGGTTTGTACCACGGCCGCGTCGTCGTCGTAGACCAGGTGTTGTGCGCGCAGCAATTGTTCGTCGTGCTCGCGGAAGCGGGCGATGCGATCGCGTGCAGTGGTCTGGTCCATGCCGAGGCCAAGCAACACGTGTTCGCTCAGTTCCAGGCTGGAGGCGAATACCTCGCGGAACGGCTCGGCTCCCAGGTCCATCAGCCGCCAAGCGTGCTGGCGGTTGCGTGCGCGTGCCAACACCCTGGCGCTCGGATACAGGCGGCGGATCAGTCGGGTGGTCTTGATGTTGGTCTCTGGGTCGTCCATTGCCACCACGAACAGGCGGATGCTGTCGCTGCCGGCGGCACGCAGTAAATCCGGGCGGCTGGGATCGCCGTAGTAGAGTTTGTTGCCGAACCGGCGCAAGTCTTCCACGGTGTCCGGGTTGTGTTCCAGCGCCACGAACGGGATGTGTTGTGCGGTCAGCAGCCGTGCCACGACCTGGCCGAACCGGCCCATGCCGGCAATCAGCACTTGCGCACGTTGTGCCTCCACGGTGTCATAGCGGGTGGCTGGTATCGGTGGTGCACGTTTGGCCTTGGCGTTCGTGTCGCCATCGAGCAGGCGCTGTATGCCGATCAGCAACAGTGGCGTCAGCGCCATCGAGACGCTGACGATCGCGACCAGGCGATCGTGGCTGGCGTCGTCGAGCAAGCCCACGCGTTGTGCTTCGATCAACACGACGAAAGCGAACTCTCCACCCAGCCACAGCAGGCTGCCCAGTAGCAGCGCATTGCGCCACGGCAAGCGCAGCATGCGGCCGATGCCAGTCAGCAGGCCGAACTTCACCAACAGCAGGGTCGCCACGCCGGCGATGATCAGCCACGGTTCGGCGACGATGCGATGCAGGTTGATACCCATACCCACTGCGATGAAGAACACGCCCAATAACAGGCCCTTGAAGGGCTCGATCTGTGCTTCCAGCTCGTGCCGGAATTCCGAATCGGCGAGCAACACACCAGCTAAAAACGCGCCCAGGCTTGGGCTCAGTCCAGCCTTCTGCAGGAACCAGGCATTGCCCAGGACTACCAGCAGCGCGCTGGCGGTGAAGACCTCGGGCATGCGCGTGCGCGCCACCACGCGGAACAGATGGCGCAGCACGAAGCGGCCGCACAGCACCACCAGCGCCAGTGCGCCGAGCGCCTGCCCCACTTCGGTCCAGGTCAGCGTGTCGTTTTTGGCACCGCCGAGCAATGGCACCGCAGCCAGCAGTGGGATCGCGATCAGGTCCTGAAACAGTAGGATGGCGAAGCCGAGCCGGCCATAGTCGCTATTGAGTGCCTTGCGCTCGGCCAGCAACTGCAGGCCTACCGCAGTGGAGGACAGCGCCAGCGCCATGCCCACCACGAGCGCGCTTTTCCAGTTCATACCCAGGCACAGCAGCAGCACGCCCAGCGGCAAGGCGCTCAGCGCGACTTGCGCGGCGCCTGCGCCGAATACCGCATGCCGCATCACCTTCAACCGTGCCGGCGACAGTTCCAGGCCGATCAGGAACAGCAGCATGACCACGCCGATTTCGGCGGCGTTGAAAATGCGCTGGGTATCCTGCGCGAAGCCGAACCCGTCCGGGCCTAGCACCACACCTGCGACCAGATAGGCCAGCACCGCCCCCAGGCCAAGCCGCTTGAACACCGGCACCGCGATCACGGCGGCCAGCAGCAATACCAGCGCCAGTTCCAGCCCGCTGCTATGCACGCGTTGTCTCCATCGTCCTATTATGCGACTCATGCGACTGTTGATGCGAGCATTGGCCGGTCCGGCTAAGCGTCGCTAACAAACGAATGCGTCGCCGCCGCACCGGCGCTGGCAGGACTCGGAATCTTGTGTACCCCTGTACACTGCGGTTCCTGCGCGCTGTCCACGCCTACCCGGCAGCGACTGGTGACGTTTCATTAGCCACGCTAAGACATCGACATCCACATCTGCGCGCAAACAGTTGCATCAATCGTGTTCAGGCCATCTTGCCGGTGCTGCCCACGTCGGCGTCAGGCGTGTACCGTGATGGCATCCGCTCGCAGGTCTGCTGCCACCATGAGTACCTATCATCTGCAGTCCGTGTTCCGTCCTGCCGCAGTCGCTATCGTCGGTGGCAGTCCGCGTGAGCGCTCGGCCGGGCGTGCCGTGGTGCGCGCGTTGCACGCGTCGGGTTTTCCCGGCCAGATCGGCTGGGTCAGTCCGCGTTATCGGCAGATCGATGGCATACCCACGGTGCGCCACCTTGCCGATCTGCCATGGGTGCCGGATCTGGTGGTCATCACGGCACCAGCGCGGATGGTGCCGCGCATCGTCGCGATCGCGGCACGCCGTGGCGTGGCTGCGGCGATCATCCTGACCGCTGGGCTCGGCAGCGGGCCGGGCTCGCCAGCGGCGCGGGTGGAGCACGTAGCGCGTGCCAAGGGGTTGCGTGTCCTCGGTCCGCATTGCTTGGGGGTGATCGCGCCGCACGCGCGGCTCAACGCCAGCATCGCCGCACACTGTCCGCAGCCGGGCGACCTGGCGCTGGTGTCCGAATCCAGCGCCATTGCCGCGGCGCTGGTGGAATGGGGCGTGGCGCGCGCGGTCGGCTTCTCCGCAGTGGTGTCGCTGGGCGATGCGCTGGACGTGGATTTCGCCGATTTGCTCGACTATTTCGCCACCGACGAACGCACCCGTGCAATCTTGCTTTACGTCGAGCATATCCGTGACGCACGCAAATTCATGTCCGCCGCCCGCGCCGCGGCGCGCGCTAAACCGGTGGTGGTGGTGAAGTCCGGTCGGTTGTTGCGCATCGGCTCTTCTGCCGATACCCATGTGCAGGCGTTGGCCAGTCCCGATGAGGTTTACGCTGCTGCCTTCGCCCGTGCCGGGTTGTTGCGAGTGCGCGCGCTGGACGAGTTGTTCGCCGCCGCGCAGACCCTGGGTCGGTTGAGCACTTTTCCTGGCCGGCGCCTGGCCATTCTCAGCAATGGCAGTGGTGTCGGTCGTCTGGCGATGGACACGCTGGTCGAGCTTGGCGGCACGCTGGCGGCATTGTCGCCGCAGACCCAGCAGCGGCTGCAGCAGGCGTTGCCGCAAGAGGAGCCGCACACCAATCCGGTGGACATCCTGGTGGATGCCGACGGCGAACGTTATGCCGCCGCGATTGCGGCGTTGTTGGACGATGCGCAGAACGACGCGGTGTTGGTAGTCAACGTGCCGACGGCGTTCACCTCTTCTGCGGAGGTGGCGCAGGCGCTGACCCGCGCGCTCGATCAGCGTCCGCGTCAGCATCGCGACAAGCCGGTGTTCGCGGTCTGGTTAGGCAACGACGCAAGCGCCAGCTCCGTGCGCATTCCCACCTATGCCACCGAGGCCGACGCGGTGCGTGGGTTCATGCACCTGGTGCGCTACCGCGAGGCGCAGGCGGCATTGATGGAAACTCCGCCCAGTCTGCCCGACGATGTCGTCTTCGATGTTGCCGCAGCGCGCGCGATTGTCGATGCCGCGTTGGCTGCTGGACAGGCATGGCTGGACCCGCTCGCGACCACGCAGCTACTGGCCGCTTACGGGATTCCCACCGCGCCGGTGGCACATGCCGCGAGCGCCGACGCTGCGGCGGAGTTGGCCGCGCCGATGCTCGCACAGGGTGTCGCGGTCGCAGTGAAGATTCATTCGGCCGATATTCCGCACAAGTCCGATGTGGATGGCGTGCGCCTGAATCTGGTCAGTGTGGAGGCGGTGCGCGATGCCGCCGAAGGCATCCTGGCCCGCGCACGCGCCGCACGTCCGGATGCGCGCATCGATGGGGTGTTGGTACAACCATCGTTGTTGCGACCGAAGGCGCGCGAATTGATTGTCGGGATCGCCGACGATCCGGTCTTCGGTCCAGTGATTGTCTTCGGTCGTGGCGGCACTGCGGTGGAAGTGATCGACGACAAAGCGCTGGCATTGCCACCGTTGGACTTGCGTCTGGCGCACGAACTGATCGGCCGCACTCGGGTCAGCCGCATCCTCAAGGCTTACCGCGACGTACCCGCCGCCGACGAGCGCGCTGTGGCGATGGTGTTGGTCAAACTGGCGCAACTGGCCGTGGACCTGCCGGAGATCCGCGAAGTGGACATCAATCCGTTGCTGGCCGACCGCGACGGCGTGATCGCCGTCGATGCGCGCGTGGTGGTGGCACCATCGCGGCCCTTGCACAAGGGGCGTGGCCATCCGCGTTTTGCGATTCTTCCCTATCCCAAGGAATGGGAGCGAAGCATTGTCCTCAACGATGGTGCCGAAGCTTTCGTGCGCCCGGTCCGGGCCGAAGACGACGCGCTGTTCCGGCGCTTCTTCACGCGTGTGAGCGAGGAGGATCTACGTTTGCGCTTCTTCCAGGCATTCAAGCATTTCAGCCACGAATTCATCGCGCGCCTGACCCAGCTCGACTACGCGCGCTCGATCGCGTTGGTGGCAATCGAACCCAGTACGGGCGAAATGCTCGGTGCGGTGCGTCTGCATGCCGATGCCGATTACGGCCATGGCGAATACGCGATTCTGATTCGCTCCGATCTCAAGGGGCAGGGCATTGGCTGGCAATTGATGCGGATCATGATCGAATACGCCGGTTGGCTGGGCTTGCAGGTCATCGAGGGCCAGGTCTTGCGCGAGAACCGCACGATGTTGGCGATGTGCCGGCAACTGCACTTCAGTGTCACCGCCGATCCTGACGATCCGATGCTGATGAATGTGATGTTGCCGGTGGGCAAGCATTGAGGCGTGTCGCTGCAGGATCGCGTCGATGCACGCATAACTTGGCGGCGCAGCGCAGATTGGGCGTGTCTGGTTCAATCTGCACGGGCCTGGCACAGGCGTTCGATGACGCGTGGCTTGCGCACACCGCAACGGCAGCGTGTCACGGCGATGCCGTTCGCCGCTGCTCAATCCTCATGACGGTCTTCTTCGCGAGTGAACGCTGCCAGCCGCAGTTTCACCCGGTGCTCGACCCCGGCCGGGCATTGCCCAGGCGCGGGGCCACGAAAATAGCTGCGTTGCCAGCCTTCACGGCTGGCCGCTGAATCCGGCTGCGCCAAGTCCTGCAGAAACTGGCCACGGCTGCGCATCCACGTCTGATGTTCACGCTCCAGTTCCGGGGTCTGCGACAACGGTTGCCAGCGCGGCTGTGTCTGCGTCAGTAGCTGGCGCTGCACCGGGAAAAAGTGACAGAACGGTTCGCCAGCGTCGAAGCGCACGCGTCCGGGCCGGGTGAACTGCCAGTTCATGGTGAATGTGTAGGGGCTCCAGTCGGTTTCGATCAAGCCGGTGAGGCCGGCGATACCGTCCTTGGGCCGGTTGACTGGCGCGGTCACGTACAGGTCCACGCCCGGCTCGGTGCGGAACAGGCAGGGCACGTGGAAGGTGAGCACGCCATAGCCGAAGTGGCTGACCGCTGGCGCTGGCGTGTCCGGTGACGGATGTACGCGCAGGTCCTCTAGCGCATTGCCGCCGTTCCACTCGGCCTCGAACGCGGTCTGGCACAGCAGTTCCCAACCGTGCGCGTTGGCGATGTCCAGCGGCAGACAGCGGTAGGCGTAGCGTTCGGCGGTGCGGTCCATCCATGGCCGCTCGCGCGGCGCTGGACGCACGTCGAGCGTGTGGCCGTCGAGAACGTGAGCGGTGAGTTTCATGGCATTGGCATGGCGAGGGGCGAATGCCGAGTGTGACGCGTCGCCGGCGCGCTGGCGACTGTGGCGGCGTGGCGCGATGGATCAGGCTGCTTCGAATTCCAGCAGCGCGACGCCATCGGCGACCAGCTCGCCTTCGCGCACGCGGTAGCCGTGGACGATGCCGTCGGTGGGTGCCTGCAGTGTGTGCTCCATTTTCATCGCTTCCAGCACCAGCAACGGCGTGCCGCGGGTCACTTGCGTGCCGGGTGCGACCAGCAGCGCCACCACGCGGCCTGGCATCGGCGCGGTCAGTCCGCCGCTATCGATGGCCGGCTGGTCCGCTTCTGCGATGGGGTCGTGACGTTCGAACAGATAGCCCCGGCCGTCCACGAACAGATGCAATTGGTTGCCGACGAACACGGTGTCGGCCTGCACGCGCTGTGTGCCCAGGTGTGCGGTCAAGCGATCATCTTGCCATTGTCCGGTGACGTCCAGTTCTGCATTGGCATCGGTATCGTGCATGCGCCAGCCGTTGGCATTGGCACTCAGGCGCAGGCAACGACGCAGTTCGCCATGCTGCAAGGTCAATCGGCGTGGCGCGGGCGCGCCCAAACGCCAGCCATCGCGCAGATCCCAGGGCGAGTGCGGATCGTCGGGGTGCGCGGCCTGCGTGGGCTCGTGCATTAGCCAGGCCAGTGCGGCCAGGTGCCAGATCGCGTCTGCGGTCGGCACCGTGCTGTCGAACAGCGCGGCGTGCTCGCGCTCGATCAGCGCCGTATCCAGGTCCGCCTGGGCGAATGCGCGTGTCGCGAGCAGACGTTGCAGGAACGCCACATTGGTCGCGACGCCGACGACCTGGCATGCGCTCAGTGCCGTTTGCATGCGCCGCAGCGCGCCTGCGCGGGTCGTTTCCCAGACGATCACCTTGGCGATCATCGGGTCGTAATGCGGACCGATCACATCGCCTTGCTCGACTCCTGCATCGACGCGCGTGTACGCGTCGGCGGCGGGCAGGCGCAGGTGTCGCAATGTGCCGATGCAGGGCAGGAAGCCGCGTGTCGGGTCTTCCGCGTACAGCCGTGCTTCCAGTGCGTGGCCGTGGATTGTCAGTTCGTGCTGGCGCTGCGGCAGCGGTTGGCCGGCAGCCACGCGCAACTGCCATTCGACTAGGTCGGTGCCGGTGATGTACTCGGTGACCGGGTGTTCCACCTGCAGCCGGGTGTTCATTTCCATGAAGTAGAACGTGCCGTCGGGTGCGACGATGAATTCCACCGTGCCGGCGCCGACGTAGCCGACCGCACGCGCGGCTTCCACCGCAGCGTGGCCCATCGCGGCACGACGTTTTTCGTCCATGCCCGGTGCCGGCGCTTCTTCGAGTACTTTTTGGTGACGGCGTTGTACCGAGCAATCGCGCTCGAACAGGTACACGCATTCGCCATGCTGGTCGCCGAACACCTGGATTTCGATGTGGCGTGGGCGTAGCACGTATTTCTCCACGAGTACGTGTGCATTGCCGAATGCGGCTTGCGCTTCGCGTTGGCAGGCGAGCAGTGCCGTGGCGAAGTCCTCGTTGCGGTCGACCCGGCGCATGCCCTTGCCGCCACCACCGGCGCTGGCCTTGATGAGCACCGGATAGCCGATGGCATCGGCTTGCGAACGTAGGAATTCCATCTCCTGGCGTTCACCGTGGTAGCCCGGCGTCAGCGGCACGGCGGCGGCCTGCATCAGTGCTTTGGCCGCGCTCTTATCGCCCATTGCGCGGATTGCGGCCGGTGGTGGACCGATGAAGACGATGCCGCGTTTGGCGCAATCCTCGGCGAAGGTTGGGTTTTCGGAGAGGAAACCGTAGCCGGGGTGGATTGCTTGTGCTCCGCAGTGCTGTGCCGCATCGAGGATGCGCTCGCTGTGCAGGTAGCTTTCGCTTGGTGGAGCGGCGCCGATGTACACGGCGGTGTCGGCCATGCGGACATGGCGAGCGTTGCGATCAGCATCGGAATATACGGCCACGGTAGCGATGCCGAGTCGGCGGCATGTGGCGATCACCCGGCAGGCGATTTCGCCGCGATTG
This sequence comes from Xanthomonas sp. GPE 39, assembly GCF_000963005.1. Taxonomy (GTDB): domain Bacteria; phylum Pseudomonadota; class Gammaproteobacteria; order Xanthomonadales; family Xanthomonadaceae; genus Xanthomonas_A. The sequence goes on from NZ_JZHZ01000007.1 coordinate 276,257, forward strand.
GCGATCAGGATTTTGTCGAACACCGTCAGATTGGGCGTTGCCATGGTTGAGTGCCTGGGGCAAGAAAGGTGCGATGGGCGAAGGAGTCGACAGACTGCGCGTGGCGATGGTGTGCGCGTTGTGGATTTATGTGTTTACGACCTTTGCATATCCTCAAATGTCTATGTGCATATAAGGATTTCGAGCGAGCAGAGTTCACGAGCAAAATTGTTGCTGTTGCTGTTGCTGTTGCTGTTGCTGTTGCTGTTGCTGTTGCTGTTGCTGTTGCTGTTGCTTGTGCTTTTGACGTGCCGGGTTCCCTTCCGAAGCGGCGGTCATGACGGGGGGAAACCCCGCAGGGGCGGCGCACAGGGATGTGCGCCGTTCGCGGCAGGGGCACGATGCCCCTTCCGCGAATCCCCGGTATGGACGCGGACCCGGAGCGCGTAGCGCGGAGGGCGCGAGGCAGGGCGTGCTTTCTTTTGGTGACTTTTCTTTGCACGAGCAAAGAAAAGCCACTCGCCTTCAGGCGAAAGCTTTTGCTTTTGCTTTGTCTGTGTCCTGAAGCTTCAAAGCAAGAGCAGAAGCTTCCGCTCACGCGGGTCACTTTTCTTTGCTTGTGCAAAGAAAAGTAACCAAAAGAAAACACCCCCCGCAACGCGCCTTCCGCGCTATGCGCTCCAGGTTCGCAGCCACGATGAGCATTTTTCGACGGCACATCCATGTGCCGACGAAAAACGACGCGCATCGTGCGCGTCGCCCTTCGGGTATTCGCCCATCGTGGCTGCCGCGTCGAGGGGGCCCGGTCAATCAAAAGCAAAAAAGCAACAGCAACATTCGCTCTTGCGGACATGGTCCCGTGTGTCACCGGCAACCACGTTGAAAGACAATTCAAACGCTCGTGCCGGCTCACATCCGAAACACTCCGAACCGACTCGGCTCCACCGGCGCATTCAGTGATGCCGAGAGCCCTAGCCCCAACACGCGCCGCGTCTGCGCCGGGTCGATGATGCCGTCGTCCCACAGCCGCGCGCTGGCGTAGTAGGGATGGCATTGACGCTCGAACTGCTCGCGGATCGGTGTCTTGAACGTGTGCTCCTGCTCGGCCGACCACTGCCCGCCCTTGGCGTGGATGCCATCGCGACGTACGGTCGCCAATACGCTGGCCGCCTGTTCGCCTCCCATGACCCCGATCCGCGCGTTCGGCCACATCCACAAAAAATTTGGCGCGTAGGCCCGCCCGCACATGCCGTAATTGCCGGCGCCGAACGAGCCGCCAATCACCACAGTGAACTTAGGTACCTTCGCACAGGCCACCGCCATCACCAGTTTTGCGCCATCCTTGGCGATGCCACCATGCTCGTATTTGCGCCCAACCATGAAGCCGGTGATGTTTTGCAGAAATACCAACGGAATGCCGCGCTGCGCGCATAACTCGATGAAATGCGCGCCCTTGAGTGACGATTCTGAAAATAAGATGCCATTGTTGGCGACGATCCCCACCGGGTAGCCATGCAGATGGGCAAAGCCGGTGACCAAACTAGTGCCATAGCGTGCCTTGAACTCGTCCAGGCGCGAGCCGTCCACCACTCGCGCGATCACCTCGCGCACATCGAAGGGTTTGCGTGGATCGGCCGGAATCACCCCATATAGTTCTTCGGCTGGATACAACGGTGGCTCCGGTGTGCGCAGCGCCAGTGCCGGCGTTGGTTTGCGCCAGTTGAGTTGGGCCACGATCGCGCGTACGCGCGCCAGCGCCTGCACATCGTTGTCGACAAAATGGTCGGCTACGCCGGAAATACGCGTGTGCACATCGGCACCGCCCAGTTCTTCGGCGCTGACATCCTCGCCAGTGGCGGCTTTCACCAACGGTGGCCCACCAAGGAAGATGGTGCCTTGTTCACGCACGATCACCGTCTCCTCGCTCATCGCCGGCACGTAGGCGCCACCGGCAGTGCACGAGCCCATCACGCAGGCGATCTGCGCGATGCCTTGCGCCGACAGGTTGGCCTGGTTATAGAAAATGCGACCAAAGTGGTCACGGTCGGGAAACACCTCGTCCTGCAACGGCAGGAATGCGCCGCCGGAATCGACCAGATACAGGCACGGCAGCCGGTTCTGCTGCGCGATCTCCTGCGCGCGCAGATGTTTTTTGACCGTCATTGGGTAGTAGGTGCCACCCTTGACCGTGGCGTCGTTGGCCACGATCACGCATTCCACGCCGCAGACCCGGCCAATCCCCGCAACCACGCCGGCGCATGGCACCTCATCGTCGTACAGGCCCAGCGCGGCTAGCGGTGCGATCTCCAGGAATGCGCTGCCTGGATCGAGCAGGGCGTCGATACGCTCGCGCGCCAGCAGTTTTCCGCGTGCCTGATGCTTGGCGCGCGCGGCTTCGCTGCCGCCCAGGGCGATCCGTGCCTGGGTGCGTTGCAGATCGTCCACCAGCGCACTTAGCGCGGCGGCATTGGCCGCGAAGGTATCGCTACCGGCTTGCAACTGGGTCTGGATCGCAGGCATCGCGGGGGCCGTCGAGGAGAGTGGAGGGGAAACGTGTCTTGCGGAAACAGTGGGTGTTATTTGGTCTGCTCGAACAACTCGCGGCCGATCAACATGCGGCGGATCTCCGAGGTGCCAGCGCCGATTTCGTACAGTTTGGCGTCGCGCCACAGGCGCCCTGCGGGATAGTCGTTGATGTAGCCATTACCGCCAAGGACCTGGATTGCCTGGCCGGTGAGCCAGGTCGCTTTCTCGGCGGCATACAAAATTGCGCCAGCAGCATCCTGGCGCGTGGTACGGCCAGCGTCGCAGGCGCGGGCCACGGCGTACACATAGGCACGGCAAGCATTGAGGCCCACGTACATGTCGGCCAATTTGCCCTGTATCAGTTGGAAGTTGCCGATCGCCTCGCCGAACTGGTGGCGCTCGTGCACGTAGGGCAGTATCACGTCCAGCGCCGCCGCCATCAGCCCCAGTGGACCACCGGAGAGCACCACGCGTTCGTAATCCAGGCCCGACATCAGCACGCGCACGCCACCGCCGACCTCGCCGAGGACGTTCTCCGCAGGCACTTCGCAGTCCTGGAACACCAGCTCGCAGGTGTTGGAGCCGCGCATGCCGAGCTTGTCCAACTTCTGCGCGGTGGAGAAGCCGGGCATGGTCTTCTCGACCACAAACGCGGTGATGCCGCGCGCGCCGCCAGATGGATCGGTCTTGGCGTAGACCACCAGCACGTCGGCGTCGGGACCGTTGGTGATCCACATCTTGTTGCCGTTGAGGACGTAGCGGTCGCCGCGCGCTTCGGCGCGTAGTTTCATCGACACCACATCCGAGCCGGCACCGGGTTCGCTCATCGCCAGCGCACCGATATGTTCGCCGCTGCAGAGTTTGGGCAGGTAGCGCGCCTTCTGCGCGGCGTTGCCGTTCTTGCGCAACTGGTTCACGCACAGATTCGAATGCGCGCCGTAGGACAGGCCGATGGCACCGCAGCCACGCGAGATCTCCTCCATCGCCACCACATGGGCCAGATAGCCCATCGCACTGCCGCCGTATTGCTCCTCGACGGTGAGGCCGAGCAGGCCTTGTTCGCCGAGTTTGCGCCACAGCGGCACGGGGAAGGCGTTGTCGCGGTCGGCCTGTGCGGCCAGTGGTGCGATCTCGCGTGCGGCGAAGGCGGCGACGCTGTCGCGTAGCAGATCGATCTCCTCCCCCAGCTCGAAGTTCAGTGACGGCATCAACATGCGGCAGGCTCCGGAGGTGGCAGGTGGCAGGCGATGCCGCGCATCCGGGCGGCATCGGCGAAGTGAAGGCAGCTCCAGCGTAGTCGGGGACGGCAAAGAAGTGAATACGAATTCACTAATTGGACATAAAATCACGTCATGGCCTACAAACGCTCTGCGCTGATGCAAGAACGCCTTGCCGGCAACCGTCAGCGCATCCTGTTGGCGGCGCGGCGGTTGATTGCCATAGGTGGGTTCCGTGGCGCGCCGGTGATCGCGGTGGCCGCCGAGGCGGGTGTTTCCACTGGCCTGATCTACCGTCACTTTCCGTCTAAGGCCGAGCTGTTCGTGGAGGTGTTGACGGCGGCGGTGGAGCACGAATTGACCATCCTGCGTGCGATCGCCGCCGAGCCGGCACCGGCGGCGCAGCGTTTGCGGCGTGCCATTGCCGCGTTCGTGCGGCGTGCCTTGGCCGGCCCCGGGCTGGCCTATGCCTTCATCGCCGAGCCGGTGGAGCCGGAGGTGGATGCCGAACGCATCCGCTGCCGGCGTCTGCTCGGCGAGGTGTTCAAGCATCTGCTAGCCGAGGGTGTGGCTGCTGGGGAATTTCCGGCGCAAGATTTGGATGCGGCAGCGGCTTGCCTGGTCGGTGCCTACACCGAGGCGCTGGTCGGCCCGACTGCGCCCAGCCGCGATGGCCTGCGTGACAACGAGCGACTGGTGGAGGCGGTATGCAGTTTCTGTCTGCGCGCGGTCGGCAGCGCCTGACCTGTAGCTGCCCGCAACGGTGCGCTGTTGCGATGCAGCACGTTTCGTCTGCGCTTGCAGGCATTGCCCGCGTGCCGTGCGAGGCAAACGCTGGCTATACTCGGCGCGTAGCGGCGGTCCGATCACCACGTGCCAAAGGGGTGTGATGTGCGGAATTACGACCTCGAATTTCTCAAGCGCTTTTCACTGGTGATCGGCCTGCTGATGCTGATCACATTGGGGCTGATGGTGTTGGCGTTCTACTTGCAGCGGGCGATTCCGCCGGAAGTCTCGCCGGTCGCGCTCAAGCGCACCCAGGAGCGCATCGCGCCAGTCGGCGCGGTCTATGCTGGCAGCACCGGCGCTGCGGCGCAGGCCGCTGCGCAGGCGGCGGCCCTGGCCAAAGCCTCGGCGCAGGCGGCCTACGGTGGCACCACCGACGGCAAGACGATCTTCAACAACCTATGCACCGCCTGCCACACCAATGGCGTAGGCAAGGCGCCGACACTGGATCACGCGCACTGGGATGCGCGCATCGCCCAGGGCAAGCCGACGCTCTACAAGCATGCGATCGAGGGCTACAGCGGTCCCGATGGCGGGATCATGCCGCCCAAGGGCGGCAACCCGGGGCTAACCGAGGCGCAGATCCACGCCACCGTGGATTGGATGCTGTCCAATTTGAAGTAAATCTGGCGTCGTGTCGTGCGCCGCTGTCGGGTGTCGCATGTTTCAGCATGCAGATGCAGATCCCGCGTTACAGCAAAAGATGCTCAAACGACTGAAACTGTCGCATCTCCCCGATGGCATCGATCACAAGGCGTATTCGCTTCTGGTGGATCGTGTGCGGATCAACCTGAAGAAGCCTCAGGTCTACGGTAGCCAGTTTCATCGGGTCGACAACACGTGGGTGCCTTACCCTATCGAGCATCCTGCCGATGTCGATCAACGGCGCCAAGCGCTAGGGTTGATGCCCTTGCGACTGTACGCGTGCGTGGTGGTCGCTGCGAATACGTACAACGGCAATTGAGACAATTGATTTGCGTTGGCGTGCGCGTTGCAGTCGTTCGGCTTAGGAACTGCAACGTTGCCGGTGCCGCCGCCAGTTCCACAGGTGCGCGCCGGCCAAGGCCAGACTGCCCGCGACGGTGATGGGGGTTTCGTTGTCTTTGCCGGCAAGATCGAGCGCACCGATCAGTAAGCCAGCCAGCCCCAGCACGGCCAGGGACCATAGCGGCCAGGGCAGCGGCTCATGCCGGTGCGCGCGCCACAGCGCCAGCCCGGCCAGCGGCGCGGCGATGCTGACAAACAATACATGCACCCACTCCGCTTGCGCCCAGGTGCCGAACAGCGGCAGGGCCGCCGCCAGCAACGGTAACGCCAGACAATGCAGCAGGCATAAGCCGGACAGCAGCATTGCGGATGCATCGAGGAAGGGTTGCGACAAGGATTTCACGGTCAACGGTTCGGGCACGTATTGCGTTATAGGCTAACATTCTCAGGCGCACCTGAGCGCGTCTCACGCCGATGTCCGCCATGACCATGTCTGCCGTCTCCGACCGCCGTCTTCCCGTCACCGTGCTGTCCGGCTTCCTTGGCGCCGGCAAGACCACCCTGCTCAATAACGTGCTGCGCAACCGCGAGGGGCGTCGGGTGGCGGTGATCGTCAACGATATGAGCGAGATCAACATCGATGCGGCGCTGGTGCGCGAGGGCGGCGCCGCGCTTAGCCGCACCGAGGAAACGCTGGTCGAGTTCAGTAACGGCTGCATCTGCTGCACTCTGCGCGATGATTTGCGTCAGGAGGTGCAGCGTCTGGCCGATAGCGGTCGTTATGACTACCTGCTGATCGAATCCACCGGCATTTCCGAGCCGATGCCAGTGGCGGCGACCTTCGCCATGCGCGATGCCGATGGGCACGGTCTGGCCGATGTCGCGCGGCTGGACACCATGCTCACTGTTGTCGATGGGGTGAGTTTCCTGCGCGATTTCGCTTCGGCCGAGCGTCTGGCTGATCGCGGTCTGCAGGCCGGTGAGGATGACGATCGTGGTCTGGTCAACCTGTTGGTGGAACAGATCGAGTTCGCCGATGTGATTGTCATCAGCAAGAGCGATCTGGCCGATACGGTCACGCTCGAACGCACCCGTGCGGTGTTGCGCGCACTCAACCGTCAGGCGCGTATCGTCGAGTCCATTCGTGGCGATGTACCGCTGGATTTAGTGCTGGAAACCGGCCGTTTCGATTTCGTGCGCGCGCAATTGGCACCGGGCTGGATGCAGGCACTGCGCGGCGAACATGCGCCGGAAACCGAGCAATTCGATATCGGCAGCTTCGTGTATCGCGCACGGCGTCCGTTCCATCCGCTGCGCTTTGCGCAATTGACCCAGCGCGGCTTGCACGATGTGATCCGCAGCAAGGGCTTTTTCTGGCTGGCTAGCCGCATGGACTGGGTCGGCGAACTATCGATTGTCGGTCCGGCGATCCAGACCCAGGCCGCTGGCTTCTGGTACGCCGCGCGCGAGCGTGTGGACCAGGGATTGTTGGAAACCCCGTTGGTGCTGCCGCCGTCGCCGCTGGTGTACACCGAATTGGGCTGGCAACGGCAACACACCGCATGTTGGAACGCCCCGCCACCGCAGGCCGAGGACGTTGGCGATGCACGCGAATATGCCGCGCTGCGCGCCATGTGGCATCCGTTGTGGGGCGACCGCCGTCAGGAGTTGGCCGTGATCGGGGTCGGCCTGGACGAGGCGCGGGTGCGTGCCGAACTCGATGCCTGCTTGCTCGACGATGCGGAGTTGGGTCAGGGTCCGGTGGCATGGCAGGGGCTGGACGATCCGTTTCCGGCGTGGCGTCGCTGAGGTCGGAGTCGGGCTTTGACACGGCACATTTTCCGTTGAGATAGCGCCCCTCACCCGCAACATCCGCTTCGGAAAAGAACGCTGCGTGCGTCATGTGCGCATGTGGTTCGCATCCCACCTCGGTATGATGTGAGGATGACATCTCCTGCTTTCCCAGTTGTTTCTGCTGTATTGACCCTGCATGGTCCGGCCGGCCCGATTGAGGCGGCCGTGGATCTGCCCGATGCCGACGTCGTCGCATTGCCAGTCACCGCGATCATTTGCCACCCGCTGTCCACCGAGGGCGGCAGCATGCACAACAAGGTGGTGACGATGGTCGGGCGCGCGCTGCGCGAACTCGGCGTGCGGGTGGTGCGTTTCAATTTCCGCAGCGTGGGTGCTTCCGCTGGCGGTTTCGACCACGGCGTGGGCGAGCAGCAGGATCTGGCCGCCGTGGCTGCCTGGGTGCGCGCGCAGCGTCCGCACGATGCGCTGTGGCTGGCCGGTTTCAGCTTTGGTGCCTATGTGTCGCTGTGCGCCAGCGCCGCGCTGCAGCCGCAGGTGCTGATCTCGATCGCACCGCCGGTCGGGCGCTGGGATTTCGATGGTGTGGTGCCGCCGCCGCAGTGGCTGGTGATCCAGGGCGATGACGACGAAATCGTCGATCCACAGGCGGTATATGCTTGGTTGGAGACGCTGGCGTCGCCGCCACAACTGGTGCGCATGCCCGATACCAGTCATTTCTTCCATCGCAAGCTAATCGATCTGCGCGGTGCCTTGCAGCACGCGGTCAAGGGCTGGTTGCCGGCGGCACAGGCGTGAGTGCGGAGACAATCCCTTCGCGGCGCTACGCCGAGGGCGTGGCGCGTGGGGACTGGCTCGACGATCCGGCACAGCATGCTGCGCTGACCGAACTGGATCGTCTCCACACGGCGATCGTGGAGAGCGAGCAAGACGGCTGGCTGGACCGCATGGCGGCGTTCTGGAAGAAGCCCGAGCCGGTGCGCGGCTTGTACTTCTGGGGGGGAGTGGGGCGCGGCAAGACCTTCCTGGTCGATCTGTTCTACGACGGCTTGCCGATCGAGCGTAAGTACCGCACGCATTTCCATCGCTTCATGCGCGGTGTGCACGAGCGCCTGCGCGAGCATGCCGGGCATAGCGATCCCCTGGCCAGAATCGCGCAGGAGTGGCGCACCCGTTTGCGGGTGCTGGTGCTGGACGAATTCTTTGTGACCGACATCGGCGATGCGATGTTGCTGGGGCGATTGCTGGAGCGCTTGTTCGCCGAGGGTGTCACCCTGGTGACCACCTCCAACACCGCGCCGCAGAATCTCTACCTCAACGGTTTGCAGCGGGCGAGCTTCCTGCCGGTCATCGCGCTGCTGCAAAAGTACTGCGTGGAGTTATACGCCGAAGGCACCGAGGACTACCGCATGCGCGCGTTGACGCGCTCGCCGGTATATCGCACGTCGCTGGCCGAGGAGGCCGACGCATGGCTGGAACAACGCTGGAGCGAGCTGACCGGCAATGCCGAGGCGCGATGTGGCAACATCGAGATCGAAGCGCGCAAGATTCCGGTGCGCGCACGCGGCAAGAGTATCGTCTGGTTCGATTTCGCCGCGTTGTGCGAGGGGCCGCGCAGTCCGAATGACTACATCGAAATCGCGCGCGAGTTCACCACTCTCCTGCTTGGCGGCATTCCTCACTTTGGTCGCGCCAACGAAGACGCGGCACGGCGCTTCGTCAACCTGATTGATGAGTTGTACGACCGGCATGTCAATCTGGTCTGCACAGCGCAGGATCCGCCGCCGCTGCTGTACACCGGTGAGCGCCTGGCCGGTGCGTTTGAACGCACCGCCTCGCGCCTGATCGAAATGCAGAGCGCCGAGTACCTGGCCGCCGCGCACCGCGCCTGAGTGCCTGCTGCGCGGCGGCATGCCGGTCGCGATGACGGGACTGCCTGCTTGGGCTGTGCTCAGCGCACCGCCCCGGGCGCACACAGCCCGGCGACGAAGCGTGGCATCAGTCCCGCGCCATCGATTTCTTCCAGATAGGCGGCGGCCAGGCAGCTGGCGCCGTCTCTGTCAGCGTCAGCGCAGCGCGCTGGCCCTAGGTCGCCCTCCTGTGGCAATTGCCGTTCCATGGCCTGGCGCTCTGCTGCGGGCAAGGCGTCGCGAAAGGTTTCTTCGGCATCGAGCAGGTCGGCTGGGAAGAGCCGGTTGGTCGGCACCTTCGGGCATTGGCGGCGTATTTCACGGGCCAGCGCCTCGGCACCGGGGCCGACCAGGGTGTCGCCCTCGGGTAGCGTATTGGGCTCGGTGTCAGTGGGCGCACCGCTGAGCGCGGCCAGCAGCAGCAATGGGGCGAGCATGCGATACCTCCTTGAGTATTGCCTGGCAGCATAATCCGCCTTGGCCGGTGGCGGATCTGACCCGCCGCCAGCGGCCGGCTTCAGTGACGAGTTGGTTCTCGAAAAAATATAGCTTGCTATTTAATAGCTAGCGATTTAATATCGTGGTCATGAATCGTCCTGCTGCTGCCACCGACCTGCTCCGGCTGGACAACCAGTTGTGCTTCGCCCTGTATTCGGCCAACTTGGCCATGCACAAGCTCTATCGTGGGCTGTTGCGCACGCTCGGCCTGACTTATCCTCAGTACCTGGCGATGCTGGTGCTGTGGGAGCAGGATCAGTGCAGTGTCTCGGACATCGGCGAGCGCCTGTTCCTGGATTCGGCCACGCTGACGCCGCTGCTCAAGCGCCTGGAGGCGCTCGGCCTGCTGACTCGTCGCCGTGCCGTCGAGGACGAGCGCCGGGTGCTGGTCGCCCTGACCGAACGCGGTCGCGCCTTGCGCGAGCAGGCGCAAGTGTTGCCGGAGCGTGTGCTGTGCGCGGTCGCCTGCGATCTGCCGCAACTGACCCGTTTGAAACACGAACTGGAGGACATCCGCGGCAAGTTACTGGCCGCGCCTTGAGCGTTGCCTGCGTCCACTTCGCCGATTTTGTTGCGTCCTACTCTGTTCGACCCTCTCCATCCCCGACGCCACGGCGTCGACCTTCGTAAGGAGTATCACCATGGCTTCACCGACCACCATTGCTTACACCGCCACCGCCACCGCCACCGGGGGCCGCGACGGCCGCGCCGCGACCCCTGACAAAGCGTTGGACGTCAAGCTATCGACTCCGCGTGAACTGGGCGGCGCCGGCGGCGACGGCACCAACCCGGAACAACTGTTTGCGGCCGGTTATTCGGCCTGTTTCCTCGGCGCGATGAAGTTCGTCGCCGGTCAGGAGCAGCTCAAGCTGCCGGCCGAGCCGACCATCGAAGGCCAGGTCGGCATCGGCCAGATCCCCGGCGGCTTTGGCATCGCCGTGGAACTGCGCATCGCGGTGCCAGGTATGGAGCATGCGGCGCTGCAGGCGCTGGTGGACAAGGCCCATCAGGTATGCCCGTATTCCAATGCCACCCGTGGCAACATCGATGTGAATCTGGTTGTGGTCGCCTGAGTCAGCAGTGCCCGACCCGCCGCACGACGGCGGTGTCCGGCACTGTGATGTCCTCTGCCCGTGGCATTGGCGCCGGGCAGAAGCGCATCCCCCGCAGCGGGCGGCCATCGGCCGCCCGTTTGCGTTGTGCCGACAGCCCGCCGCCCCCCCCGTTTTGGCCGCGCGCCTTGGTTGTTTCACAAGGCCATCACGGCCTCGATCCCGGTGATGGAGGCCGGTTGCGTAGGCAAACCATTGGCGGGCTTAGCTTTTCGTGATTACACCTACATTTAGCGTTGACGCCACTATGACACCCCACTATCTTGGGGTTGTCGGTTCCTGAGGCATCTCGCCTCGGGATCAAAAGGGAAGCCGGTATGGCGTGTGAGCGCCAACGCCGGTGCTGTGCCGCCGCGGTCATTGGGAACGAACCTTCACTGCCCGGGGCTTACGCCTTGGCGGGCGAGGGGCTCGGAACTGCCTAGTAGCCGCGGTCTATCAGCCCGAAGACCTGCCGACAGCCGCGTGAAGCACACCGCGTGGCGCCGACCTTGTGTCTCCGGGGGGAGATCTTGGTGACGCAGATGACCGCTCGCAGGCCCCGCCTGTGCTGCTGGTTTTCCGTGACACCGCATCACCTTCGCCGATTCGGTCGGACCGCTGCCTGAGGGGGGGGCGGGTGGTTGTGTGCATAACGCTTGGAGAGATTTTCATGAGCCAGACCCACAGCCTGCCGGCTGCCGCTTCCATCGACGACGCCGTCGATTCCACGACCGCCGCCGCCATCGCGCAGCCCACCACGGCCAGCAGCGAGCCAAGCAACGATCAGCGCGCCGTCACTTGGATCGTCAAGGACGGCGGTAACCGCCGCATGGCTTTCGACCGTTCGCGCCTGCAGCGCACTTTGGATCGGATCCACGCCGAGTTTCCGCAACTGGACGTGAGCGACTACGAGCGCAAGGCGTTCGCCTTCATCGAGAAGAAGGAAAGCCTGTCTGCCGACGAGATGGTCGACTACCTGATTCGCGAAGCCGAATCGCGCGTGGACATCGCCACCCCGGAGTGGGAGTACTTCGCCGCGCGTCTGTACCTGGACCGCTTGTACAAGCGCGCCAGCAAGAACCGTTTCTACGATGCCGGCGAGAAGTACGGCTCCTACGTCGGCCTGCAGGAAAGCCTGGCCGATCGCGGTGTGTATTCGATCGACATCCTCAAGAATTATTCCAAGGAAGAGCTGGCCGAGGCTGGCCGGATGATCGATCCCGAGCGCGACAAGTTGTTCGCCTACAACGGCCTGTACTTGCTGGCCACGCGCTACCTGGCCACCGACAACTCGCGCAAGGTCTACGAACTGCCGCAGGAGCGCTGGCTGACCATCGCGCTGTACCTGATGCAGGACGAAAAACCGCGTGAGCGCCGCATGCAACTGGTCGGCGAGGCGTATTGGGCGCTGTCCAACCTGTACATGACCGTCGCCACACCGACCCTGTCCAACGCCGGCAAGATCGGCGGGCAGTTGTCGAGCTGCTTCATCGACACCGTCGACGACAGCCTGCAAGGCATCTACGACTCCAACACCGACGTGGCGCGCGTGTCCAAACATGGTGGTGGCGTCGGTGCCTACCTGGGCTACGTGCGTTCTTCCGGCTCGGCGATCCGTGGGGTCAAGAACTCCAGTGGCGGCGTGGTGCCGTGGATCAAGCAGCTCAACAACACCGCCGTGTCGGTGGACCAGCTCGGCCAGCGCAAGGGCGCCATCGCCGTGTACCTGGACATCTGGCACCGCGATATCGAGGCGTTCCTGGATCTGCGCCTGAACAACGGCGATCAGCGCCTGCGCGCGCATGACGTGTTCACCGCGGTGTGCGTGCCGGATATCTTCATGGAAGCGGTGGAGCGTCGTGGCGAGTGGTATCTGTTCGACCCGTATGAAGTGAAAGAGGTCAAGGGTTGGTATCTGCAGGACTTCTTCGACGAAAAGCGTGGCGAAGGCAGTTTCCGCGCCAAATACGAGGAAGTGGTGGCCGACGAACGCATCGGTCGCAAGGTGGTCAAGGCCATCGACATGTTCAAGCGGATCATGGTCAGCCAACTGGAGACCGGCAATCCGTTCATGTTCTATCGCGATGAAGTCAATCGTATGAACCCGAACAAGCACCAGGGCATGGTCTATTCCAGCAACCTGTGCACCGAGATCCTGCAGAACATGAGCCCGACTCGGGTCATCCAGGAGATGATCAGCGGCGATCAGATCGTGACCACCAAACAGGCTGGCGACTTCGTCGTGTGCAACCTGTCCTCGGTCAACCTGGGCCGTGCGGTCACCGCACAGCCGGATCTGCTGTCGCCGGACATCCTGGAGCGGTTGATCCGCATCCAGGTGCGCATGCTCGACAACGTCATCGACCTCAACGACCTGCCGGTGCCGCAAGCCACCATCACCAACCAGAAGTACCGCGCCATTGGCCTGGGCACCTTCGGCTGGCATCACTTGCTGGCGCAGAAGGGCATCGACTGGAACTCGCGTCAGGCCGAGGACTACAGCGACACGCTGTACGAGCGCATCAATTACCTGACCATCCAGGCGAGCCTGGCGCTGGCCAAGGAAAAGGGCGCCTACAAGGTGTTCAAGGGCAGCGACTGGCAGAACGGCGAGTACTTCAGCAAGCGCGGCTATGACAGTGCGCAGTGGCAGGAGCTGGCCGCGCAGGTGAGCGTGCATGGCGTGCGCAACGCCTGGATGGTGGCGGTGGCGCCAAACATGAGTACCGCACAGATCGCCGGTTCCACCGCGTCGATCGACCCGATCTACAGCGCGTTCTACTACGAAGAGAAGAAGGACTTCCGTCGTCCGGTGGTGGCGCCGGGGCTGAACGTGGACACCTACCCGTACTACGAAAAGGGTGCCTACAAGGTCGACCAGTTCGCTAGCGTGCGCCAGAATGCTCGTCGTCAGCGCCACGTCGATCAATCGATCAGCTTCAACTTCTACGTGCCCAGCGGCATTCGCGCCGGCACGCTGCTGGACCTGCACATGACCGCGTGGAGGGAAGGCCTGAAGACCACCTACTACGTGCGTTCCAACGACATCGATATCAGCGAATGCGAGTGGTGCTCCAGCTGATCGCCGGCACCTAGCGCCCAGCGACGCGCACGCCAGGGATATCCCGGTGCGCGTCGCGCGGTTCCGTCGCGCCGCATGTCGGCGCCGTTCACCCGATTTACGAAGCAAACACCATGGCCATCGCGCTCGATCGCATCAAAATTCTCGAACCGCTGCACCCCAACCGGTCCACCGGCATCATCAACGGCACCACCAGCGGCATCCTCAACTGGAACGACATCCCGTATCCGTCCTTCTATCGGGCGTACAAGGAGTTGTCGACCAACTTCTGGATTCCCGACGAAGTGGACATGAAGGGCGATGCCAAGCAGTACAGCGAACTGTCGGCGCGCGAGAAGAATGCCTACGACTCGATCATCGGCTTGCTGGCCACGCTGGATTCGCCGCAGACACGCTTCATCTACAACGTTGCCGAATACATCACCGACCCGGCCGCGCACGCCAATGCCGCGATCATCGGCCAGCAGGAAGTGATCCACAACGAGAGCTACTCCTACGTCCTGGCGTCGATCGCCGGTCTGGCCGACCAGAACCGCGTGTTCGAAATCGCGCGCACGCATCCGACCATCATTGCGCGCAACCAGCCGATCATGCAGGCCTATGACGACTTCATGCGCGAGAAGACCGCCGAGACTCTGCTGCGCTCACTGATCCAGTCCTCGATTCTGGAAGGCATTAACTTCTATTCGGGCTTTGCCTACTTCTACAATCTCGTGCGGCAGAACCGCATGACCGGCACCGGCAAGATCATCAGCTTCATCAACCGCGACGAACTGGCCCACACCAAGTTCATCAGCGAACTGATCCGCGCCATCATCGGCGAGAACGCCGAGCTGCAGACCAACGAACTGACGGACTACGTGCACCAGGCTTTCGAGCACGCGATCCGCCTGGAAACCGAGTGGTCCTCGGAAGTGCTCGACGGCATCGAGGGCATCGACGTGGACGAGATGATTCAGTACGTGAAGTACCGCGCCAACAAGATGTCCGGCATGCTCGGTATCGAAAAACTGTACACCGGTGCCAGCGACAACGTGATGCCGTGGATCAAGGCCTACGCCGACAACTTCACCGAGACCAAGACCGACTTTTTCGAAATGCGTAACGCCAGTTACAAGAAGACCAACTCTGACAACGGCTTCGACGACCTGTAAGCAGACCGCGCGCGGTTCGATCCGCATCGCGCGCGCTGCTTGTTGCACACATCCATCGTCATGCAGATCCTGCTCGCCTACGCCTCGCTCAGCGGCAACACCCGCGACGTCGCCCGCCGCGTGCATGCGCAGTGCGAGGCCGCTGGTCATCAAGTGACCTGGATCCACACCGATCTGCAGACCTTGCACGGCGCACTGTGCGATCCGGCGCGTGCCGCCGGCTTTGATCTGCATCTGCTCGGCAGTTGGACCGATAACGCCGGCCGCACGCCCTCGGAAATGAAGCGCTACATCGCCGAACTGGTCGAAGCGGCAGGCCGGCATGCCGAGGTGGCAGTATTCGGTACCGGCGAGACGCAGTGGGGTTTGGAATACTATTGTGGTGCGGTCAAGCGCATCGCGCGGTTCTTCGATAGCGCCTATCCGCTGCTGGAGATCGAGCAGATGCCGCATGGAGATCGCGATACGGCGGCGATCGATGCCTGGTGCGCGCAGGTGTTGGCGTTGCGCGCCGCGCGCCCTGCGTCGGTCGGTCAGGCTGGTGTTGCGGTGCTGCCCGTGCATGGCAGTGGTTGATTGCGCCGTTTTTTCCTTTCCGCTCTCGCGCTGGCCGTTGCCGCGCGGTGAGTCACGCGCCATACGAGGTTCTGTTGCATGCTTACCACCATCACTGTTTCCAGCCCAGAGCAGTTCGCCGATGCACTCGCCGCACACCCGCGCGTGTTGGCCGATTTCAACAAGGACAATTGCCCCGGCTGTCGCATGCTGGACAAATCGCTGGAGCGCTTCGCCGAGAGCGACAGCGCGCAAGGCGTCACCTTGCTCAAGGTGAAAATGGAAGACGTGGGCGAAGCGTTCTTCCGTGCTCAGGGTCTGCGCCAGACTCCGACGCTGATGCTGTTCCGCCACGGCGCGGAAGTGGCGCGCGTGCCCGGCTTCGTGCCGCCTGCAAAGATCGATGAAGCAGTACGCGCGCATCTGGGTTGAGTCTGCTGTGCGTGCGCGCTGCGGTTAGTCAGCAACGGTCTGGTGAGTCCTGCAAGACGCGCCACCACAGCCTCAGCAGCCATCAGGACCGTAGCGTACCCTGTAAGTCGCCTGGCACGAGGTCGCAGTGAAGGCGTGCGCATGCCGGTGTCAACACTTGCGTCCAACGCTGTTCAGCGCGATGCACAGCAGCCTCGCGTCGGCACGTCGCCGCTCGCCCCGCGGCGGTAGCAGAGCGATGCCGGGGTGAGATCGCGTCACGCCTGTGCGCTACCTCGCGCGTCTGCCGCGATGGCGACGGGGTCTTGCGTCTACGCGCCGCATGCCCAAGATAGAGGCGAGTGTAGCGTCGTCGATGGGCTCGGCTGAGCGGTTGCGGCGCATCCAGACCATTTCCGGGAGCTGCGCCATGCCCCAGTTGCTGCAGGATCCGTCCGACTCCGCGCATGCGGCGGTCACCGCGTTGGAGGCGTTCGTTGCGCGCCATCGTCGCCTGTTCATCCTCACCGGCGCCGGTTGCAGCACCGATTCGGGTATCCCCGATTACCGCGACGCCGCCGGGGAGTGGAAGCGCACCCCGCCGGTCACCTATCAAGCGTTCATGGGCGCGCTGGCGACGCGGCAGCGCTACTGGGCGCGCAGCCTGATCGGTTGGCCGCGCTTCGGCCATGCCCGGCCCAACGCGACGCACGCCGCGTTGGCACAACTGGAGGCGCGCGGGCAGGTCGCGCTGCTGCTCACTCAGAACGTGGATGGCCTGCACCAGACTGCCGGCAGCCGCGCGGTGATCGACTTGCACGGTCGCTTGGATGTGGTGCGCTGCATGCAGTGCGAGCAGCGCATGCCGCGCGAAACGTTCCAGCAGCACCTGCTGCAGCACAATCCGCACTGGGCGACGCTGCAGGCCGGGCAGGCTCCCGATGGCGATGCCGATCTGGATGATGTGGATTTCGCTGCGTTCGTCGTGCCGGCGTGTCCGCATTGTGGCGGCGTGCTCAAGCCGGACGTGGTGTTCTTTGGCGAAAACGTCCCGCGTGAGCGCGTGGCTAGCGCATTCGCGCATCTGCAGCAGGCCGACGCCATGTTGGTGGTGGGTTCCTCGTTGATGGTCTATTCCGGCTTTCGCTTCGTGCAGGCGGCGGCCAAGGCGGGCATACCGATTGCCGCGATCAATCTGGGCCGTACCCGCGCCGACGATTTGCTGGATCTGAAAGTGCCCCAGCCGTGCGCGCAGGCGCTGGCATTCCTGCAGCCCCCTGCTGGCCTGGTGTAGCACGATGCGTTGCGAATCCGGACACGAACTGATCCATCGGCAGTGGTTGATCCACCGCCGTGGTAAGCGTGCAATAGCTATCTGCCCGAATCGTGCGGGCGTCTTTTGCGGAATGCCATCGTGAGCCTGTTGTTTTCGCCCCTCGCATTGGGGCCGTTGTCGCTATCCAATCGCATCGTGATCGCGCCGATGTGCCAGTACGCCGCCGATGCCGGCTGCGCCAATGACTGGCATCTTCAACATCTGGGGCAGTTGGCGCAGTCCGGTGCCGGATTGCTGATTCTGGAAGCCACGGCGGTGGAGCCACGCGGGCGCATCAGCCCTGCCGATCTTGGGCTATGGGACGACACCACCGAGGCGGCGCTGCGCGAGGTGGTGACGTCCGTGCGGCGTTGGTCGCCGATGCCGCTGGGGATCCAGCTTGCTCACGCCGGACGTAAGGCATCCACGCACACGCCTTGGGACGGTGGTGCTGCGATTGCGCCAACCGAGCCGAATGGCTGGCAGACGGTGGCACCATCGCCGCAGCCTTTCGCGGCCGATGACGTGCCGCCGCAGGCGCTGGACCTGGAGGGAATCGATGCGATTATCGCCGCGTTCGTCGCTGCGGCGCAGCGCGCCGAGCGGCTCGGTTTCGCGCTTATCGAGTTGCATGCCGCGCATGGCTACCTGCTGCACCAGTTTCTGTCGCCGCTGAGCAATCTGCGCGAAGACGCCTACGGCGGCAGCTTGAACAATCGCATGCGTTTATTGCTGCGCGTGCATGCGGCAGTGCGTGCGGCGGTTTCGTCCACGGTCGCGGTGGGTGTGCGCATCTCGGCCACCGATTGGATCGAAGGCGGCTGGGACGCTGCTCAAAGCGTGGTGCTGGCGCAAGCGTTGCAGGCACAGGGTTGCGATTATCTGCATGTATCCAGTGGTGGACTGGACCGCCGCCAGCGGATTCCGGTCGCGCCGGGTTACCAAGTGCCATTGGCCGAGACCCTGCATCGCGCGGTGAACATGCCGGTGATCGCAGTGGGTTTGATTACCGAACCGCAGCAGGCCGAAGCCATTCTGGTCGAAGGCCGCGCCGATGCGATCGCCTTGGCGCGTGGCATTCTCTACAACCCGCGCTGGCCGTGGCATGCCGCTGCGGCGTTGGGCGCCACCGTGCGTCCAGCACCGCAGTACATGCGCTGTGCGCCTTATGCGGCACGCAGCCTGTTCGATGCATGATGCGCTTCGACTCAAGCATGTCGATTGTGGCCAGCCGGTGGATTCCTTCAAGGAGCATGCAATGAATATCGGGTTTCTCGGACTGGGAACGATGGGCCAGCCGATTGCGCACAATTTATTGCGCGCCGGACATGCCTTGACCGTCTGGAACCGCAGCACGGACGCGGCGCAGCCGTTGGTCGAGGCGGGTGCGCAACTGGTAGCGCAACCAGCCCAGGCCGTGCGTGCGCCGGTGCTGTTCTCGATGCTGGCCGACGATACGGCGGTGCGCGAGACGCTACTCGAACGCGGCGCACTGGATGCACTGACCGCCGGCAGCGTCCACGTCAACATGGCCACGATCTCGGTGGCGCTGGCGCGCGAACTGAGTGCGTTGCATGCCGAGCGTGGCGTTGCGTATCTGGCGGTGCCGGTGCTGGGGCGTCCGGAGGTGGCCGCTGCCGGCCAACTCAATTTGCTCGCTGCCGGTGATGACGCCGCGCTGGCGCGGGTGCAGCCGCTGCTGGACGTGCTCGGGCGCAAGACCTGGTACTTCGGTGCGGCGCCGGAGCAGGCCAACGCGGTCAAGCTGGCGGCCAACCTGTGTTTGGCCAGCGCGATTGGCACCATGGCCGAGGCGGCAGCACTGGTGCGCGGTCATGGTGTGGAAGCGGCGGAGTTTCTGCTCATGTTGACCAGCAGCGTGTTCGCCGCGCCGGCCTACCAGACCTATGCCGACATGATCGCGCAGCAGCGTTATAGCCCGGCTGGTTTCAAGGCCACGCTGGGATTGAAGGACGTGCGATTGGCCTTGAGCGCGGGCGAGACCCGGCATGTGCCGATGCCGCTTGCGGCGGTATTGCGCGATCAGTTCATCGAGGCGATTGCCCATGGCGATGGCGACTTGGATTGGTCGGCGTTGGCCAAGGTGGCTGCGCGCCGTGCTGGGCAGGCGTAACGCGCCATCGTTTCCAGCACTTTTTGGCGACATCGAGTGCATGCTCGCGTCGAGCGGCAGGCATGGTGGTTGGCACGGATCGAACTCGAGCGCATCTGGCCGGTGCGTGTGTGGACATGTCGAACACCCGCAGCCTGCTTTGTGCTCAGTGTCCGCTGGCGGTGTGTCGGTCACTGAGCCGGGGAATCGGAATGCGCCGGCATGGCGCACGCCGATTCCATCCGACGGTTAGCGTGCCGCGCTGGCGTTCATTGTCGCGTTGCGGTTGGCGTCCAGATATTGCGCTGGATAGTTCATGCCGGTGTTGTGGCATTCGCCGGTGGTGTGGCCCATGTTGACGCCACCGGGCAACTGTCCGTTGACTTCTTCGACGATGCCGTCATTCGGATCGCTCAGCACCATTTCCGTGCTCTTGTCGCAGAAGCTGTCGTACCACCGCTTCTTGGTGAACGAGGTCGTGTAGTAGTGCACCAGCGCGCGTGCCGAATTGGGAATGCCGGCCAGCCATGCCTTGGCGCCATCGTAGGTCATGTCCCTGTTGGGGCCGCAATCCTTGCCGAAGTACTTGCCTGCCGTGGCCATGACGCCGGCCAGGTTCGTGCCCTGATAGGGCGCGCCCACGGATTGCATCACCAAGCCACCGCTGGCGTTGTCTAGGCCGCTCCAGTAATAGGCGTAAAGTTGCAACGCGGCCATGCCACCCTGACTATGCGCGATGGTGCCGAAGGAATGCCATTGGCTACCGAACTGCCCAAGCAACTGCGCGAATTGGTCGTTGCTGCGATTCTGGTCGATGTCCAAAAACAACGCCGCATTGGTGAACTGCTGCAGCGGCCATACATTGCCGTCCGAGCAGTAGCCGTGTACCAGCACCAACTTCTGGCCAGTTCCTTGCGGTTCCGTACGGTCCAGGGTGCGCACGGTCGCCGGGCGTTCGCCCATTCGCATGCTTTCGTCGATGGCACCACCGCGGGCGATGCTGTCGCTGCGCAATGTCGGCAACGTCAGCGCCAGCGTGTCACGCGTGGCCAGAGGCACGAAATTGTCCGGATCCTCGACACGCAGATGACGCAGGGTGAAGGGCGCGTGCGCACCGGCACGCACGATCCAACGTTCGTCCAGGCTCAATGGCAAGCGTCCGTCCTGCGGTGCGATCATGCCGCCGAGCCAGGCGACCGGAACAGCAGTGCCGTTGCGGCCGGTGCCCCACAGTTCGCCGAGCACGCGATAGTGCGCCGGCGTTTGACTGCCGCCAGTGCGCACCGGAATCGGCAAGGTCAGCCGGGTGCCAGGTTGCGCGTTGGCGACCACCGCATCGGTCGCGATGCGCAGGGTCGTGTCCAGCACCGGCAGCACATGCTCGCTGGTGCGGACGAAAGCCTGACCGCTGGTGTCGTGGCCGTGCACCACCACTTGCGCGACGTAGGTGCCGGTCGCCGTCGCCGCGAAATCGCCGGCATACACGCCGTCGCCGGCGGCACCATCGTTGTGGCGACCGTCATCGGCCATTGGCCATTGGCTGACTGTGCCATCTGGCGCGATCACCCGTAGTTGTGCGTTGTCGATGCGACCAGCGCCGGCCTTGCCAAGCGTGATAGTGCCCTGCGCATCGATGCTGCTGAGCATGGCCGTCAGGCCGATGCGTTGACCACGCTGCAGTTGCCGCCGGTCACTCTGATACGAGGCCAGTTGGGTGCGCGCGTCGCCCTCCATCAGCACGTAGCCGCGTTGGGCGGTGTTGTTGTCCGCCTGAAGGGTCAGGGTCCAGTCGCCGTTGGCGGCGCTGTCCACTTGGTAATCGAGCGTCTGCACGGCGGCTTTGCCAGACCCCAGGCGACCTGTCTGGGCGCTGGGAGTGAGCACAGTGGTGGTCGCGTTGGCTGCTGCTGGCGTGCTCAGGCGTGGCTGCCAATCGTGTCCGTTGGACAGGACCAAAAAATGTAATTTGCCGTTCTCCACCGGGAGCGTGGCATGCCACTGCGCGGGGCTGCCGCTATGCGCAGCTGAGAATTCCACTGGCAGTAGCGCGCTTCTGGAGAGGATCGCGGTCTCTGCTGGCGCTGGTGCGCGCATCTGCGCGAATTCTTCCGGCGGGCCGGCCAATTGTTTCGGAATCAGTTCTGCCGCCTGCAACGCAGTGGCGGGAATGACCAGACATAGGATGCAAGCTGCGTAAAGTTTAGGACGTCTGATTAGCATGATGCACTCTCCATATGAGTGTGAATCACACGTGGATGCAGAGAGTAGGGTGCTGCCTGCACGGCTGCGAGGACGCCGTCATGCCCGTCGCCACGCAATTCGGACTCGTTATAGCAGTCTGATTGTCACGGGCAAATATCTTGTGCCGTCATTGTTTCATCATGAAAATAGCGAGCTGTTCGATGATGCCCGGCGCACTGCTGCGCCGGGCATCGTTACTTCACGCGGCCTGGGCGTGTTGCGTGCGCAATTGCTGCGCCGCCTCCACCATTGCCTGGAGCGCACTGCGCGTCTCCGGCCAGCCGCGGGTCTTTAGGCCGCAGTCGGGGTTGACCCAGATATGCTGCGGATCCAATACCGCACGGGCTTTGTCCAGCAGGTCCACCATTTCCCGGGTGCTGGGCACGCGCGGGGAATGGATGTCGTAGACGCCCGGGCCGATCCCGTTCGGATAGCGGTAGCGCACGAATGCTTCGAGCAATTCCATGCGCGAGCGCGAGGTTTCGATCGAGATCACGTCCGCATCCATGGCCGCCACCGATTCGATGATGTCGTTGAATTCGGAGTAGCACATGTGGGTGTGGATCTGGGTCGTATCGCGCACGCCCGCCGCGCTAATGCGGAAGGACTGCACCGCCCAGTCCAGATACGCCTGCCAGTCGGCGCTGCGTAGCGGCAGGCCCTCGCGGAACGCGGGTTCGTCGATCTGGATCACGTTGATGCCGGCGGCTTCCAGGTCGCGCACCTCATCGCTTAGCGCCAGTGCGATCTGCCGGCAGGTTTGCGCGCGTTCCTGGTCGTCGCGCACGAACGACCACTGCAGCATCGTCACCGGGCCGGTCAGCATTCCCTTCATCGGCCGATCGGTCAGCGACTGCGCATACTGCGACCAGCGCACCGTCATCGGTGCCGGACGCTGCACGTCGCCGTAGATGATCGGTGGTTTCACGCAGCGCGAACCGTAGCTCTGCACCCAGCCGTATTGGGTGAAGGCGAAGCCGTCGAGTTGTTCGCCGAAGTATTCGACCATGTCGTTGCGCTCGAACTCGCCGTGCACCAGCACGTCCAGACCGAGTTGTTCCTGGATGCGGACGCAACGCTCGGTCTCTGCGGCGATGAACGCGTCGTACTCGGCATCGCTGATCTTGCCCGACTTGTGCTGCGCACGCGCCTGACGCACCTGCTCGGTCTGCGGGAACGAGCCGATGGTGGTGGTCGGATAAGCCGGCAGTTGCAGTACGGCCTGTTGCGCTTGCTTGCGTTGCGTATACGGTGCTTGACGGTGTCCGGCATTCTCGTTGAGCGCGGCCAGACGTTGCGCCACTTCGGGGCGATGCACGCGCGTGGAAGCGCGCCGCGCCGCCAGGGCATCGCGCGCGGCGGCGAGCGCCGTCTGCGCTTGCGGCAGGTCATCCAGCGCATCGGCCAGCGTGCGCAGTTCCTGCAGTTTTTGTTTGGCGAACGCCATCCAACTGAACAGATCCGGATCCAGGCGGGTTTCTTGCTGCAGATCCACCGGCACATGCAGCAGCGAGCACGACGGTGCCAGCCACAGCCGTTCGCTGCCGAGATGGCCGCTGGCATAGCGCGCCAGGGTCAGCGCGTTGTCCAGCGGCGTGCGCCACACATTACGGCCGTTGACCAAGCCGGCGGACAGGATGCGGTCTGCCGGCAGCGCCTGCAGCACGGCATCCAACTGCGCCACGCCGCGCACCAGATCCACATGGATGCCGTCCACCGGCAGCGCCATCGCCAATTCCAGGTTGTCACCGAGCTCGCCGAAATAAGTGGTCAACAGCAGCTTCGGTCGCGGTGTCTGCGCCAGGAAGGCATAGGCGCGGCGGTAGGCGTCTTGTGTCGCCTTGTCCAGATCCAGCACCAGCGCAGGTTCGTCGATCTGCACCCATTGCGCGCCGGCGGCTTGCAGTTTCTGCAGCAGTTCGGCGTAGACCGGCAGCAGGCTATCCAGCAGCGCCCAACGGTCGCTACCGTCCACGGTCTTGGACAGTGCCAGGAACGTCACCGGCCCGATCAGTACCGGACGGGTGAGCACGCCCTGCGCCTTGGCTTCCAGGAACTCGACCAGCGGCTTGTCGCCGCGCAGACGGAAATGCTGATTGCGTGCCAGCTCCGGCACCAGATAGTGGTAGTTGGTGTCGAACCACTTGGTCATTTCCAGCGCGTGCAGATCCAGGCCGTTTTCCTGCGTGCCGCGCGCCATCGCGAAGTAGCCGGCCAGCGGGTCGGCATCGGCGAGCGCGCGATAGCGCTGCGGGATCGCATCGAACAGGAATGCGGTATCCAGCATTGTGTCGTACAGGCTGAAGTCGTTGCTGGGCGGCACATCCACCCCGGCCTCGCATTGTAGTTGCCAGTGACGCTGGCGTAGTTCGCGCGCGGTGTCTTGCAGTTGCGCGCTGTCGGTTTCGCGGCGCCAGTAGCGTTCCAGCGCGCGTTTGAGCTCACGCCGCGCACCGATGCGCGGGAAGCCGAGATTAGTCACGATCGTCATGTTGCGTTTCCTCATTGCGGTCAAGGGCATTGAGGAACGAAGGAACCGCGCGCCGCGCGCCCGCTTGCACGGAACGCTCGTCACACCAGCGACCTTCGCCCCCGCGGGCGAACCGATACCCTGCGGGCAGGCAGAAAACGTGGCGCAGCGCGAGGCCACGTCACGGTTCCAGCCGCCTCCCCGCGGAGGTGCCAGGTCGAATCAGAGGACGCACTGTCCTCCGGCCGGGGCCGGTATTCGGGCTGATGGACATGCGCACCGTGCCGGCTGCGCGCCTACTATCCGTCGCTTCCCAGGCCGGCATGCGCCACCCTGTGCCATTGACGGAGGTCGTTTCCATTCACCGCTGCGGGGCAGCTCCGGAATGGGAGGGCGCTTGCGGCGCCAGCCTTCACCGGATTCCCGTTTAAATCCATCCCTTCATCCGAATGAAGCGATGGATACCTTCGGCGAGCGCACCATAGGCTGAATTTGGCTGGCGGTCAAGCGGCATTGCCGGTGTGTCTGCCGCGATGGTGAATGGTGGCCCGGCGATGCGCGCGCCGACCGATCCGGTTGCGCGCCGTTGCGCTGCGGTTGGCGGCGGCATGCGTTTGTTCAAGGTTGAAGAATTGGTTGAGAGTTGGCGGAGGAAAAACACCCCGGGTCAAACGCGATGTCTCTGCAATCGGGCAGTCTGTTGCACTGTTATGCGCATGGAATGGCAGTGAAAAGGCCTGAGACGATAGGTCGATTGGCACAGGGCAGCCATGTATTCCATGGGATATGTTGGCAGTGCCGCGATGGGCGGGCGCACGGATGGGGGCTGTCTCGGGCGGCACCTACCACCTGTGGTTGCGCCGCGCGGGTGCGTCTTTCCAACCC
Organism: Xanthomonas sp. GPE 39; assembly: GCF_000963005.1. Classification (GTDB taxonomy): domain Bacteria; phylum Pseudomonadota; class Gammaproteobacteria; order Xanthomonadales; family Xanthomonadaceae; genus Xanthomonas_A. Next base: position 301,292 of record NZ_JZHZ01000007.1, read on the forward strand.
AGGTAACCTTTCATGCTTAATGCGCTTTTCCTTCGCTCCGGCGTGTGTGTGTCCCTTCTCATTGCGGTCATCACCGCAGGTGCCACGACGGCTGATCCAGCCGCGGACAAGTCCGCGACGGTGCCATTCGTGTACCGCAAACTCGGTGGGGCCACGCGCCCGGTTATCAACGTGCAGTTGAACGGGCATCCTTACCAGATGATGGTGCATTCGAATGCGTCGTTCTACATGCAGTTGGTCCATCACGTCGCTAACGAGGTGGGAGTTAGAGATCTGCAACATCGGGGTACTTACGGAATCCAAGAGCCGGGCAAGCTCAGTCCGCTCGGACTCGACGGCGGTAGATTGAACCTGCTCACGATGGGCAAGGCCAACGCTGTGAACGTGCCGGTGTCTGTTTTCGAGACGCCAGAGCCTAAAAACGGCGTGGGGATGCTGGGGATCAAATGGATCGCCGCAAATCGCGTGGTGCTGGATTATCCCGGCAAGCGTGTGTTGGTGAGTCCCGATGCCATGCAGACGTCGACCCTGCGTGCAAGCTTGTTGGCCAAGGGATATGTGGCCGTGCCCATGCAGTTCGACAAGGAGCAAGAGCGTTATACCGTCAGAGCGGCGCTTGGCTCGGTGGAGCGGTCGATGACCGTCAGCACGGTCGGGGAAGTCGACATCGACCCGGAATTCGCGAGTCAGGCCGGTGTGGAAAAGTCCGAGGAGAGCAAGCTAATGTCGGGCCCCAAGGGGGCGCAAAATTACGCTTATCTGACCAAGCATCCGGTTGTTGTGCGGATTGGCGACTGGTCGTCCAAGCCCACGCAGGATGCATGGATCGAGGATCAGTATGCGTATTCGAGCAAGCCTCGCCCAGCCGGGGAGGCGCTGGGAGGAATGCTGGGAGCGGATTTCCTGGTAAACGCAGGGGCGGTTATCGATTTTGGCAACAAGACGCTCTACCTGCGCAAGTAGGGAGGGAGCCCTTGAGGCCGCAGTCGATCCGGCTGCGGCAATCTCCGGCAGGAATGCGCGCTCGCACCGGCAACGTCCGTGGCGAAGGTGTAAGCTATTGATCCCAAAGTCAAAGCCCTAGTGCTGCGGCGTGCCGCCGACACCACTGCCCTGCCGTGCCGACCACGCTCCCGCTCCTCGCTGCCGACCTGCCCGCGCGCTACGCCGCTTCGCTGCGCCTATCCGTTGCCCCCATGATGGATTGGACAGATCGCCATTGCCGAGTATTCCACCGGCTGCTGGCGCCGTCGGCGCGCTTGTATACCGAGATGGTGCATGCCAATGCGGTGGTGCTGGGCGATCGCGCACGTCTGTTGGATTTCGATGCGGCCGAGCACCCGCTGGCGTTGCAGTTGGGGGGGAGCGATCCGACGCTGCTGGCGCAAGCAGCGCGGATTGGCCAGGACTGGGGCTACGACGAGATCAACTTGAATTGCGGTTGCCCGTCCGACCGGGTGCAGGCCGGGCGTTTCGGCGCCTGCCTGATGCGTGAGCCGGGCCTGGTGGCCGAATGTGTGGCGGCCATGGCGACGGCGGTGGACGTGCCGGTGACGGTGAAGTGCCGGCTGGGTGTCGATCAGGACAACGACTACGCCACATTCCTGGCGTTTGTCGATCACGTGGCGGCAGCGGGATGCCGTCTGTTCGTCGTGCATGCGCGCAATGCCTGGCTGCAGGGTTTGTCGCCCAAGGAGAACCGCGAGGTGCCGCCGTTGCGCTACGACTGGGCATATCGGCTCAAGTGCGAACGTCCGCAATTGCAGGTCGTGCTGAACGGCGGTCTGACCGACGTGGAAACGGCGCAGGCGCAGTTGGCGGCGGTCGATGGGGTCATGCTGGGGCGGGCGGCCTATCACGACCCTTACGTCTTGCATCGGCTGGACGCCGCCCTGACCGGCGCGACGCCACGACCGCGCGTGGAATTACTGCGTGCATTACAGCCCTACGTGCAGGCGCGTTTGGCCGAGGGGCTGGCGCTCAAGCATATCGCGCGGCACTTGCTCGGGTTGTTCCATGGCCAGCCAGGTGGCCGCGCCTTCCGTCAGGTGCTCAGCGAGGGCGCGCATCGCTCTGGCGCGGATTGGGGGCTGCTGGAGCAGGCGATCCAGGTCACGCAAGGCGTGCGCCGCGTGGCTGCCTGAGCGCAGCGGCTAAACCCTGGGTTTGTTCGGGCCAGGTGAGCGGATGGTGCATCCCTGGGCTGTCGTGGCTGTGTTCTCCGCGCGCCCTGTGGGGTCTTTTCGCCCCCTATTACGTTGCTGCGTTCAGGTTGCTGCGGTGTCTGGCGATCCTGTCCTCTGTGCCCGCAAACCCCTGCGCAGAGGGGCGTTGGCGGCCTGACGGTGCTGTTCAGTCGTGGCGAGTGAAATTCATTTCACTGAACCGGCTGGAGGCGGGATGGGAAAGTTCAGACCGGATTCACCCCGAAAAATCAACAATTTGGCTCAAATTTGACGTCGCCATCGCGTTCCTGAAAGGTGCCGAATTTCACAAATTTTGAACATCCCCGATCAGTCCGTTAGGATGCCCGTCGTGATCTTCTCCGTTCTACGCCATTGTCGTTTTGCCGCCGTGATTGCGCTTGCGCTCGCGTCGGCTGCGGCTGGTCACGACCGGGGGCCGCCGCAATCCACTCCGGGACCAGTCGCTCCCTCGGAGCCGGCGCGCGGTCGCGAATCGGCGGGCAATTCTCTATCTGATGCGGTGCGGCGCGTGCAGCGGTCCACCGGCGGGCAGATCCTGGGTGCTGAGCGCGTGCCGTTCGATGGCCACGATATCAACCGGATCAAGTATATGGACGGACGAGGACGTGTGCGCTACATGGACGACCCGCAGCCCGCTCACGCGCCGCCGCAGCCGACCAGGCCCAACGAGCCTGACTAATCACCACACCACGATCACCCGTGAGTATGGATAGTCCGTTCAGCCTGTTACACACCGTTCCGGCCATTGGCCATTTGTCAGTTACTAGGGAGAGTTCATGCGTATCCTTCTGGTCGAAGACGAAGCTCCGTTGCGAGAGACCCTTGCTGCTCGCCTGAAGCGCGAAGGCTTTGCGGTGGATGCGGCGCAGGATGGTGAGGAAGGCCTGTACATGGGCCGTGAGGTGCCCTTCGATGTGGGCATCATCGACCTCGGTTTGCCGAAGATGTCGGGCATGGAGCTGATCAAGGCCTTGCGCGACGAAGGCAAGAAGTTCCCGGTGTTGATCCTTACCGCGCGTTCTAGCTGGCAGGACAAGGTCGAAGGGCTCAAGCAGGGCGCGGACGATTATCTTGTCAAGCCGTTCCACGTCGAGGAGTTGCTGGCGCGGGTGAACGCGCTGCTACGCCGTGCCGCTGGCTGGAGCAAGCCGACCCTGGAATGCGGCCCTGTCGCGCTGGATCTGGCGGCGCAAACCGTCAGTGTCAGCGGCAGCAATGTCGACCTGACCAGCTACGAGTACAAGGTGCTCGAGTACCTGATGATGCACGCGGGCGAACTGGTCTCCAAGGCCGATTTGACCGAGCACATCTACCAGCAGGATTTCGACCGCGACTCCAATGTGCTGGAAGTGTTCATCGGGCGCTTGCGCAAGAAGCTGGATCCGGACGGCGAGTTGAAGCCGATCGAGACCGTGCGCGGTCGCGGCTATCGGTTCGCGATTCCGCGCACCGAAGGCTGATCGCAGCCGCTCGCGAACAAGCTAAGGAAGCGACCGCGTGGCGGCACGATCCAGTTGGTATAAGCGCTGGCGCCCACGTTCTTTGCAGGCGCGCCAGTTGCTCGCCGCCAGTCTCAGTCTGGTGGCGTTCCTGGCCGCAGCCGGCTACGCGCTGGATCAGGCCTTCGCCGATACGGCATTGAGTAACCTGCGCGAGCGCCTGAAAAGCTACGCCACCGCCTACGCCAACAATATCGACGTGGCCCGCGACGGGTCGCTGTACATCAACAACGACAAGCCGCCGCCCGATCCGCATTTTGATCGCCCCGGTAGCGGTTTGTATGCGCAGATCGTGATGCCCAACGAGCGCTGGATCTCGATGTCCAGCGAAGGCCCATTGCCGCCGCGTGGCGGCATGCTTGAGCCGCGCCAGGAAACCTTCGACGGCCCTTGGCCGATGACCCAAATCGACGGCAGCGTCGGCGAGGTCTATCGCTACGGCATCGGCCTGGCTTACGTGCGTCGAGACAAGGAAACCCCGGTCACCATCTACATCATGGAGGACACGCGCGCGTTGGGTGCGCAGTTGCGTGTGTTCCGCGGTCGGGTGTGGTTCAACCTCGGTGGTGCCGGCCTGATCCTGCTGGTGTTGCAAGCTTTCATCTTGCAGTGGAGCTTGCGGCCGCTGCGGCGGGTGATCAACGAACTGACCAAAGTGCAGCGCGGCGAGGCAGTCCGCATGGGCGATCGCCACCCGCGCGAACTAGAGCCGCTGACCGACAGCATCAATGCCTTCATCGAGAGCGAGCGCGAGAATCTGGATCGTCAGCGCAACACCCTGGCCGATCTGGCGCATAGCCTGAAGACGCCGTTGGCGGTGCTGCGCACCCAGCTCGACAGCGATGCGCAAGGGCCGGAACTGCGCGAGGAACTGGACGCGCAACTGCGGCGGATGAACAACCTGGTTTCCTATCAGCTCGCCCGTGCCGCTTCCAGTGGCCACAAACTGTTCTCCGCGCCATTGCCGATCGAGCCCAGTGCCGAGGAGATCGTGCGTGGGCTGGAAAAGGTCTACGCCGCCAAGGGCGTGCTGTGCGAGTTCGACATCGAGCCGAGCGCACGGTTCCACGGCGAACCCGGCGATTTGCAGGAATTGCTCGGCAACCTGCTGGAGAACGCGTTCAAGTGGGCGCGTCGGCGGGTGCTATTGAGTGTGCGCCCGACACCGGCCGCCGGTAGTCGCCGTGCTGGCCTGGTCATTGTGGTGGAGGACGATGGTCCCGGTATCGCTCCGGAGGAAGTGGTACACATCCTGCAACGCGGTGTACGTGGCGATGAACGCGTGCATGGCCACGGCATTGGCCTGGCGATCGTCCAGGATCTGGTCAAGGGTTATCGTGGCGAGTTGCAGGTGAGCCGCTCCGAGGAACTGGGCGGCGCCAGTTTTCTGGCGACCCTGCCGCCTGGTTTGTAGCCGCGCAGACCGTAGGTCCGGCCGAGGTGAATCCCGTGGAAATGAACGCGCAATATCCAACGGCGACTTAACCCGGCAAGCTTCCAGGCGCGGATACTGCGCCGACTTTCAACCCGTTTTACCGACGAGGAGCATCCGCATGCCCGAGTTTCGGCATCGTCCTGTCGCATCGCGCTTGCGCGTGCATGGTCGCCGTGTATTGCATACGACCCAGCGCTTGATGCTATCGCTGCTGTTGGTGCTGTTTACGGTGGGTGCCATCGCCGCCAGCCAAAAGTTACTTGAGCGCGACGATGCGCGCTGGTTGCAATCGATGACCAACGGTCTGGATGGCCCCAGCGTGGCACAGTTCCAGCGCGATGGACGCAAACGCTTCCTTCGCGCGCAATTGCAGGCACCTGATGGCGATGCGACCTTGCCTGCGCCAGTGCGTGCGGAACTGGACGGCTATGAGGCATTGCACACGCCAGTGCAGGAGTTGCTTCGGCAGCAGGCCAACGCTCAGGAAGCGATTAAGGCGATGCCTGACGGCGAGGCCAAGGTCGCGGCGAAGAAGGCGACTCAGCATCACGCCGATGTGCTGCTGATGCAGGCCCGACAGGCGCAGGTGCTACGCGCGATCTATGCACCTGACCAATTGCGCGAACAGATGGTGTGGTTCTGGCTCAACCATTTCAGTGTATTCGCCAATAAGGGCCGACTGCGCTGGACCGTCGCCGACTATGCAGACAACGCAATCCGTCCGCATGCGTTGGGCAAGTTCTCCGATCTGTTGCTGGCAACGTTGCAGAGCCCAGCGATGCTGGAATATCTGGATAACGCCCAGAACGCCAAAGGGCGTATCAACGAAAACTACGCGCGCGAATTGATGGAGTTGCATACGCTGGGCGTGAATGGTGGCTACACCCAACATGACGTGCAGCAATTAGCGTTGATCCTCACAGGCGTCGGCATCGCTCCTGCTGACCGCGCGGCACCGCCGAAGTTACCGCCGCTCTTGCAGACGCAGTACCTGCGCCGCGGTGCATTCGAGTTCAATCCGGCGCGACACCAACCAGGCGATAAAACGCTGCTCGGTCAACGCATCGCCGGTGGTGGTTTCGATGAAGTCGAACGTGCGGTGCAATTGATTGTGCGTCAGCCTGCGTGTGCGCAGTTCGTGTCGCGACGCTTGGCCGAATCCTTCGTCGCCGACGATCCGCCGCCGGCGCTGGTACAGAAAATGGCGCGGACCTTTCAACATAGCGATGGCGATATCGCAGCGGTGCTGCAGGTCATGTTCACTGCTCCAGAGATGACGGCCGGAGCGCCGCATAAGTTCAAGGATCCATATCGTTTCCTGGTGTCGGCGCTGCGCTTGGCTTACGACGGGCAGATCATTCTCAATCCGCAGCCGTTGCTGGGATGGTTGAATCAGATGGGCGAGCCGAGTTTCGGGCGCATTACTCCCGATGGCTGGCCATTGCAGTCCAGTGCCTGGAACAGTTCGGGGCAGATGGCACAGCGCTTTGAGATCGCACGCGCGATTGGTAACGGCAACACGCAGTTGTTCACTCGCGATGGACAGCAGGGCGGCGGCTTTCCACAACTGAGTTCGCCGCTGTATTACCAGGCGATCGAGCCGCAACTGAGCGCTGCCACGCGCCAGGCACTGGCACAGGCGCGCTCTGCGCAGGAATGGAATGCGTACCTGCTGGCTTCACCCGATTTCAATTACCGTTGATGTGCAGCTAACGTCGCACGGAGATTCGTCATGCACCGCCGCCATTTCCTGCTCGCATCCGCCACCGCTGCGGCGGGCCTGCCGTTCGCTGGGCGTTTGTTCGCTGCGCCAGCACCTTCGCCACGCTTGCTGGTGGTGTTCCTGCGCGGTGGTTATGACAGCAATAACTTGCTGGTGCCGTATGCCAGCGACTTCTATTACGCTTCGCGACCGAGTCTGGCGATCGCACGGCCGGACCCGGCCAATCTGCAAAGCGCCATTGCACTGGATACACAATGGGGCTTGAATCCACGCTTGCGCGACACCTTGCTGCCGCTGTGGAACGATAAGCACCTGGCATTCGTGCCATTTGCCGGTACCGACGATCTGTCGCGCAGTCATTTCGAAACCCAGGACAGTATCGAGGCCGGACAGCCGGCGGGATTGCGCAGCGACTACCGGACCGGATTTCTGGCGCGTCTATCGCAGGTGGCCACGGGTACGCCGTCGATCGCCTTCACCGATTCCTTGCCGCTGAGTTTTCAGGGAGGGCGCGATATTCCCAATCTCTCGCTCAAGCGCAATCCGATGCCTGCTTTCGACCAGCGTCAGGCCGACATCTTGGCCGGGATGTACCACGGCACACCGCTGGCCAGCGCCGCGCACGATGGCCTGGTACTGCGTCAACAAGTTTCCCAGGCACTGGGCGAGGAGATGCAGCAAGCCAACCGTGGCGCCGCTAGTGCGCGCACCTTCGCCGAGGAAACGCGCCGCATCGCCACGCTGATGCGCGAGCGCTACCGGCTCGGCTTCGTCGACGTTGGCGGCTGGGACACGCACGTCAACCAGGGCAGTACCGATGGCGCGCTGGCCGACAATCTGGCCAATTTGTCCGAAGGTTTGACCGTCTACGCCGACACGCTTGGCTCGGAATGGCGCAATACCGTGGTGGTGGTGCTGTCCGAATTCGGCCGCACTTTCCGCGAGAACGGCAACAAGGGGACCGATCATGGTCACGGCACCACCTATTGGGTGATGGGCGGTGCGATCAACGGCGGCCGCATCGCCGGCGAGCAGGTGGCGGTGAGCAAGGATAGGTTATTCCAGGATCGCGATTATCCAGTGTTGACCAATTATCGCGATCTGTTCGCCGGACTACTTGCCTGCATGTGGGGGCTGTCGCCGGCACAATTGCAGACGGTGTTCCCGCAGGCGCATGTGCGGGATCTGGGGCTGGTTTGATCGATGCCGGCCGTGCGCCTAGTCGGCGGCGAACGGGGAGGGGCCATAGAACCGTTGCAGGTGCGCGGCCACCTCGGGCATCTCGCGCTGCAAGCGTTGCGGTGCCGAGAAATGGTATTCGCTGACCACGGCAAAGAATTCTTCCGGTGCCTCGGCGGCGTAGGCGTCGATCTCGCTTGCGCGAGCGCTGTCCACACGTTTGCAGAAGGCGTCGTAGTTGCGTTGAAAATCTATCGCCCACTGTCGCTGCCATGCGTGTGGCAGCAGTGGCGTGCCATCCAGTACGCCGTCGAGGGCATCGAGTTTGTGGGCCATCTCGTGCACCGCCACGCAGTAGCCGGCGCGCGGATCGTCCAGGTCCGCCTGCACGTCGGCCCAGGACAGAATCAGCGGCCCGCTCTCCCAGGCTTCGCCGATCAATTCGTCTTCCCATTCGTGTAGCACGCCTGTGGCGTCGATGTGGCTGCGTTGCACCCGGAACGCATCCGGGTACACCAGCAACTGCGACCAGCCTTGCAGGCCGCCAGCACCGAATTCCAGCAGCGGCAGACAGCACAACGCAGCGAGTACGCCGCACTGGGCCGCATCCAATTGCAGGCCAGCCAATGGCGAGATGGTTTTGCGATGCAGGAATTCGGCGGCGAGCGCGCGCAGACGTTGTTCGCGCGGGGCATCCAGCGACGCCACCCATGCACAACGACGCCGGACTTCCCTCCAGAGCCTGTCGTCTATGGCTGCAGGCGCCGGCCATAGCGCACGCAGCCAGCGTGAGATCAGCGGAACATTCCTGGCAGGAAGCTGTGCCATTTGGGCATGCGCATGTGCGGGGCCAGATCACTGTCGCCACCACCACCGCCACCGACATCGGGTGCGTTGTCGGATTTGGCCGTGGAGGCGTGCGTGCGCGAGGCGGGTGTCGGGCGTATCCGTGCCTCGTCCATCTCGGTCGCGTCGTTGTAGGCGCAGTCGCTGTGTTGCTTGTCGGCCGTCACATTGGACGCGTGAGCGACAACGAGCAGAAGCGGCAGCAAGAGCAGGCAGGGCAGGAGACGGCGCATCGTCGGCATCTGGTGCGGGCGGCGGTGACCCTGGATTCTAACGCGATTTTCAGGTGCTGCATGTAACAGCGCTGGGCGTGCGCTGTGTGTTCCCGCATACTTTTCCGCTCCGAGGTCGCGCCCTGACGGGTGCCAGGATTGAAACGAGGCGATGGAACCTGCGTTGGACGAGCGCGAACTACTGGCCCGGCTCAGCCAAGGTCGCCTGTCCGGCGATGCCTTGGCCCGCTCGTGCGGGTTGACCCGGGCCGCGGTGTGGAAGCGGATCCAGGCGCTGCGCGCGGCTGGCGTGGAGATCGATGGCCGCGCCGGCGAAGGCTATGGCCTGGTGCGGCCGCTGGAGCTGCTCGATGTCCAGGCCATCCGCGCCGGGCTGGTTCCGGCGGCACGCCAAGCGCTGGCCAGCCTGGAGGTTGCCTGGACCCTGGTGTCCAGCAACACGACCCTGCTGGCGCGGCCGGTCCCGGCGCATGGCTGCGAGGTGTTGCTGGCCGAGCGCCAGACCGGTGGCCGTGGGCGTCGCGGCCGGGTCTGGGCCTCGCCGCTGGCGGCGCATCTGTATTTGTCCGTGGCCCGTGGTTTCCAGGGGGGGCTGGGGCGGCTGGGCGGCTTGAGTCTGGCCGCCGGCGTGGCGGTGGCCGAGGCACTGCACGCCGCCGGTTTCGCCACGGTCGGGCTGAAATGGCCGAACGACCTGCTCGCCGACGGCTGCAAGCTGGGTGGGCTGCTGGTGGAAGGTGGGGGCGAATTCGCCGGGCCGGCGCGCGCGGTGATCGGCCTGGGCTTGAATGTGCGCATGCCTGCGGCCAGCGCTGGGGCGATCGATCAACCTTGGACCGACCTGACGACGCTGGCCGCCACGACGGTATCGCGCAACGCCATCGCTGCGGTAGTGCTGTCGCATCTGCTGCCAGCGCTGGCGTTGTTCGATGAGCAGGGACTGTCGCCGTTCCTGCCGCGCTATGCCGCGCTGGATCTGTTGGCCGGGCGCGCGGTGCGTATCGACGACGGTGGTGTGGTGCGTGAGGGAGTGGCGCTGGGACTGGCCGAGGATGGCGCGTTACGGGTGGCGTTCGCCGATGGCGAGCGGCCGCTGCATGCCGGCGACGTCAGCGTGAGGCCGGTATGAGCGATTGGTTGTTCGACCTGGGCAATTCGCGTTTCAAATTCGCCGCGTTGGAGCACGGCCAGCTAGGGCCGGTGCAGGCGTGGCCGCACGGCGCCGAAGCGATGGACATGGCAGCCATGGCGGCCTTGCCGAGCGGCGCTACCGCGTATGTCGCCAGCGTCGCCGCACCCACTCTGACGGCCGTGGTGCTGGAGGCGCTGGAGGCCCGCTTTGCACAGGTGCAGTTGGTACGGACCACGGCCGTCTGCGCCGGCGTTCGTATTGCCTATGTGCAGCCGCACTCTTTCGGGGTGGACCGTTTTCTGGCATTGCTCGCCGCGCATGGTCAAGGCGACGTGCTGGTGGTCGGTGTCGGTACCGCGTTGACGATCGACCTGCTCGATTGCGATGGCCTGCACCGTGGGGGTCGCATCGCGCCGTCCCCGACCACGATGCGCCAAGCCCTGCAACACCGCGCCGCGCAACTGCCGGCCGAGGGTGGCATGTATCACGAATTCGCCGCCGACACCGCCGATGCCTTGGCGTCGGGATGCGATGGCGCCGCGCTGGCGCTGATCGAGCGCAGCCTGCAGCAAGCCGATGCGTTGCTGGGGCGGTGGCCGCGGCTACTGTTGCATGGCGGCGGTGTATCACCCCTGTTGCACGCGCTGCCGACGGCGGAGTTGCGTACCTCGCTGGTCCTGGAGGGCTTGGCGCTGTGGGCGCAGGCGCATGCTGTACCCGGGGATGCTCGGTAGACTCTGGCCATGCTCGTTCGTGCTCTGCTCGTCGTCCTGACGACACTCAATCTCGGCGTCGCGTTGTGGTGGGCGATGCAGTCGCCGGCCCCGCTGACCACGCCGTTGCCGGCATTGCCGGTCGGGGTGGCGACATTGCAATTGGTGCAGCCACCATACGCTGAGGCACCGCCACCGCCTCACGACGCCCCTGCGGAGAACGTAAAGGCTGCGGAAGCCAAGGTGCCGTCGGTGCCTGCTGGTACCGAAAAGGCGGTTGCTGTTGGCGCAGCTGCGGTTCCGTCGCCTTCGGCCGCTGTCGCGACGGAACAACAACCAGTCGCGACGCCTGCGCCCGCCGCACCTGTCTGTCTGAGCTTGGGGCCGTATGCGGACCGCGCGACCGCCGAGGCCGCGCTCGCCGCAGTGCCGGCGACGCAGGCGCATCCGCGCGAAGTTACCGATAGCGGTACCACCACGTTCCGTGTGTTGCTGCCGGTCATCGGTGGTGAGGACGGCCTCAGGGTCGCCACCGAGCGCATCGCTGCTGCCGGCATTGGCGATTACTACCCGATTCACCAGGGCGAGACCGGCAGCGCCATCGCCCTAGGCCAGTACCGCAGCCGCGAAGGTGCCCAGCGCCGCATCGCCGAACTGGCCCTTGCTGGCGTCAATGCCGACCTGATTCCCGGTACTGGCCACACGCACTGGTGGCTGGACTTGCGCGTTGACTCGGCAGCACAGGCGGCGGCGCTGCGCCGGCACCTTGGCAATGTGCGGCAACACCCGTTGGATTGCGCCACGTTGCGCTAGAATAGCGCTTGCATGCACTGGTCACCGAGCGATAACGGTGCATACTGCGCCACCTCGCATGCCCGTGTGGTTCTTTATTGCCGCTTTAGCTCAGTCGGTAGAGCAACTGATTTGTAATCAGTAGGTCGTCCGTTCGATTCGGACAAGCGGCACCAATAAATTCAATCACTTACATCGCGAGATGTAAGTGATTTTTGTGGATCACCTAAAATCACACATAAAACGACTCGCGCCCTAAGTGCGCAGATGATCGTAATTTTGCGACGCTTTTTGCGGCGCGTGTGGTGAACGCACAGATACAGCAAGCCGATCGGCGCAATGAAAGATGTGCGCAGACGGGAGTGTGACTCTCATTTCAGGCTATCGGCTTTAGAGCATGCTCTAGCGCGGTGCAGGCGAGAAGCAGGACTCGTGTAACTTGGCGCTGCTTGCCGTCGAACCTCGCGCCACGCTCTTGCTCTTGATAGCCTGACAGACTCATGCCCAGCGCGTCAGCAACGGCGCGTTGAGATAGGCCCATGCGTGCGCGCTAGTGGGCGATTGGGGTCTCAGTCGTCAGCATGGTCAGATACCGCGCAGTCCGGGATTGCGGCTTGCCCAGGCTCAGGCTACGCAACGCTCAAAATCAGCTAGCCACGCCGCCGCATCTTTTTCGCAGTGCATCCTTGAGATCAGGTCGTTCCTAGACATCTCATGTCCATGGAAAATACTGAATCCGGAGGTGTCCATACGCAGCAAGCGTTATACGGATGAATGCAAGGCGGTCCGTCGCCCGCTTTTTCCCCGCTGGGGACCGGCAAGCGCAGCCTCGGTGGATCGCATGATAACGTCGCAATAGCCGCGTATCCTGCGCTTACGGCAGTGGCGGTGCATGTCGATAAAATCCGCCGCACCGCCTGCTTCCGCCAGCACCTGGCCCACCTTCGATCACACAACGCCCGCCATGCCCGACTATCGCTCCAAGACTTCCACCCACGGCCGCAACATGGCGGGCGCCCGCGCACTGTGGCGCGCCACCGGCATGCAGGACGCCGATTTCCACAAGCCGATCATCGCCATCGCCAATTCCTTCACCCAGTTCGTGCCGGGCCACGTCCACTTGAAGGATCTCGGCCAGTTGGTCGCGCGCGAGATCGAGCGTGTCGGCGGCGTGGCCAAGGAGTTCGACACCATCGCCGTGGACGACGGCATCGCCATGGGTCACGACGGCATGCTGTACTCGCTGCCCAGCCGCGAGATCATCGCCGACTCGGTGGAGTACATGGTCAATGCGCATTGTGCAGATGCGCTGGTGTGCATCTCCAACTGCGACAAGATCACGCCCGGGATGTTGATGGCCGCCTTGCGCCTCAATATTCCTACTGTGTTTGTTTCCGGCGGGCCGATGGAAGCGGGCAAGACCAAACTGGCCGATCACAACCTGGACTTGATCGATGCGATGGTGATCGCCGCCGATCCCAATGCCTCGGACGAAAAAGTCGCCGAATTCGAGCGTAGCGCCTGCCCGACCTGTGGCTCGTGCTCGGGCATGTTTACCGCCAACTCGATGAATTGCCTCACCGAAGCGCTTGGTCTGGCCCTGCCCGGCAACGGCACCGTGGTCGCCACGCATGCCGATCGCGAGCAGTTGTTTCTCAAGGCTGGACGCACCGCCGTCGAGTTGTGTCACCGTTGGTACGGTGCAGAAGATCCGACCGCCCTGCCGCGTGGCATCGCGACCTTCAAAGCCTTTGAAAATGCGATGACCCTGGACATCGCCATGGGCGGTTCCACCAACACCATCTTGCATTTGCTCGCCGCCGCGCAGGAAGCCGAGGTGCCATTCACCCTGCAAGACGTAGATCGCCTGTCGCGGCGCGTGCCGCAGCTGTGCAAGGTCGCGCCGAACACGCCGAAGTACCACATCGAGGACGTGCACCGCGCTGGCGGCATTGTCGCCATCCTCGGTGAACTGGCGCGTGGCGGCTTGCTGCACACCGATCAATCCACCGTGCACAGCCGCACTCTGGCTGACGCCATCGCTCAATGGGATGTTGTCCAGAGCAACGACGATGCTGTGCACACGTTCTACAAGGCTGGTCCGGCAGGGATTCCCACGCAGATTGCCTTCAGCCAGGCCACGCGCTGGCCGAGCCTGGATACCGACCGCGCCGCCGGTTGTATCCGCGAGGTGGCGCACGCCTATTCGCAGGAAGGTGGCTTGGCGGTGCTGTACGGCAATATCGCCCGCGACGGCTGCGTGGTGAAGACCGCTGGCGTGGACGAATCGATCCACGTCTTCGAAGGTAACGCCAAGGTCTTCGAGAGCCAGGAGGCGGCGGTCAAAGGCATTCTGGCCGACGAAGTACAGGCCGGCGACGTGGTGGTGATCCGCTACGAAGGCCCCAAAGGCGGCCCCGGCATGCAGGAGATGCTGTATCCCACCTCGTATCTGAAGTCCAAGGGTCTGGGCAAACAATGCGCCCTGCTCACCGACGGCCGTTTCTCCGGTGGCACTTCCGGTCTGTCCATCGGCCACGCCTCACCCGAAGCCGCTGCTGGCGGTGCCATTGGCTTGGTCCGCGACGGCGACAGGATCCTCATCGACATCCCCAAGCGCCGCATCGATCTGCTGGTCTCCGAGGAGGTGCTGGCTGCCCGCCGCGCCGATCAGGATGCCCGTGGCTGGAAACCGGCCGAACCGCGTCCGCGCAAGGTCAGCACCGCGCTGAAGGCGTATGCGCTCCTAGCCACCAGTGCCGACAAGGGAGCCGTGCGGGATCGGGCAATGCTGGAGGGGTGACGTCGATTACGCTGCCGCATCGGATCGACTGCGTTGGCTCGCATGTCGGCGCAACACCCCGCAGATCGGCTCCCCTCGTGGACACCATGATGTTGCGCCACAAACTCGATCGGGACCGGAAGCTGTGGTCGATCTCCGCATGGGCCGCATCGCACTGGCCCGCACGACATGCTGCTGCGTACAACGTATGGAGATGAGGTCATGGAGATGAGGTCATTGCTTTTACTGGCGTTCTGCTCGTCGACGAATAGGACAGCGTGCTCGTCATCGCCAAAATAATGTTGAAATTTCGCCAATGCCAATGCCAATGCCAATGCCAACGCCAACGCCAACGCCAACGCCAACGCCAACGCCAACGCGCATGTGCAGCACACATTGAGAAACGCCTCAAAATCATGTTGATGGCGTTTCTTGATCTTGTGGTTTATTGGTCCCATCCGAAATACGGTGCTTGACGAAAATCGCTTCGTTTGATTCTTAGTGACTCCAGGCCTGATGTATGGCGCATATCAATGTGCGTTTTCATCGCGAAGGAGCACGGGTTGCAGCTCTTTCGTCTGGTGCATTTCCCGATCTCACTTACGGTCCTCGGCATGGATCGAGCTGGGCGCGGTCATGATCCTAGCGTCGACAATCGGGCCGCGACCCAGACTCCGGCCCTTGCCCCACAGCGATGGGTTGACCTGGTCGAGCAGCGCGATTGCGCTATCAAACCAGCGAGGCCACCTGCCACACTGGTAATCTTCTACCATCGTCCACAGGCGTGGCGTTACTGTGTCCATCACGATCAACTTCGATCTGTACCCATATGAACACCACGGCCCCCAGCATTGCATCTCCTCTACGGCTATTCGTGGCCCGTGTCCTGGTTGTCATGACGCTCGGTGGGTTGGCGTTGTTGGCCTGGCAATTGTCCGAATTGCTGTTGATCGTGTTCGGCGCCATCGTCGTCGGTGTGCTGTTGCACGGCCTGGCGTCCGTACTATGTAAACGGCTGCCGGTACCGGAATGGGTAGCGCTTGCGTTGGTGATCTTGTCGTTGCTGCTGGCGTTGTCGGCAATCGTGCTGCTGTTCGGCTCGGAAGTCGCAGCGCAGATCGATGCTTTCCGTACCACCCTGCCGGCAGCCTGGAACAAGTTCCATGCCTGGTTGCAATCCGGCCCGCTGGGGCCGCAGATTGATCGTATCCCCGAACAATTGCGCAATGGTGCATCGACCCTGGCCGCGCATGCCGGCGCCATCGTCATGTCCGCGGGCGGCGGCGTCACCAACGCGGTGCTGATGATGGTCGGCGGCATCTATCTGGCAGCGCAACCACGGCTGTATCGGCAAGGGTTGCTGCGGCTGCTGCCGCGCGACCAGCGCGGTGTCGCTGATGCGGCCTTGGGAGCCAGCGGCCAGGCCCTGCGTGCCTGGCTGGCCGGTCAACTGCTGGCGATGGCGGTGATCGGCACGTTGACCGGAGTGGGCTTGTGGCTGCTGGATGTGCCAGTGGCACTTGGGATTGGCTTGCTGACCGCGTTGCTGGACTTCATCCCGATTGTCGGCCCGATCGCGGCGGCGGTCCCGGCGATTCTGCTGGGCTTCACCGTCAGTCCGCAGGTGGCGCTGGGTGCGTTATTGCTGTTCGTGGTGCTGCAGCAACTGGAGGGGCATGTGTTGCAACCGCTGATCCAGGCACGCGCGGTGGATCTGCCCCCGGCGCTGCTGCTGTTCTCGTTGTTCGGGATCGGCATGCTGTTCGGGCCGATGGGCGTGGTCCTGGCAGCGCCCCTCACGGTTGTGATCTACGTGCTGATCAAGCGCCTGTACGTCCAGCATGCGCTGGGCGATGCCGAGGAAGCCGAGTCCGCCGTGCCGACGGCGTGATGCGGGCCAGGGAGAGCCGGCGGTCGTCGCGCGGCTGAACCCGCATGACGCGATCCCAAGAGCCGGCGAGACGCATGCTGAACGCGTCATACATCTCTCGCTCCATGTGCTTCCGATTGTCATTCACCCAGCCCACACTGGAGGGTGACCTTTCCCGCCGTTCGTGACATCGTGAAAAAATCGCCTCAGGACCCGACGTCCACACCCACCGACCCCACTCCCGAGAACCCGCAACGCCGGCGCCTGCTCGGTGGCATGGCCTTGGCCGGCGGTGCGCTGGCGATTGGTCCGGCCCAGGCGCACACCGACACTGCGCGGCACAAGCCCCAGCGTGCGCTGTCGGCGACTGCGGTGGACCGGCACTTGCAGGAAAAGATCCAGCATGTCGTGGTGATTTACGCGGAGAACCGCAGTTTCAACAACTTGTTCCCGGACTTCCCCGGACTGCAACACCCAATGTCACAGGTGACGCCAGCGCAGGCGCGGCAGGTCGACCGCGATGGCAATGTCCTGGATGTCCTGCCGCCGATCTGGGGCGGATTGGCACCAGAGGAACAAGTGGTGGAGCACCGTCGCTACAAGATCGGCGAGGATGCGATTGGGCCGTTGCCCAACGCGCCTTATCCACTACGCACGGCCGATGGCAAGCCCTTGCCGCATGGCGTGGTGACCCGCGATCTGGTCCATCGTTTTTACGAGAATCAGATGCAGATCAACGGTGGCCGCAACGACCGCTTCGCGGCCTGGAGCGATGCCGGTGGTTTGGTGATGGGCCACTATGGCGATGCCCCGGCGACCTTGCGGCTGTGGAGCCTGGCGCGCGAGTACACGCTGTGCGACAACTTCTTCATGGGCGCGTTCGGCGGTTCGTTCCTCAATCACCAATACCTGGTGGCCGCACAAGCACCGTATTACCCGAACGCCGATAAGAGCCCGGCGCGGCTGCAAATCAGCAAATTGGCCAGCGACCGGCCCGACGAAATCCATCTGGCGGAGCAGGAAGATTCGCCCGGTTCCGCCCTCAACGGCAAACCGCGCTTCGTGCGCAGTGGCGCGTTGACCCCGGACTTCTGGGCGATCAACACCATGAGTCCGCCGTTCCAACCCAGCACCAGCCAGGATCCGACGCGCCGGGATTACGCCGCAGCGGACAGCCCCAACACCTTGCCGCCGCAGACCCATCGCCACATCGGCGACGCACTCGACGCCAAGGGCGTGGAGTGGGCGTGGTACGCCGGCGGCTGGGGTCTGGCAGTGCAAGGCAAGGGCGACACCGGCGACACCAGCGAGTTCCCGACCAGTCCCAATTTCCAGATTCACCACCAGCCGTTCAACTACTTTGCCAATCTCGCCCCCGGCACGCCTGCGCGTGCGCAACGCTTGCGCGACGGCGGGCTGGGCGACAGTGCTCCGGAGAACCGCTTCCTCGCCGACGTGCAGGCCGGCACGCTACCAGCCGTCACCTTCTACAAGCCGCAGGGCAACCTCAACATGCATGCCGGCTATTCGGATGTGGCCGCAGGTGATCGCCACATCGCGATGGTGATCGATGCCCTGCGCAATAGTCCGCTGTGGGAGAAGACCGTCGTCTTCATCACCTTCGACGAAAACGGCGGCTGGTGGGACCACGTAGCGCCACCGAAAGCCGACCGTTGGGGTCCCGGCTCGCGTATCCCGGCACTGGTCGTCTCGCCTTACGCCAAGCGTGGTCATGTCGATCACAACGTGTACGACACTGGCTCGATCCTGCGCTTCATCAGCCGCCGTTTCGGGCTGGAGAAACTACCTGGTCTGGCCGAGCGGGAGCGGACGATGCAGGCCGCCAGTGGCGTGGTCCCGGGCGATCTGACCGCTGCGCTGGACTTCGGCTAAGCCAGGTCGAGGCCACCCTGCGAGCAGCAGCACGCCGCTGCGAGCGTGCTGCATGCGGCGTATTGCATCGGCAGTGGTGTAGCGCGGCAGTGGTGTAGCAGCAGAGCCGGCTCAACCTGCGCTGATGCTCACCCCGCCGCGCTGGCGGCGGAACAGCAGCAACGTGCAGCTCAGGCCGATCAGCGCCGCCAACGACAGCCACAACGCTGGCGCGGCCGGGCTGTGGGTGGTGTGGATCAGCCACGTGCACACGACCGGTGTGAAACCGCCCATCGTCGCCGTGGCCAGACTGTAGGCCAACGAAAAACCGGTGGTGCGTACCTCTGTCGGCATCAATTCGGTCAAGGCCACCACCATTGCACCGTTGTAGGTGCCATACAGGAGCGACAGCCATTCGCCGACCAGCAGCAGCCGCGCGAACGAAGGAGCATCGACCAGCCAACGTAGCGCCGGCCACACCGTCAGCAGCATGGTCACTGTGGCGAACACCAGCAACGGCTTGCGACCGATGCGATCGCTCAACGCGCCCATCACCGGCAGCCACAGAAAGTTCGATAGACCGATGCAGCCGGTGACCACCAGGCTGTCCAGCTCGCTCAAGTGCAGCTCCGAGCGGCCGTAGGTCGGCATGTAAGCGGTGATCAGATAGAACGACACCGTGGTCATCAGCACCAGCCCGACGCTGGCCATCACCAGTCCGGCGTTGGCGCGCAGCGACCGGGCGATGCCAGCCATGTCCGGTGCCTGGCGCGCGGCGAACTCCGGCGTTTCTTGCAGCGAACGACGGATCAGGAAGATCAACGGCACGATCAGGCTGCCGATGAAGAACGGCACGCGCCATCCCCAACTGTCCATCGCGCTCTCGGGCAACAGCGTATGCAGGCCGACGCCGAGTGCCGCAGCAAATACCACCGCGACCTGCTGGCTGGCCGATTGCCAGGCCACATAAAAACCGCGCCGGCCCGGCGTGGCGATCTCGGCCAGATATACCGACACCCCGCCTAGTTCCGCGCCAGCGGAAAAGCCCTGTAGCAAACGGCCGATCAACACCAGCACCGGCGCGAGCATGCCGATGCTGGCGTAACCGGGCATAAAGCCGATCAGCAACACACCCAAGGACATCAGGCCTAGGGTCAGGATCAGACCCTTGCGACGCCCATGCCGGTCGATGTAACCGCCCAGCACCAAAGCGCCGATCGGACGCATCAGGAAGCCGGCGCCGAACGTTGCCAGCGACATCATCAGCGAGGCGAATGCGCTGTCTGAGGGGAAGAACGCATGACCGATGGCGGTGGCATAGAAGCCATAGACCATGAAGTCGTACATCTCGAGAAAATTGCCGGTGACCACGCGGAACACTGCGGCGGCGCCATGCGGTGAAGCATCCATCGTGGCAGTGGGAGTATCGGAAGACGTCATCGGTCGTGGTCTACTGAAGATTAAGAGTCATCGCCGCGCAACAAGCACGCAAACGCTGCGGCCGGACTTGCGCGCTGTCACAGTACAACACGCCATATATGCCCGCCGCTAGATGTAACAGGCATGCTCGGGAGCCAAGGTGGCATGGGTCAGGTCCGCAACAGTCTATCCATGCAGTGGTGCTCAGGCTTCTGAAGACATTGCAGATGAAACGGTCGAACAAGACGGCACGCTTGCATCGGATCGATGATGACCGGGTTTTTCCTGTTGTGGATGCTCAATGACCACCGCGTTGGCGTAGTAACAGTCAAATGATTTATCGGGAGAGTGCGTTGCTTTTATTAGCCGCTGCGTGGGTTTGAGGCTGGTGAGGTGGTGTGTCGTGGCTTCGACCATCGATGCTCCTCAGCATCGCCGTCCTGGCGGCAGCGCTGCGAGTTGCAGATGTTCAAGCGACAGGATCCGGGTGGGGATGTCGTAAATTTGCAGGGAAGGCGTTAACCGCAGCGCTTGCCGAGACCGCATTCATCCGTCTGTCAAGCGGACATCTGCTGCTTGGATGAATGCCATCGCACCGACGTGGAGCGCCACCCTTGGCGTTGGCGAGGTGATCCCCATACCGTGCGGTGCCGGCAGTGGGCCGGTCCTCACATCCGGATACGCGTATGACTCCGCAAGAGCAGCAGCTTCTCGAAGACTTCCTGGCGCGCTTGCGCAGCGCCAGCGGGGTGGCCAAAGACCCGCAGGCCGACGCGTTGATCCATGCGCGTCTGGCAGATCAGCCCGATGCGGCTTATTTGCTGGTACAGCGATCATTGTTACTGGAACACGCGCTGGAGGCCGCCAAGGCGCAGATCGCGCAGTTGCAGCAAGCCACCCCACCGCCGCCGCCAGCGACCAGTTTCCTGGGCCAGGGCTTCAATGCCGCGCCACCGCCGCTGCCGTCCGCGCCTGCGCCTGCGGCACCTGGGTGGCGGGAGCGTTTGTTCGGTGGTGGTGCGGCGACGCCCGAACCTGCGCCTGCGCCTGCGGCGGCCCGTGGTCCAAGCTTCCTCAGCACGGCCGCCACCACCGCCGCCGGCGTGGCGGGTGGCATGTTCTTGTTCGAAGGTGTGGAGAGCCTGCTCGGTGGGCGCCACGGTGGCTTCTTCGGCGGTGGTGGTGGTGGACAGCAGGAGGTCGTGGTCGAGAATGTCACCAACAACTACTACGACGCACCGATGCAAGATGATCAGGACGTAAGCCAGGATTATCAGGACGATACCGACACGGGCGGCGACGACTGGGTCTGAGAGGCCTCGGGTATCGGGCATTGCCGGCTCCTCGGTTCACCTGCGCCGAGTGTTTCGGTCCAGGTGCCGTCATGATCGGCGCGTGCGCAGGCGATGCGCACGCGCCGATTTAGTGTGGTCGCCGCGACAGGGCGTGACAAAGCGTGCGCGATCTCTGCGCCATTGGGGTTAGGCCGTCGCCGCTGGCATGTGGTTGTCCGTGGCAGTGGCGTTCTCGTTGTCGAGTGGACACGGGTATTTCCCTGGCCGGGGTGCGGATTGTCATGGGACAGCGTCTGCCTCGCATCGACACGAGACGGCCACCATTGCCACGATGCGATGTCGTGGTTGTCCGCATGCCGCGGCAGATGCGGTGATTGTGCGTAGTTGCGCATCGGGTTGCGGCAATATGCACAAGTGCCTGCGGGTGCGGGCGCGCACAATGCCTGGGCGCTGCGCGTCGCACGATGACGTGCGGCTTTCCGCCATCTGACGAGTGCTCTATGCCCCAGTCCCGGTTTCCGCAACGCGTGGGCGTTGTGTTGTTCCTTGCGCTGCTGTTCGTGGCGTGCCCGATGCGGTCGTTGCACGCGCAGGCCACGCGCTATCGCGAGGCGCCGCCGCTGCTGCTCGGTGCGGCCTGGTATCCGGAACAGTGGCCGGAGCCGCAATGGGAGCACGATCTGGCGCTGATGGAAGCCGCGCATGTGCGCATGGTGCGGATCGGCGAGTTCGCCTGGAGCCGGATGGAGCCGCGCGAGGGGCAGTACGACTTTGCCTGGATGGACCGCGCGATTGCCGCCGCCGCCCGCCATCACATCATGGTGGTGCTGGGAACCCCGACCGCCGCGCCGCCGGCATGGCTGACTCAGGCCTATCCGGAGACCTTGCGGGTGAGCCAGGACGGTGTGCGTGACGAACACGGCAACCGTCAGCAGTTCTCCTTTGCCAGTACGCGCTACCGTCGCTTCGCGCACGCCATCGCCGAGCAGATGGCGCAGCGCTATGGTCACACTGCCAATGTGGTCGGCTGGCAACTGGATAACGAGTATGCACAGGCCTCGTTCGATCCCGAGGCCAAGGCGCAGTTCCACGCGTGGCTGCAACGCAAGTACGGCAGCATCGACGCATTGAACCAGCGCTGGGCGACCGCGTATTGGAGCCAGACTTACAACGATTTCGGGCAGATTCCGGTGCGCGAAAACGAGGAGAACCCGGCCTTGCTGCTGGACTGGAAGCGCTTCGTCAGCGACACCTGGGCCGATTATTCGCGCAACCAGATCGATGCGATCCGTCCGCATGCCGATCCGCGCCAGTTCATCACCACCAATACCATGGGCTGGTTCGCTGGTTTCGATGCCTACACCGTGCATGCTCCGCTCGATATTGCCGCCTGGGACGATTACGTCGCTGGCGAGCGCTACGATTGGGTGGACAATGCCGTGCGTCACGACCTCGCCCGTGGTTACAAGCGGCGCAATTTCTGGGTGATGGAAACCCAGCCGGGTTTCGTCAACTGGCGTCCGACCAACATGGCCTTGCACAAGGGCGAAGTGCGGGCGATGGCATGGCAGGCGGTGGCGCATGGCGCCGATGCGGTGTCGTACTGGCAGTGGCGCTCCGCGCCCAACGGGCAGGAGGAATACCATGGCACGCTGGTCGGCGCCGATGGCGAGCCGGTGCCGGTGTATGCCGAGATCCAGCAGATCGGTGCCGAGTTCGCCAAGGCCGGCGCCGCGCTGGCGGGGACCACACCGCAGGCGCAGGTGGCCTTGATCAACGACTTCGACAGCCGTTGGGCAATCGGTTTCCAGAAGCATGCGGCCGATTTCGATCCGGTCGCGCAGATGAAAGCGTTTTATCGTCCGCTGCGCGAGCAGGCGCAGGTGGTCGACGTGGTTTCGGCACTGGCACCGCTGGATGGCTACAAACTGGTGGTGGCGCCTTCGCTCAACGTACTCAGCCAAGTGCAGATAGAGCGGCTCAAGGCCTATGTCGAACACGGTGGGCATTTGGTGTTGGGGCCGCGCAGCGGCATGAAAAACAGCGACAACGGCCTGTATCCGCAGCGCCAGCCCGGTCCGCTGGCGACGTTGCTCGGTGGCCGTGTGCAGCAGTTCTACGCCTTGGAGACAGCGATTCCGGTTGTCGGCGACGGCGCCGATGGCAACGCCAAGATCTGGGCGGAACAGTTGCAGGCGACCCGGTCCGACACCGATGCACCGATGCACTACGGCACGGCCAACGGTTGGTTGGATGGTGCTCCGGCGCTGTTGACGCGGCGTGTCGGCAAGGGCCGTATCACCTATGTCGGGGCTTGGTTCGACGAGGCCACGCAGGATCGCCTCACCGCTGCGTGGTTGCGTCAGGCGCAGGTGCGTGCGCCGCTGGCGGATGTGCCGGCGGAAGTGGAGGTGGGCGTGCGTAGCGCTGGCGCGCGCCGTATCGTGGTGCTGATCAATCACGGTACGGTTGCGCAGACGGTGCGCCTGCCGGTACCGATGCGCTCGCTGTTGCATGCGGACGCCGCCAGCGAGGTGGTGCGTCTGGACCCTGACGACGTGGCGGTAATGGAGCAGGGCCGCTAAGCATGCGCCAAGCTCGTGGGCTCGTCCGCAGCGTTGCGGGAGATGGGGGGGGGCGCGTGCACACCGGCGTGGCGGTGAGTCTTGCGTGCGCTGGACGTGGATGTCGCAGCGCTGCAGAACCCTAGCCGCACGGCGCTGCCTACCGCGCTGGCGAACCAAGCGCAGACATCAGCGCGGGCGATCCTGCCGCCCGCGCTGTGTCTGTGTCATCCGCATGCTTAGACTCAACTTCCACCAAGTGCAACGCCGCGCAATCACGTAATGCATGCATGCCAATCGCGTCATGCACAGCAAAACTGCGCCGCCGGTTGGATTCTGCGTAGTGGCACTGACATCGGCAACGCGGCAGCCCGTGACGCGATTGGCAGTCGCGCGTATTAACGGTTGTTGTCTTTAACTTTACGGATAGATGTTTAGCATTGTGTTGGTAATATGAATAGTTGTACTAGTAATATTCTTGTTAGGCACTTTGTAATAATGCGAGGACAGGTTGTTTATACGCTGGCCACCTCCTGTGCAGTCGGTTGAGCTCAAGGCATACACACTGTAATAATAGTTGTATAATATTGCTGGGCCATCGCTTTCACCGGGGCTTTTCACGGGTATACACGCCCATCCGTTAGGATTATTTTCGTTTTGTATCCAAACGCCTTTCACGTTGGAGTTGTCGTTTTTTATATGAACCTGCACAGCTTGTGCGCTAGCCGATGTGGAGGCACTTGCCGCCAGTGCGAACACGGTGCACAGCGCGGCTTTGCGGAAATGACGAGTGGCAGAATATGTTGTCATGATGATTGCGCTCAATTTGATGGGGGAATGCTGCTTGTTTGTCAACTGTTGGGGACACTGCACTAATGAAACGTGCTGGTAATTATTATTAAATTACTTGCCATTGCGTCTACCGCAAAGTAAATATTTATAGGAAATTTGGAGTAAGCTTCACAAATATATTGTGAAGCACCTGCTGCAACGGTTTCCAGGTGCAGCCGCATTGTTCCTGCCTGCCAAGAGGCGCACCATGGGATGCTACGCAATGCATGCTTAAACTCAACTTCCAAGAGCAACGCCGCGTAATCACCGCAATCACGTAGGGTGTATGTATGGGAGAAAAATATCGCGATATGAGTTTCGAGGAACGCGCGTTGCTGCAGATCGAGCTCGGCAACGGTGCGAGCATCCGCCCCATTGCGCGCCGACTCGGACGAAGCGCATCCACGTTGTCGCGTGAAGTGATACGCCAGAACGAGCCTGTGTACACTGCCAGTCTCGTGGCAAAGCGCTATCGGCAGTATCCTAGCGCTTGTGTTGGAGGGTTTTACGCGACAGATTGAAGAAACTGCCTCATTTTCTGCTTGGTAGCCTGACCTGCGATCTTGGTACTGAGATAATGGTTATCCAGAGCTGATGAAGCGACTGAACATCGCCTTTGATTCGCCGATCCGCATGCATCATGGCAACGGGGAGCAATGAGAATATCAACGGACTGCTGCGCCGGTTGATGCCAAAGGGTCGGGACTTTCCCAGGCAAGTCAGGAATATCTCAACAACCTTGTTGACCTGATGAACGCTCGACCACGTCGCACGCTCGGCTGGAATACGCCAAATCAGGCGCTGGAAGAAGAGATCACTCGATTCAACTGACGTGTTGCGCTTGCACGTTCAGACCGCCATGCCCTGTGCCGCGAGCTTAGCGGCGTGTCGCCAGCACGCCATCCAGCGCCAGTTGCGTGGTGAATCCGGCTTTCTCCAGGCGCTTGGCTACTTCTCTCGGCACGTCGCGGCCACTGGTGAGCTTGTTCGGGCTGCCGGTGTAGTGGAACAAGCGGCCGCCGCGACGCAGCACGCGCGCGAGTTGATCGTAGAATGTCTGCGCGTAGAGTTCGCCGGCGATGCCGAAACGTGGCGGGTCGTGCAGGATCGCGTCCATCGCGGCATCGGCGATCCCGCTGATCGCCTCAACGATATCGGCATGGGTCAGTTGTAGGCGACCGTCGCTCGTGGCGGGGTCAGGCGACCATGGATTGAGCGTGCGTAGCCACAGTACGTCGGCGTTCTTTTCGAACGAGTGCATCCGCGCCACATCCGCCTCCAGCGCGCAGGCGGCGAAGTAGCCCAGCCCGCCGCAGGTGTCGAGCACTTGCTTGCCGCGTGGTTCGATCAGTGCGACTTTGTGCCGTGCATCTTCGAACGGCGACAACTGCGCGCTGGGCAGCATCTTGATGCCATCGATCTCGAATGTGGGTGCCCCCCATTCGGTCGGCACCAGCTTGATCAGCGCGTCGCCGAAACGCGAGACCGCTGCGAAGTCCTCGCCATCCCAATAGTAAAGCGTGCGGTCTTTGAGCTTGGGTGGGTAGGGATAGTTGTGCCCGCGCCACTGCCAGTGGTCGTCGGCGAGCTGTGCTTGTTGTTCGCTGCGCTGCAGATCCAGCGATCCTGACCAGAGGACGGCGCCGATATCGCGCGCGGCCAGTAGCGCCGCAGCGAGAGGTTTGGTCAGCAGGGGGCCGCAATAATGGGTCACGTCGGATCTGCCGACGCGGACGGCGCGGCATGCTGTTCGGAAGCGGGAGCGCATCGTAACCGATGCGTCTGCGTCCGTGGCATCGTCGCAGCGGTCGCGATCGGCATGTCACCGTGCTGCTACCGCTTTGTGCGCGATCAGGATTCCAGGCGAGGCCGACTTCACCGGGATCGTCCACTCAGGCGAGTGTTTCAGGTGGCGGCGATGGTCGATTCCGTTCCGCCCACGCACTCGTATCCACAGCCGTGGCGGCAGGCGCGCAGCAAAAGAGGGATACTGCAGCTCCTCCATCTGCAGGGCCTCGCGGTATCGCGGCGGCCAAGGTCATTGATGCTCAAAGGTGTGCTGCTCGGTTTCTCTTGTTATGCGGCCTATTCGATCAGCGATGCGTTCGTGAAAGGCCTGGACGGTACGCTGCCGGCCTATGAAGTGGTGTTTTTCGGTGCGCTGCTGATGCTCACGGCGCTGCCGTTCCTGAAAAAGCCGAGCGACCGCTGGCGCGAAGTGGTGGTGGCGCAGCGGCCAAGTATCTGGTTGCTGCGTGCGTTCACCGGTGCCGCTGGCAATCTCTCGGCGGTCACCGCGTTTACCTTGTTGCCGATGGCCGAGGCGTTCGCGTTGATCTTCCTGATGCCGATCTTCGTCACCGTATTGTCGGTGCTGCTGCTCAAGGAGGAAGTGCATTGGCGGCGCTGGCTGGCGGTGATCGTGGGTTTCATCGGTGTGCTGATCGTGTTGCGCCCAGGGTTCCGGCACCTGAGTGAGGGGCATGTCGCGGCCATCGTCTGCGGATTGGTGGGCGCGGTATCGGTCATCAGCCTGCGTATGGCCGGGCCTGGCGAGAAGCGGTTGACTCTCTACGGTGCCAGCGTGTTTGGGCCGTTGCTGATGGGTGCGTTGTTGATGTTGCCGCACTTCGTCTGGCCGACGCTGACGCAATGGGGGTTGTTGATCGGCTACGGTTCGTTGGCCGGCCTGGCGGCGATCTTCATGATGCGTGCTTCGCACGCCGCGCCGGTCAGCGCGGTCGCGCCGACCCAGTACAGCCAGATGCTATGGGCCATCGGCTTCGGCTACTGGGTGTTTCACGATCATCTGGATTGGCCGATGGCGGTGGGGATTGCATTGATCCTGGGTGCCGGGTTGTTCACGCTCGTGCGTGAGGAAAAAGTCACCCAATGGTGGCGGCGGACCAAGATCGTGTAAGCGAATCGTCTCACCGCTTCGAGCGCGCCAATGCGGGGCCTGCACACGGGCGGGCATGTCCGCCGTCAGGCCGGCCTGGATCAGGATCGCCGATATGTCCGTATGCGCAGCACGTCGATGCTGTGCATTCAAGGATGAAGTGCGGCAGCGGCACATGCGAGGCACGGCATCGGGCCGGCGGCATCGGCGCTGCGGCACGGTCGTCGTGTCTGCTGACCGTCACGACCATCGGATGGATTTCCTTCTATCGAACAGCAGCGTGTGATGAGCAACAATGCGATGGCGCAATTGCTCGATGCGACACATGGGCCATGACCCATGTGCGTGCGGTGGCGAGTGTGGTTGGCGCGGACGCCGTGGTGCGTCACGGGTCCGGATTCTCGGTGACACATGTCAGTACCGGACATTGCCGAGTGAATTTTCAACCGCCGTTGCAGGCACTGCAAGGCGCCTCGGTCACACAGATCGACGGCGCAGACGGCAATACGTGCGACAACGCGGTCATCATCCTGGCGGATGCGACGCAGTTGCTGCTCAAGACCGGCGATGGTGCTGGCAACCAATCCGACCGCGATTTCACTTTCGTGGTGATCGGGCAGGGTGGTGCGCCGACCTGATTCGGATTGCCTCAGCATTCCCGGTGGCGACGCCGTTGGGGATGCCTGAGGCACAGTGTTCGCCTGTGTCGCTGGCGAACACTGTCGGCATCTTTTATGTTGGTAGGCCATTCCCTCGCGATGGCCTGTGCCCATGACTGATCCATCCGCTCAGCCCGACCACCTGCAGCGCAGCCTGTCCAACCGTCACTTGCAGTTGATCGCGATCGGCGGCGCGATCGGCACCGGCCTGTTCATGGGCTCGGGCAAGACCATCAGCCTGGCCGGGCCGTCGATCCTGTTCGTGTACCTGATCATCGGGGTGATGCTGTTCTTCGTGATGCGGGCGATGGGTGAACTGCTGCTGTCGAACTTGGAATACAAGTCGTTCATCGATTTCTCCACCGATCTGCTTGGTCCGTGGGCTGGGTTCTTCTGTGGCTGGACCTACTGGTTCTGCTGGATCATCACCGCCATCGCTGACGTGATCGCGATCGCCGCCTACGCGCAGTTCTGGTTCCCGACGCTGGCACCGTGGATTCCGGCGATGGTGTGCGTGTTGTTGCTGTTGAGCTTGAATCTGGTGACGGTGAAGCTGTTCGGCGAAATGGAATTCTGGTTCGCGTTGATCAAGCTCGTCGCCATCTGCGCGCTCATCCTCACCGGCGCTGGCTTGGTCGCCTGGGGTTTCCACACGCCGTCCGGGCACGTGGCCTCGTTGGCGAACCTGTGGAACGATGGTGGTCTGTTCCCGAAGGGGCTGGATGGTTTCTTCGCTGGTTTCCAGATCGCGGTGTTCGCTTTTGTCGGCATCGAACTGGTCGGCACCACCGCCGCCGAGACCGCCGACCCACGCCGCAACCTGCCCAAGGCGATCAATTCGATTCCGGTGCGGATCCTGGTGTTTTATGTGTTGGCATTGGTGGCGATCATGGCGGTGACGCCGTGGCGCCAGGTGGTGCCGGGCAAGAGCCCGTTCGTGGAATTGTTCGTGCTCGCCGGTGTGCCCGCCGCCGCCAGTCTGATCAACTTCGTGGTGCTGACCTCCGCTACCTCTTCAGCCAATAGTGGCATCTTTTCCACCAGCCGCATGCTCTATGGCCTGGCCGAAGAGCGGCATGCGCCGCGTGGTTTTGCTCGGCTTTCGCACGCGGCGGTGCCGGCGCGTGGGTTGCTGTTTTCGTGCGCATGCCTGCTCGGCGGCACGCTGTTGATGTATCTGATCCCGAATCTGGTCACCGCCTTCACCTTGGTCACGACGTTGGCGGCGGTGTTGTTTATGTTTGTCTGGTCGCTGATCCTGTGCGCGTACATTGCCTACCGACGCAAGCGTCCGCAGTTGCATGCGGCGTCCGCCTTCAAGATGCCCGGTGGCGTGGTGATGTGTTACGTCTGCCTGGCGTTCTTCGCCTTCGTCGTGGGGTTGTTGACTCTGCAGGCCGATACCCGTCAGGCATTACTGGCCAGTCCGGTGTGGTTCCTGATCCTCGGCGTGGGGTATGCGCTCAAGTGTCGCAACGAGGCTGCTTGAGGCCGTGCGCGTGCGGTTGCCGTTGACGCTGCGCGCCCGGCAGCGGATGCTCGCGTTCTTGCCGTCTGCGAGCCGCGCCCGATGATGACGATCCACCGCATTGGCGGAACGACCGACGCACCACTGTGCTGGGTGGATCTGTGCCAGCCCAGTACCGAGGAGTTGGCAGAAGTCGATCGCAAGGTCGGCTTTGCCGTGCCTACGCGTGCGGCGATCAGCGAGATCGAATTCAGTAGCCGCGTGCGGATCGAAGGCGATGTGGTGTTCCTCAATGTGCCGCGCTTCCAGGACGACGACGGCCCGACTGCGCCGCTCGGCTTTGCCGTGTCGCCACGGGTACTGGTGACTCAGCGCGAGCAGCCGATGGGCTCGCTGGAGGCGGTGGCCGCGCAGTTGCAGCGCAGCCCGTGCCGCAGCAGCGACGACCTGCTGCTGCGTCTACTCGATCAACTCGTCGGACGCTTGGCCGACCGACTGGAAGCGCTGGAGGTGCAGATCACCGAGACCACGCGTTTAGCATTCGACAAACCGCATGCGCGGCACAAAGCGCGCCATCTGGAGCGAATGCTGCGCGATGTCGGCGACATGGGCCGGCGGCTTGGCGGGATGCACAACGCCGGTCATGGATTGCTGCGCCTGACCACGTACCTGGACGATGCCGCGCCGGAGTGGTTCGGCGCGGACGCGGCCAAACGTATCGGCCTGCTGCGCAAAGATCTGGTGACGCTCAGCGAATTCGAGCAGCAATTGAACGACCGCATCGAATTCCTGCTCGACAGCGTGCTGGGCATGATCAACGTGGACCAGAACAATGTGATGAAGGTGATGGCGGTGGCGTCGGTGGTGGGCATTCCGCCGACGGTGCTGGTGGGTATTTGGGGTATGAATTTCGCGCACATGCCCGAACTGAAATGGCACAACGCGTACTACTGGGCTCTGGGCGTGATTGTCTTGAGCATGTTGTTGCCGCTGGCATGGTTCCGTCGCCGCGGTTGGATCTGAGCGCGGCGCGGGGCGGCGAGCGGGGTGGCTTGTCGCACGCGATGGGGCTGGTCGGTTCGACGGCGACGGGGCACGACGAGCGCGTAGGTCAGCGCGAATGCAGCATGATCGGCTGTTGCATGCCGATTGATTATCTCGGCATTCTTTTACTCACTCTTGCGGCGTGAGCGTTGCTGGCTTGGCCGGCGAGGTGTCTGTTTCCCCTAGCCAAGCGGCCACGATTCGTGCGTAGGTACCGCTGGCCTTGCTCAGGTGCAACCACTGATCGACGTAGGCTTTCCAGGCGACGTCGTCGCGCGGCAGTAGGAACGCTTTCTCGCCATACTGCAGTGGCTGCTGCGGGTTCACCGCGCATAGCCCGGGCGTGCGTCGCTGCTGGAAGCGGGCTTCCGAGGCATCGGTGATCATCACGTCGGCTTGGCCTTCGCGCAGTTCGCGGAAGATCGCGGGGTTGTCGTCGGACAGGGTCAGTTGCGCGTGTGGCAATGCACGGCGCGCGAACGCTTCGTTGGTACCGCCGCGCGGTTCGATCACGCGGACCTTGGGTTGGTCGATCTCGGCGACGGTACGGTAGCGTTCGCGGTCGCTGCAACGCAAAAGCGGGATCTTCCCGTCGATTTCGAGTACGGCGCTGAACCATGCCTGGCGCTGCCGCGATAACGACACCGAGATGCCGCCGACCGCGATGTCGCAGCGGTCGGCGAGCAGGTCCGGCAGCAACGTCGGCCAGCGTGTGCGTACCCATTGCACCCGTACCTCCAGGCTGGCCGCCAACGACTGTGCCAGGGTGATGTCGATGCCTTCGTAGCCGCCGTCCGCGCGCAGCACGCTGTATGGCGCATAGTCGCCCGTGGTGCATACGCGTAACGTGCCACGGTGCATGATGTTATCCAGATGCGACGGGCTGGCGTGTAGGGGCAGCGCGAGGACGGTGCCGAGTAGGCCGACGGCGAGGCCTCGTGTCATGGGATTCTCCTCGATGGCATGCGGATGTCTGTGCGCGCTGACGATTCGCTGGCGATTGTGCGGCCGACGCGGACTACCTTAGCGGGTTTCTGCGCGATAGCGATGCAGTCTGCGGACGTGCTTTCCAAAGCGACCTTGAGCGCAGCCAACTCGGCAGCGATACCAATGACGATGCTTGTAAGGCCTCGTCGGTTGGGTTTGAGAAAGCGCCTGAGTTGGGTGGGGAGATAAGGCGCTTGATCCGTCAGTTGCTGATCGAGCATGAGCAGCACCGCGATGTAGCTGTGCTGCCGCAGTATGCGTGTGTGCTCAGAGCATGGCCGGTTCCAGCATCGCTTCGGACATCGATCGGTGCTGCGTCTGTGGCGATGTATCACTGCCTGGCGCGTACAGATCCAGCAGTAACAAGGTCACGCCGTTGGTCCAGCCGAAGCCATCCTGTAGGGCGTATTCGCCGCCACCGCCGCCGTTGGTCTGGCCATCCATTGCGTACTTTTCCACCAGCGTATGCCGCTGCGCGAAGAGTGCTTGCACTCGTGCCAGAAAGCGGCTGCCGATGCGTTGAGCGATGGCGTCCTGGCCGTAGCGGCGCAGGCCATCCACTGCGATCCACTGCAACGGTGCCCAGCCGTTGGGTTCGTCCCATTGTTGGCCGGTATGCAAGCGGGTGGTGGCCAGGCCGCCGGGGCGCAGCAATTGCGCCTGCAAGGTGTCGGCGCTGCGTTTGGCCCGGTCCTGTGAGGCGAGGCCCACAAACAATGGATACAGTGCCGCTGCGGTGACCTGCTCGCGCAACTGGCGCTTTTGCCAATCGTAGTCGGCGTAGTAGCCAGCGCTGCTCCACAGATGCTTGTCGATTGCGGTCTTGCGTGCGCAGGCCAGGGCTGCGTAGTCGGTGTCGCAGCCGGCAGCACCTGGATTCTTCGCGCAGGCCAGGGCCAGCGTGCGTTCCAAGTGATACAGCAGGCTGTTGAGATCGATTGGGACGATGGCTGTGGTACGGATGCTGGCGAGTGTCTTGCGGTCGCCCAGCCAGCGGCTCGAATAGTCCCAGCCGCTTTCGGCGCCGGCGCGCAGATCGCGGTAGACCTCCGCGGCGACACGGTGCTTGGCGGCGGCGGCGGTGCGGACATCGTGTAGCCAGGCTTCTGGACGTGGGGTGTCACGCGCATCCCAGTAGCGGTTGAGCAGGCTACCGTCGGCCAGCCGCACCACGTGCGCCTGTGCGCTGCCCGGAGTCAGTGTCTGCGCGCCGTCCATCCAGTACGCGTATTCCTTCTGCAACTGCGGCAGATAGCGCGCATAAGCCGCATCGCCTTCCACCTGTGCCTGCAATTGCACCATGTGCGAGAAGAAGGGGGGCTGCGAACGGCTCAGGTAGTAAGTGCGGTTGCCGTTGGGAATGTGTCCGTAGGTGTCGATCAGATAGGCGAAGTTGTCCAGCATCTGCCGGCTAAGTTCGCTCTGGCCGCTGTGCACCAGGCCGAGCATGGTGAAGTAAGAGTCCCAGTAGTAGATCTCGCGGAAGCGTCCGCCTGGCACGACGTATGGGTGTGGCAATGCCAGCAGACTGCTGTGGGCCGGCACTTGCGTTTGCTGCCGCACCAGCATTGGCCACAGTGCGTCAATGTGCGTGCGCAGGTCGCTGTCTTGGTGGATCGGCTCGGGCGGCGCCGGGTCGGACTCCTCGAAGTTGGCAGCGATGAAGTGGTGCAGATCGAAGTCGGGTTTTTGGCGCTGCGCCAAATAGTCGTGATTGATGAGCGCGGGATCACGTCGTGGTGTCGCATCGACGAAGTGTTTCTGGTCGTCGAACAGGGCCTGTTCCTGCACGTCCTGGAAAAGTTCCGGATAGGCCAGATCCGGCGTTTGCGGCGGTTCCTGCATGGTCTGTGTGAGCACCGGCACGGCCTTTTCGGCAGTCGCGTCGCAGTTGCCGAGTAGCAGGCCGAGCGACAAGCTCAGCAACGGTGTACAGGAAGCAGGAGCAGCATGGCTCATGTCGGGTTCAGAGCAGGATGCATGAGGCATGGTAAACGACCGAAGCAAAATGTGAGCACGAACGGATGCAGGCCGATCACTGGCCTATGACAGAATCGCATGCAAGAAATGTGCCGTTTGCGGCCGATGGCCTCATACCTGCGGCAGTCCAATGCCGTCGCCGCATCTGCGGATGGGGGGCCAATGCCTAGGTCGTGTCTTGCTGATAGCGGTCCTTTTCGCCACTGAGCGCGGCTTCGGCGCGGATAAAGACTTGGCCGATTG
This sequence comes from Xanthomonas sp. GPE 39, assembly GCF_000963005.1. Classification (GTDB taxonomy): domain Bacteria; phylum Pseudomonadota; class Gammaproteobacteria; order Xanthomonadales; family Xanthomonadaceae; genus Xanthomonas_A. Next base: position 334,964 of record NZ_JZHZ01000007.1, read on the forward strand.
GTTCGTCTGCACAGGTGGCTTCGGCATCACCCACCAGCACGGTCAGCCCCAGTGCACGCTGCCGTGCTGCGATCTGGCGTAAGCCGTGCAATTTCCGCTCGGCATCTGCACCGTGCAGCATGACGATGAACTCTGCATTCTCGGTCGCGCGATCCACGCTGTCGGTTCCGCCGTCTTGCACGTAGCTGGTGAGGGTGCGGTCGAGCTGTTGCAGGGCACTACCCAGCAGACGTTCGCTTTGCTGATCGACCAGGGCTGCCAGCTCCTGCACTTCCAGGATCACCACCCAGTAACGACCATCGGTGTCGGTGTGCTGGACATCGGTTGGCTGGTGCGATTGCAGGATCGCTTCGCGCTCACGTTGCAGTGCGTGCAGCCGCTCGTCCAGCAGGCGCATGGTCATGCGTCCCAGTGCGTGCAGGCCCTCACGCTGGGTATCGTTGAGTCGGCGCGGTGCGATATCCAATACACACACCGTGCCTAGCGTGATGCCTTCGCCGGTGACCAGCGGCATGCCAGCATAGAAGCGTGCGCCGATGTCGCCGCTCACCAAAGGCATGTCGGCGAAGCGCGCATCCTCGGCGAGGTTGGGGATTTCCAGCAATTGTCCGGGGTGACGGATGGCGTGATCGCACACCGCCTGGCTGCGTTCGGTCTGCTGTGTTTCCAGGCCCACCCGTGCCTTGAACCACTGCCGGTTGCGGTCCAGCAGCGAGATCAGGGCGATAGGCGCATCGCATAGCGACGCGGCGATCTGCACGATGTCCTGGTAGGCCTCCTCGGGCGGGCTGCCGACGATGCGATAACGGTCGAGCACCTGCTGGCGCATTGCTTCGTCGGTCATGGCGCTGGTGTTCATCGATTTTGGTAAAGATCGCGTAACACACCATACGATAACCCACACGACTGCGGCACGTCATAGACGTCCCGCAGTCGTGATGTTGCACCCGCCATGTATTGCTCCGTGGTTGTCGCCATCTCCACGGGCGCTGTGTCCGCGCTGCGATTTGCGCGCAGGCGCGGCGCACGTGGTCGTGGATCAATGCTTGATCGGTTGGCCGTCGCTGTCCAATACCTGCACATCGCCTAGTTTCAGTGCGCGCACTGGAGCTTGGATCTGTTTGAGGTCGCCGACGATGACCCAGGTCATCGCCTGTGGTGCGACGATTTCCTTGATCGCCGCTTCCGCAGCGGGTTGATCGACCGCTTCCAGGCGCTTCTTCAAGGTCTGCACGTAATCATCCGCACGCCCGTATTGAACGATGCTCTCCATCGCGCCGAGCACCGCGCTGGTGGTTTCGAAGCGACCTGGCAGGGCACGGATGCGTTGGTTTTTGATTTTGGTGATTTCCTCGCTGGTCAAAGGCTTTTCGCCGATCACCGCCTTGGATTCCTTCAGGATCTCGGCGGCGGACTCGGCGGTCTTATCGGTCTGCACTGGTGCGAAGAGCAGGAAGGGACGCTGGCCCTGTGCATCGAGCATGAAGCTGTTGGCACCATAGGCCCAACGCTTGTCTTCGCGCAGGTTCATGTTCAAGCGCGAGGTGAAGCTTCCACCGAACGCATCGTTGGCCACGCTGATGGCCAGATTGTTCGGCGCCTTGGTCGAGGGGGCTAGCAGGCCGGCCATGATCAACGATTGCGGCGCGTTCTCGTGCTTGATCAGGAACACCCGTGGCTTGGGTTGTGCGGCGACCTGCGGCAATGACTTGGTTGGGCGCTTGCTCTTCGGTGGCTGCCAGTCGCCGAAGACCGTGTCCAACTGCGGAATGATCTGCGCCAGCGTCGTATCGCCGGCGACCAGGATGCGCAGGTTGTCCGGACGTAGCCAGTTGTTCTGGAAGGCGCGCAAGTCGGCGGCATTCAAGTCCTTGATCGCCGCTTCGGTCCCGGTGCCGGTGAGCGGCACGCCGTAGGGATGCTGTGGACCGTACAGCAGCGGTGGCAGGATACGTAGCGCCAGCCCCTCTGGTTGGGTTTTTTCCTGCGCGATGGAGGCCAGCCATTGGTTGCGGATGCGTGCGATATCCTCTGCTTTGAATGCTGGGTGACGCACGATGTCGGCGAATAGTTCCAGCGACGGTGCCAATTGGTCGTTGAGCGCATTCAGTGAGGCGTCGCAGCTGTCCAGTCCGCAGGACACGCTGGTCATTGCACCCAGGCGCTGGCGGCGTTGCGCCACTTCCACCGAATCCAGGGTAGGTGTGCTCTCGTTCATCAGCGCCGCAGTGAAGTTGGCGGTGCCGAGCTTGTGGCCTTGGTCGGTCGCGTAGCCGGCGTCGAACAGCAGTTCGATCTGAGTGACCGGAATGGTGTGGCGCTCGGCCAGCACCACCTCGATACCGTTCTTGAGTTTGCCGCGCTGTAACTGCGGGAAACGCAAGCCAGGGAACTCGGTGATGTTGGGTACGCCAGCGGCGCGATCGACCTGGCTCTTGCCGACGCTGTAGGTGGCTTTGGGCGGGAGCTTGGTCGCGGGCTTGCCCGACGCAGTGGGTAATGGCGTGACCGCCTTGTCCTCGGCGGCCTCATCGAAACCTTCTGGTGCTGGCAGCACGGTCAGCACATAGTCGCCTTTGCCGAACCAGGTGGCAGCGGCCTTGCGCACACTGTCGATAGTAGCGGCTTGCGCGCGTTGTAGATCCTGCCGGTAGGCACCTGGATCGTTGCGGTAGACCTGGCCCTCGGCCAGGATCGTAGCCTTGCCGCCTGAGCCGCCGACTTTTTCCAGGGCGCGCACGAAGCCGGCGCGATAGCGAATCTTGGCGCGTTGCAGTTCGTCGGCGCTGGGGCCTTCGGCGCTGAACTTTTGCAATTCCTCGGCGATGGCGGCTTCGACCTTGGCAGGGTCCACGCCGTCCTTCACGTCGGCAGTGATCTGCAGCTGACTCGCCAGCGCGAACGTCTCCACGTCGGCGGAGACGTCATCGACCAGCTTGTCGCGATAGACCAGGCGCTGATACAGACGGCTGGTTTTGCCGCCGCCGAGCATGGTCGTTGCCAGATCCAGTTGCACAGCGTCATCGGTGCCTAGTTGCGGTGCCACCCAAGTGCGGTAGATGCGCGGTTGCGCGACGTGGTCGTGCTGCACGCCGCGGGTTTGCTTGGCCAATGGTGTGATCCATGGCTGCTGGTGCGGCACCGGCCGGCCCGCCGGGATATCGCCGAAATAGCGTTCGACTTTGGCGCGTGCCTGGTCCACGGTGATGTCGCCGGCCAGCACCAAGGTCGTGTTGGCGGCGCCGTAGTTGTCGTGGAACCAGCGTTTGACGTCGTCCAGCGAGGCCGCATCGATGTCGGCCATTGAGCCGATGGTGGTGTGCTGGTAGGGATGATTGGCCGGGAAGATGTGCGCCAGTATGTTTTCTTCCACACGGCCGTAGGGTTGATTTTCGCCCTGGCGTTTTTCGTTCTCGACCACGCCGCGCTGGGTATCCAGTTCCTTTTGCCCGATTGCGCCGAGCAGGTGCCCCATGCGGTCCGATTCCATCCACAGTGCCGTATCCAGCGCGGTGGTCGGTACGGTTTCGAAGTAGTTGGTGCGGTCGAACCAAGTGGTGCCATTGATGTCGGTGCCGCCGACTTTCTCGAACGGTTGGAAATAGGTGCCTTTGTGGTGCTCTGAGCCGGAGAACATCAAGTGCTCGAACAAGTGCGCAAAGCCGGTCTTGCCGGTTGGCTCGTCGCCGGAACCGATGTGATACCAGATGCTCACCGCCACGATCGGCGCCTTGTGATCCTCGTGTACCACCACGGTCAGGCCGTTGGGCAGAGTGAAGCGAGTGTAGGCGATGTCCGGCAAGCTCGGTGCTGGGGCGGCGGCCATGGCCGCAGCGGGCATGCCGGCAGTGCTGAGGGCGAGAATGCTGCAGATCAATAACGATCGTGGTCGGAGCATGCGCATAGTCCGATGATGGAAGTGCTTCATCATAGAGGCCAGGGACGCGATTGAGGAATATCACCGGATCGCACGGCGCGGGCGTCTCACTGCAAGTCTTGGCCAACGATTGCCAGTGATGCGTGATATCGGTGACGGCTGGTGTCAGCGCGCGCGCATTGCGCTGGATGCAGACCGGCATGGCTGCACCGCTACGCCCCTGATGATCGGTGGCTGTAACGGGTGCCCATGCGTTGCGATCACCAGAAACGTCAACGGCAGCGTCTTGCGACGCTGCCGTTGGCAAGTCACCGTGTCATTCACACGGTGACGGTGTTACCGCATGACATCAGCGATTGGCACAGAAGCCGAACTCGGTCATGGCACCGGGCGCCAGGGTCTTGTTCGAATCCAGGCCACTGGTGCTGAGCGTGCTACCGGACTGCGTCCAAGTGGCATTCCACAGGTTGTTGACCGTGCCGCTGATCGTCTGAGTCAATGACCAGTTGCCGGCGGTGCCGCCGTTGTTGGTGACTTGTACGCGCTCGCAATAGCCAGCTTGCCAATCGCTGTCGACGATGACCTTAGTGCTGTAGCTAGGGTCACTGCCGGAGCCACCACCGCTGGTGCCGCCACCGCTGGTACCGCCACCGCTGGTGCCGCCACCGCTGGTGCCGCCGCCGCTGGTGCCGCCGCCGCTGGTGC
>NZ_JZHZ01000007.1:339645-521676 GCF_000963005.1 Xanthomonas sp. GPE 39
CTTCGTCGTCTTCTCAATGCTCATGCTTGGAAATGCAACGTCTCTACTTCAAAGTTCATAACACGCTCTAGGTAGATTTTCTGCCCGAACCAGTTGGGAGCCTCTCAAGCCCAGGCGCTCCCTATGGACCGAGGCAGATCAAGCGTTGGACAGCTCGGCGCAGGTGAGGTCGGAACTGGCCGAGCCGATCCATGCACTGATCGAGGTCGAGCCATCGTTCGATGAACGAACGGTGGCTGGATTGCTTGGGATGAGCAAGAACAGGGTGTAGCGGATTTTCCAGCTCAAGGGCTGGCATGCGCGCAAGTGCGGTGTTGGCCGTCGTCCCCGGATCCAGGCTCTGGCCTCGCTGGACATCCTCGCACTGCACCGAGTGTTGGACTGCGGCAACCTGACGGCGGAACTGGCCGAGGACTGGGTCGATAGCCTGTTCGGCAAAGCGACCCCGATGCGCGATTGATGCAGTGCAGCAGGTCGAAACTGAATGGCGCGAGGGTTCATTCACGTGAAATCCACAGTCGTGACCGCACATTCACGCACAGGCGATAGCGCGGCGGTGCCTATCGTCATGGTCCAGACCATCTTTAGATTGCCAGAGGAATTCCTGATGAAGCGACTGACTACCTTGATGATGCTGACCCTGTTCTGTGCTGGCCTGCTGAGCGGCTGCAACACTGTCGCCGGTGCCGGCAAAGATATGCAGAAGGCGGGTGAGAAGGTGGAGGACAAGGCTCAGGATTGCAGTGCGGGCAAGTGCTGAGTGCCTCGGTCATGCGCGGCGGCAGACTGTCGCGCACGACCGGCATGCGATTCCGTGCGGTTACCATGCCGCTTCCCATGATCAAGTAAAGGGGTGAATTTTATGAAGCGTATGTTTGCGTTGATGATGTTGGCGATCTTCTCGGCGGGCCTGCTGTCGGCTTGCAACACCGTTGCCGGTGCTGGCAAGGACGTGCAGAAGGCTGGCGAGAAAGTCGAAGACGCTGCTTCCAAGAAGAACTGAGCGACTTGCTCAACCATGAAAACGGGCCGGCTTGCCGGCCCGTTTTTTTGTCATGACCCATCCACCTGCGTGGCGACCACGGCCACACGCGATGCGCATGTCGTGATGGCGCTGCGATTGAATCGGCCACGCGCCGGAACGTAGGCGTGTGCTGCGGTTAAACTCGTCGGGTTTTCCTCGGCCTTTCATTCCGCATGACCACCCGTGTTCTCACCGGCATCACCACTTCCGGCACGCCGCATTTGGGCAACTACGTGGGCGCGATTCGTCCTGCGCTGCAGGCTAGCCGGCGTCCTGGCATCGAGAGTTTCTTTTTTCTTGCCGACCTGCATAGCCTCATCAAGGCGCAGGACCCGATGCGTACCCAGCGTTCGACGCTGGAGATCGCCGCCACCTGGCTGGCCGCGGGCCTGGATCCGGCCCAGGTATGGTTCTATCGCCAGTCGGACGTGCCGGAGACCAATGAGCTGACCTGGTTCCTGACGTGCGTTGCCGGCAAGGGCATCCTCAACCGTGCGCATGCCTACAAGGCCGCGGTCGACAAGAACCGCGCCGATGGCGAGGACGAGGATGCCGGCGTGACGGCGGGCTTGTTCATGTATCCGGTGTTGATGGCCGCCGACATCCTGCTGTTCAAGGCGCAGCAAGTCCCGGTGGGCCGCGACCAGATCCAGCATATCGAGATGGCGCGCGATTTTGCCCAGCGCTTCAACCATGTTTATGGTCGCGACCATTTCATCTTGCCCGAGGCCCTGATCGACGAGCAGGTGGCGACGCTGCCGGGACTGGACGGGCGCAAGATGAGCAAGAGCTACGACAACACCATCGCGTTGTTTGCGCCGCGCGAGGAGCTGAAGAAGCGCGTGTTCGCCATCGTGACCGATTCCCGTGCGCCTGGCGTGCGGAAAGACACCGAGGGTTCGGCATTGTTCCAGTTGTATCAGGCTTTTGCCACGGTTGAGGAGACTGCGGCGTTCGCTCAGGCTTTCGCTGACGGTATCGGCTGGGGTGAGGCCAAGCAGCAACTGTTCGAGCGCATTGATGGCGAGATCGCACCGATGCGCGAGCGCTATGACGCGCTGATGGCGCGTCCGGAGGTGATCGAAGCGACCTTGCGCGACAATGCGCAGCGCTTGCGCGAGCGTTACGCCACGCCGTTCCTGGCCGAATTGCGGCATGCGGTGGGATTGCGCGATTTATCCCAGCGCGACGCCGTATCGAACGCGACTGCCACAAAACAGGCGCTACCGAGTTTCAAGCAGTACCGCGAAGGCGACGGCCAGTTCTATTTCAAGTTGCTCGATGGCGAAGGCACGTTGTTGTTGCACAGTACCGGCTTTGCTTCGCCGCGCGATGCTGGGCAGACCATCGCAGCACTCAAGCAGGTCACCCAGGCCGATGCGTTGCAGGCGATGCCGCTGGTCCTGGTGGCACCGGCAGAAACGGTCATGAGTGCGTTGCAGCGTCTGCGTGAGGCGGACTGAGCGCAGCGCCTGTCTGCTAGCGGAGTCGGTCCCGATGCGCAAATCGGATCGGGGCTGAAGCTGCGCCTTCAGGCGTGTTTGTGCTGCGTTGGCTTGAGCTGCCAATGCCTTCCATACGGCCTAAAATGCGCCTTTCGCACAGCCGCTGCCTGACGCCATGCCAAGCGATCCCAGCATTCATCTCATCGATACCGGTTTTCAGCGCGCGCAGTTCGATGCGGCTTATTTGATGGTGGAGCAGGGGCGTGGGGCTTTCGTCGATTGCGGCACCAGTCATGCCGTGCCGGTGTTGCTGCACGCGCTGGAGTGCGCGGGTCTGGCGCCGGACAAGGTTGACTGGCTGATTCTCACCCATGTGCATCTGGATCATGCCGGTGGCGCCGGCGCGTTGCTGCAGCAACTGCCCAATGCGCGCCTGTTGGTACATCCGCGCGGCGCCTCGCACATGATCAATCCGGAGCGGCTGATCGCGGGCGCCACGGCGGTGTATGGCGAAGAGGAGATGGCACGCAGTTATGGCCGCATCGTGCCGGTGCCAGCCGAGCGCGTGGTCGTCGCCGAAGAGGGCCATCGGTTGAGGTTGGGTGCGCGCGAATTGCTGTGTATCGATACTCCTGGCCATGCGCGCCATCATCTGTGTGTGTGGGATGCGCGCAGCCGCAGTTGGTTCACCGGCGATACCTTCGGGCTGTCCTACCGAGAGCTGGACAGTGCGCGCGGCGCGTTCGCGATTCCGACGTCCTCGCCGGTACAGTTCGAGCCGGACGCCATGCGCGCCTCGATCCAGCGCATGCTCGACTACGCGCCGCAGACCCTGTATCTGACGCACTACGGCCCGGTGGAAGGTGCGGCGAGGTTGGCGGCGGAGTTGTTCGAGCAACTCGATGCGATGGTCGCGATTGCGCGCGTCTGCGATGGCCGTTCCGATCGTCATCGTTGTCTGGTTGCCGCGTTGACCGCGTTGTACCTGGAGCGCGCACGCTTGCACGGTTGCGCGCTGGACGATGCCGGGGTGGAGCGCGTGCTGCACATGGACATCGAACTCAATGCGCAGGGCTTGGCTTGTTGGTTGGATCGTTCCGCAGGTTGAGTGGCGCCATGCGTGCTGTGCGGACGATGATTTCACCGCGCTCTGTCTGTTGGCGCCGTCACGTTTTACACTGTGCTGCCTACTCGTCGTCAGGTCGTGATCGTGAACCCGATGCGCATGTTGCTGCTGTCCGCCGCTCTGTTCATGGGAGGTGCCGCACAGGCAGCCAACGATGCATCTGTTGGAGAGGGTGGCAGTGAAACAGATGCTTCGGAATGGTATGGAGTGCCATTGGCTTATGAGTCGGAGAAGTGCGACGGACCCGTCCCGCTAGGTTAGAGAGCCATCGCCTCTGGCGATCTTCGTTGTAGGTGGCTGCCCTGCTGCTTGCCGCTCGGCACGGCATTACTTCACCCCTGGCGAGGAACGGACTGACTAGGATCCTCGCCCTCGCCGCAGAGCTGCGTCACCGGCTCAGGCGGTGGTGGAAATCAGACTGCCCACGATGCCCTGGTTGAGCAGATCGCCGACGATGGGACCGGTCAGGTTGGGATTTTCTTTGAGCGCGGACGACAGTGCCGGCGTCAACGTGTTGTCGGCGGTGAAGACGCCGGATGCGTTATAGATGCCGGGTGTCGACGGGGGGGTGCCGATACCATCCAAAATGCCCTGAGAATAGGACTGATTCGCCTGATTTTGATCGATGTTGGGCGAGGTGCCGTCGGCCGAACCAGCACGGACGATGGTATTGAACAGACCGGCCGCCGTATAGGTGAGGCCCTGGTCGGCAGGCGAGGAAGTGCCGAGGCTAAGGATCAACGCCGCATCCGATGACAGCGAGACAGCCTGTTGCACTGCAGAAGTGTCATTGCTTGCTTGGACAGTGTTGCCGAGCGGGTTCGTTGTCGGGATGGCGAATGGGTTTGGTGCGCTACCGATCGACTGCAGTGAAGCATCAATGCTGGTCATGGTAGTTCCGAAATGAAGGGTGTAGTGCTGGAATACGCCTATGATAATGAATGGATTATTAATTTAAGTCCGGTGGCTCGGTCGACCCGGCGAGGGCGAGGGCGAGGGCTGGGGTGAGGAAGGTGCCGGTCTGACATCGTCGTCAGCCCGCTCCAGCACTCTTGTGCCGCTGGCCTGCAGTGTGTGATGGACTTCAAGAGGTCGACTGCGAAATTATCCGAAGTGTGTTGAGACAAGGTCAGTCACGCAAGTTCGGCGCGCGCCAATATGGCGTGCCGTCGGGGTCGGGTTGACCGTCAGCGCTACGTCAGATGTGTCGTGTGGCTTGACTTGGCGATGGCCAGGACAGCATCACGCAACATCGTCCCAGCCATTGCCGGTGACCAACGCATCTCGTTTCAACATGCGTCGGCACACGCTCTAGAATCCGAGGTCATTCTCTTCGTCCATGTCGTGCGCGTATGTCATCTTTGTTCGTTTCGATTGCCCCTGCCCACGCGCGGTGTTGCGTGGCTGTTGGTCTGTGGTGCACGTTCTGGCCGCTGCGGTGGTGATCGCGGTGGCGGGGACTGGCCGATGAGCGTTGCCGAGCACGACCTGCGGCGCGGTTTATGGATGACTGCGGCGGCTTTTGCGCTATGGGGCGTCGCGCCGTTGTACTGGCATCTGCTCAAGGCAGTGCCGTCTGCGCACATCATCGCTCACCGCATCGTGTGGAGCGCCGTGCTGGTGGTGGCCTGGTTGATGTACAGCACACGCCTGCAGTGGTGGCGGCGCATCGCCGCGCAGCCGCATGCGTTGGTCACGCTGGCGTTGAGCAGTGTGGCGATCGCCTTTAATTGGGGCTTGTACATCTGGGCGATCAATGCCGGGTATGTGATCGAGGCCAGCCTGGGATATTTCATCAATCCGCTGTTCAACGTGCTACTCGGCGTGGTGGTGCTGCATGAACGCTTGCGTCGGCTGCAATGGCTCGCGGTCGCGTGTGCAGCGCTCGGTGTGGTCTGGCTCACGATCGATGCAGGCGCGCCGCCGTGGGTCGCGCTGGGTTTGGCCAGCTCGTTCGCACTGTACGGCCTGCTGCGCAAGTTGGTGCACGTGGATGCGGTGGCTGGATTGGGCGTGGAAAGCGTGTATCTGTTCCTGCCAGCGCTGGGCTTCCTGCTCTGGGGCGAGGCGGGTCACGGCGGCGGGTTTTTTGGCGCCTGGGGCTGGCGTGACGACGTGCTGCTGATGTGCGGTGGCGCGGTCACGGCGGCGCCGTTGATCGGTTTCGCTTACGGGGTGCGGCGGGTTCCGTTGTCGTTGGTTGGATTGCTGCAGTACATCTCGCCAAGTTTGCAGTTGCTGCTGGGTGTTTGCTTCTTCGGTGAGCCGTTCGATACCGGCAGGGCGCTGGGTTTTGCCGCGATCTGGATCGGGCTGCTGCTGTTCGCTGGCGAGAGCGTGTGGCGTTCGGGGATCGGGCGCCGCCGCGGCGTGGTATAGCGGGGCGATACGGCACTCAGCCTCGGGTGGTGTTCGCGGTCGAGGTGAGGGTGAATTGTTGGGTAGCGTCCAGGCGTGGCGGCAGCGGCTGCGGGCAGTGACCGTCGTGGCGTGGCGCCGGTAGTTCGGCGAACCAGTCTTCTACGGTGGGTGCCAGCAAATCCAGCCGCATCGGCAGGCTCAGGTGATTTTCCCCGTGCATCTCCAGGTAGTGCGCGCGTGGCGCGTCCAGCGCCAGCAATCGGCCGTGCGCCACCGGGATATGTTGGTCGGCGCTGCCGTGCAGCAGCAGTACGCAAGCGCTTGTGCTGCGTGCTGCGGTGGTGACATCGACTTGGTCCAGGTTCAGCGCCAGGCGTTGATTGGCGCTGGCGATCACCGCATCCAAGTTTTGATCGCCATAGCGCCACCGCGCCAGATCCATCGCCGCGCTCGCCATCCAGCCGCGCGGGTGGCTGGCGAGCATGTGCGGGATCATGTCGCGGATACCGCGTCCGGCATTGGCGAAGGATTCCAGCGCCACCACGCCGTCGACCGCGTTGCCGAGCTTTTGCGCGGTGAACAATGCGGTGGCCGCGCCATAGGACACGCCGAACAGGTAGACCGGCCCCTGCACTTCGCCGCGCATGCGTAGTGCGCGGATCACCGCGACCACGTCATCGGATTCGCGGGTGCCGTAGCCCGCCGGCCCGCCGCCGGAACGACCGTGGTTGCGCAGGTCGATGCTGATGCTGCGATAGCCGGCCTGAGCCAGGTCCAGCGACCACGGCAGTAGCGAATCGCCGTCCATCATCCAGCCGTGCAACAGCACCACGGTGCCGCGCGGTACCGGATGAATCCCGGGCGGCGGTGTGGCGACGTCCATCGCGAAGTCGGCGTGTTCGTGGCCGTTGGCGTCGCGAGCGGCGTGTTCGTAGCGGTAGCGCATACGGTAATCGCCTGGGTCGATCGCGCGCCAGAAGATCGGGATACCGCCCGGCACCACCACGTGTCCACTGCGGTTGGGCAGGGTCGCCAGCAGGCTTTGGATCCGCTCCTCGTCCATCAACGGTGATACGCCACCGGGTGCGACCAGGCGGTCGCTCAACGAGGTGGAGGAACAGGCGCCCAGGCACACGCTGGCGCACAGGACAAGCAACAGGCACAGGCGCGAGGACATGGCGGTAACGGAGATGGAAACAAATGGTCGCGCAGGCTACTCCCTGGGAGGGGCGCCGCTCTACCGTGTTTTCATGACCAAAAGATGACGCGTCAGTCCCCATTGGGCCAGGCTGGGAGCGCGATCTTGGAAACTGGGCCCGGTCGCAGCACCCCCAGGGAAGTGCTGATCGGCAGCCGCGCGGCGCACAGGGCCGGGAAACGGGCGCCGACCAGGTCAATGCCTAGTGCCGATTCAGGTTGGTCCGTAGCAGCATGGCCGTTGATCGGATTGCTACGTTTGGCTGAGCGCTGATGTCACGACGGCCCTACAATACCCCCACAGGGGCGTGGGGCCGTGTTCGATTGGTGTTAGCGGAGGACCAGCTAATGGTGCGTAGCGCATTGGGAACCCTACTGGACCTGGAGGCGGATATCGACGTCGTCGCCAGAGTGGCCGATGGCGAGGCCGCCTGCTGTGGGCTGCCGGCTGAGCTGCCGGTCATCGACACCCCTCAGTTCAGCTCCCTGAAAATGGCTGGTCGCATTCAGCGTCAGCAGTTACCGGTACGTGTGTCCATGGTCACTGCCTTGCATGGAAGCGGCGCGGCTGGCGCTTCTGAAGGGGATACTACGATCCCATGTGGGTTTGCTCTTGGAGCTCGTCTGGTGGTTTGCGCATGATTCCGCATCTTGGTTTTGGTCCTGAGGACGACGGTACTTCTGTCTCTGCGCGCTTTGACATCATGTCCTTCGCGACCATCAATCGCTATGGCGTGCCGCTGGCGCTGCTGTTGTTGATCGGGATCAGTGCCGCGCTGCTGTTTGGGAGTCAGTGCTTGCTTGGCGATGCCGCTTCTGTAGAGCACAGCAACCAAGTCGTTGCCGGGATCAATGTGCTGCAATTCAATCTCAGCGATTGCGACGCCAAGTTGCGCGCTCTCCTGCTGCCGGGTGACAAGAAGGACGTGGTCGATTTTCAGCGTTGCGAGCAGTCCCTGCCGTCGCGTCTACAACAACTCTCCACCTTGCTGCGGGATAATCCGGCGCAATCGTCGCGACTGCGTTTGATTCAGGCGCAGATCCGCGAACGCATGCAGATCAGTGAGCACGCCATCGCGCGCCTTCAGCTCCATGACGCGACGATGCGGCCGGAGATGGAGCGCATTCGCCAGGCCTACGCGCTGTCCCAGGCCGCAGGTCGCAATGCCGATGCAATGCTGCACAGCGAGCGCGACTTGCTCGCCAAACGCATGCGCGCCACTGCCGATAGCGCCGGCATCCTGCGTCTTTTGGCCTTCGGTGGTATCCCAGGCGTGTGCGTGCTTACGCTCTGCTTGTATATGCTGCTGCGTCGCGAAATCGGTCGCCGGACTCAGGCCGAGCGCCTTGGGCATCATGCCAATGCGCTGCTGGTGGGCACAGTCCAGCAAATGCAGCGTACAGAACAGGACCTGCGCACGCTCAACCGCTGCAGTCGCGGGCTACAGAGTTGCGTGCAGCAAGATGAAGCGGTCGAGGTCGCACGCCAGGCGCTTGAGCGCCTGCTCGGTTCGGCTGGGTGCGGCGTGTACTGCACCGATGCTGCTGGCGAGCAGGTGGTGTGCGTCGCCCACTGGGGGATGGAGACGGCATGTGCGCCATCGATGTCGCTGGAGCGTTGCGAGAGTCTATGTCGGCACGCGACCCAGGTGATGCAGCCCGGTGCAGCGTCGCTGTGCGCACAAACCAGCGATGCCATTTGCGACCCGGCACAAGCGCTTTACGGTGCCTGTGTGCCGATGATCGTGCAGGACGAACGGCTGGGGATGATCCATCTCTCCAGTCCCGACCTTGCCGTGCTGGAGCGGCTCAACCTGGTCGAGGTGGTGGCCGAGCAACTGGCGATGGCGCTGCACAATCTGCATTTGCGTCAGCGCCTGCGCACGCAGTCGATTCGTGATCCGCTGACCGGGCTGTATAACCGACGCTATCTGGAGGAGTCGCTGCTGCGCGAACTATCGCGCTGTGCGCGCCGCGATTTGCCGTTGGCGCTGATGATGTTGGATCTGGACCATTTCAAGGCGCTCAACGACTGCTTGGGCCATGCTGGCGGCGACGCGTTGCTGGCTGCTTTCGGCCAGTTGCTGGGGGGAATGGTGCGACCGGAAGATATCGCCTGCCGTTATGGTGGCGAGGAGTTCACGGTGATTCTCCCGGGTGCCTCGGCAGACGTTGCGCAACGCCGCGCCGAGCAAATTCGCGTGGCGGTCGAGCAGCTGCAGGTACAGCATCAGGGGCAAACGCTGCCACCGATCACGGTGTCGATTGGCGTAGCGGCTTATCCGGACCATGGCAGTACCGGTGAGGAATTGCTGCGCTGCGCCGACGCTGCGCTTTACGCTGGCAAGCGTAATGGCCGCAATCGAGTCGCCTCGGCTGTGACCGAGCTGAGCGTGAACGACGATTGCCAACTCGCGTCATCGTAAGGCGTTATCCCGCGTTGTCCGGCTATGTCCGGCTATGTCCGCTCGGGTGTTGCCGTTGGCTTGGCCGCTGCCGCGCCGCGCACCATGCTCGCCAATACATCGTCCCGGCGTATCCAGGCATGGAACAGTGCCGCGCACAGATGTCCCAACACCGTGGCGAACAACAGATAACCCAGCCAGCCATGCGCGCAACGTAGCTGCGCGTACAGCACCGGGTTGTGCGAGGTGATCGCGGGCAGGTGTACGCCCGCCCACAGCACGATTGGATAGCCGCCAGCCGAGAGCATCGCCCAGCCCAACAGCGGCATCGCCAGCATCAGCGCATACAGCAAGCCGTGCGAGGCATGCGCGGCGATTTTTTGCCAGTGCGGCAGGTCGGCCGGTAGCGGCGGCGGGCGGTGCCGCAGACGGTTGCCCAGGCGCACCAGCGCCAGCAGCCCGATGGCGATGCCCAGTGGACGGTGCAGGTCCAGCAGCCAGGGGCGTTGCGACACCGAGGCAACCATGCCGACGCCGACAAACAGCATGGTCAGGATCATCGCCGCCATCAGCCAATGCAGCACGCGCGCGGTCAGGTTGAAGTGCCCAGATCGGTTGCTCGGATTCATTGTGCAGTTCCTTGTTGGCCGATGGCATCCGGCGCCTGGCCGCGTGCGATCTCGCGCTCGCGGCGGTTGAACGATTGTGCATAGACCGCCGAGCGTGCGGCTAGAATCGGGTCGTTGGAGCCGGCGATGCCGTGCGGCAGGATCAGCGGGTCGTAGTTGAGGTCGCGGCATGGGCCGCTGGCCTGTGGTTCGGCATGGTCGAGCACCAGGGTGCCAGCGACCACATGTTGCCGCGTCGGTGGCCAGGAGCGGGACGGATCCTCGATTGGATCGCCGGGCGCGGCCATGGTCAGTACCAAGTCCCAGCGTAGCGGGCCGCGCTTCAGCCGCGTCTGTAGATCCTCGCTGAGGAAATTCGCATCGGCCTGCGCGCGCTGCGCCGCCGACAATGGCATGAACGGCGTGTGCGGGCGCATCGACCAGCGCACGTAGCGGCTGCTGCCATCGGCGGCGGTGAAACGGAACGCGTTGACGCCGTTGTACTCGGTATTGGCCCAACTGTTCGACCATGGCGCGGTCATCGCCCATTCCTGGAACATATGTGCTTCCGGATAGCGTTGCAGGAACGCGGCCATCTTCGCTGGGTCCGGTTTGCCGGTCGCCGGATCTGGCGTTGACGCCTGGATCTGCGCCATGAAGCCTTCTGGCGTGGCGACCACGAAGAACGGAAAGTTGTTCATCGCCATGCGCCATTCCTGGCCGTCGTCGCTGCGCAACTGCAGGGCCATGCTGCGCACGCGTGCCTGGCCGTCGGCGCCGTGTGGATCGCCGCCGCCGATCGACAGGCGGCCCAGCACCGGCACCGAGGCCTGGGCGAACACCCGAGCTTCGGACAATGCCTGACCTTGGCCGTTACTCTCGAAGTGGCCGCTGACGCAGACCCCCTTGCTGTGCGCGCGGCGGAAGCCGGGATGCGCTGGACCACCGGCTTGTAGGGCGTCAGTCATGTGCTGGGCGGTCAGCCGTTGCGGCCCGCCGAGCCAGCCCGCGCTCCAGGCGAAGGCGGCGGCCAGAGCAACAGCGATTGCGGCGATGCCAGCCAGCGCCAGCCAGGGACGTGGTGGTGACGAGGTCGGATCGGGCTGGGACATCTGCAGCTCCTATGGCGATGGGGGTGACGTGGCTGGATGGCGCAAAGAGGTTGTGTCGCAGTGGTGCCGGTGACAAGGCCATACCAGCGACGAGGCGGCATTCGCACTCCGTTTTACACCGATTCGAACGGATGCATGGCGACAATTGCCGCATCCATGCCGAGGCCTGTATCCGCCGCATGGTGGATTGCGTGCCATCGTGTTGCGATACGTCGACACAACGCGGTTGGCGCATATCGCCCGGGTCATGGCCTTGCTGGTGACGTGGCGGCCGGTTCACGCCGTTGTGCGGATCGGCATCAGCGCGGCGTCGGGTTGGATGTCATCGTCAGCAGCAGGCTAGGGCAACGGTGGCGGTTGCTTCGTTCGGGTCGGTATCGGTCGCTGTTTCTGGTCGATGTCTCTACTGTCGGGCGTCGGTGGCTGTTCTGCCAGCATTAGCGAGAGCGCGGCCTTTGCCATCATGTGCGCGCTGATCGGTGCGGTGATGAACAAGAACGCGGTAATCAACAATTCGCGTGGCTGCGGGTCTTGCCCCAGGAACAGGTGATAGCCCACCGAGGCTAGCAGAATGCAGCCCACGCCCAGCGTGCTGGCCATGGTCGGCGCGTGCAGGCGCTTGAAGAAGTCCGATAGTCTCACCAGTCCCAGCGCACCGAGCAAGATGAAAGAGCAGCCGACGATCAGCAGCAACGCCAGGGTGAGATGCAGCAATGCGTTCATTCGACGATGTCCCGACGCAGCACGTATTTGCTCAGCACCACGGTACTGCCGAAGCCGAGCATGGCGATGATCAACGCCGCCTCGAAATACACCGGCGAATCCAGGTACATGCCCCATAACATCACTTCGGCGATTGCGGTGATCGAGAGCGTATCCAGCGCCAGGATGCGGTCGGGCAGGGTCGGGCCGCGCAGCAGCCGCCACAACGCCAGCAGCATTGCCAGGGCGACCATGTGCATGCACACCACGATGGTGGTGTCGATGAACATGTCGTGGGTCATGGGAAGATCTCCATCAATGGCGCTTCGTAACGTGTCTTGATTTGCTGGATCAGGCGCTCGGCATCGTCCAAGTGCAGCACATGCACCAGCAAATATTTGCGGTCCTGCGACAACGCTGCCGAGACCGTACCTGGGGTCAGGGTAATCATGCTGGTCAGTGCGGCGATGCCGTGGATGTTGGCGATATCCAGCGGCACCCAGACAAAGCCGGGGCGGATCCGTGTCTGCGGTCCTAGCACTTGCAGCGCGACCGTCACGTTCGAGCGCACGATGTCCCAGGCCGCCACGCATAGCATCTTCGGCAGCGGACGCAGCGTGCCGATGCGGGCGAATTCGCGGTCCAGGCGCGCGGCGAACAGCGGCACCGCCACGCCGAGTCCACCGCCAAGCAAGAGTTGGCCGGGGCTGAGACTGTCGCTCATCAGCAGCCAGAACGCGGTGATGGTGAGACTCAGCGGCCAGGATGGAAACAGCCGGCGCGACCAGGAGGAACGGATCATCTCAGGGCTCCCGTAGCACGGGCGCGGTGGCGCGCAATTGGGCGACGTAAGCGAATGGACGCAACACCTGCGCGGCGATGGCGTCGGTGTAGCGCAGCAGTGGTTCGGCTGCCAACGTCATGGTCATGCCGTAGCCGAGCAGCAACAGGGTGGCGGCGATTTCCAGCCGCCGTGCCGGTACCGTGCGCGTGACCGGCGGTGGCAATGCTGCAGTGTTGTGATTGACGGTGTTGTGGTTGCCGGGCACGTGCCAGAACAGTCGCACGCCGCTGCGGGTCAGCCCGATGATGACCATCAGGCTGCTGAGGAGCACCGTGCTCCACACCGGGCCAGTGAGTGCCGCTGGCGTGGCGCTGAGCAGCGCGATCTTGGCCAGGAAACCGGACAGTGGGGGCAGCCCAGCCACCGAGATCGCCGCGATCAGGAACAGCAGTCCTGACAGCGTTTTCTGCGGCAGCGGGGCGATGCGGTTGTTGCGCTCGCCTGCACCGCCGCGTCGGCCGCGGATCAGTTCGGCGATCATGAACAGTGCGGCGGCCACGAAACTGCTGTGTGCCAGGTAATACAGGCCGGCACTGAGCATGCCGGGTTGCTGCAGCGCGAAGGCGATAAACAGCGTCGCTGCCGACACGATCACCAAGTAGCCGATCAGCACCGGCAGGCGCACCGCCGCCAGCACGCCGAGAGCACCCAGCAGCAGCGTGGTCAGGCCCAGCCACAGTAGCCAGTCGCCACCGTAGCCATGCAGCGTCGGCGACTGGCTGCCGAGCATCAGCGTACTGACTCGCAACATCGCATACAGGCCGACCTTAGTCATGATCACGCATAGCGCCGCGACGGCGGTCGGCGCTCGTGCATAGGTTTCCGGCAACCACAGATATAACGGTAGCAACGCGGCCTTGGCGCAGAACACCAGCAGCAACAGGCCCATTGCGGCCTTGATCAGCGCCAGGTTCTGCGGTGGCGCCTGCGCCACGCGCTGCGACAACTCGGCCATGTTCAGCGAGCCGAGCAGTGCGTACAGCAAACCCAGTGCGATCAGGAACACGGTGGAGCAGGTGACGTTGAACACCACGTAATGAAACCCCGCACGCAGACGCAGACCGCGACCGCCACTGAGCAGCAGGCCGTAGGAGGCGATCAACATCACCTCGAAGAATACGAACAGATTGAAGACATCGCCGGTCAGGAACGCGCCATTGAGGCCGACCAACTGGAACTGGAACAGCGCATGGAAATGCGGCGCACGCCGATCCCAACCCGCGCAGGCGTGTAGCAGGCAAGCGGCGGCGAGCAAGGTGGTGGTCGCCAGCATCCATGCCGATAGCCGGTCGGCCATCAGCACGATGCCCAACCGCGCGGGCCAGTCGCCCAGCAGATAGGCGTGGACGTGACCATCGCCCACCTGCGCGCATAGCGCGGTCACGGCTGCGGCCAGTGCCGCCATTGCCGTCCACGCCAGCAGGCGCTGCAACCTGCGCGCTGCGCGACGTTGTTCCAGCAACAACGACAACCCGGCACCGAGCAATGGAATCAGGATCGGCAGGATCAGCACATGGCTCATGGCGCATCCTCCGCGTCATGAGCCGCGCGTGCATCGACATGGTCGCTGTGGTTGTCGCTGCGATTGCGCAGTGCCAGCACGATGCTCACGGCCGTCATCGCGAAGGCGATCACGATCGCGGTCAACACCAACGCTTGCGGCAGTGGGTCGGCATGCTCGGCCAGGGTCGGCGCGATGCCGTCGCGCAGCAGCGGCGCTTTGCCCTGCACCAGCCGTCCACCAGCGAAGATCAGCAGGTTGGTGGCGTAGGACAGCACGGTCATGCCCAGGATCACATCGAAGCTGCGCGCGCGCAGTAGCAAATACACGCCTACCGCTGTCAGCACGCCGATCGCGCTCGCCAAGGCCAGTTCCATCAGTGCATTTCCCCGCTGATGGCCGAGCGTCGGGTCGGGTCGATGCGCCCGCGCCGCGCCTCGCGCGTGCGTGAGGGCATGATTGTGCCCAGCATCGACAGGGTCAACATTGTGCCGCCGAACACCACCAGGAAGACGCCAGTGTCGAACCCCAGCGCACTGGTCAACGATACCTCGCCGATCAATGGCAGCGTCAGATTGAGGTGGCCGCTGGTCAGCAATGGCGCGCCGAACAACAGTGCGCCCATGCCGCTGAGCGCGGCCAGCAACAAACCCAGCGCGATGCAGCGGATGTAGTCCAGGCCGAAGCGCGATTCCACCGAGGCGGCACCCTGAATCACGTATTGCATCAGCAGCGGCACCGCTAGCACCAGCCCGGCGATAAAGCCACCACCGGGCGCGTTGTGTCCGCGCAGAAACAAAAAGATCGACACGGTGAGGGTGAGCGGGAACAGCAATTGGGTCAGATCGGCCGGCACCGGCAGCATGATCGGCGGGCCGGGCATGCGCGTTTCGGGCGGCATCGGCACACCGCGCAACAGCGCGTGCACCACCAGCGCGGCAATCGCGAACACACTGATTTCGCCGAAGGTATCCAAACCGCGGAAATCCACCAGAATCACGTTGACCACGTTGCGTCCATACGCCTGTGGCAGCGCGCGTTGCAGTAGTTCGCCGGCCATGCTCGACGTCGGGCGGGTCATCGCCGCATACGCCAGCAAGGCCATGCCGACACCGGCGGCGATTGCCAATGTCGCATCGCGTCGCCGCGGCCAGCGCCGTGGTTCCGCAGGCGACACAGTAGGCAAGTAGTGCAGCCCCAGCAGCATCAACACCAGCGTGACCATTTCCACCAGCAATTGGGTCAGCGCCAGATCCGGTGCGGACAGGAACACGAAGACCAGACTCACGCCCAGTCCGCTGCCACCGATGGCCACCACGGCCAGCAGGCGCTGGCGGTACAGGCGCAGCGTGGTGAATGCGCTGCCGACGATCAACAACCATAGCGCCCAGCCCAGCGGCGGCATCGGCTGCGGTGGCGGCCACGACGGCCACGACGGTGCAGCCGTGACGAACGGTGCCGCCGCGACCACCACGGCGGCCAACAGCAAGCAACGCAGGCTGCGTTGCAGGCGGCCATTGACGAGCAGCCGGGTCGCCCGCGCGGCCAGGCCGAACAATGTCTGCACATGCCAGTGGAACAGCCGTTTGCCTAGCGAACGGCGCACCTCGGTGTATAGCGCCGTCAGCCGGCGCAGGCTGAAGTACAGTGCCACCCCGCCGATCACGCCGGTCAGGCTCATCGCCAGCGGCGCGTTCCAGCCGTGCCACAGCGTCAGGCTGTAGTCGGGCAGGGCGTCGCCGAGGATCGCGCTGGCGGCGCTGCGCAACACCGGTGCCACGGTCAGCGTCGGCACGGTGCCGACCGCCACGCAGACCAACACCAGGATTTCCACCGGAATCTTCATCCAGCGTGGCGGCTCGTGCGGCATCGTCGGCAAGCCGCGTGGCCCTTCGCCGAAGAACGTCTCGTAGACGAAGCGCAGGCTGTAGGCCACGCCGAACACGCCGGCCAGCAACGCTGTGCTGGCGATGAACACGCGCATCTGCGTCGGTCCGTTGGCGCCCAGCGCCTCGGCGAAGAACATTTCCTTGGACAAAAACCCGTTGAGTAGCGGGATACCGGCCATCGCCAGCGCGGCGATGATCGCCAGCGTGCTGGTGATCGGCATCCAACGGCGCAGCCCGCCGAGCCTGCGCATGTCGCGGGTGTGGGTCTCGTGGTCGATGATGCCGGAGGCCATGAACAACGAGGCTTTGAAGACGGCGTGATTGAGGATGTGGAAGACGCCAGCGACCACCGCCATCGGCGTGGACAGCCCGAACAACATGGTGATCAAGCCCAGATGCGAGATCGTCGAATACGCCAGCACGCCTTTCAGATCGTGCTGGAAAATCGCCAACCAGGCGCCGGTCAGCAGGGTGATCGCGCCGATGCCGCTGACCGTATAGAAGAACAACGGGCTGCCGGCCAGCGCCGGATGCAGTCGCGCCAGCAGGAAGACGCCGGCCTTGACCATCGTCGCCGAATGCAGATACGCCGACACTGGCGTTGGCGCCGCCATCGCCTGCGGCAGCCAGAAATGCAGCGGGAACTGCGCGCTCTTGCTGAAGATGCCGAGCAGGATCAACCCCAGCGCCCACGGATACAGCACGCTGGCGCGGATCGTCTGACCGGCGGCGAGTACCGCGTCGAGCTGATAACTGCCGACGATGCGACCGAGCAACAGCACGCCGCCGAGCAACGCCAGGCCACCGCCGCCGGTGATGACCAGGGCCATGCGCGCGCCGTCGCGCGCGTCCTTGCGCTGCGACCAGAAGCCGATCAGCAGGAACGAACTGATGCTGGTCAGTTCCCAGAACACCATCAGCAGCAACAGATTGCCGGCCAGCACCATGCCCAGCATCGCGCCCATGAACAGCAGCAGGCAGGCATAGAAGCGCGCCGCGTTCTCGCGCGCGCTCAGGTAGTAGTGCGCATACATCACCACCAGTGCGCCGATCGCCAGCACCAAGCCAGCGAACATCCAGGCCAAGCCATCGAGCCGCAGTGAAAACTGCAGCCCGATCTGCGGCAGCCAGGCGTGATCGCTGCGGACGATGCCGCCTTGCAGGACGGTCGCGCTCAACGTGCCCAGCAGCACCAGGCCGGCCAGTGGCGCGATCGCCGCGACCCAGGCCAGCACAGCGCGTGTCCGATGGCGCAGGGCGACCACGCTGACCGCCATCAGGAACGGCAAGGCCAACAGGGGGATGAGGATGGGCATCATGCAGGGAATACGCGATTCGCGTGCAGAGATCCGAGTGTAACAGGCAGGTTGTGGCGCTGGCCGAGGTTGACGTGGCGCGCATGCACGCACATCGACGCGCTGAACCGCAGCAGGCCATACGTCTGAGCGTGCGGCGCTACAGGAAATTGGGCATGGTGGCGTGCGCTGGTTATGCTGTGGCGATGATCGATGCGCCCGTTTCCGCTGTCCCCATGCAACACCCTCCCACGTCGCCGGGTATCGCGCTGCTGTTCGGCGGGAGTGGGCAAATCGGCGAACGGCTGTTGCAAGGGTTGCTCGCCGCCGGTTGGCAGGTGCATGCCTACTCGCGCACCGCCCAGCCGGCCCGGACCGGCCTGCATTGGCATTCTGGCGAGCTGGGGACGTTGTCGATGCCGCCGTTGCCGGTCGATGTCGTCTTCAGTTGCGGGCCGCTGGATGCGTTCGCGGATTGGTATCGGCGCGTGCCGATGCAGGCACCGCGCGTGGTTGCGTTCGGCTCCACCAGCCTGGAGGTCAAGCGCGATTCGCTGGATACCGCCGAGCGCGATGTTGCCCGACGCTTGCGCGAGGCCGAAGCGACGCTGTTTGCGGTGGCCGCCGAACGCGGCGCCGCTGCGACGGTGTTACGACCGACCCTGGTCTACGGTGCTGGTCGCGACCGTACCTTGAGCGCGATTGCCGCGCTGGCGCGGCGCAGCGGTTGCTTCGTGCTACCGCGCAGTGCCTGTGGCCTGCGGCAGCCGGTGCATGTGCAGGATCTGGCCGATGCGGCGCTGGCGGTACTGGCGTCTGCGGCCACGCATGGCAAAAGCTATGCGCTGGGCGGCGGCGAGACACTGCGTTATCGCGACATGGTGCGCCGCGTGCTGGCCGTGTTGCAGCCGCCGGCACGGTTGCTGCTGTTGCCGCATACCGTGTTCGCGCTGCTGTTGGCGTTGGCGCATGCCTGCGGTCGCTTGCGTGGCATGAATCGCGCGGCCTTGCAGCGCATGCGCGAGGATCTGGTCTTCGATCTGGCGCCGGCGCTGCGCGATTTCGGCTACGCGCCGCGCGTGTTCGCCCCGGATGCGGCCATGCTCGGCGTGACGCCCGCAGCCACCGTGCGTCAGTAGCGCCAGTGCATGTGCCGGTACAGCTTGGCCAGCACCCAGGCCGGGCCGATCAGCAGATACACGACATCGGTGAAAAAACTGGGCCGCTGGCCTTCCAGTGTGTGGCCGAGGTACTGCGCGCTCCACGCGAGCACGAAGACCGCCAGTGCCACCCAGCGCAATCCCTGCAGCCCCAGGTGTGCTTCCAGCAGCCGGCACAGACAGCCACAGAAAAAGAAGACGGCGAGCATGCCGTAGCCCAGTGGTCGCGACAGCCGGTTGTAGTACATCCACGCGGCGAACATGCCCAGCGCCGCCCACACGCCGCTTTGGAACCAGCTAGCGCCGACCGGGATGCACCACAGCAGCGCCACGACCGACCACAGGATCGCCGGCACCGCGATCACGTGGATACGCTGGTTGACGGTGTTGCGGTGAGCGTCGGAATAGTGGGCGAAGTATCGGTCGATCGGGCGCGCGTAGACGGTGGTTTCCATCTTTCCTCCGAGTCACCAAATCAGCATAGCGTCATCGACGCCGCGATGCGCAGACAGCCCCCTGTGGCGTGAACGCGTGCGAGCGATGAGAACGCTGCCTGGGTTGGCGAGGTGTCGCAGAGCGGCGTGTTGACCGCACAAGTGTGTTGGAGCCAGCGCCGATCCGGTGGTTGCAAGCTCGGGAACGCAGAAGCGCAGGCGATAGCGAAAGCATCGTCGGTTCCGGGTCGATCCGCTCATGCGGTGGAGGGTACGCCGCATTACCGCATCCGCATGCGCATGCGCATGCCGCCTCGTCCAAGCGCCGGCAATCTGGCGCAGGGCGATGCGCTTCAATCGACCGAAATACCGGCCAGCCGCTGCAGTGCCTCGGCGTATTTGCTTCGGGTGCGTTCGATCACTTCCTGCGGCAGGCGCGGGCCGGGCGCGGTCTTGCCCCAGTCCAGCGTTTCCAGGTAATCGCGCACGAACTGTTTGTCGTAGCTCGGCGGGCTGCTGCCGATTGCGTATTCGTCGGCCGGCCAATAACGCGAGGAGTCCGGGGTCAGCATCTCGTCCATGATGTACAGGCGGCCATCGAGGTCGGTGCCGAATTCGAACTTGGTGTCCGCCAGCAGGATGCCGCGCTCGGCGGCGAAGTCGGCGGCGAAGCGGTAGATGCGCAAGGTGGCGTCGCGCACGCGCTCGGCCAGCTCGGCGCCCACGGTCTTGACCATGGCATCGAAGTCGATGTTTTCGTCGTGGTCGCCGACGGCGGCCTTGGTCGAGGGGGTGAAGATCGGTTCGGCCAGTTTCTCGGCCTGGCGCAGGCCATCGGGTAGCTCGATCCCGCTAACCTTGCCGGTGCGCTGGTAGTCCTTCCAGCCGCTGCCGATCAGATAGCCGCGGGCGATGGCTTCCACCGGCACCGGCTTGAGCTTGCGAGTCACCACCGCGCGTTTGGCGTACAGCGCGGTGTCCACGCCCTCGGGCAGCACCGCGGCGACATCGATGCCGGTGAGATGGTTGGGCATCAGGTGTTCGGTCTTCTTGAACCAGAAGTTGGACACCTGGCAGAGCATCTCGCCCTTGCCGGGAATCGGGTCGGGCAGCACCACGTCGAAGGCGGACAAGCGGTCGGTGGCGACCATCAGCAGGTAATCGCCGGCGGGGACGTTGGCGGGCAGGCGTTCGCGCGGCAGATCGAACACGTCGCGGACCTTGCCGCGGTGACGCAACGGCAGGCCAGGCAGATCGGATTGCAACAGCGTGGTGGACACAGGCGCTCCTACGGACTTCGCAATGGCGACCGTCCCAGGGACCCGGCGGGCCCGCGGCGGACGGCGGGCCGCGTAGTGTACGGCTGGAAAGCCCTGCTGTGCCGTAAAATATACGTCCCTATCCGCCGAGCCCGCCCTTGTCCAAGCCCTGGTACGGAAAACTGCTCGGCGCCATCGCCGCCGCCTTGCTGCTGCGGCCAACGCCCGTGCTTGGCGCGTTCATCGGGCTGCTGATCGGACATGCTTTCGACGCGGACTGGTTCAAGCTATCCCAGCGCGAAGATCCGTATCGCGAGCTGGGCCTCACACGCGATGCGACCGACGCTGAAATCGAACTTGCCTATCGCCGGCTGATGTCCCAATACCATCCCGACAAAGTCGCTAACGCCAGTCCAGAGTTGCGCGCGCGCGCCGAGAAAAAGGCCAGCCAGCTCAACACGGCTTACGACCGTATTCGCCTCCTGCGCAAACGCTGAGATCCCGCCATGTCCGATTGCATCATTGCCCCGTCCATCCTGTCCGCCGATTTCGCCCGTCTTGGCGAGGAAGTGGATGCGGTGCTGCGCGGCGGCGCCGACTGGATCCATTTCGATGTGATGGATAACCACTACGTGCCGAATCTGACCATCGGCCCGATGGTATGCCGGGCGCTGCGCAAGCATGGTGTCACCGCGCCGATCGACGTGCATCTGATGGTGGAGCCGGTGGATCGGTTGATTCCCGATTTCGCCGAGGCCGGTGCCAGCCTCATCAGTTTCCATCCCGAGGCCAGCCGTCATGTCCATCGCAGCATCCAACTGATCAAGTCGCACGGCTGCCAAGTCGGGTTGGCACTCAACCCCGCCACTCCGTTGGAGATTCTCGACTGGGTGTTGGACGATGTGGATCTGGTGCTGGTGATGTCGGTCAACCCGGGCTTTGGCGGGCAGGCGTTCATTCCCTCGGCGCTGGACAAGCTGCGCTCCATCCGCACCTGCATCGACGCCAGTCGCAAGCCGATCCGGCTGCAAGTCGATGGTGGGATCAAGCCGGACAACATCGCTGCGGCTGCGGCCGCCGGCGCCGATACCTTCGTCGCAGGGTCGGCGATCTTCAACGCGCCGGATTACGCCGAGGTCATCGCGCACATGCGCGCGGCGGTGGCGGCGCGCTGAAATGGCGGTGATGCAGATCCGCCCGGCGCTGGCCGCCGATGCCGCGCTGATCCTGCGGATGATTCGCGACCTGGCCCGCTACGAGCGGGCCGAGGACGCGGTGCAAACCGACGAGGCCGGCCTGCGCGCCAGTTTGTTCGGTCCCGGTGCGCGTGCGCATGCGTTGATCTGCGAAATCGATACGCAGCCGGTCGGTTATGCGGTGTATTTCTACAATTATTCCACCTGGCTCGGACGCAACGGCCTGTACCTGGAAGACCTGTACGTGGATCCCGCGCATCGTGGTCTAGGTGCCGGCAAGGCGTTGTTGCGGCATTTGGCGCGGCAGGCGGTGGCCGAAGGTTGCGGTCGTTTCGAGTGGTCGGTGCTGGACTGGAACCAACCGGCAATCGACTTCTACGCAGCAGCAGGCGCGCAGGCGCAGGACGAATGGACGGTGTACCGCTTGCAGGGCGAGGCACTGAGCAAGTTCGCAGCCGGTTAAGCGCCGTTGCGGTGCGAGCTGCAAAAAGCAGCGACGTACAAAAGCAGGAACCGCACAGTTGCCTGTGCGGTTCCTCTGGAAATATTTGGAGGCTGATCCTGCCTCCATCCGTCGTCCCTGCTATGGCCTTCTATGTTCCGGATCGTCGGTGACGCGGGTATGACAGTGCGCGGGCGGTGTCGTATCGATTCGCGATCCGTGTCATGCCGTGTCGGCGAAGCACGCGCGATGGTCCGCGCAGGCTGTGCATGGCGGCAGCGCATCGGTCCTGGTTTTCAGGCGGCGAAGCCAGCTTTGCGCACCGCGCCGATGTCCGCGAACGTACTGCGGACGCGGTTCCCTTCACCCGATCCGCCTGCGTCGCTGTGGCTAAACCGCCAGATGTGCCTGCCGTCGCACAATCGACTGTGCCGTCTGCAACCGTTGCCAGTCGCCGCAGTTGCGGTAAAGTAGTGACCGTGTTCAGCCTGACGACCCCGCGTTCCTTCACTTCGGCTCGCCGTGCGTGGCGATGGTGGCCTGCAGCCGTCGTCCGTCCCGTTATCGCGTCCCGGAAGGAAAGCCGTCTTGATCACCCGCGAGCAGTTCCAGCACTACGCCGCTGAAGGCCACACCCGTATCCCCGTCGTCCGCGAAGTGCTGTCCGATCTGGACACGCCATTGTCGGTCTACCTCAAGCTCGCCGACGCCCCGCATACCTATCTGTTCGAATCGGTCGAAGGTGGCGAGCGTTTTGGCCGTTATTCGATCATCGGCCTGCCGGCGCGCCGCGTCTACACCTTCCGTGGCCACACGTTGGAGGTGCGCGACCACGGCAGCCTGGTCGAGCAACGCGAGGTCGCCGATCCGCTCGCCGAAGTCGAGGCGCTGCGCGCCCAACACATGGTGCCCAGGATCGACGGCGTGCCGGGCTTCACCGGCGGCCTGGTGGGGTGGTTCGGATTCGAGTGCATTGGCTATATCGAGCCGCGCTTGGCGGGTGACGTTGCTCACGACGAATTGGACACACCGGATATTCTGCTCATGCTGTCCGAAGAGGTCGCGGTTTTCGACAACCTCAAGGGCCGCCTGTACCTGATCGTGCACGTTGATCCATCCGCTGCCGATGCCTGGGAGATGGCACAGGCGCGGCTGGACACGCTCACCGCCACGCTGCGTCAGCCAGGTGCGGGCTATCCCGCGCCGTTGGCGCGCGACGTGCTCGACGAGAGCGATTTTGTCTCCGGCTTCACCCGCGAAGGCTTCATCGCCGCGGTGGAGAAGTCCAAGGACTACATTCGTGCCGGCGACATCTTCCAGGTCGTGCTGAGCCAGCGCCTGAGCGTGCCGTTCAAGACGCGTCCGTTGGACGTGTACCGCGCGCTGCGCGCGTTGAACCCGTCGCCCTACATGTATTTCATTGATGTTGGCGACACCCAGGTGGTCGGTTCCTCGCCGGAGATTTTGGTGCGTCTGGAGGCTGGGCAGGTCACCGTGCGCCCGATTGCCGGCACGCGTCGGCGCGGCAAGACCGTGGAAGAAGACCTCGCGCTGGAAGCGGAACTGCTCGCCGATCCCAAGGAGCGCGCCGAGCATTTGATGTTGATCGACCTGGGCCGCAACGACGCCGGTCGCGTCTCGCAGGCGGGGAGCGTGGCGGTCGGCGAGCGTTTCGTGATCGAGCGCTACAGCCACGTCATGCACATCGTCAGCGAAGTCACCGGCACGCTGTTGCCGGGGCTCAGTTACGCCGACGTGTTACGCGCGACCTTCCCCGCCGGCACCGTCAGCGGCGCGCCGAAGATCCGTGCGCTGGAGGTCATCCGCGAGTTGGAGCCGATCAAGCGCAACGTGTACGCCGGCAGCATCGGCTACCTCGGTTGGCATGGCGATGCCGACACCGCCATCGCCATCCGCACGGCGGTGATCAAGCATGGCCGCCTGCATGTGCAGGCCGGCGCCGGCATCGTCTACGACTCCGATCCGCAGGCCGAATGGGACGAGACGATGAGCAAGGGCCGCGCGCTGTTCCGCGCGGTGGCCGAGGCGGCGAAGGGGCTCTAATGCAAAGGACATTCAGTGAGCGACTGGGTTTTAAGGCGCCGAGAACGGTGGCTCAGGTCGAATTGGCAGCTCGACGGATATACGAGCGATGCCGACGGCATTCGGCATGCCTTGATGGGTGAATCCAACATCACGCAAGCTGACGCCCGCTATTTTCTGATGACATGCAGTGCATTCGTGAATTTACTTAAGACAAAGAAGGCCAGCTGATGCTGTTGATGCTCGACAACTACGACAGCTTCACCTACAACCTCGTGCAGTACTTGCAGGCGCTCGGTGCCGAGGTCAAGGTGGTGCGCAACGATGCGCTCAGCGTGGACGAGATCGAGCGCTTGGTGCCCGAGCGCATCGTCATCTCGCCCGGTCCATGCACGCCGAACGAGGCCGGGGTGTCGCTGCAATTGATCGAACGGCTCGGCCAGCACACGCCGATCCTGGGCGTGTGCCTGGGGCACCAGAGCATCGGTCAGGTCTATGGCGGGCAGGTGGTGCGCGCCGGCACCATCATGCACGGCAAGACCTCGCGCATCCGCCACCAGGGGCTGGGCGTGTTCGCCGGTCTGCCCGATGGCTACGAGGCCACCCGCTACCACTCGCTGGTGGTGGAGAAGACCACGCTGCCGCAGTGCCTGGAAATCACCGCCTGGACCGAACACGCCGATGGCAGCATGGAAGAAATCATGGGCCTGCGTCATCGTCAGTTCCCGGTCGAGGGTGTGCAGTTCCATCCCGAGTCCATCCTCACCGAGCATGGTCACGCCTTGTTGAAGAATTTCCTGGAGCGTTGAGTCGCCGCGCCGGCATCGCGTTCCTTTTCGTCACCGCCGGATGCCTAACGATGCAAGATCCCGCCGAAACCTTCCATTTCTACGAACCGGCCCATGGCCATGGGTTGCCGCACGATCCGTTCAACGCGATTGTCGGACCACGGCCGATCGGTTGGATCGGTTCGCGCAGCGCTGACGGCGTCGCCAATCTGGCGCCTTACAGTTTTTTCAATGCCTTCAACTACGTTCCGCCGATTGTCGGCTTCGCCAGCATCGGCTGGAAGGACAGTGTCCGCAACATCGAGGCCAGCGGGGAATTCACCTGGAATCTGGTCACGCGCCCGTTGGCCGAGGCGATGAACGCCAGTTCTGCGGCGGTCGCGCCGGAGGTCGATGAATTCGCTCTGGCGGGGTTGGCCGTCGCGCCGTCGCGCTTGGTCGGCGCGCCACGGGTCGCTGCAAGTCCGGTGAGTTTCGAATGCCGGCTTAGCCAGTTGCTGCCGCTGCAGACTGCGCGTGGCGAACCGATTCAAACGTGGCTGGTGCTCGGCGAAGTGGTCGGCGTGCACATCGCACGCAGCGCATTGCACGATGGGCTTTACGATCCGGCCGCAGTGGCGACCCTGCTGCGTGCAGGTGGACCGGCCGATTATTTCGAGGTGCTCGCGCAAGGGCGGTTACGCCTGGAGCGACCCGCTCGCCCGGCTTGACCCCATTGGTGGCCCTTTTCCCTCTTTAGGACAGCGACAGATCTTTCTTCTATGACCATCACCCCTCAACAAGCGTTGCAACGGACCATCGAGCATCGCGAAATCTTCCATGACGAGATGGTCGGGCTGATGCGGCAGATCATGCGGGGCGAGGTGTCGCCGGCGATCACGGCGGCCATCCTGACCGGGCTGCGGGTGAAGAAGGAGACGGTTGGCGAGATTGCCGGTGCGGCGCAGGTGATGCGCGAGTTCTCGCGCACGGTGGACGTCGCCGAACGCCGCCACATGGTCGACATTGTCGGCACGGGCGGCGACGGTTCGCACACCTTCAACATCTCCACCTGCGCGATGTTCGTCGCCGCCGCAGCCGGGGCCAAAGTGGCTAAGCACGGCAATCGCAGCGTCTCTTCCAAATCCGGCAGTGCCGATGTGCTGGAAGCGCTGGGAGCGGCGATCGAGTTGCAACCGGAGCAGGTGGCGCAGGCGTTGCAGGCCACCGGCATCGGTTTCATGTATGCGCCGGTGCATCATCCGGCGATGAAGGTGGTAGCGCCGGTACGCCGCGAGATGGGCGTGCGTACCATCTTCAACATCCTCGGCCCACTGACCAATCCGGCCGGTGCGCCGAACATCCTGATGGGGGTGTTTCATCCGGATCTGGTCGGCATCCAGGCGCGTGTGCTGCACGAACTGGGGGCCGAGCGCGCGCTGGTGGTGTGGGGCCGAGATGGCATGGACGAACTATCGTTGGGAGCCGGCACGCTGGTCGGCGAGTTGCGCGATGGTCAGGTGTGCGAATACGAACTGCATCCGGAGGATTTCGGTATCGCTATGTCGGCCAGCCGTAACCTCAAAGTGGCCGATGCCGCCGAATCGATGGCGATGCTGCGTGGCGTGCTCGATAACGTGCCCGGCCCGGCGTTGGACATCGTCGTCTTCAATGCCGGGGCGGCGTTGTACGTGGCTGGTGTGGCCGCCGATATCGCCAGCGGTATCGCGCTGGCCCGTGCCGCCATCGCCGATGGTCGTGCGCGGGCCAAGCTGCAGGCGTATGTGGCGTGCACGCGCACAATCTTGGCGATCTGCGAGCCGTGACCGGATGCGCGCGGCTTACGTCGATATGCACGGCGTTCGCAACCGTTTGGGATTCTTACAGCACGCACGATAGCCAGTGCCCGCCTGCCTGGGCGATGTCTGATACGCGTTCATTGACCTACCGTTACCTTCAGCATTGCCGATAATGCCCCCTCCACAGGATCCCAACGCATGAGCGACATTCTCCGTACCATCCTCGCGCGCAAGACCGAAGAGATCGCCGAACGCAGCGCGCGCGTGCCGTTGACCGAGCTGGTCGCGCGCGCGGAGGCGATGCCGTCCACGCGTGGGTTCGCGCGCGCGCTGCAGGCCGCCATCGCCAACGGCGACCCGGCGGTGATCGCTGAAGTCAAAAAGGCCAGCCCGTCCAAGGGCGTGATCCGGCCTGACTTCCATCCGGCCGATATCGCAGTCAGCTACCAATTTGGTGGTGCCGCCTGCTTGTCGGTGCTGACCGATCAGGATTTCTTCCAGGGGCACGATCGCTATCTGCAGCAGGCGCGCGAGGCATGCACCCTGCCGGTGTTGCGAAAAGACTTCACCATCGACCCGTATCAGGTCTACGAGGCCCGCGTGCTCGGTGCCGACTGCATTCTGCTGATCGTCGCCGCCCTGGACGACCTGCAACTGGCCGAATTGTCGTCGTTGGCGCTGCATCTGGGCATGGACGTCCTGGTGGAAGTGCACGACATCGATGAATTGGAACGCGCCCTGCAAGTGCCAGCGCCACTGATCGGCATCAACAACCGCAACCTGCGTACCTTCGAGGTGTCGCTGCAGACCACCTTGTCGATGAAGGAGGCGGTGCCGCGCGATCGCCTGTTGGTGACCGAGAGTGGCATCCTCAGTCAGGCCGACGTGGCGATGATGCGGACTGCCGGCGTGCATGCCTTCCTGGTCGGCGAGGCGTTCATGCGTGCCGAGGAGCCTGGAGAAGCACTGCGGCAGTTGTTCTTTTCTGCATGAGCGTAACGTATCCAGTTCCGCACGCCGATGCGCCGGTGGTGGTATTCGATTTCGACCACACGCTGTACGACGGCGACTCCGGCAGCCACCTGTTCGCTTGGTTGATCCGGCGCAATCCGTTGCGCTTGATCGCCGCGTTGTTGGCGACGCCGTTGTTAGGGCCGCTGGTGGCGATGCTGTCGACACGACGCACCGGCATCTCTGGCTATGTGTGGATCGCCAGCTTCGGTTTGCATCGCGCACGCGAGTTCAACGGGATCATCGATCAATACGTCCTGCATCATCAGGCGCAGATTCGGCAGCGGCTGCTGCCGCAGGCGCTGGAGGTGTTCGCCCGGCACCGTGCCGCAGGCGACCGGGTGGTGGTGGCCACCGGCGCGCCGCCGGAGTTGGCACGGGCGATTCTCGGTTTTGTCGCGCACCAGGACGTGCCGGTGATCGGCAGCCTGATCGGTCCGCGCCTGGGCGCGGTCACGGCGACCCGCCACTGCCACAATCAGGAAAAGATGCGCATGCTGCGCGAGCTCGGCTATGGCGCCATCGCCAAGGCCTATTCGGACAGCATCGCCGACCTGCCGCTGCTGCAAGCGGCAGCAGCGCCAGTCGTGGTCAATCCCAAGGCGTCGGCGGTGGCGGTGTTTCGGCAGGCCCTGCCGTCCGGTACGCCTATCCTGAACTGGGGATGCCGTGATCGCGCTGGCGACGCGGTTGGCGCGTGATTGCCGCGAAACGGCAGCCCAGCGCTCGACGCTGTTGCTCAACGCCCAGGTGCCGAATAGGCGCTGTCGCTCGCGACCAGGGCTCGGTGGATCGGCGCGATCCATTGCCCCTGGCCGATGTCGTAGGTGCCGAAGCCGCCTTCGAATTCCCAGTAGGCCCAGGCGAAATGGCGTTTCTCTGCAGCGTTGACCACGGCGACCGTCCAGGCGATGCGGTCGGCTGGTGGCGCCTTGTCGTAGGTGCCGAATTCACCTAGCAGCACGTGCCGGTGATACGCTGCGGCCCAGGCCGCGATCGTGTCGAACTCGCGATAAAGCTTGGCCCGGTCTACGTCGCTGCCCCAGTGCACGCCTGTGTTGTCGCGGATGTCGCGCCGGACCCAGGGTGCGCCCTGATGGGTGAAGCGGAACGGATTGTAGTAATGCACCGTGACCAGAAGATGGGGGTCGTTCTCGGGCAGGCGCAGCTCGTCGAGGGCGTTGAAGTTATTGCCGTTGGCCGGGCCGACGACCACGGTCCGGATCGGGTTGTCGTGGCGGATGACGTGCAGTGCGTCCCCGAGCAGGCTATTCCACACCGGACTGGTCACTTCGCCGCCGGGCTCGTTGAGGATTTCGAACAGTACCGAAGGCGGTGCGTTGCGGTAGCGTGGGGCGATCTGACTCCAGAATGCCAACAGTTTCGTGCGGCAAACAGAGGCGTCGTTGGCGCAGGCATGGAAGTCGTGTTCGTCCAGGATCACGTTCAATCCGGCTGCCGTAGCCTGGCTGACCACCGTGTCCAGTGTGTTGAGCCAGACCGGGTCGAGCCGGTTGGCTGCGTCCATGTGCGCGAAGGCTTGCAGGTTCACCCGAACGGTGTGGAAGCCGCCATCGCGGATGGTGCGGAACAGTGGCGGGCGGAAACGCGCCTTGGCCGGGTCCGTCCACATTGGGTCCTCGCTCAGGATGTTGACCCCACGGCCGAGCTGGGCAGAGGCGTCGGCCTGTGCCCAGCGCATTGGTAGGGCCAGACATAGCAGCGCCAGAACGATGGGGATACCACGGTTGCGGTGCATTGCTGGCTCCTAGGCGGGGGCAGGAGGCGAGACGCGCCGAGGAGTAGTCAGTTGGCAGCGGAGCCGCCACTGCACTCACTGCGCCAGTATCTCGCGCTCTATCATCGTGCCCCATGGTCTGGGAAAAGCGAATGCAGGCTAACTGACCGGGCCAAGCGGGACCATGGCATCGCAGACGTACTCGCTGCCGCAGCCTCCGCCGTGTGGACTGGCGGTTGTCTCACACAACGCAGCGCGGCTGTCCATCTGAGACAGGTGGGTGCCCAGCGCCGGCACACCGACCACCGCGCGCGGTGGCGAGCAGGTCTTGTTCAGCGCTATCGCGGCATGCCGATCAGCGTGCGCCGTACAGCACCACGGTCTTGCCGCGTGCGTGCAGAAGGCCGTCGACCTGGAGCTTCTTCAGCACCCGGCCGGCCATCTCGCGCGAGCAGCCGACCAGTCGTGCCAACTCCTGCCGCGACACCCGCAACTGCATACCCTGCGGGTGGCTCATCGCCTCCGGCTCCTGGGCTAGGTCGTGCAGGGTGCGCACAATGCGGTCGCTGACATCCAGGAAGGCAAGGCGGCTGGCTTTGCGCGAGGTATCGAGCAGGCGCTTGGATAGCTGCACGCCGATTGCGTACAGCACCCGCGGCGCATCGGCCGACAGCGAACCTAAGAACAACTGGTGCAAACGTTCGTAGCTGATCTCGGCCAGTTCGCACGGCGTGCGCGTGCGCAGGATCACCTCGCGCTGGTCCGATTCGATGAACAGCCCCATCTCGCCGACGAACTCGCCGTTGCCGAAATAGCCGAGAACCAGCTCACGGTCGTCATCTTCCTCGGCGATAATGCTGACCGAGCCGCTGACCACGTAGTACAGGGTCCCGGCAGGGTCGCCAGGTCTGAACACGTCGGTCCGCGCCGGATAACGACGGCGATGGCTATGCGCTAGAAAGCGGTCAATGGTGGCGGCGTCCAACGTCAGAGGACTTGGGGCGATACGCACGGGGGCTGCGGTGGTGGCGTTTCCGGGACTCATGTTGGTTTCAGCTACGGCGTGATTCGTGAAGCTTAACGGGACGCGTTCGTGGCGGCAAACATTAGGACGGACGACACATTTCGCGTTGCGCGCGTTTAGCTCATAATCTTGTGTATTCCCACGTCCGCAGAGGACCCAAACCGTGGTCAAGCCGTTGCCTCGCTTGAGGCTGCAAGGTTTCAACAACCTCACCAAGGCGTTGAGCTTCAACATTTACGACGTCTGTTACGCGATCTCCGAAGATGAGCGTCAGCGTTACATCGAATATATCGACGAGCAGTACGACGCCGATCGTCTGACCCAGATTCTTACCGATGTGGCCGAGATCATCGGCGCCAACATTCTGAACATTGCGCGCCAGGATTACGATCCGCAGGGCGCGTCGGTGACGATGCTGATCTCCGAAGAGCCGGTTATCGATAAGAAGGCCGCGGGCAAGGAAATCATCTCCGATGCCGTGGTTGCGCACATGGACAAGAGCCACATCACCGTCCATACCTACCCCGAAACCTATTCGCAGCACGGTATTGCTACGTTCCGTGCTGACATCGATGTCGCGACCTGCGGAGTGATTTCGCCGCTGAAGGCGCTCAACTATCTCATCGAGAGTCTTGAATCGGACATCGTGATCATGGATTACCGCGTGCGCGGCTTCACCCGCGACGTGAAGGGCAAGAAGCACTATATCGATCACAAGATCAATTCGATCCAGAATTTCCTGGCGAAGAACATCAAATCGCGCTACGAGATGTTCGATGTCAACGTGTATCAGGAAAACATCTTCCATACCAAGATGCACCTGAAGGACTTCGATCTAGATCAGTACTTGTTCGAGGAAAAAGCCAAGAACCTGTCGTTCAAGGAGCGCATGCGTATCGAAGCGCTGCTCAAGCGCGAGATCGAGGAGTTGTTCCACGGCCGCAATTTGGTCGAATAAGTCTCTCCGTCAGGGGTGCGCGGCAAGGTCGCCGCCGCGCGCTACGCGCTCCCGACAGGGCGCGGAGGCGCTAAAAAAGTGTGCGATTCCGCTGCATTTTGTCTACATGCGGAGACGATGCGGCAATTCTTTTTGCCGGCACGTGCTGGATCGGCGCAGCCCTCCGACCGAAGGGCTGCGGCGGTTTTGCTTTAGCTGTTGACCCGGTACGTGAGGCCGGGGCGCTTGGCGCCTCCGGTCTTGGGGCGGCCGTGCGATCCAGTCGGGCAGTCTCTGGCGGCAGGAGGTGCGTTGCTGTGGGGCGTACTTGGTGACAGCGCCTTGTCGGCGGTGCGCTGGGTTGCGTCCGCCGGATGCGCGGCTTGCGGAATCAGCCTACGGTGCGGTGCCGGGTGCCGGGTGCCGGGTGCCGGGTGCCGGGTGCCGGGTGCCGGCCTCAGGTGATGGCCATCCGTTTGCGTCGGGCGAGTAGGCGGCCGATCAGCAAGCGGTGCGCGACCATCGCCAGCAGCGCAGTGATCGACAGCGCGATGATGACGCGGGTAAACATGCCGCCCAGATTGCCGGCGTGCTCCAGTTGGTCGAGTCGGCCGAACTGCGATGGATCTGCGTTGGCATAGGCGATCACCACGGTGGCGCCGTCCAGCAGCAACGGTGCCGCTTCGGCGCCACTGGCTTCGAACGCGCCGCTGTGCAGCAGCCCCTTGCTCTGGAACGCATAATGAAAGCGATAGCGCGCCAATGGCCGGGTCTGCATGCTGAAGGTGCCATCAGGGATCACCGGGACCGTGGTCACCGAGTGGTCGCGCAGGATTGCGCTGGCGTGGGCGTAGTCGCCGAGCAAGTGATAAAGCACGACGCCACTGCAAAGCGCGAACAGGGCCGCGAACAGCAGGCGTGAGAGCCTGTGGATCAGCGGTGACGGTGAGTGGAGCGTGGCTGCGGGCATGGTGGTCGACGTGCGCAACCCGCGCCGAAGGTGCTAGAAGCGAACAATGCCGCAGATGAAACACGACACAGCAGATTGCCCATCGCGGGAATGTCGTGCGTGTGCGTGGAATCAGTCAGCATTTGTTCACTTTAGCCCGAATCCGCTGGCAATGCCAGTCGGCCCGGCTGCTCGCCGCCACCAGCCATGGTCACAGTCGATAGGCGACCGCTTTCATTACGCGCGACGCGGCGGCCATCACGGTAGGGATTGGTGCGGGCAGGTGTCGCGCGCCGGCGTGTTCGGCGTGCTCGGCATGGCGTGCCTCGTCGACTTTCATCACTGTCAAAATGTCGCGGCTGCGCAGGTCGGCTGGTGGCAGCGTCTGCAGGTGTTCGTCCAGATGCGCCTCGACCTGGCGTTCGGTCTCCACGACGAAGCCCAGGTTCCAGCCATCGCCACGCAGCCCGGCGAGCGTGCCGATCGCGTAGCTGCCCGCGTACCAGAGCGGATTGAACAGGCTCGGACGGCTGTCCAGTTCGTGTAGCCGCTTCGCGCACCAGGCCAGGTGATCGGTCTCTTCCTGTGCCGCCTCCAGCAGCTGCGCGCGGGTGGCCGGGTCGCGGGCGACCGCAGCCTGGCCGAAGTACAGCCCTTGTGCGCAGACTTCGCCCACATGGTTGATACGCATCAGCCCGGCCGCGTGGCGGCGCTCGTCCGGTGCCAGCACCACATCGGCGCTGGCGGCGGGATAGGCCCGTTGCGCTGGCGGATCGCCGAACACGGTCTCCAGGGCGCGTTGGGCCTCGACCAGGATGCGATCAAGTGGAGAATACTGGCGGCTGTCCGTCATGCGGGAGGCCCGGAAGCGGTGGGAGTGTCGATTCTCCCTCCGGGCTGGCGCACTGCCAAGCGTGAAGGGGCATTCTGACGTTTGTGCCAGGAAGAACTTGCACGCAACCGTCATCGCGCGTAGAATTTCGCCTCTTGCGTTTTTGCAATTCACAACGCGTGGCAAAGTTCCGGCAGTTTGCTGCGGGAATCCGCCCGACCAACCGAGTCTTTCAATGAGCACCTTCACTGCTAAGTCCGAGACAGTCCAGCGCGACTGGTATCTCGTCGACGCCGCCGGCAAAACGCTGGGTCGGCTTTCTACCGAACTTGCTCGCCGTCTGCGCGGCAAGCACAAGCCGGTCTACACCCCCCACGTGGATACTGGCGATTATCTGGTGGTGATCAACGCCGAGAAGATCGTCGTCACCGGCAACAAGCTCAAGGACAAGAAGTATCACCGCTTCACCGGCTACATCGGTAATCTGAAGACCGAGAGCCTGGAGCAGGCGTTGGAGCGCCATCCTGAGCGAGTGATCGAGATCGCGGTCAAGGGCATGTTGCCCAAGGGGCCGCTGGGTCGCGCGATGTATCGCAAGCTCAAGGTCTATTCCGGTGCGCAACATCCGCACGCCGCTCAGCAGCCGCAGGTTCTGGATATCTAAATCATGGCTATCACGCAAAACTACGGCACTGGCCGCCGCAAGTCCTCCACCGCTCGCGTGTTCCTGCGCAAGGGTACCGGCAATATCTCTGTCAATGGCCGTCCGCTGGACGAGTTCTTTGGCCGCGAGACCGCACGCATGATCGTGCGTCAGCCGTTGGAACTGACCAAGAACACCGAGAGCTTCGACATCGTGGTCACCGCCTCTGGCGGCGGCACCACTGGTCAGGCTGGCGCGATCCGCTTGGGGATTGCGCGTGCGCTGGTCGAGTACGACGAAACGTTGAAGTCCGAGCTGCGCAAGGCCGGTTTCATGACCCGCGACGCCCGTGAAGTCGAGCGTAAGAAGGTTGGTCTACACAAGGCGCGTCGCGCCACCCAGTTCTCCAAGCGCTGATTCATCGCGCCTGGTGTGGAATCCTGCGGGATTCCACTGGGGTGTACAAAAGCCTGGCTTCGGCCGGGCTTTTGTCGTTTTGAGGCTTTGTTCTGTGTTTGCCGACCGATAACGATGGAGGGTTGGCAATGCGTGATCCCGGCGGTTTTTGGCGTCGCGCACGTTTGGCACAGTGCCGCGCGTGGCTTGTGCCTGTGGCTCCGAGGCGAAGCGCTGTAACGCTTTGTCTCCAGCTCTGCTGAAAAGTCCCTATGAGTTCACAAGGGGTTTGGCTGGAGAGAGCAGGTGTTGGGTCTGCCGCCTTGTGCGCGGCGTGCAGCGCGGGTGCGATGGACTTGCGCGAACCAAAAGCGAGTCAAATAAAAAGCCGATCTGTCGATCGGCTTTATTTATTTGGCTGCCCCGGATGGATTCGAACCACCGAATGCCTGAGTCAGAGTCAGGTGCCTTACCGCTTGGCGACGGGGCAATGTGTAACAAAATTATTGCACGCCTTCAGCGTGGATACCATGGTGGCTATGGGTGGACTCGAACCACCGACCCCAGCATTATGAGTGCTGTGCTCTAACCGGCTGAGCTACATAGCCTCGGTGAACCGTCAATTCTTATGGAGAATCGGGCGGCTGTCAACGCATTTCTGCCCTGCTTGTGGCTTGAGCGCCACCATGGCAGAGTCGGAGCCAGTAGATTTTTCAGGAGTCCGCATCGTGATCGATCCGGACGGCTATCGACCGAACGTAGGCATCGTGCTGATGCGGCCGGATGGTCAGGTGTTCTGGGCACGTCGTGTGCGCCGGGATGGCTGGCAGTTCCCGCAAGGCGGCATGAATACCGACGAAACCCCGGTCGAAGCCATGTACCGCGAGTTGCGCGAAGAAACCGGCTTGATGCCCGAGCATGTGGAAGTGCTCGGCGCCACGCCCGGCTGGCTGCGCTATCGCTTGCCCAGCCGAGCCATTCGCCGCAATGAGCGGCAGGTCTGTATCGGCCAGAAACAGGTCTGGTTCCTGCTACGCATGCAATGCGACGAAAGCCAGTTGAATCTGGAGTTGACCGAGACGCCGGAGTTCGACCACTGGCGCTGGGTCGATTTTTGGTATCCAGTGGAGCATGTGGTGCTGTTCAAGCGCGGTGTGTACGCCCGCGCACTGCGGCATCTGGCACCGTTGGCGCAGAACATCGCCGGCAGCGGCATCCGCGCCATGCCGGCGCTGGCGCAGGAGGCCTGGTTGCCGGGCAATAACGCTGGCCACGAGCGCCCACGTAAGCGGCCGCGCAAGCGCGGCGGGTCATTGGGGGTGCGGGTGAATCATGATTAACGGGTGGAATTGACAACCATTCTCACTTCGGGTTGAATGGTCCAGGGCGCAGTCCGCGCTGTTCACTACCAAGCTCGCCGTGTACGTCTGCATCTGCAACGGGGTCACTGATCGCCAGATCCGCGAAGCGGCCGAGGCCGGCTGTCGTAGCGTGTCCGAATTGACCATGCGCACGGGCTGCGGTGCTACCTGCGGCTCCTGTCTGGACATGGCCGCCGATCTGCTGCAAAGCGCGCTCACGCGTGAACTGCCGCTCCCGGTGTTGGTCGGTCTGGCCTGTGCTGCCTGAGTGCATGCCGCCGCGCGGCTGGATGATCACGATTCGCGTTCCCTCACGTTAGCGCTCGATTCGCTAGAGTCTGCGCTTTCCATCTTCCGCGAGCGATGCGATGAAGGGCGACAGCAAGGTCATCGAGTTCCTCAACAAGGTCCTGTACAACGAACTGACCGCGATCAATCAGTATTTTCTGCATGCCAAGATGCTGAAGAACTGGGGCCTGAAGGAACTGGCCGAGCACGAGTACAAGGAATCCATCGACGAGATGAAGCACGCCGACAAGCTTGCCGACCGGATTCTGTTCCTTGAGGGTCTGCCCAACTTCCAGGCGTTGGGGAAGCTGCGCATCGGCGAAAACCCGAAGGAAATTCTCGAATGCGATCTGGCTCTAGAGCAGGACGGCACCGCCACCTTGCGCGAGGGCATCGCCTACGCCGAGTCGATCCAGGACTATGTCAGCCGTCAGTTGCTGGCCGATATCCTTGAGTCGGAGGAAGAGCACATCGACTGGCTGGAAACCCAGTTGGATCTGATCGCGCGGATCGGCGAGCCGAACTACCTGTTGACCAAGCTCGAAGACTGAGTCGCGTCCTGCGCCTGCGCGGCGTTCGATGCTCCGAGCAAGCGCGCGGTTTTCCTTTCGTGACATCCGCTGATCTGTAGTGATCGGCATTGCCGGGGGCGCTGACCTGTCGCACAACGGTCAGCCTGCCCACTGGGACGAAGCATCCACCAGCTCAGAGTGCGGAGCTTTAAGCGTTGCGCAACATGGTGAGGTAACCATTCAAGGCCAATCGCGCTTGTGCGAACTCGGCGATGACCTGGCTGACCTCGACAGCGGGATGTTCCAGCGTTCCCGCGCGCGCGCCGGCTTCGATGCGCAGCGCTGCGGCCGACAGAGGCTGCGCACCGACGTTGGCGGCCGATGATTTAAGGGTATGTGCGGCATCGCGTAGCAGCGCCTGCTCGGCGGTCGCGACGGCTTGTTCCATGCGCTGGATCAACAGTGGCGCATCGCCCAGAAAGGTGTCGACGATCTGCGCAGTGTTGGCGTTGCCGATGACCTCGCGCAGTTCGTCCAGCACTTCGATTTCCAACACTTGCTTTGCCACCACCACCGGTCCTGTGCTCTCGATCGCTGCCGATGCTGGCGTCGGCGTGGCTGCGATGGCGGCGGCCGCGTCTTTCGTGGGAAGAGACGGCCTGCTGCTGCCGGTGTCGTGAACGGCA
The DNA here is from genome assembly GCF_000963005.1 of Xanthomonas sp. GPE 39. Taxonomy (GTDB): domain Bacteria; phylum Pseudomonadota; class Gammaproteobacteria; order Xanthomonadales; family Xanthomonadaceae; genus Xanthomonas_A. Next base: position 376,632 of record NZ_JZHZ01000007.1, read on the forward strand.
CTCGCATTCGCCATGCCCGCGTCCATGCCAGTGACCGCTGATGCAGGCACATGCGTCTGCGTGCGCATGGCAGGACGGCTTGGTAGCCAGCGTTGTAGGCAGGCTGCTAGCCGAGTTTGATCGATTGGCTTGGAGAGGTAATCGTCCATGCCGGCATCCAGGCAGCGTTGGCGGTCGCCGGCCATGGCATTGGCGGTCATCGCCACGATCGGCAGACGCGCTCGCGTCCCGTTGGCTTCTGACTGACGCCATTGGCGGGTGGCGGCGTAGCCATCCAGTACCGGCATCTGGCAATCCATCAATACCAGGTCGTAAGGCTGTTGAGCCAATTGCGTCAACGCCAATGCCCCGTTTTCGACAGTGTCGGCACGATACCCCAGGGCTTCGAGCAATCGTTGCGCCACCATCATATTGACCGGGTTGTCTTCAACCAGCAGCAGACGGTATTGGCTGGGCGTGGTCTTGGCGTTCGAGTCGTTGGCCATGGTGTGCGTGGGGGGCGGTGTGCTGCGCTCCTTGGTGCGCTCGCTTTCGATCTGCGCGTTTGTGTCCAGGGCTTTCAGTGTATTGACGTAGGTGTCTTCTTTCGGCCTTTCCGCGCTGGCCTCCACCGCAGGTGGGTCAAGGGCGAGCATGCTGCGCAGGTCCAGGTCAGCCGCCTGCCGCGATAGCAGTGCGCCGTGCGCGCGGATTTCTTCCGGAATCTCCGTGTCACCGTAGAGCCAGATCAGGCGTGTGGTCTGCGGCGCTGGCAACCGCGCGACCGCACGCTGCAGCGCGCGGGCGCTGTGCCGCATGCCGTCAAGATCGCCGATCACCAAATCGTAGGTCGAACGCTTGCTGTTGCCAGTGCGTAGCCGCTCCAGCGCTTCCTGGGTGGAATCGACCTTGCTGACCTGCACTCCCCAGTTCGTCAGCAGCCGATTCAGCCGTTGGTACAAGCGCTGGTCCGGACTGACCAGCAGGGCATGTAGACGCGGCATGTGACTGTCTGCATGCGATATGTCACCGATCACCTTGAGCAGTGCAATCTCGAACCAGAAAGTAGCGCCATGATCGGGCTGGGATTCCAGGCCGATGCGTCCGCCCATCAGCTCGACGATACGCTTGCAGATCGCCAGGCCCAAGCCGGTGCCGCCGTAGAGGCGGGTTGTGGATGCGTCGGCCTGGGTGAAGGCTTGGAACAGCCGTTCCTGGCGTTCGGCGCTGATGCCGATCCCGGTATCGCGCACTTCGAAGCGCAGCACGTGTTGCGCCGGACTCTCGCCGAGGCGGCGCACGTGCAGGTCGATGCCCCCGCGTGCGGTGAATTTGATCGCGTTGCCCAGCAGGTTGCTCAGCACCTGGCGTAGTCGCACCGGATCGCCGCGTACTGGCAAACGCACCGCGCGGTCCAGTTGCAGTGTCATGCGCAGGCCTTTGGCTTCCGCCGCACGTTGCATCAGTTGCAATACGTCGTCGAGCAGTTCGCGCAGGTTGAAGGCGGTGGTTTCCAACTCCAGTCGGTTCGCTTCGAGCTTGGAGTAGTCCAGGATGTCGTCGACGATTCGCAGCAATTGCAGCGATGAGTTGTTGGCCGCACGCAGCATCTCGCTCTGATCCAGGTCCAGCGGACCTTGCGCGATCAGTTCCAGCATCGGGATGATGCCGTTGAGTGGCGTGCGGATCTCGTGGCTCATCGTGGCCAGGAACTCGCCCTTGGCCAGCACAGCGGCCTCTGCCGCTTGCTTGGCCTGGACCAGCTCGCATTCCAGCCGCTCGCGCAGGTGTACATCGTGCTGCAGTGCGTTACGTTCGGATTCGGCTAGGTTGGCGCGGGTCAGGGCCGTGTCGAGATCGCTGACCTGTTGCTGTGCGCGCCAGCCGACGGTTGCAGCCAGTATGGCCGCGGCGATCATGCACGCTGGCGCCAGCCAGGACCATGGTGCTTGCAGGGCCATCGGGGGGAGCGCAAGGATCGCACCGCCGATGGCGCTGCCGGTGCCCAGCACGGCCAGCCATGGTAGGGGCTGGCGTTTTTGTGCGGACATGGGCTACAGCACCGCGTTCTGGAAGTCGAAGTTCAGTTGGTCGCCGGCTGATTGCACCAGATTGCCCTGGATGAAGTCGACTCCGCCCATCCACATTGCCGCAGCCGCCTGTGCCTGCTCGATTTGCTGGCCGATGATGAGCAGCCCGGCGCGGTGCGCCAAGTCGATTGCGATGCGTAGTTGGTCGCGCAATTGAGGGTTGCCGTGGGCGTTGGCGAAGCGCGCGGATAGTCGCAGATACCCCAGCGGTAACTGGGCGATCAGTGCTTCGGCTTCGGGGCCTGGTTCGAACTGGCTGATGCAGAACTGCACGCCCACCGGCATCAGGCGTGCGCAGAACTGCTGTAGCGTCGCAGTGTGAATCAGCGCATCGTCCAGACGCAGGTCGATCACCAGCGAGGTGCCGGTGACACCACGTCGCTCGATGGCGTCGATCAGCCAGTCGGTGAAGGCGGTGCGGGCCAGGGTGCGGCTGGACTGCGAGACGAATAGGCGCAGCGGCGGCGTGGCGTTCTGGTGAAGCTGCAGCAGGCCAAGTGCGTGGTCCAACACCTGCTGGTCGAGATCGGCGATGAGTCCACCGGCTTCGGCCGCCGGCAATAGCTGGCCGGCGGAGATCAGGGTGCCGTCGCGTTGGCGCACGCGCAGCAGTACCTGGTACTGCGCGATATCGCCGCCGGCGACGGCGACGATCGGCTGGTAGGAGGGTTCCAGTTGGCCTTCCAGCATCGCAATGCGAGCCAGGTCCTCCTCCGTGCGCGGTGGGGTGTAGGCGACGATGCTTTGCGGATGCAGTCGCGCTTGCAGCGCAGTGCGCTCCACCGCTTCCAGTGCGGCGCCGGCGTCTTCGAAGCCCTGCACCAGATCGGCATATCCGACTGCGCAACGCAGATGCAAGGTTTCGTCATCGCGCAACGGGAAGCCGTGGCCTGTCAGGGTGTCGCGCAGCGCTTGCGCGCGCTGTAGTTGTGTCTCGGCGTCGCTGTCCTCGCTCAACAGCAGGAAGCTGTTGTCGTTCAGTCGTGCCAGTGGCAGTGGTACGTTGGCCGCTGCCAGACGTTGTCCGGCTTGGGTGACCAGACGTTCGAACGCGGCGTAGCCGTAGCGCTCGCGCAAGCCAAGCGCGCTGGCGATCTCGATGAAAAACAGGCTGCCGGGGCGGCGTGCTTGTAACGCGGTTTCCAGCAGTTGCAGCAGGTGCGCGCTGGTCGGTAAGCCGGTCTCGGGATTGTTCAACGGTACCTGCTCGGCGCTGCCCTGTTGACTCTGTTGGGCTTGCTGACGCGCGCGGCGGATGCGGTTGGACACGGCGGCGATTAGATGCCGCGGCCGGATCGGTTTGGTCAGGAAATCGTCGGCGCCACTGTCGAGTACTTCGTAGGGTAATTCCGGATTTGCATCGCCGGACAAGAACACAATCGGCAGTAACTGATGTTGCGGTTGCTGACGGATCAGCGTGGTCAGGCGCATGCCGTCGAGTCCGGGCATGTGCAGGTCCATCAGGATCAGGTCTGGTTGGTACTCGGCGATCGTCTGTTGCACTTCTTCTGCCTGCAACTGCACCTGTGCGTCCATGCCAGCACCGTGGAGAATGCTCTGCGCGAACAGCGCCTGCGAGCGGTCGTCCTCGACGATCAGGACACGGTAGGCGTTTTCTTGCAGTTGTGGTGAGTTGTCATTTACCGCATCGGCCTCCACGGCCTGGGCTTCGGGCGTGTTGGCTGCCGACCGGCTCAGGCTGTCTGCAGTGCTGTGGCTGGCGAGCGGCCCGGACGCTGCGTCCGCCGCTGGCGATTCGGTCACGGCAGCGGTGGCCCAGCGCTGCCAATGATCGGGCGGCGGGGTCTCGGCACGGACATTGTGCGTGCCCGGTTGCTCGTGATCTGGAAGTGGAGTGGTGTCTCTGGTTGCCATCGCGTCTTGTTCCTGGTGCGCTCCCCATTATGCGTTGAAGTGAGCGATGGCAGGGAAACGGTCTCATTTGGCTCAGCGACGAGGCTGCGTGCTGGGGCTGGCTGGAGCCAGCGCATGCGGCCTCGTCGCAAGCGCCACATCCGCAGTGTACCGACCACGTTCGCGGCCAGGACTGGCGATAAAGGCTGGCTTCCAGGAGGGGCCCGGCGCGGCTATCCGGGTGCTGGGGCGCGGTCCCAGGCCGAATCCAGGTCCGGCCGCCAGTCTGTCGGCGAGGCGCTCGGCCAAGGCCGATGCGCTGGCGTTGCCGAGTCTGGCCCGGGATTGGCGTATCTGCAACAGCGGCGGCTCGGTCAATCCCATCGTCTACGCCTGTGGCCATGGTCAGTCGGGCGTGGGCGATACCGGCGGCAATTCGCCGTCGATCATGGGTTGGCTCTGGATTACAATTTGCAAAACCAAGCAGGCCGACTCGCCAGGATCGATGTTGGCGCCGTTCCGGTGGCGCCGTTGTATGCATGAACCGACCCGTTCCCCGTTTCCAGATCGTGCTTAATGGCGTTGCGCCACGCCGTGCCCGTGCAGTCTGGTTGTTGTTCGCGCTGCTATGGCCGCTGTCGATGGGCCTGACTTGGTGGTTCGCCAGCCGTCAGGCAGCGCCTCGGCTGGGCGTGGTCAGCGCGCAATTGCGCCAAGCCCAACACCAGTTGCTGGCACAGCAGCAGCAGATCCAGGCCCTGCATCAGCATCAGGCCACCCTGGCCCGTTCCGACCAGATCAGCCGCGCCGCCAACAATGAAGTGCAGAGTTCGCTTGCCGAGCGCGAGGAAGAGATCGCCAGCCTGCGCGCGGATGTCGCGTTCTACGAGCGTTTGGTCGGGGCGACCAGCCAGCGCAAGGGCTTGAGTGTGCATTCGGCGGAGTTCTCGGCCGAGGTCGGCGGCACCTGGCACTACAACGTGGTGCTGACCCAGAACCTCAACCGTGGCGCGATCAGCCAGGGACAGATGCTCCTGACCGTGGAAGGGGTGCGCGCAGGCAAACTCGCCAGCGTGGGTTGGGACGAATTGCATCAGAAGACGGGCATGCCTGGACAGGACTATTCGTTCCGATACTTCCAACAGCTCGATGGCAGCGTAATACTGCCCAAGGGATTCACCCCACAGCGGGTGCGCGTGTGGTTGAGCGGTGGTGGGGCACCGGTCAACCAGACCTTCGATTGGGTGTTGGCCGGTAACAGCAACGGCAAAGTGGAGCAGAGCGATGTTCGGAAACAAGAGCGGCCGCAGTAGCGGTCAGACCGTGGTGGACACTCTGATCGGCGCCCAGGTGGTGATCCGTGGCGATCTGATGTTCAGCGGTGGGCTCTACGTGGAAGGGCGCATTCTTGGCAAGGTGATCGCCGAGGAGGGAGTACCGGCGATGCTCACCCTGTCCGAACACGGCAGCATCGAAGGCGAAATACGGGCCCCGGTGGTGGTCATCAATGGTCAAATGATTGGCGACGTATACGCCACCGAGCGGGTGGAGCTAGCGCCGAAGGCGCGGGTGCAGGGCAACGTGCATTACCAGGTGGTGGAGATGAACGCCGGCGCACAACTCACCGGGTGTTTGATCCATGCCGGCAGTATCGCCACGCTGGCGCTGCCGCAGATGCCCAACGCCGCTGCCTTGGGTGCTCCCGAGTCGCCGCCGCCTGCGCTGACTGCGGACCAGGCTTGATTCGGCGCCTGGCCATCCCCATGCTGTCTACATGAGCACCATCGTCTCCCTGCCCGGCGCTGCGCCGACGCCCGATTACCAGTCGCTGGAGCGGCCGCTGAACTTCACCTCGGCCGCCGCGGCCAAGGTGCGCGAGTTGATCCGCGAGGAAGGCAATGACGCGCTGGCATTGCGCGTCTACATCCAGGGTGGTGGTTGCTCAGGCTTTCAGTACGGCTTCGAGTTCGACGAAAACCGTGCCGAGGACGATCTGGCGGTGCAGACCGACGCGGTCACCTTGCTGGTCGATCCACTCAGCCTGCAGTACTTGATGGGTGCCGAAGTGGACTACAGCGAAGGGTTGCACGGTGCGCAGTTCGTGATCCGCAACCCGAACGCCAAGACGACCTGCGGCTGCGGCAGCAGTTTCAGCGTGTAGACACGCTGCGGCTTGCGGCACGCCCGGTTTGCCTGCACCCTGCGGCGCATGTCCGAACCGATGCCCATGCCCGTTTCTTTCGCTTTCGCCACAAGCGTACTCGACCGTGCCGATGCTCTGCGCAACGATCCGGTTGCGCTGCGTCGAGCCTGGGAGCAGGCACGGGTGTTGGTCCTGGATGCCGATGGCCATGCGTATGCGGACGTTCAAGGGCATTTGTGCGTCTATGACAGCGCGACGTTGGGCGATGCGCTGGAGCGTGCGGTGTTTCTCGGCTTGGACGATGGGCAGGCGTGGTTCGCGCTGATCGCCGCTGCGCTGCCGGGCGATCTCGTGCCAGCGCAGCGCCTGGATTTGCGCCGTGCCGCTGCCGAGTGGTCAGCGCCCGCCGCTGGCATGTTCGCCTATGCCCGCGCCATGCTCCATTGGCAGTCGCGGAACCGCTTCTGCGGCGTATGTGGTGGCGCGATTGCATTCTTGCGCGGTGGTTTTCTCGGCCAATGCACCCAATGCGGCATCGAACATTACCCACGCGTGGACCCAGCGGTGATCGTCGCGGTCAGCGATGGCCGGCGTCTGCTGCTTGGGCGTCAGGCCAGTTGGCCGGCGCGCCGCTATTCGTTGATCGCCGGGTTCGTCGAACCAGGCGAGTCGCTGGAGCAGACCGTGGTCCGCGAAGTGGTCGAGGAAACCCGGGTACGGGTGCAGCCGGACAGTTGCCGTTACTATGCCGCGCAGCCATGGCCCTTTCCTGGCGCGCTGATGCTCGGTTTCACCGCGCTGGCGGGGCCGGACGCGCCGCAGGTGGATGGTGAACTGGAGGACGCGCGCTGGTTCGACCGCGAGGACATCGGCGCTGCTTTGGAGCGCGCAACGGCACAGGGCGACAGCGCCGACGACGGTCATGGACTGCGCTTGCCACCGCGCATTTCCATTGCGCGTGCGTTGATCGAGGACTGGTACCGGCGCGGCTAGCCGCAGCGCTGCCGGTCAAGCGCATCCGCTTCAGAACGGTCCCGGAGGACCTGCATGTTTACGACCCTCGTCGCTGTGATCGTTACCCTGGTGCTGGGCCATGTCGCGCCTAGCATGGTGGCGTCTTTGCGTCGCTTCGATGCGTTCGGCGATTGGTTGTCATGGTTGGATGCGCGCGCTGGCGATGGCAGTGTGTGGCGCGGCCGCGACGGCATGTTGCTGGCGTTGCTGCCGATCTTGTTGCTGGTGGGCTTGGTGCAGTGGCTGTTGGCGGTGCCGTATCTTGGCTTGTTCGCGCTGCTGTTCGGGATCGCAGTGTTGGTCTTCAGTTGGGGCCCGCGTGACCTGGACCGCGATGTGGAAGCGGTGATCGAGGCCGACGACGCAGCGGCGCGACGCGTGGCGGTGGCGCAATTACGGGCTGCTGGCGAGCCGCTGCGCGAGGATCCGGCCGGTCTGGTCGAGGCGGTGGCGGTCGCGGCGCTGCGGCGTTGGTTCGCGGTGCTGTTTTGGTTCCTGCTGCTCGGGCCATTCGGCGCATTGGGTTACCGTTTGCTCGCGCTGGCGGTGGCTGGTCCTTATGCGGCGCGGCTACCGCCTGCCACCGCGGCTGGTGCGCGCGTGTTGCTGGGCGCGCTGGAATGGCCGGTGGCCCATCTGATGACGTTTTCGTTGGCGTTGGTCGGCAATTTCGAGGCGGTGTTTGGCGTCTGGCGTGCGCTCGGTGCTGGCCGTTGGCGTCTGGACAGCAGCTTCATCGGGCCAGTGGCTTGCGCCAGCGTGCGAGGCGAACTCGATGCCGAGGCGCACGACTACAGCGACGCAGGCATGTTGGTGCCGGCCTTGCGACCGCTGCCCGAATTGCGCGATGCAATGAGCCAGGTGTGGCGGATCTTGCTGTTGTGGTTGGTGCTGCTGGCCTTGCTAGTGATTGCTGGCTGGGTCGGTTGAGCTGGCGCGCCGCTACGCAAGTGTGTGTGGCGCGAGCAAGGTGAATGGGAACCACGGGAGGTTGCGCAGCAGTGCGTAACCGAGCAGCACCCACAGCCATCCTCGTGGATCGGCCAGAATTTTCATCAGTGGTGCCAATGGACGTAGGCGCAAGCCGGCGGCGTTGAGTGCCATGAGCGCCACTAGCGGCAGCGCCACCACCAACAGTGGATTGCTTGCCCAGGCGTGGGCCAGATCCAGATGCACTAACGCATGCAGGCAGCGGGTACTGCCACAGCCGGGACAGTACAGGCCGGTGAGGCGATGGAAGGGACATGCCGGCAGCGGATGACCCGGTGCGTTGGGGTCGACGTGGCGCAACACCAGCGTGGCGACCGTGGCGGCACTGCTCAGTGCGAGCAGTGGCAACCAGCGGGGCAGGGAATGGACGCGTGTTAGCACCACCGCGACACCTTTTGGCGTTGGGGAGCGACCGCTGCTACAGACGGCGGCGGACCGGACCGGTGATTACGAAGAGGCCTTCATGCGGCAAGCTATTCAGTGGCCGAGGAGGCTGCCGAATACGATGCTGCTGCCGCCCAGTACGAACAATAGGGCGATCAGGATGGGCACGGCGAGCGCGGACAAGAGTGCCCACATGCATGCCTTGCGTGAGGCCGCGCGCGCGCCGTCGATGTCGCCCGCATTGCGACGCCCGTCGACCTGGGCGGCGTATACGATCGACACGATGCCCAGCGGCAGACAGCAGAACAGCGTGGTCAGGATCGCCTAGACCAGATGGTTGGGAATATAGAGGCCCGTCTCGTTGGGTGCGGGTGGCGGTGATGCGTGGCTCACTGTCTTTGATCCTTCATCCGTGGATGCCATGGTGCCGATGCGGACAGAGCGGGGGAGGTGCGCCCAGCGTCTTTGCCTACATAAGTTAGGCCGAAGCATACATGCCTCGCACCTATCCTGTTCATGCGGCGTCGCCGCGTAGTCCTCGCACCTGTGCTTCCAGCAGCGCGGCGCTGGCCTGGGTACCGGCAATCGGTGTGTCGGCGATCACCTCGATCGAGGCGCGGAAGCGTCGCGGTACACGCATGCGTCCCAGCCGTGAATCGCGCCTGCTCCACATGCTGCTCCACATGTTGCGCAGGGCCATCGGTACCACCGGCACCGCGCGGCGGGCGAGGATTTTCTCCACTCCGGACTTGAACGCACCGATTTGCCCGTCCTTGGTCAGCGTGCCCTCGGGGAAGATGCACACCAGCTCGCCCTCGGCCAGCGCCGCATCGATGGCGTCGAACGCGCGCTCCAACAGTATCGGGTCCTCGCGCGCGCCAGCGATCGGAATCGCCCTGGCGGTGCGGAAGATCCAACGCATCACCGGGAGATTGAAGATGCGGTAGTACATGACGAAGCGCACCGGTCGCGGGAGCGAGGCGGCCAGCACCAGCGCATCCAGGTAGCTGACGTGGTTGCACACGATCAGCGCCGGGCCCGCGTCGGGCACGTGTTGTTCGATGCCGTGCGTGCGCAGTCGGTACAGTGCGCGCACCATCACCCAGCTCAGGAAGCGCATCAGGAATTCGGGGACGATACTGAAGATCCACAGCGCGACCAGCGCATTGGCGATGGCCAGCGCCAGGAAGACCTGCGGGATGCTCAGTCCAGGCATCGGGATGCGCAGGCCGAACAAGCTCAGTTGCGGCAACTGTAATGCGATGCCTATCGCTGCGGCCAGGACAATGAACAGCGCGTTCTGGATATTGAGCCCGGCGATGACCCGCGATATTTCCGCCTTCGGCGTGCGGCTCTGGATCAGAGCGAATAGCGGCACCACGAACAGGCCGGCACACAGGCCGATGCCGACCAAGTCGAGCATGAGCCGCCAGCTTCCAGCCTGGTGGACGAACGCGCCGATTTCCAGGCCGGTGTGCAGCGCCGAGCTAGGCCGGGCGAAGTACAGGTCGAGCATGAAGCCGCTGATGCCGAACGCGCCCAGCGGCACCAGGCCGATTTCCACGGTGTGTCCGGATAGCCTCTCGCATAGCAGCGCGCCGGTGCAGGTGCCGACCGAGAACAGCGCTAGCGCGAAGATGTACAGTTGCGGCGCACCACCGAGATTGACCTCGGCATAAGTCGGCAACTGTGCGGTGAGCACGGTGCCGAAGAACCAGAACCACGACACGCCCAGCACCGCGTTGCGTACCGCCAGTTGGCGACGGGTCAGGCGCATGATCGCCAGCGACTGCGGCAGTGGGTTCCACTGGATGTTCAGTTGCGGTGCGCCGGCATCGACCTTGGGAATGCGGCGCGCGACCAGATTGCCGGTCACCGACAGTGCGATCACCGCAGTGGCGGCGGCGACTGGACCGTGGTGGCCGGCGATCTGAAAGATCAACCCGCCCACGATCATGCCGCACAGGATTGCCAGCGACGTGCCCATCTCGATCAGGCCATTGCCGCCGGTCAGCTCTTCCGGCTTGAGCACCGATGGCAGGATCGAATACTTCACCGGACCGAACAACGTGGCTTGCAGGCCGCTGCAGAATAGCGCCAGCAGCAGCAGCGTCATGTGCTCGGTCAGGAAGCCGACCGCCGCCAGCGACATGATCGCGATCTCCATCGTGGTGGTGATGACCACCAGACGCGATTTCTCCAGCTTCTCTGCGATTTGCCCGGCGAGCGAGGAAAACAGGAAGAACGGCAGGATGAACAGTGCGGGAGCTAGGTTGGTGTACAGCGTGCGCTGTTGTGGGGTCACACCGAGATAGAACAACAGCCCGATGATCGCTTGTCGGTACACGTTGTCGTTGAACGCGCCGAGCGCCTGGACCACGAAAAACGGCAGAAAGCGGCGTTGCCGCAGCAGGGCGAACTGGTTGTGGGCAGACATGCAGACTCCTTTGCGGACGTGGGCAGCCTAGCAGCTTCGATGCGGATCAAGGTTGCGGTGAGCATCTGTTCGTGCGCGGCGAGCTTGTCGCGGGCGGTGAAGCAGATGGATCGTGCTGACAACACATCTCAGCGTGTGTTTGGCACGGCAAGCGCGGACGTTGTGTTGATGTCCCCATATCAGCAGCCGCCCGCGCCGCTTCGCGGAGTTTGGGCAATAAGCGCAGGGTCAGTGCGAGTTGGTTGCGCACCAGCCGGCGCTTGCTGTCGTCGATGCCATCCTCGCGTTCCAGTGCGTCCGCCAGCGCGATCTCCACCGCCGTGTCGGTCATGGGTAACGCGTGTCGCTGGTTCAGTGCGTCGGCTAGCGCGCTCAGTGTCTCTTGCAGGTAGGTGCCTGCATGGTCGATGTCCGGATCGGCTTCGCCGGCCAGAGCGGCGCGGTGCGCGCCCAGCGCTGACAGATAACCGAGCAGGGTGTTAGACAGCGCCAGAAAGCGGAAACCCGCATCCAGATTGCGGCGATAGCGGCCCGGTTCGCGCAGCATGTTGGATAACGCCACCGACAGGCCCGCGTCGGCGTTGTGCATGTCGCGCCGGGCGATGCGGTAAGGCAGATCGTCACGCATGCCGCTGCGATATTGCTCCAGCACTTGCGTCAGGTAGCGTGCGCAACTGGTCAGCACCGTCGCCATGACCTGGTTGATACGGCGACCCTGCCAGTCCGGCAGGATCAAGAACGCGGCGGCGGCGGCAATTGCGCAGCCGATCAGCGTATCGAGCAGACGCGGCCAGATCAGCACGAAGCCGTCGCCGAGCAGGTTGAAACAGAACAGCGCCATCACTGTGATTCCCGCAGTGGCGAGCATGTAGCGGTCAGTACGGGTCACGAAGAACAGCAGCGTGGCGAGCAAGGCAAACAGTAACTGCACCTCGGTGCCGGTGAACAGTTGCATCAGCGCCCAAGCCGCGCCCAGGCCGATCAGCGTGCCGGCGATGCGTTGCGCCAGGCGCAGCCGGGTGGCGCCGTAGTTGGGCCGGCAGACAAACGCGGTGGTCAGCAGCACCCAGTAGCCGTTGCGTGTATGCATGGCTTGGATGATGGTGTAACCGGCTGCCAGCGCAATCGCCATGCGCAGTCCGTGCCGGAACAGCACCGAGCCGGGGGTGAATTGTTGGCCGAGGCGCAGCAACATTTCGCGCAAGGTATGCGGCGAAGCGTCGCGCAGGCGAGTATCCATGGTGTCGCTGTTGGTATCTGATCGTGCCGCCTCGGCCAGGCGCCGTTCGATGCTCTGCAGGTTGGTCACCAGTAACTCCAGCGAGCCGAGCAGGCGCGCCTGCTGCGGATCGGCGTGGGTGTGCAGAAAATCCAGCGACTGACGCAGGTCGGTGGTGGCCTGCTGGGTCTGCTCGCCATAGTCGAATGGCTGGCGTAGCCGGATCGCCTCGCCCAGTGCCGCGCAGGCCTTGCCCTGTAGCGCCAGCAGACGCTGGCAGCGGTACAGCACGTCGCTGTGGAAGAAGGCGTCGGTCAACGCCTCGTATGGATAGTGCGAGGAGCTGGCGCGCTCGTGGAAGTCCTGCGCCATGTAGTACAGGCGGAAGTACAGGCCGGACTGCACGCCGGGCCGGCCGGAACGACCGAAGCGGCTCATGATTGCGGTCTTGGCCGCATTGAGCGCTGCCACCACTTGTGCGTTCTGTTCGGCCAGTGCCAGCCGCCGCGCCTGCAGGTCGCTTTGCCGGATCGGCTCGAACAGCGCGGCTTTGAGTTGCAGGTAGCGGCCAAGTTCGACGAACAGCCGCGACAGCCCTTCGCGTACCGGGCGGTTGGCGAACAGCACCGTCCACAGCACCGACAGCACGCCGTACCAACCAGCGCCGAGTAGCAACAGTGCCACGCCGTGCCAAGCGCTGCTGTCCAGATGGCCGCTCTGGCTGACATGGTCGATGCCGATCATGGTGTAGATCGCCAGCGCCACCGTGCCCTGGGCGATGGACGCATAGCGTTCGCCGAGCGCGCCGAGCAGGGTCAGGGCGAAGGTGGACAGCGCCAGGCCGGCCACGAACGCGAGCGGATACGGGAACAGCACCACCACCGCGGCGGCAGCGGCGGCGAAGCACAGAAGCGACAGCAGCACCGATTTGATCCGGCCCAGCCAATTGTCGTCGGTTTCGGCGATGGCGCTGGCGATGGTGCCGAGGAAGATCGCCGGTAGCGCATCCAACTGCTGGCGATGCCAGCACAGGCCCATGGCCGCGGCCAGTGCGATGAACACACGCAGGCCGTAGCTGGCCTTTTCGTGGGCCCAGAGGCGGCTGAGACGGGATTCGAGCGAGGTCGTGGACACGGCGACACGATAGCGTACCCGTTGTCGGTGCGACGCGATCAGCGTCACCGGGTGTGTCAGAGAATGGGAGGCATTGGTGTGGCGATCCAGCGGCGGATTTTTTGAGCTGCTTGTGCGGCAGTGAACGCCCTGCCCAACATCACGACGCTGGCTCGGATCTTTTTGGGCTGCCTACACGGCAGTGAACGTGTGGCGCTGACCTTGATTGCGTCTTCCGCATTTCTGAGCTGCCTACACGGCAGTTAACTACGCCGGTTACTTCGTCTTGATCGCCATTCTTTTCTGAGCTGCCTACACGGCAGTGAACAAACGCAACTCAGATCAAAGATGCACGCATACTTTCTGAGCTGCCTACACGGCAGGTTGCTGACATCGGATGGATGCGTGGATGCGCAATTCACACCTGTTGCAGCTTTCCAGCACAGCCAGCCGCTGCCGCTTGCGCGCACAGCGACATCCTCTCGCAACGGGCGTTAGCGATGATGCCGTCGCGAGGGGATGCCGTGCTTACACGCGCTACGCGTCGCGTTCGCGCGCGATTGCGCGCCAGCCGATATCGTGGCGGTGGAAAGCACTGGCCCAATGAATCCCGGTCATGCCGGCATAGGCGCGGCGCTGCGCATCGGCCACGCTATCGCCTAACGCGGCCACGCACAGCACGCGGCCGCCGGCGCTGACCACGCGCCCTTGCGCATCGAGTGCGGTGCCGGCATGGAACACTTTGGCGTCGGCGGGCACCGTCTCCAGGCCGGTGATCGGCTCGCCAGTGACCGGCGTGTCCGGATACGGCGCGGCGGCCAGCACCACGCCGAGCGATGGGCGTGGGTCCCACTGCGCTTGGGTCGCATGCAGCCGTTCATCCAGTGCCGCTTCGACCAGATCGAGCAGGTCCGATTGCAGCCGCAGCATCACCGGCTGCGTTTCCGGGTCGCCGAAGCGCACGTTGAATTCGATCACCTTCGGCGCGCCGTTGGCGTCGATCATCAGGCCCGCGTAGAGAAAGCCGGTGAACGGCACGCCATCGGCCTGCATGCCGCGCACGGTCGGTTCCACCACTTCGCGCATCACCCGCGCATGCACTTCGGCGGTGACCACCGGCGCTGGCGAGTAGGCGCCCATGCCGCCGGTATTGGGGCCGGTGTCGCCGTCGCCGACGCGCTTGTGGTCCTGGCTGGTGGCCATCGGCAATGCGCTGACGCCATCGACCATGGAGATGAAGCTGGCTTCCTCGCCGTCGAGGAATTCCTCGATCACCACGCGTGCACCGGCGTCGCCGAAGGCGTTGCCGGAGAGCATGTCGCGCACGGCGGCCTCGGCCTCGGCCATGGTCATGGCCACGATCACGCCCTTGCCGGCGGCCAGGCCGTCGGCCTTGATCACGATCGGCGCGCCTTTTTCGTGCACGTAGGCCAGCGCGGCGTCCACCTCGGTGTGCACGGCGTAGAACGCGGTCGGGATGCCGTGGCGGTGCAGGAAGTCTTTCGCATAGGCCTTGCTGCCTTCCAACTGCGCGGCCGCGGCGGTGGGGCCGAAGATGCGCAGGCCGGCGGCGCGGAAGCGGTCCACCACGCCCAGCACCAGTGGCACTTCCGGGCCGACCACGGTCAGCGCCACGCCTTCGGTCTGCGCCAGGGTCAGCAGCCCGTCGAGGTCGGTGACCTTGATTGCCACGTTGCGGCATTTGGCTTCGCTGGCGGTGCCGGCGTTACCGGGCGCGACCAGCACTTCGCTGACACGGGAGGATTGGGCCAGTTTCCAGGCCAAGGCGTGTTCGCGGCCGCCGGCGCCGATGACGAGCAATTTCATGGGGTCGAGTTATCCATACGAATCAGGGGGAACGCCAAACGGAGCCGCCATCTGATAAAGCCGAGCCAGATTTTGCGTCTGTGGATCTGCTCGGTCGTTTCAGTACGGTTGCCACGATGGTCAGTACAACGCAGCGTGCGATTTGTTGTCATGGTCAGTTCCTGCAATAGTGATGACCATGACAAACGAAACAGCTTCCATGCGCGATCAACGGGCGGACATTGCAAAATTCCACCCGCAGCGACCGTGCCAGGATCCACGTGCCTCAGTCCGCCTCAATGGCGGAAATGCCGCACGCCGGTGAACACCATGGCGATGCCGTGTTCGTCGGCGGCGGCGATGACCTCGGCGTCGCGCATCGAACCGCCGGGCTGGATCACCGCCTTGATGCCGGCGGCGGCGGCGGCATCGATGCCATCGCGGAACGGGAAGAACGCATCGGAGGCCATCACCGAGCCTTCCACCCTCAGGTCCGCATCGGTGGCCTTGATGCCGGCGATGCGTGCCGAATACACCCGGCTCATCTGCCCGGCGCCTACGCCGATGGTGCGGTGATCCCTGGCGTAGACGATGGCGTTGGATTTGACATATTTGGCCACTTTCCACGCGAACAGCAGGTCGGCGAACTGCGCCTGGCTCGGCGCCAGTCGGGTGACGACCTTGAGCGCATCGCGGGTCACCACGCGGTCGTCGGCGGTCTGCATCAGCAGGCCCGAGCCGATGCGTTTGGTGTCGATGAAGCCAGGGGAGGCCGGTGCCAGCGGGATGCGCAGCACACGCACGTTGGCCTTCTTCTTGGCGTATTCCAGCGCGGCGTCTTCGTAGTCCGGGGCGATCAGCACCTCGACGAACTGGCGGTCCAGGATGACCTTGGCCGTGGCCGCATCCAGCGTGCGATTGAAGGCGAGGATGCCGCCGAAGGCGCTGGTCGGATCGGTCGCATAGGCCAGTTCGTAGGTGTCGCCGCAGCCCGTGCCCACCGCCACCCCGCACGGATTGGCGTGCTTGACGATGACGCAGGCCGGCGCGTCGAACTGGCGCACGCATTCCCAGGCCGCGTCGCTGTCGGCGATGTTGTTGTAGCTCAGTTCCTTGCCCTGCAATTGCGCGAAGGTCGCCAGCGAGCCTGGGGCCGGGTGCAGGTCGCGATAGAACGCGGCCTGCTGGTGCGGGTTCTCGCCGTAGCGCAGGTCCATCACCTTGACGAAGCTGCTGTTGCTCTGCGCGGGGAACGCGCTGCGGCACACGCCGGCCTCGGTGTGTTCGACCACCGCTGACAGATAATTGCTGATCGCCGCGTCGTACTGGGCGACGCGGTTGAACGCGGCCACTGCCAGGGCGAAGCGCTTGGCGGCCGACAACTGGCCATCGTGGGCTTCCAGCTCGGCCAACAGGTCGGCGTATTGCGCTGGATCGGTGGCCACGGCCACGCGGGCGAAGTTCTTTGCCGCCGAGCGCAGCATCGCCGGGCCGCCGATGTCGATGTTCTCCACCGCCACATCCAGGGTGCAGGCCGCATCGGCGGTCACTTGCTCGAACGGATACAGATTCAGCACCAGCAGGTCGATCGGCGCGATGCCATGTTCGGCCATCACCGCATCGTCGGTGCCGGCACGGCCGAGCAGGCCACCGTGCACCCGTGGGTGCAGGGTCTTGACCCGTCCGTCCATCATTTCTGGAAAGCCGGTCAGTTCGGAGACGTCCTGCACCGTCAGCCCGGCCTCGCGCAGCGCCTTGGCGGTGCCGCCGGTGGACAGCAGTTCCACCTTGCGTGCGGCCAGCGCATGGGCCAGATCGATCAAGCCGGTCTTGTCGGAAACGGACAGCAGTGCCCGGCGCACGGGCAGGAAATCGGAGGACATGAGGGTAAGGCACACATCGAAGCGAGGGAGCGATATTGTAGGCTGCGCCGTCGCCGGCATGGACCTCGGCACCGCGCCAGGGTGTGGATCTACGCGATCATTGGTCGTTGCCAGGACCGTTTGCGCTTGGCGAAGTGGATCTTGTCCCGGTGCCAACGCCATCGGGCCTGCATTGCGCAGGGTTTCCCGGGTCTGTCTGGGCCATGAAAACCCCCTGCGTCCGCAACTGAGGTCAGCGCCGGGCCATTGATGTCGAGCCCGTCGGTGTCACGGATCAATGGGATTGAAGCCACGGCGAGGACAGGGACCAAAAAATGATGTCCGCTCCCAGGTAGTCCGTCGCGAAAGTCGACTGTTCAACCTTGCCCACGACTTTACCGGTACGCGGATCACGATAGTCGAGATCGGGTTCTTGAACGGCCATCGCGACCAGATCCAGCCCTCCCTTGTATGTGTGGAAGAATGGATAGGCGTTATGCATCTGGGCTTTCTTGTAGGGCAGCACGTCTGGTCCGCCGACGCCGATGTGATGCGCTACAGCGAAATCGAAAGCACGCTGCATGTAGCGATGGTCGTTGTTCCATTCGCAGGGCCAGAAGTTGATGTATTGGACGACAGCGCTGTGCTTGAAGACCGCGCGCGCATAGGCGGCATTCTCCAGGGTGGCTTGAAAGTATCCGTCGCAGCTAAAACCTCCAGCGGAGTCTTTGGGCTTGTCCAGATCAATCGCCGATTCGGGCAAGTTGATGCCGCGAATGCGTCCGTCGAAGCGTTCGGCCAGTGCCTTGAGTAGCGCCTGATAGCGTTCACGTACATGGGGATTCCATTGCATGGCCACCCAGCCTTCGCCGCTGGTGCTATCGCCCTGCTTCGCTAGCCCTCCGCCGTAGATGGGATCTTTCAGTAGATACTCGGGGATGCGGCGGGCGTCGGCCGAGAAGAAGCGGTCCTGCAGTTGCACGAAGAGCTGTTTGTGCGCCGATTGCAGATAGGCCAGGTCATGTTCGATCGCGGTAAAATCGTAGACGCCCTTCGACTTTTCCAGCATGCGCCAGGGATAAAGAACCTGAGCGCCCTTGATGTCGTTGCGCGCTAAAAGCGGCTTGGCCTTGGCGAAATCTCCGGTGGAAAGATAGATGTAGTCATCTGCAGTTCTGGCTTTTTTCGCCGATGCAGGAAGTGCAAGAGCCAATAGGCAAAGCAACATGGTCTTGTTCATTTGTAGGCATTGCATGGTCAAGAACACAGCGCAGGCGCTGCGTGTGTGTTGTCCAATCGATGGATGCTGCGTCGTTTATGGCGGCCGGCCAGACGATGTGGCTGGCTTGCGGCAATCCAGGCCGTCGGCCAATCGAAAAACTATCACTCTACGAATCGACTTTACAACACGTCGAGATGCCTGCGATCGAGACTTCATCGGCTTGATGAATTGCCCGGACGTTGCCTAATAACGCGGTGGCAAAACCGATTGCCACCGGAGCCGATATGGCGGTGTTTGGGGGCAATGGCGCGCATCGCATCGGGCGAGGAGGGCGTGCCTTCGCAGCGCAGTTGCGTGCGTCTTGTCCTTCAGGCTAGCCCGTATTCTTTCAGTTTCTTTCGCAGCGTGGCGCGATGAATGCCTAGCAGCGCCGCCGCGCGGCTCTGGTTGCCTTCGCAGTAGTTGAGTACTTCCACGAACAATGGAATCTCCATCTCGCGCAGTACGATCTCGTATACGTCGTCTGCGTCGCAACCATCGAGGTCGCGCAGGTAGCGGCGCACGGCCTGTGCCACGTGTTCGCGCAGCGGTGGCTTCGGTGCGCCGCGACTGGAATCAGGACGTGTGGTGGCGGCGTTCAAATTCGATGGATCCCGGTAAGACGACCACGCCGGGAGACTGAAGGGTCGGCGTGGGGAGAGGAGTCTAGCGCGTGGCCCGCGCCGCTGTCATGGCGACAAGTAGAAATTAGTGCGGTTTCAGTGGAAGTCAAAGCTGAATGCTGCGGTGTCTACTGCCGACTCGCGTACTTGGAAGGTGATCTGTGCGCTCTGTCCCGGCGCAAGTGTCGCGTTGTCTGGACGGTGATTGCCCAGGTAGTCCTGCGGCTTCAAGACACGGCTGCCGATGGTGCGTCCATCGGCGTCGGCCAGCGATAGTTGCAATAGCGGCCATGCTTGCGCCCAGCGTGCGTCGTTGCGAAATGTGGCGCGTACCAGCAGTACGCCGTCCTTGCCAGGCAGCGGCCGCACCTCGCGGCTGAGCATGGTGAATGCGCGTGGCTCGCGCCACGCCGGCACACTGCAATGCAGCACGTCGCAGATTCCGCTCACCCATGGCCGCCAGTGCGCGTCCGCACTGAGTTGTTGGCGGTCGGCGATCAGGATCTGTAGCGCCAGCAGGGCGCTCAACCCGAGCAGGGCGATCCATTGCCAGGGTCTGGAGCGCAACACCGGTCGCTTCAGGAAATTCGGCGCGGCGCTGGGTGCTGTCTCTGGCGTGTGCGCCACCGCGTCGGTGATTGCCTCCGGCATGTCCGCTGTGGTGTCGGCCGTATCGGGTTCGGTCTGGTGGGTGGGTGCGCCATGTGCGGGTACGTGCGCTATAGCGCCGGCCTCGGACGTGGCGGCGGTATCGGTACCTGTGTGGGACCGATCCGGTTGACGTAACAGAGTCGCGAAGCTGGGACGTGGTGGCGTGGGATCGGGCATGCGCAAACGTGACGACGGCAAGGACGCTATTCAAGCATGGGCGCAGAGGCTGTGCTGCGCCAGACACTGCCACCGCGCGCTTGGCGCGGTGGCGAGTGTAGTGGGTTGCTCACGTTCATTTGCAAACAAGACGAGGCATCGGGTTACCGGCTAGCGCGGATGGTGCGTTGCGCTATCGGTACTGCTGATGTCATCGCTCGGGTTGGAGTGACCTGCCGACGATGGGGCGGTTGTGCCGTGCGCGCGATGGGGTCATCGTCGGCCACTCCGTCCATCTCGGAGGCGATGGCACCGGATTCAGGTGCGGCGCACGCCGTCGATGCGCATCCAGTCGCCGTCCTGCTCGGTGCGCAATTGGTCGAACCACGCGGCATAACGCTGCAACAGGTCCTGTTCCTGCCCGTGCAGGATGCCAGAGAGCGCGATGCGTCCGCCTGGGGCGACGCGGGCGGCCAGGGTCGGTGCCAGCGTGTCCAGCGCCGAGGCGAGGATGTTGGCGACCACCACTGGATAGGTCGCGGTGGGTTCGTCATGCGGCAGATACACCGCCAGGCGCGCACCGACGGCGTTGCGCTCGGCGTTGTCGTGGCTCGCCAGTAGTGCTTGTGGGTCGTTGTCCACGCCGACGGCTGCCGCTGCGCCCAGCTTCAGCGCGGCCAGCGCCAGGATCCCCGAGCCGCAGCCGAAATCCAGCACCCGCGCTTGGGTCAACGCGCCGTCGGCGGCGAGTGCGTCCAGCCAGCGCAGGCACAGCGCGGTGGTCGGGTGGGTGCCAGAACCGAATGCCAGACCGGGGTCCAGACGCACTACGGCGGCGTCGCTGCCGCTGGCCTCCTCCGGTAGCGCGTGGTTCCACGGCACGATGAAGGTGCGTGCGCCGAAGCGCATCGGCTGGAACTGATCCAGCCAGGCGCGTTCCCAGTCCTGGTCGTCGACTTTGCGGAAAGTGGCCTGGCTCCAGTCCAGCCCGGGGTCGAACGCATCCAGCGCGGCCAGCAACAACAACGCGTCCTGCTCCTCAGGGAATAGCGCACTGAGAACCAATGTGCCCCACAGTGGTGTTTCGCCCACGCCTGGTTCCAGAATCGCGCGTTCGTTGCTGGTGTCGGCATCGGCATCGAGCAAGGTGACGGCCAGCGCACCGACATCCTCCAGCGCAGTCTCGTAACGGGGCTGGGTCGCGTCGGTGCAGCGCAGGGTCAGTTCGAGGAACGGCATCGGTCGGCGGGCAATCAGGGGAGTGAGGGCGAGTCGCGGACTCGGAACTTGGCCTTTTCCAGGTGTAAGCCGCAGGTGGTGCTGTCATGGCGGCGGCATACAGGGCCAACGGCATGTTGCTACGTGCGATGGCGGCAACGCCTTGCCGCTTTTTTCGTCACGGTATTGGAGCGCAATTTGGCTCCGGAGCGCATGTCGCTGTCCGGAGCCACTGGCTTCATCACACCAGCGCGATGGACTTGTTCTTGCGCTCGGCCAGACGTTTTTCCAGGTAGTGGATGTTCTGTCCACCAGCCTGGAAACCCTTATCGCGCATGATCCGCTGCTGTAGCGGAATGTTGGTCTTGATGCCGTCCACCACCATCTCGCTCAGCGCCACGCGCATGCGCGCGATCGCGGTCTCGCGGTCGGGGCCATGCACGATCAACTTGCCGATCATCGAGTCGTAGTTCGGCGGCACTTTGTAGCCGCTGTAGATGTGCGTGTCCACGCGCACGCCGGGGCCACCGGGTGGGTGGAAGCCGGTGATCAGGCCCGGATTGGGCATGAAGGTTTCCGGATCCTCGGCGTTGATGCGGCACTCGATCGCATGACCACGCAGCACGATGTCTTTTTGCTTGATGCTTAGCTTGTGCCCGGCCGCAATACGCAACTGTTCGCAGACCAGGTCGATGCCGGTGATGCGCTCGGTGACGGGGTGCTCGACCTGGATGCGGGTGTTCATTTCGATGAAGTAAAAGCGCCCGTTTTCGAACAGGAACTCGAAGGTGCCGGCACCGCGATAGCCGATGCGGATGCAGGCGTCCACGCACACCTTGCCGATTTCGTTGCGCAGTTCCTCGGTAATGCCCGGCGCTGGCGCTTCCTCGACCACTTTTTGATGGCGACGCTGCATCGAGCAGTCGCGCTCGCCCAGGTGGATGGCATTGCCCTGGCCATCGGCCAGTACCTGGATTTCCACATGGCGTGGATTCTCCAGGAATTTCTCCATGTACACCTGGTCGTTGCTGAAAGCGGCCTTGGCTTCGGATTTGGTGGTCTCGATCGCGGCCTTCAATGCCGCCTCCGAATGCACCACGCGCATGCCGCGACCGCCGCCGCCGCCAGCGGCCTTGATAATCACCGGATAGCCGATTTCGCGCGCAATCTTGGTGTTGGCGACGATGTCCTCGCCCAGCGGGCCACCCGAGCCGGGCACGCACGGCACGCCAGCGGCCTTCATCGCGCGAATCGCTTCCACCTTGTCGCCCATCAGACGGATGGTGTCGGCCTTGGGGCCGATGAAGATGAAGCCGGACTGCTCCACGCGTTCGGCGAAGTCGGCGTTCTCCGACAGGAAGCCGTAGCCGGGATGGATCGCTTGCGCGTCGGTGACTTCGGCCGCCGCGATCAGTGCCGGGATATTGAGGTAGCTCTCCGACGACGCGGCCGGGCCGATACACACCGACTCGTCGGCCATGGCCACGTGCTTGAGGTTGCGGTCCACGGTGGAATGCACCGCGACCGTGCGGATGCCCAGCGTATGGCACGCGCGCAGGATGCGCAGGGCGATTTCGCCGCGATTGGCGATGACGACTTTATCTAGCATGGGAAAGGATTCCGAACGCGGGATGTGGTTCTGGACGTGGGATTGCGAGGCGCTGGACGCGGAAAAGCAAATTGGCGCGCAGGCGCTTGCTTTTCCGCGTCACAGGTCCCGGTCCTGCGTCCCGGCGCTTCAACCGATCACGAACAGTGGCTGATCGAACTCCACGGGTTGGCCGCTTTCGCCCAGGATCGCCACGATGGTGCCGGCGACGTCGGCTTCGATCGGGTTGAACATCTTCATCGCTTCGATGATCGCCAGCGTCTCGCCGATCTTCACCGTCTGGCCGACGCTGACGAACGCGGGCTTGTCCGGGGATGGGGAGGTATAGAAGGTGCCGACCATCGGCGCACGCAGCACGTGGCCCTCGGGCAGGGCGTTGCCGGGCTTGGCGCTGCCGCCGGTGGAGGCTTCGGTTGGCGAATGCATCGGCATTGCGGCGGTCGGCGCAGGCGCAGCCACCGGCGCTGCGGCGACGTACTGCGGCGCGCTGCCGGCCATCCCCTTGGGCGTGCGCGCCAGGCGCACACTTTCCTCGCCTTCCTTGATCTCGATCTCGGCGAGATTGGATTCTTCCAGCAGGTCGATCAGCTTCTTGATTTTGCGCAGATCCATAACGGCCTCGTGAGGTGAATCGGAATAAAGACCGGGCGTGCGGCCCGGCGACTTAGATGGGAGTGCGGCGTGCTGGCATGGCGCATGCGGTCGCTTCCAGCCGTGTCAGCGCCGCGTCCATCGCATAGCGGTAGCTATCTGCGCCGAACCCGCAGACCACGCCGACCGCGTGATCGCTGAAATAGCTGTGGTGGCGGAATGGCTCGCGGCTGTGCGGATTGGACAGGTGGATTTCGATGAACGGAATCGCCACCGCCGCCAGCGCATCGCGCAGCGCCACCGAGGTGTGGGTGAATGCGGCCGGGTTGATTAGGATGAACGCGGTACCGTCCTCGCGTGCGGCTTGCACCCGCTCCACCAGCACATGCTCGGCGTTGGACTGCAGGCTGTCCAACTGGTAACCCGCCGCGCCGGCCTGGGCCAGCAGGGCTGCATCGATCTGCGCCAGCGTGGTGTGCCCGTACACGTCCGGCTCGCGGCTGCCGAGCAGGTTGAGGTTGGGGCCATGCAGCAGCAGCAGTCGGGACATCGAGGGCACAACATTGGAAAGGGCGGCAGTCTGCGCGAAGCCGGCATTGCTGTCCAGTTCGGCGAAGTTGCAGATGTTTTAAGCGTCCGTTTGATTTCCTCGATTCCCTGCTGCGCTGCGCCAGGTCAGCGTCCACGATCATGCCGTGAGCGTGGACGCGCCACGGTTCCATCCGTGCGGGATCGCCTGCGTTGTGTCGCTCAATGCGCTGGCGAGTGGCCGTCGCGTGTCCAGCGCTCGGCCTCGCCTGCGGCGAACGGACCGAGTTTTTGTTTCACAATGCGGCCATCGGCGTCGATCAGCACGCTATACGGCAATAAGCCCTGAGTGTCGCCCAGGCGCACGCTGGCGTCGGCCGGGCCGGGAGGCTCCAGCGCGATCGGGTAGCTGATCGGTATCCGTTGCAGCAATGCGCGCACATCCTCGACCCGGTCCAGGGCGATACCCAACACCTGCAGGCCGCCTTGGTTTGGCGTGCGTGCCAGACGGTCCACTTCTGGTATTTCACGCACGCATTGTTCGCACCAACTGGCCCAGACGTTGACCAACAGCGGCCTGCCACGGAACTGCGCCAGACTGATGTGCTCGCCATTGAGCGTGGTGAGTTGCAGCGCTGGTGCGCGTTTGCCGTGTCGCACGTCCAACGCGTGTGCGGCGATCAATCCCAGCACCGCCGCGACCACTGCGACCACGAGCAGGCGTTCCGGCGTGGCGGTCATCGCGCCGCGCGTAGCAGCGCGTCTTCGACCACGGCCTGGGTCAGCATTGGCGGCAGCACGGTTGGCGGTGCGCCAGGACCGTAGACCACGTACAGCGGCACACCGACCGCCTTGTGCTCGGCGAGGAAGGCGCTGATGCGCTGGTCCTCGTTGGTCCAGTCGCCCTTCATGTACACCGCGTCCACGCGTTTGAGCGTGTCGCGGAACGCGTCGCTGCGGAAGACGTTGCGCTCGTTGGCCTTGCAGGTGACGCACCAGTCCGCGGTCATGTTGACGAACACCACGCGGTTGTCGGTGCGCAGACGGTCGAGCATCTCCGGCGAATAGGCCACGGTATTGCCCTCTTCCACCGTGGCACTGGGGGGGGGCAGTCGGGTCACGCCCCAGGCCGGCAGCAGCGCCAGCAGCAGCAATACGCTGGCCGCGCGCATGCCCCACGTATGGCCGTGCCAGCGTGCGCGTTCGAACCACCACAGGCCCAGGGCCAGTAGCGTGGTGCCGATCAACAGCAGGGCGACCGCGTCTACGCCGCGCTGCTTGCCCAGCACCCACAGCAGCCAGATCGCGGTCAGGTACATCGGGAACGCCAGCACCTGCTTGAGCGTTTCCATCCATGCGCCCGGCTTGGGTAGGCGCGTGGCAAGGGACGGTACGAAGCCGATCAACAGGAATGGCAGCGCCAGGCCCAGGCCGAGGGTCAGGAACACCAGCATGGCTGTGGCTGGCGGGGCGGTCAGTGCATAGCCCAGTGCCGGACCCATGAATGGCCCGATACAGGCACTAGACACCACGCAGGCCAGTACGCCGGTGAAGAAATCCCCGACCGGTCCGCTGCGCGCCGAGAGCGACTGACCCAGGCCGCCGAGATTGGTGCTGAGGGTGAAGACGCCGGACAGGCTGAGCCCGACCACGAACATCAGATACACCAGGACCGCGACGAAGCCCGGACGCTGCAATTGGAACCCCCATAGCAGGCGCGCAGCCACGGCGATACCGCCGACCACGGCGAAGGAGGTCAAGACTCCCATGGTGTACCAGAGCGCATGGCGGCGAGCGCGGCTGCGGCTTTCGCCGCTTTGCGCCAAGCCCAGAACCTTCAACGATAGGATCGGCAGCACGCAGGGCAACAGGTTCAGCACCAAGCCCCCGCCCAATGCCAGCAGTAGGATCCACAGCAGGTTTTGCGGTGCGGGCGGCGTCGCGGCGTGGCTTGCGTCACGGTACGCCGGGGCATCCGGCGCAGGCTTGGGCGCAGGCGCTGTCGTTTGGCTGGCGGCGGTCGTCGCGTCGTTGGCGTCACTCTGGCTGCTGTCCAGCGGAGTCACCATGAGCGGGGTGACCGCTGCTTGATCGGGCGAAGTGAGCTTGCCCTTGGGCAGCGACAGCTTCACCCGCCGGGTCATGGGCGGATAGCAGATGCCATTGGTCTGACAGCCCTGGAAGGTCGTCACCAAGGTCGCTTCGGCGGCATTGGTGCGTTGTCGTTGCAGCGGCACGGTCACTTCGCTTTGGTCGAAGTACACCACCACATTGCCGAAGTGCTCGTCCTGGTGCGAGCGGCCCGGCGGCCAACGCGGTATGCCGGTGCGAATGCCGGGGGCACCTTCCAGTACCAGCGCGGTGCGGTCGCGGTACAGGTAATAGCCGGGTGCAGGCGTGAAGCGCAACAGCAAGGTATTGCCGTCGCTGACGATGGCTTCGAAGCCGAATGCCTGATCCGATGGCAGCGGCAGGCCCTGCAGCATGTCGGTCGCTGCACTGGTGCCGAGCAGCGGTTTTTCCTCGTTATCGGAGTGGTTGTCTACTAGTGCAGATTTGCTGGGCGGCACCGCATCCGCGGCAACGGCCGCCGGTAGCGCCACATCGAGCATGCGTTTCTGTGGCGGGTAGCACACGCCGGCGTCGGCGCAGCCCTGGTAGCGCACTTCCAGTTGAAGGTGCTTGGTGCCGGGGTCGGCAATGCCGCTCTGCACTGCGGTCAGTTCGTCGCGGTAGGTCTCCACTTCGCCGAAATACGGATCGATCTTTTTGTGTCCGGCTGGCAATTGCAGGGTCGGGTTAGGTTTGAAGTCACCGATCACCCGGACTGCGATCCGGTGCCGATACAGGTAGTAACCCTTGGCAATGTCCCAGTGCAGCACGATGCGGCCGCGTTCGGGCGCTTGCGCGCTCAGCACGAAGGCCTTGTCCACCGGCAGCAGGTCTTTTTCGCTGATCGCCAGGGCGGGGAAGGCGGCCATGGCCAGCAGGCACACAGCGACGATACGTTGCAGCAAGGTCATTGGCTTATGGTTCCTCACGGGTTTCGGCATGCAGCCATTGCAGGTAGGCGGGCAGGCCATCGGCGACCTCGACTTCGACCAGCTCAGGGACAGCATAGGGGTGCAGTTCGCACAGCCGCTGCCGTAGCGCAGGCAGGCGGTCGGCAGCGGTTTTGATCAGCAGCAGTACTTCCTCGGCCTGTTCCACCGTGCCCTGCCAGCGGTAAGTGGAGTGCAGGCCTGGTAGGCGGCTCACGCATGCGGCCAGCCGCTCGTCGACCAGCGTTCGTGCGATCCGCGCGGCGCAGGCCGGATCGGGGCAGGTGCTGAACAATAGGCGGAGCGCGGGCATGACCATATAGGCCACAGTATAGGGACGCCCAATCGGGCTGTGGTGGCGCCCGGAGCGATGTTCGATGTCCTGGCGTGGAGAACGGTGGGTGCGAAAATTTTTTGCTCTCGCCCCTTGAAAGCCTGTCGCTTGGCACTACATCTTGCGCATCCCGGCGTGCCGGGTTTTTTCGCGAGCGTTGCTGGCACTCGTCATGTGCGAGTGCTAATGCCGCCTAATTTCACTAGACTAATCAATCATTTAAGAGGCCCCTCTCAATGAGCATCAAGCCGCTTCACGACCGCGTCGTAGTCAAGCCGATCGAAGCCGACGAAATCTCCGCCGGCGGCATCGTGATCCCGGATTCGGCCAAAGAAAAGTCCACCAAGGGCGAAGTCGTGGCCATCGGCCAAGGCAAGCCGCTGGACAACGGCAGCGTGCGCGCGCCGGCGCTGAAGGTTGGCGACAAGGTCATCTACGGCCAGTACGCCGGTTCCAGCTACAAGTCCGAAGGCGTCGAGTACAAGGTGCTGCGCGAAGACGACATCCTGGCCATCGTCGGCTAAAGGCGCTCACGCCGGGCCAGGAGCTGGATGCGCTGTGCGCTCCGGCCCTCCTAAGCCCTGCTGGCTGTCGATTCCTAAATCCCCAAATCACGCATTACTGGAGTTACCCATATGGCTGCCAAAGATATCCGTTTCGGTGAAGACGCCCGTTCGCGCATGGTGCGCGGTGTCAATATCCTCGCCAATGCCGTCAAGGCGACCCTTGGCCCGAAGGGCCGCAACGTCGTGCTCGAGAAGAGCTTCGGTGCCCCGACCATCACCAAGGACGGCGTCTCCGTTGCCAAGGAAATCGAGCTGGCGGACAAGTTCGAGAACATGGGCGCGCAGATGGTGAAGGAAGTCGCCTCCAAGACCTCCGACAACGCCGGCGACGGCACCACCACCGCCACCGTGCTGGCGCAGGCGCTGATCCGCGAAGGCTCCAAGGCCGTCGCTGCCGGCATGAACCCGATGGACCTCAAGCGCGGTATCGACAAGGCCGTTGAGGCTGCCGTGGCTGAACTGAAGAAGATCAGCAAGCCCACCGCCGATGACAAGGCCATCGCTCAGGTCGGCACCATTTCGGCCAACTCCGATAAGGCGATCGGCGACATCATCGCCGATGCGATGAAGAAGGTCGGCAAGAAGGGCGTGATCACGGTCGAGGAAGGCTCGGGCCTGGACAACGAGCTGGACGTGGTCGAGGGCATGCAGTTCGACCGCGGCTACCTGTCGCCGTACTTCATCAACAACCAGCAGAGCCAGTCGGCCGACCTGGACGATCCGTTCATCCTGCTGCACGACAAGAAGATCTCCAACGTGCGTGACCTGCTGCCGCTGCTGGAAGGCGTGGCCAAAGCGGGTAAGCCGCTGCTGATCGTCGCCGAGGAAGTGGAAGGCGAGGCGCTGGCGACCCTGGTGGTCAACACCATCCGTGGCATCGTCAAGGTCGTGGCGGTCAAGGCGCCGGGCTTCGGCGACCGTCGCAAGGCGATGTTGGAAGACATGGCCGTGCTGACCGGCGGCACCGTGATCTCCGATGAAGTGGGCCTGTCGCTGGAGAAGGCTACCCTCAAGGATCTGGGCCGCGCCAAGAAGGTGCAGGTCTCCAAAGAAAACACCACCATCATCGATGGCGTCGGCGATACCGCCGGGATCGAGTCGCGCATCAAGCAGATCGAATCGCAGATCGCCGAGACCTCGTCGGACTACGACAAAGAGAAGCTGCAAGAGCGCATGGCCAAGCTGGCTGGCGGCGTGGCGGTGATCAAGGTCGGCGCTGCCACCGAGATCGAAATGAAAGAAAAGAAGGCGCGCGTCGAAGACGCCCTGCACGCCACCCGTGCGGCGGTGGAAGAAGGCGTGGTCCCCGGCGGTGGCGTGGCCCTGGTGCGTGCGTTGAGCGCGATCGGTTCGCTCAAGGGCGATAACGAAGATCAGACCCACGGTGTGCAGATCGCGCTGCGTGCGATGGAAGCACCGCTGCGCGAGATCGTCACCAACGCCGGCGAAGAGCCGTCGGTGATCCTCAACAAAGTCAAGGAAGGCACCGGCAACTTCGGTTACGACGCCGCCACCGGCCAGTTCGGCGACATGGTTGCGTTCGGTATCCTGGATCCGACCAAGGTGACCCGTCTGGCCCTGCTGAATGCGTCCTCGATCGCCGGCCTGATGATCACCACCGAAGCGATGGTGGCCGAAGCGCCGAAGAAGGAAGAGCCGGCCGCCGGCGGTGGCATGGGCGGTGGCATGGGCGGCATGGGCGGCATGGATTTCTGATCCAGCCGGCGCGAGCCGACCAGTCATACGTAGTCGAAAAAGCCCCGCAGCGATGCGGGGCTTTTTTCGTTGCCGGCCACGTTGTGCATGGTCATGGGGTGGCATGCCGATGCGCGATAAGCCTTGCTATTACAGCACGCATGGCGCAATCGGGCTGTTGCGTTCTGCCAATCCGATGGGCAGATCCTCCGGGGTTGTCGCCAGGTGAGGGCGTCTGCTCGAACGAGATCGGCGCGTTGCGGCAATGCGGCGGGAATCGGTGTGAGCGACGGCGAATCGCGCATAACGTCGAAACCGTCTACAGGCATCGCGTTGCAGTGTGTTGACAGGGTTGTCGACGACATGCAGGTTAGGGCGCACGGGTGCCCAGGGGAGCTGCACGCACCCGCATGTTCGTCCTTTTTCTTTGCGTCGTCGTCGGCGCAGCGTGGCGCGTGCCGGTGGCACGCGCGATGCTGCTGTGGGCGCGCGAGGCGGTGAACAGGACGCTGCACACCGCCGCTTTGCGACGGTACTTCCATCTTTGCCGCAGGGGATAGCGCATGCACCACACCCGATCTTTCACCATGCTTGCCTTGGGCATCGCACTGGCGTTGCACACCGTGTCCGACGCATGGGCGCAAAGCACCAGTACCGATGCCGATGCTACCGATCTTGGTCAGGTCGTGGTCACCGGCTCGCGGATCAAACGCGCCGAGGTGGAAGGGGTCCAGCCGGTGGTGGTGATCAGTGCGCAGCAGATCCAACAGGAAGGTTTCCTGACCGTCTACGACGTGCTCAAGACGATGAACCAGCAGGGCAGCGTCGAGGCCGATACCAAATACGGTTCGCATACGCCCAACGCCGCGCCGATCAACCTGCGCGATCTCGGTCCAGGGCGCACGCTGTTGTTGGTCAACGGCCATCGCGTCGCCGATTATCCGCAGCCCTATGCCGGCGAGAGCAACTTCGCCAACTTCGCCAACATTCCCTCTGCGGCAGTGGAACGGATCGAGATCCTCACTGGCGGCGCATCGGCGATCTACGGTTCCGATGCCGTGGCCGGCGTTATCAACGTGATCTTGAAAAAGGGCTACAAGGGCAACCAGGTACGCTTGCGTGGCGGCACCGCGACCGAAGGTGGGCGCGATGTGTTCGACCTGTCCTGGGTCGGTGGTCACGGCGGCGACAAGTGGAATCTCACCTATGCGTTGCAGTGGACGCGGCGCGATCCGCTGTCGGTGGGCGAACGGCCGAAGATGGACTCTCAAAACGACGAGTCGTATAGCAACTGGACCGCGCAGGCGCGCAAATACGGCTTCAATCCGTTCACGGGGCTGAGCCTGGTCGATGCCGATAGCAATCGACGTCTGGCTCCGCCCAGCGGCACCTGCGCGCGCTTCGGTGGTCAGTTCATCGATGCGCAGCGGCTGAGCTATGACTACAACAGCGATACGGTGCGCAATCGCGGTGGTTATTGCGGGATGGCCCATGACTACGCCGACTGGATGGCGGCCAAGGGCGGCGACAACGGCTCGGCGTATCTGTACGGCACGTTCGATTTCGACAACGGCGTGCAGGCCTGGAGCACGCTATCGACGACCAAGAGCCGGGGTTACTGGACCTATGATCCGCCCTACGTCTACCTCGGGCCATTCCACGACACCGGGAGCAATCGCAACCTGTACGCGATCCGCCAGTTGACCCGCTACGAATCCGGCGGCTGGAAGAACCTGGCCAATATCACCGATGAATTCTCTTGGGATCTGAGCGCCGGCTTCAAGGGACGCCTTGCTGACCGCTTCGATTGGGAAGTCGCGGTCGGTCGTGCGCGCTATACCGTCGATGAGTACGTGCGCACGGTGGATACCCAGAAGGCCACCGACTACTTCCTCGGCCCGCAACTGGGCAGTACCGCCGACGGAACGCCGATCTACACGCTCAACGAAAATCGCTGGTACCAGCCACTCACCGGCGCGCAGTACAACGCGTTGGCGGTCAAAGCGGAAAACCGCGCTGATTCGTGGGTCAACCAGGCCAGCGCCAACATCACCGGCGAGCTGATTCAGGGGTGGGCTGGGCCGATCAAATTCGCCGCCGTCGGTGAAGTCGCCAAGCAAGGCTACCGACTGGTGCCGGATCCGTGCGCCAACGATTGCTATCCACTGGATGTGGTCGATCATGGCGGTGGCGAACGCTTGCGTTATTCCGGCGGTCTCGAATTCGATGTGCCGCTGCTGTCCTCGCTCAATGCCAGCCTGGCGGCGCGTCACGACCGTTATGGCGACTACCGCTCCTACAGCAGCGATCTCGGCGCAGCCATCGGCACTCAGCGTGACACCACCTGGAGCGCTGGGCTGGAATGGCGGCCGCTCAGCACGCTGCTGTTGCGCGGTAGTGTTGCCACCAGTTTCCGCGCACCGGACATGCAATACGTGCTCGGCGAACCCAGCTCGACCCAGCAAACAGTGATCGATCAATACCGCTGCATCCAGAAGGGGTATTACCTCACCGGCGCCTGCAACGCCGAGAACAGCGACATCTACTACTTGATGCAGGTCAATCGTCGCGGCACCCCGGACCTGGAATCGGAACACGGACGCTCGGTGACCGCTGGTTTTGTCTGGGATATCGCCGAAGGTCTGTCGTTGACCACGGATTACTACAAGATCCGCCTGCAAGACATGATCAAAGACCTTAACCGCGACGAGATTCTCACCGGCGAGGCAGGGTGCCGCACCGGCCTGACCACCGCCGGTGGCGTGTGGGTCAATCCCGGTGGCGCCGAATACTGCGCGCGTATCGTCTCGCGCGTGTCGCGCGATGCCGCTGGCCGCGTGACCGGCATCGAACAAGGGCCGATCAACATCGCGCAGATGCGTGTGTCCGGTATCGACGCTGCATTGAAGTACCGATTGAGCACAGCGCAATGGGGCAACTTCAGCTTCGCGCTGGATTACAACAACCTGATCGGTTATCACGAACAGACCTACCGCATCGACGACGACAAGAACCTGCGCGATCAGAAGATCCGCACCAAATTACGCGGCAGCGTGCATTGGGAAAATGGCGGTCCGCTGGATCTGACCGTGTATGGCAAACGCTTCGGTTCCACCGAGGCGGTGAACTGGGGCACCTGCGCGCGCTTCGACGATGGGTATCAGCCCAGTCCCTCGAACGAATGCCGGGTCAGCGATAGTGCTAATCGCCATTTTGGCCAGAGCACCGCGCGCTACTTCGGTCGCGTTGGCCCAGCGTTGTATTGGAACCTCACCGCCGGTTATCGCATCACGCCGACGATGAAGGTCAACCTGTACGTCAACAATGTGTTCAACACCGTCGGTTACGACAACAAAGAGCGCTACTACGGCTATCAGTTCTACAACACCACGCTGTACGACGCGGTCGGTCGCGAAGTGGCGGTGGAGTATGTGCTGAATTTTTAACTGCGATGCCGCGCAGCTCGATCACATTGCGGTCGCGCTGGCTTGCGTTTCCCGCGTGATGGGGTGCGGTGCTTGGCAACGCGATGCAAGGGATGCTTTTTGATGTCGCGTATGGCGAGTCCTCGGTGCCTGCATCACCGTCGCATCGGTTGCATCGGCAACTGTGGCGCTCTTCGCGACCCTGTGTTATCAATGTTGAACATGAACGCTTCCTGCCGCAGCTTTTACTTTTGGTATTACGATTTTCCGATGCCGCTGGCGGAGGAAGGATCGCGTTCAAGCTGAGGACCACTTCAGCCGCCATCCCGAAAGCCGCCAGCGAACCTGGCGGCTTTTTTCATGCCGCTGGACCTGGCACCCCCAGTCACCAGATGAGAATGCACATGGCTCCCCATACCGACGATTTGCGCATCCGTAGGATCGAACCGCTCATCCCGCCCTCGCAACTGCTGGCGTTGTTGCCCTGCGATGAGAGCGCTTCGCAGACCGTCGCCAGCGCGCGCGCGGCGCTGCACGCGATCCTACACGGCGACGACGACCGTTTGGCGGTGGTCATTGGTCCCTGCTCGATCCACGACCCGGTGGCGGCGCTGGAGTATGCGCAGCGTCTGCGCCCGCTGCGCGACACCTATGGCGATGCGTTGGAGATCGTGATGCGGGTGTACTTCGAGAAGCCACGCACGACGGTCGGCTGGAAGGGCTTGATCAACGATCCGGACCTCGATGGCAGCTTCGATATCAACAAGGGCCTGCGGCTAGCGCGCGGCCTGTTGCGCGATATCAACCGCCTGGGCCTGCCTGCTGGGGTGGAATTCCTCGACATCATCTCGCCGCAATACATCGCCGATCTGGTGGCCTGGGGCGCGATTGGCGCGCGCACCACCGAAAGTCAGGTGCATCGCGAGATGGCTTCCGGGCTGTCGTGTCCGGTCGGTTTCAAGAACGGCACCAGCGGCGACGTTAAAATCGCTGTCGATGCAGTCGGCGCGGTCTCGCATCCGCATCATTTCCTGGCTGTGACCAAAGACGGGCACACCGCCGTCGCGGCCACTGCGGGGAATCCGGATTGCCATGTGATCCTGCGCGGCGGCACCCAACCCAACTACGATGCCGATAGCGTTGCCGCCGCTGCGCAGATATTGGGAAAAGCCGGTTTGCCGGCGCGGCTGATGATCGATGCCAGCCACGCCAACAGCGCCAAGAATCCGGAGAATCAGCCCAAGGTGATCGACAACATCGCCAGCCAGCTCGAAGCCGGACAGTCCCGTATTGTTGGCGCGATGATAGAAAGTCATTTGCGTGGTGGTCGTCAGGATCTGCGCCCTGGCCAGCCGCTGGTGTACGGTCAGAGCATCACCGACGGCTGCATCGATTGGGACACCTCGGTGCAGGTGCTGGAACGCTTAGCGCAGGCCGTGCGGGCGCGGCGCCGTGCGCGAACGGCGCAGGCGGCCTGAGTGCGGCATCGGTATCGTGCGTAATGCCCGGTAATGCCACTGGAAAACAGAGCCGGCCGCGCCGTCGATGCCGAAGGGAGAGAACTTCGGCATCGGCGGCTGCACGCCGGTGGTGACGTTATCCATCGGCGTGGTGACACCGGTATGCCGATGTGTGCCATGCGCTGGCAAGTGATGGATTTTGCGTTAAGACTCGCTAGCAAAACGACGGCCTCGCCGTTGCACGGGCGCGGACAGTGCTTGTCATGACCGCTGTACACTGCGCTCTGCGCGCTATCCGCACTCACCCGACAGCGCTTGCGACATGTTGTTAACCACGTTAAAGCCTGGATGCGCGCGGTTCAGCGTCACTGCATTGTCGGCATAATGTCGCCATGGCCGTGTCCACACCCTGGTTCCTGTATCTGCTTGAATGCCGCAACGGCAGCTACTACGCAGGCATCACCCCCGATTTGCAGGCGCGCTATCAGGCGCACCTGCGCGGCAGCGGCGCCAAGTACACCCGTGCCAATCCGCCGCTACGGTTGCTGGCGAGCCGGCTCTACCCCGACCGTGCCGCCGCCGCGCGTGCCGAATGGGCGCTCAAACGGCTGCCGCGCGCACGCAAGTTGGCGTTCCTGTGCGCGCCAGACTCGCTCACTGAAGCCGACAGTGCGCCATGATCGCCGATAGCGGTGGCCTCAGCCGCCAGACATTTTCTCTTCTGATCGAGCGCGACTGAGATTTCTCCCATCGCGCGTTCTCTCAGATTGTTGAGAGTATGTCGGAGAAACGTCGACCCGCGACGCCAATACAGCAGTGTCCAGCGCTCATGAGCATATTCCGTGCTTCAGTGCGATCTACTATCAGGATGCTGTGTACCGAAAAGTAGACAAAATGGGCTGTCTCTAGAAAGAATGAATTGTGCAGTTTTTTTGCACTGCAGCGTGCATTCAAGAAAAAAAGCACTCACGATCACTGCGCATCCCGACGTGGGGGAGGGAGCAAAGCCCACTGGCAGTCCGCTGACAGTGGGCTTTTTTATTCGTGTTGTGTCGTCTCCTTCTCCCCCAGCCCTGATCGTGCTGGCGAGCTGTGTAGAGCATGGGCTCACCGGCATTGCGGCGTAGAGGCTGTCCGCGCGGACACGGCAATGCAAGAATCTCCTCATGCCTGCGGTTATTCAGTCCGTCCCCACCGTCCTCCAGCCCACACTCGCACGTCAGTTGGCGCGGTTGCGTCAGGCCGTGGCGGCACAGCCATGGCCGTCCGGTCTACAGTTCGATGCACAGCTTGCGCGTGCCCTGCTCGCCAGCGATTTTCTACTCGACACGCTGTGTCTGCAGCCAGCGTTGTTCGTCCATCTTGCACAACCGGATCCGGCGCCGCTGCCGTTACCCGTGCTCGACCCAGCACAGCCGGCAACCTGGCCTGCGTCGCTGCGCCGCTATCGTGCTGCTGCCTCGGCGCGTCTGGTGTGGCGCGATGTGTTCGGACTGGACGATGTCCAGACGACCCTGGCCGGCAGCACGCAGCTTGCCGAAGACTGCATGAGGCTCGCGTTGCAGGCGCTGGAAAGCGAGTTTGCCGCGCGCCATGGCGTGGTCCGCGCCGCCGATGGCAGTGTGCAGCGGCTGGTGGTGTTTGGCCTGGGTAAGCTCGGCGGCGGCGAATTGAATTTCTCTTCCGACGTGGATCTGGTCTACGCCTATCCGCAGGCTGGCGATTCCGATGGCGCGCGTCCGCTCGCCGCCGAGGAATATTTCGCGCGTTTCGGTCAGCGCCTGGCGCGGCTGCTCGATGAAACCACCATCGATGGATTCGTGCATCGCGTGGACTTGCGTCTGCGCCCATTCGGCACTGCGGGTCGGGTCGCGTTGTCGTTCGCCGGGATGGACCAATATTTCCAGCGCGAAGGCCGCGACTGGGAACGCTATGCCTGGCTGAAGGCGCGCACAGTGGCCGGCGACATCGCCGCTGGCGAACACTGGCTGCAGTCGCTACGCCCGTTCGTGTACCGACGCTATCTGGACTACACCGCGCTGGACGGACTGCGCGCGATGAAGGCGGCGATCGTCGCCGAAGTGGCACGTCACGACCGCCTGGACGATATCAAACGCGGCGCTGGCGGCATTCGCGAGATTGAATTTCTGGTGCAGTCGCTGCAATTGATTCGCGGCGGTCGCGAAGCGGCACTGCGCGAACCGCACCTGTTATCGGCCTTGCACGCATTGATCGCGGCCGGCCAGATCGCCGCCACGGATGGCGCTGCATTGGCGCAGGCATACTGTTTTTTGCGTCGGGTGGAAAATCGCCTGCAAATGCTGCGCGATGCACAGACGCATGCGTTACCGGAAGATCCGCTGGATCGCGCGCGCATCGCCTTCGGTCTGGGGTATGTCGACTGGGCCGAATTGCATGCAGCGTTGCAATGTCAGCGCGACCGCGTCGCTGCTGAATTCGCTCAATTGCTGGCACCGCGCAGGCGCACACTGGCGTCGGATGTGCTGGCCGATTACTGGCGCAATGTGGCTGCTGGCGATGGTGCGCAGGTGCTGGGCGAGGCGGGCTTTGCCGCAGCCGACGCGGCCGATCAGGCATTGCGCGGGTTTGCGCAATCGCTGGGCGTGCGCAGCCTGTCCGACACCGCACGCGCGCGTTTGGATCGTGTCGTGCCCGCGCTGCTGCATGCCGCCACGCGTTCGTCGCAGGCCGATGCCGCGCTGCACCGGGTACTGGGTTTGCTGCAAGCGGTGCTGCGTCGTTCCAGTTATATCGCCTTGCTCGACGAGCAACCCAGTGCCCTGGAACGGCTGGTCGATGTGCTGGCGCGTAGCGCCTTCCTGTCCGAGCGTCTTGCCGCGCATCCGTTGCTGCTCGATGAGTTGCTCGACAGCCGCGTGACCGCGCCGATGCCGGAGCCGACCGCGATGCAGCAGTTATGCGACAGCGCGGTGGTCGCTGCCGCCGACGATCCGGAAGCGGCGCTGCGCAGTCTCAACGAAGCGCGTCAGGCGTTGAGTTTTCGTATCGCGCTGGCCACGCTGGATCGACGTCAGCCTGTGCTCCATAGCAACCGTCAG
Organism: Xanthomonas sp. GPE 39; assembly: GCF_000963005.1. GTDB lineage: Bacteria > Pseudomonadota > Gammaproteobacteria > Xanthomonadales > Xanthomonadaceae > Xanthomonas_A. The sequence continues at coordinate 413,761 of NZ_JZHZ01000007.1, forward strand.
CTTGCACAATTGGCCGAAGCGGTGGTGGTGACAGTGCTGCGTCTGGCGCACGCCGAGCTTGTTGCGGCGCATGGTCAGGTACCTGGCGGCAGCTTCGCGATCATCGGCTACGGCAGTCTCGGCGGGCTGGAAATGGGCATCGGTTCGGATCTGGACCTGGTGTTTCTGTACGACCACCCGCCCAGCGTCGAGGTCTCCGATGGACCTCGCGCAATGGAGAGCGGGCGCTGGTTCGCACGGCTCGCGCAGAAGGTGATTGCGCTGCTCGGTACGGTCACCGCTGGTGGGCGTCTGTACGACATCGATGTGCGTCTGCGTCCGGATGGTGGCAAGGGCGCGTTGGTGTCGTCGTTGGCTAGCTACAGTGATTACCAGCGCGACCGTGCCTGGACGTGGGAGCATCAGGCACTGGTGCGCGCGCGTGGTGTTGCCGGCGATCACACGCTGTTGCAGCGTTTCGAACAGGTACGCGCGCAGACCCTGGCGCGCACGCGCGAAGCGGCGGCCTTGCGCGAGGATGTGCGCAACATGCGCGCGCGGATGCGGGCCGAACTGGATCGCAGCGATGCCGCGCACTTCGATCTCAAGCAGGGCGCGGGTGGATTGATTGACCTGGAATTCCTGATGCAGGCCGGCGTGCTGCTCGGCGCCGCGCAACAACCGGCGCTGCTACAGCCGCGTGACACCGCGACGTTGATCGGCGCATTGGCACACGCCGGCTATTTGGATTCGACGATGGCGGCACGCTTGCATGCCGCACATGCGGTGCTGGTGGAGGCCGGTCTGGCCTGCACGTTGGACCGGCGTGCGCAACTGATCGCTCCCAGTGCCGAGATCGAGGCCGCACGTGCGTCGATCCGCGATGTGGCTGCGTACTTGGGTCTGGCGTTCGTCGAGGACCGCGCGAGCGGTGTCGCCGAGCGCTGAGTGGATATGGCGTTGGAGTGGGCGTCAGGGCGATAGTCGCTAAGCCGTATCAACGCGTCGGTGGCGGGGTGCCATCCACCGCTGCGCGCCCCACCGCCGGGTCGTCGGTGAAGAAGCCATCGATGCCTGCGCTGAGCAATGCGTGCATCTCGGCGATGCTGCCGGCGACGTTCATCGCGGCCGGGCCGCGCGTGTCCTGCAGTTGCTTGGGCAAAAATGTATTTTCGGCACGGAAGGTGTAGGGCACCACTTGCAAGCCGGCCGCATGCGCATCGGCGACGAAAGCCGTTGCTGCGGCCAATCTGCCATTCGCCTCTACCGGCACGATCGCGCGCAGGTTCGGGCTGACCAACTGCGCGTATTTGGCGATCGCACGCAGGCCTTGGGCCGTACTCATCTGCGCGTAGGTTGGACCGTCGTCCAGGTGATCGCCGGGACGCGCTTGCGGATCGCCCAGCAACTGCACCAGGCGAACATTCGGATGTGTGTGGCCAAGGGCGCGATGCAGGGCTTTCAGGTTGCCGATTTCGAACGACTGGATCACCACCGGTGCGCGGCGGGTGTAGGCGTGTGCGTCCAGTGTCTTCAGCAGTGTGTCCTCCATTGCCAGACCATGCGTGCGGAAGTAGGTGCCGTGCTTGATTTCCGGAATCAGTCCGATCAGGCGTCCGTGGGTGGCCGACTCGGCTGCGGTGAAATCGATGATCTCCTCGAGAGTGGGGAGCTGAAATTGGTCGTCGAAGGCGTTGCTGCGTAGCTGCGGCAGGCGCTCGCGTGCGCGTAGGGTCTTCAGTTCGGCCAGGGTGAAGTCCTCGGTGAACCAGCCTTCCACGCGTTGCCCGTCGATTTGCTTGACGGTCTTGCGCGCGGCGAACTCTGGATGCGTAGCGATGTCGGTGGTGCCGCCGATCTCGTTCTCGTGGCGCGCCACCAGCACACCGTCTTTGGTCGAGACCAGATCCGGTTCGATGTAGTCGGCACCGTCGGCAATGGCTCTGGCGTAAGAAGCCAGTGTGTGTTCCGGGCGCAGCGCACTGGCACCGCGGTGGCCGATCACCAGCGGTTTGCTCTCGTGCGATGCCGCCATCGCTGTGAATGCCACTATCGCCACCGTAAAGCCAAGCAACCAGGGAGGAGATTGGATCATCGCATTGACTCCGTAGTGAGTGGACAGCATGTGCCTGTTCGCAAGTGTGTGTCTCATGTCAGAAATATCTGCCATGGCGTGCTGGCATCAAACAGCGCAGAGCGCCCGTTCGGGTGCCGTCCTCCAAGGCGATCAGTCCAAGGCATCGCGCGTGTCGATGAGCAAGCTGATGTGCCGTGCCTGGCGGATCTGGCTTTGTCCAGTCATCGCGATGGGGGCCAGTCATGGCGCGGTGGCCAACGCATAGCTGTTGGCGATATGGGCAGCATCGTAGACCAAGCGCGCCAACAACGCGGCGAGTGTCGTTTCGTCCTGCAAGCTATGTGGGAGCACACGGCAGATTCGCGCAGGGAGTGCATCGACATTGCGTTGACGATGTTTCAGTTGACAGCATTTCAGCTTTGCCGCACCGGCATTGGGTTTCACATGTAATGAAGATGCGGGATGCCACGGATCATGGGCTGCGATGCGTCTGTGCGATGGCGTTGATGCGCAGCGTTGCATCGTTCGAACAGTGGAGGGTTTTCTTTCCAAAATCGCAAATTTCGAATGGCGTCAAAGTTTGGAATGCAATAAGCGGGTAACCATGCGATGCCATTACCTATTCGTGTTCGTGGTTGATCGAAGCAAGCGCAATGGCGATGGGTTTGTCCCGTCATCGGCCAAGCAATTCCTAATTCCCTGTTGTCAGTGAAATTTATGCCAGGCTGCGTGTGTCGTGCCTGGCCAATGTCCCCTGTCGCGATGCAGTGATGCATCGTTCACCTGCGTTACCCAATGGAGAGATCCCCCATGATTGATCGTATGCCTCACCGGCGGTTGCTGACGACCGTGCTGTCCGCTGCCATGCTCATGTGCAGTGGTGCGCAAGCGGCCCAGAACGGCGCGCTCCAGAACGCTGACCTGGACGCGCTGACCAGCGCGTTGCGCGTTGCACCGGTCAACTTCGATGTGCATCTGCCGTTGCGCGATGAGGCAGGTCTGGACGCGTTGCTGGCGGACATAGAGGACCCGCAATCGCCGCAATACCATCATTGGTTGAAGCCTGACGAATTCGAGCGCCGCTTCGGCCCGACGCCGGCGCAAGTGGCGAAGGCGCGTGCTGCTCTGGAGGGCGCGCATATGACCGTCACCCAGCAGGGCGCGACCTTGCACGTCAGCGCCAGCGCGAACAATGTCGAGCGTCTGTTCGCCGCACCTTTGACTGTTGATCTGCAAGCGGGCAAGCAGATCCGCCTCGCTGCTGCCAGTCCCTTGCAATTGCCGGCGGCCCTGCGCGATAGCGGTGCCGTTATCACCGGCCTGGAGCGCGGCCTGCCGCCGTATCATGTGCACTCCAGGCAACTGCAGAATGTCGATCCGAATAACCGCCGTGGTCCCACCGGTATCTATGCCTACAACGATCTGAAGCAGGCCTATGACTATCCGTCCTACCAGGCGATGATCGGTCCGGCTGGCCATCACAAACGCCTCGACGGCACGGGCACGACCATCGCCATCTTGATTTCCAGCGATGTGCTGGACTCGGACTTGGACCTGCTGTTCAACGAAGAAAAATTCAGCCGTCATGGTGTGGGTAATGTGAATCCGAAGTTGTACGCACGCCGTTATCTTGCCGGCGCCAAACCAGGTATCAACGAGGAAAGTGGCGCAGGGGCCGAGGCGGCGCTGGATGTGGAAATGGCCCTGTCCGGTGCGCCGGGCGCGCATGTCATCTTGTATGTGATGCCTGAACTCACTGACCAATCGATTCTCGCCGGTTACCGGCAGATCGTGCAGGACAACGAGGCCGATGTGGTCAGTGTTTCGTTCGGTGGTTGCGAGTTGTATAGCACCCCAGCCTACAACGGCGGCAAAGATCTCACCGCTGTGTATCGTATTTACGATGCGCTGTTCCGGCAGGGCAACGCGCAGGGCATCACCTTTATCGCCTCCAGTGGCGACAATGCAGGCTTGAGCTGTGCGGATACCAATTACGCGGTTGATGGCAAAGACGGTCGCTTTGTGGCTGGCGTTTCACATCCCGCAGCCGATCCGCACGTGACCGCGGTCGGTGGCGGCAATCTGTTCACTGCTTACAAGAAGGGTAGTGCGGACTCCAGCTACCTGCGTGAGACCGCTTATGCCGATCCCTTGATCGCCAAAGATTATTACGGGGCAGGGGCGATGTTGTCCGGTGGTTACTGGGGGGCTGGTGGAGGCGTCAGTACGATCTTCAAACGTCCGGTCTATCAATCGCGCGCGCTGGGCGGCAGTTCCGACAAGATGCGGCTGTTGCCCGATGTCGGGATGTTGGTTGGTGGTTGTCCGAATATTGCGACGCAGCCGTGCCAGGAGGGTCGTGCGCCTTTCGCCAGCGCGGTAGTGGCAGCTTACAAGGGTGAATTCTATGCGAACATCGGCACCAGCGTCGCCGCCCCCGAGTTCGCCAGTGTCGCGGCGCTGCTGGTGGAGAAGCAGGGCCGCCAGGGAAATCTCAATCTCTACCTTTACCGGCTGGCGGCTAATTATCCGCAAGCCTTCCACCGCGACATTGCCGGTTACAACGGCGTGGTCAGCAACGATGTGCCGCTCCAGGGCAAATACAACTACACGGTGGGCCTGGGGACTCCGGATGTACGCCTGCTGATTGGTGCGATGGACGCGGCTCCGGCGGGCGTGCCGCGCTCTCCCAGCAATCCCTGAGGTTGGCGTGTCAACGCATCTGCCCACGTCGCAGCGGCGATGTGGGCATGCTGCGCGGGGTTGCCCTCAGCGCAGTTGCAGATGCTCGCGAATCCGCGCTGCGATGCGTGCGGTTTCGCGCAGTGGTTCGATGCCGACGGCCGCAGTGTCGTCGGCATCGTGCAGGTTGGCGAGCCGTCCGCGTTCGCGTAGTGCGCGGTGGAACGCCTGGGCCCGGTCACGTGCCAGTTCGGGCATCAGTACGCGCACCGGTGCGCGCGTCGCACACGCCTCCGATAGCAGATTCACCGAGTCCGGCGTGCAGATGAGGCGTTCTGCCCAACCAAGAATGCCGGCATAAGGATTCGCACCGTCGTGCTCATCGCACCAGATTACCCCCGGTAAATCGGCAAACAGACGCCGCAACGCGATGGCGACTTCCGCTGGTGTGCGCCGCGAGGTGCTGGCCAGAATGCTGCCGCCGGTTGCGCGCAAGTCCGCAGCGATCACCTCGAAGGCGGCGCTGGCCTGTGCACCGCTCCACGCGGCCAGGCTCGACGGGCCGCCGATCAGCAAGCCGGTGCGCGGTGAAGGTAACATCCCCAATGCAGGAAATGCCGCGCGTCCCTGCGCCAGCCAGCCATCGTCGATGGGGTGCAAGCTGCCGAGCAGGGTGAGGACATTGTCGCCACGCCGTCGGTCGTGCTGCGGCACGACTACTATGTCCCAATGCCGCGTCGGCAGGCGAGGGTCCAGCACCTGTACCACTTGGCTGCCGCGCGTGCGCAACAGGCGTGTGGCCAGTGCGGCTTGGCGTCCGCAGCCGATTGCAAGCGCTGGTGGATGACGTAGTAGATCGGCAAACTCCTGGCCGTAGGCGCGTTTCGCGCCGGGGAGCTGGCGCGGCGCCAGCCAGCGCCATGGCGGATGTGGCTGCAACACGAGCGTTTGCGCCGGTTGTGCCGGCTGTGCGACCAGTGCCAGGGCCAAGGCTTCTGCCTGGCGAGCGTTACCGGCACGCCCGTCGCTGAGCGCCCAACACAGATCCAATCGTTTCACCTTTGGTAGTAATCCATTGCATTGCCACTGGCTGCTGCCACGGTTGTCTCACTCTACACTGGCTACCATCGCCTCGGCATGGCTCCTCACGAGTCATCTCGCGCTTTTGTCAATATAGGAGTTTCTCGCATGTCCGACGTCTTGCACGCCGCTGCCCTCGATCAGTTGTTCCGCACCGCCCGCACCCACAACGCGTTTCTGGACAAGCCAGTCGATGAAGCCACGTTGCGTGCCCTGTACGACTTGATGAAGTGGGGGCCGACCGCCGCCAACGGTAGTCCGGCACGGTTCGTGTTCGTGACCTCGCCGCAGGGCAAGGAAACGCTCAAGCCGGCGTTGTCCGAAGGCAACGTGACCAAGACCATGGCCGCGCCGGTGACGGTGATCGTGGCCCACGACGAAGACTTCCACGAAAAGCTGCCCTACCTGTTCCCGCATACCGACGCCAAGAGCTGGTTCGACGGCCCGCGCGAAAGCCGCAGCGAAGGTGCGTTCCGCAACGGTTCGTTGCAGGGTGCGTATCTGATCCTGGCTGCGCGTGCGTTGGGCCTGGACGCCGGCCCGATGTCCGGTTTCGACAATGCCAAGGTCGATGCGGCGTTCTTCGCCGGCACAACGATCAAGTCCAACTTCCTAGTCAACCTCGGTTATGGCGATTCCAAGGGTTTGCACCCGCGCTTGCCACGACTGAGTTTCGACGAGGCCGCACGGATCGCGTAAATGCGGCCTGGTGATGATCCAGGCGCTCGCAGGCTGCCTGCCGCAGTTCCATCCATCGTCTCAACCAAGAGAGCCTCTCCATGAAAACGCGTAATTTCCTGCTTCCGCTTGCCCTATCTCTGGCTGTCCTCGTCACTCAACCCGTCAGCACCGCCTTCGCCGCGCCTGCCGCCGCTGCCGTATTGAAAGGTGTTTCCGGTACTTACAAACTGGATCCTGCACACACTGACGTGTTGGTGCAGTGGAGTCACTTCGGCTTTTCCAACCCGTCTGCGAACTTTGGCGACGTCGACGGCACGCTGATTTACAACGCCCAGGACGTAAGCAAATCCAGCGTCAAGGTGACCCTGCCGCTATCGGGTCTGAGTACCTTCAGCGCCAAGCTCGATGAACACCTGAAGAGCGCCGATTTCTTCGACGCGGCCAAGTTTCCCACTGCCACTTTCAAGAGCACCAAGGTCACTGCGGCTGGTGCCAACAAGTTGAACGTGGCCGGCGAGCTGACCATCAAGGGCACGACCAAGCCGGTAGTGCTGGCGGTGACGCTCAACGGTGCCGGTCCGCATCCGATGCACAAGGTGCAGGCGCTGGGCTTCGACGCCACCACCACGGTCAAGCGTAGCGATTTCGGTCTGAGCGCCTACGTCCCCAACGTCAGCGATGAGGTCAAGATCCGCATCACCACCGAGGCGTTGCAGGAAGCGAAGTAAGCCGACGCATGGACGAGGCACCGCTACGCGGCGCCGGACTCCCGCAACGCAAACGCCCGCCGAACAGCGGGCGTTTGCGTTTTCAGGTGCCGCCACAGACACAGCGGTAGCTGCCTGCGTTACAGCGCCTGCTCAATCGACAGCGCGTAGACCTGCACGCCGTGGCGGGTGAAGGTTGCGGTGGTGTCGCTGCCGATGTTCATTTCTTCCAGCGGTGTGCCGTGGGCATCGGCCAGGACCAGTTTGTAGATCGGCCCGAAGCGCGTGGTGATGTCCGTGTGGCTGATCTTCACCCGATAGGTGCCGTTGCCCGCGAGTGTGATCGGCTCGGAGAGTTGGCCGGGGGCAAGTTTCAGGTCGGTCGATGGTTGGCGCAGGTCGCCGAGCACCTGCATCATGAAGGTCTGCGTCTGGGCAAGTGCGCGACCGTGTGCAGATGCCTGCTTGGCGACGGTATTGACCACCGCGGCCGTTGCTACAGGCACGATCGCGGCGATCGCCGTGGCGGCGCTGCCGAGAAGGAAGTTGCGGCGGCTGTCGTTGCTGTGCGTTGTCATGGTGGTCTACCTGTCATGTGTTCATGCATCATTCTTCCCCAGGGATATCTTGATCTGGGTCGATACAAATCAGTGTCTGTCGATTCACCTCATAGCGTTGCCAAGCTCGAGAGCGGGCAACCCAGCGATTGTTCGGATAGATTCGAAAAGCCATTCATCCACAAGCGCAGCTTGTCGTTTGCAATCTCGATGGTGCCATCGGCATGGAGTTCCCCGAGATCGTTGCGGTCGTCGTTGAGGGCGACGGTGCATTTGCCGATCCGGCCATTGGCGCGAATCATCAGGGAATTGGGCTTGGCCGCGTAGCAGATGTAGCCATCCAGATGCTCTTCGGAGATGGGGCGTTCGCTGTTCTTCGTGCGATCGGTGTTGTCGGTGATATAGGCGATGGCTTCCAGGTAACGCTCGCGCGGCAACACGGTTTCTTCGATCTTGCTGCTTGGGTTGAGGTTGGAGACCTTGTGGAAATAGACCGAGAAACGGGGGTCGTCCAATAGTGCGTGATGTAGCTTGGTATAGAGCCGCTTGACCGAATCGATATTGTCTTGATGCAGGTGCAGGCGCAGCGAAATGGCGAAGTCCGACGGCAGCGCACGATAGGCGATGAGGTTGGACCATATTTTCTGGAATGTGCCGCCCTTGTTGGCGGTGATGCGGGTTTTGTCGTGCCAGTCGGCATCGCCATCCAGGGTGATCTGGAATTCGCGATGGCGCAATGCGACGAGTCGTTGCAGCAAGTCCGGTTCCAGCAGGTAGCCGTTGGTGGTGAAGCCGGCATTGAAGGCCACGCCGTGTTGCGCGCATGCCGCGTGTGCATGCTGGCCGATGTCCATCACCACCTCGCGGGCCAGCAGTGGTTCGCCGCCGAACCAGGAAATATTCAGTCGGTCCAGAGACGCTATGCGCTTGGAGATCAAGGCCTTGATGCCCTCAACGACCTTGGGTTGCATGCGCCCTGTTGCGAAGTCCTCGTAGCAATACGTGCAGCGGAAATTGCACTTCTCCGTGGGAAGCAGGATGAGTGAGAAGATGCGTGGGGAGAGCGCCTCGGCGACGATGGTTTCACTGAGCATCGTCTTGCTCATCCGTTGCCGGGTTGCGGGCTGGACGAACCGCTGCAAGCGCCGACATTGGATGAACTTTGGCAGTTACCGCTGTTGTTGCACGTATAGTTGGTCGCGGTGCATGTGCCGGAGTTGGTGCACTTCCCCGCATTCTCGCTCATGGGGCGAATGGCTTCTTGCGTTGCTGAGGAAATCGCTGCCGCCCGCAAACGATGGTTGGCGAAGTGAATTGATCCGTCAGGATTCAGCGTAATGCCGCGCGGGTCTATCTCGTGAAATGCTTTGTCCATTTGCGCAGTCGTCTCTTCGCATGCCTTGTGATGAGTCGGTCTGAAAATATCGGCTTTCCGAACTCTGTGGCGCGGACCGCATCGCAAATTCAATGCATGTCTACTCAGGCGGCAGTGCATGTAGCCACGCCGCTTTCTCCGAGCATTCTCGCAGGCGATATCCTTGCGCTCAGCCCTCGCCTTGCTCCAGCACGCGTCGCTGCATTTCGTCCAGGTAGGCGTCCAGTTCCTGTAGCGAGGTGAATATCTCGTTCAATGGCACCGCCTTGACCAGGTCGAAAACCTTACGGATTTGCGGTGCGGGGTTGACCACCAGCACCTGGCCCTCGCGCGCGGCCAGCACTTTGCGCGCTTTGAAAATCGAGCGGATGCCGGCGCTGCTGATGTAGTCCAGTTGCGATAGGTCCAGCACCAGGGTGGTGATGGGCGTGGCGAGCAGCGGTGCCAGGGCGTCGTCCAGGGTCTGGTAGGTGTGGGTGTCCAGACGCCCGCTCAGGGTGATGCGCTGGCGCTTGTCCTGCGCCGGGTCGATCTGCAGGCTCAATGTGGTCATGCGGGAAACTCCTGGGGGGAAGGGTCGAAAGGGTGTAGTAAGGTAATGCGCACGACGTTGCGACCAGCGTCGTGGTGGTAGTCGATGCGGTCGGCCAGTTGCTTGACCATGTGCAGGCCCAGCCCGCCGATCGGGCGCTCGGCGATGTCCGCGTCCAGGTCCGGTAGCGGCGTGCTACGTGGGTCGAAAGCGGGGCCGCTGTCGTGGAATTCCAACACTAACTCGGCGCGTTCCAGTTGCAGGATCAGCTCCATCGGTGTCTGCTCGCGGCGTAGATGACCATGTTCGAGTGTGTTGCAGGCCAGCTCCTCCACGATCAGTCGGGCGCGCTGCACGTGATCGGTACGCACGCCGTGGTGTAGCAGCGTGGTTTCCACGCTGTCGGTCAGTTGCGCCAGGCTGTCCAGTGCCGGTGTCATGTACAGCCGTTGTTTCATGCTGTCGTCTCCTCGGCCGAACCCTGGCGTAGCCGAATCGCCAGCAGGGTGATGTCGTCGGACTGTGCCGCCGGTTCGGTGAACGCCTGCACATCGGCCAGCACCGCCAAGCACTGCGCTTGCGCATCGGCATCGGGTTGCAGTGCGGCCAATAGCCGTGCCTCGCCATAAGGTCGATCCTGCGCGTCCATCGCTTCGGTGATGCCGTCGGTGTAGCTCAGCAGGGTGGCACCGGCGGCCAGACGCCCTTGCAGCACCGGGTAGCGCTCCTGCGGCTCCAAGCCCAACGGCGGACCCGATTCCAACGACAGTATCTGTGCATGACCATCGGCATCGAGCAGCAGTGGCGGTTCGTGGCCAGCACTGGCGAGCCAGTAGTCGCCGCTATGCACGTTGATCAGCCCGCATAGCACGGTGGCGAACATGCATGGTTCGTTGCCTTCCACCAGCCGCTGCGAGGCCGCGATCAGGATCGCGTCCGGCCGCGTGTGTCGGCGCGCGGCGACCTCCAGTACCGTGATCGCCCGGGCCATGAACAGCGCTGCCGGCACGCCCTTGTCCGAGACGTCGCCGACCACGAACCACAGCAGCCCCGGTTCGGTTTCGACGAACTGGTAAAAATCGCCGCCGACCATCGTGGCCGGTTCCAGCAGTGCGTAGGTTTCCAGGTGTTTGTGTGCGCTGACGAAGGTGCGCCCGGCCGGCAGCATGGCGTGCTGGATGTCGCGCGCGATCGATAGCTCGCTCTGCATGCGCTGCCGCGCTTGCGCCAGCGTGGCGATTTCCTGCAATTGTTGTTTGATCGAGGTGCGTGCGCTGTCGAAGGCGCGCGCCATCACCCCCACTTCGTCCTGCCGTTCGATGTGGCCCAATGGGTAGTCGAACGCGCCTTGGCTCAAATGCACCGCCGAGTCGGTCAGGTCCTCCAGTGGCCCGACCAGTCGCGCGGTATAGCGGTGCAGCAGCCACAGCCACAGTGCCAACGCGGTGGCGCCGACCAGCCCGCCCCACAGTGCGATGCGGTTGAGTCCGGCCAGGATGTAGCGCTCGGACACGCTCAATGCGAAGGTCCAGCCGGTGTCGCCGACCGCCGCGCTTTCGGTCAGATAGCGCTGACCGTCGGGCGCGGTGTGGACGAAACGTACCGGCCTGTGTGTCTGCACCGCTGCGGCCAGTGGCGAGAGGTCCGGCCGGGTCTGCACTGCGTGCGCTTCCAAAATGCGGTGGAAATGCAGTGTCGGGTCCGGATGCAGCACGAACAGCCCATCCGGCGATAACAGCATCGGTTGCAGTCCGGCCTTGGCCGGCAGTTTGGCGACGATGGCTTGTAGTCGTTGCAGTGGCACGTCCACACGGACCATGCCGATCGCCCGCGCTTGCGCACCATCGCCCTGCAGGCGCAGTGGCAAGTTGTAGCTGGTGAGTAATAGGTCGCCAGCCAAGGCATCGCGATATGGTTCAGACCACCACGGTGCCGTTGCCACCAGTGTGCGTCGGCACCATGGGGTGCGTTGATCGTCCAGTTCTGCTGCCGTGACAGGTTGTTCCAGCACGCGGTCGCGTGTGTGCTGTAGCCGCCAGGCGAAACCGCGGTCGTCGCCTTTCAGCGTGCCGGGCTCGATCACCAACACGGCCCCGGCGATATCGGGGTCGCCTTGCAGGGTGCCCTGCAACAGGCTGCGCAGGTTGAAGGGTTGCCGCCCCACGCCGGCGGCAGCGGCGGCCAGCGTGCGCCCGCTCACCTGCACCGAACCGAGTGTGGCCTCCAGACTGCGCGCGGTCTGCTGGGTCAGTCCGGCGACCTCCTCGCGCGCGTTACCCACCATCACCTGACGCGCGCCCAGGTAGAACAGCAGGGCTAAGCCGAGCAGCAGCGCCACCTGCAACAGGCTGACCCACAGCAATAGCCGCGTGCGCAAGCTGTGCCGCCAGGCGACCGCAGAGGCGTCCTGTATTGGCGATAAGGCGGCGATGGCGGCGCTCCGCAGGGGCCGGGGTGGGCGATCATAAGCCTAGCCGCCTCTGTTCAGCGTGTTTGGCCTGGCGCGTGTCCCCGGGCCAATGTGACAGTGCAGGCCATCCATACGCTGGCGTACGAGGTGCGGGCGAGCGGTTGCGCTACACTTGGAGGCTTCAAGAGAACACAGCCATCGCGCGCGTGCGTGCGACCTACGGGAGCGTTATGAATTGGTTGAACGAGGTGCTGCAGAACGATCCGAATCCCACTGAAACCCAGGAGTGGATCGAATCGCTCAAGGCCGTCATCGATGTCGCAGGCCCCGAGCGCGCGCATCAATTGCTGGAGGACATGGTCGAACTGACCCGTCGTTCCGGTGCCTATCTGCCGTTCTCGCCGACCACCGAGTACGTCAACACCATCTCGCCCGCCAACGAGGCCAAGAGCCCCGGCGATGCGGCCATCGAGTGGAAGATCCGCTCGATCATCCGCTGGAACGCGATGGCCACCGTGGTGCGCGCCAACCGCAAGCCGGGCGATTTGGGCGGCCATATCGCCTCCTTCGCCTCCAGCGCCACCCTGTACGACGTGGGCTTCAACCACTTCTGGCGTGCGCCTTCGGAACAGCATCCCGGCGACTTGCTCTACATCCAGGGTCACAGCTCCCCGGGCATCTATTCCCGCGCCTTCCTCGAAGGCCGCATCAGCGAAGACCAGCTCAACAATTTCCGCATGGAAGTCGGTGGGCAGGGCATCTCCTCCTATCCGCACCCGTGGTTGATGCCGGACTTCTGGCAGACCCCCACCGTGTCGATGGGCCTGGGCCCGCTCAGCGCCATCTACCAGGCGCAGTTCATGAAGTACCTGGAACACCGCGGTCTGATCGAAAAATCCGACCGCAAGGTGTGGTGCTTCATCGGCGACGGCGAGAGCGACGAACCCGAGACCCTGGGCGCCATCGCTCTGGCCGGCCGCGAAGGCCTGGACAACCTGATCTTCGTGGTCAACTGCAACCTGCAGCGCCTGGATGGCCCGGTGCGCGGCAACGGCAAGATCATCCAAGAGTTGGAAGGCGTGTTCCGTGGTGGCGGCTGGAATGTCATCAAGCTGCTGTGGGGCGGCTATTGGGATGCCCTGCTCGCCAAGGACAGCAATGGCGTGCTGAAGAAGTTGATGATGGAAACCGTCGACGGTGAATATCAGAACTGCAAGGCCTTCGGCGGCGCCTATACCCGCGCCAATTTCTTCGGTAAGTACCCGGAGACCGCTGCCATGGTCGCTGGTCTGTCCGACGACGACATCTGGCGCTTGAACCGTGGCGGCCACGATCCGCACAAGGTCTACGCCGCCTACCACCAGGCGGTGAACACCAAGGGCATGCCCACCGTGATCCTGGCCAAGACGGTCAAGGGCTACGGCATGGGCTCGGCCGGCGAAGCGCTGAACCCGACCCACCAGACCAAGAAGCTGGACGACGATGCCGTGCGCGCGTTCCGCGACCGCTTCAACATCCCGCTCAGCGACAAACAACTGGCCGACGCCGAACAGGTGCCGTTCTACCATCCCGGCCCGGATTCGCCGGAAGTGCAGTATCTGCAGCAGCGCCGCGCCGCGCTCGGCGGCTACCTGCCGCAGCGTCGTCGCAAGGCCAGCCTGTCCATCCCCGCACCGGGCCTGGACAAGTTCGAGCGCCTGCTCAAGGACAGCGGCGAGCGCACCTACTCCACCACCATGGCGTTCGTGCAGAGCCTCAACATCGCCCTGCGCGATAAGGAACTGGGCCCGCGCATCGTGCCGATCGTGGCCGACGAAGCGCGCACCTTCGGCATGGAAGGCATGTTCCGGCAGATCGGCATCTACGCTCCGTTCGGCCAGAAGTACAAGCCGGTGGACGCGGATCAGTTGATGTTCTACCGCGAAGACCAGTCCGGTCAGGTGTTGCAACAAGGCATCAGCGAGCCGGGCGCGATCTCCTCGTGGATGGCCGCCGGCACCAGCTACTCGGTCAGCAACGTGCCGATGTTGCCGTTCTACATCTACTACTCCATGTTCGGTTTCCAGCGCGTGGGCGACATCGCCTGGCAGGCGGCGGACATGCGCACGCGCGGCTTCCTGCTCGGCGGCACCGCCGGTCGCACCACGCTCAATGGCGAAGGCTTGCAGCACGAAGACGGCTTCAGCCAGGTCATCGCCGGTTCGATTCCCAACGTGCGCAGCTACGACCCGACCTTCGGTTTCGAGGTCACTGTGGTCATGCAGCACGGCATCCAGCAGATGATGCAAGAGCAGGTGGACGAGTACTACTACATCACCCTGATGAACGAAAACTACGCCCACCCGGACATGCCGGCGGGCGCGGAGCAGGGCATCATCAAGGGCATGTACCTGCTCAAGGACGCCGGCAAGCTCAAGAAGGGCGAACTGCGCGTGCAACTGCTGGGCTCGGGCACCATCCTGCGCGAAGCCATCGCCGCGGCTGAGCTACTGGAAAAGGACTTCGGTGTCACCGCCGACATCTGGTCCTGCCCCAGCTTCAACGAACTGCGCCGCGACGGCTTCGACGTGGAGCGTTGGAACCGCCTGCATCCGGAGGCCGCGCAGCGCAAGCCTTACGTCACCGAGTTGCTGGAAGGCCGCCAAGGTCCGGCCATTGCCGCCACCGACTACGTGCGTGGCTTTGCCGACCAGATCCGCGCCTTCGTGCCGATGGGCTACACGGTGTTGGGCACCGATGGCTTTGGCCGCAGCGATACCCGCACCAACCTGCGCCGCTTCTTCGAGGTGGACCGCTACTACATCGCCCACGCCGCCATCGCCGCGTTGGCGAAGGAAGGCAAGATGACCGGCAAGGACGTGGCGAAGGCGATCAAGCACTACAAGATCGATCCGGAGAAAGCGAATCCGGTTGGGGTTTGACCGACCCGCGTTGTAATCATGTGTTGCCCCTCTCCTGCCTAGGCGGGAGAGGGTGCCTGAAATGGAAGAGAGCGCTCTTCCGCTAGCCGCTCCCGCATTCGCAAGGAGCGCGAAGAACATGCTCCTGAAAATCCGCGAGTGCTGCGATGCCTCAATGACGCAGGCTGGTAGCAACTCGGCCGGATTGGGAGCCATCCCCAGTTCAAGTACCTCGTTTACCCGGGCCGCGTGACAGTGGTCGGCATGCCAGGCAATGATGTGGTTCCGGTAGGTTGAACCGCATCCTTAAAGATGCCGGCCTGAAGGGCGAATCGCCAAGAGTATCCTTGCATCGGCGAAGATCTTTCTTTGCTGATGAGTCGAAATGTATTTAAAAATCAACACAAATGGAGAAAGTTTTTTGAAAATAATGGGGAAGTTTCTGATCGTGCTGCTGAGCGGCGCTTGCACGATGTCTGTCTTTGCAGAAGAGCAGGCGACACCACACGCAAATGACGCGGGTGCGCGCATTCGCTTGTTTGGCCAGAATGGTGTCGGCCTAGTGCTATACAAGGATGCCGTGTGCACCGCCAAGTATGGTGAAAAAATCCGTGTCTCTGGATCGCTGGGGAGTGCCTTTGGTTCCTTGTTCGGCGCTGTAAAGAATGAAGGAATCGGAATTCCAGAAACGTCCAATACGAAGAATATCGGCAATCGTAAGATGATCGGCTCCAAGCCGTACTACAAGGAATATGCCCTGGAAGCGGGTAAGCCTGTTGTGGTGGAGGCTGCTGCCGGTTCGCCTGCAGTTTGGAGCCAAACGCCAGGTTTTCATAGTTTTCATCCGGGGTGGGAGTGCGCTCCGTCGTTTGCCTCCAGCTTTGTACCGCAAGCGGGTTCTGATTATGAAGTCGCTTTGAACATCGACTTCCGCAATTCGGTCTGTGTGCTGGTCGTCAATCGCGTGGGCGCGGATGGGCAGACCACTCCGGTCGATGTCAAACCCGCTCCCAAGCACTGCGAATAGGGAATATCGGCGGCGAAGCGGCTCGGAGAGTAGGTGGGTACGTCGTGGCTAGAGCAAGACGTACCTATCGGCATTGAGGCTGATGCGGCAGATGGGTGCGAGCGCCTCGATCCTGTGGCGACTCAAGCACACGCGACGGCAGGCGTTGCGCAAATGCGAAAGGGGGCGTCAATTGCCCCCTGACAACGCGTTTGCTTGCAGCATGCTAGTCGGTGATGCCCATGTACTGGTTCTTCAGCCGCACGTAGTGCTGCGCGGAATAGTGCAGGCTCTCGATTTCCTTGTCGCTGAGCAGGCGCGCCGGCCGCGCGGGATTGCCCAGCCACAGTTCGCGTTCGCCCACGGTCTTGCCTGGGCCGACTACCGCGCCAGCGCCGACGAATCCATATTTCCTGACCGTGGCGCCGTCGAGGACGCATGCGCCCATGCCGATCAAGCACAGGTCCTCGATGGTGCAGGCGTGCAGAATAGTGCCGTGGCCGACGGTCACGTCCGCGCCGATGACAGTGGGATAGCCGGCCTTGTTGTACGGACTGTGGTGGCTGACGTGCACGATGGTGCCGTCCTGAAGATTGCTGCGTGCGCCGATGCGCACATGGTTGACGTCGCCGCGGATCACCGTGCCTGGCCACACCGAGACGTCGTCCTCCAGCACCACGTCGCCGATGAGGGTGCAGGCCGGGTCCAGATAGACGCGGTCGCCGAGTCGAGGGGTCTTATCGAGGAATG
The DNA here is from genome assembly GCF_000963005.1 of Xanthomonas sp. GPE 39. GTDB lineage: Bacteria > Pseudomonadota > Gammaproteobacteria > Xanthomonadales > Xanthomonadaceae > Xanthomonas_A. The sequence goes on from NZ_JZHZ01000007.1 coordinate 430,497, forward strand.
GGCGGATCGTGGGCATGGCGGTCTGCGACGAGCGCGGTCAATGGCCGTAGTGACGGACGATGATAGCTTGCGTGCCGATCCAGTCGCTGTCGCGCACTGCGTGCGGATGCAGGTGCCATCGTCGCGATTCGGGCCTTGGGCATGCGCGCGCTTTTTGCTTATCCGGCCGGGGGACGCGATACGTCTAAGGTAAATGCAACGCAGTACATTGCATCGGGTCAGGCAGGCGCGGTAGCGTCCGGCTGCTGCCTTTCCCCCATTTCCCTTTAGGAATTTCGTCATGCCGCATGCTGCCGCTGTACCCGGCTCTCTCGTGCAGAACCGCATGGGTGGCTTCCAATGGATGGCCATCGGGATTTGCGTGTTGTTGACCATGCTCGATGGCTTCGACGTGATGGTGATGGCATTCACCGCCTCGCATGTGTCCGACGATTGGCAGTTATCCGGCAAGCTCCTGGGAGGGTTGCTCAGTGCCGGTTTGATTGGCATGGCGGTGGGCTCGTTGTGCCTGGCGCCGTTGGCCGATCGTTGGGGGCGGCGGCGCTTCATCCTGGGGTGCCTGGCGATTCTCACCGTAGGCATGGGCGCCTCGGCGATGGCGCAGAATGTGCAGCAGCTTTGGATCTTGCGGGTGTTCACCGGCCTCGGCATCGGCGGCATGCTTCCTGGCGTGGGGGCGATCACCGCCGAATACGCCAGCGCCAAATGGCGCAGTACGGCGGTGGTGTTGCAGACCACCGGTTATCCGATCGGTGCCGCACTCGGCGGTGTGATCGCCGGCTTGATCCTCGAACATTGGCATTTGCACTGGCACGCGGTCTTTCTGTTCGGCGCGGGGTGTTCGCTGCTGTGCATGCCGCTGGTGCTGGCGTGCTTGCCAGAGTCGCTGGATTTCCTGATCAACCGGCGTCCGCCCAACGCGTTGGCACAGCTCAACGCGACGTTGCGGCGCATGCGGCAGGCGCCATTACAGGAATTGCCCGCGTTGCCGCCGCGCGATGCCGTTCCACGCCGGGGCTATGCCGTGTTGTTCGTCGGCGCGATGCGTCGCCGTTCGCTGTTGCTTGCACTGGCGTTCTTCTTGCACATGTTCGTGTTCTATTTCGTGCTGAGCTGGACACCCAAGTTATTGGTCGCCGCCGGTATGTCGGCGCAGCAGGGCATCACGGGCGGCACCTTGCTCAACCTGGGCGGTATTGTCGGCGGCGGCGTGTTCAGTTGGCTGGCAGTGCGCTGGCCCTTGCGTTGGTTGACGCTGGGGATGTTCCTGCTGGCAGCGCTGGCGATGCTGGTTTTCGCCGGTTACAGCACCCAACTGGCGTCGGCTTTCGCGATTGCCCTGGTCATCGGTGCGGCGGTGTTCGCGGCGATGTCCGGACTGTACGCGACCGCACCGGTGATATTCGATGCGTCGATCCGCGGCACCGGCCTGGGATGGGCGATTGGAATCGGCCGCCTCGGCGCGATCCTGTCGCCGCCGACCGTGGGCCTGTTGATCGATGCAGGGTGGCAGCCGTCGCGGCTGTACATGGTCTTTACGTTGCCTTTATTGCTCGCTGCGGCGTCCTTGCTGGCGTTGCGTGCGCGTTAAATCCTCTGGCCGTCGTCGGCCCGCGCGTCCGCGTCGATGGCGGCGGCTAACGCGAAATGTTCGATGATCGAAATGTGCCTTCGCCGCCATAAAATCAACGTTAAATACGGTCGGGTCGATGCGCGTTTTACCCAGTTTTCCGCGTCATTTGTGAAGGCCGTACAACACCTTTGTGTTGCCGATGGTGCAGTGCGACACGTGAGTGGAGTATCGTTGACGGTTTCATCACAGTCGCTTGCCCATGTCCGACGTCGTTCCGGGGCTCCGTCGCCTCTCCTGTTGTGCGCTGTTGTCTCTGGTTGTTGGCGTTGGTGGCTGCTCTGGCGATAAGCCGTCCGCTACGGCGCTGCCGCGAGTCGGGGTGATGACCTTGAGCGCCCATGCGCTTCCTGTCGAGCGCACCCTGCCTGGGCGCACGGTGGCTTACGAGACGGCGGATGTGCGGCCGCAGGTCGGCGGGCTGCTACGCCAGCGACTGTTCGTGGAGGGCCAGGAGGTCAAGGCCGGGCAGCCGCTGTACCAGATCGATCCGGCGCCCTATCAGGCGGCCTACGACATCGCCCGTGGCAATCTGGTTCAGGCCGAGGCGGCTCTGGCCAGTGCGCGGCCCAAGGCCGAGCGTTACCGCACCCTGGTCGGGATGGACGCGGCCAGCAAGCAGGACACCGACGATGCGATTTCCGCGCTGCGCCAGGATGAGGCGGCGGTGATCGCGGCCAAGGCGGGGCTGCAGGCGGCACGGATCAATCTGGATTACACCCGAATCACCGCGCCCATTTCTGGCCGCATCGGCACCTCGGCCTATACCGTCGGCGCGCTGCTCACCGCCGCGCAGGATGCCGCGCTGACCACGATTCAGCGGCTGGACCCGATCTATCTGGATGTCACCCAGTCCAGTACGCAGATCCTCGCGCTGCGGCGCCAGCTCGACGCTGGCCGCATCCGCGCCATCGATGGCAAGGCGCAGGTGCAGGTGCGCTTGGAGGATGGCACCACCTATCCGCATGCGGGCACACTGGAGTTCGTCGGGACCCAGGTCAATGCCGGTACCGGTAACGTCACCTTGCGCGCGGTGGTCCCCAACCCGGAACATCTGCTGTTGCCGGGCATGTATCTGCGGGCGGTGTTGCCGATGGCCACCAATCAGGACGCGATGTTGGTGCCGCAGCAGGCGGTCGCCCGGGACAGCAAGGGTGAGCCGCTGGTCAAGCTGCTCGATGCGCAAAATCGGGTGGTGGAGCGCCGCATCCACACCGGCGATACGTTGGGTCACGATTGGGTGGTGGAGTCCGGACTCAAACCGGGCGAGCGGCTCATCGTGGTCAACGGGAGCCGCGCCGAGATCGGCAAGACGGTGACGCCGTATCCGGTCAGCGCCGCCGAACTCGACGCCGCGCCAGCGGTGCCGGGCGCTGCCCAGGCCGACTGAGGACTTCCGCATGTCGCGTTTCTTCGTCAACCACCCGATGGTGGCCTGGGTCATGGCCATCGTGATCGTGCTGATGGGCATGTTGGCCATTCATGCGCTGCCGGTCGAGCGCTATCCGCATATGGCGCCGCCGACCATCACGGTGCGCGCCACCTACAACGGTGCCTCGGCGCAGACCGTGGAGAACACTGTCACCCAGTTGATCGAGCAGTCGCAGCAAAGCCTGGATCATCTGCTGTACATGACTTCCACCAGTGCTTCGGATGGCACCGCGCAGGTCAATCTGGTGTTCCAGACCGGCACCAACGCCGACACCGCGCAGGTGCAGGTGCAGAACCAGTTGCAGTCGGTGATGTCGATACTGCCGCAGGCGGTGCAGCAGAACGGCTTGATCATCACCAAGTCCAGTGGTTCGCTGTTCGAAGTGGTGGCGTTCACTTCCGACGACGGCAGCATGGACAGCTTCGATGTCGCCAATTACATGGAATCGCGCATCGACGACCAGATCAGCCGCGTCAGCGGCGTGGGCAATATCCAGCCGATTGGTTCGGAATACGCCATGCGCATCTGGCTGGACCCGGAAAAGCTGCGCAAGTACGCCTTGATGCCATCGGACGTGGAGAACGCGCTGCAATCGCAGAACACCGACGTGTCGGCCGGCGAACTCGGTGGCCAGCCGTCGCTGCGTGGGCAGCGCCTGGATGCGACCGTGACCACCCGCAGCCGCCTGCAGACGCCGGCGCAGTTCGGTGCGATCGTGCTCAAGAGCGATCCCGGTGGCGCCGCCGTGCACCTATCCGACGTGGCCAAGATCGGCCTGGGCCCGGTGACCTATGGCACGCTTTCCCGCTTCAATGGCAAGCCCTCGGCGTCGCTGGGGATCGAGCTCAACTCCGACGCCAACGCCGTCGAGGTGTCCGAGGCGATCGAACGGCGCCTGGATGAGCTCAAACAGTATTGGCCGCACGGCTACAACTACCATATCGCTTTCAGCAGCACTCCGTTCGTCACCACCTCGATCAAGGAAGTGGTCATCACCCTGATCGAGGCGGTGCTGTTGGTCGTGGCGGTGATGTACCTGTTCCTGCAGAACTGGCGCGCCACGCTGATCCCGACCATCGCGGTGCCGGTGGTGCTGATGGGGACCTTCGGTGTGCTCGCCGCGTTCGGTTACTCGATCAACACGTTGACCATGTTCGCGATGGTGCTGGCGATTGGCTTGCTGGTGGACGATGCGATCGTGGTCGTGGAGAACGTGGAGCGAGTCATGGGCCAGGAAGGGCTGCCACCGAAAGAAGCAACCTTGCGCTCGATGCAGCAGATCGGCGGCGCGTTGATAGGCATCGTGCTGGTACTGACGGCGGTGTTCGTGCCGATGGCCTTCTTCAACGGCGTCACTGGCGTGATCTACCGGCAGTTCTCGATCACCATCGCCGCCTCGATGATCCTGTCGGTATTGGTCGCGATGACCCTGACCCCGGCGCTATGCGTGACCATTCTCAAGCCGCTGCATCAGGGCGAGGCGCCGATCGGTTCGCATGGGCGTCTGGGCTGGTTCTTCGTCTGGTTCAACACGCGCTTTCGGCATCTGTCCGAGCGCTATCGCGCGCTGGTCGAGCGCGTGCTTGGACAGCGTGCGCTGGGCCTGCTCGCCTACGCGTTGCTGCTGGGCGTCACCGGTCTACTGCTGTGGCGTTTGCCCGGCGCCTTTTTGCCCGACGAAGACGAGGGCATGCTCAATGTGCTGGTCAAGCTGCCGGCGGGCTCCACCCTGGAGCAGACCCAACAGGTGGCAGACCGGTTGACCCAGGTCGCGATGAAGGATCCTGGCGTTCGCTCGGTTCTGTCTTCCGCTGGCTTCAGCGTCACCGGTTCCGGTCAGAACGTCGGCATGGCCTTCGTGCGGCTGAAGGATTGGGACGACCGCGACGACGATGCCGACACCATTGCCGAGCGTCTCAAAAAGGCCTTGGCCGACGTGCCCGATGCGGATCTGTTCGTGACCTCGCCGCCGGCGATCACCGGCCTCGGCGACGCGTCCGGTTTCACCTTCGAGTTGATGGACTACGAAGGCGCCGGCCATGCCGCTCTGCTTGCCGCGCGCGACAAGTTGCTGCATCTGGCCGCGCATGATCCCAAGCTAGTGAACGTGCGCTATGCCAGTCTGGAGGATGCGCCGGTGTACATGGTCAAGATCGACGACAACAAGGCGCAGGCGCTGGGCGTGGATCCGGGCGACATCAATGCCACGCTCAACAGCGTGCTCGGTGGCGACTTCGTCAACAACTTCATCTACAAGGGCCGCATCAAGAAGGTCTACGTCCAGGGCGACGCAGATGCACGCATGGCGCCGCACGACCTGGAGCGCTGGACGGTGCGCAACACCAACAGCGACATGGTGCCGATGTCCGCCTTCACCACCTCCCGCTGGAGCAGCGCGCCGGCGGCGTTGGAACGCTACAACGGCGTGTCGGCGATGGAACTCACCGGCCAGGCAGTGAAGGGCGTCAGCTCCGGCGCGGCGATGGACGAGATGGCGGAGTTGAGCAAGCAACTACCGCATGGCTTTGGCTATGCCTGGTCGGACATGGCCTATCAAGAGAAGTTGTCTGCCAACCAGGCACCGGCGCTGTACGCGATCTCGCTGCTGTTCGTGTTCCTGTGCTTGGCGGGGTTGTACGAGAGTTGGTCGATCCCGTTCGCGGTGATGCTTGCGGTGCCGGTGGGCGTGTTCGGCGCGGTGCTGCTGATGACCCTGCGTGGCTTGGAGAACGACGTGTACTTCCAGGTGGGCCTGCTCACGACGGTTGGCTTGGCGGCTAAAAACGGCATCCTCGTCGTCGAGTTCGCCCGCGAGTTGGAACAGCGCGGTGAAAGCCTGCTGGCCGCGACCCTGCATGCGGTACAAATGCGCTTGCGGCCGATCCTGATGACCTCGCTGGCCTTCCTGCTTGGTGTGTTGCCGTTGATGTTCAGTCACGGCGCTGGTTCTGCCGCGCGTCACTCGCTGGGCACTGGCGTCACTGGCGGTACGTTGGCCTCGATCACCCTGGGCCTGTTCTTCGTGCCGTTGTTCTACGTGATCGTGCGCCGCCTGTTCCCCGAGCGCAGGGTGGCGAGCGAGGAGGTGGGTTCATGAGCACTCCCTTGCGTGTGAGCGTGGCTGCTGCCACGTTGCTGGGGTTGGCCGGTTGCACTTTGGCACCGACCTACGTGCGTCCGGCGGCACCGGTGCCGGCGCATCTTGCCGCCGCCGATGCAAGCGCCGCGCACGCTGCGGGCCCGGTCGCCGATACGCTGGCGATGCCGGATTGGCAGGCGGTATTTCTGGATCCGCGCCTGCGCCAAACCATCGCGCTGGCGTTGCAAAACAACCGCGACCTGCGCGTGGCGATGCTCTCCATCGACAAGGCGCGCGCGCAGTACCGCATCCAGCGTGCCGCGCAGTTGCCATCGCTGGACGCCAGCGCCAGCCAGACGCGCCAGCGGGTCGACGCTGCCAGCAGCGACACGGGCGTCTCGCAGATCAACACCAGTGACACCTTGCAGGTCGGCTTCAGCAGTTGGCAGTTGGATTTGTTCGGACAATTGCGCAGCCTCAAGCAGGAGGCATTGCAGAACTGGCTGGCCAGCGCGCAAACCCAGCGCAGCGTGCGCCTGAGCCTGATTGCCCAGGTTGCCGAGGCATGGCTGACGGTCGCCGCCGACCAAGCGCAACTGGCGCTCGCGCAGCAGACCCTGGACAGCCAGACGCAGACGCTGCAATTGACCGAACGCCAGCACAGCGTCGGCACCGTGTCGGCGTTGGACCTGGCCCAGCAGCAGACCAGTGTCGAAGCCGCGCGGGTGAGCGTGGCCAGCGCCGCCACGCAGCTCGCGCAGGCACGCGATGCCTTGCAATTGCTGGTGGGTGCCCCGGTGGACGCGGCGCTGTTGCCGAGCGAGCATGCCATCGACCACAGCGTTGCATTGGCACCGGTGCCGGCGCATCTGTCTTCTGCGGTGCTACTGCAACGTCCAGACGTACTCGCTGCAGAGCACAGCTTGCAGGCGGCCAATGCCGACATCGGCGCGGCCCGCGCGGCGTTCTTCCCGTCGCTGAGCCTTACCGCCTCCACCGGCCGCAGCAGCGATGCGTTGTCCACGTTGTTCTCTGCCGGCACACGCACCTGGTCGTTCGTGCCCAGCATCACCACGCCGATCTTCCATGCCGGCGCGTTGAAGGCATCCCTCGACGCCTCCAAGATCGGCAAGGACATTGCGGTGGCGCAGTACGAGAAGGCGATCCAGTCGGCCTTTGCCGAAGTTGCCGATGCCCTGGCCGCGCAGGATCACATGCAGATGCAGCTCACCGCGCAGCAGGCGTTGGTCGCTGCCAGTCAGCGCAGCTACACGCTGGCCGACGCGCGCTACCGCGCTGGCCTGGATGGTCACCTGGCGGTACTGGATGCCCAGCGCTCGCTGTTCGCCGCGCAGCAGGCGTTGATCTCGCTGCGTTTGCAGGATGCCAGCAACCGAGTGACGCTGTACCAAGTGCTGGGTGGCGGTGCCGATGCCCAGGCCGGCACGCCCTGACCTGCTGCGCTCGGCCACGCTCGCGATTGCTGCTAACGCGGTCAGTGCCTGCTTGTGCAGGCCCCTGCCTGACCGCGTGCCATCCGTGCCGACGCCGGTGCTGTTGTCGCATCGCGTGGTGCGCCGCGCGCGAGTTCATCGGCACATTGTCCGCGCTCGGCGCTGCGCCGTAGTGGTACGTGTGACCCGATACTGTGGCAGGCTTGCGCCATAATCACAGTTCCTCACGCATGGTATTCGGCGACCGATGAAAATCCCGCAGGGCCTGCAACCGCTAATCGATGACGGTGTCATCGATGGCGTGCTGCGTCCGCTCAAAAGTGGCAAGGAGGCTGCGGTCTACGTGGTCCAGGCTGGCGACGACGTGTTGTGCGCCAAGGTATACAAGGACATGGCCCAGCGCAGTTTCCAGGCGCGGGTGCAGTACCAGGAAGGGCGCAAGGTGCGCGGTAGCCGCCAGGCGCGAGCGATGGGCAAGGCCACCAAGTTCGGTCGCCGCGAACAGGAGGCCGCGTGGAAAGACACCGAGGCCAACACGTTGTATCAACTGGTCGATGCGGGCGTGCATGTGCCGCAGCCGCGCGGCTATTTCCACGGTGTGCTGTTGATGGAACTGGTCACTGATGCCGATGGTCAGAGCGCGCCACGCTTGAGCGAAGTGGAACTGTCGCCGGAGCAGGCATGCGCCTTCCACGCCCGTTTGATCGGCGATGTGGCGAAGATGCTGTGCCTGGGCCTGATCCATGGCGATCTGTCCGAATACAACGTGTTGGTTGCCGCCGATGGCCCGGTGGTGATCGATTTTCCGCAGGTGGTCAGCGCTGCCGGCAACAACGCCGCGCGTGCCATGCTGTTGCGCGACGTGCACAACCTGCGCGACTGCCTGGGCCGCTTCGCCCCCGATCTCAACGCCACCCACTACGGCGAGGAAATGTGGGCGCTCTACGAAAAGGGCGCATTGCGCTCGGATACTCCGCTCACTGGCCGCTTTGCGTTCGACACCCGTCGTGCGGACGTGCGCGCGGTGCGTGCCTCGATCGAGGATGCACGGCAGGAAGCGCTCATCCGTCAGCAGGGTCGCGAAGCCGCCGCCAGCGACGACTGATCCGCTGTACGGCGGGCACCTTCGCGCAAGCGCATGTTGCGATGCAATGCGGTGTCGCCGTGCCGCCACTCTGGCCTGGGCCGGCGATGCCAGTGTGTATCGCCTTGTCTTGCTTGCGCTTTGTGTGCATCGCAGGGCGTCATCTGCGCTGAACGCATGGCCGTGCGGCGATCCATCTCCCGCATGGTCATTTCGTTTATTTGCAGAAATGGTTATGAGAAATAACAATCTGGACGCCACCGTCTGCATAGCTGCCCCGGGAGGGCCAACCATGTACTTCGATCCAGACGTCGTTCGTTTTTTCGCTCAGGTGCAGCAGTCCGGGCAACCGCCGATGGAGCAATTGCCGTTGCCCGCCGCGCGCGCGACGTTTTCTGCATTAGGGGCGCAGTTCGGTTTTCCGCCGTTGGAGATGGCCGAAGTGCGCACAGCGCAGGCGCCAGGACCGCGCGGACCGGTGCCGTTGCGCCTGTACCGGCCGATTGGCATGGAGTCGCTGCCGGCACCCACCTGCGTCTATGTGCATGGCGGTGGTGGAGTGCTCGGCGATCTCGACTCGCACGACGATGTCTGCCGGCACCTGGCCGCGCGCGCTGGCTGTCAGTTGCTGGCGGTGGATTACCGGCTCGCGCCAGAACATCCGGCGCCGGCCGGCATCGAGGACGTGATCGCGGTGGTGCAGTGGCTGGCCGCCAATCCCGCCGAGGTCGGCGCTGATCCACAGCGTCTGGCGATTGCCGGCGACAGCATCGGCGGCGCGATGGCGGCAAGTGCTGCGTTGGCCGCGCGCGATGCCGGCATCTCGCTGCGCTGTCAGGTGCTGATGTATCCACTGACCGACGCACGGCCGGACAATCCGTTCCCCTCGCGTGTGCACAACGCGGTCATTCCGCCGCTGACCGAAGCGGCGATGCGCTTTTTCGACAGTCAATTACTCCCAGACCCGGCAGTGACGACGGACTGGCGCATTTCACCGGCGCTGGCTGCGGACGTGGCCGGCGCCGCGCCCGCACTGGTGATACTGGCTGATCGCGATGCGCTGTACGATGAGGGGCTGCACTACGCGCAGCGGCTGCGCCAAGCCGGGGTGGAAGTGACCATGCGCGTCTACCCAGGGATGATCCATGGCTTCATCAACATGGGGGCGGTGTTACGCGCGGCGGGCGAGACCATGGACCTGGCCGCGTTGCAACTGCGCCAGCGCCTGCTGCCGGTCGCCGCACAGGGGTAGCGCGCGTACTTGCCAGTTCAGGCCACCCGGCTGCGCCGCGCGCGTTCCAGGTGCACCAGCAGCAGCGAAATCGCCGCCGGGGTCATGCCGGGGATGCGTTGCGCCTGACCGACGGTCTGCGGGCGCACGCGTTCGAGTTTCTGCTGCACTTCGGCCGATAGCCCGCGCACCTGCGCGTAGTCGAACGTGGTCGGGATCGCCGTGTCCTCGTGGCGTTGCTGACGCGCGATTTCTTCGCGTTGGCGCTCCAGATAGCCGGCGTATTTGATGCCGATCTCGACCTGTTCGGCCACCTGCGTGTCGGCCACACCCGGGCCTAGCGACGGCACCCGCATCAGCGCGGCGTAGTCCAGTTCCGGTCGTTTGATCAGGTCCAGGACGTTGGTCTCGCGGCTGACCGCCACGCCCAGCGTCTGTGCCACCTCGCGGCCCAGCGCGTTGCCCGGCGTGGCCCAGAGCGCGCGCAGGCGTTCGCTCTCGCGTGTGACCGCCTCCTGCTTGGTCTGGAACCGCGCCCAGCGCGCCGCATCGACCAGACCTAGCTCGCGGCCGATACTGGTCAGGCGCGCGTCGGCGTTGTCTTCGCGCAACTGCAGCCGGTATTCGGCGCGACTGGTGAACATGCGGTACGGCTCGCTGGTGCCGTGAGTGATTAGATCGTCGATCAGGACGCCGATGTAAGCCTGGTCGCGGCGCGGCGACCACGCTGCCAGCCCCTGCACTTGACGCGCCGCATTGAGCCCGGCGATCAGACCCTGCGCGGCGGCTTCCTCGTAGCCTGTGGTGCCGTTGATCTGCCCGGCGAAGAACAGCCCCGGCATGGCCTTGGTCTCCAGCGAGGCCTTCAGTCCGCGCGGGTCGAAGAAGTCGTATTCGATCGCGTAGCCGGGGCGGGTGATATGCGCTCGCTCGAAACCGCGGATCGAACGCACCAACTCCAGTTGCACGTCGAACGGCAGCGAGGTGGAGATGCCGTTGGGATAGATCTCGACCACATCCAGACCTTCCGGCTCGACGAAGATCTGGTGGCTGGCTTTCTCGGCGAAGCGCACCACTTTGTCCTCGATTGAGGGACAGTAGCGCGGACCGATGCCCTCGATCTGGCCGGTGTACAGCGGCGAGCGGTCCAGTGCGCCGCGGATGATGGCGTGGGTGCGTTCGGTGGTGTGGGTGATCCAGCACGACACCTGGCGCGGATGCTGGGCGACATCGCCGAGGAAGGACATCACCGGCAGGGGAGCGTCGCCGGGCTGCTCTTCCATTGCCGTGTAGTCCAGGCTGCGGCCATCGATGCGTGGCGGGGTACCGGTCTTGAGTCGGTCCACGCCGAAGCGGCCGTCGCGCAGCGCCTGCGCCAGCGCGGTGGCTGGCGGGTCGCCAGCACGGCCGCCCGCGTATTGGGTCTGGCCGATGTGGATCTTGCCGGCCAGGAAGGTGCCGGCGGTCAGCACCACCGCCACCGCCTCGAAGCGCAGCCCGGTCTGGGTCAGCACGCCGCGCACGCGCTCGCCGTCCATGACCAGATCGTCGACGGCGGCCTGGAATACGGTCAGGTTGGGTTGAGCCTCGACCAGGCGTCTGATCGCGCTGCGGTACAGGCTACGGTCGGCCTGGCAGCGGGTGGCGCGCACGGCCGGACCCTTGGAGGCATTGAGGGTGCGCCACTGGATGCCGGCCAGATCGGCGGCGTGCGCCATGGCCCCGCCCAGTGCGTCGATTTCCTTGACCAGATGGCCTTTGCCGATACCGCCGATGGCCGGGTTGCAGCTCATTGCTCCCACGGTTTCCATGTTGTGGGTCAGCAGCAGGGTGCGCGCGCCGGCACGGGCGGAGGCCAGCGCCGCCTCGGTGCCGGCATGGCCGCCGCCGATCACGATCACGTCATAGCGGTAGAAGGAGGAATCGCTCATGGGGGAATCGTCAGTCGGCGTGGGTACCGACGAAAGTGTGGTACACGTTCAAGGACATGTAAAACGTGAAAGATTATTTGTGATTCATATCACAATTTGTGAGTTCGAGGCTCAAGTTGGCACGTAATCTGCAGATATCTCTACTGCACCCAACGTGGCAATGCGTCAGGGGCGCATGACTGGAATTGGAACAGGGGCCAGTCACGCGTGCGTCGGGGGAGCCGGGGCCGGTAGTCGGGGGACTACCGGCCCTTTTTTTGTGTCCGTGGCCTGGGTCGATCAATCTTTAAAAGCAAAAAGCCCCGGCTCAGCGGGGCTTTTCGTTTTAGGCGCCGACATCCGACAGGGCTGGAACAGGGGGGATCCAAATTCCCTGCCGGACATCGACATAAAACGGATGGGTAACGCTTCAGGTCGTAAAGCGACGCAAGCGGTCACACCGTGGGAAATAGAGTGCGTCTTGCAGGGGCACCGATGCAAGACCCTTATAAGCTTTAGAACGTGTGGTGTGTCACATTGCTGTGCCCCAGGTTACTGGGGTGCGGTGCAATCATCCTCGGCATGATCGATGGCCGTTGCCGTAGAGACTGTGACCGCGGTGCGCCGCCGACGGTTTGTTGACGCATTGGTGACGGAATACCGATGCCTCCGCTCGGTGGCATGAGCACCGGACGCTCGCGTGGCGGGCGATCACCGCCGTGGTAGCCGTCGCGATGGGAGTAGTACGGAACCCCGTAACTGTAATACCCGTAGTATCCGAAGGACCCGTAGTAGCCGGGACCATAGATGTAGGGAGGCATCCCGTATGGGGAGTAGTACTCGGAGTAGCCGGCGGGGTAGCGATACTCGACCGAGGGGGCGCCACGGTAGTATCCGCCCTCGCTACCGCCGGCATAATCGTAAGTGGCGCAGCCACCCAACACGGCGAGCAATCCAGCGGCGCAGATCAGGCGCAGTGTCATGGTATTTGCTCTCCAATAAGCTGACTGACAGATTCGGCCTGCTGCATTGAATGCGTCCTTAATTTGTGTGTTGGTGGGTTAAATACTTAAGTCGAGTGCAACAGCGGTCGCTTGGCAGTGGCGGCGGACGCTGTGCGTTCGGGACGATACGTTAACCTTTTGCGCATGGTCTCATGTTGCTTGCCCGAATTCGGCGACGTCATGGCGCTGGCGCGTCTTGCCGCCCATGCCCAGCTCACCCCGATGGTGCTGCATTCGGGAGTGCTGGAGGCTGCCGTCGGCCCGTGTGGTGGGCGCAGGGCCGCCGACAACATGCGCAACAGTCTGGCCCGCCACGCCCTCGCCCTGCCGCACGACTGTGCCGAAGTCCGCGTGCGCGAGGATGCGATGAGGGCGCGATGAGGGGCGGTGCGCTCATCAAACCCAAGGCAGAGGCGTCCTTGCCGACGGCCCGGATGGCGGTGCTGAGTGGCTTGGCGGTGGGCTGCGGTGCGGGCATCCTGTGCGCCTGCCATGCCGATTCGGAGACGTGTTCGTGAAGGACGGTTCGAAGTCGCGGCGATGGCGCGGCGGCCTGTTCTGGATCACTCGCCTGGGTGTTCTGCTGGGGCTGTGGCTATTGGGCGTGGCGATCTACATCGTCTGGGTCGGTGATCGCGACCAGGCCGCGCCGGCCGATGCCATCATCGTACTCGGTGCCGCCGCCTATGACGCCAAGCCCTCGCCTGTTTTCGAAGAGCGCATCCGTCACGCCCTGGAGTTGTACCGGCTTGGTTATGCGCCAACGTTGATCTTCACTGGTGGCTTCGGCAACGGTGCTCGTTTCGCCGAGGCGCAGGTGGCCCGCCGCTATGCGTTGCGCCAGGGTATTCCGGCCGACGCGGTCCTGATCGAGACGGTTTCGCGGACGACCCGACAGAACCTGATCCAAGCCCGTCAGATCATGCGTGTGCATGGTCTGCATCGGGTCATTGTGGTCAGCGATCCCCTGCACATGGCGCGTGCGCTGCGGCTGTGTCGGGAATTGCAGATCGAGGCCCTGGCTTCTTCGACGCCGAGCAGTCGCTTCCGCAGTTTCCAGACGCGGTGGCGTTTTCTGCTTCAGGAGGTCTATTTCTTCCATCGCGATCTGTTGGAGCAGGCCAACTGACGCCGCGTGCCAGCGTGCCGTCCTGAGCGTAATGCGCAGCGATGATCTCGCCCACAGGCGGCAGGGTCGTCCGGATCGGCAATCGCAACACCCCGCAGGATTGGATGATGCACGCTTGGGAGCTTGCCGAAGTCAGACGCCGGTCGCGTGCTATTGGACGGCGTCGCGGCGGCGGATCGGGATTGCTGATAGCGGTACTGCGGCGATCTCGCCGTGGCCCTCGCGGATCGGCGTGCCTGGCGGTGGTGCCCAGGCGTGTGCGTAGATCACTTCCCAACTGCTGGGTAGCTTGCCTTCGGCGGTGCGTAGCGCGGCGTAGGCGGCGCTGGCGGCGGCGAAACGACCGCGTCCGGTCAGCGTGTGGCGGCGCGTGTGCAGCGCGTTGGTGGCGCCGATTGCGCGCAGTTCAAGCATCAGTGCGGTGAGATCGGGATAGGTCAGGGTGAACAGGTCGCGGTCCAGCACCGGATCGCGGAATCCCGCCAGCATCAGTGCATCGCCAAACTGCGCGATCGGCGCGAAGCGGCTCACGTGCGGTGTTTCGCGATCTGCCTGGGCGAAGGCCTCGCGCAGTTCGACCAGCGTGTCCGGGCCGAAGCTGGAGCACAACAACAGGCCGCCTGGGCGCAGGACGCGACGGAAGCCGGCGAACACCGCCGGTAGATCCTCGACCCACTGCAGGCACAGATTGCTGAAAATCACATCGACGCTATGCTCGGCCAGCGGCAGTGCGCGCGCATCGGCGCAGACGCGACCGAACGGTTTCCACCAGCTCGCCTGCCGCTTGGCTTGCTGCAACATCGGGAGCGCCTGATCCAGGGCAATCACCTGTGCACGTGGCCAGCGCTTTTTCATCGTCGCCGTGGCATGTGCCGGTCCGCTGCCCACGTCCAGCACCACCTGCGGCACGCGGTCGCCGAGATAGTCCAGCGATTCCAACAGGCGTTTTTCGACCTCGTGCTGTAGGGCAGCGGCGGCGTCGTAGCTGCTGGCGGCACGCGAAAATGCCCGGCGGATATGCTGAGGATCGAATGTGGAGGACGTCATCTGCGTATTATCGCCGGTCATCTATTGCTGCGGCCAGACGCATGCTGCCGTGGTCGCGAGGCGGTGCGCGGTCCTGCGCAGCGGCGATGCAGGGGCGCGCCATGCCTGTTACATCGCCGGTTGCGCAGATGCTTTCGCGAGTCCTGCTCCTGACACGATACGGCGTTACGCCAGCGTGGAAAGAAATCCGTCTAGCGCCTCGGCGACGTCGTCGGCATGACCGAGGAACGGCGCGTGACCACCGCCTTTGATGCACAACGATTGCGCGTTCGGTGCGAGCGCGGCGGCGGCGGCCATGCCTGCGGGTGGAACCAGGCGGTCACGTTGGCCACCGATCCAGAGACTGGGCACGCGCAGGCTGGGTAGGGCACGGCGCAGGTCGCTGCGTTCCAGTAGCGTCAGTCCATCCTGCAGTACCTGCGCATCGGGTTCGCCACGTGCGCAGAGGGTGGCGCGCAGTGTGCGCAATTCGGCCTGCGCGTGCGCCGAGCCGAGCGTGTCCAGTGCCAGGAACCGGTCCAGCGTGCCGCGGTAGTCCTGGGTCAGGTCGTGGCCGAACTGGGCGAATACCTCCGGCGCCACCGCGTGCGGCCAGTCGCTACCGCGAACGAAACGTGGCGTTGCCGCCAGCATCGCCACGCCACGTACCTGCGGTTGGGTCGCGGCGGCATGCAGTGCGAACAGGCCGCCCAGCGACCAGCCCAGCCACACCGCTGGCGGCGTGGCTGCGGCGATCGCGCTGACCACATGCGGCAGTGCCAGTGGCGTGTCGTCGCCACGGCTGTGGCCATGTCCGGGCAGATCCACCACGTGCATGCGGTACTGCGCCGACAGGCGTTCGAGCAGCGGTGCGAAGATGCCGCCGTTCAGTGCCCAACCATGCAGTAGGACCAGATCGGGGCCGTGTCCCAGGGTTTCGATGTGCATCGTCGCTCGTCGTTGCGAAGGTAAAGGGGAGGTCGTGGCAATCCCATGCAGCGCGCCACGTACAGCGTCAGCAGGAGCGAGGCTGCGTGGTGTTCGGGATGTCGTGCCAGCCGATGCAGCCGCTGACCAGCCCGATGCAGGTCAGCGCGCGACATCGGCGATCGGCAATGGCGAGGCCGCGAATACGCCGGCCATGGCAGCCGAATTCGAACAGCCTCGTCCACGGGCACATGCGGCGCGCGTCCCTTTGCTCAGGCGGGCACGCTGAGCGGATGCGCCGCCAGACGGTCTCGGGCCAATGCCAAGGCATCCAGCAGCGCCTGCACTTGCGTTTGTGTGTGCAAGGCCGACAGCGTCACTCGCAGCCGCGACTTGCCTTCCGGCACGGTTGGCGGGCGAATCGCAGAGACTAGAAATCCGGCGTCTTCCAGCGCTGCCGACAGCGCCAGCGCGCTGGCCTCCTCGCCGCACAACAGTGGCTGGATCGGCGTCTCCGAGGCCATCAATTCCAGGCCATGGCGGCGCGCACCGCCGCGGAATGCTGCGATCAATTCGACCAGGCGCTCGCGCCGCCATTGGTCACGCCGCGCCAACTTGACCGCCGCCAGCGTGGCGGCGGCCTGCGCTGGGGGTAGCGCGGTGGTGTAGAGATACGGGCGTGCGGTTTCGGCCAGGTGCTGGATCAGCACGGGGTCGCCGACCACCACCGCGCCATAACCGCCGAGCGCCTTGCCCAGCGTCACCAACTGCAATGGCACATCGTCCGCACCGAGTCCGGCTTCGGCGACGCAGCCGCGGCCATGCCGACCGACAACGCCGACGCCGTGGGCATCGTCCACATACAACAACGCCTGTTGTGTACGCGCGACCAGCGCCAACGAGCGCAGCGGGGCGACGTCGCCATCCATGCTGAATACCCCGTCGGTGGCCAGCATGGCTGCGCCCTCGGCGGCGTGTTTGAGCTGGCGCATCGCACCCTCGGCATCCAGGTGCGGATACCGACGCAGGCGGCAGCCGGCCAGACGGGTAGCGTCGAGCAGGCTGGCGTGATTGAGCCGGTCCTGCACGCACACGTCGTCCTCTTCGCTCAACAGCGCCTGTTGTACTGCGAGATTGGCGATGAAGCCGCTGCCGAACAGCAGTGCACGCGGGTAGCCGAGCCAGTCGGCGATCTCGCGTTCCAGCGTGTCGTGTAGCGCGTGGTGGCCGCAGATCAGGTGCGAGGCGGTTGACCCAACCCCCTCGCGTGCGACGGCGTCCTGCAGCGCCGCGATTACTTCAAATTGCTGCGCCAAGCCAAGGTAATCGTTGCTGCAGAAGCCGGTCAGCCAGCGGTTGTCCAGTTCCAGGCGGACGCCGTCGCGTCGACCGACGCTGCGGCGCACGCGTAGGCGGCCATGTGCCTCGCGCAAGCTGCGCAAGGATTGGAGACGGTCGTGCAGATTGGGACGGGCCATGGCGATGGGGCCTGACTGGCTGGCTAGCGTAGCGTGTCGTGGTGACGGCCGATATGACCCGGCCGATGGATGTGCCGCGACCACACCACGCCGACAGATATCAGACTAGCGCGACGTTGCGGAATGGGTCGGTTGGCGCGGTGATGTCTGCATGCACGGTGCCGGGATGATCGTGCGCCTCGGCATCCACCATCACCTGCATCGGCCGCAGCCCCAGCCGCGCGAACAGCGCCTGATCGCGTTCGGTGTCCGGATTGCCGGTGGTCAACAGCTTCTCGCCATAGAAGATCGAGTTGGCGCCGGCGCAGAAGCACAGTGCCTGCAATTCGTCGCTCATGCTCTCGCGTCCGGCCGACAACCGCACCATCGCCTGCGGCATGGCGATACGGGCGACGGCGATGGTGCGCACGAATTCGAACGGATCCAGTTCGACGGTACCATGCAGTGGCGTGCCGGCGACCTGCACCAGGCGGTTGATCGGCACCGAGTCCGGATGCACCGGCAGATTGGCGAGGGCTTGCAGTAGCCCGGCGCGTTGGTCGCGTGACTCGCCCATGCCGACGATGCCGCCGCAGCAGGTTTTCAGGCCGGCGTCGCGCACGTGGGCCAGGGTGTCCAGGCGATCCTGGTACTGGCGGGTGTGGATGATGGTGTCGTAGAAGTCCGGCGCGGTGTCCAGATTGTGGTTGTAGTAGTCCAGGCCGGCAGCCTTCAGCGCTTGCGCCTGCGCGCCGTCGAGCATGCCCAGGGTGGCACAGGTTTCCAGGCCCAGTGCTTTCACTTCACGGATCATCTCCGCCACCTTGGGGATGTCGCGTTCCTTGGGCGAGCGCCAGGCCGCGCCCATGCAGAACCGCGACGCGCCAGCGGCCTTGGCCTGACGCGCCTTGGTCAGCACCGCTTCGGTGCTCATCAATTTCTGTGCTTCCACACCGGTGTCGTAACGCTGCGCCTGCGGGCAGTAAGCGCAGTCTTCGGGGCAGCCGCCGGTCTTCACCGAGAGCAGCGTGGACACTTGCACCTGCGCCGGGTCGAAGTGCTCGCGGTGGACCTGGGCGGCGCGATGCAGCAGTTCCGGGAATGGCAGATCGAACAGCGCGAGCAATTCCTGGCGTTGCCAGTCGTGTCGGACGACAGCGTGCATGGGGGTTTCCTGACGGTATGCGGCTTGGAAAACAGGCAGTCTGGTGAGCATGGAAAGCCCTGTCAACTTCACTATCGCAAATCGGGTTGACGGCGGCTGGCGATGGTTACAGCGTCGCTTGTTGCCGGAGCGTTGCCTGGTCTGCACCGAGCCAGGCACGCCTGGGCTGGATCTATGTCCGGCCTGCTGCGATGCCTTACCGTGGAACGCTCATGCCTGTCGGTGCTGTGCGCTGCCACTGCCGGGACTGGATGCGGACCAGCGTTGCGGTGCGTGCCAACGTCGCCCGCCGCCGTTGCATCTGGTGGTCAGCGCCTGCGTGTATGCCGCGCCGGTCGATGGCCTGCTGCGCCGCTTCAAATTCCATCAGGATCTGGTTGCCGGGCGCCTGCTGGCGGCGCTGTTGCAGGCGCGCTGCGCGGGGTTGCCGCGTCCGCAGGCATTGCTGCCGATACCGCTGCATACCGCGCGGCTGCGTGAGCGTGGTTACGACCAAGCGCTGGAATTGGCGCAGCCGCTGGCGCGCGCGCTGGATGTGCCGGTGTGCCACGGTTTGCAACGCGTGCGTGCGACAGCCGCGCAGTCTGAATTGGATGCACGGGCACGTCGGCGCAATCTGCGTCGTGCGTTCGCAGTGGCCGATCCGGCGGCGTTGCCGGCGCATGTGGCATTGATCGACGATGTGATGACCACAGGCGCGACGTTGCATGCAGCCGCGCATGCGTTGCGCCGCGCGGGCGTGACCAGGGTCGATGCCTGGGTGGTGGCGCGGGTGCCGTGAGCGCCACGCTGCGCCAGAGCGCCTCTGCGGAGCAGGTCATGGATAGATGCGGCGTGCGGCGTATTTCTCGCGCAGCGTGGATAGCCGATAACCGCGATGGCTTTTGCTGTGATGGGGCGAGCAATTGCGCGTCGTGGTCGCGCTGACGCTACTGTGCGCGCAGCGCCAGCGCCACGGCGATACCAGTGAAGATCGCCAGGCCGACCCAATTGTTGTGCAGAAACGCGCGGAAACACGCAGCGCGTTCGCGCTGGCGTGCGATGAAGAATTCGCTTGCCACCAGCAGCGCGGCGATCCCTAACCCGGCCCAGTAGTAGATTCCCAACGCGGCGCGTTGGCCGACGCAGACCAGCGCGACGAACATCAGCGTGTACAAGATGCCGAGGATGAGCAGGTCCAGTTCGCCGAACAGAATCGCGGTGGACTTGGAGCCGACGCGCAGATCGTCCTCGCGGTCGACCATCGCGTACCAGGTGTCGTAGGCGGTGGACCACAGGATGTTGGCCGCGTACAGCAGCCAGCCCAGCGCGGGCACCTCGCCGCGCACCGCCGCGAAGGCCATCGGAATGCCCCAGCCGAAGGCCATGCCCAGGTAAACCTGCGGCAGATAGGTATAGCGTTTCAGATACGGATAACTTGCGGCAAGCAACAGACCGACCACGCTCAGGCCGATGGTCAATCGGTTCATCGTCAGCACCAGCGCGAAGGCGGCGAGCATCAGCAACGCGAACACCGCCAGCGCCTCGCGACCGCTGACCGCGCCCGTGGCTAGCGGACGGTGGCGGGTACGTTCGACGTGCGGATCCAGCCAGCGATCAGCGTAGTCGTTGATCACGCAGCCGGCCGAGCGGGTCAGCCAGACGCCGGCAGTGAACACACACAGCGTCCAGAGCGGCGGCAGCCCGTCGGCGGCCAGCCACAGCGCCCACCAGGTTGGCCAGAGCAGCAAGAGCGCGCCGATCGGACTGTCGCCACGCAGCAGCTTCCAGTACTGGCCGATGCGCGGGCGCGCAGGCGGCGCAACGGGTGTTTCATAACGTTCGTCACTCATCGCACAAGGGTAGCAGTCGCGTTGTGCGGGCGGCAGTCGGCGCTGGCACGGGTGGGTGTGGCGGTGGTCGCAGTCTTGGTACGGGCATGCGATGTCGGGACACGTCGGTGCGCGCGCGTGTCGGCGTGAAGGAGCGTGGCCCCTGCACGCGTGCAGGTCAGGGGGAGACGCGGCATCGGATTGCCGTTAGAATGCGCGTCCGTTGCGCCCGTAGCTCAGCCGGATAGAGTAGTGGCTTCCGAAGCCATTGGTCGGGGGTTCGAATCCCTCCGGGCGCACCAGTTATCTAGAACCCAACCGCTCTCGGTTGGGTTTTTTTCTGCCCGGAACCCCAGTGTTGGCGGGGCTTCTGGCATTGGCCTCTTGAGCATGCAACTGCCACAGGTGCCGTTTTCGGTGTTCATTCCTACGTTTTTCTCTCTCCGTTCTCTGCTGACCTCTTGAACATACAAGAGGCAGGATCGTGTGTTGACGAGGGTTTACGCGCCATCGGTTTGCTTCTTCGCATGCTCTAGCAGAGGCGACCGAGAATGCGATTTGCGGTGTACAAAAACCGCCCCTAGTTGAGGTGTGAAAAATCATGAATTTCGCTGCCCTCCACCAGATCAGATCTAGCGCATCGGTGAGCGCTGACCAGTAGGCGTCAACGCATATGCGCTGAGCGCATCGCGCAGATCAAGGTTCGTCATTGGCGATGAGGTGTCGTCAAATACTTGAGTTGCATGGCTGTGATGTGTCTCTTAGGGGCGACGGGTTGTGAAACCTTGCCGTTGGTCAAGATTGCCCGCTTCATTTGTCAACAGGTGACTTGTTGCAACAAGTACCTTGGGAGAGCCTGAAATGCAGGCGAAATCTCCCCATTCAGGGGAAAGGAAAACTCATGGAAATCAAGACAAATACCATGCTGAACATTGTGTTGGCGGGGGTTCTCCAAACCGTTGCCATATCTGCTCAAGCTTGCTGCCCTGATACTACCCACGGAGCGCCTATTGCCCCGATGATGGCCACCGGTCTTGGGGAAAGTGCTCCGAAGGCCTCTGATCTCTCACTAGATCCGTCGTGGCACATCTACGAGTTTAATCGCGATGGCGTGAGATATTTGCAGATCAGTGATTTGACAGGGACAGTGCGCGCCGCAGTGGGCAATATCAGCGGCACGTTGTGGGTGCTGCCCATGGGCGTGGACGTGTCACGCGTGTCGTTACCAGCGAAGGGGAGCGACCCAAGGGGCACGTTGGTGTGCCAGACATCGGCGTTCATCGTGCGTGCCATACCTGGTAGCCATGGTAATAAGTGGGAGATCAAAGCCGCAGATTGATCCTTTTATCTAATACTTCGGAAACGAGGAAGCTAATGCTGTAGGCATGGCGGCGCCGGCAGGTGCCGCCATGCGTTTTGAGCCTGGCGGCTAGTTCCCAATCCGCATCGTGTACAACGTACTTGGCAGGATTCTGCGGCGATGCGTAGGCGATAACGCACACCGCGATCCCCTGATGGTGTCGCGTGCGCCAGACCCTTGCTTTGATAAGATGCCTACTCGCTAGTGGTAGCGTATCGATCACATTGAGTACGCTGCGATAAGCGGCCAATTGTAATCCCAATGATAGGCGTTTTGGCTCACCCTTTAGGATGAGCCGGAACTCCGTATTACACAGGTTACTAAACGTCAAAGATCGCAATATTTCATAAAGCCCATGGGTTTCGATGCCGAGCGGGTACAGGGCGTTCACGTACTCGTCGAGCAGCCTAGCTTGAATCATTCCAGTTCGTGTCATTTCCATCGCTGCAGCATGCTGGCCCTTGGAGCGAAGGTAGGCCACGATGTCCTTCCGCAGTTTGTTGATGTGCACATTAATGTCGGTGTACTCGACGACGCGCCGTCTAAGGGTGCGTTCGGCTTGCAGATAGCTGGCTTGTGCAAAATCCAGGGCTTCTTCTCGATCATGACGGAAGCGACGCGCCCTTTCAAACGCGGAGGACAAACGGGAGCCGAATACGAAAATTCCAGTGGCGATTGCCGCAAGTGCCAGTTGTACGAAAAACGCATTGGCGTTGTAAGCGCCATAAGTTTTTGCATCGGGTAGCATGATGCCGATAGCGACGTTGGCTAGTAAGATGCCGATTGCCGCTCCGCTCCAGCCGTGTAGCAGTGTCAGCATAATTGCCGGAATTACCATCATCGCCATGAGCATTTGATTCAATAGGCGGTCTTGGGTAATAACTGCCATCATCACCATTGCTACCACCACTCCAGTGCTCAGGATGCCATCCTTCAAAAATCTGGAGTTGGCCGCCTCGTATTCCTTGCGCCGTAGCCACAGCAGCGTAGGCATGATGAACATCAGCATGCCCATGTAGTCGCCGAGCCAGTAACGTACCAGCATCTCTATTGGCTGAATTTCAAGGATGCTGTGGCCCTCTAAAAAGGCACTTAAGGCCATGTTGCATAGAGTGCTCCAAAGTGCCAGCGTCAATGTAAGTGGTAGCAGCAGGCATTCTTGCTCAAGCAGTCGAACCATATGACGCCTGGCGGTATGTACGATCAGAGCCACGCACGGCATCAGTAGAAAGGGACTCGTGTATGCCCACATCCGATTGGTGCCGTCCTCATGCACCATTGGCACGCGGATCACTAGGAGTGCTGCTGCATCGCCCAGCAGCAGATAAGGCCATAGCCGGTAAGGCAGGAAGAGTAGGGACGCTGCGCGCAGTCCTGCTGGTAAGTACCATTGATCGACTGAGAGCTGCCAAGCTAACAGGAAGGAAGCACAGTAAGCCGCACTCAGGAAGACTCCCCTGGCGATGTCTCTTATCATTTCCACCCCTCCTTTCCCTGGCTTTTATGACTGAAATATATTCCAAATTTTTCAGTAAATGGTAGACAATTATATATTGTTATTTTTTTAATTAATTGAGTGTTTTGATTCTTATTTCCCCGGGTGTGGCTTGGCACATATTTGTCAGTCATTCTTAAATGACTGATGTGCGCCTCGCCACTTGTTCGGCGGTTGTGATGGCATGGGTCAACTTGCTGCAGTGTTGATTAATGAGGGCTTTTTATTTGATACCGATGTGCAAACCGTCGTCTTATTGGGTACGGCATTGTGCCGGGGCTGTCAAACGCATGGCGATCTGGGGATGCAGCGCGCGCGCATGAGTCCGGCACTGGATCACAGTACCCGCCGTCATGCAGAGGCTGCCGGCAATCAACGTGGTGGGCTGAGCAGGCATGGACGCAAAGCCGTCAAGGCATGAGGGCGTTACGCGGCTCCTTTTACGCGCTCGGCCACATGCAGTCCGCCCAATCCCAACATGCCGAGCGTGAGGGTGGCGAGCGGCCCAATGTCGAGTGAGGGCAGGTTGAGAGGATGACCGACGGCTGCTGCCACCGCGTTGGTGAGTGGCCCGCCGACGAAGTTCCAGCAATACCCGGCGACGCAGACCCAGCCCAGCCCCCCGCGCCAGTGTTGCAGAGGGTCCGAACTCTGCGCTTCGGCTTTGTCGATGTCGGTCTGCGTTTGAATGAGCGCAAGCGTCGCCGCCAATTTGGCCTTGTCCTCCTCGGTCTTGTCGGGGAAGAACATCCCGATGATGCTTTTGGCGGCTTCTGCCGCCGTACCGATGCCGCTGATGTCCATGGTGATCTCCTCAAGCGTGGCAGGCGACAGGTTCGCAGCCCTGCGCCCATTGATAGTCGACGGTGTGGGTACCGCTGCCGACGAATGCGATCAGCCTGGTCAGCGTCATGCGGCTGTCGAGGATGGCAAGTTGCGCGCCCCCGTCGTCGTTGACCAGCGCTCCGTAGCGGCTACCGACCAGCGTGCATCCATGCACCTGGGTTTCCATGCCTTGAGACACATTGCCGGCGAAATTTCCGCAGTGGATCAGGCAGTTCTGCCGCCCATGCTTGTCCTCCAGGCGCAGCACGTCGCAGTCGAGGTGATCGGAGTGCCAGATCGTGGCGCGGTAACGATCGTTCATGATGCAGGACACGCCTGGTGCGTTGTCCTGCCATGGCAGTTCCAGGGTGTCGCAGGTAAAGGCTTGGCCAGCGTCGTTCGTGGCGATCAACTCGCCGGGGGTGCCATTGGGCGTGGAGTGTTTTCGGGTGATTACGATGTTCATTTGAAGCCTCCGCTCTTGGTAAAGGTATAGCCGGCCAGCGCAAGCAGGCCGGCGATCAGGATGCGTTTTGTCCAGCCCACGACGCCGCGTCCGATCACGCGTTCGAACTGAGCCTGTAGTGCGTCGGACAATGCTTGGGACAGTACTGGCGCTGATTTCTCGAACGCCTCGCACAGCGCGTCCGCCAATGCCTGTCGGTCGCTTTCCGACAGCACGCCGCAGGCATGGCGTGTGGTTTGTAGGCCATGCAGCCGGTCAATAGGACGGCCGCATTCACAGACATCACTCATGTTTGATTCCTCTGGTTGAAACGTGAAATGCGGCCTAAGTTGCAAAGGCCAGCTTTAGGGCTGGGTCAGCCCTATCGGGGATAGCGCCCCTCGCGCAGCCACTTGACGGCGATCCACTTCTCGCCGTTGATGACGGAATTGCCGCTGTGCAGTGTCAGTGGGTCGGGTTGGCCGTCTGCCGTGCGGTAGGAGAAAAAGCAGGCATTGCCCTGGACGGCCGCCACCTTGACGCCGGCACGAGGAAACTCCGTCTCCCCGCCGAGGGGCACGTTGTTCAGATAGGCGATGAACGTGGCGATGCGTTGCCCGCCCAATTCCGGTCGGACGATGTCGGCCGAGGTTGGACTCTCCGGTGGAAAGTAGTCCCAGTGCGGGATGTAGTGCTGTCCGGGCAGGTAGTGCAGCACCTGTAGACCTTCGCCGTTTTCCACTGGGATGCCGGTGAGTGCGGCGATGCGCTGCTCGATGTCGGCCACCAGCGCCACTTCTCCGCGCGAAAAATGGCAACCGGAACTGGTGCGCGTCTCATCGATGCGCGTCCCTTGTGCGTGATGCACGACGGAGGACGGTTTCATTCGCGGTCCGGCCAGATCGATCAGATCGCGGCAATCGACTTGGTCCAAAAATCCGCCAAGCACGACGATGTTGGGAGACCGGACCGCCATCAGCACCTGGTGCGCCCGTCCGCCGGCACACAGCTGCGCCTCGGGATAGGTCATTCGGATGGTCGCCGGATCATCCATGATGCGCAGCCGCCAGATAGGTGCGGTTGAGCATTGGGTGAGCCTGATCGGTTGGTCCCCAATCGCCATCGGGGTGGAACACGATGACATTGAGCGGCTGATCGTCAGTGCGGAAGCGATGCAATTCGCGCTCTTCGATGCAGAACAAGGTGCCGGCGGTGAGTGGGATCTCGCGACCTGCAAAGCAGGCAAAGCCGGAGCCGTTGGCGACCACGCCTAAGCGGATCGAGGGGTGGATGTGGAACGACTGGTGCACACCGGCAGGGAACGACAAGTGGTTGAGGCTTGGGTCACCTTTGCGCGGCGGGTAGACCAGCAACGAGTCCGAGCAGTTGTCGATGTAGCACAGCCGTCCAGACATCTCGATTGGCCCGCCGACCAGTCCTTGTCCACGGAACCCATGCCGGATCACGGCAAAGGCCATAACGCCCTCGTCCAGAATCAACACGGCATGCTCGCTGCTGGTGGCATGGCAGAAGTATTGCCCTTGGGTTGCTTGACGCAGAACCTGCGGTTTGTCCGTGTTGCCCGTGCCCACGATGATCGATGCCGTCCGACCTATGGGGGCGGAAACGACAAATCCATACAGCGTACAAAACGGTGGGATGTTGATGTGGTTCTTGATGGGTTTGGACAGCAACCAGGACTGGCACGGGTACATGCTCTGCCGGGCATCGATATAGGCGCCGGTTTTCATGATGAGGCTTCTGCCTTGGTGGTGTTGACGACGATGCCGTTGGTCTTGTTGTAGACGCTGGCAGCGCTGGAGACCTTGCTGAGGTCACTGCTGTTGGCGGCCTGGAAGCTGTCATATGCCTCCTGGCTTTCCCAGACGGTCGTCGTCGTTTTGGTGAGTCCGTCGGCCGACATTACGACCGAGCGGGACAGTACGGCCGGATGCGTGCGAACCGCATGGTTGACGTTGGCGATGGACGTTGCGACCTCGGGATCGAGATCGGCGCTGTCTTTGAATCCAGGCACTTCGTTGGCAGGGCGGGTGGTGGTTTTCGTAACGGTGAAAGGCACGGCGATTCCTCCTTCGGAAGGATGGGGTGAAAAATGGAGAGTGGGAGCGGGGTGGGGATGACTCAGCAACAGTCCGCTCGAGTCGAAGCGGTGTGGGGAGTCAGAGCGGAGAAAGCCTGCAAGCCTGACTGATCGACCGGAGTGCCATTGGTGGTGATGGCGGTTGCCGGCGGATGATTGATGGGGACGCCAGAAATCCAATCAGCTTCCCGTTTGCCTGATATCTTTACAGTTCGATCAACGAACTCGATACCAACATGCTCAAGCAGGAATCTCTCGTTTCGCTGTTCTCGTTGCTGCACGAAATGACGATTTTTAAACCTTTCAAACCGGTGTATCGATCACAAGTATGGTTGCATCGGTCAGTAATTTCCATTTACTTTATAAATCTTGCATTTTCGATAATTGCAATGATTGCGTTATTGCTTCAATATATATTTCCTTCGGAAATCCATCTATTATTCTTTAAGGCTTCATTGGTTCCGCTAATTATCTCTAGTGCGGCCCACTTTGTGACTATGGGATTGAACGAAATTGTCTATTACTGGACCCGTCGTAAGCAGGCGTTGCCAGTGCAATTTTTGCACCTAAAACTCGATATGTTGGCCTATGCAGGTTTCCTGGCCCAGCTTCAATGCTATGAAAAATCCGCATTGGAATACGCATTGTTACAGTACCGGAGTCACTTTTATAGTTTGGAGGGCCGTTTTGATTTTATTATTGGAGATCTTCGAAAGAAAGGTGTGTTTCCCGCGTTCTTGGCTTTATTTATAGCATTTTCAATGGTGGTAAAGGAAAATAATATCATGCACTTTTTTGTGCCTTTTGTTGTGGTCGGATGTTCTTATATTGTGGGTCTTTACACCCGTGTCCGTCAGGAACGCGCCCAGCAGGTGATGGATTTGCTCAATTACGCCATTCTTCATGCCGATGTGATGACGTAAAAAGGCTGAAATGATGATCGAGGTCGAAAACTAGAGATCGACGCTGTATTTGAATTCAGTTAATTCGTTGCCATGGCGGGTGGTGGTTTTCGTCACGCTGAAAGGCACGGCGATTCCTCCTTTTGACGAATGAGTTCAATAAATAGGTAGTTAGATAAATAGGTGGTTAGAGGTGGTAGCTCCGTTTATCTGATACCTTGATAGCTCAATCAACGAACTCGATACCAACATGCTCAAGCAAGAATCTCTCGTTTCGCTGTTCTCTTTGTTGCAGGAAATGACAGTTGTCAATCGTGATAAAGAGGTGTTCAGGTTGCCGGTGTGGATACGTAGACTGGAAAGAATTACAGGATATTTTTATTTTGGCGTTGCGATAGTATTATTTTTTTTCGCCTTGCTTCAATGCGCGTTTCATTCGTCGACAATATTGTTTTTCATTGATTTGTTTTATATTGTATTGTGCTTTTCTGGAATGGCCTGCCTAATTGTATTAATATTGGGCCAAGGTGTATTTTTCTGGATTAATCGAAAAAATGGGTTTTCCGTTCAATTTTTACGTCTAAAGACTGACATGTTGGGCGATGCAGATTACCTGGATCGGCTTCAATACTATGACAAGAAATGGTTGGGATACGGCCTGCTGCAATACAAGAGACATTTCAATAATTTAGATGGTCGTTTTAGTTTTTTTGTCGGAGATTTGCGAAAAATCGGTATATTCCCTGCGTTTATAGTTTTGGTGGCGACTGCATCAACATTAATAAAAAATAATGATTCAAAGTACTTCTGGGCGCCTTTGATATTTGCTGCAATTTTTTATTTGGCTGGAATCTTTGTTCGTGCTCGTCAAGAGCGTACACAGCAGGTGATTGATCTGCTCGATTACGCCATTTTTCATTCCGAGATGGTGACGGAGCAAAAATGATTTTTGACGATCAAGGTTGCTAACCCGAGATCGATGCTGTCTTTGAATCCTTGCACTTCGCCGACCTGTTGGGCGTTGGTTTTCGTAACGATGAAAGGCAAGGCGATTCCTCCTTCGGAACGATGGGTTCGGAAATGGAGAGCGGGTGGCGGGGTGTGGAGGTGACTCAGCAACGGTCCGCGCGAGTCGAAGTGCTGGCTCAGTCAGAACGAACGAACGCCTGCAAAGCGGCCTGATCGACCGGAGTGCCATCGGTGGTGATAGCAGCCACCGGTGGATACTTGAACACCTTGCACAGCGAGCCGATCTTCACCTTGGTCAGATAGCTCTGATCGCCGGTGAAGGCTACGATGTAGCGCTTGGCCGGCATTTTGTAGGTGTCGATGCTGGCGCCAAGTTTGTCGGCCGGATGGGTGATGCTCCAATGCTGGAATGCCGGCGTGTCGAAGAAATGCTGGATCTTGCCGAGCAGCGCGCGATAGTCCGAACCTGGCGGCTCATAGAGCAGTTGCCGGTACTTCACGTGCTGCCATTTCTGGGAGAAGTTCCACCACCACAGGAAATCCTGTGCGCTGACCAGAGGGTAGGGAGCTTCGTCGGCGATTGGTGCGTAGCGTCGATAGAGCGCGGTACCGGTCTGCTCGTTTGCGGCGATGCTGCCGAACAGACGAGGCAGGACCAGGGCATGCGGCTGTGCCAGGCTTTCAAACCCCAATCGTCGCGTGGCCTCCAACATCAAATCGGACCCAAACAACTGGTCACCGAGCTCTCCGGTGACCACTACTTCGTCGTACAGCCCGACTTTGCCGACGGTGCGTTCGACGGACAGCCTGCCGGCGATCTGGGCTTGGTAGAACCCTGGATTCTCGGCGATGCTGTGGCTCGACAGGTACACAGTGAGCCGGTCGAGTTCGTTGCCAGGCAAGGCTTTGAGCAAGGCGACTAGCGCCACGGTCGAATCGATCCCACCAGACCACATGACGTGCAGTCGCGCATGTGCATCGAGCAGCGCGCGCGCGCGTGCATCACAGCAGTGCGCGAAAGAGATCTGCTGTGTTGTTGTCGCATCGGGTATCGGACAGCAGGCGTCAAAGCGCAGAAGATCGGGGTTACATGCCAGGCGGGAAGTTGTGAGGACGCCTCGGATGACCTGGCGTAAACCGCTCGCGAACGGATTGCACTGCACCAGATTGCGGGCGACCAGTAAGTCAGTCATGGCCGCCGTACCTCACGAACAGCGCATCCAGATCGTGGTGATCACGTGCGGCACAAACAGCAGCCAGCGCATGTAGGCGGCGGACCTCGGACTGGACCAACGTGTCCTGTCGGTCGGCGTATTCCATCCGTACCCGCGTTGCCGCAGTGGCCAGCGTGGTGTTCCAGGCGGTAGCCATCGCGTTGAGCAGCGGTAACGCCTCACCATCACCGTGATCGTCCAACTGCTGGCATTGGGCATGGGCGAGATCAAGTACCTGGTCCTGTAGTGGCAACGAGCGTGAGGCGAATACAGTCCGTTGCGCTCGCAACGCCGCATGCACTTGGTCAATCAGTAGCAACCGTCGGTAGTGGAAGCGGTAGTCGTGCAGATCTGGTGGTGCGGCTTCCACCACGCTGCCGCGCAGCCGGTATCGATACGGGGTGAGGTAGCTGAAGTCGTCTGGCACTTCCCCCCAGTGGTGGAAAGGTTCGTAACGCTCGTCGATTTCGCGGGCAAGGTGCTGTCGATCAATGTCGACGTAGTTGATGACATACAGGATCACACCGGTCGGCATGAACTGCAGACCGGCCATTTGCAGGTACATGATCATCTCCCTGGATTAACCATCTGGTGGGGACGGTGGTGGCGGAGGCGGAGGCGGAGGCGGAGGTGGAGGTGGAGGTGGAGGTGGAGGTGGAGGTGGAGGCGGAGGCGGAGGCGGAGGCGGAGGTGGAGGTGGAGGTGGCGGTGGCGGTGGCGGTGGCGGTGGCGGTGGAGGTGGAGGTGGAGGTGGAGGCGGAGGTGGAGGCGGAGGTGGAGGCGGAGGCGGAGGTGGAGGTGGCGGTGGAGGTGGAGGTGGAGGCGGCGGCGGAGGAGGTGGTGGCGGTGCCGGTGGTTTGTAGTTCGCCAGTGCGTTGGTGATCGCGGCATTGATCAATGCTTCAATCGCCTGCACGAGCTGATTGAGTGCGTTGTGATCGGGGGCGA
Source organism: Xanthomonas sp. GPE 39 (assembly GCF_000963005.1). Classification (GTDB taxonomy): domain Bacteria; phylum Pseudomonadota; class Gammaproteobacteria; order Xanthomonadales; family Xanthomonadaceae; genus Xanthomonas_A. Next base: position 461,095 of record NZ_JZHZ01000007.1, read on the forward strand.
GGCCACCGGCCAGGATCACGTTGCGGATCTCTTCGCTGACCTGATAGAACCAGTAATCCCCAGGTGTCGTTGCCGGTGTATTGGTGGTCGGATTGCCGTCGGTCGGATAACCGATTGACGGATTGGCGGGTAGAACGGGGGGAGTTTGGGCGGCATTGGCCTCCCAGACGCGGTTGTCCATGTGATCTCCTACGTGTAGCTGAAGAGCAGCGTGGTGTGAGCGGGCTTGAGCCGCCGCATCACGCACTCGAGCAATGTGTTGCGCCAGGTCGCCAGCGGATCGCAGACACGGCCATTGACCGTGAGCGTCCTGCGCGTGTCCCCGAGCGGTGCGTGGATCGTCCAGGTGTAGACCCAGCGGCCATTGGTCAGCGGGTTGTTGACCGGCGAGATGACGGTGTCGATGGCCTGCCAGCCCTCGGTGATCGTGATGGTGGAACCCAATGTGCGGGCCACGGCCACGAAGTAGGCGCGCGACTGGCCGCCGATCTGGGTGAGTCGTGAGACCAGGGCGGTCCGTCGCTGTGCAAGCGTCTGTTGACCGCTGAGCGAGGTGACGCACAGATCGGGCAAGCCGGCGACACGTTCCCAATCGGGAAACAATGCATCGGTGGTGCGCGGATCGGCCTCCTCGATGAGTTGCCAGCTGCTGGCATCGCACCGTGCCAGTTCCTGTGCCAGGCCGGTCAGTAATCGGGTGATGGCCGCGTCGGGGTCATCGGTCCAGGCTGGCCCATAGGGCAGAAGTTTTTGCAGCGATGCCAGGTAGTCGGCGGCGTTCAGTGGCTGGCTGATCTGTTGCATCACTGCCATGCCACCTTGCCCATGACTGGGATCTGGCTGCTCGGCAACACGACGTTGGTGATCGGCGTGAGCAGGACGTAATCCCATTCCTGGGCTGCAGAGGAAATCGCAGAGCGCATGTGCGACAGCAGGATTGTGCCGCCGGGCTGACCTTCACGGGCGAGCAGATCGGTCAGCTCGGCCACAACGGCCTGTTGAACCGCCAGGGTGTTGGGACTCAATCCTGCGATTGCAAAATTGATCGGCACGGCGAGCGGTGCATAGACCGTCACATGTGCGGTGACCGGGCGAACCGTGTCGATGTAGGTCGCCACGGCTGCGATTTGCGCGGTCGAGGGAAGGATCGCGGCGCCGGTGCCATTTCCATCGCAGACGAACGCCACGCCCACGGTGCCTTCTCCGAATTGTTCGGCCACGACCCAGGCGCGTGTAGCACCGCCGCCGGGTGCTGCCAGGGTCCATTGCACGTAGTCGTTGGCATCTCCGCCTTGCGGCGGTTTTTGGATGCGGTTGAGTAGTTTCTCGCGCAGACTATCGTCTAACTCGCGGTCGCCGCCGCCGCTCAGCGCGCCGAGGACGGCCGTGGTCTGCACGCCCAGTACCGGGGTGACCAGATTGACCGTCTGCCCGGCGTAGTTGTTGCTGGCGGCGGACGGGACGACTGCGGTGACGCTGGTCGTGGCCTGGAGCCCACTGACTGTGATGTCGGCTGTCGTTTGGAACTGTGTGCCATCGAGCGTTTGCACCAGAGTTCCGACCGGAATGTCTGCTGCATTCGGGGCCACGGTGAAGGTGATGGTGCCGGTGGCGGGGGTTGCGGTCAGGCGCTGCACGCGCCAGATGGATGCCCAGCGTTCGAGGAACTCGGCCTCGGCGGTGTCGATGATGATCTGGCGGCTGATCCATTCGATAAAACCGTATAACCCATGGGCCACGCCCGCCAGGACGCGGGCGTAGACCTGCGCGTCGGCGCGTCGCAACACGTTGTCCTGCTGCAGCCGTTGGAACACGTCGTTCGTGGTGCGATTGATCAGGTCCGACAGGGAGGGACGGTTAAACATTCAAGAGACTCCAGAGGTTGTCGAACCTCAGCACGGCGTTGGCGTTGCCATCGGCGGCGAACAGCGTGCATTGCAGGGCCAGCGTGGACAGATCCTGGCGCTCGGCGCGCACGGCGATGCGCGCAGCGACACCGTCCTCGATCAGCCACTGCAGGGCTTCTTCGGCGTAGTCCTGTGCGCGTTGCACCGTGCTTGGGGTGAGCTTGGCGCGCGCCAGCAGCCACAGACGTGAGCCGATGCGGTCGTTGGCCACCACGGGATAGGTGTCGCCCCACCAGCCCATGCGAAAGCCACGCGGGTCGGGCAAGGTGTCGTCGGCATTGGCCCGTCGCCAAGTGAACAAGCTGATGAGGACGGCGCGCACCAACGGATGGACCTTGTCGTTGTCGATGTCCTGGAGCAGGCCGAGCGGGGTTGTCTGGCCGCCAAAAACGGCGGTCAGGGGCATGGCGTCGCGCATGGTGTGGACGTGGGTCTATTGCGTTGAATTGGGCGGTTTGCTGGTGAAGCTGTCGCCGTGACTGTCGGTGCCGCTGTGCGTGTGGCCGTTGAAAACCGCACGCATACCCACCATGGTTTTGGTGCCGCGTTGATCGCCGACATCTTGTGCCGCCGTGATGCTGGCCTCGCAGGTGATGTTCTGCGTGACGTCCAACGTTCCGACCACCTTGCTGTTGGCATTGATCGTGAGGCCGGCGTTGAAGGTCATGACCCCGCTGCCGTCACCTTGCAGTACCACGGTCGATCCGGCCTTGTCGGTCAGCTTGATGCCATTGCGCATGAGGTAGACCGATTGCCCCTGGTCGTCATGCAGGATGACTTCGCCGCTCTCCAAGCTTTTAACGCGATAGCGTCGGTCGGCCACGCACATGACGACGCCATGGGAGCGGTCTCCATCGAGGAACAGGGCGATGCATTCGGCGCCGGGCTGAGGATGGCTGGTCAAGCCATACGGCTCGAAATGCTCGACGTCGGCCTTGGATTCGCCGGCCAGCAGGCGTAGTTGCAGGCTTTGCATCTTGCTCGCCGCGTTGACCAGGGACACGGTGCCTCTGGCGACCATGTTCGATAGCCGCCTGGCATAGGGCGCCATCAGACGGTTGAACTCCATCATCTGTGCTGTCTCATTCCACATCGGCCCAGGTGTCGGCGCCGCCGTGCTTGATGCCTTTGCCTGACTTGGCCGCCTTGGAGCGGTAACCATCGGGGGGACCGACACGCAGCTGCGTGCGCAGTCCGTCTTCGTCGAGCAGGTAATGCGCCTCGGCAATGACCATGGTCTGGTCGAAGCCGATCAGCGCGTCGCGCACAGTCACCAGCAGGTTCGGCATCCACAGTTGTCCGTCACCTTGGCGCCAGCCGGCGACCGTGTACGTGGTTTCGAGCGCCTTGGCGGCGCGGTGTGCGCGTTCGTACAGCGCGCGGTCCTGACAGGTGCCGGCATCGGCATGGCCGGCCTGCTTGAGGACCAGGACACGGAAGCGTTTGGAACGTGCATCGGCCAGACTGGCGGTGACCGGCGTGCCGGTGTCGGCGATGCCTCCTTCCAATTCGGCCATGTCGTCATCGTCACCCTGGACCTCGTTGGCATCGACGCCAAAGTCGCCGTCATTGCCTGCACGCTGGCCTTTGACGACATAGCTGGACATCACCGTCTTGAAGTCGAGTTCGCAGCTGCCGTCTTGGATGTTCTGGCCCAACTCGAGCGTGGTGGTGGCAGTGCCGGTGCTGCCGACATCGATGAACACCAGATCGCCCAGGGCATTGTCGGTGGACAACACATGGCGCAGGCGCATCAACCGGTCGATGCTCTCGAATACGGTTTCCCCGATCTGGACGTGGTGTTCGGTGATCGGCGCGCCGGTATCGATTTCGGTCAGCACGCGCACGCCATAGGGGGCGGCCAGCGCGGCGGCGATGGTTTCCAGTTTGGCGTTACGCCAGACGTTGGTGTTGGCCGCTGCCGGCGTCACGACGGTGCCGGTCTTGCCGTCCTTGCCTTTGACGTCTGCCCACAGGCTGTGACTTGCGGTCGGTGCGCGGCCGGTATCGGGCGTGCAGCAGTCGACCAGATCGCAGGTGCGGCTGCGGCCTTTGACGGTGACGCTGATGCGCTGGCCGTCATATTGGATCGGGGTGGCATCGACATAACCGGTCAGTACCAGGTCGTTGCCGATGAAAACCTGGCAGGCGTCAAAAGGACGGATGCGACGCCACAGTGGTGGAGCCGTGTCCGCCGTTGCTGCTGCTGTCGATCCTGGCCAGCGATCCGTGACTTCCAGTTCGAAGCTACGCGCCTGTCGCTCGATCCCAGCTTCGATGCGGATCTTCTTCCAGCCGCTGAAGTCCTGGCCTCCCACCACCAGACGCACCCGATTCTCCGGCTGACCGACCGGATCGCCTGCATCACGGGTCGTCATGTCAGGCTGCAATCACGCAAAGCGCATTTGGAGGGACGAAGCCTGGATGGCGGATACCGTTGCGTAACTGGATCTCGGCATCGCGCGAGGCATCGGCATACAACTCGTAGGCCAGGGCCAGCATTGGCATCGTCTCCGGTGGCGTCCAGGATGTCAGGCGTGCCGCGCTCTGCGCTCGTGTCGTCAAGTCCGCATAGATCGCTGCGCTGGCTGTCTGCAACGCCTCGTAGGCGGCGTCTGCGCAGCGGTGCATTTCGGCGTCGAGGGTGGAGAGCAGTGTGTCGCGCGCCGCCAGCATCCTGTCTTGGGTGACCTGCTGTGGGGTGATCGGCGTGCTGCCCTGCGGCTGGCTGATGCCGGCTTGCACGCTGTCCTGCTCGGTGCCGACCAGGGACGAAATGCCCACGGCCTGCACGAGTAGCAGTTGTCGACCCAGGTTATACAGCGCGCCGGCATTGGTATCGATCTGTCGGCGTGAGGGTGTGGCCGCGATGATCGTGGGGCGTGCCAGCATGGATTTCGACGCCACCGTTGTGGTGAGCAACTTGACCACGTTGGACCAGGCCGCGACGGTGCCTGCGCTGCCGGACATGCCGAAGGCAGTGAGCAGCGTGTGCCCCAGCATTGCTGGATTGCGCAGGAAAGAGGCCGCCTGGGTAACCAGATTGGCGAGCGAGTTGGCTTCGGATGAGAAATTCGTCAGCACTTGCGCGCTCTGGCCTGCTCCCACGACACCCAGCATGGTGGCCAGTTGTCCTTGGGCGGCTGCTGCGACGAAACTCTGGAAGCCGGCGACCGTGAAGTTGTCCGTGAAATCTTGGATCGCCGCCGTGGCCAGTCCATCGGCAGCGAGCCGGCTGGCTGCCTGGGTGGAGCGAGTCGGATTGGGGAAGGTGAGGTCGCCGGACTCGACGAAGGACAGGGACACGGTCGCCACGCCCAGCGCTGCATCGAAGCGTACGCGTGCCGGTGCTGATAGGCACACCTGCATCGTGCCCAGCCAGGGATGCACGAGCGTGCCTGGTCCGGCTGTTTCCAGCATGGAGAGTAAGGCATTGGCTTGATCGATGTAGTCGGTGCCGATCAGAAAGGCGTCCAGGGCGATTTCGCGGGTGGCGCGGCCGAGGTCCTCGACCCAGGGCGTGTCGCGCTGGGGGTACTCATGGATCTGCACGCGACGACCGACACCACAGTCGGCGCCATTGACCTGGAACGCCATCCCGCGAAAGGAGGCCGGATGCAGGGAGTCGGAATACTTGGCCATTAGAGTCGTCCAGCGCTATGGCATCAGCAGCGCATGCGCGCTGTAACCGGCATCGACATTGATCGGCATGGTGCCGCCACGAACCTGCTCGACGCGCGAGCCGGCGGGCAGACCATCGATCTTGATGTTGACCTGGCCCTCCACTTTGGAGGTGCCGGCTGATTTCCCCAGCAAGGAGGGCCGGTCGCCGGCAACGGGGGATGCCAGCGCCGAAAAGGGTGTGCCTCGGGAAGGACGGCTGGGCGCGGGGTCCACCGATGCGTGGTCCTCGGCGCCGATGCCGAGGGCATGACCGACGGACTTGGCCGCATCGACCATCCAACTCAATTTGTCCGACAACCAACTGACGAAATCGCCGAACCACGTCTTGAGCGGCTCCCAGTGTTCAATGATCGTGTTGGCGATCCAGCCAATCGGACCGAGGCAGGTGAGGATCAGTTCGCCATGCGCCTTGATCCAGTTCCAGAAGCTGTTGAACCAGCCCTTCACCGTGTCCCAGTTTTCGACGATGAGCCAGGCTGCCGAGGCGATGGCGAGGATGATGCCGAGGGGGTTGGCCATCATGGCGGCGCCAACGGCGCGAATGCCACCGGCGACCAGGGCAAAGGCGCTGGACATCAGGCCACTCATGGAAACGGTCGTGGTGGTCAGCAGTGTCCAGCCCGAGCGCAAGAGCGCCAACGGACCAGTGACCAACTGTGATGCGCCCAGTCCCATGCGTAGCATCGACAGCAGCGCTGCATTACTGGCGACATAGGCTCTGGCTGCCATCCCCAGCAACGCGATCCCCGCGCGCCCGACGGAGGCGACTAGACCGCCCAGGGCCATGATGGTCTGGGCATTCATCACGACCGCCAAACCGATCAGGGCATTGCGCGGGCCGCCGACGAAGTCGACCAGCTTGCCAATGCCGTGTCCGAGCGCCAGCACACTGCGGGCCATGCCGCGCCAGTCGATGCTGGACAACCCGCGCCCCAAGTCCTTGGCGATGCGACCGACCTCGGCGGACACCAGTTTTTTGTTGGCCGCCATCCAGTCGTTGAATCCATCCAGCAGCGGTTTGATCGCCGGCACCAGGTTCTTGGCAATGATGATCTGGAAACCCTTACTGACGATCTCCAGATCGCGCAGCGATTTGGCGAATTCGCGCGAGCGACCAATGTCTTCCTCGTTCATGACGCCCTTGAAGCGGGACATGCGCGCCTGTGCTTGTTCGATGCCTTCGCCACCGGCCTCCAGCAGCGGTACGATTTCCTGCCACTTCTTCCCGAACAGCGCCATCCCCATGCGCGCACGCACGGCGGGATTTTCGTTGCGCACGAAGGCGTCGGCCAGCTCTGGCAGCACGCCCATGCCCGAACGCAACTGACCGGACGCATCGTGCATGGCGATGCCCAGATGGGTCAGTAGTGCGGCCGCTTCCTTGCCCCGTCCGTTGGCCGCTCGTCCTAGGGTCAGGTTGAGTTTGCCCATGGCCCCTTCCATCTGTTCGACCGCCACGCCGTTTTGTTCGGCGACGTACTTCATGCGCTGGAACTGTTCCACGCTCATGCCAGCGCGCGTGGCGCCGTGATGCACGGCCTCGCCCAACTCGGCATAGGTGTGCACCGCATCCTTGACCTTGGCCAGGCCAAAACCGGCCGCCAGACCGCCGACGATGCCGATGGGCAAGCCAAACTTGCTCGCCAGACCGGAGGCGGACTTGCCGATATCGGTGAGGTATTTGCGCGCGGCTTGTGCGGGGGCCTCGACCGACTTCAGCGCATGGATGAGGCTTTGCGCATTGGCCGACAAAATGGCCTTGAGTTCAAAACGATCAGACATGATGGGGCGTGTATTGGGATGGCATCACGGACTGTCCTGCAGGCGCTGGGCGATGCGCTCGGCGTGTTGGTTCCACAGTTCGAATTCGGCCAGGCTCAAACTCAGGACGTGGCGCGGGGAAGTCTTGAAGAACCAGGCGACTTCGAAGACGCGTTCGGTGAGTTGCTCACTCGATCCGGCGGTGCTGTGTCTTCCCCGAAAAAACCCAGCACCGCCTGCGTGGCGCGGCCAAAATCACCCAGCGACAGTGCTTTGACGCTGGACAGTGGAATGGCGGCCAGTCGCGCCACGTAATGGGCGACCACATTCATCCGCACTTCGACGGCAGGCTCTTCCATGCCATTGCCGGGGAGCAGTCGCATCGGTTGCCCGAGGTCGATCACATCGGCCGTGGTGGGATGGCGCAGGATCAGGCAATCGATTTCTTCGCCGTGTGCGATCACCGCGTAGCTCAGGGGAAGCGTGAGAGATTCTTGCGTCGAAATTGGATGACTCATTGGTTGTTACTCCATTGTCCCTGGCTTCCCGAGAATTCGATCTCGATCGTGCCCTCAATCGGTTTGGCTTTTGGCTCGCCACGCACGAAGGCGTTGGAGAGCGTGTAGACGACACCGTTAGCCAGTTCAGCGGTCACGGTGAGGGTGGTGTTGGTGCGCAGGGTGTTCACCGGGAAATCCGGGGTGAACAGCGCCAGCACCTTGATGTAGGGCTCCAGTGCCGTTTCCTTGAAGCCAGCCGGCCCGGACAGGCCCATGACGGCCTCGCGCTTAAATTCGGTGAGTGGGATTTCGATGTCGCCGGAGATTTCGAACTGTGCGCCGTCGATCTTGATGAAGCAGATGCCTGCAATGCGTTGTGCCATGGCTGAATCCTGTCAGTTCACGATCTGGTTGGTCGGGTACTGCAGGCGGAACTGGTTCAGCACCGCGAACACCCGCAATTGATTGACGTAGTCCGGCGGGAACAGCACATTGATGCGGTTGGTATCGCGGGGATCACGCTCGACGATCAGGTGCTGTTTGAAGGTGTCCAGGTTCTCGACGATGCCCAGGTATTCCATCTGGCCGTAGATGGCGCATAGCTCGCCCTTGATCACCGCCGGGGTCACGATGGCCTGGCCTGCGGCGAAGCGGGTGCCGTCATCGGCCAACTTGTGCCTGGGGTACTTGGAGGTGATCACGCTCTTGAGCGCACGTAGCACATAGACCGAGGTGTGCAGGGTTTCCGAATCCAGATAGCTGCTATCGGGGGCGCCGAAGCTGTTTTTCTGGTAGGTGGTGATGGCGCGCTCTATCCGAAGCTGGCCACCAGAAACGAAGCTGGTGGCGATCCCGAAGTTGAGTAGCGCCTGCCTGTCCTCGAACAAAAAGCGGTTGCCCGCACGCGGTGCAAGCAGTCCCAGCAACGGTGTGGTCTGCGTTGGGCGCGCAGGATCGGCTGCGATGTCCACGGCATTGGCGCCACCGTAAGCGGCTGCGTATTCCCAGCAGGGATTGGGGCAATCGGCATCGATGGCAGCGAGGGTGTGGTGCTGGTCGTTGCGGGTTATGCCGAAGGCGACCAGATTGCTGAGCGTGCCGCGCAGGGCGCTATAGGCATGGCCATAGATCTGCTTGGCGTAGGACCAACGGCCGGTGATGTCGTCCAGTTCCAGTTGCAAGTCAGTCAGTGCTAGTGCATTGGCATAGGGGTGGATGATGAAGTCGTAGGTGTCATCGCCCATGCCGGGGATGGCGGTGGTGACCATCGACGGATCGGTTAATCCACCGGACAGTGTCGGGCCGGAATAGGCCAGGCTCACCCCCGCCGGTACGCTTTCCCCGGCACTCCAGCCCAGGAAGGAGTCGAGGATGGTGATGTCATTAGCGCTTTGCCCGCTCCACTTGCTGCCGAGCATGACCACGGCCGAGCTTTCGACAATGGATGGCATCGGGTGTATGGCATCGGAGTTCTCGCCGATCCAGGCGGTCAACGGCAGGTCTGCGGTGGCATTGATCCTGCTGACCATGTTGGTGGCAATGTCGGTGGTGCTATCTCCCATCTGGACGCCGACACTGACGCGCTGACCGGCGATGTACAGGGCGATGGCCCCTGGTGCAGTGGCCTGGCCGTTGATGACGATGGTACCCATGGCCGGGGTGGACGCCGGGTCGTCCCGCACCCCAATGCACCACAGGTTGCACGAACCGGCATCCTGCAAGCGATAGAAGGCCACCATGCGCGCCAGCATCGAACCCTGGCCGAACAGGACCATGGCCGACTTCGGATCGGTGACCAAGACGGCTGTGTTCGGTGTCGCCGTTCCCGAGTACAACATCTGACCGATCAGCAACGTATTCAGTGCTTGCCCGCCCAGATTGGCCTGACTGTTGTCCATCTCCGCATAGAACAGCGGCACGCGCTGGTTGGAGGGGATGTGTTCGAAAGAAATGCCGCTCATGTCGTCCTCTGAGAAGCGCTGGCCGCATCAGCGGTGGCCGGTGGTGGTGGAGTGTTAGTCGATACCGCAGTGGGTGAGGGAGCGACTGAAGTAGGCGCAGCAGCGGTCGTTGCAGCGGCGCTCTTTGCCGCATCGCCTGCTGGCGCGAGCGTTGGCGGTGTTTCGCTCAGCGTGATGTCGCCCTCGTGCAGTCGGCGTTGCCAGTATTGGGTCACCGGGCCGATGTTTTGGCCTGTCGCCGGCAGTAGGGTGCGTGTGCCTGGGATGGGCACTGAGCGGCCCGGTTTGGGAATGGCGTACATATTTGGCTCCAATGCAAAGTGCCCGCGACGACCTGCAGCCGTGGCGGGCGGTGATGAACAACGTTGCAGACCTTTGCGATCAGCTCACGGAACGGAAAGGTTGAATTCCACGCGCCCATCCGGACCGCGCTCACGCGGTGCGCGCACGGTGGACTGTGCGAGATCGCTGTTGGGGTTGGTCGGATAGGTGGCGGTGGGATCGAAGATGGGCGTGCCGACGTCGACTTCGAGGTTGACGGCGGAGCCGGGTAACCATTGGCCTTGAGCATCCTCGGTGCCGAAGGTGGGCAAGGTGCTCAATGCACCAGCTTCCCAACCATCGCTGGCACCAATCCACATGTGCGCGCCGAATTCGAACTGATACCAAAGTCGGGCGCGATCCATCGCCAGCAAGCTACCGCCCTCATAGAAGATGCCGTTGTAATCGGTGGCTGGATTGACGGTGTTGACGGGGCCGGGTATCCAGCCAAGCAGGGCACGCCAAATTTCGGCTCGGATGGCATGCACACCGTCGCAGGCATGTTGTCCCTTTTCGTCGGTCCGGTTATCCAGTGCCACGATCACGCCGAAGCTGTCGGTCATGTCCTGTCCGACGGCGTTGAGGGCCGTCGGAGGTTCGGGCCTGTCGTCCAGCGGAATCACAAAGGCGCACGGGACCGGCAGTGCGCTGGCTTCTTGCACCGGCTTGAATTGGGCAGCGCCGGCCACCCGGCCACTAAACGATGGGCACAGCGCGCGCAATTGCGCGACGATGCGTTCGAGCTGCATGGCGTCTGCGTGTCTCAGCGAGGACGCAGCGCCTGGCGCAGCGCATCACGCACTTGTTCGCGGATCTGGTTGCCGCGATTGGCCAGGGCGGTGGTCATGAAGTTGCCGCGCGCGCGGATGTTGCGTGTCGTGCTGCCATAGAACAGCACGGCCGGGTAATAAAAGTTGCCGGGGATGGCACGCACGCCCACCTTGATCCAGCCGCCCTTGGAGCCCTTGCCGATGACGCCAATCGCGCGACGCATGGCGCCTGTCACTTGGCCGGGAAATTCGCCAGGTTCGGAGACCACCCGTGCTGACACCAGGGTGCGCGCCTCCTTGCGCACGACGGCTGCGCCCTTGACCAAGGCACGGCGCATGGCCTTGCGGTCGTAATCGATTGTGCGATGGAATTTCAAACCGACGTACAGCTGTATGCCGGCGATCTGTCCCTGTGTACTGTCGTGTTCCATGGTCGTTCTCAGGCAATGGGAGCGCCAAGCACCATCGCATCGATGGCGCCCAGGTCCTTGGTGGTGATGCGGATGAAAAGGTCCGCATCCTGGAAATTTTGTGCATCGAGGATGCGATAGCGATGCCGGTGGTACTCGATCACCCGGTCTTGCGAAAAGTAATCCGCTGTCGTTTCGGCGCCGTAGCGCACCCAAAAATAGTGGGTGGGCTCTTCGGCGGTGGTGACTCCCATGCGTGATGCGATTCCGCGAATGGGCTCGACTTTGGCCCAACGGCTAATCGCCGCATCGAAGAGCGCGTCGATGTTGAAGTTGATGCTCGGCGCGTCTGTCCAGCGGTAGATCACGATGCGCCGATTGAGTTCTCCGGTATCGGGGAGTAGGAGGGCTTCACTCATAGCAAGACAATTCGGTAAGGGTCCAACAGCGCATCCACGTAGGGCAGCTTGCTCATATTTCCGCGCGTAAATGCCACCTCGCCACGCTGGTTGTAGAGGCTGTCCACACGCAACTTGATCCAGTGTTTGATGCCCTCTGGCACCTGGGTGGAGTCCGCGTAGCCGGCGAGGAACTGGACATTGACCGCGCCGATCTGCGGCAGGGTCGGTTGCCAGGTCTGGCCGAAGATCGGTGTGATGCGTGTCAGATCATCGGTGGAGGTCACCACGTAGTCCGTGGGCGGCAGCGTGACGAGATTACGATTCATGTCTTGGTAGACGATCGACGTCACGGCTTGCACTGGCCCCTTCGCAATGAGGATGGCGTGTTCGGGGATGGAGTAAGTCGTACCTGCCGGCACGCCAATCAGGCTCGGACCTGGGAAAGCGTCCAGCACCAGATTCCAGGTGGCCGAGAGCAACTGACGGTTGGTCAGTGTCTCGGCCATCTGCCTGGCACTGCTGATGAGTGCCAGGATGAGCGCGTCGTCCTCAGCGACGTCCACGCGCAGGTGCAGTTTGACTTGCGCCAGTGAGACCGGCTCGGCGATGCCCGTGAAGGCATCCACCGCCGGTGGTGTCACCAGATGGAATGGCATCAGCCTGGGGTGTCAGTGCTTGCCGAGGCGGTATCCGGTGGCGTGGTCGCAGGCAGATCGGTCGGTGCAGTTGCAGGGACCTGCGGTGCGGTCGTTGGTGCATCCGTCGCTTGCGCGTTGACCGTTGCAGACACTGCCACATCGGCGGTGACACACGCGGTGTCGGTTGCAGCCGTGGGCGTCGTGTTGGCGATTGCCGTCGGGTTCGCAACCGCGGTGGAGTCAGCACAAGGGGTTGTCGCCGAGGTGGGCGCAATGGTGATTGGGTCATTGGCTGCGGTCGTGCCGACGGTACCGACAATGCCGGTGGCAGTGGTGCCACTGTCAGCGGCTTGGCCCGGCGTTGCTGCGCTGGTCTGTGCGGAGGTGTCGGTGTCGCTGGTGGGTTGCTGCACCGATCCCTGCGCGAGGCTTTGGTCGGTCTGTGGGGTGTCGGTGCGTGTGGCGGTGACATCGATCACCACGATCTGAGCGTGTCCGGCTTCGACGTGGGCGAGGGTTTCGTCATTGGCAGGATAGGTCTGGCCCTTGGCGTACTTGACGCATTGCACGCCTGCACCGTTGACGTGGAAGAAGTCGGCGAAATAGCGGATGAGATCCATGGAAAAACTCCTTTGATGAGGGTGGAGCGGTTGGGGAAACGGTGTGGATGAGGGCTGATCCAAGATCAGCCGGTGATCTGCAATACGGATGCAGCGTTGAGAGCGCTGGCAGGTTCGAAACGTGGATTGATGCCCAGCAGCAGACCAGCGATGGTGCCGACGGAGGAGAGCGTGATTTGCAATTGCACGAAGGCGTAGCCGTTGTTGGTGTCGAGTTCATCGACCGAGCAATCGATCAGCGCCTGCAGGTTGGCCGCATTGCCGATGGTGATCGGCGTCAGCGCTTTGGCTTGGCCATTGGCGGCAGTGATGAGTTTGGCGTTGGTGCCTGTGGCGTCGAGTGCTTGCAATAGCTGTGCGTTCAGCACGCCGCCTACGTTGGCACCGATCACGATCAATGCCAGCAGGCGATGGACGTTGCTGACAGCGATCCAGTCGGTTTGCGCAGTATTGGCGTTGACGGGGCTCGTGCTGCCCACAATGGCCAATTGCTCCGACCCCTTGGTATTGGGAAAACCCATGGAATGTCCTTGTGTGTGTGATGTGGGTTCAGCGCGCGCCGAGCTGGACAAAAGGCGAGAGCGTGGCTACGCCCTTGGCGGGTGCGACGGCCTGTGCGATCTTGCTTTGCCCATCCATGCGGAAGGTCGTGCGGAAGGCCACCGCATCGGCATCGAAGTACAGATGCATGCTGGTGGCGCTCTGCAGGCCGCCGGCCTTGGTGATCGTCTGGTAGTACCGCAGGTCTACCAGCAGCACGTCACCTTGACTGGAGAGTGGGGCAGGGTGCTGGGAGAAGATCACCGGCATTCCCAGCAAGGTATTGCGCTGCACCTGTGTGAGCGAGCCGCCGAGGTTGATCTGGTAGCCAATGGGCATGAATGCCGGCATGCCGTTCCAGGTGATGCCGTAGAGCTTGGCTTGGACCGACTTGTTGATGATCCATACGCCCCTGTTCTCAGAGCCAGGCATGAAGCGCGACTGCATGTTGAGCAGGTTCTCCAGCGACAACGTCTGGCTGGCCTGATTCTGATCCTTGGGCACGGTGATCACCGCGCCGGACTGGAAGGCGCCCAGCGGAACGCCATCGCCTTGTCCGTTGAGGATGGCCTCGTTGGTCTTCCAGCGGATGCGTTCGGCGATTTGCTGTGGCAGATAGGAGGTCAGTGCGTTGGTGTCCTCCAGCAACTCGGAGGTGATCGGCACCAGTGTCATGAGCTTTTTGAGTCGCAGGGTGGTCAGGCCCAGTTGCGGCTTGGTCGCCTGGGCCACCGACGCTTCACCTTGCCAATAGGCCCGCACGCCGTTCGATCCCCACGGCGTGGTCTCATCCCGAGGAAAGGCGATGCTGTTGCCGGAGATCTCGACGTTGTCGGTCATGGGCAGCAGACCGTCCTCGCCTAGCGAGAGGGTGAAGATGTCCTGGGAAAACTGCGGCGGTATGGCAAAGCCGCCGTCCACGCCGGCCGATTCATTGGCTGCCAGTCCGGGAGCGACGGCGCCGATTCCGGACCCCACCAGCAGCCGCTCGTCGACCATGCCGCCTGAGCGACGTGCGCTCTCGGCTTGTCGCACGGATTTGAGGAATTCACCGACGCTGGCAAAGCCGCGACGTGGGTCGAGTTCTCGGTTGTCGCTGACGCTGATGATGCTCGCGCCGGCCGGCATGCTGACGGCAGCAGGAGACGGCGACGCGGCGGCGCTTGATGCCAACGCCACCGCGACGCTGGCCGAGCGTGCTTCATCGGCTACCAGGCTCATCTCCCGGTCGATGGCGGCAGACGCTGTTTCGATCTGCGCGCGTAGTGCGTCGAAGTGGCTGACCTCTTCGACCGTCAGATCGCGGTTCTCGGCGGCGGCGCCTTCGGTCAAGGCGCGGGCTTCCTTGACGAGCTTGGCCTTCTTGGCCTGAAGTTCTCGTAGGTGTTTGCTCATTGCGGGTTCTCCAAATGAAAAAACCCGTGCGGGTGAGCGCGGGTATAAAAAAAGCCGCCGAGGCTTCCCTCAGGCGGCTGTGCGTTGGTTCTGCCCGGTCATGTCGGACAGTGGGGAATTCACATCAAGGCCAGCGTGTTCCTGGCTTGGGTGAGGCGGGACGTGGCGCGGCTCTGCGCGCGGCCACGCTTTTGCATCATCGCGATCACGTCATCGAAGGTCGCGATGCCATCGACCATCTTTTGGCCCAGGGCCGCGTCTGCGCCCAGCACGCGGCCCTGGCCCATGCCATCGCGCACGCTTGCAATCGGCTGGCCACGCCCTTTGGCGACGGCTTTGGTGAACGCGCCGTAGTAGTCATCTACGCGCGATTGCATAAAGCCAAGCGCTTGCTCGTCCAGCGGTCCGTATGGATTGCCTTCGACCTTGTATTTGCCAGCCGAGATCAAGGTGGGGGTGACGCCGTCAGCGGCCAGCGCTTGCGAATAGTCGAAGTGCGCTTGCCACACCCCGATGGAGCCGACTTCGCCGCCGGGGGTGACGTACAACTCCCCAGCGGCGCAGCCGATCCAGTAGGCCGCGCTGGCGGCCAGGCTGTTGGCCACGGCCACGACCGGCTTGGTCGAGCGCGCCGACTGGATCTGGTCCGCCAGTTCGGCAACACCGTAGACGCTGCCGCCGGGGCTGTCGATGTCGATCAGGATCTGGCTGACCGTGTCATCGGCGAGCGCCTGGCGCAAGGCGGCACCAAGCAACTGCGTGCTGGTGGTGCCAGGGCCAGACACATCCTCGACCATGTTGCCGCGCTGTGTCACCACGCCATACAGCGGGAGTATCGCGATGCCATCGCCTGACGCCGATTGCGCACTTTGACGTTTGATCTGACGTGCCTGGCGGTCTGCCATCACGCGCTCGAGGAGGTCTTCACCGGCCGGCGCATGCTTGCTCCAACGGTCAAACACGGCAGTCAGCGCATGCAGATGCTCGGGCATCAAGGCCCAGGGGGTGGTCAGGAACTCGGCCAGCAGTAGTTCCCCGCGCATGTCACGTTTCATCGTCATCGTCTTGTTCGTTGATCTTGCTGGGTTCGGCGTTGTCGTCATCCGGCGGCGCTTGTGTCGGTGTGGGCTGCTGATTGGGGCCGGTGGCGCCCATGTTGAGCGCCACCAAGGGTTCGTCCAATCCAGGCAGCGGTGCGTAGTTCTCGGCCATGCGGACCTCATTGCGGGTAAGCGCTCCCATGCTGACCATCGCCGAGTAGTAAGTCGCTCGGCTGTTGGCGTCACCGCGCATCAAGGCCGCGAAATCGAATTCGCAGTCCATGTCTTCTTCATCGAGCATTAGGTCGGCGCGGATGCTGGCTTCCCAGCGCTCGGCCCAGGGGCGCATGGTGTAGCGGACGAACTCGATTGACTGCTGTTCGATGTTGTTATTGGTCGCACGATCGAGGTCCGCAATCATGTGTGGCGGAACACGGAACAAGCGCGCAATGTCGGTGACCTGAAATTTGCGTAGCTCGAGGAACTGCGCTTCCTTGTTGGTCACGCCGACCTCGTGGTACTTCATGCCTGCTTCCAGGACCAGCACCTTGCCCCGGTTCATCGCGCCTTGCGCGTGCTGGTAAGACTCTCGGAAGTTGTCGCGGGCAGGTTTGTCCTTGAAGGTGCCGGGGTATTCGATCCAGCCGCCCGTGGGCTTGGCATCGTTGGCAAAAAAGCGCGAGCCGTACTCCTGGGCGGTGAGCGCCAGGCCAACACTCTCGCGCGCCATCTCGATAGGCGACAGGCCGATCATGCCGTCGGAGGACAGCCCCCGCAGATGCCAGACAGCGCCGCGCGGCAGAATGGTCTGATTGCCGAAGCGGTCGATGATGCGGTAGCTGTATTCATCGGCTTGGGTGTTGGAGAGCACCAGGCTGACCCGATCCGGGTGGATTGGGATCAGATCGGTGATCTGGCCGGCTGCATCGCTGAGGATGCGACAGAACGCATTGCCGCGCAGCGCCAGGTGGCCCATGAGCATTTCGCGCCACTCGAATGGGTTCTGATACCGATTCGGGCGGACGTGGAATAGCCGGTACAACCAGTGATCGGTCACCTCCACCTTGCCACGGCTGTGTGGGCTGTACAGGATGAAAGGCAAGGAGGCCATGCTTTCGGCCAGGATGCGCACGCAGGCATAGACGGCTGACAGACGCAGCGCCGACTCGCTCGAAATCCGTGCGCCACTGGTGGTGCGCAGAGTGACCGGCTCGAACCAGAACGATCCCCATGCGCTGCGGTCGTTCGCATCAGCGCGCGCGCGGCCGAAATGGCCGAGGAAATCGGCAAGGCGTCCCATCACAACACCATCAATTGGTAGCTGCTGTCGATGACGATGCCGTCGCCAGGTTTGATCGCGCGCGAGAACGCCATGATCAGGGCGACGATGCCGTCGATCTTGTTCTCTGGTCGCTCCTTACGTGGATAGATGTTGTCCTTCGCGTCCAAGTGCGCGACGACATTGCTGGCCATCCACGCCAGCACCGGGTCGCCGTCATGGACGAGTTTTTTCTGCAGCACCAGCGCCTCCAGGGTTTTCATCGGTTCTGAGAAATTGAGTACCGTTGGGCGCACTTCGATCATCGGCAGACCTTCGGCCAGCATCCGCGTGGACAACTGCGTGGCCTGGAACGGATCGAAGGCCACGGCCTGGATTTCAAAACGCGAGGCCATCTGGATCAGGTCCGCCTCGATCCAACTAAAATCGATCACATTGCCCACGGTGACCGTCAGCCGCCCGCTACGCATCCAGCCGGGATATTGGCTGTTGCCGGCGGCCTGGACCGTGTCCTCGGGCAGGTAATACTTGCCGAAGACCGCGTAGGCATCGGCGATGTCCGGGTGTTGGAACACCACCATGAGCGCGGCGATGTCTGTCTTGCTGGCCAGATCCAGGCCGATCCAACAGGGTTGCCCA
The DNA here is from genome assembly GCF_000963005.1 of Xanthomonas sp. GPE 39. Lineage (GTDB taxonomy): Bacteria > Pseudomonadota > Gammaproteobacteria > Xanthomonadales > Xanthomonadaceae > Xanthomonas_A. The sequence goes on from NZ_JZHZ01000007.1 coordinate 478,961, forward strand.
TCGAAGTCATCCAGGTCCAGGGTGGAGTCAGCACATGCATCCCAGGCGCGCATGTCCATCCACGCGGTGTGGGCGTTGACCCATTCGTTGAGGTGCTTGGTCTTGAAGTTGTTGATGGCGCTGGGTAGTTGCATGGCCTTGGCCTGCAGCGGTCCCAACACCTCCGGACGCACCGAGATGCCCCAGTTCGGATTGGCCTTGATCAGCGCCTGCTCGGTGTCCCAGCTATCGCCCTCATCCAGACCGTAGATGATCCCGAACTGGGTATCGTCCTGGATCACACCATCGAGCAGCTTGGTAACGAAGGTCCTCACCTCATAGCAGATGCCAGCGCGGTTGCTGCCGGCGGTGGTGATCACCCACAGCAGCGAGTTGTCACGTTTACCCATGCCGGTTTCGACGACGTCGTAGACCGTGCGCGTCTTGTGGGCATGCAGTTCGTCGATGCAGCCGAAGTGGATGTTGAGCCCATCCAGCGTCGAGCCCTCGGCTGACAACGCTTCGAACTTGGAGCCGCTGCCCAGCACATGCATGTTGTGTGCGCCAACGTTCACCGCGAAGCGACTGCGGAACCCGGCGCTGCGTCGCGCCATGGTCTGTGCGTCGCCGAACACGATGCGCGCTTGGTCCCGCGTGGTGGCCAGGCTGTACACCTCGGCACCGCCCTCGCCATCGGCCGTGAGCATGTACAGGCTCACCGCCGAGGACAGGGTGGATTTGGCATTGCCGCGTGGCACCTCGATGTAGGAGCGACGAAACCGTCGCTTGCCATCGGGCCGCACCCAACCAAATGCGGTAGAGAGGATGAACACCTGCCACGGTTCCAACTGGATCGATGCGCCGGCCAGTGGACCTTTGACGTGCGGTAGCCGCTCGATGAAGGCGCACAGGTTGTCGGCCGGCAAAAAGGTGCGACCCTGCTTGTCCTTGAGCTTCGGATTGAAGCGGTAGGGACTGGCTTTGCCGGTGTAGCGCGCCAGGTCGTCCAGTTGGCGTTGGCAGGCGCGTTGCACCCAGCGGCAGGCGAGGATGTCGCCGGCGACCACGGCTTCGGCATAGCGATAGGCGAGCGTGGCGTAATGTGAGGTTGCTATCGCGCTACCTAGCCGGCGATGTCTGCCCAAGGGTCCAGGGCGTCTTCAGCGGTTTCCATGGGCAAGCTGACACGCGAGCGCGATGCCGGCGTAAAGCCCATCTCGGTTGCCGCCTTGGTCATGATCTGCGCCTGCTTGTTGGCGATGGACAGATACGGTGACTGCATCGGCACGCCGGTGTTGGGTGCCTTCAATAGCAATCCGCTCTTGTTGATGCCGGTCTGTGCCTTGCGATACAGATCAGCGGCACAGGCCCACACTTCCAGCACCGACATGTCCAGGCGCTTGAGCAGATGCGGTGGCGCGCATTCCAGCGCGTAGCGCCAGGCTGACTTTGCGCCCTCGCTCATGTAGTCGGGTGGCTCTGTCAGATCACCTTGTGGCTTGGGTTCGCCCAGGTTGGTGCGGCACTTTTGCAGCGTGCCTTTGATCTGCTTGACGGTGGTGGGAAGACGCTTGCGTCCGGCCATATTGATTCCTTGCAGGGGGGACCCCCCCCTGTTTCATTTTGCACGCGAGAAAAATTGATGGAGCGAGCGGTCTTTTGCGATTGCATCGCAAGGATTTGACCCCCCTACCCAGCATCGGGTCCGATTGATGCCCCGAACATTGCATGAGCTGCCTATGCGGCAGTGAACAAGACCGAACTGGCCGTTGGAGACCAGGTGAATTTCTGAGCTGCCTATACGGCAGTGAACGATGATCAAGGACGGGCGCGAAGGGCGTAAGTTTTCTGAGCTGCCTACACGGCAGTGAACCGCGGACGGTGTTCGTTGTCCCGCCGCAAGAATTTCTGAGCTGCCTACACGGCAGTGAACTCGCCAGCGTGTTCACGTTGGCCCATACGCGATTTCTGAGCTGCCTACACGGCAGTGGATCGAGCATGCCATGACTGTTGTCATTGTGCATCTGTCCAGATTGTTTTTCATCAAACACCTTCGCGTCCCTGGCGCGATTCCTGCGCCGTCTTGAGTACGTGACAGCGATGACAGATCGCCTGGCAGTTGTTTGGATGATCGGTGCCGCCCTGCGACTTTGGGACGATGTGGTCCACCGCCACGGCTGGCGTCAAGCGTCCTGACTGTTTGCATGGCTGGCACAGTCCTTGATCGCGCTGCATGACGACGGCGCGCAGTTTCTGCCACTTTGCGCCGTAGCCACGTTGATGTGCATTGCGTCGGTCTTGGTACCACCCCGACTTGTCACGTTGATGGTCGGCGCAGTAGCCAGAACCATCCGAAACCAGCTTGCCGCAACCAGGGTGGCGGCATGGCGTGGGGGCTTTGCAGGGCATCGGAGCCTGTTCAAGAAGGAAACAAAAAAATAAGCAAAAAATGTGCAAAAACCACTTGGCTTTTTAGGTGATTGGAGCGTTCATGCGATCACCAACCAACACGCCGAGGACAATTCAAATGACCACCCAGCTCACACCCACCCAGCACGCCATCCTGACCCACGCCCATCAGCATACCGAGGGCAAGATCACTTGGGTTCCCGACAATCTCAACGGTGGTGCGCGCAAAAAAGTGCTCGAATCACTGTTCAATCGCGCATTTATCAAGCCAAACCGCAATGCTTGGATCATCAGCGCCCAGGGCTACAAAGCGTTGGGCGTGTCGCGCAAGGCGCCAGTCAGTGCCAAGGCGCCAGAGGCCGTCCAAGCCAAACCGCGCACTCGCGAAAACAGCAAACAGGCTCAGGTGATTGCAATGCTCAAGCGCCATGAAGGCGCCACCATCGCGCAGATTTGCGAGGCAACCGGCTGGCAGCCACATACGGTGCGCGGCACTTTTGCCGGAGCATTCAAGAAAAGGCTGGGTTTGAGCATTATCTCGGATAAAGCCAATGGTGGTGAGCGTGTCTACCGCGTCGAATGAAAAAAAATAGGGTGAAATATGCGTGGAGTTAAGAATTCGTAGAGCATTGGATAATGCTCAAGAAGAAAACAAAAAATAATCAGAAAATATGCAAAAACTACTTGGATTTCTAGGTGATTAGAGCGTACATACAGTCACCAACCAACACGTAGGAAGATTCAAATGACCAGCCGAATCACACCAATCCAACTCGCCATTCTGGCCAACGCCGATGATTACAACGAGGGCAAGATCACTTGGGTTCCCGGCAACGTCAAAGGCGCTGACCGCCAGAGGGTGATCGACGGCCTCCGCAATCGGAATCTGATCAAGCGCATCGGCGATGACTGGTTCATCGCCGACGAGGGCTACAAGGCGCTGGAATTTCCGCTCAAGGCGATGGCCAGGGTCAAGCCGATAGAGGCCGTTACCGAACAAGCCAAGCCGCGCACTCGCGAAAAAAGCGCTAACGATTGACCGAGGAAAAGAAGCCAGGCATTGCCTGGCTTCTTGCTCGGGTATTGCATGACAGCGGTGACGGTGCGCAGCACCGTCACCGGTTGCTGCAAGGCGAGGGCAGGCGGGGGGATTTACGCCATCCCTGGCTGCTCGGCCTCCAGCGTTGAACCAAATTTCACACCATCGCTGGCGCGTATTGCTGCTTGCCCGGTGTAGTCCTGCCAGCGGCGCACGATCACGTCGACATACTTCGGATCAAGTTCGATCAAGCGCGCGCGCCGGCCGGACTTTTCGCAGGCAATGAGCGTGGAGCCGGAGCCGCCGAACGGATCGAGCACGATGTCCTTGGTCTTGCTGCTGTTGCGCACGGCGCGCTCGACCAATTCGACCGGCTTCATGGTCGGATGCAGGTCGTTCTTATGCGGCTTCTTGATCTGCCAGACATCGCCCTGGTCGCGAGCGCCACACCAAAAGTGATCGATGCCCTCGCGCCAGCCGTACAGGATGGGCTCGTACTGGCGCTGGTAGTCCGCACGGCCCATCGTGAAGGTGTTCTTGGCCCAGATGATGAAGGTCGACCAGTGACCACCGGCTGCACGGAAGGCCGATTGCAGCGTATCGAGTTCGCTGGAACTCATGGCGATGTACACCGCGCCCTTGGTGCATCCCAGGATGTTCATGCATGCTTCGGTCAGGAAGCCGCCAAAGCCTTCGCCCAAGTTATCGTTCAGGATCGGGCGGTCCTTGCTGCGCATCCTGTCCTTGGCGGTGTTGGCGTAATTCACGTTGTAGGGCGGATCGGTGAAGGCCATGTCGGGCAATTCGTCGCCGAGCAGCAGGGTGTAGTCGTCGGCCTTGGTGGCGTCGCCGCACAGCAGCCTGTGCTCGCCCAACAGCCACACGTCGCCTGTTTTGGAGATGGGCGTTGCGGGTACCTCCGGCACATTGTCGTCGTCGGTGAGCCCGTCCTTGGTGGCGTCGTCACCGGCGATCAGCGCTTCCCATTCTTCCGGGGAGAAGCCGGTCAGGCCGAGATCGAAGCCGGCGTCTTGCAATTCGGACAATTCGATGCCGAGCAGGCTGTCATCCCAGGCGGCGTTCTCGCCGATCTTGTTGTCGGCCAGGATCAGCGCGCGGCGTTGCGTGTCGCTCAAGTGATCCAACGGGACGACCGGCACCTCGGCCATGCCAAGCTGACGAGCCGCCAGCAAACGACCGTGTCCGGCGATCACATTGTTCTGGCCGTCGATCAGGATCGGCGCACCCCAGCCGAACTCGCGAATGCTGGCGGCGATCTGCGCGACCTGAGCCTGTGAATGCTGTTTGGCATTGCGGGCATAGGGGATCAGCGAATCGACCGGGCGGTAGTGGATCTGCAGTGCGCTCATCGGGGCCTGGAAATGAAAAAACCCGCCATGAGTCGTCCTCATCGGCGGGTTGATGGTGTTGGCCAGTTGTGTCGCCATGCTGTGTGCAGTGGCTGACAGGTCTGTCCAGAAGGTAGCGGAAATACTACCCCCGGACGGCCTGTTGTGTTGCACGCCGCGATGACGTCAAAACAGACAGGTATGGCAAAGCGTGGACAATCAGCGCAAGCATTACCCTGGGTTGCCCACGCTTTTGGAGGGCAACCGCAGTCCGTCGCGGTTGAGGTGTTCGGCCACGATCTCCAGTGCCTTGTGCCAACGTCGCCATGCGGTGGTGCGATCACAGGCGAAGCGGGTCGTGATGTCCCGCCAGCCATAGCGCTTGGCGCGCATCCACACCAGGTGACGTTGTTCCACTTCGAGCCACAGCACCCATCGCATCGTCTCCAGCATGCGCTCGACATCCTGCGGACTCGGTGGAAAGGGGCGATAGGGTCGATCCTCTGTGGCGAATGCCTCCCACTGCTGCCGCAGGATGTGTGGCCAGGCGTTGAAGTAGCCGGGTGTGCGAACGCAAGGCAGTCGACGCCCCGTCGAGGCTGCCTCTTCGAAGCGATGCGCAATCTCCTGGATCGTCCACGGAGCATGCCGTTTAACCATGGCGCTTGCTCCCATACAGGCGTTCGCCGATGCGTCGCACGATTTCGCGCTCGATGAAATCCAGTCGCTCATCCTGCGCGTTGATGACCAGGATGGCTTGGTCGCGCCATCCTTGCCGTTTGATCGTCTCCACATCCACGCGCTCCGGCTGGAAGCGTCCAAGCGGGCTGCGGTAGGTCGGGGTCGGGATTTTCATTTCACACTCCCTGTGTCTCGATGGCCCAGTGCAGCAGGGCCAGTGCATCGGCTTGGTTGTCATCGATGGGGGTATGACCACGTCGCCGAGCGGCGGCGATCATGTCGTCTTTGCTCGCGTTGCCCTTGCCGGTGGCGTGCTTCTTGATCGTGCCGACCGGTACGCCCTGGTAGGGAATCTGGTGGTGCTCGCACCATGCGGTCAGATGCCCCATGAAGCCGCCATAGGCATGGGCGGCATCGACGCCGGCATGTCGGCGCACCTCCTCGAAGTACACCGTGTGGATGTGACTGCCGGTGGAGAGCACTTCGTTGAGCCAGCGTCTGAAGCGCAGGAAGCGCATGCCGCCGCCTTCGAATCGCTGCGGGGTGAAATGTTCGGTGCCGCTGTTGATGGTGCCGTCCAGGTGCTGCAGCGCCCACCCGGTGTGAGTACCCAGGTCCAGGGTCAGGATCGTCGTGTTCATCGTCAAGTGCTCCAAGTCGGGAGGGGGCGAGTGACGGATGCGACGGGTTTTCTGTATAACTTCTCTTATGTGCGCGCGCACGTGTAGCGCATTAATCAGAAAACCCGTCACATCCGTCACTCGCCCTGTTGTTTCAGTCATCGCGATAGGGGGTGTGATGGTTGTGCGGCTTGGGTCTGAGGGTGATGCCGGCCATGCCGCGCGCGCCTCCGGTCAACCGGCACTTGTCGAACTTGCGCGTCGCCATCAACTCGGAGAAGCGTTTGACCGAGCCAACGTATTCGCCTGCACGCTCTGCCCATTCGCGCCAGTCCGCGAAGAGTTCGGAGACGCCCTTGCGGTAGGTTTTGGCCAGCAGGCAGCGCTCCTCGATCCATTGACCGAGTGCGTCCTCGGCCTCGAAATACTCCTCGGTCGCCGAAGCTACGCAGGCGGCTGGCTTCAAACCCTGGTGTTGCCAGAGACCGCAGCCTTCCACGGCCCAGGCCAGAATCCCATCGCGCTCTTTGAGCAGCTTCTCCGTGAGGCGACCATCGCGCCGTTCGGGTGGGATGGTGACGGTGAACGGGATCAGGTGCAGTCGCCGCTTCATCGCCTCGTCCACGTTGCGAATCGAGGGCTTGTGATTGCCTGCGATCACCAACTTGAATTGCGGCACGTACTCGAAGAAGTCCTGGCGCATGAAGCGCGCCGAGACCTTGTCGCCACCGGTGATGGCTTTGACCTTCGATTCGTTCCAGCGCCGTCCCTGCTCGGTTTCGATGCTGCAGACGAAACGTGCACCACGCAGGCCGGCAAGATCGGTCGGATGCCGGTCCGTGCGTGCCTCCATGAACGTCTCCATCGGCGCGTTGGCCGCGTAGTCGCCCAGGATTGTCGTCAGCACATTGACGAACACCGACTTGCCGTTTGCGCCCGTGCCGTACAGGAAGAACAGCGCGTGTTCGCTGGTGACGCCTGTCAGGCAGTATCCGACCATCATTTGCAGGTAGGCGATCAACTCGGTGTCCCCTCCTGTGATGTCGGCGAGGAACGCGCACCAGATCGGACAGCTTGCGTCCACCCTGCTCTGAGGTGTGGCCGTGGTGACCTTGGTCATCCTGTCATCGCGACGGTGCGCCCGCATCGTGCCCGTGCGCAGATCGACCACTCCGCCGGGTGTGTTGAGCGCCCAGACGTTGGCGTCCCACTCTTCGGCGGTCGAGGCATGTTGGGGGTCCGAGCGCGCGATCTTCTCGACCGAGGAAATCGTGGCCGAACTGGCGAGCTTGCTCGTGAGCCTGGGGGTGTCGGCCTTGAGCGAGGCCATCCGGCAGATGCCGCGCGCAAGATGCCAGACGTACAGCACCTGATCGGGATTCCAGCGCGCGCCCGTCCACACCAGCCATTTGCCCCACAGCGCGCAGTAGCGCCAGTCCTGGCCATAGCGGCGGGTGAAGGCCGAAGCCAACCCGTCCTCGGTTGTCCAGTCCAGACCGTTCAACAGGTCCGGTGAGGAGGATTCTTCGACAGGTGGCGTCACCGGTATCCGTTCGCCAGCGGCGAGGAAACCGCCGACGTCGAATCCCTTGGAGATGGCATCGGCCGCGTCCCAGCCTTCCGGCTTGTCATCAGGTGGGACCAGAATGACAACGCTGGTTGCGCCCGCGCCGAGAATCGCCTGCGAGGCGCGGTTGGCATAGTCCCACCCTGGGGGATCGCGGTCAGGCCAGATCAGCACCGACTTTCCCGCCAATGGCGACCAGTCGGTTTTGTTGATCGGGGCGTTGGCACCATTCATCGCGGTGGTCGCCACAACGCCGATGCCGATCAAGGCTTGCGCGCATTTTTCCCCTTCGACCAGCACGACCTGGCTGGCCGTCACCAACCCCGGCTGGTTGTACAGGGGGCGAGGGTCGGGTGGGCTCATCTTGCCGCGCTTGGCATCCCACGGCCTGTACTGCTTCTTGCGCCCGTGCGGATCGTAGCGGTAGACGATGGCGATCAACTTGCCGTCGGCATCGAGGTAGTTCCACTTGGCGGTGGCGGGGCCGAGATCGGCCACGGACGCTTGCCTGCCGGCCTTGCGCACCGGGGCCGAACGGACGCGGCCGAGCAGATCGGCGGCCTCATCCAGCACCTTCGGGAAGTCGGTATGAATGTCGGCGCCAAGGTGGGCGGCGATCAGATCAAAGAGATCCCCGCCCTGGCCAGTGGCACGATCGATCCACAGGCCCGCCTTTTCTCCTGCCAGGACCACTTCGAGACTGTCGCCCGCATTGCCCAGCGTGTCGCCGATGAAGAACGTCGTGCCGCGCTTCTTGCCTGCGGGAAACACGGTGGCCAACACGGACTCCAGGCGTGCGATCAGGCTGGTGCGTATCTCGACGCGTTCGATGTTGCTGCGATGTTTGTTGGAGTCGATCATTCGGCTCCCTCGGTCGCGTCACCAACGTTCGGCGTGTCCCTGCGCTGGACGAGCGTGCTGCGTGCCGCCCATGCGGACAGTTCTGAGAGGCGGTAGCGCACCAGACCCCCCAGCAGATAGTGCGGAATCCGATATTTGTTGCGCATCGCCTGGTCAGAGAACCAGTAGTAGGGCAGGCGCAATGCCGCCGCCGCGTATTTGGCATCGACCATGGGTTCGATGCGCTCGACGGGATGGGGGTGGGTCATGTTCAGTTATCCCATGCAACGTCGGCGATGCGGTCCGCCCCACACGCGGCGCGTTTGCGTAACTCGGTATGGAGTTCTTCCAACGCGTTGCGATGGCGGCTCAGTGCCACAGACTTGGTGTGGATGGTCTGGATGGCGAAGGCCAGTTCGTCGACCGTGGCGTCTTGGAGCGCGACAACGACGTGTTGCCCGTCGGCCCGGTGATAGTGGATTTCCTCAGGCAGATGTTCGCCGTAGACGTAAAACAGCTTCTGGCGCAGTGATGTGATCAGGCTCATGCGTGTCGCTCCGAATGGATGGGATGGGAAAGGGACGGTGTGTCAGGGTCCAGGGGGTGTGCGGTACCGAACGCACATCGCGGCGATGTCGGTGTCTGATCGCGCATCGCCGTCGTGCTCACGGATATGCCCGAGCGAAGGTCGAGTAGCGCGAGACGCGTTGCTCGAAGGCTTCGACATCGCAGATCAGATAGGTGACGCGCGCTCCGAGCTTGCAGAAGACCGGGCCGAGGTGTTCCTGGCGCCAGCGGCGCAGGGTCTTGACGGAGAGTCCCCAGCGCGCGGCCAGTTCGCTCTCGTCAAGGGCGATGCGGGTGGTGCTACCGGGATCTTTGTTTTCACAAAGTTGACCGATTTGTGTGTCGGGAAGTCGGGTTGTCATGTCGATACGCCTCTTGGGTGAAATGGGCGCAGCGAAGTTTCCACACGAATTTATGGTTCGTGTATGGTCGGATTTATGGTCGGATTTATGGTTTTTGCGCCGCAGCCGGTATCTGCCGCGCTTGATCAGCCAGGGCACGCCTTCACGCCCGGCCTTGCCAGCGAAGGCATCACCGAGGGACTGGTGGCTGGTTCATGTATGGTTCGATTTATGTGCGGGTTTATGGTTTGCGCCGCAGCCGGTATTTGCCGCGCTTGACCAGCCAGAGCACGTCCTCGCGCTCGGCCTTGCCAGCGAAGGCATCATCGAAGGACTGGTAGCCTGTGTTGGCGATGCGGTTGACCTGCGCCCACGACATCTCGGGAGCGGCCTGACCGTCGGTCCCCCACATGTGTTTGATGATCTTGGCGCGTTCCCGCGACAATTCACGCCAGGTCACGAAGTGGGGAAGCTTCAGGCGTTGGCCCTGTAAGAACTGCTCCGGTTCCGTTACCCCAGTGGACGTGACATGACCACGCAAGACCCGGTCGAAGGCGTTCGCATCGAAGACGTCCCTGCCGTCGTCCACGCGAACGAATTCGTGAAGAGATCGCATGGCGTGGTCACGTGGTAGCACGACGGTCAGCGAGGGCGGCGGCGCCAATAATAGGACGCCACTGCGTGGCCAGATGGCATCGGCCAGCGCCGTTGCCATCTCGATTTTCGGGGCGCGCTGGAAAGCCCGGGCCACGAACACCGGCACGAAATCGTGGGTGCCCATGATCCGTGCATCGCCAAGATGCCAGAGGTGATCGGGCACGCTGACACGGCGAGTGGAGCGCCGAGGTTCCTCGATGCCGATCAACCAGGCCATATCCTCGAGCCATACGTCCAACCGCAGGGTGTACAGGGCGATCTCCGTCAAGGGTCTGGTGATCGTCCTGCCGCGCTGCTGTGGACTGCGATACCGGTAGAGCGCCGCATCCGGGTCGGCTTGGACCTAGACCTCGTGTTGCGAGTCGAGGAACGGCACCATCACATGGGTGAGGTATCCGCTCTCGGTGATCCAGCGCCGATGCAAAAAATCGGCGCTGGATCGACCGAGTGTCTTGGCCATCACGGGTGCGTCAAGTCGTTGCAGCCGATCCAGGGCGTTGAAAAACTCCAAGTAAACTGACATCGCCTGCGCCCCTTCAGCCCTCGCGAAGCACGCCGATGCGAGCAAGCTGCTGCAGGACGCGCTTGCGATCATCCTCGGTCTTGCTCTTGTCGTTCAGACCGTTCGGTGCGGTGATCTGGACGGCGAGGTGATGCGCCTTGCGGTGCGGCTGTTTGGCCATCCGGAACACGAGTTTGACTTGTGTCACGGTGTACCTGCTCAGGTCGTCAATGCCGTAGTCGTCGTTGGCGACCTCATAAATGTTGCGGGTGTCGCGCCGATCCCGGCCGATGAGCAGGGTGCTGGACAGGTGCTGCACGATGTCGCGTTCGTTGGCCTCGTCGGACGTCATTTGCTCGAACAGGTGCTCGACCTTGAGTTGGAGGATCGTGATTTTTTCCACGCCGGCCACACGCTCATGTTCCAAGCGCGCGAGCATCTCGGGTGTGGAAAAGCCAACGATGTCGAATTTGCGCAGGGGGATGTCGGCAATGCCGTCATTGCAGGCGAGTGCAACATCGCGGAAGACAGTGGCCAACTCGCGGCGAATTTCACGATCCTCGCAATGCACGCTGAGCGCGCCGGTCTGTGGCTCCCATGAAAAACAGGCCGACATCGCAACGGGCACTTCATGGTCTTCCACCTCGCCATCCTTGACCTGCTGGTAATGAGTGGTCGCGCCATTGAACGTGGCGGTGAGGGTGTGCAGGAGGACGGAGTCGGCGTCATCTGCATCCTGCCCGCTGCTCGGATCGGTGTGCGCAAGATCACGCTGGGTGAATTGCTCGATGAGGATCTGGTCGGCCGGCACCTGCGGAAACAGCGCGGTGATGCGACTGCGCAAGGCGTCCTGGACATCGGGGCCGACTTGCGGCACGGCGCCCCTGGGGCCAAGGTAGTGGCTGGAGTAGTTGTCGCTCTTCCATTGCCGGTGCATCGCTTGCAGGCGCTCGGCATGGTCAAAGCGTGGATCAGGCTTGGCGCCGCTGGCAAGGAAGTCCTGCAACAGATACAGATACAGCGCGCGACTGTGGCGGTCGCTGGGCATGACAAGGAACTCGGCGTCGCTGTGTTCGTCGAGCAGCGATTGGACGGCTTGAGCGCCGTACTCATCGTCCAGCAGCATGATGCGCTCGGCGGCGTGTTCGATGCGACGCCGGACCGTAGCGTCGAGCGTTGCGACCCGATGGAACATCGTCTTGCGCGATTCAACCGAGAGCGGTCCCCTGGCCGCATCGGTCAGCGTCGCCGTCTCGGGTAACGGGGAATCACTGGCGCGCTCGATCAGCAGCAAGACCTGGTGCGGATGCTTGACCTTGCGCAGCAAGGTGACGAAGTGCTGCATGTCCGGCAGGATGAGCGGACCTGCATCATCCGATTGGCATGTGCGTTTCTGCTTGCCAGGCTGGTGATCAGAAGCGGGAATGGGGTGCTGTCCATCAAGAGGATCGACTGACATGGGCAAATTCCATTTCTCAAAATTACACGATTGCGCGAACTGTTAATTTGAAAATGCAAATAATGCCGACGCGAAGTCGGCAGCGAGGCAGGCGTGACGTTAGTGCATCCTGGCCTCCTGAGAGACAATGCCGTCTCGCTCCACCCGCACGGAGTGGTCGCGCTCATCGGCCAGGGTGATCAGCGCCAGCGCTTGGCCGGGCATATCGGCAGCAGGCGACACTCACGGATCCTTTTTGGGGTGCTTGCGGTACATCCGCACCAGACTTCCCACATCGTTGCGAATGTCGGGTGGAAGACGACTGGCCTCCACGAAGGCGTCGTCGGCGTTCAAGCCCAAGATGTCCGCTGCCTTCTGGATTAGTTCGTCCTTGGGCGGCTTTTCCATGTCGCGTTCTATGCGCGACCAGTAAGCGGGAGAGATCGCAAGTTGCCGCGCGAGGTCATTCATCTGAATACCTTTTTCCTTGCGCTTCTTGCGAATGAAGGCGCCAAATGTCATGGCCATAACCTAATTCCGTTTTTGGTTAACGTGCCGATCATCCTATCGCTCACCTGAGCCGTTGCTAAATTATCTGCAGGTGCGCCATCGAGGGGGCCGACATCGAACCGCGGGCCATTACCCTGTGTTGCCATCCACTTCGGAGATTTCGACGCACCATCCTCGACGGTTGCTATTCCCCGGAGCCGTCATGAAGCACCTCGAACTTGCACCTGCTGCGACGCTGAGCGCCAGCGCGCGTGCCCAGGAGATCACCACCATCCTTGCTGCGGCCATCGTCCGTACTTTGTGTCCGGAAGTGCGACCTAGTGCCGAGAGTGGACTTGGCTTTCTGCCCGACCAGAGCGTCTATACAACTCCCTATCCGCAGGAGTTTCCATGAACGACCAACACGCCTCTGTCGCTGCTCAGATCGCCGCGCTGTCCAGTCTGCCTATCGCCGATCTTTGGTCAGTGTGGGATCGCTATTTCACCAGCCGTCCCGTTTACCCCAACCGTGGCTTCATTGAATCGCGCATCGCCTACAAGATCCAGGAACACGCCTTTGGCGGTTTATCGCACACCACGCGCCAGCGCCTGGAGGCCATTGGCGCCAAGCACTCCAAGATCAAGTTGCGGGCACGGCCGGAGGAGATCGCCTTTGCACCTGGCACAGTGTTGCTGCGCGAATGGGGAGAGCGGGAACACAAAGTCCTGGTCACGGCACAGGGACTGTTCGAGTACGGGGGCAGCACGTTCAAGAGCCTGACGGCCGTTGCCCGTCGCATCACCGGCACGCATTGGTCTGGCCCGCTGTTCTTTGGCCTGAAGCAGAAAGGCGGTGTCCGATGAGCGATTCCACGCAGATGGCCTCCAACAAGGCGCGTAAACGCTGTGCCGTCTACTGCCGGGTATCGTCGGACGAGCGTCTGGATCAGGAGTTCAACTCCATCGATGCGCAGAAAGAGGCTGGCCACGCCTATGTAATCAGCCAGCGCACCGAGGGGTGGATGCGGGTGGGCGACGACTACGACGATCCGGGCTTTTCCGGTGGCAACACAGATCGACCGGGTCTGAAGCGTCTGATGGCGGACATCGAGCGTGGTCAGATCGACATCGTGGTGGTCTACAAGATCGATCGTTTGACGCGCAGCCTGGCCGACTTTTCCAAGATGGTCGAGGTGTTCGAGCGCCACGGCGTGTCCTTCGTGTCGGTCACGCAGCAGTTCAATACGACCACCTCGATGGGACGGCTGATGCTCAACGTCCTGCTGTCCTTCGCCCAGTTCGAGCGCGAGGTCACCGGCGAGCGTATCCGCGACAAGATCGCGGCCTCCAAGCGCAAGGGACTCTGGATGGGCGGCGTGCCGCCCTTGGGCTACGACGTCGAGCACCGCAAGCTGGTGATCAACGAAACCGAGGCCACCGTGGTGCGCCGGATCTTTGCGCAGATGCTGACCATCGGCTCGCCCACCCAGATTGCTGCTAACTTGGCCGAGGAGGGCATCACCACCAAGGCGTGGAAGACGCAAGAGGGGCAGGAGCGCCTAGGCACACGCATCGACAAGAAATACCTGCACAAACTGCTGCGCAACCGCATCTACCTCGGCGAGTTGTCGCACAAGGGCAGTTGGTACACCGGTATGCATGAGGCCATCATCGATCCGGGGTTGTGGGGGCGGGTGCATGAGGTGCTGGCCCAGGACGGGCATCGCCGAGCGGCGGAGACCAAGACTCGCTCACGCAGCGATGCCTTGCTACGCGGCCTGCTGTATGCGCCCTCCGGGGAGCGGATGTATCCGACCTATTCGTCCAAGCAGGGGCGCAAGTACCACTACTACTTGTCCAAGTCCGAATTACGTTTCGGCGCCTCGGGCAAAAGTTGCGAGCGCCTGCCCGCGCCGGAGATTGAGGCGGCGGTGGTAGCCCAGATCCGCACGGTGCTGGCCAGCCCGGAGTCGGTGGTCGCCGTGGTGCGACACATTCAACGCACCGGCGCCAAGATCGACGAGGCCGCCACCGTGATGGCGATGAGGCAGCTCAACGACGTGTGGGATCAGCTGTTCCCGGTCGAACGCCACCGGATCGCCAATCTGATGATCGAGCGCATCGACCTCGTCCACGCCGGCGAGATGCGCGGGATCAAGGTGAGGTGGCGGGAGATTGGCTGGAACGCGTTGATCGAGGAGTTTGTACCAAACAGCATCGGTGCCGAATTGCTGGAGGTCGAGGCTTGATGGACGCGTCGATGGAAACCTTTGTACCGCTGACATTTGGCTCCCGTGGCGTGCAGCGCGCGCCGGCAGGCGAGGGCAGTGGCCACGACGCCACGCTGATAGAAGGGCTGGCGCGTGCCTTTTACTGGCAGCATCTGCTGGATATCGGGGCCATGCCGAGCGGAGCGGCTATCGCGCGCGCGGAGAACCTGGATCAGTCAGTAGTCAACGAGTCCAAGCGCATGACGCTGCTGGCCCCTGACATCGTGGAGCAGTGCATGGTGGGCAAGCAACCACGGCGGCTCACCCTGGCCTGGTTCCAGCGCAACCGCCTCATGGTCGACTGGGATGCACAGCGCCAGCTCATGGCCAGTCTCGAGGAGCCGCGATGAGTAAACAACATCGCGGGCGCGTCACGGGCGATCCGGTGACGTATCAGATCCCGCTGCCGGCAGGCGGGGTGCAGATGGAAACCTTCCTGCCCTGGACGTTGATACGCAGGGGATTCAAGCAGCAGGTCATCACCCCGTTGGATATGCCGCAGGAGTTCGGCGAGCAGGCCCGTCGTGAGCGACAGGTACGCAAGGTGCCGCAGGACACCGCGTTGATGCGCGCGCTCGGCTTGGCGCACCACTGGCAGCGTCTGCTGGACCAGGGGCGGTTCGATTCCATGACCGAGATCGCGCAGGCCGAAGGCATCGACCTCGGCCGGGCCAGCCGGATGAGCCGACTGGCGCAACTGGCCCCGGATGTGGTCGAGGCCATCGCCTCGGGGAGACTTGAGGTGAGTGTCAGTCAATTGCTACGCGGCAAACTGTCTGCATCTTGGCTGGCGCAGCGTGAGGCACTCGCGGTAGGCCAATGCTGTAGGAAAATTCCTACAACACGACAGTCAGATTCCTGATTTTCATGGCCTGCCAGCGACGAGAGACTATGCATGCCGGACGCGGAGCCATGAAGGTCGCTCAACCCGCGTGGCGCCTGAGCAGCGCCAAGCCGGCACCGCGCTATCGCGATCACGCCCTGGGCAGTAGGCTGTCTCTCTCCCTTCCCACAGGTGAAGCCATGGCGGTGAGACCTCCGTTTGCCACGCCGTCCCGTGCAGCGCCCACCATTGTCCTGACCGCCGTGCCTGCCATGCGGCCAATCTGGACTGGCCGCATGAAAGCACGATCCGCCCTGACGGCATTCAACCTTTCTTGAGGTAACGCGCGATGAGCCAGGACACCGACGATCACGACGATCAGAGCGAGAATCCCTATCGCCCGCGCAAACTCAAGGTGCGCGATCCGCTGCACGATCTGCAGCTCCTGCGCGATATGGCCATCATCAATGCGCGGGTGCGCGCCGAACTGGGGCCACTGCCACCTGGCGGATTGCCGGTGGAACCCAAGCGCAAACCCGCGCCGCCGCCGTACCGGCCTGCCGCCGCATCCGCGCCCCATCCCCCTGAGGACGACCCGATGAAACTGCACCACCTTGCCGCCACCGCCCTCATGCCGCTGGCCCTGACCGCTGCGGGGTGCTCCAAAGGCATCGATGTCGGCAATGACGGCGCCANATGCGCCGGGGCCGTGGGATGCGATCAAGGCGTATATCGGATACGACGTCATCAATGAGAAATGCGTGCCGATGATGCCGTTCGTTGGTGTGCGGCAAGTGCCTGGTACCGGGCTCGATGTTCCCATGACACAGGTGGACGATCACACGTGGAAGGGATATTTTTATCGCGACGCCTTGCTGGATGAGGATTACTTCAAGCTTGGCGTGTGCCACTGGGATGCGACCGGTGCTGGCATTGTGGCGATTGCCAAGGGGGTTAGGTTCAATTGGGGGGGGATGTTGGTGGAACTCCTGCGAGAAAGTCAGGAGACCTACTATTTCAAGAAGAGCGTGTATGGGGATACTTCTTTCGCTCCCTATGGCGCTCCAACCCTCACTGGAGAAGACGATGAGGTGATTCAACATCCAGATGCTCACTTCCAAGTCACCATCGCTGTCAAGGAAGCCAAGCCATGAAACCTACTGATCAAGCGCGCGCCGACGCTGCTATTAATTCCTATAAAAACCGTTCGCAGGGTGAAGTTGATAGCACAAAACGTATATATCTAGATCATGCTAGATATACCGTCTTTGGCTACGCAAATGACCTCGTTACCGGTTTCCGCGCAACAGCGTATCGAAGCGTGGAAGTACCACACAACGTCATCATCGCCTACCGTGGTACCGACACGGATTTATTTACCGGTGAGACAAAAGCGGAAAAAGCAAGCCATGCGCTCACCACCCTCCAGGACATCGCCGTCGATGCCACGATGGTGCGCGACGCCGTCAATCCACAAAAAGCCGCCGCCGATGCGTTCACGGCGCAGATGCTCGCCAAGGCCGCCAAGCAGGGCATTCCCAAAGACCAGGTGACCGTCGCCGGCCACTCCCTCGGCGGCGCGCTGGCGCAGATCGAGGCGGCCAAATACGGCCTGGCCGGCTCCACCTACAACGCTTACGGCGCGCGAGGGCTGACCGATGGCACGCCGCAGCCCGGCTGCCACGTCACCAATTACCGCATGGCCAACGATGTGGTGAGCGCGGCCAGTCCTCACGTGGGCAGCGTGGTGTCGTTAGCCAGTCATGACGATGTGCAGAGCCTGCGCGCTGGCCGGTATTTGGATGCGCCCGTCGGCGCACCGCCACCGAATGTGCTGATGGCAACACGATGGGGGGACCACGGCGGTGCTCAGCACTTCGGCAGCCAAAGTCCGGACAACGTCCTGGCCCCGCAGCGGTTCAGTGAAGCGTCGCAGCGTTACGCGGACCACCAGAGTGCCTTCGAGCATTTCACCTGGGAGGTTGCTCACGAACGTGCCGAATTGTCCCAGGCGCTGCGCCAACTACGCGAACACCCCGGCCAGACCCACCTGCCAGCGGATATCCAGCGGCAGGTGAACGAATACCTGGCGTTGAACGTGGACACGCCGCTGCGCGAGGGCATCGAACATAACGCATACGTACAGAGGAAAGCACGCGAGCTGCACGATGCCGGCGATGCCGCGCGCACGTTGGGCCATGCGCTACACGACATGGACGAGCGCATGGCCTCGGATGCACAGCGTGCGGGTGTGGCTGGCCTTGCCTTGAGCCCCATGGCGCCGCTGGTCGGTCAGGCGGCAAGCTTAGCGGCGCACCTGCACGGGCGTGCTGCCGATGGTTTGGGCCACTTCGTCGGCGATCAATTCGAGTCGGCCAAGCACGCCGTCGAACAGAGTGCGCACTATGTTGCCGACGCGGCGCAGCGGGTCATCCACGACCCTGACGTCCAGGCGGCAGGGACCAACGTCGTGAATCAGGCGGTCGATCTCTATCATGGCGCGCAGTCCGCCGCACATTCATCCGCCGGACAGGCCATTGGGCAAACATACGACGGGATCAAATACATCGTCTCGCCCGGCATCGACGTGGTCGAACACGCAGCCGGGCAAGCCTACGACACGCTGACGCATCCGGGTCAGTTGTTCCAGCACAGCCCGCAAGCCGCGTCCATCCCTCCCACAGCGACGAACGCGGATACGTCCTCCTCTTCATCTTCATCCGCCGCCGCGTCCGCCATGCCGCCCCCTGCCATGGACAGGCACACGGGCCTGCAGGAAGACCATGCCGCCGAGCTGCGCCAGGAACACATACGACAGGCGCAGCAGCAGGCGGCGCACCTGACGCAAGTCCATCGGCAGACACAACCGCCACCCGCTCACAGCAACCCGGCCCAGGAAAAACCGGCCAGCGTGGACATGCAGGAACAGGCGCGGATCGCGCAATTGCAGCAGCAGGAACAGCAAGCGCAGGCAGCGCGCGAGCAGCAACACCGCCTCGCGCAGCAACATGCCCAGTTGCACCGTCAGGCCATGGACGCGCGGCAACGCGAACACGAACAGCGCCACAGCCAAGACCCCCGGTCGCATCCACACGAACAGCGCCAAGCGGGCGAGGCGATGTTGTATACCCCGCCGACGCGCCCACCGCGTTCGGATGAACATCTCCAAGACTTCCGTCATCCGGGCCATGCGCTGCACTCGCGCTATACCCTGTTCAAGAACGCGCTGGAACAGTCCTGCACCCTGCCCAGGCATGGCGATAAATTGCCTTACGGTCCCGCACAGCAGGAACGGCTGGCCGCCGGGTTCACCGACGCGCTCGGCATCAATCCGCAATACAGACACAACATCAAAGGCTTCAAGCAGCACGAAGGCCAACTGTTGGCCTACGACCATCCCGGTTCGATCTACGAAAAGAGCAAGGTGGTGCGGATCGATCCCGAGCATGCGCTGGCGAAGTCGCCCGAGCAGCATGCCGCCACCTGGCGGGCACGGGAAGCGACCCATGCACCTGCGCCGCCAAGCCGCGCCATCGCCCCCGTGGCGATCACCGCCGAGGACATGCGCCATCCGGTGCACCCGCGTCATGCGCTGTTCGAGCAGGCGCGCGATGCCATTGCCGATGCACATGAACGCTGGGGTCGTCCGGTGCCGGATCCGGAGCAGTTGGACCGCCGCGCGGCGCAAGTCGTCGTGGAGACACGCAAACTGTGGCAGACCGAAGTGGACAAGATCTACCTGGGGATGACGGAGGGCGCTGCGACCCAGACGCCGAACTACGTGGTGCAATCCCACGGGAAATTATGGGCGACAGTGTCTGCGCCGCAACTGACGCAAGCGCCGGACGTGGCCCAGGCCAGCCAGCAATTACAGACGGTGGAGCAGCAGAACCTCGCCGAGCAGCAGGCCATGCAGGCCCAGCGCGCGGCGCAGATGCAAGGGCAGGGGTTGGTCATGAAGCTGTAGGCGGCAATCGAAGGCCATCCAGGCACACCGCATGGACAGCCGTGCGCTGAACCGCACCGCGCCGACGACTTCACCCGCCGCAAGGCGTTGCAGCATCCCTCACGTTCGATTTCCCCCGATTCCCCAAGGAAGAGTCCCCCGATGAATTCGCGTACCAAAGGCATTGCCGCCGTCATCGCGTTGCTACCCGTTGCCATGGCTGGGCTGTATCTGTCCGGCTTTCTTGTGCTGACCCTGCTCGGAGAGCACGCACAGGTCCATCTGCTGACCTATTGGCGCTATTGGCAGGTGGTGGATCAACCGGCGTGGCATCCGTATGCGCCGAAAATCAAGCTGGCGGGCATCTGCGGCTTCGGCTTGCCTGTCATGCTCTACCTCATCATGGTGTATGCCATGCTGCGGACGAAGGCGCAGGAGTTGTATGGCAATGCGCGCTGGGCGCGCAGCGGCGATCTGTCCCGGCATGATGTGCTCAAGGACGATCCGCATGGATTGATTGCCTGTCGCTTCGGTCGCCGCTTCATCCGTATCGGCAAGTCCAAGCACTTGCTGTTGGCGGCCAGTACCCGTGGCGGCAAGGGCGTGAGCGTGGTCATTCCGAATTTGCTGGCATGGCTGGAGTCGGCGGTGATCCTGGATGTCAAGCGCGAGGCATGGGAAAAAACCGCAGGCCAGCGCGCCAAATACGGCCAGGTGTATCTGTTCGATCCGTTCAGCGACGACGGCAGCACGCACCGTTGGAATCCGCTGGGCTACGTGCGCCTGGACCCGAATCACCGCAACGGCGACATCGTCGCCATCGCCGCCACGCTGTACAAGGAGATGAGCGGCGACAATCCATTCTGGCCGGCCATCGCGAGAAAGACGTTCATCGCTGCCTGCGAGTACCTGTTCGATGAGTATGTTGCCCAGGCAGACGGGGATGATCACAACGAAGCAGTCAAGTTGCCCACATTGGGCAGCGTCTATCGTCTGCTCGCCGGCGCTCACCTCGAACCCGGCCAGTCGCTGCAACACTACCTGGGCGAGCTACTCAAGCAGCCCGCGCTCGGTTCGCAGGCGCGGACCGGCCTGAACAACTTGGTCGGCCTGGCGCCGGAGACCTTCACCTCCGCCATCGAAACGGCGCTGGCGCCGCTGAACATTTTC
This sequence comes from Xanthomonas sp. GPE 39, assembly GCF_000963005.1. Classification (GTDB taxonomy): domain Bacteria; phylum Pseudomonadota; class Gammaproteobacteria; order Xanthomonadales; family Xanthomonadaceae; genus Xanthomonas_A. The sequence goes on from NZ_JZHZ01000007.1 coordinate 499,648, forward strand.
AGCAATCCGATTGTGGATGCCGCCACCAGCGAGAACGATTTCGACCTGAGCAAATTGCGCAAGACCATCCAGTCCATCTACGTGGGCGTCAGCCCCGCCAAACTGATTGAAGCCAAAGGAGTGTTGAATCTGTTCTTCGAGCAGGCGATCAAACTCAATGGCCGGGAGTTGCCCGAGCACAACCCAGAGTTGAAATACCAGTGCATGTTCATGCTCGATGAGTTCACCGCGCTGGGCCGGGTGGAGATCGTTCCGGTGGCCGTTGGCTGGGTGGCCGGCTATGGCATCCGCATCGTGATCGTGATCCAGTCGATTGCGCAGTTGGAATCGGTCTATGGCGCCGACACAGCGCGCGGCTTGATTACCAATCTCGGCGTGCGGATCGTGTTCACTCCGCGAGAGCAACGCGATGCCGAGGAATATTCGAAGATGCTGGGCGAGACCACCGTGCGCCGTCGGCAGCGCACGCAGTCCTACGGTCAAGGCAACAGCCACAGCTATACCGAGGTGCTGGATCGGCGTCCGTTGATGAATCCGGATGAAGTCAAGGGACTGGCACCGGAGAAAGCCATCGTGTTCATCGAGGGGATTGGCTATCCGATCCTGGCGGACAAGATTTTTTACTACAAGGACAGCTACTTCAAAAAGCTGTTGCTGCCGGCGCCGAATGTGCCCCGGCTCGCGCTGGGCGGGGCGTAAGCGCGTGAGATTTTTCGGTCGAGGGCGTGCTGACCTCAGCCAGCGGCTGGATGTCCTGGAAAAGGCGCTGCTCGAGCAAAAGAAGAGCATCCACTTCCTGGAAGGCCAGCGCATCCGCACGGTGCGGCAGTTCGCGGCGATGCAGTCGTTGGTGGAGTCGCTGATTCGTACGCATCAGCGGCCAGACCTGATGCTGCGTTGGTGGAATCACGAAGTCCCAAAGTTGATCGATGAGGTCAGCGAGGTGCCGGAGGATATCCACGCCGAACACCAATTGGAGGCGCTTGCCTGGCAGGGGATGGTGAAACGCTATACCTACCTGATCGAGGCGGCGGCAGATTTCTATGCGCAACGCCATGAAGGTGAAGGCTGAAGCGGCGGCACCGCATCGCTTGATGACTGCGATACGCAGTGAATGTCAACGCCGATTTAAATCTGACCCACTGGGGGTGCGGCGGAAAACTTGGACTACCTGGGAGGGTAGTTCATGTTTTCATACGAGGACCGGCTTCGAGCCGTGCAGCTCTACATCAAGCTCGGCAAACGGGTCGGATTGACGATCCGACAGCTTGGCTTTCCAACCAAGAACACGCTCAAGCACTGGTGCCAGGAATACGAGCAAGGCCTTGGCTTGGCCATCAGGTCCACACGCGCACCGAAGTATTCGCAGGCCCAGAAGGAATTTGCAGTCGCTCACTATCTGGAAAACGGGCGCTGCTTCGCGGCGACGATCAAGGCGCTCGGGTATCCGTCACGGACGTTGCTTCCATTCTGGGTTCAGGAGTTGCATCCGCAGACCCGCAAGCGCGTTGTCGGCCGGTCAACCGCACTGACGCCGGCCATGAAGCAGTCCGCGGTCGTCGAGCTGTGCATGCGGGAAGGCAGCGCGCAGTCGCTGGCCCAGGAGTTGGGCGTGTCTCGTCCATCGCTTTACACCTGGAAGAATCAACTGCTCGGCCACGACGCACCTGCATCCATGAAGCGTAAGCAAGATCTTCCACCGAGTCCTGAGCTAGCCGAGCTGGAAGAACAGGCTGCGGCGCTTCGACGAGACATCCGGCGCCTTCGCCTGGAGCAAGACTTGTTGAAGAAGGCGAACGAACTCCTAAAAAAAGACCTGGGCATCGACCGGCAGCGCCTGACGAATCGGGAGAAGACGCAGTTGGTTGATGCCCTGAGATCGACTTACGGGCTAGCCGAGTTGCTGCATGAAGCTGGCCTGCCCCGCAGTTCCTACTTCTACCATCGGGCGCGGCTCGATGTCGCGGACAAGTACGTCAGCGTGCGCCGCGTGATGGCAGACATCTTTGAGCGCAACTACCGTTGCTACGGCTACCGTCGGATGCAGGCCTCGTTGACCAGGCAATGCGTGAACATCTCGGAGAAGGTGGTGCAGCGGCTGATGAAGCAGGAATGTCTGGTTGCCGCCACGCGCAAACGCCGACGATACAGCTCTTACAGGGGCGAGATCAGCCCTGCGCCGGACAACATATTGGACCGGGACTTCAGCGCAAGTGCGCCAAACGAGAAGTGGCTCACCGACCTCACGCAGTTCCAGATCCCAGCAGGCAAGGTGTACCTGTCGCCCATGATCGACTGCTTCGATGGCATGGTCGTCAGTTGGACGATCGGCACGCACCCGGATGCCGAGCTCGTCAATACGATGCTGGACGCAGCCATCGAGACCGTCACAGCCAGCAACGAACGGCCGATCGTGCACTCCGATCGCGGCGCCCACTACAGGTGGCCTGGATGGCTGTCGCGGATCGCTGATGCAAAGCTTGCGCGCTCAATGTCTCGCAAGGCATGCTCGCCGGACAACGCTGCGTGTGAAGGCTTCTTCGGCCGCCTGAAGACCGAGTTGTTCTACGCGCGCAGCTGGTTGTCCACGACCATCGAGGACTTCATCGCGGCGTTGCACTCCTACATCCTTTGGTACAACGCAGACCGGATCAAGATCTCGCTGGGAGCCCGTAGCCCCATCGAGTACCGGCGAGACCTTGGGCTCGCCACATAACCCGTCCAAGTTTTCTGCCGCACCCCCACTTTCCGTCGGATCGCCGAAGTAACCCACCCCCTAAATAATCGCCCTGGAATCGGATAGGGGGGCAGCTAGACCCTCCCAGCAGTTCTGGGTCCTCATAATTTTCCCAATAGGAACGGTAGAAGCAGCCTGACATCATGGCCCGCAGATAGCTCTTTTGGCGCATCGAGTGGGAACATGTACCGCGAGGACGATGATGTGAGCGCTAGCTTGTTCCGCAACGAGGTCTATGAGAACAGGCGTAGCCAGCTGGTCGGTTCCATATTCCTGCGTTCTCCACGGATTGGATGGGTTTTCGTGGTGTTCAGTGCGTGCGCGGTCCTTGCGATCACGCTGCTGCTCGTACTGGGCCAGTACACCCGCCGTGAGCCAGTGAGTGGGACGTTGGTGCCAACCCATGGGCTGCTCATGGTGGTTGTTCCCTCGGCTGGCTCCATCACGCGCATCTTCGTGCGCGAGGGTGATCGCGTCAAAGCGGGTCAGCCGCTGCTGGAGGTGTCGGAAACGCAAAGCAGCGCATTGAAGGGTGACGTCGGCGCTGCGGTATCCGAGCAGCTGTCCTTTAAACGCCAGCGGCTGCTGGACGATCTCACTGGTCAGGACCGTTTGGCAGGCATGCAGCGCAGGGACATCCGGCAGCGCATGGGGCTGCTCCAGGCGCAGATCCGGCAGGTGGATGACCAGGCCGCACTGCAGGCCCATCGGGCGAAGGACGCCATGGCCCTCTACGAGCAATGGTCGAAGTACCAGGACTCGGGCGTCGTCAGCAAACAGCAGATATTGACCCAGCACGACCAGGCGCTTGAGCACCAGGCGCAGCTTATGGAGCTGCGTCGCCAGGGATTCCAGTTGCACCAGCAAATGAGCGAGCTGCAGGCACAGGCGGATCAGTTGCCGGACATCGTCGCCGGTCGGAACAACGAGACGGAGCGAGCGCTGTCCGATGTCGCCCAGATGATCGCGAAAAACGCCGCGCAGCATGCGGGGCTTTTGAAATCTCCCGTCGACGGCATCGTAACCAGTGCTCCCATCTATGCAGGCCAGTCCGTGTTGGCCGATCAGCCGATGGTGGCCGTGCTGCCTGCTGCCTCGACATTGCAGGCGGAGCTCTGGGTGCCGACGCAGGCCGTCGGCTTCATCCGGGCAGGAGAGCAGGTCGTCATCCGCTATCGTGCCTATCCCTACCAGAAGTTCGGCCAATACTTCGGTCGTGTGCAACAGGTGTCGCGCAGTTCGTTGTCGCCGTCCGAGGTCAATAAGGCAACAGGCAAGGACATCAAGGAGGCGAGCTACAGGGTGCTGGTCCATCTGGAAAACCAGCACGTGCAGGTCTACGGAAGACCCGAGACCTTGCGGCCGGGCATGACGCTCGACGCGGACATCCTGCTCGACCGCCGCCGGTTATTCGATTGGCTCTTCGACCCACTTTACAGCCTCAAGTTGCGCTCGACCGAGGATCGCGAGCATGGCTGAAGAAGCATGTGGCCACACGCCATGGAGCTGGATGGACTGGCGCGCAGCAAGCCGTCTTCCCATGGTGATGCAGACGGAAGCCGCAGAGTGCGCGCTGGCGTGTCTGACGATGGTCGCGGGCTACCACGGCCATCACGCCGATCTTGCCGGCATGCGGCGGCGCTTCAGTACCTCGCTCAAGGGCGCGACGCTGTCCCGCGTGATGCATATCGCCCATTCGCTGGGCTTGGCGACGCGGGCGCTGCGTACGGACATGCCGTATCTGCGTGATGCGGTCACTCCGTGCATCCTGCATTGGAATCTCAACCATTTCGTGGTGCTGAGCAGGGTGACGTCCAAGGGCGTGGAGATCCACGACCCAGCGCGCGGCAAGTTGCGTATGGGAATGGCGGAGGCCGGGAAACACTTCACCGGCATTTTGCTGGAGCTGATCCCGGGTGAGGACTTTGAGACGACGAAGCGCAGGAAGCCCGTGCCGCTACGACTTCTTACAGGTCGCATCTCGGGCTGGAAGCGCGCGCTCGCTCAGGTCTTGGGGCTCGCCCTGGGCATCGAGGTGCTGGCCCTCACCCTTCCATTCCAGATGCAATGGGTGCTGGACCAAGTGCTCGTGGGTTCCGATCACACTCTGCTCCTGGTGATGACGCTGGGTTTCATGCTGGTCATCGCGATCCAAGCCGGTCTGACGCTGGCGCGGGCATGGCTGCTGAGCTGGCTCGGTGCGTCCTTGAGCGCGCAGTGGACCAGTAACCTCTTCAGTCACCTCATGAAGTTGCCACTGGAGTATTTCGAGAAGCGCCACATGGGCGACGTCGTGTCCCGGTTCTCATCGATCCACTCCATCCAGGCCACCCTCACGGGCAGCTTTGTCGAAGTCATGCTGGACGGTGCGATGGGAATACTCGCGCTGGTGATTCTGTGCGTTTACAGCTTGCCGCTCACCGGCTGTGTGTTGGGAGTGTTCGCCGTCTACGTCCTGCTTCGCTGGGCGATGTACCGAACCCTCTGGCGCACGACCGAGGAGCAACTGGTGTACGGGGCGAAGCAGCAGACCGTACTGATGGAGTCCGTCCGCGGGGTACAGGCCATCAAGCTTGCCAACAAGCAGGCCGACCGCAGCGCGCGTCTCGCAAATGCCACCCTAGAAATGGCGAGCCGCGACGTGGTGGTTCAGCGCATTGCACTGTCGTTCGTTGTGGTGAACCAATGCCTTTTCGGCCTACTGCGTGCATCGCTGATCGCGCTCGGTGCATATCTAACGATGCAAGGGCGATTCAGCGCGGGAATGGTCGTCGCGTTCGTCGCGTACGCCGACCAGTTTTCCGCGAAGATGGGCGGCTTGGTCGACAAGCTGGTCGAACTGAGGATGCTGCGCCTCCATGGCGAGCGGATCGCGGACATCGTCCTGGCGTTGCCGGAGCGGAGCACGGCTACAGTGCGGAGTGGGGGAAGAATCGTCCGGCCGAACCTGTCGATCAGGGGTGTCTGTTTCCGATATGCCGAGGGTGAGCCGCTGGTGCTTAACGAGGTAGAACTGGAAGTCGAGGCTGGTGCTTCACTGTGCATCGTTGGTGCCAGCGGCTGCGGTAAGAGTACCCTGGCAAAGGTAATACTCGGGCTACTGGAGCCGACCAGCGGACGTGTTGAGATCAATGGCGTGGACATTCGCCACCACGGATTGAATGCGTACCGCAGTTTGATCGGGACCGTGATGCAGGACGACGCTCTTTTCGCAGGGTCGATAGCCGATAACATCTCTTTCTTCGAGGAGGCAGCGCACCTCGAAGACATCGTTGCCGCAGCCCGCCTGGCACAGATCGACGGGGAAATCGAAGCCATGCCGATGGGCTACGAGTCGTTCGTGGGCGACATGGGATCGTCACTGTCCGGCGGCCAGAAGCAGAGAATCCTGCTCGCGAGAGCATTATACAAAAAGCCGCAGATTCTCGTTCTAGACGAGGCTACCAGCCATCTGGACATGGACTGCGAACGCCGCATCAACAGCGAGATCGCGCGCTTGGACATCACCAAAATCATCATCGCGCACAGGCCCGACACAATCGCCAGCGCGGATCGGGTGGTAGTCCTACGTGGGGGCTGCGTCATCAGCGACCGCCTGGGCGAAGGCGGATTGAAGTTGGAGGCGGTACGTCACCGACCCACAGAGATTTCAGGGTGAGCCATCCTGGATGCCGACGGCAGCGCGGCCTTCGCTGCCACCATAGTTTGTTACTACGGAGCAGAAAAATGCAGAACGACGACAACAGCAAGCGTGTGATGGGCTACGTGCATGCGCGCGAACTGAGCAACCAGGAGATTTCCCAGGTCTCTGGTGGCGACGACGATGATGGTGGCGGCGACAAGCCGAAGAAGAACGGCACCAAGATCACCGTGGGTACCGGTGGCAATGGCACGGGCTCCACGCGCGCCGATCACTGATGCGCCGCTGACAGCATGATGGTCGGAGGGTCCAGTCCGCTGGACCCTCCCTGTCCCAGCATTGGCACATGGATATGAGCAAAGAAAGCGGCATCAACCTCCTGATCATCTCCTACGCAGATGACTCTCATGCGCTGGCTGTTGCGGCAGCGATGGAGATGTGTGGGCACAACTGTGTCATTTGGAGCGAACCCAAACTGGCCGGCGAGAGAGTAGGCAGCATTGAGCTTGGAGAATGTGAGATCAGATGGGTGATAAGCCCAGGTTTTCCTAGACATCCTCAATGCCGTGGAAAATGGATAATTCGGAGGTGTCCATGAGCAGTAAACGGTATACGGATGATTCCCAAGATAGAAGCAGTCCTGCAGGGGGCTGATCGCGCGTTCTCGTGCGACAGGCCGCGCCATCGCTGCACATCCTTGGTATCCGGCCGGCCGTGTCGCATGTTTCACGTAGGTAGTGGCCGCGCGCAGTGTGGTGACCGGTGACGCGTCTGCGTGGTCCGTTAGGCAAGCCCGCAGTGCGTGCTCTGGGTACGGACGATGCGCTGGCTTACCTGCGGGTGGGCGATGGTGCGCCGGTCGTGTTGGTGCATGGGGCGTTGTGCGATTACCGCTACTGGATGCCGCAACTGCGCGGGTTGGCCGATCATTGTCAGCTCAGTGCAGTGAGTCTGGGTCAATACTATCCGCCGCTACGCTCGGCATCGCGGCATGTCTTCGGTTGGCGCTGGCACGCGCAGCAAGTGGCGGCTTTCATCGCGGGCGAAGCGCAGCCGGTGCATCTGATCGGGCATTCGCGTGGCGCCGCGGTGGCCTGGCAGGTGGCGTTGCAGCAGCCCGCGGCGGTCGCCAGCCTGGGTTTGTTCGATCCCGGCGGGCCGCAAGCGCATGGCTTGTCGGCCGAGGTGCTGGCCATCCGCGCGCGCGCGGTGGCGTTGTTGCAGGATGGACAGGTCGAGGCCGGCCTGGAATGTTTTGTCGATTCTGTCAGCCAGCCCGGTGCTTGGGCGCGTAGCAGTACGACATTCCGGCAGATGGTGCGCGATAACGCGCAGACGTTGGTGCCGCAGATCAATGATGCACTGCCGGCGTATCTTCCGGAGCAGGCCGCCAAGCTGGCGCTGCCGGTGCTATTGGTCACCGGCGAACACAGTCCGGCGCAATACCGCGACAACGCCGCTGCGCTGGCGCAATGGTTGCCGGACCCGCGCCTGCATCTGCTTGCCGGTGCCTCGCATGGCATGACGTTTACCCATGCGCGTCGCTGCAATACGTTGCTGGCCGAGATGGTGCGCGAAACTTCCGGCTGATCCGCCGGTGCTGCCATCGCCATTTTTGCGCTGTGTGGCGTGTCGATGTGGCGCGGTGGCCTGACTACTTGGCGTGACGCCGCAGTGCGCCGTGCCGCGTGGATTCCGCGTCCGGCGCGATTGCCTCGCCACGATCCAGTTGCCGGTAGGCGATGGCCTCGGTGAGATGTGGGGTGGCGATGGCCTCGCTGCCATCCAGGTCGGCGATGGTGCGGGCCACCCGCAGGATGCGGTGCAGCGAGCGTGCCGACAGTCGCAAGCGATCGATTGCGTGTTCCAGGAGTGCTTCGTCGTGTGGTTGCAGGCGGCAGTCGCGCATAGTCTGGTGGTGGTCGAGCTGGCCGTTGGGCCGCGCGGCACGCATCAGTTGCCGTTGCCGCGCCTGTTCCACCCGGGTGCGCACGGTGGCGCTGGATTCGCTTGCCGTGGCATCGGCGCGTAGCGCCTGTGGTGGCAATCTAGGCACTTCCACGTGCAGGTCGATGCGGTCCAGCAAGGGGCCGGAGATGCGTGCGCGATAGCGGCGGATGCTGTCCTCGCTGCACCGGCAGCGGCCACTGGGGTCGCCGGCCCAGCCGCAGGGGCAGGGATTCATTGCCGCGACCAGTTGGAAGCGCGCGGGGAATTCGGCACTGCGCGCCGCGCGCGAGACGGTAACCTGGCCCGATTCCAGTGGTTCGCGTAGTACTTCCAGTGCATGCCGGTTCCACTCGGGCAGCTCGTCCAAGAACAGCACGCCATTGTGCGCCAGCGAGATCTCGCCTGGGCGTGGATGCGCGCCGCCACCGACCAGCGATACCGCGCTGGCCGTGTGATGCGGCGACCGATATGGGCGCTGCCGCCAGCGGGCCGGGTCCAGGCCGCGGCCGCTGACCGATGCGATGGCCGCGCTTTCCAGCGCCTCGGCTTCGCTGGCCTCGGGCAGGATCCCGGGCAGGCGCGAGGCCAGCAGGGTTTTGCCACAGCCGGGGCTGCCGATCAGCAGCAGGTGGTGATGTCCTGCGGCGGCGATCTCCAGTGCGCGTCGGGCTTGCGCCTGACCGCGCACGTCGCTCAGATCGGGGAACGGCAGGCTCGTGGCGGGCAGTGCTTCGGCCACGGGTAGGGTCTTGCTGCCGTTCAACAATCCGCAGACTTCCAGCAGTGTGCGTGCGGTGAATGCGCGCACGTGTTGCGCCAACGCCGCTTCCGCGCCGTTGTCCGCCGGCACGATCAACGTGCGCCCGGCTTGCGCGGCGGCCAGCGCGGCCGGCAAGACGCCATCGACCGGACGCAGTTCGCCGGTGAGCGCCAGTTCGCCGAGGAATTCGTACTGGTCCAGTGCCTGTGGATCGAGTTGGCCGGCGGCGGCGAGGATGCCCAGTGCGATCGGCAGGTCGAAGCGGCCGCCTTCTTTGGGCAGATCGGCCGGTGCCAGATTGACGGTGATCCGTCGTGCCGGGAACGCGTATTGTGCGCAGAGGATGGCGGCACGCACGCGGTCGCGCGATTCGCGCACGGCGGCTTCCGGTAGGCCGACGATCTGCGTTGCCGGCAGGCCGCCGGAGAGATGGACTTCGACCCGAACCGGAGGCGCAAGCACCCCCGCGCGGGCACGGCTGTGCACCAGCGCCAGGCTCATGGCAGTCGTTGGATCAGGTGTTGGAGGAGGGTGTCTGCGCGCTGTGCGCGGTTTCCAGCGCGGCGACTGTGCGCTCCAGCGCTTCGAGCTTCTCCCGTGTGCGCAGCAGTACCGCGCGCTGCACTTCGAACTCTTCGCGGGTGACCAGGTCGAGTTTGCTCAGCCCGGCCTGCAGCGCGCTCTTGAAGGTGTTTTGCAGTTCATCGCGGGATTGGCGCAGGCCTGGTGGCACCAGGTCGCTGAGGCGGCGGGCGAGGTCGTCGAGATGGTTGAGATCGATCATGGTTGTACTCCGGCAAGTGGCACCAGATTGCAGTACCCGGCGTTTCGGGGCCATCGGTCACGGGCGCGACGCGCTGTCGGAAAATTCCGGCGATGGAGGTGTCGGGCCATTGAACCCGACGGCCGGGCATCGCGCAACCGCCTTACCCTGAGTGGGTTGCGATTGGAGAAGACGGCATGAAGGTGGTCATGGCCGTCATCGAGCCGTTCAAGCTCGATGACGTGCGCGTGGCGCTCAGCCGCCCAATGCCTCGGCCACGAACGGTGGCAGCACCTGGGTGCCGGTGTGCAGGTGTGCGCTGTAGTAGCGGGTGGCGAACGGTTTGGTCGCCGCGTCGTGGTGACGGAAGTCGAAGCCGCCTTGTTTACGCGCCATGGTCACGCTCCACCAGCCGGTCGGGTAGCACGGCTGCGGGAACGGCACGGTGTGGAAGCTGGCGAAGCCGGCTTTGCTCATCTCCGCACGCATTTCCTTGATGAGGTCCAGCAGCGCAAGTGGCGATTCGGATTGCTGCACCAGAATGCCGTCGTCCTTCAGCGCTTTGAAACAGCTCGCGTAGAACGCCTTGTTGAACAAGCCCTCGGCCGGGCCGACCGGATCGGTGGAATCGACGATGACGATGTCCACACTGCCGGCTGGGCAGTTGGCCATGTAGGCGATGCCGTCATCGAACAGTAACTCGGCGCGCGGGTCGTTGTTGGATTCGCACAGTTCCGGGAAGTATTTCTCGGCCATGCGCGTGACCTGTTCGTCGATGTCGCACTGCGTTGCGCGCTCCACGCCAGGGTGCTTGAGTACCTCGCGCAGGGTGCCGCAGTCGCCGCCCCCGATGATGACCACGCGCTTGGGCGTGGCATGGGTGAACAGCGCCGGATGGCTGATCATTTCGTGGTAGAAGAAATTGTCACGGGTGGTCAGCATCACCGCGCCGTCGATCACCATCAGCTTGCCCCAGTCGGTGGTGTCGTAGATTTCGATCTTCTGGAACGGCGACTGCACTTCGTCCAGTTTGCCGGTGATGCGATAGCCGATGGCCGAGCCGGTGGGCTGGAAGTGTTCGATGTACCAGTTGTCGTTGGCGCTCATGCGGTGTCCTTGGAAAAATGCAGGCGATCCTCGCCCTTGGTGTGGGAGAAAACAGTGGCGCGAAGCGCTGGAGATGGGAGGACAAGCGCCGCCGCGTGCATGTGCAACGTCTGGCGCTCAGCTTCCCATTCCCGAGCGCGTGCCGAGAAAGGGGTGTTGGATCGGCGCGGATTGTAACGGACCCAACGCGTAGCAGGGGTTACAATCCACGCCCTTTTTCCGTCAACCGAGCCGCCACGATGAGCGATTGGTCCCTCGACCAGGCCCGTAAAACCTATTCGATCCCGCACTGGGCCGATGGGTATTTCGATGTGGATACGGCCGGTCGGATGGTGGTGCGGCCGCAGGGCGCCGACGGGGTGACGATCGTGCTGCCGGACGTGGTGGACGCCGCACGCGCGGCGGGGGCCAAATTGCCGATGCTGGTGCGCTTCCCCGATATCCTCGGCGAACGCCTGGGCAAGTTGCAGGCCGCCTTCGCCCAGGCGCAGGCCGATTGGGACTATGCCGGCGGCTACACGGCGGTGTATCCGATCAAGGTCAACCAACACCGTGGCGTGGCTGGCACGTTGGCCGGTCATCAGGGCGAGGGCTTCGGCCTGGAGGCAGGCAGCAAGCCGGAGCTGATGGCGGTGCTGGCGTTGTCGCGTCCGGGCGGGTTGATCGTGTGCAATGGCTACAAAGACCGTGAGTACATTCGTCTGGCGTTGATCGGCCGTAAGCTGGGCTTGCAGACCTTCATCGTCATCGAGAAGCCGTCCGAATTGAAATTGGTGTTGGACGAAGCACGCGCGCTGGATGTGCGTCCGGGTCTGGGCGTGCGCATGCGGCTGGCCTCGCTGGGCGCGGGCAAGTGGCAAAACAGTGGCGGCGACAAGGCTAAATTCGGGCTGGCGCCACGGCAGTTGCTGGATCTGTGGAAGACGCTGCGCGGTACCGAGTATGCCGATACGCTGAACCTGCTGCACTTCCACATGGGCTCGCAGATCTCCAACGTGCGCGACATCGCCAACGGCATGCGCGAGGCGACCCGTTACTTTGTCGAGCTGTCCAAGCTCGGAGCGAAGATCAGCCACGTCGACGTTGGCGGTGGCTTGGGCATCGACTACGAGGGCACCCGCTCGCGCAGCGAATGCTCGATCAACTACGGCTTGCATGCCTACGCCAGCAACATCGTGCAGCCGCTGGCCAGTGCGTGCGAAGAGCATGGCTTGGCGCCGCCGCGCATCGTCACCGAATGCGGTCGTGCGATGACCGCGCACCACGCGGTGCTGATTGCCAACGTCTCGGAGGTCGAGCAGGCGCCGGAAGGCCGCGTGCCGGATGTACACGACGACGAGCCGGCGGCAATCCGCCACATGCGCGAGATTCATGCCGAGCTGGATCAACGTCCGGCGGTGGAGCTGTTCCAAGAGGCTCAGCATTTCCATGCCGAAGGGCTGAGCGCCTATGCGTTAGGCCAGATCGACCTGGCCCAGCGCGCACGTATCGACGATCTGTTCTACGCCATCGCGCATGGTGTGCGTGCGCGGTTGAGTTCGCAGGAGAAGAGCCACCGCCCGGTGCTGGACGAACTCAACGAGCGCCTGGTCGATAAGTATTTCGTCAACTTCAGCGTGTTCGAATCGATTCCGGATGTGTGGGCGATCGATCAGGTGTTCCCGATCGTGCCGATCGAGCGGCTCGACGAGGCGCCGCAACGTCGCGGCATCATCGCCGACATGACCTGCGATTCCGATGGCATGGTCAAGACCTATGTCGAGAACGAGAGTCTGGACAGTTCCTTGCCTTTGCACGCCTTGAAACACGGGCAGAGTTACCGGCTCGGCTTTTTTCTGGTCGGTGCTTACCAGGAGATCCTCGGCGACATCCACAACCTGTTCGGCGACACCGATGCAGTGGAAGTCGCACTGGAGGGAACGGGCTATCGCATTGCTCAACAGCGCCGCGGCGACACCACCGACGTGATGCTCGACTATGTCGGTTATCACCTGGATACGTTGCGTGCTGTCTACGCCGAGCGCATTGCGGCGGCGCAATTGCCGGACGCGTGCGCGCAGGAACTGCGCGATGCGCTTGAAGCTGGGCTCACCGGGTACACCTATCTGTCTGACGCGCCATTGGTCTGATCGCAGCAGATCACGGCGGCGCGCGTGCGTATGTCATAGCGAACTGCACAAAATTCATCGATAGGATTTCTCCTCTGTAGTTGGGCATTCGGTGTTGCCATCGACGCGCACGCTGGGCACGCCGCCGCTCGCGAAACGCATGCACATGGCGGACAAGCAAAGCTTTCGCGGAAGCCGCGGAAGCCGCGGAAGCCGCGGAAGCCGCGGATACGACGGCAGATGGACACGGATGGCGCGGTGTGGCGGCGTGGTGGTTCGCTAGCGGAGCCGTTGATGCGTTTGTTGGAGTCAAAATTTTGACTCGCATCGCAGGACGGCGGCTTGGATTCGCATCAAACAACGAAGCGTGATTCTTGCCAGTTTTTGAAGGCAAGTATTCACTTATAAAGTCCCGCGCTGCGTGATCCATTGTGTTCATGACAGTGAATAGGATGCCATCACATTTCGCGGTTTTTATTCGGTCAAAGTCCGATCTCGCCGGTTTTTTGACGTTATAAAAAGGCATTCTGCTTGTGCTTCAGTCAATCAACCGACGCATCTGCGCATGTTCAGTCTTGATCGCGTAGCGCGTTGTTCATGCACGTTTCGATCAACTCGAGAGGCACGTCATGCATGCGGACACTCCATCATCATTTCCTTTGACCCGTGCGCAACGGGGGTTGTGGATTGGCAGCAAGTTGCAGGTCGACAAGATGTTGATGCTGTCAGAGGCATTGGAATTATTCGGGCCCTTGGATCCGGCCCTGCTAATGCAAGCAAACCGGCAGATCACACGGGAGTTCGATACGTTGCGGTTATGTATCCGTGAGCACGACGGCTTGCCTGAGCAAGTCGTGCTGCCGGAATATCCAGGAGAATTACAGTATCTGGATTTCAGCGACGAGCCCGCGCCGCGCGCTGCGGCCGAGCGTTGGGTGAGCGATCAACTCGGCAAGCGAGAGAATTTGCGCGACGGTCCACTTTGGTTCTGTGTCGTGTTCCGCCTAGGCGATGACCATCATCTATGGGTGCAGTACACGAGCCATTTGGTGATGGATGGCTTCACTGGGACGATGCTGGCTCAGCGCCTTGCCAGTCTGTACAACGCTTATGCGTCTGGGCAGGAGCCGGAGCCGGCCGCCTATGGCAGTGTGTTGGAACTGGTGACGCTGGAGCAGGAATATCGCGCGTCCGATCGCTATCGACGCGATCGCGAGTACTGGATGCAGCACCTGTCCGATGTGCCGCCAGCGGTGACGTTGGCCAAGCCCGGCGAGCAACAAAGTGCTGGTTTGTTGCGTGCCACCGGCGAGTTTTCCCCTGAGACGGTCATGCGTTTGCGGGAGTTGGGAGCGGCGCATGGCGCCAGTCTGCCGCAGACGCTGATCGCACTGATCGCGGCGTATTACCACCGCTACACCGGCGCGGAGGATCTGGTGATGGCCATGCCGGTGACCGGACGCGTCGGCGCACGCTATCGGCAGGTGCCTGGCTTGGCCGCCAATGCGATCTATCTACGGCTGGCGATGCGGCCCAGTCAGCCGTTCCATGCGTTGTTCCCGCATGTGTCCTCGGTAGTACGGCATGGCCTGCGTCACCAGCAATACCGTGTCGAGGATGTCCGCCGCGACCTGGGCATGTTCGCCAACATGCAGCGTATCGCGCGGCTGGCGGTCAACATCGAGGCATTCGACTATGGCTTGCACTTCGGCCAAGCCCAGGCGGTGCCGCACAATCTGTGCAACGGTCTGGCCGACGATCTGACCATCTTCTGCTACGAACGCGGCAATGGCATGGCACTGCGCTTCGATCTGGATGCCAATCCCACGCTGTACGACCGCGAGGAGTTGGCCGAGCATTGTCGGCGTCTTATCTTGCTGGCCGATTCCATTCTCGAGGCTCCGGAGCGGCCGCTGGGGTTGCTCGATATCATCGGTACGCAGGAGCGTTACCGTTTGCTGTGGGAATGCAATGTCACCGCCATGCCGTTGCCGGTCATGGCCACCTTGCCGCACCAACTGCTGGAGCGGCATGCGTCGATACCGGCGGGTATCGTCGTCCAGTGCGATGAGCGCACGCTCGATGATGCGCAAGTCTGCGAACTCGCCGCGCGCATGGCCGCGCGCTGGATCGCCGATGGAATCAAGCCGGGTGATGTGATCGCAGTGGCCTTGCCAAGGAGCGAACAGTTGTTGCTGGTGCTGTTGGCGGTGATGTGGAGCGGTGCGGCCTATCTGCCGCTCGATCCTGATGGCCCGTTGGTCCGCAACCGGCACATGCTCGACGATGCCGCTGCGATTGGACTGGTGTGCGAACCGGCTCTGCGCGATACGCTGCTACTGGACGCAATGGTCTGGCTCGATCCGTGTCCGGCCGACTTGCCGGCGCCGATTGCGCCGTTGGCGACACCGGAGGGCACCGCCTATGTGCTGTACACCTCCGGTTCCACCGGAGCGCCCAAGGGTGTGGAGATCAGCCATCGCAGTCTGCTCAACTTCCTGTTCGCGATGCGTCATGAACTTGGCCTACGCCCGCGCGACCGTGTGTTGGCGGTGACCACCGTGACCTTCGACATCGCCGGGCTGGAGTTGTACTTGCCGCTGCTGGTCGGTGCGCGCGTGGTGATCGCACAAGGCGCAATCACCCAGGATCCGCGCGGATTGGCGCGTTTGATCGCCCAGGCCCAGGTCAATGTGATTCAGGCCACGCCGTCGTTGTGGCGGATCCTGCTTGCCAACGACGATCTACCGCTGGACAAGGTGCATGCCTTGGTCGGCGGCGAAGCCTTGGGAGCGGAACTGGCGACGCGCCTACTTGCGCGCGTTGGCCGCCTGACTCAGATGTACGGGCCAACCGAGACCACAATCTGGTCGACGATCATGCCGTTGCAGTTGACCGATGCTCCCCGTCCGCCGATCGGGCGCCCGATCGCCAACACGCGGGTGTATGTGCTTGATCCCCAGCAGCAATTGTTGCCGACTGGTGCGGTGGGTGAGCTCTACATCGGCGGCGCTGGCGTGGCCAAGGGCTATCGCGGCAAACCGCAACTGACCAGCGAGCGCTTTGTGCCCGATCCGTTTGTCGGGGATGGCAGCAGGATGTACCGCACTGGCGATCAGGTGCGCTTGCGTCCGGACGGCGTGTTGGAATTCATCGGTCGCATCGACGATCAGCTCAAAATTCGTGGTCATCGCATCGAGCCGCGCGAGATCGAAGAGGCGCTGCAACGGCATCCGCAGGTGGCGCAGGCGGTAGTGGTTGGCCATCGCGATCACGACGAAACGCTGCAGTTGCTGGCGTATGTCGTCGCCTTGCCAGAACAGAGCGTGGACGTGGACGCCCTGCGTCAATATCTGCAAGCGTGCCTGCCATCGGCGATGTTGCCTTCGCGCTGGATGTTGTTGCCTGCCTTGCCGCTGACGGCGACCGGCAAACTGGATCGCAAGGCGTTGCCGGCACCCGATGCGCCGCCTCCGCGCGAGCATGTGCCGCCACGCGATCCGATCGAGCAGCAATTGGCCACGATGGTGGAGGACATCCTGGGCATCAGTGGTGTCGGCGTGCACGACAGCTTTTTCGAACTCGGTGCCGATTCGCTAGGCGCGGCTCAAATGGCGGCGCGGTTTCCGCAGGTGTTCGGCATCGAATTGCCGCTGGTGACGCTGTTGAATGAGCCGACCATCGCGGGCCTGGCCGAGGTGATCCGGCGCAATGCGCAACTGCATAGCGACCCGCTGGCGTCTGTGCTGACGCTGCGCGAGGGCGAGATCGGCACGCCTGCGCTGTTCTGCATCCATCCGGTGATGGGCATGAGTTGGTCGTATGCGACCTTGCTCAGTCAACTGGATCCGCGCTGGCCGGTGGTGCTCTTGCAGTCGCCTGGCTTGGCCGACAGCAGCTACCGGCCCGACAGCATTGAGGCGATTGCCCGCGACTATCTGGCCCGCATGCGCAGCGTGCAGCCGCACGGCCCGTATCGCCTGGTGGGTTGGTCCCTGGGTGGCTTGATCGCTCATGCCATCGCTGCCGAACTGCGCGCGGTCGGGGAGTTGGTGGAACTGTTGGCCTTGCTCGACTGCTATCCGTTTCTACCGGAAGCCGTACAGGCCGATGCCATGATCAGCATCCCCACCGCGTTACGTGCGCTCGATGTGCAACTGGGGCCGGAGACACCACTGCCCACGACCATGGCGGAACTGGCCAAAGTACTGTGCGATCACTACGGTCTGTTGTCGTTCCCGTTGGCACGTCAACTACTCGAGCAGCAGCACGACCTCGTACTCAACATTGGTGAACTGATCCAGCACCATCTGCATCTGGCCTGCCATCATCGCCCCACCGTGATCGATGTGGATGTGCTTTTCGTCGAGGCCACCCGGCGCCCGGACATCGGCGTGGATGCTTCCGATGTGATCGATCACCGTCCACAGGCGTGGCAGGAACTGGTGCGCAGACTGCACGTGGAGGCGTTCGACACCGACCACTACGGGATATTCTCCCTGGCCCATGTGGGGAGGCTTGCCAAGTTGTTGCACGCCTCCTTGGCGCAGCCGGCGACGCGGGCAGTGCTGGCCCCCGGTCCAGTGCCGACGCCGGCGAGTGACGGGGTGGCCGAACATGTTTGAACACGACCCCGCAGGCGTGCAAGCCGCAAGCGATGACCGACCGATCGTGATCGCCACCCTTGGCACCCATGGCGATGTGCGCCCTGTCATTGCACTGGCGGGTGGCTTGCAGCAGCGTGGTTATCCGGTGCGTGTGTTGACCAGCGAGAATTTCGCCCCGTTGGTGGAAGCCAACGGCTTGGCGTTCTTTCCGCTCAGTGGCGACCACCAACGCATGTTGCAACGCAACCCGATTCGCGAAGGTCAGTCCATGTTGGCGAAGTCCCGCATGTTCTACCATCACCTTGCCTCGTGGGCGCGTGATTGGCCTTCGCAGGGACGTGCGGCGTGTGCGGATGCGCGGTTGCTGATCGGCGTGGGGAGCGCCAGCATCGTCGCCGATGCACTGAGTCAGGCGCTGCGTATCCCGCTGGTCTATGCGCAATTGCAACCGGTCACTGTCTCGCGTCATTTGCCATTGGTGGCGCGGCCGCAGTTGCGTCTGCCCGGTCCATTGCATGTCGGCTTGCAACATGCCATCCGCTTTAGCGGTTGGCAGTTGTTGCGCAGCGTCGTCGATGGCAGCGTGCGCCTACCGCTGGGCTTGCCCGCTTATGGATGGCGCGGTCCGGATACCAGCACGATTCGCGTGCTGTATGGATACAGCGAACACCTGTGTCCGCGTCCGAGCGATTGGCCCGCGCGCGTGCAGATCTGCGGTTTCTGGTCGCTGCCGAACCCGCAGTGGCAACCGCCGCCCGCATTGCTGGATTTCCTGCAGGCGGGGCCGCCGCCGTTGTACGTCGGGTTCGGCAGCATGATCGATGCAGATGCGGCGCAACTGACCACCACGGTGAAGGCTGCGCTGCGCCTGACGGGCCAGCGTGCGCTGTTGGCGACGGGCTGGGGTGGTTTGATCGTAGACCAGGACGGGGACTCGGATCAGTTCTTCGCGCTTGAACATGCCCCGCATGACTGGCTGTTTCCGCGGGTGATCGCAGCGGTCCACCATGGTGGTGCGGGGACCTCTGCCGCCGCGTCGATCGCTGGCATTCCCTCGGTTGTGGTGCCGTTCGGCTATGACCAGCCGTTCTGGGCGCATTGTTTGGCACAGCGTGGCGTGGCACCGCCCGCGTTGACCCGCGACGGGCTGAAGCCCGAGGCGTTGGCGCACGCGTTGCGACAGGCGACGTCGCCGACGATGCGCGCGAGCGCGCAGGCGCTTGGACAGCGACTGCGCGAAGAGGATGGTGTGGCCAAGGCGGTGGCGCAGCTCGAACAGTGGGGGCTATTGCGTGATGTCAGCATCGTTCGGCAACACGCGGATGTTGTTTGCTGAGTTGGGTTGCAGTGACCTTGTCGTTGGGGATGGAGCAGGTCAACGGACTGCATGTGTATCGCTGTTCCAACACGCGCATATTCAGCCAATGCGTGTTCGTCACACCAAGAATTGGACGAGAAAAATCGCGAGATAAATCGCTGTGGCAGCCAGCACGATTAAAGCCGTGCGAGCCAAGCCAGTCTTTGATTTTTTCCTGGTGCTCATGCCTGGTCTTATCGATTCGTAGACGGCGAATTTTCTGACTCGAATTCTAGCGCGGCTGTAGTTGAAGAAAATCTAATTTTCATGTGAATCTATACGGCATGCGCAGTTGTTGAAATTGTATCGATTGACCCAATGCAGGATGATTGAAATATATTCAGCATGGCTTGGGTGGCACCGCTTGCGGATGTGAGTACATTGTCGGTTCAAGACAGGTAAGCGCTGAGCCTAAAGTTGATATGAAATTTTCTCGTTTCTTATCGTGCGTTTTTTTGGCAGATTGCATATGAAATCGTTCTATCCTAAGTTTTTTCAGAAAATCACCTGGTGATGTCATTGCAGTTGGTGCGGCACAATAATTCTTCGAGAATGCAATGAAAAAATTCTTAGTTATTTCAGTGATAATCCTGCTTGCAATTGGTGTCGTCCTTTGTCTTTTGATGTGTTGGCATAAAGGAGGAAATGATGGAAAACGTAACGGTGTTAGATATGTAAATGAGGCTAGGGCAAGGCATGGCTCAGAAGAAAATTCTTTTGCAGATGTAGATAACATAAAAAGTTTCAGCGACGTCAAATCAAGCAGCTACTATCTTTTGGATTTTGAAAATATTAAGAGTGAGGCGGAGGGCGGATCTCCTATAGCACAGAAAGATTTGGCTCGCATATACAGTCTTTGCATGTTTTATAGTAGTCGTCCGAAAGTGCAACTGGCCGAAATAGATGATTTGGCAAAATATGCAAATGGATCTACTATTGAATTGCGCAATGTAAAAGAGCGCTTAAAGAGGCGTTGCGATAATGTTGATGGAGGGCAGAGGATTCCTTATAACGCCTATCCTCTTTGGCTTAATGAAGCTGCCAGACGCGGAAATGTTTCGGCAAAAATAGAATTAAGGGTTCAATCAGTTGCGCCATTGTCAGTGAATGAAGCGGTTGATTTGGCAGATATTGTGCAGAAATCTCGTGATCCTGAAGCAATGTATCAGCTATCAAATTTAATGGGAATATCGGTATCAGAGGATATTCCAGAAAAATATTCAGGTCTAATGGGGAGTGCTTTGGCTGGGCATGCGTGGGCTGTCGCCGCATGCCAGTCAGGACTTGATTGTGAGAGAGGGTCCATAATAATGGATTCAGTGTGCATAACGACAGGGCTTTGTGATTACAGAAACTACGAGGAATTTATAAGGGCACAGGCGATAGTTTCAGCAGATCAAGCTAAGTTCGATGAGGATGTGCGTAAGATAAAAGTACTTCGATAGGAACGTGGGGCGTTATGAAAGTCTTTATGGGGTTATTTTATTCGATACTCTTTATCTTCGCCAGATTTTGCGAAAACCAACAATGTCAATGCTGCACTATGCACATGATGTGCCATTGGCTGAAGGTGTAAATGTAAATTCCGAATATGGTGCTCGGAGGCATCAGCCCGATAGAAAAATTGGCGTCGCTAGGATGGTTGCATTTTTAGATAATGTTAAAGGCGTAGGGATTACCATCACTTGGTATGCAGCATGAGCCGGCGAGGCAGCTGCGACGTAATGCACTGGAATAGGTTTTCTTTGGCTTGTTCAAACGGGAGTGGATGAGGTAGCGGATTTATCAGACGAAAGACGCCGCAGGCGCCGACCCGTTTGACTATATCGAGATGTTCTATAGCTTGGAGCGCGGCCAGACGATCTGTTGCCTGTAGCGTTCGAATGGCGCTACAAGCAACGAGAGTCATGAGTGTCTACGGACCTTGGGTGGTTCAGTTTGCCAACATCAGCTTCACAGTGAGGGTGCAGTGCTAGCGTCTTCCACAACCCTTGTACGAGGCTTCGCTAGTAGCATATAAAATGCCGGCACGATCAGTAGGGTTAGGAGAGTTCCGATGCCAAGCCCTGCTATCACGATGCAGCCGATCGTCGAGCGGGCCGCTGAGCCCGGACCTCCAATGAAAATTAACGGCAATGATCCCATTATCATTGCTGCCGATGTCATGAGGATTGGGCGAAGCCGTACATTTAAGGCGGCAAGAATGGCGTCTTTTTTGCACTGACCAGAATCTTGCTTCTCGTTCGCTACTTCGACTAGCAGGATACCGTGCTTGCTGATCAAGCCGACCAAGGTGAGTAGCCCGACGTCTGTATAAAGATTCACCGAAAGCTGGTCAAGGCCAAGCCATACGAAGAACAGTGCACCTGACAGCGAAGTTGGTACCGAGACGAGAATGATGATTGGATCGGTGAAGCTGTTGTAGAAACAGGCTAGTGTCAAGTAAACCACTGCGATGCTGAGTAGAAGCATGATCGCATACCCTTTTTGATTCCTTGCGTACTCGCGCATTGGGCCCGAGATATCCGAGGAATAATCCTTTGGTAGCGTGCTAGTTATGCTGGCGAGATAATTCGCTATCTGTCCTCGGGATACTCCTTTCGCCGGTTCGCCAGAAATGGTGATGGCGCGCTGTCCTTGGAAATGGCGTAGGACGTCTGGACCTGTCGTCGTCTCCAGATGGGCGACGGCCCGCAACAGGACAGGCTGCTCATTAACTGTGGCCACAGGATAGTCGAGTACGTTCTGATCGAGCTTTCTATAGTCTTTCTCTGCCGCTGAAATGACTTTGTAAGATCGTCCCTGGTAGTTGAAATAATTGATGTAGCTGCCGCTCAGCATGGAACTGAGTGCATCGGAAACACCTCGAACATCCAGATTGAAGTCGGCAAGCTTAGCCCGATCGAGAACGATACGACTTTTCGACTGGCTAGAGCGTGTTATGAACTTTGAAGTAGAGACGTTGCATTTCCAAGCATGAGCATTGAGAAGACGACGAAG
>NZ_JZHZ01000007.1:521776-544311 GCF_000963005.1 Xanthomonas sp. GPE 39
CACTTCGTTGTCTTCTCAATGCTCATGCTTGGAAATGCAACGTCTCTACTTCAAAGTTCATAACACGCTCTAGGTGCAGGAGACTTGAAGTTGGGCCCCACGGTGCATCCGGCGATCATCCATAGAGCCACAGAAAATGCAGCCGCACGCAGGCATAACATCGGTTTTGGTCCGGGCCGATGTGGATTAGCGTCGTAAATATGCTGCAATTCGGAACGGTCGTGCGAGCTAGTGTCTTCTACACTAATTATCTGAGTCGCTTCGTTCACCGTTACTGTTTCGGCACTGACTTCTTGAGCGTTTAGAAAATTGCCTATCAATGTGAAGGAATTTATTTTCTGTCTTAGTGTGTTATGGATATGGCAGGTGGAAGCATCTGTAGCTCTAATTAACTCGATATCCGTCATGGCGATTGCGACGAGTGTGCTGGTAGGCATATCCGTTGGTTTTACTACAGTCGGATAGCCGATCCGTTGCTCTATGGTTATGGCCTCCTGCTGCGTAGTAGTAACACTAAATTGAGGAGTTGGTACACACGTGGAACACGACGCCAATCGCATCAAACTGCGGGCAGTCTCCAGCAAGGTTGTATCGTCGTTGGCATTGGCCAAGACAACCGCTTCGGCGATCACGGGGCGTATACCATCACCAAGTGGGTTATTTTTGTTGTGGCAGTGGTGAATTGCGTCGAAATATATTCCGCAAATTTGTTTCACTTGCAGTTATTCCCCTGGTGGCCCATCTCGCCACTTGATCTTCGTCATGCATAAAGACACTCCATTTTCCAATGATGCAGAACTAAGACAGCACCATAATCAACGGACTGCTTTCTGCAGGACGGAAATATGTCAAAAAGTCAACGGCTATATATTTTGAACTGGCCCCTCTAAAGGCTAGTGCAATGCTGAGGCTGGAATTATTAAGTATGCAACTGCAGTACTTTGTTAAATATAATATTAATTATGAAATTCCGTTGAGTTTTTATTTAATATTCCAGACTTGAAGTGCAGGCGAAATTAGAGTTTCGATCATAAGAATTAGAAAAATCATGCCTTCCAAATTCATGGAAACACGATGCAATGCCTTCAGGTCGATAAGCTATGCATGCTCATTGATAGAGTCAATAGCAAATTTTTAGTTTTCTCATCAAGTCGGATGCCATCTCGTAAAATTGTCTACACAGGTAAACAAAAATACAGGGGCGTGAAAATTAAGTATTAATATCTTATTCGCTACGAAATGGATGCAAAAATAGTGATTTCCTCTTAAAGAAATGAAAACTTATTGCCTGATTCCACTTCTGGCCACAGCTAAAAATGGTGGGATTACCTGCCTTCTTCATCGTGCTGTTCCGCCCCTTGGGTCTACACCTTGCGATGCCGAGCAGTGCAAGTGTCTGGAAAGTGGGTCAGATTTAAATCGGCCTTGACAGGACCGGTCAAGTGCGTGAAACGCCGCTGTGAAAGAATGCGGCTTCCGTACCTAAGGATGGTCATGAAGAGATGCGTTACCCCGCCCTCGATTTGCTACGCGGTATCGCCATCGTCTGGGTGATGCTGTTTCATTCGTTTGTGGTTGGTGGATTGGGGCATGATTGGAGTTGGCTATCGCGCGATGGTTGGATGGGCGTGGATCTATTCTTCGTCCTCAGCGGTTTCCTGATCGGCTGCCAAGTGCTGGCGCCGCTCGCGCGTGGCGAGCCGTTGCGCTATGGCGATTTTTACTTGCGCCGTGCTTACCGCGTGTTGCCGGCGTATGTCTTGGTGCTGGCGCTGTATCTGGTCTGGCCTGACTTCCGCGAAGCCCCCAGCATCGCGCCGTGGTGGATGTTCGCCACGTTCACCTTGAACCTGGGCATCGATTACGCAAATCAACAGGCGTTCTCGCATGCATGGTCGCTGTGCGTTGAAGAACATTTCTACCTACTGTTCCCGCTGCTGGCAGCGTTGGTGCTGCGGCGACCCTCTGCCTGGCGTTTTGTCGCACTGTGCGGGGGCGTGGTGTTGGCCGGTATCGCACTACGCACGACAATCTGGCTGCATGACGATGCGCTGGAGCGTGTCGGTGCCGGCTTGCAACGCAATTGGTTCATCGAAGATCTCTACTACCCGACCTGGAACCGGCTTGATGGATTGCTGGCCGGGGTGATCCTTGCCGTCCTCAAGACGTTCCGACCGCAGCATTGGCAGTGGTTGCAGCGCCATGCCACGGCCACCGCCTTGGTTGGCGTCGCTGTCTGTGCATTGGCCATCTGGTTGTTTCGCGACCGCACGGGGCTGCTCGGCAATGCGATCGGTTGGCCGGTGTTGTCGTTGGGGTTGGCGCTGCTGGTGAGCGCCGGCGCCTCCATGCGCGGTCCGCTGGGCCGTTGTCGGGTGCCGGGCGCGGCTTGGTTGGCGGCGGTGTCCTACAGTCTGTATTTGAGCCACAAGGCGGTGTTCCATCTGACTCAGCTCTGGCTTGGCCCGGTGTTGGAGGGGCGCGGCCTGCTTGCATTCGCGGTGTACGCCGCAATGGCGCTGCTGGCGGGCGCGTTGTTGCATTACGCAGTGGAACGGCCGTTTCTGCGTTTGCGCGATCGTCATTGTGTGCGGCCGCATGCGCTGGCCGGCAGTTGAGCGTCCTTGCGCAGTGGTGAACCTCGCCCACCGTCGACAGCGTCAAGATCGGTAAAACCGGTGCGTGCATCGTGTTCGGCAAACCGATCAAACCACGCAGCGCACAGGGTGTGCGCCGCCTCATCGAGATAGTCTTCGCTCATCAGGACGACCGCAGCCCTCGCGCTTGGTGCTGAGTGCGACGGCTACCGCTGTGCCGCTGCTACAACCGTAGTTCGAAACCAAGATAGGCCGAGCGGCCGGGCGCTGGCGAGAACATTGGCTGGTCGTTGCCGCCCCAGAAGAAGTTGTCGTACCACACGTAGGCGTAGCGGTCGTCGGCCAGATTCTTGATCTGCAGATCGATGCTGCTGCGCGCAGAGAGTTGATAGCGGACGCTGGCATCGACGACGGTGAAGCCGCCGTACTTGCCATGGGCGTTGAGTGCGTCGATGTAGTAGTCGCCTTGCGCGTGCGCCTGCAGGCCGAATTTCCAGCGTGTATCGGGCCGGTAGTCGATGCCGGCGGTGCTGATGTAGCGCGGCGTCGAGAACACTTCGCGTCCGTGCAGTGACACGCCAGAAGCCGTGTAGGCGGTGACGACCTTGGCTTCCTGCACCGCGTGCGACAGCCACGCCGTCCAGTGTTCGCCCAGTTGCGTGCTCAGTTGCAGGTCCACGCCCTGGCGACGGGTATGGCCCAGGCCCACGGTGGTGCCGCTGCTGACATTGTTGGCTACTTCATTGGTGGCATCCTGCCGCCACAGTGCCAGGCGCGCTTCGGTGCCGACGATCGGTTGCAGTTTCAGTCCCAGTTCCTTGCCGGTGTTGATCGAGGGTCCGAGCGCTGGTTGGCCAGGCGTCAGATAGGCCGGGGCGGTGGAACCGGTCAGGACTTGGAACGTCTGGCCCCAGTTGGCGTACACGCTCATGCGTGGAGTGAGCGCGTAGATCACGCTGAGTTTGGGTTGGTCGATCCAGCCGTAGGGCTGCAACGGTGCATGCACGCCGCCGGGTAGTGCGGTGTTGCCGGAGAAGTGGTCGGCGCGGAAGGCGGGCACGATTTTCAGCGCGTCTGTCGGTTGGATCACCGCTTGCAGATACAGGCCCAGGTTGTCCAGGGTGTAGCGGTCGTCGTTCTGCACGCGCGCCGGGGGGCTCCAGAAATCGGTCGGAACGCGATAGGCGTAGCGGTAGCGCTGGTAGCGGTTGTCCTGGTGTTCGGCATTGAAGCCGCCTTCCACACTCAGCACATCGCTGGCTTGCCAGCTCACGGTGCTGAGCAAGCCGATCTGGCTTTCGTTCCATTGCCGACGCTGTCGCGGCGCGTTGCCCAGCGGGTAGTCGGTGAACGTGACCCGGCGCTGGTCCTCGTAGCGGTTGAAGTACAGCGTGTTGCGCAGATGCAATCCCTCGTCGAGCCGGAAGTCGGCATGGAGGCTGGCCTGGCGCATGTCGCGGTCATCGCCGTCGTTGGCATTCTCCGGTGGCGACTGCGTGCGGTCCTCGGCCAGTTGCGTGGCAGTGAGGAAACCCGCCTCGTCGGCTTTGTGGTGGTAGATGCGGGCGATTAAACCGATGCGCGCGGTGTCGTCTTCCTCGCCGTAGAACCATTTGCCGCCGAGGGTGTATTTGCGCGAGGTGTCGTGCTCGCGGTCGCCGTGCGCGGCTTGTGCGCCGATGAAGTAG
Source organism: Xanthomonas sp. GPE 39 (assembly GCF_000963005.1). Classification (GTDB taxonomy): domain Bacteria; phylum Pseudomonadota; class Gammaproteobacteria; order Xanthomonadales; family Xanthomonadaceae; genus Xanthomonas_A. The sequence goes on from NZ_JZHZ01000007.1 coordinate 526,062, forward strand.
TTCTGCGCCAGGCCATCTGATTCGTGGCCCAGGGCGAACTGCAGTTCGCGGGTAGCGAAGCTGCCGTCACTCAGGCGCAGGTCGCGGTAGTCGCCGCCCTGGCGGGTGGCGATGTTGACGTTGCCGCCGATGTTGTGGAGTCCGTAACGCGGGTCATTGGTGCCGCGGACCGCTTCGATGTAGGCGATTTCCAGAGGGAAAATCATATCGATGAAGCGTTGGGTGCCGCTGTTGGCGTTGCTCGGCACACCATCGATCAGGAGTTTGATCGCGTTGATGTAGCCCTCGCCGTTGAATGCGCGGAACGTGGCTCTGCCGGATTCGGCGCCTTGGCCGGTCTCGGTGAGCTGTACGCCCGGCATCTGTCCGAGCAACTCCCAGCTGTTCATGACGTTCTTGTCGCCGATTTGCTCGCTGCCCAGCACGTCGACCGAACTGAGGATGTTGCGGGTGGACAGGCTGGCGGCGGTCTGCTGCCGTGCCTCCACGGTGCCGAGAGTGGTGGTGCTATCGGAAGTCGGGTTTTCTGCGGCGCCGTTGCCAGCAGCCAGTGCGCTCAGAACGGCAAGCAACATTCGACTGGCGAGCAGCCTGCGTAGCGCGTGCGTATTCGCATGGCCGATTGGTTTGACGTCGTGTGGGACGAGCAAGCGGTCAAGACCGTTGTGCAGGCGCGCTGGGTCGGTGATGCAATCGGTCATCGCCACACCTTGCAGCAGCGAGGCGCGATACCGTGGATAGGGGAGTGGGTAGCCATCGCAGCAATCTCTTTCGAACGAAAAGGGAGGCTGGCACAAGCGGCTGGCTAGCGCGCAATTTAGCACAGTCGGTCGCAGCGACGTAGCTGTGACCGCACGGTCGAGTCGGGCACGCGAATGCGCTCGTGGCTTTGGCGATAACCGCAGTCCGAAACTGCGTTGAGGTCGTGTGGTCGAGTGCGCGCGAGAATTTTGCTTGGTCGTTGTGGCCTGGGAAGAAGTTGTGCAGCCACACGGACGTAGTGCGCGCGTCGGTCAGGTTTTAGATCGGCAGATAGATGCGGTGACGCGCGCAGAGCCGATCGCTCATGTAAGGAGCTGCTACCCGGTAGCGGCCATGCTTCCCGCGCGTCGATACCGTCGCAATGACACAACGGTAAACACGCCGCCGCGCCCGACGTGAGCGCATCACTGCCGCTAGCGCGGTTGCCGGGCGACCTGGAAACCGGCGAATGACTGCGTCACCGGCATGATCTCAAGCCGATTGATGTTCAAATGTGCTGGCAGCGTCGCCACCCAGAAGATCTGCTCGGCGATGTCTTCGGCGGTCATGGGCTGTGCGCCCTGATAGAGCGTGTCCGATGCGTTCTGGTCGCCGTGTGTGCGGACTAGAGTGAATTCAGTCTCGGCCATTCCTGGTTCGATTGCGGTCACGCGCACGCCGGTGCCGTGCAGGTCCGAACGCAAACCCAACGAAAACTGGCTGACGAAGGCTTTGGTGCCGCCGTAGGCGTTGCCACCCGGATATGGATACAGCCCCGCCACCGAGCTGATGTTGATGATCGCGCCACGGCGTTTGATCAATGTCGGCAGCAGACGGTGGGTCAATGTCACCAGTGCCGTGATATTGGTGTCGATCATCGTGCGCCAGTCGTCCAGGTCTGCGGCTTGTGCTGGCGCCGTGCCCTGCGCGAGCCCGGCGTTGTTGACCAGCAGGTCGATGTCGCCGAATGCCTCCGGCAGTGCTGCCAGCATCGCGTTCAGCGCAGTGGTATCGCGGATGTCGAATGCGGCGATGTGCACGCGCTCGGGACCGAATGCTTCCAGCAACGGTTGCAAGCGTTCGGCGCGGCGCCCGGTGGCGATCACGCGCCAGCCCGCGGCGGCGAAGCGCTGTACGGCGGCGGCGCCAAAGCCGGATGTGGCGCCAGTGATCAGAGCAGTCTTGGTCATTAGCATGTGCTGCCTGTATGGAGTTGCAGGCGATAGTAAGAGAAACCGCACATGCCGGTGTCACCGGTCGTCTCGCGCATTGGACGATGTTGTGCTGACCATCGTTGGCGCGGTAAACCTTGCGCCTGATCGTGATGCGATAGATAGCCCGCGACTGTGCGCGGGCTGGCCGTCACTGCGCCTTGATCGCAATCGCCGACAGGCCGCTACCGTTCAATTTCTGCTTGGCCTCGGCCAGTTCGCTGGCGGTGCCGTAGGGGCCCATGCGCACGCGGTAGACGGTCTTGCCGTTGATCTGAGCCGATTCCACTCGCGCAGACAGGCCGAGCATCGCCAGCTTGGCCTTGGTCGACTCTGCCTCGCCGGAGGCACCGAACGAGCCGGCCTGCAGGATGTAGTGCGCCGTATCCGGCTGCGCAGTTGAGGCTGAGGAAGTGGCAGCGGTGGTCGTGGTGGTGATCGGTTTGGGCGATGTCGCCGGTGTCGCGGCAGCGCCAGCCGTTGTACTCGGCGTCTCGGGCAGTGGGGTTGGCGAGGCCATTGCCGGAGTTGTCGTTGTCGCCGTGGTGCCTGGCACCGTCGTGGTCGTCGTCGGTGGTGCCAGCTTTGCTTGACGTGCGGCCTCGGCACGCGCGCTGGCGGCCAGTTCGGCGTCGGACATGCGCACTTCCTTGCCAGGCAACAGTGTGTAGAAGTCGTACTGGGTCTGTCCGTCCTTCTTCTTCGCGTCTGTCTTGGCGTTACCGGCCTTGGCTGTTGCGGGCTTGGATAATTCCGGTGCCGCATCGACGTCGGCATCGGCCACTTGGGCGGGCTGTGCATCGGGATTGGCATGTGGGCCGCCGATGCGCAGGAAACTGTCGCCGCCCTTCTTGAACAGGCCCGGCGCGCCGAGGAACACCACCGCCGCGATCGCCGCGCCAGCGATCAGCCATACCCAAGCGGGTGTGCCGTTGTTGCTGTTGCGCCGGGCCTGTGTCTTACCGCGTCGTGCTGCCATGTACCGCTTCTCCACTGATTACATTTTTTCCGGGGCACAAACGCCCAGGAGATTCAATCCGTTCGCCAGCACCTGCTGCGCCGCGACCGCCAGGGCCAGTTTGGCGTTGCGTTCGCCGGCGTCGTCCACCAGCACCGGGGTGCCGTGGTACCAGGTATGGAAGGCGGTCGCCAATTCGCGCAGGTATTGCGCGATCAGATGCGGCTCCAGGACATGTCCCGCATTCTCCACCACTTCCGGGTAGCGCGAGAGCTCCATCATCAGCTCCAGCGAGGTCGTGTCGTTCAGTCGGTTGAGCTGACTCATGCCGTCTGCCTGATCGTAGTCGCGCTGCTTTTCCTGCGCTTGCCGCAGCAGGCTGCACACGCGCGCATGCGCGTACTGCACGTAGAAGACCGGGTTGTCGTTGCTTTGTTGGCGCGCCAGATCGATATCGAACGTAAGCTGCGAATCGGGCTTGCGTGCGATCAAGAACCAGCGGGTGGCGTCGCGCCCGGCTTCTTCGATCAAGTCGCGCAGGGTTAGGTAGCTACCGGCACGCTTGGACAGTTTCACTTCCTCGCCGCCGCGCATCACCGTGACCATCTGGTGCAGCACGTATTCCGGCCATCCTTTGGGAATGCCCAAGTCCATCGCTTGCAGGCCGGCGCGCACTCGCGCCAGCGATCCGTGGTGGTCGGCGCCCAACTCGGTGATCGCACGCAGGTAGCCGCGTTGCCACTTGCTGAGGTGATAGGCCACGTCCGGCACAAAATAGGTGTAGGTGCCGTCGGATTTGCGCATCACCCGATCTTTGTCGTCGCCGAAATCGGTCGATTTCAACCACAGTGCGCCGCCTTCTTCGTAGGTATGGCCGGAGGCGATCAGTTTCTGTACCGCCTCCTCGACCTTGCCGTCACGGTACAGCGAGCTTTCCAGGAAGTAGATGTCGAAGTCGACGCCGAACGCAGCTAGATCGTGGTTCTGCTCGTTGCGCAGATAGGCCACGGCGAAGCGACGGATGGCGTCCAGGTCGTGCGGGTCTTTGGCGCCGCTGACCAGATGGCCTTCCAGGTTTACCGTGGCGCCTGCCATGTAGGCGTCGGCCACATCTTGGATGTAGTCGCCACGGTAGCCTTCTTCCGGCCAATCCGGGCTGTCCGGGGTCTTGCCTTGGGTGCGCGCCTGTACCGAGCGTGCGAGATTTTCGATCTGCCCGCCGCCGTCGTTGTAGTAGAACTCGCGCTTGGCATTCCAGCCGTTGGCCTCGAGCAAGCGCGCCAGACAATCGCCGATTGCTGCGGCGCGGCCATGGCCCACGTGCAGTGGTCCGGTCGGATTGGCCGAGACGTATTCCACGCCAACAGTGCGGCCGTTGCCGACCAGGCTGCGACCGTAGTCATGGCCTTGTTTGAGTACCGTCAGTACTTCACGTTGGTAGGCGCCTGGGCCGAGGTGGAAGTTGATGAAGCCGGGGCCGGCGATCTCGACCTTGCGGATGTCGTCGTTGGCCGGTAACGCATCGACCAGTTGCTGGGCCAGGGCGCGTGGATTGGTGCGTGCGGCCTTGGCCAGCAGCATCGCGGCGTTGCTGGCGAAATCGCCGTGCTCGCGGGTCTTGGGGCGTTCGACCACGAAGTCCGGCGGCAAAGTGTCGATTGGCAGGATGCCAGTGGCGCGCAAGGCATCGATACCTTGCGCGATCAGGGCGCGGAGTTGGGATTTCACGGGATCTCTGCTTGAAGCGCTAAACCACCCATTTTACCCGACCCGTCGCTTCTCGGTCCGCAACGGATTCAGGCCGATCTCAGCCGAGGCGGCGTCGCCATGGTGCCGGGTACGCCGTGGATTACATCCAGCCGCGCGATGCCAGCGAGACCGGTATGCCGTCGCCGATGATGAAATGGTCGAGCAGGCGCACATCGATCAGGTCCAGCGCCTTGCGCAGGCGCTCGGTGACAGCCCAGTCGGCAGTCGAGGGTTCCGGATTTCCGGATGGATGGTTGTGGCCGATGATGATCGCGGCCGCATTGAGCGTCAGCGCGCGCCGCACCACTTCGCGCGGATGCACCTCGGTGCCGTCCACGGTCCCTTGGAACAGTTCCTCGAATGCCAGCCAACGGTGACGGTTATCCAGGAATAGTGCGGCGAAGACTTCCTGCGGCCGCGCACGCAGCTGTTGCGCGAAATAGCGTCCGACCGTGGTCGGATCGCTCAGCGTTTTGCCGCGCTGCAGTTCCGCCGCCAGGTGGCGCTTGCCCAGTTCCATTGCCGCCGATAGCTTGCAGACCCGCGCTGGGCCCAGGCCCGGCAGGCTCAGCAGCTCGTCGGGCGGGCGATCGAGCAGGGAGCGCAGCGGCCCGTGCTGCTGTAGCAGGTCGCGCGAGGTCTGTACGGCGTCGCGACCACGCAGGCCGGAGCCGAGGAAAATCGCCAGCAGTTCGGCGTCGGAAAGGGCCTGGGGGCCGCGTGTCAGCAGCTTTTCCCGGGGGCGTTCGTCGCTGGGCCAGTTGGAAATGTGCATATCGCCAGGATGGAGGGCGATATGCTGCAATGGTATCAGGTCGTTAAAAACCATCGGGTAAGCTAATCGTTCTTGCATGGGTAGGACATTCCCGACGTGACCGCGACTTCTGAGAGGCCCCTGCAGGGGCGGCGTGTGCTGTTGTGCGTCGGCGGCGGGATTGCCGCCTATAAGGCGCTGGAACTGGTGCGGCGCCTGCGCGACGCCGGTGCCGAGGTGCAGGTGGCGATGACCGCCGGTGCGCAGCAGTTCGTTACCCCACTGAGTTTCCAAGCGCTGTCTGGCCATATCACCCGCACGACGTTGTGGGATAGCAGCGCCGAGCAGGCGATGGGCCACTTGGAACTGGCGCGCTGGGCGCAGCAGGTGGTGGTCGCGCCGGCCACGGCTGACCTGCTGGCGCGGCTGGCGCACGGCTTGGCCGACGATCTGGTGGGGACGCTGTGTTTGGCCAGCACCGCGCCGCTGACCGTATGCCCGGCGATGAACCATCGGATGTGGCTGCATCCTGCGACGCAGGCCAATATTGCGACGCTGCGCCAGCGCGGCGCGCACGTGGTCGGCCCGAACGATGGTCCGTTGGCCGAGGGCGAATCCGGCCCGGGACGCCTGGCCGAACCGGAGCAAATCGTCGCGGCGTTGGCGGGCAGTGGTGGTAGTGCGCAGTCCGCCATACCGGCGCTGGCGATGGTCGCTGCCGGTACCGCCGCGCCCCGTTCCACCTCTCACGATGGCGCATTGCGTGGCTTGCGTTTGTTGATCAGTGCCGGTCCCACCTACGAAGATTTGGATCCGGTGCGCTATCTTGGCAACCGCAGCAGCGGCAAGATGGGTTTTGCGCTTGCCGCCGCCGCCGTGCGGCGGGGTGCGCAGGTGGTGCTGGTCAGTGGGCCGGTGCAGTTGCCCACCCCGGACGGCGTGCAGCGCATCGACGTGCGTTCGGCGGCGCAGATGCGTCAGGCCGTGCTGGGGGCCTTGCCGGCGGACATCTACATCGGCACCGCCGCAGTCGCCGACTACACGCCCAAACAGGCGTTGACCGAGAAAATCAAGAAAAATGGCGATACCTTGACCCTGGAGCTGATCCGCACGCCGGACATCCTCGCCGAGGTCGCCGCGCAGACCCAGGCGCTGAAGCTGGTGGTCGGGTTCGCCGCCGAGACCCATGACATCGAGCGCTACGCCCGCGGCAAACTCGCCGACAAGCACCTGGACCTGATCATTGCCAACCAGGTCGGCGTGGCCGGTAACGGTTTCGAGAGCGACCAGAATGCCGCCACCGCTTACTGGCAACACGGCGCACGCAGCTTCCCGGCGGTCATCAAGACGCAACTGGCCGAACAATTGCTGGATCTAATCGCTGAGAGGTTGCACGCATGAGCATTCCCACGCCCTATCCGCTGCAGGTCAAGTTGCTCGATCCGCGCTTCGGCGACAGCTGGCCGCTGCCCGATTACGCCACCGAGGCCAGTGCCGGGCTGGATCTGCGCGCGGCAACCGAGGCGCCGTTGACGCTGGATCCCGGCGATACCGCCCTGATTCCCAGCGGGTTGTCCATCTACATCGCCGATCCGCAGTTGTGCGCGGTGGTTCTGCCGCGCTCCGGGCTGGGCCACCGCCACGGCATCGTGCTCGGCAACGGCACTGGCCTGATCGACGCCGACTACCAGGGGCCGCTGCTGATCAGCGTCTGGAACCGTGGCCGCGAAGCCTTCACCATCGCCCCGGGCGACCGAATCGCGCAATTGGTGGTGATGCCTGTTGTGCGCGTTGCCCTACAAGTAGTAGATACTTTCGCCGATAGCGCCAGGGGAACGGGTGGATTCGGCCACACCGGAGTGCGCTGACTGGGGAGCGTTTTTGATGAGCGATGCACTACAGACGCGGCCACTGCCGCAGGGTTTGAGCAAGGGTGCGCCCTTACTGACAGTGCTGCTGTTTCTGCTTGCCGGATGGTTCGGCTGGAGCGCTGTGAGGCAATTGCGCGCTGAACAGGTAAGTGTGGCGCTGGAACGTGCGCGGGATGCGTCGGTGACGCGGGCCACACAGGCGCTGCTGGGGGCCAGTAAACGCCTGTCCGAATGCTTGCAGCAACCAGCCGTGCAGAAGGCGCTGGCCAGTGGCGATGCCGCAGCCGTCGTCCAAGCCCTGCGTGGGGATTGGAAGCAGGTCCAGGATGCACAACTGCTGCCGGTCGATCTGGAATCCAGCTATGCCGATGCGCCACGGTTCGGGTACGGTCGTCTGGCACTGCTGGAAAAAGCCGTATTGACCGGGAAGGTCGTCACTGCCGTGGTTCATGATGGCGGCGGTGCAAAGTTCGGCCTGGCCGCGCCGGTATCGCTGGGGAATAGGCCCAGTGTGATCTACCTGAGTCTGCCGCTGGGCTTGCTCACCGATCCAGTCGCGCAGGTGACGGTACCGGACAGTGGCTACTTGGCGCTGCGTCAAGGGAGCTACGATGTGATCGCTGCCGGAAATTCCGCGCTGTCCAATCATGCCGATGCGTTGTCGCGGCCACTCGGCGATACCGGTTTACGCATGGTCGCTGCCTTGCCCGATACCGAGGCTGGACCGTTCGGGCTGGGTGCGTTGCCGTGTCTGCTTATCGCCGCCCTGCTGGCGGTGTTACGTATCTTGCTGTCGCTGTCCGCACGCGGATACTTGTCGCCGCGCGCAGCTCGCGCCACGGCGGTGGCCGAAGAGCCCACCTTGCAGCAGAGCCTGCAAAGCCAGGAGCCGCTGCCGCCAGCTTCGCCATTGCCGCCATTGCCGCAGTCACTACCGCCGCCGCCGCCAGCGGAGGTGATCCCGGACATGCCGGTTGCGGCGCCTGCCGTGACGGCCGAGATTTTCCGCGCTTATGACATCCGTGGTGTGGTCGGTCGCGACCTCAATCCGCAGGTTGCCGCGCTCATCGGCCAGGCAATCGGGACGATGATGCAGGAACAGGGACTCAACGAGGTAGTGGTCGGGCGCGACGGTCGTCTGTCCGGTCCAGAGTTGGCGGCGGCGCTGATCGAAGGTCTGCGTCGCGCTGGCTGTGCCGTCATCGACATCGGTGTTGCGCCGACCCCGGTGGTGTATTTCGCCAGCTACCATCTGCGCGCCGGCAGTTGCGTGGCGGTGACTGGCAGTCACAACCCCGCCGATTACAACGGTTTCAAGATCGTGATCGGTGGCCAGACGCTGTCCGGTGCCGCCATCGCCGACCTGCACGCGCGCATCTGTGACGGCCGTTTGTCGGCTGCTGCCGAGCCGGGCCGACTGCAGCAGCGCGACGTCGGCCGCGACTACGTTCAGCGTATTGCCGACGACGTACAGTTGGACCGCCCGCTCAAGGTGGTGGTCGATGCCGGCAACGGCGTCGGTGGGGAACTTGCGCCGCGGTTGCTGGAGGCAATCGGCGTGGAGGTGATTCCGCTGTATTGCGATGTCGATGGTACGTTCCCTAACCACCATCCCGACCCCAGCGATCCGCATAATCTGGAGGACCTGGTGCAGACGGTCCGGCGCTTCGATGCTGACCTTGGCTTGGCTTTCGACGGCGACGCCGACCGGCTTGGCGTGGTGACGCATGACGGCAAGGTGATCTATCCCGACCGCTTGCTGATGCTGTTCGCCGCCGATGTGTTGCAGCGTAATCCCGGTGCGTTGGTGATCTACGACGTCAAATGCACCGGAAAGTTGTCGGACTACATCTTGCGCAATGGCGGCAGTCCACTGATGTGGAAGACCGGGCATTCGCTCATCAAGGCGAAGATGCGCGAGACCGATGCCGAATTGGCAGGGGAGATGAGCGGGCATTTCTTCTTCAAAGAACGTTGGTACGGTTTCGATGATGGCCTTTATGCGGCGGCGCGCTTGCTGGAGATTCTGGGGCAGCGCGAAGAATCGCCGTCGGAGGTGTTTGCCGAGTTGCCCGAGAGTATTGCCACGCCGGAGATCAAGGTGCCGCTGGATGGGCACGACGGACATGCGTTGATTGCGCAGTTGGCCATCCAGGCGCAGCAAGAGGGTTCGCGGTTCGCTGGCGCGCGCCTATTGACCCTCGATGGTGTGCGTGCCGATTTCCCCGACGGCTGGGGATTGGTGCGCGCGTCCAACACGACGCCCGTGTTGGTGCTACGTTTCGAGGCAGACAACGCGACCGCGCTGGAACGGGTCAAGGCGTTGTTCCGCGCCCAGTTGCAGGCGGTGCTGCCGACGGTGGTGCTCGGCTTTTGAGCCGGGCATTCCCGACACGTGTCGGGCACAAGCGCGATAGCCGCTCGCGGCTCAGCCGCCGGATGTGGTCGTTGCGGGCTCGGTCTGCGGCCCGTTGCCTTTTGCTGCGCGGTAACGCTGCACGGTGTCTTTGATTTCCTCGTCCAGACTGAGTCGTTGTTGCTCGAGATCCTTCTGTATACGCATTTGTTGCACGAGCGCGCGATGCCGTCGCTGCACGTCTTCGGCCAGATTGTGTGCGACTGTGTGCCCGGCCAGTTCCTGTGCGCCGGCGTTGGCGAGGACCTCCACCAGACCCTGGCGTAGGCTGTCGAGGTTGTAGCGTGAAGTCTGGATATTGTTGTCGACGATGCCCGCGCGTTCTAAGAACACTCTGCGCAGTTCGTCTTCGGTCTGGAACGAGAGCAACATCGCCTGATCGGTACGCTTGCGGGTTTCCAGCGCGGCTTGATCGGCGCGTTGCTGTGCGGCATCGGCGGCGGCCGTAGCGCGCTCTTCGCTGCTCAACGCGCGCCCGACTTCAGCGCTGCGCATGCCGCTGGTGGCGTTGAATTCGTCGCGGGCCTGGTTTACTGCTTCTGGCGGGAGCGCATCGCTGCACATGCGCTGCCCGTTCTGGTTCCAGCAGTAAAGTTTCTTGGGGTGCGTCTGCGTCTGCTGCTGCGCGGAGGCAGACAGTGCAAAGAGTGTCAGCAGTGCCGGGACGGCGCAGCTCCATGGTGAGTGCATCGGCATCGTGGCAGCCCCCTGCTGTCAGCCATATCAATCGCAGCCGTAGCGTGCCCGGTAAGCCAGCAACGATGCGTGAAAGCCAACAAGGTCCGCGTTTCCGTGGATGAATGCAAGTAGGTCGCCCAGATGCGCGACCGAGACCACAGAAATCCCGGATTCGGCCGCCACCGCCTGCGCTGCGGAACGGCGGTCGTGCTCGTTGGCGATTTCCTGGCGGTCCAGCGCGACCAGGATCGCCGCTGGCGTGCCGCCGCCAGCGCGGATGATCTCCAGTGCTTCGCGGATGGCGGTGCCGGCGGTCATCACATCGTCCACGATCAGCACCCGACGTCCGGCCAATGGCGCTCCGATCAGGCTGCCGCCCTCGCCGTGGGTCTTGGCTTCCTTGCGATTGAATGCCAGTGCCAGATCGCGTCCACGTTGCGCATACTCGCAGGCCAATGCGGTTGCCAGCGGGATGCCTTTGTAGGCCGGGCCGAACAGCAAATCGAAGTCGAGCCCAGTGGCGTCGGCCGCATCCGCGTAACAGGTTGCCAACTGTTGTAGCGTGGCACCGGAGTCGAAGCGTCCGGCATTGAAAAAATAGGGGCTGATGCGCCCGGACTTCAGCGTGAATTCGCCGAAGCGCAGCGCTTCGGCGTCCAGGGCCAATTGTAGGAAACGTTGCCGGTAGTCGGTCATGAGACTTGAGAGCACAAATGAAGGGATGACATCAGCATGAGAGCATAGCCGGTTCAGACAGTGACGCGCTGCATTTATGCGGTAGGCTCTACCGGTTATCTCGGTTCGGTTTTTCCATGCGTATTGTCAGTTTCAACGCCAACGGCCTGCGTTCGGCAGCGACCAAGGGCTTTTTCGAGTGGTTCTCCGGCCAGCAGGCCGATGTGTTGTGTGTGCAGGAGACCAAGGCGCAGGCGCCTCAACTCGCCGGGCCGGCGTTCCTGCCGGAGGGCTATCGTGTGCGGTTCCGCGATGCCAGCACCAAGAAGGGTTACAGCGGCGTGGCGATCTACAGCAAGCGCGAGCCTGACGAGGTACGCACCGCACTGGGCTGGCCCGAATTCGACGAGGAAGGCCGTTACCTGGAGGCACGCTTTGGCCAGTTGAGTGTAGTGTCTTTCTACATTCCATCCGGCTCCTCTGGCGAGCTGCGCCAGGGCTACAAATTCCAAGTGATGGATTGGCTGCGGCCGATCTTGGTGGAATGGCTGCATAGCGGTCGCGATTACGTGCTCTGCGGCGACTGGAATATCGTGCGCTCGGCGTTGGATATCAAGAACTGGAAATCCAATCAGAAAAATTCCGGTTGCTTGCCTGCCGAGCGCGATTGGCTCAACGGCCTCTGTGCTGACCGTATCGAAGATGCCAATCTGGCCAGCGGCCGCGGTTGGGTCGATGCTTACCGCGCGCTGCACCCGGATGGACAGGACTACACCTGGTGGAGCAATCGTGGCGCGGCACGCGCCAATGACGTCGGTTGGCGGATCGACTATCAATTTGTCACGCCGTCCCTGCGCGAACGTCTGCAACGCTGCGCCATCTACACCGCGCAGCGCTTCTCTGACCACGCGCCATTCATGGTGGACTACAGCACATGATCCAGAGGATGAGTAACTGGTGGCGTTCGCTGGATGTATACGCCAACCCGCGCGTAAGGGCCATGTTGTTCCTGGGATTTTCCTCGGGGCTGCCCTTCGCGTTGGTGCTGACGACGCTTTCGGCACGACTGCGCCAGGCCGGTATTGATCGCACCACCATCGGCTATTTCAGTCTGGTCGGACTGATGTACTCGCTTAAGTATTTCTGGTCGCCGATCGTTGATCGTCTGCCGCTCCCCTTGTTGTCGCGGATGGGGCGTCGGCGTAGCTGGATGTTGCTGGCACAGCTAGGCATCGTCGTTGGGCTTGTCGCGCTTGCGCTGGCCGATCCAGCGTTGGACACGCGCCAGTTTGCATTGCTTGCGGTCTTTACCGCCTTTGCTGCGGCCACCCAGGACATTGTCGTGGATGCCTATCGTATCGAAGCAGTTCAGATCGATGCCCAAGGCGCAATGGCTGCGGCTTACCAGACCGGCTACCAACTGGCGCTGATCTGTGCCGGTGCCGGTGCTCTGACGGTGGCGGCCCAACTGGGCTGGAAGGCGGCCTATTTGAGTATGGCGGTCTGTGGTCTGTTCGGCCTCGTCACCACGCTGTGCGTCGCAGAGCCGATGGCTGGCAATGGCGCTTCGGTACGCCCGGTCGAACCGTTGGTGGAGGCATTCCGGTTGCGTGCGCAGCATTGGCCTGCCTGGATCAGCGCGATCGTGGCCTGGTGCATCGGTGCCGTGATCTGTCCGTTTGTCGAGTTCTTCGCGCGGATGGGCTGGAAGGCTGGCATCCCGACACTCGCCTTGGTGGTCGCTTACCGACTCAACTACACCACCATGGGGGTTGCGGCCAATACGTTCTACTTGGATATGGGCTTTACCTTGGAACAGATCGCGTTGGTCTCCAAGGTCTACGGGATCTTGATGACCATCGGCGGCGCTTTTCTCGCTGGACTGCTGATCCGTCGTTACGGCGTAGCACGCACGTTGTTGGTCGGTCTGGTGATGTTGAGCGGAGCCAACCTGATCTATGCCTATATCGCCAGCATCGATCCTGGGGTCGCTTGGCTGGCGACTGCGATCAGCCTCGACAACGTGGCCAATGGCATTGCCGGGACCGCCTTCATCGCCTACATGTCATCGCTGACCAGCCCGCATTACACGGCGACGCAGTATGCGCTGTTCGGTACCCTGTGGAGTCTGCCGGCCAAGTCGATCGCCAGTCAGTGGGGCAAGATCGTAGACGCTTGGGGGTATCCGCCGTTTTTTATCTATACCGCTGCGATTGGCATCGTTGCGCTTCCGCTGGTCATTTGGCTGATCTGGCGCGAGTCGCGGAGCAATAGAGGCATGGGAGCCGCAGCTCACTGATGCTGTACCAAGATGGCCCTGCCGACGTTGTGGTGGGGTCATGGATTCGTGAACGGGCGATGCTGGTCGTGCTGTCGGCGGATTGAAAGTCCGCCGCTTCTTGCGGATGATGTGGGATGGCGCATCCTCTGCGTCCCCGCCTGCTTGGGAGTCTGCATGACCGACCTGCTGTTGCGCGACATCGACCCGCTCATGCTTGAGCGTATCCGCCATATCGCCGAGGCCCGTGGTTGGACGCAGCAGCGGACGGTTCTCGCATTGATCGAGCAGGGCTTGCTCGCCAGCGAAAACGAACTACGTAACGGCTTCAAGGGCCTGGAATTGGATGCGCTGTCCGATGCGATCACTGCACTGCGTGCCATGCCGTCTGCCGCTAGATTGTGAGCCGTCGCAGATGTGGCGCGATCACGCCAGATGGATCGCGCCGAGGATGCGCGGCCCGCGCGCGCCGCTGACCGAGGGCAGGTTGCCTGGCAGTCCAGCCAGGGTCTGTCGCGCCAGCCAGGCGAATCCCATCGCTTCCACGTAATCCGGATCCAATCCCCGGGTCTGGGTTGATGCCACGTCCACGCCTGGCAGGTGCGCCTGTAGCCGCGCCAGCAGCAGTGGATTGTGCACGCCGCCGCCGCACACCAGCAGTTGCTGCGTCGCCGGTTGCTGTGCCAGCAATGCGTCGGCGATGGTGGTTGCCGTCAGTTCCAGCAAGGTTGCCTGCACTGCGGCCGGCATGCGTGTTGTCGTGCCGAGATGTGCTTCCAGCCAGCGTAGATGGAAGTGTTCGCGCCCGGTGCTCTTGGGCGGCGCTAGCGCGAACCATGGATCGCCTAGAAGCCGCTGCAGTAGATCGGCATCTACCTGGCCGCTTGCGGCGAACACACCGCCCGCATCGTAGGGTTGGTCCAGGTGGCGTTGGCACCAGGCGTCGAGCAGTGCGTTTGCCGGGCCGGTATCGAAGCCACGCACCTGGCCGTGCGCGGGTAACAGGGTCAGGTTGCCGATACCGCCCAGATTCAGGACGGCCCGGTCCTCGTGCGCGGCACCCAGCATCGCGGCATGAAACGCCGGCATCAGCGGTGCGCCGTGGCCGCCGGCGGCCACATCGCGGCGGCGGAAATCGCAGACCGTGGTAATGCCGGTCAATTCGGCGATGCGGTTGCCGTCGCCCAGTTGCCAAGTGAAAGCGGGATCGGCCAGTGGCCGGTGGCGCACGGTCTGTCCGTGCGAGCCGATTGCGCGAACCGCAGCCGGGACCACTCCGGCTTCATCGAGCAGGCGTCGTGCCGCGTCGGCGAAGGCAATGGCTACTTCCGCATCGAGCTGACCGAGTGCGTCCAGCGATGCGATATCGCCACCTTCGCCCAGTGCAATCAGCGTCGCGCGCTGCCGCGGCGTCCAGGCATAGGTGCGGCCCAGGCACAGTTGAGCGCGTCCGGCTGCGTTGAAATGCACCAGGGCGGCGTCGATGCCGTCTGCACTCGTGCCGGACATCAGGCCCAGGAACAAGGTGGTGTCGGGGGCGTTCGGATTGGACATGATGGGTATCGGGCGAGAACCGGCGTCGCAACGTGGATGGGGCGATGCAGCGCGTCAACCGATGCTGCGGCAGCTGTGTCTGTGGGCTGACAGTTAAAACGTCGCGAGTCGCTGTCGGAATGGAAGTGGACAGCGCGTAGGAACCGCAGTGTAAAGGGCGTACATGAGGATTCCGAGCGTCGTCCGGCGGCGTCGCAGTCGTGATTGTTCGCGACGCTTAGCCTGCGTCGTGCGACGACGCAGGCTTGGCCGATGCCACGACTTTCTTCTTCGTCTTCGTTGGCTCGGCATCGGCGTAGATCAGCTTTTCCACCCGCTGGATGCGCGCCAGCGCTGGCGAGGTCTGTGCGCGGAACGCAGCCAACTGCGTACCAGCCAGTGGTGTTGGCGGAGGCATCGTCACCAACGCTGGATTGCGTTGCACGCCGTCCACGCGGAATTCGTAGTGCAGATGCGGGCCGGTGGCCATGCCGGTCATGCCGACGTAGCCGATCACTGTGCCCTGATTGATGTGTTGCCCCGTCTTGATGCTGCCGAAGCGCGACATGTGGCCGTATACCGTGCTGTAGCCCTTGCCGTGGTCCAGGATCACCACGTTGCCGTAGCCGTGCTGGGTGCCGACGAACTGCACCCGCGCGTCGCCAGCGGCCATGATCGGTGTGCCGATCGGTGCGGCGTAGTCGATGCCCTTGTGCATACGCATGGTGCCGAGCACCGGGTGCAGGCGTTCACCGAAGGTGGAGCTGATGCGGCTGTAGGACACCGGCATGCGGATGAAGCTCTTCTTCAACGGTCGGCCATTGACATCGAAATACTCGGCAGGCTTGCCGTCGCGCTCGAAGCGAAAGCCGGTATAGGTTTTACCGTGTGTGGTGAACGTCGCGGCCAGAATCTTGCCGCTGTCGATGCGCTCGCCTTCGCGCCACGTTTCGTCCATGACCACACTGAAACGATCGCCGGGCTGTAGATCTTTATCGAAGTCGATGTCGTACTTGAAGATATCGTCGGTCATCGTTGCGATTGCCGAGGGCGACAAACCCGCCTTGCGTGCGGCCACGTACAACGAACTGGTGATCTCGCCGCTGCTGACCACAGTGTGAGTGCTGGTCTCGCGCTCGGTGATCTTTTCCTGGATGTCGTCTTCGCGCAGGGACAATTCCATGCGGTGCGTGGCATCGCGGTCGAAGCGAATGCCGCGCAAATCGCCGGCTTCGGGCAGATTGAAGGCGATCTCCGCGCCAGGCCGCAACTTGGTCAGTGCATCGCGGCTACCAGGATGCTCCAGCACGCGCTGCATCACCGTTGCGGGAATGCCGAGTTGCTCGAACACCGTGCCCAAGGTCTGACCGGATTGAATCCGCACGACCTGCCAGTTGTCCTCGCTTGCGCGCTGCTGTTGCCGGGCCAGTGAAATTGGCGGTAACGGCAATGTCAGCGTCGCGTGTGTGGTCTGCAGCGGGACAACGATGGCGTTGGAGAAGCCGGGAACGATAGTCGCCACGAGGGCGCCGATCGTGGCGAACAGGCTGGCATGGATCCAGTGGCGACGTGTCCAGCGTCCGCTGGGAAGGTGTTCCTTCAGCTTGCGATGCAGCACCGTGCCGTGGAGAACATGGAGACGTTGTTTGAAACGCTGACGACGCATGCGTTCCTGATCACGGTTGTGCATCAAGCTTTCCTCAAGAGTCGCAGAGCGCGGACTCAAAACTCGGCTACCATAAACACCGTTTATCAGTGCGTCAAACCATTGAGTTGGCTCGGATTTTCACCAAGCCCCGCATTTTGACGCGTCTTTAACATTATTCATCTTGTTCGATGCCACCCGCTGGAGTATCCGTTTTGTCCGCGATTGAAGAGTCCCTTGCCCTGATCGGCCGTGGCGCCGACGAAATTCTCAAACGTGAAGCATTGGAAGCCCGTCTGCTTAGTGGCCGGCCGTTGCGCGTGAAAGCCGGCTTCGATCCTACTGCTCCGGATCTACATATCGGCCATACGGTGCTGTTGAACAAACTGCGTCAGTTCCAGCAGCTCGGCCACCAAGTCATCTTCCTGATCGGTGACTTCACCGGGATGATCGGCGATCCGACCGGCAAGAACGCCACTCGCAAGCCGTTGACCCGCGAGGATGTGCTTGCCAATGCGCGCACCTACGAGGAGCAGGTGTTCAAGGTGCTGGATCGCGCACGTACCGAGGTGCGCTTCAACTCCGAGTGGTTCGGTCAGATGAGCGCGGCCGACATGATCCGCCTGGCTGGCCAGCACACCGTGGCGCGCATGCTCGAGCGCGACGATTTCGCCAAACGCTATGCGGCCCAGCAGTCCATCGCCATCCACGAATTTCTCTATCCCTTGGTGCAGGGCTACGATTCGGTGGCGCTGAAGGCGGATGTCGAACTGGGCGGTACCGACCAGAAGTTCAATCTATTGATGGGGCGTGGCCTGCAGGAGCACTACGGTCAGCCGGCGCAGATCGTGCTGACCATGCCCTTATTGGAGGGACTGGACGGGGTCAACAAGATGTCCAAGTCGCTGGGCAACTACATCGGCATCAACGAACCGGCGATCGACATCGTGACCAAGACCATGAAGATCGGCGACGACCTCATGTGGCGCTGGATCGAACTGCTGTCCTTCGACATCGGTTTGAACGAGGCGCAGGCACTGAGACAGCAGGTGCAGGCGGGGAGCTTGCATCCGCGTGAAGTGAAACTGCGCCTGGCGCGTGAACTGGCCACGCGCTTCCACGATGCGGTCGCGGCGGAGCAGGCCATCATTGGTTGGCATGCGGTGGTGACTGGCCAGGGCGATACCAGTGTGTTGCCGCTGCAGCAGCTCGTGGTGCCAGCTGATGGCGTGCGGATCGCGGCGCTGCTGACCGCGGCGGGCTTGACTGCCAGCAACTCCGAGGCCACCCGAAAGCTGAAGGAGCGGGCAGTGCGCGTTGCTGGCGAAGTGGTTGAAGATCCACAGCACAGTTTCGCGCCAGGGTTCGAAGGTGTGCTGCAAGTGGGTAAACGCACCTTTGCACGTGTGCATTTGGTTGCTGGCTGAGGGCATCCCATCAGGCCGACAGCCTGTTGTGTAATGGATACGAAGGGGCGCTTGGCGCAATGAGTGGACGCCACTGTGAGTGTGGCGCGCTAAGTCGGCGTTGACCTGGACCCTCCGGTGAAGGATGGGTGAAAAAATGTTTCACACCCCCTTCCCAAGCAGATCATTTAGGGCCATAATTTTCTCCCCCTGACGTGTTGGCTTCACCGCCCCATGTCAGGAAGTCAAAACCTTCGCAAAAAGGTATTGACGCTAGAGAAAAAGCCGCTAAGATGACCGGCTCGCTTCAGCAAAAGCCCACGTGGTGGCGGCTA
>NZ_JZHZ01000007.1:544411-629531 GCF_000963005.1 Xanthomonas sp. GPE 39
GCGAGAGTAGGTCATCGCCAGGGGCTTTACCCCAAATCCCCGTCCCAACAGGACGGGGATTTTTTATTGCCCAAAAAACAAACATCCCCCTCAACCGACAACCCCACGCTGCAACGCCGCCGCCGCCCAGCGTCGAGCAACCAACGGCGAGCTCATGCACACCGCAACATCACTCACCGTCGACACCGCACGCTCCAGTAACTGGATGTCTGCCTCGTGCTGACGCGCAACATGCGCATCCTCAAAAAATAACGCCCGCTGGCAAACTCCTGACAACACGCTAGAGGCTATTTGCGCGTCTGACCGCTTTGGGAGATGTTGGCGTGAGACTGAGCGTCCGGCTCAATTGCCCGGCGCGATGTCGGTATCGAATGACTGTGCGATGGCGCCGCTGATCGGCCCGGTCTTGGCACTACGATGGACGTACAGTGTGACTTTGCGTTCGAATCGCAGCGGACCGTCGATTACCGCATGTGGCCCAACGATGACGCGTGGTGTGCGTGTCGGGTTGAATGACATGCTGAAGCTTGGCTTGTTGATCGTGATCCCGCCGCCCAGATGCGCGTCATGGCCCACGGTGACGTCGCCGTTGACCGTCTCGATGCCGCGATCCAACTGCATGGCAATCACGCCGATACTGCCGTTGACGCTCTCGATCGCGCCGTCGACGTGTCCTCCGCGATTGACAAAGATACCGCCGTTGACGGTTTTGATCGAGCCATCGATCTGCGCGCGTTTGTCAATGTTGATGTTGCCGTTGACTGTGGACAAGCCGCTGGTCTGGGCATTGTCGGCGACGCTGATATTGCCGTTGACCGTCTCCACGCTGCCCACGCGTGCGCCGGACTCGACACTGATGTTGCCGTTGACGATGGCTAGGTTTCCATATTGCTTGCCGGCAATGGCCTTGATGCTGCCGTTGACCTTGCTGATGTCCTCGGCCGCCAGCGCGGAATCGGCGGTGAGGGCAATGACCAACAGCACGGCCAGATGCATCGGTTTCATTATTTTCCACCTCCCCTAACACCGGCCATCCGGTTGCGAGTCATCGTGGGGCGATCACAACACGCTTCGCTACAATCCACACCTGCCTGAAGTCATTGGATCTGCCCTTGTCCGCTGCCAGCTCCGTTCTCTCGCGTTCCGCCCTGTCTGGCGCGACGCATCGGTGTGTCTGGCTGCAGTCACGCAAGTTCATGCCTGTCGTGGCGATGGCGCTGTTGTGGCTAACTGCAGGCCTGGCTGCCGCACAGAACCCGCGTGACGCCGAGCGTCGCTTGGAGAAAGTGCGTGGCGAGCTGAAGAGCGTAGCCGAGGAGCGTCATCAGTTGGAGGGCAAGCGCGGCGACGCCGCGCGACAATTGCGCGATGCCGACGAAAAAGTCGCCGCTACCGGACGCAGCCTGGCACAGACCCAGCAGGCACTGCGTCAGCATCAGCAGACCCTGGCCGAACTGGAGCACAAACGCGATGCATTGCGCGCCAGATTGACCCGCCAGCACGCCGAATTGGCGCAATGGCTACGGGCCGCCTATGCCATCGGTGACAATGCACCTTTGAAACTCTTGCTGGCGCAGGATCGCGTGGCCGATGCCAATCGGCTACTGACCTATCACCGTTATCTGCAGCGCGAACGCGCGCAACGCATCGCCAGCTTGACCCATGAACTGCAGGCCCTCGAACAGGTACAGCGCGATGTCGCGCAGCAGCGGCAGCAGTTGAGCGAAGCGCAGCGTCGTCAGCAAGAGCAGGCGGCCGCATTGCAGCGTGACCGCAAGCAGCGCGCTAGCGTGGTGTCGGAACTTGATCAGCGGTATCAGGATCGTAGCGAACGCGAAAAAGCGCTTGGTCAGGACGCGAAGGCCCTGGAAACCTTGCTGGCCAATCTGCGCGCGGCTGCCGCGCGTGCCGAGGCCGAGCGGCGTGCCGCGGCCAAACGTGCCGCCGCCGAACAGGCCGCGCAGGCCAGGGCTGGCAATAACCCACACGCTGGCGGCAAGGTCCCACCTAAGTTGGCGGCCTCGGGACCACCGTTGAAGGTTGGCGGGCTCGGCTGGCCGTTGTCTGGCGATTTACTCGCGCGTTACGGCGGTCGGCTGCCCGATGGGCGTACCAGCAACGGTGTGCTGATCGCTGCGCCAGCCGGCAGCACCATCACTGCGGTGGCCGACGGGACGGTGGTGTTCTCCGAGTGGATGACCGGTTACGGCATGATCCTGATCGTGGACCATGGCAACGGCTACATGAGCCTGTACGCGCACAACGATACCTTGCTGCGCGATGCGGGCGACCGGGTCAAACGCGGGGATCCGGTGGCCAAGGTCGGTAACTCCGGCGGTCAGGGCCGCCCGGCGTTGTACTTCGAATTGCGTCACAACGGCCAGCCGGTGGATCCGGCGTCGTGGCTGCAGCGACGCTGAATACAGCGTCGCTGTGCGGTCAACGCGTGTTTAGGGTGATTTCGCGCATAATCGTGCCAACTGTGTCATCGATGGCGCAGGCCTTCCCCAATCGGAGTGCTTCATGCGCGTAGTCCTGTCCGTTGCCTTGTTGCTTGCGCTGGCGCCGCTGCCGCTGATGGCGCAGCATGCCGCCACGCAGACATCCACGGCACCTGCGGCCAGCGCCGATGATCCGGATGCAACCGAGTCGGCCACGTCGAAAGTGCCGCTGGACGAAATCCGTCGCTATGTCGCGGTCTATAACGCGGTGAAGGAAGCCTACGTCGATCCTGTCGACGACAAAAAACTGATGCAGTCTGCGATCCGTGGCCTGTTGCTCGATCTCGATCCGCACAGTACCTATTTCAGCAAGGAAGACGCCGAAGCCTTCGATGAGCAGACCAGCGGTGCCTACGATGGCATTGGCGTGGAATTGCTGCAGTTGCCGGACAACACCCTCAAGGTGGTGTCGCCGATCGATGACACCCCGGCCGCGCGTGCAGGCCTGCGCTCGGGCGATATCATCATCGCCATCGACGGCAAGCCGATCAGTGCGGTCAAGGCGATGGAACCGCTGCGTGGCAAGCCAGGCAGCAAGGTGGTGTTGACCATCGAACGCGACAAGATCAATAAACCCTTCGACGTCACGCTGACCCGGCAGACCATCCGTGTGGCCAGTGTACGTAGCCGCATGCTGGAGCCTGGCTACGGCTACATCCGCATCAGCACCTTCCAGGCCGATACCGGCGCGGATTTTCGCAAGCAGTTGCAGCAGTTGCTTGCCAAGGCCGGCGGCAAGCTGCGCGGCCTGGTGCTTGATCTGCGCAGCAATCCCGGCGGATTGCTGACCGCGGCGGTGCAGGTGGCCGACGACCTGCTCGACAAGGGGAACATCGTCAGCACGCGCGGGCGTATCTCGGTCAGCGATTCCAAGTTCGATGCCACCCCAGGCGATTTGCTCAACGGTGCGCCGATGGTGGTGCTGGTGGATGCTGGATCGGCGAGCGCCTCGGAAGTGCTCGCTGGCGCGCTGCGCGACAACAAGCGCGCGCGTATCGTCGGCAGCCGTACCTTCGGCAAGGGCTCGGTGCAGACTGTGCTGCCGCTGGACAACGGCGATTCGGTCAAGCTGACCACGGCGCGCTATTACACGCCCAGCGGCAAGTCGATTCAGGCCAGCGGCATCGTCCCCGACGTGGTGTTGCACCCTGAGGGCGAGGCGGAGGATGCGGACAAGCCAGCGGCGATTGCGGACTACAGCGAAGCCACATTGCCGGGTCATCTACGCGGCGACGACGAGGGCGCCGAGGGGTACAGCGCCGGCGACCCGCTGCCGGGCGATGCACCGATCGCGCAGGCGCTTGCCGAACTGAAACAGCCCGGCGCGGTGGCCAGGGCCGCCGCCGCCAAGCCGGTCAAGCCGAAAGCCAAGCCGACCGCAGTACCGATGCACAAACCGGGGACACCCTCGACCAAGTCGACGCCGCAGACGCCTGCGCCCGGCAAGGCCAAACCGGAAAAACCTGAGCCGGCAGCGGCGACGCCCGGTTCCTGAGCCAGCGGCGCTGCGTAGCCATCCCGCTGGCGTCGGTGTCTCTGCCGAATTTAGCCCAGCGTCAGCACCTCGGGATTGGCCAGATGCTGTGGCGTGCCGGCGGCGAAGGCCAGCACGTTGTCGAAGGCAGCGCCGAAGTACAGTTCGTAGCTGGCCTGCTCGACGTAGCCCAGGTGCGGTGTCGCCAGTACCTGCGGATGCCGTAGCAGCGGGTGCTGCGGGTCCAGCAGCGGTTCCTGTTCGAATACGTCCAGCGCTGCCTGGCCGGGGCGTCCGGCAGCCAGCGCCGCTTGCAGTGCGCCGGGGGCGAGCAGCTCGGCACGGCTGGTATTGACCAACAGCGCATCGGGCTTCATGCGCAGCAGATCGTCCAGCACGATTTGGTGGCGGGTGGCCGCGACCAGGCGACGGTGCAGGCTGAGCACGTCGCTGTCGGCGAACAGGGCGGCGCGGCTTGCGGCGATCTCGAAACCGTCGGCGCGTGCATGCGCGCAGGTATCCTCGCTACCCCAGACCTGCACGCGCATGCCGAATGCGCGGCCATAAGCGGCGACGCGGCGACCGATCTTGCCGTAGCTCCACACGCCCAGGGTCAGTCCTTCCAGGCGGCGTCCCAGTTCCGCAGTGCCGGTGGCCTGCCAATGCCCAGTCAGCAACGCGTCGCGGTACGCCGGTAGGCGCCGGCTGGCCGCCATCAGGAGTGCCCAGGTCAACTCTGCCGGCGCCACCGGTGAACCGACACCTTCGGCCACAGCGATGCCGCGTGCGGTGCACGCGGCCAAGTCGATGTGCTCGCCGATCCTGCCGGTCTGGCTGATCAGGCGCAGCGCCGGCAACCGCGCCAGCAGCGTGGCATCGATGTGGGTGCGCTCGCGGATCAGCACCAGCACCTCGGCCTCGGCAGCGTGGCGAATGAGGGTCTCTGGATCGGGCGACGGCGCGGTCAGTATCTGCACGCGATGCCCTTGCAGCCGACGGAAGCAGGGCAGGTGTCTTACCGCATCCTGATAATCGTCGGCGATCAGAATGCGCATTGGCTCAGCGGGGTTTGCCGGGCATCGGGAATGGTGTGACCACCTTCTCGCCGGTGGCAGCTTCGCGGATCGCCGACGGGCCCTTCTTTTCCACCTGTTCGATCCGCACGATGCTCTGCATCGGCAGGTGCAACGTTTGGGTGTTGCCGAACTCTTCGCGCAGGCGTTCCTCGGTGGGATCGATCACCACGCCATCGTGCAGATCGAACACCAGCGCGCCGATCTCGGTGAACCCCCACAGATGGCTGCTGCCGACGTGTTGCGCATACAGTTCGTAGACCTTGCCGTGGTTGAGGAAGATCACTTTGTAGAGATGTTTGAACATGCTCGAAGTATAAGACGCGCTGTCGTCGGACGTGGCTCAGAATCAAACGAGGTTGCGCCTATCCAAGCGTAGCGCGCACGTACAACCCGTAACCGATGCCGAAGGCGAAGCCGGTCAAGTGTGCCGACCACGCCACCATGCCGAATGCTGGGCCGATGTAGGCGAACACGACCTGCAATGCGACCCAGGTGCCGATCAGTAACGCTGCCGGAGCACGGACGAACTCCAGGAACAGCCCCAGAGGCAGGACCACGCCGAGTTTGGCGCGCGGGAACAGTGCCAGATAGGTGCCGATCAAGGCCGAGACCGCGCCGCTGGCACCGATGATGACGCGATCAGGGGTGTCGATCGCGAACATGGCGGCCAGGTTGGAGATCGCACCACCGCTCAGGAACAGCAGCAGGAAGCGCCACGGGCCCAGCACACGTTCGGCGGGCAGGCCGAAAATCAGCAGGAACACCAAGTTGCCGAGCAGGTGCGACCAATCGGCATGCAGAAACAGTGCGGTGAACAGGCGCAGCACGCTGCCGTCATGCAGGGGCGCAAGCCAGTCGCGTGGGCTTGTGCCGACCGACAACGCCCCCCAGTCCAGCCACAACGTGGCGCGTGTTTCATTGGGGAGATTGGTGGACCACAGGAAGGCGAGCCATATCGATGCCAACAGCAACGGCGCGGCCCAGCGCAGCTTGGTCCGTTCGCGGGTGGGGATGGAAACGAACATGCGAATACCGGAAAGCCTCGGATGGCAAAGATACCGGCTTCATGCGGCAGGACCTAGGCGCGCTCCATACGAACCTGAACACAGCAAATTGTTTATGCTGAATATTGTTATAGTTGAGTTAACGCAAGACGTCATGCCGCATGCCGCGCCGTATGTCAGGACAGGATTCCGGGATACATCTTCGACTTCTCAGGCCGGCAATGTGCAGGTGCGAACACAGATGTCCCTTTGTCCGGAGAGAAGAACCATGCAAAACGCAACCCAGTTCGTCCGTTTCACGGCCCTGGCCGCGGCTATCGTCGGTGCACTGACCATGGGTCAGGCGCATGGCGCCGCCTTCCAACTCAAGGAAAACAGTGCAAAGGGACTTGGTCGTGCCTTCGCCGGTGCTGGGAGTGCGCCGGGCGACGCTTCCATCATCGCCGTCAATCCGGCGGGCATGCGCCAACTCGATGGCACGGTGTTCCAGGCTGATATCAGCGCGATTCAATTTTCCGCCAAGTACCGTGGCAACGGCGCGACTTATGCCAACGGCGCGCCGATCTCCGGTGGTAACGGCGGCGACGCCGGCATGATCGCGCCGGTTCCGGCGGTCTATTTCCACATGCCGTTCGGCGCAGAAAACAACATACATTTCGGCGCATCGCTGACTGCGCCATTCGGTTTCAAGACCCAGTACGACCGCGATTGGTTTGGCCGCTACAACGGCGTCAAGACCGAAATGCGCACGATCGACTTGAACGCCGCCTTCTCCTACGACATCAATCCATATGTCTCCTTCGGCGCCTCTGTGTTTGCCGAGCGCCTGAATATGGAACTGAGCAATGCGGTCGATTTCGGCAGCATCTTAGCCGCACGCCGCGTGCCGGGTTTCGCGCCCGGCAGCGCCGATGGCTTCTCGCGTATCAAGGGCGATAACACTGCGGTCGGCTTCACCCTGGGTGGCTTGTTCAGCGTCGATGAGAACACCCATATCGGCTTCAGCTATCGTTCGCAGGTAGAGCACAAGATCACCAATGGTGACGTCGATTTCACCGTCTGGGGCAGTGCCGCCACTGTGCTGGCCGTTGCCGCGCCGGGTACCTTTGTCGACACCAAGGGCCGCGCCACGGTCAAGCTGCCTGCCAGTGCCACCGCCAGCTTCACCCACAACTTCAACGAGCAGTGGACGGTGATGGCCGATGTCACCCGCACCGCTTGGAAAAAGTTCGACAAGATCACGGTTGACTTCGCTTCCAATCAGCCTGCAAACACGCTGACGTTCGACTACCGCGATACCACCGCTGTCTCGCTGGGTACCGAATACCGCATGAGCGACACATTGACCCTGCGCGGCGGCGTGGCTTACGACGAAACCCCGACCACCGATCAGCACCGCGATGTGCGCGTGCCGGACGCAAGCCGCAAGTGGGCTTCGCTGGGTCTGAGCTGGAGGCCGTTCGAGCATGTGGAGTACAGCGTTGGCTATACCCATCTGTTCATCAACGATCCGAAAATCGCCACCACCAGTGCGACAGGGAGTACGCTGGTCGGTCATTACGACGTGAACGCCAACGTGCTGGCGGCCTCGTTCAACTATAAGTTCTGATCGCAACTGCTACAGCAACGATGAAAAAGCCCCGCTTCTGCGGGGCTTTTTTTGTGCCGTCGTCCCTGGCGTCGTGGGGTGCTCCAGCGCTCCACGCTCAGCGCCGTGTGTAAGACAGATGGCGAGGGCTCAGACGCAGGCTCCGGTTGGTGCGCTGCGTGATCCGTGCTGCTCGCGCAGCATTCAATCGCCCAGTGTCAGCAGCGAGGCATTGCCGCCAGCGGCGGTGGTGTTGACGGTGACGACCTTCTCGGTCGCAAAGCGCAGCAAGTAATGCGGGCCGCCGGCTTTGGGACCGGTGCCGGATAAGCCCTGGCCACCGAAGGGTTGCACTCCGACCACTGCGCCGATCTGGTTGCGGTTGATGTAGACGTTGCCGACCGCCACGCGCGCGGCAATGCGCTCGATGGTTTCGTCGATGCGCGAGTGCACGCCGAGGGTCAAGCCGTAGCCGGTGGCGTTGATCTGGTCGATCACCGCGTCGAGCTGGTCGGCTTTCCAGCGGATCACATGCAGCACGGGGCCAAAGACCTCGCGCTGTAATTGCGCCAGCGATTGCAATTCGTAGGCGCGCGGAGCAAAGAAGTTACCGTGCGCGGTACTGTCATCGGTGCCAGCCACGGCA
This sequence comes from Xanthomonas sp. GPE 39, assembly GCF_000963005.1. Lineage (GTDB taxonomy): Bacteria > Pseudomonadota > Gammaproteobacteria > Xanthomonadales > Xanthomonadaceae > Xanthomonas_A. The sequence goes on from NZ_JZHZ01000007.1 coordinate 552,701, forward strand.
ATCAGGCGCGCCTCGCGGTCCATGCGTGCGGCGTGCTCGGTGAGCAGTTGCAGCGCATCGGCGTCGATGACCGGGCCGACATCGGTGGAGAGCAGGCCCGGATCGCCGATCTTCAATTCGGCCATCGCGCCCGCCAGCATGGTCATCACCTTGTCGGCAATGTCGTCCTGCACGAACAGCACGCGCGCGGCAGAACAGCGCTGGCCGGCGGAAATGAACGCGCTGGCGATCGCATCTTTGACCACCGCTTCCGGCAACGACGAGGAATCGGCGATGAACGCGTTCTGGCCGCCGGTCTCGGCGATCAGCACGCCGATGGCGGCCTCGCGCGCGGCCAGCGCACGGTTGATCGCGCGTGCGGTCTCGGTGGAGCCGGTGAAGGCGACCCCGGCCACACGCGGATCGCGAGTCAGCGCGGCACCGACGGTGGCGCCATCGCCGGGCAGGAACTGCACCACGGCTTCCGGCACCCCGGCTTCGTGCAGCAACTTCACCGCCGCATGCCCGACGAGATTGGTCTGTTCGGCGGGCTTGGCGATGACGCTGTTGCCAGCGGCCAACGCCGCAGCGACCTGGCCGAGGAAGATCGCCAAGGGGAAGTTCCACGGACTGATGCATACGAACACGCCGCGGCCGTGCAACTGCAGTTCGTTGGATTCGCCGGTCGGCCCTGGCAGCCGCTCGGGCGCGCCGAACTGGGCGCGTGCCTGGCCAGCGTAGTAGCGCAGGAAATCCACCGCCTCGCGTACTTCGGCCACGCCATCGGGCAAAGTCTTGCCGGCTTCCTTGACGCACAGCGCCATGAACTCGGGCATGCGCGCTTCCAGCAGGTCGGCGGCGTGTTCGAGGATGGTGGCGCGGCTGGCGGCGGGAGTGCGGTTCCAGGCCGGTTGTGCGTTGACGGCATTGGCGAGCGCTTTTTCCACGCTCGCGGCATCGGCTGGCTGCCAACGGCCGACGACCTCGCGGCGGTTGGCGGGGTTGGTCACGGGCAACGCTTCGCTGGCGATCACCGTGCCGGGCACCAACGGTGCGGCGTGCCAGGGTTTGAGCGCGGCGTTGAGTTGATCGGCCAGTACACGCAGGTCGTTGTCGTTGGCGAGGTTGGCGCCCATGGAATTTTTCCTGTTGTGATGCTGGCTGCGCAGCAGGTCGACTGGCAGCGGAATTTTCGGATGCGGGATGGAGGCGAACGCAGACACGGCTTCGAGCGGATCGCGGATCAGATCCTCGATGGCCACGTTCTCGTCGGTAATGCGGTTGACGAAGCTGGAATTGGCACCGTTTTCGAGTAGGCGCCGCACCAGGTACGGCAACAAATCCTCGTGCGAGCCGACCGGCGCGTACACCCGGCAGGGCACGCCCAGGCGGTCGGCGGGAATGACCTCGGCGTAGAGATCGTCGCCCATGCCATGCAGCTTCTGGTGTTCGTAGTCCCTGCCGTTGGCGATGGCGCGCACCGCCGCGATGGTCTGCGCGTTGTGTGTGGCGAACATCGGGTACAGCGCGTCACTGTGCGCGAACAATCGCTTGGCACAAGCCAGATAGGACACGTCGGTGTTTTGCTTGCGGGTGAACACCGGATAGCCGGGATGGCCCTCGACTTGGGCACGCTTGATCTCCGCGTCCCAGTAAGCGCCCTTGACCAGCCGCACCGGAATACGACGACCGACGCGGCGCGCCAGATCGGCAAGGAAATCGATCGTGTACGGCGTGCGTTTCTGATACGCCTGTACCGCCAGACCGTAGCCTTCCCAGCCGTCCAGCGAGGGATCGGAGAAGGTGGCCTCAATGAGATCCAGCGACAATTCCAGACGGTCGGCTTCTTCGGCATCGACGGTGTAGCCGATGCCGTAGGACTTTGCGAGCTGCGCCAGCTCCAGTACGCCTGGTGCCAGTTCGGCCATCACCCGTGCGCGCTTGGCGTGCTCGTAGCGCGGGTACAGCGCGGAGAGTTTGATCGAGATGCTGGGCGCGGCGAAGACCGCGTCCTTGCCGCTATCGCGCTGGGGTTGCTTGGCGAAATGCGTGCCGATGGCGTGGATTGCCTGACGATAGGCGTCCAGGTAGCGCCGCGCGTCGCGCATGGTCAGCGCGCCTTCGCCGAGCATGTCGAAGGAATAGCGGTAGTGGGCGTTGTCGCCCTTCTTCGAGCGCGCCAGCGCCTCGCCGATGGTGCGACCCATGACGAATTGATGGCCCATGATCTTCATCGCCTGACGCACCGCCAGCCGGATCACCGGCTCGCCGACGCGGCCGATCAGGCGTTTGAATGCGCCAGACACGTCGGCACGGGTGAGGTCGTTGATCTGCACCAGCTTGCCGGTGAGCATCAGGCCCCAGGTGGATGCATTGACGAGGATCGAATCGCTCTCGCCCATATGCTTTTTCCAGTCCGCATCACCGAGTTTGTCGCGGATCAGCTTGTCGGCGGTGTCCTGATCGGGGATGCGCAGCAGCGCCTCGGCCACGCACATCAGCAGCACACCTTCCTCGCTGCCCAGATCGTATTGGCGCATGAACGCTTCGATCGCGCCCTGATTCTGCGCACGCGCACGCACGCGGGTGACCAGATCGGCGGCCAGCGCCTGTACCTTGGCCTGCTCGGCGGTCGGCAGGCGTGCGTGTTCGAGCAGTTCGCGCACGTGCTCGGCTTCGTCCTTCAGCCAGGCGGCGGTGATCGCGGCGCGCAGAGCGTGCGCGGCGGGCGGAAGTTCGGGGGCGAGCAGCGGCGAAGGCGAGGCCGATGGAATCGGCGAGGCAGAGCCGGCGCCAGACAGAGCGTTCATGCGGGAAAGGCCAGGGATGGAAGCGATCATTTTATGTCAGCGCCCGCGCGTGCTGCGCGGGTCCGGCGGCGATGCCGGGCGACATGGCGCGTCGATCTGGTTGCATTGCAGCATTTTTTGTGATGTACCCGTGCTTGCCGCAGGGCAGGCCCAGGGCTACCATCCAGGCGTACTCGCGACTTAAAGGCGAGGCGGTTCGGAAGCGCGGTTCGACATGATCGAAATGTTTCCGTTTTCTCCGGAGGGGTCGGGTGCGCAGCTACGGCTGCGCCCGCCGCGGGCGCTCAACGCCCGACAGTTCGTCTTGTTGTTCGCTGCGCTCGCCGGGGCGATGTGGGCCGTGGCAGGAGTTGGATGGCTCGCAGGCAATGTGTTCGCGCCTGTATTCGCTTTGTTGCACAGCATGATGGTGGCGCTTGCACTGCGCTGGTTATGGCGGGTGGGCGAGCGCGAAGAGGAGATCCGGGTGGGTCCGGCCTGCGTGGAAGTGACCCATCCAGATGCAGAAACGCCAGCGTTCCGCGCTCATCCGCATTGGGTGCGGTTGCGGATCGAAGGCGACGACAGGGTGGTGCTGGCTTCCAGCGGCAAGCAGGTTCGGGTAGGCGAGTTCCTCGGTCCCGACGAGCGCCGCGAACTGGCGCACACCCTGCAAGGCTTGCTGGCGGCCGCGACTGGCCGCAACCGATGACACGCTAAGGGGTCTAGGCAATGAAGCAATGCGGCAGATGGGTGCAACAGACAGTTAAGGCTGGAATGACACTGGCGGCGGCAGTGGCTGCGCCTCTGGCGTGGGCGCAAGCGGCCGATCCGAAGCCGTGGCAACTCAACATGGGCCGTGGCGTCACCCAGAGCGCACACAATGCCTACGATGCCCACATGCTCGCATTGTGGGTGTGCGTGGTCATTGGCGTGCTGGTGTTCGGCGCGATGGCGTATGCGCTGTTCACCTTCCGCAAGTCCAAGGGTGCGGTGCCGGCGCAGTTCACCCACAACACCAAGGCCGAGATCGTATGGACGGTGATCCCGGTGTTGATCCTGATCGTGATGGCCTGGCCGGCCACGGCCAAGCTGATCGCGATGTACGACACCCGCGATGCCGAAATGACGGTGAAGATCACCGGCTATCAGTGGATGTGGCGGTACGAATACCTGGGTGAGAACGTGTCCTTCACCAGTCGTTTGGCGCGCAGTTCCGACCGCATGCGCCAGAGCGGTGCGGTGCCGACCGTCGAACACGATCCGCACTATCTGCTGGATGTGGATAACCGCCTGGTGCTGCCAGTGAACACCAAGGTCCGTTTCCTGATTACCGCCGATGACGTGATCCACGCCTGGTGGGTGCCTGCGCTGGGCTGGAAGCAGGACGCCATTCCTGGAATCGTCAACGAAGCCTGGACCAGCATCGACACCCCCGGGGTGTATCGCGGTCAGTGCGCCGTCCTCTGCGGCAAGGACCACGGCTTCATGCCGATCGTGGTCGAGGCGATGAGCAAGCAGGATTTCCGCAAGTGGCTGGCATCGCGCAAGCCCGCGCCTGCGGTTGCAGCGCCCGCGTCCGCGCCGGTGGCCGCTCCAGCAACTGCGCCTACGGCGGCGTCCACTCCGAACAACACGGCGGCGCCCACGGTGCCACCGCAGGCGCAACAATCGCGCCCGCGTCCTCGTCCCGGTTCGCACCTGACCGTGCAAGCCACCTGATGTCCAGCCTTCCCTTTCTGAGGTAGCCGCCATGGCCCATTCCGCAGTCGATCACCACGACGAGCACGGGCATTCGCAGAGCTTCGTCGCGCGTTGGTTGTTTTCCACCAATCACAAAGACATCGGCACGCTGTATCTGCTCTTCAGCTTCACCATGTTCGTCATCGGTGCGGCGATGAGCGTGGTGATTCGTGCCGAATTGGCGCAGCCGGGGTTGCAGTTCGTCAAGCCCGAGTTCTTCAACCAGATGACCACCGTGCATGCGCTGGTGATGATTTTCGGCGGGGTGATGCCGGCCTTCGTCGGCCTGGCCAATTGGATGATTCCGCTGCAGATCGGTGCGCCGGACATGGCCTTGCCGCGCATGAATAACTGGTCGTTCTGGCTGTTGCCGGTGGCATTTACGCTGCTGTTGCTGACCCTGTTTTTACCCGGTGGCGCGCCAGCCGCCGGCTGGGCGATGTACCCGCCGCTGATGCTGCAGGGAGGGTACAACGTGGCCTTCTCGGTGTTCGCCATCCATGTGGCCGGCATCAGTTCGATCATGGGCGCGATCAACATCATCGCCACCGTGCTCAACATGCGCGCGCCGGGCATCTATCTGCTGAAGATGCCGATTTTCTGCTGGGCTTGGCTGATTACCGCGTTCCTGCTGATCGCGGTGATGCCGGTGCTGGCGGGCGCGGTGACCATGTTGCTGACCGACAAGTTCTTCGGCACCTCGTTCTTCAACGCGGCCGGTGGCGGCGACCCTGTGATGTACCAGCATATTTTCTGGTTCTTCGGCCATCCCGAGGTCTACATCATGATCCTGCCGGCATTCGGCGTGATCAGCGAGATCATTCCGACTTTCAGCCGCAAGCCGTTGTTCGGCTACCAGGCGATGGTCTATGCGATTGCGGCGATCGCCTTCCTGAGTTTCATCGTCTGGGCCCACCACATGTTCACCGTGGGCATGCCGCTGGGCGGTGAGATCTACTTCATGTTCGCCACCATGCTGATCTCCATTCCCACCGGGGTGAAGGTATTCAATTGGATCAGCACCATGTGGCGAGGCTCGATGAGCTTTGAGTCGCCGATGCTGTGGGCGGTGGCGTTCGTCATCCTGTTCACCATCGGTGGTTTTTCCGGGTTGATGCTGGCAATCGTGCCGGCCGACTTCCAGTACCACGACACGTATTTCGTGGTGGCGCATTTCCACTATGTGTTGGTCACCGGCGCGGTGTTCGCGCTGATCGCGGCGGTGTACTACTGGTGGCCGAAATGGACCGGGCACATGTACAACGAGCGCTGGGCCAAGTTCCATTTCTGGTGGACGATGCTGTTCGTCAATCTGCTGTTTTTCCCGCAGCATTTCCTCGGCCTGGCCGGTATGCCTCGGCGTATTCCGGATTACAACGTGGTGTTCGCGGATTGGAACCTGGTCAGTTCGATTGGTGCGTTCGGCATGTTCGTCACCCCGTTTTTGATGGCCTCGATTCTGCTGGCGTCGCTGCGCAACGGCGCGCAGGCGCAGGCGCGGGTGTGGGAAGGTGCGCGCGGCCTGGAGTGGACGGTGCCATCGCCGGCCCCGGCGCATACCTTCACCCTGCCGCCGGTGCTCAAACCTGGCGATTTGGCCCACGACGACATCGGCCACTGATGACTGCGCAACCGCCGCTCGATGAGTTGGTCCTGCGCCGCAAACGTGCGGCGCGTACCGCCTTGGTGGCCGGCTTGGTCGCGCTGGCGATCTACGTCGGCTTCATCCTCTCCGGGGTGCTGGGGCGATGAGCGCGCCGTCACCGCATGTGCCAAGTAGTGCCGGACTGTTCAAGCTAGTCGGTGTGGCGCTGGCGGTGTTCGTGCTGACTTTTTCGCTGGTGCCGTTGTACCGCATCGCCTGCGAAAAGGTGTTCGGCATTCGCCTGGAGCGTGGTCCGGGCGACGGCTCGCAGGCGAGCACGTCGCTGGTCGGCAAGCGCACGGTCAAGGTGCAGTTCGATGGTGGGGTGAATTCCAAACTGCCATGGTCGTTCCATCCGGAGCAGCTCACCATGGAGGTGGTCCCCGGCCAGCTCAATCAAGCGCTGTACTACGCGCGCAACGAGAGCGGTCATGCCATCGTCGGCAGCGCGGTGCCGTCGGTGGCGCCGGCACGTGCTTCTGGTTACTTCACCAAGACCGAGTGCTTCTGCTTCACCGCGCAGACCTTGCAGGCTGGAGAGAAGCGCGACATGCCGGTGCGCTTCATCGTCGATCCCAACCTGCCGCGCGACATCACCACCATTACCCTGTCCTACACCTTCTACAAGAACGATGCGCTGAGCGCGGAACTGGAATCGCCGAAACTGGCCGCTTCCCCGCGCGCAGCGCTCTGACTCCCGACCGGAATGCCTGCCATGGCCCAGCCCAGCACCGACGCCACCGCCTATTACGTGCCCAGCCAGAGTCGTTGGCCGTTCATCGGTTCCATCGCGATGTTCGTGACGATGATTGGGGTGGCCAGTTGGCTCAACGACGCGGGCTGGGGCCAGTGGACGTTCTTCGCCGGCATCGCAATGTTGCTGGCGACGCTGTTCATGTGGTTCGGCGATGTGATCCGCGAGTCCATCGCCGGGCACTACAACCGCCAGGTCGACGTGTCGTTCCGGATGGGGATGGTCTGGTTCATCTTCTCCGAAGTGATGTTCTTTGGCGCGTTCTTCGGCGCGCTGTTCTATACCCGGACTTTCATCCTGCCGACGCTGGGCGGGGAAAGCTATCGCGTGATGACCAACGCGCTGCTGTGGGATGGGTATTCCGCGGCGTGGCCGACCAACGGGCCAGGGGCGATCGGTGGGCACTTCCAGACCATCGAGGCCTGGGGATTGCCATTGATTAACACGCTGATCCTGCTCAGCTCCGGGGTGACGCTGACCATTGCCCACCATGCGCTCAAGGCGGGGCAGCGCACGCGTCTTCTGGTGTTCCAGGCGTTGACCGTGTTGCTGGGGTGTACGTTCTTGTACTGCCAGGGCAAGGAATACATCCACGCCTACAAAGAGCTCAATCTCACCTTGGGGTCGGGTATTTATGGCTCCACGTTCTTCATGCTCACCGGCTTCCACGGCGCGCACGTGCTGTTGGGCACGATCATGCTGCTGGTGATGTGGCTGCGCGCGGCGCGCGGACACTTCAGTCGCGATCATCATTTCGCTTTCGAAGCCGCCGCTTGGTATTGGCACTTTGTCGATGTGGTGTGGTTGGCGCTGTTCCTGTTCGTCTATGTGCTTTGATCGCGTGCGCCGCTTTGTGCGATCTTGCGCGCATGTGCGCCATACCGACGTTGCGGATGTTCTAGTGAGCTGGGTTTGCCCAATGGCGATGCCTCGTGGCTGCACACCATTGCGAAACGGCCGCTACGGCACGGTGGTTGTGTTTGCCAGATGCGTTCTTTTTTCCACCCCATCGCGTGATCGCGATGGGGTGTCGCACGGCATGGCCGCTGTTGGGGCTCTTATTGCCCCAGCCCGTGTGGCTTGATCGCACCGGTATAGATGCCCAAGATCACCAATACGATCAGACAAACCGACAAGCCGATGCGCCAGGTCAATGCGTTCACCGTGCGCTTGCTTTGGCCGCGGTCCACCAGCAAGTAGTAAAGACCGGCGCCGAGGTTCCATAGGATGACCAGCAGGAACGCGACGATCAGCAGGGTTTTCAGCGAGTCGTTCATGGGCATCTCGGCGCATGGTGTGTCCGCATTATGACTCTCGTCGCTGCCTCGCGTGCGAGTGGGCAGCGGCGCATGCCGTGGTGGCTTGGCTGGAGTATTGCGCTGGTGTTGGCGTTGGGGTTTTGTGCCCTTGGGCGTTGGCAGGTCCAGCGCATGTATGAGAAGCAGGCGCTACTCGCGCAGGCGGCGCATGTGCGTGATCGTCCGCAGGCGCTGGCCGATGCGCTGCACACAGGACGAGCTGGACGGCTGGCCTGGGTGCACGGCGCAGGCCGTTTCCTGCCTGGGCAGATTCTGCTCGACAACCAGATACGCCAGGGCCGTAGCGGGGTGAAGGTATATCAGCCGTTCTTGCCCGATGGCCTGTCGGGCCCGGTGCTGGTGGAACTGGGTTGGTTGCCGCTGCCTGCTGATCGTGCTCTGCCGAGTCCGGTAGCGCTGCAAGGCCGGTACGTGTTGGTCGGCTTGCTCGGGCCGCCACCGTCGCATGGCCTGGCATTGGGCCCGGCGCTGGTCGCCGCGCCGTCGCCGCAGCGCTGGTTGGCGATGCGGATCGAGCCGGCGGCGATTGGTGTGGCGCTCGGCCGCCGCGACATTTTGTCGCAGGTGCTGCGCCTGGATCCGGCCCTGCCGCTGGGCTATCCGCGCGATCTGGACCTGTTGCCGAACACGCTGCCGCCCGAGCGCCATCTGGCTTACGCGGTGCAGTGGTTCGGTCTGGCGCTGCTGGTGCTGGCCACGGCCGCGTTGCTCAGTTGGCGGGCATACAGGGGACGGGGCGGGCGCTGAGTGCGCGCGCATGAGAAAATCCCAGGCATGACTGCTTCCCCTCCGATCCCGCGTGAGGCGGCCGCGCGCGGCCGCTGGCCGTTGGTCGCGCTGTTCGTCCTGTTTTTCGGCTCGATGCTGGCCGCTGGTGTGCTGCGCTTTTCCGGCTGGCAGCCGCCGGCGCGCCGCAATCATGGAGAATTGCTGAGGCCACCGGCCGACCTGCGTGCGCTGCAACCTCGGCTGGCCGATGGCAGCCTCTATGCCTGGCGGCCGCAGCAGCGTCTGTGGCGCATCGCGCTGGCGCCGCCGGCGGAATGTGCCAGTGTCTGCGACGCGTTGGCGCGCGAGCTGGACAAGGTCTGGGAATTGTTCGGCCACGACGCCGATCACGTGCAGATCCTGTGGATCGGCACGCCTTCGCCATGGATCCGGGCGCTACCCCCGGTGCGGGTGCTGCGCGCGGACCCGGCGCTGTTGGCCGCGCTGCCGCGAGCACATGATGCTGCAGGGGTGCCGGTCTACGTCATCGATCCCAATGGCTTCGTCGTGCTGCGCTATGCCCCTGGTTTCGACCCGGCTGGATTGCGTAGCGATCTGGCGAAACTGTTGAAACTTCTGTGAGCCACCTGCCTATGAGCTTGTTCGCGCCGCCGGCGCTGTTCCGTCACTTCCACCGCATGGCTTGGTTGGCGGCGCTGTTCACCGCCAGCACCGTCATGTTCGGCGCGTTCGTGCGCCTGTCCGATGCGGGCATGAGCTGCCCGGACTGGCCGACCTGCTACGGTCGGGTGACTTGGCCGCAGACCAGTGCCGAAGCCAACACCCACACGGCCAGCAAGATCCGTCCGCTGGAGACGCGCAAAGTCTGGCGTGAGCAGATACACCGTTTTCTCGCCGGTGCGCTGGGGGTGGAGGTGTTGGTGTTGTCGCTGCTGGCGGCGCGCCGGCGTCGGCTGGGGATTGCCCGGATCCTCGCTGCGGCGCTGCTGGTAGCGCTGTCGATCCCGCTGTATATGTCCGGCTGGCCGGCACTGGCGATGCTCTTGGCGGTGAGCGCGGAGGGGATACTGTTGCTGGCAGCGTGGCGCTGGTCCAATGCCGATCTCGCCCGCGTGGCGGTGCTGGCCCTGACGGTGGTGATTTTCCAGGCGTTGTTGGGCATGTGGACGGTCACCATGCTGCTCAAGCCGATCGTGGTGATGGGGCATTTGCTGGGCGCGTTGACGCTTTTTTCGTTGCTGGTGTGGATGGCCTGGCGTGCCACGCACTTGCCGATCACCCTGGCCGATGCGACCCAGTTGCAGTGGTTGTTGCGTATCGGTGTGGCGCTGTTGCTGGTGCAGATCGCGCTGGGCGGGTGGGTCAGCGCCAACTACGCGGCATTGGCCTGCGGTGGCGGTAGTTGGTCGCCAGACAATTTTCCGCGCTGCGTCAGCCAGTGGTGGCCGCCGCACGATTTCCGCGCCGGTTTCACCTTATGGCGCGCCATCGGCGTGGACTACGAAGGCGGTGTCCTCGACGGCGCGGCGCGCATCGCGATCCAGATGGCGCACCGGATGATGGCGATGGGCGTCGCCGCTTATCTGCTCTGGCTGGGCTGGCGCTTGAGCCGCTCGCCGGGCATGCGCAGCTGGGTGGTGGCGTTGCTGGCGTTGTTGGTTGCTCAGATCGGTCTTGGCATTCTCAATGTTAAGTTGGCGTTGCCGTTGCCCGTGGCGGTGTTGCACAACGCCGGGGCGGTGGCGTTGTTGTTCGTGCTGGTGTCGTTGCTGGCACGGCTGCGAGCGCCGCAATGAGTGCGCGTGGCGTCTACTGGCGCGATTACTGGGATCTGACCAAACCCAAGGTGGTGGCGCTGATCGTGTTCACCGCGCTGGTCGGTATGTGTCTGGCGATCCCGGGTCTGCCGACCTGGACACAGGTACGCACCGGGTTACTCGGTTTCTTTGGTATCTGGTTGGCTGCTTCGGCGGCGGCGGCAATCAACCAGTTGTTGGATGCGCGCATCGATGCGCAGATGGCCCGCACTTCCTGGCGTCCGTTGGTGGTGGGCAAGGTGTTGCCGTGGCAGGTGCTGTTGTTCGCCACGTTGCTCACCACGCTGTCGATGACGGTATTGGTGGTGTGGGTCAACGTCATCACCGCGGTATTGACCTTCGCTTCGTTGATTGGCTATGCGGTGGTCTATACGGTGTTCCTGAAGCGCACCACGCCGCAGAACATCGTCATCGGTGGCCTGGCCGGCGCGGCGCCGCCGTTGCTGGGCTGGGCCGCGATCACCGGCATGCAGGGGCAGTGGGACTGGGCCTACGCCTCGTTGCTGGTGTTGATCATCTTCGTATGGACGCCGCCGCATTTCTGGGCGTTGGCGATCTTCCGTCGCGCCGATTACGCCAAAGCGGCGATTCCGATGTTACCCATCACCCATGGTGTGGCGCACACGCGCAAGCAGATTCTGCTGTACACGCTGCTGCTGGTCGTGGCGACGTTGCTGCCGGTGGTCGTGGGGATGAGTGGTGTGTTTTATCTCGGCGGCACCCTGGTGCTGGATGCGGTGTTTCTCTGGTACGCCTGGCGCATGCTCGACCCGCCAGACGAAATGTTTTCGATGCGCATGTTCGGCTACTCCATCGTGTACCTGATGGCGTTGTTTGCATTCTTGCTGGTCGATCACTGGGTGTTGCCGGGCTAGGAGGCGGCGCCGTCGGCGCCGCGTCCATCGCGACTGCGGCTCAGCTCAGCTCAGCCAGTGTGGGCAATTGTCGCGTTCCTGTTTGCTGCAGTTTTGCTGCATTTTCTGCTGCAGGCGTGCCAGCACGGCGTTGCCGTTGTGTTGCTTGCTCCAGTCTTTCAGCTTCTTGCCCAGGGTGTCGAAGCGTTGCCGGTGGCGCTGAAGGTAGTCGTCGGGCTGGTGAGCCAGTTCGGCGATCATTTGCGCTGTGGCGTTCTCGATGGCGGCTGCGTTGTCCGGTTGCAGGCGGATCAAGCCATTGACGTAACGTGTATCGGAATTCAAGCGCAGGGATGGACTCTGGACGCTGTCGCGTGTCTTTTTCAGCCAATACAGCGCGGTTTGCTTGTCGCCGCGCTCCTCGGCCAGACCGGCCAATTTGGGCATGTAGTAGTAAGGCGTCTTGCTGCGCCCGAGTTCGGCTAGCAGCAACTGTTCGCTGCCGGCTTTGTCGCCGATGGTATCGAGCAGGTCGGCGACCATGCTGATCGTGGACTGGCGTTCGGCATCGCTGTGTGCAGCCTGTTCGGCCCAGTGCACGCGTTGTCGTATTTTTTCCACCACGGCAGCCGGCAGTGGCGGAGGAGCAGGCGCCGTCGGGCCTGGGTCCGCCGGCTGCCCCTGTGCCAGCCGCGCCAGTGCGATGTCGGCATAGACAGTTTCCAGGCGATCACTGATCGGTAAGCGACTGTCGGTGTAGACCTTGTCCAGTGCCTGTGTCAGCGCGTTGGACAACGTGGCGCGCTCGCTTGCATTCGCCGCTCCGGCTTGTATCAGTTCGTGTGCCGATTCGGTCAGTGTGCTGAGGTTGGCGCGGACTTCGGCAGGATCGGACACGACGGCCTGCAGTAGGGCGCGATTGGTCGCGCGCTGTTTGGGTGTCGGCGAGGTGTCGGTTGCGTTCATGCTCAGCGCCAACAACGCGAAGCGGCGTTGCAGTGCAGGCTGTGGCGCGGCGGCAGCCAGGCGTGCGAGCACGTCAGCAGTGTGTTCGGACTTGATCAAATGCGCGCCATCTAAGCTCCAGTCGTATTGGCTGAGTATGGTCCAGTCGTCGTTGCTGAGCGTGGCTGGTTCTTTCAGGGCTTGCTGCAGTAATTGCGCCGAGCTGGAGGTGCGGTTTGCGGCCACGCGCAGCGCTTCGGCCAGATGGGCGGTGTCGCTGTCGCCGGCCAGACGGGTGATTTCGCTACGGTCCGGAGCCAACACGATGATGGTCGGATAGCCCTTGATACCGAAGCGCTCGCCCCAGGCTTGCGCACTTTCCAAGTCGCCATCCAGATGCACCGCGACGAAGGCGCGAGTACGTGCGATGAAGGCCGGGTCCTTGAACAGCGTGGCCTTGAGCCGATTGCAGGGTGGGCACCACACCGCGCCCCAGTAGAGCAGCAGCGGTTTGTTTTGTTCACGGGCTTCGGCGAAGGCATCGTCGAGGTCGCCTTCGTGCCATGCGATGCCGGTATTGTCTTTTGCGGGGGCTGGCGCAGTGGCCTTGGGCGTTGCGGGAGCGGGTGGTTTTTCACAGGCGCTCAGGGCCAGCAACGTGGCCAGACTGGAGGAAAGCATGGCGGAACGGCGGAGCATACGGCTCATATGAGGCACCGGTAGGGGGAGGGTGGCGCGACTGGGGCGGCCTCCTACTTTACCCAGTGACCGCTGCTGTGGCACATCACGTTTGCATCTGTGCTGATGCCACTTTGGTTGTGCTCGCGATCACGGTATCGTTGGCTGTGTGCGCCATCGGCTGGATCCGCGCCACGGATGCGGCGCATCCGCTTACTGCGTGCGTGTCATCTTTGCCGCGCGTGCATAGCGTTGCGCGATCACCGCGCAGACGATCAACTGGATCTGGTGGTAAAGCATCACCGGCAGCACGATCGCGCCGAGGCTGCCACTGGCGAACAGTACCTTGGCCATCGGCACGCCAGTGGCCAGACTCTTCTTGGAGCCGCAGAACACGATCGAAATTTCGTCCTCGCGGGAAAAACCCAGTCGCCGCGCAGCGAATGTGATCAGCAACATCGCCAGCGCCAGCAATAAGGCTCCGGTGACCGCCACACCGAGCAGTGCCGGCAGCGGCGTTTTACGCCATAAACCTTCGATCACCGCCGCACTGAATGCGGTGTACACCACCAGCAGAATCGTACCCTGGTCGGTGTAGCGCAGCAGCGCGCGGCGGCGATCGACCCAGGCGCCGATCCATGGCCGCAACAGATGACCGGCGACGAACGGCACCAATAACTGCAGCATGATCTTGCCCATCGCTTCCAGCGGATTGGCCATGGCGCTCTGTGCGCCGGCCAGCAGGCCCATCAGCAACGGGGTCAGAAACACGCCAAGCAGGCTCGACAGCGAGGCGCTGCACACGGCGGCCGATACGTTGCCGCCAGCCATCGAGGTGAACGCGATCGACGACTGTACCGTGGATGGCAGCGCACACAGGAACAGCGCGCCAATGTACAACTCAGGGGTCAACAGGACGTGCGCCAGGGGTTTGAACAGCAAGCCCAGCAGCGGAAACAGAATGAAGGTGGCGGCGAAGATGGTCAGATGCAGGCGCCAGTGCAGCGCGCCAGACAGGATGGCCTCACGCGACAGCCGTGCACCGTGCAGGAAGAACAGTGCGGCGATGGCCAGGTCGGTGACCACGTCCATGACTCCCGCCGCAGGCCCGTAGACCGGCAGTAGCGAGGCGAGCGACACCGTGCACAACAGTGCCACGGTGAAGGGGTCGATGCGCAGGCGGGCGAGCCAGGAGCTGATCATGCGATGGGATGGTGCGATGCAGTCTGTATTGTAGGAAATGCAGTTGGTGCAGGCCAATCCAGGACGTGCGGCGTTGGCAACGAGCAAATCTATCGTTGCAACGCTTTTTCGGTCCAATTCACCGAGTGAAGGTGTCGGCAATGTTCGGTGAGACGCTGTCATGACCTCGGCGATGCAGGCTTGTTGCAATGGCTTGTTTCAATCCATTGCGACTGGTTTTGCGCTCACTTCAACGTGCGTCGTGCGTCGTGCGTCGATCACATGCCCCAATCCGGATTTCGCATCCTCTGGCTCGGCTTTGCGCATCCGCAGGGCAGCGCTCAGCGCAACGTCGCAAGCACCTTCAGTAGTTCGCGCAGTTCGTACTTATCGGTTTCGTCCAGTCCTTGCGCGCGTTGCTTGGCCTGTAGTTCGTCCAGGCGTTGTTGCAAAGTCTGTTTCTCCAGTTGCGCCATCACGTCGAGTAACTCTTGACGCCAGCTCGCGCTATCGCCGGGAATCTCCTGCATCACCAGTTTCTGCAGTGCGGCCAGTTCTTCGCGTTCGTGGAAGTGTTCCAGTAGCGCGCCAGTGGTGATTTCTGGCCGCGTATGTACGATCTGCAATAGTTCGATGAGTAATTCGATGCCGGGTAGGCGCAGGCCGGCGAACGGATAGGGTGGTGGCAATTCCAGCGCCAGCGCCGGCATTTGCAGCAAACGTGCGATTGCCTCGCGGACCAGGCTGCGTTTGTGCGCCGACTGCACGGGCCGCACTGGGCTTCTGTTCGCTGATGTGGTGACGGGTGCGGCCGCGCCGATGCCGGTGAGTTCGGTCAGGCGCTGGCGCATCAGGTCGCCGAACGCGCCGTCGGGAATCTGCGCCAGCATCGGTCGCGCGCGCTCGGCCAGACGCGCCTTACCGTCGAGTGTGCTCAGGTTGATCTCGCGGGAAAGTTCGTCGAAGAAGAATTGCGACAGCGGCGTGGCCTGGGCAAGGCGCGTGTCGAATGCCGCCGCGCCTTCCTTGCGCACGATGGTGTCCGGGTCCTCGCCATCGGGCAGGAACAGGAAAAATGCCTGGCGTCCGTCCTTCATTCGCGGCAGGACCGATTCCAGCGCCTTCCAGCCAGCGCGGCGCCCGGCGGCGTCGCCGTCGAAGCAGAAGAACACGTCCGGCGCATTGCGGAACAGCAGTTCGGCATGCTCCGGCGTGGTGGCCGTGCCCAGTGTCGCCACCGCTTGGGTCACGCCGAACTGGAACAGCGAGACGACATCCATGTAACCCTCGACTACGATCAGCCGCTCGATCTTCTGGTTGCTTTGGCGCACCTGCCACAGCCCGTACAGCTCGCGTCCCTTGTGGAATAGCGCGGTCTCCGGCGAGTTCAGGTATTTGGGGCCATCGTCCTTGTCCAGAACGCGGCCGCCGAAGGCGATTACCCGTCCACGGCGGTCGAAGATCGGGAACATCACCCGGTCGCGGAACTTGTCGTAGATGTGGCCGCGGTCGTTTTTGGAGAACAATCCGGCGCGGTCGAGCAACTTATGCCGACGCTCGTCGGTGCCTAGCGCATCCTTGAGCGCGCTGTAGCCGTCTGGCGCATAGCCGATCTGGAAGCGTGCGCGGTTCTCCGCATCCACGCCACGACCATCCAGATAGCTGCGTGCTTTGTCGCTGGTGTCGAGTTGGCGTTGGAAGAATTTCGTCGCCGCTTCCAGCGCCGAGTACAGGTCGCGATGGTCTTCGCCAGCCGCTTGTGCGGCGCCGCGTTGTTGCGCGTCGCGCGGCACTTCCATTCCGGCGCGCTTGGCCAGCTCGTCCACCGCGTCGAGAAATTCGAGGCGGTCGTAGTTGATCAGGAAGCTGATCGCGGTGCCGTGCGCACCGCAGCCGAAGCAGTGATAGAACTGTTTGGTCGGAGAGACCGTGAACGAGGCCGAGCGCTCGTCGTGGAACGGGCAGCGCGCCGCGTACTCCTTGCCTTGGCGCTTCAGTGGCACGCGCGTGCCGATCACCTCGACGATGTCGGTGCGTGCGAGCAGATCGTCGATGAATGCGTCGGGGATGCGGGCCATCGGCATAGGATGCCACGCGTGCGTGTCCTCGCCACGGGTCCGGTGCTGCGCGGCGCGACCGATTCAGTGCGGTGGCACTGCGCTTATGGCGCTGGGTGGGTCGATTCCGGCGCGGTGGAGCGGGCGTGGCGCGCCTGGCGCTCGTCGATCACGGCGGTGATCAGCGCGCCCACGAAGAACACCACCGTGGCGTAATAGATCCACACCAGCAGGATCACGGGCGCACCCATGGAGCCGTAGGCGCTGCCCGGCGCGGCGGTGGCGATGTACACGCCGATCGCATAGCGCCCAATCACGAAAAGACAGGCGGTGATGGCGCCGCCGATGATTGCCTGCCGCCACGCCACGCGCCGGTCTGGCAGGTAGTGGTAGAGCACGGCGAAGGCCAGCACGTAGATCGCCAACGTGGAGGCGTAGCCCACCGCCGGCAGCAGTGATGGCATTCGTGCGAAGGCGACCTGCAGCACCGTGGTCAGGATCATCGAAATCAACAGCAGGAAACCCAGCGCGAAGACCACGCCGAAAGAGAACACGCGTTTCTTCAGCCATGGCAGCAGGCCGTCGAGCTGCTGCTTGTCGGTGCGGAAGATCAGATTCAGCGCATTTTGCAGTTGCGCGAATACCGCCGTGGCGCCGACGAACAGCAATAAGGTGCTCCATAGTCCGGCCAGCGAGCCGATGCTGGGCTGGTTCTTGGCGTTGTCGATCACCGTCTGTGCGACCTCGCGTGCGCCGTTCCCGGCCAGTTGCCCAATCTGCGCGATCAGCGTTTGCTGCGCTTGCGGATATAGCGAGGCGGTCAGCCACAGCAGCAGTACGAGCAGCGGCGCCAGCGACAGCAGCGCGTAGAAGGACAGCGAGGCGGCCTGGGTCATCAGGTCGATCTCGGCGAAGCGCCGCGCCAGTGCCGCCGGCAGGCTTTGCTGCAGGCGGTCCAGATGCGTATGCAGGCGTGCGGATGATAGGGACATGGGCGCAGGATCTTCGGCGCGCGGCGTCGGCAACGCCAGCCCCGCGCTGCGCGCGGTAAAGCGCGGGCTTGCCGGTGTTGTAGCAGCCCCGCGCGAAAAATGGGTGAAGCGTGATGCGCCGGATCAGCCGCCCAGTTGCTGCTTGACCAGGGCCGAGACCTGGCCCATGTCGGCCTTGCCGGCGAGCATCGGCTTCAGTGCGCCCATTAATTTCCCCATGTCGGCCGGAGTACTGGCGCCGGTCTGTGCGATCGCGGCCTGGATCGCGGCAATGATCTCGGCCTCGCCAAGTTTGACTGGGAGATAGCGCGCAATCACCGTGAGCTCTTCGCGCTCGATGCTGGCCAGATCCTCGCGACCGGCGGCCTCGTACTGGTTCACCGAGTCCTTGCGTTGCTTGACCATCTTGTCCATGACGGCGATCACCGCAGCGTCGTCCATGTCCACGCGCTCGTCCACTTCCCTCTGCTTGATCGCCGCGTTGATCAGCCGGATCACGCCCAGGCTGTGCTTGTCGCCGGACTTCATCGCGGCCTTCATGTCGTCGGTGAGCTGCTGTTTGAGGGTCATGACGGGTTCCACCGTGGAGGAAAAAGACGGGAGCATTCTAGGCAACGCCACCGCGACAAGCCGTTGCCCATGGGAATGGCGCGGCTGGTACAACCTGGCTGCGACAGCGCCTGGATTGCAGCGTGTGGCGAGGGAGACGCAAAAAGCCGGCGACGCTTGCGCGTGCCGGCTTCGTGGGCTTACCGTAGCGCCTGCCCAAACCAGCAGGCCGCGCTACCGTAGGCCGCGATCCTCAGTACAGGCGCTGGCGCTTGGTGACGTCGCGCGAGGTGCGGCGCAGTTGACGCTTCACCGCAGCGGCGGCTTTGCGCTTGCGTTCCTGGGTCGGCTTTTCGTAGAACTCGCGCTTGCGGGTTTCGGCCAGTACGCCGGCCTTTTCGCAGGTGCGCTTGAAGCGACGGAGCGCAAACTCGAAGGGCTCGTTTTCGCGGACTTTGACGCTGGGCATGGAATCTCCGGGGCACAATGGTGACCGGGTCACGCCCGGCGAGCCGCACATTATAGCGACGGATTCTCGCGCTGCAAGCACGGGGTTTGGCCTGCCGCCGATTCGGCCCCACAATGCACGGATGAATGTGCTCGGCATTGAATCCAGTTGCGACGAAACCGGCGTCGCTGTCTACGACACCACCCGCTCCGGTGCGGCCGCGCTGCGCGCGCACGGGCTGTACAGCCAGATCGCACTGCACGCCGAATACGGCGGGGTCGTGCCGGAACTGGCCAGCCGTGACCACGTGCGCAAGCTGCTGCCCCTGATCCGCCAGACCCTGGCCGAAGCCGATTTGCAGGTGCGCGACCTGGACGGTGTGGCCTATACCGCCGGGCCGGGTCTGGTCGGCGCGCTGCTGGTCGGCGCAGGTGTCGCCCGCGCGCTGGCCTGGGCGCTGGAAGTGCCGGCGATCGGCGTGCACCACATGGAAGGCCACTTGCTAGCGCCACTGATGGAAGACCCGGACCCGGCGCTCGGTGTGCCGGAACCGCCATTCGTGGCGCTGTTGGTGTCCGGCGGGCACACGCAGTTGATCGCGGTGGAGGCCATCGGTCGTTACCGGCTGCTCGGCGAGACCCTGGACGATGCGGCCGGCGAGGCCTTCGACAAGACCGCCAAGATGATGGGGCTACCGTATCCGGGCGGTCCGCAGTTGGCGGCGCTGGCCGCGCAGGGCACGCCGGGGCGCTTTCGTTTCGCGCGCCCGATGACCGACCGACCGGGCCTGGATTTCAGCTTTTCCGGGCTCAAGACCCAGGTGCTGCTGGCCTGGCGGGGCTGCGACCAATCCGACGCGGTGCGCGCGGATATCGCGCGCGGCTTCGAGGATGCGGTGGTGGAGACGCTGGCGATCAAGTGTGAACGCGCGCTGGAGGCGGCCGGGAGTCACACCCTCGTGGTTGCCGGCGGCGTCGGTGCCAACCAGCGCTTGCGCGCGCGCTTGCAGGCGATGGCGCAGGCGCGCGGCGGCCGCGCTTGCTTTCCGCGTCCGGCGCTGTGTACCGATAATGGCGCGATGATCGCCTTCGCTGGCGCATTGCGCTTGCAGGCCGGGCTGCGCGACGCCACGGACGCCGTGCTGGTGACTCCACGTTGGGAGATGGCGTCGCTGCCGCCATTGGTGGCCGGGTTGCCGACGCAGGAGGCGCGCACCAACGGCCCCGGCGATGCTCCAACAGATGCTGTTCCGGGGCGCGAATCCCGGGTTTCAGGTGATGGTAATGGATAAAGTCTTTATCGAAGGTCTGGAAATCGATGCCTTGATCGGCATCTACGATTGGGAGCGCCGGATCCGGCAGACGCTGCGTTTCGACCTGGAAATGGGTTTCGACAACCGCATCCCCGCCGCCAGCGACGACATCGCCGATACGCTGAATTACAAGGCGATCAGCAAGCGCATGGTGGAGTTGGTCGAGCAATCCGATCACGGCCTGGTGGAAACCTTGGCCGAGCGCTGTGCGGCGATGATTTTGGACGAGTTCGCGGTGCACTGGTTGCGCTTGAAGCTGAGCAAGCCCGGAGCGGTGCGCGGCGCACTGGCCGTGGGCGTGATGATCGAGCGCAGCCGTCAGGGCGGATGACGTGGCCTGGGATGCCATCGCATCCGGCGTGCGTGCGTTGAAGCCGGATGGCGAGCGCTGCTGCGGCGATCCCCAGATCCGGCAGCGGCCAGAGCATGTGATGAACGTCGACGTGAGTGCCTGGC
Source organism: Xanthomonas sp. GPE 39 (assembly GCF_000963005.1). Classification (GTDB taxonomy): domain Bacteria; phylum Pseudomonadota; class Gammaproteobacteria; order Xanthomonadales; family Xanthomonadaceae; genus Xanthomonas_A. The sequence goes on from NZ_JZHZ01000007.1 coordinate 572,949, forward strand.
CTGCCGAGGCGTGTTGAGACTGCCAGTGGCGCAGTGCATGACGCCGCGCTTGCAAGTGGTTTCCTGGCGTTCGCGCATCGGTGCCGATGCTGCCCGTCCTGCGCACGATCTTGCGCTGCATCCAGGCACGCCGCTGCTGTAGGCAGTGTGTCGGGCGGTAGTGGCTCGGCAGGCCGACTGGGTGGCGATTGGATCGTGGCGGGGCGTGAGGCAATGTTCCGAACAGCGCGTGCGCTCGCCGGGATTTGCCTCATCGTCTTGCCCCAGCGCTAAACTCGGCAGTTATGTAAGCGTTTTCTCAAAGGGCCTCATGGTTTCGGATCGTATTGAATCGCTCATCGCTCGCATGACCGTCGAGGAGAAGGTCGGCCAGCTCGGTGTCTTTGCCGACATGGTGCGCCCGTTCGCGCCTGACGTGAATCCGGAAGTGAACGTGAGCAATGCCGACGAGGTGATGCAGCAAGTGCGTGCCGGGCGTGTTGGGTCGCTATTCAATGGCGTGGGCGCGGAACTGGGGCGACGCATCCAGCAGGTGGCGCTGGAGGAGAGCCGCCTGGGGATTCCGGTGATCCTGGCGGCGGATGTGATCCACGGCATGCGCACGGTGTTCCCGATCCCACTCGGCGAGGCCGCCAGCTTCGAGCCGGAGTTGGCCGAGCGCACCGCGCGCGCCACCGCAATCGAAGCCACCGCTGCCGGTCTCCATTGGACCTATGCCCCGGCGGTGGATATCGCCCGCGACCAGCGCTGGGGACGAGGCGCCGAGGGCGCGGGCGAGGATGTCGTGCTGGGCTGCGCGTTCGCCGCCGCGCGCGTGCGCGGTTTCCAGGGGCCGGATCTGCGTGCGTCTGATGCGTTGCTGGCCACGCCCAAGCACTTCGCCGCTTACGGCGCGGTCGCGGCGGGGATGGAATACGCCAGCGTGGACATCTCCCCGCAGACGCTGCGCGACGTGCACTTACCGCCATTTCAGGCGGCCTTCGGCGCTGGCGCGTTGACGGTGATGACGTCTTTCAACGATATCAATGGCGTGCCGGCCAGCGCCAACCACGAGCTGTTGACCGACATCCTGCGTGGGCAATGGCAGTTCCCCGGCGTGGTGATTTCCGACTACACCGCCGATATGGAATTGATCGCGCATGGCTACGCCGCCGACGAGCGCGATGCGACTAAAAAAGCCTTCCTCGCCGGTATGGACATGAGCATGCAGAGCGGTTTCTACGCCGCGCATCTGCCCTCGCTGGTGGAAAACGGCGACGTACCGATGGCATTGCTGGATGCGGCGGTGCGCCGCGTCCTGGCGCTGAAGGAAGCCATCGGCCTGTTCGACGATCCGTATCGTTCGTTGGATCCGGCACGCGAAGCGGACCAGTCGCATCTCCCCGCACACGATGCGCTGTCGCGCGAGGCGGCGCGGCGCTCGATCGTGCTGCTCAAAAACGATGGCCCGGTGCTACCGCTACGCAAGCACGGGCAGAAGATCGCATTGATTGGTCCGTTCGCGCAGGACCGCGACAACATCGAAGGTTGCTGGACGTTGTTCGGTGACAAAGCGCGTTATGTGACCCTGGAAGACGGGGTGCGCGCAGCGCTGGACGATGCGCAGGCGTTGACCGTGGTGCCGGGCTGCGCGCTGGAGGCGCCGCTGGACGGCGGTATCGACGCCGCGGTGGCCGCCGCGCGCGCCGCCGACGTGGCGGTGCTGGCGCTGGGTGAGCCGCAGCGCTACAGCGGCGAGGCGCAGTCGCGCACGCAGATCGTGCTGCCGCCGGCGCAGCAGGCGCTGGCCGAGGCCGTTGCCGCCACCGGTACGCCCGTGGTGGTGTTGCTGCGCAATGGCCGCGCGCTGGCGTTGCAGGGCGCGGTGCGCGATGCCGCCGCCATCGTCGTGACCTGGTACCTGGGCACGCAGACCGGCCCGGCGGTGGCCGACGTGTTGTTCGGCGATTACAACCCCTCGGCGCGATTGCCGGTGAGCTTCCCGCTCGATGCCGGGCAACAGCCGTATTTCTATAACCACCCGCGCAGCGGACGACCGGAACTGCCGACGATGCGCGAGTTCAAGGCGCGTTGGCGCGAGGTGCCGAACGCGCCGCTATATCCGTTCGGTCATGGGTTGAGCTACACCCGTTTTGCCTATGGTGTGCCGCAGCTCGATCGCACGCGCTTAGGCTGGGACGACACCCTGACCGTCACCACCCGCATCGACAACGTCGGCCAGTGCGAGGGCGAGGAAGTGGTGCAGTTGTACATCCACGACCGTGTCGCCAGCCGGGTGCGTCCGGTGCGCGAATTGAAGGCGTTCCGCAAGGTGCGTCTGGCACCAGGGCAGGGCATGGCGGTGGTGTTCACGCTGGATCGGCATGCGCTCGCCTTCACCGGTCGTGATGGATGCCGCACCGCCGAACCGGGGCAATTCGATCTGTGGGTGTGCGCCTCGGCGACCAGTGGCGAGCCGGTAGGGTTCGAGTTGCTCGCGCAGGCTCGATGACGGCACGGTGCGCGTGACGGTCGATGGCGTCGGGATGGCTGCGCACGCATGCCTGTCGCGCGATGGCGCCGCACGCGCAAGCACGTTTCATCCCGGCGTCTTGCGCGGAAAACGGTAGAACAATGCGCCGACCAGCAATGCCGCGCCCGCTGCGGCCAGGTTCTGCCAACTGGCGCTGAGCAGCAGCGCCACCGCCAGCAACAGCGCGGCCAACGGAATCAGCGGCCCACCGGGAAGGCGCAGCGCACCGGGGCGGTCGCGGTAGCGTCGTGCCAGTACCAGGACCGCCGCCGCAGTGCCGATGTAGGCGAACAAGCGCGTGACCATCGACAGCAGCGCCAGCCGCACGAACGAGCCGGAGAGCGCTAACGCCAGCGACAGCACGCCCTGCAACAGGATTGCCGCCGCCGGGGTGTGGAAACGCGGATGCACCCGCGCCAGGAGTGCAGGGCCGTAGCCGTCCTTGGCCAGCGCGAACAAAAAGCGTGGCCCCAGCATCACCGTGTTGCTGGTGGTGCCGAGGATGGAGATGGTGGCACCGATGGTGAGGATGAGCGCCAGCGCCTCGCCGCCGAAACCGCTGGCGGCATCGGCCAGCGGTGTCGCCGATTGCGCGACGTTGGGCAACGTCCCCTGCGCCACCACCTGCACTGCGGCGTAGATCAGGGTGACGGTGACGATCATCGTGATCAATGCGAATGGCACGTCGCGGCGCGGATTGCGGTATTCGCCCGCAGCGGCAGGGATATTTTCGAAACCGGCATAGGCGAACAGCAACAACAAGGCCGCCTCGCCCATCGTGCCGGCATCGTGTAGGTCCGGGGTCTTGCCGGAGAAAATCCACGATGGATCCACATAAAACAGTCCGATTGCCACGAACAGTGCCAGCGGCAGCAACTTGCCGATCACCAGTGCCACGCCTGTCTGTGCTGCCGACTTCACCCCGATCACATTGATCGCAGTCAGCAGGCCAAGCCCGCCGACTACGATGCTCAGGCGTGCGCCGCCATGCGCGGCGGCCGGCCAGAAGCGCACCACAGCGTCTGCCAGTCCGTTGCCCAGCGCCGCCGCTGAACTGATCCGGGTCAGCCAGATCATCCAGCCGATTTCGAAACCGACGAAGCGGCCGAACGCTTCGCGCGCATACAGATAACTACCGCCAGGTTCGTCGAAGTAGCTGGCCGCTTGCGCGTAGCACAACACCAGCAAGGCCACTGCCAGTCCGGCCAGCAGCACCGCCCACAGACTCAGTGGTCCCAGCAGTGCAGCGGCGGCAGCGGGCAGCAGATAGATGCCACTGCCGATCACGTCATTGATCGACAGGCCGACGATCTGCCAGCGGCTGACCGCACGGACCAGGGCGGGCGCGGTCGGTCGGTTCATGGCGTGGATTGTGTCGCCTGGACTGCCCGACGCAGACGTCGTCGAGCGGAGACTCGATGCGAGGACAACACGTCGCGCGATGCCGCCATCGGGCACCGAGCGGGTGGCCGCTCCTGCACGTCGGTCGGTATGGTCGCGGCGTTGCCGCTGCTGGTTTTGTTGGGTGCGCGCCACGGATGCAGGCACAGGTGCGGTCCGCTGCTGCGTGTTGCCTGTGGAATATCTTCGCTCATGAAATCCTCTCGGCTGCGCGGGATTGGATCGTGGCGATTATGCGCTGCGCGGTAATGGCTCCAAGCCACCAATCGCACGGATGCCGAGCCCCGGCGCATCGCTGATGTGGATCTGCGCCTCGTCGAAGCGTACACCGCCCTGTACTGGATCGAACATGCCTAACGATGGGCTATCCAGGTCTACCTTGGTGACGATGTCCGCTTTCGCCACGGCCAGGTGCGCCGCCGCAGCCACCGCAATGCTCGACTCCAGCATGCAGCCGATCATGCACGGCACGCCATACGATGCGGCGATATCGGCGATGCGTCGCGCGTTGGCGATGCCGCCGGCTTTCATCAATTTGATGTTGAGGATGTCCGCCGCGCGCTGTCGCAGTAGTTCGATCGCCTGCGCGGGGGTGAACACGCTTTCATCGGCCATGACCGGCGTTTGCACCCGTTCGGTGACGTACCTGAGTCCATCGAGATCGTGTGCCTTGACCGGTTGCTCCAGCAGTTCCAGAACCACGCCGGCCTGCTCCAGCGTGCGCATGGTGTGCACCGCTTGTTTCGGTGTCCAGCCTTGGTTGGCATCCAGCCGCAGTTGCGCACGGACACCGACCGCGTCGTGGATTGCCTTGATCCGCGCGATGTCCCCGGCGGTGTCCTGGCCGACCTTGATCTTCAACGCGCCGAAACCGCGTGCGATGGCCGCCTGCGCATCGCGCACCATCGTGTCGATCGTGTTGGCGCTGATGGTCAGGTCGGTGGACAGCGCCGGAGTGCCGCCGCCGAGCAGGCGATACAGTGGCGCGCCGTAGCGTTGCGCCCAGAGGTCGTGGATGGCGATGTCCAGCGCGGCCTTGGCGCTGTTGTTGTGCGCGAGCGCGCCCTGGATCAAGCCGATGATCCGATTGAAATCGGCGATGTCTTCGCCGATCAGGCGTGGCGCGATGTAATGCTCGATCGCCGCGATGATCGCGCCATGGGTGTCGCCGGTCATCGGTGGCGTAGCGGCGGCACTGCCGTAGCCGATATGGTCACTATCGGTATGCACCATCACCACGACGTCCTCGATTGCTTGCACGCTGCGCAATGCGGTTTTGAACGGTGTGTGCAGTGGCACGCGCAGCATGCCCAGGCGAATGTCGGTGATCTTCATTGGCTTGGAATCGGCTGGATGCGCTGGATGCGGGTGATGCGGTCGATGAAGGGAGTGCCGTCGGCGAGCAATAGCGATTCTAGCGGCGTGACCGAGACGCCGTTCAATGGCACTTGTTGTAGTTGTCCGGCCGCGTTGCGGGCGCTGGCCGTGGTCACGTCGTGGATCACCCAGGTGTCGCCGTGCTCGTGGCCGATCACCAGCATCACGTGGCCGGGGATGTACACCAAGTCGCCGACCTGCAACTGCGCGAGCACTTTTTGCCGTTGCGGCAGCGGCGCGCTGGCGTTGTAGGGTATGGCGGTGAGGCTGGGGCTGCGTGCCTGATCCTGGGTATTGCGCGGCAGGAGAATGCCGAGGCTGCGGTAGACATCGCCGACGAAGCCGCTGCAGTCACGCCCATTGTAGCTGTTGCCCCAGCCATAGCGCTCGCCGAGGAACTTGAATGCCTGCTGCAGTAGAACCTGCGGGGTTGCAGGCAGCGGTGCATCGTGTGCATCGGCACTGCGCGGTATCAGCGCCGGTGCCAACCGCAGGTGGCCGTCAGGCGTGCGCAGCGGCAATTGCACCACGTAGGCGGCCAGCGGCGATTGGCCGTTGACGGGTTGCGATGGTGGCCATTGCTGCAGCAGCGGCAGTGTGCTGCCCATGTCCAGCTGCACCTGCGATGCGGCCGGCAGCTCTGGAGCAAAGTCGGTGAACGCGCGGGTGCCGGTAACCAGCAGCCGTGGTTCGCGCTGTATGTAGCCCAGCACCGTGGCGCGCTCGGCTTCGGCGACGCTGTCTCGTGCAATCCATGCCGCCTCGTTCGATGCCAGGACGAACAGCCATTGCCCATCGCGGCTGGCATGCAGGATCGCCACCGCGCTGCCCGGGTACAGTGCCGACTCTTGGAAGCGGTCGATCTCGTGGTCGTCGGGGGTGCTAAACACGCGTTGCGCAGTGGGGAACCGGCGCAAATCCGCGCGGCGCACGACCAGACCATAACGCGGGGTTACCTGCTCCGGCAGGGCATGCAGAGCAAGTGCCGATTGCAATGTCTGCAACCGCTTGGCATCGAGCGTGTTGCCCTGAGCGTCGTAAAGCGTGTGCATAGGTATTGCGGACACTGCCAGAATCTGCGCGCGCACCTGCGCCGCACTGATCTGCGTCGGCAACGCCGCAAGGTCGTGCATGGAGGGGTCGTGACGCAGCAGGTGCGCATTGAAGGCGCGTACCTGAGTCGTATCCAATAGCGGGCGCTGCCATGTATGCAGGCGCGCGATCCAGTGGTCGGCTTGTAATTGCGCTGTCTGCACTTGCCAGGGCTGCGCATCCGTGGCGCGTGCCGTCATCGCACCGTTCAATGCGGCGGCGAGTAACAGGCACAAGCCGCGCATGGTGGTCATGAAATCCTGATGATATGGAAAGAATGTCGGAGCGCGGCGCATGCCGAGAGGATGATATTCGATTCCCGGATTTTTCTGTCAATTTGTGATCGTGATCGCGCTGCATTCCGCGTCAATGGTCGCTCGCGTTCTAATCAATTCTAACGAAGAACTTTACAATGAAATTGGTTGGCCAATGTCGAGAGTGGCCGTCGCGCGCTGAAATGATTTCGACCTGTCGATGTGTCTTTGTGCTTATCCGTCTTGGAGTTGCTCATGATCGGTCGTTTGATTGTGCCTGTGCTGCCTGTCGTGCAGCGGCTGTCGTTGTTGATTCTGTTCACATTGCTCGGTGCCTGCGCAAATGCGCCGCCGCACAATCCGCTAGCGCAGTGGGTTCCGTCACCCAATTATAACCAGCGCCGCGCGGATCTAATCGTGATCCACTTTACAGGCAAGAATTCATTGCAGGAAAGCTTGGATACGCTGCGTTCGCGAAACAGTTTGGGCGAGTTGGTCAGTGCGCATTATCTGATCGGTCGCGATGGCAAACGCTATCAGTTGGTAAGCGACCAACTGCGCGCCTGGCATGCCGGTGCCGGACGCTGGGGCACCATCACCGACGTCAATTCGGTCTCGATCGGTATCGAGTTGGACAACGACGGTAAGGCCCCATTTGCGCAAGCGCAAATCGATAGTTTGCTGGTGTTGCTTCAGGATCTGTGTACACGCCTGCACATTCCGCGTACCCAGATAGTCGGGCATGAGGATTTCGCTCCGTCGCGCAAGGTCGACCTTGGTCCGTTGTTCCCGTGGAAGCAGTTGGCCGATGCCGGGTATGGTCGCTGGCCTGCCGCTGATGCGCCGCCGGCGCCGTCCGGCTTCGATCCGTGGCAGGCGCTGGCATTGATTGGTTATCCAATCGGTGACCGCGCCGCCGTCATGCGCGCGTTCCATCACCATTACCGGGGCAATGAGGCTACCGCGTTCGATGCGGAAGATCTGCGCATTCTTTATGCGCTGAGCCAGCCATTGTTGGCTCAGTGGTCGTCGTCGCCGCTGCCGATGGAGCATGACGAATTCTAGCGTGTCGTCCTCCGTGCGCGTCTCATGCCGGTCATGTATGTGGGTAGGGGTGTTTGTTTCAACGCATTCCAGATGCTGTCGCACTTGCTTCGATGTGTATGACACGCTCTAGACTGGCGTTCTTGCTCACAGAGGATACGATCCGATGAACCTGCCGCTGCACTTCGGTTTGCTGGGCTCGCTGGAAGCCGCACTGATCGCGTTGGCGGTTGGATTCTTGCTATATGCGCTGTGGGATTGGCTGGGCCAGCGTCTGCGCTGGTCCGAGGGCCAGCGGCTGGGTGGGGCATGCCTGCTGGCGGTAGCGGCATCGGCAGGGGTCGATTGCTGGAACTTGTTCTATACCAGCATCGTGCGCCTGGAATCGCCACTTTATGCGCGCATTGCGCTGGGCAGCATCCACGATCCGGACGAATTGGGGTCCCGTGTGGTGTTGGAGGTTGGGGGAGCGCTTGCGGGTGTGGCGTTAGCCTGGGTCGTATTCAGTTCGCGTTCAAAAGAGAATGCGGCCGATCATGATCACGAAATACGCTGAAGCATACGGTTTATTTCTATAATCTTAATTTTTCAATTTATTTATTACAGTGCGTTCATTTGATTGTAATCAATGTCGTAGCGCGTTCTTTGTGTACGGTGGTTAATAATCCGTTTGGTGGCTTGTTTTGCAGGGGGATGGATTCAGTTTGGTGGAGGCACGGTAGCGGCGTGTTCCGGAATTCACCGGACATGGTCGCTTCCCGAAAAAGCATAAGTAAGGAGGATTCATCTGTGAACATTCGCACTCGCAATCCGTTGATCGGTTCCGCTGTCCTTCTCGCCGCTGCGCTGGCCTTGCCGGCGTTCGCCCAGGATGCCCATGGCGATGCGGCGGAGCAGGCTCGTTCCTCCACTAGTGCCACTGGGCAGGTGACAAAATCTGGTGCGTCCGGTCAAGGCCAAACTTGGTCCGATGTCGATACCGATAAAGATGGTGCCATCAGCAAGCAGGAGGCGCAGGTCAACGCTGGTCTGAGCCAGATTTTCTCCCAGGCCGATACCGACCATAACGGCAAGCTTACCCCGGAGGAATACAAAGCCTATGTCGCCAAGCATCAGGCTGGCATGGCTGGCGGCAGCGGTAGTGATGGAAAATAAGAGTAGTTAATAAAACCACTGCGTCGCAGCCGGATGGGCGCGGGCAGTGCTCGGAATCCTCATGTGCCGTCTTACATTGTGATTCCTGCGCGCTGTTCGCACCCGCCCGACAGCTCTCGCGAGGTTTTATTGGCCGCTCTAATGCGCTTGGCATGCAGCATAAGTCGGCGCGGCAACTGCCACGAGCGCGAAGCCTGCCCTTGGGGTACAACGCACCCGTGGAGAGCTTCTTCGGTCTGCTCAAACGCCAGCGGATCAGGCGGCCGATCTATCCCGCCAAAGATGCCGCACGCGCCGGCGCGTTCGACTATATCGAGATGTTTTGCAACCCAAAACGTCGCCATGGTTCAACTGGCGACTTATCGCCTGTAGCGTTCGAGCGGCGCTATGCGCAACGAAGGGCATCAGTGTCTACGCAACCCTGGGCCTATCAGTTCAAAGCGGATGCGCGGTTTGCGCATATCTGCAACCAGGCAGGCGTTCGCTCCACGTCCCAGCGATGACGGCCCAAGCGGTTGTTGCGCTCAATACGCTTGCGTGCAATCGGCACAAGTTTGTGAGAGATGCTCATCGCCGTGGAGTGGCTGTAAGCGCTGAGCGATATCGACCGGCACGCGGCGAACCTGCAGCGCAGCGCGCCGCCTGCACATGCGCGGGCCTGTGCAGGCGCGCTGACAGCGCCTACGTTATGCCGCACAATTGGCGCATGCCGCTTCGTTTGCATGCTACTGGTTCGCTGTTGCTCGTACTGCTGTGTGTTGTCGGCATTGCCGCAGCGCAGCCTGCATCTGTGTCGGCGTCTGTATCCGACGCTGCAGTGCCGGCCGAGATGCCCGCCAGCGGCGATGCCTGGGTTGATCGCCAGTTGCTGGATATCGATCGTTATGCCGCGCGCTATCCGGATAGTTTTCTCGACGAGGTTGCGCGCTATGCGCAGATGCCGCGCGGCTACGCTGAGGCGTTGTTGCGCCAATGCCATTGGCCCGCCCGCGATATCTACGTTGCCGCGTTCCTGGCCAAAGCGATCGGACGCCCCTACCGTGAGGTGGTGCGCGCCCGTAGTGTCGCCGGCATGCAGGTCGGTTGGGCGCGGGTGACCCGGGCATTGCAGGCGCCGCCGGGGTCGCTGGCCTACCGCGCGCTACGCCATGCCATCGTCGCCAGTGACGATCATTGGGACCGGCCGATCGTGCTGGACGCACTTTTGCGCCGCCAACTCGGCGACCGCGCCCAGCGCGAGCGCACCGTTGCACAACCGGAATGACGGCGCAGGCGCAGCATCCGATTCGCCGGATTTGATCGCACGCAGCGCACGACTGGTCGTGGCGTCGCGACGGCGCGAGAATATCCCTCCAGCCGGTCCCGCTGCCGGTGTTGCCGTCGCTCCGGAGCGCCCGATGACCACTGCCTTCGTTTCGCCCGACGTCATCCGCAGCTTGTTCGCGCGGGCCATGTCCGACATGTATCGCGCCGAGGTGCCGTTGTACGGCACGTTGATGGAGCTGGTGGCGCAGGTCAATGCGCAGACCCTGGCCGCCGATCCTGCACTTGAGGCGCAACTGCGGCGCAACGACGAACGCGCGCGGCTGGATCAGGAGCGGCATGGTGCGATCCGTGTCGGCACGGCGGAGGAGTTGGCCATGCTGCGGCGTCTGTTCGCGGTGATGGGGATGGCACCGGTTGATTACTACGATCTCTCGGTGGCGGGTGTGCCGGTGCATTCCACCGCGTTCCGTCCGTTGGATGCGGCAGCGTTGGCGCGCAATCCATTCCGCGTGTTCACCTCGTTGTTGCGACTGGAGTTGATCGAAGACCCGGCACTGCGTGCGCAGGCGGCGCAGATTCTCGCGCGGCGACGCATCTTCAGTGATGGCGCGCTGCAACTGATTGCGCGCTGCGAGCGCGATGGTGGTTTGGGCGAGGTGGACGCGCAACGCTTCGTCGTCGAGGCGCTGGAGACCTTCCGCTGGCACAGTGATGCGACCGTGTCCTTGCCGACCTACCGCGCGCTGAGCGATGCGCACAAACTGATTGCCGACGTGGTCAGCTTCCATGGTCCGCACATCAACCATTTGACTCCGCGCACGCTGGATATCGACGCGGCGCAGGCGCAGATGCTGCGTCGTGGCATCGAGGCCAAGGCGGTGATCGAGGGGCCGCCGCGTCGGCGTTGCCCGATCCTGCTACGCCAGACCAGTTTCAAGGCACTGGAAGAAACCGTGCGTTTTCCCTGCGTTGCGGGTAGTGCCGAGGCCGGCACCCACACCGCGCGTTTCGGCGAGATCGAACAACGCGGCCTGGCGCTGACGCCGAAAGGCCGCGCGCTGTACGACGCGCTGCTGGAGCGTGCGCGCGGCGCCGACGGCAGCGCCGCTGGTGATTACATGGCGCGTCTGCAGGCCGTCTTCGCCGATTTCCCCGACGATGAAGCCACGCTGCGCCGCGAGGGTTTGGGCTATTTTCGCTATGCACTCACCGACGCCGGTCGTGCTGCCGGGGCGCAGGCGCTGGCCGGCAAGCCGGCCGAGGCGTTGATCGCCGAGGGCCTGGTCAGTGCCGACCCGATCGTCTACGAGGATTTCCTGCCGGTCAGCGCCGCAGGCATCTTCCAGTCCAATCTCGGTGGCGGCGAACAGCGCGGCTATACGGCGCACGCTAACCGCGCCGCATTCGAGCAGGCGCTGGGAGCGAGGGTGCATGACGCGTTCGCCATCTATGCCGGGATCGAGCGCGATTCGCTACAGGCATTGAATCGCTGAAAGAAACGTCGGCGATTGCCTCGTGCGCAAGGCGCGTCATGTCGGCGCGCGGTCTCGTGCGCCGAGCGTAAGCCCCCTGGTTTTCCTGCAGCGGCGTGCGTGTGCCGTGCGGCGACGGTCTATCGCGTGTAGCGCGCCTTGAGCATGGCGTAGGCCGAGCGCAACGCTAGCGCCTCGCCACCGGCCGGACGGCCGGGGCGCTCGCCGTCGTTCCAGGCGTACACGTCCAGATGTGCCCAGGACTGCCGCGCCGGTACGAAGCGTTCCAGATACAGTGCCGCGGTCACTGCGCCGGCCATGCGCGAGCCCGCGTTGGCCAGGTCGGCCACCGAGCTGCTCAGGTAGCGCAGGTAGGGACGCCACAGCGGCATGCGCCAGACCGGATCGCGATGGCGCTCGCCGGCCTCGATCCAAGCTTGCGCCAGCGCGTCGTCGTTGCAGAACAGCGCCGGCAGGTCCGGTCCCAGGGCGATGCGCGCCGCGCCGGTCAACGTGGCGAAATCCACAATCGTGTCCGGGTTCTGCTCGCTGGCGTAGGCGAGCGCATCGCACAGCACCAGTCGGCCCTCGGCATCGGTGTTGTCGATCTCCACGGTCGTGCCCTGGCGGGTGGCGATGACGTCGCCAGGGCGGAATGCGTTCGGGCCGACCGCGTTTTCCACCGCTGGCAGCAGCACCGTCAGTCGCACTGGCAGACGTTGTGCCATCACCAACCCGGCCAGCGCCAGCGCATGCGCCGCGCCGCCCATGTCCTTCTTCATGTGGCGCATGCCGTCGGCTGGTTTTAGATCCAGGCCGCCGGTATCGAAACATACGCCTTTGCCAATCAGCGCTACGTGCGGGTGCGTGTCCTCGCCCCAGCGCAGCATCAACAGTCGTGGCGCGCGGTGCGAGGCGCGACCGACCGCGTGGATCGTCGGGAAATTCTGCTCCAGCAGTGCGTCGCCGACGATGCTCTCGAACTGCGCACCGTGGTCTTGCGCAATCGCGTGGGCGATTGCTTCCAACTGTTCCGGTCCCATGTGTTCGGTCGGCGTGTTGATCCAGTCGCGCACGCGCACGCAGGCTTGGAGTAAATCCAGTACCTCCGCTTGCGGTGTGGCGATCAGCGACGCCGGCAAGCGTGCCGGTTGCTTGTAGCGGTCATAGCGGTAGCTGCCCAGGCCCCAGCCCAGGTGCAGCGCGGCCAACGCATCGGCGTCCAGCGCACTGGCTAAGTGCCAGGTGCTGCCGGCCGGTAATGCGAACGGCGCGTGCGCATAGGCATAGGCATCGCCGCGATCGCCGATGCCCAGGACCGCCGCCGCGACGCCATCGGCGCCTGGCAGCAACAGCACCGTGCCGGGCGCGGCCATGAACTGCTGCGTGTCCATCCACGCCACCCACGCCGGCGATTGCGCTGAGCGCCATTCGGCCAGATGTTCACGTTCCAGCACATACAGCGGCAGTGGTGTGTGCGAGGCGTCGGTGAAGCCTGTCGGCAAAGACATTCGGGAGATCCTGCTTGCGCGTGGGAGGGAAAGGGGGAATTGCTGGAGATGTGCGGCGCTGCTTATGCGTGCGCCGTGTGCAGTGGTTGCGTGGTCTCCAGCCAATCTGCCAGGCCGGTGAGCGTGTTGAATTGCAGATCCGGTGGTGTCGGCGGAGACCAGACCTGTGCCTGGCGATTGATCCAGCAGCCACGCAGGCCGGCTTGCATCGCACCGAGCACGTCGATTTCGATGTGGTCGCCGACATGCAGCACCTGCGCGCAGGGCAATGCCAGACGCGCGCAGGCGGCGTGGAAGATACTCGGGTCTGGCTTGGCCGCGCCATGTTCGCCAGCGCTGAGTTGGAAGGCGAAATGCCGCTCCAGTCCGATTGTGGCCAAGTCGGCGTTGCCGTTGCTCAGTGCCACCACCGGCACACATGCGGCGATGCGTTGCAGTGCGGGCAGGCTGTCTGGGTAGCATTCCACCTGGTTGCGTGCGGCATGGAAGACCGCGTAGGCCGGCTCCGCCAGCGCTTCATCGGCCCCGCTTTCGCGCAGTGCCTGACGCAGGGTGAGGCGTCGTAGTGCGCTCATGTCGTGGCGCAGATGCGGGTGTGCGGCGACCACCGTGTCGCGCAACTGGCGCATGGCCGGGATCGGGAAGCGTGCAGCGGTGCGCGGACTATGTTGCAGCAACCAGTCGTGCAGCACCTGTTCGATGCGCGCTCCGATCGGCGCGAAGGGCCATAGAGTGTCGTCCAGATCCAGCGTGATCGCGCGAACGGGGAAAGTCGGGGAATGAGTCACGCGTGGATTTTACGTCATGCGCGGTAGCGCCCCAGTGTTGCCGGTAGACAGCGGGGCGATCCATCTTTCCCGAGTTGCCAATCCAGGCGTTACTCCAGCAGGCGCGCCCAGCGCTGCATGCCATCCACCCGTGCCAGCACGATCTTGATGCACACCAGCAACGGCACTGCCAACAGCAGGCCGATCATTCCCCACAGCCAGCCGAACAGCATCAGCGCCAGGATCAGCATCAGCGGTGAGATCGCCATGCGTCGGCCGAGTACGATCGGTGTCACCACCTGACCTTCCATCAGATGCAGCGCCAGGTAAAACAGTGCGGGCAGCATTGCGCTGAGCAGGTCGCGAAACGCGACGAGGCCCATCAGCAGCATCAGCACCACGCCGATCAGCGGTCCAACGTAGGGCGCGAAGTTCAGCAGTGCCATCACCGTGCCCCACAGCAACGCTTCCTGCGGTGTGATGTTCAGCAGGATCAAAATGCCCGCGAACACCAGCCCGACCAGGGTGTTGATGACGCTGATGGTCAGCACATAGCGCGATACCTCGTGTTCGATCGAACGCAGGATGTCGGTGGTGAACTTCTGCTGCTGACGGCTGGGCAGTAGGGCGATTGCGTGCCGTTGCAGGTTCTCGCCGAACACCATGAAGAAGAACGTCAGCAACACCACTGCCAGGGCCGAGGCGGCCAGTCGTGGGGTCCGCACCAGTGCCCGGTAGGGGTCGTCCATCTGCGTGCGGATCACTTGCACGCGGGGGCCGCCTTCGCCACCGGCGGCGCGTGCGAAACTTTCCGCTGCTTGGTTGGCCAACTGCATCGGTTTGGTCAGGTCGTGCACCTGCGTGGCGATGTGGCGCATCTGTGCAGGTGCTTGTTGCACCCAGGCGGCGGCTGGCCCGGCCAGTTGCAGGGTCAGCGCCGCCGCCACCGCCATGCCCGAGAGCAGGACGACCAGCGCGGCCAGAAAGCGTGGCAGGTAGAGCCGTCGCAGCAGGCGCAGGATCGGGTTGCCGATCAGGGCGAAGAAGGCCGCGAGCAGGACGGGCAGGATCACCTGTTGTGCCGCCCATAGCGTGTATGCGACGGCCAGGGTCGCCAGCACCACCAGTGACACCGGGCCGCGTGGCCGCGCGTTGTGTGGCGGCGGTAGGGCGTCGCGGTCGTTGGTCGCGGAATCGGGAACGTTACTCATCGCATCTGCGCTACGGTGGACCTGGCCTGCGTTGTAAGACCCGCAGCATCCGGCCTCGAAAAGGAAGCGCAGTGTAGGCCGATCCTACCTGGCGCGGTATGACCAGCGCTTGGTTGTCGCGCGGTCGTGGGGTGTTTCAAGGCTCGGACAGCGCCACTGTCGTGTCGGTCGGGTTGGGCGCTTCCGGTCTGTGCGCGGCAGGCGCATCGCTGCGTCGGGTCGTGTCGCTGGAGTCCGCGGGCTCAGTGTCCGCCGCCGCCTGCGTCGTGTCTGCGGTGCGCTCGGCAGCGTCTGAGCCTGTCTTGGCGGTGACCACATTGAACAGTTTGTAGAGCGTGCTGAGCATTTGTAGCCAGCGCGTGCCACCGATTTTGCCGCCGAGTTTGCCGAGCGCCGCGACCGGCTCGGCGCGGCCCACCAGAAAACCCGTTCCCAGCCCGACCACGACGATGCGCAGTGGCGTCCAGCCTTCGTGCCAGCCCTGCCGCAACGTGGTCCAGTGCGTGCGCACCTGTTCCCGGCGTCCTTCCAGCACTGCTTCGGCGCGGGCGACGCGGTGTTGTAATTGATCCAGCTTCATGGGGATGCCTTGCTGGTCGGGATGGACGCGTCGTTGTGGTCCTCATCGCCGTTGCCGATCCCCAGTTTGGCAAGCTGGCGTCGGGTGGCGTCGAGTTTGCTCATCTCCATGTAGCGCAACGCCTGCCAGGCACCGAGGGCGGTCACGACGAGGCTGACTCCCGCGGTGGTCGTGATCGATGCCAGCCACGACCAGCCTATACGATGCAGCAATGCGATCAACGCGCTCATCAACAGCATCCAGGCCGAGGCGCCGAACGCCACCGAAACGGTCAGCCACACCAACGCTCGCACCAGTGCGACGCGGGCCAAGGCCAGATCGGCGGCGACCAGCCGGTGCAGAGCACGGCCGGTATGCAGTGTGGCGTGCAAGCCTTCGCGACTGGCTGTGCTGAATATGCGCAACGCTTCCCCCAGCGACGGTGTTGCCGCCGCTGGTTCCGCCGCAGCGCCGTCGGAGGTGCCGGCGCAGGCTTGCTCCTCGCCCACGCGGCTTACTTGTCGCCGCCGCTGCGCGCCAGTTTGGCGATGATCCAGCCGGCGGCGAAGGCCACCCCGAACGAGGCCAGCGGGCGCTCACGGATCAGCTCGGCGGCGCTGTCGATCAGGTCGCGGCCCTTGTCCATGAGTGCATCCACCTGCTCTTTCGCCGCCGCCCCGCCGAATTCGGCCGCTGCCAGTCCCGACAGTGCGCTGTCGGACAGTTCGGCCTTGACGTTGGCTTTGCCCAGTTTTAACTCTTCGCTGGCGGCACCGGCGGCGCCCTTGATCGCTTCGCCTGCGTAGCTGGCGGCCGACTTCAGATGCGCACCGGCTTCGCTCAGGTTGTCCTTGAGGTTATCGGTGCTCGTGGGGCTGGAATTCATCTACATGTCTCCTTCGGGGGGCGGAGCACGCCGCCCGCCAGTGGCGGGCGCTGCTGAAAATATAGGCGACATATAACATCGCCAAGGTATAAAAAATGTCAGCGAACCGGCACGGGCGATGCACGCGGAGAGTCGCCGCGCCGCGCGCCTGTCCCGAATGCGACCGGCTCATTGCATCATTAAATCGGCCTGCACGCCGCCGCGCACCACGCGTAGCACCAGTTGCGCTGGCTTGCGCGCGAAGTTGGCGCGGTAACTGGCCAGGTCGGCAAACTCGCCCGCCGACGCTGCGACGACGATATCGCCGCTGGCCAGGCCGTTTTGCGCCGCGCGACTGCCGCGCGCCACGTTGCCGATCAGCACGCCGGAGACGCCGGACTGGCGCAGCGATTCGGGCAGATCGGTGAAGGTGGCGCCGCTCAGGCGCGGGTCCAGCGATTCGCCTTTCACCGTGCGCGGCTGTTCCTTCAGGCCGATTTTGAGCTGCAGTGGCTTGCCCTCGCGGCGCACTTCCAGCGTCACCGTGCTGCCCACCGGCTGCAGACCTTCGTAGTTATGTAGCGCCTCGGCGCTGTCCAGACGTTCGCCGTTGGCACCGATCACCACGTCGCCCGGTTGCAGTCCGGCCGCAGCGGCGGCCGAGCCGGTCAGCACTCGCGTCACTAGTGCGCCGCGCGGGGAGGGCAGGCCCAGCCCTTGCGCCATCTGCGCGGTCAGGTTCTGGGTCTCGATGCCGAACGTGCCACGGATCATCACGCCGTTGTTCTTGAGCAACTGCGCGACCACCGCGCGGGCCAGGTTCGATGGAATCGCCAAACCCAGCCCGATGTTGCCGGCCATGCTGCCCTGCGGGTTGAAGCTGGCGGTGTTGATCCCGATCAGTTCGCCGCGCAGGTTCACCAGTGCGCCGCCGGAGTTGCCTGGGTTGATCGAGGCATCGGTCTGGATGAAGTTCTGATAGCCCAGGCCGCGGATGCCGCTGCGTCCCATCGCCGAGACGATGCCCGAGGTTACGGTCTGAGTGAAGCCGAATGGGTTGCCGATCGCTGCGACGAAATCGCCCACGCGCAGTTTGTCGCTGTCGCCCAGGCGGATGTCGGTGAGATTGTCGGCTTTGATCCGGATCAAGGCGATGTCGGTATCCGCGTCCGAGCCCATGAATTCGGCTTTGAAGCTGCGTCCATCGGCCAGGGTCACTTGCACATCGTCGGCGTTCTCCACCACGTGATGGTTGGTCAGCACGTAGCCGTTCTTGGCATCGATGATGACCCCCGAGCCCAGCGACTCGTTGATGCGTTCTTGCGGAATGTCCGGGAACAGGCGGCGGAAGAATGGGTCGTTGAAGAACGGGTTGCGTACCCGCACCACCTGCTTGGTATTGATGCTCACCACGCCGGGCATGACCGTTTGCAGCATCGGTGCCAGCGATGGCAGCGGGGTGCCGGCGACGGATGTCGGTAATGCGGCCGTGTTCGCCACCGTTCGCGTCACGGGTGTCGGCGCGGCATCGGCGCGATTGTCCAATTGCGCGTTGATCGCGGTGGCAGCGAAACCGCCGAAGGCAGCGGCGGCGGTCAGGGTCAGCAGCGTGGGCAGCGGGCGCATGAGTCGGATTCCGGGGAACGCGGGAGACGGATTGGGAAAATGGGCGCCTGATGGCATAAATCAAGATGAACGCACGGCGTTTAACTCTCAGTGAAAAGCCGCCACCTCGTCGGCGTGTGCCGTGATCGTCATCATGCCGCTGATTGCCTTGAGGGCCGGTCTGCCCACTGCTGGCCTGCCGCGATCTTGGTCGCTGTATCTGGAGGCAATGGGGGGGCAATGCCGGGCGATGGCACGGCGACCCGTGTGCTCCTTGTTGAGTGGTCGTATTCAGTCGTGCAGGCGACGTCTGCGTGCCGGCGTATCGACGCAGGGCAAGGCGGTGTCCTGCGGCGATGGCGCGCGTTTGTCGACCATCCGCGACATGTCGCCCGCGTTGGCTCCCCGCTTTGCTGCAATCGGTATAGCATCGCCCGTGTGGTATCAAACACCGACACCCTGAGGAGGGTTTTATGAGCAATGGCAATGGAGTAACGGCGACGCTGACGCAAGTCGCCGAGAACATGAAAGAAACCGCCACCAACGTGGGTGAGACCATCGCGGCGACCGCCAGCGAGGCTGTCGCCAGCGTCAAGCACACCGCTGAGAACGTGCAAAAGCGTGTGCAGGACCAAGTCGCCAAGACCCGTAAGGCGGTGAAGCAGGCCGAAAAGGCCGTCGCCAAGCGTGCCGAGAAGGCCGGCAAGGCGGTCAAGAAGACAGTCGCCAGTGCGCGCAAGAAGCTGGAAGCGGCCAAGGCCAGCGCCCAATCCGAAGCCGCCGCGCTGAAGAAGGCGGTCAAGAAGACCACCAAGAAGGCGGCGGTCAAAAAAGCTCCCGCAAAGAAGGCGGCGGCAAAGAAGGCCGTTGCCAAAAAGGCTCCGGCGAAGAAAGTGACCGCTAAAAAGGCCGCGCCGAAGAAGGCGGTCAAGAAGGTTGCCGCGAAGAAGGTCGCGGTCAAGAAAGCAGTGAAGAAAGTAGCCGCGAAGAAAGTCGTCGCCAAAAAGGCGGTCAAGAAGGTGGCGAAGGCGGCCAAGAAGACTGTCGCCAAGGTCGCCAAGAAGGGCGCCACGGTGAAGAAGACCGCTGTACGCAAGAGCGCGGGCAAGAAGGTTGCCGCCAGCCGGGCAAAGAAGTAAGCCGTCGTGTTGCATCCTCTCTCCCGTGCACGGGAGAGAGGCAGGTTATGGCGTGACCGGGTGACTCGGTGCGGTGAGCGCCGACGACACGATGCCGTGCAGATGTGCGGCCAACGCCTTGCGGTCGAGTGCGATCGGCGTGTGGAAGGTCACTCGTACCACTGCACCGGACAGGCGCAGGAACTGCGCTACGTGTGCGCCGGCCTGCATCGTGCCGTAGAACGCATACGCATCGCGATTGCCGCCCTGTGTCAGTGGCTGGCCGTCCACGCTGCGCAGTTCCAGCGTGAACGGTTGCAAGGTCCAGCGCGGCGTGTTCGCGTCCGCGTCCAGGAATAGCGAGAACAGGCTGGATTTGAACGGCGCCACGCACTCGCCGGAGGACGTGGTGCCCTCGGGGAATAGCACCAGGTCATGGTCCGGGCGCAGTTGCGCGGCGACGGCGGCGGCGACGGCGGCCGCATCCTGCCGACGACGGCTGATGAACACGGTCTGCGCCATTGCGCAAATGTGGCGCATGCCGGGCCAGCGTTCCATGTCGTTCTTGGCGATGAAGCGTGCGTGCAGCAGGCTGCCCAGCACGACGATGTCGAAGTGGGAGAGGTGGTTGCCGACAAACAAAGTGCCGCCATCGGCGCGTGCTTGGCCGACCACCTCGATGCGAAGACGCAGCGCTTGGCGCAGGCAGGTGAACCAAAGCTGTGGCAGCACGAACGCGCCACGTCCACGGATGAAACGCATCAGTAACCATTGCAGCGGCATCAGCAGCAGGCTGGCCAGCACGCAGGCGGCGAGTTTGAAGACGATGCGCAGGCGCCCGAGGAGGGGGGCGGCGGTAGAGCGAAGCGGAGCGTCGGGGGGCATGGGCAAGCAGAACTCAAGGAGGCGGGCGGTCGCGCACGACCGCTGCGATGGTAGCCGACACCGACGTGCTTGCTTCGATGGCGGTGTGCCAGCTCAGCAACGCGCGGCGTTCGCGCGTTGCTGGGTTGCTGACGCGCGCGCATGCCCGATAGCGACTCGGGACCTTGTCTTGGCCGTGCTCAGCGCAGCATTTCGGTAA
The DNA here is from genome assembly GCF_000963005.1 of Xanthomonas sp. GPE 39. Taxonomy (GTDB): domain Bacteria; phylum Pseudomonadota; class Gammaproteobacteria; order Xanthomonadales; family Xanthomonadaceae; genus Xanthomonas_A. Next base: position 593,242 of record NZ_JZHZ01000007.1, read on the forward strand.
AGGCGCGGTCGGCCTCGATCACCTCGGGCAGGGCGGCGAACAGTGCGTCCAGGTCCACCTCTTCCAACAGTGGCCCAGTCACCGCTTGGCGTGCTTCGGCGGTCGCGCCGCCGTAGCGCCTCAGGGCATCGGCGACCAGCGCGGCTTGTGCGACCACGCGCGGCATCGGTTCGCCTTCTGGTGCCTGCAACGGGTGGACCTGGTAGGCGATGGCGGTCTGGATCACCTGCGGCAACTGCCAGCGCCGCGCTAGTTCCGCGCCCACTTCGGGATAGCCGAAGCCCAGTTGGACGGTTTCGTCGGCCGCACGGCCGCTGGATGAGCTGCCCGGGTGCAGTTGTGCGGCATAGCTCGGCGCGCCGGTCTGGATCAGCAGTTCGCCGATGTTGTGCATCATCCCGCAGGTGAAGGCGGTTTCCGGGTCCAGGCCCTTCTGCCGTGCCAGCAACCGACAGACCCCGGCGACCTCGAAGCTATGCAGCCAGAACCCGCGCAGGTCGAAATGCGCGGGGGCCTGGAATGCGCCGGTCATCGAGGAGGCCAGCACCAGTGTGCGCAGGGTGTTGAAACCCAGGCGCAGCGCGGCGTCTTCCACCGTGGTCGAATCGCGTGCGCCGCGAAAACGCGCCGAATTGGCCAGACGCAGTACCTTGGCCGCGATCACCGGATCCCGCTCGATGTTGCGCGCAACCGCATCCAGGCTGGTGCCGGGGGAATCGAATTGCAGGATCAGGTCCTGCGCCACCTGGGGAATGGTCGGCAGGGTGTGCAACTGGTCGAACAGCGCCTCTAGTTTCATGAAAGCCTCAAGATGGAACGGGAAGCAGGCACTGCGCGCTGGGCGGCCGCGCCCGCCTGGTGGCGGAACTGGCGCATCCTAGACCGAATCGCTGTGGGCGGGGCGTGCATCGCCGCTGGAACCGCTCTGGCCGGTGCTGTGCATGCCTGGCCGCGCTCAGCCGGCTGGGCGCAGGCGCAGGGTAAGACCCTTCAGGAAGTTGCGCAGTAGCTGATCCCCGCACAGGCGGAAATTCTTGTGCTCCGGCTGCCGGAACAGCGCCGATAGCTCCGGCTTGGATACCGGCATGCCAGCGGCGTCGAAGATCTGGTGCATGTCCAGATCCTTGAGTTGAAACGTCACCCGCAGCTTCTTCAGCACCACGTTGTTGGTGATGCGCGTTTCCACCGGGCGCGGTGGCAGGCGCTCGTCGCGGCCACGGTAATGGAATACCAGCCCGTCAAGGAAATGCGCCAGGACCGCATCTTGGCATTCGACGAAGCCTGCTTCGTCTTCTTTCTTCAGCCAGGCGGGAATCTGTGCTTTTTCGATGGGAAACGCCGGGTTGGCGAGTTGCACGATGTCCACGATCTTCTGGTCGCTCAGATCGAGCATGTAACGGATGGAGCGCAGGATGTCGTTGTTGAGCATGGCCGATTGGGGGAGTGCCGTTGTCTTCGGTGGGGTGCGTAGTCTAGAGCGTGCGATGCAGCTTGAAGTGAGTGTGACGCTACCTGGGATGCGTCGAGGTGTGCGCCGCTGTAGTGGCGCGCTCCAGGTTGCCTCCCATTTAAGTGGCGTGCACGATGCCGTAGAGGTCGCGTTGCGGTGTGGCGTGATATGTTCGCAGGCACTGGTTTGCGATTGCGATCTTTTCGTTTTTGGTCCTGCTTCAGGTGGCGCGCTTGATCCGGGACGCGACCTCTTCGGAGTCGGCAATGCGTGAGACTTACGATGTCGTAGTGATCGGTGGTGGCATCAATGGCGTTGGCATCGCCCGCGATGCGGTGGGCCGGGGGCTGTCGGTATGCCTGTGCGAGCGCGACGATCTGGCCGCACATACCTCCAGCGCCAGCACCAAGCTGATCCACGGTGGGCTGCGCTATCTGGAGCAGTACGAATTCGCCCTGGTCGGCAAAGCGCTTGCAGAACGCGAGGTGTTGCTCCGGTTGGCACCGCACATTATCTGGCCGCTGCGCTTTCTGCTGCCGCATCAGCCGCATTTGCGTCCGGCGTGGATGCTGCGTGCGGGCCTGTTCCTGTACGACCACCTTGGTCGCGGTCGCCGCACCTTGCCGGGTTCGCAGCGTTTGGCGCTACGCACGCATCCGGTGGGCGCGCCGTTGCGCGAGGAGTTCCGCACGGGTTTCGTCTATTCCGATGCCTGGGTGCAGGATGCGCGGCTGGTGGTGCTCAATGCGATGGATGCGGCGCAACGCGGCGCACGTATCCTCACCCGTACCCGCTGCGTCAGTGCGCGGCGCGTGGACGGTGCATGGCACGTCGGGCTGCAGTGCGCGGACGGTCGCAGGGAGCAGGTGCAGGCACGTGCGCTGGTCAATGCCGCCGGGCCGTGGGCGGTGCAGTTTCTGGATGAGGTGGTGCAGATCGGGCACGACCATGCCTTGCGCCTGGTGAAGGGCAGCCATCTCGTGGTCCCAAGGTTGTTCGACCACGACCATGCTTACATCTTCCAGCAGCCCGACCGACGCATCGTCTTCGCCATTCCCTATGAGCAGGACTACACCTTAATCGGCACCACCGATGTGGATTACCGCGCCGATCCGGCTGCGCCGCGCATCGATGCCGAGGAGACGCATTACCTTTGCGCGGCGGCCAACCGATATTTTCGTAAGCAGATTGCCCCGGATGATGTGGTGTGGAGCTACAGCGGCGTGCGCCCGTTGCTCGACGATGCGCAGGACAACGCCGCCGAGGTCACCCGCGATTACCTGCTGGAACTGGATGCGCGTGATGGTGCTGCCTTGCTTAACGTGTTCGGTGGCAAGCTCACCACCTACCGCAAACTGGCCGAAGAAGCGGTGGACCGGCTGACCGCACACGCCGGACACAAGGCGCCAGCGTGGACCGCACACGGCGCACCGTTACCGGGCGGCGAGCGCGCCGATATCGATGCGTTGGCGCGGGAGTTGCGCGCGGACCGGCCATGGCTGGCCGAGGCCACTGCGCAGCGGCTGGCGCGCAATTACGGCACCCGTGCCAGCGTGCTGCTCGGCGCGGCGACTTCGCAGCAGCAGTTGGGCGAGCATTTCGGTGCCGATCTGTACCAGGTGGAAGTGGATTATGTGCGCGAACACGAATGGGTGGTCGAAGCCGACGACCTACTATGGCGACGCAGCAAGCTTGGCCTGCGCATCGATGCGAGTGGCCGCCAGCGTCTAAGTGCTTATTTGCAACAGGGCCAGACCAAGCTGGCGTCAGCGCACTCATGACGCCGGTGTCCTCGCCATTGTGGGAGGGTGTGCGGTGGGAGGCACACAACAATGGCGAGTAAGTACGGTTTCCGCCGCAGCGCAGACACCTGAACGTCACCGTGGAGGGTGAAAAAGATGACGACATCGACAGGCAGTACATTGGTCATTCGGGAGTCGCGCGCATGAGCCGGCAACTGGTGGGCGAACTGATCTCCGAAGCGATCGCGATGCTGATCATCATCGTCTTCGGCTGCTCGGTGGCGTGTATGTACGTGCTGTACGACCCCAGTCCATATCAGCACGCCTATTGGGGTGTTTGCATCGCCTGGGGCTTGGCGGTGACCATCGCGATCTACGTCACCGGCTCGGTATCCGGTACCCACGCCAACCCTTCGGTGACGCTGGCATTGGCGCTGTTTCGTGGTTTTCCATGGCGCAAGGTCGTGCCGTACTGCGCGGCGCAGGTGCTCGGTGCATTCCTTGGCGCGGGCATCGTGTATTTGTTGTTCGCGCCAGTGATCGACCACTACAACCAGGTGCAGCATCTGACCCGTGCCGATGGTGGCGCGGCCGGCGTGTTCTTCACCGCACCGGGCTTGGCGATCACGCCGCTGCATGCGCTGTGCGATCAGATCATCCTGACCGCGTTGCTGATATTCGGCATCTTTGCCATCACCGAGCGCTACAACGACGCTGCGCCAAGCGCCAATTCCGGCGCATTGATCATCGGCCTGCTGGTGGCGACCATTGGTGCCTCGATGGGCTATCTGGAGGCGTGGGCAATCAACCCGGCGCGTGACCTCGGACCACGCCTGTTCGCCTATTTCGCCGGCTGGGATGCCTCGGCGTTTCCTGCCGCCGGCCATTACTGGTGGATTCCGATTGTCGGCCCGTTGATCGGTGGTGTGATCGGCGGTGCCGCGTACCAGGTGTTGATCTACCCGTTCCTGCCAGCGCGGCTGAGAGCGCAGCAAGAGGATGTCGCCGCGCGCCGTCACTAGGGCCGATGCTATTTTCGCCACGCGCCACATGCGCGATCCGTTCCCCGTTGGCGCCGTCATGCCGCGCGCCGCATGTCTTGCAGGAGTCACCGATGGAGAAGCAATTCATCCTGGCCATCGATCAAGGTACCACCAGTTCGCGCGTGATCCTGTTCGACCGCCATGGTCGCAGCGTCGCCATGGCCCAGCGCGAGTTCACGCAGATTTTTCCGCAGCCGGGCTGGGTCGAACACAACCCGCGCGAGATCATGACCAGCGTCTACACCACGATCACCGAGTTGTTGAACACCCATCAGGTGGACGCGAGTGCGATCGCCGGTATTGGCATCACCAACCAGCGTGAGACCGCGGTGGTGTGGGACCGTGCCACTGGCCAGCCGATCTACAACGCCATCGTCTGGCAGTCGCGGCAGACCAAGGACATCTGCGATCAACTCAAGGCCGATGGTCATGAGGACATGGTGCGGGCCAAGACCGGGTTGCTGATCGATGCGTATTTTTCCGGCACCAAGATCAAGTGGATCCTCGACCATGTCGAAGGCGCACGCGCACGCGCGCAGCGCGGCGAACTGGCGTTCGGCACCATCGACAGTTGGTTGATCTGGAACCTCACCGGGGGTAAGGCGCACGTCACCGATTACACCAATGCCTCGCGCACCCTGCTGTACGACATTCATGCACTGCGCTGGGATGAAGACCTGCTGCGCATGCTCGATATTCCGGTTTCGATGTTGCCGCAGGTGTGCTCGTCCAGCGAAATCTACGGCAGTACGCAGGGTCAGTATTTTTACGGTCACGCCGTGCCGATTGCGGGGATCGCGGGCGATCAACAGGCGGCATTGTTCGGCCAGGCCTGTTTCGAGCCGGGCATGGCGAAAAACACCTACGGCACCGGCTGTTTCATGCTGATGCACACGGGCGAAAAGGCGGTGGCGTCGAACAATGGCTTGCTCACCACCATCGCCTGGGGCGTGGACGGCAAGGTGGAGTACGCGTTGGAGGGGGCGATCTTCGTCGCCGGTTCGGTGGTGCAATGGCTGCGCGATGGGCTGCGCATGTTCGGCAAAGCCAGCGATTCGCAGGCCTATGCCGAGCGCGTTAGCGACAACGATGGCGTGTACTTGGTACCGGCCTTCGTTGGCCTGGGGGCGCCATATTGGCGCAGCGACATCCGTGGCGCGGTGTTCGGCCTGACCCGTGGTACCACCAAAGAACACTTCATTCGTGCCGCGATCGAGTCGATGGCCTACCAGACCCGCGACGTGTTGACGGCGATGCAGAGCGATGCCGGTATCAAGTTGAAGGAGCTGCGCGCCGATGGTGGTGCGATCGCCAACGATTTCATGGCCCAGTTCCAGAGCGACATCCTCGATGTGCCGGTGTTGCGCCCGGAGGTGGCCGAGACCACCGCGCTGGGGGCTGCTTATCTGGCGGGCTTGGCGACGGGATTCTGGAAGGATCGCAGCGAGATCGCACAGCATTGGGCGGTGGACCGCCGCTTCGAACCGACGATGCCGGCCGAGCGTCGCGAGGCGTTGTACGCGGGCTGGCAACAGGCGGTGGAGGCGACGATGGGTTTCCGTATTCGCTGATGACTGTCTGCTGTGCGGGGCGCGTGTTGATCGTCTTTCCGATCCGATTGTGTCCCGCACCAGCAGGAGCACTGCGCCATGGCCATGTCATCGTTCACCCTGGGGAGCTGCGCATGAGCGGCCGGCTACATGGTAAGCGCTGCCTGATGACCGCCGCCGGCGCCGACTACGTTGCCAAGGGCGTGCGTTGCAATGCGATTTGTCCAGGTACTATCAAGACCCCATCGCTGGGCGAGCGCGTCAAGGCATTGGGCGGCGACGAACAGGCGGTGTTGAAGCGCTTGACCGACCGCCAGCCGATGGGCCGGCTGGGTGATCCGCGCGAGATTGCGCCGTTGGTGGGCTACCTGGCGTCTGACGAATCGTCGTTCACCACTGGCCAGGCCCATATCATCGATGGCGGTTGGTCCAACTGATTTCCTTTCTACATAGGACACCTGCATGAAACTTGTACGCATTGGTTCCCCAGGGCAGGAAATTCCTGGCTTGATCGATGGCGAGGGCCATATCCGCGATTTGCGCGGTGTGATTGACGATGTCGCTGGCGAGCACCTCACCCGTGCCGGCCTGGACAGGTTGCGCGCGCTGGATGTCGCGACGTTGCCGATCATCGACGGTGCACCGCGTTACGGCGCGGCGGTTGGCCGCATCGGCAAGTTCATCTGCGTCGGCCTGAACTATGCCGACCATGCCGCCGAATCCGGCATGGAAGTGCCCAAGATGCCGATCCTGTTCATGAAGGCCACCACGGCGGTGTGCGGCCCCAACGACACGGTGATTATCCCGCGCGGCTCGGTGAAGAGCGATTGGGAAGTGGAATTGGGTGTGGTGATCGGCGATGTGGCACGCGATGTCAGCGTGGAGCAGGCGCTGGATCATGTCGCTGGCTATGCGGTCATCAACGACCTGTCCGAGCGCGAGTTCCAGCTCGAACACGGTGGCCAGTGGGTCAAGGGCAAGAGTGCCGACACCTTCGGCCCGATCGGCCCATGGCTGGTCACCCGCGATGAGATCCCCAACCCGCAGAACCTTGCGATGTGGTTGGAGGTCAACGGCCACCGTTACCAAAACGGCAGCACCCGCACGATGGTGTTCGGCGTGGCCGAGCTGGTCAGTCACATCAGCCGCTACATGACGTTGATGCCTGGCGATGTGATCAGCACCGGCACGCCGCCGGGTGTGGGGTCGGGTCAGAAGCCGCCGGTCTACCTGAAGCCGGGCGACGTCATGGAGCTGGGGATCGAAGGTCTGGGCCAGCAGCGTCAGCGCGTGGTCGCCCATCCGCGCGACGCCCGCTGACGCGGCTTGATGCGCATCGCCTGAATCCAGGAGCCGACCAGTCTCGATGCGCTGCTCGGTCACGTCGCGACGGTGGCGCACGCTATGCGCCCATCGTTGCGTTCATCCAATGCGGTGCGCAGCAGATGGATGCGCAGGTGGCGATGTGCGCGGCGGCGGCACAGATCAGTGCGGCGTTAGGCGCGTCAGGCGATGCACAAACGTTGCGCCGTTGTGGATGATGTTGGCACGGTGCTGAATCTGCCTGCGCATCACGGAAGATGTCTGGGAGGTCGGATGGACGATTCAATCGCCTGACGATGTTCGCATGGAAACGTTGCGAGGGTCAGCGGCGTCCGATCTGAATCGTGTCCGCTTGTTCCTGCTCTATTTTGAGCGCAGTGCCGTCCACTGCCTGGTGCATCGCTTGGCGGATGCTGATCTGCCCCTTCACGGCATTGACCGGCATGGGCGCCAGTGTGCTGTCGCGGTAGACGATCATGCAGCCGGTGGCATGGGCCAGTTGTTGGGAGACTTCATCGAAGCGCCCTGCGGGCAGGTCGTAGGGATGGTCGGGAACCTTGTCGCACTTGCCGGTGGCCGCAGTGCTGGCGGTTGTCGAGGATGCTGTGGTGGAGGCGTCGCTGGCCGGTTTGCAGCCGGCGAGCAGCGCCATCAGGGCAAGACCGCTACAGGCACTGCGCAGGATCACGTTCATGGGATGATTCCTGTAGGAGTGTGATTCGCAGTCTAGAGCGTCTGGCTTAACCCAGCTTGGCTTCGCGGGTGAGGAATCGTCGAATGCCGCAGTGGCATTCGACGATCAGGATCGCGGCGAGCCGTGTGCGTGTGGGCTCGCTCAGGTGCCGTCCTGGCCGCTGTTCCAGGTGTCGCGTAGCGTCACGCTGCGGTTGAATACCGGCGTTTCGGCGCGGTGATCGTGGCGGTCGGCGACGAAGTAGCCGCTGCGCTCGAACTGGAACGCTTGCTCCGCTGTGGCATGGGCTGCGGCGGGTTCGACGTAGCCGCGCACGCTGCGTTTGGAGTGCGGGTTGAGGTGGTCGCGGTAGCTCTTGCCGTCGGATTCGTCGTCGGGCTTTTCCACCGAGAACAGACGGTCGTACAGACGGATTTCGGCCTCCACCGCATGCGCGGCGCTGACCCAGTGCAGGGTGCCCTTGACCTTGCGATTGGCGCCTTCCATCCCGGGGCGCGAGTCCGGATCGAGCCAGCCGCGCAGTTCGACGATTTCGCCAGCGGCGTTCTTGATCACTTCGTCGACGCGGGCGATCCCCGCACCGCGCAGACGCACTTCGCCGCCGGGCACCAGCCGCTTCCAGCCTTTAGGCGGCACCTCGGCGAAATCCTCGCGCTCGATCCACACCTCGCGCGAGAACGGTACCTCGCGCGTACCGAAGCTATCGTCCTTGGGATGGTTGGAGAACGTCAGGGTTTCGCGGTGGTTGTCCGGCAAGTTGCTCAGTACCAGTTTGAGCGGGTCGATCACCGCCATGCGCCGTGGGGCATGGGCGTCAAGGTCTTCGCGCAGGCAGCCTTCCAGCACCGAGAAGTCGATCACCGAGTTCTGCTTGCTGATGCCGACACGCTCCACCAGCAGGCGCAGTGCGGCTGGGGTATAGCCGCGTCGACGTAAACCCTGCAGCGTGTACATGCGCGGATCGTCCCAGCCATCGACCAGACCTTCAGTGACGAGTTGGGTGAGTTTGCGCTTGCTCATCACCGTGTAGTTGATGTTCAGGCGCGAGAACTCGATCTGCCGTGGTTTGCTCGCCTCGCGCGGCAGTCCCTTGGCCAGCAGCGGTTGCAGCAGCTCCGGGTGCCCGGCCAGATCGACCTTGTCCACGCACCAGTCGTACAGTGGCCGGTGGTCCTCGAACTCCAGCGTGCACAGTGAGTGGGTGATGCCTTCGATGGCATCGCCCAGGGCATGGGCGAAGTCGTACATCGGGTAGATCGGCCAGGCGTTGCCGGTGTTCTGGTGTTCGACGTGTTTGATTCGATATAGCGCCGGGTCGCGCAGATTGATGTTGCCGCTGGCCATGTCGATCTTGGCGCGCAGGGTGCAGGTGCCATCCGGAAATTCGCCAGCGCGCATGCGCCGGAACAGGTCCAGGTTCTCCTCGATGCTGCGCTCGCGGTAGGGCGAATGACGGCCCGGCTCGGTGAGCGTGCCGCGATACTCGCGCACTTGCTCGGCAGATAGATCGCACACGAACGCGTGGCCGTCGCCAATCAACTTCTCGGCGGCCAGGTAGTACACCTCGAAGTAGTCCGAGGCATGGCGCAGTTCGGCCCAGGCGAAGCCCAGCCAGCGCACATCGTCCTGGATCGCGGTGACGAATTCGGGATCTTCCTTGGCCGGATTGGTGTCGTCCAGGCGCAGGTTGCAGCGCCCGGCGAACTCGGCGGCGATGCCGAAATCCAGGCAGATCGCCTTGGCGTGGCCGATGTGCAGGTAACCATTGGGCTCGGGCGGGAAGCGGGTGCGGATGGAGGCGTGTTTGCCGCTGGCCAGGTCCTCGCGGACGATCTGGCGGATGAAGTCTTTCTTCTCGACCGGGGCGGTGGCGTCGGTGGTGGTGGTCTCGGACATGCGCGCTTCAGCGAATCAGTAAAGCGCAAGTTTATAAGTAAAGCGCCGCTTGAGTTGGCCTAGGCTAGCGTGGGGCTGTCTGTGCGCGTAGGCTCAGGATCAGCCCATCTGAAAGATGCCCGCATGCCGTCTTGCTCTTCTGCCGCTGGCGGCATGCTCTCCTGCGGGTCGGTATGCCTGCGCCCGCTACCGATCCGTCTGCCGTCGCTCCAGGTTGCCCCTGGATGCTGCCTGGACCGCTGAGGGCCGCAGATGCAGATCGCCTATCGCGCCCAGCACCTGATCGATGCGCATCTGGCCAAGCATGCGTTGGAGGATGCCGGCATCGTCGCCTTCGTATTCGGTGAAGCGCTGCTTGGTGGTGCTGGCGAGTTGCCGTTCGGCGTAGTGCAGGTGTGCGTGGCCGATGAGCTGCTCGAAAAGGCGCAGGAAGTGTTGATGGCATTGGGCCTGGGCGGGCAGGTGACGCGAGCGATGTAAGTGGGCCGAACCCACGGCAAGAGAGAGCTGCCGCGCTTGATCCACGGCGGCGTCGGCCTGTGTGCATCTCCCAGCTCGGCCATTGCACCTTGAAAGCCACCCACTCCAGCGCCATCCACGTGGTATCGCCTTGTGTCAGGAGTTCGCCTCATGTTGGGAATCGGTGCCTTCAAGCAGCGCCTGCCGCGCCCGGGCGAGAGCCTGCCCGGGCGGACGGAACCGCTGCCGCTGCACAACCGTCATTTCGTCAACGCGCATCCGCTGCGCGATGTGTTCGCTGGTCTGCAGCAGGTGCAGTTCGGCCTTGGTTGCTTCTGGGGTGCCGAGCGTGCCTTCTGGTCGCTGCCAGGCGTGTTCACCACGGCGGTGGGCTATGCCGGTGGGCAGACCCCGCATCCGACATACCACGAGGTGTGTTCTGGCCAGACTGGCCACACCGAGGCGGTGTTGGTGGTGTTCGATCCCCAGGTGGCGACCTTCGCGCAGTTGTTGCAGACCTTCTGGCAAAGCCACGATCCGACTCAGGGCATGCGCCAGGGCAACGACCTTGGAACGCAGTACCGCTCGGCGATCTATTGCGCCACGCAGGAACAGTACGATGCGGCAATCGCCAGTCGTGATGCCTATCAGCAGCGGCTGCATGCGGCCGGCTATGGCGCGATCACGACCGAGATTCGTGTGCCGGCGCCGCCGTTCTATTACGCCGAGGACGAACACCAGCAGTATCTTGCAAAGAATCCGGGGGGCTACTGCGGCCTGGGCGGGACCGGCGTCAGTTGTCCGCTTGGTCTTGAAGTCTGAGCGTCCGCTTCATTGGTGGGTGAGGTGCGGGCTTGCGCAATGTTGGATCCGTCCTTGTGCGTCGAGCGCCATCGCAATGCCGCTGGGCTTGGTAGACGACGCGGACGATGCAATCGCCCGTGTTGAGCGCGAAGCAAACGCAAGTGGCGTTTGCTTCGCGCTTATGGCCCAGCGGGCAGCCGGCTCAGCCTGCCAACTTTTGCCGAATCGTCTCGCGTAGCGCTTGCAGATCCTTGGCGAAGGTGTCGATGCCGCTGGTCAGCTTCTCGGTCGCCATTGGATCGGCGGCCAGGTCGGCGGCGAAGCGTTGCGCGTCGATCAGCGATACGCTGGCACCATCGGCCTGGCCGGGGGAGAGCTTGCGCGGCAGTGGCCCGTGGTCGGCGTCGAGTTTTTCCAGTAGGTCCGGCGAGATGGTCAAGCGGTCGCAACCGGCCAGCGCTTCGATTTGCGCGGTGGAACGGAACGAGGCACCCATGACCACGGTCGGCGAGCCGCGCCGTTTGAATTCGGTATAGACGCCGCGCACGAATTGCACGCCCGGGTCTTCGTCGATGCTGGCCGGGGTCTGGCCCTGGGCCACATACCAGTCGAGGATGCGGCCGACGAAGGGCGAGATCAGGAACGCCCCGGCTTCGGCGCAGGCCAGCGCTTGGGTGCGGTTGAAGATCAGGGTCAGGTTGCAGTCGATGCCGTCCTTCTGCAATTGCCGCGCTGCTTCGATACCTTCCCAAGTGGCGGCGACCTTTATAAGAATCCGTTCCTTGGCGATGCCGCGCTCGGCATACATGGCGATGAATTTATGTGCCTTGGCGATCGTGGCGGCGGTGTCGTGGGCGAGGTCGGCGTCCACTTCGGTGGACACGCGACCGGGCACCAGCGTGCTGAGTCGGCTGCCGACGCCGATGGTCAGACGGTCGGCGATTTCGTCGACCAGGGCGGCAGGTTCGCCATTTTGGCGGCGCGCCCAGGCCAGCGCCTCGTCGATCAGGTCGGCATAGACCGGCAGGTCCAGTGCCTTTTTCACCAGGGTTGGGTTGGTGGTGCAGTCCACCGGCTTGAGTCGCTTGATCGCGTCGTAGTCGCCGGTATCGGCCACGACCACGGACAATTCGCGCAACTGGGCCAGTTTGGAGGAAGCGGAAGAGGTCATCGGTAACTCTCGATACGAGTGAAAAGAAGGCGGATGACCTACTACGTTAACGCGCTGCGCGGGTATTGTCGCCGGTGAAGTCCTTCATCGCGGTGACAGGCCGTGATCGCGAGTGTGTGGTGGATGCGTGTCGGTCGCGTTGGCGCGAGCTGGATGCAGTACAGGCGTGGCGCTGTCTTGCGCGAGGTTGCAGCGTGATGCGCCTGTGCGTGCGAGGTGCTTGTGCAGGCACGCTGGCATCGAGGCGATGCCAGCCTGCGCGCGCACCTGGCCGTTCAGATGACGGCTTGCCGCGGTGCCGCCGCGTTCGCTTGCGGTGCCAGTACGAACAACTCCTGCGGCAACGTTTTGAACAGTTGCGCCAGTTGTTGCAGAAACTCGCTCATCGCCGAACTGCGCCGCCACAGCATGGCGATGCGGCGGCTCGGTCCACAACTGGGATCGAAATTGAGCAGGCGGATGTTGGACGGATTGGCCACCGGCGGCTGTACCGCCAGCAACGGCAGCAGGGTCACGCCGACATTGGCGGCGACCATTTGTCGCAGCGTTTCCAGGCTGGTGGCCTGGAATTCGGCTTTTTCCGTCGCCCCGGAGAGGTGGCATATGTCCAGTGCCTGATCGCGCAGGCAGTGTCCGTCTTCGAGCAACAGCAGGCGTTGCGAGTGCAGTGCATCCAGGGTAAGTGGCGCTTGTTGTTCGGCCAGTGGATGTGGGTCCGGGACTGCCAGCACGAAGGGCTCCTCGAAGAGGAATTCGGCATGCAACTGCTCATCGTGCAGTGGCAGTGCCAGCAGAGCTGCGTCCAGGCGTCCCTCGCGCAGGCGGCTTAGCAGCACGTCGCTCTTTTCTTCGATCAACAGCAGTTCCAGATGCGGGAAGCGTGTGCGCACCTTCGGGATCACGTGCGGTAACAGGTACGGCCCCAGGGTCGGGAAAATGCCCAGGCGCACCGTGCCGGCCTCCGGATCCTGGCTGCGCCGCGCCGCTTCTTTCATCTGCTCGACTTCCGCGACGATGCTGCGCGCACGGCTGGCTGCCTCGCGCCCTGCTGGGGTCAGCATGACCTTGCGTGGCGCACGCTCCACGAGCGGCACGCCGAGTTCGTCTTCGAGTTTCTTGATCTGTGTGGACAGTGTCGGTTGGCTGACGAAGCAGGCGGCGGCGGCGCGACCGAAATGCTTGTGATCGGCCAGCGCTACCAGGTATTTGAGATCACGCAGGTTCATCGGCAAGTTCCTTTGGCACGCACGGCGGAGAGACGGCGCAGAACGGCAGCATAGCCCCGCGCCGTGTGGGAGACGGTGTCAAGGCATCAAGCCGCCTCGGCGATGCCGTTGGCGACTGGAGCGCTGTGGCGGATCAGGTGGTCGAACGCGCTCAACGCCGCCTTGGAGCCTTCGCCCATGGCGATGATGATCTGCTTGTATGGCACCGTGGTCGCGTCGCCAGCGGCGAACACGCCTGGCAGCGAGGTCTGGCCGCGCTCGTCGACCACGATTTCGCCGCGTGGCGACAAGGCGACCGTGCCTTGCAGCCATTCGGTGTTGGGCAGCAACCCGATCTGCACGAAGATGCCTTCCAGCGCCACGTGATGCACCGAGTTGCCGACACGGTCTTTGTACATCAGGCCGGTGACCTTCTGGCCGTCGCCGAGCACCTCGGTGCTCTGCGCGTTGACGATGATGTCCACGTTGCCCAGGCTGCGCAGCTTGCGTTGCAGGACGTCGTCGGCGCGCAGCTTGCTGTCGAATTCGACCAGGGTGACGTGGCTGACGATGCCGGCCAGGTCGATCGCCGCTTCCACGCCGGAGTTGCCGCCGCCGATCACCGCGACGCGCTTGCCCTTGAACAGCGGGCCATCGCAGTGCGGGCAGTAGGCCACGCCCTTGTTGCGATATTGGTCTTCGCCCGGCACGTTCATTTGCCGCCAGCGTGCGCCGGTGGACAGGATCACCGTGCGGCTCTTCAGCGATGCGCCATTTGCCAGCTTGATCTCGACCAGCCCGTCGGCTCCGGCCGGAATCAATTGCTCGGCGCGTTGCAGGCTCATGATGTCCACGTCGTACTGGCGCACATGCTGCTCCAGTGCCGCAGCCATCTTCGGGCCTTCGGTTTCCTGCACCGAAATGAAATTTTCGATGGCCATGGTGTCCAGCACCTGACCGCCGAATCGCTCGGCCGCCACGCCGGTGCGGATGCCCTTGCGTGCGGCGTAGATCGCCGCCGCTGCGCCGGCCGGGCCGCCACCGACCACCAGCACCTCGAATGGCGCCTTGGCCGCGATCACCGCCGCCTCGCGTTTGGCCGCGCCGGTGTCGAGCTTGGCGACGATTTGCTCCAGGCTCATGCGGCCCTGGTCGAACACTTCGCCGTTGAGGTAGACGGTGGGCACCGACATGATCTGCCGTGCTTGGACCTCGTCCTGGAACAGCGCGCCATCGATGGCCACGTGCTGGATGTTCGGGTTCAGCACCGCGGCTAGGTTCAGCGCCTGCACGACGTCCGGGCAGTTCTGGCAAGACAACGAGAAATAGGTTTCGAAACGGTATTGGCCAGGCAGTTGACGTACCTGCTCGATCAGCTCGGCGGTAGCTTTGGACGGATGTCCGCCGACCTGCAACAGCGCCAGTACCAGCGAGGTGAATTCATGGCCCATCGGCAGCCCGGCAAAGCGCAGGTGGATGTCCTGACCCGGGCTGTTGAGTGCGAAGGAGGGCGTGCGCTCGTCGCTGTCGCGATGCACGTCCAGGGTGATCTTGTCCGAGAGCAGCACCAGTTCTTCGAGCAGATCGAGCATCTCGCGCGATTTGGCGCCATCGTCCACCGAGGCGGCGATATGGATGGGGCGCACGACCCGCTCCAGATAGGCTTGCAACTGCGTTTTCAGATCGGTATCCAACATGGCGGACTCCTGACGTTGGGCAAAGCGAGGGAGAGACGCGACTGCCGCATGGGCCGCCGGTCGTCAGACAACTGTGAGGAGGGGTGAACCGCAGCCGACAGACACGATGCGCTACCGTCTGCGGTTCACCCCCACCCCCGCCAGCGCGGCGGAGATGGGAGTGGACGGGTTTAGATCTTGCCGACCAGATCCAGCGACGGCTTCAAGGTCTTCTCGCCTTCCTTCCACTTGGCCGGGCACACCTCACCCGGGTGCGAGGCGACGAACTGTGCGGCCTTGAGCTTGCGCAGGGTTTCGGTGACGTCGCGGGCGATGGCGTTGTCGTGGATTTCGACGGTCTTGATCACGCCTTCCGGATTGATGACGAAGGTGCCGCGCAGGGCCAAGCCTTCGTGCTCGATGTGTACACCGAAAGCGCGGGTCAGTTGGTGGGTTGGATCGCCGACCAGCGGGAAGCGGGCCTTACCCACCGCCGGGGAGGTTTCGTGCCACACCTTGTGCGAGAAATGGGTATCGGTGGTGACGATGTAGACCTCGGCGCCGATCTTCTGGAACTCGGCATAGTGTTCGGCGGCGTCTTCTACTTCTGTCGGGCAGTTGAAGGTGAAGGCGGCCGGCATGAAGATCAGGACCGACCACTTGCCCTTCAGGTCCGCGTCCGTCACTTCGATGAATTCACCGTTGCGATAGGCGTTGGCCTTGAAGGGCTGGACCTGAGTGTTGATCAAAGAAGACATGCAGTTTCCTCGTGGTTGGGTGTCAGGGGCGGGGGATGGAACGAGGTTGATCATAGGAGCAAAAGATAGACGCCTCAAATCGATTTATGAAATTGGATAGATAGATTTATCCTATCGTTATCCCAGACGGGCTCTTTGCTGCGCTGCGGTGACGCCAGCGATGACAGATCGCACAGAGAAGGTCCAAGCACGTTGGCTTTTCCAGTCCGCTGGGTCATCGTGATACCGATGAATGCGTCCACTCCCGAGTCCCTACTGCGCGCGGCCTGTACTCAGATCGCGCGCGTCGATGCCGAAGCGCTGTTGATCCATGCCCTGCAGCGCGAACGCGCCTGGCTGTTCGCGCATGCGCGCGCAGCGCTGCCGGCGGAGGCTGTGGCGCGGTTCGAGGACTTGCTTGCCCGACGCGCGCAGGGCGAGCCGGTGGCCTATCTGACTGGCCGGCGCGGCTTCTGGACCCTGGATCTGGCGGTCGGCCCGGCCACCCTGATTCCGCGTGCCGATACCGAACGCCTGGTGGAACTGGCGCTGGAGCGCTTGGACATGCAGCCGGGCCGTCGCGTCGCCGACTTGGGCACCGGCAGCGGCGCAATCGCACTGGCGCTTGCCAGCGAACGCCCGCAGGCGCAGGTGCTGGCGACCGATGTCAGTGCGGCGGCGCTGGCGCTGGCCGAGGCCAACGCGCAGGCGCACGGTCTGCACAATGTCGCCTTCGCGCACGGCATCTGGCTGGCACCGCTGGTCGGGCAGCGTTTCGACCTGATCGCCAGCAATCCGCCTTACATTGCCGCTGACGACCCGCATCTGACCCAGGGCGACCTGCGCTACGAACCGCTGAGCGCCTTGACCTCCGGCATCGATGGTTTGGACGACATCCGCCAGATCGCCACCGCTGCGCCAGCGCACTTGCAGCCGGGCGGTTGGTTGTTACTGGAGCACGGTTGGGACCAGGGCAACGCCGTGCGCGCGCTGCTATCGGCTGCAGGCTTCATCGCGGTGGAGACTTACCAGGATCTGGAAGTCCGCGATCGGGTCACACTGGGGCGCTGGCCGCTTGCATGAGCGGCGGCAGCGGTGCGGCTCTCGTGCTGGCGTGGCCAATGCGTGGTCTGCCGACTACCGCAGACGCGTGCTGTGGCAGTGCACGCGACGCGGCGGTCCATAGGTAGAATCGGCATTTTCCGCAGGAGTTGCCATGCGCACGTTGTATCCCAGTATCGAACCGTTCGATAGCGGCCTGCTGCCGGTGGACGCGCGGCACACCCTGTACTACGAACAGTGCGGTCATCCCGACGGCAAGCCGGTAGTGGTGCTGCATGGCGGGCCAGGTGGCGGTTGCAACGCCAAAATGCGCTGCTTCCACGATCCGGCCAAGTACCGCATCGTGTTGTTCGATCAGCGCGGTGCCGGCCGCTCCACGCCGCATGCGGATCTGGTGGACAACACCACGTGGGATTTGGTGGCCGATATCGAGCGATTGCGCGAGCACCTGCGCATCGACCGCTGGCAGGTGTTCGGCGGCAGTTGGGGCTCGACCCTGGCGTTGGCCTACGCGCAAACGCATCCGCAACGCGTAGCCGAGTTGGTGTTGCGTGGCATCTTCCTGCTGCGGCGTTGGGAGCTGGAATGGTTTTATCAGGAAGGTGCCAGTCGGCTGTTTCCCGATGCCTGGGAGCACTATGTCGGCGCGATTCCAGCGGTGGAGCGGGCCGATCTGATTTCCGCGTTCCATCGGCGTTTGACCAGTGACGACCAGGCCACGCGTCTGGCGGCGGCCAAGGCATGGAGCGTGTGGGAAGGGGCGACCAGCTTCCTGCATGTGGACGCGGATTTCGTCGATAGCCACGAAGACCCGCACTTCGCGTTGGCCTTCGCGCGCATCGAGAATCATTACTTCGTCAACGGCGGTTTCCTGGAAGTGGAAGACCAGTTGTTGCGCGATGCGCACCGCATCGCCGATATCCCCGGGGTGATCGTGCACGGTCGCTACGATGTGGTGTGTCCGCTGACCAGTGCCTGGGATCTGTCCAAGGCATGGCCGAAGGCGCGTTTGGAAATCACCCCGGCATCGGGTCATTCTGCGTTCGAGGCGGAGAATACGGACGCGCTGGTGCGGGCGACGGATGCCTTCGCCTGAGCAGTGTCCAGGAGCATGCGGCACGGGTTCGGTAGAGCGCAGATGTCGTGGCCGCGCCGCGCGGGTGACCGCGAGCGCATCGCGTTGTTGGATGCGCCGTTTGGCGGCTCGTCGCGATGCGTATCGCGATGAGAGTGGCTACAAAACCTCGCCAATCGCTGGCGGCTGGGTGCGGACAGCGCGCAGCCGCCGCAGTGTATAGAGCGCAGATGAGGAGTCGAGCACTGCCCGCGTCCGTCCGACAGTGACGCAGTGGTGTTGTTAGCGCCGCTTAGGCCATCGCCAGCAGTTGCGGCTGCAGCGTCGTGAGGATTTTGGCCAGACGGTGCGCCCAGGCCTGCTGTCCGGTGTTATCGGCGATCAGGTCCTGGCGGATCTCCAGTTCTGCATGCAGCAGGCCGCGGCCTTCGCCGTGCACTGGGACAGCGTAGTCGCTGCTATCGCTGACCGTATAGGGCGCGTTATCGCCGACCAGCAGCTCGTCTGCCTCGCCCAGCGCGCGCAGCAGGGCATGGGCGAAGCGGGTGTCGTGGTGATACAAAACACCGGCATGCCATGGCCGCGATACGCCGTTCATGATCGGGGTGAAACTGTGCATCATCACCAACATGGTGGGACGCGCGTTTGTGCGCCGTGCATCGAGTTCGGCGGCGATGCGCGCGTGGTAGGGCGCATGCACTGCGGTGATCCGCTGCTGCCGCTGCGCGACCGATAACCCCGCATTGGCCGGCACCACGGTGCCGTCGCTGGTTTCGGCGATCAGCGTCGGTGAGGTCAGCGGACGATTGCAGTCGATCAACAGGCGCGAATAGGTTTGTTCGATCGCCCACGCGTCCAGCAGCGTGGACAGCGCGCGGGTGACGCCAGCGATGCCGATGTCCCAGCCGATGTGTCGGTCCAGTTCGTGCTGAGGCAAACCCAGGTTGGCCGAGGCGCGCGGCACGGCTTGACCGGCATGGTCGGCCAGCAGCAGGAACGGCGAGCTGCCCTGTGGGCGGTGAATCGTGAAGACGTCCGGATCGTCTGGGCCGAGTAGGGGCGGCAAGTGTGCCGATGCGGGCTCAACCACGCACAGTACCGTCGAGGTGATGCTCGATCATCCACAGGCCGGCCCATAATTTCGGGTCCAGCGCATAGCCTTCGTCCATTTTCTGTACCAGCCATGCGGCCGCGCGTGCGCGCGGCACCGTGTGCACGGTGATGTCCTCGCTGGCGTCGCCGCCGCCAGCGCCAACTTTGCGTAAGCCGGTGGCGCGGACGAAGGCGATTTTTTCACTGCTGGCACCAGAGGACGTTGGGCCGATCATCAGCACTTCGGCATGCGCGGCGGTCCAGCCGGTTTCTTCCTCCAGTTCGCGTACCGCCGAGACTTCGATCGACTCGCCCGCGTCGATGTCGCCGACCAGACCTGCTGGCATCTCGATGGTGCGCGCCTGCAGTGGTACGCGGAATTGTTCGACGAACAGCACCTCGTCGTCCGGTGTCACCGCAATGATGATTGCGGCCAGACCGCCGGCATGCACGCGTTCGGAATATTCCCAGGTGCCGCGCACCACCATGCGTTGGTATTTGCCTTCGTAGACGATGCGGGGAGGAGAGTCGTGGCGGGTCATGAGCAGCTCGCGGGTCACAGAGGAAGAAGGCGCCGATGCGCACGCTAGGCTGAGGCGCTTTTGTGCAGTGTAGTGCCTAATGTTGTTACGGCGTTGCGTGTGCAGGGTCAGTTGGCGGTGGGCTCCAGGCCGGCCGCTTGCAGCAATCGGCGTCGGGTTAGCGGCCCGAAGCGCAGTGTTTCGCACAGGCCCAACAGCATGTCGGTGTCGGCTGGGCTGCGGGTGAATCCGGGTGTGGCCGTGTGCAGCGGCGCGTCCAGTGCGATGGTGGTCAATTGCCGCCATCGCAGTGCCTGCTGGTGTTGCTCGCGCAGGCGCACGGCCATCTGCGCCGCGCCGCGCAGGCGCAGGAACGCCACTTCGTCCACCCGTGCCAGTAAGGTGTCCAGGTCGCCGAAATGCGCCAGCAGAATCGCGGCGGATTTCGCGCCGATGCCGGTGACGCCGGGGATGTTGTCGATTGCATCGCCGGTCAGTGCCAGGTAGTCGGCGATTTGCTGCGCATGCACGCCATACCGTGCTTTGACTCCGGCCGCGCCCCAGCGTTGGCCGCGCCCGTAGTCCCACTGTTCGTCGCACTCCAGCAGCAATTGCGACAGGTCTTTGTCGGCCGATACGATCACGCCGTGAAAACCTTCGCCGCGCACGCTGTGTAGCGCGCTGCCGATCAGGTCGTCGGCTTCGTAGTGCTGGTCCGCCAGCACGCACAGGCCCAGTGCCGCGCACAGCGCCTTGCAGTGCGCGAACTGCCGCCGCAGCGCATCCGGTGCCGGTGCGCGGTTGGCCTTGTAGGCCGGATACAGCTGATGCCGGAAGCAGGTGTCCAGGGCTTCGTCGAAAGCAACCGCGATGTGCTGCGGGCGCTCGCGTTCGAGCAGGTCGAGCAGGAACCGGGCGAAACCGTGCACGGCGTTGGTCGGCCAGCCTTGCGCGTCCTGGAATTCGTCGGGAATCGCATGCCAGGCGCGGAAGACGTACAGGCTGGCGTCGATCAGGTACAGCGGCCGTGAGGCGAGCGTGGATGGATTCACGGTGTCCAGTCGCTAAGCAGCTGCTGCGGATCGGGGCGCTCGCGCTCCGGTGCTTGCACCTTTGCGGTTCCCAGATGGATGAAGCCAGCAATGCGTTCGTGTTCGGCCAGGCCCAGGCGTGCGGCCACCGCATCGTCGTAGGCCATCCAACCCGTCAGCCATTGGGCACCGAAGCCGTAGGCCTGTGCCGCTTGCAGCAGCGCGAAGCACACCGAACCGGCGGTTAGCCATTGCTCGATCTCCGGCACTTTATGCCCACGTTGCAGGCACGCGATCACCGCGATCACCACCGGCGCATGGCTGAAACGTTGGCGGTCTTTTTCCACGACCGCAGTTGGCGCGGCGGGATCACGCTGCAGGCTGCGCTCGGCGAGAAAATCGCCAAGCGTCAGGCGCGCTTGACCGGCAATACGCAGAAACCGGAACGGCACCAGCTTGCCGTGGTCGGGGACGCGCACAGCCGATTGCAGCATCGCCAGCAGTGTCGCCGGGTCAGGTCCTGGCTCGCCCAATTGCATGGACGGCACCGAACGCCGTGCATCCAGCGCTTGCAGCGAATGAAGTGTGCGCATCTGGTTTGGATCCGATTGAGTCGATGCAAAATTATAGTCCTGCGCCGACACCCATCAGCAGGTAGGCCGGTGACGCCGATAACCGTGTTGGGTGTAATCGTGTTGCGTTGTCGATGCGTTGCTCGCAGACGCATGGCTGCTGATGGGATTGCATCGATTGCAACGACCGCGCGCGGCGTTGCCTGCGCCTTGGTGTGCATTCGATTGCTGCGTGTGGATGCGCGCCAAACGTCGCGGCCGTTGATGTGTGCGTCGGCGATGATCTCGTGCAGCTTGATTGTCGGAAAGAGTGAGCGATCAAGGTCGAGTGCCGGCCAGTGCAGGTCGATTCAGGCAAGGCTGTCGCAAGTGCCGTCTGAAATCATGTTGGGCATCACGTTTTGAGTGGAAAATGTTTCTTGTGACACAGTCGACGTTCAGATGTTCGGCCTACTATGAGTTCAGTGAAAACAGAGGGCGTGTCCGCTTGTCTTCCGTCCTCACTTCTGTCGAGCGCCGCTGATGGCGCGGAGCCATTGCGTAATGAGTTTCATCCCCACCCAGCACGCGCACCCCGCGCGCGACTCGCGTCTATTGACGCAGGCGCGTGATGGCATGTTGCCTGGGCTGGACACCGCGTTCGCAGCGGCGTTGATGCGTTTCGACGATGCCTTGTTCGATCTTGCCGAAACTGGCGGTACGTCGCAGATGCTGTTCCTTGACGGTATGCGTGAATTGCGCCGCCATCGCGAAGACATCGCTGCGCGTTTCCGTACACAACTGCAGGTGGCTTGGCAGGCGCTGGAGACGGGTGTGCCGCTTTCGGCCGAGGTGGTCATGGCGGGCGATGGACACGGTTTGAGCCTGTTGTCCGAGCACGAGCTTGAGTTGCGATTGGCGGTGCGCAATCTGGCTGGCGCACTGCTGCGCGAATGCAAGTCGGTACTCGCTCGCATCGATCATCGCCTTGGCTGGATCGCCGGCGGTCTGCAACTGGATGCCGATACCAATCCGGTGGGCCCCGAACATATCGGTGTCGCCGTACACGCGGCATTCTCCAATACCGATCTGGAGCCTGAGGTGCGCCTGGTGCTGATCAAGTTGTGCGAGCGTGACCTCGCCGCCGACATCGGTCAGCTCTACCAGGAACTGGACGAGCGTCTTGCCGAGGCTGGGGTGGCGCCGGAAATCCCACGCGCACCACCGCCGCCGAAACATCCCGCGCACCACGACGAGGCTGGCGATATCGGTGGCGACGAAGCGATCTACCAGCCGCCCTGGGCGCGACGTTTTGTCGAACGTTGGGCCGAGCGTCGCGACAGTGCGCGGGCCGTCACCCGCGATGGTGCGGCGCACCTGCCCGAGGATGCTCAGGACGTTTTGCTGGATGCGTTGCAAGAGCTGTTGAAGCAGACCCGTAATGCGCGTGATGCCGCGACCTCGGCGGCGCGCGTTGCGCTCGGCCAGCAGCGCGCGCTCAGCCCGCGCGAGATGATGTCGGTGTTGTCACTGTTACAGGCCACGCCCAGTGCCACGCAGCGCGCAGTGGTCGGCGACGATAGCCAGTCGCTGGCGCATTGGCTCAAGAACGAGATGCTCTCCACTGTTGCTCAATGTGGCCTGGACCCGGCGGATGCGCGGTTGGATCCGGTGGATGAAGATGCGATCGACTTGGTCGGCATGCTGTTCGACGTGATGCTTGATGAGCGTGACCTGGACGGTCGCTCGGGCGAGTTGATCGGGCGGCTGTTGGTGCCGTTCGTCAAAGTCGCGCTGCTGGATCGGCGAATGCTCGTGCAGAAGACGCATCCGGCGCGGCGCTTGCTCAACTCGTTGACAGAGGCCTGCGAGGGCAACGCTGGCGAGAGCCAGACCGAGCGCGTGCTGATGGTCAAGGTCGAGGAGATCATCGACCGGCTACTCGCTGAGTTTAACGAGAACCTGACGATCTTCCTGACCTTGGAAGAGGAATTTCGCGAATTTCTGTCTCAGCATCGGCGTCGCGTCGAAATCGCCGAACGCCGTGCCGCCGAGACTCAGCGAGGCCAGGAGAAGCTGGAACTGGCGCGGCGGCGCGCCGAGGCCGAGTTGCAAACGCGCCTGCACAATCGACAGTTACCGCAGGCACTGGAGGATTTTCTGCGGCGGCCTTGGCAGCATTACTTGACCATGGTCATGTTGCGTGAATACGAGGATAGCCCCAACGTGCGCGAGGCCATCGCGCTGGCCGATGGCATGCTGGAGGAATTGGCCGCCGCGCAACTGCATATTGTCGACAGACCTTGGTTGAAGGCTTGGCAGGAGCCGTTGCACAAGGTCTTCGCCAGTGTCGGCTTACATCCGGAGGCGGTCACGGCGGCGTTCGATGCCCTGTATGACACTCTGCGGGCGATAGCCGAGCTGCGCCCGGAACTGGAGCGTCGGTTGCCGGAACTGCCGCAGTTGGCGCTGCCGCAGCCGCCGGCACAGGAGGCGCAGCCGGTGGAAGTGGTCGCGCCGGAGACGTCGGACGATTTCGATAATGCCGATGCCGACCGTTTCCGTGCGATGGAGATTGGCACGTGGCTGGATTTCGTTGATCGCGACAGCAATGTGCAGGCAGGCAAGTTGTCGTGGGTGAGCCCGATCTCGTCGCGGTTGTTGTTCGTCAACCGCCGTGGCGCGCGGTTATGCGTGGCCTCGCCGGAGGAATTGGCGCTGATGGTGCGGCTCGGTCGCCTGCGCACTCATGTCGATGACGGCGCTTTCGACATTGCTTTGCAATCGGTCATCGAACGGCTTGATGCGTGTAGTGTCACTCTGCATTGAGCGAGCGTATCGACCGAGTGTGTGCTCGGTTTCCGCGATTGCCTCATCTGGAGCGTCTGCGTTTACGTGCTGTGCGCTGGCCTGCTCATGCTTCTGTGCAACCGCTGCGATCATGCGCCGGACCCTGTAGCATCGGCACTGGACTGACGGGCAGCGCATGGGAAATCGCATGGCAGTGCAGGTTCTGGTAGTGAAGGAGTCGGCGCCGGGCGAGCGCCGGGTGGCGGCGACGCCGGAAACGGTGAAGAAATTGCTCGCGCTGGGCGCGCAGGTGCGGATCGAACCGGATGCTGGTGCCTCGGCGGGTTTTGTCGATGCCGCCTATCTCGCCGTCGGTGCGCTGCTTGCCGATGCGCAGAGCCCGGCACAGGCGGATCTGGTGTTGTGCGTGCAGCCGTTGCCGGTCCAGGCACTGGAACAACTCAAGGACGGTGCCGGTGTGGTCGGCATGCTGCAGCCGCAGGCCGATCCAGCACGCGCTGCGGCGCTACAGGCGCGACACCTGGTCGCGTTCCCGCTGGAGCGCTTGCCGCGCACCACGCGCGCCCAGGCGATGGATGTGCTCAGTTCGCAGGCCGGCATGGCCGGTTACAAGGCGACGCTGATCGCCGCGCAGTTGGCGCCGCGCTTCTTCCCGATGTTGACCACTGCGGCCGGCACCATCCGTCCGTCCAAGGTGCTGGTCGTTGGTGCCGGTGTGGCCGGCTTGCAGGCCATCGCCACCGCCAAGCGCCTGGGCGCGCAGGTCGAAGGCTTCGATGTGCGCCCGGAAACGCGCGAGCAGATCGAATCATTGGGCGGCAAGTTTCTCGACCTCGGTGTCAGTGCTGCGGGCGAGGGCGGCTATGCACGGCAACTCAGCGATGCAGAGCGTGTCGAGCAGCAGCAGCGTCTGGCCGAACACCTCAAAGGCATCGACGTGGTGGTGTGTACCGCCGCTGTGCCGGGACGACCGGCGCCAAAGATCCTCAGTGCCGAGATGGTTGCCGGGATGCGGCCCGGCAGCGTGGTGGTGGATCTGGCCGCCGAGACAGGCGGCAACTGTGCATTGACCCGCCCTGGCGAGACCGTCGAACACGGCGGGGTCATCGTCGCCGGGCCGCTGCATCTGGCCAGCATGGGCGCGGTGCATGCCAGCGAGATGTATGCGCGCAACGTCTACAACTTCGTTGCGCTGTTCCTCAAGGACGGGGCGATCGCCTACGACTGGGACGACGAGTTGCTGGCGAAGACGCGCTGGCATCCGGCTCCGGCCTGAGTGCCGGCTATGGAAGCGGGCGTGCGGGATCGGGCATAGGCGCGCTCGCACCGATGTTGGCTTTGATCCAGGCCGTGCGCTGTGCCGGGGCCATCGCGTCCAGGCGCTCGCGCAGCGTCTTGCGCTGTTCTGGCGGTAGCGTGCGCATGTAGGCGAATAGTGCCTGTGCCTCCTCGCGTTGTTGCGGGGTCATGGCTTCGTAGCGGCGTGCGCCTTCGTGCGCGTGCGCGCGCTGCTCCGGGGTCATCGATTGCCAGCGTTGGGCGTGCTCGAACATCCGCTGCCGCTGTGAGGGGGCATCGTTCCAGCGTTGGCGCAGCGGTGCGATCAACAGTTCGCGCTGTTGCCGACTCAGGTGTTCCCAGTCCGGTAAGGCAGCGTCGGGCTGGGCATCGACGACGGCAGGAGATTGTGGTGCTGACGCTGGAGCGCAGACGGCGGGTGTCACGCTGCTGGCCAGTAGCGTCAGCGCCAGGGAAAAACGGGTCGGGCGATTCATCGAATTTATTCCATTGCCAATGCGGTGTCGGAGCCCAGCCACAGGTACAGGTCGGGGTTTTCTTCCAGCATGCCGGGGGGCGCGGTCTCGTCGGCGTCGCTCGTCACGGTGGCGAACGTCGTCGGTGTCGTTGCCGTTGCGCTGATCGTTGTGGCGGACGTCGCTTTCGTTGCCGATGGTGGCTGCAAAAACTGCTGCACGCCCAGTACGGCGCCGACTAGGGCCGGCGCCGCCGCCAGTAGCCAACCCAGGCGCCAGCCAGGTGCGCGATTGGCTTGGTCGAGCCGACCGGCCTGCTGGCGCGCAGCGCGCAGGCGCGCCAGGGTCGGTGCCGGCAGGGCCTGCAGGCCAGCGTGATGGATCGCGCGCATCCGTGCGTCGAAGTGGGTGGGGTCGGATGTCATCGCAGATCCTCAAGATGTTTCTGCAGCGCTTCGCGGGCGCGCGACAGATGGGTTTTGACCGAGCCTTCGGAACAGCCCATCGCATGGGCGGTGGTGGTCACATCCAGCTCTTCCAGTACGCGCAAGCTGAAGGCTTCGCGCTGTCGTGCCGGTAGTGTGCGCAATGCAGCCACCAGTCGCGCATGGGTTTGTCGTTGCTCGTGCTGTTGGGCCGGATTGGGACTGTCGTCGGCCCACTCCGGGATGCTGTCCGCGTCGCGGTCGCTGGTCGCTGCCCAGAAGCGCAAGCGAAAGTTGCGACGACGCTGCAGGTCGATGATGCGCCTGCGCAGGATGCTCCAGAACAGCGGCGTCCATTCCTGTGCCGGCCGCGTGCGGTAGCTCAGCAGTTTGATCATCGCATCCTGCACTGCGTCCAGTGCATCCTCGCGCTGGCGCAGGCCAGCTTCGGCGAAACGAAACGCGCGTGGCCCGATGTCGGCCAGAAACGCTTCCAGCGATGCCGATGACGGGCGCGTGGCGGCATCGTCGGCTCCGGGCAGCGGCGGTAGTGGGGCAGGGGGACTCACCAGCACAGCTTAGCTTCCTGGCGCAGGGATGCCTTGGTAAACGCATCGCAGCGGTCACGGTTGACCGCGCGATGTCCTCGCCGACGTCATCGCACAACGGTTCAGCAGATGGTTATGATGCGGTCGATGGGCATGGCGCCCGGGAGAGCGAATGCGATGAACGATGGGTTCGTGGCCTTGTATATTTTCATGCTGGCGGCGATTGCCGGGCATGTGATCATCTCGCGGGTGCCGGTGATCCTGCACACCCCGTTGATGTCCGGTTCCAACTTCATCCATGGCATCGTGCTGATCGGTGCGATGGTGGTGCTGGGTCATGCCAATACCCCATTGGAAAAACTGCTCGGCTTTGTCGCGGTGCTGCTTGGCGCAGGCAATGCCGCTGGTGGCTACGTCGTCACCGAACGCATGCTTGATATGTTCAAGTCCAGCAAGCCGGATCCGCACAAGACCAAAGCGCAGGATTGATGTGCGGCGCCTGTGCATCGCCGCAGCGCGGGCGATGGGCGGACACGCGTCGTTGTTGCTTGGTGTCGTGCCGGGCCGGTTTCCTTGCTTGCTGCCGTTCGCGCAGATGTCCTTCTCCTGAGAGTAAATACTGATGGAACTGTTGCCGATCCTGATCAAGAGCAGCTACCTGGTGGCTGCCACGCTGTTTTTGCTCGGCCTGCAGCGGATGGCTTCACCCAGGACCGCGCGCAGCGGCATCCACTGGGCGGGCAGTGGCATGCTGTTGGCGACCGCCGCGACCTTCCTGCTGCCGGGTCTGCATAATTTGCCGTTGATCGTGCTGGCGATCGTGCTCGGTACCGGCGCGGCATGGATTTCGGCGAAGAAGGTGGCGATCACCGACATGCCGCAGATGGTGGCCTTGTACAACGGCATGGGCGGCGGCTCGGCGGCGGCAATCGGTGCGGTGGAATTGTTGCGCTTTGCGTTCCTGATGCGCCGCGACACCACGTACTGGAGCGCGGATGCAATCGCCGCATTGGCCGCGCGTCATCCCGGTGCGATCACGTTGGTGCTGGCGGTGGTCGGCTCGGCGATTGGCGCGGTGTCGCTGTCCGGCTCGATCATTGCTTGGGCCAAGCTCGATGGACGCCTGGACAAGCGCGTCGTCTTCCCCGCGCAGCAGCCGTTCAATCTGTTGGTCTTGGTGGCGATGCTGGGTGTGGGCGGATGGGCGGTGATGAGCCTGAGTCCGCTGGCGATCCTGCTCTTCTTCGTGCTGGCGCTGGCGCTGGGCGTGTTGATGACGCTGCCGATTGGCGGTGCCGACATGCCGGTGGTGATTTCGTTGTACAACGCCTTCACCGGCCTGGCGGTGGCGTTCGAAGGCAATGTGCTCGGCAACGAGGCGCTGATTATCGCCGGCATGATGGTCGGTGCGGCGGGTATCTTGCTGACCCGGTTGATGGCCAAGGCGATGAACCGGCCGATCCGCGGTGTGCTCTTCTCCCACTTCGGCGGTGGCGGGCAGACGCAGGCGATTGGCGGGAGTCAGAAACCGATCGAGGCCGACGACGTGGCCGCGATGATGGCTTACGCCGAACGCGTGGTGATCGTGCCCGGTTATGGCATGGCGGTGGCGCAAGCCCAGCACAAGATCTGGGAGCTGGCGCAGCGGCTGAGCGAGCGCGGGGTCAAGGTGAAGTTCGCGATCCATCCGGTGGCCGGGCGCATGCCCGGGCATATGAACGTGCTGCTGGCCGAGGCTGGCGTGCCTTACGACCTGATCGCCGACATGGACGACATCAACCCGGAGTTCGCCAGCACCGACGTATCGCTGGTGATCGGCGCTAACGACGTGGTCAACCCGGTCGCCAAGACCGATCCGGCCAGTCCGATCTACGGCATGCCGATCCTGGACGTGATCGCTTCCAAGCACGTCATCGTGATCAAGCGCGGCAAAGGGACTGGCTTCGCCGGCATCGAAAATGCGCTGTTCTACGCCGACAACACGCGCATGTTGTACGGTGACGGTGCAGAGGCGGCGGGTGCGCTGGTCAGTGCGCTCAAGACGCTCGATGGCGGCGGACACTGAGCGTCGTCGGCACCGCGCCAGCGCGGACGCGGGTGGCGCATCGGCCCTGGCGGCGCAATGGCGTCAGGCCTTCATCACGGCCGCTGCGGCCTGCGGGTTCTGCCGCGCTCGCCCTCAGCGCGCGCTGAAATAGGCCGTCCCCACGCCGATGCACAGCCACAGCAGGTCGCCGGGGCGATTGGCAAGTACGGTCAGGGTCCAGGCGAACTGCGCGCCCATCCTGAGCGAGGAATCCCACACGTTCAGGCCCAACGCCGCGCCCATCTGCGCGGAGGCGATGCCCCAGTTGGCGGCAACGATCACCAGCACGGTGGCGATCACCGCCACGGCGGCGCGCAGCGTGCCGCCCGGTAGCGTGCCAGCGCGCAGCATCCAGGCGATCTCCAGCGCGACCAGGACTGCCATCCATCCGGCCTGATGGCCAAGCGACAATGCCGCCACCAGCCAGGCGATCAGGGCGGTAAAGCAGCCCAAGCCGAGCAGCAAGGGCCATAGCCAGTGCGCGGGCCTGGCTGGCGTTGAGGAAGGCGGCATGGGGGGATCCTGAAGAATCCATACAGGATACTCTTCGGCGTGTGCAGCGCGTGCTCAGATACACTGCACGACTTGCAGCGGCGGGCTCGGTCCCCATATTCCCACCATGTACTCACGCAGTAGCGAACCTGTCCAATTCGAACGCGATTGTGCGGCGGTGATGGTGCCGCAGGGCGACGCGGTGACCCTGCCCGCGGGCAGCTATGGCTACATCACCCAGGCGCTAGGCGGCAGCTACACGGTCTTCGTGGAAGGCAACCTGTTCCGCATCGCGGGCAAGGACGGCGACGCCATCGGCAAGGAGTCGCCACCGGGCCTGGAATTGCCCGAGGACGCGGGCGACGAGCAGGTCGAGAGGCTGATTTGGCAGCAGTTGCGGACCTGCTTCGATCCTGAGATCCCATTCAACATCGTCGATCTGGGGTTGATCTACGATGTGGCGATGCACCCGGGCGAGGATGGCAAGCGCACCGTGGAGGTCAAGATGACTTTGACCGCACCGGGTTGCGGCATGGGCGAGATCCTGATCGATGACGTGCGCAGCAAGTTGGAGATGATCCCGACCGTGGCGCAGGCCGACGTCGAGCTGGTCTTCGATCCACCCTGGGGCCGGCATATGATGTCCGAGGCCGCGCGCCTGGAAACCGGCATGTTTTGACCTGTGCAGGACGCGTTGCGCCATGCTCCTGTGTTTGGATAAGTTATCGCCGTTGCGGATCCCTCCATGCACAGGTCATGGCCGTTACTCGACTACCATAGGAATTCCAGGTGCCCGCTCCCGAGCCGTCCATGCACTTTCGCCTGACTCTGTCCACCGCCGCACGCAGCGCCGAGGAGCGCGCGCGCATTCTTGCTGCGCCCGGCTTCGGTCAGTTCTTCACCGACCACATGGTCGCCATCGCATGGACCGGCGAGCAGGGCTGGCACGACGCCCAGGTCCGCGCCTACGGCCCGCTGGCGCTGGATCCGGCGGCCTCGGTGCTGCACTACGCCCAGGAGATTTTTGAAGGCATCAAAGCCTACCGGCATGCCGATGGTTCGATCTGGACCTTCCGCCCTGAGGCCAACGGCAAGCGTCTGCAGCGTTCGGCGCAGCGTCTGGCGTTGCCGGAATTGCCAGTGGACCTGTTTGTCGAATCGCTGCGACAGTTGATCGCGGTCGACGCGGCGTGGGTACCTTCGGCACCGGAAACGAGTCTGTATTTACGACCGTTCATGATCGCCGACGAGGCGTTCCTGGGCGTGCGTGCCGCGCACAAGGCCAGCTACTACGTCATCGCCAGCCCGGCTGGCGCCTATTTCGCCAAGGGCGTGGCGCCAGTGGCGATCTGGCTGTCCACCGACTACGCGCGCGCGGCCAGGGGCGGCACCGGTGCGGCCAAGTGCGGCGGTAACTACGCCGCCTCGCTGCTGCCGCAGCAACAGGCGCAGGCGCATGACTGTTCGCAGGTGCTGTTCCTGGACCCGGTCGAGGGTAAGTATTTGGAGGAACTCGGCGGCATGAACGTGTTCCTGGTCATGCGCGATGGCAGCTTGGTCACGCCAACGTTGTCGGGCAGCATCCTCGACGGCATCACCCGTGACAGCATCATGCAATTGGCGCGCGACCGTGGCATGCCGGTGGTGGAGCGCCAGGTGAGCATCGACGAATGGCGGCAGGGTGTGGCATCCGGTGAGATCGCCGAGATCTTCGCCTGCGGCACCGCGGCGGTGGTGACGCCAATCGGGCAGTTGAAAGGCAAGGACTTTTCGGTCGGCGAT
The DNA here is from genome assembly GCF_000963005.1 of Xanthomonas sp. GPE 39. GTDB lineage: Bacteria > Pseudomonadota > Gammaproteobacteria > Xanthomonadales > Xanthomonadaceae > Xanthomonas_A. Next base: position 624,222 of record NZ_JZHZ01000007.1, read on the forward strand.
CTGAGTGCTCCGGCCGGCCCGGTGACCTTGTCGTTGCGCCAGGAGTTGACCGATATTCAGTACGGTCGCGTGGCTGATCGTCACGGCTGGTTGTTCCGCCTGGATTGACGCGCCTGCGGGCGCAGGCGACGTCGGCGCCGCGATTCAGCTTGCCCTAGATGTTCTCAGTCACCGGTCGCCTCGGATTTTTTGCCGGCGCATGCGCGCGATCCGGTGCGCTGATTGCGTCGATGGCTTTTGGATATCGCGCTCGTTCAAATAGCTTCGAAGCGATTTGCAGCCACGTTCTTGCGGACCTTTTGTGGATCCCATATCTGCCCGTTCATGGCGATGTAGATCCCCGGAGGTAGCGATTGCACCGCGCCGACCGCGCAGCCGATGTTGAATTCGGCGTCCGAGCCGCGAAAGCGCGCTGGATTCAGCGCGCCGGTCATCACGATGGTTTTGTCCTGGAGCGCCTGCAATGCCTTGCCGGTCTCCACCATCGAATCGGTACCGTGGGTGATGAGCACGTGGCGGGTCGATTGTGCGGCCACGGTGGCGCGGATCAGTTCGCGGTCGGCATCGGTGATGTGCAGCGAATCCTTGCGTAGGATCGGAATCACGCTGAAACGGAAGGTCACGCCCAGCTCCTTGAGGATCTGACCGATCTGCGGGTCGCCGATCTGATAATCGGACTTATCGTCGAAGTAGATCTTGTCGATCGTGCCGCCAGTGGTGACGATCAGGAGTTCTTCCATTGCCGTTCCTCACGCATGTACGAGCGCGTTCGCTGTCGCGCGGGCCGTCATGATAATGGGTGTACCGATGCGCTCGCTCAGGTGCCGTTGTCGCGCTGTGCAGTCGCAGCGCGTTTGTGCGCCAAGCGTGCGCGGATGCCCGGTGCACTGGACAGGCCCACCACGAGCAATGCCAGCGACAGTTCGATCCAGCCCAAGCTACGCTGCGTCGGCTGGCTCCAGGCAGTCATGACGCCATGGCTGAACCACAGCAGCGCCGCCACGCCGCTCCAGAACCGCGCCAGCGCTTTGCCGCGCAGCACGCCGATCAGCAGCAGCAACGGTGGCAGCACGAAGACCACGCATGCGGCGACACGTTGGCGATCATCATGGAACCAGACCACGAACAGCGTCGCCAGCGCCAACAGCGCCGCGCTCAGTGCCAGATGCAGGCGCACCGTGCTCACGCGCTGCTCAACCGCTGGGCGATCTCGGCCAGGCGTCGGCCGAGCGCACGCGCCAGGTGCGCTTCTTCTTCGCTGGGTTGCGGATCGTCGTCGGCGCCGGCGACATGGCTGGCGCCATAGGGCGTGCCGCCGCTGCGCGTGCTGCTGAGCAGGGGTTCGGTATAGGGAATCCCGACGATCAGGCAACCATGGTGCAGCAGCGGCAGGTGCATCGACAGCAGGGTCGCCTCCTGGCCGCCGTGCTGTGAGGCGGTGGAGGTGAACACCGCCGCAGGCTTGCCGGTCAGCGTGGCGCTGGCCCACTCGGCGCCGAGTCCATCGATGAAGTGCTTGATCGGTGCGGCCATGTTGCCGAAACGGGTTGGGCTGCCCAGCGCCAAACCCACGCACTCGCGCAGGTCGTTGGCATCCACGTAGGGCGCACCGCTGTCGGGGACCGGTGGCGCGCTGGTCTGGGTGACGGCGGCCACCGGCGGCACCGTGCGCAGACGCGCGGCCATGCCGGGGACTTCGTCCACACCACGCGCGATGTGCCGGGCCAGGCGCGCCACCGAGCCGCCACGGCTGTAGTACAGGACCAGGATCTCGGCCATGCGGCCCTCCCATGCGTCAGAACGGACGTCAGTATCGACGATGCCGGCGTCCGCGCGCATCGGGTACCCTTGCCCGATGCAGCCATTGGACACTGTCAACCTCTGGGCCGAACGCGTCCGCGACCGCGCGCGCATGCGCAGCTTCGCCGCTTTCCTGTGGCGGCGCTTCCTCGACGATCGCCTGTTCCAGGCGGCGGCCTCGCTGGCCTACACCACCATTTTTGCGCTGGTCCCGTTGGCGGTGGTGGTCTTCGGGGTGCTCTCGGCATTCCCGGTGTTCAACGAATGGAGCGACCAGCTCAGCGATTATATTTTTTCCCATTTCGTCCCCGCGGCGGCACGCTCGGTGGAGGCATATCTGCGCCAGTTCTCCGCCAGCGCCGGGCAACTGACCGCCGCCGGCGTGATCGCATTGATGGTGTCGTTGCTGATTACCCTGCACAGCGTCGAGCAGACGTTCAACCAAATCTGGCGTGTGGTGTCGGCGCGGCCGCAGTTGAGCCGCTTCCTGGTGTACTGGACGGTGCTGACCTTGGGCGCGCTGCTCGCTGCGGCGTCGCTGGCGGTGTCGGCGCGGTTCTTCGCACTGCCCTTGTTCAAGACCAGCGAGGGGCAGTGGCTGGCGCAACTGGTGCTGAGCGTGGCCCCGGTGTTGATCGAGTGCGTGTGCATCACCTTGGTGTACCGGGTAGTGCCACACCACACGGTCAGATTGCGCCATGCGCTGCCGGGTGCGTTGTTGGCAGTGGTGTTGCTGGAGCTGGTGAAATGGGGGCTGAGTCTGTATTTAGGCGGTTTTCAGTCGTACCAGCGCATCTACGGCACGGTTGCGTTCGTGCCGATTTTCCTGTTGTGGATCTACATGAGCTGGATTGCGATCCTGCTTGGCGCGTCGGTGTCCTCCTCGATTTCCGCGTTTCGCTATCAGCCGGCGTCGATGCGGCTGCCCGTTGGCTACGAAATCTACGGTTTACTGCGCTTGCTCGGGCGGTTTGTGCAGGCGCGCAAGCAGGGCCTTGGCTTGCAGCAAGAACGGATTCTGGAGCTGGAGCCGATGCTCACCGATGCGTTGGTGCAGCAACTGTTGGGCGCGCTGGAGCGCATTCGTCTGCTCAGCCGTACCGAACAGGGGGACTGGATCCTCGCCCGCGACCTGGACGAAGTGCCGTTGACCGAGCTATACGAGCATTGCCAGTTACGCATCCCCATTGTCGAAGCCTATCTGCCGTGCCGCGACGACGCTCTCGGGCAGGCTGCCTGTTATGCGTTGGATCAATTACGGCTGCCACTGCGCGAAACGCTCAAGCGCCGTGTCGGCGACCTTTATCCCGATATAGGAGACCTTGCATGACTGCATTGCGCATCTTGTTTCCATTGTTCGCCAGCGCCGTATTGTTGACCGGTTGCAATCGGCAGCCGGCGCCAGCGCGGACCGATGACCACGCCACCAGCGCATCTGCCTCGCCGTCGACCTCATCTGCCGCACCGCCTGTGGCCGGGCCGGAGGTGGTGCAGCAGACCCGTGCCCAGCCGAGGCTGAAGATGATGGCGGTGGACGGTCACGAATACGATTTGGCCGCCCATCGCGGGCAATGGGTGGTGGTGAATTTCTGGGCCACCTGGTGCGCGCCGTGCTTGAAGGAGATGCCGGAGTTGTCGGCGTTGCACGTGATGCGCGACAACATCAAGGTTGTCGGGTTGGCTTACGAAGACATCGAGCCGGCGCAGATGCAAGCATTTCTGAAGCAGCATCCGGTGGCCTATCCGATCGTCATCGTCGACACCTATAAGCCACCGGCTGATTTCGCCACGCCGCGCGGATTACCGATGACCTATTTGATCGGCCCCGATGGCAAGCTCGCCAAACAGTTCCTGGGGCCGGTCACCGCGCACGACATCGAGGCAGCGATTGCCGCCGCCGGTGGGCCGCCGCCGGGCAAGGCTGCGGGTTGACGATCCCAGTAGCCGCTGATTTTCTTGCCGTGCCGCTGTAGAGCGATTGGCCGCGGACGGCATGACCCGCGCCTTGCATCGCTCGCGCGCATTTGTTTATTTGCCTCTGCTGCGCTTGCCGGTGCCGGCCATGCTGCGTGCTACTTCCAGCAGCGCGGCCTGCTGGCGGGTGTCGAGGTTGCGGAAGGCCAGCAACAGATCGTGCTCGCCACGGGTGCGAGCCGGGTCGAGTTGGCTGGCTAGCTCGCCGAGCAGCGCGCCAGCAGGCACACCGAAGGTGCGCGCGAGCGCATTGAGCTGCGTGCGACCGGGCATCTTCTCGCCCGTCATCCACGCTTTCACGGTAGTTGCGCCAGCGCGCGGAATGGCAGCGGCGATGTCTGCGGCGCTCATGCCGCTGGCTTTGGCGAGCAGGCGTAACGTGGTGTCCAGAGGCATGCGGGTCTCCAGGTCATTCCTTCAGCCGCGGGCGCAGCGTGGCCAGGTTGCAAGGACGTGTGCGGGTATCCAGTTGCGCGGCGATGATCTTGTCCCAGGCGGTGCGGCAGGCCGAAGTGGAACCTGGCAGGCAGAACAGGAAGGTGGCATTGGCCAGGCCGGCGAAGGCGCGCGATTGTAGCGAGGAGGTGCCGATTTCTTCCACGCTGATTGCACGGAACAACTCGCCGAAGCCGGGCATTTGTTTGTCCAGTAGCGGTAGTAGCGCTTCGGGCGTGGAGTCGCGGCCAGTGAAGCCGGTGCCACCAGTGACCAGGATGCCATCGACGTGCGGATCGGCGATCCAGGCCGACACGACAGCACGGATCTGGTAACGGTCATCCGGGAGCAGTTCACGTGCGGACAGGCGATGACCTGCTGCGCCGAGTGCCGATACGAGATAGTCGCCTGAGCTGTCCTCGGCCAACGTGCGCGTGTCCGAGATCGTGAGCACGCACAGGTGCAATGGGATGAAATGGGTGTTGGCGCTCATGTCCGCAGCCTAGCGGTTCGCCTGGTTGGCGTACAGCCTGAGGGCGGAGTTTTCGTCTGCATGTCGTGCATCCGCTGGGGTGCATATTGGCGGCGATTTCCTTGTTGGCCTGCTGTGGCGGCTGTGCAACCGCGCGTTGGCTCCAGGAAAATTTTTGGATTGGCGTCTGCGGTGTAGATCGATGTGATCTGTTGTGCCCAAACACGAACGGCAGCGTCGCTAGACGCTGCCGTTCGCTGTCACCACGCAGTGCGTGGTGACGGTGTTGCATTAGCTGATGAAATCAACGGCTGGCGCAGAAGCCGAACTCAGCCATGGCACCAGGCGCCAGGGTCTTGTTCCAATCCATGCCCGTAGCGCTGAGCGTGCTGCCGGACTGCGTCCAAACGGCATTCCACAGGTTGTTGATTGTGCCGCTGACCGTCACGGCGGTTGACCAGTTGCCAGTGCTAGTACCAGTGTTGGTCACCTGCACACGCTCGCAATAGCCCACATGCCAGTCGCTGTCGACAATGGTACGCGTGCTGAAGCTCGGGCCGCTCGTGGAGCCGCCACCGCTGGTGCCGCCACCGCTGGTGCCGCCGCCGCTGGTGCCGCCGCCGCTGGTG
>NZ_JZHZ01000007.1:629631-647165 GCF_000963005.1 Xanthomonas sp. GPE 39
AAGGGTAAGTTCGAGCGCACCAAGCCGCACGTCAACGTCGGCACCATCGGTCACGTCGACCACGGCAAGACCACGCTGACGGCAGCACTGACCAAGGTCGGCGCGGAGCGCTTCGGCGGCGAATTCAAAGCCTACGACGCGATCGACGCGGCGCCGGAAGAGAAGGCGCGCGGTATCACGATCTCGACCGCCCACGTGGAATACGAATCCCCGTCGCGTCACTACGCGCACGTGGATTGCCCAGGGCACGCGGACTACGTGAAGAACATGATCACCGGTGCGGCGCAGATGGACGGCGCGATCCTGGTGTGCTCGGCTGCTGATGGCCCGATGCCGCAGACGCGTGAGCACATCCTGCTGTCGCGTCAGGTCGGCGTGCCGCACATCGTGGTGTTCTTGAACAAGGCCGACATGGTCGACGACGCCGAGCTGCTTGAGCTGGTCGAGATGGAAGTGCGCGAGCTGCTGAGTAAGTACGACTTCCCGGGCGACGACACCCCGATCATCCATGGTTCGGCGCGTCTGGCGCTGGAAGGTGATCAGAGCGAGATCGGCGTGCCGGCGATCCTGAAGCTGGTGGAAGCGCTGGACACGTTCATCCCGGAGCCGCAGCGCGACGTGGACAAGCCGTTCCTGATGCCGGTGGAAGACGTGTTCTCGATTTCCGGTCGCGGCACGGTGGTGACCGGTCGTATCGAGCGCGGCATCATCAAGGTGGGCGACGAAATCGAAATCGTCGGCATCCGTGCGACGCAGAAGACCACGGTGACGGGCGTGGAAATGTTCCGCAAGCTGCTGGACCAGGGTCAGGCTGGCGATAACGCGGGTCTGCTGCTGCGCGGCACCAAGCGTGACGACGTGGAGCGCGGGCAGGTGCTGTGCAAGCCGGGTTCGATCAAGCCGCACACCGAGTTCGAGGCTGAGGTGTACGTGTTGTCGAAGGACGAGGGTGGTCGTCACACGCCGTTCTTCAAGGGCTACCGTCCGCAGTTCTATTTTCGCACCACCGACATCACTGGCGCGTGCCAGTTGCCGGAAGGCGTGGAGATGGTGATGCCGGGCGACAACATCAAGATGGTGGTGACGCTGATCAACCCGGTGGCGATGGACGAAGGCCTGCGTTTCGCGATCCGCGAAGGTGGCCGGACCGTCGGCGCCGGCGTGGTGGCCAAGATCATCAAGTAATGCACTCTGGTAGCCTGGGCTGCCAGATTCGACGGTATCGCGGCGGCAACAGTCGCCAAAATCCGAAGAAGTGCAGGCGGCTTCAGTTACCAGATTGAGCGAAGGGCGGGCCGGAACCTTCGGTCCGCCTTCGCTGTCTCAGGGAAGTGCGGTCGTTCTTATCTACACGCCAGTAGCTCAATTGGCAGAGCAGCGGTCTCCAAAACCGCAGGTTGGGGGTTCGAGTCCCTCCTGGCGTGCCAATCTGCCGGTCCTTATCCAGTGACCTCGGTCGCATCGCAGCAAGAGTCGGATGAACAGCAAGATCGAGCATTCCAAGAATTCCGCCGCCCCCTCCCTTGGTGGCGATATCGTCAAGTACGGCATCGCTGCGTTGCTGGTGGTGGCTGGCCTGTTCGTATGGTTCTGGTTCGCCGATCCGAGTCGTGCGACGCAACTGGGGAACTGGTCCGGTCCGCTGCGCGGATTGGCTGTGGTGGCGGGTCTGGTCGCCGGTGGTGCGGTGTTCCTGTTGACTGCCAAAGGCTGTCAGGCCCGTGAGTTTCTATCCGAGTCGCGATTCGAGCTGCGTAAGGTGGTATGGCCGACCCGTCAGGAGGCCATCCGGACCACCTGGGTGGTGATCGTGGTGGTGATCATTCTGAGTTTGCTGCTGGGTGGGTTCGATTTCTTGATCCAGAAGCTGATGCAGTGGTTCGTGAGCCGTTGAGGAGAGTGCAGCAGTGAAGCGTTGGTATGTCGTCCACGCCTATTCAGGCTTCGAGAAGTCCGTGGCGCAAGCGCTGCGTGACCGCATTGTGCGTGACGAGATGCAGGAGCGCTTCGGTGAGGTGTTAGTGCCCACCGAGGAAGTGATCGAAATGCGTTCCGGTCAGAAGCGCCGTTCCGAGCGCAAGTTCTTCCCGGGTTACGTGTTGGTGCAGATCGAGACCCACGAGGAAGGCGGCATCCCGCGGATCGACAACGAGAGCTGGCACTTGGTCAAGGAGACGCCCAAGGTGATGGGGTTCATTGGCGGCACAGCCGATCGCCCACTGCCGATTCGTGACCAAGAAGCCGATGCGATCTTGCAGCGCGTTCAAGACGGCGTGGAAAAGCCGCGTCCGAAGGTGCTGTTCGAGCCAGGCCAGATGGTGCGCGTCACCGATGGCCCGTTCAACGACTTCAATGGCGTGGTCGAGGAGGTCAATTACGAAAAGAGCCGGCTGCGCGTGGCTGTGTTGATCTTCGGCCGCTCTACCCCGGTGGAGTTGGAATTCGGCCAGGTCGAGAAGGCCTGAGTCCTGCGTCGACGCGGCTGCGTCGTTGCGCTCAATTTCTGTTACACTGCTCGGCTGGCTGCCTAGGAAGTCGTCGGGCAGAGTCGGGAGCCGCCGTGAGGCGGCTTTCTGCGCAATTCGAAACGTGATGGCGGGACACGTGATTTTCCCGTCGCGATGGGGAGCCTGTCGTTCAGGCGTTAGCACCCGGAGAGACTCAACATGGCAAAGAAAGTCGTCGGTTACATCAAGCTGCAGGTGAAGGCCGGTCAGGCCAACCCCTCGCCGCCAGTCGGTCCTGCGCTGGGTCAGCGCGGCCTGAACATCATGGAATTCTGCAAGGCCTTCAATGCGGCCACGCAGAAGCTGGAGCCGGGCCTGCCCACGCCGGTCATCATCACGGCCTACTCGGACCGTACCTTCACCTTCGTCACCAAGAGTACGCCGGCGAGCGTGCTGTTGAAGAAGGCGGCCGGCATTACTTCCGGTTCCAAGCGCCCGAACACCGAAAAGGTGGGTAAGGTCACCCGCAAGCAGTTGGAAGACATCGCCAAGGCGAAGGAAGCCGACCTGACGGCGGCTGAGCTGGAAGCGGCGGTACGCACGATTGCGGGTTCCGCCCGCAGCATGGGCCTGACGGTGGAGGGTTAAGCGATGGCACAGACCAAGCGACAGAAAGCAATCCGTGCTGCGGTGCAGCCGGGCAAGGCGTATTCGATCGACGAAGCGCTGAAGATCATCAAAAGCACCAGCAAGGCCAAGTTCGTCGAAGCCGTCGACGTGGCCGTGCGCCTGGGCGTGGATGCCAAGAAGTCCGACCAGCAGGTGCGCGGTTCCACCGTGTTGCCGGCCGGCACTGGCAAAAGCGTGCGCGTGGCGGTGTTCGCCCCGGCTGGTGCCAAGGCTGACGAAGCCCTGGCTGCGGGTGCCGAGGCCGTCGGTATGGACGATCTGGCCGAAAAGATGCAGGGCGGCGATCTGAACTACGACGTGGTCATTGCGACCCCGGACGCGATGCGCGTCGTCGGTAAGTTGGGCACGCTGCTGGGCCCGCGCGGCCTGATGCCGAACCCGAAGGTCGGTACCGTGTCCGCCAACCCGGCCGAAGCGGTGAAGAATGCCAAGTCCGGTCAGGTGCGTTATCGCACCGACAAGGCGGGCATCATCCACTGCACCATCGGTAAGGCCAGCTTCGAAGACGACGCGCTGAAGAGCAATCTGCAGGCGCTGCTGCTGGATCTGGTCAAGGCCAAGCCGGCGACCTCGAAGGGCGCTTACCTGCAGAAGATCTCGGTGAGCTCGACCATGGGTCCGGGTGTCACCATCGATCAGGCATCGCTGTCCCTGAAGTAATTGCAACACGGCGCCGCCCGCGAGGTGCGGCGCCGGTGTCACCCTTTTGAAGGCGTCGCCAGGGGCAACCCGACGCGAAGCCGTCAAAGACCGCAGGCGCGGTCTGCGCATACCGACGACGGGCAAGGAAGCGCGACATGGCATGGAATCGCCGTCGGTGCAGCGGGATCGCTTAATCCAGTCCTCTCGGGGACGCGCCGGCGTAGATGGTGCCGCCTTTCTGGAGTTTTTCTGGTTCAGGCCAGTCCGGGGCTTCCCGGACGCGCTCACTCCAGGTCTGGAACGGCCACCAACTGGGATGCCATGCGGCGTCCCCGGCATCCAGGATGGAGGCCGCCCAGGACCGCAAGCGGCAGGAGCCGCGAGCGGAATGTGTTTGAAGCAGGGTTTTCGAGATGTGTGGTTGGGGATTGGCAAGAGCGGCGCGGTCGCTCCTGACGGATCCCGAATCGTCAGTCCCGATTCCCGGCTTTCACGGAGGAGTGCAATGGCTCTCAATCTGTCCCAGAAGCAAGAAGTCGTCGCCGAATTGGCCGACGTTGCCGCGAAGGCTCACTCCTTGGTTGCTGCCGAGTACGCCGGCATCACGGTCTCTCAGATGACCGCGATGCGTAAAAAAGCGCGCGAAACCGGTGTGTACTTGCGTGTTGTCAAGAACACCCTGGCTGCGCGTGCAGTGGCCGGTACCGAATACGAGTGCGTCCAGGACGCGCTGGTCGGTCCGCTGCTGTATGCGTTCTCGACGGAAGAACCCGGCGCTGCCGGTCGTCTGATCAAGGAATTCGCCAAGGGCAACGACAAGCTGCAGGCCAAGGTCGTGTCGCTGGGCGGTCAACTGTATCCGGCCGCTCACCTCGAAGTGTTGGCATCGCTGCCGACCCGCGAGCAGGCGCTGGCGATGTTGGCACGCGTCCTGGCCGAGCCGGCAAGCATGTTTGCCCGTGCGGTCAAGGCCGTGGGCGACAAGCAAGGTGGTGGCGATGTCGCTCCCGCCGATGCCGAAGCCCAGGCCGAAACGGCTTAAGTTCGCGACCCCTGAAACGGTTCACAAGAACCTCATCCAGAAAAAATTCCAAAGGTAATCACAATGTCCCTGTCTAACGAACAGATCGTCGACGCTATCGCCGAAAAGACCCTCATGGAAGTGATGGAGCTGGTCAAGGCCATCGAAGACAAGTTCGGCGTTTCCGCCGCCGCTCCAGTCGCCGCTGCCGGTCCGGCCGTGGCTGCTGCTCCGGTCGAAGAGCAGACCGAATTCAACGTCATCCTGGTCGATGCCGGTGCCAAGAAGGTCGACGTCATCAAGGCCGTTCGCGCCATCACCGGTTTGGGCCTGAAGGAAGCCAAGGACCTCACCGAGGCCGGTGGCGTGCTGAAGGAAGCCGTGTCGAAGGAAGACGCCGAGAAGTTCAAGAAAGACCTGGAAGCCGCTGGCGCGAAGGTCGAAGTCAAGTAAGCAGTCCCTTGCATCGCCAGTCGTTCGAGGCGGTGCACTGAAGGCTGGGGGCGTGAGCCCCCGGCCTTTGGCCGTTGTACAGCCGGGTTAGATTCGGCATGGGAGTCCGCACGGTTCTTCGACCGCGGCGGGGTCCACGACCCAATCTCGGCCTTACCGAGTTGGTAGTTGGAAGTAGCGGGAGAAGGCGTGCTGGTGCCGGCAATACCAGCGACTTCCAACTGACAATTTATGTTCACTCAGGGCCGCGGACGCGTGGCCCGCATCAGCCAAGGTGATACCTCATGACGTCCTATTCGTTCACCGAAAAGAAGCGTATCCGTAAGGATTTCGGCAAGCAGCGCTCGATTCTCGAAGTGCCCTTCCTGCTCGCAATCCAAGTGGATTCCTATCGCGAGTTCCTGCAGGAAAACACCGACCCGAACAAGCGGTCGGACCATGGCCTGCACGCCGCGCTGAAATCGGTGTTCCCGATTTCCAGCTACAGCGGCAACGCCGCGCTGGAGTACGTTGGCTACAAGCTCGGCGATCCGGTGTTCGACGAGCGTGAATGCCGTCAGCGTGGCATGAGCTACGGTGCGCCGTTGCGCGTGACCGTGCGCCTGGTGATCTACGACCGCGAGTCCTCGACCAAGGCGATCAAGTACGTGAAGGAGCAAGAGGTCTATCTCGGCGAAATTCCGCTGATGACCGACAACGGCACCTTCATCGTCAACGGTACCGAGCGCGTCATCGTCTCCCAGTTGCACCGTTCGCCCGGCGTCTTCTTCGATCACGATCGTGGCAAGACCCACAGCTCGGGCAAGTTGCTGTACAGCGCGCGCATCATTCCTTACCGCGGCTCCTGGCTGGACTTCGAGTTCGACCCGAAGGACGCGTTGTTCACCCGTATCGACCGCCGTCGCAAGCTGCCGGTGTCGATCCTGCTGCGCGCGCTCGGTTATTCGAACGAAGAGATGCTGTCTGAGTTCTTCGAGATCAACACCTTCCATATCGATCCGAAGGAAGGCGTGCAGTTGGAGTTGGTTGCCGAGCGCCTGCGCGGCGAGACGCTGAACTTCGATCTGGCCGATGGCGACAAGGTCATTGTCGAGGCCGGCAAGCGCATCACCGCGCGTCACGTCAAGCAGTTGGAAGCCTCCGGCATCGCTGCGCTGGCCGTGCCCGATGAATATCTGGTCGGTCGCATTCTGTCGCACGACGTCGTCGATGCCGCGACCGGCGAACTGCTGGCCAATGCCAACGACGAGATCACCGAAGAGCAGTTGAATGCGTTCCGCAAGGCGGGTGTCGACGCCGTGGGCACCTTGTGGGTCAACGATCTGGACCGTGGTCCGTATCTGTCCAACACCCTGCGTATCGACCCGACCAAGACCCAGCTCGAAGCCTTGGTCGAAATCTACCGCATGATGCGTCCGGGCGAGCCGCCGACCAAGGATGCCGCGCAGAACCTGTTCCACAACCTGTTCTTCACCTTCGAGCGCTACGACCTGTCCACGGTCGGTCGCATGAAGTTCAACCGTCGCGTTGGTCGCAAAGAGGTCATCGGCGAGTCGGTGCTGTACGACAAGAAGTATTTCGGTGAGCGCAGCGACGAAGAATCCAAGCGTCTGGTCGCCGAACGCACCGACACGTCCGACATCCTCGATGTGATCAAGGTGCTGACCGAGATTCGCAACGGTCGTGGCGTGGTCGACGATATCGATCACCTGGGGAATCGTCGCGTGCGTTCGGTCGGCGAAATGGCCGAGAACGTGTTCCGCGTGGGCCTGGTCCGCGTCGAGCGCGCGGTCAAGGAGCGCTTGTCGATGGCCGAGTCCGAGGGCCTGACGCCGCAGGAATTGATCAACGCCAAGCCGGTGGCGGCCGCGATCAAGGAGTTCTTCGGTTCCTCGCAGTTGTCGCAATTTATGGACCAGAACAACCCGTTGTCGGAAGTGACGCATAAGCGTCGTGTCTCGGCGCTGGGTCCGGGCGGCCTGACCCGCGAGCGCGCGGGCTTCGAAGTGCGCGACGTGCATCCGACCCATTACGGCCGCGTCTGCACCATCGAAACCCCGGAAGGCCCGAACATCGGCCTGATTAACTCGCTGGCGGTGTTCGCGCGCACCAACCAATACGGCTTCCTGGAAACGCCGTACCGGAAGGTGGTGGATGGCCAGATCACCGACGAGGTCGAATACCTCTCGGCGATTGAGGAAAACGAGTACGTCATCGCCCAGGCCAACGCCTTGCACGATGCCAAGAGCCGCCTGACCGAGCAGTTCGTGCCGTGTCGCTACCAGGGCGAATCGCTGCTCAAGCCGCCGGCGGAAGTGCACTTCATGGACGTCTCGCCGATGCAGACGGTGTCCATCGCGGCCGCGTTGGTCCCGTTCCTGGAGCACGACGACGCCAACCGCGCACTGATGGGCGCGAACATGCAGCGTCAGGCCGTGCCGACGTTGCGTGCGCAAAAGCCGCTGGTCGGTACCGGCATCGAGCGCGCGGTGGCGCGCGACTCGGGCGTGACCGTGAATGCGCGCCGTGGCGGTGTGATCGAGCAGATCGACGCCGGCCGTATCGTGGTCAAGGTCAACGAGGCTGAGATCGGCGGCGGCACTGATGCCGGCGTGGATATCTACAACCTGATCAAGTACACGCGTTCCAACCAGAACACCTGTATCAACCAGCGTCCGCTGGTCAACGTGGGCGACGTGATCGCGCGCGGCGACGTGCTCGCCGATGGTCCCTCCACCGATATCGGCGAGCTGGCCCTCGGCCAGAACATGCTGATCGCGTTCATGCCGTGGAACGGCTACAACTTCGAAGACTCCATCCTGCTCTCCGAGCGCGTGGTGGAAGAGGATCGCTACACCACGATCCATATCGAAGAGCTCACCTGCGTGGCGCGCGACACCAAGCTGGGGCCGGAAGAAATCTCCGCCGACATCCCCAATGTCTCCGAGCAGGCGCTCAACCGTCTCGACGAATCCGGCGTTGTGTACATCGGTGCGGAAGTGCGTGCCGGCGACATCATGGTCGGCAAGGTCACGCCGAAGGGCGAGAGCCAACTGACCCCGGAAGAGAAGCTGCTGCGCGCGATCTTCGGCGAGAAGGCTTCGGACGTGAAGGACAGTTCGCTGCGCGTGCCGCCAGGCATGGACGGCACCGTCATCGACGTGCAGGTGTTCACCCGCGACGGCATCGAGAAGGACAAGCGCGCTCGCCAGATCGAGGAAAACGAGATCAAGCGGGTCAAGAAGGACTTTGACGATCAGTTCCGCATCCTGGAGAGCGCCATCTACGCGCGTCTGCGTAGCCAACTGATCGGCAAGGTCGCCAATGGCGGCCCGAACCTGAAGAAGGGCGACACCATCAGCGATGCCTACCTGGATGGCCTGAAGAAGTCCGACTGGTTCGCGCTGCGCATGAAGGATGAGGATGCCTCCGACGCGATCGAGCGTGCGCAGAAGCAGATCCAGGCGCATGAGCAGGAGTTCGAGCGTCGCTTTGCCGATAAGCGCAGCAAGATCACCGCCGGCGACGACCTCGCCCCGGGCGTGCTGAAGATGGTCAAGGTCTTCCTGGCGGTGAAGCGCCGCATCCAGCCCGGCGACAAGATGGCCGGTCGCCACGGCAATAAGGGTGTCGTGTCGATGATCCAGCCGATCGAGGACATGCCGTACATGGCCAACGGCGAGACCGTGGACATCGTGCTGAACCCGCTGGGTGTGCCGTCGCGTATGAATATCGGTCAGGTGCTGGAAGTGCATCTGGGCTGGGCGGCCAAGGGCCTGGGACGCAAGATCCAGAACATGCTGGATGCGCAGGCCAAGGTCGCCGATTTGCGCAAGTTCCTGACCCAGATCTACAACCACGACCAGAAGTTGGGCGAGGACCGCGTGGAGCTGGATCAGTTCAGCGATGCCGAGCTGCTGGCGCTGTCGAAGAACCTGACCGACGGCGTGCCGATGGCGACCCCGGTGTTCGACGGCGCGACCGAGGCGGAGATCAAGCACATGCTCGAACTCGCCGATCTGCCGATCAGCGGCCAGACCCAGCTTTACGATGGCCGTACCGGCGAAGCGTTCGATCGCCATACCACCGTTGGCTACATGCACATGCTGAAGTTGAACCACTTGGTCGACGACAAGATGCACGCGCGTTCCACCGGACCGTACTCGCTGGTCACTCAGCAGCCCTTGGGCGGTAAGGCGCAGTTCGGCGGCCAGCGCTTCGGCGAAATGGAAGTCTGGGCGCTGGAAGCCTACGGTGCGGCGTATACCTTGCAGGAAATGCTGACGGTGAAGTCCGACGACGTGCAGGGCCGCAACCAGATGTACAAGAACATTGTCGATGGCGAGCACGAAATGGTGGCCGGCATGCCGGAGTCCTTCAACGTGCTGGTGAAGGAAATCCGCTCGCTGGCCATCAACATGGAATTGGAAGACTGAGGGGCCACCGGGCACTGCGGCCCGGGTGCCCGGAAAAGCAGAAGCCTTGCGCTTCTCGCTTTTCCGGGTCCCGGTCCCTGGGTTCCCGGTTCCGAGATAGCGCCTTCCCACCCCGTCCTCGCTACGCATTCCTCCGACCCGGAGATATCCAATGAAAGATCTGCTCAACCTTTTCAATCAGCAGCGCCAGACGCTGGACTTCGACGCGATCAAGATCGCGCTGGCCTCGCCTGACCTGATCCGCTCGTGGTCCTTCGGCGAAGTGAAGAAGCCGGAAACCATCAATTACCGTACCTTCAAACCCGAGCGCGACGGCCTGTTCTGCGCGGCCATCTTCGGCCCGATCAAGGACTACGAGTGCCTGTGCGGCAAGTACAAGCGCATGAAGCATCGCGGCGTGGTCTGCGAAAAATGCGGCACCGAAGTCACCCTGGCCAAGGTGCGCCGCGAGCGCATGGGCCACATCGACCTGGCCTCGCCGGTGGCGCACATCTGGTTCCTGAAGTCGTTGCCGTCGCGTATCGGCTTGATGCTGGATATGACCTTGCGCGACATCGAGCGCGTGCTGTACTTCGAAGCCTATGTGGTGACTGAGCCGGGCTTGACCGCCCTGGAGCGCCGCCAACTGCTGACCGAAGAGCAGTACCTGACCGCCCGCCAGGAACATGGCGACGACTTCGATGCCACCATGGGCGCCGAAGCGGTGTACGAGCTGTTGCGCACCATCGATCTGCAGTCGGAAATGACGCGCCTGCGCGAAGAAATCGCCAGCACCGGTTCTGAAACCAAGCTCAAGCGTCTGACCAAGCGCATCAAGCTGATCGAGGCGTTCATCGAGTCCGGCAACCGTCCGGAGTGGATGGTGATGACCGTGCTGCCAGTGCTGCCGCCGGATCTGCGTCCGCTGGTGCCGTTGGACGGCGGCCGCTTCGCGACCTCCGATCTGAATGATCTGTACCGCCGCGTCATCAACCGCAATAACCGTCTGCGTCGTTTGCTCGAACTCAATGCGCCGGAGATCATCGTGCGCAACGAAAAGCGCATGCTGCAGGAGTCGGTCGATGCGCTGCTGGATAACGGCCGTCGCGGTCGTGCCATCACCGGTACCAACAAGCGCCCATTGAAGTCGCTGGCCGACATGATCAAGGGCAAGCAGGGCCGCTTCCGCCAGAACCTGCTCGGCAAGCGCGTGGACTACTCCGGCCGTTCGGTCATCGTGGTCGGCCCGACCCTGCGTCTGCACGAGTGCGGCCTGCCGAAGAAGATGGCGTTGGAGCTGTTCAAGCCGTTCGTGTTCGCCAAACTGCAGCGCCGTGGTCTGGCCACCACGATCAAGGCCGCCAAGAAGCTGGTCGAACGCGAAGAAGCCGAAGTCTGGGACATCCTGGAAGAAGTGATTCGCGAGCATCCGGTGCTGTTGAACCGTGCGCCGACCCTGCACCGCTTGGGCATTCAGGCGTTCGAGCCGGTGCTGATCGAAGGCAAGGCGATCCAGTTGCATCCGCTGGTCTGTACCGCGTTCAACGCCGACTTCGACGGCGACCAGATGGCCGTGCACGTGCCGTTGTCGTTGGAAGCGCAGTTGGAAGCGCGTGCGTTGATGATGTCCACCAACAACATCCTCTCGCCGGCCAACGGTGAGCCGATCATCGTGCCGTCGCAGGACGTGGTGCTGGGCCTGTACTACATGACCCGTGCGCTGGAGAACAAGAAAGGCGAGGGCATGGTGTTTGCCAACATCGCCGAAGTGAAGCGCGCTTATGACAACCGTGCGGTGGAATTGCACGCCAAGGTCAAGGTCCGCATCACCGAGACGGTGATCGACGAAAACGGTGGCCGTAGCAAGAAGACCTCGATCGTGGACACCACGATTGGTCGTGCGCTGTTGGCCGAAATCCTGCCGGAAGGCCTGCCTTTCGCGCTGGCCAATACCGAGCTGACCAAGAAAAACATCAGCCGACTGATCAACTCCAGCTACCGTCAGCTTGGTCTGAAGGACAGCGTGGTGTTCGCCGACAAACTGATGTACACCGGCTTCGCCTACGCGACGCGTGCTGGCGTGTCGATCGGTATCGACGACATGCTGATTCCGTCGGAAAAGAAGGGCATCCTCGGCGAGGCCGAGCAGGAAGTGCTGGAAATCCAGGAGCAGTATCAGTCCGGTCTGGTCACCGCCGGCGAGCGCTACAACAAGGTCGTGGACATCTGGTCGCGCACCAACGAGCGTATCGCCAAGGCGATGATGGACACCATCGGCACCGAGAAGGTGGTCAACGCCAAGGGTGAGACCATCGATCAGAAGTCGATGAACTCCTTGTACATCATGGCCGACTCCGGCGCGCGTGGTAGCCAGGCGCAGATCCGTCAGCTTGCCGGTATGCGTGGCTTGATGGCGCGTCCGGACGGCTCGATCATCGAGACGCCGATCAAGGCGAACTTCCGCGAAGGCTTGAACGTGCAGGAGTACTTCAACTCCACCCACGGTGCGCGTAAGGGTCTGGCCGATACCGCGTTGAAGACCGCTAACTCCGGTTACCTGACCCGTCGTCTGGTCGACGTGGCACAGGACGTGGTGATCACCGAGCCCGATTGCGGCACCACCGACGGCCTGACCATGACCCCGATTGTGGAAGGCGGCGATGTGGTCGAGCCGCTGCGCGATCGCGTGCTCGGCCGTGTGGTGGCCGAGGACGTGTTCCTGCCGGGCAACGACGAGGATCCGATCGTCACCCGCAACACCCTGCTCGACGAGCAGTGGGTCGCCAAGCTGGAAGAGGCTGGCGTTCAGTCGGTCAAGGTCCGTTCGACCATCACCTGCGAATCGCCGTTCGGCGTGTGCGCGCGTTGCTATGGCCGCGACCTGGCCCGTGGCCATCTGGTCAACATCGGCGAAGCGGTTGGCGTCATCGCCGCGCAGTCGATCGGCGAGCCCGGTACTCAGTTGACCATGCGGACCTTCCACATCGGCGGCGCGGCCTCGCGTGCGGCGGCGGTGGACAACATCACGGTCAAGACCACCGGTTCGATCAAGTTCAACAACCTCAAGTCGGTCGAGCACGCCAATGGCTCGCTGGTGGCGGTGTCGCGTTCCGGTGAACTGTCGGTGCTCGACGGCCACGGTCGCGAGCGCGAGCGCTACAAGCTGGCGTATGGCGCCACCATCACCGCCAAAGATGGTGATGCGGTCAAGGCCGGTCAGTCGGTGGCGAACTGGGATCCGCACAACCACCCGATCGTCTCGGAAGTGGCTGGTTTCATCCGTTTCATCGACTTCATCGACGGTGTCACCGTGATTGAAAAAACCGATGAACTGACGGGTCTGGCCTCGCGCGAGATCACCGATCCAAAGCGCCGTGGTACCCAGGCCAAGGATCTGCGCCCGATCGTGCGCATCGTCGACGCCAAGGGCAACGACCTGACCATTCCGGGTACCGATTTGCCGGCGCAGTACCTGCTGCCGCCGCGCTCGATCGTCAACCTGCAGGACGGCGCGCCGGTTGGCGTGGGCGACGTGGTTGCCAAAATCCCGCAGGAAGCGTCCAAGACCCGCGACATCACCGGTGGTCTGCCGCGCGTGGCCGATCTGTTCGAAGCGCGCAAGCCGAAGGATCCAGCGATCCTGGCCGAGCGTTCGGGCATTATCAGCTTCGGTAAGGACACCAAGGGCAAGCAGCGCTTGATCATCAAGGACACCGATGGGTCCGAGCACGAAGAACTGATTCCGAAGTACCGGCAGATCATCGTGTTCGAAGGCGAGCACGTGGCCAAGGGTGAAACCGTGGTGGACGGCGAGCCGAGCCCACAGGACATCCTGCGTCTGCTGGGTGTCGAGCCGTTGGCCGCCTATCTGGTCAAGGAAATCCAGGACGTGTATCGCCTGCAAGGCGTGAAGATCAACGACAAGCACATCGAGGTCATCACCCGGCAGATGCTGCGCAAGGTCGAGATCACCGATCAGGGCAACAGCAAGTTCCTCAATGGTGAGCAGGCCGAGCGCCAGCGCGTCATCGAGGAAAATTCCCGCCTGGTCGCGCGCAACGAGTTGCAGGCCAAGTACGAGCCGGTGTTGCTGGGCATCACCAAGGCCTCGCTGGCAACCGAGTCGTTCATCTCGGCGGCTTCGTTCCAGGAAACCACCCGCGTTCTCACCGAAGCGGCGGTTCGTGGCACCAGCGACACACTGCGCGGTTTGAAGGAAAATGTGATCGTGGGGCGTCTGATCCCGGCGGGTACCGGTTTGGCGTACCACAGCCTGCGTCGCCGCAACGCCAGCGGCCTGACTGAGTCGGAGATGCAGACCCTGGCCGGCGGCAGCGTCGAGTCGGCGGTCGAAACTGCCGCGCCAGCGGCTGCCAGCAGCGACGAGTGAGTTGGATCGGCCTCGCCTGCGGGGCCGGTTGTTCCGAGCAAAAGGAAGCGCAACGGAGGCGCTTCCTGATTATTCCGGCCGAGGATCGGCCAGCAAGTACAACGTCCGTTGAGTTGACGGACGTTTCACTTGCCCGCTATACTTTCCTGTCTCGGCAGGCCGTCCTTCGGCCTGCCTTCGTTTTCAAGCATCCAGGCCCGATGGCCTCAATCAGAAGAATCTACTGATGGCGACGATCAATCAGCTGGTCCGCAAGCCGCGGCAGGCGAACGACTACAAGAGCGCCTCTCCGGCGCTGGATAAGTGCCCGCAGCGCCGTGGCGTCTGCACACGCGTCTACACCACCACTCCGAAAAAGCCGAACTCAGCCTTGCGTAAGGTTGCCAAGGTGCGCCTGACCAACCAGGAAGAAGTCATCAGCTACATCGGTGGCGAAGGTCATAACCTGCAGGAGCACTCCGTGGTCCTGATCCGCGGTGGTCGCGTTCCGGATCTGCCCGGCGTGCGCTACCACACGGTGCGCGGTGCGCTCGATGCTGCCGGCGTCGCCAAGCGTCGTCAGGGTCGTTCCAAGTACGGCGCCAAGCGCCCGAAGAGCTAAGGAAAAGTTCATATGTCTCGTAAAGGTAATACGCCGCAGCGCGCTGTTCTGCCGGATCCCAAGCACGGGAGCGAAACCATTGCTCGCTTCATCAATATGGTGATGCTGAGCGGCAAGAAGTCGGTTGCCGAAAAGATCGTCTACGGTGCGATGGATGTCATTGGCGAGAAGAATCCAAACGCCATCGATCTGGTGCAAAAGGCGCTGGACAACGTCGCTCCGGCGGTCGAAGTCAAGTCGCGTCGCGTTGGTGGTGCCACCTACCAAGTGCCGGTCGAGGTGCGTTCCTCCCGTCGCATGGCCTTGGCGATGCGCTGGTTGATCGATTCGGCGCGTAAGCGTGGCGAAAACTCGATGCCGCGCAAGCTCGCAGCCGAGCTGTTGGATGCCTCGGAAAATCGTGGCGGTGCCATCAAGAAGCGCGAAGAAACCCACCGCATGGCGGAAGCGAACAAGGCGTTCGCGCACTACCGCTGGTGATCTTCCGGGCCTCGGCAACGGGGTCCGTCGGCACCATCTGAGTGCCGCTTAGTCGCGCCGTTGCGCGCGGCACAAATCCGAAAGCCGCCGCAAGGCGGCGTTCGGCCATCCGAAATCCAGGAAATTTGAGAGGCTCCCTGTGGCCCGTACCACTCCCATCGAGCGTTACCGCAATTTCGGCATCATGGCCCACATCGATGCCGGCAAGACCACCACGTCCGAACGCATCCTGTTCTACACCGGTGTCAGCCACAAGATCGGCGAGGTGCATGACGGTGCCGCGACGATGGACTGGATGGAGCAGGAGCAGGAGCGTGGCATCACGATCACCTCCGCGGCCACCACTGCGTTCTGGAGTGGCATGGACAAGTCCATGCCCCAGCACCGCTTCAACATCATCGATACCCCCGGGCACGTGGACTTCACCATCGAAGTGGAGCGCTCGCTGCGCGTGCTCGACGGTGCGGTGTTCGTGCTGTGCGCGGTCGGTGGTGTGCAGCCGCAGTCCGAGACCGTGTGGCGCCAGGCCAACAAGTACGCCGTGCCGCGTCTTGCGTTCGTCAACAAGATGGACCGTACCGGTGCCAACTTCGACAAGGTCGTCGAACAGTTGAAGACGCGTTTGGGTGCATACCCGGTGCCGATGCAGGTGCCGATTGGCGCCGAAGATGGTTTCGAGGGCGTGGTCGATCTGGTCAAGATGAAGGCGATCCACTGGGATACCGCTTCGCAGGGTACCGTGTTCGAATACCGTGACATCCCCGCCCACCTGGTCGACAAGGCCACCGAGGCGCGTGGGTTCATGGTTGAAGCGGCGGCCGAGGCCAACGAAGACCTGATGGACAAGTACCTCAACGAAGGTGACCTGTCCGAGGCCGAGATCCTGGGCGGTCTGCGCGAGCGTACCCTGAAGGTGGAAGTGGTGCCGGTGTACTGCGGTACCGCGTTCAAGAACAAGGGCGTACAGGCGATGCTCGATGGCGTCATCCAACTGCTGCCGTCGCCAAGCGACCGTCCGCCGGTCAAGGGTATCGACGAGGACGAAAAGGAAGACAGCCGCGCCGCCACCGACAGCGCGCCGTTCTCGGCGCTGGCGTTCAAAATCATGACCGATCCGTTCGTCGGCTCGCTGACGTTCTTCCGTGTCTATTCCGGCACGCTCAACTCCGGCGACCAGGTGTACAACCCGGTCAAGTCGAAGAAGGAGCGGGTGGGTCGCATCCTGCAGATGCACTCCAACAACCGCGAAGAAATCAAGGAAGTGCGCGCGGGCGACATCGCTGCGGCGGTCGGCTTGAAGGACGTCACCACCGGCGACACGCTGTGCGCGCAGGACAACATCATCACTCTGGAGCGCATGGTGTTCCCGGAGCCGGTGATCTCGATGGCGGTCGAGCCGAAGACCAAGTCGGACCAGGAAAAGATGGGTATCGCGCTGAGCCGTCTGGCGCAAGAAGATCCTTCGTTCCGTGTCAACACCGACGAAGAGTCTGGGCAGACCATCATTCGCGGCATGGGCGAATTGCACCTGGAAATCATCGTCGACCGCATGAAGCGCGAGTTCAACGTGGAGGCTAACGTCGGCAAGCCGCAGGTGGCTTACCGCGAGACCATCCGCAAGGCGGTCAAGCAGGAAGGCAAATTCGTGCGCCAGTCCGGCGGTAAGGGCCAGTATGGCCACGTCGTGCTCGAGATCGAACCGCAGGAGCGCGGCAAGGGCTATACCTTCGAAAACGCGATCGTCGGCGGTGTGGTGCCGAAGGAATACATCCCGGCGGTGGACAAGGGCATCCAGGAAGCGGTGGCCAATGGCGTGATGGCCGGCTATCCGATCGTGGACGTCAAGGTCCGTCTGATCGACGGCTCCTACCACGACGTCGACTCCTCGGAAATGGCGTTCAAGATCGCCGGCTCGATGGGCTTCAAGGAAGGCTTCAACAAAGCCAATCCAGTGCTGCTGGAGCCGATCATGAAGGTCGAGATCGTCACCCCGGAAGACTATTTGGGCGACGTGATGGGCGACGTCAGTCGTCGTCGCGGCATTCTGCAAGGTCAGGACGACAGTCCGTCCGGCAAAGTGATCAACGCGATGGTGCCGCTGGGCGAAATGTTCGGCTATGCCACCACGCTGCGCTCGATGTCGCAGGGTCGTGCCACGTTCTCGATGGAGTTCGACCACTACGCCGAAGCTCCAGCCAACATCGCCGATTCTGTCATCAAGAAGAACTGAGAATAGTGTGACGGGTGCGGCGCGCGGACATCGTCCCGCCCGCATCCCGCTTCCTTGTCCCCCAATACGAAACAAAGGTAAAACACCATGGCAAAGGGTAAGTTCGAGCGCACCAAGCCGCACGTCAACGTCGGCACCATCGGTCACGTCGACCACGGCAAGACC
>NZ_JZHZ01000007.1:647265-774941 GCF_000963005.1 Xanthomonas sp. GPE 39
GCTGGTGCCGCCGCCGCTGGTGCCGCCACCGCTGGTGCCGCCACCGCTGGTGCCGCCGCCGCTGGTGCCGCCGCCGCTGGTGCCGCCACCGCTGGTGCCGCCACCGCTGGTACCGCCACCGCTGGTACCGGTGATCGCCGGATAAGCGTTCTGGACCAGCATGACGAACTGGTTGTGGAACCATGCGCCAGAAATCGGAGAATCGGGCAGTGCACCTGTCAACACGCCATCCGGTGTTGTGTATCCAGGGTCGCACATCTTGTCAAAGCCTTTGCCTTGATTGTTCGGAATGTACTTGCTGGAGCCGTCCGAGACGCCGGGTTCTTTGATGAACGCATAAGCATCAATATGCGGTGCCGGTGCCGCAGTCGGAGGCATGCCGATGCCCGCTCCGCTTACATTGCACCAGTTACCACGGGCAGTACGCTTATCCACACGGCCGGAGTCGACATACGAGTTGATATCGCTTCCGCTGGCCGATGTCGGACGGCTGGCGCCACCCCAGCCGTTGCGGCTGGTGTCGATGACGAATCCAATATTGCTTGGCCAACCTGCGGAAACGAAGTTGTTATAAAGCTTTTGCACATAATCAGATTCGGTGAAAATGGGGTTCCATTGGTAGAACTTGGACGATCTGATCGGCTGCCCACCGACATTCATACTGGAGTCTGGTAGGTTCGGCTCGCTGATTGGCGTCGCGTTCGCCGTGTTGGTGGCAAATCCATCGAGACTGGCAATGCCTGCCGTGGTGTCTTGAAAAATTCGTGTGTACAGAGGGATGGTTTTGCTGAGGTTGTTGTCCCAACCCAGCCAGCCGCTATGCCCGATATCGGCATAGTTGTATGTATTCGGAATCGCATGAAGCTTGTTGATGGCGTATTTGATGCCGGCTTCGTAAATGCCTGAGGAGTAGGCTTGACCGCAGGCCGGGGTATCCAAGTTGGTGACGAGGTTCGGGAGGCTGTCTGGTTCGACAATGTCGACGATACGCAGATCTTGGTATTTCGGATCTGCCAGGATCCCCGCGATTACATCGATGTATTCGCTTTTGTAACGAGTCAGTCCGTCTTGAGTCAAGGCGAGTTCGCCGTTAGAGGACAGTGCGTGGCAATCGCGTCCAGGCATGTCATAAATCACAAGCCCGATTGTAATCGGAGTTCCCGATTTCTTTTGCGCCAGGGCGGCATCCAGGTGATCTTTCAGGCCAAGCAGTCCCGCGTTTCTATCGCCGCCATAGATCGCGCCGATCGAGTCCAGCCAGACGAAGGTCGGGTAGGATTTGACCGTCTGCATTTTTGCGGCCAGCGCCGAGTCGTTGACCTTCGCAATCGACGAGTCGATATTCGTGGCGTAGTCTTTATTCAAATAATTGGTTGCGCCGACAAACGGATTGTCTACGTGAGATTGAGCATGGGCGGCCAGGCTGGAGAGCAGGCACACGCTCAGCAATGACGCAGTTGCTTTATATTTGGAGCCCTTGCGGGTCGGCTTTGTTGTTTTCATGGTGGTCTCTCTATTTTGAGGTCTTATTAGGGTTGTTATTGATGCAAGCATGGTCGTGGCGCTTTGGCCGTTTCGATCACTTTGTGTGCTGCCCCCTGGCGATTAGTGTGTAGTGAAATGAAATTTTGGCGTAGCAGTCCCCGAAGCGCCGCCGATAAATAAATCGAGCGGCCCTGGTCATTGGGGGATGTGTTTAGTCGTTGCTGGAGAAACTATCTAAATGCGCTGGCAATCTGCTGCGATTCGTGCTGTTTTCTTTTGAAAAAATTGGATGGACCGCAGATGCGGGTAATTGCCAGAGGAACGGGTTGCTTCCAAAATATTTTCGAGATGGATTTCTCTTTGTGTCACCAATATGGTTTTGAGGCGCGGCATTAATGCGACGAGTGAACAAGAGAAGAGGATCTACATGTCACGCGGTCTTAATGCCTTGCTTGTTGGGAGCAGAAGATCAATTTCGAGATACAGCATTCTGTGAGCGTGCTCAAGAAATGAATTAACCTTGAATACAAACTGATGAAGTGCTTATCGGTCGTCTAAAATAATGTGACGCCGCTTGCTGAACGAGTGGCTTAATATATGCTTACTAATGAAATCTTCACGCGGAATCTGGGGTCAATAACCCTTACCCACGTGTAAGTGCGCAAACGACCGGGCGTGAAAATACCTCTGCGGCGTCGCTGCCACGAAAAAATCATGGTCCGCGCAGCCCCCGTTTGCGTCAGCGATCATCGGGTGGAGACGAACTGGATGTCAGCGGATTGCTTGCGCAGTGCAAGGTGTTTCAGGCGTCGTCTTGACCGGCTTGCTGCCGTGCCGAGTGTGCGGCAGGTCACGTGGCGCTGCGCCACCCATGCTCACGTGCCAGCGCGCACAGGAGCGCGGCGAAATCTGCGGCAAAGCCTTGCATGTCGAACAGGCCGCTCGTTTCCCGGCGTTGTCGCAGCCGTTCTTGCAGCGCGTGCAGCGCACTCTGGTCGCGTCCGAGGCGCACCGCCATGGCGATGAAGGCGTCATCGTCGACCACGTTCATGTCATCCATGCCCAGATGGTGGTTGAGGCTGCCGGCCACGCGCGCGGCGAACGTGGTGCCGGGGCAGGTGAGGACCGGGCAGCCAGCCCACAGTGCATCGGAGGCGGTGGTGTGCGCGTTGTAAGAATGCGTATCTAAAAACAGGTCGGCATGCCGATAGCGGGAGAGATACTCCGGGTGCGCCAGTTTCGGCATGAAGCGCAGGCGCGCCGGGTCCAGGTCGGCTTGATGGGCGGTTTGGCGCAGCCGCGCATCCGCTTGGCCGGGACCGGACAGCAGCCAGAGGACGCTGTCCGGCACTTGGCGCAGCACCGCCAGCATTCGCGCCATGCTGCGTGGACTCAATTTGTAGCTGTTGTTGAAGCAGCAAAACACGGTGCCCGTTTCGGGCAGGCCGCAGTCGTGCCGCGTCGGTGGGATGCCGACGTGGCGGGTGGTGTCGGAGGGCTGGAATGCACGTGGTAGCCGCAGGACCCGCTCGCTGTAATGTGCAGTGAGAGCCGGTGGCAGGGCGTAGTCATCGCCGATGACATAGTCCATCCATGGCGCGCCAGACGTGCCAGGGTAGGCGAGCCAGTTGATCTGCACGGGTGCCGGACGCAGCGCCAGCACTTCGGGCGTGCCGCCGCCGCCCCAGCCACGCAGATCCAGCAGCATGTCGATGCCGGCCTCGCGGATGCGTTGGGCGATGGTGCGATGCGCTTGCGCGGTCACGCTGTGCCAGGTGTGCGCCGCCGCTTGCAGGCGGGCGTGGATCGCACTGCGGTCGTCACCGTTCAGTGCGAACAGGTGTACCTGCATGTCCGCATGCGCACGCAGGTGTTCGAACAGGGCGACGGTCAGCAAGCCGGTGGGATGGGCGCCGAACCCGTTGGACAGAAAGCCGATCCGTAGCGGGCCGTGCTGGCGGACCGTGGTTGCCGGCAGTGGGGTCAGTGTGGCTGCCAGCGCCTCGGCACGGTTGCGCGCGCAGCGCAGTTGCTCGGCCGGAGCGGCGTCCTCGTTGAGGAAGGCGAACGGTTCGATCGCGGGATGTCCACGGCGCACCGCGGTACGGACCTGCTGCGACAGCGCGTCGAGATCGCGCCAGTCGCACAGTTTGCGTCGCCAGTTGAGCAGGTGCGCGACAATCGATGGTTCCTGCGGCAGCAGGGCATACGCATGCGCGTAGGCATCTGCGGCGGCTTCCGCTTCGCCGTTGTCCTCCAGGGCGTGGCCCAGCCATAGGGCGATGCCGGGATGTTGCGGGGCTTGCTGCAATGCGTGGCGCAAGCTGTGCGCGGCGTCGGCATGGCGGCCCTGGGTCCATCGCACCCGGCCCAGCCGCGCCAGCGCTTCGGGGTGGCCTGGACGCAGTTGCAGCGCGCGCAGCGCGGCATGTTCGCCAGCGGTGATGGCGCCAGCGCCGAGTTCGGCATCGGCCAGCATCACCCAGGCAAGGAAATCTTGTGGGTTGCGTCGTACCGTCTCGCGCAGGTGGCGCAGTTCGTCGGCGTCGTCGCCGCTCATATGTGTTTTGTTGCCAGGCGACTCACGCGCTGTTGCTCAGCCGCGCCAGTGCGTCGACCTGGTGCTCGTGGCTCAGGCGTTCGATCAGCGCGTCGAGATCGCCTTCGATCACATCCGGCAGGTCGTATAGCGTCAGGCCCTCGACACGATGGTCGGTGATGCGGCCCTGCGGAAAGTTGTAGGTGCGGATGCGTTGGCTGCGGTCGCCACTGCCGACTTGCAGCTTGCGGTCCTGTGCTTCGGCGGCGGCCTGCTTGTTGCGTTCGGCATCGAGCAACTGCGCCTTGAGGCGTTTCATCGCCTTGTCGCGGTTGGCGTGCTGGCTGCGTTCGGTCTGGCACTCCACCACCACGCCACTGGGGACGTGGGTGATGCGAATCGCCGATTCGGTCTTGTTGACGTGCTGGCCGCCCGCGCCGGAGGAACGGAAGGTGTCGATTTTCAGATCGGCTGGATTGATTGCGATCTCTTCCACGTCGTCGGCTTCGGGAATGATCGCCACCGTTGCCGCCGAGGTGTGGATGCGTCCTTGCGATTCGGTGGCCGGCACGCGTTGCACGCGGTGGGTGCCGGATTCGAACTTCAATTTGGAGTAGGCGCCGCGACCGACGATACGCGCGACGATTTCCTTGTAGCCGCCGTGTTCGCCGGGGTTGTCCGATTCCACTTCCACTTTCCATCCCTGGCGCTCGGCGTAGCGCGCGTACATGCGGAACAGGTCGCCGGCGAAGATCGCGGCTTCGTCGCCGCCGGTGCCAGCGCGCACTTCCAGGAATAGGTTGCCGTCGTCGCGTGGATCGCGCGGGACCAGCAGCAGCGCCAGTTGCGCATCCAGCTCGGCCAGATGCGCCTGCGCGGCGGCGATTTCTTCCTCGGCCAGTTCGCGCAGTTCTGGATCGGCGCGCATCGCTTCGGCGGAGGCCAGGTCGGCCTTGGCTGCCGCTTCCTCGGCCAGCGCCGTGGCGACCGGCTGCAGTTGCGCGAATTCGCGCGAGTAGTCGCGGAAGCGTTGGTTATCGCTGACCACTTCGGGGTCGGAGAGCAGGCGTTCGAGTTCTTCGCGACGCTCGGCCAGCGCCTCCAGCTTACGGCGCAGGGTCGGTGTCATCGGGTTTCAGTATTGGGTGGAAGTAGCCCGGTTTTTCCGGGAACAGGCGCTCGGCGGCGTTTGCCAGTTCGCTGTCGCCGCGTAGTGCCGCTGCGCGCAGCGCCGCAGTGGGCGGGTGCAGCAGCCGGTTGGTCAGGGTGTTGGCGAGGAAGTCCAGGACCTCCTCGGCCGGTTTGCCGTGCGCCAGTTGTTGCCGTGCTTTGGCCAGGACCTCGTCGCGGGTGCTCTCGCCATGCGCACGCAGGCGCTTGAGTGGTGCTTGACGGGTGCTGGCCTGTAGCGTCTCCATGTAGCGCACGACCTGCAGGTCGATGATCGCCTCGGCGGCCTGGGCCGCTTCGCGCCGGCTGCGCCGGTTGTCCTCGACTGCGCGTTCCAGATCGTCCACGGTATATAGATAGGCGTCGGCCAGCTCGGCCACGTCGGTGGCGATATCCCGGGGGACCGCCAGGTCGAACAACAGCATCGGTTTGTGTTTGCGCGCGCGCAGCGCCTGCTCGACCTGCGCCCGCTTGATTACCGGCGCGGGCGCGGCGGTAGCCGAGAACACCACGTCGGCCTCGTGCAGATGCCGTTCCAGTTCACTCAGGGGCAGTGCCACGCCACGATGGCGACTGGCCAGCTCCTGGGCGTGGGCAAGCGTGCGGTTGGCGATCAGCAGGCGTTGTACGCGGCTTTCGCTGAGATGCTTGGCGGCCAGTTCGATGGTTTCGCCTGCGCCGACCAGCAGCACGGTCGATTCGTTGAGCCGGGCGAAAGCGTCTTGGGCCAGACGTACTGCGGTCGAGGCCACCGAGACCGGATTGGCGCCGACACGCGTATCGGTGCGTGCGCGCTTGGCGACCGCGAAGGTCTGCTGGAACAGCCGATCCAGACGGTTGCCCATCGCCCCGTGTTCCCGCGCCAGCGCCCAGGCGTCCTTGACCTGGCCCAGGATCTGCGGTTCACCCAGGACCATGGAATCCAGCCCGGTGGCGACGCGGAACAGATGCCGCACTGCGTCGGCGTCCTGGTGGCGATAGAGATGTCCATGTAGGCCGCTGGCGTGTGAATCCAGCCAATCGGCCAACTGCTGCGCGTCGTTGGCGATCGCGTAAAGCTCGGTGCGGTTGCAGGTGGACAGCAGCGCCGCTTCGGTCACCTCGGGCAGCGCGCGCAGCGATTGCAGCGCGTGCGGGAGTGCATCGCCAGCGAATGCCACCCGTTCGCGCAGGTCGACCGGCGCGGTCTGATGGTTCAATCCGAGCACCCACAACGTCATCTGTTCAGTCGCTTGCGATAAGCTGCTGGCTATTCAGGGCCCCATTTTACGGCCCGGCCGCTTCCGATGCCCGCATTGATTCGCATCCGTACCTTTTTGCTGCTGCCTCTCATCGCCGCCGCTGTGGCGACGCCGGTTGACGCCAAGCCCGCGCGCCCGGACCAGGGCGTGCTGACCCCGGTGCTGGCCGGCGAGTTCGCGCTACAGGCCGGGCAATTGGCCGACGCCACGCGCTGGTATCTGCAGGCGGCCAACGACAGTCCCGGCGATATCGGCCTGGCCGAGCGCGCCACCCGCATCGCGATGCTGTCCAACGATGGCAAGGCGGCGGCGCAGGCGCTGGCGTTGTGGCGGCAGCGCGCGCCGGCCTCGTTGGCGATGCGTAGTGCCGAGGCCGCACTGGCGTTGCGCGGCGGCAATTTGCATCAGGCGCGGGGTCTGCTGGTGGCGCTGTTGCGCGATAAGGATCCGCGTGGTTGGCGCTTCGCCTTGATGGCGCTGGTCAGCGGCAACCGCGATCCGGAGATCGCGGCGAAAGCACTGGACCAGTTGCTCGATGCGAACGCTATCCCGAATCAGCTCGAAGCCTGGCAGGAGTTCGGGCGATTGGCGCTGCGACTTGAACAACCCAAGCTGGCCGAGCGCATCGTCGACCAGTTGGTCAAACGCTTCCCCTCCGAGCCACGAGTGGCGCTGTTGCATGCCACCCAGTTGCAGCAGGAGGGCAAGAGTGAACAAGCCCACGCGCTGTTGCAGGGTGTGGAGCCGAAGGTGGCGGCGGATTCGGAACTGCGCGCTGCGCTGGCGTATTCCTATGATGCGATCGGCGATACCGCCAGCGCGGCACGGGTGCTGGCGCTAGGGCCGCAGAGCACGGAGAACTACGGTTTGCGCGCCTCGATGCTGGCCAAGCTGCAGGACAACGCGGCGCTGACTGCGCTGTACGACGAGTTGCGCAAGGGAACGAACCGGCCCGATCCGGAGCGGCGGCTGTTGCTCGGCAAGATCGCCGAATTCCTCAAGCGCAACCAGGAAGCGGTGGACTGGTACCGTGGCGTGTCGAGCGGGCCCTTGCGTAGCGAAGCGCGTTTGCGCATGGCCGACGCGCTGTATGGTTTGGGGCAGAAGGACGCCGCCTTCGCCGAGGCGCGCGCGCTGCAGGACGATGCCGATGCCGATGATGCCGCGCGTCGCGACGCCTACGTGTTGGAGGCGGAATTGCGCCAGCGCAGCGGCGACGATGCGGGCGAACTGCAAGTGTTCGAACGCGGCCTGGCCGCCTATCCGGACGACAATGCGCTGTTGTACGCGCGTGGATTGGCCTGGGAGCGCCGCGACCGCATCGATCGCGCCGAGGCCGACTTGCGCAAGATCCTGGTCACTGAGCCGGACAACGTGGCGGCGCTGAACGCGCTCGGCTACACCCTGGCCGATCGCACCAAGCGTTATCGCGAAGCGCTGGAGTTGATCGATCGCGCGCGTACCGCTGATCCGGAGAACGCGGCGATCATCGATAGCTACGGTTGGGTGTTGTACCGGCTCGGTAAGACCCAGGAAGCACTCGTGCAACTGCGCCGCGCCTGGGGTCTGCTGAAGGATCCGGAGATCGCCGCGCACATTGGTCAGTTGCTGTGGGAGCAGGGGAAGCACGAGGAGGCCAAGACGTATTTCGAAGCAGCGCGCAAGTTGGATCCGAACAATCGCGCCTTGCAGCGGGCCATGGAAAAGGCAGTGCCATGAAGGCGCTGTTGCGCGCCGGATGGGGGGTGATGGCGGCCCTTGCGTTGGCTGGTTGTGTGGGGGTGCAGTCGCGCCCGCCGTCGCCGGCCTTTGGCGCGCCCGATGCGGCTGCGCGGCAGGTGGAAAAGGCCCGTGCGCAATGGTTGCAGGCACAGCCGAACTGGTCGTTCCAGGGCCGCGTCGCGGTCAGCAACGGGCGTAACGGTGGCAGTGGACGTATCGACTGGGCCCAGCACGGGCGCGGCTACGACGTGCAGCTCAGCGCTCCGGTGACCCGGCAGAGCTGGCGCTTGCGCGGCGATAGCCAGTCCGGGGCTGGACGTCTGGACGGTCTGGAGGGTGGGCCGCGTGCCGGTGAGGATGCGCAGCAGGTGTTGCTGGCGGCGACGGGTTGGGAGATTCCGGTCAATTTGCTGCCGGATTGGGTGCGCGGCCTGGTGGCGCGCGATGCACAGGCGCCCGAGCGGCTCGACGACGATGCGCAGGGGCGTCCACATCTGCTGCGGCAGATGGGCTGGGACATCGAGTTTCAGGAGTGGTATCCGCCTGTTGCTGGGCGGCCGTCGCTGCCTCGGCGGATCGAGGCGCGCAGTGGCGATGCCAAGGTGCGGCTGCTGGTCGATCAATGGGACATTCCGGCGTCATGATCCATGCCTCGGACGGGGGCTGGTCGCATTGGCCGGCCCCGGCGAAGCTGAACCTGTTCCTGCAGATCACGGGCCGCCGCGCCGACGGTTATCACCAATTGCAGACCGTGTTCCGCCTGCTCGATTGGGGTGACACGGTCTCTGTGCGGCCGCGCGCCGACGGCGTGGTGGCGCGCATCGGGCCTTCCGTGGCCGGGGTTGCCGAGGCCGACGACCTCCTGGTGCGAGCGGCCGTCTTACTGCAAAAAGAAGCCAACATCGCCAAAGGGGTGGATATCCGCGTCGAAAAGCGGATTCCTGCCGGGGGTGGTTTCGGCGGTGGATCCTCGGATGCGGCCACCGTGCTGCTTGTGCTCAACATGCTGTGGGGCGCCGGTCTGGATGAAGACGCGCTGGCCAGGTTGGGGCTGTCGCTGGGCGCTGACGTGCCGGTGTTCGTGCGCGGCCACGACGCCTGGGCCGAGGGTATCGGTGAGCGTTTGACCCCGATCGTGTTGCCTCCGGCCTGGTACGTCGTGGTCGATCCGGGTGTTCATGTGCCCACTGCGACCTTGTTCCAGTCTGAAGATTTGACGCGGGATGCCGCTCCCGCGAAAATAGGCGACTTCGTTTCAGGTTTCCTGCTCGGGAATGCGTTCGAGCCGGTCCTGCTTCGCCGTGAACCCGCTGTCCAGGCGGCGTTCCAGGCGCTGGCAAGGATCGGAACGCCGCGCTTGACCGGATCGGGGAGCGGTTGTTTCGTCGAGTTTGCCGATCGCGCCGCCGCACAGCGTGCGCTGGCGGACTTGCCGGATGGGATGCGCGCCTGGGTGGCAGGCGGCGTTGCCCGCTCACCGCTGCTCGACGCGCTGGAGGTTTGACAAGTTTTACGCAGGGGCGTCGCCAAGAGGCCCAAGGCACCAGGTTTTGATCCTGGCATTCGTAGGTTCGAATCCTACCGCCCCTGCCATTTGATGCGAGTCTCTCGCAAGGTTCCGCACATTTGTGTGCGCGGATGCAGCAGGTGAAGCGCCGCTTTGCCTTGGTTCCTCCGGTTTCACATCGCTATCTTCGCCACACGCTCTTTGCCGCCACCTGAGTGATTTCTTCATGCAAGACCAACGTAACCTGCTGGTGTTCTGCGGTAATGCCAACAAACCTTTGGCCAAGAGCATCTGTCGCGAGTTGGGCGTGCGTGCGGGCAAGGCGATGGTGTCGCGTTTCTCCGATGGCGAAGTGCAGGTAGAAATCGAGGAGAACGTGCGTCGGCAGGAAGTGTTCGTGGTGCAGCCGACCTGTGCGCCGAGCGCTGAGAACCTGATGGAGTTGCTGGTGCTGATCGACGCGCTCAAGCGCGCAAGTGCCGCCAGTGTGACTGCGGTGGTGCCGTACTTCGGTTATTCGCGACAGGATCGGCGCATGCGCTCTTCGCGCGTGCCGATCACCGCTAAGGTTGCCGCCAAGATGTTCAGTGCGGTCAACGCTGATCGTGTGCTGACCGTCGATCTGCATGCCGATCAGATTCAGGGTTTCTTCGATATCCCGGTCGATAACGTGTATGCCTCGCCGCTGTTGCTGGCTGATATCTGGCGCGCTTACGGGACCGACAACCTGATTGTGGTCTCGCCCGACGTGGGCGGCGTGGTGCGCGCGCGCGCTGTGGCCAAACGTCTGGACGATGCCGATCTGGCGATCATCGACAAGCGCCGTCCGCGTGCCAACGTGGCGACGGTGATGAACATCATCGGCGACGTCGAAGGCAAGACGTGCGTGCTGGTCGACGATATCGTCGACACCGCCGGCACCCTGTGCGCCGCGGCCGCCGCTTTGAAGGCCCAGGGCGCGTTGAAGGTGGCTGCGTATTGCACCCATCCGGTGTTGTCCGGCCCGGCGGTGAGCAATATCAGCAATTCGCAACTGGACGAACTGGTCGTCACCGATACCATTCCGCTCTCGGAAGCGGCGCGCGCCTGCGGCAAGATTCGCCAGCTCAGCGTTGCCGAGTTGCTCGCCGAAACCATTCGCCGCATCGCCTTCGGCGAGTCGGTCAGTTCGTTGTACGTCGATTGAGGGTCGGGCGGGCGTTGCCCGTCCCGGCTTACGTTCCGGCTCTTCTGGTCGCGGGAGAGTCTTTCAAACCGTCGCGAGGCGGTTCATTCAACTAAGGTAGTAAGCGCAAAATGGCAACCACGCATGAAATCAAGGTTCAGCGCCGCGAAGTCGAGGGTAAGGGTGCGAGCCGCCGCCTCCGTCGCGACGGCCTGATCCCGGCCATCGTCTACGGTGGCGATCTGAAGCCGGTCAACATCCAGCTCAATCACAACGAAGTCTGGCTGGCTAGCCAGAACGACTGGTTCTATTCGTCCATCCTCAGCCTGAGCTTGAACGGCGACACGCAGAAGGTGTTGCTGCGCGATATGCAGCGTCATCCGTACAAGCAGTTGATCATGCACATCGACTTCCAGCGCGTGAACGACAACGAGGTGCTGCACGCTGCGGTGCCGCTGCACTTCCTCCACGAGGATGTGTCGCCGGCCGGCAAGTCGGCCGAAGTGGTCGTCACGCACGAATTGAACGAAATCCAGGTCGTGTGCTTGCCCAAGGATCTGCCGGAGTTCGTCGAAGTCGACTTGTCCAAGCTGTCGGTCGGCGATGTGATTCACTTGTCCGATCTGAAGCTGCCGGCTGGTGTCGAGTTGCCGCAACTGAAGTTGGGCAAGGAGCACGACGTGGCGGTGGTCATTGCCAAGCATGGCCGGGTCGAGGAAGAGCCCGAGGCAACCGATGCGGCTGCGGCCGAGCCGGCGAAGAAGGACGGCAAGTAATCGTCTGCGCGGCGCCTGGGCCATTGTGGTTCAGGCGCCGCGACGATGCGCTGCGGCATGACTGGTCTGCGTCTGATCGTCGGTCTGGGCAATCCCGGAGCCGAGCACGCCAATACCCGGCACAACGCCGGGTTTCGTTTTGTCGATCATCTGGCGCAACAGGCCGGTGCGCGCTGGAGCGTGGAAGCCAAGTTGTTCGGTGAGACTGCCAAGGTGGATGTCGCTGGCCAGTCCGTGTGGCTGCTGAAGCCGGCCACCTATATGAATCTCAGCGGCAAGTCGGTGACGGCGGCGCTGCGGTTTTGGAAAATCGAGCCTGCGCAGGCGCTGCTGGCGCACGACGAGCTCGATCTGGCGCCGGGCACGGCGCGGCTCAAGTTCGATGGCGGCCACGGTGGCCAGAATGGCTTGCGCGACACCATTCGCTTGCTGGGGCATGCCGGCTTCCATCGCTTGCGTATTGGAATCGGGCATCCAGGGCACAAGGACAAGGTCGTGCCGTGGGTATTAAGCCGTGCAAGCCAGGGCGAGCAAATATTGATCGACCGCGCCATCGATGACGCTCTCGCGGTGCTGCCGTTGGCGGTGCAGGGCGATTTCAACGAAGCGATGAAGCGGCTGCATACGAGCAGGGATTCGTGATTGGGGATTGGGGATTCGCCTCCACGACGCGGGGCGAATCTCCAATCCCGAATCCCAAATCCCGGAAGTAAATCATGGGCATTAAGTGCGGCATCGTCGGGTTGCCCAATGTTGGCAAGTCGACTCTGTTCAATGCATTGACCAAGGCGGGCATCGCTGCGGCCAATTTCCCGTTCTGCACCATCGAGCCCAACGTCGGCGTTGTGCCGGTGCCAGATCCGCGGCTTGGTGCGCTGGCGGCGATCATCAATCCGCAGAAGGTCGTTCCCACCGCGGTCGAATTCGTCGATATCGCTGGCTTGGTTGCCGGTGCCGCCAGTGGTGAGGGATTGGGCAACAAGTTCCTTGCGCACATCCGCGAAGTCGATGCGATTACCCACGTAGTGCGCTGTTTCGAGCATAGCGACATCATCCACGTCAACAACAAGGTCGATCCGGTTTCCGATATCGAGACGATCGATATCGAATTGGCCCTGGCCGATTTGGATAGCGTGGAAAAAGCGCTCAACCGTGCCGAGCGCGCGGCCAAGGGCGGCGACAAGGACGCTGCCGCGCGCAAGCCGGTGCTTGCCAAGTTGCAAGCTGCGCTGGCCGACGGCAAGCCTGGGCGTAGCGCGGGGCTGGATGAAGAAGAAAAAGCGTTGGTGCGCGATTTGTTTTTGCTCACGCTCAAGCCGGTGATGTACATCGCTAACGTGTTGGAGGATGGCTTCGAGAACAATCCGCACCTGGAGGCAGTGCGCGCGCGCGCCGCGACCGAGGGTGCCGAAGTGGTGCCGGTATCGGCGGCGATCGAGGAAGAGTTGTCGCAACTGGATGATGCCGATCGCGACGCGTTTCTGGTCGATCTGGGCTTGCAGGAGCCGGGGCTGAACCGGGTGATTCGCGCCGCCTATGCGCTGCTGGGTCTGCAGACGTATTTCACCGCCGGGGTGAAGGAAGTGCGGGCATGGACAGTGAAGGTGGGGGCGACCGCGCCGCAGGCGGCAGCGGTGATCCATACCGATTTTGAGAAAGGCTTCATCCGTGCCGAGACCATCGCCTACGACGATTTCATCAAGTACAAGGGTGAGAGCGGCGCGCGCGAGGCCGGACGTTTGCGCCTGGAAGGCAAGGAGTACCGCGTGCAGGAAGGCGATATCCTGCATTTCCGCTTCAACGTCTGATCCGATCCGAAGCTGTTGCGCGTGCTTTGCGCAAGCGCACACGGACAATTGCGCTGCCATGTCTGCCCGCGTCAAAAGGCTGTTGACAAGGCAATGGTGTCAAGGAAGAATAGCGGGCTGTTTCACCCCTCTTTGATTCGGTTTCGCGACCGGGTTGGGGCGGGTAGTTGGAGGGATACCCAAGCGGCCAACGGGGGCAGACTGTAAATCTGCTGGCTTACGCCTTCGGTGGTTCGAATCCACCTCCCTCCACCAGTAATTTTGTTGTGGCAGTGTGTCATCCCGTAGCGGGAGTAGTTCAACGGTAGAACCTCAGCCTTCCAAGCTGATGGTGCGGGTTCGATTCCCGTCTCCCGCTCCATTGAACGCGCGTGTGTCACAATAAAGCAACGCTCACGTAGCTCAGTCGGTAGAGCACCTCCTTGGTAAGGAGGAGGTCGAAGGTTCGATTCCTTTCGTGAGCACCATATTCAGTCGTCAAATCTTTCTAAGATCATCGAGAAGAAGCAGCCATGGCCAAGGGTAAGTTCGAGCGCACCAAGCCGCACGTCAACGTCGGCACCATCGGTCACGTCGACCACGGCAAGACCACGCTGACGGCAGCACTGACCAAGGTCGGCGCGGAGCGCTTCGGCGGCGAATTCAAAGCCTACGACGCGATCGACGCGGCGCCGGAAGAGAAGGCGCGCGGTATCACGATCTCGACCGCCCACGTGGAATACGAATCCCCGACGCGTCACTACGCGCACGTGGATTGCCCGGGGCACGCGGACTACGTGAAGAACATGATCACCGGTGCGGCGCAGATGGACGGCGCGATCCTGGTGTGCTCGGCCGCTGACGGCCCGATGCCGCAGACCCGCGAGCACATCCTGCTGTCGCGTCAGGTCGGCGTGCCGCACATCGTGGTGTTCTTGAACAAGGCCGACATGGTCGACGACGCCGAGCTGCTTGAGCTGGTCGAGATGGAAGTGCGCGAGCTGCTGAGTAAGTACGACTTCCCGGGCGACGACACCCCGATCATCCATGGTTCGGCGCGTCTGGCGCTGGAAGGTGATCAGAGCGAGATCGGCGTGCCGGCGATCCTGAAGCTGGTGGAAGCGCTGGACACGTTCATCCCGGAGCCGCAGCGCGACGTGGACAAGCCGTTCCTGATGCCGGTGGAAGACGTGTTCTCGATTTCCGGTCGCGGCACGGTGGTGACCGGTCGTATCGAGCGCGGCATCATCAAGGTGGGCGACGAAATCGAAATCGTCGGCATCCGTGCGACGCAGAAGACCACGGTGACGGGCGTGGAAATGTTCCGCAAGCTGCTGGACCAGGGTCAGGCTGGCGATAACGCGGGTCTGCTGCTGCGCGGCACCAAGCGTGACGACGTGGAGCGCGGCCAGGTGCTGTGCAAGCCGGGTTCGATCAAGCCGCACACCGAGTTCGAGGCCGAGGTGTACGTGTTGTCGAAGGACGAGGGTGGTCGTCACACGCCGTTCTTCAAGGGCTACCGTCCGCAGTTCTATTTTCGCACCACCGACATCACTGGCGCGTGCCAGTTGCCGGAAGGCGTGGAGATGGTGATGCCGGGCGACAACATCAAGATGGTGGTGACGCTGATCAACCCGGTGGCGATGGACGAAGGCCTGCGTTTCGCGATCCGCGAAGGCGGCCGGACCGTCGGCGCCGGCGTGGTGGCCAAGATCATCAAGTAATGCACTCTGGCAGCCTTGGCTGCCGGATGTAGTGGATAGGCGGCGACTTGGGTCGCCGCGAAGGCGAAGGGTCGGCGAAAGTCGGCCCTTCGTCGTTCATGGTCACGGCATAGGCCGGTCTGCATATTTCTTGCCGCAGAGTGTTGCGAACAGCTCAAGCGCCCCTTATAATGCGCGGCTCGGCGTTCCTGGGTAGGGCGCCGGCAAGACAGCGAAAAGAGGGGCAGGAAGTCGCTCGTGTTCGCAAGACCGGGAAGGTCGCGTTGTGTGGAGAACTCAATAACCTTGTGTTATTGACGCCGCTCTATCTGCGCATTATACTTTTCCGTCTAGGCAGGCCGGGTCGACTGGTCTGCCTCAGTTTTTGGGGTGTAGGAATGCCCTCGCCGAGTCGGAACGCTTGGCGCATATGACATCAGGACATCACCGGGGCAGGTATCCCAGAGGCCTTGCCCGTCGCTCTTTTAACGAAGGAACCACCGTTATGGCGGACCAAAAGATCCGGATTCGGTTGAAGGCGTTCGATAGTCGTTTGATCGACCGTTCAGCCAGCGAGATCGTTGAGACGGCCAAGCGGACCGGCGCGCAAGTGCGTGGCCCGATCCCGTTGCCGACCAAGATCGAACGCTACACCATTCTCGTTTCTCCGCACGTCGATAAAGACGCGCGCGACCAGTACGAGACCCGCACGCACAAGCGCGTGCTCGACATCGTCGACCCCAACGACAAGACCGTGGACGCGCTGATGAAGCTAGAACTCGCGGCTGGCGTCGATGTCCAGATCAAGTTGACCTGAGGACTGCGACCATGACGAAGAAATATTCGTTGGGCTTCGTGGGCCGTAAGGCCGGTATGAGCCGCGTCTTCACTGAAGACGGCCGCTCCATTCCGGTGACCCTGATCGAAGCGACCCCGAACCGTATCACCCAGCTCAAGACGGTTGAGAGCGACGGCTACAGCGCTGTGCAGATCACCGTGGGTGCCCGTCGCGCCGCGTTGGTCAACAAGCCGGCGGCTGGCCACTTCGCCAAGGCGAAGGTGGAAGCGGGGCGTGGCCTGTGGGAGTTCCGCGTCGAAGATGCGCAGCTGGGCGACTTTGCCATCGGCGGCGAGATCAAGGCGGACATCTTTGAAGTCGGCCAGAAGGTCGACGTCCAGGGCGTCACCAAGGGCAAGGGCTTCCAAGGCACCATCAAGCGGCACAACTTCCGCATGGGCGACGCCACCCACGGTAACTCGCTGTCGCATCGCGCGCCGGGTTCGCTGGGTCAGCGCCAGACCCCGGGTCGCGTTTTCCCGGGCAAGAAGATGTCCGGCCACATGGGCGCGGTGCAGCAGAGCACGCAGAATCTGGAAGTGGTCAAGGTTGACGTCGAGCGTGGCTTGATCGCCATTCGCGGCGCGGTGCCTGGCGCTGCCGGTGGCGACGTGATCGTGCGTCCGGCTAGCAAGGCATAAGGAGAGATGACGATGGAACTCGTTATCACGGGTAGCAATAACAAGGTCTCGGTTTCCGATGCCGTGTTCGGTCGCGATTTCAGCGAGGATCTGGTGCACCAGGTCGTCGTTGCCTATCGCAACGCCGGTCGCGCTGGTACCAAGGCGCAGAAGACACGTTCGGAAGTCAATGGCACCACCAAGAAGTCGAAGAAGCAGAAGGGCGGTGGCGCTCGCCACGGCGCGCTGACTGCTCCGATCTTCGTCGGTGGCGGCGTGACCTTCGCGGCCAAGCCGCGCAGCTTCGAGCAGAAGGTGAACCGCAAGATGTACCGTGCGGCGATCTGCGCGATCTTCTCGGAACTCAATCGCCAGGGTCGTCTCAAGGTTGTCGACGCGTTCGACGTCCAGACCAGTAAGACCAAGGGTCTGATCGAGAAGCTGAAAGGTCTGGATGTGGGCAAGCGCCCGCTGATCGTGACCGAAGAAGCGTCCGAGCATCTGTACCTGTCCGCTCGTAATCTTCCCTATGTGGAAGTGCGCGATGTGCAGGGCCTGGATCCGGTGTCGCTGGTCGGGGCCGATACGGTCGTGATCACCGCCGATGCGGTCAAGAAGGTCGAGGAGTGGCTGGCATGAGCAGCAACGAAAAAATCTTCAGCGTGCTGCGTGCCCCGCGTGTCTCGGAAAAGACCGCGCGCCTGCAGGAACTCTCCAATCAATACGTCTTCGAGATCTCGAGCGAAGCCACCAAAGCCGATGTCAAGGCTGCGGTTGAGCAGTTGTTCGACGTCAAGGTCGAGTCGGTCAATGTGTTGAACGTTAAGGGCAAGAACAAGTCCTTCCGTTCGCGCAGCGGTCGTCGCGGCGATTGGCGCAAGGCGTACGTGCGTCTGGCCGAAGGCCAGTCCATCGACGTAACGGCCAAGGCCTGAGGTACATCCCATGCCATTGATGAAATTCAAACCCACTTCCGCAGGCCGTCGTTCGGCCGTGCGCGTGGTCACGCCCGATCTGCACAAGGGCGCCCCGCACGCTGCGCTGGTGGAAAAGCAGAGCAAGTCCGGTGGTCGTAATCACCACGGCCGCATCACCACCCGCCACGTCGGTGGTGGTCACAAGCAGCACTACCGCATCATCGACTTCAAGCGCAACAAGGAAGGTATTCCGGCGCGAGTGGAGCGGATCGAATACGATCCCAACCGCACCGCCCATATCGCCCTGCTGTGCTACGCCGATGGCGAGCGTCGCTACATCATCGCCCCGAAGGGCCTGAAGGCTGGCGATCAAGTGATCGCCGGTTCCGATGCCCCGATCAAGACCGGTAACACCCTGCCGCTGCGTAATATTCCGGTCGGTACGACGGTGCACGGCATCGAGTTGAAGCCAGGTAAGGGTGCGCAGATTGCGCGTGCCGCTGGCGCGGCGGTGCAGTTGGTTGCGCGCGAAGGCATTTACGCCACCCTGCGTCTGCGCTCCGGCGAAATGCGCAAGGTGCCGTCCGAGTGCCGCGCGACCATCGGTGAAGTCGGCAACGACGAACACAACCTCGAAAAGCTGGGTAAAGCTGGTGCCAAGCGTTGGCGCGGCGTGCGCCCGACCGTTCGCGGTGCGGCCATGAACCCGGTCGATCACCCGCACGGTGGTGGTGAGGCGAAAGCTGGTCAGGGTAATCCGCATCCGGTCACCCCGTGGGGTGTGCCGACCAAGGGTTACAAGACGCGCCATAACAAGCGCACCGAACAATTCATCGTCCGCGATCGTAGGGGCTAATCGACCATGGCACGTTCACTTAAGAAGGGCCCGTTCGTCGATCACCACCTCATCAAGAAGGTGGAGGCCGCGGCCGGCAGCAAGCGTCCGATCAAGACCTGGTCGCGTCGTTCCATGATCCTGCCGGAAATGGTGGGTTTCACCATCGCCGTGCATAACGGCAAGAACCACGTTCCGGTGCTGGTCAACGAGAACATGGTCGGCCACAAACTCGGCGAATTTGCCGTCACCCGGACCTTCAAAGGTCATGGTGGCGACAAGAAGTCGAGCCGCTAAGGAGAGATGACGATGGAAGCGAAAGCAATCCTGCGCACCGCGCGCATCTCACCGCAGAAAGCCCGTCTGGTCGCTGACCAGGTGCGCGGTCTTTCCGCCGAGCGGGCGGTCAACCTACTGAAGTTTTCGGACAAGAAAGCCGCTCACCTGATCAAGAAGGTGGTGGAGTCGGCGATCGCCAATGCCGAGAATAATCAAGGCGCGGATGTCGACGAGCTGAAGGTCAAGACCATCATGGTTGATGAAGGTCCGAGCTTGAAGCGTTTCATGGCGCGGGCGAAAGGCCGCGGTACCCGCATCCTCAAACGCACCAGCCACATCACTGTGGTTGTGGGCGCCGCCAAGTAAGCGGAAAGGAAAAGACGATGGGTCATAAAGTTAATCCGATCGGAATCCGCCTCGGTATCGCCAGGGACTGGAATTCCAAGTGGTACGCCAACAAGGGTGAGTTTGCCGGTTACCTGGCAGCCGACCTCAAAGTGCGTGAAATGCTGCGCAAGAAGTTGGCGCAGGCTGGTATCAGCAAGATCCTGATCGAGCGTCCGGCCAAGACCGCGCGCGTGACGATCCACACCGCCCGTCCGGGCGTGGTGATCGGCAAGCGCGGTGAGGACATCGAGAAGCTGCGTAAGGAAGTGAGCGAGATGATGGGCGTTCCTGCTCACATCAATGTCACCGAAGTGCGTAAGCCGGAGTTGGATGCGCAGTTGGTTGCCGAGTCGATCGCGCAGCAGTTGGAGCGTCGCATCATGTTCCGCCGCGCGATGAAGCGCTCGGTCGGTAACGCGATGCGCCTGGGTGCCCTGGGCATCAAGGTCAGCGTTTCCGGTCGCTTGAACGGTGCGGAAATCGCACGTTCCGAGTGGTACCGCGAGGGCCGTGTGCCGTTGCATACGCTTCGTGCCGACATCGACTATGGCTTCGCCGAAGCCAAGACGACCTACGGCATCATCGGTATCCAGGTGTTGATCTACAAGGGCGAGATCTTCGATTTCTCCCAGGTTGGCCAGGAAAAGCAGGACGATTCCCCGCGCAACGATCGCAATGATCGTGGCGACCGTGGCGACCGTCCCTCGCGTCCGGCCCGTGAAGCGAGGTAACGGCAATGTTGCAACCTAAGCGAACCAAATACCGCAAGATGCACAAGGGCCGTAACGATGGCCTGGCGTGGAGCGGCAACGCCGTCAGCTTCGGCGAATACGGCTTGAAGGCCACCGCGCACGGTCAGTTGACCGCGCGCCAGATCGAAGCGGCGCGCCGCTCGATCAGCCGCTACGTCAAGC
This sequence comes from Xanthomonas sp. GPE 39, assembly GCF_000963005.1. Lineage (GTDB taxonomy): Bacteria > Pseudomonadota > Gammaproteobacteria > Xanthomonadales > Xanthomonadaceae > Xanthomonas_A. Next base: position 667,151 of record NZ_JZHZ01000007.1, read on the forward strand.
GCGGCGGCAAAATGTGGATCCGCGTGTTCCCGGACAAGCCGATCACCAAGAAGCCGATCGAAGTGCGAATGGGCTCCGGTAAGGGTAACGTCGAGTACTGGGTCGCGCAGATCCAGCCCGGTCGCATGATTTATGAAATCGAAGGTGTCGGTGAAGATATCGCGCGCGAGGCGTTCCGCCTGGCCGCTGCCAAGCTTTCGGTGACCACCACCTTCGTGACCCGGACGGTACGCTGATGGACATCAAACAACTCCGCGAGAAGTCGGCCGACGATCTGAAGGCCCATCTGACCGATCTGCGCAAGGAGCAGTTCGCCCTGCGCATGCAGAGGGTCACCGGGCAGCTGCCGAAGACTCACGAAACCCGCCGGGTGCGCCGCGAGATCGCTCGCGTCAAGCACCTGCTCGGCAGCACGAAGTAAGGATGGCCGTGATGAGCGATAAGAACGAAAACAAGACGCTGCGCACGGTCGAAGGCCGTGTAGTCAGCAACAAGATGGACAAGACCGTCACCGTGCTGGTGGAGCGTCAGGTCAAGCATGCGTTGTACGGCAAGTACATCAAGCGCTCGACCAAGCTCCATGCACACGATGCCGACAACGCCTGCAACGAAGGCGATGTCGTGCGCGTGACCGAGATTGCGCCGATGTCCAAGACCAAGAACTGGCGGGTGGTGGAAATCGTCACCCGCGCGGTCGAATAAGGGAGATCTGAATCATGATCCAGATGCAGAGCTACCTCGACGTCGCCGACAACTCCGGTGCCAAGGAAGTGATGTGCATCAAGGTGCTCGGCGGCTCCAAGCGCCGTTACGCGCACATTGGCGACATCATCAAGGTCACCGTCAAGGACGCGATCCCGCGCGGCAAGGTCAAGAAGGGCGAAGTCTACGATGCCGTCGTGGTGCGTACCCGCAAGGGTGTGCGCCGTCCGGATGGTTCGTTGATCCGCTTCGATGGCAACGCCGCGGTGTTGCTCAATAACAAGCAGGAGCCGATCGGTACGCGTATTTTCGGGCCTGTGACCCGCGAGCTGCGTTCCGAGAAGTTCATGAAGATCGTCTCGCTCGCTCCCGAAGTGCTGTGAGCGGAGGACATACACATGGCTAACCGTATCAAGAAGGGCGACCAAGTCGTCGTCACCACCGGCAAGGACAAGGGCAAGCAGGGCGAAATCGTCCGCGTCGACGGCGATCGGGTGATCGTCTCCAACGCGAACATCGTCAAGCGCCACACCAAGCCGAATCCGCAAGCGGGTGTCGCTGGCGGCGTGGTCGAGCGCGAAGCGTCGATCCATATTTCCAACGTGGCGATTCTCAACCCGGCGACGGGCAAGGGCGAGCGCGTTGGCTTCAAGGTGCTGGAGGATGGACGCAAACTGCGTGTGTTCCGCTCCAGCGGTGAGGCGCTCGACGCCTGAGGAATGACACAATGACTTCCCGTCTCGAAAAGATCTACAAGGAAGAAGTGGTACCGGCTCTGATGAAGAAGTTCGGTTACACCAATCCGATGGAAGTACCGAAGCTGGTCAAGGTCACGCTTAACATGGGCGTGGGCGAGGCGGCGACGAACAAGAAAATCCTGGAGAACGCTGTTGCCGATATGGCGAAGGTCTCCGGCCAGAAGCCGGTCGTGACCAAGTCGCGCATCTCGGTGGCGTCCTTCAAGATCCGCGATGGTTGGCCGATTGGCTGCAAGACCACGCTGCGTCGCGCCAAGATGTACGAATTCCTGGATCGCCTGATCAACATCTCGCTGCCGCGCGTGCGCGACTTCCGTGGTGTGTCCGGTCGCTCGTTCGATGGTCGTGGTAACTTCAACATGGGTGTGAAGGAGCAGATCATCTTCCCGGAAATCGACTTCGACGCCGTCGATGCGATCCGGGGTATGGATATCGCCATCACCACCACCGCCAAGACCGACGCCGAAGCCAAAGCGTTGCTCGAAGCGTTTAAGTTTCCCTTCCGCAATTAACGATCGTCCGTGATCAAGAGTCCGGCCAGCCATGGCCGGACTTTCTAATCGAAAAGGTCATACACATGGCAAAGACCTCCATGGTCAACCGCGACATCAAGCGGAAAAAGCTGGCGAAGAAGTTCGCCGACAAGCGCGAAGCGCTGAAGAAGATCATCGCCTCCGGCACTGCGTCCTACGACGAGAAGGCCGAGGCAGTGACCAAGCTGCAGAAGCTTCCGCGCGATTCGTCGCCGAGTCGGCAGCGTAACCGCTGTGCACTGTCCGGTCGTCCGCGTGGCGTCTACAGCAAGTTCGGCCTGGGCCGCAATATGCTGCGTAAGGCGACCATGAACGGCGACGTGCCAGGTCTGCGCAAGGCTAGCTGGTAAAACGCCGCTTGGCTTCCCACTTCTGTTCAGGGAGTGGGTTCAGTAATTTCGCCACTCGCTTGCGATTTGGTCAACGCGTCCGGTGCAAATCGGACGTTTTGTCGTATACTCCCGCTCCTTGCCGCACAGCAAGGAAAGGGCTGTTTTGGTAAATGCGCACGATCGTCTCCAAGACCTTGCGCGTTTGCCTTCCGTGCGTCACTCCACACGTTTCACCACACAAGATTTTCGCGAAAGCGGATATCGGTGCACTCAAAGGTAGACACCATGAGCATGACTGATCCCATCGCCGACCTGCTGGTTCGCATTAAGAATGCGGCCGCGGTTGGTAAGCCGACGGTAAAGATGCCGTCCTCCAAGATCAAGGTTGCGATCGCGCAAGTGCTGAAAGCCGAAGGCTACATCAGCGATCTGCGGGTCAACGCAATCGAAAACAACAAGTCCGAGCTGGAAATCGTGCTGAAGTATTTCGAAGGCCGTCCGGTCATCGATACGCTCAAGCGCGTGTCGCGTTCGGGTCTGCGTCAATATCGCGGCAAGGCTGAGTTGCCGAAGGTTCTCGGCGGCCTGGGTGTTGCCATCATTTCCACGTCCAAGGGCATCATGACCGATGCGCAGGCCCGTCAGGCCGGCGTCGGTGGCGAAGTCCTGTGCTTCGTGGCCTAAGGGAAGGAGTACTCATATGTCCCGTGTAGCCAAGAAGCCGATTTCCCTCCCGAAGGGCGTCGAATTGAGCGTCCAGCCCGATCAGGTGAGCGTAAAGGGGCCGAAGGGTACCCTGTCGCTGCCGAAGCCGGCTGGTGTCGAAATCAAGCAGGAAAACGGTATCGCCACCCTGTCGGCGAATACCGACTCGCACATCGCTATCACTGGTACCGTGCGTGCCATCCTGGCGAACATGGTGCAGGGCGTCTCTGCTGGTTTCGAGCGTAAACTCGAACTGGTGGGCGTCGGTTACCGTGCCACGATGCAGGGTAAGGATCTGAGCCTGGCGCTCGGTTTCTCGCACCCGATTGTGTTTCAGGCACCTGAAGGCATTACCCTTGCGGCCCCGACCCAGACTGAAATTCTGGTGCAAGGCGCCGACAAGCAGCTTGTTGGCGAGGTCGCCGCCAAGATCCGCGGCTTCCGTCCGCCAGAGCCCTACAAGGGCAAGGGTGTGAAGTATGCCGGTGAAGCCATCATTCGCAAGGAAGCCAAGAAGGCATAAGGCAGGGAGTTCTGCCCGGAATTGGTCTGTTGCAGCCTGATATCCGACAGTCACTTCGCCCAATGTCGATCCGCTTCCGTAGGACACATAACCATGAGCATCAATAAGAATATCGCCCGTCTGCGTCGCGCCAAGTCGACCCGCGCCCACATCCGCAATCTGGGTGTGGCCCGCCTGTCGGTGCTGCGCACTGGGCAGCATTTGTACGCGCAGGTCTTTACCGCCGATGGCGCGAAGGTGCTCGCCGCGGCGAACACCTTGCAGGCCGACGTCAAGGATGGCCTGAAGAACGGCAAGAACAGCGATGCCGCCGCGAAGGTCGGCAAGCTGATCGCTGAGCGCGCCAAGGCTGCCGGCATCGAGAAGGTCGCTTTCGACCGCTCGGGCTACCGTTATCACGGCCGTATCAAGGCGTTGGCTGAAGCGGCGCGCGAAGGCGGCCTGCAGTTCTGATCCTTGTGGGTGCGGCGTTGCCGCGCCCGTCCTGCCGATGCGGGTTGCATCGGATCCAGGTGCGTCTTCTGTATGCACCTGGGGAGTTCCGTTCCACACCACAACTATAAGCGGCATGCGAGCCGTCAATTTTTCCATCATCAAGGGCATCACAATGGCTGAAGAACAGCGTGCACCGCGGGGTCGTGAACGCGACCGCAACCGCGAAGAAAAAGTCGACGATGGCATGATCGAAAAGCTGGTCGCGGTTAACCGCGTCAGCAAGACGGTCAAGGGTGGTCGTCAGTTCACCTTTACCGCGCTAACCGTGGTCGGTGATGGCAATGGCAAGATCGGATTCGGTTACGGCAAGGCGCGCGAAGTGCCGGTCGCGATCCAGAAGTCGATGGAATATGCGCGCAAGGGCATGCTCAACATCGATCTGAACAACGGTACCCTGTGGCACGCGGTCAAGTCCGGTCACGGTGCGGCGCGCGTGTTCATGATGCCGGCCTCCGAAGGTACCGGCGTGATCGCCGGCGGCGCGATGCGCGCGGTGTTGGAAGCGGTTGGCGTGAAGAACGTGCTGGCCAAGGCGGTTGGTTCGCGTAACCCGATCAACCTGGTGCGCGCCACGCTGCGCGGCCTGGAAGAAATGCAGTCGCCGGCCCGCATCGCGGCTAAGCGCGGCAAGAAGGTGGAGGATCTGGCCCATGGCTGATGCATCCAACAAGACAGTGAAGGTGCGCCTGGTGCGCGGCCTGCGTGGGACCCAATCGCGTCACCGCTTGTCGGTGCGTGCGCTGGGCCTGAATAAACTCAACGATGTGCGTGAACTGAAGGACAGCCCGCAAGTGCGTGGCCTGATCAATAAAGTTCAGTACCTCGTCCAGGTTGAGGAGTAATCGCCATGACGTTGCATCTGAATGATCTGAAGCCGGCCGACGGCGCCCGCACCGAACGCACCCGCGTCGGTCGTGGCATCGGTTCGGGCTTGGGTAAGACCTGCGGCCGCGGCCACAAAGGCTCGTTCGCACGTAAGGGTGGTGGCAAGATCAAGGCTGGCTTCGAAGGCGGCCAGACCCCTATGCAGCGCCGTCTGCCGAAGATCGGCTTCCGCTCCAAGCTGGCCAAGGACACGGCAGAAGTGCTGTCCTACCAGCTCGATAATCTGCCGGAAGGCGAGATCGATTTCGCCGCGCTGCGCGCCGCCAAGCTGGTCCCGAGCACTGCCAAGAAGGCCAAGGTGGTCCTGAAGGGCGAACTGACCAAGAAGTTCGTGCTCAAGGGCGTTGCGGCGACCGCTGGTGCCAAGGCGGCAATCGAGGCTGCCGGCGGCAGCGTGCAGGAGTAACACGCAAATGGCGCAGGCGGGCATGGGGCAACTCGGCGGCGGGCTTGGCAAGTTCACGGAACTTCGCCAGCGTCTGTTGTTCGTTATCGGCGCATTGATCGTCTACCGCATCGGTTGCTATGTGCCGGTGCCGGGGGTCAATCCCGAAGCCATGCTGGCGCTGATGCAGGCGCAGGGCGGCGGTATCGTGGACATGTTCAACATGTTCTCGGGCGGCGCCCTGCACCGTTTCAGCATCTTTGCGTTGAACGTGATGCCGTACATCTCGGCATCGATCGTGATCCAGCTAGCCACGCACATCTTCCCGTCGTTCAAAGCGATGCAGAAGGAAGGTGAGTCCGGGCGGCGCAAGATCACGCAGTATTCACGCATCGGTGCAGTCTTGCTGGCCGTCGTGCAGGGCGGCAGTATTGCCCTGGCGCTGCAGCATCAGACGGCGCCTGGTGGCGCGCCGGTGGTCTACGCGCCCGGCATGGGCTTCGTGCTCACAGCGGTGATTGCCTTGACCGCGGGCACCATCTTCTTGATGTGGGTGGGCGAACAGGTCACTGAGCGTGGTATCGGCAATGGCGTGTCGCTGATTATCTTCGCTGGCATCGTCGCCGGCTTGCCAGCAGCGGCGATCCATACCTTGGAAGCCTACCGCGATGGCAACATGAGTTTCATCTCGCTGTTGCTGATCGTGCTGACCATTTTGGCTTTCACCTTGTTCGTGGTGTTCGTCGAGCGCGGGCAACGCCGGATCACGGTCAATTACGCACGACGCCAAGGCGGTCGCAATGCGTACATGAACCAGACTTCGTTCCTGCCGCTCAAGTTGAATATGGCTGGCGTGATCCCGCCGATCTTCGCCTCCAGTATCCTTGCCTTCCCCGCGACGTTGTCGATGTGGTCGGGTCAGGCCGCCTCCAGCACCACTTTCGGCACGGTGTTGCAACGTGTCGCCAACGCGCTTGGCCCAGGCGAGCCTGTGCACATGATCGTGTTCGCTGCGTTGATCATCGGCTTCGCGTTCTTTTACACGGCATTGGTGTTCAACTCGCAGGAAACGGCGGACAACCTGAAGAAGTCCGGCGCACTGATTCCTGGCATCCGTCCGGGCAAGGCCACCGCCGACTACGTGGATTCCGTCTTGACTCGGTTGACTGCGGCCGGCTCGCTGTACTTGGTAATCGTGTGTCTGCTGCCTGAAGTGATGCGTGCCCAATTCGGTACCACTTTCCACTTCGGCGGCACCTCGCTCCTGATTGCTGTCGTGGTGGTGATGGACTTCATCGCGCAGATTCAGGCGCACTTGATGTCGCACCAGTACGAAAGCCTTTTGAAGAAGGCCAACCTGAAAGGTGGCGCGCGCGGTGGCGGTTTTGCCCGCGGTTGATTGCTATACTGTTTGAATCCTTCCGCGAAGAGGCTCCATTTCCTGGAGTGCTCTTGCGACTTGAAGGGCGGCCCGTGCAGCGGTCTCGTGCGCGGGTGAGATATCGTGGTCCTGCGCTGGAGTCGCGCGGGCGGTGGGCAGCAATTTGCGTGCTCGCCAACGATGTCCGGCGCCGGAGCATGGGCACACTCCCCATGCCGGGCTTGCGGAACCGAAACGTTCCACGGGCTTCCATGTAACCCGAGACCTTGCTAGACTTACAAGTTCACTTTTTGATCCATCCTGCCTGATAGTGCCATGCTGCGCTGTCGGGCCATCACTCAGTTGGAGAACCGCGTCATGGCGCGTATTGCAGGCGTCAACCTGCCAGCCCAGAAGCACGTCTGGGTCGGGTTGCAAAGCATCTACGGCATCGGCCGTACCCGTTCGAAGAAAGTCTGCGAAGCCGCAGGCGTGACCTCGGCCACCAAGATCCGCGATCTGTCCGAGCCGGAAATCGAGCGCTTGCGCCTCGAAGTCGGCAAGTACATCGTCGAAGGCGACCTGCGTCGTGAAATCGGCATCGCGATCAAGCGATTGATGGACCTGGGCTGCTACCGCGGCCTGCGTCATCGTCGTGGCCTGCCCCTGCGCGGTCAGCGCACCCGGACCAACGCCCGCACCCGTAAGGGTCCGCGCAAGGCGATCAAAAAGTAAGGGACAGACATGGCTAAGCCCGCAGCAGCAAAGACCAAGAAAAAGATCAAGCGCGTCGTCACCGACGGCGTCGCCCACGTCCACGCATCGTTCAACAACACCATCGTGACCATCACGGATCGGCAGGGCAATGCATTGTCCTGGGCGACCTCCGGTGGTGCCGGTTTCCGCGGTTCGCGCAAGTCCACGCCGTTCGCGGCGCAGGTGGCCGCCGAAAAAGCCGGGCGTGCCGCGCTCGACTACGGCGTGAAGTCGCTGGAAGTGCGCATCAAGGGCCCGGGTCCGGGTCGCGAGTCCGCCGTCCGTTCGTTGAACAACGTCGGATATAAGATCACCAACATCATCGACGTGACGCCAATCCCGCACAACGGGTGCCGTCCGCCGAAGAAGCGTCGCGTCTAAAGGAGCGATAAGAAATGGCTCGTTATATCGGTCCTACCTGTAAGCTCGCGCGCCGCGAAGGCGCCGATCTTTCTCTCAAGAGCCCAGCGCGTGCGCTGGATTCCAAGTGCAAGCTCGAGCAGAAGCCGGGTCAGCACGGCGCGACTGCGCGCAAGGGCAAGCTGTCCGACTACGCCACCCAGCTGCGCGAAAAGCAGAAGGTCAAGCGTATCTACGGTCTGCTGGAGCGTCAGTTCCGCAACTACTACAAGAAGGCCTCGACCAAGAAGGGCAACACCGGCGAGAACCTGCTGCAGTTGCTGGAAACCCGTCTGGACAACGTCGTCTATCGCATGGGCTTCGCCGTGACTCGCCCTGCTGCGCGTCAGTTGGTGTCGCACCGCGGTGTGTTGGTCAACGGCAAGTCGGTGAATCTGGCGTCGTACCAGGTCAAGGCTGGCGACGCGATCGCGCTGTCGGAAAAAGCACAGAAGCAGCTTCGTGTGCAGGAAGCGCTAGGCGTTGCCGAAACGCACGATCTGAACCCGTCTTGGGTCGAAGTCGATTCGAAGAAGTTCAGCGGCATCTTCAAGGCCGTACCGGATCGTGCGGATTTGCCTGCCGACATCAACGAAGCGCTGATCGTCGAGTTGTATTCGAAGTAATCACATTGGAGAGCTTCCGGTGACGGAAGCTCGTCAGGAGAACCCGCAACATGACGGTTACCGCCAACCAGGTCTTGCGTCCGCGTGGGCCGCAGATCGAACGCCTTACCGACAACCGTGCCAAGGTCGTTATCGAGCCTTTGGAGCGCGGTTACGGGCATACGTTGGGCAATGCCCTGCGTCGCGTGCTGCTGTCCTCGATTCCCGGCTTCGCGATCACCGAAGTCGAGATCGACGGCGTGCTGCACGAGTACACCACGGTCGAAGGATTGCAGGAGGACGTGTTGGAAGTCCTGCTCAACCTCAAGGACGTGGCCATCCGGATGCATACCGGCGACAGCGCCACCTTGTCGCTGTCCAAGCAGGGTCCGGGTACGGTCACTGCCACCGACATCAAGACCGACCATAACGTTGAAATCCTCAACAACGATCATGTGATCTGCCACCTGACCAAGGACACGGCACTCAACATGCGTCTGAAGATCGAGCGTGGCTTCGGTTACCAGCCTGCCGCCGCGCGTCGTCGTCCGGACGAAGAAACCCGCACCATCGGCCGCCTGGTCCTGGATGCGTCGTTCTCGCCAGTGCGTCGCGTTGCCTACGCCGTCGAGTCCGCGCGTGTGGAACAGCGTACCGACTTGGACAAGCTGGTTCTGGACATCGAAACCAACGGCACGATCGATGCCGAGGAAGCCGTGCGGACCGCCGCCGATATCCTCAGCGATCAGTTGTCTGTCTTCGGCGACTTTACCCATCGCGACCGCGGTGCGGCCAAGCCGGCGAGCAACGGTGTCGATCCAGTGCTGCTGCGCCCGATCGACGATCTGGAGCTTACGGTGCGTTCGGCCAACTGCCTGAAGGCCGAGAGCATTTACTACATCGGCGATCTGATCCAGAAAACCGAAGTGGAATTGCTCAAGACCCCGAATCTTGGCAAGAAGTCGCTCACCGAGATCAAGGAAGTGCTGGCGCAGCGCGGCCTATCGCTGGGGATGAAGCTGGAAAACTGGCCGCCTGCTGGCGTCGCTCAGCACGGCATGCTCGGCTAAGTCACTCGGATCCGGACCGTTGTCGCAAGGCAGCGGTCTTGGTCCAGATGGATAGAGCGCCGGGAGAGGTGATGCCGCGCGATGCGGCGACCCTGCGCCGTCGCATGCGTATCACGCCTTGTAACATGCAGTACTCCGCCGACGGGTCGCCATGCCTGCGGCGTCGCTCGGTCAAGGACGGCCGGCTCGGACCATCCGCAGTCCATTTTTCACGCCAGGATGGCGACAGCGATCTCCAACAGCTTCAATCTTTCATAGGAATCCAAGCCCATGCGTCACCAGAAATCCGGTCGCAAGTTCAGCCGCACCAGCGCACATCGCCAGGCGATGTTCTCCAACATGGCGGCGTCCTTGTTCAAGCACGAGTTGATCAAGACCACCCTTCCGAAGGCCAAGGAACTGCGCCGTGTCGCCGAGCCATTGATCACCATCGCCAAGGTCGATGGCGTTGCCAATCGCCGTTTGGCCTTCGCGCGTCTGCGCGACAAGGAAGCGGTGGGCAAGCTGTTCGTCGAGCTGGGCCCGCGTTACCAGTCGCGTCCGGGCGGCTACTTGCGCATCCTCAAGTGCGGTTTCCGCGCCGGTGATAATGCGCCGATGGCGTATGTCGAACTGGTCGATCGCCCGCTCGTGGCCGAGGCTGTCGCCGAGTAAGTCTGTTTACCACGGCAGTAGCAAAAAGCCCGGCATGTCCGGGCTTTTTTGTGTGTGTGCTTTCGTGTCTGGCCTAGCAGAAGGCGTTGTGAGTCGTCATGCCAGCTATTCCCACCGATGGATGGCGCATGGTAAGCGAGTGGATGGGGGATAATGATCGAATCGTCGTTGCGAGTCCGATTCCAATGAACCTGTTCCGTTGGCGTTTCCGTGCACAGTTTTTGCTCGGTTTCCTGGTCTGCGCCGCATTGCTTGGTTATGCGATTTTTGTGCAGTTGCAACTGGGCATCGAGCCGTGTCCGTTGTGCATCTTTCAACGGATTGCGTTTGCTGCGCTGGGCCTGTTGTTCCTGATCGGTGCATTGCACGGACCGGTGCGCAGCGCAGGGCGCAAGGTCTACGGCGTGCTGGCATTCCTGGCGGCGGGCGTAGGGGCGGGCATCGCCGCTAAACATGTCTACGTGCAGGTATTTCCCGATCCGATGGCATCGTGTGGCGCGCCGCTGAGCTTTCTGCGGCAGACGCTGGGGCCGTTCGAGGTGATGCGTCGGGTGCTGACCGGCACTGGTGATTGCGGCAAGATCGATTGGCGCTTCCTGGGCCTGTCGATGCCGATGTGGTGCCTGATCTGTTTTGTGTTGTTGGGTGTGTTCGCGTTGTATGCAGGTTTCAAGACCAGGCGGCGCTCGCTGCATTGAGAGTCTGCAGGTGGGGCATTGAGCGTGCGCAGTAGTCGCTGTCGCGATGTCCGTTGATGTCGCATCGGTGGCGTCGGCCGCCCGGCAGTCGCTGACGATCACGATTCCGATCCATCGTCTGCAGGCCAGGAGCAAATTGTGCTCCCGGCGCTGCAGCGGCACGTTCCTGGATGTGCCTGATGCCTTTTCTCCGTCTTCCCGCCAGGCCGGCCCGACTCGGGGCGGCCTGGTAGGTCTGCGGCCTGTTTAGAAATCCTGCTGCAGGCTCAGGTAGACGCCACGGCGCGGTGCCCATTGCGGTGCGAAGACGCCGATGCCGCCGCCGTCGCGTAGCTGATAGTGGCGGTCGAGCACGTTGAGTACGGCCAACTGCGCATGCAGCGGATGGCTGCTGCCAAGGCCGAAGTCGTGCCCGGCGCTGAGGTTCAGTTGGAAGTACGACGCGATCGCGCCGCCGTTGGGTACGCCGTTGGCGTCGGTGCGCAAGCCAGTGCCGAACAGGTAGTTCGCGCCGATCCGGCTATCGTCGGCCAGGGCATAGGTGATGCCGCCGGAAGACGTCAGCTTCTGGTCGTGATCGAGGTGGATCCAGTGGTCGTACACATAGGCCAGCGCATCCGGATCGAAGTTGTACAGGCTGGTCATCACCCGCTTGCCCATCGCCTTGCTGTAGGCCGCGTTGAAGTAGGCGTTGACCGGGCCATTGCTGTAGTCGGCGCTGAATTCGGCGCCGCGGATACGGCCGTAGCGGTAGTTGAAGGTGGAATAGACGTAGGCGGCACCGAACTGGCCTTCGTCCTGCAAGCGATCGGCCTTGCGGTAGTAGGTGTCCAGGCCCAGGGTGAGGTGGTCGCCAACGGCCTGCGAGATTCCCAGGTCGTAGTAGTGGCTGCGTTCGCTCAGGGGCGTGGTCGGGCCGCCTGCGGCCGATTGCTGATTGGTGGTGCCGTCGTACAAGGCGATGTCGCTGGTGGAGATCAGCTCGCTGGCTGGCGGGGTGAAGTAGCGCGCATAGCCGGCATGCAGGGTGGTGCTGTCGCTGGCATGCCAGACTACGCCAAGGCGCGGGCTGAGCTGGCCCTCGGTGATGCCGAAGGCTTTGTAACGATCACCGCGCACGCCGTAGTTGATGGTCCAGGCATCGCTGGGCTGCCACTCGTCCTGCAGGTAGACCGCATAGGTGCTGGCGTGGAAGCGGCTGGCATCGGGAATGAACAGCGGCACATCGCTGCTCTGGCTGCCGTCGTCGTTGGCCGGGAAAACGTAAGCGTTATTGCTGGCGATGGCATGTTCGAAATTGCCGTACACGCCATAGCGCAGGGTGTGCGATCCGCCCCACGGGGTGGAAAAATCGGCTTGCACAGTGTTGGCGCGGTTGCTGCGCTGGACCTGCGAGGCGACACCGTTGAAGATCAGGTCGCCTGCGATGTCGGGAGAGAACGCGACGCTGCTGTAGCGTTGACCGGCCGACAACTGATAGTTGGTGGTGCCTAGCTCGCCTTGTAGTACCAAATTGCCGAAGCGGGTGTTCTCGCGTTGGTTTTCGTTGAGCTGCGAGGAGTCGAAGCTGCTGTTGCCCAGATAGGTGAAGGCAGGCGTCTGTCCCGGGTTATTGGGGATTTGAAAGCGGTTGTTGGCGTAGCCGACCATCAAGCTGAGTCGGGTGTTTTCGTTGATCAGGTAGCCGAGATCGGCGAAGGCTTTGCCCTGGTGGGTTTTGTCGTGGTACGGATTACTGCTATCGGTCGGGTTTTCCAGGCCGATGCGGTTTTGCAGGTAGTTGCCGCTGCCGAACCAACTGAGCCGACCTTCGCTGCCCCACCAGGAGGCATTGGGGTTGAGTGTGCCGTAAGAGCCTGCGGTGATGCCGACGCTGCCGCCGTTACCCAGTTCAACGCCGTTTTTCGTGGTGATGTCGATGACCGCAGCGGTGCGGTCGCCGAACTGCGCCGGCAGCGCGCCGTCGAGTAGGCGGATATTCTTGATCGTGCGCGGGTCCAGACTCTGGCCGAAGCCGGAGATGGATTCGGGAATCATCACGCCATTGATGCGGTATTGCAGATTGGCGTGGTCGCCGCGCACGTGGATGCCGCCATAGGAGTCCTGGACCACGCCCGGCGCCTGCAGTAGCACCTGGTTGAGCGGCGTGGAGGCGCCCAACGGCAGGCGGTCGATATCCTCGGCGGTGATCGCGTATTGGCTGCTGCCGATGTCCGGCGATAGCGCGTTGCGCGCGGCTTCGAGTTTGGCGGTGACCGTGACTGGGTCCAGGTCGACAGCCGTGTTGGTGGAGGCGTCGGCAGCGAGGGTGAGTCCCGGGGTAGCCAGCAGGACCAGGGCAATAGCAGTGGTGAGAGTGCGGGGTGTCATGACAAGGCGAGCCAGAGAGAAAGTAAAAGGGATGTTACTAGATAACATTCAATGTTCGGGGCGCCGTTCGCGTCAGTCGGAAGTCATGGCGGTGAAGATTGCGTTACTCGCCATTCAGATCAGTGCCGATTTCGTCGTGTTCCGGCGCGTGTCGCGCTATGCGTCGCGCTCTGGCTCTGCGAACATCGCAAGCTTCCAAGGAGACCTTTCATGACGCTGTCCGCCTCCGTCCCTTTTTCCGAATCCGCCACATCGTCTTGGTCGCCCGCGAGTTGGCGTGGCAAACCTGCGCTGCAGATGCCGGTGTATCCGGATCAGCAGGCACTGGAACAGACGCTTGGGGAGCTGCGCGAATTGCCGCCGCTAGTGACCTCGTGGGAGATCTTTGCGTTGAAAAAACAGTTGGCCGAGGCGCAGGAAGGTAAGCGCTTCCTACTGCAGGGCGGCGATTGCGCGGAGAACTTCAGCGACTGTGCCTCCAGCACCATCTCCAATCGGCTCAAGGTGCTGCTGCAGATGAGTCTGGTGTTGGTACATGGTCTGCGCCTGCCGGTGGTGCGCGTCGGTCGTTACGCTGGCCAGTATGCCAAGCCACGTTCGGCCGACATGGAGACCCGCGATGGCGTGAGCCTGCCCAGCTATCGTGGTGATGTGGTCAATGCGCCGGAATTCACCGCGCAGGCGCGCGTACCGGACCCGCGACGCATGATCACCGCGCATTCCCGCTCGGCGATGACGATGAACTTCGTGCGTGCGCTGATCGATGGCGGTTTCGCCGATCTGCACCATCCCGAGTACTGGAATCTGAATTGGGTGGGTTACTCGCCGCTGGCCGACGACTACCAAAAGATGGTGGCATCGATTGGCGATGCGGTGCGCTTCATGGAAACGCTGTCGGGCGCGCAGCTATACAACCTCAATCGGGTCGATTTTTACACCTCGCACGAGGCGTTGCTGCTGCCCTACGAAGAGGCGTTGACCCGCGAAGTGCCGCGGCAGTGGGGCTGGTTCAATCAGAGTACGCATTATCCCTGGATTGGTATGCGCACTGCGGCGCTGGATGGCGCGCATGTGGAATATTTTCGTGGCATCCGCAATCCGATTGCGATCAAGGTTGGGCCATCGGCGCAGCCGGATCAGTTGCTGCGCCTGATCGACGTGCTCAACCCGGAGGACGAGCCGGGCCGGCTGACCTTCATCCATCGTATGGGGGCAACGCAGATCGCCGAGAAGTTGCCGCCGCTGTTGGAGGCCGTCCGTCGCGATGGCCGCCGCGTGTTGTGGGTGTGCGATGCGATGCACGGCAATACCGAGAGTACCAGTAACGGTTACAAGACCCGGCGCTACCAGAACGTGCTGGACGAGGTGGAGCAGTCGTTCGACATCCATGCCGCGACGGGAACCCGTCTGGGAGGCGTGCATCTGGAATTGACCGGCGAAGATGTCACCGAGTGCATCGGCGGTGCCCGCGAACTGACCGAGCGTGACCTGGAACGCGCATATCGCTCCAGCGTGGATCCACGTCTGAACTACGAGCAGTCGCTGGAGATCGCGCTGGCGATCGTGCGCAAGCAGAACGGGCGCGGTTCACCGTCGCTGTCGGTCTGACTATCGCTGTGGCATTGCGGAGAAAGGAGCGCCGCATAACGTCTGCGTTTCGATCTGGTTCCGTTGGCGGGCCGATACATGACAGATCCGCGTAGCGCTGATCCTGGGCTCCTCGCCTGGTGGTTCTCGCGGTGCATTGCCGGAGACATGCACAGGCACGACGGATTGCGGTGCCCAGACTCTCGGGAGTTCACGGGCACTTGCAAGAAGGCTGATTGGGGACACTTGGCGCGTTTCGTGTGTAAATGAAGACGGCGCCAGCACTGCGTTTGCAGTCAGGTGATGGAGCGTCGTCGCCGTCGCACTAGGTCGCGTGCCAGGATGCCGACCACGGCGAGGTTGATGGCCAGCACGGCCCACGAGGCCCAGCCGGGATGCCGCACGATCGCGTAGACGTCGAACGGCAGGTAGATGGCGGCGGAGATGCAGCCCAGCAAGGAGGCCCATGCCTTGGCGCGCCATAGACCCCAGGCTTCGATGATATGCAGTGCGCCGTAGGCGAGCATGCCGGCGGCAGCCAGATGCACCGCGCCGGGGCTAATCATGTTCAACAGCGATGGCAGTGCGCCGTGATCCGGATCTAGGCTGAAGCGGACGATCAGCCTGTCCACCCCCGCGCGCAGCGGAAGTGGACCCAGTAGTTCCAGGCCCGTGGCCGCCAGCACCGCGAGCAGACCTTTACCGGCCTCCAGCAGTGCGATCACGTGCAGGCCCGGGTGCGCGTGTGGATCCGGGTTGTACGCTTTTTTGGCGGCCATGGGGTGGGGCGATCAGCCAGCGCGACCGGCGCGCTTGCGCTCGTTCTCGGTCAGGTGCTTCTTGCGCAGGCGGATCTCCTTCGGCGTGACTTCGACCAGTTCGTCGTCCTCGATGAAGTCCAGCGCCTGTTCCAGCGTGTACTTGATCGCCGGCGTCAGTTTGATCGCGTCGTCCTTGCCCGAGGCGCGCATGTTGGTCAGCGGTTTGGTCTTGATTGCGTTGACCGTCAGGTCGTTGTCCTTGGAGTGGATGCCGACCAACTGGCCTTCGTACACGTTGTCGCCTTCAGCAGCGAACAGGCGGCCGCGTTCTTCCAGCGGTCCCAGCGCGTAGGCGGGCGTGGCGCCGGGGGCGTTGGCGATCATCACGCCGTTCTGGCGCTTGGCGATCGCGCCCTGTTCCTTCGGGCCGTAATGGTCAAACACGTGGAACAACAGGCCCGAGCCCTGGGTCAGGGTGCGGAACTCGTTCTGGAAGCCGATCAAGCCGCGCGCTGGAATCATGTAATCCAGGCGCACGCGGCCCTTGCCGTCTGGCTCCATGTTCTTCAGCTGACCCTTGCGGATACCCAGCTTCTCCATCACGCCACCTTGGTGCTGCTCTTCGATGTCGACCACCAACTGTTCGACCGGCTCCATCAGCTTGCCATCGATTTCCTTGATGATTACTTCCGGGCGCGACACGGCCAGTTCGAAGCCTTCGCGGCGCATGTTCTCGATCAGCACCGACAGATGCAGTTCGCCGCGGCCGGACACCAAGAATTTATCGGCGTCTTCGAGCTGTTGCACTTTCAGCGCCACGTTGTGCACGGTTTCGCGTTCCAGACGATCCTTGAGTTGGCGGCTGGTCAGGAACTTGCCCCCAGACAGATCCTTATTGCCGGCGAATGGCGAATTGTTGACCTGGAAGGTCATCGAGATGGTCGGTTCGTCCACGGTCAGCGGCGGCAGCGCTTCAGGGGTATCGAGCGCGCACACGGTGTCGGAGATGGTCAGCTCCTGAATGCCAGAGATGGCGACGATGTCGCCGGCTTGCGCGCTGTCTTGCTCGATGCGCTCCAGGCCCAGGAAACCCAACACTTGCAGCACCTTGCCTTGGCGCTTCTTGCCTTCGCGGTCGATCACCGACACCGGCATGTTTTTCTTCAGTACGCCGCGCTGGATGCGGCCGATGCCGATCACGCCGACGAAATTGTTGTAGTCCAACTGGCTGATGCGCATCTGGAAAGGACCGTCCGGATCCACTTCCGGCTTCGGCGCATGGCGCATGATCGCTTCGTACAGCGGGGTCATGTCGCCGTCGCGCACGGAGTCTTCCAGGCCGGCGTAACCGTTCAGCGCCGAGGTGTAGACGATGGGGAAGTCCAACTGCTCGTTGGTCGCGCCGAGCTTGTCGAACAGGTCGAACACCTGATCGATCACCCAGTCCGGACGCGCGCCGGGGCGGTCGATCTTGTTGACCACCACGATCGGCTTGAAGCCCATCGCGAATGCCTTCTGCGTCACGAAGCGGGTCTGTGGCATCGGCCCGTCCATCGCATCGACCAGGATCAGCACCGTGTCCACCATCGACAGTACGCGCTCCACTTCGCCGCCGAAGTCGGCGTGTCCGGGAGTGTCGACGATGTTGATGCGGTTCTCGCGCCAGGTGATGGCGGTGTTCTTGGCCAGGATGGTGATGCCGCGTTCCTTTTCCTGGTCGTTGCTGTCCATCACCCGCTCGGCTAGCACCGTGCGCTCGGACAGGGTGCCGGACTGCTTCAGCAGGCAGTCGACGAGGGTGGTCTTGCCATGGTCGACGTGGGCGACGATGGCGATATTGCGGAGATTTTCGATGGACATGCGAAAGGGGGCCAGCCGGCGCCAGGAATGAAGAGAGTAAGCTCGCTAGTATACCTGCATCTGGTCGTGGCTGCCGGTATGTTGCGGCGGTGGCCGAGCGAGTGCGTTCGTGCGGTGATCGTCGAGCTGGGGCAGAGCCCGAACGGACTGGCGTGTATCCTATGCCTCCTTCATGACGCCCCCGTTTCCTAGAGGAACCCCATGTCTCTGATTGCCCATTTCGACACCGCCCGCGGCACGATTAAGATCGAGTTGTATCCCGACAAGGCGCCGCTGACCGTGGCCAACTTCGTCAACCTGGCCAAGCGCGGCTTCTACAACGGGCTGAGTTTCCATCGCGTAATCGCCGACTTCATGATCCAGGGCGGTTGCCCGGAAGGTTCCGGTCGCGGCGGCCCGGGCTACCGTTTCGAGGACGAGACCGACAACGGTGTGCGCCACGAGCGCGGCGTGTTGTCGATGGCCAACGCTGGCCCCAGCACCAATGGTAGCCAGTTCTTCATTACCCACGTCGCCACGCCGTGGCTGGATGGCAGGCACACCGTGTTCGGCAAGGTGATCGAGGGTCTAGAGGTCGTGGACAGCGTCGCTCAGGGTGACGCGATCAACACGATTACCATCGAAGGCGATGCCGAGGCTGTGCTGGCGGCCAAGGCCGACCGTGTCGCCGAGTGGAACCGTCTGCTCAGCGCTTGATCCTTGCGGGCCGCGCGGCTAGCCCAGTGGCCGGTCGCGTCGGGCCTGCGTGTTACGCATGCGCCCGGTCGCCGCGTCGTCGCTGTGCCAGATAGTGACGGCGTGTCGATCCCGGCGTTCGGCCTGCACGCGTTCGAACATGGCGCCAACACAGCGTCGAGCGTGTGGCTGTCGCCCTTGCTTTATCCCGGTCTCCTGACCAAATTCGTCTCACTCTTTACTTAGCAGAGGAACCCCCCATGAAAGCACCCGTCCGTGTTGCCGTGACCGGCGCTGCCGGCCAGATCGGCTATGCCCTGCTGTTCCGCATCGCTTCCGGTGAAATGCTGGGCAAGGATCAGCCGGTGATCCTGCAGTTGCTCGAATTGCCGATGGAGAAGGCTCAGGCCGCGCTGAAGGGCGTGATGATGGAGCTGGAAGATTGCGCGTTCCCACTGCTGGCCGGCATGGTCGGCACCGACGATGCCGAAGTCGCGTTCAAGGACGCTGACATCGCCCTGCTGGTGGGCGCGCGTCCACGTGGTCCGGGCATGGAGCGCAAGGATCTGTTGCTGGAGAACGCGAAAATCTTCACCGCGCAGGGCGCGGCGTTGAACAAGGTCGCCAAGCGCAACGTCAAGGTGCTGGTGGTCGGCAACCCGGCCAACACCAATGCTTACATCGCCATGAAGTCGGCGCCCGACCTGAACCCGAAGAATTTCACCGCGATGCTGCGCCTGGACCACAACCGCGCGTTGAGCCAACTCTCGGCCAAGCTCGGCAAGCCGGTCGGTGGCATCGAGAAGCTGGTGGTGTGGGGCAATCACAGCCCGACCATGTACCCGGACTACCGCTTCGCCACCGCCGACGGCGCTTCCATTGCCGAGGCGATCAACGACCAGGAATGGAACGCTGGGACCTTCATTCCCACCGTGGGCAAGCGTGGTGCGGCGATCATCGAAGCACGCGGTTCGTCCTCGGCGGCCTCCGCCGCCAACGCCGCCATCGATCACGTGCGCGATTGGGTGCTGGGTAGCCATGGCAAGTGGGTGACCATGGGCGTGCCGTCCGATGGTTCCTACGGTATCCCGGAAGGGGTGATGTTTGGCTTCCCGGTCATCACCGCCAACGGCGAGTACACCTTGGTCAAGGATCTGCCAATTGACGCGTTCAGTCGCACCTACATCGACAAGACCCTGGCCGAACTGGAAGAAGAACGCAGCGGCGTGGCTCATCTGCTGAGCTGATCGTTGTCGCGATGGTGAGGTCACGGAACGCCGGGCATTGCCCGGCGTTTCGCATTTTGAGACAGCGTGCACCGGACGCGTATGCCGTTGGTACGTGTCGCGGTCGCGAGGCGATGTGCTACGTTGCCAGCGCCATTTTTGAGGGGTATCGGATCATGCTCATGCCGTTACGTTGGATCGGCGTGCTGGCGCTTGCCAGTGCGTTGCCTGTTCTCGCCCATGCCGCCGATGGCGGTTATCGACAACCACCCCAGCCGCTGTTGAGCGTGATGCGTGCGCCGCTCAATCCGTCGCCGCGATTGGACCCGACCGGCACGACGCTGTTGCTTGTGCAGCGCCAGGCGTATCCGCCGATTGCCCGCGTCGCCGAGCCGTACCTCAAACTGGCGGGGGTGCGCGTGGAGCCCCGTACCCACAGCCGTCACGACATGTCCAGCGGCTACGGGATCCGTGCGTGTCTGGATGGCTTTAGCCTGGTCGATGTGGCCAGTGGTCGCCAGACCGCGGTGCACCTGCCTGCCGGTGCCTGTCCGGCGCAGCCGGTGTGGTCGCCGGATGGTCGCCGTTTCGCTTTCAACAACACCGCCGCCGACCGTGTCGAACTGTGGGTGGGCGATGTCGCCACCGGCGCCGTGCATCGCATCGATGGTGTGCAGCTCAATCCAGTGCTGGGTGGCGAAATCCAGTGGCTCGGTGGCAGCCAGGCGCTGCTGGTGCTGACGGTGCCGCAGGATCTTGGACCGGCGCCGCTCAAGACGGCGGTGCCGCCAGGGCCTGAGGTCAAGGAGACGAGCCGTGGCAAGGGCGAGAGCAGCACCTACGAGGCGCGCGACACGCTCTCCAGTCCAGAGGACGAAGCGCAGTTCACTTATTACGCGACCTCGCAACTGATGACCGTCGATGTGGCCAGCGGGCAACAGCGCAAGGTCGGTGTCCCAGCGTTGTATTCGGTGGTCGATGGCGCGCCGGACGGTCGCCACGTGCTCGTGCAGCGCCTGCAGCGCCCTTATTCCTATGTCACCACCTATGGCCGGTTTGCGCATGACGTGGCGGTCATGGACCTGGCCGAGGGCAGCGAGCGGGTGCTGGCGCAGTTGCCGGTGGCCGATCGGGTGCCGGTGCAAGGCGTGCCGATCGGACCGCGCGCTTATTCCTGGCGTGCCAACCAGCCGGCCACCCTGGTCTGGGCCGAGGCCCTGGATGGTGGCGATTGGAAGGCCACTGTGCCGGCGCGCGACAAGCTGTTGACACTGTCGGCACCGTTCACCGGCAAGCCGCGCGAATTGGCGCGGGTGACCCAGCGCTATGCCGGTTTGAGCTGGTTCGCACAGGGCGGACAGGCGCTGCTGGATGAAGTCGATCAGAACCGCCACTGGCGCCGCACCACGCTGTTGGATACCGATCATCCAGGTAGCACCGGGCGGGTGTTGTTCGACCTGTCCATGGACGACTTGTACGCCGATCCCGGTAGCCCGGTCATGCGCCTGCTGGCGAACGGTGAGCCGGTCTTGCAGGAGGACCACGGTGCCCTGTTCCTGGAAGGGCAAGGCGCCACGCCGTCCGGTGATCGTCCGTTCCTGGATCGCTACGACTTGGCGACTGGCAAGACCCAACGTCTGTTCCGCAGCGATGCGAACGTGGACGAGATATTCGCTGGTTTTGCCGGTGACGACCCCACGCGGCTGCTGACCTGGCGGCAGTCCCCGGTGGATCCGCCGAACATCTACCTGCGCACGCTGGGCCAGCCACAACCGAACGCGGCTGCGGGCGAGGTGGCGTATGCCTCCAGCCTCGTGCCCGTCACCCATTTCCCCGACCCGACGCCGTTGGTACGCCAGATCAAGAAGCAACTGGTGACGTACACCCGCAAGGATGGCGTGGAATTGTCCTTCACCTTGTATACGCCACCCGGCTACAAGGCGGGCACACGGTTGCCGGCGATTCTGTATGCCTATCCGCTGGATTATGCCGATGCTTCCAAGGCCGGCCAGGTGAGCGGTGCCGAGGCGCGTGATTTCACTCGCCTGCATTCCTACCAACTGTTGTTGCTGGCCGGCTACGCCATTATCGACGATGCCGCGTTTCCGATCGTCGGCGACCCCAAGAACGCCTATGACACCTACCTGCAGCAACTGGTGGAAAATGCCCAAGCTGCGGTGGACAAGGCGGTGGCGCTTGGAGTGGTGGACCGCGACCGGATCGGTGTGACCGGCCACAGCCATGGCGCGCTGATGACGGCCAACCTGCTAGCGCATACCGATCTGTTCCGTGCCGGCGTTGCCACCAGTGGCAGCTACAACAAGACCCTGACACCGTTCGGTTTCCAGAGCGAGCGCCGCTCGTTCTGGACTGCGCCGCAGGTCTACGCGCAGGCATCGGCGTTCTTCCACGCCGACAAAATTAATGAGCCGCTATTGATCGTGCATGGCATGGATGATGCCAACCCTGGCACCGAGACCACTCAGGCGCCACGCTTGTTCCAGGCGATCCGCGGCAACGGTGGTACCGCGCGACTGGTGCTGCTGCCGTTCGAGCCGCACTGGTACACCGCACGCGAGTCGAACGAGGACGTGGTGGCGGAAATGCTGGAGTGGTTCGACCGCTACGTGAAGCATGCGCCGCCGCGAGCGGCGGCGGTCAAGGCCAAGTAATCGTCCATCGGCACGGCACGGACGGCGCTATTGCGCCGCTCCGTCCATGTCGTTCCCGCGCGGGCTTGCCGTTGGCTTGATAACGTGCGCGACAACCCAATCCACCGGCCGCGTGCTCGCTCTTGACCTGTGCGCGATGGGCGACCCTGCCGAGCTGGCGAAGATTCACCGCGCGCTGGACGGCTGAGGCGCAGTGGCGTCGCCGCACACTGCACACCGCCGTGCCTTGGCTCAGCTCAGGCCTTCGGCCTGCAGTGCGGCTTGCACCTGCGGATCGGCGGACATCCGCTCGAAATGCAGTTGCAGGTTGGCACCGAGCGGAATCTGCTGCGCGCGCGCCCAGCGCATGGTGACGAACAGGTAGGCGTCGGCGACTGAGCGCTGCATGCTGCCCAGCCAGCTCTTCTGTTCCAGCGCTGCGTCCACGCGCGCGTACAGCGTGCGTACCCGCTCGCGCGCATGCTCCTGAGTACGTGCGATTGCCGCCGGGTCGTCCAGGTAACGGGTGCTGCCGAACAGAGGAGGGAAGGCCATATGCAGATCGGTGTTGAGGAACGCCAGCCAGCGTTGCACCTCGGCGCGTCCGCGTGGGCTGCCGTCACCGACCAAGTGCGCGTCGGGAGCTAGATCGGCGATGTAGTTGAGGATCGCCGAATTCTGGGTGAGGACCCAGTCGTCCACCTGCAGCGCCGGCACCGCGCCTGCGGGATTGAGGGCCAGATAGGCGGGTGCCTTCATCGCGGCGGCATCGAGCAGTTGCAGTTCGAACGGCAATCCCGCCCAACGCAGGGCGATGTGATCGGCTAGCGAACAGGCGCCAGGCTTGGCATACAGTTTCATTGCAAGGACTCCGCAAGGTGATCGGGAGGCAAGAGCCTACCCGCAGTGTGGGGTACTTGGCGATGACCGCACGCGTTGACGGTGAGGCCGCAGAACCTGCGGCCCGTGCAGCGTAAGCGCGCTGAAGACTAGCTAGGACGCGTTGCGTGGCCGTAACTTCTGAACGCGATAGAAGGTATGGTCCCCGATGGTGGCGACCTGATAGGCATTGCGCCAATTGGGACTGGCGATCGTATTGGCGACGAAATGGCTGGCACCGGGCACGATTTCCTTACGCCTGCCTTGCGGAAGCGCCCAGTTGCGCTCCGCGGCGAAGGCGACCTTGACCGCATCGGCCCAGGCGCTGTTGTTTTTCAGTTCGGTGCCTGGCTTCACCAGCGTCGGAGCGAACTGCTTGCGCGCAGTCACGACCTGACACATCGAATCACCCCACAGGCCGCTGTCCAAGCGGCGCAGTGCGACTTCGGCGACGGCTTGCTGCCCGCGCAAGGTCTGATCGCGGGCTTCCAGATACACGGTGGTACTCAGGCACAACGAGTCGGCGGCAGGTTGCGGTAGCAGTTGCGATAGCCAGAGAATCCAGGCCAGTTTCATATTACTCCTTGCTCCGTATGGGTCGTCGCGGTGCTGCGCCGGATGGCGCGGCAAGCGAGACGACTTGGCGTCATGGGGAGGCGGCCTGTCACGTGCCGCCCGGATGCCGGTCCAATTTGGAGTCCGGCGGATCCGCCAAGGTGGGCGGATCGGGTGAGAAGGCGCGCACAATAGGGGCTGGGTTCCCAATCGCAACTGAATCTCGGCGGTTGACAGTGGTTGCGTTTTCTGTGGCGAAAATGCCGCCGCGCGGAGCAGCGCAGCGGTTTTCGCCTGAGTCGTGGACCCGGCGCGGCGTGCATCGGAGTGTGCCGCCATCGCCCGACACAACGCGCATTGCTACAGGCGCGCGGCCAACCAACTGCCTTGGGCGATGGCACGCTTGGCGTCCAGCTCCGTTGCAAGGTCGGCGCCGCCGATCAGGTGCGGGGTGCATCCGGCGGCTAGCAGCGCTGTCTGCAGCTCGCGCCGTGGTTCCTGGCCGGCGCAGACCACGACGGTGCCGACCGCCAGCAACTGCTCGATGTTGTTCACCCGGATCCGCAGGCCGCTGTCGTCCATGCCCAGATACTCGACCCCACCGAGCATGGTCACGCCCTTGGCCTTCAGTGCGGTGCGATGGATCCAGCCGGTGGTTTTGCCCAGCCGCGCACCAGGACGGCCCGGGCTACGCTGCAACAGCCAGACGCTGCGCAACGGTGGTTCCGGGCTCGGCTTGCACAGTGCGCCGCGTCCCTCGAACTGCGGATCCACGCCCCATTCGGCCATCCAGCGCGCCGGGTCCAGTGCAGTCGATGCACCGGCATGTACGAGGAATGTGCCGACATCGAAACCGATGCCGCCGGCCCCGATGATCGCGACCTTGTCTGCCACCTGCACCTGTCCCTGCAGCACATCCAGATAGCTGACCACATGGGGGTGATCGGCGCCGGGGAAATCCACCTTGCGCGGCACGATACCGGTGGCCAGCACGACGTCGTCGAAGCCGGCCAGCCGCGCTGCATCGGCGGTGGTGTGCAGATGCAGTTCGACTCCGGTGGTGTCCAGTCTGTGGCGAAAGTAGCGCAGGGTTTCGTGGAATTCTTCCTTGCCGGGGATCCGCTTGGCCAGGTTGAACTGGCCGCCGATCTCGGCGGCGCTGTCGAACAGGGTGACATGGTGTCCGCGTTCGGCGGCCACGCTGGCGCAGGCCAGGCCGGCCGGGCCTGCGCCGACCACGGCGATGCGCTTGGGTGTGCGGGTCGGCACGTAGTTCAGTTCGGTTTCGGCGGCCGCGCGCGGATTGACCAGGCAACTGGCGGTTTTGTGCTCGAACACGTGGTCCAGACAAGCCTGGTTGCAGGCGATGCAAGTGTTGATTGCCTGTGCTTGACCATCTCGTGCTTTGTTCACCCATTCCGGGTCGGCCAGCAGCGGTCGCGCCAGCGAGACCATGTCGGCGCCGCCGCTGGCGAGGATGCGTTCGGCCACCTCTGGCATATTGATACGGTTGCTCGCGATCAGCGGCACGCGCAGGTGCGGCTTGAGCTTGGCGGTGGCTGCGGCGAAGGCGGCGCGCGGCACCGAGGTGGCGATGGTGGGGATGCGTGCCTCGTGCCAGCCGATACCGGAGTTGATCAGGGTCGCGCCGGCCGCTTCGATTGCCTGGGCTTGCGCCACGATCTCTTGCCAATCGCTGCCGTCCTTGACCAGGTCCGCCAGCGAGAGTCGGTAGATGATGATGAAGTCTGGTCCGCAAGCGGCGCGGATACGGCGCACGATGTCCACCGCGAACCGCATGCGCCGGACTGCGTCGCCGCCCCAGGCATCGTGGCGGCGGTTGCCGCGCGGGGCGAGGAATGCGTTGATCAGATAGCCTTCCGAGCCCATCACTTCGACGCCGTCGTAGCCTGCTTCGCGCGCCAGCCGCGCCGCGTGCGCATAGGCGTGGATCTGGCGCTCGACCCCGCGCTCGGACAGTGCGCGCGGGGTGAATGGCGTGATCGGCGCCTTCAGTCGCGATGGCGCCACCGACAGTGGGTGATAGGCGTAGCGTCCGGCATGTAGCAATTGCAGGCAGATCTTGGCCCCGTGCGCGTGCACCGCGGCTGTCACCTGCCGATGCGGACGCACCTCCCAGGACCATGACAGCTTGCCACCGAAGGGTTTTAGCCAGCCGACGATGTTCGGTGCGAAACCGCCGGTGACGATCAGCCCGACACCGCCAGCGGCGCGTTCGGCGAAATAGGCGGCCAGCTTCGGGAAGTCGCGGGCCCGGTCCTCCAGGCCAGTGTGCATGGAACCCATCAGCACCCGATTACGCAACTGCGTGAAGCCCAGATCGAGCGGGGCGAACAGATGCGGATAGGTGGTGGTGGAGGCGGGATGACCGGAGGTCGATGACATGGCGGGGATACGCTTGCGTATGGCCCGCAGGTTGCCTCGAAATCACCGCTGCGGCAAGTGGGCTAGAGACGGATGGAGCGGCGGCGCAGTGCCTGCCGTCAGTCCCTATGCGTAGAGTCAGACCATCGGCCGCAACGGTTCTTTGCCGTGGTCAATGCCGCACCTATCGGGTTGCCGTGTTCACTCCCAGCCGGCCAGCGCCAACTTGCCGATGGTGCTCCCTGATTCCAAACGCCGATGTGCTTGACGCAGGTTGGTCGCGTTGATTGGGGTCAGGGTTTCGGTCAGCGTGGTGCGCAACGCACCGGCATCCACCAGACTGGCCGTGCGCGCCAGAATGCGGTGTTGTTCGATCATGTCCGCAGTGCGGAAGCGTGGGCGCGCGAACATCATTTCCCAATGGATGCCGATGCATTTGGCCTTGTACGGATCGCCGATGTGCAGCGGTCCAGTCGGCTCGACGATCAGCCCGACGTGGCCCTGTGGCGCGATCAGCTCGCCCAACGCCTGCCAATAGCGGTCGGTGTCGGCCAGGTTCAGCGCCGCGTCCACTTGCTCGATGCCCAGTTCCTGCAACTGCGGTGCAAGCGGTTGGCGATGGTCGATGACGTGGTGTGCGCCCAGTTGCAGGCACCAATCGCGGGTTTGGGCGCGCGAGGCGGTGGCGATCACATTGAAGCCGGCGTGCCGCGCCAACTGGATCGCGATCGAGCCGACTCCACCAGCGCCGCCGATCACGAGCAGGCACAGGCCGCGATTGCGCGCGTCGTCGAAGTCGAACGGCATGCGTTGGAACAGCAGTTCCCAGACGGTCAACGTGGTCAGCGGCAGTGCCGCAGCCTGGGCGAAATCCAGCGTGGTCGGTTTGCGCGCGACAATGCGTGCATCGACCAACTGATATTGCGCATTGCTGCCGGCGCGGGTGATGTCGCCAGCGTAGTACACCTCGTCGCCGGGTTCGAAGCCCTCGGCATGTGGGCCGACTGCTTCGACCACACCAGCGGCATCGTAGCCCAGCACCTTGGGCTGGGTTTCCAGCAATGGCTTAGGTGTGCGCACCTTGGTGTCCACCGGGTTGACCGACACTGCCTCCACTCGGACCAGCAGGTCGAAGCCGGTAGGCGTTGCTGGCATGGGCAGGTCCATGTCTTGCAGTGACTGCGGATCGTCGATCGGCAGGTATCGGGTGAGGGCGACCGCTTTCATTGAAGACTCCTGGGTATTGGGAGAAGGGGCGATGCCATGGTTCGGGCAGTGGCCGCAGGCAGCAGATTGCGCGCAACGACGCCAGCTTAGGAGACCGACATCACCACGGGCACGGGGCTGGTCGTCTTTGATCGCTGCATGTGGGCCGGTTGAGGTGCCGACTGACTGTTGCAGATTTTGCCGCAACTATTAAGCCGTGCTCGTGCCCACGATCAGGTCGCCAAGGGGTGCGACACCGGCTTTTTGCGATCATCGACCGCATGACATGCAAAGCGCTGACCGCCTCGGGACCAGCCTATTTTCGCTTCTGTCGAAGACCTGACTGGCTAAGCAGCGGCTGTCTCTTGATCCGGAATGGGATATCCATCGTTGTGCGGACCGCTGTCTACCAAGACAAACGCAAATGTAAAAGTTGCGTTGCATGATTTCATCAAGCTGTATAGGGTGTAGTCGGTGCCATGCAGCAAGCAGTCAGTGGCGTCGGCTTCCACATGTTACGTGCTTGTTAACGCTCTCTTCACCATGCCAAGCATAAGGTGCGCGGCGATGGCATGCGGAAACGGCCGTCTGGATGTGATGAGACATCTGTACTTAAACCATGCCTCTATCGTTTTAACTCCCCGAAACAAGGAGCTGTATTAATGAACAAGAAAATTCTCACCGCCGCGTTGTTGGGCGGTCTGGCCGTTGCCCAGGCAGCATCCGCTCAGGAATTCGACGACCGTTGGTACCTGACCGGTGCTGCTGGTTTCAATTTCCAGGACGAGCATCGCCACACCAACGATGCCCCGTTCGTCACCCTTGGTCTGGGCAAGTTCATCAACCCGAACTGGTCGCTGGACGGTGAACTGAACTATCAGAACCCGAACTTCAAGGCCAACGAAGACCTGAACTGGAGCCAGTACGGCGTCTCCGTCGACCTGCGTCGCCACTTCATCCAGGAAGGCCGTGGTTGGAACCCGTACGTGCTGTTCGGCGCGGGCTACCAGCGCGCTGAAGAATCGTTCGATACCGGCGGTCCCATCTCCCCCGGCAAGCGCAAGGACGGCAACTTTGCCGCCAAGGTCGGCGCCGGTCTGCAGACCACCTTCGACAAGCACATTGCGGTGCGCGCTGAAGTGGCCTACCGCGCTGATTTCGACGACAAGAGCGTCGCGGCTCCGTCCCGTAACTGGTTCGGCGACACGCTGGCCTCGGTTGGCGTGGTGATCCCGCTTGGGCCTGCCCCGTCCGCTCCGGTCCCGCCGCCGCCGCCGCCGCCGGTTGCCCCGAGCTGCGCGGATAAGGATGACGACGGTGACGGCGTCAACAACTGCGACGACAAGTGCCCTGACTCCAAGCCGGGTCAGACCGTTGGTCCGGACGGTTGCCCGGTGCCGGTGTCGATCGACCTGAAGGGTGTCAACTTCGACTTCAACAAGTCGACCCTGCGTCCGGATGCTATCTCGATCCTGAGCGAGGCCACGGAGATCCTGAAGCGTTACCCCGACCTGAAGGTCGAGGTTGCCGGTCACACCGACTCCATCGGTAGCGACAAGTACAACCAGAAGCTGTCCGAGCGTCGCGCCCGCGTCGTGTACGACTACCTGGTCAAGAACGGCGTTGACGCTTCGCGTCTGATCGGACCGATTGGCTACGGCAAGACCCGCCCGATCGCGCCGAACACCAACCCGGATGGTTCGGACAATCCGGAAGGTCGCGCCAAGAACCGTCGTACCGAGCTGAACGTCCAGAACAACTGATCGGACGCTTCACGTCTCAAGCAAAGCCCGGCCTCGCGCCGGGCTTTGTGTTTGTGTGTGGTCGCCTTGATCGAAGAGGTCGCCTCTGCGCTATTGGCGCGCAGACAAACAATACGTCCGCTACCGGACCGTTGTGATCTGGATCTCTTGCGGGGTGCATTTTTTCATCCTTCCCAATTATTTAGCCGATGTAGTGCCGGTATTGATTGAAACTCTGCCGTGGCCTGCCTACACTCGCTGCGTCGTCTCGCCCGAGTGGAAAAAACCGATGCTGCGTATCGTGATGGCTAGCCTGATTGGTCTGGCCCTGGTTCCTGTTGCCCATGCCGCGCCGGATTGCTCCGGCGATCTCCTGCCCAAGCCGCTGGCGTTACCGGCCACGGTTGCAGCGCCGGTGGCCACCGAGTTGTTCAGCCGCGATGTGCAGCTGGGGATGCCCAGCGGGGTGCTGACGCAGTCCTACAGCAGCGATCAGTCGCTGGATCGGGTGCTGCTGCGCCTGCGTGCGGAGAGCTGTCAGAGCGTGGCGAAAGCGATTCCTCCCGGTGGTGCGGTCAATCCGAATGATCCGTCGGCCTACAAGCCGAAGACCGCGTTCGACAACACGCCGTGGCGCTTTGACATGAGTCAGAACGGAAAACGTATGACCGCCGATGAATTCGATGCGTGGATGAAGGCGCGTGGCGTGCATGTGATCAAGGCCCGTCCGGCTGCCGCCCCGGCCGCTGCGGCTGCTGCGCCGGTACCGGTACCAGCACCGGTCGAGGCCAAGTAAGCCCGGCGCGGGTTCGTCTGCGGTCCGGTCGCTGCCCGCGCCCATCCGATGGTGCGATAGTTGAAACCGCCGCGTTCAAGCCGGTCGCGTGCGCTGACGTCGACGGCGGCGATGCCTCCCGTTGTGGTGGCTGGGCCACGACATGGTCTAGCGCGCACGCTGTCCAAGTTGGGGCTGTGCTCGCGGACCGAGGCGGTGCGTTGGATTGCCGCCGGTCGCGTTGCGGTCGATGGGCGGGTTGTCACCGACCCTGAATTCCCGATCTTGCGTGGCCGGCATCGCCTTGCCTTGGATGGTGCGCCGCTGTCGGCGAGCGAACGCTTGTACCTGATGCTCAACAAGCCGCGTGGGCTTGTGACCACCGCGCAAGACGAGCGTGGCCGCGAGACGGTCTACCGCTGTTTCGATGGTGCCGGCTTGCCATGGCTGGCGCCGGTCGGTCGTCTGGACAAGGCCAGCGAAGGCTTGTTGCTCTTCACCAACGATCCGCAATGGGCGGCGCGCGTCACCGATCCGGGAAGTGGTCCGGACAAGACGTACCACGTGCAGGTGGATGTTCTGCCGGATGCGGCACTGTTGCAGCGTATGTGTGCGGGCGTTGTCGCCGATGGCGAAGTGCTACGTGCCAAGCAGGTGCGTCTGTTGCGCCAGGGCGAGCGCCACGCCTGGCTGGAGGTGGTGCTGGACGAGGGGCGTAACCGACAGATCCGGCGTTTGCTCGCCGCCCTGGGTGTGGACGTCGTGCGTCTGGTGCGGGTGGCGATCGGCACGCTAGCGCTGGGTGAACTGAGCAAGGGGGCATGGCGCACACTCAGTGCGGCCGAAGTCAGCGCGTTGGCAGTGACGGACGTGAGCGCGTAAGCCGCGCGCTGAATCGCATGGCCAGGAGATCGCCGAAATCGGGGTGCAGCCTGGTCGTGCGATTGAGTCGGGCGAAGTAGGCTCGACACATCGTCGCTTGCCTGCGCAGCGTGTACCCCTTAGCCATCATCCATGCGGTTCTCTGCCGAGGTGTCGCCAGAATCTCTGGCTTGCGCGGCGAGCAAGCACGCTTGGCTTGTTGGCACCTGACGCATGTCAGGTGCCAATGACCTTCAACTCGCGACCGATCCGAGTGAACGCATCGATTGCCTGATCCAGGTGCGCGCGGGTATGCGCGGCGCTGATCTGAGTGCGGATGCGCGCCTGCCCCTTGGGCACGACTGGGAAGAAGAAGCCGATTGCGTAGATGCCTTCTTCCAGCAGGCGCTCGGCAAAGCGCTGTGCCAGCGGCGCGTCGTACAGCATCACCGGGCAGATCGGGTGAGTGCCGGGCTTGATGTCGAAACCGGCGGCGGCCATGCGTGCACGGAAGTAGGCGGTGTTCTCGACCAGGCGTTCGCGTAGATCGTCGGCTGCGTCCAGCATTTCGAATGCTTTGATGCCGGCAGCCACCACGTGCGGCGGTAGCGAATTGGAGAACAGGTAGGGCCGTGAGCGTTGGCGCAAGAGTTCGATCACCTCGGCTCGGCCAGTAGTGAACCCGCCGAGCGCCCCGCCCATGGCCTTGCCCAGGGTGCCGGTGAACAGGTCGATCCTGTCCAGCACGCCCTTGACCTCAGCCGAGCCGCGGCCACTGGATCCGAGGAAGCCGGTTGCGTGGCACTCGTCGATATGCACCAGCGCGTTGTACTGTTTGGCGAGTGCGGTGATTTCGTCCAATGGGGCGATGAAGCCGTCCATCGAGAACACCCCGTCGCTGGTGATTAGCTTGGTCTTGCAGCCGGCTGCATCGGCGGCTTGCAATTGCGCTTCCAGCTCGGCCATGTCGCAGTTGGCGTAGCGGAAGCGTTTTGCCTTGCACAGGCGCACGCCATCGATAATCGAAGCATGGTTGAGCGCGTCGGAGATGATCGCGTCGTGTTCGCCCAGCAGCGGTTCGAACAGGCCGCCGTTGGCGTCGAAGCAGGCGGCGTAGAGGATCGTATCCTCGGTGCCGAAGAACGCGGCGATCTGCGCCTCTAGCCGCTTATGCAGATCCTGGGTGCCGCAGATGAAGCGCACCGAGGCCATGCCGAAGCCGTGCGTGTCCAGGGCGTCCTTGGCGGCAGCGATCAGTGCGGGATGATCGGCCAGACCCAGATAGTTGTTGGCGCAGAAATTCAGCACGCGGCGGCCGTCGGCCAGCGCAATCTCGGCCGCTTGCGGGCCGACGATGATGCGTTCTGACTTGAACAGACCTTGCGCGCGAATCGCGTCCAGTTCGTCGGCGTAGTGCTGGGTGAGACGGGAGTCGGTCATGACGGGCACGCACGGCGGAAGATCCGCCGATTTTACCGTGGCGATGCTTTCAAGGAGAGGGTGTTTGGCTGACGAAGTGTGGTCCGTGCAAAGATCGGCTGCTGAGCGACCACCGAGACGATGCAGGGTGTCTGGCGACGCCCCGCGTCTTTCTGGATTCAATGCTGCCCATCGCGACCGATCGCTTACCAGCTCAGGACGACTTTGCCTGCTTTCCCTTCTTCCATCAGGTCGAAACCTTTTTGGAATTCGTCGATGGTCAATTGGTGAGTGAGTACCTTGCCCAACGGAAAACCGGACAGCACCAACTGGGTCATCTTGTACCAGGTCTCGTACATCTTGCGGCCATAGATGCCTTGCACGGTCAGCCCCTTGAAGATGATCTTGTCCCAGTCGGCGCCAGCGCCGCGCGGCATGATGCCGAGCATGGCGATCTTGCCGCCGTGGTACATGCAGTCGAGCATGTCATTGAAGGCGCGCGGGTTGCCGCTCATTTCCAGGCCCACGTCGAAGCCTTCCATGTGCAGGTCGGCCATCACGTCCCGGAGCGAGGTATTGGCGACGTTGACCACGCGTGTGGCGCCCATGTCCGCCGCCAGCTTGAGGCGAAAGTCGTTGACGTCAGTGACCACCACGTTGCGTGCACCGATGTGCTTGCAGATGCCGGCGGCGATGATGCCGATCGGGCCGGCGCCGGTGATCAATACATCCTCGCCGATGACGTCAAATTCCAGCGCGCAGTGCGCGGCGTTGCCGTAGGGATCGAAGAACGCTGCCAACTCCGATGGAATCGGGTCGGGAATCGGCCACAGGTTGGACGCCGGTATCACCATGTACTCGGCGAAGGCGCCGTTGACGTTGACGCCGATACCGAGGGTGTTCGGACACAGATGCGGGCGTCCACCGCGGCAGTTGCGGCAGTGGCCGCAGACAATATGGCCTTCTGCGGAAACGCGCTGGCCGACCTGATAGCCGCTGACCGCTGGGCCCAGTTCGGCGATGCGGCCGACGAATTCGTGGCCGATGGTCAGGCCTGGCTTGATCGTGCGCTGACTCCATTCGTCCCACAGGTAGATGTGCAGGTCGGTGCCGCAGATCGCGGTTTTTTCCAATTTGATGAGGACTTCGTTGGGGCCAGGCGTCGGCACCGGCACCTGTTCCAGCCAAATGCCCTTGGTTGCGTCGCGCTTGACCAGCGCCTTCATTGTCTGCGCCATGGTGGTGCAAGGTTCGGTTGGAGAGGAGCAAAGTATAAGCCGCGCGTTCGCATGGTCATGCGCCGCGGCGTATAGGGTGCCATTGGTCACGGTCGGGAACAGCCGCCGCCGCCGTTAGACTGGCGGATCTTTCTTCAAGGAAACCGCTTCTATGCGTCCGACTCCGTGGACCATCGCCGTTGCCGTTGCCGCCGTTCTGGCCAGTGTTTCGTGCGCCCATGCCGGTGAGGGTATGTGGGTGCCACAGCAGTTGCCGGATATCGCTGGCCCGCTGCAAAAAGCCGGTTTGAAACTGTCGCCACAGCAACTGGCCGACCTGACCGGCGACCCCATGGGCGCGGTGGTCTCGCTCGGTGGCTGTACCGCCAGCTTCGTCTCCCCGCAAGGCTTGGTGGTGACCAATCACCATTGTGCTTACGGTGCGATCCAGCTCAATTCCACCCCGCAGAAGAACCTGATCCGCGACGGTTTCAACGCTGCCACTGGCAGCGCGGAATTGAGCGCCGGTCCGAACGAACGCATCTACGTCCTTGATCGCATCACCGACGTCACCGCGCAGGCCAAGGCGGCCATGGACGCCGCTGGCAAGGATGCGCTCAAACGCAAGCAGGCGCTGGAAAACTTCGACAAGGCGCAGGTCGCCGCATGCGAGGCCGAGGCCGGTTACCGCTGCACGCTTTACAGCTTCTCCGGTGGCAATACCTACCGTTTGTTCCGTAATTTGGAAATCCGCGACGTCCGCCTGGTGTACGCGCCGCCGTCGGGAATCGGCAAGTTCGGTGGCGAAATCGACAACTGGATGTGGCCGCGCCACACCGGCGATTTCTCGTTCTTTCGTGCCTATGTCGGCAAGGACGGCAAGCCTGCGGCGTATGCCAAGGACAACGTGCCGTACCAGCCTAAGCATTTCCTGGCATTCGCCGACCAGCCGCTGGGTGCGGGCGATTTCGTGATGGTGGCCGGCTACCCTGGGCGCACCAGTCGTTACGCGCTGGCTGCCGAATTCGACGCCGTCGCCGACTGGGGCTATCCCGTGGCCGCGCAGCAATACCGCGACCTGATCGCGTTGGTGGAGCAGGCTGGAAAGCAGAACCCCGAGATTCAGGTGAAGTACGCGGCCACAATGGCCAGTTGGAACAACGTCGCCAAGAACTTCGAAGGCCAGTTGGAAGGCTTCAAGCGCATCGACGCCGCCACCAAGAAACGCGAAGAGGAGCGTGCGGTGCTGGAGTGGTTGAAACATCAGGGGCGCACGGGCAGCGCGGCCTTGCAGGCGCATGCGCAATTGCTGGCGCTGAACGAGCAGGCCAAAACCACCCGCGACCGCGACCTGGTGCTGCGGCAGTTGCGCCGTACCGGCGTGCTGGGAAGTGCGGTGTCGCTGTACCGCCTGGCGATCGAACGCGCCAAGCCGGATGCCGAGCGTGAGCCGGGGTATCAAGCGCGTGACCTGCCCGAGATCGAGGGTGCGATGAAGCAGATGGAGCATCGTTATGTTCCGGCGATGGACAGCCAACTGCAGCGTTACTGGTTTGCGCAATATCTGAAGTTGCCCAAGGCGCAGCATGTGCCGGCGCTGGATCAGTGGCTGGCCGGCGCCGATGCGCAAGCCGCCGCTACGCGGCTGGCCGGCACGCGGTTGGGTAGCACAGAGGAGCGTCTGAAATGGTTGCATGCCGACCGCGCCGCGTTCGAAGCCAGTGACGATCCGGCGCTGCGCTACGCGGTGGCATTGATGCCTGCGTTGCTGCAGATCGAGCGCGAACAGAAGCGTCGCGAAGGCGAGGATCTGTTGGCGCGTCCGCGCTACCTGCAGGCTGTGGCCGATTACAAGAAGAGCAAGGGTGAGTTCGTCTATCCGGATGCCAACTCCTCGCTGCGCATCACCTTTGGCAACGTCATGGGGTATGCGCCGAAGGATGGCGTGTTCTACACCCCGTTCACGACGCTCGATGGCGTGGTCGCCAAGGATACCGGGAGCGAACCGTTCGATTCGCCGAAGGCGCTGTTGCAAGCGGCCAAGGCCAAGCGCTATGGCGGCTTGGAAGACAAGAAACTGGGTACGGTGCCGGTGGATTTCCTGTCCGATCTGGATATCACCGGCGGCAACTCCGGTTCGCCGGTGATGGACGCGCACGGCAAACTGGTTGGTCTGGCATTCGACGGTAACTGGGAGTCGGTGAGTTCGAATTGGGTGTTCGACCCGGCGATGACCCGAATGATCGCGGTTGATACGCGCTACCTGCATTGGATCATGCAGGAAGTGGCGCCGGCACCACGGCTGTTGCAAGAGTTGAAACTGGCCAAGTGATGTGGGCATTGCGACGGCGGCACTGTGATCGCCGCCGTTGCAGCAGGCCGTGGTGACGACAAAGCGGCACCGCACAGGTTTTCACCAACGGAGCGAGTATCATGCCGCTCCGTTTTCGTTAGCGAGACGGTTTTTCCCCCAACGGAATCTCAGCGCATGCGCATTTTGCTCGCCCGTCACGGCGAAACCCCGTGGAACGCCGAAGGCCGCTACCAGGGCCAGATCGACATCCCGCTTTCTCCGGTCGGCGAGGCCCAGGCCCAGGCATTGGGTGCGCGCCTGCGCGAAGTGTCGCTGTCGCGTGCGGTCGCCTCGCCGCTCTTGCGTGCGCAGCGCACCGCATGTTTGGCCCTGGGCGCCGAGCGTGAAGCGATGTTGCAGACCGAGCCGGACTTGCAGGAAATCGCCCACGGCGAGTGGGAAGGGTTGCTGGCCAGCGAGATTCACGACAAGGACCCGGCGCGCTTGCGCGCCTGGCGCGAAGAGCCCGATACCGTGCTGATGCCGGGCGGGGAATCGCTGCGGCAGGTGTTGGAGCGCTCCTGGCGTGGTCTGGCGCGTGCCACCGAAGGGCTGGGCGAACACGACACCTTGCTGGTGGTGGCACACGATGCGGTTAACCGGGTGATCCTGTGCCGAGTACTGGGCCTGCCGATTGCGCGGCTGTGGAGTTTCCGTCAGGCACCCACCACGTTGAATCTGCTGGAAGGGCCGGATCTGGACCAGTTGGAGGTGGTGCGGTTGAACGATTGCGCGCACCACACACCGTTCTTCGGCGAGGCAAAGCACCGGGCGCTGTAATCGCCGCTACTTCGTTCGCCTTGCGATGCTGTGCATAGTGATGCAACAGCACAAAAGCAAAGCACGGCTGCGGCGGTTCACGCGTTTTCGGCACATCAATCGAGTTGGGTTGATCGTATGAACACGCTTTCCGATTGGCTGGCCTATATCGAGCAGCAACATCCGCGCGACATCGCCATGGGCCTGGAGCGGGTGCGTGCAGTGGCCGTGCGCATGGGCCTGACCCGACCAGCCAAGCGCGTCATCACCGTCGGTGGCACCAACGGCAAAGGGTCGACGGTGGCCTTCATCGAGGCGATCGCGCGTGCCGGCGGTTGGGCGGTGGGCAGTTACACATCGCCGCATCTATTGCGCTACAACGAGCGGGTACATCTCGATGGCGAAGAGGCCAGCGATGCGCAATTGATCGCTGGTTTCGCCGCAGTGGAGGCCGCGCGTGGCGACACGCCACTGACCTATTTCGAATACGGCACCCTGGCGGCACTGTGGTTGTTCCAGCAGGCAGCGCTGGATCTGGCGGTGTTGGAAGTGGGCCTGGGGGGCCGGCTCGACGCGGTGAACGTGGTCGATGCCGATGTGGCGGTGATTACTACCGTGGACATCGACCATACAGATTGGCTCGGCAGCGACCGCGAAGCGATCGGTGCGGAGAAAGCCGGCATTGCGCGGCCGTGGAAGCCCCTGGTGCTCGGCGAGATTGATCCGCCCTCCAGTGTGCTGCGCCATGCCTATGCAATCGGTGCCAGTACGTTCCGCGCCGGCAGCGATTTCTTCCACGAACCGCTCGACGCCGAACGCTGGCGTTGGCGCGACGTCGGCACCAACCTATTGTTGCCCTTGCCGCAGTTGCGCGCGCCGGTACAGCGAGCCAATGCCGCCACGGCCATCGCCGCGCTGCGTGCGCTGCGCAAGTCCCTGCCGCGTAGCGCTTACGCCGACGGCATTGCGGCGGCACGTTTGCGTGGACGGCTGCAGGTTTGCATGCGCGATGGGGTGGAGGTGCTGGTCGACGTCGGCCACAATCCGCAGGCGGCGCGGGAACTGGCCGCATCGCTGCAAGCGCAGCCGATTGTCGGCGCAACCTGGGCCGTATTCGCGGCGTTGGGCGACAAGGACGCTGTCGGTGTGGTGAAGGCGTTGGAAGCGCAGGTCGATACCTGGCACCTGGCCGGCTTGTCCGGAGCGCGCGCCCAGAGCGGTGTGCAATTGCGGGAACGGCTGGCCGGCACTGCCGCCGCCGTGGCCGTCGTCGCCGAGAGTGTCGTGCAGGCGTTGCAGCAGGCGTTGCAGCAGGCGCGTCCTGGGGACCGGGTGCTGGTGTTCGGTTCGTTCCACACGGCGGCCGACGCGCTGCATTGGCTGCATTCAGCCGATTGATCCCGCCCCTTGCTAGGGTCACCTTATAATTGCTGCGGCACTCCGCCATGCCGCTCCCCCAAATTTTTCCGTGGATACCGTCCTGAAACAGCGATTGATTGGCGCCCTGATCCTGGTGGCGCTTGCCGTGATCTTCCTGCCGATGTTGGTCAAGGGGCCTGCGCCCGATAGCGGGGTCGCCAACGTACCGCTGAAGGCACCTGCCGCGCCCGCCGATGGCCAGTTCGAGACCCGCGAGTTACCCCTGGTGACTCCGGGCGAGACCCCCAGCGGTGGTGCGGTGGGCATGACTCAAGCGCCCGCCACCGCTACCGCTGCGCCGCCGCCTGCCGCCGCACCCGCGCCGATGCAGGACAATCCCGATGCCGCCGATCTGGCCACTCCGGCCACCGCGAGTGCCGCGCAACCGCTGCCGCCGAGCGTGGCGGCGGGGAATTACGCGGTCAATTTTGGCGCTTACGCCACCCCGTCCGATGCCGATGCGGTGGTCGCGCGGCTCAAGCAGGCGCATTTGCCGGGTTTCCGTGAGGCGACCATGCTGGGCGGACGCCAGGCATGGCGGGTACGGATCGGTCCCTATGCCGACCGTGCCCAGGCTGAATCGGTACGCTTGCAGGCGGTGAAGGTGCGTAACGATGTCAATGCCCAGGTGGTGACCCTGGACGCTGCGCCAAGTCCTGCCGTCGCGCCTCCGGCAGCCAGCAGCGTGGCCGTTGCCGCGCCGAGCGCGCCTGCCAAGACCGAGGCGTTGCCGGCGCCGCAGGCCAAGCCGGTCGTTGCAGCCAAGCCCGCGTCGCCCAAGTCCGAGCCTGCGAAGCCCGAGCCTGCCAAGCCGGAAGCATCCAAGTCCGAGCCGACCAAGTCTGCCGTTACCGCCGCCGCTAAACCGGCGCCTAGCGCGCCGGCGGCGCCGGCCGCGTCCGGTACCGGTTTCGCCGTCCAACTGGGCGCGTTTGCCAAGAACGAAGACGCCGATGCGCTGCGCGATAAGGCCCGCGCGTCCGGCTTCAGCGCCTTCGTCGAGCAGGTCCGCACCGACAAGGGCACCTTGAGTCGGGTCCGGGTCGGGCCGGTCGCCAGCCGTGCCGAGGCCGAGCAGTTGCGCGTGCAGGTTGCGGCAAAGGTCGGTATCAGCGGTATGGTACGTCCACATCCTTGATCGGGCTGTGGCCCATGGAGTTGCCTGCATGTTCCAGGGAAGGCAAACGTGGTGCGCGATCCACGCGAAGCGGTGCGGTCGAGGGAGGCGCGCATGATCGACATCGTGTTGTTGGCCGTGATCCTGGTCTCGGCCTTGCTCGGTGCCTTGCGCGGTTTCGTCGGCATCGTGGTCGGGACCCTGTCCTGGCTACTGGCGGGTTGGGCCAGCTTCCAGTTCGGCGGGGATGTCGGGCGCTGGCTGGCCGACAGCCCGCATCCGAGCATGAGCTACTACTTCGGCGGTTATGCGTTGACGTTTGTGACGGTGATGCTGGTGGTCGGCATCACCGGCATGGTGATCCGCACCGTGGTGCGTTCCACTATGTTGTCGGGCACCGACCGCGCGCTCGGGTTTGGTCTGGGCGCGTTGCGCGGCGGGTTCTTCGCTGCCGTGCTGACCTTATTGATGAGCTTCACCCCGCTGACTCGCGAACCGCAGTGGCGCCAATCGATGGTGCTGCCGGTGTTGAGCCCCGGTGTGAGCTGGATGCGCGCGCAATTGCCGGACTGGCGCGTGCCGCAACTGAATATGTCGCAATTACCGCAACTCAACATGTCGAAGATGGATTTGGGCAACGTGCCTTCGGCGGGCGATAATGCCGCCGTGCACAATGCCCTGCAGGCGACTGGTCTGCAGGACATGATGTCCAAGGCCCTGGGGCGTCCCGGGGCGCGGTCCGCGCCGCCCGGGAGCGATCCGTCGCAGCGCATGCCTGCGAATATCGACCCGGCGCAGGCGCGCCCGGCAGCGCGCGATCCGGCACGGGTCGAGTCCAACGGCCAGGCACGGCCACCTTCCCAATAGCGGCATTCGTACTGCGGAGAGTGTTCAAATGTGTGGCATCGTTGGAATCGTCGGCAACCAGAATGTGGCCGGTCAACTCTATGACGGCCTGGCCGTGTTGCAGCATCGCGGCCAGGACGCGGCAGGCATCGCCACCGCCGATGGCACCCGGCTGCGTGTGCAGAAGGCCAACGGCTTGGTGCGTGATGTGTTCGACGAAAAGCGCATGGCGGTGCTGGAAGGCCGCGTCGGCATCGCCCATTGCCGTTATCCCACTGCTGGTTCGGAAGGCATGGACGAAGCGCAGCCGTTTTACGTCAACTCGCCCTACGGCATCGCGCTGGCTCACAACGGCAATCTGATCAACACCGAGGCGTTGCGCCAGCAGGTATTCGAAGCCGACCGTCGCAACATCAACACCGATTCGGACAGCGAGGTGCTGCTGAACGTGTTCGCCTACGAGCTGGACGCGCAGCGCATGTTGACCCCGGAAGCGGCGATCCGCGCGGTGGCCGGCGTGCATCGTCGCTGCAAGGGCGGCTACGCGGTGGTCAGCGTGGTGCTGGGCCTGGGGTTGGTCGCGTTCCGCGATCCGCACGGCATCCGTCCGCTGGTACTGGGCAAGCGCGAGGGCGTGGAGGGTGACGAGTACATCGTGGCGTCCGAATCCTCGGCGCTGGACATCCTCGGCTTTACCCGCGTGCGCGACGTGCGTCCTGGCGAGGCGCTGGTCATTACCGGTCGCGGCGAACTGTTCTGCGAAGTCTGTGCCTCGCCCACCCACCACACGCCCTGCATCTTCGAGTACGTGTACTTCGCCCGCCCGGACTCGATGATCGACAACGTTTCGGTGCACAAGGCGCGCATGCGCATGGGCATGAAGCTGGGCGAGAAGATTCTGCGCCTGCGTCCGGACCACGACATCGACACCATCATCCCGATCCCGGACACCTCGCGCGATGCCGCGCTGGAGATGTCCAACGTGCTCGGGGTGAAGTACCGCGAGGGCTTCGTCAAGAATCGCTATATCGGCCGCACGTTCATCATGCCGGGGCAGGGCGAGCGGGTGAAGTCGGTACGTCGCAAACTCAACCCGATCCACCTGGAGTTCCGCAATCGGGTGGTGTTGCTGGTGGACGATTCGATCGTGCGCGGCACCACCAGCCGGCAGATCGTGCAGATGGCGCGCGAAGCCGGCGCACGCAAGGTCTATTTGGCCAGTGCCGCACCGCCGGTGCGCTATCCCAACATCTACGGCATCGACATGCCGGCCGCCGACGAACTGGTCGCGCATGGTCGCAGCGAAGAGGAAGTCCAGGAGTTTCTGGGGTGCGACTGGTTGATCTATCAAGATCTGGAGGATCTGGAGACGGCCGTGCGCGAGGGCAATCCGGAACTGAAGACGTTCGACTCCTCTTGTTTCAACGGCCACTACACCACTGGCATCGAACAGGATTATTTCGAGCGCATCATGCAGTTGCGCTCGGACGAGGCAAAGCGCAAGCGCCGTGCCTGAGCGGCATGACGGTGCCGCCGCTACCGATTGCGCGGTGGCGTCGGCTGGTTTGGTCGCGCTGCACGGCGACCACGCGGCGCAGGCCTGCGCTGCGGTGACCGGCGATCTATATCTGGCCGCCCGTGCCTGCCTGGATGCAGCCGATCCTGCCGAAAAAGTGGCCCTTACCCAACGTTATGCCGCTGCCTGGCGCAACGGTGCACTGGCGATCTCGGCCACGGCGCCGGCGCCCGAGCCGATGCGCATGCCAGGACGACCGCCACGTCCGTTGCTGGTGCATCCGCGTGCGCTGTCGCGACGTGGGCTCGGCAGTCCCGAAGGCCGCGCGGCCTTCATTCATGCCATCGCGCATATCGAGCTCAATGCCATCGATCTGGCCTGGGATGCGGTCTATCGTTTTCGCGGCCTGCCGACGGCGTTCTATGCCGATTGGGTCGCGGTGGCGGATGACGAGTCGCGCCACTTCGTGTTGCTGCGCGACCGCCTGCACGCGTTGGGTCACGCGTATGGCGATTTTGCCGCGCATAACGGTCTGTGGGAGATGTGCGAGAAGACCGCCCATGACGGTCTGGCGCGGATGGCGCTGGTGCCGCGGGTGCTGGAGGCGCGTGGACTGGACGTGACTCCAGGCATGATCGTCAAACTGCGTGCGCTCGGCGACGAGGCCACGGCGCAGATTCTGGAATTGATCCTGCGCGAGGAAGTGGCGCATGTCGCCGCCGGTTCGCGCTGGTACCGCTGGTATTGCGAACGCGCGGGAATCGAGCCGCGTGCGCGCTTCGCCGAGCTGCTGCGTGAATATGCTGGCGGTTACCTGCACGGCCCATTCAATTTGCAGGCACGCCTACAGGCCGGTTTTGAGGAAGACGAACTGCTGGCGTTGCAGCATCATGCCGGCTGAGCCGGTGATTGCTGCGGCGGATGCGCTCTGTTTGCGCGGAAACATCGAACGCGCTGTTGTTTCTGACGAGGCGATCAGGTCTATCGCGACTGAGCAGTAGGACAGCCGATGGCGATTCGGCAGAGCGCGTCACTCAGGCGCTGATTGTGCTGCGGGCGCTCGGGCATGTTGGTCTGATTCGAGGTAGTCGATACGCATTGTGCTGGCGATGCGCCACGCCAGCTTTCGCGCCTTAAGGCGAACGCGATGCTACAGATGTTGCAACCGGCATCCTTGCGCATCCGCGCGTAGAACCGAGCCCTGTTCGTACCAGTCGCCGAGTACGATGCGGGTGCAGGCACGGCCATCGATGTCCAGTGCATGCACGGCGGGGCGGTGGGTGTGGCCGTGGATCATGCGCGCCACGCCGTAGCGTGCGAAGGTCGCGGCCACCTCGGCCGGCGCCACATCGGTGATGGTCTCGAACTGCGCGTGGTCGCCCTGCTTCAGTTCGGTCTGGCGCGCCTGGCTGGCGGCGCGCGCATGTTGTGCGTAGGCGATGCGCGCTTGCAGTGGTTGTGCCAGGAACTGCTGTTGGAATGCCGGGTCCCGGGTCTGCGCACGGAACGCCTGGTAGGCGGTGTCGTCGGTGCACAGCAGGTCGCCATGCATCAGCAGCGTGGGCTCGCCGTATAGATCGATCACGCAGGGATCTGGCAGTAGGCGGATGCCGGCACGCTGCGCGTAGTCGGCACCGAGCAGGAAATCGCGGTTGCCGTGCATGAAAAATACCGGCACGCCAGCCTCGTGTAGTGCGCGTAGTTCCAGCGCCACCGCATCAGCGGCGGCCGATGGCGTGTCGTCACCGATCCAGGCCTCGAACAGGTCGCCGAGGATGTATAACGCTTCGGCTTGGCGCGCCTCCCCACGCAGGAAGTTCAGGCACAGCTCGGTGATTGCCGGGCGTGCCGGATCCAGATGCAGGTCGGAGATGAACAGCGTGGTCATTGCGGCATTGTAATGCCCGGATTCGGGACCGGGAATCGGCGACAGCGCGTTACGACGTTGCGCAATTGCGTAGGCTTGCCGATGCGCATGCCACTGCGCGGCGCATCATCTGCTATCGCGGTTGAGTGCGGCCTTGCGTTTCGGGCCTCGGGTCACGTATTGCCGGTGCTTGCTTATCCCACCAGCCACAGCGATAGCCCGGCCAACAGCGTGCCGATACCGGTCGCGGCAAGTACGTCGCTGGGGTAATGCAGTCCCAGTACCACGCGCGACAACGCCACGCAGGCGATGAACGGCACCAATAGCGGCGCAAGCCAAGGGTAGTAGGCCAGGGCGACGATGCCGAAGGACACCGCATGCAAGGTATGACCGGAGGGGAAGCTGAATTCGTCCAGCGGCGCCACCCAGGCGCGGATGCGCAGGTCGGCGGCATATGGGCGCGGGCGCCGCGTCCAGCGTTTGAGGCCTTTGTACAAGCTCAATGCCACCACGCCGGTGGCGGCCATGTGCGCCGAGGCGAAGACGCCGTTCATGCCGTCGCACAACACCAGCAAGGTCATCAGCGCGTACCAGAACACGCCATCGCCGAGCCGGCTGATCATCGAGAAGAAGTGCCGCACCGAGCGCCGTCGGCACCAGTGGTTGGCGCGGCGGCACCAGCGTGTCTCGTGCCAGCGTAGGGTGTCAAGCCGCGTCGACATGGAGCCTCCGGGTGTCCGCCAGTTCGCCAAGAAGCGCATCGAAATCGGCGACGACCCGCTCCGGACGCAGTGGTCGCATCGTCGCGCAGGCCGCTTCGCCCAGGCGTCGGCGCAGGGCGTCGTCGCTCCCCAGGCGCAGCGCTGCAGCGATGAATGCATCATCGTCGGCCACTGCCGCGCCGTTGATGCCGTCGCGCAGGTATTCGCGTGCCGCACCGTAATCGAAGGCGACAGTGGCCACG
Source organism: Xanthomonas sp. GPE 39 (assembly GCF_000963005.1). Taxonomy (GTDB): domain Bacteria; phylum Pseudomonadota; class Gammaproteobacteria; order Xanthomonadales; family Xanthomonadaceae; genus Xanthomonas_A. Next base: position 711,021 of record NZ_JZHZ01000007.1, read on the forward strand.
CCGCTGGACATGGCTTCCAGGGTCACGTTGCCGAAAGTTTCGCTGCGGCTGGGGAACAGGAACAGGTCGCCGCTGGCGAAGTGGCGGGCCAGCGCGTCGCCACGCTGCACGCCGCAGAAGATGAAGTCGGGATTCTCCTGCGCCAGGCGCTCGCGCAGTGGGCCGTCGCCCACCCACACGAAGCGTGCACGCGGGCGGATCTTCTGCAACTGGCGGAACGCGTGCACTGCCAGCGGCAGATTCTTTTCCGAGGCGATGCGGCCGACGTACAGCACCGCGCAGTCATCGTCCTGCAGGCCCCATTCCCGACGCAGTTGTGCGTCGCGACGTTGCGGTTCGAAGTGTTTGCTGTCCACCGCCCGCGCCAGCAGGCGCACTCGCTCGAAGCCCTGCGTGGTGAGAAATTCCAGCAGTTCGCGGGTCGGCACCAGAGTCGCTTGCGCCTGGTTGTGGAAGCGTCGCATCCAGCGCAGTGCGGTCGATTGCAACCAGGCTGCGCCGTACTGAGGCAGGTATTCGTCGAAGCGGGTATGGAAGCCGGTGGCGATCGGAATGCCAAGACGCCGCGCGCTGCGCAACGCCGACCAGCCGAGTGGGCCTTCGGTGGCGATGTAGACCGCGTCCGGTCGTGCTGTTTGCCATAGTTGGCTCAGCCGTCGCGGCGCGGGCAGTCCGAACTTCAGTCCGGGATAGCGCGGCAACGCCGCGCCACGCACCAGACGAAGATCCGACATATCGGTGTCGCTGAGCTGACGTGGGCGTATCACTTCGACCGTATGGCCGCATGCGCGCAGTCCTAATTCCAGCCCATGCACGGTCAGGGCAACGCCGTTGACCTCGGGGGGGTACGTCTCGGTGACGATTGCGTAGCGCATGCGTAGGCTCCGGTTTGCCTAAGCTTCGCGTCGTGGAGTGAAGCGAACATGTCCACTGGATGTAGGAATCATGACGCCCTGGGCCCGGACAGGGCGTTCGCTGGGGCCAAGTGCGGCGATGCGTTGGCACGCGGGCAACGCCAGCGCAGATAGCAGCCATGCACAGTGCTTTGCCGCAGCGCAGTACCCGCCACGGTTCCTGTGCAGTGCTGCTTATGCCACAAATGGTTGGAAGCTGATGCCGAGCCCGGCCATGCCCTCGATCTCGCCGATCAGATCGGCGCGTTGTAGCGGCCGTGCTTCGAGCCAGGGTTGTGAAAGGGTCATGTGCAGCGTGTTCTGGTTGGCTTTCAGTTCCAACGACGGAATCGGATCGGTCTCGTGCGCGCGATGCAACAGCACCGCCAGGCGCAGTAGGGCGGTCTTGCGTTTGGCGCTGAGCAGCAGGCGGTCGGGCAGCGCGTCGAACGCGGTCTTGGAGACATTGCGTCGGTGCGCGCGTACCAGCGCGGCCAGCACCTGCTGCTCCTGCCGCGAGAATCCGGCGATGTCCGAATGCTCCAGCACATAGGCCCCGTGGACATGGTATTGGCTGTGCGCGATGGCTTGGCCGAGTTCGTGCAAGCGCGCTGCCCAGCCGAGCATGCGTCCGTCGTCGGCATCCAGCGCCCAGTCGGTAGCGACCTGCGCGAACAGTGCCATTGCGGTGTTCTCCACGCGCGCGGCCTGCGCTTCGTCGATGCCGTAGCGCTGGGTGAGTGCGGCGATCGCGGTCGCGCGAGGGTCGTTCTCGCCACCGCGGCCGAGCATGTCGTAGAGGATGCCTTCGCGCATGGCCGCCTTGCTCACCATGAGGCGTTCCAGGCCCAGTGCCTGGAAGGCGGCTTCCAGGATCAACACGCCGCCAGCGATGATCGGGCGGCGGTCGGTGGACAGGCCAGGCAGGTCGATGTCTTCGATACGCTTGGCCAGCAGAAGCTGGTCGCGCAGTTGCGGCAATGCCTCGGCGGTGATCCCGCCCTTGGTCAGTTTCATTGCCGCGCAGATCTCGCCGATCGCTTTGTGCGTGCCCGAGGAGCCGATCGCCTCGTCCCAGCCCAGTGCGCGGTATTGCATCGCAAACTGCTGGAACTCGGCGCCGATGTCGGTCAGCGCATCCTTCCATTTCTTTCTGGACAGCTTGCCGCCGGGAAAGAAACGCCGTGTGCTGGCGATGCAGCCGGCCTGTAGGCTTTCCCGCTCCAGGGTCTGCAAGCCACGGCCGATGATGAATTCGGTGGAACCGCCACCGATGTCGATCACCAGCCGGCGTTGGTCGGGCCTGGGCGGTTGCGCGTGGGCCACGCCGAGGTAGATCAGGCGTGCTTCCTCGCGGCCGCTGACGACCTCGATGGGATGCCCGAGCGCGGTTTCACCGGGGATCAGGAAGGTCTGCGGCGAGCGCAGTTGACGCACCGTGTTGGTGGCGAGCGCGCGAACGCGCAGCGATGGCAGGTCACGGATGCGTTGGCCGAAGCGGGCCAGGCACTCCAGCGCGCGTTGCCGCGCCTCGGCGGATAGGCCGCCCTTGTGATCCAGGCCGTCGGCCATGCGCACGGTTTCGCGCAGGCGGTCCACCACCCGCAATTGCCCGAGCTGATAGCGGGCGACCACCATGTGGAAACTGTTGGAACCCAGGTCGATGGCGGCCAGCAGGTCGCCGTCGCGTAGCGGCGGATGAGTGGGGGAAATGGCAGGCATGACGGAATGGTAGCCGATAGGTGACACACTGCTCGTGCGAGCGGTGCGTTGCGGTCACAATCCGTCGAGCAGGGCGATCTGTGCCGAGTGCGGTGGCTGGTCCTGGCCGGGGGCTAGTTTGTGGTAATTGCCTTTGGCGTCCAGTTCCCAGGCGTTGAGGTTGTCGGCCAAATAGTTCTGCAACACTTCGCGTTGAATGCGCTTGACCAGATCCGGGGCCAGGATCGGGAAGCCGGTCTCCACGCGTCGCAGCAGGTTACGTTCCAACCAGTCGGCGCTGGCGCAGAACAGCTCGGGCGCGCCATCGTTGCCGAACCAGTAGATGCGGCTGTGTTCGAGGAAGCGACCGACGATCGAGCGGACCCGGATGTTGTCGGAGATGCCGGGGACGCCAGGGCGCAGGGTGCAGGCGCCACGGATAATCAGGTCGATCTTCACCCCTGCTTGGGAGGCGGCATACAGCGCACGGATCACCTGTGGTTCGTTGAGCGCGTTCATCTTGGCGATGATGCGGCCCGGACGGCCGGCGGTGGCGAGTTTGGTTTCGCGCTCGATCCTGTGCAGCAAGCCTGGATGCAGCGTAAAGGGCGATTGCAGCAGACGTTTGAGGCGGATCTTCGGCGCGAGCCCCGACAGTTGCTGGAATAGCAGGTGCACATCGTTGCCGATGTCCACGTCGGCGGTGATTAGGCTCAGATCGGTATAGGCGCGCGCGGTGCCGCTGTGGTAATTGCCGGTGCCTAGATGGACGTAGCGGCGCAACTTGCGCCCCTCCCGGCGCACGATCAGCAGCATCTTGGCGTGGGTCTTGTAGCCGACCACGCCGTACACCACCTGCACGCCGGCTTCTTGTAGACGGTCGGCCAGGCCCAGGTTGGCCTCTTCATCGAAGCGCGCACGCAGCTCCACCACGACGGTGACGTCCTTGCCATTACGCGCGGCCAGCACCAGGGCATCGACGATCCCCGAGTCCTTGCCGGTGCGGTACAAGGTCTGTTTGATCGCCAGGACGTTCGGGTCGATGGCGGCCTGTTTAATCAGGTCCAGCACCGCAGTGAACGCGTCGAAGGGATGATGCAGCAGTACGTCGCCTGCCGCCGCGATTTGGAAGATGCCTTCGTTGTCGCGCAGCGTGCGCGGATTCATCGATGGATATTTCAGATCCGGCCGCTGTACCAAGTCATAGACCTGGTTGACCCGGCTCAAGTTGACCGGGCCGTTGATGCGATAGAGCGCGTTCTCGGGCAAGGCGAAGTTTTGCAGCAGGGTGCGCACGATGGACTTCGGGCAGTCCTCGGCGATTTCCAGTCGTACCGCCGGTCGATAGCCACGGTTAACCAGTTCGTCGCGCAGCGCCAGTGCCAGGTTCTCCACTTCCTCTTCGTCGACCACCAGTTCGGAGTTGCGGGTGACGCGGAATTGGTAGGAGCCGGTCACCTCCATGCCAGGGAACAACTCATCGACGAAGGTCGACAGCACCGATGACAGGAACACGAAGCTCTGCCCACCCTCGGCCAGACTCTCCGGCAACTGGATGATGCGTGGTAACGAGCGCGGTGCGCGCACGATGGCCAGGTGGCCGACGCGACCGAACGCGTCCACGCCTTTCAGCACCACGACGATGTTCAGCGATTTATTGAGAATCTTCGGGAACGGATGCGCCGGGTCCAGCCCCAATGGCGAGAGCACCGGCATGATCTCGTTGCGGAAGTAGGCGCGCAGCCAGCGCTTCTGCCGCGCATTCCAGGAATGGCGTCCGAGCACGCCGATGCCGGCATCCTTCAGCGCAGGACGTAAGACCTCGTTCCAGCAGCGGTACTGTTGATCGACCAATTGCGCGGCGCGGTCGTGGATCGCGTTGAGGATCGCGCTCGGACTCATCCCGTCCGGCGCTGGCGGCAGGCCGAATTCCTGCGCATGGCGCACGGTGGCCGCGCGGATCTCGAAGAATTCGTCCAGATTGGTGCAGGAAATGCACAGGAAGCGTAGCCGCTCCAGCAACGGCACCTGCGGATCCTGCGCCTGCGCCAGCACACGGAAATTGAAGTCCAGCTGCGATAGTTCGCGATTGAGATACAGCGATGGATCGCGCAGTGGGTCGCTAGGGACGTCCGGTGCTGGGGTGGGCGGCAGAGCGGTGGCGCGTGGCATGGCGTTACTCGTTAGGCATGAAACAGGGTGGCATGTTCCTGCCGCCGATGCACGCGCCCTGCGCCGAAATGGCAGGAGAAGGTGCTGCCCTTGCCGACTTCGCTCTCGATTCCCAGGCGCGCCTGATGCAGGCCCAGTACGTGCTTGACGATCGACAGCCCCAGCCCGGTGCCGCCGCTTTCGCGCGAACGGCTGCTGGAGACCCGGTAGAAACGCTCGGTGATACGCGGCAGATGATGTGCCGGAATGCCGTAGCCGCTGTCGCGCACCGACAGCACCGCGCCGTCACCTTCGCGGGCAAAACGGATATGGATCGTGCCGCCGGCCGGGGTATAGCGCACCGCGTTGGTCACCAAGTTGGAGAAGGCGCTGTGCAGTTCTTTGTTCGACCCGATCAGGTCGCAGTCGGCGTTGTCGTGCACTTCGATGTGATGGCGGCCCTGGCTGTGCGCTTCGGCCTCGCGACGTAGCGTGGCCAGCATCGGCCCCATCGCAATGCTCTCTTCGTTGGCATGCTCCTGCGACTCCAGCCGCGAGAGCGTGAGCAGGTCCTCGACCAGTTGGGTCATGCGCTGCGATTGCTTGCGCATCTCGGCGATCATCTGCCCAGAATCGGGGAAATCCTCCGGGTCGAGCATGTCCAGATAGCCGTGCACCACGGTCAGTGGCGTGCGCAACTCGTGGGAAACATTGGCGACGAAATCGCGACGCACCTGCTCCAGTTGCAGCAGCTTACTGACGTCGCGTGCGACCAGCAGCCAATAGTCCTCGGAATAGGGGATCAGGCGTAGGTTCAGACGCAGCCGATCATTCACTGGCGAAGGCGTGTCCAGCATCGGTTCGGCATTGCGCCCGTCACTGAGCCAGTGCGCCAACGGCATTGGCTGCAGCCGTTCCACCACCAGGACGCCGAGATCGCTGGGGTGATGGAGGCCGAGCAGCGTGCCTGCGGCCTCGTTGAACCATTGGATGCGCTGGCTATTGCGATCAATCACCACCACCGCATCCGGCAATGCAGCGGCGGCGGCGCGGTAAGCGCGCAACATATCCAGCAACCGTCGCTTACGGGTGCGCACTTCCGCTTGGCTGCGGTAGAGCAGTCTGTCCAGTTCGTTCCACACCCCGGTCCCGGCCGGTGGTTCCCAACGTTGACGCGCCGTGAGTCGGCTCAGCACCCGGCGCAGCCGCCAGTAGTGCCAGGCCATGACCGCCAGCGACATCAGGGTCAGCGCCATCCAGACGTGGTCGCCGATCCAGCCGGCCAGCAATGCCGACAGGAGCAGCACGGCAAGCGTGCCAAGGGTTTTCAACCAGGCGGAGCGGATGTGGCGTGGCATCGGGAACACAGCCTGTCGCAAAAAGAGTGATCCGTCCGCCCGTCTTAGCGCAGGCGAGGGCGGTGGTTAGATGGATGCAGAGAAGCGATAGCCAGAGCCACGCACGGTCTGCACCATGTTTTCCACGGAGAATGGTTCGAGCGTCTTGCGCAGACGGCGGATGTGCACGTCGATGGTGCGTTCCTCCACGTAAACGCTGCCGCCCCACACGTGGTCTAGCAACTGTGCGCGGCTGTACACGCGCTCGGGGTGGGTCATGAAGAAATGCAGCAGGCGGTATTCTGTCGGACCGATCGGAACCGGCGCGTCGCCGGCGAACACCCGGTGCGCGGCGCCGTCGATACGCAGGTTGCCGACCGAAACGCTGCCGTCCTCGTCGTCTTCGCGGGTACGGCGCATCACCGCACGGATCCGCGCCAGCAACTCGCGCGCGGAAAACGGCTTGACCACGTAGTCGTCCACGCCGGCTTCCAGGCCGCCGACCCGGTCGTTCTCCTCGCCGCGGGCGGTGAGCATGATGATCGGCACTTCGCGGGTCATCGCATCCTTGCGCCAGCGCCGTGCCAGCTCCAGGCCACTGGTGCCGGGCAGCATCCAGTCCAGCAGGATCAGGTCCGGAACCCGGTCGGCGATCATGCTCTGCGCTTCCCGCGCGTCGCCGGCATGCACCGGCTCGAAGTCCCCCTTGCGCAGGGCAAACGCAACCATGTCGCGGATGGCGGGCTCGTCGTCGACGATCAGGATGCGTTTCTGCACAACGGCACCATGGAACTGGGGAGAGAGATCGCCAGTAGACTACGGTTTTGTTGCGATTAAGTGACGCATGCGACGGTCGCGTTTCAGTGCCGTTGCATTTCCTCGTCTTGTACGCCCTGGCGGCGTAATTCCAGTACGGTCGGGGTGATGGCGGCGATGCGCGCATCGATCCGTGAACGTGACACGTAATCCAGATCGCCGCGCTTCTTCAGGTTATTCAGTTGGATCAGCGCCTGTTCCGGATGTCCGTTCAGGTAGGCGGCTTCGGCGTAGGCTTCGCCGGCGCGGGTGTCGTCGCCGGCCAGCTCGCAGGCGCGGGCGAAGATGCGTTGGAATATCGGGTCCTCCGTCGCCGCGCCCAGGAGTGGGCGTAGCGCGGCCTGTGCCCGCTTCCCCGCCCCGCGTCCGCCTTGTTCGTTGAGCACTGTGGCGAAGCTCAGCGCGATCGCGCGGTTGTTGGGCATGCGCTTGAGTAGGGCGTCGAAGTGTTGCTCGGCTTGTTGGGGGTGCCCGTTTCGGGCCTCCGCTTCGGCTACCGCCAGACTGAGCCACCAGTTGTCCGGGTGGGCTTGCAGCAAGCTCTCCAGTGTCTTTGCGGCTTCCTGCGGGCTGCCGCCACCGCGCAACCGCGCCAGCGCCAGTCCATAGCGCTGCGCATCGCTCAGGCCCTGCTTGCTGCCTTGGCGAAGGGCCTCGTACTCGCGGACTGCATCGGCTGGGGTGTTGGCGCTGAGGACGCGCAAGCGCTCGCGCGCCCAATCGAACTGGCCGCTGACACCGTGCGAATAGCTGGTGAACGGTAGTTGCAGGTTGCCTGGCAGTAATGGATTGCTCGGTGCGCCCAGGGGCTGGCTGAGCGATACGTCGTTTGGGTCGACGCGCTCTTGCAAGGTGCCGCCCGGTACGCTGGTGACCAAGGTCAGGGTGTTCTTCTTCATCTGCTCGGCGCGTTCGTGCGCTTCGCTGATACGGGTGGCGGTGACCGGGTGGGTCATCAGGAAGTCCGGTGTGGTGTAGCCCCCCTGGTTGCCGCGCATCGCCAGCGACATGCGGTCGAAGAAGTCGGCCATCGCATCGACGTCGTAGCCGCTGCGTGCCAGGGTGCGAATGCCCAGGCGATCAGCTTCCGACTCGTTGGAACGGGTGAAATTGATTTGCCGTTGTTGCATCAGCCCCAGGCCGCTGGCGATCGCCGCCTGGGTCGCTTGGCCGCCGGAGCGGCCACCGGCTTGCTGCGCGGCCACCACTGCGGCGAGCATGCCGAGCAGGATTGGCACCTGGTCGCGCTGCGCGCGCTCCACCCCGCGTAGCACGTGCTTCTGGGTGATGTGGGCGATCTCGTGCGACAGCACGGCGGCCACTTCGTCCTCGCGCTCGGCGACCAACACCAGCCCGGCATTGACCGCGACATAGCCGCCGAGGGTGGCGAAGGCGTTGATCTGGCGGTCACGCAGCATGAAAAAGGTGAACTTCTGTTGCGGCTGATCGCTGTTGGCACCGAGTCGGGTGCCGATGGTCTGTAGCCAGTCCTGGATCAAGGGGTCCTCCAAGACATAGCCGTAGCTGCGCAATTCGGCCAGCATCATCTTGCCGTACTCGGCCTGCCGCGCCGGGGTCAGCAATTCGCCAGCCGAGGAGCCGATGTCCGGTAGTTTGTTCTCCTGTGCCGGCGCAACGGCGCAGGCGATGGTCAGGGTGATCGCGAAGGCAAGCGGCAGCAGGCGCAAGACAGGCTCCATGTGGGGCTGGCGGGCGCCAGGTGGCGTCCGGAGACGACGGTGAGACCAGAGTGATCCGCAGTGTTGCGGCTGCGGACTCGAAAATCCACCCAGGCGCTACCATAGTGACTTAGACCTTTCAGATTGCCCGGAGTTTCCCGTGGACAACCCAACCATCGAGGCTGACCAGGCCGGCCTGCCGCCGATCACTATTTATTCCACCGCGATCTGTCCCTACTGCGTGGCGGCCAAGAATTTCCTCAAAAGTAAGGGATGTAGCTGGAGCGAGGTGCGGATCGATCTGGATCCAGCCGAGCGCGACAAGATGGTCTCCCTGACGCACCGCACCAGCGTGCCGCAGATCTTCATCGGCGATGTCCATGTGGGCGGCTACGACGACATGATGGCGCTGCATCGGGCCGGCAAGCTGGAGCCGCTGCTCGATGCCCATGCTTCCGGTGGACAGGGATGAGTGCGATGGGCGAGGGCGGTGCCGAGGAGCGCGTGCGTGCATTCACCGAGTTCCGGCAACGCATGAATCAGCGCATTCTGGACGAGCCGAATCAGGTGGTCAGGCGCTTCTTCGCGCTGGATACGCAGACCTACCAGGCCGGTGCGTTGGACGTGAAGACCAAGGAGCTGCTCGGTCTGGTCGCCTCGCTCGTACTGCGGTGCGACGACTGCATCAGTTACCACGTTGCCCAGTGCAAGGACGCGGGAGTCAGCCGCGAGGAATTCTTCGAGACCTTCTCGGTGGGGCTGGTGGTCGGCGGCTCGATCGTCATCCCGCACCTGCGCCGTGCGGTGGATTTTCTGGATACTCTCGACGCCGGTGCCGCCGCGCCGGCGGCGCATGCGCATGGTTGACGCTGTCTCCCGTCGCGCTCCCCCCGACTCGTGCCGATGGCGCGTTGGCGGGGCTGGCGCGGTTTGGGGGCTTTCGCCCGCTTCGGGCATAATTACACCTGAAACCTCCTTGCGCCTGCAGCCCGGTTTCCGGGCGGCGCTCCTTCTCTGTACGGAATCGGCAATTTTATGACGCAGACAATCACGATCATCCGTGGCGATGGCATCGGCCCCGAGATCATGGACGCGACCCTGTTCGTGCTCGATGCGCTGAACGCTGGCCTCACCTACGAGTATGCCGACGCTGGTCTGGTTGCCCTGGAGAAACATGGCGACCTGTTGCCTGCCGCGACGCTGGAATCGATCCGCAAGAACAAGATCGCGCTCAAGAGTCCGCTGACCACGCCGGTGGGCGAGGGTTTCAGCTCGATCAATGTGGCCATGCGCCGCCAGTTCGATCTGTACGCCAACGTGCGTCCGGCCAAGTCGTTTCCCAATACCAAGTCGCGCTTCGGTGCCGGGGTGGATTTGATCACTGTGCGCGAGAACACCGAAGGCGCATATTTGAGCGAAGGCCAGGAAGTGTCGGCCGATGGCGAGACCGCGCTGTCGATGGCCAAGGTCACCCGCAAGGGCTCCGAGCGCATCGTCCGCTATGCCTTCGATCTGGCCCGCGCGACCGGCCGCAAGAAGGTCACTGCGGTACATAAGGCCAACATCATCAAGTCCACATCGGGCTTGTTCCTGAAAGCGGCGCGCGAAGTCGCGGCGCACTATCCGGAGATCGAATTCCAGGAAATGATCGTCGATAACGCGTGCATGCAGTTGGTGATGCGCCCGGAACAATTCGATGTCATCGTCACCACCAACCTGTTCGGCGACATTTTGTCGGATCTGTGCGCCGGTCTTGTTGGCGGCCTCGGCCTGGCGCCCGGTGCCAACATCGGTGTGGATGCGGCCATCTTCGAAGCCGTGCACGGTTCGGCTCCGGACATCGCCGGGCAGGGCAAGGCAAATCCTTGCGCGCTGCTGCTGGGTGCGGCGCAACTGTTGGACCACATCGGCCAGCCGCAGAACGCCGAACGTTTGCGCAATGCCATCGTCGCCACGCTGGATGCCAAGGACGGGGTGACGCCGGACCTGGGCGGCAGTGGCAACACCATGGGCTTTGCCAAGGCCATCGCCAGCCGTCTGTGAGGCCAAGTGCGGCCGAATCGGTCAAAAAAACAGGGCGCCATGCGGCGCCCTGTTGCGTTATGGATCGGGGCTCGCGGGATGCGTGCCGATGCCGTTAATTGCGCGATTGCAGCTTCGACAGCAGGCGCAGGAACTCGATATACAGCCACACCAACGTGACCATCAGGCCGAACGCGCCATACCATTCCATGTATTTGGGCGCGCCCTGTTTCACGCCGCTCTCGATGAGATCGAAGTCCAGCACTAGGTTCAGCGCTGCCACCACGACCACGAACAGGCTGAACACAATGCCGACCGTGCCCGAGCCATGGATGTAGGGAATCTGGATGTGGAACAGGCCCAGCACGGCAGTCGCCAGATACACCAGGGCGATGCCGCCGGTGGCCGCGACCACGCCCAGCTTGAAGTTTTCGGTGGCCTTGATCACGCCGCTGCGGTAAGCGAACAGCAAGGCAAACAAGGTGCCGAAGGTGAGCATCACTGCTTGCATCACGATGCCGTTGAAGCGATGTTCGTACAGTGCCGAAATCGATCCAAGGAAGAAGCCTTCCACCAGCGCATACAGCGGCGCGGTGATCGGCGACCATTGCTTTTTCATCGTGGTGATCAGGGCCAGGATGAAGCCACCGATCGCGCCGCCCAGGACGTAGCCGATCACGCCCGGTGCGACCACCTCGCGGCCTGCGGCATCGACCGAAAGCGATTGGCTCCATGCGAATGCGGCGGTCAAGACGGTCAGCAGCAGCAGGGCGCCGGTTTTGTTGACGGTGCCGTTCAGGGTCATCGCTCCGCCATCGCGCGCGATCACCGCGCCGCTGCCGAGGTCGAGGAAGGTGGATTCTTTCAGCGCAGGGTTGCCGCTGCGGATCATGCTGTTTCTCCAAGTAAAAAGTCGCCCCGACTGATGTCGATGCTAGGCGTCGAGCATAGCGCAGGCGATGTCGCGCGCGCGCGACGTTGACAGCGAGGCGCCAGCTTCCCACAATAGCCGACCTTCGCAGCCTCGGCCGCGAGGGGTGTTCTGCCGGGGTATAGCGCAGTCTGGTAGCGCGCCTGCTTTGGGAGCAGGATGTCGGGGGTTCGAATCCCTCTACCCCGACCAATCCGATGTGCAACGGCTCAGAGGAATGCGACAATCCGGAATGGGCGCCCGTAGCTCAACTGGATAGAGCACCGGCCTTCTAAGCCGGCGGTTACAGGTTCGATTCCTGTCGGGCGCGCCAACATCGGCGTCTGGCAGATAGTGCAAGTGTTCAATGGTGGCTGTAGCTCAGCTGGTTAGAGTACTGGATTGTGATTCCAGATGTCGGGGGTTCGAGTCCCCTCAGCCACCCCATTGACCGCGTGAACCGCTGCTTTTCGGGATGTTGCAAGAAAGTCAGAAAGCACATACGATGTGCGACTAAGTTTCAGGGCCGTTAGCTCAGTTGGTAGAGCAGTTGACTCTTAATCAATAGGTCCAAGGTTCGAATCCTTGACGGCCCACCAAAAATAAAAAGGCGCCTGCTGAAACAGGTGCCTTTTTCTTTTCCGCATAGCCTGCAACAATGTGTCTCGGTAGGCGCGTTCGGCGCCAAAGCGCGAAAGTGGCGGAATTGGTAGACGCCCTGGTTTTAGGTACCAGTGCCGCAAGGCGTAGGGGTTCGAGTCCCCTCTTTCGCACCATCCATCGGTCAGGTCTGGCATAGGTCTCAAGGCCTGATAGGTCAGTCTCTTCCCGTGTCGCTGGCTCATGGCCTTTGGCCTTGCGCTGGCAGGCATGGCGGGAATAGGCGAAACTATCCGGCTGCGGTCGTCCCGTGCCCGCGTCCAATCCGTATTCTTCTATATCGTGCCGAGAGCCGTTCGCTCCCGGTGGCAGGAGTCCACATGCAAGCTTCGATCGAAACCACCGGTAACCTGGAACGGCGTTTGACTTTCACCTTGCCGGAGGAGCGTCTGCAAAGCCATGTCGGCGGTCGCCTGCGCGAAGTCGCGCGCACCGCGCGGATCAAGGGCTTCCGTCCCGGCAAGATCCCGGCCAAGGTGATCGAGCAGCGTTTCGGGCCGCAGATCCGCGCCGAGGCGTTGGATGGCCTGCTGCGCGAGACCTTCGACTCGGCGGTGCGCGAGCACGCGCTGCGCCTGGCTGGTAATCCGCGTATTGACCGCGCCGACGACAACGCCTTGCAGTTCGTGGCGACGTTCGAGGTGGTGCCCGAGTTTGGCGATATCGATGTTTCCGCGTTGCAGGTCATTCGTCATACCGCCGAGGTCACCGACGCCGACATCGCGCAGATGATCGAGAACCTGCGTCTACAGCGCCGTACCTGGCAGCCGGCTGGGCGTGCGGCGCAGGATGGCGATCTGGTGACCTTGGAGACCTGGTCGCAGGTGGGTGATGAGCGCTTGCCCGCCGAAGGTGTGGAGAAGGGCAGCAGCGTGATCGGCTCGGGTGTCATGTTCCCGGCGATCGAGCAGGGCTTGCTCGGCCTGTCCAAGGACGAGGAAAAGACCCTTTCGGTCGATTTTCCTGCCGACTGGCGCGTGCCGCAGTTCGCCGGCAAGCAGGTGCAGGTGCATGTGAAGGCAGTCGAGGTCGCTGCCCCGGTGTTGCCGGAGGTGGACAAGGAGTTCATCAAGAGCTTTGGCGTGAAGAGTGGTGATCTCGAGCAGTTCCGCAAAGACATTCGTGTCAACTTGGAGCGGGAGCTCAAGGGGGCGCTGATGAATCGCCTGCGCCGCGAGGTGGGTGAGCAACTGATCGTTGCCTATGCGTCGGTGGAGATGCCGCCGCGTCTGGTCGAGAACGAAGCCCGCGCGATGCTGGCCGAACAGGTCGAGCAGATGCGTCGCGCCGGCCGCGATCCGGGTCAGGTGCCGGACGATGCGCATCAGGGCTTCATGGATGCCGCGCGCAAGCGCGTGCTGGTTGGCTTGTTGGTTGGCGAGGTCGCGCGCCGCAACGAGTTGCGTTTGGACCCCAAGCGGGTTTCGGAGACGCTGCGCCTGATCGCTTCGACCTACGAGGAGCCGGAGCAGGTCATTGAGATGTACCGCAACGATCCCCAATTGATGGGGGGGCTGCAGAGCCGCGTGATGGAAGAGCAGGTGATCGATTGGATCGCCGAGCGCGCCCAGCACACCGAGCAGGCGATGACGTTCCAGGAAGCGATCCGCCAATAAGGTGGCACCATGCCGTGGCCCGCATCGTGCATGCGGGTTGCGGATGTAAGCCCATGCCTCCGCAGTTGCGGAGTGGACATGAGAAACCCTGCACACCCGTGCAGGCACGACACACAGCAGCAGGAGATCACCGCGTGGACAATGTAACCAAGGCCTTGAATATGGTTCCGATGGTGGTCGAGCAGACCAGTCGCGGCGAGCGTGCTTACGATATTTACTCGCGCTTATTGAAAGAGCGCCTCATTTTCCTGGTCGGCCCGATTGACGACCACATGGCCAACGTGGTCGTGGCGCAGTTGCTGTTTCTTGAAGCGGACAATCCGGAAAAGGACATCAGCCTCTACATCAATTCCCCAGGTGGCGTGGTCACCGCAGGCATGGCGATCTACGACACCATGCAATACATCAAGCCGGACGTGAGCACCATCTGCGTCGGTCAGGCCGCGTCGATGGGGGCGCTGTTGCTGGCCTCGGGTGCAGCCGGCAAGCGCTACGCATTGCCGAATTCGCGGGTGATGATCCACCAGCCGCTGGGAGGCTTCCAGGGGCAGGCGACCGATATCGATATCCACGCGCGCGAGATTCTGACCCTGCGTGCGCGACTGAACGAGGTGTTGGCTAAGCACACGGGCCAGTCGCTGGAAACGATTGCCCGCGACACCGAGCGCGATAACTTCAAAAGTGCCGCCGATGCGCAGTCCTACGGGCTCGTCGATCAGGTGTTGGAGCGTCGCCCTGATGAGTCGATCCAGCCGGCATAAGGCTTGCATGTACTGGAAAACGTGGCGTATTCCGCAGGGTCGGGGTCGGGCTAGCGTCCATCCGGCCCTGTGTTATTCTCGAAATCGAACCCCCGTGCATCGGGTGGGGTAACTGGGTAAGCGAAGCTAATGAGCGAAGACCGGCAGGGCCGTTCCGGCGACAGCAACAAGATTCTTTACTGCTCGTTCTGCGGGAAGAGTCAACACGAGGTTCGCAAGCTGATTGCGGGGCCGAGTGTGTTCATCTGCGACGAATGCGTCGAGTTGTGCAACGACATCATTCGCGAGGAGCTCGAGGAAAAGGCGCAGTCCGCACGCAGTAGCCTGCCCAAGCCGCGCGAAATTCTGGAAGTGCTCGACCAGTACGTGATCGGCCAGCAACGCGCCAAGCGCACGCTGGCCGTGGCGGTGTACAACCATTACAAGCGTATCGAGAGCCGGCAGAAGAACGACGAGGTCGAACTGGCCAAGTCCAACATCCTGCTGGTCGGCCCGACCGGTTCTGGCAAGACGTTGCTGGCCGAGACGTTGGCGCGCTTGCTCAATGTCCCGTTCACCATCGCCGATGCGACCACATTGACCGAAGCCGGTTACGTCGGCGAGGACGTGGAGAACATCATCCAGAAGCTGCTGCAGAAGTGCGACTACGACGTCGACAAGGCGCAGCATGGCATCGTCTATATCGACGAAATCGACAAGATCTCGCGCAAGAGCGAGAACCCGTCGATCACCCGCGATGTGTCCGGCGAAGGCGTGCAGCAGGCACTGCTGAAGCTGATCGAAGGCACGGTTGCCTCGGTGCCGCCGCAGGGCGGGCGCAAGCATCCACAGCAGGAATTCCTGCAGGTGGACACCAAGAATATTCTGTTCATCTGCGGCGGTGCCTTTGCCGGGCTGGACAAGGTGATCCAACAGCGTTCCAACGATGCCGGTGGCATCGGCTTCGGCGCGAAGGTCAAGAGTGTCGAGCGCAAGCGTGAAGTCGGCAAGATCCTGGCCGAGGTCGAGCCGGAAGACTTGATCAAGTTCGGTCTGATCCCCGAGTTCGTCGGTCGTCTGCCGGTAGTGGCCACGCTCGAGGAGCTGGACGAGCCGGCGTTGATCAAGATCTTGACCGAGCCGAAGAACGCGATCACCAAGCAGTTCAAAAAGCTGTTCGAGATGGAAGGTGTGGAGCTGGAATTCCGTCAGGACGCACTACTGGCCATCGCCAAGAAAGCGCTCAAGCGCAAAACCGGCGCACGTGGCCTGCGTACCATCGTCGAGTCCGTGCTGTTGGACACCATGTACGAACTGCCGTCGCAGGAAAACGTCAGCAAGGTGGTCGTGGACGAGTCGGTGATCGAGCACAAGTCCGAACCCTACCTGATCTACCAGACGCCTCCGGCGCCGGCCAAGCTGGCATCTGCGGAGTGAGCCGGATGGCACCTGTGCCGATCCTGTGGCAGCTCCAGACTGTGCGGTAAGTCGCTGAAAAGGAAGAATATCTTTCTGCGCCCTTGCATCATCCTGCTGATGGCCCCATAACGGGGCCATCGGCGTTTTTATGGCCGCGCGTCACGCGTCCCTGCCTCCCATATCGGAATCCTCATGGCTCAGTCTCCATCCGAAGTCCTCGACCTGCCGGTGTTGCCGTTGCGCGACGTGGTGGTCTTTCCGCATATGGTCATCCCGCTGTTCGTCGGTCGCGACAAATCCATGCGTGCGCTTGAGCATGCGATGGAGGCAGATAAACGCATTTTGCTGGTCGCGCAGAAATCCGCCGAGACCGACGATCCGGTGGCGGTCGATCTGTACAACGTCGGTACGTTGGCGCAGGTGCTGCAACTGCTTAAGTTGCCCGATGGCACCATCAAGGTGTTGGTCGAAGGTCTGTCGCGTGTCAGCGTGAACAAAGTGGTCGAGCGCGACGGTGCGCTCCAGGGCGAAGGTCGCGAGATCGATGCCGTCGAGTCACGCGAGGAGCGTGAAGTCGAGGCGATCGCGCGTTCGTTGATGTCGCTGTTCGAGCAATACGTCAAGACCAACCGTAAATTGCCGCCGGAGTTGTTGCAGACGCTGTCGGGCATCGATGAGCCCGGACGTCTGGCCGATACCATCGCCGCACACATCGGCGTGCGTTTGGCCGACAAGCAACGCCTGTTGGAAATGCTCCAGGTGGGCGAGCGGCTGGAGATGCTGGTCGGTCTGGTCGATGGCGAGATCGACGTGCAGCAGTTGGAGAAGCGCATCCGCGGTCGGGTCAAGTCGCAGATGGAGAAAAGCCAGCGCGAGTACTACCTCAACGAGCAGATGAAGGCGATCCAGAAGGAACTGGGGGACCTCGACGATGCGCCGGGTGAGCTGGAGGAACTGGCGCGCAAGATCGCCGAGGCGGGGATGCCCAAGCCGGTGGAGACCAAGGCCAAGGCCGAGCTCAACAAGCTCAGGCAAATGTCGCCGATGTCGGCCGAAGCCGCGGTAGTGCGTAACTATCTCGATTGGCTGCTGGGCGTGCCGTGGAAGAAGCGCAGCAAAGTGCGCAAAGATCTGAAGGTGGCACAGGAAACCCTGGATGCCGATCACTACGGGTTGGAGAAGGTCAAAGAGCGCATCCTCGAGTACCTCGCCGTGCAGTCGCGGGTGAAGCAGATGAAGGGGCCTATCCTGTGCTTGGTCGGGCCGCCGGGTGTCGGCAAAACCTCGCTGGGTCAGTCCATTGCCAAGGCCACCAATCGCAAGTTCGTGCGGATGTCGCTGGGTGGCGTGCGCGACGAGGCGGAGATTCGCGGACATCGCCGCACTTACGTCGGTTCAATGCCGGGCCGCATGGTGCAGAACCTCAACAAGATCGGCAGCAAGAATCCTTTGTTCGTGCTCGACGAAATCGACAAGATGTCGATGGATTTCCGTGGCGATCCGTCCTCGGCGCTGCTGGAAGTGCTCGATCCGGAGCAGAACAACGCCTTCAACGATCACTATCTGGAAGTGGACCTGGATCTGTCCGAAGTGATGTTCGTGGCCACCTCCAATTCGCTCAACATTCCCGGTCCGCTGCTGGATCGCATGGAGGTGATCCGCATCCCCGGCTATACCGAGGACGAGAAGCTCAACATCGCCACGCGTTACCTGACGCCCAAGCAGCTCAAAGCCAATGGGCTCAAACAGGACGAATTGGAAATAGGCGCCGATGCGATCCGCGACATCGTGCGTTACTACACGCGCGAGTCCGGCGTGCGTAACCTCGAGCGCGAAGTCGCCAAGATCTGCCGCAAGGTGGTCAAGGAGATCGCACTGGCCGGTCCGCAGCCGGCGGCCGTGGCAAAGAAAATGACGGCGAAGAAAGGGCGCGCGGGCAAGGACAAGGCGCGGGTCAGCGTCGGCTCCAAGAATCTGGAAAAGTATCTGGGCGTGCGTCGCTTCGACTTCGGTCGTGCCGAGGAGCAGAATGAAATCGGCCTGGTCACGGGGCTGGCCTGGACCGAGGTTGGTGGCGACCTGCTGCAGATCGAATCGACCCTGGTGCCGGGGAAGGGCGCGGTGATCCTGACCGGCCAACTCGGCGATGTGATGAAGGAATCGGCCTCTGCCGCGCTATCGGTAGTGCGCTCGCGCGCCGAGCGGCTCGGCATCGAGGCCGACTTCCTGCAGAAGCAGGATGTGCACTTGCACGTGCCTGATGGCGCCACGCCCAAGGATGGTCCCAGCGCAGGCATTGCGATGGTAACCTCGCTGGTGTCCATGCTGACCAAGGTGCCAGTGAAGGCCGACGTGGCGATGACCGGCGAGATCACTTTGCGTGGGCGCGTCTCGGCGATTGGCGGGCTCAAGGAAAAACTGCTGGCCGCGTTGCGTGGTGGCATCCGCACCGTGTTGATTCCAGAGGAAAACCGCAAGGATCTGGCCGACATTCCAGAGAACGTGACCCGCGATCTGAAGATCGTGCCGGTGAAGTGGATCGACGAAGTGCTCGATCTGGCGCTGGAGCGGCCGCTGACGCCCAAGGCTGCCGCCACTGACGGCGAGCAGGCACCGGTACGGCGCAAGCAAAAGGCGTCGTCGAATGCGCGCGTTAAGCACTGACGCGCGCTGAACCGGGTTCACGTAAGTAGCTCAAACCCTCGCCGTTGCTGGCTTTTCGGCTTGCGCGGGTATGTGCCCGCTGGTATAAATACAAGGCTTAAGAGCGCCTTAAACGGGTATGCTCGGTAGTGCAAATCAATCGGGGCTTCGTCAGGCGAGGCAGGCCAAGCCGATACCCGATCCTTAATTCCGCGGCTTTCTGCCGCACATGGAGTCATCAAGAAATGAATAAAGCCGAACTGAACGACGCTATCGCCGCTGCTGCCGATATTTCCAAGGCCGAAGCTGGTCGTGCCGTCGATGCCTTCGTGTCCGAAGTCACCAAGGCCTTGAAGAAGGGTGACAGCGTGACCCTCGTGGGCTTCGGCACCTTCCAGGTGCGCGACCGTGCCGAGCGCACTGGCCGCAACCCGAAGACCGGTGACTCCATCAAGATCGCTGCCTCGAAGAACCCGACCTTCAAGGCTGGCAAAGCGCTGAAGGATGCCGTAAACTAATCGACTCGCTGGGGTGCTTAGCTCAGCGGTAGAGCGTCTCCTTTACACGGAGAGGGTCGGGGGTTCGAAACCCTCAGCACCCACCAAAGCACCAGGCAGCAAGTTTAAAAAGCGGAGTGGTAGTTCAGTCGGTTAGAATGCTGGCCTGTCACGCCGGAGGTCGCGGGTTCGAGTCCCGTCCACTCCGCCAGTTGTACCGAAGCCTCTGAGAAATCAGAGGCTTCTTTTCTCGCAGACACCGCGCCGCGTTTCATTCCGGCCGGGCCGCTCCGGGAAAACAGGCCATTGTGCCTGTCACCGTTCGAATGCGGAGTGGTAGTTCAGTCGGTTAGAATGCTGGCCTGTCACGCCGGAGGTCGCGGGTTCGAGTCCCGTCCACTCCGCCACGTTGCACGCAAACCCTCCGAGTGATCGGGGGGTTTTTTATTTATGTCTTTTCCGTGTTTCTTCGGTGCGTGGTGCCCACGTTCTCTGGCTCCTTGCTCTTGTGGCGCAGTTCGTCCGGCGTAACCTTCCTCTGCGGGGTGTGAAGCGGGTTAAACTGTTGGGCTTGCTAATAGGCCTTTGGTTCCCAATGCTGCAGACACTTCGCGAAAAGACCTCGGGCTGGATCGCCACTGCGATCATTGGCCTATTGATGATTCCGTTCTTGTTCGTTATCGATACCAGCTACCTTGGTGGCGTCGGTGCCAATAACGTGGCCAAGGTGCAGGCGCCGCCGTCATGGTGGTCATCGGCGCCGTCGTGGTGGCCTGTCTCCTTGTTGTGGAAGCATCAAGAGATCAGCACGGAACAATTCCGCATGGGCTTCGAGCAGGCGCGTCAGCAGGCACGCCAGCAGCAGGGCGAGGCATTCGACCCGCGCGAGTTCGAAAGCATCGACAACAAGCGCAAAGTGCTTGACCAACTGATCGACGAGCAGGTGGTCAAGCTGGCCGCAGAGCAGGCCGGCGTGGCCATCGGCGATGCCGCTGTGCGCGATTACATCGCCAGCATTCCGGCCTTCCAGAACGACGGCAAGTTCGATCCGGAGCGTTATCGTTTGGCGTTGGCGTCGGGCACGCCGCCGCGTACGCCGGCCATGTTCCAGCAACTGGTGCGCGATGCGCTGCAACAATCGGTCATTCCCACTGGCCTGATGGAATCGGCGTTTGTCAGCAAACAGGAAGCCGAGCGTCTGATGAAGATGCTGCGCGAGACCCGCGATGTGGAGTTGGCGCAGCTGCCGGAGATGCCCGCCGACACCACGCCAGTCAGTGATGCGCAGGTGCAGCAGTGGTACGACACGCATACTTCCGACTTCAAGCAGCCGGAAACCGTGTCGATCGAGTATGTCGAATTGAACGCGGCCAATTTGCCGCCGTCCAAGCCGGCCGACGAGGCCACCTTGCGCAAGCGCTACGAGGAAGAAAAAGCCCGCTTCGTCGAACCCGATCAACGCCTTGCCTCGCACATTCTGATCAGCGCCGGCAAGGACGCGGCTTCGCAGAAGGCGGCTGAAGCCAAGGCGATCAAACTGGCCGCCGAGGCCAAGCGCCCCGGTGCCGATTTCGCCGCATTGGCTCGTGCCAACTCCGACGATCCCGGTTCCAAGAACGCGGGCGGCGATCTAGGCTGGGTCGAGAAGGGCGTGATGGTGAAGCCATTCGAAGATGCGTTGTTTGCGATGAAGCCCGGCGAGATCGTCGGCCCGGTGAAGAGCACGTTTGGTTATCACGTGATCCAACTGCGTGAGGTCAAGGGTGGCAAGGGCAAGTCGTTCGAACAGGTGCGCGACCAGCTCGCCGCCGAACAACTGCAGGCCGACAACGAAAAGGCCTTAAGCGCACTGAGTGGCAAGCTGGTGGACGAGGTGTACAAGAACCCGACCGAGCTGGCATCGGCGGCGAAGGACGTCGGCTTGCCGGTGCAGACCCTGGGGCCGTTCACTCGCGCCAGCGCCAGTGGTATCGCGGCACAGCCGGCAGTATTGCGGGCGGCATTCTCCGACGCGCTGGTGCAGGACGGTACGGTCAGCGACCCGATCAACCTGGGGCCGAACCACAGTGTGATGATCCGCGTCACCAAGCACCAGTCGGAGCAGGTCCTGCCGTTGGCCAAGGTGCACGAGCAGGTGATCGCCGCAGTGCATGCCGACCGTGCCGCCAAAGCTGCGTCAGCCAAGGCCGATGCCTTGCTAGCACGGTTGCGCAAGGGCGAGTCTTTGCAGGCGCTGGCTGGCCCGGAGAAGTTGCAGATCAACCCGATGCCCGCTCTGTCACGCAGTGCGCCGATGCCTAGCCCCGAAGCCAATCGCACGATCTTCAGCGCACCGCGGCCTGTCGCTGGCAAGCCGTCGTTCGGTAAGGTCGTCTTGCCTGCGGCGCCGGGTACAGGTGGCAAGCGCTATGCGCTGTTCGCGGTCACCAAGGTAACGCCTGGCGATTTGAGTAAAGTGCCGGCCGAGCAACAGACCATGTTCAAGCAGCAGTTGGCGCAGCTCGAAGGTGCGGCCGATGCCAAGGCCTATGTCGATGCAATGCGCAAGCGTTACAAGGTGAGCGTGCAGGAAGCGCAGTTGTAAACAGATCTCCTGCCTTGATGGCATGTACGACAGGCCCGGCATTGCCGGGCCTGTCGCGTTTGCGAGGGTGAGGGCCTGTCGGCGTGCGTTCGCGGTCGGTTCGCCTGTTTGCGGCGTGCGCCATATCGCATCGTCGGTACGCCTGTTCATCCGACTGCGGCGCGTTTCGCGCCTACCACGCGACGCTGCTCGTTCCGCTGGATGAGGCGGTGCGCACACCCCGCACGCTTATGGACGGGGCATGCAGTCTCAGTCTGCGTAGTTCAAGACCATGCCGGGACGCAGTAGGCTGCCTGCCGACAATCCGTTTTGTGTCAGTAACGCCTGTACGGTGATGCCATAGCGCTTGGCGATGCTCCAGGCGGTGTCGCCATCGCGGACCGTATGCGTGTGCTGGCGTGGCCTGGATGGGCGCGGACCGGGAGTAGGCATCGCCGATGCGCTGGTCGTGGTGCTGTTGGCGCTGGCGGCGATCGCTGTTGCCGTGTCCTGTGACGTTGGCGTGCCGCGCTGGGCAAGTGCTGAGCCGCTGCTCATTCCGAGCGGTGCCAGCACGGGCAGTGCGCGCTTGTTGTGACGTCTGGTGTCGAGGGCGGGATTGAGACGTGCGAGCTGGTTGCTCGGTAGTGTCTGCTGCCGAGCCCAGTCGTCCAGGGCCATGCCGGCTGGCAGAGTCTGTGCTTGCAGGATGGGCACGTCCCGATCCAGCGATGCCATCCATTCGGCGTGGGTCTGGGCCTGCTCCAGCACGCAGGCCAGTGCGTGCAGTTTCTCGACGTAGGCGTAGGTGATCGACGCCATGCCCGGTAATTTATCCGGGTGCGTGCCGTGGACATTCATGCCAGCGTGGCGCACGGACTGGAGGACGCGAGATTCGCCGCCGTTATACGCCATCAGCGTCAGCCGCCAATCGCCGCCGAACATCCCGTGCAGCGTCTGCAGATAGCGCAATGCGGCGCGTGTGGATTCCACCGCCGACAAGCGGCCGTCATAGCTGCTTTCCACCGCGACATCGTGGCGACGTGCGGTGGCGGGAATGAACTGCCACAAGCCGGCCGGACCATTGCGGCGGCTACGCGCGGCCGGTCGATAGCCGCTCTCCACGAATGGGATCAGTGCGAACTCGGTCGGCAAGTTCACCGCGCGCAGTTCATCGATCACGTAACCGAACAGCGGCAGCACGTCTTCGTCTGCGTTGGCCAGCCGTGCCGGTGCGTGCGCGAACTGCTGCTGCGCGCGCGAATCGCTGGTGCTGGCATCGCAGTGCGCGTCGGCCAGGCCGTCGCGGAAGCGTGCCAGGATGTCGCGGCCATTGCGGGTCGTCGTGGGTGGTAGCGATGTTGGATCCGCGGGTAACGCGTTCACCCCGGCCATGGTCTGTTCCAGCGTGGTACCCAGCGGCGTGGCAGTCGTCGTGCAGGGCAATGCCGACGCCAACGTCAGCGCGGCAGTGAGAGCCAGCGCTTTCATGCGTGGAAAGCGTCTTTCCAGCGCCTCAATTCAGTGAAGATGTCCACGTCCTGCACCGTTGTGTCGTCCGCCGCGCGGCCGAGGCGGGCGACGACAGCCTGCCGGATCGCAGGCGAGGCCGTGCGCAAGAACGGATTGGTCGCCATCTCGCTAGCGAGTGTGACCGGGACAGTGGGATGTGCGGCATGGCGCATGGCCTGGACTTCCTGATAGCGCTGCCGCAGGGCGACGTTGGTGGGATCGACCATGACGGCGAATGCCGCATTGGCCAGGGTGTATTCATGCCCGCAGCAGACGAGCGTCTGGCCCGGTAGGGCAGAGAGCCGTTGCAGCGAAGTCAGCATCTGGGAAGGCGTACCTTCGAACATGCGTCCACATCCCAGGCTGAACAGGGTATCGCCACTGAACAGATAGCCATGGCCGACATAGGCCAAATGCGAGCGGGTGTGGCCCGGGACGGCGATGGTGTCGAACCGCCAGTGTAACGCCTGGATGCTGTCGCCGTGGCCGACCCGATGGCTGGCGCAATCGATGCGCGGATCCTCCGGCGCGTATACCGGTAGTTCCGGCCACCGCGCACGCAGGGCCGGGACGCCGCCAATGTGATCGTCGTGGTGATGGGTGAGCAGGATCGCCGCTGGCTGCAATCCCTGCGCTGCGGCCTCGAACACCGGTTCGGCCTGGCCGGGATCGACCAGCAAGGCCTGCCCATCGTCTGCGGCAATCATCCAAAAGTAGTTGTCCTGGAATGCCGGCAGGGCGATCAGTCGCATAGAATCGACACCATGCCCGCCGTTCTGCACCCTCGTCAAGCCAACGTCTCATCCTGGTTTGATACAGCCGGGGCGCACGTGCTGCTGCAGGCTGAACAACCGCTGATCCAGGAGGCGTTGCTCAAGCGTCCCGCACAGCCCTGGCTGTGGCTGGCTCCGGTGCCGTCGATGCCGCTGTCGCGCGAGGTGCCGGGGCGCGGCCTGCGCCTGCATCGCAGTGCAAAAGGGTATGCGGGTGACCTGATCTGCAGATTGCCGTTGCCTCTGCCATCGGAGAGCGTTAATGCGATCGTGTTGCAGCACGTGCTGGCCGACGATGCGCTCGCCTTGCTGGAAGAGTGCGAACGGGTGCTGATGCCCGGCGGTCGGCTGTGGTTGTTCGCGCTCAACGCGATGAGTCCGTACCGGCTGCGTTGGCGCCGTCAGGGGCTGGTGGCGCGACAGCCAGGTAGTTGGCGTGGCTTGCTCGAACAGGCCGGTTTGCCATGCCAGGAGCAACTGCGGTATCTCGGACCGGTGTGGCCGACCCGCGCCGGGACCGGCTCGATCGCATCGACCGCACCGCTGCGCGCGGTCTGCCTGTTTCAGGTGGAAAAGCGCACCGCCGCCGGCATCGGCCCCATTCCGTTGCGCGCGCCGCTGCGTTGGCGCGGCTCGGTCGCTTCTATCTGAATTCCCATTGGATCCTCATGAAGACTGTTGATATCCATACCGACGGCGCTTGTCTCGGCAATCCTGGCCCCGGTGGCTGGGCCGCGTTGCTGCGTTACAAGGACCAGGAACGGGAGGTGGCCGGTGCCGAGGCGCACACCACCAACAACCGCATGGAGCTGATGGCGGCGATCATGGCGTTGGAGACGCTCAACGCGCCCTGCCAGATCGTATTGCATACCGACTCGCAATACGTGCGTCAGGGCATCACCGAGTGGATGCCGGGCTGGGTGCGGCGGCAGTGGAAGACCGCTGGCGGCGATCCGGTCAAAAATCGCGATTTGTGGGAGCGGCTGCACGCCGCCGCGCAGCGGCACGCGATCGACTGGCGCTGGGTCAAGGGCCATAACGGCGACCCGGATAACGAGCGGGTCGATCAACTGGCGCGCGACCAAGCGTTGCGTGTGCGTGCCGGTGGCGGCGCGGTCGCCTCCTGAACCCTCTTTTCCCTGCAACGAGCCCTATGCGCCAGATCATCCTCGATACCGAAACCACCGGCCTGGAATGGAAGAAGGGCAACCGCGTCGTCGAAATCGGTGCGGTGGAACTGCTTGAGCGCCGTCCCAGCGGGCGCAATTTCCACCGTTATTTGCGTCCGGATTGCGATTTCGAACCGGGTGCGCAAGAGGTCACCGGCTTGACCTTGGAGTTTCTCGCCGACAAGCCGCAATTCCATGAGGTGGTCGATGAGTTCCTGGAATTCATCGACGGTGCCGAGTTGGTCATCCATAACGCCTCGTTCGACCTGGGCTTCCTCGACTACGAATTGTCGCGGCTGGGCGAGTCCTACGGGCGCATTCTCGACCGTGCCAGTGTGGTCGATACCTTGTTGCTGGCCCGCGAGCGTTTTCCAGGACAGCGCAATTCGCTGGATGCGCTGTGCAAGCGGCTGGGTGTGGACAACACGCATCGGCAACTGCACGGCGCGTTGCTCGATGCGCAGATCCTGTGCGAGGTGTACATCGCGTTGACCTCCGGCCAGGAGGAAATCGGTTTTGCCTTGGTCGATGAGAGGACGGGCAAGAACGACGCCCATGCTGCGGCGTTCGACATGGCGACGTTGTTGCCGCGTCCGCAGGTGCTGCCGACCGCTTCCGAATTAGAGGCACACCAGGCGCGGCTCGACACCTTGCGTAAAAAGGCTGGTCGCGCGCTGTGGGATGCGGCCGAGCCGGTGTCGACCGAGGCGACGCCGGGCTGAGGAACTGAGTGCTGGCCGTCGCGTGACGGTCGCCGTGTGTGCGCTGGTGTGGGGAAGGTGTCGCGGCTTGCGTCGTTCAGTGGCAACGTACCAAGACGACCGTGATGTTGTCCGAACCGCCGTCGTCCAGCGCCGCCGCGACCAGCATGTCCACGCATTCCTGCGCGCTGCAATCGTCGTGGCCCAGCGCAGTGGCAATACCCACTTCGCCCACATGCTCGGTCAGCCCGTCGCTGCACAGGAGCAGGCACACACCTGGGCGCAGTTCGCCGGTCATCGAGGCCACGTTCAGATGCTGTGGATCGGTAATGCCGAGCGCCTGGGTGACCGCATTGCGATGCGGAGGTGCGTTTGCCTGTTCCGCAGTCAGTACGCCCTGTGCGATCAGCGCCTGCACGTGGCTGTGATCCTGGCTGAGCTGGGCGAGTTTGCCGTGGCGCCATAGATAAGCGCGGCTGTCACCGACCCAGGCCACTTCAAAGCGGTTCCCTTGCACATGTGTAGCGACCACGCTGGTGCCCATCGGGAGTGGGGCGTGACGGAGCCGCGCGGCGTGGATGATCTCCTCGTCGGCAATCCGGATTGCATGCGCCAACGTGGCACCGCCGCGCACTTCGCGGACGATGGCCTCGCGCGCCAGCGCGCTGGCGACTTCGCCGCAGGCATGGCCGCCCATGCCATCGGCCACCAGCCACAGGCCCAGCTCGTTATCGCCGTAGTAGGTGTCCTCGTTGAGGTCGCGGCGCAGGCCGAGGTGGGTGAGGTGTCCGAATTCGATCATTGCGCGCCTGTGGCTGGCCGGGCTTTTTGTAGTTCAACCCCCATCATCGCGGTCGCGCGCGCATCCGGCAATCGCCTGCGTCGGCTTGGCGCAGGTGGGGTTCATGGGCCTCGCTCGATCCGAGGGCACTCAAGCGTGGGCGTCGCATGGCTTGTTCGCACGCAGTGGGAACCGTATGATGCTTGCCCCCGGTCCGCCGGGGACCACCCGGGAAGGTGGCAGAGTGGTTGAATGTACCTGACTCGAAATCAGGCAGGCGTTTATAGCGCCTCGGGGGTTCGAATCCCCCCCTTCCCGCCAGTTGCGCATTGGGCCCCGTCAGGGGCCTTTATGTTGTTGAGTGGTGGTATTTCGGAGCGGTCGCGATGCTGCGCCGATGTGGCGTTCAAGCTCGCCCGTTACACTCTTGGCTCTTCATTAGCCGCTTGGGTGTCTGTGATGTCCGAAATTCTGGTTCCCGTGTCTTTCGGCGAATTGCTCGACAAGATCGCCATCTTGCAGATCAAGTCCGAGCGCATCGCCGCCCCGGACAAGCTGGTCAATGTGCACGCGGAGTTGTCGGCGCTGGAGAAAACCTGGATGGCGCATCCGGCTGCCGGTGGCGATGTCGTGCGCCTACGCGCGGAATTGAAGGCGGTGAATGAGCGGCTGTGGGTGATCGAAGACGAGATCCGGATCAAAGAGAAAGCGCAGGCCTTCGATGCGGAATTCATCCAGCTTGCACGCAGCGTGTACTACGAAAACGACGAACGCGCGCGCATCAAAAAAGAAATCAACCTGGCGCTGGGTTCCCGCTACGTAGAAGAAAAGTCCTATCAGGATTACCGCACGCCGTCCGCTTGAGTGCGGCCGCGTACAGCTCAGGCGCCGTGATCGGCGCGGTAGCGCTCGAACGCGGCAATTGCCGCGTCCACCTCGATCAGCGCCATGACGCCATCGTATTCGATCTTGCGCCCCCATTTGAGTGCCTCGGCCGGCTTGCCCAGGTACTTGCGCGCGGCCGCATCGTATTTGTCCACGCAGTAGCGAATGTCCGAGTACGGGCCGCTGCGGCGCGGGTTGCTTGCCGCGTGCAGGCCCAGCACCTTGACGCCCATGGCGTTGGCGATGTGCATGGGGCCGGAATCGGGCGTCATCACCAGCGCCGCGCGCTGCAGCAGCGCGGGCAGTTGTTTGAGCGTGTCGCGACCGACCAAATCCAGCAGCGGCGCGCGCGCCGCAGCGATGATGGCGTCGGCAGTGCTGCGCTCCAGCGCACTGCGCCCGCCGCATAACACCACCCGCCAACCTTGCGCGACAGCGTGGTCGGCGACTGCGGCGTAGCGCTCGGCATACCAGTTGCGGCGCTCATGGCTGGAACATGGCGAAATCAGCAGCGCCGGTCGGCCGTCGTCGGGCCATTGCGCACGCGCCCAGTCATGGGCCGCATCGGGTACTGGCAGGTCCCAGCGCACCTGCGTCTGACGTAGCCCGAGTGGCTCGCAGAAGCTGCCGATCGCGTCGAGCACATGGATGCCGGGGCGGTCGGGGATACGTTCGTTGACGAACAGGCCATGCAGATCCTTCGAGCGACTGCGGTCGTAGCCGATGCGACGGCGCGCTCGCACACAGGCCGAGAGCACATTGGCGCGCAGTGCCACCTGCATCTGCAGCAGCGCATCGAAACCTTGTCTCGGGAGTGCGTGGCGCAGTGCGCGCATGCCAGCCAGGCCGCTGCGTTTGTCGTAGCCATGGAAGACCACCCCGGGCAGCCCGTCCAGCAGCTTGAGTCCTGCGTTGTCGATGATCCAGTGCAGCGGCGGTGCCTGTGGCCAGGCGTGCTGCAGCGTGCGCACCAGTGGCACGACGTGAGTCACGTCTCCCAGCGCCGACAAGCGCAACAGGCACAGCGAGGGGAGCATTGCCGGCATGGTGTTGTTAGACTCGTAGGATGGCTGCATTCGACGCTACTGAAGCACTGACGCCGTACCGCGAGGGTCGCGGCTATGGTGCCATTTTGTTCGACCGCGAACGACTCCGGCAAGCCGAGCCGGCGTTGTTCTCGGCCACATCCTGGGCCGAGCGCGCACGTCCGGTGGATGCGGGTGGGCGCGGAAGCGCATGGTTCATCGATGCCCCGTTCGGCGCCTGCGTGCTGCGCCAGTACCGCCGTGGCGGCTTGGTCGCCAAACTCAGTCGCGACCGCTACCTGTGGTGCGGTGCCCACCGTACCCGCAGTTTCGCCGAGTTCCGCCTGATGCGCGCGTTGATCGCGCGCAAGCTGCCGGTGCCCAAACCCTTGGCGGCCTGCTACCTGCGGCAGGGCACGCGCTATCGTGCCGCGCTGTTGATGGAGCGGCTGGAGGATGTCTGCTCCCTGGCAGAGCGCGCATTGATCGCTGGCCGTGGCGCGCCCTGGGAGGAGGCTGGGCGATTGATCGCGCGCTTCCATCGCGCTGGTCTGGATCATGCCGATCTCAACGCGCACAACATCTTGTTCGACGGTAATGGTCACGGTTGGTTGATCGACTTCGACCGCAGCGTGCTGCGCATTCCTGCCACCGGCTGGCGCGAGCGCAATCTCAAGCGTCTGCATCGCTCATTGCTCAAGCTGCGCGGCGAGCGTGGCATCGATGCGGTCGAAAAGGACTACGAACGTCTGCGTCGCGCCTACGACCTGGCCTGGGAGCGCGGTTGCTGATGAGCGCTTGGGTGCTGCGTTTCCAGGGCGTGGGCAACGCCTCGGCGGTGCAGCTGGGTTCGCCGATGGCCACGATCGAGCGCGACGCGCTGCCGTGGCTGAGCATCGACTGCGGCGGCGAGGGCCTGAGTGCTTACCAGGCGCACTACGGCGCCATGCCGCAGGCGTTGTTCGTCACCCATGTGCATCTGGATCACGTGGCCGGGTTCGAGCGCCTGTTCGTGGATAGCTATTTCTCCGAACGGCGCGGCAAGGTGCGCCTGTACGTGCCCGCGCCGGTGCTGCCGCTGCTGCACCGCCGCGTGGCCGACTACCCGAACGTGTTGGCCGAGGGCGGCGCCAACTTCTGGGACGCGTTTCAGTTGATCGCGGTCGGTGAGGCGTTCTGGCACGACGGCGTGCGTCTGGAGGTTTTCCCAGTACGCCATCACTGGCCGGAGACGGCCTATGGCGTGCGCCTGCCGGGCGCGTTGGTGTGGAGTGGGGATACCCGGCCGATTCCGGAAATGCTCAACCGCTATGCCGACGACGGCGAACTGATCGCACACGACTGTGGTCTTCACGGCAACCCCTCGCATACTGGCGTGGACGATCTGGAACGTGAATATCCCGCCGAACTGGTGCGAAGGATGATGCTCTACCACTACGCCAGCGCCACAGATGCCGAGGTCTTGCGCGCGCGTGGCCATCGCGTGGCGCGGCCGGGCGAGTGCGTGGCGCTGCCTACGCCACGTTTGCCGCAGATGCCGGCCGGATGAGTGCCATCGCGCGCCCGTCGCTTGCGTCCGCGACGCCAGCGGACCGGCGCGGGCGTGCGTTGCGCGATCTGCGCCTGTCGGTGATCGAGGCGTGCAATTTCCGCTGCGGCTACTGCATGCCAGTCGATAAAGTCCCCGACGATTACGGATTCGACGCGGCCGCGCGGCTGTCGTTCGCACAGATCGAGACCGTGGTACGCGCCTTCGTCCGTAACGGCGTGCGCAAGCTGCGCCTGACTGGCGGGGAGCCCTTGCTGCGCCGCGAACTGCCGGAATTGGTGCAGCGGCTCGCACGCATTGCGGGTGTGGAAGATTTGGCAATGACCACCAACGGCGTGTTGTTGGCATCGCACGCGCAGGCCTTGCGTGACGCCGGCTTGCAGCGCGTTACGGTCAGTCTGGATGCCATCGATCCGTTGGTGTTCCGGCAACTATCCGGCGGTCGTGGCGAAATCGCGCAGGTGTTGGCCGGTATTGATGCCGCCGTTGCGGCCGGGTTTGGCCCGCTCAAACTCAACTGCGTGGTCCAGCGTGGGATCAACGACGAACAGGTATTGCCGCTGTTGGCGCATTTTCGCGGTAGCGGCCATGTGTTGCGTTTCATCGAATACATGGACGTGGGCACGTGCAACGCTTGGCGTCGCGACATGGTGGTGCCCGCTGCGGAACTGCGCGAGCGCATTGCCGCACGCTGGCCGCTGCACGCGCTGGAGCCGCACTATCCTGGCGAAGTCGCCGCGCGTTATGCCTTCGCTGATGGCGGTGGCGAGGTTGGCTTCGTTACTTCTGTCAGCGCGCCGTTTTGCGGCGACTGCCATCGTGCGCGGGTTTCGGCGGATGGTCGTCTTTATACCTGTCTGTTCGCTGCCGAAGGTGCCGATCTCACCCCGGCGCTGGCCGATGGCGAGCAGGCGCTGGCCGAACGCGTGCGCGACTTATGGGAGCAGCGCAATGACCGTTACAGCGAATTGCGTGGCGATGCGACGGCGACGCGCGGCAAGCACGTCGAAATGTTCCTGATCGGTGGTTGAGCCGATGGACACCGCGCTGCAAGGTGAATTAGTCGCGTTGGAACTGGAATTGCTGGAGCCGACACTGCGCGCTTGGTCCAAACGCGTGGCCGATCTGCTTCACGGTGCTTTCCTGGAGTTTGGCACATCCGCTAGTCGCTTCGACAAGCTTGCCATGTTGCAGGCGCGATCTGTCCAGGCGAGCGGCTTCGTTTATCGTGTTTTCGAGATGGACGCGCAGGCGTTGGCGCCAGCTCTTGTGCAATTGCGTGACCGCAGCGAGCGTGGTGGCGGCAGCGAACCGCCGCAGCAGGCGCTGCACAGTTCATTGTGGCAGCGCCGCGACCGTCGATGGCGCATGCTGTTCCATCAAGGCACGCCGATTCCCGGTGTTGTCTGAGCATCGCGCCGTGGGAGGGGCAGCGTCATCCATGACCAAGAAAAGATCCACCAAGCCGGCAGGCACATCGGCGCCGATGCTGACCCATCTTGACCCGCAGGGGCTGCCTGCGATGGTGGACGTTTCCGCCAAGCCCGCCACCGCGCGCGTGGCGGTTGCTGAGGCGCGGGTACGTTTTCCTGCGGCGGTGGCCGCGCAATTGCGTGCCGATGCGTTGCGCAGCGCCAAGGGCGGCATCGTCGAGACTGCGGTGATTGCCGGCACGTTGGCGGTCAAGCGCACGCACGAATTGATTCCGTTCTGCCATCCGTTGCCCATCGATGGCTGTCGCTTCGCCATCGACTGGGCCTCGCCGCAGGTGTTGCGGATCGAATGCCGCGTGCGCACCGTGCATCGTACCGGCGTGGAGATGGAAGCCTTGACCGGTGCCAGCGTCGCCGCGCTGACCGTCTACGACATGTGCAAAGCCTTGACCCACGCGATGACCATCGGCCCGGTGCGATTGCTCGGCAAACGTGGTGGCAAGCGCGATGTCGGGAGCGTGGCATGAGCGCCTCGGTGACCGTGCTGTACTTCGCCAGCTTGCGCGAGGCGGCGGGGATTGATCGAGAGCAGGTGCGCACGGCCGCGCCCGACTTGCGCGCGCTGTACGCCGAACTCGACGCGCGGCATGGCCTGCGTTGGCCTGCACAACGTCTGCGTGTGGCAGTGGATGGCGCCTTCGCCGATTGGGGCGACACATTGCGCGATGGCGCGGAAGTGGTGTTCATTCCGCCGGTGTCGGGAGGCTGAGTGATGTCCACCGCGCCGCGTTTCCATCTCTCCGACCACGCGCTCGATCCTGTTGCGTTGCGTGCGCCGCTGGCCCATGCGCAGGCCGGTGCCTATGCCAGCTTCGAAGGCTGGGTACGCGATCACAACGACGGCCGCGCCGTTGATGGCCTGCGCTATGACGCCTATGCCGCCCTGGCCGAAGTCGAAGGCCAGCGTATCGTTGACGAAGCACTGGCGCGCTTCGCCATTCTCGACCTGCGTTGCGTCCACCGTATCGGCGACTTGGTGATCGGTGACTTGGCCGTGTGGGTGGGCGTGGTGGCGGCGCATCGCGATGCCGCCTTTGGCGCCTGTCGCTATGTCATTGACGAGGTCAAAGCGCGAGTGCCGATCTGGAAACACGAACGCTACCGCGACGGTGAGGCGGGTTGGCTGCATCCGCAATAGCGTGCGTGACGCCGCGTAACGCGCATGCTGCAGTTGCCGACTGATGTACGAGCGTGCAGCAAGCGAGATGCTCGATGATGCCAGGTTGCAGCAAGCCAGACGCTCGGCGATGCGAGAGCGCGAACAGTCGAAGGAGGGGTGGCGACCCCGCCGGCTGACCTCGGCGCCCGCGTCGATCGATACCGTTGCTGCCTTCCGGCCCTGGCGGGGTTTTCGACCTAGCGTCGCGAGGGGCCGACGGGGCCACCATAGAGACGAAACCGCGCCAGCAGCGCGGTTGTTGCCCGTTAGGAATTCCTGCGCAGGAAGCGAAGGAATCTGCGCAGGGGCAGCGCGGGGAAACTGGCGGAGAGAGGGGCCGCGCTTGCTTAGCCTTAGCTCATCTCGCTAGGTATCTATTCTCGCTGTACCTACATGTTTCGGCAAGAAGTTTTCGTCTCGGGTGGTCTCGCCCTCTATCGC
The DNA here is from genome assembly GCF_000963005.1 of Xanthomonas sp. GPE 39. Taxonomy (GTDB): domain Bacteria; phylum Pseudomonadota; class Gammaproteobacteria; order Xanthomonadales; family Xanthomonadaceae; genus Xanthomonas_A. Next base: position 744,156 of record NZ_JZHZ01000007.1, read on the forward strand.
TACATCGCTCGTTCATAGTAGGGTAGGTAGTAGGTTAAAACTTGATGAGCGCCCCATGCCTCGCAAGGCAAAAGAGCTGACAGACATAGCAGTCCGGAACCTGAGAAAGCCCGGATACTACGCTGTCGGTGGGGCTGTGTCGGGACTCCTGCTGCAAGTCACCGCGACCGGAGCCCGGAGCTGGGTGCTTCGCTACACCGCTGGTGTGAAACCCGGAACCGACAAGCCGTGGCGGCGTGATCTTGGGCTGGGCGGCTATCCGGACGTGTCGCTGTCCGAAGCGCGGCGCAAGGCCGCCGAGGCGCGCGAACTGCTTTCCAAGAACATCGACCCGATCACCGCGAAGCGAGAGGCCCGGAGCGCCATGCTTGCGGCGCGCCTGGCTGAGATCACATTCGAGAAGGCCGCGCACCAGTTCATCGAGTCCAAGTCCGCGGAATGGAAGTCGGGCGGCAAGAGCGCCGACCAGTGGACCAGCTCGCTCGAAGCCTATGCCTTCCCGGTGCTGGGCTCGCTCCGCGTCGCCGACATCGACCGCGCACACGTCCTGCGCGTCCTTGAGCCCATCTGGATTGAGAAGAACGAGACGGCGAACCGGGTGCGCCAGCGCATGGAGTCGGTGCTGGACTGGGCAAAGGTCCGCGGCTTCCGCGAGGGCGACAACCCGGCGCGTTGGAATGGCTATCTAGATAAGGTCCTACCCGCGCCCGGGAAGGTAAGGGACGTGCAGCACCATCCGGCGCTGCCCTATGCCCCAATGCAGTCGTTCATGCTGGACCTTCGCTCGCGCAATGGCATGGGTGCGCGGGTGCTTGAGTTCGCGATCCTGACCGCGGCCCGGTCGGGCGAAGCGCGTGGTGCGCGCTGGGACGAAGTTGGCATGCCGGAACGGTGTTCGCGCGCGTGGCGTCATCGATTCCGCGGCGGAGGCTCGCACCGCCGGGCGCATGGAGGCGAGCTTGTCGGACCTGTTCCGGGCGGCTGGCGTTCGCGTGAGCCTGGCGAGGAAAGGCCCGCGCGTCCCGCGCTTCGAGCAGTTGAAGCAGTTGATGGTCAACGGCGAGTTCTTCGTGGCGTCGCGGTGTTGGTTCTGGCTGGCGACCGTCCCGAGCCTGCCGCGCGATTCGCGTATCCCTGATGACGTGGACACGAAGGCGAACGACCACGCATTGGACGCAACAAGCTACGCCATCGCGGGCGAGGCGGCCGGGCGCGTGATCCAAGAGGATTTTCACCCCGTTGCGAAGCTGCCACGCGATGATCGAGTCATCTTGGTTTGATCCAGTCGCTCCAGTGCGCTCGCCTGGGTAGAGCAGCAGGAAATGATGCGTTCAACAAAAAGCTGGGAAGGAAGATCGAAATCAGCTGAGCCCACTACTTCCAGTGCGGCGATCCGCTTTCAGCCGAAGAAGTAAACCGGTCCAATAAATAACACTCGCGCGGGGCAAATCCGGTCCATATGGTCGGGAGCGAGTGGCCCCACTGGCTGGGCCGCATGCTGAGGAATAGCCCCATGCCGAACGTCAACTTCAACACCATCCCCACCGATGTCCCGCTGACCACGGCGAACATCGACCGGCTCGCGGACCGGGCCTCCGAACTTGCCACAGCTTTTGCGTCACGCATCGCCAGCATTCAGAAGCAAGTAGACGACGCACGTCAGCGATTCGGCAGAGAGGCGGACGACATCATTCGTGAGACTGACTCGGCAAACCGTGCCGTGGCCAAGCAGTTCGCAAAGAAGTAGCTTGCCTCGCGCATCGCCAAGTTCCGCCTGACCATCGTGGAATCGAGCCGCGGCCAGCGTGAGGAACTCCTGCGTCCGCTGGCGAAAGTCGCCGCCGATGCCACGTTCCCCCTGAGCCTGTGTCAGTCGCCTGCGCAGATGCTCGGCCGCGTTGCCTTGGGCGACACGCGGCGCACGCAGTACCAGCTCCAACTTGAGGGCGGTGGGCCGATCGAACTGGAGACTGCTGCGATCACCGCTATCGCCGCCGCCGACATGCCGTTGGCTGCCGCGATTGCGACCGTGGTAGACCGCCGGCCTTCGGATCGGCGGCCGTTCTCGGTGGCGGCGTTTGCCGAGAAGGTGTGGGGCGGTCAGCACGCCGAGGTTACGGCCAAGCTCAAGGGGGCTCCTTGCCGAGCGCACCGCGCGTGCTGCGAATGATGAGTTCGTGCGCGGTAAGGCCGACCCCATCGCCAATCTGAGCAACCAGCTCGCCGCCCGGGCTATCGCCGAGGCGTCGGGGGGGGCGAAGCATGAAAGGCGCAGTTCCCAATGTCCTGAAGGCGAAGGCGTTCCACGAGAAAAAGCAAGCCGAGCGCTCGGTCAAGCTTGCCAAGCTAGTGAAGCGAGCCAAGTCGAGCCAAGGCGGTTGACTGCGGTGCGGGAGGCGCGGTGGTAGAACCAGAAAAGCTCCCCGCGTGGCCGTTGGCTCGGCGCAGTCCAGATTATGACCCCACGCCCACATCGTCGCGTTCGCGGCAGCAAGCCGTTTCGTCGAAGCACATGCGCGCGCTGTGGGATGACCCTGCATTCCGGGAGCGCATATCCGCACAGATGAAGGCTAGGTGGGCAGACCCCACGTACAGGGAGTGTGCCGGCCGCTTTCACCGCGACGAACGCACCTACCGCTGGCAGCACATCGAGTCCGGGCTGATCGTCTCCCGGACCAAGCTCGAAATGCGCCAGGAACATGGCCTACTGCCCACATCGCTGGACGGCCTCGTGGCTGTGCGCATCCAGACCTCGCAGGGCTGGCGGCTCGCGCCGCGTAGCCTGCTGGGCGAGAGTCCGCGATGGATTTTTCCTTAGTGCGGCTACGCAAATTTCTGCACGAAATCCATTTCGAGACGTCGGCGAAGGTTTTGTATGCGCCTCCTTGCGCACTTGGTCGCCTCGCGGCCCGGTCACCTTGTCGATAAAATTTGACGAGATTGAATGCGCACAAAAATATAATAATAAAAAAATCATTTTAAATCAATAATTTGCAAATATTTTCGAGAAATTAAAATTCGTGGCATTGGATCCTTTTTGCCAGGGTGTTGGAGTGGGTGTTGCATCCCCTAAGGACGTGTGATGGAATTCACTCGCCCGGAAATCTCAATCCGGAACGGAGCTCCCCGTGGTCGACAAGAACGTGAAGCCGCCTTACACGTCGTATAGAAGCTTCATGAAGCTGATGACTGATCTTAAGGAGCACGAGGTTGTGCCCGCAGCTATCGACCGTAGCTACTTGGGTAAGCGCTCTGGCTCGGAGAAGTCCGCTCTGATCGGGACCCTCAAGTGGTTCGAGCTTGTTAGCGACGATGGCACTCCGACGGAGCGCTTGGAGGCTTATATCGTGGCTGATGAGCAGGAATCAAAAGCGCTGCTAAAGGAATTGGTTGAGTCGTCTTACGGTTCCATTACTGACGGAACCTTCAATCTCCGGAGTGCGACTACCTCGCAGCTTGCTGAGCAGTTCAGGCAGTACGAGATCGGTGGCTCAACGCTTAGCAAGTCGGTCACTTTCTTCCTCGCAGCTGCCAAGGAGGCCGGCATTGTTGTAAGTCCCCATGCCAAGGCGCCGACGGTTACCGGTGGAAGTGGTGCAAAGCGCAAGACCAAGGCAGTTGTGATGCCGCCCGTTGCTTCTAATCCGCCAGCTCACATTGCGCAAGATCACTCTAAGCAGAGGCCTCCACGCGATGGAATGGTGGCGATCCCGATCCCTATCTTTGGTGGGCAGGACGGTGTGATTTATCTGCCTGGCCAGATGACGCAGAAGCAGTGGGGAAATGTGATCAAGATGACTGAGTTCATCTTGAAAAACTATCGGGACACAATGGCTGAGGAGCCCGATGCAGACGAGGAGGACTCTTTGTGACATTAGATCGTGGCCATCGGCTGACTACCGCCGCTGGTGGCCCAGATAAAGCAACGCCCCAACTCAAGTTCCCAGTCGCAAAACAGGCTTGAGTCGGGGCGCTAGGTAGGCAAAACGCTGGTGTGGTGCTGGTTCGGCGTTGAATTCACCTCTGGAAAGGTGGGCTCAACGGCAGTCCGAGCCGCCCGCACCGGCATTACGGCATGGCAGTGAGCGGGAGCCCTCTGCCGGCCCGAGGCCCGGTACAGCAGCGGGAGTATAGCCCCGTCCCGGCCTTGGGAATAGATATCGCCCTCACAGTCCGTCTTGTGGAGGCTTCAATGGCCGGAAAGAAGACGGTGCATGTTTGCTCGTACACCCGGTTCCGGAAGGGCCGTCTGGAGTACGTATGCCAGCATTGGCGCAGCCCTCCGGGCTAAGCGCAGCACCCGGGAGCGCCCTTCGGGGCGCCTCCCGCCATTCCGGACATCGGGCTTCCCAGGAATAGGAGGAAACATGGCTTCTTCGACTGACTAGGAGAAGGCCTTAGCCCAGTGGGTGCTCGACCAGTACCGGTGGAACAATCGCCTAGTGCAGTCTTCCGCTCCGCTTTGTATCCGCATGACCTTCGGTGAGCATCACGTGTACAAGAGTCGCCGGCGAAACTGGGGAATCAACAAGGGCATCCTTGAAGCGTTCCGCGAGCTGACGCCTGACGAAGTGGTGTGGAGTAGGAGTTTCGCAGACGTGGCGGCAACGCCGCGAATCTGATCTGCTCTACCTGACAAGCGGATGGTGAAGTAGCAAGATGGTGCGGTGCCCACTCACAGGCATAGTGTCTTTTAACCAGCAACTGCTACAGGAGAGGCGGAGATGATTCTTGGAATCTTCAACAATAAAGGCGGCGTAGGAAAGACAACCTACCTCTATCATATCGCGTACTCGCTTGCGCGGCGTGGAATCCGTGTCTTGCTTGTCGATGCTGACCCGCAATGTAATCTCACGGCATACTGTTTGCCCGACATCGCGGTTGAGCGTGCTTGGAGACAATCTCGGGGAAATAGCATCTTCCTTGCGATTGAGCCTCTCCATGAAAGTCTTGGTGATATCCGAAACCGTGGGCCCTTGCAGCCTCGGCCCGAAGATTACCCGACTTTATGGCTTGTGCCTGGTGATCCTGCGCTCAGCCGGTTTGAGGACACGTTGGGTGATACTTGGAACCGTGCGCGTGGCGGTAATCCGGCGGACTTGAGAAAGCAGTCAGGTATCTACCGCTATGTGAAGTGGGCTGAGAAACAGGTCGATGCACAAGTCACTTTTATCGATATGGGGCCGAATCTTGGTCCGCTCAATAGGACCACGTTGACCTCTTGCGATGATTTTATTGTCCCAATTTCTCCCGACCTCTTCTCGATTCGTGGCGCACAAAACTTGGGTGAGAAGCTTGTTGGTTGGCGGCAAGAATGGGATATCATCCGTATTGCTGGACAGTCAGAGGATATTGACCTGCCGAAGGGCGCGCCGCGCTTCCTTGGGTATGTGCGTCAGCAATACAACACGAGGAATAACGCCGAAGGAATGACGCGAGGGTGGCAGATTTTTGGTGGCCGCGTGGAAGAGGCCGTCCAACAGAATGTCGTGGATAAGCTGCGTCCACTTGGGCAGGTCATCGATTGGGATGGTGGCTCCTATAATTTGGGCGCTATCCCGAACCTACATAGTCTCGTGCCTTACTCTCAAGAGGCGAGGAAGCCGATCTTTGACTGCACGGCGCACGATGGTTTGACAGGCGCACATGTGCAGAGGGCTCGCGAAACAGAGCAGTTGTTCACTCAGATGGCCGATAAGATTATCGGGTTGGTAAAAGAAGAGGCTTGACGCAAAAAAGCCACCTTGACGGGTGGCCTTCTAGTCCACGTAGCCCAGCACATCAGGCGTAGTAGGTGTTTAATAGCAGGGAAGCTTCGGAACTGCTTGGCCGAAGACACTACCTACTGGATAACTGGCGGAGAGAGGGGGATTCGAACCCCCGAAGCGCGGTTTAGACGCTTACACACTTTCCAGGCGTGCTCCTTCAACCACTCGGACACCTCTCCGGTTTCTTGCGCGGGCCAGCGGTCCGGGCAAGGGCGGAATTCTAGCCGTCACGGCCTCCATTCACAAGGTGAGCGGGCGTGGCTGGCGCTCAGCCTTGCCGCCAGTACCTGTTCATGATCGCCCAGCGCCTGGATCCGACGTTTTCCCAGGCCGCGAGAGGCGGATAGGTTGGCCGCGCTGACGCCTGAGCAATGACCCGGGCGCGGCATGGCACAATGACGGTTCAGATGAAGACGGTCGCCTGATGTCCTATCTCGTTCTCGCCCGCAAGTGGCGCCCCAAGCGTTTTGCCGAGCTGGTGGGGCAGGAGCATGTGGTCCGTGCGCTCACCAACGCCCTGGACAGCGGGCGGGTCCATCATGCGTTTCTGTTCACCGGCACGCGTGGTGTCGGCAAGACCACCATCGCGCGCATCTTCGCCAAGTCGTTGAACTGCGAGCAGGGCACCAGTGCCGATCCGTGCGGCAAGTGTGCGGCCTGCCTGGATATCGATGCTGGCCGCTATATCGATCTGCTGGAGATCGACGCCGCGTCCAACACCGGCGTGGACGATGTGCGCGAGGTGATCGAAAACGCCCAGTACATGCCTTCGCGCGGCAAGTTCAAGGTCTATTTGATCGACGAAGTGCACATGCTGTCCAAGGCGGCGTTCAACGCGCTGCTGAAAACGCTGGAAGAGCCGCCGGAGCATGTGAAGTTCCTGCTCGCCACCACCGATCCGCAGAAGCTGCCGGTGACGGTGCTATCGCGCTGTCTGCAGTTCAACCTCAAGCGCCTGGACGAGATGCAGATCCAGGGCCAGATGACCAAGATTCTGGCTGCCGAGCAGATCGAGGTGGATGCCTCGGCCATCGTGCAGTTGGCCAAGGCCGCCGACGGTAGTCTGCGTGATGGTCTATCGCTGCTCGATCAGGCCATCGCCTACGCCGGCGGCGCGCTGCGCGAAGATGTGGTGCGGACGATGCTGGGGACGGTGGATCGCACCCAGGTCGGCGCCATGCTCGATGCGCTGGCTGATGCCGATGGAGCGCGATTGCTGCAGGTCGTCGCGGGGTTGGCCGAGTTCTCTCCGGATTGGGGTGGCGTGTTGGAAGCGCTGGCCGAGGCGTTGCATCGCATCCAGGTACGGCAACTGGTGCCGGGTGCGGCATTGGATGTGCTGGACGGTTTGGATCCGGCGCCGCTGGCCGAGCGGCTGCGTCCGGAAATCGTGCAATTGTGGTACCAGATGGCGTTGAACGGACGCCGCGATCTGTATCTGGCACCGAGTCCGCGCGCCGGGTTCGAGATGGCGGTATTGCGGATGTTGGCGTTCCGCCCAGCCAATGCTGCGGCATTGCCGGCGACCTCTGCTGCGGGCGCGCCAGCGCAGGGGCGCGATGGTGCGGCGGCGACTGCGTCCGCTGCCTCGGTCGCGTCTTCGTCGATTCCGTCGGCGATCACGCCTTCCGCATCCAACATGTCGTCGACACCGACACCGACACCGACACCCGTCCACACATCTCCCAACGCGTCCGCGAGTGCGCTGGATCCGCCGTGGGATCCGCCCGCGTCGCCGCCGGCACGTTCGAGCGCGTCCGCTGCGCCGATGCCCACTGTCACGCGTCCGCCGTTTGCGTCAGCCGCCGCAGCGGACACAGTGCCGCCACCTGCCGAGGCAACGCGTGCTTCATCGTCGGCGGCTGTTGGCGCGCGAGGCAGTCTGCACAGCACCGAAGACTGGCTGGTACTGGTCGCCGACTGCGGTTTGACCGGTCCGTCGCGGCAACTCGCGGCCAATGCCGCCTTTGTCAGTCATGCCGAGGGCGTGCTGCGGCTGTCGCTGTCGCCTGGTTTCGAATATTTGCAGTCGGAGCGTTCGCTCGGTGAGCTGGCCGATGCACTGGCCGAGACGCTCGGCCAGCGCCCGAAGATCGTGATCGAAAGCGGCATCGCCGTCGATACCGAAACCCTGCACGAGCGTTCGCACCGGCAACGCGGCGAACGTCAGAACGCGGCCGAGGCTGCGTTCCTCAACGACCCGGCGGTGCAAGCGCTGATGCAGCAGCAAGGTGCGCGGGTCGTGCCCGATTCCATCCGTCCCTACGATGAGTGAACCAAGATGCGCGGTAATATCGCCCAACTGATGCAACAGGCGCAGAAGATGCAGGAAAACCTGCAGCGCGCCCAGGAAGAATTGGCACAATTGGAAGTCACCGGCAGCGCCGGTGGCGGCATGGTCAGCGTCACCCTGACCGGCGCCAAGGAGTGCCGCAAGGTGCGGATCGATCCGAGCATTCTGTCCGACCAAGAGATGGTCGAGGATTTGATCGCCGCCGCTTTCAACGATGCGTCCAACAAGGTCGATGCCGAGTCCAAGCAGCGGATGGGCGCGGCCACGGCCGGGATGCCGATCCCGCCGGGCATGAAGCTGCCGTTCTGAGCATGGTGAACGGCAGGCGTCACGATCATCTGCCCGGTGGCCGAGGTATTGGCGTCGTCGGCGATGTCCGGGTGGTGACGTTGTCGCCGTGCCAGGGTGCGCACTGTGTGCAAGTCGAGGGTATCCGGTGGCCGATGTTGATCGAGTGCGGCCTGGAATTGAAGCCGCAGATCGATGCCATGGTGGCCAAGGCGCTGTGCCGGTTTCGCGGACTGTTCGAGCGTGTTGACCTCGCGCGGTTCCGGAGCGCGTGGGACGCATGAGTTCGCCGCTGCTCGAACAGTTGATCGAGGCGTTCCGCATCCTGCCGGGAGTCGGCCAGAAAACCGCGCAACGCATGGCCTATCACGTGCTCGAACGCGAACGTGCCGGTGGGCAGCGGCTTGCCGACACGTTGCATGCGGCGATTGCGCGGATCGGCCACTGCTCGCAATGCCGCGATTTCAGCGAAACCGACATCTGCGCGATCTGTGCCAGTCCCGGCCGCGACCGTCAGCAACTGTGCGCGGTGGAGTCGCCGGCCGACCGCCTGGTGATCGAGCAAGCCACCGGCTATCGCGGGTTGTATTTCATTCTGCAGGGACGGCTATCGCCACTGGATGGGATCGGTCCGCGCGAACTCGGTCTGGATCGGCTCGGTGCGCGGCTGGCGCAAGGCGAGGTCGCCGAACTGATCATCGCCACCAATTCCACGGTCGAAGGCGAGGCTACCGCGCATTACCTGGCGCAGTTGGCGCGTCAGCACGGCGTGCGGCCGAGCCGTCTGGCGCAGGGCTTGCCGTTGGGCGGTGAGCTGGAATACGTGGATCGCGGCACCTTGTCGCATGCTTTTGGCAGCCGTAGCGAAGTGCCGCGCGGCAGTGTGGGCGAATAGCGCCATCTGCGTGCTGGCTGCGGCACCGCGCCGAATTGGGCTATAACGGCCTCTCCTCTTTTTACTGTTCCAGGCATGCTTCATGGACACTATTTTCGGCAAGATCATTCGTCGCGAAATTCCGGCCAGCATCGTCTACGAAGACGATGTCGTCCTTGGGTTCAAGGACATCGCGCCGCAGGCGCCGGTGCATGTGTTGTTTATTCCCAAGCAGGTGGAGATTCCCACGCTGGACGATTTGTTGCCGGATCAGGCCACCCTGGTCGGAAAGCTGGTGCTTGCAGCGGCCAGCTACGCACGCGCACAGGGTCTGGCCGAGGATGGCTATCGCGTGGTGATCAACTGCCGCGAGCATGGCGGACAGACGGTGTTTCATCTGCACTTGCATTTGCTGGCAGGGGCACCGTTGGGGCACTTCGGTACGCCTTGAGCGCGGCGTTAGCCATGCTGGCGCGTGCTGGCATTGTCGCTTTTGCCTGTAATGCGAAACGCCGCTGAGTCAGCGGCGTTTCGGTGTTGCGTTCTTGCTCAATGCGAGAGGTTCACCACCAGCCCCAGCGCGGACCCCACGGACCCCATGGTCCCCAGGGTTGATAAGGATAAGCTGGCACCACTTCGACCTGACGCACGACCGGCCACAGGTAAACCACATCGGCTTCTATTTTCGGCAGGCGATAGTCGTATTCGCCGATGCGGGTGTTCTCGTAGCCGGCCACATGGCCGATGAAGGTGACTTCGCGGCCTGGTTCGAACACGGCCGGATCGTAGAAGCCGGAGCGGCAGGCGACGAAACGGCCATCGCTGGCGTCGGCCGAGTCGCTATCCGGTCGGCCGCTGGCGTTGAGCGGCCGCGACAGCATCTGGAAGCAGGTCTGGCCCTGGCTGGGCTTGGTCTGGATGATCTTGCCGCCCCAGCGCACGGCGGCACCGACTTGCTGTCCTGCGACCGAATCGCGTGGGGTGACGGAGGCGAACTGGCCTTGCAGCGGTTTGGGCGCGGTGGCGCAGGCACACAGTGCCAGCGCGGCGAGTATGGGGAACAGTAGGCGGATCTTCATCGGGATGCTCCGGTTGGCGGACGGTGCCTGCGCAGGTCGCGCAACAATGAAGCGCTGTCCGAATCGGCGCCAGCGTATCGCGCATCGGCGAAACGCCGGCTGAGTGAAATCAGCCCCGTGTCGCCTACTCCCCGGTCCACCCGTGCGGCCCATGCCTGTGCTGGTTCATGCGCCTGGCGCTCCAGGCCCAGCCGCGCGTAGCGCCCGCCAAGGCGCCGCCAGGCGCGCAACAACGGGTCGCGTTCGCGCTCGCCACGGGCCAGCCACCAGGCCATTGCGCCCAGTAGCATCGCCGCGCAACCCGCGAACAGGGCGACCAGCTGCGCCGGCTCCAGCCGGGGGATGCCGATCAGGCGCAGTAGCTGCTGCTGGCGATTGGCGTCGAAGGACAGCACCAGATCGTTCCAGCCGCGGCGGGCCCAGTCGGCGATGTCACGCCACTGCCAGATGGCGCCGTCGCCCTGTGTGGTGCCGCCGCCACCGATGCGGTCTTCCAGCGTGTCGTAGATGCGTTCCGGTGCGACCGCTGCGGTCGGGTCCACGCGCACCCAGCCGCGTTGCGGCAGCCATACCTCGGCCCAGGCGTGGGCGTCCATGCGCCGCACGATCCAATAGTCGCCAAGCCGATTGCGGGTGCCTCCGGCATAGCCGGTGACAATGCGGGCGGGAATGCCCGCGCCGCGCATCAGTACGACGAACGCCGAACTGAAGTGTTCGCAAAAGCCGGCTTTTTGCTGGAACAGGAATTCGTCCACGCTATCGCGGCCGGGCAGTGGTGTCTGCAGGGTGTAGGCGAAGTCGCGGCGGATCCATTGCAGCGCGCGGGCAATGATCGCCGCGTCGTCACTGCCGGCTTGTTGCCGCCATTGTCGGGCCAGCGTCAGCGTGCGCGGGTTATAGCCAGGTGGTAGTGCCAGTGCGCGCTGGCGCTGCGCAGGTGCCAGATCGGCTTGCACTCGCTGCGCCGGTGCCGAGCGCAGATGCCAGCGGGTCAGGGCGTTGAGCGGTTGTTCGGTCTGCAGTACGGCGTCGGCCGTGAGCCGGGTGCCGGCGGGCGCCTGTAGCGGCAGTTCCAGCGCAACCAGTTGGCGGCGATCGGTCGGTTCCACGTCGATCTGGTAGTCCCACGCACTCGGTCCTGGTTGTATCGTCGGTGCGGGCCTCGTTGCATTGTCGTTCTGGCCGCGCCAGGTGCGGCCGTCGAAATCCCACAGCACCGGTCCACGCCAGTAACGCTGCGTGGGCGGTGGCACCGGGCCGAAGAACTGCACGCGTAGTGCCGGGGTGTCATCGGCCATCAGGTCCAGCCATTGCCCCGGGGTCATGGTGTCCGACAGGCCGGGTCGGCCCAGTGCGCGTTCCGGCACGCCCCACAGTGGCGAGCCCAGGCGCGGAAACAGCCAGAATGCGGCCAGCGCCAGTGGCAGGCCCAACAGCAGTAGGCGGCCAACGCTGATGAGTTGCCCACGCAGTGGGCGGCGTTCGCTGTGTCCTTCCTGATCGGCTAAGCGCTGCATGCACAGCAGGGCGAGAATCACCGCAGCCAGTGCCAGTGCCATCGTCGCTGGTCCTTGATCCAGCAGGAAGGCAGCGAAGGGCGCGAACAGCGCGAAGCCGAGCAGGCTGCGTGCATCGCGCAGCGTGTGCAGCTCCGATGGTTTGATCGCCAACATGGCCGCGAGCAGGGCGCATCCGGTGTCGCGGCCGAAGCGTAGCCCGGCTTGCCAGTACAGCGTCGCCAGCATCGCCGCGATCAGTGCCAGGCGCAGTGCGGCCGGCACTGGGCGCCAGGCCGAACTGGCACCGACCAGCAGTGCGGCGAGTGCGATCAGCCAAGCCAGTGCAGTGGGCAGTTGCAGCAACAGTGGCAGCAGCGACAGCAGTGCCGTGCTCAGTGCCCAGGCCCGGCTGGATGTGCTCAATGCGGGTGTGCGCGACTCAGTCATGTGGCAACAGCGCGAGCGCGCGTAGGCACTGGTGTCGGTGTTGTGGGCCACGGTCCGGACCCAGCGCGGGATGCCCCGGCAGCAGCAGGCGATAGCGGCGGCCATCGCGCTCGGCTTCGTCGACCCAGCGTGCTAGCCGTGCGATGCGGCGTTCGTAAGGCAGCGGCAGCAGCATGCGCCAGTCCAGCACCACGTCCACACCGATTGGGCGTTCGTACTCGCGTACCAGCAGGGTGTCGCGGCGTGCCGAATGCTTCCAGGCGATCGTGCGTGGCGCATCGCCGGCGCGATAGGGACGCAATTGGTGGAGTTCCTCTCCGAGTGCATGCAGCCTGGTTTGCGTGGGGGTGCCGGTACCGGTCGGCAGCGGCGGGCCGTCGGTTTCCGGTTGCGGATAGATCAGCAGTGGAGTCTCGGGCCAGAACCAGGCCCAGGCGCGCAGCAGACCCAGTGGCTGGGTGGTCGAGATCTGGATGCGTTGCAGATCCATCCAGCCGCGGCGTTCGGTGGGGATGTGCAGGTCGGCTTCGTTGCGAGCGTCGTCGTGCAGATCGAGGTGGGCCAGCACTTCGCCGTAGCGCACGCGCAGGCCACGTCGGCGGCGACCATCGCTGGCTGTCAGTGCCAGTCGCAGCCGCAGTGGACTGCCGGCGGCGACCGGTTGCGCCGATAGGGCGTCCAGGCGTAATCCCGACAGTTGCAGGTGCGCCACGATGGCACTGGCCATCGCGGCCGCGCCGAGCAGCATCGCCAGCAGCAGTGCCGGATTGTTGTTGTAGTTCAGCGCGCCGAGCAGCATCGTCGCCAGCAGCAGGGCGATGAAGTTGCCGAACGGCGTCGGCAGGATATAGATGCGGCGTCGGTCCAGTCGTACTGGCAGGGGTTCCGGATCGCGTGGCGTCGCCAGGTGTGCCAGTCGTTGCCGCCAGTCGTGCTGCCGTGCCGGCATCGGTATCAGTCCACGGCGACGCTGTGCAGGATTGCTTTGGCCAGTGCCTGTCCGGAGGCCGATTCCTGCTCGGCCACTAATCGGTGCTCGGCCACTTCCAGGAACAGCGCCTGTACGTCCTCGGGCAGGACATGGCTGCGGCCGAGCAGCAACGCATGCGCCTTGGCGGCGCGCAGGAGTGCGATGCCGGCGCGCGGCGACAGGCCCACGCGCACTCCCGGATGCTGACGACTGCGTGCCAGCAATGCCTGCACGTAGCCGACCAGCGCGTCACTGGCATGAATCCGCTCCACGCTGTGTCGCAGCGTGGCGATGTCGGCATCGCTGAGCAGCGGCTGTGCTTGTGCGATCAGATCGCGGCGGTCGCTGCCGCTGAGCAATGCGCGCTCGGATTCGCTGTTTGGATAGCCCAGCGACAGGCGCAGTAAAAAACGGTCTAATTGCGAATCGGGCAACGCAAAAGTGCCCGATAAATCCACCGGATTCTGTGTGGCGATGACGAAGAACGGCGCAGGCAGCGGATGCGTGGTGCCATCCAGGGTGACTTGTTGCTCTGCCATCGCCTCCAATAGCGCGCTCTGGGTGCGCGGTGGTGCGCGGTTGATCTCGTCGGCGAGCAGCACATGGGTGAACACCGGTCCGGGATGAAACTGGAATTGACGCGATTGTGGGTCGTATACCGAGACCCCGAGCACATCGGCAGGCAGTAGGTCGGAGGTGAACTGCACGCGTTGGAAACCCAGGCCCAGGCTTGCCGCCAACGCATGCGCCAAGGTGGTTTTGCCCAGGCCGGGCAGATCTTCGATTAGCAAGTGTCCGCCCGATAGCAGGGCGACAAAGGCCAGACGCACCTGCTGCGGCTTACCCAGCACTAGCGCATTGACCTGCCGCTGCGCGTGCGCGAGTGCTTCGCGTAGCGTATCGGTTAGGATTCCTGGTAAGGGGGGCGGAGTCGACATCGCATTCTCGCAACGGTCTTAAGGAGTTTACGGGCAATGCAAGGCGAACAACGTGCACGCAGCATCTTTGTGCTGTTGTGGATACTGGTGACGGCAGCCAAGCTGCTGGTGGCTGCGCATTTGCCATTGTTCGTTGATGAAGCATTCTACTGGCAAGAGGGCCAGCATCTTGCCGCTGCCTACTCCGATCTGCCTGGGCTCACCGCCTGGCTGGCGCGGTTGGGCGTGGCCATCGGCGGCGATCATCTGCTGGCGCTGCGCGCGCCGTTCTTGCTGCTGAGTGCGGTGCTGCCGTGGTTGATCGTGCGCATCGCCACGCGCTGGTTCGGCGCGGTGGCGGGGTGGCGTGCCGGCGCTCTGACCTTGCTGATGCCCTTGTCGGGGACGCTGGGCATTCTCGCGTTGCCGGACGTGCCGATGGCGTTGGCAACCATCCTGTGCATCGACGCCAGCGCGCGCTTGCTACGCAAGGTCGAGGCGATGAGTGCGGTGGAATTGGCGCTGGGTTTGAGCCTTGGTGCGCTGAGTCACTACCGTTTTGTCGGCGTGATCGGGGTCGGCGCGATTGCCTTGCTGTTGATTCCGCAAGGCCGGCGCATGCTGCGCGATCCGCAGGTATGGGTTGCGCTGGCGCTGGGCATCGTTGCCTGGTTGCCGCTGCTGGCGTGGAATGTGGATAACGGTGAGGCTGGCATCAAGTTTCAGTTGATCGACCGCCATCCTTGGAGCTTCCGATTCGCCGGCATCGCGTTCGTTGTGATCCAACTGCTGTTGGTGACGCCATTGCTGGCGGTGGCGATGGCAAAGGTTGCGTTGATCGCCACACGCGGTGGCGGTAACGGTGGCGCACGGGTGCAGTGGCGTTACTTCGGTCTGCTCGGTGGTGTGTCCACTCTGGGCATTTTCCTGCTGGGCTTCTTTAGCGATGCCGAGCGAGTCAGTTTCCATTGGCCGTTGCCGGGTTATCTGGCCTTGTTGATCGCCACGCCGGTGATCCTCAGCGGCTGGTCAAAACGGCTGCGCCGTGCGACTTGGTTGCTGACCGGGCTGGGGCTGATCGGCGCATTTGGCTACTACCTGGCGGTGTCGGTGCCGGCAATACGCGAGCATGCTGCCGCGGACAAATATTATCCGCGCAATTTCGCCGGCTGGCGGTCGCTGGCCGTGGCGGTGCGCCGCGAACTGGCCACCATGCCGGCAGGCACGCAGGTGTTGGCGGACAATTTCAAGGTCGGTGCCGAGCTCGGTTTCCAATTGCACGATCCCAACATCCAGGTGTTGCCACATCCGTTGAACACCAAACACGGGCGCAGTGCGCAATTGCAGCAATGGGGGATGCTCAGCGATGGCCACCGCGACGGGCCGCGCCTGCTGGTGCTCTCGCCGAGCGATATGCGATACCGACTGCTGTTGCAGCGCTACCACGCAATCTGCGATCTAGTTGGTCCACTGCCGCCGCCGCAGGTGGTGTCCAGCGATCATGGCAGCCAGCGGTTCCTGTTATTTGCGTTGCCAGCCCAGCGCTTGCCTGGTCCGTGCACCACGCCGGCGATGGCCTGGATCGATACGCCGGCTGTCAACGCAGCGGTTGGACGTCGTGTGGATGTCTCTGGTTGGGCATTCAAGGATGGGGTCGGGATCGCGCGCGTGGAGGTATTGCTCGATGGCAAGGTCGTCGCGCAGGCGCGCTATGGCGAGCGTCATGACGTCACCGCGTTCTGGAGCATCTCCACCGATCCTGGTCATCCGGACATTGGTTTCCGCGCCACGCTCGATGCCAGCGCGCTGACGCCGGGAACCCATTGGCTCGGCCTGCGTCTGCATGGCCGCGACGGTAGCGTCGAGGATTGGTTGGAGCAGCCGATCAAACTGCGACTGCGTTGAGCTAGGATGGCGCGCCTTTTTATGCTTTGCCGCGCAGGACCGCACGCCGCCCATGTTCAATTCCCACTCCGACCGCCCCGTGGCCGCGCCGCGTATCGCGGTGCTGGTGCCGTGTCACAACGAAGCTGCCACCATTGGCCGGGTCGTGGCAGATTTCGCCGCGCATCTGCCCGGCGCGCATATCCATGTGTTCGACAACAATTCCAGCGACGCCACCATCGTCCTGGCGCATGCGGCCGGCGCCTCGGTGCGTAAGGTCGTACTCCAGGGCAAGGGCAACGTGGTGCGGCGCCTGTTCGCCGACATCGAGGCCGATGTCTACGTGCTAGTGGATGGCGATGCGACCTACGATGCGGCGATGGCGCCAGCGCTGGTCGAGCGCCTGCTGCGCGACGGGCTGGATATGGTGGTCGGGGCGCGGCGTAGTGAGGCAGCGGCGGCTTACCGCGCCGGCCACCGCACCGGCAACGTGCTGTTGACCCGTTGCGTGGGCTTTCTGTTCGGACGCAGCTTCGACGACATGCTGTCCGGCTACCGGGTGTTCTCGCGACGCTACGTGAAGTCGTTTCCCGCGCATGCCGCCGGCTTCGAGACCGAGACTGAACTGGCAGTGCACGCGCTACAGCTACGCATGCCGGTGGCGGAAGTGGACACCGCCTACGGTGCGCGTCCGGAAGGGTCGCAGAGCAAGTTGCGCACCTGGCACGATGGCACCCGCATCTTGCTGACCATCCTGCGTCTATTCAAGGCCGAGCGGCCGTTGCTGTTCTTCTCGCTGGGCTTCGGCGCCTGCGTGCTATTGGCGCTGGCGCTGGCGGTGCCGCTGCTGTTGACCTACCTACACACTGGGCTGGTGCCGCGCTTCCCGACCGCGATTCTGTGCTCGGCGCTGGTGTTGCTGGGTGTGCTGTTGCTGGCCTGTGGACTGATCCTTGACACGGTCACGCGCGGCCGCATCGAGGCCAAGCGTCTGGCTTATCTGGCGATCCCTGCGTGGCCCGCGGCGGACCAGGCCGACGCACGCCGTGGCGAGGCCGCATGAGCGCGGCCGCCTCCGTCGCGGCGCCGACGCCGCACCCCAGTCGCCTCCAGCGTCTTCTGGTAGCGCTGGACCGCCGCTTCGCCTTCCACAGCCGTGGCAATGTGGTCGCCGCTGGTGTAGCGGTGGCGCTGCTCGGCGGACTGCTGTCGCTGTGGCTCGGCCAGGACGCCAATTGGGACCTGCGCAACTACCATCTGTACAACGGCTACGCCGCGTTGCATGGCCGTCTCGGCGTGGATCTGGCGCCGGCGCAGATGCAGAGCTACTTCAATCCGCTGCTGGATATGCTGTATTACGCACTGTTCGTCGGCCTGCCGGCACCGCTGGCCGGTTTCGCGATGGGTGTGCTGCATGCGCTGGCTTTCCTGCTGTTGTCCGGTATCGTTTGGCAGGTGCTGGATCCACGCCTGGACCGTGCGCGGCTGGTGCCGTGGCTGGCGCTGGCTGGGATGAGCAGCGCTGCGTTCCTGTCCGAATTCGCCGGCAGCATGGGCGACAATAGCAGCGCCCTGCCGGTGCTGGGTGCGTTGCTGGCGGCGCTGCACGCACAGCGTTGTCAGCAGGCAGCCGGACGCAGCGTGGCGCTGGGCTGGTGGGCGCTGGCCGGAGCTCTGCTCGGGCTGGCAATGGCTTGCAAGCTGACCAATGCGCTGTTCGCTTTTGCCTTGGGCGTGGCTGCGCTGGTGGCCGGGGGGCGCCCGCGCCAGCGGATCGGTGGTGCCGCAGTGCTGACCGCAGTTGCGCTGGTCAGCTTCGCGCTGCTGGCCGGGCCGTGGCTGCTGCGGGTCTGGCAGACCTTCGGCAATCCGCTGTTTCCGCAGTTCAATAGTTATTTCTTGACGCCGCTGGCGCAGCCGGTGGCGGTCAGCGACGCGCGCTGGTTGCCTAAGACATTGTGGGAATGGCTGACCTGGCCGCTGCAGTTCTCGCTGGTGCCGAACCGGGTCAGCGAGGTGCGCTTGCGCCAGATTGTGTGGCCGCTGCTTTATCTGCTGGGTCTGGCCGCGCTGCTGCACTGGATGGTGCGGCGTCCGCGCCGGCAATGGCCGCAGGATGTGGTTGCACCGGCCTGGCGTGTGGTGCTGGTGTTCGTGGTGATCGCCTTCCTCGTCTGGCAGGCGGCCTTCAGTATCCAGCGCTACCTGGTGGTGCCGGAGCTGCTGGCACCGTTGCTGCTGTGGGTGGGGCTGCGTCGGATGTTGCCGGCGCGCGTCGCCGCTCCGGCTGCGCGCTGGACCCTGATTGCTTGCGTGGTCTTTGCGCTGTACGGCTGGGGAGACTGGGGGCATGAGCGCTGGGCGCGCGAGGCGTTTCGCGTGCAGGCGCCGCCGTTGCCGCAGCCGGCGCGCAGCGTGGTGCTGCTGGTTGGTGATGCGCCGGAGTCCTGGCGCATCCCGTTCCTGCCGGCGCAGGCGGCCTATGTGTCGGTCGCCTCCAACTTCCCCGAGACACCGGCCTATGCTGCCCGGGTGCGGGCGATGCTGGCCGCGCGCGGGCAGGGCTATGCGTTGCTGCCGGCGGAGGTGGATCGCAATGTCGAGCGTCTGCAGCGGCTCAATGCCGTGGCCGCGCGGCTCGGCCTGGATCACGGCCCCAGCTGTGCACTGATGCGGCGCCTGGCGCATCGGTTGGTGCGGGCCGGAGTGGAGGTGGACTCCGGCCGCTGCCGCTGGGTGCTGCCGCCGGAACGAGTCGTCGACGTCGCCGCCGCGGATCGGCAGACCCAGGCGCTGGCTGTGCAGCAATTGGCGCCCTACGGCCTGGCCCTACAGCCGGGTCCCTGCCAGATCTACCAGGCATGGGTCGGGCAGGCGCGCTTTCCTTACCAGTGGTGCCGGTTGCAGTGACCGCGTGGCGCTTGCCGGCCGGTCAGGGCAACAGATAACCAGCCTCGCGCAGGAGCCCTGCCAGCGCGATCAAGGGCAGCCCGATCAGTGCGGTCGGGTCCTGGGTGTGGATCGTGTGGAACAGGCTGATGCCGAGGCCCTCGCACTTGAAACTGCCAGCACAGTCCAGCGGTTGCTCGGCATCGACGTAACGGGCGATGGCATCGGCTGGTAGGTCGCGCAATTGCACCTCGGTCAGGTCGCAGGCATGTAGCGTGCGTGTGCCGCGTTGCAGGCATATCGCCGTGTGGAAGCGCACATTGCGTCCGGACATTGCCGCCAGTTGCGCTCGTGCGGTGACGGTATCGCCCGGCTTGCCCAGTGGTTGGCCGTCCAGTTCGGCGACCTGGTCGGCGCCGATGACCCAGGCGTGGCTGGCATCAGCGGCCACTGCGGCCGCTTTGGCGGCAGCCAGGCGCTGTGCCAGCGTCAACGGCGTCTCGCCGGGCAGTGGCGTCTCCTCGACCTGCGGACGCACGCAATCGAACGGCAGGCGCAGTCGTTGCAGCAATTGGCGGCGGTAGATGGAGGTGGAAGCCAGGATCAGGGGCAGCATCGGCGATGTGGGCGGGGCGATGGCTTGGGGCTGGCAGTCTGCGACGGCCATCGCGGGCGGGCAAGCGCCGGAGTGGGATGGTTTGACAGTGCTACCGGCAATCCTTAACATTCTGCAGCTTATGTCCGCGAACGTGCCCGAACTGTTGGATGCTTGGCGGATGGTCGCAGCGCGCAGGGTCTTTGAGGACCGTCTGCCGCTCTCGGCGATGACCCGTCTGCAAGGCAGTCTGGCCGACACCGAAGGTGAATGCCGCTATACGCTGGAATTCGGCCGCGATGATGTGATGCAAGTGTCCTACGTCGAACTGAGGGTCGAGACCGCATTGCCGCTGATTTGTCAGCGCAGTCTGCAGCGCTTTCTGCTGCCGGTATCGAGCGTGCAGCGGCTGGGGCTAATCCGCAACGAGGCCGAAGAGGCCGCGTTGCCGCCGGAACACGAGGCCTTGCTGGTGCCGGACGACGGTATGCTGCGGCCCGCCGATCTGGTCGAGGACGAACTGGTGTTGGCGGTGCCGCTGGTGCCGGTGGCGCCAGGGAGCGAGGCGGTCGAGCGCGATTGGCCGGCGACCGAGGAAGAAATACGCAAGGTCAACCCGTTCGCGGCGTTGGCCGCGCTGAAGAAACCGTAGTGGCTGGCCTGCCTGTCGCTGCCTGAGGTTGTTGCCGGACGCGCGCGTCCTGCGCGACGTAATGACAACAGATGTAAACGAACCGAGTTTGGAGCAATCCCATGGCTGTGCAGAAATCCCGTGTCACCCCGTCCCGCCGCGGCCAACGCCGTTCGCACGACGCCCTCAGCGCCAAGCAGTTGTCGACCGACCCGACCAGCGGCGAGACCCACCTGCGCCACCACATCACTGCCGAGGGGTACTACCGCGGCAAGAAGGTGATCGCCACCAAGGCCGCGCAGGTCGAAGAAGATTGATGCGTGCCCGTCCACCGCGTTGCGGCGGACGGAGCCACCTCTCTTCACAGGCCGCGCCATGCGGGGCGGCCCGCGTCACCTGTAATAGGAAACAGCATGAGCAAGCGTATCTATTCCAGGATCGCGGGCACCGGTAGTTATTTGCCTGAAAAAGTGTTGACCAACGACGATCTGTCGCACATGGTCGAGACCAGCGACGAATGGATCCGCAGTCGTACCGGCATCCGTGAGCGGCACATCGCCGCTCCGGGGCAGACTGCGGGCGATCTTGGTTACGAGGCCGCGTTGCAGGCGATCGAGGCCGCCGGTATCCAGGCTGCCGAGTTGGACATGATCGTCGTCGGTACCACGACCCCCGACTTGATCTTTCCCTCCACCGCTTGCCTGATACAGGCCAGGTTGGGGGCGCTCGGTTGTCCGGCGATGGACCTCAATGCCGCCTGCTCCGGCTTTGTCTATGCGCTCGGCGTGGCCGACAAGTTCATTCGCAGCGGCGACGCCAAGACCGTGCTGGTGATTGGCACCGAAGTTCTCAGCCGCATCGTCGACTGGACCGAACGCACCACCTGCGTGTTGTTCGGCGATGGCGCCGGTGCGGTGGTGCTGCGTGCCGACGAGGACACCGGCATTCTCAGCACGCATCTGCATGCCGACGGCAGCAAGAAGGAACTTCTGTTGAACGCGACCGGCATCGGTACCGGGCTGGTTGACGGCACCGGTCATCTGGCTGGCGGTGGCATCCAGATGAAGGGCAGCGAGGTGTTCAAATACGCGGTCAAGGCGTTGGATTCGGTGGTCGACGAGACCCTGCAAGCCAACGACCTGGACAAGCACGATCTGGATTGGTTGATTCCGCACCAGGCCAACCTGCGCATCATCGAGGCCACCGCAAAACGCCTGGATATGTCGATGGATCAGGTGGTGGTCACGGTGGACGTGCATGGCAACACTTCGTCCGCCTCGGTGCCGATGGCGCTGGACGTGGCAGTGCGCTCAGGTCGCGTCCAGCGCGGCCAGTTATTGCTGCTGGAAGCCTTCGGCGGCGGTTTCACCTGGGGCTCGGCCCTGCTGCGCTACTGAGCGAATTGGCTCGCATTCGGTGCCGATGACCTGGAACGGTGCGATGGTCGCGCGCGGTATGCGTGGCGTGTCGGCAATGTTGCGGCATGCGCCTGGGCGCTGGGCTGGCGGCCTGCTTCTGTGTCTTCCGCTGAATATGGGTGTGTCGCATCAATACGCACGAGTACAGACGCACGGCGGATTTCGCCCGTATCATCGCCGCTCGATTTTTGTAGGGCCATCCGCGTGACCGATTCCACACTCGCCTTCGTCTTCCCCGGCCAAGGCTCGCAATCGTTGGGCATGCTGGCGGATGTCGCCGAACAACATCCGCAGGTGCGTGATTGCTTCGTTGAGGCCTCCGATGGTGCCGGCGTCGATCTATGGGCGCTGAGTCAGGATGGCCCGGAAGAGATGCTCAATCGCACCGAATACACGCAACCGGCGCTGCTGGCGGCCAGCATGGCGCTGTGGCGGCTGTGGTTGGCCGAGGGCGGCGCACGCCCGACGCTGCTCGCTGGGCACAGCCTGGGCGAATACACTGCGCTGGTCGCTGCCGGTGCCCTGTCGCTGCATGATGGTGCGCGGTTGGTGCGGCTACGCGGGCAACTCATGCAGGATGCCGCTCCTGCCGGGGTCGGCGCGATGGCGGCGGTGATCGGTGCTGAGGATGCGCTGATCGAAGCGGTCTGCGCGGAGGCTGCCGACAGTGAGGTGGTGGTGCCTGCCAATTACAATGCGCCCGGTCAGGTGGTGATCGGCGGGCATGCCGCTGCGGTCGAACGCGCGCTGGCATTGTTGAGCGAGCGTGGCGTGCGCAAGGTGGTGAAGTTGGCGGTTAGCGTTCCCTCGCATACGCCGTTGATGCGCGAGGCGGCCAATCGCTTGGCCGACGCCATGCGTGAGATAGCCTGGCATGCGCCGCAATTGCCGGTGGTACAGAACGTCGATGCGCAGGTGCACGACGGTGTCGCGGCCATCCGTCAGGCGCTGGTGGAACAGTTGTACCTGCCAGTGCGTTGGACCAACTGTGTGCAGGCGCTGGCCGCGCGTGGCGCCACGCGGGTGGCCGAGTGCGGTCCAGGTAAAGTGTTGACCGGGCTGATCAAGCGCATCGACAAATCGCTCGACGGTCGTGCCCTGTCGGTACCGGCTGATTTCGTCGGCGCGCGCGAGGCTTGGGCTGTCTGAGATCCGCGCGTCGGGCGTCTGCGTCCGCGCTGGCGTTCATTCCCTGGCGTATCGTGCGCCGTCCGTCTCTGAAGGAAAATGTAGATGAGCAAGCCATTGCAGGGCGAAATCGCTCTCGTTACCGGCGCCAGCCGTGGCATCGGCGCGGCCATTGCCGACGAACTGGCCGCGCAGGGCGCCACGGTCATCGGGACCGCCACCTCCGACACCGGTGCGCAGGCGATTGGCGCGCGGCTGGCCGCCAGCGGTGGTCATGGCCGCCCGCTGGACGTCACCGACGCCGCCGCGGTCGATACATTGATCGAGGCAATCGCCAAGGAATTCGGGCCGGTCTCGATCCTGGTCAACAACGCCGGCATCACCCGCGACACGCTGTTGATGCGGATGCGTGACGACGACTGGCAGGCGATCATCGATACCAACCTCACCAGTGTGTTCCGCACGTCCAGAGCGGTGCTGCGCAATATGATGAAGGCGCGTAAAGGGCGCATCGTCAACATCGCTTCGGTGGTCGGAGTGACTGGCAATCCGGGACAGGCCAACTATGCTGCCGCCAAGGCCGGCATCATCGCCTTCTCCAAGTCGATGGCCAGAGAAATCGGCTCGCGCGGCATCACGGTCAACGTGGTTGCGCCGGGTTTCATCGACACCGACATGACCAAGGCCTTGCCCGAGGCGCAGCGTGCCGCGCTGTTGCAGCAGATCGCGCTTGGCCAGCTTGGCCAGGCCGCGGACATCGCCCATGCGGTGGCGTTCCTGGCCGGTCCCTGTGCCGGCTACATCACCGGCGAGACCCTGCATGTGAACGGCGGGATGTACATGCCGTGAGCCTGTGGCGCAACAGGTGCCGCTAAGTCGCTGATTGGCTGACGCCTTGGCTGCGCTGCAACGAGCCGTCGGTTTCCACTACACTATCCAACGTAGCCATCGCAGATCGATGGCGTTTCGAACCACCACCACTCCATCTGGAGCGATATCCCCATGAGCACCATCGAAGAACGCGTCAAGAAAATCGTCGTCGAACAACTCGGCGTCAAGGAAGAAGAAGTCACCAACAGCGCATCGTTCGTCGATGACCTCGGTGCGGACTCGCTGGACACCGTTGAACTGGTGATGGCCCTGGAAGAAGAGTTCGAGTGCGAGATTCCTGACGAAGAAGCCGAGAAGATCACCTCGGTGCAGCAGGCTATCGACTACGTCAAGGTGCACGTCAAGAGCTGATGCTCCGTCCCCGATCGCCATCGACGCCCTCGCTGGTCCGATGCGTGTGACAATCCCATGGGGCCGCGCATGCGGCCCTGTGTTTTTACAGCATCAAGACCGCGCGTATCGCGGTGAGGAGATTACGCAATGAGCCGTCGCGTCGTGGTAACCGGCATGGGTATGGTGTCGCCGTTGGGCAATGATCTGGCCAGCAGTTGGGAGGGGATCGTCAATGGGCGCTCGGGCATCGGCCCGATCACGCATATCGATGCGTCTCAGTTCGCCACCCGCATCCTCGGTGAGGTCAAGGACTTCGATCCGACCAAGTTCCTGTCCGTCAAGGACGCCAAAAAGATGGATTCGTTCATCCACTACGGCGTCGCTGCCTCGTTCATGGCACTGGACGATGCCGGCCTGGAGATCACCGATGCAAATGCCGAACGCATCGGCGCCATCCTCGGTTCCGGCATTGGCGGTGTGCTCGGCATCGAAGAACAAACTCTCAAACTTCAGGAAGGTGGCCCGCGCAAGGTCTCGCCCTTCTATATCCCGAGCACCATCATCAACATGCTTCCGGGCCAGGTGAGCATCATGAGAGGGCTGAAGGGGCCGACCTTCTCGGCAGTCTCCGCCTGCGCAACTGCCAACCATTCCATCGGCACCGCGATGCGCATGGTTCAGCACGGCGATGCCGACGTGATGCTGGCTGGTGGTGCCGAGCGGGGGTCCTCGCCGACTTCGATTGCCGGCTTTTCCTCGATGCGGGCAATGTCCACTCGCAACGATGATCCCGCTGCCGCCTCGCGGCCATGGGACAAGGACCGCGACGGTTTCGTGATGGGGGATGGCGCTGGCGTGTTGGTGTTGGAAGAGTACGAACACGCCAAGGCGCGTGGCGCACGCATCTATGCCGAATTAGCGGGTTTCGGTGCCAGCTCCGATGCCTTCCACATGACCTCGCCGAGCGAAGACGGCGAAGGCGCTGCGCGCAGCATGCGTGCGGCGATGCGCGATGCCGGGCTCAATCCAGATCAGGTCGACTATCTCAATGCGCACGGCACCTCCACGCCTGCGGGCGACCTGGCCGAGACCATCGCGATGAAGCGCGCACTTGGCGATCATGCCTACAAGCTGATGGTCAGTTCGACCAAGTCGATGATCGGGCATCTGCTCGGGGCAGCGGGTGGTGTCGAGGCGATCTTCTCGGTGATGGCGCTCCACACCGGCATCATCCCGCCGACCATCAACCTGGACGAACCGGGCGAAGGCTGCGATCTGGACTACGTGCCGAACGTGGCGCGCGAGAAGAAGATCGATGTGGCGATGTCCAATGGGTTCGGCTTCGGCGGAACCAACGGAACCCTGTTGTTCAAGCGTCTTTGACGTCCCTCATCCGGGTTCGGGATCGCCGACGCGCGCGGTTAATCGCGCTTGTCGGCGCATGTCGCGATGCGGATGCGGATCGGCTACCGCAGTGAATTTCATGGCGCATCGTGCAGGCCGATGACGCGGCGCCGCGTTGCGTTTTCATTCTTCCAGCGGATTTACGATGCTGCGTACCGTTCCCCTGCCGGCTGAGATCGATCTGCTGGCTTTGCATCGCCTTGCGCCGCAGCGTTATCCGGTGTTGCTGGAGTCGGCGGCCTCGGGCACCGCGCAGGGGCGCTGGGATCTGTTGCTGGTCGCTGACGGCCAGGGCTTGCGTCTGGATCGCGATGGTGTCACCCGCGAGCTGCATGGTGAGGTTGTCGCGGGCGATTTTCTGAGTGCGTTGGATATGCGCTGGCATGCCGAGCGCAGTGCGCGCGACGAGCCGCGTTGGCCGTTTCGCGGTGGTTGGGCGCTGTTGCTGGATTACGAACTGGCTGCGCAGGTCGAGCCGATCCTGCCGTTGCCGCAGTCCGCAGCGGCGACGCCCGCAGCGCTGGCGTTGCGTTGCCCTGCCGCCTTGCTGCGCGACCATGTCAGCGGTGATTGCGTGGCGGTGGCCGAGTCCGCGCATGCGGCGTTGTTGGATACCGTCCTCGCCGATCTACGTGCGTTGCCCGGTGCGGTGCCGGCGCCAACCTGGACCGCGCCGCTGGCGATCGAGGAAGACCCGCCGCAGCGCTTTATCGACGGGGTACGTCGCATTCTCGATTACCTGGGAGCTGGCGACGTCTTCCAGGTCAACCTGTCGCGGCGCTGGACGGCGCGCTTCGCTGCGGCGGTGGCGCCGGCGGCGCTGTATGCGCAGTTGCGTCGCGCCAACCCTGCGCCGTTTGCGGGCCTGTTCGTTGGTCATGGTCGCGCGGTGGTGAGTTCCTCGCCGGAGCGGCTGGTGTCGGTGCGCGGCGACGTGGTCGAGACCCGGCCGATTGCCGGTACCCGCGCGCGCGCGCCGGGCGACGACGCTGCCGCACGCATCCGCGAACTGGTCGGCCACCCCAAGGAGCGCGCCGAGCACGTGATGCTGATCGATCTGGAACGCAACGACCTGGGCCGGATTTGCGCGCCTGGCAGTGTCGAGGTCGACGAACTGATGACGGTGGAGAGCTATGCCCATGTGCATCACATCGTCAGCAACGTGCGTGGCCGCCTGCGCGAAGGGGTCAGCCCTGGCGAGGTGATCCGCGCCACTTTCCCGGGTGGCACCATCACCGGCTGTCCCAAGGTGCGCTGCATGCAGATCATCGCCGAACTGGAGCAAACCCCGCGCGGTGCCTATACCGGCGCGTTCGGCTGGTTGAACTGCGACGGCGACATGGATCTGAACATCTTGATCCGCACCGCCGAAGTGGAAGGTGCGCAGGTGCAATTCCGCACCGGCGCCGGCATCGTGTTCGATTCCCAGCCCGAGCGTGAACTCGATGAGACTCTGGCCAAGGCGCGTGGTCTGCTGCGTGCGCTGGAACCCTGAGTCGCTCCTGCGGCGGTACCGGACGATGCCGGCCACGCGCTATCCTGCATGTCATTGAATGCGCTTGGAGGTGGTCGTGGCCAGGGCTAGACGCGGATGTTTGATGCTAGTGGCGTCGGTGCTGGCGCTTGCGCTGCTGCTCGCTGCGGCCGGCGCATGGTGGTGGCAGAACTATCGCGCTTTTGCCGACCGCCCTCTGCAGGCGGTCCAGCCCAGCGTGGAAGTGGCGCGTGGGGCTTCGTTCAATAGCGTGCTGCGCAGGCTGCGCGATGCAGGCGTCAACCAGGGCAGTGACCTGCAATGGCAGATGTTGGCGCGCGAAATCGGTGTCGCTGGCAAGCTTAGGTTCGGCGAATACGCGCTGCAGCCGCCACTCAGCCCGCGCGCCTTGCTGCTGCGCATGCGCAAGGGGCAGGTGATCCAATATCGCTTCACCATCGTCGAGGGCTGGAACCTGCGGCAACTACGCGCGGCACTGGATGCGGCCACGCCATTGCGGCATACCACTGCCGACCTCGGCGATAACGACCTGATGGCCAAGCTCGGCCAGTCTGGCCAATCTGCCGAAGGCCGTTTTCTACCCGAGACCTATCTCTACCAGCGTGGTGACAGCGATCTGGATCTGCTGCGGCGCGCGCATACGGCGATGGACAAGGCGCTAGCCGACGCTTGGGACAGTCGTGCCGCCGACCTGTCGTTGTCATCGCCGGAGCAAGCGCTGATTCTGGCCTCGATTGTGGAGAAAGAAACCGCTCAGGCGGCCGAACGCCCGCAGATCGCCGGTGTGTTCGTGCGGCGTCTGCAACTGGGCATGAAGTTGCAGACCGATCCGAGCGTGATCTACGGTATCGGTAGCGCCTACGACGGCAACATCCGCAAACGCGATTTGGAAACCGATACGCCCTACAACACCTATACCCGCACTGGCTTGCCGCCGACCCCGATTGCCATGCCAGGGCGCGAAGCGCTGCGTGCCGCGACGCATCCTGCGCCGGGCGATAGCCTGTATTTCGTGGCGACTGGTGATGGTAGCGGTGCGCATGCGTTTTCTTCCAACTATGCCGAACACAACGCGGCGGTGGCGCGTTACCTGCAGCGTTTGCGCCAGACCCATCACGGCGCGGAGGTGAAACCATGAGCGAGGCCGTGCTGCGTCACCATCGCTTCGTCAGCCTGGAAGGCGGCGAGGGCGCCGGCAAGACCACCGCGATCAACGCGATCCGCGATTGGTTGCAGGCGCAGGGGCACGAGGTGGTGCTGACCCGCGAACCGGGCGGCACGCCGCTGGCCGAACGCATCCGCGCGCTATTGCTGGAGACCGCGCCGTCGTCGGCGTCTGCCGAGCCGCTGTCTGCCGAGACGGAACTGCTGTTGGTATTTGCCGCACGCGCCCAGCATGTGCGCGAGGTGATCCGCCCGGCGCTGCAACGTGGGGCTTATGTGGTCAGCGACCGTTTCACCGATTCCAGCTACGCCTACCAGGGCGAGGGGCGTGGCCTGGATCGCGGCTGGATCGCCGACCTGGAACGGCGTGCGGTCGGGCTGCAGCCGGGCCTGACCCTGCTGTTGGATTTGGATGTGCAGATCGGCCGTGCCCGCACCAGTGGCCGCGATCTGTGGCCGGACCGGATCGAAAGCGAGCAGGACGATTTCTTCCAGCGCGTGCGTGCCGGCTTCCGCCAGCGCGCCGCCCAGGATGCGCAGCGCTTCCGCGTCATCGACGCCAGCCAGCCGCCGCAGGCGGTGGCGCAGGCCGTTGCCGCGGCGCTGGCTGAGTGGGTGCAGGCACAACAGGAGCCTGCGCCGTGAGCGAGTTACCGCTCGCACCGTGGCAGCAGCGTGCCTACGACCAGAGTGTGGCCGCGCTCGATGCCGGTCGGCTCGGCCATGGCTTGTTGATCTGCGGGCCGGAAGGCCTCGGCAAGCGCGCGGTGGCGCTGAAACTGGCGGCGCACGTGCTCGGCCAGGGCGAGCCGGCCGCCAATCGGCGCAGCGCGCAATTGATCGCCGCTGGCACCCATCCCGACCTGCACCTGATCTCGTTCATCCCCAACCGGACCGGCGACAAATTACGCACCGAGATCGTCATCGAGCAGGTGCGCGAAATCTCGCAGAAACTCGCGCTGACCCCGCAGTACGGCATTGCCCAGGTGGTGGTGGTGGACCCGGCCGATGCGATCAACCGCGCCGCTTGCAACGCCCTGCTCAAAACCTTGGAAGAACCGCAGCCCGGTCGTTACCTGTGGCTGATCAGTGCGCAGCCAGCGCGTTTGCCGGCGACCGTCCGCAGCCGCTGCCAGCGCCTGGAGTTCAAGCTGCCGCCTGCCGAAGAGGCGATCACCTGGCTACTGGCACAGAATTTTCCGCACAAGGCCGCGCACGAGGCGCTGGAGGCGGCGCGCGGTCATCCCGGCCTGGCCGCGCACTGGTTGCGCGAGGACGGGCTGACGCTGCGCCGGCAGGTGGCTGCGGATCTGGAGCAGATCGCCGCCGGCAAGCTCGGTGCGCTGGACGCCGCACAGCGCTGGAGCGGCGATCACCTCGCCGAGCAGCGGCTTGGTCACGCCGCCGACCTGGTCTTGACGCAGGCCTCGCAGGGCGGCTTGACCGACCCGGCGCGATTGCACAAGCTGGCGACTTGGTTCGACGCAGCCAACCGCACCCGCGACCTGCTACGCACCACCGTGCGCGCCGACCTGGCGATTGCGGAACTGTTATTGACCTGGCGCGAGGGTGACCGCCCAGCCGGGAGAGAGGCGCGACGATGAGTGCGACGAGTGGACGCCAGGGCATCCTGTCCTTGGCAGTGAAAGACAAAGCGGCGCTATACAACGCCTACATGCCGTTCGTGAAGAACGGCGGCATCTTCGTTCCCACGCCCAAGCGTTACCTGCTTGGCGATGAAGTGTTCCTGTTGCTGACCCTGCCCGATTCCAGCGAGCGCTTGCCGGTGGCTGGCAAGGTGATCTGGGTGACTCCGGTCGGCGCGCAGGGGAACCGGGCTGCCGGCATTGGCGTACAACTGCCGGAAAACAGCGACGGCGAAACCATTCGAACCAAGATCGAGACTCAACTGGCCGGCACCCTCAACGCCGACAAGCCCACGATGACGATGTAGCGGTTGTGGTGTCAGGTGGCGGGGGTGTTCCGCCGTTGACGCCAGTCACCGCCACGCTATAATGCGCGGCTCGCGACACGGGCGGTTAGCTCAGCGGTAGAGCATTGCCTTCACACGGCAAGGGTCACAGGTTCGAACCCTGTACCGCCCACCAATCGAATCAATCATTTACAGTGATTCGATTGCCCTTCCAGCTCGCAGTATGGAAGACGTATTGAAAAAGCCGCCCCTCGAAAGGCGGTTTTTTTGTATCTGGGATTCACAGCGCTACGCGCTCCAAGTCAGCATGGCGGCGGGTAGTGTGATCCAGTGCCGGACTCATGAGCACGCGCTGCATCTCCAGATGCGCGTGTGTTTGACAGCTCCGGTGCAATGCCGTATCCAATAAGACAACAGTTTGCACATCGGCATCACCTGCGCATAAGGACCATGGCTTGAGCAGGCATCTCATCTCCGAATCGGTTACCTGACGCACCTGACTCTGGTCGGCTTTGGGCGCTCCATGTGGGGGCCCGGGGCGCGCCCATTGCACCAGGTTGTGCTACGCGCGCTGCACTGGTTCGGATCGTGCCAACGCCTCACTGGTATCGTCCCGCCCCACTGATCGCCCTCTTCACTCATTTCGTTTATCACTTTCAAATAAAGGCGCAAGGCCATGAGCATGTTCGATGGATCGATGAACTGGTTACATCCCCTGGCGGACATTGGCCTGGGGGATTACGTCTTCTTCCGGCTGATCAACAACTACCTCAGCAACCAGATCGACACCTTCGGTATGGACGTGATGGCGCGGGCGATGCAGTGGGTGAGCGTGATCGCGCTGACGGCCAGCACCTTCTGGGTGATGTTGCTTGGCTATCGCATC
>NZ_JZHZ01000007.1:775041-899484 GCF_000963005.1 Xanthomonas sp. GPE 39
CAACTTTATGGCCTACACGGTATTCAATCCAACTGGCTCTTCTGGATCGCCAGGACCGCAGGGGCAGCCGCCTGGGTCTTATGTGCCGGCGCAGGCTGCGCCGCGTTCAAGCAAAGAGACTGGTGATGTCAGTTCTCATAGTCAATTAGCAACGCCAAGAGTCATGGGCGCAACACCGATAACACCATCCGTGCCAACTGGCTCACGCGGACAAGCTGGAAGAGATCGGGATAATGTTTGATTCTCTATAAGCGAGTGGATAGAAAATCAACATCAGACTAAGGGGAAACTCATGAAGTACACGGCATTTTTTTCTATCGCCATTTTTATTTTCTCCATGAATGCTAGTGCAGAAGGCAATTGTCCCCCCGGGCAGTACCCGATTGGCGGCCAAGGAGCTGTTGGTTGCGCGCCGATTCCGCAGGATAATCCGGAGCCACAGCAGCCACGTCCCACAGGGAAATGGATCAAAACCTGGGGGGCGATTGCAATTGACGCCTCCGGTAATCTTGGCGTATCTACTGGAAAATTGAAAAAAACAGAAGCCGACCAGGATGCAATGTATAAATGCGAAAGTGCAGAGCAGGGTAAATGTCGTGTCGTTATGGATTACAATAATCAATGTATAGCGGTGGCAAATCCAAATCGCGCGGGCGATATAATTCAAAGTTTTTCACGTGGCCCTTCCATTGAGGTTGCGAGTCATGATGCAATTTCGGATTGTCAGAAAAAAAATAGCGGAATTGAATGTAAAATACTATATGAATCTTGCTCTGAGCAGATTTTCCAAAAATTCTAATTCTATTTTATTGTCAGGCGTGTACGATAATGCAACGCAAGATGCGCTGTATTCTTTTGGCGGCCCTTCTACTGGTTGGATGCAACCCCATGAGCGCCACGCCTAGCACGACAGGATCCGTGCAAGCCGATGCCAAAGGTAACCCCATCTACCGCAAGAACCCGCATCCTACCCAGGCGTACCGCATCACGATGAAAATCGAAGATGCGCCAGGGCCATTTGAAGATGTGTCTGGCGTGGTCTTTTATGACATCAAAAATCATAAGCAATGCACGCCGATGCAAAAATTTGAAGTGGCATGGGACAAGCCAAGTGAAGACATCATCCCGCCAGCATCTTCTGGGTACTGTTGCTAGGCTATCGCATCGCCAGCGGTCAACTGCGCGATCAGCGATGGCGGCAATGATCAAAGCCGGTAAGTCGGCGGTGGTCCTGGGCATTGCCGCCTGGATGAGGCAATTGCTGTCTGACTCAATTTTTAGCGATTGCTAAAAATGCTGGGATTGCCCTGGACTGCCTGTACTGGATTGAATCAAGATTGCTTGACCTCGACGATGGTGCAAAATTGGTAACCAGCGCGGAACCCACTGCGGGGTGGCCGCCTCTACCTCAGGAGTCGATCATGTCCCTCGTTTCTCCCGGTGCTCGTTTCCGCGCCGCGCTCGCTGCCGAAGCACCGCTGCAGGTGATCGGCGCGATCAACGCCAACCATGCCCTGCTGGCGCAACGCGCCGGCTACAGGGCGATCTATCTCTCCGGGGGCGGCGTTGCCGCTGGTTCGCTGGGCCTGCCCGATCTGGGCATCAACACGCTTGAGGATGTGCTGATCGACGTGCGTCGCATCACCGATGTGTGCGCGCTGCCGTTGCTGGTGGACATCGATACCGGCTTTGGCCCCAGTGCGTTCNCCGTTCAAACTCTACAGGAGACAGGTCGCCNACATCGATACCGGCTTTGGCCCCAGTGCGTTCAATATCGAGCGCACGATCAAGGCGCTGATCAAGGCTGGCGCGGCTGCTTGTCATATCGAGGATCAGGTCGGGGCCAAGCGCTGCGGCCACCGGCCGGGCAAGGAGATCGTCACCCAGGCGGAGATGGTGGATCGGGTCAAGGCCGCAGCCGATGCCAAGACCGATGCCGATTTCTTTCTGATCGCGCGCACCGATGCGATCCAGGCCGAGGGCGTAGAGGCGGCCATCGCGCGCGCCATCGCCTGCGTGGAAGCCGGTGCCGACGGCATCTTCGCCGAGGCCGCCTACGACTTGGAGACCTATCGGCGTTTTGTCCAGGCGGTGCAGGTGCCGGTGCTGGCCAACATCACCGAATTCGGCAA
Organism: Xanthomonas sp. GPE 39; assembly: GCF_000963005.1. Lineage (GTDB taxonomy): Bacteria > Pseudomonadota > Gammaproteobacteria > Xanthomonadales > Xanthomonadaceae > Xanthomonas_A. The sequence continues at coordinate 777,174 of NZ_JZHZ01000007.1, forward strand.
GACCCCGCTATTCAGTCGCGATGAATTGGCTCAAGCGGGGGTGGCGATCCAGTTGTTCCCGCTGTCGGCGTTCCGCGCGGCCAACAAGGCCGCCGAGGCGGTGTACGCGGCGATCCGGCGCGACGGTCACCAGCAGGCAGTGCTCGATCACATGCAGACCCGCGAGGAGCTGTACGAGCGCATCGGCTATCACGCCTTCGAACAGCGTCTGGATGCGTTGTTCGCCGGTAAAGGTGCATGATGGACGGCGGCTTCCAAGCCTGAGCATGTCCATGCGCGTGCACGCCGGTCTAACAGACGGGATTAGATTGCCGTCACGCTGCATGGCCGCTCGCACGTGTCGGTGCCTGGTCGCCAGCGCCGTGGATACTCTGATTCACTTGCGTCCATCCGAACGTAACACCTTGGAGATTTCGCTATGAACGACAGCACCGCTCCGCAGACCGCCTCCGCCTTCAAACCGAAAAAGTCGGTGGCGCTGTCCGGCACTCCCGCCGGCAACACCGCGCTGTCCACGGTGGGTCGCAGCGGCAATGATTTGCACTACCGTGGCTACGATATCGTGGATCTGGCGCGCAACAGCCAGTTCGAAGAAATCGCTTATCTGCTGGTGCACGGCAAGTTGCCCAGCAACTCCGAATTGCTGATGTACAAGACCAAGCTGCGTTCGTTGCGCGGGATCCCGGCTGCGGTCAAGACCGCGTTGGAGCAATTGCCGCCGTCGGCGCATCCGATGGATGTGATGCGCACCGGCGTGTCGGTGTTGGGTTGCGTGCAGCCGGAGAAGGAAGGCCATCATCCGCCCGGTGCGCGGGATATCGCCGACAAGCTGCTGGCCAGCCTCAACTCGATGTTGTTGTACTGGTATCACTACAGCCATAACGGGCGGCGCATCGAGGTGGAGACCGAGGACGATTCAATCGGTGGGCATTTCCTGCGCTTGTTGCACGGCTCCAAGCCGCACGAGGAGTGGGTTCAGGCGATGCACACTAGCTTGATTCTGTACGCCGAGCACGAGTTCAACGCCTCCACCTTCGCCTGTCGGGTCATCGCTGGCACCGCCAGTGATATGTACAGCGCCATCGCCGGTGGTATTGGCGCGCTGCGCGGTGCGAAACACGGTGGCGCCAACGAAGTTTCGTTCGAGGTGCAAAAACGTTACGACAGCCCGGACGAGGCGGAGGCGGACATCCGGGCGCGTGTGCAACGCAAGGAGGTCATCATGGGCTTTGGTCATCCGGTATACACGGTGTCGGACCCGCGTAATCAGATCATCAAGGACGTGGCGCGCGAATTGTCCGAAGTGCAGGGCAATCGCAAGATGTATCAGATCGCCGAGCGCCTGGAGAGCGTGATGTGGGACGTCAAGAAGATGTTCCCCAATCTGGATTGGTTCAGTGCGGTCAGCTATCACATGATGGGTGTGCCGCCGGCGATGTTCACGCCGTTGTTCGTTATCGCCCGCACCGCCGGCTGGAGCGCGCATATCATCGAGCAGCGTCTCGACGGCAAGATCATTCGTCCCAGCGCACATTACATAGGGCCAGAAGATCGGCCATTCGTGCCGATCGATCAGCGCTGAGGCGGGGGGGCGGCACTGCTATCTGTCGACGCTTGCTTGCCTTGTGCTTGAGCATGGAGCCCAGGCGAGCGTGCGCAGATCTTGAGCAGCGCTTTCCCGCGCTGCGAGAGCCGGTTCGCTTTTGTTTTTTCAGCTAGGCCAAGTCAGCCAGACATGAATAGCCACTATCGTCTTTCCCTGCCCGGCACGTCGCTGGAGTATTTCGATGCGCGCGCGGCAGTTGATGCGATTCGCCCAGGCGCCTATGCCGGCTTGCCGTATGTCGCGCGGGTCTTCGCCGAGAATCTGGTGCGCCGCTGTGATCCGACATTGTTGCGCGATGCCCTGTTGCAACTGATCGAGCGCCGCCGCGATCTGGATTTTCCTTGGTTTCCGGCGCGGGTGGTGTGCCACGACATTCTCGGCCAGACCGCGCTGGTGGATCTGGCCGGGCTGCGCGATGCCATCGCCGACAAGGGCGGTGATCCTGCCCAGGTCAATCCGGTGGTGCCGGTGCAACTGATCGTCGATCACTCTCTGGCGGTGGAATGCGGCGGCGACGATCCGCAGGCGTTCGCGAAAAACCGCGCCATTGAGGAGCGTCGCAACGCAGATCGTTTCCATTTCATCGACTGGAGCAAACATGCCTTCCGCAATATGGAGGTGATTCCGCCAGGTAACGGGATCATGCACCAGATCAACCTGGAGAAAATGTCGCAGGTAGTTTGCGTGCAGGATGGGATCGCATTTCCGGATACTTGCGTGGGCACCGACAGCCACACTCCGCATGTGGATGCGTTGGGTGTCATCGCGATTGGCGTCGGTGGGCTGGAGGCCGAGAGCGTCATGCTCGGGCGCGCGACGTGGATGCGCTTGCCGGAGATTGTCGGGGTCGAACTCAGTGGAAAACCGCAGCCGGGTATCACCGCCACCGACGTCGTGCTGGCGCTGACCGAGTTCCTGCGCGCACAACGCGTGGTCGGCGCGTATCTGGAGTTTTTTGGCCCCGGTGCTGCGGCGCTGACCATCGGTGATCGCGCCACTATCTCCAATATGTGCCCCGAATACGGTGCCACTGCGGCGATGTTCTATATCGATGCGCAGACCATCGACTATCTGCGCCTGACCGGGCGCGAGCAAGCGCAGATCGCGCTGGTGGAAACCTACGCGCGCACGACCGGCTTGTGGGCCGATGCCTTGGCTGACGTGCAGTATGAGCGCGTGCTGCGCTTCGATCTTGCCAGCGTGGTGCGCAACATGGCCGGCCCGAGCAACCCACACGCGCGCGTGGCGACCACGCAACTGACCGCGCGCGGTATCGCCGATGTTGCCAAGTTGCAGGCTGGCAAGGCCGAGCAGGCGCAGGGGCGGATGCCCGATGGCGCTGTGATCATCGCCGCCATCACCAGTTGCACCAATACCTCCAACCCGCGCAACGTCATTGCCGCCGCGCTGCTGGCGCGTAACGCCAACGCGCGTGGGCTGACCCGCAAACCGTGGGTGAAGACCTCATTGGCGCCCGGTTCCAAGGCCGTGCAGCTATATCTGGAAGAAGCCGGTTTGCTATCGGAGTTGGAGCGGCTCGGCTTCGGCATCGTCGGCTTTGCCTGCACCACCTGCAACGGCATGAGCGGCGCGCTGGACCCGCACATCCAGCAGGAGATCATCGACCGCGACCTGTACGTCACTGCGGTGCTGTCGGGCAACCGCAACTTCGATGGCCGCATCCACCCTTACGCCAAACAGGCGTTCCTGGCCTCGCCGCCGCTGGTGATTGCCTATGCCATCGCCGGCACGGTGCGCTTTGATATCGAGAAAGACGTGCTCGGCGTGGATGCCGACGGCAATCCAGTGCGCTTGCAGGACATCTGGCCCAGCGATGCCGAAATCGATGCGGTGGTGCGGGCGGCGGTGACGCCGGAGCAGTTCCGCCGCGTGTATGCGCCGATGTTCAACGTGCGTGTGGAGCACGCCGCGCCGGTCAGTCCGCTGTATGCGTGGCGCCCGCACAGCACCTACATCCGCCGTCCACCGTACTGGGAGGGTGTACTGGCCGGCGAGCGCACATTGCGCGGCATGCGTGCGCTGGCGGTGCTCGGCGACAACATCACCACCGATCATCTATCCCCGTCCAACGCGATCCTCGCCGACAGCGCCGCAGGTCAATACCTGGCACGCATGGGTGTGCCGGAAGAGGACTTCAATTCTTACGCCACGCATCGTGGCGACCACCTCACTGCACAGCGCGCCACGTTCGCTAACCCGACGCTGCGCAACGAAATGGCGGTGGTGGATGGGGTGGTCCGGCAAGGCGCGCTGACCCGCCTGGAACCGGAAGGGCAGGTGCTGCGCATGTGGGAGGCGATCGAGACTTACATGGCGCGCAAGCAGCCGTTGATCGTCATCGCCGGTGCCGATTATGGCCAGGGGTCTTCGCGCGATTGGGCAGCCAAGGGGGTCCGTCTTGCGGGCGTGGAGGCCATCGTCGCGGAGGGATTTGAGCGCATCCACCGTACCAATTTGATCGGTATGGGCGTGTTGCCGCTGCAGTTTCTGCCGGGAACCACACGCAAGACCTTGGGTATCGATGGTCGCGAGGTCTTCGCGGTGCTCGGCGAACGCCGCCCCGGCGCGACCCTGTCGCTGCGTATCGAGCGCACGCATGGAGATCCGGTGGACGTGCCGGTGCTGTGTCGCCTGGATAGCGACGAGGATGTGTCCATCTACGAAGCGGGTGGGGTTTTGCAACGCTTCGCCCAAGATTTTCTCGACGCGTCGGCGGCCTGATGATGCGGTGCTATTGCGCCATCGAACGCGATGGCGGCCTGCGCATTCCAGTGCAGGCAGCCGTGCTCGCGCTGTGTGTGGTTTTCTAAATCGATTCGTTCTCTCCGACTGGAATTGTCATGGCTTACGCGGCACAACTCCGTATTCCCGCCACGTATTTACGCGGCGGCACTTCCAAGGGCGTGTTTTTCCGGCTGCAGGATTTGCCTGCGGCGGCGCAGGTGCCTGGCCCAGCACGCGACGCGCTGCTGCTGCGCGTGATCGGCAGTCCCGATCCCTACGCCAAACAGATTGATGGCATGGGCGGGGCCACCTCCAGCACCAGCAAGACGGTCATCGTGGCGCCGAGTACGCGTGCGGATCATGACGTGGATTATCTGTTCGGTCAGGTGGCGATTGACCGCGCGTTCGTGGATTGGAGCGGCAACTGCGGCAATCTCTCGGCGGCGGTGGGACCATTCGCCATTGCCGCGGGCATGCTCGATCCGGCGCGGGTTCCGCGCGATGGCATCGCCACGGTGCGGATCTGGCAGGCCAACATCGGCAAGACCATCTTGGCGCATGTGCCGATGGCAGGCGGTGGCGTCCAGGAAACCGGCGATTTCGAACTGGACGGCGTCACCTTCCCCGCAGCGGAGATTGCGCTCGAATTCCTCGATCCGGCGGCCGACGAAGACGGTGCCGATGGCGCGATGTTTCCCAGCGGTCATCTGATCGAGACGTTGGAAGTGCCGGGAGTTGGTGCGTTTGCGGCAACGCTGATCAACGCTGGTATTCCGACCATCTTCCTCGACGCGCAGGCGCTGGGGTATCGCGGTACCGAGTTGCAGCAGGCGATCAACGACGATCCAACCGCGTTGGCCCGATTGGAGACCATCCGTGCTTACGGCGCGCTGCGCATGGGGCTGATCGCCACCTTGGAGGAAGCGGCCACGCGCCAGCACACGCCCAAACTGGCCTTTGTCGCACCGCCAGCCGACTACGTGGCCTCCAGCGGCAAAGCGGTCGCCGCCGCCGACATCGACCTGCTGGTCCGGGCCATGTCGATGGGTAAATTGCACCACGCGATGATGGGGACTGCGGCGGTGGCGATTGGTACCGCCGCCGCCATCCCGGGCACGCTGGTGAACCGTGCCGCTGGCGGTGGCACGCGCAATGCGGTGCGTTTCGGTCATCCCTCAGGCACCTTGCGGGTCGGTGCCCAAGCGCGTCAGGTGGATGGGCAGTGGACGGTCACCAAGGCGCTGATGAGCCGTAGTGCGCGGGTGCTGATGGAGGGCTGGGTGCGGGTGCCGGATGTCGCACTCGGCTGAGAGTCGCTAGGCCGTGTTATCTATCCGGAAGTTTTTAACTTGAAATGCTTGAGTGGGTGACATGTAGGAACGATGGAAGCAACCGACATGAGAAAGCTGTTGCGCCAAGCGCGGCACGAGTTGATTCAAGTGCATTGATGCCGAGTCAATCATAGCGGCGTTGCAGGGGGAAGCCAGCGAGGTCACCGACCCAGTGACGCGCGCGGTGCTGGCGCGCTTGCGCGGCTGCGCGCCTCTTGCGGGTGGGCGGTCTTGCGTTTATTGAACAAGGCGCCGTCCGCGTGTGTTGTTTGCGGCGGCGCTCATGCTATTGGTCTGGCTATCGGCCATACGGCTGCTGTTGTTGCTGTTGCTGCCGCATGGCCGTTAACTCCGCTTCGCGTGTCTGCTGCTGGTTCTGCACTTGCTGGAGCGTGGACTGCACAGATGGCGCAGGTTCGCGCAGGTCCAGCATGAAGTGGTTATAAGGGACATCGAGATTGCGGCCATAGAGCGTATCGCCCTTGACCACGAAATCGTTTTTCCCTCCTGTGTTCATTCCTTGGAGCGCCATCTTGCCGACGAGCTGGTGCATGCGTTCCTCGGACACCGAGATGCCCCTGCCCTCCATGGTGGTTTTGGTCTGTGCGTAGAGCGCGTGCAGCGGGGATGTGGGGCTGCTGTAGGGTTCCAGCATCTTGGGCGTGGCCTGCTGCTGCGCAGGGGGCTGGTCACGTTGAGGCTGGGTCGGGTGCTCGGCGACAGCATCGGTCGAACGGGAAGGAGCAGGCTGGGCGTGATCGGCCAAANCGGCGAACTGGGCCTGCGTTTGCAGTGCTTCGAGTGTGCCTGGATCGGCGATGCCGGTGGGCTCGCGGCCAGCCAAACGCTGGAAGTTCTCCACTGCCTCTTGGGTGCGCGGACCGTAGTGCTTGTCGTCCTTGATGGCGTTGCCATCGCGGTCGGTGGCGCCGATGGCTTGCAAGTGTTGTTGCAACGCTTGCACGGCGGCGCCACGGTCGCCGGGTTCCAGCGGATGGGTCGTCGTCAGCGGGTGGGGTGCTTTTGCTGTCGCTGGGGTGAGCGGTACATGGCCTGTTGTTGGCCCGCTTACAACCGGAGTGTCGTGCCGTGCGCCAGTCTGCGGGTGCGCTGCGGTTGGGGGGCCGGGAGGAGAGTGATCGTGGGTGCGCTCACGCTGCGCATTTAATGCGACCTGTGTAGCCGTGAGTAGTTCGGCATTGGTCAGTTGTCCCTCAATGCCGTAGCGTTGCTGGAACGCCGAGATCGCTTCGTTGGTGTGGCTATTGTGACCGCCGCGGTGGCCGTCTACGATCAGCTCATGTCCTCGAGCGTCTTGGATGCCGAGGGAGTTGAGGTTCTCTTGAAGGGATTTGACACCAGGATCGGTCTTGTCGTGTTTGTGTGACTGAAATGATCCAGGCCCCATGCTGATAGTAGCTTCCCATGCTTGATCTGCGGTCAGCCCTTTGTCTATGTTTTTCTTGTACTCATTTCTCATTTCATTTAAGGCAGTGGCAATGTCTGATGCGTGCGTATGCATTTTGTTGCCAGATTTTTCATAAAGCGCAAATACGTGCCCTGGTCTATCGGGGTCTTCTACGCTTGCCCATTCTCTGCTTGCAGCCACTTGAGCAGCATGTAGGGTGGCTCCTTCTTTCCCTGTGATATATGCATACATCACAGGGTGTTTTATTTTTATTAAATGATTTGCAAATATTTTTTCCTGAATTTCCGGGGTAAATTTTTCTGATCGATCAATATTTAAGTCTGAGACAATTCCTTGCATCGTCTTCGGGATAATTTGGAATTTGCCAACTGCGAATATTCTTTGTGAGTCTCCAGGAGGTAATGCCTGGCGGGCCATAATTTGACTGATTGTAGTCTCTGATAAATCAATTGGTTCATTTCCGCCTATAATCTTCCCGTTGACAGTTCCCTTGTTTTAGGAGTTATAGTTTCCTTCGCCTCTGCTGATTAGTTCTCCTAAAGGATTGCTCATCTCTAATTCTCCAATATGGTTATAATTTTTTATTTATTTGATATGTTCCAGCTGCGGACAGCTGGCTCGGGCCCATTTTCGCGAATGCGCAAAATGTCGCCATATGTTTTGATGTTTAGATTTTTTTTGCCATTTGAGAAGGCCATGTAGCAATAGCCATCATCTGTGCAAGCGTTAATTTCTCTGAAATCCGTGCAGATGCCGCACATTCCTGATTTTTCCTCTTTTGCGCAGTGATCTTTATAGTTGTCGCCAATCGACATGCTTAAGCATTCATTGGGTTCTGCTGCCGGGCTCCAATTGTCAGAAATGAGCATTTTTCGAAAAGAGTGATATGGCATACCTTCTTTGTATTTCGGATCAAGTTGGCGCGCGTTATTATCTTTTTTTTCTTGATTATAAGATGCTGTCTTCTTGGGTGATTCTGCTTGTGTTGTAGGATTGGCGTTGGCGTTGGCGTTGGCGTTGGCGTTCGTATTAATTCCATTGCTAGGCTTGCAGGAAGCTGTCACCAATGTGCTGGCAATAAAAAGCATGGAAATTGCTGTCATTTTTGAAACATTCATCACGTTTTCGCCTCCGTCTGTGGTGGGTTAATTTGCTCCAGTCTGCCTTTATCAAGTATCGCCGTTATCGGCACAATCTCTACCGGCGGCAGAATGCGCTTCTTGAAGAAAATATCCTTGAAGAACCAGTTCTTCTTGCAGCGGATCGGCTTGCATCCTTCGAGGAATAACAGCGCGTCGTCGCTGGACAGTTTCTTGAGTTCCTGCGGCAGCATCAGCGCGCGTTTTTCTTCGGTGTAATTGATGTTGTAGCTGCTGCCTTGCGCGCCGCTACTGTGAGAGCGGTGCTTGCGACGGATGGTCTTGAATCCCAACTGCTCGCTGTAGGCGTTGGCGTCCGCCTGTTCGCGCGGGGTGTAGACCACGCTGCCGGCGTGGTTGGTGGTGAAGTTCTGCGCATCGTGTTCGCCATAGACCGAGCGCAGTTGGGCGTTGCTCTGAATGATGCACAGGTCGCGTACCCCATAGCTGGCCGAAATCGAAATCCGCTTGGCCCATACGTCCACGCGCCCCATCGCGGTGAATTCGTCCATCAACATCAACATTTGGTATTTGAGTGCGGGCTCCTCGCCTAGTTGCTTGTCCAAATTGCTGCCGATTACAGTGCTGAAGAAGATGTTCAACAACTTGCCGCTCTCGTCGAGTTTCTGCGCGGGAATGACTGTGTAAATGGTGGTCTTCCGCTTGCGGATGGCGGTGACGTCAAAGTCGGTGGCATTGGTGGCCGCCGCCAAAATCGGATTCAGGAACTGCTGCAACGGCGCCTGCATGGTGGCGACGACGCTGGAGAAGGTCTGCTCGGCCATCCCGACCAGATTGCGCAGAGTGGTACGGGTCTGCTCGCTGATGAAGGAAAATTCCTGCTGGCCTGGCTCCGACAGCCAGTCTTCGACGATCTCCTTGACACTCTGGCTCCCCGCACCGGAAGAGAGCCGCAGGATGCGTTCGAAGCTAGGGAACGCAGGGTCTACGTTGGGATCGAGAGGGGCTTGGAGGTCGAGCTTGCCTTGTGCGTCAGATCCTGGGAAACCATTGCGCTCCATATCTTCCCATTTTTCGAACATGAAGGAGGCGAAGGCAACGAAGATGGCGCGTGCCTGGGTCGCCCAGAACGGGTCCTTTGCAGGCTCGTCGGGGTAGAGGATGGCGGCGATGGTTTGCAGGTCGGCGATGTACTGGTTCGGCCGGACAAAGGACAGCGGATTGAATCGGTGGGTTTTGCCATCAGTGGCATAGGGGGCGAACTTGTAAATGCGCTGTCCCTGCGAGGCGCGCCAGCCGCTGGTTTCCTTGAACAATTCGCCTTTGATGTCGAGCACGCACATCGAGTGCTCGTAGGTCAGCAGTACCGGAATGGCGATGCAGGTGGTTTTGCCGCTGCGCGTCGGCGCCACCACGATCACGTGGAGTGCGCCGTTGATGTAGAGATGGCGTCCCCGGTACTTGCCGACGATGATGCTTTCGGGTTTTTTCTCCAGCAGACCGGCGCGCTTCATGTCGTGCAGGCTGGCAAAACCGGCATCGCCATGCAGGGATTCATCCCGGCGGTTCAATCGCAGCAGCATGACGGTCAACGGCAGCCACACGATAAACGTCAGGCCGAACCCCAGCATCCCGCCGAGTTTGATTTTCGTCGCATACGGTTGGACCTGAGGCAGATCCAGGGCGCGGACGTACTGGAGATAGGTGTTCCACGCCAGCGGGATGTTGAGCTTGAGCAGCAGGATGGTGACGTAGCCGGAGAGGTACAGGCCAGCGTATGCGGCCAGCAGAAGCAGGGCCAGGGCGGTTCCGAAACGGGCCTTCATTCCCATATTGACGATCCTTTATTCAATCCATTTTGGCGGTTCGCACCATACGATTTCGAGTACGGTGCGCTCAATTGGACCATATACGCATCCTGGCCCGACCCATGGTAGTGGGCGCGGAGTTGACTTCTCAAGTCATGACCTGGGTCGGTGAACTTATAGCTGAGTTTGACCTGTTCCGCGTCCAGACACGGTCAAGGCCAACTAAGGTCGCAGTAGCGCATGGGCGCGCGATTGTGTTCAGTGAGGTGTCGCTGCCAGCGGCATAGCGGCGTCGTCGCAGGTGTCTACCGACCAAGCATGGGACAAGGGTGGCTACAGGGACGTGTGGACCTGCGGCAATCCTGTCTAATAGCAGGCAGATGCGCATCACCTGTGCGTTGTGTTAATTGTTGTGCGGCGCGACCAAGCTCGGCGACGCGCTCCCGTCCCCCACTCCGGAGTTTCCATGTCCGCCAGTCGTTCGCTGCGCGCCAGCGCACTTGTCGTTTCCGCTTTTTCGTTCTCTGCTTCCGCGCAGCAGGCGGACAACAGCGATGGGGTTGCGCGCTTGGATGCGGTCAAGGTCACCGTCGAGCGGCGTAGCGAGGATGCCAAGGATGTGCCGGTGTCGGCCAGCGTGCTGCGCCCTGAGTACCTGGATACGATCGCCACCAGTGGCTCGGACGTGCGCGTGTTGGCGGGCAAGGCGCCCAGCCTCAACGTCGAGTCCTCCAGTGGCCGCGTGTTCCCGCGGTTTTACATCCGTGGCTACGGCAACACCGATTTCAATATCTATGCCTCGCAGCCGGTATCGTTGATCTACGACGACGTGGTTGCCGAGAACGCATTGCTGAAGGGCTTTCCGATCTTCGATCTGCAAAGCCTGGAAGTGCTGCGCGGTCCACAGGGCACGCTGTTCGGCCGCAACACGCCTGCTGGCGTGGTGAAGTTCAATTCGGTCAAACCGACCCTCGGCGCCAACGATGGCTATGCCAGTCTGTCCTATGGCACCTACGGCACCATGACCATGGAGACCGGCTTGAGTGTCGCGCTGGGCGAGCGGTGGGCCGCGCGCATCTCGCTATTGGACCAGCGTCGCGGCGACTGGGTCGACAACACCATCGATGACCGTTCGTTCGAAGGCTACATGGATTCGGCTGTGCGCCTGCAACTGCTGTTTCAGCCAGGCGAAGCATTCAGTGCGCTGTTCAACGCGCATGCGCGCCATCTCGATGGCAGTGCGCGGCTGTTCCGCGCCAATATCTTCCAACCGGGCAGCAACAGGTTGATCGCCGGTTTCGACCCGGACAAGGTGTCCATCGACGGCAAGAACACCCAGCAATTGCAGACCGACGGCGGCAGCGCCAATCTGACCTGGACCCTGGGCGACCTGGTGCTGCATGCGATCACCGGCTACGAGGGTATCGGCAAGTACTACAGCCGTGGCGACATCGATGGCGGCTATGGCGCGGTGTTCGCGCCGCCATCCGGTCCAGGGGCGATTCCGTTCCCGGTGGAGACCGCCGGTGGTATCAAGCGCCTGGACCAGTACACGCAGGAGCTGCGTGCCGAATCGCAGTACGCCGGTCCGCTCAATTGGCAAGCGGGCCTGTACTACTTCCAGGATGCGGTGGAAGGCGAGAACTACACCTACGACACGCTGGCTGGCGGTTCTTTATCCAGTTACCAATTGACCCGTCAGCGCAACAATTCGTGGGCGGTGTTCGGTTCGTTGCATGATGCCGTCACCGAACGCCTGGATGTGCGCGCCGGCCTGCGTTACACCGACGACAAGAAGCGGTTCGACGTTCTCGCACTGGACCGCGTTGTCCTCCAGCAGCCGTCCAGCGGCAGCACCGACAACGCCAAGCTCACCGGCGACCTCAGTGCCACCTACGCGATTGACGAGGACGTCAACGTCTACGCGCGTGCCGCGCGTGGTTTTCGCGGTGCCAGTTTCGGCGTGCCATCGGCGACGGCGCCATTGACCGTGGCCGCACCGGAAACCGTGGATTCTTACGAGGTCGGTATCAAGTCCGATCTGTTCGACAAGCGTGCGCGCTTGAGTTTCGATATTTACGATTTCAACGTAAAAAACCAGCAATTGACTGCGGTAGGCGGTACTTCCAACGACATCCGCTTGCTCAACGCCAATACCTCCAAGGCGCGTGGTGCCGAGTTCGATAGCGAGGCGATGTTGGGCCAGAACCTGCGTGTGACTCTGGGGGGGGCTTACAACTGGATACGCATCGAAGATCCGACGCTGTCGGTCGGCGTGTGCCGCACCTGCACCGTCACCGATCCGCTCAATGCTGCCGGGCGTGCGTTGATCAACGGGAATGTGCTGCCACAAGCGGCCAAATGGATGGGCAATGCTACCTTGCGCTACGGTATCCCGGTTGGCGATGACGCCGAGGTTTTCTTCTTCACCGACTGGTCCTATCGCAGTGCGATCAACTTTTTTCTCTACGACTCGCGCGAGTTCGTCGGTCAGCCGCTATTGGAGGGCGGCATCAAGGTTGGATATCGCTGGGAGGGTGGCGCCTACGAAGCTTCGGTGTTCTGTCGCAACTGCACCAACCAGATCCGCGCTACCGGTGCGATCGATTTCAATAACCTCACCGGCTTCATCAACGACCCGCGCATCGTCGGCGCACAGTTCCGCGCCAACTTTTGATGTGTGACGCCGTCGTTTTGTGAGCCACTTTTATTGAGGACAGACGCGTATGCGTGTTCTGAAACAATGGGCGGCGCTGGCGCTGCTAAGCGTGGTGGCGTGTCCCATTGCGGTGTCGGTTGCCACGGCAGCGCCGGTGCAGAAAGTGCTCGTGTCCACCGATATCGGTGACGACATCGACGATGCATTCGCACTGGCACTACTGTTGCAAAGTCCGGAGTTGCAAGTGCTCGGCATCGCTTCGGCCGGGGGCGATACCAGCTTGCGCGCGCAACTGTTGCAACGGCTGCTGCGGCAGGCCGGCCGCAGCGATATTCCGCTGGCGATCGGGCAGCGCACCACCAGCACGGTTGCCTTCAGTCAGGCGCGTTGGGCGGCCAAGGGAACGCTGCCGCGCGCTGCGCCGGATGCGGCACAGTTCATCCTGGCGCAGGCGCGACGCTATCCCGGTGAAGTCACCTTGCTGGTGCTCGGGCCATTGACCGATGCGGCGCGTGCGTTGCAGCGCGATCCGGCGGGTTTCGCTCAACTCAAACAAGTGGTGTTGATGGGAGGGTCGTTGCGCGTGGGCTACGGCAAATCGCGTTACCGTGCGCCCAATCCGCCGGTGCCCGAATACAATATCGCCTCTGACATCGGTGCCGCGCAGCGCGTATTTGCTGCGGGCGTGCCGATCATCATGCTGCCGTTGGATGCCACCCAGGTGACGTTGGAAGAGCCGGAGCGGATCGCGTTGTTCGCGCATGGCTCGCCGTTGACCGATGCGCTGACTCAGCTTTACTACCAGTGGCGCGATACCGACCAACCATGGTCCAGCGCCACACCGACGCTGTTCGACGTGGTGCCGGTGGCGCAGTTGCTGGCGCCGGAGTTGTGCCCGACCGTGCCGCTGCGCGTGGTCATCGACGATCAGGGCAATACGCGGCAGATGCCGGTGACCAGTGCAACGGCCGCTGCCGGATCCGCTGGCGGCACGGCTAATGCGCAGGTGTGTCTAGCGCTGGATCGCTCGCGGCTGATCGCGTTGTACATGCAACGCATGCTGCACTGATCGCATCCGCCGCGGTGGTGCTGTGGCTTGCTTGCCTAGCCTTGGCCGCAGGCGTGTCGCTGGCCTGGGCAAGGTTGTGGCGTGCGCTGATGTCGCCCGTGCGTCGCTGATGTGTGGGTATCCTTATTCATTTCTGGAGTTTGTCATGTCGTCATCTGTTGTGTCCGCTGCGTCCGGTATCGACACGGTCGTGTTCGATCTTGGGGGTGTCCTGATCGATTGGAACCCGCGCTATCTCTACCGGCGTCTGTTTGCGCAGGAGGCGCAGATGGAGCATTTCCTGCGCGAGATCTGCAGCCCGCAGTGGAACGAGCGTCAGGATGCGGGCCGGTCGTGGCGCGAGGCGGTCGCCGAACTCAGCGCGTTGCATCCGGCACATGCGCCCATGATCGCGGCTTACCACGCACGCTGGCCGGAAATGCTGGGTGGCGCGCTGGAAGGCACGGTGGCGGTGCTGGAGGAGTTGCGTGGCTGCGGTGTGCGCCTGTATGCGCTGACCAACTGGTCGCACGAGACCTTCCCGATTGCGCGCGAACGTTATCCGTTCCTGGACTGGTTCGAGGGCGTGCTGGTGTCCGGCGAGGAGCGGCTGGTGAAGCCGGATCCGGCGATTTTCGCGCTGCTGTGCGAACGCTATGCGATCACGCCGTCGCGCACGGTATTCATCGACGACGCGCCGCGCAACGTACAGGCCGCGACCAAGATCGGGATGCAGGCGCTGCAATTTCGCGATGCGGCCACGCTGCGTGCTGCGTTGATCGCATTGGGCTTGCCGCTGCGCGCCTGCGACCCGATCGCCTGAGGGATCGCGGAGGCTTGCCGCGAGCCGGGAGGGTAAGTCACTGACCCTGTCGCGCTGCTGATCGCGTGCTTCAGCCCGTGCTTGGCAGTGGTCCGTGCGGTTGGGTATGTGCTTGGCGATATCAAACTGTCATGTTTTTGGAATTAAATGCCGGGTTTTACTTGATCAGATTCTGATTTTCAGGGGCCCTGCAATGACATCACTCCACCACCGGCAACGGGTATTCTTCGTTTGTGTGCTCGCCGCCAGTTGCCACGCCGCGCTCGCGGCGGAGGTGCTCGGTGACACTCCAGCAGGGCCTGTCTCGGCGGATGCGACCACCGCCCACGATGCTGCTGGCAATACCGCTGCCGCACCCGCGTCCGACGCAACCAAGACCCTGTCCAGCGTCGTGGTGACCGGCGTGCGCAAGGCCAACGCCGCCGCCATCGAGAGTAAGCGCGAGGCCACCAACATCACCGACGTGGTCAGTTCCACCGATGTGCGTGCACTGCCGGATACCACCATCGTCGAAGCGCTGCGCCGTATTCCTGGCTTGTCCGTGTTGCCGGCGACTGACAACGAGCATCCGCGTGACGAAGCCGCCACGCCGGTGCTGCGCGGTCTCGGTCCGTCCTACAACAACGTCACCATCGATGGCTTGACCGTGGCCTCCCCGGGCACGCCGAATGGAACGCTCGGTTCGATCACCCGCGGTGTGCGCCTGGATATTCTGCCGGCTTCGATGGTCAGCGAATTGCAGGTTATCAAGACCTTCACTCCCGACCTGGATCCTAACGCCACCGGCGGTGCGATCAACCTCAAGACCCGCAGTGCGTTCGAAAACGGCGGCAAGCCGTTCTTCACCGCCGAGGCGTCGCTGGGGCATGCCAACGACGTGGGCAAGCCGCGCGATCAGGACGATCCAGGGTATCGCCTGCTCGCAACGGGCAGCCGCACCTTCGGCAGCGAAGGGCAGTACGGCCTGACCCTGTCGGGCAACTACCAGACCCTGAGCAGCTACACCGAAACCCATATGACCACCGACACGGTGCATTACGGGTTCTACGACAGCAATGGCGTACTGCAAAGCGGCACCAATCTGGGCAATGGCTGGGCCGTGCCGCAGCAGGACAAATACTGGTACGTGATGGACAAGCGCGACCGCTACGGCCTCACCGGCAAGTTCGAGGCGCATGTGAGCGAGTCGCTGCAGGCTTACGCGCTGGCCGGCTATTACTATTTCCGCGACAACATGGAGCGCAACGAGGTCATCATCGACCCGCGCAACCGCAACAACGTGTACAACCAGACCGCCACGTCCGGTACGTATCCGGTGGGTGACGTGGAGGTCGGTTACTCCAATCAGATCACCACCACCCGCACCAAACTCGGCCAGACCGGTTTCGAGTGGCGTCCGGATGATCGACAGGTGCTGTCTGCGCGCGGCTCCTGGTCCGATGCGACCTATGCCGAGCCGATCAGCATGATCAAGTACGTCACCGGTGCTTCGCGTCCGGCCGCCGTGCCCACGGGGCAGACTGGCCCTGGCGTGACGGTGGTGCCGAATGCGGCGTATGGCTTCAACTACGATACCTCGGGCTTGAATCAGCGCTTCCCGATCGCGCCGCAGTCGTACTACAACTACAACAACTACAGCCTGCTGTATTGGCGTCCTGATTACCAGCGCAATGCGCGCGACAAGGTGATCACCGGGCGTCTGGACTATGCCTTCAATCGCGGTGAAATGGATCGTGGATTCGGTTTCGGCACCGGTGTGAGCTATACCCGCGACGAACCGGGCTTCAACATCTACCGCGACGAATACCAGCCTAATCGCACAGCGCCGCCGCTGAAGATTTCCGACGTGCTGGCCCCGTCCAACGCGCCGATGCGCTACCTTGGCCTGAATTTGATCGCCATCGATCCGGTCAAGGCAAACAGTATCCTGAAATCGACGCCGCTGAGCGCGTTCAACAGCACCGACCAGAGCGCTTTCAGCAACCAGGATAATTTCAGCCATAGCGAAAAGATCTTCGGAACCTACGGCTTGGTGAGTTATCGCGCCGATGCGTTCGACGTGGAAGCGGGCCTGCATTACGACCATACCAACCAAGCCACCGTCGGTCGCGAGCGCGAATTGGATGCGGCCAGCGGCAAGTACGTCTATGTGGATGCGCCGACGAATTCGCACTACGGCTATTTGTTGCCGTCGGCGATCATGACCTACCACCTCAGTGATCGCCTGGATCTGCGTGCCGGCGCCAGCCGCACGCTCGGTCGCCCGCCTTACGACGCCTACGCCGCGCGTACCTCGATCGGCTTCGTCAATAGCAACGACATGGGCAATCCCAATGCCCAGGGCGTGACGGTGACCATCGGTAATCCCAATATCAAACCGCGCATCTCGACCAATCTGGACCTGTCGCTGGAATGGAGCCTGCCTGACGACTACGACGGCATGCTCGCCGCCGCCGTGTTCGATAAACGCATCCAGGACGAGATCTTCACTCTCTCGCGCATCGACCAGTTCACCTTCAATGGCACCACGTATTCCAACGTGCTGATTAGCACGCCGGCCAACGCGTCCAAGGCGCATGTGCGTGGCCTGGAACTGAGCGCAGTGTTGAATACCTTGTTGCCGGGCGTGCCAGCGTTGTCCGGCCTGGGCGCCAGTGCCAACCTGGCATTGCTCAATGGCGGCATGGATGTGCCGTTCAACACCGGCACCGCACCGAACATCATGCAGAGCAAGCGCTCGGTCGATAACATGGTCGGCCAGCCCGACTACACCGCTAACGCCTCGCTGTTCTACACCGTCGGCGGCCTGGAATTGCGCGCAGCCTACAACCGTCAGGGCAAGGCGTTGCGTTCGATCGTCAGCAACATTCCTTGGCAGGATCTGTACTGGGCGCCGCGCTCGCAGTTGGATCTGTCGGCGACGTGGGCGGTCAACAAGCAACTCAGCGTGGTGGGGCAGGTCAGCAACGTCACCCACAGCCGCCTCACCAGTTTCACCGGTCCAAGCGAAAACCTGTTGAAGGACAGCTATTCGATGCCGACCACGTACTGGATTGGCCTGCGCTTTACCCCATCGTTCTGATGCTGGTCGGAGATTCTCAATGAAAGCTCATGTTTTCCGTGGCGGCCTGTTGGCCGCCCTGCTGACCGCCACCGTTCCGGCCGTGGCCGGCGGTATCGCGCCGATCCAGGCACGCCTAGCCAATCCGGAAGGCGGCATCTTCGTCGTCGCCCATCGGGGGTGCCATAACCCCGCGCCCGAGCACGGCTTCGCCGGCCATGCGCCGGAAAACTCGCTCAGCGGTCTGGAGCGTTGCGTGAAGGTGGGCGTGGACATGCTCGAAACCGATATCCGTCGCGCTGGCGATGGCACCTTGGTGATGTTTCATGACGCCACGGTGGATCGGACCACCAACGGGAGCGGCAAGGTCGCCGAGATGACCTGGCCGCAACTGTCCAAGTTACGCTTGCGCGACGACGAAGGCGGTGCCGATGCCGCGCTCACCGATCAGCATCCGGTGACGCTGGAGCAGATGTTGGCTGCAGCCAAAGGCCGGATCATGCTCAATCTCGACGTCAAGGCGCCGATCTATGCCGAGGTTGCCGATGCAGTGCGACGCGCTGGCATGGAGCGCGAGGTGGTGCTCAAGACCGAGGTTGGCGTGCATAGCCAGCCGCTGGCCTCGCTACCGCCGTTTGATCGGGTGAACTTCACTCCGGTGCTGCTCAATCCACCTGGTACCGACGATCTGCTGCAGACCATGCGCACCCAGATCGGTGGCAAGGTGCGTCCGGTGGCCATTGAGCTGCCGCGCATGTCGGTCGAGCAATTGACGCCGCTGGCGGCGCTGGCCAAGCAGCAGCGCGTGCGCTTGCTGGTCAATAGCTTGTGGGACGGCTTTGTGGCCGGCGTCGGCGGCGATGCCGATGCGTTGCGCGATCCCGATGCTGTCTGGGGACGGCTGTACCGCGCCGGCGTGGGTGCGCTGCAAACCGACGAGCCGGAAGCGTTGCTGCGTTATCGCGCCTCGCTCAAGCCGCACTGAGCATTTGCGACATTGACCGCCGCGGGATAGTTCGCGGCGGAGTGTCTGACGGGGAGGCGTGGGAAGGGGTCGTTCCAGCGCGCCATCCCGCCTGCGTAGACGAACGAGCGTCACACGCGTGGTGGGGTGTACAACAGCCGCCGTGCGCGAGCGATGCCATGGTGATGCGCGGCAGCGTCAAGCTGACGCAGGAGGCCACCCCACATCGGCGCGATGGTGTGTCGCCGATGCGGGCAGCGAGAATCACTCCGGAAGATGCTGCAGCACGTAGTCCGCAGCGGAGACTTTGAACTCGGCCGGTGCCTCGACGAACAGCGAGCGCACCACGCCGTTTTCGGCATACAAGGCGAAGCGGCGTGCACGCACGCCCATGCCGTAATGGCTGGCGTCCAATTCCAGGCCCAGCGCTTTGGTGAAGTCACCGTTGCCATCGGAGAGCATCTGCAGCCCGTCCGGGACCAATTGGCTCTTGCCCCAGGCTTGCATCACGAACGGATCGTTGACCGCCATGCAGTAGACCTCGATGCCGCGTTTGCGGAACTCTTCGAAATGCTCCACATAGCCGGGCAGATGCTTTTCCGAGCAGGTTGGAGTGAACGCACCGGGGACGGCGAACAACAGCACGCGGCGTGCATCGAAGAGTGTGCGGGTATCGACCTGTTCGACGCCATCGCGGGTGCGCTGTAGCACTGCGTCGGGAATGCGTTCTCCAGTTTGTATGGTCATGGCAGCCTCCTTAAGATGAACCGAGTCTAGAAATGCAGATGGGAAAGCGGTGTCAACGGCTTGAAAAACCGCCACGCACACTTACCTGAGGTGCATGGGAAGCGGGCTTGTCCCGTCTCCCCGAACCGCCCCCTTGGGGTGTGCCTTATTCACGTTTCAGGAGACCACGATGAGCATTGTCCGTTATCGCCAGTGGCCGGCCCAGGCCGCATTCCAGAACGAGATCAAGCAGGTATTCGACCGTTTCTTCGATCCTAATGGCGGTACCGATGAATCGGCCGTCGTCACCGCGCAGTGGGTGCCGCGCGTGGACATCAAGGAGGAGCCGGAGCGCTTTGTGCTGTACGCCGATTTGCCAGGCATGGACCCGTCGGAGATCGAGGTGTCGATGGACAAGGGCATCCTTTCCATCAAGGGCGAGCGCAAGAGTGAATCGGCTGCCGACAGCGAGCATTTCTCGCGGATCGAGCGCCGCTATGGCAGCTTCCACCGTCGCTTCGCACTGCCAGACAGTGCCGATCCCGACGGCATCTCCGCCAGCGGCTACCATGGTGTGCTGGAAGTGCGCATTCCCAAGCGTCCGGCGAGTACGCCGCGCCGTATCCAGGTCGATACCGGGGCCACGATCATGCAGTAAGCGCATGCGCACGTTGGCGTCGCGACGGCGTCGCCGCGCTGCTGCGCTCGGCCAGTAGAATGGCCGGGCGATGACGCAACGTATGCAACCGGCCCGTTGCCGCAAGGCGGCGGGCCGACTCTTTTTGAGGTGATAGATGCAATTCAAGGATTACTACGCGACCCTGGGCGTTGAGCCCAGCGCGGGCGATGCCGAGATCAAGACCGCATACCGGCGGCTGGCGCGCAAATATCATCCCGACGTCAGCAAGGAGCCCGGAGCGGAGGAAAAGTTCAAGGCGATCAACGAAGCCTTCGAAGCCTTGCGCGATCCGCCCAAACGCGCCGCCTACGACCAGTTGCGTGCCCAGGGCTACCGGCCGGGTCAGGAATTCCATGCGCCGCCTCACTACGGTGGTGGTGCCGGCTTCGATGTCGATGAAGTATTCGGCAATGGCGGAGCAGCTGGCGGTTTCAGTGATTTCTTCGAGAGTCTATTTGCTCGCCAGCAGCGCGCACGCCAGGGCGGCGCTGGGCCAGGTCCGGGCGCACCGCGTGGCGATACCCGCGCCAAACTGGCGGTGCCGCTGGAGGCCGTGCATGCCGGCGATAGCGTGCGTATCACCATCAACGGCAAGCAATTGGACGTGCGCGTGCCCAAGGGCGTGCGCCCCGGTCAGGTGATCCGCTTGAGCGGTCAGGGTAACGGCGGCAGCAACCTGTTGCTGGAGATCGAGTATGCAGCGCATCCGCAGTTCGAGGTGGATGGGCGCAATATCCTGCACACCTTGCAGGTGACGCCGTGGCAGGCGGCGCTGGGGACCAGCATCAGCGTGCCGACGCTCGGCGGCGCGGTGGAGTTGAAAATTCCGCCCGACTCGGATGCAGGACGCAAGCTGCGCTTGCGCGGTCGCGGTTTACCGGGGACGCCGCCGGGCGACCAGATCGTCGAATTGGAAGTGTCCGCGCCGACGCCGGAAACCGAAGCCCAGCGCAAGGCCTATCGCGCGTTGGCCAAGGCGTTCGGCGAGAAGGCGTAATCGCCGGCACACGCGATTGGGTTGTGCGTGCGTGTGCATGCCTGATGCTGACGATTCGGGATGTTCACCGACTGCGCGACCCGCTCGCGTTTTTCTTCTCGCATGCGGCAACGTTGCCGTTGCAAGAAAAGAAGGGCGGATAACCGCAGGCAGTGCCGTGTTGCCTTTGTTCAAAAATCAGGCGCGGAAATTTTCGCCAGCTCGCGCGACAGCCCTGCTATCTACTGGTGACGTAACCGGTAACGTCACCAGTGCGTGCGCTCACCGCTGGGGGGCATCCTCGCCGCTGAAGACCTGTTCGATCACGTCATGCAACTCGTGCTCGGAGAACGGTTTGGTGATGTAGCCGCGCGCACCTTGGCGCATCCCCCACAGGCGGTCGGTGTCCTGGTCTTTGGTGGTGACCAGGATGACCGGGATGTTCTGCGTGGTCGGCTCGCGACGTAACATGCGGGTGGCCTGGAAGCCGTTGAGGTTGGGCATCACCACGTCCATCAGCACCAAGTCTGGCAGTGTCGCTTTGGCCACGTCCACTCCGGCGGCGCCGTCGGGAGCTGTGATCGTCTCGTGGCCCAATTTTTCGACGATGCGCTGAATGCCCAACAACTGCGATGGCGAGTCGTCGACGATCAAAATACGTGCCATGTTGCTCCCCCTTGGATGGTCCGAGTGTAGTGGTGGCGGCGCGGATGCGGAAAGCCTGCTTCGTCACAAACCTGCGCTCACGCTGTTGGATCCAGCCGTACCACCGTGCGTCCGAACGACTGGCCGGCGAGCATCGTCGCGAATACTTCCGGCAGCTCGGTCAGCTCCACCTCGCGGGTGCAGATAGTATCCAGGTGGCGCGGCTTCCAGTCGCTGCCCAGGTGCTGCCAGATGCGCTCGCGTAGGTCGCGTGCGGTACCGGCCGAGCCGATGCCCAGCAGCGAGACGCCACGCAGGATGAAGGGCATCACCGTCATGTTTAGCTCCGCGGCCGCCGCCAAGCCGGCGCAGGCGACATTGCCGTAGGGTACGGTTTGCGCCAGCAGGCTGGTCAGCATCGCTCCGCCGACGTTGTCAAGGCCGCCGCCGAAGCGTGCCGATTCCAGCGGGCGGGTGGTCTGCAGGACATCGCGGTCGAGAACCTGGGTGGCGCCGAGGGCTTTCAGCGCATCGGCGCGCTCGGCTTTACCGCTGACCGCGTGCACCTCGAAGCCGGCGCGGCTGAAGATGTCGATCGCCAGCGAGCCGACCCCGCCGCTGGCGCCGGTCACGCACAGCGGGCCGTGCGCCGGGGTCTGCCGGTTGTCGAGTAGGCGCAGCAGCGCCAGCGCCGCGGTGAAGCCTGCGGTTCCCAGTACCATGCTTTCGCGCAGGCTCAGTCCCGCCGGCAGCGGCACCACCCACTTGGACTCCAGGCGTGCATATTCGCTGTAGCCGCCGTCGCGGGTTTCGCTCAGGCCGCAGCCGGTGGCCAACACCGCATCGCCCTCTTTGAACGCCGGGTCGTTGGAAGCAACCACGTATCCGGCCACGTCGATGCCGCCGACCAGCGGAAAGCGCCGCAGGATCTTGCCCTGGCCGGTACCGGCGAGCGCGTCCTTGAAGTTCACCGAGGACCAGGCGGTGCGGATCACCACATCGCCGGGGTTGAGCTGGTCCAGCGCGAGCGAGGCAATGCCGGCGCGGTGGCCGGCCGCGTCCTGGTGGATGCGGAAGGCGGAGAACTGAGTGGGAATGGGCATGGAGCACCTCGGTCGGTCCGCAGGAATGCACCAAGATACCTTCTGGTAATGCCGGTTCTGCCGCATCTTGTAGAATCAGCGCCTGATCACCGGTGAGCGGCGCGGACCGACCCGCCGGCACCTTCCTTTTTGGAGCATGCATGGCCTGGAATACACCTGGCGGCAACGGCGGAGACGGCCCGGACAATCGTGGGCGCGGTCACTGGGCACCGCGTGGCGGCAATGGCGGGCGTAAGTGGGGTGGGTTGCCCGGTCCGTTGAAGGAGCTGTTCGGCGACGGCGGCGGTATCGGTATCGGCCGTTGGGTGCTGGGTGTGGCGGTGGTGGCGCTGTTGTTCAGCAGCTTCCAGTTGATTGGCGAGCAGCAGCGCGGCGTGGTGCTGCGCTTCGGTCAGTTCTCGCGGATCCTGCTGCCCGGCCCCAACTTCAAGCTGCCCTGGCCAATCGAGACAGTGCGCAAGGTCGATGCGACCCGGATCAAGACCTTCGACAGCCAGTTGCCGGTGCTGACCGGTGACGAGAACATCGTCAATGTGTCGCTCAACGTGCAGTATCGGGTCGAGGATCCACGGACCTACGTGTTCGGCGCGCGCGATGCCGATCAGGTGCTGCAGCAGGCCGCGCAGAGCGCAGTACGCGAGCAGGTTGGACATTCGGACCTCAATACCGTACTCAACAACCGTGGGCCGATGGCCGTCGCTGCGCGTGATCGCCTGCAGTTGGCGCTGAAGGCCTACCATACCGGCCTGATCGTGACCGGCCTGACCATGCCCGATGCGCGTCCGCCGGAAGCGGTGAAGCCGGCCTTCGACGAGGTCAACGGCGCCCAGCAGGTGAAGGAGCGGCTCATCAACGAAGCCCAGGCCTACGCCGCCAAGGTAGTGCCGGAGGCGCGCGGCTTGGCCGCGCGCACTCGGACCGTGGCCGAAGGCGACAAGGACGCGGCGATTGCCCGCGCACAGGGCGATGCTGATCGCTTCACCCTGTTGCAGAAGCAGTATCAGAATGCTCCCGAGGTCACCCGCAAGCGGTTGTGGCTGGAGACGGTGCAGCAGGTGCTGGCGGAGAACCGCAAGGTCATCGGTGGCGATGTTCGCCCGATGGTCTACCTGCCCATGCCAGCCGAAGCTGGCAAGGCGGCTGCGGCCACGGCGGCATCGGCGCCGGTGCCGGCAGCGCAGCCGACCACGCTACCGCAGGAATTCCTGATGCCGACGGTGAACACTCGTTCGGCCGAGAGCATCCGCGATCCGGAGCGCACGCCGCGTCCGGCTGGCCGTGAGGATGGGGAGATGCAGCAATGAAAATCTCAGTGTGGGCGGGTGTCGCCGTGATTGCGCTGTTCGCGTTGTTCAGCGCGGTGTTCGTGGTGCCCGAAGATAAGACCGCGATGGTGCTGAACCTGGGCCGGGTGGTTCGCTCCGATCTCACGCCGGGGTTGCACTTCAAGCTGCCGCTGGTGGAATCGGTGCGCATGTTCGATCGCCGTTTCCAGGTGCTCGATACCACCCCAGCGCGTTATTTCACCGCCGAGCAGAAGGATGTCAGCGTCAGCTTCTTCGCCATCGGCTATATCTCCGATGTGCGTGCGTTCTACCGCGCCACCACTGGTGGCGATGAAAAAGTGGCCAACACCTTGCTGGCGCCGATCATCACCGATTCGCTGCGCAATCAGATCAACTCGCGCACCTTGCAGCAATTGGTGTCGGGTGATCGTAGCGAACTGATCGCCAAGCAATTGGTGGCGATCAACGCGGCGAGCAAAACGCTGGGCATGCAGATCGTCGACCTGCGCATCAAGCAGATCGATCTGCCGACCGATAGCCGGGTCATCAACGATGTCTACGAGCGCATGCGCGCGCAGCGCAAGCAGGAAGCGGCGAAGTTGCGTGCCGAAGGCGAAGAGCAAGCGCTGACCATTCGTGCCCAGGCCGACCGCGAGAGCACGGTGTTGGTTGCCGAAGCCGAGCGCGACGCGCAGAAACTGCGTGGCGAGGGCGATGCGCAGGCCGCCAGCCTTTATGGCAAGGCCGGCGCGGCCGATCCGGCGTTCTATGCCTTCTACCGCAGCCTGGAGGCTTACCGTGGCGCCATGGCCGACGGGAATGGGGTGATTGTGTTGGACAAGAACGATCCCTTCCTGCAGTACCTCAAGAGCGATCACTGAGCGACGCAATCCCGCCTCGGCCAGTGCAGGCGCGGATTGGACGTTTTGATCGCGTCTGCGTTGGGGCTGAATGTCCCGGGCGAGGGGCTGGTGAGCGTCACCCGAAACCCGGATAATGCACAAAAGCCGGCCGGGCTCGCTCCATGACGAGCGCCTCGACCGGCTTTTTCCGTGTGTGGGTCAGTCGTTGCCGGATCGCTTCCCGATGGAGCGGTCGTGCCGGTGGCGGTCACTGCCCCGTGCGGCCACTACATTCGCGCGGCCCCGCTGGCCGTGCCGCAAACCAGGAGTTACCCAGCCATGGGTCAGTCAGTTGTCGTGCTCGGCGCCCAGTGGGGCGATGAAGGCAAAGGCAAGATCGTCGATCTTCTCACCGAGGAAATCGGTGCCGTTGTCCGTTTCCAAGGCGGCCACAATGCTGGCCATACCCTGGTCATCAACGGCAAGAAGACCGTTCTGCACCTGATTCCGTCCGGCATCCTGCGCGAAGACGCGCTGTGCCTGATCGGCAACGGTGTGGTGATCTCCCCGGCGGCGTTGCGCAAGGAGATCGAAGAGCTGGAGACCTCTGGCGTGGAAGTGCGGTCGCGGTTGAAGATCTCCCCGGCCGCGCCGCTGATCATGCCCTATCACATCGCCCTGGATCAGGCCCGCGAGAAGGCCGCTGGCGGCAAGGCTATCGGCACCACCGGCCGTGGTATCGGTCCGGCCTACGAAGATAAGGTGGCGCGTCGCGGCATTCGCATCGCCGACCTGCATTACAGGCCGCAACTGGAGGAATTGCTGCGCACCGCGCTGGATTACCACAACTTCGTGCTGACCAAGTACCTAGGCGTGGAAGCGGTCGATTTCCAGAAGACCTTCGACGAAGCTTTGGCCTTTGGCGAGTACGTGCAGCCGATGAAGTCCGACGTCGCCGGCATCCTCCACGACCTGCGCAAGCAGGGCAAGCGCGTGTTGTTCGAGGGGGCGCAGGGCGCGTTGCTGGATATCGACCACGGCACCTACCCCTACGTCACCAGCTCCAACACCACGGTGGGCGGTGCGCTGGCCGGCACTGGTGTGGGCGCGCAGGACATCGACTACGTGTTGGGGATCGCCAAGGCCTACGCCACGCGCGTCGGCGGTGGTCCATTCCCGACCGAACTGGACGACGCAATTGGCCAGGGGATCCGCGACCGCGGTGCCGAGTACGGTGCCTCCACCGGCCGTCCGCGCCGTTGCGGTTGGATGGACATCGTCGCGCTGAAGCGTGCCGTGGCCATCAACGGAATCTCCGGCCTGTGCATCACCAAGCTCGATGTGCTCGACGGCATGGACAAGCTCAAGATCTGTATCGCCTACGAATATCACGGCAAGCGTACCGAGTATGCACCGTTGGACGCTCAGGGCTGGGAAGAGTGCACTCCGGTATATCTGGAGTTTCCAGGCTGGAACGAGAACACCCACGGCATCACCGTGTGGGAAGAACTGCCGCCTGCCGCCCGTGCCTATCTGCGCGCGCTGGAAGAACTGGCGGGCTGCCCGATCTCAATCGTCTCCACCGGCCCGGATCGCGACCACACGATGGTATTGCAGGATCCGTTCGCCTGATCTGTTCGCCTGATCCGCGCGCGGATCAGCGCGACACCACGCGCCCCGCGTCTGCGGGGCTGCGCTGCATCGACCGCGCCGCAGATGCGCAGCGCGGTGTGAGTGGCGATCCCTCTGTGCGCAAAGCGTGAGGATGCGGGCGACGCGTCGCGCGGGTTTGCCCATGCCGGCCACGTTCTTCGACGGCCGATGCGGTCGTTCCACTGTGCATCTGCTCACTGTCAACGTTATTTCATCCGCCGCCACTAAGCTGGCCGATGCCTGAGCGTTTGCTCGTTGTCGGTATGCGTTGCCGTGGTCGAATACAGCCGTCGTCGTTTCCTTGCGCGTGCGTCCCTGGCCCTGGGGGCCGGAGCGGCCATGCCGCTGTTGCCTGGAGCCATCCGCAGTGCGTTGGCGGTGCCGCCAGCGCGGGTCACCGGCACGTTGCAGGACGTGCAGCATGTGGTGATCCTGATGCAGGAGAACCGCTCCTTCGACCATTACTTCGGCTGCTTGCGCGGAGTGCGTGGTTATGGCGATCCACGGCCGCTGCGCCTGCCCAGTGGCCGGCCGGTCTGGTACCAGCCCGAGCCGGGTGCTACGGACCGCCATGTGCTGCCATTTCGTCTCAACAGCCAGACCACCAGCGCACAGTGGATGAAGGATCTCAATCACGACTGGAAGGGGGCGCACGAAACCTGGAAACATCACGATGCCTGGATCGCGCAGAAGAGCGCGATGAGCATGGGCCATTTCCAGCGCGAGGACTTGCCGTTCTACTACGCGCTGGCTGACGCCTTCACCATTTGCGATGGCTACCACGCCTCTTTGTTTGGTCCGACCAATCCCAACCGCATGTACATGTTCACCGGCACCAGCGGCCTGAGCGTCGGCAACGATGGCGAGCAGGCGGTGAACAATCGCGACGATGGCAACTGGACCGCGGATATGGCGCGCGACAATCCGCGCTTTCCCGGCTACACCTGGACCACCTACGCCGAACGCTTGCAGCAGGCCGGCATTCGTTGGCAGGTGTATCAGGAGTTCGACAACTACGGCGACAACAGTCACGCGTATTTCGCCAGCTTCCGCAACCTGGATCGTGCTTCGTCGTTGTACCGTCGCGGGCGTGCCTGGGTGCCAGGTTCCAGTGCCGACAACGCCAAGGCGTCGCGTGGCGAGCATCTGCTCGCCGCGTTCGCACGCGATGTGCGCGCCGGCACTTTGCCGCAGGTGTCCTGGATCGTCGCGCCGTATCTGCTTAGCGAACATCCAGAATCCACGCCGGCGTATGGCCAATCGTTGAGTGCGCGTCTGCTGGAGATTCTGGCCGGATCGCCCGAGGTCTGGTCCAAGACGGTCTTCCTGATCAACTACGACGAGAACGATGGCTTCTTCGACCACGTGCCGCCGGCATTGCCTGCGATCCGTGCCGAGCTTGGGGCCAGCAATGTGGACCTGCATGGCGAGGACTATCACGGTGTTCCGGTTGGACTGGGGCCGCGCGTGCCGATGTTGGTGGTGTCGCCGTGGAGCCGCGGTGGCTGGGTGAATTCGCAGGTGTTCGACCACACCTCGGTGATCCGCTTCCTGGAGCGTCGTTTCGGTGTCATGGAACCCAACATCAATCCCTGGCGTCGCGCGGTCGCTGGCGATCTGACTTCGACGTTGGACTTTGCCGGTCACGATGCGGCACCGGTCGCGTTGCCGCAAACGCGCGACTTCATCGCCCGGATTGATGCCACTGCGACGCTGCCGCCGCCGCAACGTCCTGCGCAGCAGGCGCTGCCGGTGCAGGAGCCGGGGCAGCGCCCGGCGCGCGCGCTGCCCTACGATGTCGATGTGCGCTTGCAGGTGCAAGCGCATGCTCAGGTGTTACGCATGCGTAACCGGGGTGCCGCCGGCGTGGCGCTCAATGTCTATGCCGATGACGGTGTTGCCGGCCCCTGGTTCTACACCTTGGCCGCCGCTAGCGAGTTGCAGGACACGCGCGCGTGGCGCGGCGATGTCGCCGATGCCGGGTATGCGCTGCGCGTCCATGGCCCGAACGGTTTTCTGCGCGAGTTCCATGGCGACGGCCTCACCGATGCCGGTTTGCATGCCGAGATCGATTACGACGTCGCGGCACAATGTCTGCTGTTGGAGTTGGGCAATGCGTGCGCGCAGTCGAGCACGTTGCGGGTTCGCGATGGCTATCGGGATGGTGCGCAGCAAACCTATGTGCTGGCTCTGGGTGAGCGCCGCGTGCTGCGTTTCCCGTTGCAGGCGCAGCACCATTGGTACGACCTGCTGGTCACCAGCGAGGTCATGCCAGCGTGGCGGCGACGTTTGGCCGGGCATATCGAAACCGGACATCCGAGCATGAGCGATCCGGCAATCGGGCGCGTTGCCGTCGCCTGACGCACCGCTGGTGCGCCGTGCGACGCGGGCAGGGATGCCATGGCCGAGTGTTTGTGATGTGTCGGTGCGTCTGCGTAAAAGCCGGGACGATGGACGATGGACGATGGTGCCCGTGGTGGGCGTGGTGATTGTGTTGGTGCGTGTCGTGATCCGCACGGCGATCAACATTGCGCAGTTGCAGTCGCATGTGCGCCGTCATCCGTCCCCATGCAAATGAAACGCCGCCGCTGCTTGCGCAACGGCGGCGGTATCGCCCTCCTTGGTGTTGTGCGTATCGCTTAGAACTTGCCGTTGAAGGTGACGAAGAGCTGCCTCGGTGCGCCGGCCATCAAGGTCTGGTTATAGCCATTGGGGTCGGAGACTACGTAGCCGTTGGTGCCGACGGTGGCGAAGTAGCGCTTGTCCAACAGATTGGTGACGTTGGCGCTCAGCCCCAGGTTCTGGAACATGCCGACTTGGCCGAAGTCGTAACCGACGCTCATGTCGAAGCGCCAGTAGCTGGGGACTGACGAATCGTTGAGGTAGCTGATGTAGCGGCGGCTGGTGTATTTGCCGTCCAGCGACGCATGCCAGCCGGCGTTCTCGTAGGCAAGGCTGCTGGAGAACATCCATTCGGGGATGCCGACCACGTGCTTACCGGAGGTCGCCACCACTCCACCGTTGAGGTAGTCGTCCTGATAAGTAGAGTTGTCGTAAGACAGCGAGTTCAGCCAGCGCAATTGCTCGATCGGACGCCAGATCACCGCCAGGTCAGCGCCCTGGCTGCGTACCGAACCGACGTTGTTGAGCGTGGCCGAGCAGGTCTGGATCGCGCTGCACGGCGAGGTCACCAGCAAGCGGTTGTCGAACATGGTGCGATACAGCGCCAGCGATGCTTCGACGCCGTCACCGCGCACGCGGTAGCCCATTTCATAGGTCTGCGCGGTTTCCGGTTTCAGCGATCCCTTGATGGCATTGAACGCGTTCTGCGATTCCTGGAATGGGGTGAAGCCGAAGCCGGCCATGTTCTTGTTGTAGGAGGCGTAGACCTCCTGGTGATCGTCGATCTTGAAGTTCGCACCGACTTGCGGCAGCAAGTTCGAGTCTGCCTTGATCTCGCCAGCGGCGTTGGCCTTGGACGGCACCAACGAATGCGCGGTGGTGTCCACGATCAGTTTCTTGGCACCGAAGTTCAGAGTCAGGCGTTCGTCGAGCAGGTGCAGCGTATCCTGCGCGTAGACCATGCGAGTGTCGGTGTCGTAGTGCTGGTCGAAGCCGCGCGCAAACGGCGTGCCGTGCTGGTTGAAGTAATACAGGTCGGTGAATGGACCATTGAGCAGGAAGTAATTGCGTTCCTGCACGGTCTTGGCGTTCTGATACCAGCCGCCGATCTCGATCTCGTTGCCGCTCACGGTGAAGTTGAGCGAGCCGGTGACACCGCGTCGGTTGAGATGGTAGTCGGTGGTGCGCATCGATAGCGGGATGGTCGCCGAGGACGCCGCGTATGGCGTTGTCCATTGGCCTTCGCCATTGTTGTTATGCGCATAGCCGGTGAGGTTTAGCGTGGTGCTGCCGCCCAGGTTGAAACTACCGCTGAGCGCGGCCAGGTTATCGCGGCGCAGGCCGGCGCCGGAGTAATAGGACGCATCGGCCTTGTCGTAGTCGGCAGGCAGGCCATTGAGTGAAGCCGGGTAGCTGCCCTGGCCGTTGAGTGCGTTGGCGATCTGCACGGCGCTGTTCCAGTCCGGCATCAGGTAGTCCCAGTTCCAGCCAAGCACTTTTTGCGAGGTCAGCGACAAATCCATGATGTCGTATTCCTTGCGGTGCGAGCTGTCCAGGAACAGGCTGACCCGGTTGCCGTCGCCCCACTGGTACAGCGCCTTGGCGTTAGCCTGGTTGTATTCGTTATTGCCGTAGCCTTTCCATTTGTCTGCTTCGCCGTGTACCACCGAGGTGTACAGCGAGAACCCATGGAGGTCGCCGGTGTCGCCACGCAGGTAGGTGCGGCGGGTACTGTCCGAGCCGATGGTCTGGCTGAAGCGGATGCCGGCCTCGGCGTCTGGATCGGCGGAGAAGTAACGCACGGTGCCGCCGAGATTACTGCTCGACGCGGTGCCCAGCGCGCCAGCGCCCTGCGCCAGTTCCACCGATGCCACGTTTTCGGAGATGATCGCGCGAGTCACTTGCAGGCCGTCGGTGACCCCGTAGCTCATGTTGCCCAGCGGTACCCCGTCCAGGGTGAAGCCCAGGCGGCTCTGGTCGAAACCGTGCAGGCTGATCGTGGTGGACCACTCGTAGGCACCCCATGCGTCGGCCGACTGGAACTGCACGCCGGGCAGCTTGTCCAGCACCTTCAGTGCGCTGGTGCCGGGCGTGGAAATTTGGATGTCCTGGCGGGTGATGCGCTGCACCTGGCGGGTGGTGCCGGTGGAGGCGACGGTGATCGCATCGAGCATCTTCGCATCGCTGCCGCTGTCCACGTTGGTGGAGGCATCTGCGGTGGCGGTGGCTGGTGCTGGCGCGGTATCTGCAAGCGCGGCGAAAGCCGGCAGAGCGGACGCGACGGCGAGCACCAGCGCATGCGGGCGCAAGGATCGGGAAGTGGACAGCATCGAGAGTCACCAATCATGTAGAGAAAGACGTGCCGGGCTTGTTGCGTGATGCGCGGGCAGCCCGTGCCATGCCGACATACGGCTGGCACGTTACGGTGAACGGATTCTGTGAAAGTTTCGGGACTGTTCTGTGTCGCCTTCAGGACAGCGGGCGAAGTTCAGCGGATGAGGGCGGCCGATGCTGCGTGTCCTGGCTGTGCCCTGGTTGCGGCGGTCACAGTGTTGTCGGCGCGACGTTATGATGCCCGGCCTGCCACTGTCACCGTGCCTCGATGAAACTCGCCATTCTGTCCCGCAACAGTAAGTTGTATTCGACGCGGCGCCTGGTCGAGGCTGCGCGTGAGCGCGGGCACACGGTGCGGGTGTTGGATCCGTTACGCTGCTACATGCGCATCGCGCCGGGTGCCTTCACCATGCACTACAAAGGCAAACCGATCACCGGCTACGACGCGGTGATCCCGCGCCTGGGCAATTCCGTGACCCGCTATGGCACCGCCGTGTTGCGGCAACTGGAAATGATGGGGGTGCGTACTCCCAATCCATCCGATGCGATCTTGCGCGCACGCGACAAGTTGCGTGCGCACCAGTTGTTGGCTGCCAAGGGCATCGACATGCCGATGACCGTGTTTGGCGACAACCCCGACGACACCGGCGATCTGCTCTCCATGCTGGGGCCTCCGCCGCACGTGGTGAAGTTGAACGAAGGTACCCAGGGCACCGGGGTGATCCTGACCGAAAAGGCCAGCGCCTCGCGGGGGGTGGTCGAGGCGTTGCGCGGGCTGTACGCCAATTTCCTGGTGCAGGAATTCATCGCCGAGGCCGAGGGTGCCGATCTGCGCTGTTTCGTGGTGGGCGATCAGGTCGTGGCCGCGATGCGTCGGACCGCGCCGGAAGGCGACTTCCGTTCCAACCTGCATCTAGGCGGCACGGCCGAGCGCTACAGCCCCAGCCGCAGCGAACAGGAGGTCGCGATCCGCTCGGTCAAGGCACTGGGGCTTGGGGTGGCCGGGGTCGATCTGATCCGCTCGCAGCGGGGGCCGCTGGTTCTGGAGGTCAATTCCACGCCGGGCCTGGAGGGCATCGAATCGGTGTGCGGACGGGATATCGCCGACAAGATCATCGCGCATCTCGAAGTCGAAAATTAGTTAATTAAATCAATTAATTATCTTTATTTGTGATCATCATTTCTGACTTAACGCCGGTTTAATTCCGTGCTGCGTATGCTTCCCCTTACCGCAGCTCTGCCCTCCTCAGCAGGAACGGTAATCGGGATAGATACTTTTGGCCCAGGTGGCATCGTCCCCTGGGCCTTTTTCTTGGGCGCAATCAGCGTGTAGTGGCATTGGGTGCGGCCATGCCTGCGGCGCGCGACGACAGTGCGACCGGACTGGAGGCATTTGAGGTGCCTGGAGAGGGTGGGGTGGCAGGCGAGGCCAGTGCCCGTGGAGCGATGCCGGAGATGAAAGGTGAGGCGCTCATGAACGTGAACGAGGCGTTCGCGCGGGAACTCCGTACAATCGAGCTGAGTGTTTGAGCGCGACCAATGTGGTGTGCGCTGCGGCTTCGTTGCGCGTTACCGCGCAATGCGCAGGCTGCGGCGCAACGCCGTCGCGAGAACGAGGGTGCGCCGGACGTGATGTAGCGCAATCCAAATGGCAAGTACGACTGACGGGGTAAATGTTGGTGCGAATTTTAGTGATCGAAGACAACAGCGACATCGCCGCCAATCTGGGCGATTACCTCGAAGACCGTGGCCACACCGTCGATTTCGCCGCCGACGGTGTCACCGGCCTGCACCTTGCGGTCGTGCACGAGTTCGATGCGATCGTGCTCGACCTCAACCTGCCCGGCATGGATGGCATCGAAGTTTGCCGCAAGCTGCGCAACGAAGCGCGCAAGCAAACCCCGGTGCTGATGCTCACCGCCCGCGATTCGCTGGACAACAAGCTCGCCGGCTTCGATTCCGGTGCCGACGACTATCTGATCAAGCCGTTCGCGCTGCAGGAAGTGGAAGTACGGCTCAATGCGCTGTCGCGGCGTGGAAAAGGGGTGCACACCCGAGTTCTGGTGACAGGCGATCTGGAGTACAACCTG
The DNA here is from genome assembly GCF_000963005.1 of Xanthomonas sp. GPE 39. Lineage (GTDB taxonomy): Bacteria > Pseudomonadota > Gammaproteobacteria > Xanthomonadales > Xanthomonadaceae > Xanthomonas_A. The sequence goes on from NZ_JZHZ01000007.1 coordinate 810,704, forward strand.
GACACGTTGGAAGTGCGACGCCAGAGCAAGCTGTTGCAGCTCAATCCCACCGCGTTGAAGATCCTGCAGGCATTGATGGAAGCTTCTCCCGCCGTGGTCACCCGGCAGGAGCTGGAAACCCGAGTGTGGGGCGAGGAGCTGCCGGATTCGGACTCCTTGCGTGTGCACATCCATGGCCTGCGTGCGGTAGTGGACAAGCCGTTCGGCGTGCCGATGATCCAGACCCGTCACGGCATCGGCTACCGCATCGCCGCGCCCGATGCCTGAAGCCGGTGTGTTGCCTCGGGTGATGCGGCGGCACGGGCGTTATCGTCGTCGCCTCCGCAGCCGCATCATTCTGTCCTTCGTGCTGTTGGGTTTCTGCCTGACGGCGCTGTTCGCGTTCGCCACCATTTGGGCGCGTGAGCGGGTGGAGAATCAACTGGTCGAAGTGGTGTTGAACCGCAATATCGACGAATATTCGCACCGTTTCTTCTCCGATCCGTCCAAAAATCCCGATCTGCCGGTGCAGCAGATGGTCGGCCGGGTGGTCAAGAGCGACCGTTTCGAGGCGCTCAGGCGCGAGCAGCCGGAGTGGTACAACTTCTCTGACGGCATCCATCCTGTGTCCGGTCGCGACGAGACCGGCAAAGCGTTCGCCTACAAAGTGGCGGTGCGCAAGACGCCGAACGTGTGGTTCTTCCTCGCCTACGATATGACCCAGACGATCCAGGGCGAGGTGCAGCTCAAGCGCACGCTGATCCTGTCCGTGCTGGTGTTCAGCGCGCTGTCGCTGGTGATCGGCTGGTGGTCGGCGTCGCGGGTGATGCGTCCGGTGTCGGATCTGGCCGCACGCTTGCGCGCCTATCGCGGTAGTAGCGATCCCAAGCCGTTGGCGCCGCACTTCCCCGACGACGAGGTCGGCCAGTTGGCCGAGGCGCTGGACAATTACTCGGCGCGCTTGACTGAAGTGGTGCAGCGCGACCGTGAGTTCAACGCCGACGTCAGCCATGAACTGCGGACTCCGTTGGCGGTGATCCGTGGCGCCACGGAGCTGCTGTTGACCCGTCCCAATCTCGACGACAAGGTGTTGCAACGGCTGCAGCGTATCCAGCGCGCCGAACAGCAGTGCAGCGACTTGATTGGTTCGTTGTTGCTGTTGTCGCGCAACGAACGCGGGCAGGGACATAGCAACGTCGCCAAGGTCGCCGAGCAACTGATCGAGTCGCATCGGGCTCAATTGGGCGGTAAACCACTGCAGTTGCTGCTGGAGGGCGAGCGTGGGTTGACCATCGACGCGCCCGAGTCGGCGCTCTCGGTGGCGCTGGGCAATCTGATCGGCAACGCGGTCAAGTACACCCAGGAAGGCCAGGTGTTGGTGCGGGTGTTGAGCGATGCGGTGCAGGTGATCGACTCCGGTCCCGGCCTCAGCGAAGAAGACGCCGCCAAGCTATTCCAGCGCGGCTATCGCGGCACCCACGCGGGTCATTCGCAGGGTGGCGGCATCGGTCTGTCGATCGTCAGCCGTTTGTGCGATCTGTATGGCTGGCAGGTCAACGTGCGTCCGGGCGCGGTCAAGGGCGTGGTCGCGACGCTGTGGTTCAAGCCGGCGTAACACGGTGATGGGCCGGTGGCTGCTTTTGCAGTCACGAACGGCCTATAGCGCAGCGCGCGCTGCTTCTATCGTGCCGCCTTGATCGCCGCCAATGCCCGGTATCGCCGATCCAGTGCGTCCACGGCCTCCTGCAACTGTGCCGCCGCGCTGTCGTTGACCACCACATCGTCGGCAATCGCCAGCCGCGCCGCGCGGGTGGCCTGCGCGGCCAGCATCCGTTGGGCGAGATCGGCGGTGATGCCATCGCGCTGGGTCAGCCGCGTGTGCTGTAACGCTTCGGGTGCATCCACCACGAGGATCCGGTCCAGCCAGGGGTAGGCCGTCCGCGCGCCCACCTCGGTCAGCAAGGGAATGGCGGCGATGGCATACGGGCCAGCGGCTTCGCGACAGGTTTGCTGCAACAGCAGGCGAATGGCCGGATGGGTGATTGCTTCGAGGTCGCGCCGCGCGGCCGCATCGGCGAAGATCCGTTCGCGCAAGGCGGCGCGGTCGAGTTGCCCATCCTCGCGCAGAAGCTGCGGGCCGAACCGCGCCACGATCTGCGCCAGTGCCGGGTGATCGGGGGCGACCACAGTGCGCGCGGCCACGTCGGCGTCGGCGACGACAATGCCCTTGGCTTCGAAGTGGCGGCCGAGTTCGCTCTTGCCCGAGGCGACACCACCGGTCAGGCCGACGATGAACTCAGTCAAGCCGCCGCCCCGTCAACGCAGCCCGGACCAGTGCAGATAGGTGTCCACGATCTGCCTGCCCCAGAAGAAAGTGATCCACCCGGCGATGGCCAGATAGGGGCCGAACGGGATCGGCGTGGCCCGGTCGCGGCCCTTGGCCGCGAGCCAGGCCGAACCCAGGATCGCGCCCACTAGCGAGGAGATCAGGATGACCGGCAGGATGCCCTTCAGCCCGCACCAGGCGCCGATGGCGGCCAGCAGCTTGAAGTCGCCATGGCCCATTCCTTCCTTGCCGGTGATCTGCTTGAACAGCCACCACACCGACCACAGCGACACATAGCCGACCGCCGCGCCGAGCAGGGCTGGTTTGGCCGGCATGTACAGATTGTCCATACTGCCGATCAGGCCCAGCCACATCAGCGGCAAGGTCAGTTGGTCCGGCAGCAGGCGGGTGCGCAGGTCGATGCCCGACAACGCGACCAGGAAGCAACTGAGCACGATGGCACCGAAGCCCTGCCAGCCGAAGCCGAAGCGCCACACGCTGGCGACCACCAGCAGGCTGGTCAACAACTCCACCAGCGGATACTGGACCGAAATCGGGGTATGGCAATGCCGGCACTTGCCGCGCAGCGCCAGCCAACTGAACAGCGGAATGTTCTCGTACCAGGCCAGCCGGTGCTTGCACTGCGGGCAGTGCGACGGCTCCACCACGATGCCTGGGGGCGGTGGATCGTAGAGGTCCGGTAGCTCCAGAATCTCGCGCGAATCGCGCTTCCATTGCCACTCCATGCGCTTGGGCAGGCGCAGGATCACCACGTTGAGAAAACTGCCCACCAGCAGGCCTAGCCCCGCCGCGGCCGGGTAGCCCAGGCCGGGGTGTTGATCGAGAAATGCCATTGCGCCTTATCCCACCACCGAGGCCAGCTTGAAGATCGGCAGATACATGCCGATGACCATGCCGCCGACGATGGTGCCGATGAACACCATGATCAGCGGTTCCATCAGGCTGCTCAAGGCATCGACCGCGTTGTTGACTTCCTGTTCGAAGTATTCGGCCACCTTGAACAGCATCGCGTCCAGCGCGCCGGCTTCCTCGCCGATGGCGGTCATCTGGATCACCATGTGCGGAAACAGATTGGTCTGTTTCATCGCCACGTTCACCGGGTAACCGACCGAGACGTCGTCGCGCATGCGCAGCACCGACTTTTCGTAGACGCTGTTGCCGGTGGCGCCGGCGACGATATCCAGCGCCTCTACCAGCGGCACGCCGGCGCGGAAGGTTACCGCCAGGGTGCGCGAGAAGCGCGCTACCGAACTGTTATGCATGATCTGGCCGATGATCGGCACCTTCAGGATCAACCGGTCCATGCCATGCTGCATCGCCGGCGAGCGCTTGTAGGCGAAGGTGAAGCCAACGATGCTGCCGATCACCACGATCAGCATCATCCACCAATACGCCACCATGAAGCGCGAGGCCGTCACGATCATCTGGGTGAAGGCCGGTAATTCCGCGCCGAAGCCCTTGAACACGTCCTCGAACTGCGGCACCACCCACACCAGCAGGATGCAGCTGACGATCACTGCTACGGCCATCACCATGGCCGGATAGAACAGCGCCTTCTTGATCTTGCCCTTCAGCGCCTCGATGTTCTCCTTGTAGGTCGCTACCGTTTCCAGCACGGTTTCCAGCACGCCAGCGCCTTCGCCGGCCTTGACCAAGTTGCGGTACAACTCGTCGAACTGCACCGGATGCCGGCTGATCGCCTCGTAGAGCGAGGAGCCGCCTTCGATATCGGTGCGGATCTGCTCGACCATCTTTTTCATGCGCGGGTTCTTATGCCCGCTGGCGATGATCTCCAGTGACCCCACGATGGGCACGCCGGACTTCATCATCGTTGCCATTTGCCGGCTGAAGAAAGCGATGTCCTTCGGGGAGACCTTGCTGCCCGCCGCGCCGAACAAGGGCTTGGGCTTGGGTTTGACCGCAGTGGGGGTGATCCCCTGGCGACGCAGTTCCGCGCGCAACAGATTGGCGTTCTTGGCCGTCTGTTCGCCCTTCATCTTGACGCCGCGCTTGTCGGTGCCTTCCCAGACGAACTGCAGTTGCTGGCTGGTAGCGCGCGCGACCGGTTGTTTTTTGACTGCGCTCTTGACTGCGCTGCGAGTTGCGGACATCAGGTCGTCTCCCCCGTCCGGCCATCCCCGGGCGGACATGCACGGCATGGTATCGGTTTCCGTGGCGTCTGGCATCCGTGCGCTGCTGGACGTCGCTATTTATTGCCAAGTGACGCAGCGCGTCAGTTTTTGCCCCTGTGCGGCGTCCTGCCCATCCTGTCGCGGATCGGGATCTTGGCTACTTCCCGTTTGCCCTAATAGTGCATTATATGTAAGGGGAGTCATGCGGCGAAGTGCGAAAAGTTGGCACGCAGTCTGCTTGGATCCTTGTACGTGGCGCTTCGCCGCGGCGCTCGGGGAGAACGCTCCGCGGGCGAGTGCCTACACATTAATTACGCCATACACTAGGGGTTTGTTATGAAGAAGCAGCAGGGCTTTACCCTGATCGAACTGATGATCGTGGTCGCGATCATTGCCATCCTGGCCGCGATTGCTATCCCGCAGTACCAAAATTACTTGGCGCGCGCTCAGTTCTCGGAAGCGCTGGCGGTCAGCGACGGACTCAAGACCCAGGTGGCAGAGTTCTATGCCAGCCAAGGCCAATGCCCACTGAATACTTCGCCCGGATTTGAAGCAGCTACTTCTTATGCTGGCAAGTACATTGCAAGCCTCACATTGGGTACTGGCACTGGTGGTGCTTGCACCATCCAGGCGGCTTTTAATGCTACGGGTGTCAATGCCAACCTACAAAGCACGACAGTGACTTTGACTGGTGTCAACGGTGGCGGTACTTTGAACTGGGGCTGCGCGACGACGGCCAAGCAGAAGTATGTGCCAAATACCTGTACTGGTGCCGCCAACTGATCGACAGTGTGACCATCTGAATGGGTAACCCTCATTCCAGTCACGACAAGCCCGCCATCAGGCGGGTTTGTTTTTTGTGGCAATGGCGTGGCATCAGTCCTCTGCTGGATACCGTTAAGATAGTGTCTCTGGATACAGGGTCCCGGTCATGAGCGCCATATCAGCCAATCTCGTCGGCATCACCGGCATCGCCCGCCGTCTCGTTCAGGATGGAGTCCTAGAAGAGGCTGCGGCGCGGACCGCCATGGCCCAGGCGAGCGAGGCCCGGGTCCCGTTGCCGCAATGGTTCGCCGAGAAGAAGCTGGTCACCGCTGCGCAGTTGGCCGCCGCCAATGCGGTGGAGTTCGGTGTGCCGTTGCTGGATGCCTCGGTGTTCGACGCCAGCCAGAACGCGATGAAGCTGGTCAGCGAGGAACTGCTGCACAAGCACCAGGTGCTACCGCTGTTCAAGCGCGGTAGCCGTCTGTTCGTGGGGATCAGCAATCCCACCCAGACCCGTGCGCTGGACGACATCAAGTTCCATACCAATCTCACGGTGGAGCCGATCCTGGTCGACGAGGACCAGATCCGCCGCACGCTGGAGCAGTGGCATTCCAGCAACGATGCGCTCGGCAGTGCGTTGGGTGGCGATGACGAGGGCATGGACAACCTCGATGTGGGCGGCGACGAGGACGGCAACGGCGACACCAGCATCGACACCAAGAGCGAAGACACGCCGGTGGTGAAGTTCGTCAACAAGGTGCTTGTCGATGCGATCCGCCGCGGCGCTTCTGATATCCATTTCGAGCCCTACGAGGAGGATTACCGGGTGCGCCTGCGCATCGATGGCCTGCTCAAGAACGTGGCCAAGGCGCCGGTCAAGCTCAATCAGCGCATCGCCGCACGCTTGAAGGTGATGGCGCAGTTGGACATCGCCGAGAAGCGCGTGCCGCAGGACGGGCGCATCAAGCTCAACTTGTCCAAGAACAAGCAGATCGACTTCCGCGTCAGCACGCTGCCGACGTTGTTCGGTGAGAAGATCGTGCTGCGTATTCTCGACGGCAGTGCGGCCAAGTTGGGCATCGACAAGCTCGGCTACGAGCCGGAACAGCAGCAGTTGTTCCTGGACGCGATCCACAAGCCCTACGGCATGGTGCTGGTGACCGGCCCAACCGGCTCGGGCAAGACAGTCTCGCTGTATACCGCGCTGGGCATTCTCAACGACGAAACCCGCAACATTTCCACTGCCGAGGATCCGGTGGAAATCCGTCTGCCGGGCGTCAATCAGGTACAGCAGAACAACAAGCGCGGCATGACCTTCGCCGCGGCCTTGCGTTCGTTCTTGCGCCAGGACCCGGACATCATCATGGTCGGCGAAATCCGCGACCTGGAGACCGCCGAGATCGCGATCAAGGCCGCGCAGACCGGCCACATGGTGCTGTCCACGCTGCACACCAACGATGCGCCGCAGACCATCGCGCGTCTGATGAACATGGGCATCGCGCCCTATAACATCACCAGTTCGGTGACCCTGGTGATCGCGCAGCGTCTGGCGCGGCGGCTGTGCAATAACTGCAAACGCCCAGTCAAATTGCCGGAAAAAGCCTTGCTGGCCGAAGGCTTCACCGAAGCGGACATTGCCGAGGGGGTCCAGTTGTACGAGCCGGTCGGTTGCGAAGAATGCACCGAAGGCTACAAGGGCCGCACCGGCATCTATCAGGTGATGCCGATGAACGACGAGATCGCCGCGATCGTGCTGCAGGGTGGCAACGCGATGGATATCGCCACTGCCGCGCAGAAGATCGGAGTCAAGGATCTGCGCCAGTCGGCCTTGCTCAAAGCGCGCAACGGCATCACCAGTTTGGCCGAGATCAACCGCGTCACCAAGGATTGATGCGCAGTGGGGCGGTGCGCGACATTGCGCCGCTCCGACCTCTTATTTGCGCAACACGCGTTGCACCTCTGCGATGCCTGATAGCGTCGATGACAACGCGCGGCGTCGTGTCGATGCTGTTGTGTTGCGAGGATCGGCTCGCTGGGTCTATTCCATGCCCAGCTTTTTCAGTTTGTAGCGCAGTGCGCGGAAGGTGATGCCGAGTTGCGCGGCAGTGCGGGTCTTGTTCCAGCGGTTTTCTTCCAGCGCTTTTTGGATCGCCGCACGTTCGAGTTGCTCGATATAGGAGGGCAGCGCCGAGGAGCCGGGGTCGATGTCGACCACGCCGGGCGGCAGTGCTGGGGCGGCTTCGGCCGCCGCCCGGGCGCTGTTGCCAGGCTGTGGCAAGCGCAGGTCGGCGACATCGATCTGATCGTCGTCGGCCATTGCCAGGGCGCGTTCGAGGATGTTCTCCAATTCGCGCACATTGCCGGGGAAGGCATAGCCGCTCAGGGCATCCAGTGCCGAGGATGAGAGTAACGGGGGCGGGCGGCCATGGCTCTTGGCCAGCCGCGACAGGATTGCTGCGGCCAGGTGCGGCAGGTCGTCGGCGCGCTCGCGCAGCGGTGGCACGCGTAGTTCGATCACGTTGATGCGGTAGTACAGGTCGTGGCGGAAGCGGCCCTCGGCGACCAAGTCGGCCAGATCCCGATGTGTGGCCGAGAGGATGCGCACGTCCACAGGCACTTCGGTGGCGGCACCGACCGGGCGCACCGATTTTTCCTGGATCGCGCGCAGCAACTTGACCTGCATCTGCAATGGCAGCTCGGCCACTTCGTCCAGAAACAAGGTGCCGCCGTGCGCGGCTTGGAACAGGCCGGCTTGATCGGCATGCGCGCCGGTGAAGCTGCCTTTTTTATGGCCGAAGAACTCGCTTTCCATCAATTCGGCCGGGATCGCGCCGCAGTTCACCGGGACGAACGGGCCGGCCGCGCGCCCGCCTTGTTCGTGGATGGTGCGGGCCACCAGCTCCTTCCCCACGCCCGATTCGCCGAGGATATAGACCGGCGCCTGGTTGCGCGCCACCTTGGCGATGGTGGTACGCAGCGCCTCCATCGCCGCCGATGCGCCGAGCAGGCGGTTGGCATGTTCGGGCGCCGGGGCGGGTGCGGCGGCGCGCGTTGCGTTGTTGAGTTCCAGCGCGTGCTTGACCAGGCCGCGTAGAATCTGGATATCGACTGGCTTGCTGACGAAGTCGAACGCGCCGGCCTTCAGCGCCTCCACCGCCAGGTCCATGCTGCCGAAGGCGGTGATCATCGCCACTGGTGTGCGCGGGTGATGCTTGGCAATCTCGCTGACCAGTTCGATGCCGTTGCCGTCGGGCAGGCGCATGTCGGTGATGCACAGGTCGTAGTGATTGCTCGACAGCAATTCGCGCGCTTCGGCCAAATTGGCGGCGGTGCTGATGCGCAGGCCCATCCTGCCCAGGGTCAGGACCAGTAGCTCGCGGATGTCGCGCTCGTCGTCGACGATCAGGGCGCTTCGTGTTTCGTTCATGCGCAAAAAGAGTGTTGATGGTGGAGGTAGAGCGAGTCTGCCAATTTAGCGGCGTTGGTGGTGTGCTGGCGAAGCGATTCTCACCTTTCCTTTCCTTTCACCGTGCCAGCATCGCGTGCGGTCCGGGCAGGGCGACGCGAAAGCAGGCACCTCCGGCCGGGACCGGAACGTACTCCAGGCGCGCTTGGTTGGCCCGGCACAGTTCGCGGGCGATATACAGGCCCAGTCCAGTGCCGTGCTCGCTGGTGGTGAAGAACGGGCGGAACAGTTGTGCCGCCACTGTCTCGGGAATGCCGGGGCCTCGGTCCATCACGTCGACGATGGCATTGCGTTCGTGCATGCACACGCGCAGCCGCACCCGTGCCGGTTCCTCCATCACCCGGCCGTATTTGAGCGCGTTGTGTACCAGCGCACTGAGGATTTGATGCAGATGCTTGGGGTCGACCAACGCATGCACGGGGTGCTGCGGGAGGATTGCCTCGATGCTGTCGGTTTCGATGGACAGGCTTTGTTGATAGTCCAGCACGAAGCGGCGCAAGAATGCGCCCAGGTCAAGATTCTCCGGATTGGAGCGCTCGCGTCGGGCCAAGCCCAACACACTCTCGACAATGCCGTTGGTGCGCTGGCACTGCTGATGGATGATTTGCAGCAGGCGGCGGTCGGCATCGTCGATTGCCGTGGATTCCTCCAATAACTGCGAGGCGTAGTTGATGGCCGCCAGTGGATTACGGATTTCGTGGGCCAGGCTCGCCGAGAAGCGGCCCATGGCCGACAGGGTCAGCGATTCGGCGCGTCGCGAGACCACTGTGGCGTCGTCGAGAAACACCAGTGTGAGTTCGCCTTCGGCTAATAACCGGGCGAAGCGCGGCTGTACTTCCGGCTGGTCCGGGGAGAGTTGTAGTGGACTTTCCTCGTGGTTGGAGCCATTGCGCCAGCGTTGCAGGCGACGCGCCAACTCCGGCGCGGCACTGAGCAGATTGAGTCGGCCGTTATCGCTGTGACTGTCGTGATCGCCGAGCAGGAACGAGGCTGCCTCGTTCACCAGCGTGACGCGATTCTGGCCGTCTACCACCAACACACCTGTGCGCATGCGGCGGATGATTAGCTCGTTGATTTCGTAGAGGTTCGCCACCTCCGCACCGCGCTGTTCGGCCAGACTTTGATTGATGCGCGCGCGTCGCCCGATGCGATTGCAGAAGTACGCCACCGCAAGGTAGCTGGTGGCGAACATCGCCAATTCGGCCAGGCTGCGGCTGTTGTTGCCGCTATCCAGGATGGTCCACAGATATTCCGCCAGTAGCGCCACTGAGGCGGTCAGCGCGATCGCCATGCTCCAGCTCAAGTGCAACATCATGGCGGCGGCGGCGATATTGAACAGCAGCATCATGGCGATGCCGGCGCTGGCGCTGGGCAGCGCATGCGCGGCCACGGTCGCCGCGACGATATCGACGAAGGTGCTGAAACAGACGATTTGGGTCAGATAGCGTTCGTTACGTCCCCATAGCAACAGCGCCATTGCCACGACGACATAGAGCGTGGCCAGTTCCTCGGCCAGTTGCGGGAAACGCGGCTCGCCGATCAGTGTGCTGAGTGGGCTGAACACCAATGCCGCGATCAACCCCGACACCAGAGTCCGGTACAACGCAAAAAAATACAGTTCGCGGCGGGGGATGGACTTGATGCGATCGATGAGCGAGGCGCTGGTGGCCAAGCTGAACTCCAGACGGGCGGTGGACGGCGCGAGTATAGGGGGTCGCTGCCGTGGCCGATGGCAGAGGGCGCAGGCTTCGGGATGGCGATCCCGTCGTCGTGGTGCGGGCGCGCCAGCCCGGCGGATGGCGCAAGCGCATGCGTGGCGCTCGGCCGATGGGAGGGCGGCGCACTGGCGCTTTTGCGCCGCCGCCCAGGGTCGGCGACAATAGGCGTCCCGTCCGTACCGTCTCCGGCTGCCATTCAGGCTCCGGGTCGCTGCGGGACGGTCGTTCCTTCTCCCACGGTGACGCATGAATTTCCACGAATACCAGGCGAAACAACTGTTTGCCAACTACGGCATCCCGGTTCCGGCCGGACGCATCGCGTCCACGCCCGAAGAAGCCGTCGACGCGGCCAATGCCTTGGGCGATGGCCCCTGGATGGTCAAGGCTCAGATCCATGCGGGCGGCCGCGGCAAAGCCGGCGGCGTGAAGTTCTGCAAGACCACCGACGATGTCAAAGCCGCTGCGGCCAAGATGCTCGGTACCAAGATGGCCACCTACCAGTCTGCGGGCGTGGCCCTGCCGGTCAATCTGGTGCTGGTGACCACCGCTGGTGAGATTGTCAAGGAACTGTACCTGTCGCTGCTGGTTGATCGCGATCAGAAGTCGATCACGTATATCGTCTCCAGCGAAGGCGGCGTGGACATCGAGGAAGTCGCCGCCACCACGCCCGAGAAGATCCACACCCTCGTGGTCGACTACGCCGAAGGCGTGCAGCCCTACCAGGGCCGTGAAATCGGCTTCAAGATGGGGTTGACCGCCAAGCAGGCCAATCAGTTGGCCAACATCATGGGCGGGCTGTACGCGCTGTTCAACGACAAGGATCTGTCGCTGGTGGAACTGAACCCGCTGGCGATTCTGGACGACCAGAACCTCTACGCGCTGGATGGCAAGGTCAACTCCGATGACAACGCCACCTTCCGCCGCAAGGACCTTGCCGCCATGCGCGACACCACGCAGGAAGACGAGACCGAGGTGAAGGCCAGCGAGCACGACCTCAACTACGTCACCATGGACGGCAACATCGGCTGCATGGTCAACGGCGCGGGTCTGGCGATGGCCACGATGGATGTGATCGCGCTCAACGGCGGTGCGCCGGCCAACTTCCTCGATGTGGGCGGCGGCGCCACCAAGGAACGCGTGACCGAGGCGTTCAAGCTCATTCTGTCCAGCGATAAGGTCAAGGCCATCTTCGTCAACATCTTCGGCGGCATCGTCCGCTGCGACATGATTGCCGAGGGCATCATCGCGGCGGTCAAGGAAGTGGACGTCAAGGTGCCGGTGGTGGTGCGTCTGGAAGGCACCAATGTGGAAGCGGGCAAGAAGCTGCTGGCCGACTCCGGCCTGGCCATCACTCCCGCCGACGACATCAACGACGGTGCCAAGAAGGCCGTCGCTGCGGTCGCCGCCTGAACCCTCCACGAGACTTAGGAAGAATCATGTCTGTTTTGATCAACAAGAAGACGAAGGTCATCGTGCAGGGCTTCACCGGCCAGCAGGGCACCTTCCATGCCACCCAGATGGTGGAATACGGCACCCAGGTCGTCGGCGGCGTGACCCCCGGCAAGGGTGGCAGCACCCACATTGGCCTGCCGGTGTTCAACACCGTGCGCGAAGCGGTCCAGAGTACCGGCGCCGACGCTTCGGTGATCTACGTGCCGCCGCCGTTCGCGGCCGACGCGATCCTGGAAGCGGCAGCGGCCGGTATCAAGGTCATCGTCTGCATCACCGAGGGCATCCCGGTGCTGGACATGCTGCGGGTCAAGAATGTGCTGAAGCAGCATCCGGACGTTGTGCTGGTCGGCCCGAACTGCCCCGGCATCATCACCCCGGGCGAGTGCAAGATCGGCATCATGCCCGGCCATATTCACCAGAAGGGCAAGATCGGCATCGTCTCGCGTTCTGGCACGCTGACCTATGAAGCGGTCAAGCAGACCACCGCTGCCGGCCTGGGCCAGTCCACCGTCATCGGCATCGGCGGCGACCCGATCAACGGCCTGAACTTCGTCGACTGCCTCAAGCTGTTCAACGAAGATCCGCAGACCGAAGGCATCATCATGGTCGGCGAAATCGGCGGTGCTGCCGAGGAAGCTGGTGCCGCGTACATCAAGCAGTACGTCAAGAAGCCGGTGGTCGGTTTCATCGCCGGCGCTTCCGCACCGAAGGGCAAGCGTATGGGCCATGCCGGCGCGATTGCCTCCGGCGGTTCGGGTACGGCTGAAGGCAAGTTCGCGGCGATGGAAGCCGCTGGCGTCAAGACCGTGCGTTCGCCTGGTGATCTGGGCGCTGCGATCGCTTCGCTAGTGAAATAAGTCGCCACTGCTGTGTCGTCGTCGCAAACCGATTGCGGCGACGGTGCGGTAACGATTTCGAGAAGGCCTCGCGTATGCGAGGCCTTTTTCGTTTGTGCATGCCGCGTTCCACATAATCGATTCGCTATATGGCTGATGGTATGCACAGATGGGATCAATGAATGCCCATCAGCCTGCTCGAACTGACTTGCGTAGGCATCGTGTCGCCACGGTGTCCAATGGCCTGCTTGCGAGGTTGCTGCCTGCCTACACACAGATCGCCCGACGCTGCCAATACAACACAAGAATGTCTCAATCAGGCCGTCGGACACGCAAGAGCCGGGTTGTTGTGTTGTGCTGATGCCAAATGACGCTTTAGGGAAATTCCTGCCGAACTGCTGATGTCCATCGATTACCACCTACGCGATGCTGCGTATGCCGGATGCGGCGCCATGATGGCCGCTCGGCCCGCGTGGCGCTTAAGTAGCGCCAAGCCAGCACCGCGCTATCGCGATCACGCCCTGGGTAGTAGGCTGTTTCTCTCCCTTCCCGCAGGTGGAACTATGGCTGTGCGACCTTCCTTTGCCATGCCGTCCCGTGCAGCGTTTCCTCTTCTGCTCACTGCCGTCTTCGCCCACTCTCTGACAGGATGTTCGCGCATGAATACGCCGACCAACGCTCCGACCAATCTCCCGCCCGGCATCCACCTGATCGGGAATCTTCCCGTCGATGCTCATGGCACCGTGCATATCGATACCAGTAAGCCGATACCATTCGCCGACCATGCATTCGGGGCGATGTGTTACGACACCTATGGCTGCAAGGTGCTGTATGACGGCAGGTACGAAGCTAACGATCCCGACGATGTCAAACAAATCTCATCGGCGTCACTAGGGGATGGCTACCCCGGCAACCTTGACTCCGGCACCATCGGCATCCGCAACTTCCCACACTTCCCCCCGCCTGCCGAGGTGACGTGGCGCTCAAAGGACGGCCAGCCGCACCATGCCCTGGTCGATCTCGAAGCCATCTTCAAGGATAAGGTGATCCTGCATCACGTGCCGCAGAATCAGTTGCCGCCGATCCTGCAGGCCGATATCTCTCCGGACATCATCCTAGAAGTGAACGACCGCACCATCAATGTGTATATGAAGGCGATGGTGCAGACGACCGTACTACAGAACCCTGACAATGAATATAGTGATGCACGCAACGACCTGATCCTCGCCTACACCAAAACCTACTGATGGCGTTCTTGCCAGGGAGCATGTAATGAGCAACGAGCATACCGATGCAAAGACATGGCCGGATGAGGTGGAAACGTATCCGGCGATGGCGCAAGACTTGGCGACATATGCACACAGCCGCCATGCATTGGCGCAGTTCCAAGCGCCGCTGCTGGTCAATCAAACTGACACCGCGCTATCGCGATCACGCCCTGGGCAGTAGGCTGTCTCTCTCCCTTCCCACAGGTGAAACCATGGCTGTGCGACCTTCTTTTGCCACGCCGTCCCGTGCAGCGCTCCCCCTTCTGCTGACCGCCGTCTTCGCCCACTCCCTGACTGGATGTTCGCGCATGAATACGCCGACCAACGCTCCGACCAATCTCCCTCCCGGCATCCACCTAGTCGGGAATCTTCCCGTCGATGCTCATGGCACCGTGCATATCGATACCCGTAAGCCGATTCCATTCGCTGACCATGCATTCGGGGCAGCCTGCTACGACACTTATGGCTGCACGGTTATTTATGACGACATGTCTTTACTTAACATCCCGGATGATACCAAGACGATTTCATCGGCGTCGTTGGGAGACAAGTATCCGAATGATACATTGGATGCATCGCATATCGGCATCCGCAACTTTCCACACTTTCCGCCTCCTGCGGAGGTGACTTGGCGGTCCAAGGACGGCCAGCCGCACCATGCCCTGGTCGATCTCGAAGCCATCTTCAAGGATAAGGTGGTCCTGCACCACGTGCCGCAGAATCAGTTGCCGCCAATACTGCATGCGGATATCTCTCCTCATATCATCTTGGAAGTGAACGACCGCACCATCAATGTGTATATGCGGGCGTTTGTGGAGACTGCTGTGTTACAGAGGCCAGGCAACCCAGACAGCGATTTCCGCAACGACCTGATCCTCGCCTACACCAAAACGTACTGATGGCGTCCTCGCCAGGGAGCATGTAATGAGCAACGAGCATACCGATGCAAAGACATGGCCGGATGAGGTGGAAACGTATCCGGTGACGGCGCAAGACTTGGCGGCATATGCACACAGTCGCCATGCGCTGGCGCAGTTCCAAGCGCCACTACTGGTCAGCCAACAAAACCCACATACCCGTTTGTTCGTGGCTTGCTTCGATGGCACTGGCAACGACAAGTACAAGGATCCTCAGCACATCACCAATATCGGCATATTGAGCGATCAACTGGACTTGGCACGCTCGAAGGGCATCAACAACATCAGGGGCTATTACGTCCCCGGCGTAGGCACCCAGGATGATGCCTTGAGCCGCATTGCCGACGGTGCCCTGGGCTATAGCTACGGCCCACGGATGGAAAAGATGTACTTGGAGTTCATCCGTCAAGCTAAACAATGGCGCGACCAAGATCCGCAAGTCGAAATCAGCATTGTGTCCACCGGCTTCAGTCGTGGCGCGGTCACTGCGGCCATGTTCACCCGCATGGTTCACGAGCGCGGCATCCAGAGCCCAGTCGGCATGAACATCGAACAGGGGCCACACGGCGAAATCCTCAAACTCACCCCCACGCATCCGCCCCTCGTGCCACCCGGCCGCACCGCGCAGACCGTCGGCTTGCTGGACCCGGTCGCTACCGGCGACATGAATTTCCACGACGTGCGCTTGCCGCCTTCGGTGGTGTCGGGTTTGCAGCTCAGCGCCCGCGACGAGCGCCGCGATGCTTTCCCCGCCAAGGACATCCTGCATCCCGGCCATTCCCACGACGGACGCTTTCTCAATCTGACCCATCCCGGCGCGCATTCGGATATCGGCGGTTCCTACCGACTCAATGGTTTGTCCGTGCGTAACGGCAATCTGTTGACCGATTATGTCAACAGCCTCAGCGATAAACCGTTCCTGCAACCGCGCACTGTGCCCAGCGCGCCGGAAATGAACGTCATCCACCGCTCCGAACAGCACGAATCCTATTACACCACCGGCATGGCGACGACGCTCGGGCATCGCGTGCATGTGCATAACCTGGATGGCACGGGCATGACCCAGGCCCCAAACGATGCGCAATCCTTAGATGCCGGGTTGCGCGCGCACTTGCCCTTGCGCCCGGTGGCGGTGTCGCCCGAGCGCACCGATCCGGCGCTGCCGGCGTTCTTTCGGGAGGGACCGCATCCGCATGCGTTAGCGGCACCGCCGTTGCCGGCGTATTTGCAACAGGGCGTAACGCCGCATGTGCCGGGCGTAGCGTCCACCCACAGCACATCGACAAACGCGAACACGTCCTCCTCCTCTTCATCCTCTGCTGCTTCCACACCGTCGCTGTCCATGGACAGGCACACGTCGATGCAGGAAGGCCACGCCGCCCAACAGCACCACGAACGCATACAACAGGCGCCGCAACTCGCGCAAGCGCATTCGCAGACACATGCGCCGACGTCACATGACAACGCATTGGCTCCGCAAAAACCAGCCAGCGTGGACATGCAGGAACAGGCGCGGATCGCGCAATTAAAGCAGCAGGAACAGCAAGCGCAGGCAGTGAGCGAGCAGCAACATCAGCTTGCGCAGCAACACGCGCAGTTGCACCGCCAAGCCATGGATGCACAGCAACACGAACACGAACACGACCAGCGCCACAGCCAAGACACCCGTTCGCATCAACACGAACAGCGTCAGGCTAGCGAGGCGATGTTGCATACCCCGCCAGTGGCGCACGCACCACAGCTCCCGCTGATGACGGCACATCCCCTGGAGCCTGGCGACCGCAGCGTCGCCGTGCAGTCCTTGCAACAACACTTGCAGACCATCGGTGCCACCGACCACGATGGCAAGGCCATCCAGGACGACAAGGACTACGGCCCCCGCACCCAACAGGCGGTGGAAAACTTCCAGCGTTGGGCTGGCCGCGAGCCGACCGGTATCGCCGACCCAGGCACGCTCGAAGCACTGCAAACACATGCCCAATTCGCCGCGCGGCAGAAGACACAGGACCTTGCCACCGACCGATATTTGGCCGATCAAGCTAAGCCTGCGCCCTCCCATTCGACCGATGTCTTCGCCGAGCGCCCGAACCAATCTCAACGTGACCAGCCCCCTGTGCAGCAGCAGGCCGCGCCCAAGGCGCTGGAACCCTACAGCAGCCCCAATTCCCCGCTGCACGCGCTCTACGCACAGACCAAAACCACCATGGAGGGCAGGGGCATCTCGGTGTCCGAGGAACGCATGCACCAGCTCGTCGGCAAGATGGCGCTCCAAGGAATGAACACAGGAGGGAAAAACGATTTCGTGGTCAAGGGCGATAAGCTCTATGGCCGCAATCTCGATGTCCCTTATAACCACTTCATGCTGGACCTGCGCGAACCTGCGCCATCGGTGCAGTCCACGATCCAGCAGGTGCAGACCCAGCAGCAGACACGCGAAGCGGAGTTAACGGCCATGCGGCAGCAACAGCAACAACAGCTATACCAGCACTCGTATGGCCGATAGCCAGACCGATGGCATGATCGCCACCGCACGCGATACACGCAGACGGCGCGTTCTCAATCAAGGCTCATGCTTTTTGAAAGCGATTGCTGAGAGTGCCGCAGTTGTCCCGGCTTGCGCTTGTCGAAGTGTCATCGCATGAGAATTTTCGGCCGAGGCCACGCTCACCTCAACCAGCGGCTGGAGGTACTGGAAAAAGCGCTGGCCGAGCAACAGCAGCGCACGCATTTTCTGGAAGGTCAGCTCATTCGCACGGTGCGGCAGTTGGTGGCGATGCAGTCGTTGCTGGAGTCCTTGATTCGCACGCATCCGCGACCGGACCTGATGCTGCGTTGGTGGAATCACGAAGTCCCATAACTGATCGATGAGGTCAGCGAGATCCCGCCGGATCTACCCGTCGAACACCAAGCGCAAGCCCTGGCCTGGCAGGGGATGCTGAAGCGTTATACGTACCTGATCGAGGCGGCGGCAGAGTTCTATGCGCAACGCCATCAAGGTGAGGACTGAAACGGCGGCAGCGCAATCTCAGCATCATCGACGCTGCAAGCTTGTATTCAGGGCGGCAGGCAGACTTCCCGCTGCAATCGCACGCGCAAGCTGGGTCAGCCTATCGATTTTTGCCAACGCCTAAAGCCGGTATGAGAGGGCGTGTTGTCAGTGGTTGGAGGCAGGCTCGGGTTTAACAGGCTGCTGATGCACCTGATCCTCGCTAGACTTGCATGACCATTTATGGGACGACCGCTGCCCGGCCTCCCTTCCAAACTGCAAGGTTGTCAATGTCTTCTTCCCTCCGCCTCGCCATGGCCCAGTTCGATTTTCCGGTTGGTGCCGTGACCCAGAACACCGACCGGATCCTGGCGCTAATCGAGCAGGCGCGCGATACGCATGGCGCCGACATCGTGCTGTTCCCGGAATTGGCAATAAGTGGCTATCCCCCGGAAGATCTGCTGTTGCGCCCTGGGTTTCTCGCTGATTGCGAACAGGCCGTACAACGTATCGCCGCGCGCGTGCATGGCATCGTCGCGGTGGTCGGCTGGCCGCAAAGCGTCGGCAGCGTGGTGTATAACGCCGCTAGCGTGCTGCGCGACGGGCGTATCGCCGCTACCTACCGCAAGCGCGAATTGCCCAACTACGCGGTGTTCGACGAGCGCCGTTATTTCGATGTGGATCCGGATGGTGAACACTGCGTGTTCGACCTCAAGGGCACGCCGGTGGGATTGGTGATCTGCGAGGATCTGTGGTTCCCCGAGCCGTTGGCCGCGACCGTGCGTGCCGGTGCCGAACTTGTGTTGGTGCCCAATGCCTCGCCCTACGAGCGTGGCAAGCACGCGCAGCGCGATGCGTTGCTGGCCGAGCGCAGCGGTGAAAGCGGTGCGGCGTTGGCGTATCTCAACGTGGTTGGTGGTCAGGATGCGCTGGTGTTCGATGGCGCCTCGGTGGTGGCCGACGGCGACGGCACGGTGCATCCGGCCGCCGCTGCGTTTACCGACCAATGGTTGGTCGTCGATTACGACCCTGGTAAACGTCGCTTCGCGCCTTTGCACTGGAATCGCGACGGTGCCGATGAGGAGTGCATGGAAGCGCTGGCCTGGCGCGCAGTGGTGCGTGGGCTGCGAGATTATTGTCGCAAGAACGGTTTTTCCAAGGTCTGGCTGGGATTGTCCGGCGGGATCGACTCGGCGCTGGTGCTGGCGATGGCGGTGGACGCGCTGGGTGCGGAGAATGTCGCGGCCGTGCGCTTGCCCTCGCGTTATACCGCCGATTTATCCAACGACCTGGCCGCCGAGCAATGCCGCACGCTGGGGGTACGGTTGGAGACGGTGGCGATCGAGCCGGCGTTCGAAGGCGTGTTGCAGGCGCTCGGTCCGTTATTCGAAGGCACTCAACCCGACGTTACCGAAGAGAATCTGCAATCGCGCAGCCGTGGGTTGATCCTGATGGCGTTGGCGAACAAGTTCGGCGGCTTGCTGCTGACCACCGGCAACAAGAGCGAGTACGCGGTCGGCTACGCCACCATCTATGGCGATATGTGCGGCGGCTACGCGCCGCTGAAGGATCTGTACAAGACCGAGGTATTCGCCCTGGCGACGTGGCGTAATACGCTCGCTGCAACGGCGGTGATTCCGCCAGCGGTGATCGCGCGGGCACCGTCGGCGGAACTGCGCGCCAACCAGACCGACCAGGATTCGCTGCCGCCCTACGACGTGCTCGACGGTATCCTGTATCGCTACGTCGATCAGGAAGCATCGCGCGATGAGATCGTCGCCGCCGGCTATGCGGCGGAGGTGGTCGATCAGGTGATACGGCTGGTGCGCATCACCGAGTGGAAGCGTCATCAGGCTGCGCCGGGCCCGAAGGTTTCGCGCCGCGCCTTCGGGCGCGAACGCCGCTACCCGATCAGCAACGGCTACCACGCCTAGCCGCACGTGGTGTATCTATTCGCCTCACAGCGCTTGCAGCAGACGTAATCCGAATGCATCGTCCTGCGCGTTCCAGCCATGGCTGACGCGCATGCCGGCTTCGGCGGCCATCGCACCGAAGCTGTGGTCGGTATATTTGTGGCTGTATTCCACCTGCATCGCTTCTCCGGCGGCGAAGTCGAAGCGATGTCCGCCCACATGCACCTGCTGCGCGCATTGGCTGACCAGGAAGGTTTCGATGCGCTGCTCTGCAGGTGCGTACACCGCGCGGTGGCGGAATTGCTCCAGGTCGAAGTCGCTGCCGATTTCGCGGTTGAGGCGGCGCAGCAGGTTCAAGGTGAATGCGACGGTGACGCCAGCGGCATCGTTATAGGCTGCTTCCAGTGCTGCTGGTTCCTTGATCAGGTCGATACCGATCAGCGCGCAGCCGTGCTCGCGCATGGTCGTGCGTATCGAGCGCAGCAGTGCGATGCCGTCCTCGCGGGTGAAGTTACCCAGCGTCGAGCCGGGGAAGAACACCAGCGTGCGGCGTGCGTCGCGTTGTGGCTGCGGCAGCGGAACCGGTGCGGTGAAGTCGGCGCACACCGGCAGCATTTGGATGTGCGGGAAGCATTCGGTCAGGCGCGTGGTGCTGGACATCAGGATGTCGCGCGCCATTTCGATTGGGGTATAGGCCACCGGCATGCGTAGGCCGTCCAGCAGCAGTTGTGTTTTGCGTCCGCTGCCGCTGCCCAGTTCCACCACATGCGCGCCGATACCCACGGCCTGCGCAATCGATGGCATATGTGCTTCCAGCAGGCTCAACTCGGTACGGGTCAGGTAATACTCGGGCTGATGCGTGATCGCTTCAAACAGACGCGAGCCCTCGGCGTCGTAGAAATACTTGGACGGCAAGTGTTTGGGGCTACGCGATAATCCATCGATTGCATCGGCGAGGATATCGTCCGGCTGTGGATGCAGGTCGGTCAATGCAGCTTCGGTCAGGGCACGGGCGGTTGCGGCATTCATGCGGGGTCCTTGGCCAGGCGCACGCCGGCGAACTGCCACCGCGCATCGGAGGGGAAGAAATTGCGGTAGCTGGCGCGGATGTGGTCGTGCGGCGTGGCGCAGCTACCGCCACGCAACACCCATTGCGCGTTCATGAACTTGCCGTTGTATTCGCCCAACGCGCCCGACCACGGGCGAAACCCCGGATACGGCAGATAAGCACTGCCGGTCCACTCCCACACATCGCCGAACAACTGTTGCAGCCCAGTTTCCGTCGGCGTCGATGGTTGTGGATGCAGTGCATCGGCATCGGCGAAGTTGCCAGCAATGGCGATGCCGGTGGCGGCCTGTTCCCACTCCATCTCGGTCGGCAGGCGTGCGCCGGCCCAGCGTGCGTAGGCATCGGCCTCGAACAGACTCAGGTGGCATACCGGTGCATGCGGATCGCGCTCGCGCCAGCCGCCCAGGGTGAACTCGCGCACGCCGTCGGCGTGCCAGTACAGCGGCCGCTGCCAGTCCTCGGCGGCGCGCCGCGCCCAGCCGTCGTTGAGCCACAGGCCGATGCTGCGATAGCCACCGTCGGCGATGAATTCGGCGTACTCGGCGTTGCTGGCCGGACGACTGGCCAGCGCGTGCGCCGGCACCAGCACGCGGTGCTGCGGCGACTCGTTGTCGTAGGCGAAGTCCGCATGCGCCGGCCAAGCCGGGGCGCCGATCATGCAGATCTGCTCGTCGCGCTGGACCCAGCGCAAGCTGGTGGCAGGTGCGCGCTGGATATGCAAATCCGAACGGTATGCCGGCCCCAGCGGGTTACGCCAGAACGCGTGCTTGATATCGGTCAGCAGCAATTCCTGATGTTGTTGTTCGTGCTGCAAGCCCAATTCCAGCGCTTGCAGTGCCTGCGGTGCGAGCGCACCCTGCTGCAGCCGTGCCAACACGCGCGTTTCGATCTCGCTGCGATAGTCCAGCACCTGCGCCAGCGATGGGCGCGACAACAGGCCGCGGTGCGGCCGTGCGTGCGCCGGACCGAGGCTCTGGTAGTAGCTGTTGAAAAGGTAATCCCACTGCGGGTCCACTGGGCGGTAGGCGGGGTCGGCCGACAATACGAAGCGTTCGAAGAACCACGTGGTATGCGCCAGATGCCATTTGGCGGGACTGGCGTCGTCCATGCTCTGCACCATGGCGTCTTCCTCGCTCAACGGTGCGGCCAGTTGCCGGCTGCGTTGGCGCACATGGTGCAGGCGTGCCGTCAGGGCGGTGGCGCAGAGCGTGGTGGAAGCCGATGCCGCTGGAGAGGTTGCTTGCATTTCCCCAGTCTTGGGGCAGTGCCGTGAATATTCCGTCACGCGTGGCGGATATTGGCGATAGGCTTGCGCGATGTCTACAGCCGCTTCCAGCAACGAGATTGGCGATCTGCACACGGCGTGCGTGGTCGATCTGCCGGTAGCGTCGGGTGCTTTCGTGTTGCCGGCCGGCGTGCGCTATCTGGACACGGCCAGTAAGGGCCCGCGCTTGGCTAGCGTGCTGGCCGCAGGCCAAGCGGCGCTGGCCGATTCGATTGCGTCCTGGCGCTTGTCTTTCGACGATTGGCGCGCGCAGATCGAGCAATTGCGTGTGCTTGCCGCTGCCACGGTGTTCGAACACGATCATGATGGCGTGGCGATGGTGCCATCGGCGGCCTATGGTTTGGCCATCGCCGCACGGCAGGTGGCACTGGCCGCAGGCGATGCGGTGTTGTTGCTTGAGGGCCAGTTCCCATCGAATCTGCTGGTGTGGCAGCAGCGCTGCGTGGAGACAGGCGCGCATCTGGTGGTGGTGCGGCGCACGCCGGGTCAGGACTGGACCGCCGCGGTGCTGCAGACGCTCGACGCACAGCCGCGTGTGCGTGTGGCCGCGTTACCCAACGCATACTGGCGCGATGGCACGTTGCTGGATCTGGACCGGATCGCGCCGCGTGTGCATGCGGCGGGGGCGATGCTGGTGCTGGATCTGAGTCAGAGCCTGGGTGTGCTGCCGGCGCGGCTGGCGGCGTGGCGACCGGACTTCATCGTCGCGGTCGGGCATAAATGGTTACTTGGGCCGATGGGGCTGGCCTGGCTGTGGGCCTCGCCGCACTGGCGGGCGCACGGCGTGCCGTTCGAGCAGCATTGGCAAGCGCGCGATCCTGGTGGCGACTGGGATTTTCCGGCCGACGTGCCACCGCGCTACTGTGCCGGCGCGCGTCGCTTCGATGCCGGAGGGGTCGCCGATCCGCTGCGCCTGGCGATGGCCCACGCGGCCATGCAGCAGGTGCGGCATTGGCAGCCGGCGCGCATCGCCAAGCGGCTGGGCGAGTTGAGCGTGGCGTTCGCAGATGCGTTGTCGGCGCAGGGACTGGGCGATTGGATCGCGCCCGGGCACGCGCCGCATGTGTTCGCACTGCGACCGCCCGCGTCGGCGTTGCAGCGCCTGTTGCCGTGGCGACAGCGTGCGCAGGTGGTCTGTCCCCATCGCCACGATGTCTTGCGCATCGCGCCGTATCTGCACCTGGAGATTGCAACGATGCACGACCTCGCTGTCGAGATGGGCGAGGTCGCACGCGGCTGAGTGCGAGCTGGCGTGGCTTCAGCGTCGCGCGGCCAGCCGTAGACCGCGTGGAGTCAGCCAGCGTTCCAGCGCTTCGAACAGGCCCTGCACCAGCAGCGCCAGAGCCGCAGCCGGCACCGCGCCCTCCAGAATCAGGCCGAGATCGTCCAGGCGGATGCCGGTGAGAATCGGCTGGCCGTAGCCGCCGGCACCGATCAGGGCGCCCAGCGTGGCGGTGCCGACATTGATTACCGCAGCGGTCTTGATCCCTGCCAGGATGGTGCGCAGGGCCAGTGGCAGTTCGATCCGCCATAGCCGTGTGCCCGTTGGCAAGCCGATGGCCGCCGCAGTTTCGCGCAATTCGCGGGCGATGCCGGTCAGGCCGGCGTGGGTGTTGCGCACGATCGGCAGCAGGCTGTACAGGAACAGCGCGGCGATTGCCGGTTTCGCCCCGATGCCGAACAGCGGGATCATGAACACGAACACCGCCAGCGACGGCAAGGTCTGCAAGACGCCGGTCACTGCCAGCAGCGCTTGACCCAGCCGTGGGCGGTACGCGGCGAGGATGCCCAGCGGCAGCGCCACCAAGAGCGCTAGCCATAGCGATAATCCGACCAGGGTCAGGTGTTCGCGGGTGCGTTGCAGCAGCCGCAGCAGGCGTCCGTCCTGCACGGGTGCGGTCATCCCCAGCCAGTCCGCGGCGACCGCGCTCTCGGCGCGATGCTGCAGTTTGACCTGGGCATTGAGTCGCCGCATCGCCGCCGCATCGATCCGTCCGCCCAGCTTCTCCAGCGCCTGTACGAAGCGTGGCGCGCGTTGTGCCAGGTCCTGCCGGTAAATGAAGACGGCGGCATAGCGCGGGAAGTAATGCCGGTCGTCCTGCAGCACCCGCAGGTCGTGCGCGGGGATGTCGGCGTCGGTGCTGTACAGGTCGGTGAGATCGATTGCGCCGCTGTCCAGTGCGCGGTAGGCCAGGTCGTGGTCCAGGCCGGTGGGGGGCTGCGGCAACTGGTAGGCGGCGCGCATGCCGGGCCATCCGTCTGCGCGCGAGAGGAATTCGTTGCTCAGGCCGAACTTCAGCGTTGGATGCGCGGCGAGGTCGGAAAGACGGGCGATGCCCAACGCTTGCGCGCGCGCCTGGCGCATGCCCAGGGCATAGGTGTTGTCGAAGCCCAATGGCGCGCTCATCGCCAGGCCGCGTCGGGCCAGCGCGCGACGCAGCGCGGCGTCGTCGGCAGCGGGCAACTGCAGTAGTTCCGTCGCCAGGGTGCCGGTGTATTCGGCGTAAGCGTCGATTGAGCCCTGTTGCAGCGCGCGCCACAGGATGCGGGTACCGCCGAGTTGACGCCGGTGCTCGACCTCCACCCCGGCTTGGCGTCCGGCGTCGGCGGCGATTTCCCCCAGGATCACGGCTTCGGTGAAGTTCTTGGAGCCGACCACGACCGGTTCCGGCGTCGCCTGCACCGGAACCGCCAGCAGTGCGACCAGGAGGCCGAGCAGGGCGGTGCGGGCCAGCCACGGCGTGGTCATCGCGCCTCCAGTACGCTGCGTTGCGCGTGCAGGAACTGGCTGACGAACGGCTCGACTGGGGCCTCCAGCAGGCTGCGTGCGCTGCCTTGTTGAAGCACGCGGCCGTTGCGCATGAGCACCAGGGTATCGCCCAGGTAGGCGGCTTCGGCGACGTCATGGGTGACCAGCACGACGGTCTTGCCGAGCAGCGCGAACAGCTCGCGCATGTGCGTTTGCAGCTCGTGGCGCACGATGGGGTCGAGTGCGCCCAACGGTTCGTCCAACAATAGCACCGGCGGGTCCAGCAGCAGCGCGCGGATCAGCCCTACACGCTGTCGCTGGCCACCGGACAGTTCGGCGGGATAGCGTGCCAGCAGCGTTTCCGGCAGACGACACAGGGCGGCGAGTTCGTGCAGGCGCGCTTCGATCCGAGGCCGCTTCCAGCCCAGCGTGCGCGCCAGCAACGCGGCGTTGTCGCGTGCGCTCAGGTGCGGAAACAGCCCGCCTTCCTGGATCACATAGCCGATGCGTCGGCGTTGCGCCAGCAAGGTGGCGCGGCGCAAGGGTTCGCCCTGGAAGCGGACCTCGCCACTATCGGGCCATTCCAGCCCGAGCAGCATCCGCAGCACACTGGACTTGCCGGCACCGCTGGGGCCGATCAAGGCAGTGGTGCGGCCGGTGTCGATATGCAGATCGACCCGGTCCAGCGCCAGCGTGTCGCCGTAACGGCGGGTGACCCGATGCAGTTCGAACATTCGCGCAGCATAGCCGCTGGCGCTCGCGCCATGGCCGATTGCGCAGGTTCGCGCAAAGGAGCGTCAAGGTTGCCGTGGCACGGTCATGCCTGTGGCGGCGCACACGGTGGTGTCACAACGCGACAGGGGCCTGGCGGCCCCTGTCGGTAGATGCGTTGCGGATGGATCGGACCGCGTGGATCAGTTCGTCATCTGCGAGTTGGATTGCCCGGTCGCGGCGGATTTTTCGCCGGCGAACGGATTGAGCTTGCGGACCATCCACGGATACTTCGGCCACTGACCGCTCAGCCAGGGATGCTTTGGATCGTTGAGTTCCAGTACCCGGCGCGCGTCGGCGGCCAGGGTCTTGTTGCCCAGGTGGGTATAGGCATCGGCCAGCACCGCCACCGCGTCGTACTGGAACGCGCTTTGCGGGTAGGTTTCCAACAAATAGTTGGCGCGCGAGGTGGCCGACACCCAGGCGCCACGCCGCAGGTAATACAGCGCATTGTCCAGTTCGTGCTGCGCGAAGACGTTGCGCAGCGCGATCATGCGTTGACGCGCGTCGGCGGCATAACGGCTGTTGGGGTAGCGATCGGCGACGGTGTTGAAATCGGCGTAGGCCTGCTGCGGGGTGGACAGATCGCGGCGGCTGGGGTCCAGCGACCACAACCGACGCAGGAACACCGTATCGCGGTTGGAATTGGACAACCCGCGCAGGTAGTACATGTAGGCGATGTTGCGCTGGGTCGGGTAGGTGCGGATGAAGCGGTCGATGGTGGACACCGCGTCGTCGTGCTTGCCGGCCTTGTACTGGGCGTAGGCGCTTTCGATCATCGCCTGCTCGGTGTACTCGCCATAGGGGTACTGCGCGATCAGACGCTTGAAGCTGTGATCGGCACCGGACCAGTTGCCGCTCTCCATCTGTCCGTGCGCCCGTTGGTACAACTGCTCCACCGGCATTCCTTCTTCCGGGTCCTTTTTGTGGCGGTGGCAACCCGTCGCCACGATCAGCGTGACCAGCAGCAGGGCGATGAAACGGACGTGCGCGGACAGCGGGACGGAGCGTCGGATCATGAGTTCGGGCGGGACACGGCAGGAATGCGAGGGGGCGATGATAGCCTAGTGGCCTGTCCTGCGACTGACTACGGCCGTCGCGCCCCCTATTTTCCGACCGATCCTGCCCCCGCCAATGCCCAATACCCCCCCGGACTTCCCCGAGGATGCCGCCAGCGACGGCCCGCGCCAGGCGCGCGTGCCCGACCATGCCGCCGGCCGCCGCTTCGATGCGGTGCTGGCCGAATTGTTTCCCGAATACTCGCGTTCGCGCCTAGCTGAATGGATCAAATCCGGCGATGCCCTGCTCGACGGCGCCCCGGCGCGGCCGCGCGACGCGCTGCGTGGTGGCGAAATCGCCAGCCTGCACGCGGTGCTGGACACCCAGACCCACGCCCTGCCGGAGGACATTCCGCTGGAGGTGCTGTACGAGGACGATCAGGTGATCGCGTTGAACAAGCCGGCCGGGTTGGTGGTGCATCCGGGCGCGGGTAATCCGAGCGGTACCCTGGTCAACGCCCTGTTGTACCGCGACCCGGGGTTGTCGGCGTTGCCGCGCGCCGGCATCGTGCACCGCCTGGACAAGGACACCAGCGGGGCCATGGTGGTGGCGCGGACTCTGCAGGCGCATACCTCGCTGGTGGCGCAACTGGCCGCGCGCCAGGTGCATCGGCAGTATCTGGCGGTGGTGGTCGGAGCGCTGGTTTCCGGTGGTACCGCCAACGCGCCGATCGACCGTCATCCGCGCGACCGCCTGCGCATGGCGGTGCGCGAGGATGGCCGCGACGCGGTCACCCATTACCGACTGCGCGACCGCTTCCGCGCACACACGGCGCTGGAATGCCGCCTGGAGACCGGACGCACGCACCAGATCCGCGTGCATATGGCTCACCTCAAGCACCCGATCATCGGCGATCCGTTGTACGGCGGCCCGCTGAAACTGCCCAAGGGAGCGACCGACGCCCTGATCGCTGAACTGCGCGGTTTCAAGCGTCAGGCGCTGCACGCCGAGATCCTGGAATTCAAGCATCCGCTGCATGGCGAGCCGGTGCGTGTCACGGCGGCGGTGCCGGCGGACCTACAGCGGCTGCTGACGGTGCTGCGCGCCGATTCGCAGTTGGCTGCCGAGCAGGCGCGGCGCTAACCATGGCGCGGCGATCTGCATCCACAGGCGCTGAGCCGGGTTGTCTGTGCGCAGCGTGGCGCCGATGAACGACTTCGCCTTGCGCGCTGATTGGCCGGCTCCATCTGGGGTGTGCGCGTTCACCACGCTGCGCGGCGGTGCCGGTGCCTCGTCGCCGCCGTTTGACCGCTTCAACCTGGGCAATCGCAGCGCCGCCGACGGTGACGATCCGGCTATCGTGCAGCGCAACCGCGAGGCATTGGTGGCTGGCTTGGCGCTGCCGTCGCCGCCGCACTGGCTGCGGCAGGTGCATGGCGTGCAGGTGCTGCGTTTCGAACAGCCACCGACGGCGCATGGTATCGACGTCGAACCCAGTGCCGACGCCGCAGTGACCGCCGAACCCGGCGTGGTACTGGCGATCCTGACCGCCGATTGCCTGCCGGTGGTGTTCGCCGCGTGCGATGGTCGCGAGATCGGCGCCGCGCACGCCGGCTGGCAGGGCTTGGCTGGCGGTGTGCTCGAAGCGACCGTGGCGGCGTTGCGCACGCCGCCGTCGCGATTGCAGGCTTGGTTGGGGCCGGCGGCCGGTCCGCAGCGCTATGAGGTCGGCGTCAACGTGCGTGAGGCGTTCCTGCAGCACGATGCGGCGGCGGCCAATGCGTTCGTCCCCACCCGCCCCGGACATTGGAACGTGGATTTGTATGCGCTGGCGCGGCAACGTCTGGCCGTAGCCGGATTGGACCCGGCGCAGGTGTACGGCGGTGGCCTGTGCACCATCGCCGACGCGGCGCGTTTTTATTCCTATCGCCGCGATGGCCGTACCGGACGCATGGCGACGCTGGCGTGGATCGCGGACTGAGCGCGTCGCTGTTCGCACAGGTGCTGGGGCCGGCTTTCGCGCAGTTGCCGCCGGTACTGCGTGCGCTGCATGCATCGGCGCCGCGTCGGCGCTACGTCGGTCAGGCCGAGGTCCAGCGTGGATGTCATCCGCTGTTGCCGCTATGTGCCTGGTTGCTGCGGCTGCCGCGCACGGAACGGCTGACGCCCATTGATGTGATCTTCCATGCCGACGCGCATGGTGAACGCTGGGAGCGCCACTTCGGCACACATGCCATGCCGTCGCGGTTGTGGCTGCACGATGGACGATTGCGCGAGCGCCTGGGGGCGATGGTGTTTGAATTCGCCTTGCGTGTGGATGGGGCGGGCATCGAATGGCGTGCGGCGCGCGCCTGGTTGTTCGGCGTAGTGCCGCTGCCGCAGTTCTGTTTGGTCGGCATGCACTGTCGCGAAGACGAACGCGATGGCCGGTATGCGTTCCTGGTCGAAGTGGCGCTGCCGTGGATTGGGCCGTTCATTCGCTACGAAGGCTGGTTGGAGCCGGCCTGAGCGTTGCTCGCATTGCGTGCTCTTTGCTGCATCGCCGTGCAGAGGCTGCGCCACCGCGTCTGCGGCACAGGCGTTTTGCCCGACTCAGACAGGTCTGTTCGGTGAAAGCTCAGCAAGCCTTTGGCAGTGCGCCGCTGGCCTCAGCGTTCCAGTTCCTGCAGGTAGCTCTGGCGCCAGGCGCTGATATCGTGCTTGCGCAGATGGTCCATCATCGCCTGCCAGCGTTCGATGCGCTGCGCCTTGGGTAGCGACGCGGCGGTGGCGATGGCGTCGGCGACGCCGTCCAGATCGTGCGGATTCACCAACAGCGCGTCTTTCAGTTCGTTGGCCGCACCGGCCAGCAGCGATAGGATCAGGACGCCGGGATTTTCCGGGTCCTGCGCGGCGACATATTCCTTGGCGACCAGGTTCATCCCGTCGCGCAATGGTGTCACCACGCCGATCTGCGCGGCGCGGTAGAAGCCGGTGAGCGTGGCGTGGGTGAAGTTGCGATTGACGTAGCGCAGCGGCGTCCAATCCGGTTCGGCATGCCCGCCGTTGATATGGCCGGCGATCTGTTCGAGTTGGTTGCGCAGTTGCTTGTATTCGGGGACTTCGCCGCGCGAGACCGGGGCGATCTGCAGATAGGTCAGGCTGGCGCGCTGTTTCGGGTGCCGCTCGAGGTAACGCTCGAACCCGAGGAAGCGTTCCGGCAATCCTTTCGAGTAATCCAGCCGATCCACGCCGATTGCCAACTGGCGCTCGCGTAAGCTGTTGCGCAAATCGCGCACCGCGCGTTTTGATACTGCCACACGCGCCTGCTGCGCAATCAACGCGGTATCGATGCCGATCGGGAACATCCCAGCGCGAAAGCGGTCACCGCCGGGTGCTTCCAGTAGGCCATCCTGGATCACTTTGCCACCACCGAACAGACGCACGTAAGCCTGAAAACGGTCCACGTCGCGTTGGGTCTGGAAGCCCACCAGATCGTAGGCATAAAAGCCGGAAAACAACTGCGCGTGCTCGGGCAACGCCTGGATCAGGTCGGCCGAGGGAAATGGTACGTGCAGGAAAAAGCCGATGCGACAACCGATACCACGTTCGCGCAGATAGGCGCCCAGCGGGATCAGATGGTAGTCATGGATCCACACTGTATCGTCTTCGCGCAACAGTGGCGCGAGCTTCTCGGCGAACAGTGCGTTGACCCGACGGTAGCACGCGCGAGTGGCACGGTCGTAGTCGACCAGATCCAAGCGAAAATGCAGCAACGGCCATAACGTGCGATTGGCGAAGCCGTTGTAATACCCATCCACGTCTGCGCGGTTCAGATCCATGGTGACGAAGCGGATGGGGCCCTGGGTCTGTTCGTGCAATGCGCCGCTGTCGCCGCGCACGGTCTTGCCGCTCCAGCCGAACCACATGCCGCCGCGTTCCTTGAGTGCGGCGAGCAGCCCCACCGCCAGACCACCGGCGTGGTTCTCGCCCGGGACGGCCACGCGGTTGGACACCACCACCAATCGGCTCATGAAGCCTCCTGCCAGCTACGCGATAACCGCATCGCGGCGATCATCAGGCCAACGTGCGAATAGGTCTGCGGGAAATTGCCCCAGGCTTCGCCGTTGTCGAAGGCGAGGTCTTCGGAGAGCAGGCCCAGGTGATTGCGTCGCGCGAGAATGCGTTCGAACAGTTCGCGTGCCTCGGCCGTGCGCCCGATTGCGGCCAGCGCGTCGATGTACCAAAACGTGCAAATGGTGAAACTGGTTTCCGGTGCGCCGAAGTCGTCCGGTGCCACGTAGCGGTACAACGCGTCGCCGTGCTTGAGGTCGCGCCCGATTGCCTCGACCGTGGCGATGAAGCGTGGATCGTCCGCCGCGATGAAGCCGATGTCGGCCAACAGCAGCAGCGAGGCGTCCAGCCGATGGCCGTTGAAGGTGTCGGTGAAGTGGCCCAACTGCGGATTCCATGCGTCGGCCAAGACGCGTTCGCGGATGCGCTCGGCGCGCTCGCGCCAGTATGTCACTCGGTCTTCCAGTCCCAGGCGTGCGGCGATCTTGGCCAGGCGGTCGCAGGCGGCCCAGCACATCGCGCTGGTATAGGTATGCACTTCGGCACGGCCACGGAATTCCCATAGCCCCGCGTCGGGCACGTCGTGCAGGGCGAAGGCGTGCTCGCCCAGTGGCTCCAGACGCAGGAAGGTGTGGATGTCGCCCTGATCTTTGAGGCGAAGGTCGAAGAACAGTTGCGTGGAGGCCAGCACCACGCTGCCGTACACGTCGTGCTGCTTCTGGATCCAGGCCAGGTTGCCGCGCCGCACCGGGCCCATGCCGCGGTAGCCGGCCAGCGATGTGACCTCGTGTTCCTCCAGCGCCGCTTCGAAGCCGATGCCGTACAGCGGTTGCAGGCTACCGTCGGTGGTGGCGATGTTGAAGATGTAGCCCAGGAACTGTTCCATGGTGCGGGTGGCGCCGAGCCGGTTCAGCGCGCGCACCACGAAGGCGGCGTCGCGCAGCCAGCAGTAGCGATAGTCCCAGTTGCGTGGCGTATCCGGTGCCTCCGGAATGGAGGTGGTCATCGCGGCGATGATCGCGCCGCTATCCTCGTACTGGCACAGTTTCAGGGTGATTGCGCTGCGGATCACCGCGTCCTGCCAGTCCAGCGGCACTGACAGATAGCGCACCCATTCGCGCCAATATTCCTCGGTGCGCTCCTGCGCCTCCTGGACGTAGCCGGTCAGTGAGCGGGTCAGCGATTCGTCCACGCCCAGCACCAGGTTGACCGGATGGCTGAGCACGAACGGCAATTCGTCGCGAATGAAGCGCACCGGGACGTCGGTGGTCAGGCGTAGGGTGAAGTCCGGCAGTAGCCAGCGCACATGGTTGCTGCCCCAGGTGCTTTCGGGTGTGTTCGCGCCCCAGTCGGCCAGTGGCCGCGCCAACACCCGGATGCGTGGGTTGCCGGTCAGTGGCCGCACTTGGCGGATGATGCTCACCGGACGGTAGAAGCGTCCATTGTTGCGCCAGCGCGGCGCGAAATCGATCACTTCCACCGACCCTCCATGCGCATCGCGCAAAACGGTGCGCAGGATCGCGGTGTTGGTCAGATACTGCTGATCGCTATCGACGAAGTCTTCCAGTTCGATGCTGAAGTCGCCGCCAGGATGCGCGCGTGGTGATAGCAGCGCGCAGAATGCGGGGTCGCCGTCGAATGCCGGCAGGCAACTCCAGACCACACTGGCGCGTTTGTCGATCAGTGCGCCGAAGCTGCCGTTGCCGATGACGCCGAGGTCGAGGTTGGGGGAGTTCATGGAGTGGACGTGTCCTTGTGCGGAAAACAGGGGGCGGCGATGGTGCAGGGGGCGTGCGTGCGCGGTGGTGCCGCCTTCATATGGCGTTATCGCGCAGCCAGGTGTGGACGCCGTGTGGATCTGGCAGCGCGTAGGTGGCGGCGCTGTCGGCGCGGTGGCCGACCAGCACGCTCCAGCCGCCGGCCTGATTGGCGGCGGCGAAGCCGAATTCGTCGGTGAGATCGTCGCCGACGAAGACCGGGCGGCGCCCATGGAATGGCGGCTGCAGCAGCAGCGTGTTCACTGCGACACCCTTGTCGCTGCCTTCGGGAACGAATTCGATGACATGGTCGCCGGGTTGCAGGCGATAGCCGGGGAGAGTGGCGATCTGTTCGCGGGCGAAGGTCAGTATCTGCTCGGCTGCGGCCGGTGCCGCGCGCCAGTGCAGTGCCAGGCTGGCACCTTTGTCCTCGACCAGTACGCCCGGGTAGGTCTTGGCTAGCGGTGCGGCGCGGGTCTGCAGCAGATGCAGGCATGCTCCTGTGTCGGCGGATATTCTGGCGCGCGCTGTGGCATCGGCGCGTAGCTCGTGGCCGTGCAATCCGGCGGCAGGCAAGCGCAATGGCGCGAACAAGGCATCCAGTTGCGTCAGCGGACGCCCGCTGACAAGGGCGACGGCACCGCCGAGCCGTGCGTACAGGCGGCCAATCGCATCGCGCACCTGTGGTAACAACTGCACCCGTTCGGGGTGTTCGGCGAATGGGATGAGCGTGCCATCCACGTCGAGGAACAATGCACAGGCATCGTCCAGGTGTGGCGGCGGCGGTCGGAGGGGGCGAGCGTCTGCCATTTGCCCATCATCGCCCAGCCCACGTTAGGGAGAAGTTGAGCGGGGCGGCGGCGGCGTCGCCCGCGTGGTATTCGGCTTGCCGGATGCGCCGACGTAGCGTGGCTGAAAAACCGCGGCAGTCGCTGCCGGGCATGCCCGGACAGCGCGCAGGAACCGCAATGTACAAAGGGGTACATGCGGTTCCGAGCACTGTCCGCGCCCGCCCGGCAGCGGGCGTAGCAGTTTCGTCGGCGACTCTTAGAAGCTGTAGCGCACGCGTCCGTAGTAATACGCGCCATTGCTGCCGATTGGCGATAGCACGTCGTAGGGGAGGTTGCCGAAGTAGGAGATATCGCTGTTGGAGCGGTCGGCGTAGGCGTCGGTGAGATTCTGTCCACCGATGGCCACGCTCCACTGCGCGGTGAGGTGATACTCGACTTCGGCATCGAGTTGCCACTTGGCGCTGTAGGTCTGCTGCGGCGCGAAGCCACCACCGAAATCGAAGATGCGGGTGGCGCTGCCGTAGCGGCTTAGCCGGGTCTGCAACGACCAGCGCGTATCGCTCCAGTTCGCTGCCAGTTGTGCGCGGGTACGCGGTGCGGCGCCGGTCAGGGTGTTGCGTTCTTCGATGCCGAACAGCACGTAGTCCGGATTCAGTGCCAGCAACGGTGCAGGCGTGGCGACCACGTTCTGCAATTGGGTCTTGGCGTAACTCCAGGTGCCGGTGAGTTGCAGTTGGCCGTCGCCCAAGGCCTGCCGCCAGTTGCTGACCAATTCGGCGCCACGGGTGCGGGTGTCGGCGGCGTTGACGAAGAAGTTGGCGCTTTGCAGGCCGGCAATGCCGAAGCGTTGTGCGACGAAGTCGGTCAGCGCGGTGCCGTCGATGTTTTCCGACAGGGCGATGCGTTTGTCGATGTCGATCTGGAACAGGTCCAGCGACAGGTCGAAGTGCGGATCGATGCGGCTGGTGAAGCCCAGGCTGTAGTTGACCGATTTCTCCGGTTGCAGCGTGCGTGCGCCGAGCGCTTGCGCGATCGGGTTATCGACCGACAGCAGCCGGCCTTGCAGCAGGCGTCCGGCGGCGTCGTAGCCGCTGGAGCTGGCCTCGTAGCCGATCTGGCTCAGCGACGGTGCGTGGAAGTTGTTGGAAATCGCACCGCGCAGCGCGAAGGCGGGCGCGAATTCATAGCGCGCGGCGAGCTTGCCGGTGAGTTCGCTACCAAAGTCCTGGTAATGCTCGTAGCGCGCGGCCAGATCGGTGGAGAGTTTTTCGCCGAATTGGCTGGACAGGCTGGCGTAGAGACTGGCGACATTGCGCGAGATGTCGGTTGCATCCTGCGGCGTCAGCCCGCCACCGGCCTGGGCACCGGTGGGACGGTCGGTGTAGGGGCCGGCAGCGTAGCTGGCCGGATCGCCCGGTCGGGTGCGGTAATGCTCGCGGCGCAGTTCCACGCCGGTGCCGAGCGTGTGGGTGGCGCCAGCGGCGTCGAGGCTGCGGCTCAGGTCGAGGTTGGCGACGCCTTGCTCGAAAGCGTAGTCGCCGGTCTTGAAGCGGGTCGGGCTGCCGGGGCCGAGCGAGGCGTTGAGCGAGTGTTTCAGCCGATAGGTGAAATCGTTGCGGCCATAGTCGAGGCTGGCGTCGTAGTTCCAGTCGCCCCATTGTCCGCGTGCACCGCTGACGCCTTGCACGTCGCGGTTTTCGCCCAGCGACACCGGTCGGTAACCGCTGGGGTAGACCTGCAGCCAGTTGGCGACGCTGTCGGGATAACGGAAATAGTTGGCGCCCTGGGTGTCACGCTGGTTGTAGGTGCCGAAGAAATAGATCTCGCTGCCCTGGCCGAACGGCACTTTGCCGTTGATCCAGCCGTTGAGGTCTTTGCTGGCACCATCGCCGAGCACGTAATTGCGCTTGCCGGCCAGGGCCAGATTGGCTGGGGTTTGCGCTTCGAACGGCGGGATCTGATCGAAGCCGGCACGGTTGGTGCCGTCGTGGTGTTTCAGTTCCAGGCCGACCTTGAAGAAGCCGCCATCCTCGCCCAGACGGGTGCCGACCTTGCCGCTGGCATAGCCGGTCTGGCCGTCGGTGACGGTGCGATGGATCGGCTTCACGTCGGTATGGTTGGCGCCGTAACTGGTTTCCAGCGCGCCGCTGTCCGGATCGTCGTCCAGGATCACATTGATCACCCCGGCCACCGCGTCGGAACCGTACTGCGCGCCCGCGCCGTCGCGCAGCACTTCGATGCGCTTGATCGCGCTGATCGGAATGGCATTGAAATCCACCGGCGTGGTGCCCTTGCCGATCTTGCTGTCGGTATTGACCAGGGCCGAGGTATGCCGGCGCTTGCCGTTGATCAGCACCAGTACCTGGTCCGGCGAGAGCCCGCGCAACTGCGCGGCGCGGACGTGGTCGGCGCCGCCGGAGTTGGATTGGCGCGGGAAATTGAATGACGGCAGCAGCGCTTGCAGCGCGCTGCCGAGTTCGCCATTGACCACGCCGGCGCGGCGGATGTCCTCGGCGCTGAGCACGTCCACCGGTGCGGTGGATTCGAGCACGGTGCGGCCGCTGGCACGGGTGCCGGTGACGATGACCGTGTCCAGATTGGTGGCGGCGGGATCGGCCTGCTGCGCCAGAGCGGGGGCAGACAGGGCCAGGGCGATGGCCAGGCTCAGCGGCGTGGCGAACGCATACGACATGGGGACTCTCCTGAAACGATGACCGTGAAGACCAGCGGCGCTTCGTTTCGGGGGCGTCGCTGGTGAGTGTTGCTGCATCCATCCGGATGAAGCGATATATTATCGCAATTTTAACGTGATGCGTGTGTCGTGGATTCACGTCATCGGGCAGGTGCCATGGCGGGTGGTGATTGGGCTGCGGCAGACCTGCTTTACCATCGCGCTCCTTACCTGCATTCCGACCGAGATCCTGCCGATGCTGCACCGTGCCCCCTTGTTTGCTGTCCTCCTTGCTCTGACCGCCTGCACTGGCGTCGCGCCTTCGGCCTCCACCGCCGCACCGGGTGCGGTCAGCGCCGCGTTGCAGGGCGATGCCGCCCGCCCGGCGCAGGCCAAGGGGTGGGTGCGCAGCGAGTTGTATTTCGGCGTCGGTGAGGAGCAAGGTCCGGCCAATCGCCCGCAGGCCGAGCCGATCAGCGCGGCGCGCTGGCGCGCGTTCCTGGATAAAGAGGTCACCCCGCGCTTCCCCGATGGCCTGACCGTGTTCGATGCCTACGGCCAGTGGTTGTTTCGCGGCGCCAAGGAGCCGAACCGGCTCAACACCAAGGTGCTGGTGATCCTGCACGAAGATACGCCGCAGCGTCGCGCGGATATCGAGGCGATCCGGCTGGCATGGAAGCAGGCCACCGGACACCAGTCGGTGCTGTGGGCGCGGCAGGCGGTGGAGGTGTCGTTTTGATGGCCGTGATGCCTCACTGGCTGGTTGTGAGCCAGACATGCCGCAGCGCTGCGTGTTCGGCTGAGCGAATGTGTGGCGTAACGCGCACGGTCATTGCTGCGGTCGCTCTGCCATGACCCTCGCGTCGGTGTCCTCGGTCACGCGGCCGCGTTGGTTCGTCGCGGGCGATCTCAATGGTTTCTTCGGCCTGGTGGTTGATAATCTGTCGATCCTCGGTTTCATCACTCTGGCGCTGGTCGGGATGTTCCAGTTCCCGGTTGAGGTGATTTACACGCGGATGATTCCCGGCACCGCGTTGGGGGTGCTGATCGGCAATCTGCTGTACACCGTGATGGCGCGACGGCTGGCCGCGCGCAGTGGGCGCAGCGACGTCACCGCGATGCCGCTGGGTTTGGATGCGCCGACCAGCATCGGCATGGCGCTGTTGGTGCTCGGTCCGGCGTTCGTGCGCTACAAACAGCAGGGCCTGGATCCGCAGGCGGCGGCGCTGGCAACGTGGCGTCTGGGTATGGCCGCGCTGGTGCTGATGGGAGCGCTCAAGACCGTGCTCGCGTTCTTCGGCGAGGCGGTGACGCGGGCGCTGCCGCGCGCGGCGTTGCTCGGTTCCATTGCGGGTATCGCGCTGGTGTTGATGGGCTTCCTGCCGCTGCTGGAAACCTTGCGCACCCCCGTGGTCGGCTTGGTGGTGTTGGGCCTGTTGATGTACGTGTTGATCGCTAAGGGCCGCCTACCGTTTGGCCTGCCCGGGGTGCCGCTGGCGTTGGTGCTGGGCACGGGCCTTTACTACGGATTGAATGCGGCAGGGCTGGGCATCCCGGGCCATCAGACGCCGCAGTGGTTTGCGCCGCATCTGGTGTTGCCGTGGCCGAGTTTGGGTTTCCTCGCCGGGTTGGCCGATACGGTGCCGTTGCTACCGCTGCTGTTGCCGTTTGGTTTATTGATGGTGGTTGGTGGCATCAACGTCAGCGAGAGCGCGCGTGCGGCCGGTGACGATTACCGCACCCGCGATATTCTGCTGGTCGAGGCCTGTTCGACCCTGGTTGCCGGGGTCTGCGGCGGAGTTGCCCAGACCACGCCCTACATCGGCCAGCCGGCCTACAAGCACATGGGCGCGCGCAGCGGTTATACGCTGTTGACCGGGATCTTCATCGGCCTGGGGGGCATGTTGGGATTGGTCGCCGGGCTGGTGCAGTGGCTGCCGTTGGCGGTGCTGGCACCGATCATCGTGTACGTGTCCATCGACATCACCACCCAGGCATTCCAGGCCACCCCGAAACGCCATGCCGGCGCGATGGTGTTGGGGTTTCTGCCGTCGGTGGCGTATCTGCTGGCGATCAAGGCGCCGGGTTGGATCGCGCCGGATCATCTGGCCGCGCTGACCACCACACTGGACGGCCACGGGTTGCCGGAATTGGCGGTGATCCTGACCCTGGGCAACGGTTTCATCATCACCGCCATGCTGTGGATCGCCACGGTGGCGGCGATGGTGGACGGGCGCTTGCGTCGCGCCGCTGGGTTCCTGTTGGTGGCGGCGGGGCTGACGCTGTTTGGCCTGATCCATTCGGTGGATCCGCGTGGCGGTATTTATCTGCCGTGGACGTTGCACGGCGTGCCGCAGTTGATGGCCTGGCAGTTCGCCGGTGGTTATCTGCTGCTGGCCGCGTTGCTCGGTCTGTTGTCGCTGCAAGGGCCGCGTGCGCTGCGGGTGGTGGATTGAGCGTGATTGCGCCCGCACGCGGTGGGGTGCGGGCGGGAACATGCGAGGTCTCTGCAATCGTCGTGGCATGTGCATCCGGTTGGATGCTGAACAGCGGCCATGTTGCGTCGGAACCCGCTGGCCGCTGTCGCTGTCAGACTTGAGTTCTATCAACGGAGTCTGATTCCATGCCGCCGCGTCCTGCCATGCCGCCACGTCCTTCCATTTGGCCCTGGATTTTGGTCGCGGTGCTGGTGGCTGCCGCCGCTGCGTGGTTGTTTCGCGACGCGCTGAGTGGTTTGCTGCAGCGTGTGGCACCGGCGTCGCCAGCGCCGACCAGTGCCCCCGTCGCGGCTGCGGCGCCATCTGCGCCAGCCGCAGCGGTTGCGCCGCCGCCCCCGCCGATCCAGCATCCCATCGATGCCGCCGCCGCGGATGCGGCCGATGCGGCGATTCCCTCCTTGGCTGAGAGTGATGCCGCCGCCTGGGCGGAACTGACCAAGCTGGCCGGTGGCGATTCTCCACTGGCGTTGCTGTTGCGCGATCATCTGATCCAGCGCCTGGTGACAATGGTCGACAACCTGACCCAGCGCCGCGTCACCACGCGTGCATTGGCGCTCACCGCGGTCCCCGGCGCATTGCAAGTGAGCAAAGAGGCCAGTGGCGCGCAGGTCATCACTGAAGCTAACGCGCAGCGCTATGCGCCCTATGTGCAAGCCTTCACCCATGCCGATCCCAAGGCGCTAGTGGCGGCGTATCGGCGTTTCTATCCGCTGTTTCAGCAGGCCTATGTGGAGCTGGGGTATCCGCACGGATATTTCAACGACCGCTTGGTGCAGGTGATCGACCATTTGCTGCAGACCCCGTTGCCGTCGGCGCCGTTGGCGGTGGTGAGCGATCCGGTGCATGGCAAGTTCCGCTTCGTCGATCCGGCGCTGGAATCGCTCTCGGTCGGGCAGAAGGCACTGTTGCGCCTGGGGCCAACGCAGGCCGCCGCGGTGAAGGCGCAATTGCGAGCGTTGCGTGCGGGCCTGACGCAGACTTGACGTGTGGAAAGCATCTGGGCGATAGACGTCGCGAGCTGTCTTCGCCATCGTGCTGCAGAGAGCGGCGCAAGAGTGCATTCGCATTGAACGACGCGCGCCGTCCCGCCACTGCGCTGTAGACAGTGAGCATCGCAGAGCCGTGTATGTGCCCCGCTGCCGCGTTGCGTGCGTTCTAAGGGGCTGCGGCATGGGCTTGAAACAAGTGTAGTCAACCGCATCTGATGAGGCATGCCGGCATGGCCGGCCCTAGTCAGAGGATTTCCCCATGCGGATGGACAAGCTCACCTCGCGTTTCCAGCAGGCGCTGGCCGACGCGCAATCGCTGGCCGTCGGCCGCGACCACACCATCATCGAGCCGGTGCATGTGTTCACGGCGTTGCTCGATCAGACCGGCGGCAGCACCCGACCGCTGCTGGCGCAGGCCGGCGTCAATGTGCCCGCGCTACGCGAGCGCTTGGGCGAGGCGCTGGAAAAGCTGCCCAAGGTCAGCGGCCAGCCCGGTAACCTGTCTATGGGTAACGACCTCAGTCGCTTGCTCAACCAAACCGACAAACTGGCACAGCAGCACAGCGATCAGTTCATCGCCAGCGAATGGTTCGTGCTCGCCGCCGTCGATGATGCCGGTGCATTGGGTCTGGCGTTGCGCGCCGCCGGTGCCGACAAGAAGAAACTTGAAGCGGCCATCGACACCTTGCGTGGCGGGGAGACGGTGCAATCGGAAAACGCCGAAGACCAACGTCAGGCGCTGGAGAAATACACCATCGACCTCACCGCACGCGCTGAGAGCGGCAAGCTCGATCCGGTGATCGGCCGCGATGAGGAAATCCGCCGCACCGTGCAGGTGCTGCAGCGGCGCACCAAGAATAATCCGGTGTTGATCGGTGAACCGGGCGTCGGCAAGACCGCCATTGTCGAGGGCCTGGCGCAGCGCATCGTCAACGGCGAAGTGCCGGAGGGATTGCGCGGCAAGCGCGTGCTGTCGCTGGACATGGGTGCGCTGATTGCTGGTGCCAAATTCCGTGGCGAGTTCGAGGAGCGGCTCAAGGGCGTGCTCAACGATCTGTCGAAAAACGAAGGCCAGATCATCCTGTTTATCGACGAGTTGCACACCATGGTCGGCGCCGGCAAGGCCGATGGCGCGATGGATGCGGGCAATATGCTCAAGCCGGCGCTGGCGCGCGGCGAACTGCACTGCATCGGCGCCACCACGCTGGACGAGTACCGCAAGTACATCGAGAAGGATGCCGCGCTGGAACGGCGCTTCCAGAAGGTGTTCGTCGGCGAGCCCACGGTGGAGGACACCATTGCCATCCTGCGCGGGCTCAAGGAACGCTATGCGCTACATCATGGCGTGGAGATCACCGACCCGGCGATTGTCGCCGCGGCCACGTTGTCCAACCGCTACATCACCGACCGTCAGTTGCCGGACAAGGCCATCGATTTGATGGACGAGGCGGCCAGCCGCATCCGCATGGAGATCGACTCCAAGCCGGAGGAACTGGATCGCCTGGAGCGGCGTTTGATCCAGTTGAAAATCCAGCGCGAGATGCTGAAGAAAGAGAAGGACGATGCCTCGCGGCAGCGTCTGTCCGATCTGGAAACCGACATCGACAAGCTTGAGCGCGAATTCTACGACCTGGACGAGGTGTGGAAATCGGAGAAGGCCGCTTTGCAGGGCGCGACCAAAATCAAGGAGCAGATCGAGCAGGCGCGGGTGGAATTGGAAGCGGCACAGCGGCGTCAGGATTACGCCAAGATGAGCGAGATCCAGTACGGCCTGCTGCCGAACCTGGAGAAGCAGCTCGCGGCGGCCAACGAGGCCGAGCAGCATGAATTCAAGCTGGTGCAGGATCGCGTCACCGCCGAGGAAATCGCCGAAGTGGTGTCGCGTTGGACCGGCATTCCGGTCAACAAGATGCTGGAGGGCGAGCGCGACAAATTGTTGCGCATGGAAGACGAACTGCATCAACGCGTGGTTGGTCAGCATGAAGCGATCAAGGTGGTATCCGATGCGGTGCGCCGCTCGCGTGCCGGCTTGTCCGATCCGAATCGCCCGAGTGGCTCGTTCCTGTTTCTGGGGCCGACCGGCGTCGGCAAGACCGAATTGTGCAAAGCCCTGGCCGAGTTTCTGTTCGATAGCAGCGATGCGATGATCCGCATCGACATGAGCGAGTTCATGGAGAAACATTCGGTGGCGCGGCTGATCGGCGCGCCTCCGGGCTACGTCGGCTACGAGGAAGGAGGGTATCTCACCGAATCGGTGCGGCGCCGGCCGTATTCGCTCATTTTGCTCGATGAGGTGGAGAAGGCGCACAGCGATGTATTCAACATCCTGTTGCAGGTGCTCGACGATGGCCGCCTCACCGATGGGCAAGGGCGCACCGTGGACTTCCGCAACACCGTCATCGTGATGACCTCCAACCTGGGCTCGCATCAGATTCAAGAACTCAG
Source organism: Xanthomonas sp. GPE 39 (assembly GCF_000963005.1). Lineage (GTDB taxonomy): Bacteria > Pseudomonadota > Gammaproteobacteria > Xanthomonadales > Xanthomonadaceae > Xanthomonas_A. Next base: position 852,560 of record NZ_JZHZ01000007.1, read on the forward strand.
CAGCGACGATAGCGCCGAGGCCTATACGCAGATGAAGGCGGCGGTGATGGGCGTGGTGCAGGCGCATTTCCGTCCCGAGTTCATCAATCGGCTGGACGATATCGTGGTGTTCCATCCGTTGGACAAAGCGCAGATCAAGGCGATCGCGCGCATCCAGCTGCATGGCCTTGAAAAGCGCCTGGCCGAGCGTGGCTTGAAGATCGAACTCGGCGAGCGCGCATTGGAACTGCTCGGCAACGTCGGCTTCGATCCGGTGTACGGCGCGCGTCCGCTCAAGCGTGCGATTCAGGCGCAACTGGAGAACCCACTGGCGCAGCAGATCCTGTCCGGTCAGTTCCTCAGTGGCGACACCATCAAGGTCGATGCCGAAGGTGGGCGCCTGCTATTCGCTAAAGCGTGAGGCCAACCGCTCCGGCATCGACCGCGTTGCCGGAGCGGGTCGCGGCTTGCCGATGGCACCCGCAGGTGCCACGGCGGCGAGCGTGGACGGTCCGATAGCGCGATCCTGCATGTGCGCCACGCACTGTGCTGGCGTTGGCATTGTTGCGATGCGACGTGCGTTCTTTTAACGATCATATAAAGATCGGCGCCAGGGAGTCAGTGCTGCTGTTGCAACGATGGCCGTTGCGAATGCCATGAAGGCCGATGCATGGCTGCTTTTTTCGTGTGCCGTTCTACGCTTGTCGTGTCAGCATCGATTCGAAGATCAATTCCGCTAGTTCCGGAGAGCGTGCGAATGCCGAATCGTCCACTGACCAGCCGCAGGCATCCGCTTGCCAGCGCCCTGGGTCTGTCCATGTTGACCCCGATGTTGGCGTGGGCGCAGGCCGCGCCGCCAACGCCGACCGAGCATCCGGAGCAGGCTGCGGCGACCGCGCCGGCGGCGGATGTCAAAACCCTCGATGGTCTGGTCGTGACCGGCGTGCGCGAAAGCCTGCGCTCGGCGCAGGCGATCAAGCAGGACGCCACGCAGATTGTCGATTCGGTGCAGGCGCAGGATATCGGCAAGCTACCGGATGCGAACACGGTGGAAGCCTTGCAGCGCATCACCGGCGTGCAGATCCAACGCCGTTACGGCGAAGGCGCGACCGACTTCGACCATCGCACGCAGCCGGCCGTCACCGTGCGTGGCTTGACCCAGGTGCGTAACTTTCTAGATGGCCGCGATACGTTCTCGGCCAGCGGCGGGCGCACACTGGACCTGGAAGCCATTCCGCCGGAGTTGCTGTCCGGTATCGACGTCTACAAAAGCCCGCCTGCCAACATCATCGAAGGGGGCGTGGGCGGCGTGGTGAATCTGCGCACACGGCTGCCGTTCGATGCCCCAGGTCGCGTGCTGAGCGCGACACTCAAGGGCAACTATTATGATCGCGCGGACAAGACGGGAACGTCGGCTTCCGGTCTGTACAGCGACCGCTTCCAGACCGACCTTGGCGAAGTCGGAGTGCTGTTCAATGTCGGTGCGGGGCGATCCAGCTACCGCCAGGACGGCATTTTGTCCGGTCCGTTCGGCCCGGTGCAGCCGGGCGCCATCGCCGGCGCGCCGGATAATGCGCAAATTCCTTATGGGTTCCAGATATACGACGATGGGGGTGATCGCAAACGCTTGGGCGCGGCGGCGGCGTTGCAATGGAAACCCTCTGATAGCGTGCTGGTGACAGGGCAGTTTCTGCGCACGCAGTACGATTTCTTTCGACAAGGCAAGTATTTTTATGCGAGTAACCGACGCAACGCGACCTCGCCTTTGCCCGGAGCCGCATTCACTTTCAATAACCAAGGTTATGCCACCTCCGGTGCGCTGGAGAATCAGGTCTTCGAGTCGGCGCGCTTCGATCAGGACCTGACCTCGGCAAACACCAACTACAGCCTCAATCTGCGCTGGAATGCAAGCGAAAAGCTGGCGATGACCTTCGATGCGCAGTATCTGGATACATTCTACGATGCCGATCGTAATGGCTTCGTCGTCTCACTGTACGACCGTGGCGACGAGGACGGCACCACCGGCCCGCATCAGTCGATTGTCGATTTCAATCTCAATGGCCCCAGGCCGCGCTTCAACGTGCGCAATCCGGCCATGCTCAGCGATCCACGCAATTACGGTTTCAGCTATATCGCCGACGCGCTGCAGCGTAACGACGCCGATCAGCTCGCGCTGCAATCGGATCTGGAGTATTTCACCGAAGGTGGCTTCTTCACCAAGCTCACCGCTGGCGTGCGCTACGCCGATACCGGCATCGATCTACGCGGCACCTGGAATGCGGCCTGCCTGGGCGTCAGCGGCGCTGATCGCGATTGTGCGGCGAATCTGGTTTACCCGAACGTCGCACTGCATCCGGAGTTGGTGCGGCGCGGCCCGTCGCCGCACTTCTTCGATGGCAACACGCTGACCGGCGGTGTTTTGTATCCGGAATTCGCCAACGGCAACGGCTTGTTCGATCGCACGGCGCGGACTGAGGCACTGTTCGGCTTCGCGCCGCAGACGGTGTTCCGGCCAGATAATCTCAACCATCAGACCGAAAAGACCTGGGCCGGCTATGTCAATGCCGACTACGAGGCCGAGATCGCCGGTCTACGTGTGGACGGTAATGCCGGCGTGCGTCTGGTCAAGACCACGACGGGTTCCGATGGCGCGCTGTTCATGGACGATGGCACGGTGACGCCGCTCTCGGTGCGCCGCAGTTATCACGATGTGCTGCCCAGCTTCAACGTGCGCGCGCACCTGAGCGATACGCTGCAAGCGCGGCTGGCGTATTCGCAAGCGATCGCGCGGCCTAATTTCGATCAGATGTCGACCAATGTGTCGCTGGGTGCGCCGGGTCAGGTGAATCCAGTGACTGGTCGGCCCAGTGGTTCTTCTGGGAACCCGTTTCTCAATCCAATCCACTCGGATAACTACGATGCGACGCTGGAGTGGTATTTCGCTCCCACCGGCTCGCTCACCGCCGGCGTGTTCTACAAGCGCGTGGATGGTTTCCTGGCCAGCGGCACGGTGGTGCGCAACTACAATGGTCTGGATTACGACATCGGCACGACGCTCAACACTGGCGATGGCAAGATCCGTGGCGCCGAATTCGGTTACCAGCAGTTCTACGATTTTCTGCCTGGCTGGCTGAGTGGTTTAGGCTTCCAGTTCAATTACACCTACGTGGACAGCAGCGTTTCCAATCCCTTCGCCACGCCTGGCTCCAACATCCCGACTCGGGTGCCGTTGGAGAAATTGTCCAAACACAGTTACAACGCGGTGGCGCTCTACGAAAAAGGCCGCCTGACCGCACGCCTGGCCTGGAGTTGGCGCGGTGCGTATCTGGATACCACGTATGGCAGCGGCGCAAACGGCATTCCGCAGTTCCAGAAACCGTATGCTTCGCTGGACGCATCGCTCAGTTTCGACGTGAACAAGCATGTGGCGTTGTCGTTCGATGCGGTGAATCTGACCGATCGTATGAATCAGACCTACATCGGCACGCCAGCGGCGCCGTTGCAGTACCAGCTCAACGACCGCCGTTTCGGGGCTTCGATCCGGGTCACGTACTGATCGATAGCATGCGTGCGTGTCTGTGTTTCTGCGGCGGGAGATGTGTGGCCGATGTCGGCATGGACTGTGCGCGGCGGCGTGTGGCGAGGCTGGCGGCGGCATGAGCGAGGCCGATTCTCTACGTTCGCTCTTGCGGGTGGCCTTGTTATTGGGGGCGGCGTAGTGGCTGTGTTGCCGGAGTTGGATTGATTGGCGACGGCTTATATGAGTTGGCGCATCAATAAGTAAAACTAAAGCAAAGGTGAGTATCATTCCGCTTTTGCTTTATTATATAAATAAGTCACGATTTCATATCATGAATAAGCCAAGAGATCTGCGAATATTTTTCTATATGCTGGCCATTCCTGCAATGTTTATGATCGTTGCTGGGCTTACGATTAGTCGTGGTGGTATCGTGCATCTTGTTCTTGGTTTGATGCTTGCATTCGCTGCTTTGTCCATATTGGCAGGTTTAATAATTCATCTCTTTGTAGAGTTTCGGAAAGCCAGGGCGTAAATGCGTGGCCTGGCGCGTACCAGGCGCGAGCGATGCCGAGACCGGGAGCCCTGGCCGAACGCTTACGCTTCTTCGAGCACTCGGGCCGAGTCTTGCGTGAGGCCGATGCGCTTTTCAGCAAAACCAGTTGGTTGGCGGTGATGCAAGGGCAGGGGCTGCAGGCGCGTGGCTTCGACCCGCTGGATGTTGCATTGCCCAGCGAGTACGCCGCGGCAGGGCTTGCGCGGATTGCGCAGGCCAACGCGATGGCGGCGGAACCGATGCCCGTACACGATGCTTTCGTGCAGGCGCACTGCGCTGCGCGCTAAGTGCTTGCCAGTAACGATCATCCAAGCAGATGAACTTGGCGCCATGCCGGCAGCGCATGCTCGCCCGTTGCGGATGGCTGTTTTGCGGCGTTTGTCGCCCAACGTGCTCCTGAGTGAGATCGTGGCCGTGCAGGCGCGATGCAGATGTTTTGTCACGGCCTTGACCGCTCATCGCTGCGTTCGGCACGGCGCTGCGCTTTGTAAAAGCACCGCCGCATGCACGCCGATGGCGGGGAGATGCGCTGCGGTTGGAAACGGAAAGCTTCGCGAAAGATCGTACTTACAAGCTGAGACGTTGTCAGGCCGCAGTTCGGCCATGGTGTTGTCTGCATGTTTCCTTTCGCTATGGTTGCGTCCGTTGTCCATGTTTGGTCCACGTTGGTCGATGTGCTTGCCGACCGTGGGGTGGCGCCGTTACTGGCCGCGCTGCACCTCACCGGCCTGAGCGATAATCCGCGCGATATCGCCGCGTCTCTGCTGATCGCCTTCTTGCAACTGAGCATCATCGGCGTGTTGTTCCGGCCGCTGGAGAGCCTGTGGCCGGCGGAGCGTTGGGAACATCGGCGCTTGGCGCGCATCGACTTCCACTACACCTGGATAACCTTGCTCGGGCTGTTCCCGTTGCTCTCGTTCTTGGTCCTGACCCCACTGGCCAATGCGCTGGGCGGTGCCGATGCCAGTGCCGCGTCCGCGCCGCAATGGGGCCTGCGTTACGCTTGGCCTTGGCTGGACCGGCATCCGCTGGCGCTGTTCGCGCTGTACTACCTGGCCTATGACTTCACCTACTACTGGATGCACCGGGTCCAGCACTGGCTGCCGTGGTGGTGGGCGATGCACAGCATGCACCACAGCCAACGTCAGCTCAGTTGCTGGGGGAGTGACCGCGGCAACTATCTTGACTCGATGCTGGAGTCGTTCGTACTGGCCGCAGTGGGTATCGTGTTCGGCATCCAGGCCGACGAATTCGCCTGGTTAATGTTGTTCGGGGAACTGGTGCAGAACTATTCGCATGCCAACGTGCGTTTCGGCTTTGGTCCGGTCATGAACAAGATTCTGGTCGATCCGCTGTTCCACCGTCTGCACCACATGCGCGTGGATCCGCAGCGACCGAACCTGCACAACTGCAACTTCGGCCAGGTGTTCGCGTTTTGGGATGTGTTGTTCGGCACCTCGCTGTATGGCGAGCCGGTGCGGCCCACCGGCGTTGGCGATCCGATGGTCGATCGCGACAACGACCTTGGACTGGTGGCGTTGCAACTGGAAGCGTTGAAGCGGTTCTGGGGCGCGGTGCGGTGTCGTGCAGGCTGGAGGCCGGGCGAGGTGGCATTCGGTGAGGATTACGCTCCGATCCCGGTGGATCATGCTGGCATGCCGCTGCACGCGGACCCGCATCCAGCGCCGACATCGACAACGCCGACCCCGACAACGCCGACCACGCCAGCGTAGTACAGCGGCAGGTCAGTTCGCTCTAATGCGTGCGCGGTCTTGCGCGTGTCATTTCCATGCGAAGGTATTTATCCGATCGGCGTTGGATCAATCTGCACGAGGCAGGGCTTGTGCTGACGGTCGGTGTGGATGGTGCATCGCCATGACCTTCAGCGCCTGGGCGCTTGCGCGGTGTTGTCCAGGAACAGCATCTGTGGTGGTGGATGCATCAGGAACTGTTGGTGGGAGATATTCCAGGCGTAGGCGCCCGCCAGCGAAAACGCCAGGCAGTCTCCCGGCGCCAGCGCGGCGACTGGCTGGGCGCGTGCCATGACGTCCTTGGGTGTACACAATTGTCCGACCAGGGTCACTCGTGCATCGCATAGCACTGGCGTCTGCGTACCGCGTAGCACCCGGAATGGGTGATCGTGCCCTTGCGCAGCGGGCGTGCGGAAGTGATGGGTGCCGCCGCGGCCGATGGCGAAATACGCGCCATGGCTGCGCTTGATGTCCAGCACTTCCATCAGGTACCAGCCGCAGGCGGCGCTGACATAGCGCCCCGGCTCCAGGCGCAGGCGCAAATCGGCGCCGTGCGCGCGCAGTAGTGGCGGCAGTCCGGTGCAGAACGCGGCCCAGTCGAACGAGGCTTCTGGTGTGGCATAGTCCACGCCGAAGCCGCCACCGGCGTTCACTATCAACGGCCCCAGTGCGTAGGACTGTCGCCAGCCTTGCACGAGTTGCAAGTAGTGGGCGATCAGCCGCAGGTGCACCTGCGCATCGCGCTGGTGCGACATCAGGTGGAAGTGGAATCCATCCATGCGCAACATTGGACTCTCGCGCAGCAGGCGCAGTGCCGCGTCCAGGTCGAGCAGGTCCAGCCCGAATGGCGACGGCCGCCCGCCCATGACCAGGCGTGTATCCGGCATGTCGGGTACCGCGATATTCAAGCGCAGAAACACCGAAACCGGACGCGGTGCTGACGCGGCGATGTGCGCCAGTCGCTGTAATTCGCTCAGGCTTTCCACATGCACGCTGCAGTTGGGCAGGCTGGTGGCCAGTTGCAGTTCGGTGTCGAGCTTGCCGGGGCCGCCGAACAGCAGTGGCCGTCCTGGCTGGTGGCGGTGCAGCCATTGCAGTTCTCCGCCGGAGGCGGCCTCGAAGCCGTCTACCCAGGGGGCCAATGTGCGTAGCAGCGAGGGTTCGGCATTGGCCTTGGCGGCATAGAACAGTTCGCACTCTGCAGGTAATTGCGTGCGTAATCTCGATACGTGTGCATGCAGTGCGGCCAGGTCGTAGACGTAAGCGCAGATGGGACCATCGGCCTGTGCGCGTAGCTGCGTCAGCGCGGCGGGTAGCGGTGTCGGATCGATGTGCAGGCTCACGCGGCCACCTGTCGTCGCGTCGATATACCGATTGGATTGGGCAAGGCGCTGTAGTCGGCATGGCGGTCGGCGCGTTGCAACAGACGGGTGCATAGGTTGTTCTTGGCCGGTAACGGCGCGCCATCCAGCAAAGCTTCTAATGCCGGCTGTGTGCCGTTGCGTTGTTGCCAGTGCTTGGCGATGTCGCCGACGATCCGCCAGAGTCGCTGCTCGCGATGCGCGTGGCCGTCGGCGAGATGGAAAATCGCTTCGGCCAGGTTATTGACCAGCGCACAGTAGGTGATGCGGTTCCAGCCGCGTTCGGCACTGTAGTACAGCGATTGCCGCGCGGCTTCGGACAGGCCGTGCAGACGTGTGGCAGGCCAGCGCGAGGGCAGCAGTTTGGTACCTTCCAAATCGCGGATCCATAACTGTGTCGGTAGGCCATCGACGCTGCCGATCACGGTGTTCTGCAAATGTGGTTCCAGCACGATGCCGTAGGCGAACCATGCGCTCCACACACCGTCCAGCAGCAGGCGTGCATAGCTGCGAAACCAGGTCGAGGTGGCTGCATCAAGGCTGTCGCCGTGGCGCTGCGCCAGTGCGCGCAACGGCGCGGCGCAAGCCGGCTGGCCGCTCGCGTCGCAGGTGAATAGCGCCCCTGCCACCTGCGGACGCAATCGTTGCCGCTGCGCGGTGGGAATCGTCTGTCGATAAAGCACGCCGAAACTCTCGCCGAGTTCGCGGCAGGCTTGCGTATCGGGATCGAGCGCGGAAAAATCCAGATCGGTGGCCGCTGGCTCCAGCAAGACGTGGAACCCAGGCACGCGCTGCGCCAGCGCGCGCCAGGCCGGTGCCAGCAGGTGGGTCAGCGCCACCGCGCTTTCCAGTTCGTACCACGCGTTCTTGCGCACGCAGTTGGTCAGGCGCACATGCACCGACAGCTTGAGGAAGTAGTCCAGCTCGGCGTGGTAGAGCGTGCGCACCGATGAGGTTGGGCGTAGTCTCAGGCCGCGTTCGCCCAGTGGCTCGATCCAGCCGCGTGCTTGCGCCTGGCGCAGGAGTGGATGCGCCAGGACGCGCTCGGCCTCCCATGGGTGGCAGGGATACAGACCAGCGCTGCCGCTGGCCTGTGCCAGGGTGGCGCGCACGTCCACGCCCTGGGCGCGGTACAGGCGCGGATCGATGCGGAACCAGAACAAAGGGAACTGGCTGCGCGCTTCCGGCGAACAGGCCAGCACTTGCGCTAGCGGCACACCTTCGCGGCTCTTGGGTGTGGGATGAAATGCATGGCCCCACAGCATCGATTGCTCGGCATCGATCAACGCATCGCCACTGGGCATCGCGGCGGCTGCGTTGCCCAGCAAGTGTGTGGTGATGGCGATGCTGTTGTCGCTCTGTGCGAGCAGCGCCAGGTTGGGCGCTTGGCCGTTGCTCAGTTCTTGCAGCAGCACACGCACCAGTGCGGCGGCATCGAGGCAGTGCCAGGGGCGGCCATCGGTTTTTAGATACGGTGCGGAAGCGAAGCGGCAGCGACCTAGTGCGTCGGCATGCGCCAGGCGCACGCACAATGTTGCGCTTGAAGGCAGTTGCAGGCGCAGCCAGCGTTCCTCAGCGCTGCTGCTGCCGGGACGGTCCAAACCACGGTAATCCAGATCGGCCATACCGCGTCCGAGTGCGATTTCGCGTAAATAGCAATTGAGCCAGCAGGTCATCGCGTGTGCTTGCGCCAGGGTGTCGTGCCAGGGGTCATGTATCGGCAACAGGGACATGGAGGTTTCTCCGAACGGATGTGAGCAACAGCGCTGGCGGCAGCGCCAACAGCGCGGCGATGCCAGCGGCGAGGAATGGCGATGCCACACCATGGCCTTGCACCAAGACGCCAGCCAGTGCGCCACCGGCGACGCCAGCGAACTTGCCGGCCGCATCGAAACGTCCGAACAAGCGTCCGGCGTTGTGTCCGCCAGCGATGTCGGCGAGGCTGCGATTGAGGCCGCGCAGGGCCATCCACATGCCAAGGCCGAACAGCAGCCGTGCCACGATCAGCCAGTGGGGCGTGAGCGATGCGCTGTGAAGCAGGCAGGCCAGTGCGAATAATCCCAAGCCTGCAGGCAACGGCGAGGCATTGCGGTCGCGTCCACGCCAGCATGGCAGCAGGATCAGATAGACCAAGTGCGGCAGGCTGTACAGCAGGCCGGCGACAGCGCTGTTGTCGATGCCATGGACCTGCGCATACGGCAGGAAGTATGGAAACGTCACGACCATCGCGAAACAGAACAGGCATTGCGTTGCCCACAGCGTCCATTGCCGTTGTGGCGTGTCCGCGTGCGTTGTGCTTGCGATATTGGTCGGCGCGTTGCGGTGGTGCGGAGGATCCGCTGGCAGAGGCCAGCTCAGCGCGAACGCCAGCAGCGGCAGCAACGCCAGATCGCGGTACAGCGATTGCGCCGGCCCCAGTGCGGTGGCCAGACCGAGCAGGCTGGGTGCGCTGACCATCGCCAGACGCGCGGAGAACTGAGTCCAGTCCAGCGCGCGTGCCAGCGGTCCGTGCTGGGCTTGGGTCGTCAGATAGGCATTGCTCGCGGCCAGCGAGCCGCCGCAGGTGCCTTGTACGACCAAACCGACGATCAGCCAGCCCAGGTTCGGGGCGAAGCCCGCCATGGCGAAGCCCAGCGCCAGCCCCAGTTGCGCGCGTAGCAGCGAGCGCTTGCGTCCGTAGCGATCGGCCAGCCAGCCCCAAGTGCTGGCGGTGAGTGCGGTACACAGGGTGGGCAGCACGTACAGCACCCCGCTCCAGCCGATGGCCGCGCCGGGTGCGAGCTGCTGTAGCACTTGCGGCAGGAACAGCGGCATGCCCAGCGCGGTGAAAGCGGCCAGATAGTGTGCGGCCAGCACGGGAGCGAGGATGCGCTTCATGGTGTGCTCTGCGTCGCGGTCGTCGGCGCGGGTACATGCAGCGCGTCGCGTAGCAGATTGGGCGCGCTATCGCCGTAGAACTTGTTGATATCGGTGGCGCCGGTGAGGTTCTTGCCGAGCAGGCTGCCGGCGCTGAGCAGATACTTGACCGGCAGTCGCGGCGCGGCCAGCAGCGCTTGTGCCGGTGTGGTGTCGATGCCGTCGGCGCGTAGCGCATGCAGGTTGTCGTACAGGCATGCGCGCAAGCGGGTGTATAGCGGCGCGCGCAGCGCTGAGCGCCATTGGGCCAATCCTTCCAGCACGGCTTGCAGGTTCAGTTGCAGGATGATGGTGCAGAACATCCGGGCCAGCGCGTTGTCGTCGTCTACCGCGATGCGCGCATCGCGTGGCGGCCCCAGCGCGGCCAGCGTTGGTCGTTGCGCATGCAGCCGCCAGAGCATCACCCGAGCCGCGTCGTTGTCCTTGAGCAGTAGGCGCGGTGAACGTTCGGGTGCGTAGATCAGCACGCTGTTTTGTTGGTTGGCTTCCAGCGCGATGCCATAGCGCAGCCACAGCCGCAGATGCACCTGGCACATCAGCGAGGCATAACTGTCCCACCACGCGGTCAGGTCGCCGCCATGGAAGCGTTCGGCCAGGTGCATCGCCAGCGGGCGACCGTCGGGCATTGGTGCGCACAGTGCGGCCACCGGAACCAGTGTCGCCTCCGGCAGTGGCGGATAGCGGCGTAGTAGATAGGCGAGATGGCGTGCATCGCCGACATGTCCGGCGTGTGCTTCGTCCACATGCAGGTAGCGTGCAGCCAGCACCGCATCGTGCGCGGCGATGTCGCTTAGCACGCATTCGAACCAGTGTCCGTCGTACAGCGTGGATGGTTTGATTAGCCGCAGGTTGAGTGCGCCGAGGGTGCGCATCGGTACCGGCAGTTTGAGATGGTGATCCGGAAACATCAGTGGGATCACTGTGCGCAGCGATAGCGATGGACGCACCTGTAGCCAGGGTTGTGGTGCGATGATTGCGCTTGCCGGTAAGGGGAAATCCGCCTCGCCCAGGCGTGAGAAGAGCAGGGGATGCACTGGCCATGCGACATGACTGGCGTCCAGTGCCGGATCCAGCCCGAGCAGGCTCGGTTGTGGCCAGAATGACGGTGGTGGCGTGGTCTGCACAATGTGCGCGGACGGCAGCGCTAGCCAGCGCAGGTTGAAACTCGGGCCGAACTCCGGCGCGTAACGCGGCATGTCGGCATCGTCCAGGCCGACTTTGGCACGCGCGGTCGGATAGAAGGGATGATCGCGGTGGCTGGCCAGTTGTTCGCAGCGGTAGGCGCGTTCGTGCGCGTCGCTGGCATCCAGCGCGGCGGCCAGCAGCGGTTGCTGTTGCAGGTAGGCTTGTCGCGCCAGGCGACGCTGACGGACTGCGCAATCAGCCTCCTCGACATAGGCGCGATGGAGTGTCTGCGTTTGCGCGTCGCATCCAGCGCTCATTCGCGCCAGCCATTGGGGCGTGCCGGATTCGAACACGCTGCGTTGCCTCGTGTGCAGGATCCAGCCGTCGCTGCACGCGCTGAGTTCCTGCAGATAGCCTTGGCACCTTAGTGGAAGCCATAGCTCGCCGTCTGGCAGGTGCGCGATGCGCCACCAGATGACCTCGGCGATCGGCTGCGGCCAAGCGGCGAGGACGGCGGGCGGCGGCGTGGCGATGCTGCCGCGGCTGGTGATGCCGTGCAGATCCTCGCGCAGGCAAGCATCGATGATGCGCACGGCAATGTAGTGACGGTCGGCGTCGTGATTTTGATTCATTGTGTTGCTCCGGCGTTGGCATCGATGTGCCATTGCAGCGGCGCTTCGGCGTTGACGAGTGCATGTTGCAGGTCGTCTGTGGTGTCGGCGAGCACGTGCAGCGCGCCCAGATAATCCTTGTTGGAATGGCTTAAGCGGATGTCCTGGCCTGGTTGTCGCAGGCAGCGATAGTGCGTTTCCCATCGCGTGTCGCGGCAAGATTGATCGGCACTGGCGAGTGTCAGAATGCCCTCGCGTTCTGCGACGTAGTAGCGCACTAGCGCATGTTCGCGGCACGCGTGCAGCGTCGGCAGCGGTTGTCCTAGATGCAGGCCGAGCACGCTATCGAACCAGCGCCCACCGAACAGGCGATCGAGCAGAAATTCGCGCCCGTCGCCGATACTGCGATAGTTGATTTCCACCAGGACCGGGCCGTCGGCGGTGAGGATGAATTCGCTATGGCAAACACCGAAGCCGATGCCGAAGGTATGCAATTGCGCCAACGCTTGCTGCACGAGCGGGGTATCGACCGCGCCGCGCCAGCGCGCCTGACATTCGACGAAATACGGCGGTGACGACAGGCGCACATCGAAGCCGCCGAGCGCTTGCAATCGCTGTCCGTCGCCGAGTGTTTCCAAGGTAAATAACGGCCCGTCCAGTACGCTTTCCAGCAAGACGCTGCGTTGTGGCTGGCGCTGCCAGAGCGCGTCAAGATACGTTTGCAACGCAGCGGCATCGGCGCAGTGACGCACGTCCTGGCTGGCGACGCCTTCGCGCGGTTTGGCGATCAGCGGCCATGGTGCTTGCGTCGGTGGCGCCGCGCCCGGTGGCAAACAACAGAACCAGGGTGTCGGTAATCCGTGCGCGCGCAGGCGCTGTCGCATCGCGGCCTTGTTCTTGGCCGCGTAACAGATCGGCCAGTCCTTGCCGGGCACTCCAAGCGCGGTGGCGACCAACGCGGTGCTGGTTTGCAGGTGATCGCTGTTGCTGAACACCGCGCATGGTTGCACTGGCATGGTGTCGAGCAGATCGAGCACGCTGAGCGGATTGAACACGTCGCATTCGAGTACCTGCACTGTCCCGGCCGGCGGGTGATGGTGGAAGTGCTCAAGATGAGCGTGGCCGTGGTCGGTCAGCAGCAAGACCGGCACGCCCAGGCGTTGGGCGGCGGGGAGGAAACCATCGGTCACTGCGCGATGGCAGATGTGGCTGAGGATCAGCAGGGGAGACGCGTGTGAAGTCATGTGTGCTGCTCGTCGAACGCAGGCGTGCGCATGCCTGCGTGGCCGCGAGCGGGCGGACACGGCAGGCGCGCCGCGTCTGCGGCGGGTTGCGAGGTTGCCTAGCGGCGCATCGGGCGCATGCTGGGTCGGGAGAGGACGCGGGGGCGTCCGTTACATCGGCCCGCGTCGTTCGCGGGCGGCACCGCACCGTTACCGTGCGCGGTGTTGCCGTCGCTGATGTCGTGGTACGACGCCGGCGACGATCAGAAGCGGTATTGCAGGCCGAAAGTAACGCTGCGGCCAGGTGCGGGCTGGCGTCCCCACGGACTGGTGTCGATGCCGCGGTACCAGTAGTTGCGGTCCAATAGATTGTTCACTGCCAGCCAAGCGCTGAGCTGGTGGCCGTCGGCTTCGCTGAGCACCCGGCTCACGCGTGCGTTCCACACCCAATACGAGGGCAGCGCGCCGACCGAGGCAATCGCGTTTTCCTGCACGCTGTTGGCGGCATCGCTGAAGGCGCGACTGAAATAGTAACTGGACATCGTGACCGTGGTGCGACCGGATTGGTAACAGGCGCCGAGCGTCAACTGGTTGCGTGAGGTGTAAGGCACGCGCTTGCCGTCGTCATTCCCCGATTGCTGGTATGCGTCCAAATACGCATAGCCGACGTTGAAGGTCAGTGTGGGCAAGCGTGCTGGGCTCCACTGCAGTTCCACCTCGCTGCCCTGGTGGCGGGTTTTGCCGAGGTTGCGGTAGCTGCGCGTGGTGTTGTCGAGCTGGATCTGCTTGTCGAAGTCGATCAGGTAGCCGCCGAACTGCACGTAGGTATGCGCGTTGGGTTGGTAGCGCGCGCCAACCTCGTAGTTCCAGGCCTGCTCGGCGTCGAGGTTGTCGCCGAAGATGATTTGGGTGACTTGCGGCGCGCGCAGCGAGCGTTGTGCGTCGGCGTACACATACCACTGCGGGTTGGCCTGCACGCCGAGAGTTACACCGGGGAGGGCGTCGCTGGTCTTGTTGCGCGTGCGCGCACCGTTGGCGAGGTTGTCGTAATGCGCATCGACCTGTTCGTAGCGCAGCCCCGGGGTGAGGGTGATGCGGTCATTGGCCAGCGCGATGGCATCGCTGATGTAAGCGGCGATGCCATGGTCCTTGAAGCGCCAATCGCGCATCAGGGTATAGACGCCGTCGCGCAGACGGGTAGTGCCGACCAGGAAGTCGATGTCTTCGTTGATCGCCCGCGCGCCGAGTGTCCAGTGTTGGCGCAGTGCGCTGTTACCCATGCTCCAGTGCAGTTGCGGCTCGCTCCCGTAGACGCGGAAGTCGCGCGGTGCGCTCTGCCGCAGTTGCGGCGGCAGGTCCGCGCGCCAGGTCTCGGAGGAATCCTGGCGCAGGCCGACCACGAAGTCGCGGCTGCTGCGCGCGCTGAAGTTGCTCCACTCCAGACGCAAATCCTGCAACGGCCCCAGGTCGCCGAAGTCCTGTTGATAGACCAGCGAGGTGCGGGTGGTGCGTCCGCTGAAGGTATCCAACGGGCGTGTGGATTGGCGTGGGTTGTGGCGGTAGTCGGCCGGTGCCAGCGCACCGGCGAGGTCCATGTCGGCGACGTAGCGCTGTACGCTGGCCTTGAGCAGTTTGTCAGGCGCCAGCCACCATTGCGTGCGCAGGCGCAGGTTCTTGATGTCGGTGGCGCTGTGGTCGCGCCAGTAATCGCCCTTGGTCCAGTTCGCGTCCAGTTGCAGGCCAACGTGGTCGTTGGCATAGCCGCCGGTGCTGATCGCGCTGTTGCCGAGGAAATGTCCAGCGCCGCCAGCTGTGAGGTTTTGTTTCAGTAAGGTGGTCCATGTGCTGGGAATGTCTGGACTGATCAGATTGATGACGCCGCCGACGTTGTTGGGGCCGTACTGCACTGCCGCGCCGCCGCGCACGATATCGATCCGGTCGATCTGGTTCAGGTCGACCGGGAACAGCGATAGGCTGGTTTGCCCGTAGGGTGCCAGTGCCAACGCAATGCCATCTTCCAGCACCTGCACCCGACCGCTGCGGCTCTCGTACAGGCCGCGCAGCATGATCTGCGGCAGCGCGCCGGTTCCGGTCTCGTCGAATATCTTGATGCCCGGTACCTGCTGCAGCGCGTCGTCCAGCGAGCGGTTGGCGAAGCCGCGCAGTTGCGCGTTGTCGATCAGCTGCCGGCTGCCGGCATAGTGCTGCACGTCTTCGGCGCTGGCGCGGCCGAGCAGGTTGCCCTGTACCTGTACTGCATCGAGCTGCTGGATCTGCGTCTGTGCGTCGTGCATCTTGTCGAGGTCCTGCGCCTGCTGCGCGTATCCGCTCGATGGGGCGAGTGCGATGGCGATGGACAAAAACGCGGGAGGAAATGCCGTGCTCATGATGAAGACGTCAGGAGGGCGCTCAGTGATTGCGTAGATCGGTCGCGTGCTGCCGCAATGCGGTTTGTAGCAGCGCGCGATCTTCGCCAGCGAACAACCATTGCAGATCCGCTTGCGCTAGCCAGTGTCGGCGTTGCGCTGCATCGCGTGGATTGGGGCAAAACGGCACGTTGGCGTCGCGGCAGGTGGCGGCGATTGCCAGCAGATGCGCCCAAACCTGCGGATGGGTTGGCTGCGGACCAAGCCCCAAATCCAGCGCCAGGTCCAGCGCGCCTTCCATCACCAGCGACACGCCGGGGACCTGCAAGATCTGCGGCAGAGCATGCACGCCCGCCGCGCTTTCGATCATCGGCACCACACGCACGCTGCTGTGGGTACGTTGGAGATAGTCGGTCAAGCAGACGCTGCCGAAGCCGGTGACGCGCCCGCCGCTGATGCCGCGTCGGCCATGCGGCGGAAAGTGCGCAGCGGCCACGGCACGCTCGGCTTGTTCGGCGTTTTCTAGTCCAGCCAACACCACGCCGCGGGCACCGGCATCGAGCACCCGGCCGATCAGCTTGGCATCGACCTCCGGTACCCGCACCCACGCTTCGCAGTTGCCCAGTTCGCAGGCGCGGATCGCGTGCTCCAGTTCCGTCGGCGAGCGCAGGACATGCTCCAGATCGAGCACGGCGAAGTCGTAGCCGACATGGCCGAACATCTCGCACAGCAGGGGGCTTGGGATGGAATTGAGTAACCCGATCTTGCAGGCCATGGGGGAAGGCGAGCGGCAGTGGGAAAGAATCCCTACTCTCTCATAAACGATAACGCTTATCAATATGATTGGCTTTTATGAAAGCCCCGCCGGCGATTTCTGTGCGCCATGGTCGTTTGTCTGCGTGGGCGGACATCGGCTTTGTGGCAGATTGAGCGCAGCCCGGTGCATGCGTGTGCGATGGTGTGATGCTTCCAAGGCTGCGGGCAGGCGGCTCCCAACTCCGGTTCTGCTTGTCCAGGTCGGCTCAGCCCCTGGCCTCAGTGCGTTGCCTTGCGCAATGCCCGATATGGCGGTGTCGCCATCACCATGTCCGCCAGCGAGTGGGCCAGCTCGCGTTCTGCCATCACGGTGCCATCGGCGCCATGGTCGAGTAGGTGCTTGACCTCGGCATCGCTGTGGGCGCGCGCCAGCAGGGTCAGCTCCGGGTTCAGTGCGCGCAGCTTGACCAGCGCCTCGCCGGCTTCTAATGGCTGCGGGATCGCCAGAATCGCGATTGTGGCCTTTTCCGGGTGCGCCTCGGCCAGGACAAGGTCGGCGGTGGCGCTGCCACGAATGCCAGGGAGGCCGTCGGCATGGGCGCGCTCCACATGTTCGCGGTTGTCGTCGACCACCAATACCGGTACGCCATAGGTGCGCAGCACTGCGGCCAGCGTGCTGCCGACCCGGCCGTAGCCGATCACGATGGCATGTCCGGCCACGTCCAGGGATGGGCCGGGGGGCAGTTCCGGTTCCGGCGTGACCGGTGCCTGTGCGGCCTGACGTGCCTGCCACCGGTCCAGCCAGCTGAACAGCAACGGATTGGCGATGATCGACAACAGTGCCCCGGCCAGAATCAGATCGCGCCCGTTCTCCGGCAGGATCGCCAGGCGCATCCCCAGGCCGGCGAGAATGAAAGAGAATTCGCCGATCTGCGCCAGGCTGGCGGAGATGGTCAGGGCGATGCGGGTGGGGTGGCCGAATGCGCGCACGATCAGGAAGGCGGCCAGTGACTTGCCCACGGTAATGATCAAGAACGTCACCAGCACCTGCCATGGATGTTCGAGCAGAATGTGCGGATTGAACAGCATGCCGACCGAGACGAAGAACAGCACGGCGAACGCGTCGCGCAGCGGCAGCGAATCGCTGGCGGCCTTATGGCTGAGCTCGGACTCCTTCAGCAGCATGCCGGCGAAGAAGGCCCCCAGCGCGAACGAGACCCCGAACAGCGTGGCCGAACCGAACGCCACGCCAAGTGCGATTGCCAGTACCGACAGCGTGAACAATTCGCGCGAGCCGGTCGCGGCTACTTTCTCCAACGCCCATGGAATGACGCGGCGGCCCACCAGCAACATCACCGCCACGAACGCTGCCATCTTCAGCACAGTCAGGCCCAGTGTGTCGAGGACCGAACCAATGTCGGCGCCTTTGTCGCCCAGGGCATCGGCCAGCGCGGGCAACAGCACCAGCGCCAGCACCATCACCACATCTTCCACGATCAGCCAGCCGACCGCGATGCGTCCGCGCTGGGTTTCCAGCAAGCGCCGTTCCTCCATCGCTCGTAGCAACACCACCGTACTGGCGACCGACAGCGCCAGGCCAAATACCAAGCCGTGCAGCGTCGGCCAATGCATGCTGTAGGCCAGGCTCCAGCCGAGCAGGGTCGCGACCGCGATTTGCGCCAGCGCGCCGGGGATCGCGATCCATTTCACTTCCAACAGGTCTTCGAGCGAAAAGTGCAGGCCGACCCCAAACATCAGTAAAATCACTCCCAGCTCGGACAGCTGATGCGCCAGCCCCTGGTTGGCGACGAAGCCGGGAGTGAACGGCCCCACACAGATGCCGGCCAGCAAATAGCCGACCAGCGGCGAGAGTTTGAGGCGGTGGGCGAGCGTGCCGAGCAGGAATGCCAAGCCGAGCCCGACCGCGATGATGTCGATGAGGCCGGTGTCGTGGTTCATTCATATTTTTGCAACAGAGAGTGCCATTGAGTGTCGCCGATGCGGCTGTGGTCGGCAAATTGGTAGGTGGCGGGTGGGGTGCCGCACGCGTCGCATCGCGCACCGCCTGGGGTGCTGAATGGCGGGGCTTCTCGGCTGTTCATGGCCCGAATTGTGGGGGCGCGGCTTGACCCATTGTGCGGTGCGCGTTGCAGGGCGTGGTGGTTGCGACAGTGTGTGGTGTGTATGGCGTCATTGACCGCAGCTGTGGCTCTACTGGGATGGCAGCGGTGTTAATGCTGAGAACCTCATCGCATGCACCTGCCGGTCTTCTGCAACTCCCTGTCAGGAAAGACATTACAGGGTTTTGTAGGGGGTAAAATGTCTACTGGTTTGCGCGATGCTGTCGTGTATGTTTGCGCCAATTCGGAATACCGCCAGGACCAATGTGGCATGGCTAGATTAAAAAATTTCGCGAATGGAATCTTGCTGAGCGCCATTTACTGCGCGGTCTATCTGGCGGTGTGGAATCTGTCGTTGGACCAATGGTTCCTGCCGGCTGGTTTGCGCGCGGCTACGCTGCTGTTCGTCCCGTTGCGACTGTGGCCCTATCTGCTGCTCGGCGACGCGGCAGCGTTGCTGGTCTTGCGCGCACCGATGATCGATCAGGGCGAGAGCGCGACATGGGTGTTTCTCAGTCCATTCCTGCTGATGCCGATGTCGGCGATACTGCCGCTGTGGTTTCGTCGGCGCGTCCCGGATAGGTTGGTATGGCAGGAACGTCTACTGCTGGTCGTCCTGGCGATGTCGTTGTGGGGCGTGTTGGTCAACAAGGCGTTGAACTGGCTCTTCGACGGGCCTGCAAACTACATTAATCTGGAGAATGCCCTGAAATTCTGGATAGGTAACTATCTGGGCATTCTTGTATTCGTACTGCCTGCGCTGCTGTGGGTGCGCCGTGAAGGTCCGATGCTGGTGTCACGCCGTCTCATCCATGATGGTTTGATCGCGGCGGTCCTGATCGTGGCCTTGTATTGCCTGGCGATGAATACGCCTGCCGGCGTGGTGCGGCAATTCTTGCTGGTGCTGATGATCGTTCCCGGTTTCTGGCTGACGCTTTCGCATCATTGGCGCGGTGCCGCGATTGGTATCGTGCTGGCCGACATCGCGGTCGCGATGTCTCTGCCCAAGGTGCATCGTATCGGTGCCTTCGATTTGGATACGTTCTACGTGCAGATGCTGGTCGCCTTCGGCAGCACCACTTTGTTCATCCTCGGGACCAGGATCTCCGGTGTGCTGGATCTGGCTCGGCGGCTCGGGTTTGCCGAGCAACAGGCGCTGCAGGTCGCCCAGGCCAGCTATATGTCAGCCGAACGCACCCTGCGTAATCGGGTGATCGAATACAGCGATATTCACATCCACATCAATAAGCTGCGCCGTGACATCGCGATGTCGTTGAAGCAGCACGGTCACTACGCCGCGGCCATGGAGATGAACCGCACTGGAGTCATCCAGGCGCAGTTGCTGGACGATTATGTGGCTGCGCTGTATCCGCTGGAAATCGAAACGCATGGTCTATACGGAGCGCTGGATTCCCTCGCGTTCGCCAATTCGTGCGATACCGAAGTGGAGAAGCGCTTGCGTGGCGATTCGCGGAGCCTGTCGAT
Source organism: Xanthomonas sp. GPE 39 (assembly GCF_000963005.1). Classification (GTDB taxonomy): domain Bacteria; phylum Pseudomonadota; class Gammaproteobacteria; order Xanthomonadales; family Xanthomonadaceae; genus Xanthomonas_A. The sequence goes on from NZ_JZHZ01000007.1 coordinate 872,326, forward strand.
TGGTTTGCAACTGGCCGCCTACCGCTGCGTGTTCAACGCAATGGAGCTTTTGCCCAGTGCAGGACGTCATCGGATTGCTGCAAGGGTGTGGACGGCCAATGGCCGGCGCGGGGTCATGTTGAGTATTGAGGCTGACCCCAGCATGCCGGGAGGCAAGACCACGGAGCGTCATGTGGGTGAGATCGAGGACGAGCTGGCCAACCGGCTCAAGGCTCATGACGGCTCCTGCCGGCGCCGTCATGAGCGCAAACTCAGTTTTCTGGTATCCGAACCACTGGAGAAGCTGGTTATTTCTTGATGGTGACAGTCCAGGCGTCACCGTGTGCGCCATTGGCGACCTGGACAGTGAAGTAGCGGGTATTGCTGACGACTGTGCCATTTAGTTTGTCGAATTTCTCGACAGTTTTCACCTCATCCACGTCTTTACCCATCGGTGTCACCCACGCGATGTCGTTAACGCGCGCGATCGCGCCGCGCACCTGGCCGGTGGCGTCGTTGATCTGCAGGTATGTCACGCCATTGCGCTCGAATTGATAGATGCGCACGGATGGGTTGTTGGAAAGATTAGCCGCCGCAGGTGCACTCTCGCCGAAACCATTCGTGGAGATTGGAGAACCATTTCCACCTCCTGGGCAGCAACTCTGCGCATCGGCAGCGACAATCAGTGCCGAGAAAAGGACGATGCTCGAGGCAATCAGGACGGTTTTCGAAGTTTTCAACATAACTATTTCCTTGCCCCATTGGGGAGTTTTTGCCTGTCATTCAGGCGATTAAACATTACGCGAATCGCACTAAAAGGCCGTCGACAAGTAATTGGCGGCGCAATACTTGTGATATGAGCCATCATTTATTGAGATGTGCATCTACTCATTTATGATGTGTCGCGAAATTTCGCGTAAAAAATCCAGGAATTATCAGCTCTGAAAATATCGCTGCTGTCTTGCGGGAAATTCAGGGGCGGTGTCTGCGGCAGGGGGTATTGATGGAGCCTCTGCAAAATCCTCGAAAATTCGGTTTGAATTGCTCAGGGTTTTCGGGGCATCTCATCGCATGGAAAATGGCAAGTTCGCAGGTGTGTGCGAACAGCAAGCCGTATAAGGATGAATTCGAAAGACAGGCGGCCTGTCAGGTGGCCGATCCCGAATTCAAGGTGGTGGAGGTGGCCGAATGATTAGGCGCGAGAGTGTGCAGCGACGCTTGGCTCGGTAAGTTCGGTAAGTCCGGCATCGTGCAGCGGGCCGAGCGCGATCAATGCGCTAAGGTTCGGCACCTGAAGGCGGAGTGATGCCGTGTCGCCGAGGAGCGCGACATCTAGAATGTGTCCCATGGACTGGTGTGCAGCATGAGTCGTCGCGGAAACTGCCGCGACACTACATCCGTGCAGAGCTTCTTCGGCCTGCTCAACGGTTCGCGGATGAGCCGAGTGATCTATCCAACGCAGGATGACGCATGTGCCGCCGCGTTTGACGACATCCAGATGTTGTACAGCCCAAACGCCGCCGCGGTTCTAACAGCGACCGATCGCCTGTAGCGTGTGAGCGGCGCGACGCGCAGCCAGGGTCATGAGTGCCTATAGAACCCTGGGCGATTCAATGCGCGGTTATTTAGAGTCACTAACAACACAACGGTATCGCTGCCGGATCGGTACGCGCAGTGCTCGAAATCCGCATGTGCCGCTGAACACGGCGGTTCCTGTGCGCTGTGCGTACCGATTCGAGAGTGACTTGCGATGTGTTGTCAGCCACTGTTCGGGTTGATGCAGTAACTCAGACAATCATCGGGTTGAGTCGATATTTTCTTGCAGGGAGTGCTTGGTCGCGCGTGGGGAGAGCAAAGCGTTGCGTATTGCTGGAGGAGACGGCGATTGTGCTCAGCCGCGCCGCCACCAGCGCAGACTGTAGGCGGGGAGGGTGTCATCCCAGTCCGCCAGCGTTGCAGGATCGTTGCCGCCATCGGCGATGGCCTGCCATATGCCCTCGCCGGTGATCGCCGTCAGTTTCACCGCCACAGGTTGTGCGCTGAAGTTGTAGATGGCGAAAAAATCCTCGCCGCGGGCGAGGCCAAGCAAGGCCGGATCGCGTAGCGGCACAGCGCGCAGCGGCTGGTCGGCGGCCAGGGCCGCAGTGCCCGCGCGTGCATCGATCAGGCGACGCAGTCGGGAATAAACCTGCCCAGCAAGCTGATTGCTGTCATGGCGTTGCGCGGCACGCGCCCAGTCCATCATCGGGCGATGCAACCAGCGGCCTTCATGGTGGCGCAGCGGATCCTCGCGGTAAGTCGTGTCGTTACCCAACGCCAGTTCGTCGCCCATGTACAGCAGTGGAATGCCGGGCATCGCCAGTGCGACTGCATAGAGCAGCACCAGGCGGCGCACGGCCAGTTCCAGTGCGGCGATATCGCTGGCGGCCAAGGCTGCTTCGATACCGACCAATGCCGCGCTCATGCCGTTGCTGCCGTGCACGCCTTCGCCACTGCTCTGGAATGCTTCGCCGCGCGCATAGCTGCCTGGGAGTTTGCCGGCGTAGAACTGCGCCACGCGTGTCAGCGCGAACGGTGCCACGCCATCGCCGCCAGCGGCTTCGCGCTGCAGCACATTCCAGCCGATGTCGTCGTGGCAACGCACGTAGCTCAGCCATCCGCAGGCCGGCGGCAGTGTGGGCGTATGCGCGATCGCGTTGTGCACGATGTCGCCGCGTTGCTCGGCCAGCGCCACCCAGCAAGCGGCCATCAACGTGCTGTGGTAGGCCAGATGGCACTCCTGGCCGCCAGTGGCGGCGGTGCCGAAGTAGGGTGGGAGTTGCGCCATCGGCACGATGGCCTCGGCCTTCAGTAGCACTGCTGGGGCGAGAATGTCGGTGAGCGCACGCAGTGCCTGCAAAATCGTGTGCGCTTCCGGCTGGTTCATGCAGTCGGTATTTGGGCGTTTCCACAGGTAGGCGGTGGAATCCAGGCGGAACACCTCCACACCCAGGTTGGCCAGGTGCAGCAGTGCCAATGCCATTTCGCCGAAGACCGCTGGATTGCTCCAGTCCAGATCCCACTGGTAGGGATAGAACGTGGTCCACAGCCAGGCATTGGCGTCTTCCACCCAGGTGAAGTTGCCTGGCGCGGTATGCGGAAATACCTGCGCCAAGGTCTGTTCGTAGCGGTCGGGCGTGCCACGGTCGGGAAAGTGGTGGTAGTAGTCCAGGTAGCATGAGTCGCCGCGTTTGGCCGCCAGTGCCCAGGGATGGTCGTCGGCGGTGTGGTTGAGGACGAAGTCGGCGCACAGGCTGATGCCGGCCTGGCGTAGGCGTGTGGTGAGTGCGATCAGGTCGGTGTTGTTGCCGAGTCGCGGCTCGACCTGGCCATAGTCGCTGACCGCGAAGCCGCCATCGTTATCGCCCGCGCGCGCGCGCAGGAACGGCAGCAGGTGCAGGTAGCGGATGCCTAGTTCCTGTAGATACGGTACACGTTCGCCCACTCCGCTCAGGGTGCCGGCGAAGCGGTCTACATAGGCGCTGTAGCCGAGCATTGCCGGTGTGCCGAACCAGTCGGGTGCGCGCTCGACATCCAGCCGGCGCAGGTCCAGTGGACGTGCGTTGGCGGCGTTGGCGAGTTGTTCGAGCCACTGTGGCATCCATTGCGCAAACGCTGGGTGCTTGCCGTAAAGCGCGTGCAATGGCGCCAGTAGGCGCTCGCCGTGTAGTTGCAGGCGCGGCAGCACTGTCGCGGCGACATCCGCGTGGAGGTGTTGCTGCCACAGTGTGTGGGCGGCGAGAAGGGGAAGCGTGTCGGGAGAGGAAACAGTCATGGGAGTGAGACCGCGCCCCGTGCGGGGCGCGGACGTCGAGTCCTTGGTCAGAAGTCGTAGCGCAGGCTGATGCTGGAGGTGCGGCCCGGGATCGAGCGCGCGCGGATGATGTTGGAGGAGGCATCGGCAATCGAGGCTTCCTCCGCTTCGGTGAGGCCGAAGGTGTTGAACACGTTGTTGACGTTGAGCGAGACGGTCAACGCATCGGTGATGCGATAGTCGGCAAACAGATTGACCTGCGTGTAGCCGGGCATTTTCAGTTGGTTGCTGTCCTGGGTGTAGGCCGATGTCGTGCCGATTGCGTTGACGCCGACCTCGTAGCGCTCACCGCGGTAACTCGGCGTCAGTTGCCAGACGAATCGGGCTTGGCGACGCGGCGTGTTGCCGGCGTTGGCCGGGGTGATCTGGTCCTTGTCGATGGTGGCGTCGGTCCAGGTCAGTCCGCCGTTGAGGCCGAAGCCCTCGATACGGTAGGCGGCCTCAAGTTCCAGGCCGTGCGCTTTGTAGGTGCGGTCGAAGAAGCGTTGGGTGGTTGCTTCGTAGTTCTGCTCCTGGGTGCGTGCGGCGAAGGCGGTAGCGAACAGGCTCAGGCCGCCGCTGCGCCATTTCAGGCCACCTTCGAGTTGTTTGACCACGTTCACCGCTTCGTTGGAAGAAACCGAGCCATCGTCGCGCACCACCCCGAACAGTAGACGGTCGGCGTTGGCGCGTGCGCCACGGCTGTAGCGCGCGAAAGCGGCCAGGTCGTCGTTGATCAGGTAATTGGTGCCGAACGAGTAAGACAGGTAATTCCAGTCGTAGCGGACCGGCTTGCGATTGGCGTAGTCGATGGTCGCCACGCTGCGCTCCGGTGCCTCGATCACGCCGTCGCCATTGACGTCGACGTTGTTGACCAGCGCGCCGCCGGACGTGTTGCCGCGCGCTCGGCCCATGTCATAGCGCAGGCTGCCGTCCACGCTCAGTGGTCCTTGATCCCAACTCAGTGCTAGATAGGGCGCGTTGATGTCGTAGCGCACATCGTAGTGGCGGGTGTTGTCCAGGCCCCAGTACGGCACGCCGTAGGCGTATAGCCCATTTTGCGAGAGCAGGCTGCCGTCGGCGCCGACCACGTCCAGCAGTCGCGCGCGGTGCGCGAGCGAGAGCACGTAGGAATTCCAGGTCCAGTCCGCATTGATGGTTTGCCGCGAGGTGTACCAACCGGCCTTAACGTTGAGACTGCCACCATTGCCGTTGCCGAAGTCGCGCGCCAGGCTGAAGTCGTTGACCGCATTGTCCAAGTTGTTGAGATGGACGTTGAACAGATGCGTGCGCATTGCCAGTCCACTGTAAGCCTGGCCGGCATTCGGGCCGTCGACGTAGCGCAGGCCGGCACCCGCGCCACCGATGCTGCTGGCCAGCGTGCCGGCATCTGTCACTTGTGCGGGGAATGGCGAGACGAAATCACCGGAGGTATCGGCGATGCGGAATTTGTCGGTCAGGGTCCAACCGCTACCGACATCGAACTGCGCTTCGGCACCGAACACACGCGACAGCGGGTGCATACCGTCGCTCAGTTCCACCCGCGATGGCCGATTTTTACCGTCCAGCGTGGTGCTGCTGCGGAAGTACGGGCTGTACAGCGTATCGGTGCCGGGATCAAATCCATTGATGCTGCCGAAGTGCGGCGAGCCATCGCTGCCGCTGACCAGGGTCGGCACGGGCAGATAACCGGCAGCGCGGTCGTTGAGATATTTGGCGTAGACGCGCACGTAGCCGTTGTCGAACAACCGGGTCAGGTTGGCCTTGAGTTGGCCGCCTTTGTCGGTGGTGTAGCCGGCATCGCGCGCGCCGTCGCCGCGGCGGTAGAAACCGCCGATGTTGAATTGCCAGTGTTCGGCGAACGGCGCGCCGTAGTCGAAGTCCAGCCGCGTGTTGTCGTAGCCGCCGAGGCCGCGTGTGAGGCCGACGCTACCGCCAGCGGTCTCCCCGGTCTTGCTGATGAAGTTGATGATGCCGCCGGGCGAGTTGCTGGCGAAGGTCGAGGCCGAACCGCCGCGGATCGCTTCGATGCGCTCCAGGCTGTAGTCCGAGCGCAGGAAGATATCGGCATTGCCGAAGGTGATGTCGCCGAATTCCAGCACCGGCAGCCCGTCTTCCTGCAATTGCAGGAACTTGGCTCCGCCGGATGCGACCGGCAGGCCGCGCACGGCGATGTTGGCGTTGCCTTCGCCGCCGCTGGATTCGGAACGGATGCCGGGGATGTTGCGGAAGATCTCGGCGGTGCTGCGCGGCGCGGATTGTTCGATCGCCTCAGCGCCGACGGTGCTGACCGAGACGCTGGATTTGAGTTTGCTCTTGGCCGTGGCGGTGCCGGTGACGAACACCGAGTCCAGGCTGATCACATCGCCTTTTGCCTGGGGCGTGTCGCTCGTGGCAGCGGTGGCCTGCTGCGCCAGGGCGGCAGTTGGTGCGGACAGCGCTGCGGCAACGGCCAGAGCCAGGGTCTGCAGGCGGATTGAAGAGGGGTGCATCGCGTTCTCTCCCGAAGCAAGTGATGACGGTGGGACGGGCCGTGCTCGCGACAGCGTTGGCGGGCACGCCCCGTGCAAAAGGTGGGGCGAGTGACAGATACGCGTACTTACAATCGATTGCAACTTGCATTGCAGCAAAATTCGCCATCGAGCATCAAGCTATTTTTTGTTTGATTTTTGAATGATGCGGATGTTGCGGTGCAGCGTTACAAACGATTGCAGGAAAATCACCATCCGCTCGCCGCTGCGGTGTGCCTCCCGCGCACCTGGCTCATCTAGGTTGATGCTCATGCGTTCTGATCGCCCCTTGCTTCCGCTCGCGCGCGTGCTGGCGCTCAACGCCGGCTTCTTTGGCGTGCAGTACAGCTTTGGACTGCAGCAGAGCAACATGAGTCCGATCTACAACTACTTGGGCGCGGACCACGCCAATTTGCCGTACCTGTGGCTGGCCGGCCCGATGACCGGGCTGGTATTGCAGCCAGTTGTCGGTGTGCTCAGCGACCGCACCGTGACCCGTTGGGGCCGGCGTATGCCGTACATGGTGGTGGGTGCGCTGGTTTGCAGTGTGTGCCTGTTGACCATGCCTTTCAGTGTTGCGTTGTGGATGGCGGTGCTCTTGTTGTGGTTATTGGACGCGGCCAACAACGTGGCGATGGAGCCATACCGTGCCTTGGTCAGCGACGTGCTGACCCAGCCGCAGCGTCCATTGGGCTATCTGACCCAGAGCGCGTTCACCGGCCTCGCTCAGACACTGGCCTATGCGACACCGCCGCTACTGGTGTGGTTGGGTATGAACCAGGATGCGGCCAATGCGCATCACATTCCCTATGTCACCATCGCTGCGTTCGCCATCGGCGCGGCGTTTTCCGCTGTCTCGATCCTGCTCACCGCCTATAGCGTGCGTGAGCCGAAGTTGTCGCCGCAGGCGTTGGAACGCTTGCGGCATGCGTCCGTCGGGCCACTGGCTACCGTGCGCGAGATTGTCGATGCGATCCGGCAAATGCCGCCGACGATGCGGCAGATGGCGTTGGTGATGCTGTTTCAGTGGTATGCGATGTTTTGCTACTGGCAGTACATCGTGCTGTCCTTGTCGACCACGCTGTTCGGTACCACGGCGGCCGATTCGCATGGTTTCCGCGAGGCGGGCCTGGTCAATGGTCAGATCGGTGGCTTCTACAACTTCGTTGCGTTCCTGGCCGCGTTCGCGATGGTGCCGGTGGCGCGCCGGGTCGGTCCCAAGTTCACGCATGTTGCGTGCCTGATTGCTGCGGGCGTCGGTATGTGGCTGCTACCGTCGATCCACGATCGATGGCTGTTGTTGCTGCCGATGGTCGGCATTGGCCTGGCGTGGGCCAGCATGATGGGCAATCCCTATTTGATGCTGGCCAACAGCATTCCGCCCGAGCGCACGGGCGTGTACATGGGCTTGTTCAATCTGTTTATCGTGCTGCCGATGTTGATTCAGATCGTGACCTTGCCGCTGTATTACGACTCTGTGTTGCAGGGAGATCCGCGCAATGTGATCCGTCTGGCGGGTGGTCTGATGCTGGCGGCGGCGGTGGCGATGCTGTTGGTGAGGAGCCCGGTTGCGCGATGGCAAACACGTCAGGCGAACGACGTCAGCAACTGACGGCTGGTGCCGCGACGCGGCGCGTGTACGAATTGCCAGGCATTGCTGCGGTTCACGCCGAGTCGCGCACCACCAGGCTCACCGGTAATTCCACCGAGGCCACGACTTCGCCCGCGATCAGACTCAGTACGCCGTCCACCAGTGCGGTGGCGGCGTGAGCGAGATCCTGACGCACGGTAGTGAGCGGTGGTTGGCTGTAGGTAGCCAATGGAATGTCGTCGAAACCGATCAGTGCGATGTCCTGCGGAACGCGGTGTCCGGCTTCGATCAGAGCACGGATCGCGCCGATGGCGATGCTGTCCGACGCGGCGAATACCGCATCCGGCGGCGCGGTTTTTTTGAGCATTGCGCGGGTCAGCCGATAGGCGTCCTCGCTGAGAAAATGGCTGCGTGCGTGCAGGCGCGGGTCGAAGCTCAGTCCGTGTGCCTCAAGCATGCGCCGGTAGCCGGCGAAACGCGGCGCCACCTCCGGCAGTGCCTCGTCGCCGAGGAAGGCGATGCGGCGACGGCCGTGTTCGATCAAGTGCGTGGTGGCCAGTTCACCGCCACGCAGGTTGTCGCTGCCGATGCTGGTATAGGCCTGGCCGTCGATGCGGCTGCCCCACACGATCATCGGCAGACCGCCACGCGCAGCGGCGTCGAGTGCGGCATGTTCGTGGCTCTGGCCGAGCATGATGATGCCGTCGGCGCGGCTGTTGCGCGCAAGGTCTTCGACCCAATGGTCCTGGTGCTGATGCAATTTGGACAGCAGCATGCTGTAGCCGCGCGCGGTCAAGGCATCGGCGAGCAGCGCCAGCATGGTCATCATGAAGGGGTCCGACAGCGGCTGTTCGTGCGCGTGCATCAGCGGCACGCCCACGCAGATGATGTTCGAGCGTCGCGCACGCAAGCTGCGTGCGATCGGATCGACCCGGTAGCCGGCTTCGTTGGCGAGTTGCTTGATGTAGGCACGCGTGCGCTCGGCGACGACCGGATTGTCGGCCAGTGCACGCGAGACGGTCGATTCTGAAACGCCGGCCATGCGCGCGATGTCGGCCATCTGCAGACGCGCGCTGGGCACAGCGGGTTCGGGTTTGTCGGGCATGCGATCGAGCGAGGCGGCAGGTGAGGCTGAAATTGCAGTGTATGCCAGCCGAGTAGTACGGCGCTGTAATGACCGTTGGCCTATCCCAACACAGTGGATGTGTCGCAACCTGGGCCAGTTCTGTGGACTCGTCGTGGTGGCATGCCGCGCACCTCGTCCGCGCTGAAGCCGGCCATGTGTGGCCGCTCAGCGCGCGAAGCGCGGCAGTTTTTCTGGGGAGTGCAGGATGCGCACGTTGTCGCCGAGTTCTTCCGGAGCACCGCCTGCCAACAGCGCATGCACGCGCGGTCGCTCCGGGGCTGGTCCAGGCGCCAGGCCGACCCATCCGTCTTTGCCTGCGCCCTTGGCTGCGTATAGGCAGCGATCGGCCAGGCCCACGCTTTGTTCCCAGTCGCCCAGTGTCGGCCAGGCGGCGACGAATGGCCACGGTGCGTAGCCGATCGAACAGGTCATCGCCAGTTCGCGTTCGGGCAGCGCGAGGTGGTGCGTTGCCACGGCCACACGCAGACGTTCGGCCAGTGTTTCGGCAGCACCATTTCGGGGGAGGCGGGTGACGAGCATGAACTCCTCGCCGCCCCAGCGCACCAACAGGTCGCGTTCGCCACACAGTCCGCGCAAGATCTCCGCGCAATGCACCAGTGCGGCATCGCCTGTCAGGTGGCCGTAGTCGTCGTTGATGCGCTTGAAGTTATCCATGTCGATCATGAAGAAATACAAGGCGTCGCCGCTGCTGCCATCTTCCAATGCGCTCAGTAGCGCGGGGCACTCGCGTGCCAGCCAGTCTTGCAGCTCGCGGCGATTGGCGACGCGGGTCAGCGGGTCCATGCGGGTGACGGACTCCAGTTGATGATTGCTCTGCAGTAACTGCTGATTGGCGTGTTCGAGTTGGCGCGTGCGCTCGGCGACGGTGAGGTTGAGCAGTTCCACCATCTCGCGCTCGCGGTTGACCGTGCGGCGGAACCTTTGTAATCCCAGACCGATCAACACCAGGACGAACAGTGTGTAGCAGGCATAGGCCAGCGGGTGCCGCCATGGTGGGGGGAGTACCTCGATCTCCAGTGCGCGTGAGTCACCAAACTGGCCGTCGCGGCCGGCGGCCTGCACCACCAACATGTAACGATCCGGTGGTAGATGGCTGACCGAGAGTTCGCTGTACGCGTTTTGTGGATAGATCCACCCTTGCTGTAGCCCATGCACGCGATAGCGCAAGCGCGCGCTGCCGGGTGCGGCGAAGTCGATCGCGGTCATCCCGACGGTGAACACGTTATCGCGGTAATTCAGCGCGATGTGATGCGCATAGACCACGTTGGTCTCGGTATAACTGGCGCCGCTATGACGGCCTTCGCTTGCATTGAGGATGCGTAGATCCGTCAGCACGGCGCGTGCCGGCGCACTGCGGCGTGGCAAGATTTTCGGATCGATCACGTCCATGCCCTGGGGGGCGCCGAAGTACAGCATCCCCTGTGCATCGCGATAGCCATGGCCGCTGTTGTGCTCTTGATTTGGCAGCCCGTCGCGTCGGCCTAGATTCTGCACGATCCCGGTGGCGGGATCGAGCACACTCAATCCGTTGTTGGTACTCACCCATAGCCGTCCCTGCATGTCCGGCAGGATCGTGTAGATGACATTGCTGCCCAGTCCTTCGCGATCGCTGTAGCGGACCGCGGTATCGCGTTTGAGATCGATGGCGTATAGGCCGCCGGAGAACGTGCCCACCCAGAGCGTGCCGTTGTGTGCGTACAGCGACCAGATCGAGGGATACAACTCTGCGCCCTGCGGATGGTAGGGCGCGGCAGGCTGATTGTTGCGCATGCGCCACAGGCCGCAGTCGTTGCAGCCGATCCACAGCGTGTTGTCGGCATCGCGGTAGAGCCGGGTCAGCTGATGACCGGCCAGTGGCGCGTCGCGCGGGTCATCCTGTATGTGGCCGTCGACCACACGGTTCAGACCACGCCGGGTGGCGACCAAGAGCGTGTTGCCTTCCAGCAGCAGGTCGCTGATTTGTTCGTCCAACAGGCCTTCCAGTTGCCGCAATCTGCCGTCGTGACTCAGATGCCAGAGCCCGTGCCGCGTTCCCAGCCACCAACCGTCCGAATCGGCGACGAGCGCGCGGATCGCCGCGCTCGCCAGTCCAGGTGGGATGCGCCAGGGGGCGGCGTTATTGTCGCGCATCAGCAGGCCTTGATCGGTGCCGATGAGCATGCGCTCACCATTGCGCCAGATGCTACGCACGCTCGTGCTGGGCCAGTCGTGGGTATCGTTCAGGTTTTCCTCGTCGTTGCGCATCATCGCCGACAATGGCCGTACCCGGTACAACCCCTCGGTATAGGTGCCGATCCACCAGTTGCCTTCGGAAGTCTGGTAGAAGCGGGTGATGCTGCTGTGTACCGGAGTGTCGAAGGTCAGCCGCAGCGGGCCGTGGCCATTGGGACCCAATTGCGTGACGAGCCCATTGCTGGTGCCAACCAGTATCCGTCCGTCCTTGAGCCGAATCAGCGCAGTGAGGTCGCCACCGTCTGTCAGCAGTTGCGCTGTTGTCCAATGCGCCAGCAAGGCACCGTGCGCGTCGAGCTTGAACAGGCCGCCTCTGGACGAGGCGAGCCATAGTCCTTCCGGGCCGGACTTCAATGCCACACACTCGTCGATGCCGTGTGGCGTCGGCAGTTCCTGGCGGGTGTCGGGACTCAGTTGCCACAGCCGGCAATTTCGGTCCAGTGCCACGGCATGTTTGCCATCCGGCATCCAATCCAAGCCCACCACGGAGGTGTCCCCGCCCAGTTGCCGTATCTGGCGCACTGTGGCATCCACACGATTGATACCGCGTTCGGTACCGAGCCATGCGCCTCCGTGTGGATCGAGCAGGATCTGGGTGATACGGTTGTTCGACAGCCCATCGGTCGTATTGAGCCGGTGGCGACGCCAGGTGGTCAGTTCGATCACCTCCAGCCCGGCATCGTTGCTGCCTACCCATAGGCGTTTGCCTTGGGATTCGAAGGCCAGGCTGTCGATGCTGCTGCTGACCAGGCTTTGCTTTTCGCTGCTATCGAGTTCACGCCGGTAGGCGCGGAACTGATGCCCGTCGAAGCGGTTCAAGCCTTCCTGCGTGGCGACCCACAGGAATCCTTGGTCGTCGCTTTGCAACGCATTGATCGTCAGTTGCGACAAGCCCTCGTCCAGGCCAAAGTGCTCCAGGCTGCTGGTCGTGGTCCTGTTCACCGCCAGGGCTGCACCCGGTGTCAAAAGCAGTCCTAGCAGGCAGCCGTAAATGGCGTGCGACGAACAGCGGGTCAGTGTGGAGAGAAATGTGCTCACGCCGCATTATCGGCCGGAATGGCCCCTGGCTTGAGTGCGTGTTACTGCCTTGCCGCCGATGCGCATGTCAGACTATGCGCTATGGATGGGCCGAAGATCCTGGTTGCTGACGACCACCCCCTGTTTCGGGCTGCTGTGTTGCATGTGTTGCGGCAGTCGTTGCCGCGCGCCCAGGTCGTGGAGGCGGCAAGCGCTGCCAACTTGGATGACGCACTGGCCGCGCATGCCGATGCCGATCTGGTCTTGCTGGATCTGGCGATGCCCGGTGCGCGTGGCTTTTCGGCGCTCTTGCATGTGCGTGGCGAGCGCCCGGATGTACCGGTGGTGGTGATTTCCTCCAACGACCATCCACGCGTGATCCGTCGTGCGCAGCAGTTCGGTGCCGCTGGATTCATTCCAAAGTCGTCTCCTGCCGAAACCATCGGGGTGGCGGTGGCGGCGGTGTTCGACGGTGGTACCTGGTTCCCGCCGCTGACAGTCGCCCGTTCGGAGGCCGATGCGCAGTTGGCGGCCCGTCTGGCCCAACTCACGCCGCAACAGTTCCGGGTACTGCTGTGCCTGGCCGATGGGCTGCTCAATAAGCAGATCGCTTACACACTGGGTTTGGCCGAGAACACGGTCAAGGTCCATGTGACAGGCATTTTGAAGAAGCTCGAATGTCATAGTCGGACTCAGGCTGCACTGCTGGTCAAGGCGCTGGAACCGGAAGGTGAGGCGTGAGCCGTGGTTGCGGCCTAGGGATTTTCTGTATATCGCCAAGGCCGACTGCTTCGCCGATATCGGCGCGTCGATTGCTCCACGCGCGCGGTCGGGGGTTGAGGATTGGCCCGCATGGCATCGTCTTCGATTCTGTTGGTATTGCAATCCACACGTCATCAGATGTTCTGGCCGCGTCGCAACAGCATTTGCGTCATCAGGGCACGTAAGGCCGGCGCGCGGACCGGTTTGACCAGCAAGCCCCAGCCGTGCTGCTGGGCGAGTGCGCGCAACCTCGGGTCCATTTCGCCAGTGACCAGTATCAAGCGCGGTTCAGCCTGCCAGCGGGCACAAAGTTGCGCGAACAGGCTGGGTCCATCGTGTTCGTCCATGTGGATGTCCAGTAGCACTAGCTCCGGTGCGTGTAGCGGCTGCGCTGCGGCCAGCGCTTGCTTCGGGTTGGCTGCCAGCTCTACTCGGCACGCCCAGCGCGTTAGCAAGGCGCTGTTGGCTTGGCATACGCGTGGGTCGTCGTCGATACACCAGACCCTGCAGCCGTGGAGGATAGGATCGTCGCCGTTGTCGCTGGCCACTGCAGCCGGTGCCTGCGGTTGCGTCATGGCGGCGGCATCGCCCAGCGGCACGGTGACAGCGAACACGCTGCCACGCCCCAACTGCGAGCGTAGGCTGATGCGGTGTCCGAGCAGGCGTCCGATGCGCTCCACGATTGCAAGGCCCAGGCCGGCGCCGCGATCCTGGGCGACGCCGTCGCCGAGCCGGCGGAACTCTTCGAAGATCTCTTGCTGCAGCGCATCGGGGATGCCAGGGCCCTGATCGTGGACTTCGATGCGCAGGTTGGCGCCATCGCGCCGGCAGCCCAGCAGAACGCATCCATTTGGTGTGTAGCGCAGCGCATTGGATAGGAAGTTTTGCAGGATGCGTCGCAGCAGCGTCGCGTCGCTGCGCACCGTGGCCCGGCTTGGCACGTAGTTCAGACGCAGGCCGCGGTCCTCGGCGAGAATGCCGAACTCGTGCGTCAGTGCTCGCAGGAGCGGGTCCAGTGCGATGTCCTGCACCTGAGTCTTCAGCGTGCCCGATTCCAGTCGCGAGATATCCAGCAAGCTGTTGAGGATCGCGTCCTGCGCCACCAGTGCGTTGTCGACATGGTCGGCGATTTGCCGCGTGTCGCTGTCGTGCAACTTGCCGCGTAGCGCCGAGACGAACATGCGTGCGGCGTTGAGCGGCTGCAACAGGTCGTGGACGGCCGCAGCGACGAAGCGGGTTTTGTAGCGGTTGGCGTTTTCGGCCTCGCGTTTGGCTGCGGCTAGGTCGCTGGTACGTTCGGCGACGCGGGTTTCCAGTGCATTGGCTAACGAGCGCAGTTCGCGCGCGGCGTTTTTGTAGCTGGTGATGTCGGCATAGCTGGTCACGAAGCCGCCGTCAGGCAGCGGATTGCCACGAATTTCCAACACGGTGCCGTCTTCTTTCTCGCTCTCGCGCATGTGCGGGCGACCGCTGCGTAAGTGGTCCAGGCGGCGTTGAATTGCCGCTTCCACCGGGCCGGGACCGAGCAAGCCTCGGCGTGCGTTGTAGCGGAAGACGTCCTCGATCGGACGACCGACGCAGATCAGTTCTGGCGGGAAACGGAAGATTTCCAGGTAGCGCGAATTCCACGCCACAAGACGCAGTTGCGTGTCGATGATTACCACGCCTTGTGGTAAATGTTCCAAGCTGCGGCTGAGCCCGGTGTTGGCCTGTTGCGCTGCTTGCACGATGCCGTCCTGTGCGGTGTGGAGCTCCTGTGCATGCTGTTGCAGCAGCGATTCCAGTTCATGTCGGCTGCGTTGACGCAGCCACGCCAGGCGCTGGTGTTGTTGGAATAACAGGCCCAGCAATGCCAATGCGAGCCAGATGCCGCCTGCGGCCAGCGCCGCAGCGTGGCCGGCGGCACGCGGCCCCCTGATGTCGTGCAGTAAATGCAGTCGCCATCCGTTTTCCGGTAGCGCGATGCGTTGCCACAGCAGTGGCTCCGGCTGCGCGGGGACGTCGATGCGGATCACCTGAGCGCCATCTTCCAGCGTATCCAGTACGCGCCGTTGCATCGACAGTAGCGGCTGCTGGGCGTACTGGCGGGTGGCCAGCAGTTCGTCGTGTTCGCGGGCACCGAGCGGCTGTAATTGACGGTAGCGCCAGACATCGCGGTTGGACAGAAAGACGATGTCGTGACGGTCGCTGACCAGGACGATGTCGGACAAATGCCGCCATTCGCGCTCTATTGCGGCCAGCTCGATCTTGATGACGATGACGCCCAGTGCTCGTCCGGCGTCGTCTTTGATCGCCTGCGAGAGGAAATAACCTGGCACGTTGGTGGTCATGCCGATGCCGTAGAAGCCTGCTTTGCCTTGAGTCAGTGCTTGTTTCACATAGGGCCGGAAGCCATAGTCGCTCCCGACATTGCTGCTGGCAGAGCGCCAGTTGCTGGCGGCCAGGGCGAGGCCATTGGTATCGATCAGGGTCAGCGTCGATGAGTGGGTGACGGCGTTTGCACGTTCCAGTTTCAGATTCAGCCGTCGCTGCGTGGCTGGACTCAGCGGCCGCTCTAGCGCGTTGCGCAACTCCGGGTCCAGCGCCAGTATCTGCGGTATGGTCCGATAGCGCTCGATGCGTTGTTGCAGTGATTGCGCATACAACTGCAATTGCTGGCGCAGTTGCAGGCCTTCGCTGCGTCGCGCACGCTGTTCGGCCAAGTGCTGTGCCAACAGCATGACCACCGCCATTGCGCCGACGATGCCGCTCAGTAGCAGGATGCGGTGGCGGTGATGCAAAAAGAAGGACATGCGGAGAAGGACGATGGCCAGTTCCGCATCAGCTTAGCTGGCGTGCGACGCGGTGTCCGCCGTGTCGCACGCGTGATCGCGCGGTGGTCCGGCATGTACCCGGACCACCGTACTCGCGACGGGTGGATCAGAACTGGACTTGGGCGCGCAGGTCCACCGAGTTCGGCTTGAATTGCATGCCGGCGCGTTCGGCATCGGCGCGCACGTAGTTCAACTGGAACTTGAAATGATTGGTCAGGTACCAGTTGGCGCCGAAGGTCCAATCGTGTTGGTTGCCGCCGAGCACGTTGCCGTCGTTCAGATCCAGGCGGCTGTAGCGCACCAGCACTTCCACGGCGCCATAGGCGTTGGCCGGTTTGACCATATCGACGTTGCCGGCGTTGTACGGGCGCGATTCGCCGGTCAACACATAACTGGCGAACACGTACTGGCCGTCTGCGCTGTAGTTGGGAAGGCTGTTGGTGCGGCTCACGTCGGCGCGCAGTGCCTCGCCCTGCAGCGAGAACGGCCCCTTGATCCACAGCGCTTCCAGCCCGGTGCGGCGGATCTGGTCGACGTCGATCAAGATGCCAGAATCGATCAGGCTCACAGGGGTCAGCGCGACTTCAGGAGGTGTATGCAGACGCACGCTGGGGCTGAAGCTCACGTTCAGACCGTTGTGATAGCCGCGCGGATTTTCCTGCGAATACACCACGCCCAGGTGCAGCACATCGCCTTCGGCCTTGAACGGGGTCCACGCGGCATGCACAGCCTGGGTGGTGCCGGGATTGTGGCCCTGCAGGTCTTTGCCACCGTACACGGCAGCTTGCAGCAGGTACTGCGGCTGCTCGAAAGTCCACTCCGCGCCAGTGCGGCGGCCTTGATAGATCGCCTGCACCGGGAGCGCGGCTTCCATGAAGCTGCCCGCGGCACCGCTGGTCACGGCTTCCAGACCGCCCAGCACCTTGATGTAGCCCAGGCGCACGTGGCCGTAGTCGTTGCCGAACAGCGCCTTGGTTTCCAGGCCGAAGAACACGTCCAGCCACTGCTTGGACTGGAAGTCGAAGCCCACCATCGCGTCGTAGACGCCATCCTTATTCAAATGGACGCCGAATTCCTTGCGCCGGAACGTGTGGTTGTTCTCCAGCAGGCGAGCGTTGTCGTTGGAGAAGGTGTTCCAGTCGTACTGGTAGGTGCCGACCGCAGCCAGCGTGGTGCCGTCGTTGAAGGTCGCTTTGGTCGGCCAGTTATCGAAGCCGTTGGCGGCGATGGCGGGAGCGGCGGCGGTCAGGCCCAGTGCGGCGAAAAGGAGGCTGTGGCGCATGATGGAATTTGTCTCGATTAAGGTCAAAGAAGCGCCACAGCCCCTGGTCAGGACGCGATGTGACACGTGGGCGGCGACGCATGAAAGACGGTCATCGAGGCGGATGCAGTCCTCGATAACGGCTGACATCTAGGCAATAGCGGTCGCTGGCTACAATTCTTTAACGATAAAATCACAATTAATATGTGAATCGTTCAACTTAAGGGCCGCGTCCTGGCGAAAGTGCAGGGTGGCGCGACGCATCTGTTCTGAAGGTGATGCTGGTTCCCGAGGACGCCGGCTTCCGTGCGCGTTTGGGCGTGCGCCCACGCGCCGAAGGTGCCCGCAACGAAGACTACGACCAATGGGTTATCTGCTTTTACCGCCTTGACGCGTACAAAGGCTGCATTCCGCGACCCGCGTCGGGTTGTCGGGCCGTTCCGGAGCGCGTTCAGATGCACAGTCCTTTTCCAGCGGCAGGTCGCGGGTCGCAGCCCGTACCGTTCTACCGGCACACTTATGTCCAGGTGCTGTTCGCCATTGTCGTCGGTGCCGTCCTCGGCCATCTCGATCCGGCCTGGGCTGTACAACTCAAACCGCTGGCCGACGCATTCATCAAATTGGTGAAGATGATCATCGCCCCGGTGATTTTCCTGACCATCGTGACCGGTATCGCCGGGATGACGCAGTTGAAGACGGTGGGTCGGGTCTTCGTCAAGGCGATGGTGTATTTCCTGTTTTTCTCCACGCTGGCACTGGTGGTGGGCATGATCGTCGCGCATGTGGTGCAGCCCGGCGCGGGCATGAATGCCAATCTGGCGACGTTGGACCAGAGCAAGATCGACAGTTACGTGCAGCAGTCGCACCAACTGACCATGACCGGCTTTTTGATGGACATCATCCCCAACTCGCTGATCGGTGCCTTTACCGGCGACCAGGTCATCAACGGCAAGTTGGCTGGTCCCAACATCCTGCAGGTGCTGTTCGTGGCGGTGTTGTTCGGTGTGTCGCTGGCGTTGGTGGGCGAGCGTGGCAAGCCGGTGCTGAACCTGCTCAATGCCTTGGTCGCGCCGGTGTTCAAACTGGTGCATCTGCTGATGAAGGCCGCGCCGATCGGTGCATTTGGCGCGATCGCTTACACCATCGGCGAGCATGGCGTGCAGTCGCTGGTGAACCTTGCCTGGTTGGTCGGCGCGTTCTACATCACCGCGCTGCTGTTCGTGTTGGTGATTCTGGGGACGGTGGCGCACCTGTGCGGGTTTTCGATCTTCAAGTTGATCCGCTACCTGAAGTCGGAATTGCTGTTGGTGCTTGGTACGTCTTCCTCCGAATCGGCACTGCCCTCACTGATGGAAAAGATGGAGCATGCTGGCTGCGAGAAGTCGGTCGTCGGTCTGGTGGTGCCCACTGGCTATTCGTTCAATCTCGACGGCACCAATATCTACATGACTCTGGCCGCGCTGTTCATCGCGCAGGCGACCAACACCGAGTTGACTCTCGGTCATCAGCTCACCTTGTTGTTGGTGGCGATGATCAGCTCAAAGGGCGCGGCGGGCGTGACCGGTGCTGGCTTCATCACCTTGGCGGCGACTCTCGCTGTGGTGCCGGAAGTGCCGATGGCCGGCCTGGCGCTGATTCTTGGTGTGGACCGTTTCATGAGCGAGTGCCGTTCGTTGACCAACTTCATCGGCAACGCGGTGGCCACCGTGGTGGTCTCGCGTTGGGAGAATGCGTTGGATCGCGACCGTCTACGTCTGGCGTTGGACACGGGCGACGCCAGCTTGCCCGCGACGGCCGCGTAACTCGTCGTGGTGCGTGGAGTGCGAGGCCATCGTGCGCACGCACGGGCATCGCCGGCATCGTGCATTTTCCATGCGCGCAAGCGCGTCGCGACAGCTGATGGACAGAACAGGCACAGATCCTCGGAGTAGAATTCCGCTCCTCCGCGCTCTTCGACGAAAGAAGCCCTCAATGTCAAACGACGATTTCAAACAGGCCGCACTCGACTATCATCGCCAAGAGCCGTCGGGCAAGATCAAGGTCGCCGCGACCAAGCCGATGTTGACCCAGCGCGACCTGTCCTTGGCCTACTCGCCAGGCGTGGCGTTTGCCTGCGAAGCCATCGTCGCCGATCCGCAGCAGGCCAGCGAGCTGACCGCGCGCGGCAATCTGGTCGCGGTCATCAGCAACGGCACCGCCGTATTGGGTCTGGGCAATATCGGGCCGCTGGCATCCAAGCCAGTGATGGAAGGCAAGGGCGTGTTGTTCCAGAAGTTCGCTGGCATCGATGTATTCGACATCGAGATCAACGAAAACGACCCGGACAAGCTCGTCGATATTATCGCCAGCCTCGAACCGACTTTCGGCGGCATCAACCTGGAAGACATCAAAGCGCCGGAATGTTTCATCGTTGAGCGCAAGCTGCGCGAACGCATGAATATCCCGGTGTTTCACGACGATCAGCATGGCACCGCGATCATTGTCGGTGCGGCGGTGCTCAATGCACTGGTGGTAACCGGAAAGAACATCGAGGACATCAAACTTGCCACTACCGGCATGGGCGCGGCGGGCATCTCCTGCGTCAATATGCTGGTGTCGCTCGGTTTGAAGCCGGAAAATATCCTGGCGCTGGATCGCGATGGCGTGATCCACACCGGCCGCACCGATCTGGACCCGGACAAGGCGCGCTACGCGCGCGATACCGACAAACGCACCCTGGCGGAAATCGTCGAAGGCGCGGATATTTTTCTCGGCTTGTCGGCGGCGGGCATCCTCACGCCGGAAATGGTGGCGACGATGGCGCCGCAGCCGGTGATCTTCGCCCTCGCCAACCCCAATCCGGAAATCACACCGGAAGCGGCCAAAGCCGTGCGTCCGGATGCCATTATCGGTACCGGCCGTTCGGACTATCCGAACCAAATCAACAATGTGCTGTGCTTCCCTTACCTGTTTCGCGGTGCGCTCGACGCCGGTGCAACAGGCATCAATGAGGCGATGAAAATCGCCTGCGTCAAGGCGATCGCGGCGATGGCACGGCGCGAAGCCTCCGATCTCGGCGCGGCCTATGGCGGCGAGACACCGAGTTTCGGGCCGGACTACCTGATTCCACGGCCGCTGGACCCGCGTCTGCTGGTCGAGCTCTCCTCTGCGGTGGCGCAGGCGGCGATGGACTCGGGTGTGGCCACGCGCCCGATTGCCGATATGGATGCCTATCGCGACAAACTCAGCCAGTTCGTCTACCGCACCAGCCTGATGATGAAGCCGCTGTACGATCGCGCGCGTGCCGACAAGCAGCGTGTGGTCTACGCCGAAGGCGAAGAGGAAGTCGTGCTGCGCGCGGTGCAGAGCGTGATCGACGAGGGTCTGGCGTTTCCGATTTTGATCGGGCGTCCGGACGTGATCGAAGCGCGCATCCAGCGCATGGGGTTGCGGATCACCGCCGGCGTGGATTTCGAGATCACCAACATCTATGACGACCCGCGCTTCAACGACTACTGGCAGTACTACCATGCGCTCACCGAGCGGCGTGGCGTCACCGTCACCGCCGCAAAAGAGCTGATGCGTTCGCGGCCGACGCTGATCGCCGCGGTGATGGTCGCGCGCGGCGAAGCCGATGCGCTGCTCTCCGGCGTGGTCGGGCGCTTCCACAAGAAACTCGGCTATGCGCGTAGCGTGATTCCGCTCGAACCGCGAGTCAGCTCCACCTCGGCGATGACCGGCTTGATCAACCAGCAGGGCGTGTTCTTTTTCGTGGATACCCACGTGCAGGAAGACCCAAGCGTGGAACAGATCGTCGAGGCCACCTTGCAGGCCGCTTATCGGCTGAAGTTGTTCGGCATCGAGCCAAACATCGCATTGCTGTCGCACTCCAACTTCGGCAGCCACGACTCGCGCGATGCGCTGAAGATGCGTCATGTGCGTGAGGCGCTGCTCAAGCGCAAGCCTGATCTCAATATCGATGGCGAGATGCAGGGCGACACCGCTTGGGACGAGGCATTACGCAATCAGATCATGCCCAATAGCACGCTCAAAGGGCGTGCGAACCTGTTCGTGTTACCGAACCTGGAAGCGGCCAATATCGCCTACAACCTGGTGCGTGTCTTTACCGACGGCGTGGCGATCGGGCCGATTCTGATGGGAATTTCCAAGCCGGTGCATATTCTCACCACCAGCACCACCGCGCGCCGGGTAATGAACATGACCGCGATCGCCGCTGTCGATGCGCAGATCCGCAAGCAGATGGAAGCGGAGAAGGCTGGTTGAGTTCGCTGCAACGGCAGATTCGCCAGTCAATCGCATGGCTTTCTCCTTGTGTCCGTAAGCGGGCGAATATTGGGCGGTTGATAGCGTTGGTCGTCTATATTGGACTGGCCGCACTATCGGCCAGATGGGGGATCACTTTCTGGCCGGCAAAGGCACGTAGTGATCCTCGTTTGTGCGCTATACCGACAGCCGAAATGATTGTCCGTGCATGAGGCGACTCACCCTCTGAATGCCAAGTGCAAGTGCCTGTTCAAGAAAGCCGTAAGGCAGTTGCAGTTGTTGACCCAGGGGGACGTCGCCTATTGGCGGTAGATCATCGGCAGCGCCGAGCGCGTGATGGCGATGGCGGGGGGGGGGGGCGTCCTGATGAGATGCGGCCACGGGTGTCAATGCACGCAGGCGTGGGGTTTGACTTGTGAAATTGCGCTTAAGCTGAGCAGGCCGAGGCTGTCAGCGCTGCAGGAGCGCACTTCCCCAGTGCTGGGTAGTTGACGAGCGCCGATGTTGCGTCACTGGGCTGGTCGCTATTTTGTGATGCACACGAAAAAACTGCGCCGCCACGCTTCATCGTGGCGGCGTTATCAAAGCGTCACGCCTCTCAGGCCAGACGCTTGCTGCCAACAGGCAACGGCAGACTGTCGCTGTCGTTTTGGTTCAGCTTGGAGGGCTTGCCAGTGAGCAACACATAAGCGTCAACGCCGGTAAGTTCGGCGATCTTCAACAAATGCCTGGCATTGGGAACAGAACGGTTGTTCTCCCAGTGACCAAGGGTGCTATGCGCCACGCCCAACAAGGCGGCAAGCTCGCGCAGAGTGAAGCCTGCATTTCGCCGCGCCTGCATCAATCGCACACCTATATCCACAGAACACCTCGAAGCGGCATATCGGCGCCGCGTATTGCCAGCATAGTGTTGCCGTCGTTCCGCATCAAGCATGTTAGTCGAGCAGGGTGGGTCGGAGGGGCGTGATGCCCGCTGTAGCAACCCGCCCGCACCCCGGCGGGCTGCTAGAATTGGCTCTTATCTACCCATGTGTCCCCATTGCCATGAGCCAGACCGCCACCGCGCCCGCCAATGCCCAGACGCGCTACGAGGTGCGCCGCGCCGACCTGCCGCTGTGCTGTCCGACCCCTGAAATGGCACTGTGGAACTCGCATCCGCGTGTCTACCTGCCGATCCAGGACGCGGCCGACCGTCAGGCCAAATGTCCGTATTGCGGTTCGGTCTTCGTGCTGGTCGATTGATCGATGGTGCGATGCACCGTCTGACCGTCGTGCAATTGCTGCCGGCGCTGGAGTCCGGTGGCGTGGAGCGCTCCACGCTGGAAATCGCCCAGGCGCTGGTCGCCGCTGGGCATCGTGCGCTGGTGGTGTCGGCCGGTGGGCGGCTGTTGTCGGCGTTGGCCGCTGTAGGGGCCGAGCATCTTGCGTTGGACATCGGGCGCAAGTCGCTGCTGACGCTGCGCCATGTGCCAGCGTTGCGGGGGCTGTTCGCGCGCGAGCGCGTCGACATCGTGCATGCCCGTTCAAGATTGCCGGCCTGGCTTGGCTGGCATGCGCTGCGCGGTATGCCGACGGTGCAGCGTCCGCGCTTCGTCACCACCGTGCATGGACTCAATTCGCCCAGCCGCTACAGCGCGGTGATGACCCGTGGCGAGCGAGTGATCTGCGTGTCCGACACGGTGCGCGGCTACGTGCTGCGGCACTATCCG
This sequence comes from Xanthomonas sp. GPE 39, assembly GCF_000963005.1. Lineage (GTDB taxonomy): Bacteria > Pseudomonadota > Gammaproteobacteria > Xanthomonadales > Xanthomonadaceae > Xanthomonas_A. The sequence continues at coordinate 895,442 of NZ_JZHZ01000007.1, forward strand.
CAGACCGATCCGGCGCGGTTGCGGGTGATTGCGCGCGGTATCGACCCGGTGCAGTTTCCGCGTCGGCCCTGGCCGGATCCGGGCGCGCGTGCCTGGGCCGCGACGCAGGTGCCGGCGCTCGCCGGTCACACTGGTCCGTTGCTGTTGCTCCCGGGCCGTGGCACACGGCTGAAGGGCCATGCCGATGCCTTGCGTTTGCTGGCGGCGCTGCGTGGCGCTGGCGACGACGTGCGATTGTGGTTGCCTGGCGCACGCGAACCCGGACGCGAGGCGTATGTGCGCGAAATGGAGGCCGAGGCGAGCGCGCTGGGCGTCGCCGATGCGGTCGCGTTTACCGCGCCCACCGCGCACATCGCCCAGGCCTATGCCGCCAGCGATCTGGTGTTGCAATTGTCGCGCAAGCCCGAGGCATTCGGTCGCACCGTGGTCGAGGCGCTGGCGGTGGGGCGGCCGGTACTGGGTTGGGCGCACGGTGGGGTTGGCGAACTGCTGGCGCAATTGCAGCCTGACGGTGCAGTGGCCACGTTCGATGCCGCCGCGCTGCATGCGGTCGCGCGCCAATTGCTGACGTCGCCACCGGCGCTGCCGGCCACGATTCCCTATACGTTGCAGGCGATGCAGCGCAGTACTCTGGCGATCTATGACGAACTGCGGCCCTGAGAGATCCTTGTCCACGTCTGCTGCCACGGAATCTGGGGAGCGTTGGGCGCCGGTCTGGGTGCTGGCCTTCGTCGCGCTGTGGCCGGCACCGGGCTTGGCTGCGAGTGTGCTGGCGCTGGGCGCGCTGCTCACCTTGGCGCGGTTGCTGCATAGCCGCTTCCGTGGGGGCGGTGCGGGCTTGTTGAGCGGGCCGGCCTGGGCGCTGACTACGCTGTTGTTCCTGGCCTATTGGCTACCGCAGCCGCTGTCGGCGCTGGGCGCGGTGGACGTGCCGCTGGCGCTGCGCGAGTCGGCGGTGGATCTGCGTTTTCTGCCGTTCCTGTGGTTGGTGGCGATGGCGGCGGCGACGCCGCGCGGGCGTCGCTTTACCTTCAACGGTCTTGGGGTGATTGCCGCGATCTGGACGCTGGACGCGCTGGTGCAGGCGCTGTGCGGTACCAGTCCGCTGTTCTGGTCGATGGATCAGTTGAAGTGGACGATCAGCCATCATGGTCTGTGTACGGCGCAGCAAGCCATGGCGGCCGATCGTCTCAGTGGTGTGTTTGGTCCGTGCAATCTCAAGTTCGGCCAGGTTCTGGTGAGCGTGTCGCCGTTCCTGCTGTGGGGGGCGTCGCGTCGTGGCGGTGCCTGGGGGTGGTTGCTGGCTGCCACGGCGGTGGGGGTGGTGCTGGTGTTGGCCGGGTCGCGTGCGTCGTGGATCACCTATGCGCTGCTGCTGGTGCTGTCGGGTTGGCGTTTGCTGGGTGTGCGCAAGTTGCTGGCGCTCGGTGTCGCCGCGGTGTTGGGGGCCGGCGTGCTCGGTCTTGTGTCGCCGCAGGTGCATGACCGCTTCGAGCGCAGCGCGCGCGCGTTGAGCGGGCAACCGGCTGATCTCAATGCGGCATTGACTGGCCGTGCGCAGATCTGGGCGGCTTCCTGGTGCATGATCCGTCAACATCCGTTGAGCGGGGTGGGGGTGCGGGCTTTCCGCGAGGCCTATGCCGCTTGCAACCCGACTCCTGCCCAGCCTGGCGAGTGGGGCCGCGAGCCGGCCCTTCATGCCCACCAGATCGTGCTCGAGGTGCTCAGCGAAACGGGTGTGATCGGTCTGCTGCTCTGGCTGGCCGGCGCTGCGCAGGCCTGGCGGGCTTGGCGTTACGCGTCGGCTGCGGCGCGCGAACGTGCGCGGCCGGCGATGCAGGCGTTGCTGATCACGGTGTTCCCGTTCAACACCCATTTGGCGTTCTATTCGTCGTTCTGGGGTTCGTTGGCGCTGCTGCTGGTCGGCCTGTACGTCGGCGCGCTCTTGGCGAAGGAGCCCGATGCGGGGGATCGGATGGATGTGGTGGCGTCGGCCTAGGTGTAGCGGCTCGCGTTTGAAAGCGGCCGGGCTCGCAATCAGTGCACCGGCCAGCTCAAATTAACTGCAACCAGCCGAGGCCATCGGCTCACATTAGTTGCCACTGAGCTTGCAATTAGCTCGGCCGGCTTGCGTTCCATCGTCGTCGGCTCACGCTTTCTGCAAATTGAAGAGCGCATCAGATAGGCAGGCCAACGCGCAGCATTTTTTCACGCAGTTCGGTCGCTCTGGCCGGAGCCAGCGTGTTGTTGAACAGCGCCTTGATCTCGACCAGTTTGGCATCGAACTGCTCAACCAACTCTTTGAGGCGGTAGCCCGGCCTCGGCCTCACGCAGGAAGCCGATGATCTGCTCTTCGGAAAAGCGCTTCTTCACGTCCAATCTCCTTGCTCTGGGGAATTGGACTCCAGATCGCCGTGCTACTCAAAATCGGGGGGGGGGGCGTCGCTTGCGGAGGCACGTGGCCGGCGTGTGGCTGCGCGGGGATGACCTGCGCCGTTACGTTGTCGCCAAGGGCTCGCGACCAACTCATCGCGCTGAATGCGTACATCGCTGATGCCGCTTCGCCCGAGCATGTCAAAGTAGTTGTCGCCCGGATAGGACACAAGGGTGTCCCGGGCGCGCTGATCGATACCCACCGTCAAGGACAATGGGGTATCGATCACATCTTCGTTTCATTTCTATTCGGAAGAATTTTCCAAATATTGGATTACTCGCATGGAGCGAGGTTGTGAGAAATCCAAATAGTTGCTATCAGATGCTTTGACGCTCTTTAATTCCCAGTTCTGGGTGACTCCTGAAAAATTCGCAATTCTATTATACGAAAGATTGTCCCAATCAGAGAGTACCACTGCGGTGCCCGGAGCGGCATCCACATATACTTGGCTGTGATAAATCCAATCCGGCAAGGAATAGTGCGACCTTTTGCCAGCAGGCAGGCAGTACTTTTCACTACTTGTCAAGCTGACGATACACCCAAGCGGCGTAGTATCGCTAACAACCATCATCGATTTCGGTTTAGAGAAGTCTAAATAACTTCCATTGTCTGCCTCGACATTGCGAAGATCACTATTTTCTACGGTGCCGACAAAACGTGCTTTCCTGGCATAGGGAAGATTGTCCCAATCAGAGAGTACCACTGCGGTGCCCGGAGCGGCATCCACATATACTTTTTTATTGTAGATCCATGCCGGTAGCGAGTAAGCTTTAGCCTCGCCAGGGTGCATGCAGAACTTTTCACTTGTCTCTATATCGACAATGCATCCAGGAGGCGGTTCTTCCGATAAAAAACGTGCCTCGGGATAGATCGACTTGATCCAATCGGCATACTTGGAAATTCGCGCGCCAGTGGATTTAGTGGCGCTGCCGCCATTGGTTGTTGCGATGATGACTGGCTTGCCATTGCGAATTTGCCACCAGGCAGATCCGCTATCGCCCGGAGCCGTTCTTGCCCAGTATGCCGACGGCCCCTGCGGGTCGTATTGGGCATCGATTCCATAGTCATTCTCGAATACCTCGCTAATGCGGCTCCGCGAATAGAGACGTCTTGCTCCTTTTTCCGGCCAATATCCACCGTTAGACTCAGTCCCAACACCCCAGGAACCGTATCCAACGAAGATTACGTCGCGACCCACTTCGTCGAGATAATCATTCAAGATCGGACGTTCGACCGGTCTTTCATTAGCGTCTAGTATCTGCCCGACTACGGGTAGTTTTATCACCGCGACATCCGTCGACGCCCCACCCATTCCTCGCGGAACGGAAATTCTTTGAGGCGGCACGTATGCGATACCCGAGCCTGAGGCTATAATATTTCCATTTAAATCTTTAAAAGTCTTGTTGACCGCAGTTTCTTCAGCCGTGTAGGGAACGCAATGAGCGGCTGTGAGGATATAGCTCCAGTCGCCTGAATTTCCAAGCCACGTCGCGGTGCATCCGCTAATATTGCCAACCACGAGCCATGGCTTTTCATAGCTAGAGCGTGTTATGAACTTGAGGCTTTCGCGGCTATCGTAAGCGGATGAAGCCAGCACGCTCCTATCCGA
>NZ_JZHZ01000007.1:899584-900408 GCF_000963005.1 Xanthomonas sp. GPE 39
GTGCGCCCGGACGAGCGGGTGGCGATCTGTTTACAGCGTAGTGTCGAGATGGTGGTGTCGCTCTTAGGTGTGCTTAAGGCGGGCGGTGCGTATGTGCCGCTGGATCCGGCCTATCCACGGGAGCGACTGGCCTACATGCAGGCCGATTGCGGCGCGGTGGTGGTGTTGACGGATACCATCAGCCGCCATCTTGTCGGGGACAGTGGCATTTCTACGGTGATCGTCGATCTGCAAGCCGACGCCGAGCGCTGGGCACACCTGCCCGACAGTAATCCGGACCGCAACGCCAGTGGCCTGACTGCACTTCACTTGGCGTATGTCATCTATACCTCCGGATCGACTGGTACGCCCAAAGGCGTGATGATCGAGCACAGGAATCTCTGCAACTACGCGTTGGATGCGGTGAGACTGTTCGGGGTGACGCACACCGATTTGGTCTTGCAACAGAATTCGATCAGCTTCGATCTTTCGGTGGAAGAAATCTTTCCTGCCTTGCTCGGCGGTGCTGCGCTCGTTCTTGCACCAACGATATTCGGCGCTGTCGATCATGGATGCACCGATACCTCTTTGTACCCACGGGTGACGGTCGTGCATTTGACGATGGCGCATTGGCATAGCCTTGTCGGTGCATGGAAGCAATCGCCGGAACTGGCGCGTGCACAACTGCAAGGTGTGCGACTGCTCAATGTGACTGGAGATGCGATATCTCCGCAGAAATTAAGGCAGTGGCATGCGTTACGTCCTTACGACATAGAGGTTGTCAATACCTATGGACCGACGGAGACCACGGTTTCTTGTACTGCGGAACATCTGAGGCAAGATGC
>NZ_JZHZ01000007.1:900508-905181 GCF_000963005.1 Xanthomonas sp. GPE 39
AGAGGTTGTCAATACCTATGGACCGACGGAGACCACGGTTTCTTGTACTGCGGAACATCTGAGGCAAGATGCCGAATGCGATTTGTCAGTCACCATCGGGCAGCCTCTCGCCAATGTGCGTATCTACATCCTGGATACACACAGTGTGCCGGTGCCGATTGGGGTAGTGGGCGAGTTGTATATCGGCGGCGATGGCGTGGGGCGTGGGTATCTGAATCGCGATGATTTGACCGCCGCGCGCTTCCTCGCTGATCCGTTTAGCGCCGATCCGACTGCACGGATGTACCGCACGGGCGATCTGGGCCGTTGGCGTGTCGATGGCACGATTGAGTTTGTAGGACGCAACGATCAGCAGGTCAAGATTCGTGGTTTCCGCATCGAGTTGGGTGAGATCGAGGCACGCTTGAGCGCGCATGCGGAGGTGCGTGAGTGCGTCGTGGTGGCGCTGGAGGGTGCGGCAGGCACTGATAAGCGGCTGGTGGCGTATTGGGTCGGTAACGAAGCTGTTGATGCTGCCGCATTGCGGACTTGGCTATCGGATGTACTGCCGGATTACATGGTGCCAGCCGCCTATGTGCAGTTGGATCGCTTGCCACTCACCCCCAACGGCAAGCTGGATCGCAAGGCGTTACCCGCACCGGATGGCGCGGCCTATGCGGCGTTGACGTACGAAGCACCACAGGGCGAGATTGAACAAGCCATTGCCGCGATCTGGTGCGAGTTACTCGGTCTGGAAGACATCGGTCGGCACGACAACTTCTTTGCCCTTGGCGGGCATTCGTTGCTGGCGGTGCGGGTCACCTCCCGCTTGCGTCAAGAAATGGGGGTCGAGATCGGCGTGGCGGACCTGTTCGTACACGCCACGCCCCAGCAACTTGCGACCTGTGTGGCATCTTCGTCCAGCACTGTCTTATCACCGATCTTGCCTCTGGAGTCAGATGCGCCGCGCGTGCTCTCGTTTGCGCAGCAGCGGCTTTGGTTCCTATCGCAGTTCGAAGGCGTCAGTCAGGCGTATCACATCAGCGGTGGACTGCGCTTGCGCGGAGCGCTGGATAGGCGGACATTGCAGCGTGCTTTGGATCGGATCGTAGCCCGGCATGCGTCGTTGCGCACGGCCTTCTTAATGCTCGACGGGCAGGTGCAGCAGCAGATTGCCGCCGAAGACATTGGCTTCCATTTGATCGACCATGATCTTCGCGGTGTTCCGGATCGCGAGGCGGCATTGCAGCAACTATTAGCCGATGAGGTGCAAGCACCATTTGCATTGGAGCGAGGCCCGTTGATCCGTGGTCGGCTGATACAACTGGCCGACGACGAATCCGTCCTGTTCGTGACCATGCACCACATCGTCTCGGACGGGTGGTCGATGGGGATTTTGATCAACGAGTTGAGCGTGTTGTATCGAGCGTTCGCACGTGGCGAAGCCGATCCGCTGCCACCATTGCCGATTCAATACGCCGATTATGCAAGCTGGCAGCGGCAATGGCTGGCGGGTGACGTGTTGCAGCAGCAGGCGGCGTACTGGCGCGATGCACTGTCCGGTGCGCCAGAGCTGCTGGAATTGCCAACGGATCGTCCGCGTCCAACCCGGCAAGACCATGCCTGTGCGATGCTGGAGGTGGTCGTCGGTTCGCAGCAGGCACAAGCGCTGAAAGAACTGAGCCAACGTCACGGGTTGACGCTGTATATGACGCTACTCGCCAGTTGGGCGCTGCTGCTGTCGCGTCTTTCCGGCCAGGACGATGTGGTGATCGGCAGTCCGGTGGCCAATCGCGGGAGATCGGAGACCGAAGGGCTAATCGGCTTCTTCGTCAACACGCTGGCGTTACGGATTGAGCTGTCCGGCTCGCCGACGCTGGCGCAACTGCTGGCATCGGTGAAGCAGCGCGCACTGCAGGCGCAGGCGCATCAGGACATCCCGTTCGAGCAGGTGGTGGAGTTGGTACAACCGCCACGCAGCCTGGCGTATACGCCACTGTTCCAGGTGATGTTCGCGTGGCAGAACATGCCACGGAGCGAACTGGATCTTGGCGATATCGAGGTCAGCGGGTTGGGTATTGCGCAAACCAGGGAGCAGTTCGATCTATTGCTGTCGTTGGCCGAAGGCGAGCAAGGGATTGTCGGCAGTTTGAACTATGCAACAGCGCTGTTCGAGCATTCGACGCTACAGCGTTGGATGGGGCATTGGCGCCACCTACTGGAAGCGATGGTCGCCGAGGGGGCCGAAGATCAGCCGGTGGATCGTCTGCCACTGCTGAACGAGGTCGAGCGCCATCAGCTACTGAGGCAGTGGAATGCAACTGCAACGGATTACCCACGCGATGCGTGTGTGCACGAACTGTTCGAGGCACAGGTGGCACAGACACCATCGGCCATCGCGGTGGTGCAAGGCGAGGTTTCACTGACGTATGGCGAGTTGAATGCGCGGGCTAACCGTCTAGCGCATTACCTGCGTGATTTGGGTGTGCGCCCGGATGATCGCGTGGCGATCTGCGTACAGCGTAGTGTGGAGATGGTGGTGGCGGTTGTGGCGGTACTGAAGGCTGGTGGTGCGTATGTACCTCTGGATCCGGCCTATCCGCCAGAGCGGTTGGCCTACGTGCGCGCTGATTGCGGCGCGATCGTCGTGCTGACGGATGCTGCCAGCCGTCACCTGATCGAAGAGAGTGCCACTGCGGCGGTGATCGTCGATCTGCAAGCCGACGGCGAGCGCTGGCAACATTTGCCAGACCGAAATCCCGGCCGCCATGCCAATGGTCTGACCGCACGTCACCTGGCGTATGTGATTTATACGTCTGGATCGACGGGGATGCCGAAGGGCGCGATGAACGAGCATCGCGGCGTCGTCAACATGGCTTGTGCTCAGAAACGGAAATTGTTGTTAAATTCTAATAGCCGTATCTTGCAGTTTGCTTCTTTTAGTTTCGATTCTTGTACGTTCGAAATTATGATAGCGATCTGCTGGGGTGGGTCACTATTTATATCAAAAAATAATGGAATTATTATTGGTGATGATTTTGTTGAGATAGTAAAGGATAAAGAAATTACTCATGCGGTGGTGCCTCCCGCATTTTTATCTACCGTGCTCAATGTTGAAGAAATTTTCTCTTTGCAGACGATCATTTCTGCAGGTGATGTGCTCTCTGTTCCTATCGCGAAACGCTGGAGTCAAGGAAGACGGTTGATCAATGGATATGGACCTACGGAAACGACGGTCTGTGCCTGTTTGCATGAATGTCATGTCGACGCGGTGGGTGCGCCACCGATTGGGCGCCCTGTTGATAATGTGCGGATCTATATCCTCGATCAAAACGGTGCGCCGGTTCCGATCGGAGTGGCGGGAGAGCTGTATATCGGTGGCGATGGCGTGGGGCGTGGGTATCTGAATCGCGATGATTTGACCGCCGCGCGCTTCCTCACGGATCCGTTCAGCACCGATCCGACTGCACGGATGTACCGCACGGGTGATCTGGGCCGTTGGCGTGTCGATGGCACGATTGAGTTTGTCGGACGCAACGATCACCAGGTCAAGATTCGTGGTTTCCGCATCGAGTTGGGTGAGATCGAGGCACGCTTGAGCGCACATGCGGATGTGCGCGAGTGCGTCGTGGTGGCGCTGGAGGGTGCGGCAGGCACTGATAAGCGGCTGGTGGCGTATTGGGTCGGTCACGAAGCTGTTGATGCTGCTGCATTGCGCAGTTGGTTATCGGATGTACTGCCGGATTACATGGTGCCAGCCGCCTATGTGCGGTTGGATCGGCTGCCATTGACTCCCAACGGCAAGCTGGATCGCAAGTCATTACCCGCACCGGATGCAGCGGCCTATGCGGCGTTGACGTATGAAGCACCACAGGGCGAGATCGAACAGGCCATTGCCGCGATCTGGAGTGACCTCTTAGGTCTGGAAAAGATCGGTCGACAAGACAACTTCTTCGCCCTGGGCGGGCATTCGCTGCTGGGCGTGCGCTTGATCTCGCGCATCCGCAGCGCGCTGGGCTTGGAACTGCCGCTGGCCACGTTGTTTGCTCAACCACGTTTGGCCGAGTTGGCACAGGCCCTGGACAACGCCGCCGCCAGCACGCTGCCGGCCATCGTGCCAGCTGACCGCAGCGCTCCGCTGCCGCTATCCTTCGCACAGCAACGACTATGGTTCCTGGCGCAATTCGACAGCCGTGCCGCACAGGCTTACACCCTTTATGGCGGCGTGGACCTGCACGGGGTGCTGGATTTGCCCGCACTCAAGCAGGCATTGGATCGTATCGTCGCCCGCCACGAGGTACTGCGCACCTGCTTCGTCGCCAGCGATGATGGCGCTATCCAGGTGATTGCTCCGGCGGATGTCGGCTTCGCGCTGACCTGCATCGATCTGCGTCATACGCCAGATGCCGAGGTTGCCGCGCAGCATCACGCCGAACAGGAAACCCACACGCCCTTCGATCTGAGCCGTGGTCCATTGATCCGTGGCTGCCTGCTGCAGCTGGCCGAGCAGCAACACCGTCTGCTGATCAGCATGCACCACAGCATCTCCGATGGCTGGTCCATTGGGATCTTGATTCGCGAACTTGGCGCGTTGTACGCCGCCTTCGTGCAAGGCCAGCCCAATCCGCTGCCGCCGCTGCCGATCCAATACGCCGACTACAGCCTGTGGCAACGCCGCTGGCTCGATGGGCCGC
>NZ_JZHZ01000007.1:905281-909924 GCF_000963005.1 Xanthomonas sp. GPE 39
GCATCTGTTGGCGGCGATGGTGGCCGAGGGGGCTGAAGATCAGGCGGTAGACCGTTTGCCGTTGCTGGACGATGCCGAGCGCCATCAGGTGCTGACGCAGTGGAATGCGACCAAGGCGGATTATCCTCGCGATGCTTGTGTGCACGCATTGTTCGAGGCACAGGTGGCGCGTGATCCATCGGCAATTGCGATTGTTCAAAACAATGTCGCGCTGACGTATGGTGAGTTGAATGCACGCGCCAATCGTCTGGCGCATTACCTACGCGAATTGGGCGTGTGCCCGGATGACCGCGTGGCAGTGTGCGTGCAGCGTAGCGTCGAGATGGTGGTGGCGTTGCTGGCGGTGTTGAAGGCGGGCGGTGCGTATGTGCCGCTGGATCCGGACTATCCGCCGGAGCGTCTGGCTTACATCCTCGCTGATTGCGGCCTCGCTCAGGTGTTGACGGTGAGGGATGCGATCTTGCCAGAGCCGCTGGAGCTCTTGCGGGTCAACATCGACGATGCTGTGGTGAGCGCAGCGCAGTTGCATAATCCTGGAGTGCACTCGCATGGTGGCACGAGCGCTTGTGTCATCTATACCTCCGGTTCGACAGGACTGCCGAAGGGAGTCGAAATCCCGCATCGAGGGATCAATCGTCTGGTATTGAACAATGGGTATCTTCCCTTCAGTCCGAGCGACTGTGTCGCTTTGGCGGCCAATCCGAGTTTCGATGCGACGACGTTCGAAGTCTGGGGTGCGCTGCTCAATGGCGCACGCTTGGTCGTCATCGAAGCGGATGTTTTGCTGAACCCTGTCAGGTTGGCGGAGACAGTCGAGTGCGCAGGCATCAGCATCTTGCTGTTAGCGGCGGGGTTGTTCCATCAATATGCTGAGAGCATGAAAAAGAGGTTCGGTCACTTGCGTTATCTGTTGGCCGGTGGTGATGCGATTGATCCAAGCGTGGTGGCGAAGGTCTTGGATGGCAACGGCCCACAGCATTTCTTGAATTGCTATGGCCCGACGGAAATCACGACCATCGCGACGGCCTATGAGGCGGTGGAAATCGATGAGGATGTCAGAAGTCTTCCAATCGGCAGGCCAATCGCCAACACGCAGATCTACATTCTTGATGCACACGGTGCGCCGGTTCCGATTGGGGTGGTGGGCGAGTTGTATATCGGTGGCGATGGCGTGGGTCTTGGATATTTGAATCGAGAGGACTTGACCGCCGAACGCTTCCTGCCGGATCCGTTTAGTGCCGATCCGGCAGCGCGGATGTATCGCAGTGGCGATCTGGGGCGTTGGCGTGCCGATGGCACGATTGAGTTTTTCGGGCGCAACGATCATCAGGTCAAGATCCGTGGTTTCCGCATCGAATTGGGTGAAATCGAGGCACGGCTGAGTGCGCATGCGGATGTGCGCGAATGCGTGGTGATGGCGCTGGAAGGTGCGGTGGCTGGTACCGAGAAGCGTCTGGTGGCGTATTGGGTCGCTGCCGAGCATGTGACGTCCGAGCCTCTTGGCGCGGAAAGCTTGCGCAGTTGGTTGTCGGATACCTTGCCGGATTACATGGTGCCGGCGGCTTATGTGCAGTTGGATCGCTTGCCGCTGACTCCGAACGGCAAGTTGGATCGCAAGGCATTACCCGCACCGGATGGCTCGGCCTATGCAGCGCCTGCGTATGAAGCACCGCAGGGCGCGATCGAACAAACCATTGCCGCGATTTGGTGTGACCTGCTGGGTCTGGAAAGTATCGGGCGACACGATAACTTCTTCGCACTCGGTGGACATTCGTTGTTGGCGGTGCGAGTTGCTTCGCGCCTGCGTCAGGAATTGGGTGTCGAGATCGGCGTGGCGGAGTTGTTCGCGCATGCAACGCTGAAGGACCTTGCCGCTTGCGTGACCTCTTCGTCCGGTGCGATCTTGCCGCCGATCCTGCCATTGCAGCCGGATGCGCCGCGCGTGCTGTCCTTTGCACAGCAACGGCTCTGGTTCCTATCGCAGTTCGAGGGTGTCAGTCAGGCGTATCACATCAGCGGTGGCTTGCGTTTACGCGGGGCGCTGGATACGAAAGCGTTGCAACGTGCGTTAGATCGCATCGTGGCCCGGCATGCGTCGTTGCGCACGACCTTCGCGCTGGTGGATGGGCAGGCGTTGCAGCAAATCGCCGCTGAAGAAAGCGGCTTCCATCTGATCGCCCACGAGCTGTGTGGGGTACCTGATGGTGAGGAAGCGCTTGAGAAACTCCTGACCGAGGAAGCGCAAGCGCCATTTGCGTTGGAGCAAGGCCCACTCATCCGTGGCCGGCTGATACGACTTGCCGATGACGAGTCCGTCCTCTTCGTCACGATGCACCACATCGTCTCGGATGGTTGGTCGATGGGAGTTTTGATCAATGAGCTGAGCGTGTTGTATCGGGCGTTTGCACGTGGCGAAGCCGATCCGCTAGCACCGTTGCCGATCCAGTACGCCGACTATGCAAGCTGGCAGCGGCAGTGGTTGACGGGTGATGTACTGGAGCAACAGGCCACGTATTGGCGTGAGGCAATGTCTGGCGCACCGGTGTTGCTGGAACTGCCCACGGATCGTCCACGTCCGGCTCAGCAGGATCATGCAGGCGCGATGTTGGAGGTGATCGTCGATCCGCAGCAAGCACAAGCGTTGAAGGCCCTGAGCCAGCGCCATGGTCTGACGCTGTACATGACGCTCCTGGCGAGCTGGGCATTGCTGCTATCGCGTCTATCCGGCCAAGACGATGTGGTGATCGGCAGTCCGGTGGCAAATCGCGGGAGATCGGAAACAGAAGGATTGATCGGCTTCTTCGTCAACACGCTGGCGTTGCGGGTGGAATTGTCTGGCTCACCAACGCTGGCGCAACTGCTGGCCTCGGTGAAGAGCCGCACACTGCAAGCGCAGGCACATCAGGATATCCCGTTCGAGCAGGTCGTCGAGCTGATTCAACCGCCACGCAGTCTGGCGCATACGCCGCTGTTCCAAGTGATGTTCGCGTGGCAGAACACGCCGCAGGGCGAGTTGGATCTTGGTGCAATCGAGGCCAGCGGATTGGGTGTTGCACAGACAAGCGCGCAGTTCGACCTGTCGCTGTCATTGATGGAGAGCGATGAGGGGATCGTCGGCAGTCTGGCCTATGCCACGGCATTGTTCGAGCGTTCGACGCTGGAGCGGTGGATGGGCCATTGGCGGCATCTGTTGGAAGCGATGGTGGCCGATGGCGCCGAGCATCAGGCAGTAGATCGTCTTCCGTTGCTGGACGATGCCGAGCGCCATCAGGTGCTGACCCAGTGGAATGAAACCGCAGCAGATTATCCGCGCGATGCCTGTGTGCATGAATTGTTCGAGGCACAGGTGGCGCGGACGCCGTCTGCCATCGCGGTGGTGCAGGGCGAAGTGTCGCTGACCTATGGCGAGTTGAACGCACGTGCCAACCGTCTGGCGCATTACCTGCGTGAGTTAGGCGTATGTCCGGATGATCGTGTGGCGATCTGTGTGCAGCGCAGTGTGGAAATGGTGGTGGCGGTGCTTGCGGTGCTGAAGGCCGGCGGTGCGTATGTGCCGTTGGACCCGGCTTATCCTGTCGAACGTCTGACCTACATGCTGGAGGACAGTGCGCCGGTTGCAGTTCTGGCGCAGACATTGACTTCGAACTTGCTCTCGAACTTGCTACTGACCACGTCCGCGCCGATCATCAATTTGGACGAGTCGCACTGGCAGGATCGGTCAGTGTCGAATCTCTCGATGGATGGTCTGACCTCGGCGCATCTGGCCTATGTGATCTACACCTCTGGCTCCACGGGCATGCCCAAGGGCGTGATGATCGAGCACCGTAACACAGTGAACCTGCTGGCCTGGGCGCAGCGCTCCTTCGAGCCGTCGGTTCTGGCTAAAACTCTGTTCTCGACGTCGTTGAACTTCGACCTGGCGGTCTATGAATGTTTTGCGCCGCTGATATGCGGTGGTGCGATTGAAGTAGTCGACAATCTCCTGGCGCTGCAAACAGGTCAACATGACATCACATTGATCAACACGGTGCCTTCGGCGCTGAAAGCATTGTTGGAATCCGGTGGATTAGGGCGGAGCGTACAGACGGTCAACGTCGCCGGTGAGGCACTTAAGCGTCAGCTTGTTGAGGATATTTTTGCCAAGACGCAAGTCGAACGGCTGTGCAACCTATATGGTCCGTCGGAAACCACGACCTATTCGAGTTGGGTATCGATGGAGCGCAGCGACGGTTTTGTGTCTCATATCGGCACGCCGTTGGACAATACCCAGTTCTATGTGCTGGATACGCATCGTCAGCCTGTGCCGGTGGGTGTGACGGGTGAACTGTATATCGGTGGTACCGGTGTGGCGCGTGGTTATCTGAATCGCGGTGATTTGACCGCCGCGCGCTTCCTCATGGATCCATTCAGTGCCGATCCGACGGCACGGATGTATCGCACTGGCGATCTGGGTCGCTGGCGTGCCGATGGCACGCTTGAGTTTGTGGGACGCAACGACCATCAGGTCAAGATTCGTGGTTTCCGCATCGAGTTGGGAGAGATCGAGGCGCGGCTGAGCGCGCATGTGGATGTGCGCGAGTGTGTGGTGGTGGCGCTGGAAGATGCCACGGGCAGCGACAAGCGATTGGTGGCGTATTGGGTTG
>NZ_JZHZ01000007.1:910024-1137359 GCF_000963005.1 Xanthomonas sp. GPE 39
GCTGCTCATGGACACCTCCGAATTAGCCATTTTCCATGGCCTTGAGATGTCTAGGGAACCCTGGGCGTATCATTCAGTCGTTCAATCAGTCTCTCGTAGAGAAAAAGAAGGGCGGAAAAATTATTCAGTGTGGGCGATTAATAAGGCTGTCAAATGGCAATCACATTGGCCCAGGAGTTGGTGAGCAGACATTTGGCGGCTACTGCGTATTGCAAGTTGCAAAGCAACGTCAAGATGTGGTTGTTTGCAAGGATGATATGGTTGGGGATTTTAATATTCAAGCAGTAAAGTCACAGGACATGTCTGAAAAAAATCTGATTCAATTTACTTACAAGTGTTCAGGGGATTGATCTGCCAAGACTATTGCAAGGGATCTTACTATGTCGAATAGCGCTACTATCACTCGCGAACAGCTCCGCACCTTTCTTATTTTTACCGAATTAGGAGGTAATGTAGGCGATTCAAGTCGCTTTTCGTATGCGAAACTCGGTAGTAGCTCATCTTCTTTTGGTCAATTGCAGTTCGATGTTGATGCAAATCCCGCTGCGCGAGAATTTCTAAGAGATAATGGGTTCACTGAAGCCGATATCACTAAGCTGAGAAATCACGCGCAGCTTTCGGTCGAAGATCAAAATTCGTTAGATTTGAAGTTGCAGGTTATCCATAAGGATAAGATTGATGAATTTACCAATCGACAGTTGGACGTCACGATTGGTCGCGTCGGCGACATCATTGACAATGTTCGTAAGGAAAATCCAAATGCCGCTGATGCCATCAATAAAGATGCAAAATTGCAGCTAGGCATTGCTGACTATGCGAACCAGTTTTCCCCTCGGCATGATGACCAACTTGCTAAGTTTTTGGCGGGTAAACTTGAGCGTGAAATACAGGCAGGTAATCCGCCAACGTTGAATGACTTGCAAAAATTTATCGGTGCCTCACCATATGGCCGTGACTCTGCCAACGCCCGTGGCATTGCAGGCCGTGCAGCACATTTCAACGAAGCTATGGCCGAACTCAAGCTTGGTCCTCCTGTAACAAGGCACACTCAGTCAGCACAGCCCCATACCCTCAAACAAGGCATGCACGGCGACGACGTCAAGCACGTCCAGCAGAAACTGCACGACCTCGGCTATCTGAAGGCTGAGCCGGATGGCCGTTTCGGTTCTGCAACCAAAGCCGCTGCCGAGGACTTTCAGCGTGCCCAGGGGCTGGTGGTGGACGGCAAACTAGGGCCTGACACGCAGCAGCATCTGGATGCGGCCGTGCGTGACCAGCGCATGCCGGGTTTGGCTCATGATCGCGGTGCCCTCTTGCGCGATTTCAGCGACCCCAGCCATCCGCAGAACCCGCTTTACAACACACTCAAGGACGGGTTTCCGCCGGGGACCTCCCCCGAGTTGCTTACCCAGGCGACGGCGGCCTGTTATATGTCGGGCATCAAGCAGCCCGCTGATCTGGGCAATGTCGTTGGTAGTGGTGGCAGCATCTTGTTCCAGACCAACTCGATACACGCCGATAACGCCACGCTCAATACCAATCAACCTGCGCCCAGCGTGCAACACACCATGCAGCAGGTGCAGCAGTTCGAGCAGCAACAGGCGCAGATTAACGCGCAGCTTCAAGCACAGAACGCGCAGATCAACGCACAAGCCGCGCAGCAGGGGCCGGTCATGGGCGGACCGCCGATGCCAGGTGGGCGATAACCCATGGCGCTCTTCGATTCCAGGAAGGCGCGTCGGATCGCGCAAATGGGCGTTTTGCTATCACAGCCAGTGGCTATCACAGCGGGACTTTTGCCGAAACGACTTGCCGACGATGCAGTGTTGCCAGACCGAGCTAGCGCATAGCGTGTCGCATTGGCAGTTCGCCAAGCATAGTGCGACACGTGGTGGCAACCATAGCACTCGCACACGACACGATGGAGAAGGTTGAGGGCGGTCGTGTTGTATACGCGAGGTTGTAGGTCATCTCTGGCTGGCCGCTGAGGAAGCACGCATGCTGATCCGCGCGGCGGCGATCGCCGCGATCCGCGCTTTGGCCAGCGCTTCACCGATCTGCGGGCCACTCAGGCCCTGTGTGGCAAGATCGCGCGCGTTGACCGCCAATGCGGCCGCATGCAGACACTGCAGTTCGCGTCCTTGCGGATAGTCGGCATCTTCGCTGCCGAGACGGCCACGCTTGTCGGCCTCGCACACCAGCGCCAGTTGCGCGATGCGCTCGGGCTTGCGGAAACCGTCGCAGCGTTGCAGCAGTGCGTGCACGGTGCGGTCGCGTAGTTCGGCCAGTCGATGCACGTTCAAATGCTCGCGACAGGCGATTTCGGCTAGTTGCCGATGTTCCTGCGGGATTTTCAGCCGCTCGCACAGTGCGTGCAGTGGCGCCAACCCGCGTTGTTCGTGCATGAGGTGGCGAGGCCATTCGCTCGGTGGCGTCAGTGCCTTGCCCAGGTCGTGCGTCAGCGCGGCGAATCCGATCAGCGCATCGCCTGGCGCGAGCCGCGCGGCCATGTCGCTGACGAGTTCCTGGTGGCGGCCAGTATCGATTTCCGGATGGTATTCGGCACGCTGCGGCACGCCGTAGAGTGCGTCCAGTTCCGGTAGCACGCAGCGCAACGCTGCGGCTTCGTGCAGGGTGCGCAGGAAGGCGGAAGGTTGTGCCGAGGCGAGGCTGCGTCGCAATTCCTGCCATACCCGTTCGGGTACCAGTGCTTCCAATTCGCCGCTGCCCGCCATCGCGCGCATCAGCGCCATGGTGTCCGGGGCGATCTGGAAACCGAGCGGCGCCAGCCGCGCCATGAACCGTGCCGCGCGCAGCACGCGCAGCGGGTCTTCGCCGAAGGCTGGGCCGACGTGGCGCAGCACGCGGCGTTCGAGGTCGCGCACGCCGCCATAGGGATCGAGCAGACGTCCGTCTTCTTCGTCGCGGGCGATGGCGTTGATGGTGAAGTCGCGCCGTCGCAGGTCCTCTTCCAGGGTCACCGATGGATCGGCCTGGACCACGAAGCCGTGGTAGCCGCGTCCGGATTTACGCTCTGTACGCGCGAGGGCGTACTCCTCGCCACTGTGTGGATGCAGGAAGACCGGGAAATCGCGACCGACCTGTTTGTAACCCATACCCAGGAGCTGGTCCGGGGTGGCGCCGATCACCACCCAGTCGCGGTCGCCGGACGGCAGTCCGAGCAGGGCGTCGCGCACCGCGCCGCCGACGAGATAGGTCTTCATGTTGTGCGATGTGCGAGGTGCGGTCCGGGATAGGTGGAATCAGCGCTCGATGCGAGGTCGCCTGGATTCATTGGTGATTGCCGGCGTTTGCGCAGACGAATGCCTTGCGCGGTGCGTCGAACTTGCCCAGCATGCGCTCGCTAACGGGCAGCGCATTGCCGTTGAGGCGCCAGTCGTAGATCACACTGAAGGCGAGGACACGCGCCACGTATTCGCGAGTTTCTTTATAGCTGATTGTCTCGATCCAGAAGTCGGCATCGTAACCGGGACGCTGGGTTTGCCAGCGTGTCGCGGGGCCAGTGCCGGCGTTGTAAGCGGCGATGGTCAGGTAGGTTTGGCCGTAGCTGTTCAGCAACTGGCGCAGATAAGCGGTGCCGATGGCGATGTTGATGTCAGGATCGTACAGACTGGCGGCACCGCTGTAGCCGGTCAGGCCGATGGCGCGGGCGATGTTGGCGCCGGTAGCGGGCAGTAACTGCATCAGCCCGATGGCGTTGGCCGACGAGCGTGCATTCGGGTTGAAGATGCTTTCGGCACGGATCTCGGCGGCGATCCATGTCGGGTCGATTGCGTTCTTGCTAGCCTCACGGCGGATACTCGCGTCGTGGTCCAGCGGGAAGCGCAGCAGGTACATGCGTTGTTCTTCCGGATGTTTGCCCAGCGAGAACACCGCGCGGTCGAACCAACCCGTGTGGCTCGCCACTTCCACCGCTAGCCGCCGTTGCGTGTCGTCGAAACGGCTCAGCGCATCGTTCCATTCGGCGGTTGCCCAGCCGATGCGGTCGATCTTGAAGAGTTCCAGCGCTCGGATCATGGCCGGATCGCGTGCCACGGCGGCCTGCGCCTGCGCGTTATCGTTGGGTTCCCACGGACATAGCGTGTAGGCTTGCTTGAGTCGGTCGGCGGCCATGAAGCCGTGGAAGGTGCTGGACGTTGCGGCCGCGTGGTACAGCCGCTGTGCCTCGGCGGTGTTGCCGGTTTTTTCAGCGAGCCGTGCCTCGAAATATTGCCAGCGCGAATCGTTGCGCTGCGCCGCCGGCATCTTGCGGATCGCGACCAGTGCCGCTGGCCAGTCGCCACGCGCCATCGCTTCGCGTGCGCGCCATTCGTACAGGCGCTCGTCGTAGGCCGATTCCGGCACCGCATTGAGCCTGCGCGCCGAATCGGGGCCGTAGGAGGCCACCGTCCATAGCGCGATCTGGTACAGCACCGCGCCACGTTGCGCCTCGTTGAATTGGAGCGCCTGGGCGAACGAGGGGAGCTGCTGCTCGGCGGCATCCGGATCGGTCTTGGCCAGTTTCTCCAGCCCGTCCACGGCGACCTTGCGGCTACGCTCGGTCTTGGGCCAGTTCAGTGCGCGCGGGTGCACGGCATCCAGAAAGGCGGCGTAATCGTTGGCCAGGCTCAGTTCGGCGGCGGGCAGGCCATGTGCGGCGGCGCGCATGACCGCAGGCTGCTGCGCGTCCGCCGCGGCTTCCACTCGTTCCCAACGCAGTGCATCGCTGATGCCAGCGTGCGCCTGCAGTGTGTCGAAGACCGTATCGCAGCCATCGGTCGATGACGATTTGATGTTGCTGCGCCACAACCCCTGCGCCTCCTGGACCCACTGCGCATCGGCATGACCGGTGGCCTGACGCGCGTTGAGTTGCGCACAGCGCAAGCCGAGGTTGTCGGTGGGCTTCCAGTTTGCCAGCAGCGTTGACCAATCCTGGCGCCGCGCCAGCGCCGCCAGCCATAGCGCTCGGAAACTCTCTGCGACCGGCTGACCGGCGTAGCGCTTGAGGAAATCCTGCGCCTGTGCATCGGGTACCTGGTCGATTGTGCGGCGCAAGTTGGCGTATTCCAGCCAGCCGTACAGTGGATGCTGTTTGAACGCGGCGGCCTGGGCGGGATCGAGGTGCCCTTGCTCGGCATCCTCGATTGCCGCGCGTAGTGCCGGACGCTGGGCATCGAGCGATTGGGCGAGAGCGGGCGTGCTACCGCACAGTGCGGCAGTCAATAGCAGGAGAGAGGTGCGCAGGGTCATGAGCAAGACTATACCGAATGCCGATGAATGGACGTGCCAATGGTGGGCGACACGATGACCAGCGAGTCGGCAACCGATGCACAAAATGTCGCGTCAGCATCGACCCGATCTATCGAGAATGACGGTGGTGTGTGATGTATTGCGAATTTCAATCGAGGTTCCCTGGTATATCGGTGCCGAAAGATGCAGTCAGGGTGTCGTCCGCACTGGGCTTGGCTTCACGTGTTGGAGGGTGCCAAGTCGGTCCATTTTGCCACTGCAATAGCAGCGTCATCTGGCAAGAGATCGGATGTATCGATGCAGAGATGGTTGTCCGCACGGATCGGGACTCTATATGGGCACTGTTGCAGAATCGCAGCAAGCTGCTCGCAATGGTTGAGCTTTCCGAATGCGCGTCGATCGGGATTCTCTACTCTGTCGATGAGCTGATCGTGACGTGCTTTTAGTTGCACAAAATAAGGTGTTGTCAAATATTTTGTGCAGAGAGATTTGAGTGCATCGACATACCAGTCATCATTGGGGCCTTCATAACAAAACGTGGTGACGATGTTGCGATGCTCGGATTCGAGCAATAAAGAAATCGCGTCGAGTCTCAATCGGCATGCAAACCGCCGGCGAGTCTCGAAGCTGCTATCGGCGCCTAGTAAGGCGGTGGCGAGATCGTAAGTCAGATGATTATGAAAAAGAGTTGCGGAGAGGTGCTTGGCTACTTCCTTGCCGACAGTTAATTTTCCAACGGCGGGTGGGCCGTAAAGCATGACGAGTTTTTTGCGGTGGCACAGACTCATCGTTGTCTCACTGGGCGGTTTCTTTCGTCCCTGGTTCATAGTAGGTGACGTTGAGGGTGTTGCGCGTGAGTCCGCCTGTTGGGGATAGGCGTGTCACTTCATGCCAAGTATCTTCGTAACATCCATCGCGAATTATCAAGGTAGCGTTCCCGATCACGGGAACCACGGTGTAGTGAACTTCGTGGTGATCTTGAGGATTGAGAATACGAAGCAATCCACCCCAGTCCAGTTCCCAGCGGGCATTGAAATAGATAATCAGGCGGAAACCTCGGCGCAACGAAGCATCCACATGTGGCAGGTAGTGCGTGTCTTGGCCTCCCCGAAACGCAACGGCCTCCATCGGGAATTCCGTCAGGTCTGTTCCGCAGAAATCGGCCATGGACGACCTGAATGCGTCTGACACGAGTTCTTTGCACATTGCGCGCCATGTATCGGACAATGTCGCAGGTTCGTCTACGTCGAGCGAACCAAGCGGAACCACGGTGCGTCGATAAAAATGTCCGCCGTTGCGTTCGCGGAAGTTGAATCCTTCTGTCGGAAACTCACTTGCCAGTCTGTATGCTAGCGCGTCGCTATGCCATATTGCCTGCAACTCTCCCCAGTTGAATGGCGTGGAATGGAGTGTTCCTCCTGCAATTTGATCAAGTGCGAAATATTCGGAGGTCATGTGTTGCCTCGTGTTAAATAAATAATCAATGGTGCGACGCGTTACTTATCGCGAATGCAAGGTGCTGTGTCAGCTCGTCGATCTCAGTGTCATTGATGGTGAAGGGTGGCGCAAGCTTCAGATTTCGATCCGCAGCTCCGATGATTAATCCCTGTCGGCGCGCTTCGTGTTGTACGCGGCCGCATGTTTCTGGTGAATTGAAAGTGATCGATAGCATCAGGCCTTTTCCTTGTGCGCTCACCACAGTGTCTGTTGTCGGCAAATTTTTGCGAATTTCCTGTAATAAACGCGCTCCCTTCATCCGGACTTTTTCATAAAATTCTTGTGTGTGCAGGTGGTCGAGAATGAATAAGGCGGCACGGCAGCCTAATAGGTTGCCGGATTGTGTATGTCCATGCCGGAAAAGCGGAAAAGGTTGTGATGCGAAGCTTTCGGCAATTTGGGTTGTTGTCATGACGGCGGTGATCGGGAAGCCACCTCCGAGATTCTTACTAAAAATGACGATATCCGGACTAGCGCCCTGAGAGGCTGACTCGCACAGAACGCCGGTTCTTCCGATGCCACAATAGACTTCGTCGCAAATCAAAGGGATGTCGTGTGCTCTGGCGAGCGAGGATAGCGCTCGCAAAAAGCCGTGTGGAAATTGCCGTGTTCCCGCCATCGCCATCACCGGCTCGATGATGAGCGCCGCCACGGTCGATCCGTGTTCGGCAAGAAGCGCCTCCCATGCCGATAAGTCGTCTAGGCTCTGTGGTAGAGGCATCGTCATCGAACAGGTCGAGATAAATGGTAGTGCGCCTTCGTTGATGAAGGCGCGTCGCGTGGCGACCATCGCCCCGAGCGTGCAGCCATGATAAGCGCCATCAATCGCCACGACTCGCGTCCGCTGTGGCTTGTTGCGACTGATTTGATAGTGCCATGCCATTTTTAGTGCGGTTTCGACCCCCTCGCTACCACCGCTTACAAGGAATGTATGTGCAAGTCCCGCTGGTGCCAACGCATCGCCGAGTCGTTCCGCGAGTGCCTCTGGTAGTAATGTGCTTGAGCCGATATTGCACGCGTGGACCAGTGTATCTATCTGCTGTTTGACCACCTCGATCAGGGCCGGGTGAGAATGACCAAGGCAATGATTATAACTGCCCGATATGCCGTCTAGATAGCGCATGCCCGTCTTGTCGTAGAGATAACTCCCCTGGCCGCGCACGATTCTAGGTCGGTGATCCTCCGTATTCATGGGCGTATACGGTGGCCAATAGTGGCGTGGTCTAGAGATAGCGCTCATATTGTGTTCCCTGAAGTTCCAGCTTCAATTGGTCGATATTTTCGATCGTAGACCAGACCGAGGATGTCTCCTTTTTTCCTGTTCCTGGTTCGAGTCTTGCCGCTGAGACATGAAGGAAGGAAAGTAATTTTTCGTGTACAGATTCTGGTTCGGCGAGTAGGTCTTCGTATTCGATTGACAAGATCTCGTGACAAGCAAAGCGATCATGAAACTTGGCTAGATTGGCAAGGTCCTGGTCGATAAAGTCTACGAGTTCCCCATGCGGAATGGTGAGTTTGATCTGTTTCCGGAATCTCTTATCGTCACGACCGACGTACCAGACCTGATCGAGCAGACTTTTCTTGAGCGACACCAGTCGTTCGAGACGGTTGCGTCGATCCAGCAGGATGATTTTTAGATCCGGCCAGCCAGCCAGTGTCTCCCAGATATCTGCACCTGCCCACTCTGTGTCGAGATCACGAAAGAGCACGAAGCCGACAGCTTCCACATATTCGAAATACGGTCGAAATAGATGTCGCTCAAGAATCCGCTCTGCGCTGGTGTCCTGTACGGAATATGGAAGCAAGTGCTGGCCGAACCGATTGAATGCTTCGCCGTGCATCTCGATACATGGATGTGAGCCGAGCAGCGTGCGCAAGAGGTGTGTGCCGGAGCGCGGTGTCGACACGATGGCGAACTTGGTGTACTGCTTCTGTGCGCAGGCGACCTCTTCGCGCAGGCTGCCGCCCAGCCATTTGTTGTGCTCGGCCTGCGCGACCTGTGCGCGCAGGAGTTCCAGCATCGTGGGCGCGCGATCTGCCAGGCCGAGCATGGGCGACAATACTTCGTCGCCTCGTAACCCCTGCCGGCTCCAGTTTCTTCCGCCAGCGCGATATTCATGTACGAATTCGGCGATGGCAGAAACCATATCGTCGTCAATCGCGTGTTTGGCAAGGTCGCTATGAATGCGCGTGGCGAACTCGCGTTCGCTGTAAGACATCCATGCGGACCATTGGGATGTGAGTATCGGTGCTGTCGTATCCGTCATTTGTGCCGGGTTCGATGTAATGACATGGAAGCCGAAGCGCTAGGAAACTTTCTTTGCATGGTGTGCGCACGGTGCTGACAGAAATAGACCTCGCAATAGAATGCGCGGATTGACAGGGTCGTCGACATAGGCCTTCCGCCCGTGTGAAAGCTGATCGTTGCGTATGATCAATGCCTGCCCTCTTTGCAGGGTAAAGCTCAGCGTATACCCGCTATCCGGCTCGGCAAGTCGGGTCAAGTAAGCCACAGCATCGAGCACTCGAGGTTCCACGCGGCGCGAATAGTCCCAGTCCGCAGTCACGTCGATGGTGAAGCCGCCAACGATTCCACCGTCTTCTGCGCTGAGAAATACCGGCCCGATGTGCTCATATTGTCTGTCAAGGCGCGGATCGGTCGATCTGCGTCGGAACACCTTGGGCGCTAGCAGGCACTGGGCGAGTTCTGGGTGATGCCTGGAAAGCGCATGAAATGCCGCCAGGCTATCGAACAGCGTCGATTCGCCACCGCCAAGCGCATGCTGCTTGCAGAGTAGAATCGACGTCTTGATCGTACCAATAGGCAAGTAGGAACCATCGGTATGCAACGCCGCCCCCGATGTGCCGTTGAATACATCGTGTTGACCGCTGGTTAAACCACCGACCTGGTTGATGCCAGACGTCGACATGCCTTCCATGTGCATGCGGCGGTTGAAATCGGACTGATACATCGGCCCGAGATGATAGAGCGTCGCCATCCGCTCGAAGTCTGATGCATCGAATCGCCATTCGTCCTGGACGATAGCGAACCCGTACTTGTCGATATCGCGCATGACGGCCTGTGTGTCGCTCGCATCGAGCACCTGCGCGGACCAACCGTGGAAACGGCTTTGCATGCTCTACCTCTGGCGAAGTAAAATTTTAATCCTGAAATTTTTCTGGGAAACGCATGCGACAGAGTTTCATAGGAAAGCCAGGTGATCATCGCCTTCTGGCTTCGCAGAACGCATAAAATTTGGCGTTTTTACATCACTAATAATAAAAATGAAATTTTTTGTTCGTGCAACAAATTTTCAGTGATTCAGATCAACAAATTATGGTTGATTGATTTCTCTGTGTTCGACACGAAGAGCGCGATTACAACTTTCAGATCGTTGTATTTTGCCAATGAAGCAATAGCTCTTTAGCTTGCACGTACGCTCTATCATGTACGTAAAGAAATCAGCATGCCGTGATGTTCTCCCCATTCCGGTTCGCAGTCCAATTTTCGCGTAGGACTGACGATGGCACCGTTGCCTTTGCTACGGGATGCGGGGTCTTTTCGTTAGGTGGGTGTCGTGTGTTGGTGCTTGCGTGTCGTTCATGATTTGATTACAACGCATCTATGCCCGCGCGGTACAGGGGGCGCAACGACTGGCCCACATCCTTTCCGGAGAGAGACGGATGAACGTCCTGCACCGTCATCGTTTGGTTTTCGTAGTTTCTTCGACCTTGCTCGCAGGTGCCCCAGCGTTGGCCGGAGCACAGCAGGGCGCGGCGACCGCTTCCGCGACGACCACCACGCTGGATGGCGTTCAGGTCACCGGAACGCGCATCCGCCGCGCCGAAGTGGAAGGCCAGGTACCAGTGCAGCGCCTGAGCCGTGCCGATATCGAGCGTACTGGCCTGACCTCCATCGGCGATGTGTTGCAGCAACTCACCGCCTCCGGCTCGGCGTTGAATGCCAAGTTCAACTCCTCCGGCAACCAGGGCTTTCCGCCCGACGGCAGCGGCGTTGGGGCTGGCTCGGCTCAGGTGGACCTGCGCCATCTCGGCGCCAAGCGCGTGTTGGTGCTGGTCGATGGCATGCGGTGGGTCAACGAGTCCTCCGCATCGGGGGTGGGCGCGGCGACCGATCTCAATACCATTCCGTTGGCGATCGTCGAGCGTATCGAGGTGCTGGAGGATGGTGCTTCCTCGCTGTATGGCTCCGACGCGATTGCCGGTGTGGTCAACATCATCACCCGGCGCAGTTTCGAGGGCGGCCAGGTGACGCTGAGCGATGGTCTGTACGACAAGGGCGATGGCGCGAACAAGGGCGTGGATCTGGCTTGGGGCCATAGCAACGAGCGCGCCAGCGTGTTCGTCGGTGCCAGCGATACCAAGCAGGATCCGATCTATGCACGTGATCGCGCGCAGTCGTCGTATCCGGTTCCCGGTACCGGGGTGAGCTTCGGTAGCTCGGCCATACCCGATGGGCGTTTCATCTTCATCGATCCCAATACCGGCGCCCAGCAGGATCTGACACCGAATCATGGTGTCGCCTCGCCCCGTTACGACGGCAGCCCCGGCTGCAGCCGTCGCGACGATTATCATTGTTTCAGCACCGCCGACCGCTACAACTTCGCCCCCTCCAACCTGCTGCTGACGCCTTCGGAGCGCAAGGGCGTGTATGGTCAGTTGCGTTTCTTCTTCAACGATGAGATGCAGTGGTATCTGAAACTGCTGGAAAATCGGCGGACATCGACCAATCAGGCCGCGCCGGAGCCGATTTTTCTGGGGCCAGGCGCCGGCACCGGAAATCCGCTGGCCGATAATGTGTCCGTTTCTGCGGCCAATCCATATAACCCGTTTGGCTTCGCGCTGGATCCGGCGCGTAATCTGATCATGATTGCGCGTCGGCCGGTGGAGGGCGGCATGCGTGTGTTCGAGCAGCGCGTGGATACGCATTACATCGGGACCGGCCTGATCGGTAGTTTTCAAGGCGCTGATCGGACCTGGTTCTGGGATGTCAACGGCACCTACAGCAAGAATCACGCCGAGCAGACCAACCATGGCAGTTACAACATCTACAACATCAACGTGGCGTTGGGTGATCCGGCTGCATGCGCGGCGGTGCCCGGTTGTGTGCCGCTGAATCTCTTCGGCGGTGCTGGCAGTATCACGCCAAGTATGTTGCGCTGGATTCAGCCGGTGCTGCACGATCGCAGTCAGAACGTACTGACCCAGTTCACCAGCAACCTCAGTAGCGATCTGTTCCGACTCCCCGCAGGTGCGGTGTCCTTCGCCACCGGGATCGAATATCGCAGGTACGAGGGCTGGTATCAGCCCGATCCATTGACCGTGATCGGCCATTACAACGGGGTGCCGTCGTTGCCGACCCAGGGCAGTTACGATGTCAAAGAGGCTTACCTCGAACTGAGCGTGCCGATTTTCGCCGACTCGCCGCTGGGCGATAAACTGGATCTCAGCCTGGCAGGGCGTTATTCGGATTATTCCACCTTCGGTAGCGAATTCACGCCGAAGTACGGCCTGCGCTGGCAGGTGTCGCCGGATTTCGTGCTGCGTACCGGCTATGCCGAAGGCTTTCGTGCCCCTAGCATTGGCGAGTTGTATGGCTCGGCCGCGCGTGCGGACCTGACGCTCTCCGACCCGTGTTCGGTTGGCCTGGGCGGTACCGCGCCGCGCGGCAGTGCGTCCCATTGCGCCGCGCTTGGTGCGCCGGCCGGTTATCAGCAGGCCAATGCGCAGATCTCGGTGACCACCGGCGGCAACCGGGCGCTGAAGCCTGAGAAGGCGCGCAGCTTCAGTGCGGGCTTCGTGTGGAGCCCATGGTTCGCCAGTAGCGTGCCGTGGTCGGACCACTTCGATATCGATGTCACCTTCTACCGTCATGACATCGATGGCGCGATCCAGGCGATCAATGCGCAATCCCAGCTCGATGCGTGCGTGCAGACGCTCTCGCCCATCTACTGTCAAGGTATCACCCGCGCCGCCACGGGCGTCATCAACGGTTTCAATAACCGCCTGACCAATCTTGGCGCGATCAAGACCGACGGTTGGGATGTGGGCATGTTCTGGAGCTCGCCGGAAACGGCGCGCGGACGCTTCAAGCTGCGCTGGCAGAATACGTTCGTTACCCGCTACGTCGCCACGGGGGCTGCCGGCCAAGTGCAACCGCAACGCCCCGGCGTGGAGGTGGTGGACAGCGCCATCCCGGAGTGGACCAGCACCATGACGCTGGATTGGACGCGTGGACGCTGGAATGCGTCATGGACGCTGCGGCATCTGTCCGCACTGACCGAGCAGTGCGGCGACGCGGTTGCATTTGCAGTGTGCAGTCATCAGGTCGCCGGGACCAACACGCTGGCGGCGATCACCTATCACGACGCGCAGGTGGGCTACCGCTTCGATTGGCTCAAGGGGATGACTGTCAGCGGCGGCGTCAACAATGTGTTCGACAAGAATCCGCCGATCTGTTTGTCGTGTTCGCTCAATGGCTACGATGCCTCGACCTATGGGATTCCCGGCGGTCGTTATCTGTATGCGCGCGTGGATGTGAAGTTTTAGGGCGATATCGTGTGCGCGGGCCAGTGCATGATGCAATGGCCTCGATGACGGCACGACGTGCGTGCTGCGCGAGCGGTCAACGCAGCAGCGCTTGCGGCACTTCGATTTCGGTGGTCAGTGCCAGGTGGTCTGAGAAGGCGGCGGGTACGGCGCGATGGGCGCTGCAGCGCAGGCCGTCGCTGACCAGGATGTGGTCGATGGCCCGCTGCGGGCGCCAACTGGGGAAGGTGGGCACCACGCAAGCCGGTGGTTGCAGCCGGGTGCGCTGGTACAACAACTGCATTTCCGGGCGGTCGGCGAGGCAGTTGAAATCGCCCATCAAGATGGCGTTGGGATGATCGGCGAGCAGGTCCGCAATAAATGCCAATTGCACCGTGCGCGAGGTTGCGCCCAGCGACAGGTGCGCCACCGCGATCGCCAGGCCCTCGTTGCCGTCGCCGAACTTGGCCAGCAGCACGCCACGGCCACCGAGGCGGCCTGGCAGGGCATGGCTTTGCACCTCCAGCGGCTCCAGCCGGCTGAGCAGGCCGTTGGCGCTGGAGGCCACGCCGCCCACGCGCCGGTTCGGTTGGTGGCTCCAGTAATGGAAACCAGCGCGCTCGGCCAGGTAGTGGGTCTGGTTGGTGAAGCCCGAGCGCAGACTGCCAGGATCGCTTTCCTGCAAGCCGACGATGTCGTGGGCGCTGGCCAATTGCGCGATCGTGTCCAGACTGCTGCGCTTGCTCCCGGCCGGCAACGCATGCGACCAACTGCGAGTCACATAGTCGCTGTAGCGGCGCGTGCTGGAACCGGCCTGGATATTGGCGGTCAGCACGCGCAGTGTGCGAGTGGCGGGAGTGGTCACGTCGTTGCGGCTCGACGCACAGTGTCTACTTGGACAGCGCCGCACGTTCGCGCGCGATCAATTGATCGGCGATGTGCAGCATGTCGTTGTAGTTTTTGCCTTTGATCAAATATTTGCCATCCACAATCAGCGACGGCGTGCCGGTGATGCCGCTGCGGGTCGCGAATTGCTTGGCGCGATTGGTCTTTGTTGCCACCGCGAAGCTGCTCATGGTGTCGGCGAATTGCTTCGGATCCACGCCGTACTTGGCGTAGAAATTGGCGATGTCCTGCACCGAGTCATGGCCGCGCTCGCCCTTGAGTGTCGAGTCGACGTGGATGGCCTTGTACAAGGCGTCGTGGGTCTTTTCCTGCACGCCCAGCGCTTCGGCGGCGTAGAACGCACGCGCGTAGTCGTCCCAGGTGCCGCCGAACATCGCCGGGACGTAGATGAAGTGCACGTCCGACGGCAGGCCGGCTTTCCATGGGCCGATCAACGGCTGAAAGCCTGCGCAGGCAGGGCACACATAGCCGAAGACTTCGGCGACTTCGACCTTGCCGTTGGTCGGCTGGAACGGTTGGCCGCCGGGGATGTCGATGTAGTCGGTGCCGGCGACCGGCTCCGGACCGTTGGGCTTCTTCGCCGCAGTTGGCGCGGCTGCGGGGGGAGCGTCGCTTTCGGCCGCTGGCGGCGTGCTCGCGTCGGCCGGTGCTGGCGTCGGCGCGGTTTCGGTGGGCGCGGCGGTGGCGGTGCTGTTGTCGCTGGCCGCTGCCGTTGCGGTAGTGGGGGCGACGGTTTCGGTGGTGCCGTCCTTGGCCTTGCAGGCCACCAGAATCGGCAGCAGGGCCATCAGGATCAGGGCGAAGCGGGTCTTCATCGGCGACATCTCCAGCAGGATAGGGGGCATGCGCCGGACCCGCAGCAAACGCGGGCCGGCAGTGCCGCCATGATGCCATGCCGGGGATCGAGGACTGTGGCTGCTTACTTGCCGGCGCGCGCGCGCGCGACAAGGGCGTCGGTGATACGCAGCATGTCTTCGAAGTTTCTGCCCTTGACCAGATACTTGCCGTTGACCACCAGTGCGGGGGTGCCGGCGATGTCGCTGCGGATGGCGAAGTCGCGCGCGGCCTTTACTTGTGCGGCCACTTGCGGGCTTTCGTAGGCGGCGATGAAGTCGTGCGGCTTCACGCCGTAGGCGGCATAGAACGTGGCCAGTTCCTGCGGTGCGACGTTCTGCGTCGGCACGCTGTGCTTGTCGTGGATCGCCTCGAACATGGCGTGGTGGCTGCGGCTCTGCACGCCCAATTGCTGTGCGGCATAGAAGGCGCTGGCGAAGCTGTCCCAGAAACCGCCGAACGCGGCCGGGACAAGGGTCACACGCACGTCCTTGCCCTGCTTGGCGGTCCACTCCTCGAACATTGGTTCGAAATGCGCGCAATGCGGGCAGGTGTAGCCGAACAGTTCCACCACTTCGATTTTGCCAGCCAGTGGTGCGAACGGCTTGGGGTCGGCGATCACGGTGTAGTCCTGGCCTTCCACCAGCGCCGCTGGCTTGGGTTGCGCGAAGGCGCTGAGCGGCAGCAGGGCAAGCAGGCACAACAGCGGGTGGAACAGTCGTTTCATGCGATCTCCAATGGGCAAAAACGAACGCCGGTCATCGGGACCGGCGCGAGGCTGGGACGGGGTGGGTGCCGCCATGGCGGCGCGGTCAGGATTGTTGCGCAGGTGCTCCCTGTTGGGGCATGGACGGTGCAGGTTTGGCCGGCGTGGCGGCGGCATCGTCGGCATGGTCGTGCAGACCCTGCAGATAGCTGCCGAGCGCTTTGATCTCCTGGTCGGTCAGCGGTTTGGCGACCTGCGCCATGATCTTGAACAGCGTTGGGTCGCGTTCCTGGGTGGTGCCGGCCTGGTATTCCTGCAGACGTCGCGCCACGTAGTCGGCGCGTTGACCGGCCAGATGCGGATACGCCGGGCCGGGATTGCCGGCGCCGGTCGGGCCATGGCAAGCCATGCACGCGGGAATGCCGCGTGTGGGGTCGCCACCACGGTACAACTGCTGGCCGACCTCGTAGAACTTCATGCCCGCGTAAGGCCCTTCGGCGATCACCGCATCGTCGGCGATGCCGGCACCGGCCTTTTGCGTGGCGAAGTAGGCACCGATGTCGCGCATATCCTGCGGGCTGAGTGCCTGCACGAACGGCACCATTGCCGCGACTGCGCCACTGGTGCGTTCGCCGTGCGCGATCAGCGCCATCTGCCGCGCGCTGTAGCGTTCCATCTGGCCGGCGATGCGTGGATACATGGCCAGCGAGGGGTTGCCGTCTGGCCCGTGGCAGGCGGCACAGTTGGCGGCCTTGGCCTGGCCGGCCTTGGCATCGCCCCAGGCGACCTTGCCGACATCGCTTTCCAGCGGCATGGTGCGCACCGGCGCGTTGTCGGGGATGGGCACCACCGCGGTCTGCGCGAACGCGACAGCGGCGGCGATGGAAACGGCTAGACCGGCAAAGGCAAGAACGCGAGCGTGGCGCATTGCTGAAGCTCCGTATGACCCGACCCCGCGGCTGCCGAGGCGGCGACCGCATTCGCGCGATTATCCTCGCGCCACTGCCCAGTGGTCAACGCAGCCCGCCTTGGCGGGCAGACGTGCGATCCTAGTGGCATGTCGCTGATCCTCGAACGTGCTCACTATCTGCTTTCCGCCCACAACGCCCGCCAGTTGCCCGATGACGACGGCTGGGAAGTGGCATTCGCCGGTCGTTCCAACGCGGGAAAATCCAGCGCGTTGAACGCGCTCACCCGGCAGAACGCGCTGGCCCGTGTCTCCAAGACGCCTGGACGCACCCAGCAACTGGTGTTCTTCCAGGTGCAGCCGGAGCGTTATCTGGTCGATCTTCCAGGCTACGGCTATGCCAAGGTGCCGCAGGAACTGCAGGCGCACTGGCAGTCGTTCATCGATGCGTATTTCCGCACGCGCCAGGCTTTGCGTGGATTGGTGGTGGTGATGGACATCCGGCATCCGCTCAAGGATTACGACCGGCAAATGCTGCGCTATGCCGTGCAACGCGGCTTGCCGGCGCATGCGCTGCTGACCAAGGCCGATAAGCTCGGCCGTGGTCAGCAGGCGCAAGCGTTGCAGCAGGTGCGCAAGGAACTGCTCATGGCGTTCGGCGATACGGTCGGTGTGCAGACTTTTTCCGGCGCCAGTCGCCAGGGCGTGGACGAGGCGCGCGCCATCGTCGGCGATTGGTTGGGGCTGGAGGCTGCGCCGTCCGTCGTGCCTTGAGCTGCGCGCTCGAACTGCTGGCGCTGTGCCCATTGCCGTCTTCAGGTGGTGGATGGCGGGCGAGGTGTCAGGCGATCACCGATAACCTTGCGCATGCCACCGCTGTGCGAGAGTCGCTGCCCATGCAGTGTGATCGTTGTCGGGCATGGTCAGTGGTGCGGACATAGCCGAATGCGCGCGCTAGCCGCGTTCAGACATGTACGCCGAACAGGTGCCCGATCGCGCCAGTGGTCAGCATCGCCAGTGTTCCCCAGAACAGCACGCGTGCCGCGCCGCGCGCGTCTGACGCACCACCGGCACGAGCGGCCAGCGCGCCGGTCAGCGACAGTCCAGCCAGGGTTGCCACGCCGGTGACCCAGAGTTGCTCCCCGGTCGGTGCCAGCCAGGCCGCGACGACCGGCAGCGCCGCGCCAGCGCAAAATGCCGCCGCCGAGGCGGCCGAGGCCTGCAATGGGCGGGCGCGCAGGCTTTCGGTGATGCCGAGTTCGTCGCGCGCATGCGCGCCCAGCGCATCGTGTGCGGTCAATTGTTCGGCAACCTGGCGCGCCAACGCCGGGTCCAGTCCGCGCTGGCGGTAGATCGCGGTGAGCTCTTCCAGTTCGCTTTGCGGATCTTCGTGTAGTTCGCGGCGTTCCTGCGCCAGGTCCGCGTGTTCGGTGTCCGCCTGCGACTGCACCGAGACGTACTCGCCAGCGGCCATCGACATCGCGCCAGCGACCAGACCGGCGATGCCGGTGGTCAGCACGGTGGTGGTGGAGGCGCCGCTACTGGCGACGCCAACCACCAGGCCGGCCACGGAGAGAATGCCGTCGTTGGCACCGAGCACGGCTGCGCGCAGCCAGCCGGCGCGGTCGGAGCGGTGTCGTTCTGAGTGGGCGGGGCGCATTGCGACACCTGTTGCGAAATAGGTCAAGATGGCAGCTTAGCCGAGTCGATCGCGGGGCTTGTGGCTGCGTCTCACTCTCGACGCCGCCAGCATGGCGGCCATGGAATACTGCGTTACCGCCCGTCGTGATGTGCGCGATGTCGTCGGCAGTCTACAGTGCCGGCCTTGCGATGGCGGTGGATGACCCCCACATTCCTCCCTCTTTTCGTGCGAGTGCTGCCCTTGTCGAGCCCCAGTCACGTTGCCGAGACACCGATCACCGACCGCGCCGAACTGGTTCAGGTGTTGGCCTCCGGAGAAAAGCACCAGGCGCAGTGGCGCATCGGCACCGAACACGAGAAATTCGGTTTCCGCCTGGACGATCTGCGGCCGCCGACGTTCGACGGCGAGCGCGGGATCGAAGCCTTGCTGCTCGGTCTCACCCAATTCGGCTGGGAGCCGGTGCGCGAAGCTGGACGTACCATCGCCCTGTTGCGCGATGGAGCTTCGGTGACGTTGGAGCCGGCCGGGCAGTTGGAACTGTCCGGCGCGCCGCTGCAGACCATCCATGAGACCTGCGTGGAAGTGGGCAGCCACCTCAACGAGGTCAAGCAGGTGGCCGATCAATTGGGCCTGGGCTTTCTCGGCATGGGTTTCCAGCCGAAATGGCGCCGCGACGACATGCCGTGGATGCCCAAGGGCCGCTACAAGATCATGCAGGCGTACATGCCCAAGGTCGGCGGGCTTGGCTTGGACATGATGACCCGCACCTGCACGGTCCAGGTCAACCTGGACTATGCCAGCGAAGCGGACATGATCAAGAAATTCCGTGTCTCGCTCGCGCTGCAGCCGATTGCCACCGCGCTGTTCGCCGATTCGCCATTCACCGAAGGCAAGCCCAACGGCTACCTCAGCTACCGCTCGCACATCTGGACCGATACCGACGCCGGCCGCACCGGCATGCTCGATTTCGTCTTCGAAGATGGCTTCGGTTACGAGCGCTATGTCGATTACCTGCTGGACGTGCCGATGTATTTCTCTTATCGCGACGGCACCTATATCGATGCCAGCGGGCAGAGCTTTCGCGATTTCATGCGTGGCGCGTTGCCGGCGCTGCCCGGTGCGTTGCCGACCCTGCGCGATTGGTCCGATCACATGACCACGGCGTTTCCGGAAGTGCGGTTGAAGAAATATCTGGAAATGCGCGGCGCCGACGCCGGGCCATGGGGGCGGCTGTGCGCACTGTCGGCGTTCTGGGTCGGCCTGCTGTACGACGACGCGGCGCTGGATGCTGCCTGGGACTTGGTCAAGGATTTCAGCCTGAGCGAACGCCACGCCCTGCGCGACGGCGTGCCGCGCCACGCCCTGAAGTTGCCGTTCCGTCATGGCAGCGTGCAGGATCTCGCCACCGAAGCGGTGAAAATCGCCCTGGCTGGATTGCGTCGCCGTGCATGCTTGAATCGCGATGGCCAGGACGAATCACGCTTCCTCGAACCGCTGGTGGAGATCCTGCACGATGGCGAGACTGCCGCCGAGCGTAAGCTGGCGCTGTACCACGGTGCCTGGCAGGGCGATATCGATAGGGTATTCGGCGAGTTCGCTTACTGAGGTGGACGCGTCGCCGAGCCAGGCCCTAGCCCTTCCATCGACGGCATCGCGCAATGGAATCGCCGCCAGCCCTGCTGCCGATGCACCTGATGTATCGGCGCAGCGCTGGGCTTTCCTGCACAGCATCGCGACGCCGACGTTCTATCTGCTGCGTGGCAGCACCAGCCTCGAGACGTTCGCTGGTTGGCCCAATCCCGATGGACTGGCGAGGATGAAGGCGGCATTGCAGCGGGAAAGCGCGGCAGAACACGGCAATCAGCAACGACGTTAGGCGGGTCAGCTGCGTCCGTCTTGTTTGCGGATTCATGTGCTCGCTTGGCAAGGCAGTGTCACGCACACCCGCAAGCCGCCTTCGGGACGATTGTTCAGCTCGATTACACCGCCGTGTGCGAGCACCGTGCTGTGCGCCACTGACAGGCCAAGGCCGATGCCGCCGGTGTCGCGATTGCGCGAGTTTTCGCCGCGGAAGAACGGCAGAAACAATTTCTCGCGTTGCGTTGGATCAATGCCGGGACCATCGTCGTCGATCCACAGCACGCACTCGTTGGCTTCGCGCCGCAGGTGCACGCGCGCGCGCTTGCCGTACTTCAAGGCGTTTTGCACCAGGTTCATCACCATGCGCCGCAGTGATAGCGGGTCGCCGTCGAGGGTGATGGCCTGGCCGGCGTGCAGGCTGACGTCGGCGCCGGTGTCGCTGGCATCGTCCACCACGCTTTCTACGAGAAGGCGAAAATCCAGCGGAGAGCGGGGAGTGCGATGGTTATCGTTGTGGATGAAGTTCAGTGCGGCGGAAATCATTGCTTTCATCTCGTCGATGTCGGCCATGGTTTTGTCGCGCAACGGTGGCTGCAGGCTCTCCAGACGGAACGCCAAGCGCGCCAGTGGTGTGCGCAGGTCGTGGGCGATCGCGGCGACCATGTGCGTGCGTTCGTTGATGAGGCGGTTCAGGCGGGCTTGCATCGCGTTGAACGAGTCGGCGGCTTGCACGATCTCGCTGGGGCCGCTGCGCTGTAGTGGTTGTGCGTTGGGATTGCGGCCCAGACGGTCGGCGGCTTCGGCAAAGCGCCGGATCGGCGCCGACAGCGCCCGCGAGAACCACCAGGCCAGCGGTAGCATCGCCAACATGCCGGCCAAGAGCAGCATCGCCACCTTGCTCTTGAATTCGCGGGAAAAGCGTTGCGGCGGTGACATCACGCTGCGCCAACTGCCATCGGGTTGGTGTAGCGCGGCGGTGAAGCCATCCAGCAGCGGCACCTCTGGGGCGAAGCCATGTTCGCGCCAGCCCATGGCGCGCATCGTTGCGTCGAAGGCGTTGCTGCGGGTCGTATCCCTGGGCGCGGTGTGCGGTGGTGTGGCATCGACCACAACGTGCAAGGAGGGCGTGTCTGCGCTTTGGTCCGATGCTGCAGAGGCGGGTTGCGGTGGTAGCTCCCCCAGCCGGAAGCGCAGGCGGTCGAGGCGACCGTCGCTATTGCGGTAGAAGCGTACTTCTTCCTGCTCCACTGCCAGCCAATGCGCTATCAGGCGTTCGGCCATGCCATCGCGGACTTGATCCGGGGCCGGCAATGGCGCGCGCGCAGAGTCCTGGACTTTCAGCGTCTGCGTGCGTGCGGGCATCCGGGTACTGAGCAGCGCGATCACTTCCGGTGGATGCACCGGCATCTCGTAGACCGGTGTGCGCAAAACCAGGGCGATGCCGATCAGTTGTGCCGCCAGCAACGCCACGATGAGCAACAGGAAGGTGCGTGCGAAAATCGGCAAGCCGCGCTTGGACGCGCTCACAGGCGGGCGACGCTCGGCAACAGCATGTAGCCTTCGTTGCGCACGGTGCGGATCAATTCGGTCTGCACGCGCTCGTTGATCTTGCGGCGTAGACGGCTGATCTGGCTGTCAATGGCGCGATCGTAGACCTCGGTGTCGCGCCCGCGCGCGTAGTCGAGCAATTGATCGCGGCTGAGGACACGTTGCGGGTGTTCGACGAAGGTGCGCAGCAGGGCGAACTCGCCGTCGGAGAGATTGATGAAGATGCCAGTGGGGTCACGCAGATCGCGACGGATCACGTCCAGCCGCCAGCCAGCGAATTCGTAGACGTTGCCGCGCGCTTCCGGCGGCAGCATCGTGGCTTGACTGCGGCGTAGTAGGGCGCGCACGCGTGCCAGCAGTTCGCGTGGATTGCAGGGTTTGGCCAGGTAATCGTCGGCACCCACTTCCAGGCCGATGATGCGGTCGGTGTCGCTACCCAGTGCGCTGAGCATGATGACGGCGGGTGCGCCGCGCTCGCTGGCGAGTTGGCGCGCTGCGCTGAGCCCGTCTTCGCCGGGCATCATCACGTCCAGAACGATTAGGTCCGGTTGCCGTTCGGCCATCAATTGGCGCATTTGCGCCACTGTCTCGGCGGACTCTACTTGATAGCCGTGTTCGCTCAGGAACTCGCTGATGAGTCGGCGCAGGTCCGGGTCGTCGTCAACGACCAGGATGAAGGATTTCATGTCCACGATCTTGAGGGAGGGTCATAAGGTATTCGGTCAGTCTAGACGTGGTGACGGCTGTCTGGAACTGGTGCGGCCAGCGTCTGTTCACCGATCTCCGGCCAGGGTATGGTCGTCGGATCATCATAGGCTGCGGTTTCATGGCGGTTTTTGTCTGCTGCACGCGCGATGCAGGGCAGGCCGGTCGGCACGGTGTGGACACGGTTCGCCGTTCCTTTTTGCCGGTCGTGCAGATATTATCTTTAACATATGTTTCAACCTCCAATCGCATGTCACACACCTGCATGAAAGGACGTGTGTTCTGTTTCCCATCCGCCTTACGCGCGGGCAGAGCGAGGCAGTGGAGCGGGCGCTGCAAGGTAGTTCGGATTACGCGCCCTTGCCTCAGCAGATCGCGGCGCTATGCGCCGCTGCGGTTGGCAGTCTGATGGCATCGGTGATGCAGGCGCATATGCGTGAAGCATTGGGCCATTGGCGTTTACGCAAGCTGTGCCTGTTGGTTCGCGCGTATCTTGAGTCATCCCGTGTCACCGGTCGCATTGCCTCCGTTTTTCAGTCAGGAGAACGCCCATGAAATCCCGTGCCGCCGTTGCCTTCGCAGCAGGTCAGCCGTTGCAGGTCGTGGAGATCGATGTCGCGCCGCCGCGTCAGGGCGAAGTGCTGGTCAGGATCACCCACACCGGCGTTTGTCATACCGATGCGTTCACCCTGTCCGGCGACGATCCGGAAGGGATCTTTCCGGCGGTGCTCGGCCACGAAGGCGGGGGCATCGTCGAAGCGGTGGGCGAGGGAGTGATCAGCGTGAAGGTGGGCGATCACGTGATTCCGCTGTACACGGCCGAGTGTCGCGCGTGCAAGTTTTGCCTGTCTGGCAAGACCAATCTGTGCCAGGCGGTGCGCGTCACGCAGGGTAAAGGCCTGATGCCCGATGGCACCACGCGCTTTTCCTATAACGGCCAGCCGATCTACCACTACATGGGTTGCAGCACGTTTAGCGAATACACGGTGGTGCCGGAGATTTCCCTGGCCGTGGTCGATCCGCAGGCACCGTTGGAGAAGGTGTGTCTGCTCGGATGCGGCGTCACCACCGGGATCGGCGCGGTACACAATACCGCCAAGGTCAAGCCGGGCGATTCGGTGGCGGTGTTCGGACTGGGCGGTATCGGTCTGGCGGTGATCCAGGGCGCGGTGCAGGCAAAGGCGGGGCGCATTCTCGCGATCGACACAAATCCGGACAAGTTCGTACTGGCACGGCGCATGGGTGCCACCGACTGCCTCAATCCCAAAGACCATGCCAGTCCGATTCAAGAAGTGATTGTCGCGATGACCGATGGCGGTGTGGATTTCAGTTTCGAGTGCATCGGTAATGTGCAGGTGATGCGCGCGGCCCTGGAGTGCTGTCACAAGGGATGGGGCGAGAGCGTCATCATCGGCGTGGCCGGTGCTGGTCAGGAAATCAGCACGCGTCCGTTTCAGTTGGTGACTGGCCGGGTGTGGCGCGGCAGCGCGTTCGGTGGGGTCAAGGGC
Source organism: Xanthomonas sp. GPE 39 (assembly GCF_000963005.1). Classification (GTDB taxonomy): domain Bacteria; phylum Pseudomonadota; class Gammaproteobacteria; order Xanthomonadales; family Xanthomonadaceae; genus Xanthomonas_A. Next base: position 933,937 of record NZ_JZHZ01000007.1, read on the forward strand.
CGCACGCAGTTGCCGGGGATGGTCGAGCAGGCAATGCGAGGCGAAATCGACCTGGATCCGTTCATTACCCACACCTTGCCGCTGGATGAGATCAACCAAGCGTTTCATCTGATGCATGCAGGCAAGTCGATCCGTACCGTCATCCATTTCTGATCGACGGTTCGTTGCGTTGCGGTGTCGTGCATGCGCTACGTCGCACGCAGGTAGTTTCCAAACACAGGAGTCACTTTGATGGAGCGTATCGAACACCATGCCTGTCACGGTGGTTGGCAGGACGTCTATCGTCACCATTCCACGGCCCTCGGCTGCACCATGCACATCGCGGTGTATCTGCCGCCGCAGGCAGAGCACGCAGCGTTGCCGGTGTTGTACTGGCTCAGTGGATTGACCTGCACCGAGCAGAATTTCATCATCAAGTGCGGTGCGCAGCGTTATGCCGCCGAGCATGGGGTGATCCTGGTCGCACCCGATACCAGTCCGCGCGGCGATGACGTCGCCGATGCCGATGGCTATGACTTGGGCATCGGTGCAGGTTTCTATGTCAACGCCACGCGCGCGCCGTGGGCCACGCATTACCGCATGTACGACTACGTGGTGGAGGAATTGCCGGCGTTGGTCGAAGCGCAGTTTCCGCACAATGGTCGCCGTGCGATCAGCGGCCATTCGATGGGAGGGCATGGCGCACTGGTGGTCGCGCTGAAGAATCCAGGTCGCTTCCGCAGCGTGTCGGCGTTCGCGCCGATCGTTGCGCCGACGCAAGTGCCTTGGGGTGAGAAAGCCTTTACCGCGTATTTGGGCGAGGATCGCACGCAGTGGTCGGCGTATGACGCCAGCGCACTGATCCGCACGGCTCGGGAGCATCTGCCGATGCTGATCGACCAGGGCGGTGACGATGCGTTCCTGGAGGCGCAACTGCGGCCGCAGTTACTGCAGGATGCGGCCGATGCCGCTGGTTATCCGCTGACCTTGCGCCTGCAGCCCGGTTACGACCACAGTTACTACTTCGTCGGCAGCTTCATCGGCGAGCACATCGCCTTCCACGCGCGCGCGCTGCGCGACTGAGCGCAGCGAGAGGGGGCGTCGGGGCTGGTTGGTGGTGTGCGGTCAGCCTTGGGTGGGCGCAGGCAAATCCCATGCTCGGGCATCGACTGTGCGGCTGCCTCACGCGCGTTGTGCGTGAGAGTGTTGTGCTCTCTCAGCGCACGTCGTGCAGTTCCCAGAAGCTGCCGGCAAGCAAGCGCATGCGCTGCCTCAGGATGTCGCCGGGGATGCTGGTCGTGACGGACAGGTCAATGCGCAGGTCGTTCTGCCTGCCGGTGACGCGTGCATTGGGATCGGTGATGGCCTGGGCTGGATCCACCTCGTCCGGATCTGGCTGCAACGCGTGCCAGCGCTCACACCAGCCTGGGTCGCGCAGGGCGGTTTGCAATTGTTCGGCGAAGGCGTCGGCGCCATGTGCGGTGAAACTCAGCGACGGTTGGCTGCCGCGCGCACGGGAGGGATCGGGCAGGCTGATCGAATAGGTGACGGTCATAGATGTTTTTCCGTGATGCAAGGCCAAGCAGCCTAGCAGAGCGAGACTACCATCCGGTGTGCAGTGAGGCCGCCTCGTCACTAGCGCAACCAGCCCATCGACGATCTTATATCGATGCTGGATGGGCACATGGCAGTGGTCCGCTCGGTAGACAATACACGTTGTCGGAGGTTGCTAATGGCCTGGAAGTGAGTGTTCGCGCACGCTTGATACTGTGCCGAGCTAGCACTATTGCCGTTCGTGCATTACTCAGATGTTCTTTTCATAGCTCAATCTGCGGACATCTTGTTAGCGTCGGTTAAGACAGCGAATGGCTGTTTCCCTAAGGAAAATTCCGATGCACAACATCAAGATGGTCGCGGGTGTCCCGCGTAAGACGCGCCGTCCCTTGCAGACACTGCTCGCGCTGGCGTGTATGGCCGCCGCGCCCCTGGTTATGGCTGGGCCGAATAAGGTCTATGGAAGCCATTACGCATGGGTCAACGATTTCGGCGATCCGAACCACGGCATGCAAGGCACGTTTGGTACCGGCACCACGCCGGAATTGAATGTGTCTTTCAACTATCCCAGCAACGACCTGCATGGTTATCCAGCCATTCTGCGCGGCTACCACTACGGTTGGAATCCGGCCAACGATAATCTGTTTCCCGCCCAGGTGTCCTCGCTGACATCGATCCCGGTCCAGTTCTCCTACAGTGCTGGCGGCACTGACATGCACGGCGACTTTGCCTACGACATATTCTTCCGCCGCGACGCGAACAAGGACGTGCCACAACTGGAATTGATGATCTGGGGCGGAAATAACTCCTATCCGGTGGGTCAGCCCACCGCCACCAACGTAATCACCGCTGGCGGCTATACCTTCGATTTGTGGGAGGGTGATAACGCCGGTGCCGGCTATTACGTTTATACCTTTATCCCGCACGGCACTGCTGGCCAGGCCAATCTGCCGACCAGCGGTAGCCTCAATGTTGACGTGAAGCAATTCCTCAATTGGTTGCAGGCTAATCGTAGTCAGGATGGTCGCTACAGCGATTCGCTGTACCTGCATGTGGTTGAAACTGGCTTCGAAGTAGTGCGCGGCAAAGGTTGGATCGATATCACGGCGAACATCGACGCGAAGACTGGCGGTACCAGTGGCGGCGGCGCCAGCGGTGGCGGCACCAGCGGCGGTGGCACCAGCGGTGGTGGCACCAGTGGCGGCGGCACCAGCGGCGGTGGCACCAGCGGCGGTGGCACCAGCGGCGGTGGCACCAGCGGCGGTGGCACCAGCGGCGGTGGCACCAGCGGTGGTGGCACCAGTGGTGGCGGCACCAGCGGTGGCGGCACCAGCGGTGGTGGCTCCACGAGCAGCCCGAGCTTCAGCACACGTACCATTGTCGACAGCGACTGGCATGCCGGCTATTGCGAGCACGTGCAGGTGACCAATACCGGTACCAGCGCAGGCAACTGGTCAATCAGCCAGCCGATCAGCGGCACGATCAACAGCCTGTGGAATGCGATTTGGACGCAGTCCGGCAGCACGCTCAGCGCTGCGGGTATGGATTGGAACAAGACTCTCGCGCCTGGTGCCATGGCCGAGTTCGGCTTCTGCGCCAGCCGTTGAGATCACGAGGTCTGAATAACCCAGCAAATCACTATTGGGCTGGGTTGTTCAAACGATGAGGGTATGCCTGGATGAGCGTTCTCGGTCGTCCAGGCATATTTCTTTGCAATGCACTGCATCACCCAGGTTGCAAGGACGTTCCCGCATCCGTGCAACCTTCAAGGCACGATCAGCTTATGGCGCGATCAGTTGCACGCTGTCGAAGACGACAGCCGGACCGAGAAAGCCATTGTCCGGCGAGCCGGAGATGGTATCGATGTCCAGCCAATTGAGGCCGGCCTGCAAGGCCGTGGCCGGGATGTCGACAAGGTACAGGGTATTGTTCCCGCGATAGGTGCCGCGGGTAATGCCGCGGCTGTCCGGTTGATTGGGTCGCGCTGGTGCCGGGCCAATCCATTGGCTGTTCACGCTCACTTGCGGGCGCGCACCGGCTTGTGTCAGTGGGACGAACATCCGCAAGCGATAGTCGCTGACTTGGTCGGCGCCGAGGACGAACTCAATGCGCGTGGGCGTGTTGACGCCGTGCCATTGCACCGCAGGAAAATCCTCAAGCGCGCTGGTTCCCACACGGTAGGTCAGCGGCCCCCAAGGTGCCATGGCCTGGTCGGAGGGATGCATCGTGGGCAACAGGCTTGCGTTGAGAAAACCGCTGGGAGTGCCGTCGGGCACGCCGATCTGCCACTGTACCTGGCCCTGCAGCGGCACCGCTTGCAATGCGGTCTGCGTGGTGGTGCCGGCATCGACTTCGAGTGTGTCCTGCGCAACTTCGAGTTCGTTTTGGTAGAGCGTGATGCGATAGTGTCCAGGAAGCACGCTGGCGATCTGGAATTGTCCTGTCGAGTCCGCGCTTGCCCAGTACTGCGCCTGGTCGTTGCTCAGGCCGACGACGGCCGGTTGCCCGTTTGCTACGCCCGAGACCTGACCGGATACCGCGCCGCGGCCGGTGTTGTCCACGAAGCCTTTTAGTTTCAGCGTCGCATCGACGAAGCTGAGATCGGTCGCCGCGTCTGGCGCTGGGCCACCGTCGGTGAACAGCAGGGCATACACGCCATGCAGACCGCCGCGATAGGACTCGGTCTGGGTGTGGTTGGAAAACATGTAGTTGTACAACTCGTGGGTGACCACAGTCTTTTGCGTGGCGATGTCTTTGAAGAATGGGCCACCGGAGCTGTATTCGCGGTTCCCCATCCACATGCGAACGGCCACGTTCGTGCCGCTCACGCCATGGATGCTGTCGTCGATTGCACGCCGCGCAGAATAGAACTTGGAACTGGTGCGGCCGTTGGGAAGCAAAAACACGTCCTTGGCTTCAATCGCAGTGCCGACGTTGGAGTCCGGTTCGCGGTCGGCGTTCGGCAGCAGGTTGACATTGAGCCGTGTGACGAAGCGCAATTCGCCGATTGGCAGCAAGGTGGGCGCATAGGTGGCCATGTAAATCGCATTGCGGCCTTTGTGCGCCATGTAGTAATGGGTCAGATCGCCGGCTTGAGCCGAGATGACGATGGTGTCGCCCACGGTGCGCGCCACCACGGTCGCTGTGCCGAGTCCCGAGGCAATCTGCGAACCCTTGGGCTCGGTACTCTGCAACTCGGTGCCGCGATAGCGCATCGACACCAGGTCGCCATTGCTGTCATCCACGCTGAACACCAGATTGGCGCCGCTATCGACGGTGAAGCGCCCGCCGCTGTGGCTGAGGCCGAAGGTTCCATTCTGTGCCACAGCAGGCAGTGCGCTGCCCACTGCGAGACAAAACAAGATCATGGAAAAAAAGGTGCGCACGCAGGCATTTCTCATGGGATGTGGGTCTTTAATTAATTTACAAAATCAGGTGTGGATATCACCTTGACATCGACATGTTCCGCTTCAGTTACAAGTCGCCACGCGGTCCATGCTCTGTTTCCTACCGTGTCGACGTTGACGCTGGCCGGCTCTGCACTGCATCGCGACGTGGGATCTGCTATGCAACTGTATTGAAGCCAGAGAGACGCCGCGATGAGCGAAATCACCCCGCAGGCTGTCGTGGATTTCTGGCGTAGTGCTGGCCGTGAGCGCTGGTTCGCCGTCAACGAATCCTTCGACGCCAATGTCCGCCAACACTTGCTGGACACCCACCATGCCGCTGCGCGCGGCGAATATGCGGGGTGGATGGGCGATGCCGAAGGTGCACTGGCGCTGTTGCTGTTGCTCGATCAAGTGCCGCGCAACGTGTTCCGTGGCAGTGCGCATGCTTACGCCACCGACGGGCTGGCCTGCTATTACGCGCATCAGGCGTTGGTGGACGGGTTCGATCGGCAGACGGATACGACGTTGCGGATGTTTTTTTATCTGCCTTACACGCATACCGAGGATGTCGCGTTGCAACGCCAGGCGGTGGAATTGTTCAGCGCGCTTGCCGATGCCCAGGCGCTGCAATGGGCGGTGATGCACGAGGACGTGATCCAGCGTTTCGGTCGTTTTCCGCATCGCAATGCGGCGTTGGGACGGCAAACCACGCAGGAGGAGAACGATTTTCTGCAGGTCGACGCGGGCATCGGCTGACTGGCCAAACGCGTCTGCGCACCGAAGGCAATCAGCGTGCGTCATCCACTGCGCCGTGGCGATGCACGCGGTGCATTGCCATGGCGCAGTGGATGGATCGGTGTATGCGTGGCTGCACGAGCGCATGATCTTGCGCCTGCCCGTTGAGCGGATTATGGCCGCGTGCGTGAACGGCTCAATACTTCGGCACGCTGCCGTCCACTTGGTCTGTCCAGGCGTCGATGCCGCCGATCACGTTGTGTACCCGAGTGAAGCCGAGCGCGCGGAAGCGTTCGGCTGCCTGTGCACTGCGCCCGCCGCGATGACATAAGAACGCCAGCGCGGTGTCCTTCGGTAGGGCTTCCAATTGCGCGCGCTGCTCGCCGTCCAGTGAGCGGAATGCCACATTCACCGCGGCGACCGCGCGCTCCTCCGGCGGACGCACGTCCACCAGGATCAGGTTGCCGGCGCGGACCTGGTCGTCGGCGTCGCGCGGGCTGATGTCCTGTACCGGCTTGGGCGCGTTGGGGTTGTCGATGGCCAGGCCGCGCCCGCGCAGGTCGTCCACCCAGTCGATGGTGATGCCGTCGGCGCGGCGTGCGCTGCCCAGGTCGAACTGCACGCGCAGGCCGTTGGATTCGGCGGCAATGGCGTTGGGATCGGTCGGCGCAAGCTGGAAGTTCGGCTGGAACTGCGCATCGATCGCCAATGCCAGGCTGGCGCCTGGGGCGTCGGCCAGCGCGCCGCGCAGCATGTCGGCGGCGGCGTCGGTGATGGTGATCGTCGGCGGCGTGCGATCCGGGGCTGGCACGCCCAACAACTCGCTCAGTTCGCCATTGCCGGCCATTTGCAGAATGATGTCGCTGCCGCCGATCAACTCCCCGTCCACGTACAACTGCGGGATCGTCGGCCAGTCGCCGTAGACCTTGATGCCCTCGCGGATGTCCTGGTCGGCCAGTACGTTGACGTGGGCGAAGTCGACGCCGAGGTCGTTCAGCGCGCCCACCGCTTTGGCGGAAAACCCGCACTGCGGCATGCCCGGCTGACCTTTCATGAACAGCACGACGCGGTTGGAGCTAAGCAGCGTTTCGATGCGCGAGCGCAGGGCGGGATCCAGGGACATGGCAGGTATTCGGTGGCGAAGTCAGGCCGGACATTCTACGCCGCATGGCATCATGGGGCATGACAGTTCCGGAAACGCTGCATCGTATCCCGCCTCATCCGCACCGCTGGCTGCTCTGGGCGTTGGCCTCGCAGGCACTGGTCGCGGCGCTCTGGTGGGCGTGTGGCTGGCGCATCGGCCTGCCGGTGTTGCTGCTGTCGCATGCGGCGTTTTTGCTGCCGGTCTTCCTGCCACGGGCGTGGCTGTACGCGCCGGTGCTCGATCGTCTGCCCGGCAGCGCCCCCCGGGTATGGCTGACGATCGACGACGGTCCGTCCGAGGACACCGTGGCGATCCTGGAGCTGCTCGACCGCTATCAGGCCAAGGCCACCTTCTTTTTGGTCGGCGCGCGCGCTGCCGCGCGTCCGCAGTTGGTGCGCGAGATCGTGCGCCGTGGCCATGGCATCGGCAACCACAGTCACACTCATCCACATGCCTGGTTCTGGGCGTTGGGGCCGCAGCGCATGGCGCGCGAGATCGATCAGGCCCAGCAAACCTTGACCAGCATCGCCGGTGTTGCGCCGTGCTGGTACCGCTCGGTGGTGGGCATGACCAACCCCTTTGTCGCCGCACCGCTGCGCCGTCATGGCCTGACCCGGGTGGCCTGGAACGTGCGCGGCTTCGATGGCGTGCGCTGCGACCCTGCGGCGACCGTGGCGCGCATCGTCCGCAAGCTGACTCCAGGCGCGATTGTGTTACTGCATGAAGGTGCGGCGCACGGGCACAACCCGGTGATCGTAGAGGGCGTGCTACAGGCGCTGCACGCACGCGGGCTTTGCGCCGAGGTGCCTGATGCCGGCACCGCGCAGGTGACAGCCCATCGCAGCGAAGAACCGCCTGTCGATCAGCCGTGATGCGCGATGCCGAACCATCGGAACCAGGAGTGACGTGGTGTTGCGCGGGTGTTGTTTGCCAGCAGGCGTCGCGTGCGGGTTAGGGCGTGCCGGTCAGGCCAGGGCCGCGTATGCCGCAGGTAACACGCGCTCGGTCCAACGCGCATACATCGCCGCCGACGGGTGCAGTCTGTCGGCGGCCAGCATCGCCGCTTCGCCGCCGCCATCGCGGCTGATCGGGGTGATATCGACGAAACCAATTGCATGCGCGGCGCAACACTCTTGGGCGGTCGCGTTGAAGGCGTCGATCTGGATGCTGATCTGTATTGGGTCGTACTTGGGCGGTTGTGCGAGTGGGCTCAAGCCCCAGTCCGGGATCGAGACCATCAGCACTCGCCGCGATTGCGTGCCGGCAAAATCGATTGCGCGTTGTAGCAGTGAGTTGAGCTGCGCACGGTACTCCTGCAGTGGGTGGCCGTGATATTGATCGTTGACCCCGATCAGTAGCGTCACCAGTGCGAACGGTCCCTGTGGCGCGGCCTCGTCGATGGCGGTGCGAGTTGGTTGGTGCTCCAGCCGGTGGTGGCGATGATCTGCGGATCGCTCAAGTCCACCCCGCGCGTGCGCAGCGCGGCGGCCAGTTGCATTGGCCAACTTTCTTCCACGGTCAGGCTCTGGCCGATGCTGTAGCAGTCGCCAAGCGCCTGGTAGCGTGGTGGGTCCGGCACCGGCGTGTTGGTCTTTGCTTTGCGTGGCATCAGCGCACAGCGCTGCGCGGTTTCAGCGGCACCACCTTGGTGGCGGCTTCGGCACGCCGCGTCAGCACTCGGTCGATGCGTGCGAACACCTCGCGCATCGTCGCCGCTTCCGGCAACAGGGTGACGCGGAAGTGGTTGTGGTAAGGCACGTTGAAGCTGGAGCCCGGGACCACCAAGACGCCCTCTTCGTTCATCAATTCCAGCGCGAAGGCGTGGTCGTCGAATCCGCGCGCGGCTGCGCCGACCACGGCTGGAAACGCGTACAGCGCGCCGGCCGGTTGCACCAGCGACAAGTGTTCGCTGGCCGCGCAGGCGTCGATCACCGCGCGACGGGTTTCGTACAGACGGCCGCCGGGTGTGCACAGCGGGGAGATGGTATCCGGGCCGTTGACTGCGGCGTCGATGGCGAATTGACCAGGCACGTTCGCGCACAGGCGCAGCGCGCCGAGCAGGTCCATGGCATTGCGGAACTCGCCGATGCGCTCGGTGGCACCGGAGAGCAGCGCCCAACCGACCCGCCAGCCGCAGGCGCGGTGCACCTTGCTCAGGCCGCCGAAACTAACGCAGGGATGCTCCCCGGCCAGGGGCGCGACCGGGACGAAGTCGGCGCCGTCGTACAACACTTGGTCGTAGATTTCGTCGACCATCAACAGCAGGTTGTGCTTGACCGCGATAGCGACGATCTTCTCCAGCAGGGCGCGCGAATAGCTGGCGCCACTGGGATTGTTCGGGTTGATCAGCACGATGGCACGGGTGCGCGAGGACACCAGTGTTTCGATCTCCACCGGATCGGGCTGGAAGCCATTCTCCGGCGCGCAGCGGTAGTACACCGGGCGACCGTCGTTGAGGATGGTGGCGGCTGACCAGAGTGGATAGTCAGGCGACGGCACCAGCACTTCGTCGCCTGGGTTGAGCAGGGCGCGCAGGGAGAGGTCGATCAGTTCGCTGACCCCGTTGCCGATGAAAATGCGCTCCGGATGGGCATCCGGATGCTGGCGTCGGGCGTAGGCCGCGGCGATTGCCTCGCGTGCCTCCGGCATGCCTTGTTGGTGAGTGTAGGGGTCGGTGCGTCCCATGTCGTCGGCGATCGCGCGCTGCAGATGGTCCGGTGCGCGGAAACCGAATGCGCCGGGATTGCCGATATTGAGCTTGATCAGCTTGCGCCCCTGCGCCTCCAGGTCACGGGCGCGCCGGGCCAGTTCTCCGCGGATTTCATAGCGGACTTCAGACAGACGTTCGCGAATCGCGAGCGGCTTGATCGGCGGTGTAGGCATCGCATTAGCCGGTGGAGCGTGGAACTGGCATGGTAGCGGAAATGCGATAGAACCACCGGGACCGCATCGGCAGCGTCTAGAATCCGCACATGAGTCTGCCCCAGATCGATTTCGCTGCGTTGCGCCCCATCGGCTGGCCCTGGCCCGGATCGCCTGAGGAGCCGGCCTGGCTGGCGCAGTTCGATGCCTATCCGCAAGCGCGGCCGGCGCGGGTGGTGGAGCAGCATCGCACCGGCTATGTGGTCGCCGATGCGGTGGACACCGCCTTCAAAGTGGAGTCGCTGCCGGATTGGCAACGGCCACGCTTCCCCAGCCATGAGCGCGCCGCGGTCGGCGACTGGGTTCTGCTGGATGGCACGCGCATTGTCGCGCTGCTGCCACGGCGCACCGCGATCAAGCGCGGCGCTGCTGGTGAGCATTACCATCAGCAGGTCATTGCGGCCAATATCGATACGGTGTTCATCGTCTGTGGCCTGGATGCGGATTTCAATCCGCGCCGCATCGAGCGCTATCTGCTGCTGGTCGGCGGTGGCGGTGCCGCGCCGGTGGTGGTGCTGACCAAGGCCGATCTCACCGAGTACGCCGACGATGCCCTGGCGGTGCTGGAGGAGCTGGCCGCGCAGTCGATCCCGCTGCTGACGGTCAATGCGAAGCAAACTGAAAGCGTCGCCGCGCTGCGGCCCTGGCTGCGACCGGGGCAGACCGTGGTGCTGGTGGGGTCGTCTGGCGCGGGCAAGTCCACCTTGACCAATACCTTGCTCGGTGTGCAGAAGATGCGCACCGCTGCGGTACGCGAGCGCGATTCGCGTGGCCGCCACACCACCACGCACCGCGCGTTGTTGCCATTGCCCTCTGGTGCCTGCCTGATCGATACGCCGGGCATGCGCGAGCTCAAGCCCACTGGCGAGGAAGACCTGGCCGAAGGCGCTTTCGCCGATATCGAGGCATTGGCGGCGCAATGCCGGTTCAACGATTGCGCACACCAGGCTGAGCCGGGCTGCGCGGTGCAGGCCGCGATCGAGCGCGGTGAGATCGACGCCGCGCGTCTGGCCAATTACCTCAAGCTGCGCGAGGAAGTCGCCGGTGCCGCTGGCAAGCTGGCGCAGCGGAAGGCGCAGAACGCCACGACCGGCCGCGCCGGCCATTCGTCCTCCGGCAAGCCGGGCGGCAAGCGCCAGCCGCCACGCAGCCTGCGTCGCTGAGCGAGATCGGATTCTGCGATGGCGGTGGTACCTGCCGAGATCCGCCATCACACCAAGCTGGACGCGCGCATGGTCAAGGCGGTGCGCGGCATTCGTCTACTGGCACTGACGAGCTGGCCGTTGGCGCTGCAGGCGTCGTTTCTGCAAAGTGTGGCGCGCGGTCAGCCGCAACTGCCGCAGGTGCAGTATCCGCGCCTGGACTTGACCGACACACGTCGCGAGTTGGCCGCCATCGCACAGGCGTGCGATCCAACGCATCCGCTTGGTGTCTATCTGCAGGCGTCGGTGCACAGTTGGGATCTGGCTGCGGCGTTGCTGGAGTCGCTGGGGACATCGGCGGTGGGGACGTATTCGGCGCAGTTGTTCGGCGTCCCGGAAGATCCGATGCCCGGACAAGGGGCGACCATGCGCGAGGCGGCCAGTCATTTCATTCATATCGCTCAGGAACTGGACGGTGAGCTGCTTTCGGCCGAAGAGCAGGTGCCGGTGTCGGCCACCGCGTTGCATTTGTTGTTGCAGCGCGACCTGGATGCCTTTTTCGGTAAGCGGGTGATCGCGGTCGAATTGGATCCGGACTTGCCATCCAAGGCCGCAGCGGGAGCCCGCCGCATCCGCCTGCGCGCCGGTGCGACGTTCAGCGATTACGACCGGGCGCAGTTGTTCCACCACGAGGCCTTGGTGCATTCGCTGACCGCGCTCAATGGCCGCGCACAGGTGCATCTGCGAAGTCTTGCGCTGTCCTCGCCACGAGTGACGGCGACCCAGGAAGGTCTGGCGACTTTCGCCGAGCAGATCACCGGCAGTATCGACATCGTGCGCATGAAGCGGATCAGTATGCGTATCGAGGCGATCGCACTGGCACGCGATGGTGCCGACTTTATCGAGGTGTTCCGTTACTTCGATGCGGCCGGACAGTCCCCGATGGAGAGTTTTTCATCGACCCAGCGCGTGTTTCGTGGTGTGCCGACCAGCGGTGGCGTTGCGTTCACCAAGGACACGGTGTATCTGCGTGGGTTGGCGTCGGTGCACACGTTTTTCCGCCAAGCTTTGCAGCGTGACCGCCTGTCGCTATGCCGTGGGTTGTTCGCTGGCAAGATGACGCTGGAAGATGCGGTCGGATTCGCACCGCTGTTCGAATCCGGCATTGTGCTGCCGCCGCGTTGGTTGCCGCCGTGGATGGCGCGGGTCAGAGGACTAACTGGGATGTTGGCGTTTTCGCTGTTCGCCAACCGTATCCGCATGGATGGGCTGGATTGAGTGGCATCGCCCCGTGTTTGCCGATCGCCAATGGTTCGCGTGTGGTGATGCCTTAAAGCACGAACGGCAGCGTCAAGCGACACTGCCGTTCCTGCTCACCGCGCATGGCGTGGTGATGGTGTGACATAACCCGACCAGATTAACGGCTGGCGCAGAAACCGAACTCGGCCATGGCACCGGGTGCCAAGGTCTTGTTCCAATCCATGCCCGTGGCGCTGAGCGTGCTGCCGGACTGCGTCCACGCTGCATTCCATAGGTTGTTGATCGTGCCGCTGACCGTCTGTGTGACTGCCCAATTGCCGGGAGTGGTGCCGGTATTGGTGACTTGCACGCGGTCGCAATGACCGGTCTGCCAAGTGCTGTCAACGATGATATGAGTGCTGAAGCTGGGGCTGCCGGTGGAGCCGCCACCGCCTGTGGAGCTGCCACCACCGGTCGAGCCGCCACCGCCTGCAGAGCTGCCACCACCTGTCGAGCCGCTACCGCCTGCGGAGCTGCCACCGCCTGTCGAGCCGCTACCGCCTGTCGAGCCGCTACCGCCCGCGGAGCTACCACCACCGGTCGAGCCACCACCACCTGCTGAACCACCAGCGCCAGTGGAACCGCCACTGCTAGATTTTGCATTGATCTCCACTGCGCCGAGATCGCATAGCGAGGGATGTCGAGCGTAGCCGCGCTGATCGATTTCGCGGCAGTTCATGCCGGAGGCGTATGCAGGGCTATTTGCAGCAGGAAGCATGGTCAGGGTTGGACCACCATTGTTGTTAGGAGCGGACAGTAATGGATCTGCTGATTTGACCGAGCCAGATTTCAAGCAACTGAAGGGCCAGACTGCACCTTTCCCTGAGTGTTCAATGATGTTGTCGCCGCTGTTGTTCTGGCTGCTGCAGAACGAGCGTTCGGTCTTTGAGGTGAAGATACTGTTGTGAATGTCGAATCTGTCGCCGAACAGCGCTGGTCCCTGCGAATTTTCCGCGAAGGTGACATTGTTGAAGCGCACCGTGACATTGCCTTGATCGCCAACCGATGACGGCCACCCGGTATGTTGGATGACAGCGCCGACGTTCGATGCGGAGTTGCCATAAAATGTGCTGTTGCTGATGTCACACGCACCGTAGCAGTCCATATATAACGCACCGGCATTGCCATTGGCTGCCTTATTCGAAATAAAACTCGATTCGGCGACGTTGATGATGCCCGGTGTTGTCATGGTCGAACCCGAATGCGAAGCATCGGTGAACCCAAGGCTGATGCGGCCAGCGCCGCCAAGGCCGCTGGTCGCGACGTTGTTGGCGAATGTTGAATATTTCACGTCAATCGTGTCTGGCGCGTATGCCCAGAGTGTCACCCCTCCGGAGCCATTGGCGGCGACATTGTTATTGATCACTGTGCCGCAGAGCGACAAGGTGCCGCCGCTCCCCACTCCCCCGTGGATATACCCGTTAAGTGATGCGCCATCGGTGTCGATGGCGCCGCCACCGCCAAACTCACCGGCATCGGGAAAGCCCTGCGGAGGGTTGATTGCCTGATTTCCCACGAAATCCGTGTTGACGATCGTCAGGCGGCTGAGTTGGGTGTACAGCGCGCCGCCAAGCCATGAGGAGTTCTTGTAGAAGGAGCTTCCCACGATGGTGACATCCGCGTCGCTACCGGCAAACAGGGCGCCACCGCCGATGCTGCTGCGGTTGGAGAGAAACTGGCTGTTGATGATTTCCAGCTTGCTTTGGTAGCCGATTTTGATCGCGCCGCCACCCCAGGTGCCTGGGTCATAGGAGGTGTTTGACGGTGGTTGTACGGAGCTGCCGTTTTGAAGCTGTATGTTGCGCACCGAGAGTGCGCTCCATGAATTCACCAGGAAAATGCGTGTGGATTGCTGGCCATCCAGGATGATTTGGCCTTGCCCATCGATCACAGTCGGATTTCTTGAGTCGATCGTGATCGACTGGGTGACTGGAATGGTGAGTGGTTGTGTGCCGCAATTGAAGGTGACGTAGCCGCCCTGTGCGACAGCATTGGAAAGCGCTGTTGCGGTACAACTGGCTGGCGTGCCATTGCCAACGACCTTTGTCGCGCTTGGGGTTGGCCATTGTTGCGGAATAGCGCATTGTGGCACCGAGGGCGCGGCGGCAATTGCAGTTGCAGTGGTCATAATGGCAAAAATGCCAACTGCATTTGCTTTGGCTTTAAGTCTTGGAGTCGCGATCATGATGATGTTCCGTGATGACGGAGTGCAATGTGACGAATTGCACTATTTGAATTCGTGTGCGTTTGAAGAAACTTCCCATTACAACAGGGAGCACACGTTGGCTGATACGAGATATTAGGTTGACTTAATCCATGGCGACTTGAACGTAAGTTCCAAATCATGGATGTGAGCGAGTGGCGGGTCTGCAAGTGTCTACCGCTCGCGATAGGCTTTCTGGTCTGAGGTGGCTGCTCCAGCAGGATCAAGAGTCCTTTCTGCCGCGTCCACTGGCCTTGCTCCGGATGCTCGGCCTTATCGAGTGTGAGTTGGGTCGGTTTCTTTGCGGTGGAGTTACGCTCGTCTCGCTAACCGGCAAATCTGCACGCGTTCAGTCGTCGGCCAATCGTGCCCAGCGCTCGTGGTCGCGCCAGATTCCGCCGATACGCATGTAACGTGGTGAATAGCCTTCGCAACGAAAACCGGCGCGCTTTACCAGCGCCAGCGAGCGAGTGTTGTCCGGCTGGATATTGGCCTCTACCCGGTGCAATCCCAGTTCGGTGAACGCATAGGCCACGCACAGGCGCAGCGCATGGGTCATCAGCCCACGGCCTTCGCAACCGGCCATCGCGTGATAGCCCAAATAGGCGCTCTGGAAACAGCCGCCGACCACCTGGCCGAAAGTGAACAGCCCTGCCAGCGCGTCGCTACTGCGCTCGCGCGCGAGCAGCGCGATGTTGCTGCCGTCCAGGGTTTGGGCATACCAGGCTTCGAAACCAGGCACGTCGGTGAACGGATACGCCCAAGGATGATGCAGGGCGATGCTGGTGCGATGCGCTTGGATCAGTGCGATGCCGTCGCGCTTGCGTACCCGCTTCAGCGACACGGCCTCATGCGCAGCCTGGCTCGCGCTCTGGCCCATGGAGTCAGGCCGGCGGGACCGCTGCGCCGCTATCGTCGCGACGCATGATCTGGGTGTGACGTGCTTTGAATTCCTCGAAGCTCAGGCCCTGTGCCAGCGCATCGGCGTGCGCGGCGTCCTTCAGTGCATCCGAGTACATCAAGCGTACCGGTGTGCCGGTGCGTTCGTGCATTTCCGCTGCCTGCATGATTAGTGACAGCACCTGCGCCGCACTCTCGCTCTGTCCGGCGATGCGTCCGTCCATGCCCAGCACCCATTCGCCGTCGCGGCGCACGATTCCGGCCAGGAGCGTGCGTTGCTGATCGCGCAGTTCCGCGTGTGCCTCGATCTGCGGGCTCAGGGTGGCAACCTCGGCACGGTGGCGCAGGCGTTCGGCCAATTTTTTGCGTAGGTCGCGGCGCTGCTTGGACTGGATGGACATGCGATTCCCTCAACGGTGACCCGAGGACGATAGCCGAACCACGCCTTCGTTGCTCATAGAGGGTCTGTCGGTTCCAGTAACGGCATCTGCGTTTCCGGCTTCGGCAGGGGCGTGCCGCTGCGCCGATCCCGATACCAGAATGCCCATCCAAGCAGGAAAAACCCGCCCGAACCCAGCGCTAGATGCAATGGGTGGCCACTGAGCAACGGCGCCAATATCCCCGCCACTGCCACACTCACCATGAGTTGCATGAATGCTTGTAGCGACGAGGCCAGTCCGCGCTGGCGTGGATACATGTCCAGCACGGCGAGCCCAAGGATTGGGAAGATCAACGCCATGCCCAAGCCACCGCCGAAAATCGGCAACACCGCCCATGGCAGCGCGATCTGTGGTGCCAGCGCGGTATAGGCGATGTTGCCAGCCACCGAGACACCACAACAGATGAAGCCGATGCGGACCTGGCGTAATGGCCCGAGTTGGCCGGCCATGCGTCCGGAGAGAAATGCACCCAGGGTCATGCCGCCGATGGTGGGCATGAACAGCCAGGCAAAATCCTGCGCGCTCATGCCGAGCAGGTCGATGACGAACGCTGGCGCCGAGGCGATGTACAGGAACACCCCGGCGGAGTTGAACGCACCGGCGGCGGCCAGGCGTTGGAAACGTGGGTTGAACGCGATGCTGAGGTAATTGCGCAGGAGCGTGCGCGGTGCCAATGGCGTGCGTATCTGCGCTGGATGGGTTTCCGGTAGCCAGCGCAGCGTGGCGAGCAACAGCAGCGAAGAAAACCCGACCAGCCACCAGAAGATCATTGGCCAGTCGTGGCCACTGCTCAGAATCCAGCCGCCGATAATCGGTGCGATGGCCGGGGCGATACCGAACAGCATCGACACGTGGCTCATGAGCCGTTGGGCATCGTCGCCCTGGAACAGATCGCGGATCACCGCGCGGCCAACGATCATGCCGACGCCGGCGGAGATGCCCTGTAGCGCCCGGAATGTCAGCAGGGTCGGCAAGTCGCGCGATAGCGCACAACCGACCGAGGCCAGAATGAAGACCGCCAACCCACCGACGATGACCCGCCGGCGTCCCCAGGCATCTGACAGCGGTCCGTGCGCCAGGCCCATCAGCGCATAGGCCAGCAGGTACACGCTGACCGTCTGCTGGATTGCCACGGGATCCTCGTGCAGGCGCTGCGCCAGTTGCGGGAACGCCGGGAAAATGGTGTCGATCGAGAACGGGCCGAACATCGTCAGTCCAGCCAGCAGCAAGGTCATGCGGCGGGTGGACACGTTCGTGAGGGACATTCGGACATCCTGATAAATCGGTCGCACACACGACCATCCAGTCCGGCAATGGACAGGCGTGGGAGAATAGGGTGTGGCTATGATACGCGCCAGCAGCGTCGCTGCACACAGACTACGTTGCCTATTCAGCCTGATATTGCTCGATTCCAGCGGCCGTGGACGGTGCTGGCTGCGCTATAATTAATCTGCAATATGGTGGGAGAAGCGGGGCAACCCGCTGCCGAAGGCGCAACGCCCGTAATCGCTCAGGCCCGATACCACCCGCACCAAGACTCTGGAGAGACCGGTCAAACCCGGCGCCGAAGGGGCACGAAGCGCAGCGCGATGCACAGCGGCTTCCAAACTCTCAGGCAAAAGGACAGAGGGGCACATTTGGGAGGCGCGCGCTTCTCGTCGGCCAACCGCCTCGGCGGTCGTGCCGCAGCATACGCGCGCCTGCTTCTCGTGCCTTCCTCTGCCGGACTCTCTCCATGTCTCACACCTCTTCGCTGCGCGATCTCGAACACCACTCGGCTTTCATCGAGCGCCATATTGGCCCGAACGATGCCGAGATCGCGCAGATGCTGCGCACAGTCGGCCACGACTCGCTGGATGCGCTCACCGATGCCATCGTGCCTGGCAGCATCAAATCGCCGGCTGCGTTGGCGTTGCCCGAGGCGATCACCGAAGAGGAGGCACTGGCCAAAATTCGCGCCATTGCCGATAAAAACAGTGTGTTCCGCACCTTTATCGGCCAGGGCTATTACGGCACCCACACGCCGAAGGTGATTCTACGCAACATTCTCGAAAACCCGGCTTGGTACACCGCCTACACCCCGTATCAGGCAGAGATTTCGCAGGGCCGCATGGAAGCGCTGATCAACTTCCAGACCATGTGCGCCGACCTCACCGGCATGGAGATCGCCAATGCCTCGCTGCTGGACGAGGCTACCGCCGCCGCCGAGGCGATGACCCTGGCCAAGCGTTCGGCCAAGGCCAAGTCGGATATCTTCTTCGTCCACGATGCGGTGCATCCGCAGACCCTGGAACTGCTGCGCACCCGCGCCGAGCCGCTGGGGATCGTGCTGCGCGTGGGGACACCTGAGGAAGCGCTGCAGGCCGAATGCTTCGGCGTGCTGTTGCAGTATCCGGATAGCTTTGGCCGGCTCCATTTCGACTCGGTCGACGCGCACGCCGCACTGGCCGCCGCCGTGCATGCGCGTGGCGGTCTGGTCGCCGTGGCCACCGACCTGCTCGCGCTGACGCTGATTGCCGCACCTGGCGAATGGGGCGCGGACATCGTGGTCGGCAATTCGCAGCGTTTCGGCGTGCCGTTCGGCTTCGGCGGTCCGCACGCGGCGTTCATGGCCTGCCGCGACGCATACAAGCGCTCGATGCCGGGGCGTTTGATCGGCGTGTCGATCGACGCGGCGGGCAACCCCGCCTATCGCCTCACCTTGCAGACTCGCGAACAGCACATCCGTCGCGAGAAGGCCACCTCCAACATCTGCACCGCGCAGGTACTGCTGGCGGTGATGGCGTCGATGTACGCGGTTTACCATGGCCCCGAGGGTCTGGTCCGCATCGCGCGGCGCACCCACCGCCTGGCTGCGATCCTGGCTGCTGCGCTGCGCGGCGCCGGCGTTGCCGTTGGCGCGCGCTTCTTCGATACCCTGCACGTCACCGGCGTGGATGCGCAGACGCTGCATGCCAAGGCGCATGCGGCCGGGATCAACCTGCGTGCGATCGACAGCGCCTCGTTGAGCATCAGCCTGGACGAGACCACGACGCGCGCCGATGTGGTCGCGCTGGCGCAGTTGTTCGGTGTGCAGGCCGACGTCGATGCGCTCGACGCGATCACTGTCGACGCGCTGCCGGCGCAATTGCAGCGTCGTAGCGCGTTTCTGCAGCATCCGGTGTTCAACACCCATCACAGCGAGCACGAATTGCTGCGCTACATGCGCGCGCTGGCCGACAAGGATCTAGCGATGGATCGCACGATGATCCCGCTGGGCAGTTGCACGATGAAGCTCAACGCCACTGCCGAGATGATCCCGGTGACCTGGCCGCAGTTCGGCGCGATCCATCCGCTGGCACCAGCCGCACAGAGCGCCGGTTACGCACAGTTGATCGACGAACTGGAAGCGATGCTGGTCGAGTGTACGGGCTATGACGCGGTCAGTCTGCAGCCCAATTCCGGCGCGCAGGGCGAGTACGCCGGCCTGCTGGCGATCCGCGCCTATCACCGCGCACGCGGCGAAGGCCATCGCGATATCTGCCTGATTCCCGAATCGGCGCACGGCACCAACCCGGCGTCGGCGCAGATGTGCGGCATGAGCGTGGTGGTGACCAAGTGCGACGGTAACGGCAACGTCGATATCGAAGACATCCGCGCCAAGGCGGCGAAGTATTCCCAGCGTCTGGCCGCGTTGATGATTACTTATCCCTCCACCCATGGCGTGTTCGAGGAAGACGTGGTGGCGATTTGCGAGGCCGTGCATGCCCACGGCGGACAGGTCTACACCGATGGTGCCAACATGAACGCGCTGGTCGGCGTCGCCAAACCCGGCAAGTGGGGCTCGGACGTGTCGCATCTGAACCTGCACAAGACCTTCTGCATTCCGCATGGCGGCGGTGGCCCGGGCGTCGGTCCCTGCGCGGTGAAAGCGCATCTGGCACCTTATTTGCCCAAGACGTTGCCCAATGCCGGCGAAGAGCAAAAAGTTGCCGAAGAGGGTGGCGTGGGCATGGTCAGCGCTGCCAGTTTCGGCAGTGCTTCGATCCTGCCGATCAGTTGGATGTACATCACCATGATGGGCCGCACCGGCTTGCGCAAGGCCACTCAGGTCGCGCTGCTCAACGCCAACTACATTGCCAAGCGTCTGGCTCCGTACTACAAAACCCTGTACACCGGCCGCAACGGGTTGGTCGCACATGAGTGCATTCTCGACGTGCGCCCGCTGGAGAAAACCAGCGGTATCGGCGCGGAGGACATCGCCAAGCGTCTGATCGATTTTGGCTTCCATGCCCCGACGCTGAGCTTTCCGGTTGCCGGCACGTTGATGGTGGAGCCGACCGAGAGCGAATCGCAGCACGAGTTGGACCGCTTCATCGAGGCGATGATCCAGATCCGCGAGGAGATCGCCGCGATCGAAGACGGCCGCCTGGACCGCGAAGACAACCCGCTCAAGCACGCCCCGCACACCGCCGCGCAGGTCACCGCCAGCGAATGGACCTATGCCTATCCGCGCGAGCTGGCAGCGTTCCCGCTGCCGAGCCTGAAGCAACAGAAGTATTGGCCGCCGGTGGCACGCGTGGACAACGTCTACGGCGATAAGAACGTGATGTGCGCCTGCATCCCGGTGGAGGCATACAAGGAAGACGTGTTGGTCTGAACCGCGAGCATCCTCCCGCGCTCGCATCTCCCGGCCTCTTCTGCGAGGCCGGTGGGGAACCCGAGTGAAGTCGGCTTTCCAGCGCCTGGCCATATGAGGCTGGATCCCCCATGCCACCCAAAGGGCGGATGGGCTCGGGGCGGTCCCATGGAAATGAATTCTGGTGAAATTTTCATCACACCGTTTGACACTCTTGTTTCACAGGGCGGTATCGACCTTATCCACAACGTTATGCAAAAGTCATCCACACCCCCTGTGGACAACGTCTAAGCGACCGAGTGGCATCGAAAAGAACATCAAGCCATTGATATAAAAGATAATTTTATGTTAAAAACTTGGAAAGAGTGATGGCGTTTCCACGCCGTCGGTAGGCGGCGGCATCAGCCGAGGAAAAACTTATCCCGTGCTGAGTTGGCACTCCCTACATCGGATGCGGGTGAAGGGTGTGTGAATTCTTGACGTGCCCGTCACCTCTGCTGGCATAAGGTCACGGGCTTGCATTGCGCTTTCGGTGCACAGCGACCATCGCGAGCGATGCTTTCCGCTTTCATGCTGCGCAGTTGCGTATCTGTTTCGATCCTATACGTCTGCCTGGCCTGCGCAAGGCGACCGCGCGTGTCCGTTCGCGCAGTTGCGCCGGTCGCAGTGCTCCTCCACCGGGGAGGCTAGCGCGCCCGTATGATAGGGAAAGCCACTCGTCGCCTGGTTTAGATCGCTCCCGTTTGGCTGAAAATTCGAGCGACGTGCAGACCGGGATCTTGTTGCAATGCCGGCGTGGGTAGATCCGAAGTGTAAGTGGCCATGGCGAGCCGTGCAGACACGCGCGTCCAGTCGTCCGGTAAGCGGCGCACAGTGTCTCCCCCATGTGCTGCCGCGTGCGCTGCTGCATTACCATGCCGCGTGACCCACAGCGAGCCATGCCATGCCCGATAGCCTTCGCGATCTGCAGACCGCCCAGCGTGCTTTCGCCGACGCTCGCGATTGGGGCCAGTTCCACAGTCCGCGTAATCTGGCTGCGGCTCTGTCTGTGGAAGCGGCGGAGTTGCTCGAACATTTCCAGTGGCTGGACGACACGCAGAGTCGACATTTGTCCGACGACAAGAAAGCGCAGGTGGGCAGCGAGATCGCCGACGTGCTGCTTTATCTGCTGCAATTGTGCGACAAACTCGGCATCGATCCGATCGATGCGGCGCAGCGCAAGATGCAGGTGAACGCGGCTAAATATCCGGTGGAGCGGGCCAAGGGCCGTATCACCAAGTACACCGAGCTGTGAATATGCTGATGCCGTCATGCGGCAAACAGATGTCGGCGTTGTTGAGCAGTCCGGCAATGGCCGCTGGCTCATGCGCTGACCATGCAGATAGCGTGCAGGTACAAGATGACGTTTCGCCCGCATCGGGTTAACGTTGCGCTTGGCACAATGATGGCGTGACTCCACGCCTACCCCAGCATCGACCCGACGCATGAACGCAACGCCCAAGACGACGCCTGACATGAATAAAACCCTCCGTCCCGTCCACGATGTCGATCGCACACCCGCCAGCGCCAAGCCGACGACCCGCAGTCAGTCGGTAGCGTCTCACGCGGTGTTTCAATCACCGCTTTCCGCAGGCGATACGGACAACGCGCACGTGCAGTTGCGCGCGCAGCGTGCGCGACGGATGGCTCAACTGACCGCGATCGGCAGCGTTGCCGCGTTGGCGACGGTTGCTTTGATCGCATGGCGTCGTATGCGCCGCTAGCAGCGCACGGGAAAGCTTGCAGGCGGGGGGGGGGGCGCGCACGAGGGATCGGAATCGTCAAGATTTCCGAGCAATCTTGGGTGTTGGATGAAGCGTTGTCTACGCAATGAATGGGGGGAGTTGCCGCTGTGTTTCAGCGAGCTGCCGCTGTCGATGTGTCCCAGCCGCACAGATGTCCCTGGTTCTGTTGCTTGAGCCACTCCTGCATCGGCGCGAAGTATTCCAGTAGCGGGCCGGCATCCAGGCGCTCGTTGCCGGTGAGTTCCTTGAGCGTGGTCTGCCAGGGTTGGCTCGCGCCACGTTGCAGCATCGACCAGAATTTCTGTCCGGCTTCCTTGTTGCCGTAAAAGGTGCAGGCGTAAAGCGGGCCTTTGTAGCCGGCCGCATCGCACAGACTCTTGTAGAACTGGAATTGCAAAATGTGCGAGAGGAAGTAGCGTGTGTACGGCGTATTCGCTGCAACGTGGTATTTGGCGCCTGGGTCGAAGAACGCCTCGTCGCGCGGCGTAACCGGGGCCACGCCCTGGTATTTGGCCTTCAGTTGCCACCATGCTTGGTTGTAGCGCTCCGGTCTGATCGAACCGTCGAACACGCCCCAGCGCCAGCGGTCGATCATCAGCCCGAACGGCAGGAACGCCACTTTGTTCAATGCCATACGCATCTGTGTATTGATCAGCGCCTCGCGGCTGACTTGCGGCGTCTCGGCCATGCCGATGGAGTGCAGGTACTGCGGCGTCAGCGCCAGCACGATGGTGTCGCCGATGGCCTCGTGAAAGCCATCGTTGGCGCCGCTCTGGAACAGTGGCGGCAGCGTGTCGTAGGCCAGGTTGTAATAGACATGCCCCAGTTCGTGGTAGATGGTGGCGAAGTTTTCTTCATCCGGTTTGATGCACATTTTGGCGCGCACGTCGCCGGCCATGTCCATGTTCCATGCACTGGCATGGCAGTCCACATCGCGATCCAGTGGCTTGATGAACTGGCTGCGGCTCCAGTAGCTATCGGGTAGCTTGGGCATCGCCAGAGAGGTGTAAAAGTCCTGTGCGCGCTCGGTCATCTGCTTGGCGCTGAGCAACTGCGCTTCACGTTGTGCCATGAACCGTGCTTCGGGCGAGGTGTCGCCTTGACGCCGCGCCAGTGCCGCGCTCAGGTCGCTCTGGTATTGCCGCTCCAGCGCATCGGTGATGTCGAGATTGCTCGCATCAGGGTAGGGCTGCAACAGATCCCAGCGATTGCTCCAGTCCTGCTGCCACATGTTGCCAAGCAGGTGGGCCGGCAGCAGTCCGCCTGCGACTTCGCCCTTGTCCTTGCCGTATTCGGCGTCGAGCTTGCTGCGCGCGTAGCAATGCAATTGTTCGTACAGTGGTTTGACTTGAGCCCATAGCCTG
The DNA here is from genome assembly GCF_000963005.1 of Xanthomonas sp. GPE 39. Taxonomy (GTDB): domain Bacteria; phylum Pseudomonadota; class Gammaproteobacteria; order Xanthomonadales; family Xanthomonadaceae; genus Xanthomonas_A. Next base: position 957,410 of record NZ_JZHZ01000007.1, read on the forward strand.
TCGGTCTCGGCGATGAGTTGCGCTGGCGGCATGTCGTAGCCGCTGCGCCACATCGCGCCAGTGTCGGCATAGCCCATCTCGCGTGCGCCTTCGTTGACCAGTTCGACCAAGCGCGGGTAGTCCTGGCGCAGCGGTTGTGCGGTGGCGTGCCAGCTTTGCCAGGCGTCCAGTTGCTGGTCGTAGTCGCGACTGCGACGCAGCACGTCCTCCAATTCGTCCAAGCGTCGGCAGTGGCGCGCATCGCCTTCACCGCTGCAGGATGTGGCCACCGCATAGGCGCCTTCCATCTTTGCGGCCAGCGCGGTGAGTTCTGTCAGCTTGGCCGGGTCGCGCGGCGCTGGCATCGTGGTCATCTGCTTGAGCAGTCGCAGCGCACGTGCGCTATCGGCCGACATCGGTTGGCCCTGGTAGCGTTTGGCCTGAGCGATCCAGCCGTTGAGCGTGCTCAACCAGCGTGCGTTGGCTTCGGACGCCAGTCGCTGTGTGTCGGCGTTGATGTAGGTGGCAGACAGCCATTGTGCCCTGGTCAGTTCCGGGAGCAGTTTGCTGCGGTACTCCTCGTTGATGCGGGCCACGAATTGGTCTGCACTTTCGCCGATGGCATGTGGCGTGGCGGGTGCGACGCTCTCGGGTGCGGCATCCTTGCGGCACGCGGACAAGCACAGCAGGCTCGCGCCGATGCACAGCGCGAGCAGCGGGAGGCGGTGGTTCACGGCGAATCCTTGGGCGGTGTACAAGGAAGGCTAGTGGGCCGTCAGCTAGGCTGCAAGCGCGGCGTTGCGGTGGGCCGCGCGCGGTGCGCACGATGGCGACGTCGGGAATCGCGCGATCGCGTGGTGGGTCACGATCGCGCTGGCGATTAGTGCGGTTTGGTGCAGGATGCGAATAGGTCGCGCGAGCGGTCGTAGACCGAGGTCTTGACTTGCATCAGGCCCAGCACCGAAGAGAACAAGTTGTCTTGATCGGCGTATTGACGCGACCGGGCTTGCAGGCAGGCCAGATCCAGGCCGCGCGCATTGGCGAAACCCGGCGAAAACCACATCACCATCGGCACATGGGTCTGCTCCTGCGGCGCGATCGCATAAGGTACCCCGTGCAGATACAGGCCTTTTTCGCCCAGCGACTCGCCGTGGTCGGAAAGATAGATCATGGCGGTGTCGTAGTCGGGCATCGCTTGTAGCGTATCCACGGTGCGTGCCAGTAGATGGTCGGTGTACAGCAGCGAGTTGTCGTAGGCGTTGGCGATCAGGTCGCGGCTGCAGTTGCCCAGGTCGGCGGTGTCGCAGGTCGGGGTGAAGTGACGGAACGTCGCCGGGTAACGCTCGAAATAGCTGGGGCCGTGGCTGCCGAGCTGATGCAGTACCACCACGCGGTCGCCGGGTTTGGCACGCACCTGGGCGGCCAGGTCTTTCAACATGATCTCGTCCATGCAGCGTCCGTCCTTGCATAGCTGTGGATCCTTGGCGTCGTCCATGCTCTGTAATGCCAGGCCGTCGCACACGCCTTTGCAGCCGGATTGGTTGTCGCGCCACAAGGTGCTGATGCCGGCGTGTTCGAGCACGTGCAGCAACGATTGGTGCTTGCGAATCGTGCTCTCGTTGTAGTCGTGGCGGCCGAATGGGGAGAACATGCACGGTACCGAGACTTCCGTACTGGTGCCGCACGAGTGCATGTCGGGGAAGTTGATCACTCCCAGCTTGGCTTGTTCGGGCGTGGTCTGGCGGGCGTAGCTGTTGAGCCCCCAGTTTTGTGCGCGCGCGGTTTCACCCAGCACCACCACCAGTAGCCGCGGCTTGCTGCCGGGTGCGCGCGTGGTGGCCTTGGCATCGTGCTCCAGCGGCAGTTTGGCGGCCTTGTGAGTGGGGCCGTCGGATTTGAAGTTCTGCCGCAGTGCGACCAGGTAGTTGATCGGAGTGGCGAGGTAGCGGATCTCGCGATGGTTGCGCATCATCGCCGACAGGTCCTGAAACGACAGCATCGCGCCAATGCCGCCCAGCGCCAGCATGCCCAGCAGGAAGCCGGCGCGGATCGCCACTGCTTTGAGCGGTGAGCGCCGGATCAGGCGTACCCGCCACAGCACCAGGATCGGCAGCGCAGCGTAGAACAGCAGCGGCGCGATCAGCGTCGGCGTCATCAGTTCGCGCGACTCTTTGTGGTCGGTGGCCAGGACGTTGCGCAGCATGTCCGCGTCCAGATAGACGCTGTAGCTGTTCATGTAATGCGCAGCGAACGCGGTACTGATCAGCAGGACGGTCAGGATCGGCTTGGCAATACCGCGCCATAGCAGCAAGCCCAGGAGCAGCCCATGCACCGACAGCAGCAGCAGGAACAGTGACAGTGCCAGCTTCAGGTCGCCGGAGTGGCCATTCATCGCGCTGCGCCAGAACATGCCATTGCAGGCCAAGGCGAAGAACGCGCTGGCCGTCAGTGCCAGCATTTCGTTGCTCAGTTGGGGGCGCCAGGCCCATCCGCGCTTGGAGCCGAGAGGAGGGTGTTGCCGGGGAAAGGACGGGCTCATGCAGTGGGCTTTTCCGCATCGTTTGAAGAGGTGGGGCAGGCTTGTTGCGGCGGCGATGTGTGCGGCCACAGCAAAACACGGTACAGCACCAGCGCCACGCCCCAGCACAGTGCCAGCGTCCACAGGTCATGCGACATGAAGTGCGCTCCGCGCAGTTGCTGGCCGATGCCAAATAGCAGCCCGGCGCCGAGTCCCAGGGCCAGCGCTGGCCAGCGCCAGGAGGGCTTCAGGGCCAACGCGACGAAGTACAGTGCGATCCAGGCATAACCGGCGCTGGCGTGTCCGGCAGGAAAGCATACCCCGCGCGGCATGCCGGCAGGACGTGGTTCGAACAGGCCGATGAACATGTGTTCACCGCCGTAGCGGGTCAGGTCCCATGGGCAATCCATGTTGGTGAGCGACTTCAGCAGGGAGATCACGCCGGTACCCAGCCCCACCGCCAGTAGCAGGTACAGCAGCGGCCAGCGGTAGCGCCGGCGGTCAGGATGGCGCCAGGCCCACAGCGTCAGCACGGCGGTCATCGCCCAGGCCACGCAACTGAGCAATTTGCCATCGTGATGGATCACGCTGCGGGTCAGCACCACATCGCGCAGCGCCCATTGGCCACCTTCCGAGCGGTAGATCAGGTCGGCGATCCAGAAATCCCCACCCAGCCTCATCAGCACGGCGCTCATCAGTAGCACCATGGTCAGAGGGATCAGCGCATGCCACAGATAGAAGTGCCGATGTGCAGCGCAGCCGGTTACCGTTGCGGCGGACGAGTGCGGGGGCGGGCTGGACATGAGCGGCAACCGTGGCCGGTGATGGTCGGGTGAAGGCATGTTGGTGTTGCAAATGTCGGATACATGTCGGAATAGTGTCGAAGAGGGCTTGTCTTCGGTTGCACCAGTCCGGGCGTGCGAGCGTCGGGGCGAATCTTTCAGGGGCCTTCGGGTCGATGGTGCGCTGACGTGGCGTAGTCCGGATATCGTGCCATGATGCTAAGGGTTTTCCATCGATACAGCGCCCTTTCTGACGGGGTTCCGACATGGATCCGTTAGCATGGAGTGCTCTGTCCTCCGTAATGCGAGCGTCCCATGCGGCTGTTAGTGATAGAAGACAACCGAAATCTGGTTGCGAACCTGTTCGACTACTTCGAAGCGCGCGGCCATACCCTGGATGCGGCACCGGACGGCGTGACCGGGCTGCATCTGGCGACGACGCAACAGTATGACGCGCTCATTTTGGACTGGATGCTGCCGCGCCTGGATGGACAGCAAGTGCTGCGCGTGCTGCGCGAGGAGCACCAGACCAACTTACCGGTGATCATGCTGACCGCACGCGACGAATTACCGGACAAGATCGCCGGGTTCCGTGCTGGTGCCGACGACTACCTGACCAAGCCGTTCGCGTTGCCGGAACTAGAGGTTCGGCTTGAGGCGTTGCTGGTGCGAGCCAGTGGCCGCGGCCGCAGCAAGGTGTTGCGTGTGGCCGACCTGCAACTGGATATGGCGACGCTGGAGGTCACGCGTGGCGGGCGCATCCTGCATCTGTATCCGGCCTGCCGTAAGTTGCTGGAAGTGCTGATGCAGGCCAGTCCAGCGGCGGTCACCCGCGATCGCCTGGAGCATGCACTGTGGGGGGATGAGCCGCCGGACGGCGATATGCTGCGCTCGCATATCTACGACCTGCGCCGTAGCATCGACGGCCCGTTCGCAGTCAAGCTGATTCATACCCTGCCGCGCATCGGCTACCGTCTGGCGCTGGTGGAATCCAACGAAGACGAGCATGCCGCTTAGGGCAGGGTTGCGACAGCGGCTGACGCTGTGGTTGATTGGGTATGCGGCGCTGCTCTCGTTGACGGTGTTCGTGCATGGCTACATCGTCAACGCGCAGGCAGAGAAACTGACCTGGCGCTCGCTGCTGACGTTGGAGCTGGAATATTTCCTGGAGCGCAGTGCCAGCGATCCGCATTACCGCTGGATCGATACCCGTACCGTGAGCCTGTACGGCAACCCAGGCGGCGCGCCGTTGCCGCCGGCGGTGGCGGCGCTAGGACCGGGCTTGCACGACGAAGTGCCACTCGCTGGCAGCGAAAAGGTGGTGCTGGTGCGTGACGTGCGCGGTCGCCGCTTGGCACTGGTGCTGGATATCAGCGAATTGCACGACCACGAGGACGATCTGGCGCTGTGGATGCTGGTGTCCAATGCGTTGGCGATCCTGCTGCTTGGTGGACTGGTGCTTTGGGGCATCGGCCGGGTGGTGCAGCCGCTGACCGACATGGCGCAACGCATCGGTCGTCTGCGTCCGGATCGTCCTGGTCAGCGTATCGCCGTGCATCCGCGCGCCAGCGCCGAGCAGGTGGTGATTGCCGATGCGTTGAACGACTATCTTGCGCGCAACGACCTGTTCGTCGCGCGTGAGCGCGCTTTCATCGACAGCACCAGCCACGAGTTACGCACGCCGATAGCCGTGATCGGAGGCGCTGCCGAACTGGCGCTGGAACAGCACGACGTCCCTCCAGGCGTGCGCAACCAGTTGCTGCGCATTCGCCGCGCCGCCAGCGGCGTCGGTCAGTTGATCTCGCTGCTGCTGATGTTGGCCAAGGATCCGGCGCGACTGGCAAGCGGCAACGATCTGGTGCGTCTGGATCAGTTGCTGCCGGACATTGTCGACGACCACCGTCACCTGTGCGCCGATAAGCGTCTGGAACTGGCGCTGGCGCCATTGCCACCGTGCGAGGTGCTGATTCCGCTGGCCATCGTGCAGGTGGCGATCGGCAACCTGTTACGCAACGCAATCGAGAACAGCGACCAAGGCCAAATCCAGATCGGGATGCTGTCGCCCGGTGTTGTTTGTATCGACGATCCAGGCCATGGGATGAGCCCGGAAGAGATCAGCGCGATCTACACTCGCATGGCCCGTGGTGGTAGCCGCGATGGCAGCGGCATCGGCTTGGACTTGATCGCGCGCCTGTGCGAACACCTGGGCTGGGCGCTGCACTTGGATTCGCTGGCCGGTACCGGTACTCGCGCTACCCTGGATCTGAGCAGCGCGTTGAAATCCACGCGCCAGGGCGTGCCCACCTTGCCCGAGTAGGTAGCGTTGGGCTTGCCGGCGCGCAGGGCCGATACGACCACGCTGCATCGCGCATTCGCCAGCGCGGTGTTGAATTTGCCCGCGCACGCAACGGCGCGCGAGTTGCTTGAATGATGCGCTGTGGTCGCAGGCATAGCGCCTGTGTCATGTAAATGAAAACGTGCAGTGATATCACAGAATTTTTCTACATAATCGAGACGGATGCCGAGCGTGTGATTTTTCGCGTGAAATCCACGCGGTAAACGCCAGTCGCCTGTTGCGTGCAACGTCGTATGCTATTTTCACATTGATCACTACAAGGCTATCGGGCATGAAAACAAATGCTTGTGCGCAAGTGCATGGGTGGGGAGTGCGTGTCGGCATGCAGGCCGTTGCTTTGCTGCTGATCGGAGCTGGTACTGCCGTGGCATCGTCGGCGGATGCGGCAGTGCCGACGCTGACCGATGCTGCCGCGCGCGACGTTGATCGCGTGATGCCGCCGTTGCTAGCGACACCGGCACATGTGCAGGTGCGCCAAGCGCTCTCGGCCACGGCAACGCAGGTGGATGGATTCGTCAGCCCAGCGTTTCCCCGAGTGACCAGTGAATTCGCGCGCTTTCGCGAACGCGATGCGGCGTTGACCCCGGAACAGATTCCGGCCTCGCTCAGACGCGCCGATTCGGCTGCGTTCGCACAGATGCAGCGTTATCTCTACAACCGTTATAACGGCGTCACCGTGGTGCGTACCTTGTTCGTGGACGGGCATCTGTTCGATTGCATCCCGTTGTCGCAGCAACCGGGATTGCGCGGCGTCGCGCGGGTGGCGTTGCCGCCGTCGCGTGTTGGAGGGCTCGATGGCGCCTTGCGTAAGCCCTCGCCGAGCGACGCGGCGACCCGCTGCAATGCCGGCACGGTGCCGCTGGAGCGCCTGGGCATTGAGGATCTGGCGAAGGCCACTAGTCTGCGCGAGTTCCTTGGTAAGCCGCCGACCCGTGGTGATCGCGCCGGCACGATCACCGCAGCGGCAGCTTCCAACGGCCACCATTACGCTTCCATGTTTGCCGATACCGAAGGTGCCCCGATCAATGGCGCGGGGGCGGATCTCAATATCTGGACGCCGGTGTTTAGGTCGAGCAACGACTACATGTCGATCAGCCAAATATGGATCTATGGTCAAAGCGATGCGCAACAGCAGCAGACCTTGGAAGTGGGTTGGCAGTTGCGGCCCTCGTATCGGGATTGGGGCAACAAGTCGATCACTTTCATTTATTCCACGCAGGACGGCTACGCCACGACCGGTTGCCACAATCTGGAGTGCGGCGATTTCGTGCAGGTGGTTTCGGACAATGTGCTGGGCACGCCATATGCGGCGGACCGGTACAGCGTCAGTGGCGGCAAACAGGGGCTGATGAGCGTGCAGTACCAGCGCGATTCCGGCGGCAATTGGTGGCTGATGCTGGATGGGACCTGGATCGGCTACTACAAGGCCAGCCTATATTCCGGCGATCTGGCCCAGGGTAGTGCGGCGGTGGGTTTCTCGGCAGGTGGCGAAATCTACGCGAACGATCTGACTCCCAGCACTCCGATGGGCAGCGGCGCGTTCGCTGCTGGCGGCTATCGCAAAGCCGCTTTCCAGGCCAATCATTTTTACCTCGACGACAACTTGGACGCGCATGCGGTCACCAATTTGTCCGCCTATTCGTTGGATTCTCCCACCTGCTATACGTTGGCATTGGCAGGTATGAGCGGGCCGGTGATGAGGGGGGTGAGCAGCATTCGCCTGGCACCGGAAATGCGCAGCGGCGGTTTCTATTTCGGCGGGCCAGGTTGCACGCGCTGATGCGTGTCCGCCCGAGTGGGAGTTGGCGCGTCGATGTAGACCCGCCGACTCAGCGTGGGCGAAGTGTGTGGCCGATGCCGACAGCGGTGCAATCCCGGTATTCGCAAGCGCTGCGGTTTGTTGCAGGCACTTATTCCGGCAGTAGCCCGCGCTGCGCCAGCCAGATGCGTGCGTCCTCAGCATCGTGCTCGAACCAGGCTTGGGTGGAACCGAGCCGATAGGTGTAGCCCCAGGCATCCATATCGGCCATCAGCCGCGCACGGCCGACGCCGGGCAGTGTGTCGGCCAGCAGAATCTGCAGATAGCAGGTGGCGTCCTCTTCCTCCACCGAGTCGGTGGCGTCGGTATGCACTTGCGCGCGGCGTTGCGGTGGCAGCACGATCAGGTGGCAGGCCTCGTGCAGCAACGAATGCACCGGTGTGTCGTCGCGCACGTACACGTTGCTGGCGATCACGCCGGCTTCCGGTTCGCCCCAGTAACTGCCGGGAATGCTGGTGCCTTCGGCGACATGGTGCAGTTCCAATGCGTAGCGAGCCAGCAGCGCGCGTGGCGCTTCCAGACCGATTGCGCCGACTGTCAGAATTTCGCTGATCAATGCGGTCATGGCGGTATCGGTCTGCATTGGCGGTTGACGTGCAGAAAAGGTCGAATGCAGAGCAAGCCACTCTCGTCAGACGCGGACCGCAGACGGTGCCGCGCCCGTGCTCATGGCTGCGCCGCAGTGCCGATCAGGGCGCCGGCCCCTCCGGCAGGGCGACGGAAATATCCAGGACGTCGTGTTCGCCGTCCTTGACCAGATCCACCTTGACCGCGTCGGCGTCGATATTCACGTACTTCTTGATCACTTCCAGCAACTCGCGTTGCAACAGCGGCAGATAGTCCGGGCCGCCGCGTTGGTTGCGTTCCTGGGCGATGATGATCTGCAGGCGGTTCTTCGCGGTCTCGGCGGTGTTCTTTTTAGCCTTGAGAAAATCGAGTAGTCCCATGCTCATCCTCCGAACAGCTTGTTGAAGAAGCCCTTCTTCTCCACGGAGATGAAACGCATCGGACGTTCTTCGCCGAGAATCCGCGCGACCGCGTCGTCGTAGGCCTGTCCGGCCGGGGACTCGCCATCCAGGATCACCGGCTCGCCCTTGTTGGAGGCGTTGAGCACGTCGCCGGACTCGGGGATCACGCCGATCGCCTTCAATCCCAGGACCTCCTGCACATCGGTGATGCTGAGCATTTCTCCGCCCTGCACCCGTGTGGGGCTGTAGCGGGTCAGCAACAAGAACGCAGGCAGGCTCTTGCCGCTCTCGGCCTTGTGGGTCTTGGAGTCGAGCAGGCCCAGGATACGGTCGGAGTCGCGCACCGACGACACCTCAGGATTGACCACCACCACCGCGCGGTCGGCGAAATACATCGCCAGGAACGCGCCTTTCTCGATTCCGGCGGGCGAGTCGCAGACGATGTAGTCGAAGCCGTCGGCGGCCAGATCCTTGAGCACCTTCTCCACGCCGTCCTGGGTCAGCGCATCCTTGTCGCGGGTCTGCGAAGCCGCCAGCACGAACAAGTTGTCGAAGCGCTTGTCCTTGATCAGTGCCTGCTTCAACGTGGCCTCGTTGTGCACCACGTTGACGAAGTCGTACACCACGCGACGCTCGCAGCCCATGATCAGGTCGAGGTTGCGCAAGCCCACGTCGAAGTCGATCACGGCGACTTTCTTGCCGCGCCGCGCAAGTCCGCACGCCAGACTGGCGCTGGTGGTGGTCTTGCCGACGCCGCCCTTGCCGGAGGTGACTACGATAATTTCAGCCAAAGGAATGTCTCCTGATATGTGCGTTGTAGGGCCGCGTCAATCTTGCGCGGCAATTTTGATTTCGTCCTGTTCCAGCCAGACCTGTACGGCTTTGCCGCGCAGTTCCTTGGGAACATCGTCCAGTACCTTGTAATTGCCCGCAATGGCGACCAGTTCGGCGCGGAAATCGCGGCAGAAGATCCGAGCCTCGGTGTTGCCTTGCGCGCCCGCAAGTGCGCGGCCGCGCAGGCTGCCATAGATGTGGATGCTGCCATCGGAGATCACCTCGGCGCCCGCACCGACCGTCGCCATCACGGTCAGATCGCAATTCTCCGCATAGAGCTGCTGGCCCGAACGCACGGCCGTCTTCTGCATGCGCCCTGGTTGTGCTCGCGCCACCGGTGCGGGCGGTGGAGGCGGCGGTGAGACCGGCGCTGCGGCGACGGCAGGCGGACCGCCGTCGATGCGCTCGTATTGCGCCCGGAATTTGGCCAGCAGCGGCAGGCTTAACGCCTCCGATAGCGCTTCGATCTCGCGGGTGCCGTAGGCCAGCGCTACCGGCAACACGCCGGCCTCGCGTAGCCCGTCCAGCAGCGCTTGCGCGGTGGCCACGTCTGGCGCTTGGGCCAGTCCGCCGAAATCGATGATGACGGCGGCGCGGCCGAACAGTTTGGGTGCGCGCTGCACCCGTTCGCGCATTTCTTGGCTCAGGCGCATCACGTCCAACGTGCGCACGCGCAGGTTGGCGATACCGACCTGGCCAATTTTGAGTTCGCCGGCCTGCTCGAAATCCGGATTCACCGACGACATGCTCAGCTTCCCGTCGGGCGTTGTGCCCGCTGCAGGCGGTGAGCGTGGCCGGCCCAGGGGAGTTCGGGCAGCGTTTCGCCATAGGTCTCGCGGACCCAGGTGTAGCTGCACAGGTCCTTCAATAGCATGCTTGTACGCACCTCCACTTCGTTCATGGTGTTTTGGCCGACTTCGCGAAAACCGAAGCTGCCATGGAATAGCAGCGCCGCATCGGCGCCGTGGTCGAGGAAAACCTCGCATGCCAATTGCGGGTAGCGCAATTCGGCGTAGCTCTGTACGTCGGCATAGAACGCCCGGCCGACGCCGCCGCCGCGGCGGCGGCTGGCCACCACGATGCGGTCGATATAGAAAAAGCGCTGGTGGCGTTCGCGGAACCAGGCGAAATTGCTGCTGTCGTGGTCGCTATCGCTGCCGAAGCCGACCAGAAAACCGGCCAGGTTGCCGTCGTGCTCGGCGATGCGGAAGTATTCGGCAGTGTCGTAGAAGTGACGCAGCTTGGTCGAATCCAGGGGCAGAATCGCCAGTCCGGCGTTGTTGTTCAGGGCCAGGACGGAATCGAGCTCGTGCTCGCGCACGTCGCGGATGACGATCGACATTGGGACTCCGTTGCGGATACGCGGGCGGCCCGTGCAGGTCGCCAGCGCGTGAGTATCGCACGCGCGAACCGATGCGGCGAGCCGCGAGGGCATGACTTCCGTGGGAGTGCAATGCGTGCCGTTCATTCCTAAGATGCGTAGATGTTGGGAAACCTCAGTCATACCCGCGTCTTGCGCTATGCAGGCCTGTTCACCTGGGCCATCATCGCCATGCCGCTGGTCTACAGCTATCTGGTGCCGATCAAAGATGGGGTCCAGCCGGCCGTTCACGAGGCGCGCTGGGTGTTCGCGGCTTACCTCGGGTTCGGGATCAGCTATTTCTGGCTCACCCGCGGGCTGAGCAGCGGCGGGTACAGTCGCTGGTATGACCGGTTGATCCTGCTGCTGTTGACCGGTTTCGCGCTTGCCGTGAGCTACTTCAACGGCTCGGGCCTGGGCAGCATCCTGATGATGGTCACCGCCGGGGTGATCCCGTGGATGTTGCCGGCGCGCATCGGTGTGGTCTGGCTGCTGTTGAGTCAGTTGGCGGTGTTGCCGGTGTACCACTTGATCATGCAGTTCCCGCTGTTCGACTCGCTGATGCAGTCGCTGTTGTACGGCGGTTTTTGTATGTTCATTTTTGTCACTGGCTTGGTCGCGCGGCAGCAGACCCAGGCGCGTGAGGAGCAGCGTCAGCTCAACGCCGAACTGCGTGCGACCCGCGCGCTGCTGGCCGAAAGCGCCCGTATCAACGAGCGCACCCGCATCTCCCGCGAGCTGCACGATCTGCTCGGTCACCACTTGACCGCGCTGAGCCTGAATCTGGAGGTGGCCGGTCACATCACCGAGGGGCGTGCCCAGGAACATGTGCAACAGGCGCACACTCTGGCCAAGCTGCTGTTGACCGACGTGCGCGAGGCGGTCAGCCAACTGCGCGACAGTGGTGCGATCGATCTGGCCGCAGCGTTGCGGCCGTTGGCGGAGCGGTTGCCGGCGCTACAGATTCACCTGCAGGTGCAAGAGCCGTTAACGGTGGAGGATCCCGAGCGCGCGCACGTTCTGTTGCGTTGTACTCAGGAGATCATCACCAATGCGGTGCGCCACGCGCGGGCCCATAACCTGTGGATTCAGGTGCGTCGCGATGGCCCGCATGTGGTCATCCATGCCCATGACGATGGACGCGGTTGCCAGACGTTGTTGCCCGGTAATGGCTTGCGCGGCATGCGCGAACGCTTGAGCCAGTACGGCGGCGACTTGGATATCGAGACGTCCTCGGGCGCGGGTTTCCGCTTGCGTGCCGTGGTTCCGGTGGGTGTCACGCTCGCGCTGCTGTTGCCCGTGGTTCTGCCAGGAGTGTTGTGATGATTCGTGTGTGTCTGGTCGATGATCAAACCCTCGTGCGGCAGGGGATCCGCTCGCTGCTCGCGCTCGATGGCGGCATTGAGGTTGTGGCCGAGGCCGGGGACGGTCGTCAGGCGGTGGATCTGATTCCGCAGGTCAGTCCCGATGTGGTGCTGATGGATATGCGCATGCCGGCGATGTCCGGGCTGGAGGCGCTGCAGTTGCTGTCGCGTGCCGGGGCGCTGCCGCCGACCATTATTTTGACCACCTTCGACGACGATCAGTTGGTGCTGGCTGGGCTGAAGGCCGGTGCCAAGGGCTATTTGCTCAAAGATGTCTCGCTGGAGCAACTGGTCGGCGCGATCCGCACCGTGGCCGCTGGCGGATCGTTGGTGCAGCCGGTGGTGACTCAGCGCCTGCTGTCTGGCTTGGAGCACATGCGCAATGACTTCGTGAGCCTGGATCGTCCGGACCCACTGACCGACCGCGAGACCGAGATCCTGCGGTTGATGGCCAGCGGATTCTCCAACAAGGAGATCGCCAATTCATTGGGCGTGGCCGAAGGCACGATCAAAAACCATGTCTCTAACATTCTCTCCAAGCTCGGCGTGCGCGATCGCACCCGGGCCGTGCTGAAAGCGTTCGAGTTGCAGTTGGTCTGAGCGCTGTTAAGGCGAACGGGTGCCGATATGTCGGGTTCAGGTGTGTCGGCGGGGCGTCCTCACGCTGCCGTTTTCAGTCCTTGTCCAGTGGATTGGTCTGTCGTGAGAGCGTTGATCTTGTCGGCATTGGGGCATGCGGCCACGTTGTCAGTGCCTGGCTTTACGTGCCGCTGCGCGTCACTGCCCAGCGCCGCGTCGGTTGCACTGGTCTTGTCACGCGTGCCAGTGCCATACGCGTCGCTGCGTGCCAGCGCCGAGGGGCGGCTGCGGCAGTGGATGGCGTGTCATTCCGTGATGGGCTGACCACGGGGAGAGCGAAGCCTGCTAGGATAAGAGCTTCGCTTCATCAACCCGCATCAACCTGGCCGTGGGATCGGCCCCGGAGACCTGCTGAATGACCCGTATTATCGAATTCTTGATCGCCCTGGGGATCGTGGCTGGCCTGTTCGTTATCCTTGGCTTGATGCTGCCTTCGGAGCGTCACATGTCCGAAAGCGTCGAGACCAATCGGCGTATGACCATTGTCTATGACACCGTGAACAGTCTGCGTCGGTTCAAGGACTGGAATCCTCTGTTGCTGCGTGACCCGCACGTCGATCTGAAGCTGTCCGGCCCGGAATCGGGCGTCGGTGCGCGTCTGGATTACACCTCCAAGGAGGGATACATCGGCAAGGGAAGCTGGACCATCACCTCGACCGAGAAGGATAAGGACGTCGTCATCGCCATCGATGACGAGAGCAAGGGCAAGGACAAGACCACGACCTTCAAGCTGGAATCGACCGGCAAGAACGGTCGTAACGTGAAGATTACCCAGGACTACTCGGTGCGGTACGGCTGGGACCTGCTGGGCCGTTACGCCGGTCTGTATGTGAGTCGTCACGTTGGCGACGATATCAAGCTGGGTCTGTCGCGCCTGACCAACGTGCTGGCCAGCGTGCCGAACGTGGACTATCGCTCTGAAGACACCCCGCTGACGGATCTGAAGGTCGTTGACGTTCCCGCCGAGGATCTGCTGGTGGTCAACGCGGGCAACATCGACCGCGACAACGACTCCATCAAGAAGTCCATCAAGGACAACCAGGAGTGGATCAAGCGCGTGATCGAGGCCAATGGCCTGGAAGCGGCGGGTCCGTTGCGCATCGTCACCACCGACTTCGGTTCCGAAAAGTACGCTTTCGACGTCGCCCAGCCGGTGCGCAAGCGTGCTGGCGGCGCGTCCAAGTCCGACAAGTCCGAAGACAAGAAGTCCGAAGACAAAAAGAAGGACGAAGCGAAGAAAGACGATGCGCCCGCCGCGCCGGTCGATGCGACCCCGGTCGCCGCCGTCGGCGACCCGCTGAAGGTGACCATCCCGCAGGGGGCTCCGGTGACCTATACGCGCACCCAAGCGCACCGCTCCGCGTTCGCCAGCTATGTCGGCCACATGGCCGGCCTGGATACGGCACGTAATGCGGTTCGTGCCTGGGCTGCGACCAGCGGTTACGAAGTAACCGACCGTCCATACGAAGTCTGGAAGGGTGGTGTGGATAAGGCGTTCACGCCGGATGGCAGTTACGACATCTACTGGGCAATCAAGTAAGTCCCGAACGGATGCAATGAGTGAACCCGGAACGCGCCGCATTTTGCGGCGCGTTCTGTTTATGGGCTGCTGCAAATGCTTGCTCCAGCCTGGAGGCAAATGTCCATGCTGACTTTCGATCACCGCTCGCGCGGCCCATATTGGCTATCCAGCGTCGGCGCGCTGTTGGCGGCCGTTGCCATCGGCCTGTCCGCTTACGCCGCACATGCGGTCCTCGCGCCGCTGGCGCAATCGCATCTGCAGACGGCGGCGTTGTATGCCTTTGGTCACGGGTTGGCGTTGGCGGCGCTGGGCCGCCGCAGTGGGCGGATGCTCGCGCGTGTCGCGCTCTGCCTGTTACTGCTGGGAACTGTGCTGTTCTCGGGGAGCTTGGTCGGCAATGCGCTGGCCCAATGGTCGACGCGGTTGGCGCCGATCGGTGGCGTCACCCTGATGCTGGGCTGGCTGCTGTGGGCGATGGATGCGCTGCGCCGCTGAGGCGTCTCGGTCTTGTGACCTCGAACATGGCGTCTGTCTTGCCTGAGATGCCACTGCCGTCTAGTGTCCGTTGCGTCGCAGGGGCGTTGCGCTCTCGCTTAGGCGGATGCCGTGTCCTGCCAGCACCAATGCCAGGGTTCGTAGACGATGCCGTGTGGATTATCGCGCGGATAGCTCATTCGGTAGCCGAAGGCGCTGGCATGCGCGCGCAGCCAGGCGAAGGCCTGGGTATGTTCGAAGCTTTCCTCGGCTGGTGGTTCGCCCGGTGTACCGATGTCCAGCGCATGGCCGCTGTGGTGTTCGCTGAAACCGGGAGCGGCGTTGACCGCGAGAATCTCCGTCAGGCTCAGTCCGCGCTCGGCCTTGCGCGCGAAGATGCCGAGTTGGTAGTCGTGACTGCGATAGCCGGAAATCGCCTCCAGCACCACGCCATCGCGTGCGGCGGCATGGCGCATGGCTCGCCACGCGCGTGCCGCACCCGCGCTCAGCCAGAGTGGTCGCGCATAGCGGTCGCGGCCAGCGGTGTGCAGGCTACTCGGTTCCGGTTGCAGTGCCAGCCCGGTGCGCTGCGCATAGTCCTCGGCCGCTAGACCAAGCACGGCCAGACGTTGTTGCAGCGCGGTCAGCGGCAGCCACGCTGTCTCCGCGGTGATCGGCCTGCGCGGTACGGGGTGCGCATCGAGACGATCCAGCGCCGCTTCGATGCCGGGCTCGTGCATCAAGCGTGGTACCAGCGCCCGGAGCGCATGTGCGGTTGCCGTCGCCAGATAGCGGCCGTCGCGCTTGCGTCGCAGCAGCCAGATCGCCTGTGCGAGCTGGCGTGCATCGGCGTTGCCGCGCGCACGCAGCAGCGCGGCCGGCAGCAGTTCGATGGTGTCGGTGTTGAGCAATAAGGTCGGGGTCGCGCGCATCGGCACAGAGTAGAGCCAAGCCGTGTGCAGGGCCAGTTGGCGCTGCCGATGGTTCGGTGTTGTCGGTTGTCGTGGCGCGTTCAGCGGCACGCGTAGCAACCCTTGCTTGCCTCATTGACGCATGTCGCCTGACGCGGACGCATTAGCCGTTGAAGATATGCACCGGCGTGGCGAAGCCGTCCAGATGATGGGTGCCGGTAGGGATATCGCTGCGATACATGCCAGGCGTCTGCACGATGCAACGCTTGCCCACACGCACGCCTGCGGCGATGGCGACCTGTCGTCCCAGGGTTGCTTGGCTGCCGATGTTGGCCTCGGCACCGACGAATGCGCCAGGGTCGATCCATACGCCGTTACCGACCTTGACGCCATGTTCCAGCACTGCCGCTGTGCCGATCCAGCTATTGAAGCCAATGTCACAGTGTGGGCCGACGATCGCGCCGACGCCGATCATGCCGTTTTCGCCGATCCTTGCACTGGCGGCCACATACGCGCCAGGGCAGATCAGCGGTGGCATTTTGAAGCTGCGCGCCTTGAGTTCGCCCATCAGTTCTTGGCGGCGCAGATTGAGGAACTGCGCGTCCCAGGCGACGAAGGCAGTGGCACCGTTGCCAGGCACGGCGCGCAGGGTGTCCAGGTCGAAGCGGTAGTCCTTGCCTTGCGCGATCTCCACCGGGTGCAGCACGGTGTCCGGTGCCGCCTCGGCCCATGCCGCCAGTGCCCAGCGCAGCAACGCACCGCTGCCGAGCACGTATTTTTCACAGGACATGCCGTCCCTCCATGACATCCATGTACCAACGTTCGACCTGCATGTTGAGGTGATCGTAGTCGCCCAACACGGCACGTGGCGTGTCTGCGCGCAGTCCCGATTGCACTTGTTCCATCACCTCGATGTCCTCGCGCAATACTTTCTCGGCGCCTTGCAGATGTCCCAGCAGCACTGCGTCGGAACCGGAGTAGCGACATTTCTTGCGTGCGGTGACGTAGTAAACGATCAGGTCGGTGCGTTGCGCGGAGACCGGCTGGTGGTGCTCGATGATGAAGGAGTAACCACCGGATCCCGATGCGATATGCAGGTTCGGATACAACAGCCAGTTCAGATACCAGTCGTCGTTGCCGAAACGTTCGACGTTGTCGTGCCAGGCGTAGTGAGGCAGGGCGAGCAGCGGTTCGTTGAGGCCGCCGCCGCTGAACCCGCGCAAGCGGGCCAGGTGCTGTTCCGGCGAGGCGCTGCCTTCGGCATGATAGCGGCGCGCCTGGGCGATGTCGGTCGCGTCCATCTGCACCTGGAACTTCACCTGTTGCGCCAGCGTGCGTGCGTGTACGAAGCGAGGATGCAGCGCATCGCGTAGGTTCTCGTAAGCCAGTTTCCAGTTGCAATGCGCTTGGATGGTCGCCACGAGCACTTCGTCGTCGAACTGTTGCGATGCGGCTTGCAGCATGTCCAGGGCCTGCAGCGAGAATTGCGCCTCCAGCGGCAGCGGCGTGGCCGATACGTTCACGAACACCAGGTTGCCGATGCAGGCCAGAGCGAAGCGGCGTAGCCGCAGGCAGGCGCGTGTGTCTGGCGGTAGCCGATAGGCTTCGTCCTGGAAGGGAATGTGCTCCACGCCGCCATCGGCGCCATAGCGCCAGCCGTGATAGCCGCAGATCAGCGGTCGCACGCCCTGTGCTTGTTCCTGCAGGGGGTTTTGCCGATGCAGGCACACGTTGTCGAACGCCCGCAGTTCGCCATCGATGTTCTGCACGACGACATCCACCCCGCACAGCGTGCGCCGGACGAAGGCGTTGGGCTTGTTCAGCAGCATGCGTGGGGCAACGAACTGCCACAGGGGAGTCATCAGGCGTTCGCGTTCGCGGGCGAACCAGGCTTCGTCGATGTAGGCCGCCGCCGGCATCAGTGAGTACATGCACGGCTCCTGCGGGTCGACTGGGCATGTGTTGGTGCACGCAGCCTGGGCAAGCGGATGCTGCGCGCGTGGCGATACCCGGCAGTGCGGTGTGTCATGGCGACATCCCTGGAGTCGACACGAAGATAGCATTCTGCCACTGAGCATCGCAGCTCGCGCACCGCCGCCGACAGCGCGCCGCGCCGGGACGTAGAATAACGGCCCTTCTTCGTGCAGGTGCCGCTGTGATGGTCACTCTGGGAACCCCGTTGTCCGCGTCCGCCACCCGCGTGCTGTTGCTCGGTTCGGGCGAACTGGGCAAGGAAGTGGCAATCGAATTGCAGCGCTTCGGGGTGGAGGTGATTGCGGTGGACCGCTACGCCGATGCGCCGGCGATGCAGGTTGCGCACCGCAGCCATGTGATCGACATGCTCGATCCGATGGCGTTGCAAGATCTGATTGCGCGCGAGCGTCCGCACCTGATCGTGCCGGAGATCGAGGCGATCCACACCGAGACGTTGGTCGCGCTGGAGCGCGACCACGGCCAGCGGGTGATCCCCACGGCACGCGCGGCGCGACTGACGATGGACCGCGAAGGCATCCGTCGCCTGGCCGCCGAAACTCTGCATTTGCCGACCTCGCCGTACCGCTTCGTCGATACGCCCGAACAGTACCGTGCGGCGATTGCCGCGGTGGGCTTGCCATGTGTGGTCAAGCCGGTGATGTCGTCCTCGGGCAAGGGCCAGAGCACGCTGCGCAGCGAGGCCGACATCGAGGCCGCGTGGCAGTACGCGCAGACCGGCGGTCGTGCTGGCGCCGGTCGTTGCATCGTGGAGGGATTCATTGACTTCGACTATGAAATCACCCTGTTGACCGTGCGTCACGTCGGTGGCACCGCGTTTTGCGATCCGATCGGGCATTGGCAGCAGGATGGCGATTACCGCGAGAGCTGGCAGCCGCAGCCGATGTCGGCGTTGGCCCTGCAGCGCGCGCAGGAGATCGCGCACGCAGTCACCGATGCGCTTGGCGGTTGGGGTCTGTTCGGCGTGGAGTTGTTCGTCAAGGGCGACCAGGTCTGGTTCAGCGAGGTGTCGCCACGTCCGCACGATACTGGTCTGGTCACGCTGATTTCGCAGGAACTGAGCGAATTCGCGCTGCATGCGCGTGCGATTCTCGGCTTGCCCATTCCGACGATCCGTCAGCATGGGCCGTCGGCGTCGTGCGCGCTGCTGGCGCACGGCGAAGGCGTTCCCTCGTTCGGCAATGTCGACGCGGCGTTGCAGGCTCCAGACACCGCGTTGCGCCTGTTCGGCAAGCCGAGCGTGCACGGCCATCGTCGCGTGGGCGTGACCCTGGCACGTGGTGCAGACATCGCGCAGGCGCGGCAGATCGCCCGCGATGCGGCGGCGGCATTGCACATCCACTTGCACGCTTGAGTCGCGTCCGCGCGGCGCGTCGGCGTGACGTTGGCCCTGGCGCCTGGATCAGACGCAGGGTGAGGAGCGGCCGGTTAACGCGGGCAGGATCGCGTTGTGCGCTCGCTTATGGTGCCGCAGCCACATCGACCCAGACCAGATGGTGGTCGCTGCCGTCGGCGATTGCCGCAGTCGGTTGATTGGATGTCGGCCAGAACACGCCGCTGTCCAGGTAGCGCAGATTCCGCGATGGCAGCACGTAATCCAGGTGCAGGGTGCCTGCCTTCGGCCCGAAATCCCCGGTGACCTGTTGCGGCGGGCCGCGATGGGCGATGCCGTTGGCGGCGTAGGCGCGCGTGGTTTGCTCGCCGCCGGCACTGCGCGGAGGCGGATACTGCAGCACGCGCGGATGCGCGATCAGGGCAGCGATGGCATCGTGGCGACCGTCGCCGTCGATTGGATCGTTGTTGAGGTCGCCCAGGATCACGAAGCGTGCATCGGCGGCCAGGCCGCCGCAGCGGCCGGCGTCGTCGCATAGCCAGTTCGCCTTGCCGGTGCCGGCATCGTCGAGATATTCGCGCCACACCCGCAATTCGTCGTGGTTGCGTGCGGCATTACGCTTCTCCGCGCCATCGAACACCGGTGGGGTGGGGTGCGCCACCAGTGCATGGATCACCCCCAGCGGCGTGCGGACCGGGACGTCCCAGTGCGATTTGGACGACAGCCGCAGTTGCGCCCAGACGTCGTCGCGGTGGAAGAAGTGGCCGCTGGCTGGATCGACCGGGCGCAGTGCACCGGGCATCGCGCTCCACTTCAAGAATCGGAAACTGCGTACCGCTGCGGTATCGATCGGATACTTGGACAGCAGCAACATGCCGTATTGGCCCGGATGCAGGCCGTAGCCCCAGGCATCGTTGCCGCGTGCGCGGCCTTCGCCGCCGACATGGCCGTCGTTATCCAGGTCCAGGCCGCTGGGCACGCCGGTGTTCACTGGCGCGAGGTAGTGATAGGGGTAGTGCAAGGCGGTGCCGCCGTGCGGCTGGGGGACGGCCAGATAGCGTTGCTCGAACAGGTCGGCGGCACGGTGGGCATCGTCGTAGTCGAATTCGTTGAGCAGCACCAGATCCGGGCGCACCTGTTGCAGCACCGCGGCGATCTTGCGCGCCTGCGCGCTGTCGCCTTGCAGTGCGGCGATCAGGCCGCCGGAGACGTCGGAATTGAGCGAGGTGTTGTAGGTGGCCAGGCGCAGATGCGCGGAGGCGGGCGCGGCAGGGTCGGTCATCGCAGTGGAGGTGGTGCGTGCGCAGGCGCCGCACAGCAGGATCAGGGTAATCAGGAAGAGGCGTGGCGTCATCCAGGCAGTGTCGCATGCGTTGTATGTCCGCACGATGGCGCGCGGCTAATTCCGCAGATGCTGCACGAACTCGTCGAAGTCACGCCAATGGCGGCCGTCGTAGGCCTGTAGCGGGCGGAAGCGGCGTTTGTAGTCCATTTTTCGATGGCCACGGATCCAGTAGCCCAGATACAGATAACGCAGCCCCGCGCGTTTGGCCCAGGCGATCTGTTGCAGGATCGCCAGCGTGCCCAGGCTGCGTTCGGCCGCGTCGGGCGCGTAGAAGGTGTACACCGCCGATAAGGCTTGCGTTGTGATGTCGGTGACCGCCACCGCTAGCAGTGGCCCGTGGCCGCCATCCAGCGTGCGTTGCCGCAGTTCCAGGAAGCGTCCCTGCGACCAGCGACCGATCAGGAATTGGTCGAACTCGTGCGCGCTGTGGTCGTCCATGCCTCCGCCGGGGTGGCGCGCACGCAGGTAGCGCTGGTACAGCGCCAAGTGTTCCTCGGTGCGTTCGGTGGCGACCAGGCGCATGTCCAGATCGGCGTTGCGTGCAAGGCAGCGACGTTGGCTCCGATCGGGAACGAAATCCTCGATGCAGACACGCACCGCCACGCAGGCGCGACAGTGTTCGCAATGTGGGCGGTAGACCAGATCGCCCGAGCGACGAAAGCCCCAACTCAGCGCGAGCGGATACAGCGCATCCAGACGTCGGTCCTCAGGATCCAGCACGAGGTCGCGGGCCTGTCGCTCGGGCCAGTAGCCGCATGCGTGCTGTCCGGTTTGGAACAGTTGCAGATTGTCGTTGGCGTCGGAGTGGATGGCCATGCGTCGAGCATAGCGTTTCGCCATGGCTGTCCATCGGATGAATGTGTACCGCTTCAGGTCAACCGTGATGGGGGCCGGGCGTTGTCTACGAGGACGGTGTCGTTGCGCCGGTTCGCATCGCGAGCCGACCACGCGCACCGACCACTGCCACCCCGGCAGATTCCTCATCATCCTCAGGGAGTGTCCCATGCATTACCGTAATCCGTTGCTTGCCCTGGCTGTGCTCGTCGCGCTCTCCGGTGCCGCGTATGCCGCCAACCCGCCGTCGGCCGAGACTGGCGGTTTCGCCCGGCTCGATACGAACGGCGACGGCGTCATCGACCACAACGAGGCCGCCGCCAATCCGCGCCTGGCCGCGCATTTTGACGCGCTGGACAAGAATCACGATGGCAGGCTCAGCCCCGAGGAGTGGCCACGGCACGGCCACCACGACCATCTAAAGGCGCTACTGACCAAGCTGGATGCCAATCAGGATGGGCGGATCAGTCGTGTCGAAGCGCAGGTCGATCCTGCGTTTGCCGCGCGTTTCGACAAGATGGACGTCAACAGGGATGGCTTCGTCGACCGTGCCGATTTCGAACTGCGCGCCGAGCAGCATCGCGATGCCTGGTTCACCGCTGCCGATACCAACAGGGACGGAATGCTTAGCCGTGCCGAGTTCGATGCGGCGCACGCCAGACATGGGGCGCAACGCGCGGATGCGTCGATGCCGGCCACTGTCACGCGCTGATGCTGGTTGGGCCTGATTTCTGCTTCATTGCGACAAGCTGATCATCGACAACGCCCCCGTGTCGTATGGCGCGGGGGCGCTTGTGTTGCAACACGTGCGGCGATGGGGTGTGCGTAGCCGCAAGCTGCGCACACGCCGCGCATGCCAGCGGCGTTGGACGATCAGTTGCCGCGTGGCGCTGGCTGCAGGCGCACGCGAACGGTGTCGTTGTCGGGGGCGTGTTGCGCAGGCGCGGCGCTGGAGACTGGCGACGGGGGATTGCGGTGATGTAGGGCGGTCACCAGCGCCACAGCGCCGATCGCGGCCAGCAGCACCAGACGGATGCGCCAGGCCCAGCGTTTGCGGTTGTCCGGGGCGGCCTGCGACTGAAACTCGCTCAGATAAGGGCGGTTTTGCTCGGTGTCGCGGCGGGTGCTATCGAGCAAGCCCGCCGCGCGCAGCAGTTCGCGGGCATGTGGTTGGTCGTTGGCATGCACCACCCACACCGTGGGTTGCGCCTGCGCGGCGACAGGGTCGAGGTAGCTGAACTGACCGCTGCGGCGACTGCGGTAGGAGCGGCCGTTGCTCAAGCGGACCTCGATGCCCGCTTCGCGTAGCAACGCGGCCACGCCTTCGGCGGTTTCCACACGTTGGCTGCTGAAGATCTGTCGCATTGTCGTTGTCTCAGCGCTTTGTCGTCGGCGCCTGCGCCGCAGCGTTGGTGTCCGATACCACGCGAATCATGCCTTCTTGCACGGTGCTGGCGACCAGCGTGCCATCGCGAGTGAAGAATTGCCCGCGTGCCAGACCCCGCGCGGATTGCGCGCTGGGGCTGTCCAACGCATACAACAGCCAGTCGTCGGTGCGAAACGGTCGGTGGAACCACAACGCGTGATCCAGCGAAGCCATTTGCACGTTCGGTGTGTAGTAGCTGATGCCGTGCGGGAAGGTGGCGGTGCCGAGTAGATGGAAATCGGAAGCGTAGGCGAGCAACGCCTGGTGCAGTTCCGGTGCGTCGCCGACCGGTTCGCTCAGGCGCATCCACATCTGTTGGAACGGTGGGCGCTTGGGCGGATTCAATTCGTCGCGCGGGTACACGTGGCGAAACTCGAACGGACCACCGCGCGCGAGCCAGCGTTGCACCTTGATCGGGAGGGTCGCCAGCACTTCGGGCTGCGCGGCAGGGGTGGGTTCGATGTCCTCCGGCTGTGGTACTTCCGGCATTTTCAACTGATGGGTGGCGCTGTCTTCGTGTTCCTGGAACGAGGCCGCGCAGAAGAAGACCACCTTGCCGTGCTGGATCGCGGTGATCCGGCGCACCGAGAAGCTGCCGCCATCGCGGGTGCGGTCCACGTCGTAGACGATCGGGTGCTCGATATCGCCGGCACGCAGGAAATAGGCATGCAGCGAGTGCGCGCGGCGCCCGTTTTCCACCGTGGCCTGCGCTGCCGCCAGTGCCTGACCGAGAACCTGTCCGCCGAACACATACTTGGTGCCGATGTCGCGGCTTTGGCCGCGGAACAGGTTGTCCTCCAGCCGCTCCAGCGACAACAGCTCGATCAGTTCGGAGACGACAGGGGTGGGCTTGGTGGACAAGAAGCCGGGCCTGGATAAGTAGATGTTCGCAATTATACCGGGTGGCTCGTATGTGCCTGCGTGGCCGTCGTTCAGCGCTTGCCGCGCCCGTGCCAACCGCCTAAGCCGTGGCTAAGCGCGGTGGGCGTATGATGGCCGCATGAAGTGCAGAGCATTCGCATACTTGGGTTGGCTGACGGTCGGGCTGGTCGGTTTGTCTCTGAGCGCGCCGGGGACGCTGGTCGCCGCGCCAGCGGATAAGTCGGCGGCCTGTGTGCCGCAGTGGCACGATGGCTGGGTGCGTTTGCCGCCGAATACCGCCATGCCGATGGCGGCGGGCTTCGGTCGTTTGCACAACCCCTGTGCACAGACGCTGGCCGTGGTGTCCGCGCGCAGTCCCGCCTTCGCCGAGGTCAGTTTGCACGAGACCACGTTGCGCGATGGGGTCAGCAGGATGCGCGAGGTCGATGCGTTACCGCTGGCGCCCGGTGCCGATGCGGTGCTGCAACCTGGCGGCCTCCACCTGATGTTGATGCAGCCGACCCAGCCGCTGCGCGAGGGTGCGCGGTTGCCGCTGACGTTCGTCCTGAAAGATGGTCGCCAGGTACAGGCCCAATTGCAGGTGCGTGCGGGCAAGCCGTAGTGTTTGCCGGATGCGGATTGCCGCGGGTGCGGCGTATACCTGTCTTGTAAACAACGCCGTAGCTGCGACGTTGTAGTGGTCGGGCGTGGCGGTTACCGCCGATTCCATGCCAAGGCGGCGTCGCAGTGCAGCTTCGGGCCGATCACCTGAGTTTTCATCGAGGTGCTGGATGACGTTCGTTCTGCTAAGACAGTGCTAGTGCTGCTGTCGAACATGCAGCTTCTTCAGCTGCACGCCGCGCGAATTTGTTCCGGTAGCTGTGTGCTTTTGCCCGTCTGCGTGTCGATCCACACCACGACCACGTTACCGTCCGAGTACAGCACGCCCGCGTCCTGTTGATCGACGATGCGGTGGCCGATGGTGATGCTGCTGCTGCCTAGGCGTTGGACGAACAACTCCACCACGATGTCGTTGGGCCACACGATCGGCAGGCGATAGTTGACGTTGGTTGCAGCCACCACCGGGGCAATGCGGCTGCGCATCGACACCCCTTCCACGCCCAGCATCCAGCGCACGCGCGCTTCTTCCAGGTAGGAGATGTACTTGGCGTTGTTGACGTGGCCCATGCTGTCCATGTCGCGCCAGCGCACGCTGATCGGCACGCGTGCCAGTAACGTGTGTGGGGCGGAATCGGAAGGGGGACTCATGGTGTGGCCTTCTTGGTCGTGGCGGCTTTTTTGCTTGCTTGCTTGGCGGGTTTTTCGGGCTTGGTCTTGCGTGGCGGCAATGCGTCGGGCTTGTTCGCCATTGCTGCCGGTTTGGTCGGTTTGGTGGCGCTGCCTTCGGGGAGCAGCTTGGCCAGGAACTGGCCGGTGTAGGAGTGCGGATGTGCGGCGATCTCTTCCGGTGTGCCGGTGGCCAGGATGGTGCCGCCGCGGTGGCCGCCTTCCGGACCCAGGTCCACCACCCAGTCGGCGGTCTTGATCACGTCCAGATTATGTTCGATCACCACCACGGTATTGCCCTCGTCGCGCAGTTTGTGCAGCACGCCCAGCAGCGCTTCGATGTCGTGGAAATGCAAGCCGGTGGTGGGCTCGTCGAGGATGTACAGGGTGCGGCCGGTGTCGCGGCGGGACAACTCCTTGGACAGCTTCACGCGCTGCGCTTCGCCGCCTGACAATGTGGTCGCGCTCTGGCCGAGTTTGATATAGCTCAGGCCGACGTCGATCAAGGTCTCCAGCTTGCGTGCGATTGCCGGTACCGGCTCGAACAGCCTCAGCGCATCTTCGACGGTCATCTCCAGCACGTCGTTGATGTTGTAGCCCTTGTAGAGGATCTCCAGCGTCTCGCGGTTGTAGCGCTTGCCATGGCACACGTCGCACGGCACGTAGACGTCGGGCAGGAAGTGCATTTCCACCTTGATCAGGCCGTCGCCCTGGCACGCCTCGCAGCGGCCGCCGCGCACGTTGAAGCTGAAACGGCCCGGCGAATAGCCGCGCGCGCGTGCTTCCGGCACCTGTGCGAACAGTTCGCGCAGCGGCGTGAACAGGCCGGTGTAGGTGGCCGGATTGGAGCGTGGGGTGCGTCCGATGGGCGATTGATCGATGTCCACGACCTTGTCGAACAGATCCAGGTGCTCGATCTCGCGGTACGGTGCCACCGTGTGCGAGGCACCATTGATCGCGTTCGCCGCCAGGGTGAACAAGGTGTCGTTGATCAGTGTCGACTTGCCAGAACCGGAGACGCCGGTGATGCAGGTCAGCAACCCCGCCGGAATGTCCAGGTCGACGTTCTTGAGGTTGTTGCCGGTGGCCCCGCGCAAGCGCAGCGTCATCTTGGGATTGGGTTTGTGCCGCTTGGCCGGGATCTCGATGCTGCGCTTGCCCGACAGGTATTGCCCGGTGAGCGAGCGCGGTGCTTTCAGCAAGTCCTGCACGCTGCCCTGGCCGACGATTTCGCCGCCGTGTACGCCAGCGCCTGGGCCAATGTCGAGCACGTAGTCGGCCAGGCGGATCGCGTCCTCGTCGTGCTCGACCACGATCACCGTGTTGCCCAGGTCGCGCAGGCGGGTGAGGGTGCCGAGCAGGCGTTCGTTGTCGCGCTGGTGCAGGCCGATCGATGGCTCGTCGAGCACGTACATCACCCCGACCAGGCCGGCGCCGATCTGGCTGGCCAGGCGGATACGCTGCGCTTCGCCACCGGAGAGGGTGTCTGCTTTGCGCTCCAGGGTGAGGTAATCCAGGCCGACGTCGACCAGGAAGCCGAGCCGTTCGGCGATCTCCTTGACGATCTTGCTGGCGATCTCCCCGCGCCAGCCAGGCAGGTTGAGCTGACGGAAGAATGCCAGTGCGTCGTCGATTGGCAGCACCACCAGATCCGGCAGCGGGCGGTCGGCGACGAAGACGTTGCGCGCGGCTCGGTTCAGCCGCGTGCCGTTGCAGTCCGGGCACGGCCGTTCGCTGATGTACTTGGCTAGTTCCTCGCGTACCGCTGGCGATTCGGTCTCGCGGTAGCGGCGTTCCAGATTGGGGATGATGCCTTCGAAACGGTGCTTGCGTTGAGTGCGGCCGCCGGCATCGGTGAAGTAGGTGAAGGTGATCGTCTCTTCGCCGCTACCGTACAGCACCGCGTGGCGCACGTTGTCCGGCAGTGATTGCCAGGGCGCGTCGACGTTGAATTTGTAGTGTTTGGCGAGCGAGGCGATCAGTTGGAAGTAGTAAGCGTTGCGTCGGTCCCAGCCGCGCACCGCGCCGGCCGATAGCGACAGTTCCGGGTGCACGACCACGCGTTCGGGATCGAAGAACTCGGCCACGCCCAGGCCGTCGCAGGTCGGGCAGGCGCCCATTGGCGCATTGAACGAGAACAGGCGCGGTTCCAGTTCCGGCAACGCGTAGTCGCAGACTGGGCAACTGAACTTGGAGGAGAACAACTGCGGTGCGGCGGTGGCATCGTCCAGCGACTGGACCGAGACCATGCCGTCGGCGAGCTTCAGCGCGGTTTCGAAGCTCTCGCTCAAGCGTTGTTTGATGTCCTCGCGTGGACGGAAGCGATCGATCACCGCTTCGATGGTGTGTTTTTGCCGTAGCGCCAGCGCCGGCACTGCATCGATCTCGTACAGTTCGCCGTCCACGCGCACGCGCACGAAGCCCTGCGCACGCAGTTGCTCGAACACTTGCGCGTGTTCGCCCTTGCGCTCGCGGATCACCGGTGCCAGCAGCATGTAGCGCTGCTCCGGGTCCAGGGTCAGGACCTGGTCGACCATCTGGCTGACTGTCTGCGCCTCCAGCGGATAGTGATGGTCGGGGCAGCGTGGCTGGCCGACGCGGGCGTACAGCAGGCGCAGGTAGTCGTAGATCTCGGTGATGGTGCCGACCGTGGAGCGCGGGTTGTGCGAGGTCGATTTCTGCTCGATCGCGATGGCCGGTGACAGGCCCTCGATGTGGTCGATGTCGGGCTTTTCCATCACGCTGAGGAACTGCCGCGCATAGGCCGACAGCGATTCCACGTAGCGGCGCTGGCCCTCGGCATAGATGGTGTCGAATGCCAGCGAGGATTTGCCCGAGCCGGACAGGCCGGTGATGACGATCAGTTTGTCGCGCGGCAGGTCGAGGTCGAGGTTTTTGAGGTTGTGCGTCCGCGCGCCGCGGATACGGATGAAATCCATCGCCATGAAAAGATCCGGTGTGGGTCGGCTGCGGCGGTGCCGATAGCCAAGGCAGTAGAGGGGACGTCAATCGGTCAGCCTACCAGCTTGTCAGGTAGGGGCAATTGCCTGGGTCGCCACAGCCGGGCTTGGTCGGTCCGGCGCGCGCGTCTGGTGTGCGCCGCAGCGGCCCCCTGGCTTGACCCTGCGCTGCCAGGCGGCTTACAATCCCGCTCCTGTCTGTCCGTAGAGGCACGGCAGGGGCGACCACAATAACTACAGAGGAAGTCTGGTCATGTATGCAGTACTGGTAACTGGCGGTAAGCAATACCGCGTCGCGCAGGGCGAAACGCTGCGTGTGGAAAAACTCGAAGTCGAAGCCGGCAACGAGATCACGTTCGACAACATCCTGATGCTGGGCGGCAGCGATGGCGTGACCCTGGGTGATGCGCTGAAGGGCGCCACCGTCACTGCCAAGGTCGTGGCCCATGGCCGCGCCGACAAGGTGCGCATCATCAAGTTCCGCCGCCGCAAGCACCATATGAAGCGTCAGGGGCATCGGCAGCACTACACCGAAATCGAGATCACCGGCATCGCCGGTGGCAAGAAGTAAGGAGCAGCAGGCATGGCACACAAAAAAGGCGTGGGTTCCTCGCGCAACGGTCGCGACTCCAACCCGAAATACCTGGGCGTGAAAATGTTCGGCGGCCAGGCGATTGAGGCGGGCAACATCATCGTGCGTCAGCGCGGCACCCAGTTCCACCCGGGCGCTGGCGTCGGCCTGGGGCGCGACCACACGCTGTTCGCGCTGGTCGACGGCAAGGTCGAGTTCGCGGTCAAGGGTGCCAACAAGCGTCGCACCGTGAGCGTGGTTGCGCAGGCGTAAGCTGCGGTTTCCAAGGCCCGCGCCATGCGCGGGTCGGTTGACGAAAGCCCCGCTTCGGCGGGGTTTTTCGTTGCAGAGTAGGGGTGAGGGCGCTGGGTCAATCCATGCGCTGTTTGTGCGTGGCGCCGCCGCAGTGTTGGCGGCGTGCGTTGTCTGCATTCCACGCAGTGCAAGCCGTTGCCGCGATGAGTTGCCGCGAGCTCGCGTAGCCAATTGCGTCGGTGCGCTGCAGCTTGGCGGTCGGGTTTATATCGGATCGCTTGATCGCGACGAGGCTGTTGCTTGCGCCCCGCGCTACACTTTTCCACTTTTACAGGTTGTCCCTCCATGAAACTCGTCGACGAAGCGGAAATCCAGGTCACCGCCGGTAATGGCGGCAATGGCTGCATCGGTTTTCGCCGCGAGAAATTCATCCCGCTCGGTGGGCCGGACGGCGGCGACGGCGGCAACGGCGGCAGTATCTGGCTGATCGCCGATGAGAATCTCAATACGCTGGTGGATTTCCGCCATCAGCGCGCGTTCCGTGCGCAGCGTGGCGAGAATGGCATGGGGCGGCAGATGTACGGCAAGGCCGGTGAGGATTTGACCATCACCGTGCCGGTCGGAACCGTGGTGATCAACGTCGAGACAGACGAGGTCATCGGCGATTTGATCGCGCACGGCGACCGCTTGCTGGTCGCGCAGGGCGGCAAGGGCGGCCTGGGCAATATGCACTTCAAGAGTTCGGTGACGCGCGCCCCGCGCAAGGCCACGCCGGGCGAGGAGGGTGAGCAGCGCACGCTCAAGCTGGAACTCAAGCTGCTGGCCGACGTCGGTTTGCTCGGTTTTCCCAATGCCGGCAAGAGCACGTTTATCCGCGCCGTGTCGGCGGCCACGCCGAAGGTGGCTGACTACCCGTTCACCACGCTGTATCCGAACCTGGGCGTGGTCAGTGTCGAGGCCTATCGCAGCTTTGTGATCGCCGATATTCCCGGGTTGATCGAGGGTGCCGCCGACGGTGCTGGCCTGGGCGCGCAGTTTCTGCGCCATCTACAGCGCACGCGTCTGCTGTTGCATCTGGTGGATCTGGCGCCTGCATTCGGTGTGCATGACGAAGGTGGTGTGGATGGGGTATCGCCAGCCGAGCAGGTGCGGGCGATCGAGCGCGAACTACAGAAGCACGATCCGGCACTGCTCTCCAAGCCGCGTTGGCTGGTGTTGAACAAGGCCGATCTGATGTTCGAGGACGAGGCGCGCGCGCTGGCCGAGCAGGTGATCGCCGAACTTGGCTGGACCCAGCCGTGGTATCTGGTCTCTGCGCTAGGGCGCGAGGGCACCTGGCCGATCATGAAGGATGTGATGGCGTTCTTCGACCGGCAGCGCGAAGAGGCGCTGGAGGCGGCAGCCAATGCGCACTGAGTGCGGCGACCGTATCCCCGCGCAACCGCGTCGTAGCGCGTGTGTCGGGCAGACAAAAAACCCGGCGCAAGCCGGGCTTTTTCTTTTTCGCGATGCTGGAAGCGCGGGCGCTTCCAGCATCGGCCGCGCGCGCTTAGGCGGCGGTCTTGATCGCCTTGATGCGGGCGCTCAGGCGGCTCTTGTGACGGGCAGCTTTGTTCTTGTGGATCAGGCCACGCGAGCTGAACCGGTCGAGGATCGGCTGGGCGATGGCGAAAGCGGCTTCGGCGCCGGCGGCGTCGTTTGCGTCCAGGGCCTTGATGACCTTCTTGACGGCGGTGCGCAGCATCGAACGCTGAGCCGTGTTGCGCGCGTTGCGCACGACGGTCTGCTTGGCGCGCTTCTTGGCGGACTTGATATTGGCCACGGTGGCGGTTTCCTGGAAAGCAGTGTGGTGGATAAAAACAAGCGGGAGAGTATGAAGCGTTTGAATTTTTGCGTCAAGTCAATTGTCAAGAGGATGTCTGCATGAGTGCGCCGCGCATGTTCCGAGGGCTGCTCTCGTTCAGCAGTATGACCATGGTCTCGCGGGTGTTGGGCCTGGTCCGCGATCAGGCCATCAACTACGCTTTCGGGGCCAATGCCATCACCGACGCGTTCTGGGTGGCGTTTCGCATCCCGAACTTTCTGCGTCGCTTGTTTGCCGAGGGCTCGTTCGCCACCGCCTTCGTGCCGGTGTTCACCGAGGTGAAAGAGACGCGCCCGCATGCCGATCTGCGCATGTTGATGGCGCGTGTGTCCGGCACGCTGGGCGGGATTTTGCTGCTGGTGACTGCGTTGGGGCTGCTGTTCACTCCGCAGGTGGCGCTGTTGTTCAATCCCGGCGCCAGCGACGACCCGGTCAAGTTCGGCCTGATCGTGGAGTTGTTGCGGCTGACGTTTCCGTTCCTGTTGTTCGTCTCGCTGACCGCGCTGGCGGGGGGGGCGTTGAACAGCTTCCACCGCTTTGGCCTGCCCGCGTTGACGCCGGTGATCCTCAATCTGTCCATGATCGTCGGTGCGCTCTGGCTGGCGCCACGGTTGCAGGTTCCGATCCTGGCGATGGGTTGGGCGGTGCTGGTCGCTGGCGCGCTGCAGTTGCTGTTCCAATTGCCGGCGCTGCGCGGCATTGATCTGTTGACTCTGCCGCGCTGGGGTTGGCGTCATCCGGACGTGCGCCGGGTGCTGACCCTGATGGTGCCGACCCTGTTTGGTTCCTCGATCGCGCAGATCAACTTGCTGCTGGATACGGTCATCGCGTCGTTTTTGTACGCGGGCTCGCAGAGTTGGTTGTCGCAGGCCGACCGCTTCTTGGAGTTGCCGCTGGGCGTGTTCGGGGTGGCCCTGGGGACGGTGATCCTGCCGGCGCTGTCGCGGCATCACGTCAAGACCGATCATGTGGGCTTCTCCAATGCGCTGGACTGGGGGCTGCGCATCACGCTGCTGATCGCGGTACCGGCGATGCTCGGGCTGATGTTGCTGAGCCAGCCACTGGTGGCGACCCTGTTCCAGTACGGCAAGTTCACCGCCTTCGACACGCGCATGGCGGCGATGTCGGTGTTTGGGTTGAGCTTCGGCCTGCCGGCGTTCGCGTTGCTGAAGGTGCTGTTGCCGGCGTTTTATTCGCGCCAGGATACGCGCACTCCGGTGCGCGCCGGCGTTGCCGCGTTGGTGGCCAACATGGCGTTGAACCTGCTGCTGCTGGCGATTCTGTATCAACTTTGGGTGCCGGCCGAACTGCGCACACAGGGTGTGCGTGCGGCGCTCGCCGCGCAGCCTGGGTTGCATCTGGCGTTGGGTCTGGCCAGTGCGGTGGCCAGTTACCTCAATCTGTCGCTGTTGTGGCGCTGGTTGCGTCGCGACCAGGTGTATCGGCCACGACCGGGTTGGGGTGGTTATCTGCTGCGGCTGGGTCTGGCCTGTGCGGCGATGGCGGCGGTGCTGGCGTTGGGGCTGTATTGGCTGCCGGCGTTCACCAGCATGGATAAGTGGCACCGCATCGCCGGCTTGCTGTTGTTGGTCGGCGGTGGTGGTGGCATCTATCTGCTAGCGTTGTTGGCGTTGGGATTCAGGCCACGGGATCTGCGCGAGGGGTGAGTGGGGCTGTCTTGCGCGCGTGCGTCCCCTTCTCGCGGCTGTCGAAGAGGTAGGGGATGCCAGGGCGTTGTGGCGTGCTCCCTCTTTAGCTCAAGGTCGCATGGTTCATGGTGGGCTAGGCACCGTGATCGCGTTTCGCTAAGGGTTGCTTCCCCGCGCGCTGGGTCCCACCCGTTATACTTGACTGTTACGCATCAGTTTATTGGCCGGCTCATCAGTGCTGGCGCTTCGGATCGAGGAATGAGCAGGCTGTTTAGAGACGTCGAGGGCGGGACCCTGTTCCCGCAGGGAAGCGTAGTCTGCATCGGCGCCTTCGATGGCCTGCATCTGGGTCATCGCGCGCTGGTGCGGCAGGCGTCGGCGCGTGCCCGCGCGCTGGGCGTGCCGACGGTGGCGCTGAGCTTCGAGCCGTTGCCGCGCGAGTTTTTCGCCCCGGATGCGCCACCACCACGGTTGACCTTGCCGCGTTCCAAGGTGCAGGGCTTGCAGCAACTCGGCATCGACAGTGTCGGCCTGCTGCGTTTTGATCGGCGCATGGCATCGATGACGGCGGAGGCGTTCGTGCAGCGCGTGCTGGTTGAGCGTCTGCGCGCGCGCGAGGTGTGGATCGGTCCGGCATTTCGCTTCGGCCACAAGCGCGCTGGCGACATCGTGCTGTTGCGTGCGCTGGGTGCGCAGCTCGGTTTCACCGCCGACGAGATCGCGCCGGTGCATCTGCGCCATGAGCGTATCTCCAGCACCCGTATCCGCGAGTTGCTGGTGGCCGGGGAATTCGCCCATGCTGCCGAACGACTAGGACGGCCGTATGCGATCGGGGGGCGGGTGGTGCGCGGCAAGCAGCTCGGGCGCACGCTTGGTTATCCCACTGCCAACCTGCGGTTTGCGCGGACTCCGGCGTTGTCCGGTATCTATGCCACCTGGGTGCACGGAGCGGCGGCGCAGCCGTGGCCGTCGGTCTCCAGTTTCGGTACCCGTCCGACCGTGCAGGGCGTGGAGCCGCTGCTGGAGGCGCATTTGTTCGATTTCCAGGGTGACCTGTATGGTCGACATCTGGAGGTGGAGTTCGTCGCCAAGTTGCGCGACGAGGAAACCTTTGCCGACCTGCCGGCGCTGACCGCACAGATGCACCGCGATGCCGAGCAAGCGCGACACCTGCTGGCCACGGCGGGCCTGCCCCCCATGTCCGCTGCCGCGTGCACGGATTCCCCCATGAAGACCACCGACCGGTAAGACCCCGTGACCCAGGACTACAAAGCCACCCTCCATCTGCCGGCGACCGATTTTCCGATGCGCGGCGATTTGCCCAAGCGTGAGCCGGACACGCTGGCCCGCTGGGAGAGCGAGGGGCTGTACGCGCAACTGCGCGACAACGCACGGGGCCGGCCATTGTTCGTGCTGCACGATGGCCCGCCGTATGCCAACGGGGCGATTCATCTCGGGCATGCGGTCAACAAGATCCTCAAGGACATCATCGTCAAGTCCAAGTACCTTTCGGGGTTCGACGCGCCGTATATCCCCGGCTGGGACTGCCACGGCCTGCCGATCGAAATCGCGATCGAGAAGAGCTTCGGCAAGGTCGGGGTCAAGCTGGATGCGGTGCAGTTCCGGCAGAAATGCCGCGAGTACGCCAATGCGCAGATCGACCTGCAGCGCCGCGACTTCAAGCGACTGGGTGTGATCGGCGACTGGGACAATCCCTACCGCACGCTGGACTTCCATTTCGAAGCCAACGAGATCCGGGCACTGGCGAAGATCGTCGACAACGGCCATCTGACCCGTGGCGTGAAGCCGGTGCACTGGTGTTTCGACTGCGGTTCGGCCCTGGCCGAGGCCGAGATCGAATACGCCGACAAGCAGTCGCCGACGGTCGAGGTGGCTTACCCTGCGCGCGATAGCGCGGCGCTGGCGGCTGCGTTCGGCGTGGTGTTGCCGGAGGGGGTGGAGGTCGCCGTGCCGATCTGGACCACCACGCCGTGGACGCTGCCGGCCTCGCTGGCGGTCGCGCTGGGACCGGCGCTGGTGTATGCGCTGGTCGAAGGCCCGGCCCACGATGGCCGCCGCCGCTGGTTGGTGCTGGCCGACGCGCTGGTCGAGCGTGCGTTACCGCGCTACGGGGTCGGCGAGGCGATGGTGCATGGTCGCGTCGCCGGCGCGGCGCTGGAACACCAGTTGCTGGCGCATCCGTTCTACGACACCCGCGACATTCCGCTGATCCTTGGCGAACACGTGTCCGATACCGACGGCACCGGCGCGGTGCATACCGCGCCCGGCCACGGCCAGGAGGACTACGTCGCGGCCAAGCCATACGGGCTGCTGGAGCGCTACAGCGCCGCGCAGATCAATCCGATCGATGCGCGCGGCGTGTATCTGCCCTCGACCCCGGCCGCCGATGGCGTGGAACTGGCCGGGCTGCACATCTGGAAGGCCAACGACCTCATCGCCGACGTGCTGGCCGCGCGCGGGCAACTGCTGGCGCGCGCGAGCATGGTCCACAGTTATCCGCACTGCTGGCGGCATAAGACGCCGATTGCGTTCCGCGCCACGCCGCAGTGGTTCATCTCGATGGAGCAGGCCAACCTGCGTGCCGATGCGCTGAAGGCGATCGAGGACGTGCACTGGTACCCGGCCTGGGGCCAGGCACGCATCGTCGGCATGGTCGCCGGACGCCCGGACTGGACCATTTCGCGTCAACGCACCTGGGGCGTGCCGATCGCGCTGTTCGTGCATCGCGAGAGCGGCGAGCCGCATCCGCGCAGCGCCGAGGTGATGCGCCAGGTGGCCGACCGGGTCGAGGAGGGCGGGGTGGACGTGTGGTACACGCTCGACGCTGCCGACCTGCTTGGCGAGGAGGCCGCCGATTACGAGAAGATCACCGACATCCTCGATGTCTGGTTCGATTCGGGCATCACCCACGAGGCGGTGCTGACCGAGCGCGGCCTGCCCAAGCCGGCCGACCTGTACCTGGAAGGTTCGGACCAGCACCGTGGCTGGTTCCAGTCCTCGTTGCTGACCGGCGTGGCGCTGGATCAGACCGCGCCGTATCGGCAGTGCCTGACGCACGGCTTCACCGTGGACGAGCATGGCCGCAAGATGTCCAAGTCGCTGGGCAACGGCATCGAGCCGCAGGACATCATGAAAACCCTGGGCGCGGACATCCTGCGCCTGTGGATCGCGTCGGCCGACTACAGCAACGAGATGTCGCTGTCGCAGGAGATCCTCAAGCGCAACGCCGATGCCTACCGGCGCTTGCGCAACACCGCGCGCTTCCTGCTGGGCAACCTGCATGGCTTCAACCCGGCCGAGCACCTGCGGCCGTTGCCGGAGCTGGTCGCGCTGGATCGCTGGATCGTGCATCGCGCCTACCTGTTGCAGGAACAGATCAAGGCCGCTTACGCGCGCTACGACTTTGCCGCGATCGTGCAGGCGTTGCTGAATTTCTGCAGTGTGGACCTGGGCGCGTTGTACCTGGACGTGACCAAGGACCGCTTGTACACGATGGCCGAGGATGCGCATGGTCGGCGTTCGGCGCAGACCGCGATGTTCCATGTGGCCGAGGCGTTCGTGCGCTGGATCGCGCCGATCCTCAGCTTCACCGCCGACGAGTTGTGGGGCTATCTGCCAGGGGCGCATCTGGGCAACGTGCTGTTCGCGACCTGGTACGAGGGCCTGGCGCCGTTACCGGAGGACGCGGCGCTGAGCGCGGTCGATGTCGAGCGCTTGCTGGCGCTGCGCGAGCAGGTGGCCAAGTTGTTGGAGCCGATGCGCAGCAACGGCGTGATTGGCGCCGCGCTGGAGGCGGAAATCACCATCGCCGCCGACGCGGCGACCGTGGCCTGGTTGCAGCCGCTGCAGGAAGAACTGCGTTTCCTGTTCATCAGTGGCGACGTGGTGGTGCGCGAGGCCAGTACCGAGGAGATCTTCGTCAGCGCCGAGGCCACCAGCAAGCCCAAGTGCGTGCGCTGCTGGCATCACCGTGCCGACGTGGGGGCGGACCCGGCGCATCCGGAGTTGTGCGGCCGCTGCGTCAGCAACATTGCCGGGCCGGGCGAAGTCCGCCGTTGGTTCTGAGCGATCCTGGCGTGGCGGCGGGACCGTCTGCGTCGCCAGCCTCCTTGTTTCTTTATTTCATTACGCCCAAGGCAGAACGAGCACATGACCGCACGCCCCACTCCTTCCGCGCTGATCTGGCTGTTGCTGTCGGCGTTGGTGATCGGTCTGGACCAGTGGAGCAAGGCCTGGGTGCTGTCCAGCCTGCCCGAGTTCACGGCGGTCACGGTGATCCCCGGTGTCTGGAACTGGTACCGCACCTACAACACCGGCGCGGCCTTCAGCTTTTTGAGCCAGGCTGGGGGCTGGCAGTTGTGGTTCTTCACCGTGCTGGCGTTGGGCATCAGTGGCCTGCTGGCCTGGTGGCTGGCACGCACCCCGCGCGGCGAATGGCGCAGTGCCATGCCCTACGCACTGGTGATCGGCGGCGCGATCGGCAATGTGATCGACCGGCTGTTGCACGGCCATGTGGTCGATTTTATCCAGTGGTACGTGGGCCAGCATTATTGGCCTTCGTTCAACCTTGCCGATTCGGCCATCGTCGCCGGTGCCATCGGGATCGGATTGTTCGGCCTGTGGGACGGCAAGGCGAAGCGAAAAGCGGGATAATCCCATCTGCTCTCCCATGTCCAAGCGCTTGGCCATCCACGGCCGGCGGATCTGATCTATGCACGTCCTGCTTGCCAACCCCCGCGGCTTCTGCGCCGGCGTCGATCGCGCGATCGAGATCGTCAAGCGCGCCATCGAGACCTTGGGGGCGCCGATTTACGTGCGCCACGAGGTGGTGCACAACCGTTTCGTCGTCGACGACCTCAAACAGCGCGGTGCGATCTTCGTCGAGGAACTGGACGAAGTACCCGATGGCAATACGGTGATCTTCAGCGCCCACGGTGTGTCCCAGACGGTGCGGCAGGAGGCCGAGCGGCGCGGTCTGAAGGTGTTCGATGCGACCTGCCCGCTGGTGACCAAGGTGCATTTCGAGGTGGCCCGGCATTGCCGCGCCGGCCGCGATGTGGTGCTGATCGGCCATGCGGGTCACCCGGAAGTGGAGGGCACGATGGGGCAGTGGGACCGCGAGCGCGGCAGTGGACGCATCTATCTGGTCGAGGATCTGGAACAGGTTGCCAGGTTGGAGGTGCAACAGCCGCAGAACCTGGCCTACACCACCCAGACCACGCTGTCGGTGGACGATACCTACGGCATCATCGAAGCGCTGCGCACGCGCTACCCGGCGATGCAGGGGCCGAAGAACGACGATATCTGCTACGCCACCCAGAACCGCCAGGATGCCGTGCGCGATCTGGCGCGGCAGTGCGACCTGGTGTTGGTGGTCGGCTCGCCGAACAGTTCCAATTCCAACCGGCTCAGCGAACTGGCGCGCCGCGACGGCGTGGAGTCGTACCTGATCGACGGCGCCGACGAGATAGACCCGGCCTGGGTGGCCGGCAAGCGCTGCATTGGCCTGACCGCTGGCGCCTCGGCGCCGCAGGTGCTGGTCGATGGCGTGATCGCACGCCTGCGCGAACTCGGCGCCGAGGGCGTGTCGGAACTGGCCGGCGAACCGGAGTCGATGGTGTTCGCCCTGCCCAAGGAGTTGCGGCTGCGCCTGGTCGATTGACCGGATGCGGGCAGACCCCTAGAATTCGCGATCCCGCCGGAATAGCTCAGTTGGTAGAGCGGCGCATTCGTAATGCGTAGGTCGTAGGTTCGATTCCTATTTCCGGCACCAGTTTTCCCAATTGAAACAGCGCATTACACGTCGCAGTGTGATGCGCTGTTTTGCTTTGGATGGTTGGATTTCGTCTCTCCCTCTCCGCAATGGCCTGGCGTGCAGAATTGCCGGTTGCCTTTTGGATGGGCACCGACTTTTTGAGACACTCAATTGTGGCTTTAAAATCACCATCACGAGTGTTGGTGGATGGTCGGACCTTAATGCTGGGGTCGCGGTTTGGCTTGACGATACTGTCGCTTGTCGCCTGTTCGCTGTCCGTTGGGATCGACATTGGCGCACACGCGGCCACCACACATGACTGCATCGGATGCGTAATAGGCTTGGAGGACAGGAATAGCGTTCTCGTAGCGCAGGAACTCTTCCTTGACGATGGAGAGTTCGCGGCGGTAGTAGCCCAACACGGCCCAGCCGACGAGAAGAACGAGCAACAGGATCGCGCCGGCGGCACCGAACCACATCCACACGGTCTTGTTGGCTTTTTTCAACTGCGTAGACGTGGCTGATATGTCGCGGTCGTACCGTGCCGCAACCGGTGCTAACGCCTCCTTGGCCTCCTTGGCGATTTGGGAACTGGCTTCACCCACGATGCCGTTCACCCTGCGATGCACCTGCGCGACCTCGCTTTGCAGCGCCTGCATGCGCTGGTCGAATGCGGCTTGCATACGAACCTCGCGTTGCTCGAACTTGGCCATCAATGCGGATTGCAGCTTGAGTGTGTTCTGAAGCGATGCCAGTAGGGCGTGGAGTTCTTGCTCGCTAGACATGGGCGTTCCAATGTCGGTTGGCTATCACATTCTCATCACGGGGCCCTGCATCTGCCGGGCCATTTCTTGCTTCTGGAGTTCTTCTCGCTGTTGGGCCGCAACCAGATCGCGCCCCCACTGCTCGAACGATTGCATCTGAGGGGACTGCTCGATTTGTGCGGACACGCACGAAATCGCGGCTTCGTCATTGGCAAACATTGCGGCGGCCAGCTTGTCGAGGTCAGGGTCGCCAGTGGTGAATGCTTGCGGGTTCTCTCTATCCTGCACCTCCGTTTGGCGCGGTGGTCTGTGCTTAATGTTTTCTAGAAATTCGAGCTCGTTGCGAGAGCGTTCCGGGAATGCGGGGTCGTTGACAACTGTGCGAAGTCTGGTCCGCAGTTGGTCTTCGGTAAGTTCTCCCCGCCAGTAGTCGCCAAGGGCATCCGCAGTGCGCTGCGCTTTATCCGTCGCACCCTGATAGACCATAGAATAGATTGCCGCGCGTTGTTCTTCCGAAAGCGCTTCCGCAGGGCAGCCTCCCCTACGCAGAACGTTATTCAAACGCCCCTCGTATTCTGGTGCGACTCTATCGAATAGATGCAGGGACTGTTGGTGCGTGAGTTGAATCTGCATCGGACTTTCTGCACTCGTGAGGACATCCCAGGACCAAGAGGCGCCGCTGGGACTGGTGTGCTGCGTGTTTACCATTGGGCCTAGGACGCGTTGAGAATCCTGACCAAAGTCCGACGCGAGGAACGCGGGAAGGCTGTTGTGCCGCTCATCGATATGCTGATTCTGTACAGCCAACTGATCTTGAAGCAGCCCAGTTAGCTGTTGCCTCTGCTGGGAATTGAGGTTCAACACGTCTCCCAGTGCATCGACGTGGTTTTCATCCAGCGCCATCGTTCGATCGGCCTGACGGGCTGTTAGCGCCACACCAAGTCCTACGGTAGGGATGCCAAGTACATCGAGATAGATGTTGCCTACATTCGCTTCATTGCGGTCCACCAACTGCATACGAAGCCGCTCGTACCGTTCCTGGTCGAATGGCATCAGTCCTTACTCCCTTTGAAAACCCACTTCCCTTCCCAGCAGTACTGGTCTTTTGAATAGGTCATGTTGTCTGGATTGCGGTGTTCCACCGCTATGCATCCTGGCCCGGTTTTTGTGACCTCGCCATCGTTCTTGAAAGGCTCGGCGTCAAGAAAGCGACCTGACGTCGCGTCGTATACGTAGATGCTCTCACTCGTCAGCGCACTAGCGCCTGCAGACAGGCCACGAGCAAGGATGTCGGGCTTTCCATCCCCCGTGAAATCATCGAGCTTTAGGAGGGCGGCAGCTTCGTAAGGGGGCTTGCCTTCCTGTCCATCAATGACTTGAACTTCTCGGCCGTTTGCATCAGCAATGTGGATGCGATATGTCCCGCCTTCGCCCGGAGACACCGAAAGTTTCCAATCTTCAGTCGCAGGAGCAGATGCAGATGGCGCAACTGCTGATACTGAAATGGTCCGTGTGGTGAGTTTGTGCGGAGAGGGTGCAGGAATAGTGCTTGTCACTGCCTGCTGACATGCAGCCAGAGCGAAGACAAGAAATACCGCGTTTGTCTTGATGACCCCCGAATGCGATAGCAGTGCGCCCGCGTGCAGACGAGCAGAGCTGACTGTTGGATGATTCCCGGAGCCCATGCGGTTTTCCTATCACCTATCACATGGGGCGCAGTCTAGCCAAAGACAGACTCTGGTTGCATTGCCCAGGGCTCAGAAATCTTGCTTGGCAGCGCATCCAACCCAGAGTGGCTTGGACTGCATTTCATCTCAAGACGTGGCGAGACGCCAGCCCCCAGCGCAGTCTGTCGACCCACTGCGACCCCATGTCGCAGCCCGGTGCGGCAATGTGTCGCACATCAAACCAGGGTGTTGCGCCCCCTTGGGCGGGGCCATGGCTTCCGGAATTGTGGCGCAGCAGCATAAAATACCCATGTGATCGCGCAGGCCGGTCCGGATGCGGCGGTAGATGCGGACGGACCTTGCGCGGCACGCCGCCCTTCGCTCGGGTGGTTGGCATTCCTTTACGCAAGTTGGATCGTTCGATGATTCCGTTGAAACAACTCCGGCGTTCGCTGCGCTCCGGTCTGCTACTACCGGCCGCGCTGCTGTTGGCCGGCTGCGACTCGGCCATCCTCAACCCCAGGGGGCAGATCGGCCAAGACGAGAAGACGCTGCTGATCACCTCCGTGGTGCTGATGCTGCTGGTGGTGATCCCGGTCATCGTGATGACCCTGACGTTCGCCTGGCGCTATCGCGCCTCCAACACCAAGGCCCGTTACGAGCCGAACTGGTCGCATTCCACCGCGATCGAAGTGGTGGTGTGGTCCATCCCGTGCATGATCATCCTGGTGCTGGCGGTGCTCACCTGGCGCTCCTCGCATGCGCTGGATCCGTACAAGCCGCTGGAGTCGCAGGTCAAGCCGATTACCATCGAGGCGGTGGCGCTGGACTGGAAGTGGATGTTCATCTACCCGGAGCAGGGCATCGCCA
The DNA here is from genome assembly GCF_000963005.1 of Xanthomonas sp. GPE 39. GTDB lineage: Bacteria > Pseudomonadota > Gammaproteobacteria > Xanthomonadales > Xanthomonadaceae > Xanthomonas_A. The sequence continues at coordinate 998,390 of NZ_JZHZ01000007.1, forward strand.
CGGTCAACGAGATCGCGTTGCCGGTGGATACGCCGGTCAACTTCAAGATCACCTCGGACACGGTGATGAACTCGTTCTTCATCCCGCATCTGGGCACGCAGATCTACGCGATGGCTGGCATGGAGACCAAGTTGCACCTGATCGCCAATGAACCGGGCGAGATGTTCGGCCTGTCGGCGAACTACAGCGGCCATGGCTTCTCCAAGATGGGCTTCACGGTGCACGCCACCAACCGCGCCGGCTTCGATGCCTGGGTGGCCAAGGTCAAGGCGTCGCAGAAGACCCTGGACCAGGCCCAATTCCAGGCGCTGGCCACCGACCGCAACGACAAGGACGCCTATCCGGTGACGTACTACGCCTCGGTGCAGAACGGCCTGTTCAAGTCGTTGATCGACAAATACATGATGGGCAAGGGCCACAACATGGAAGGCCACCACGCCCATCCGGCATCGGCTGTCGAGCCGGTCGCCATGTGCACTTCTGGAGACAAGTGATGTTAGGCAAACTTACGCTCGAGGCGGTTCCGTACCACGAGCCGATCATCATGGCCGCCCTCGGGGGCGCCAGCCTGTTCGGCCTGCTGGCCGTGGCGGCGGTCACCAAGTACAAAAAGTGGGGCTATCTGTGGCACGAGTGGTTGACCTCGGTCGACCACAAGCGCATCGGTGTCATGTACATCGTGGTGGCGCTGATCATGCTGCTGCGCGGTTTCGCCGACGCGGCGATGATGCGGACCCAGCAGGCCATGGCGCACGACGGCAATCCGGGCATCTTCCCGCCGCATCACTACGATCAGATTTTCACCGCGCATGGCGTGATCATGATTTTCTTCATGGCCATGCCGTTCATGACCGGCTTGTTGAATCTGGTCGTGCCGCTGCAGATCGGTGCGCGCGACGTGGCCTTCCCGTTCCTGAACTCGCTGAGCTTCTGGCTGTTCGTGTCCGGTGCGGCGCTGGTCAACATCTCGTTGGGCGTGGGTGAGTTCGCGCAGACCGGCTGGCTGGCGTATCCGCCATTGTCTGAGCTGCAATACAGTTCGGGCGTCGGGGTGGATTACTACATCTGGGCGTTGCAGATTTCCGGCCTCGGCACCTTGCTTACCGGCGTCAATTTCTTCGTGACGATCATGCGCATGCGCGCGCCGGGCATGACCCTGATGCGGATGCCGATCTTCACTTGGACCGCGTTGATCACCAATATCCTGATCATCGCCGCGTTCCCGATCCTGACCGTGGCGCTGGCGCTGCTGGGTGCCGACCGCTACCTGGGCACGCACTTCTTCACCAACGACGGTGGCGGCAACGCCATGATGTACGTCAACCTGATCTGGATCTGGGGCCACCCGGAGGTGTACATCCTGATCTTGCCGGCGTTCGGCATCTTCTCTGAGTTGATCGCCACGTTCAGCCGCAAGCGCCTGTTCGGTTATGCCTCGATGGTGTATGCGACCTCGTGCATCGGCGTGCTCTCGTTCGTTGTGTGGTTGCACCACTTCTTCACCATGGGCTCGGGCGCCAACGTCAATGCCTTCTTCGGCATCACGACGATGATTATCTCGATCCCGACCGGGGTGAAGATCTTCAACTGGCTGTTCACCATGTTCCGCGGTCGCGTGCACATGACCGCGCCGGTGCTGTGGACGATCGGCTTCATGATCACCTTCACCATCGGCGGCATGACCGGCGTGATGCTGGCGATCCCGGCAGTGGATTTCGTGTTGCACAACAGCCTGTTCCTGATCGCGCACTTCCACAACGTGATCATCGGCGGCGTGGTGTTCGGTTATCTGGCGGGCCTGACCTATTGGTTCCCGAAGGCGTTCGGCTTCAAGCTCAACGAAACGCTGGGCAAGGCGTCGTTCTGGTGCTGGATTATCGGCTTCTTCATTGCCTTCATGCCGCTGTACGTGCTCGGTTTCATGGGCATGACCCGGCGCATGAACAGCTACAACCATCCGGAATGGGCACCGTGGCTGATGGTGGCGGCGGTGGGGGCGGCGATCATCGGCGCCGGTATCGTCCTCAACCTGCTGCAGATCGTTTACAGCATCTGGAAGCGCAAGGACAACCTGGACCTGACCGGCGATCCATGGAATGGCCGTACCTTGGAGTGGGCGACATCCTCGCCGCCGCCGTTCTACAACTTCGCCGTGCTGCCGCACATCGACGACCGCGACCAGTTCTGGGAAGACAAGGCCAAGGGCAAGGGCTGGCCGCGTCCGGCCAAGTACGAGCCGATCCACATGCCGCGTAATACGGCGGCCGGATTCTGGATCGGTGCCTTCGGCGTGGCCCTGGGCTTCGGTTTGACCTGGCATATCTGGTGGATGGCCCTCGTCGGTCTGGTCGGCATGGTTGGTAGCTTCATCGCCCGTACCTTCGACGACGATATCGACTACTGGGTCCCCGCAGAGGAGGTGGAGCGCATCGAGAACGCGCGTTTCGCCCTGCTGGAACAGCAACAGGCGGCGCATGCCGCAAAGGCGCTCTGAACCATGGCTTCCACGACGCTCGATCACCACGCCGACCACGCGGGCGGCCACGATCACGATCACGATCACGCACATCACGACGCGGGCGCTAGCACCGTCTTCGGGTTCTGGGTCTACTTGATGAGCGACTGCCTCATCTTCGCCGGCCTGTTCGCCACCTACGCGGTGCTGGCGGGCGCGACGGTGGATGGCCCGACCGCCAAGGAACTGTTCGACCTGAAGTTCGTGTTGGTGGAAACCTTCCTGCTGCTGTTCAGCAGCTTGGGCTTCGGTCTGGCGATGATTGCCGCGCACAAGCGCAGCATGGGCGGCCTGTATGGCTGGCTGGCGATCACCGCAGCGCTGGGCCTGGGCTTTCTGGGCATGGAGCTTTACGAGTTCCACCACCTCATCCATGAAGGTGCCGGTCCTAGCCGTAGCGCGTTTCTCTCGGCCTTCTTCACCCTGGTCGGTACCCACGGTCTACACGTGGCCTCGGGCTTGTTGTGGATGACGGTGCTGGTGATCCAGATCGCCAGAAACGGCTTGACCCCGCGCAACAGCACCCGTCTGGCGTGCCTGAGCTTGTTCTGGCACTTCCTCGACGTGATCTGGATCGGCGTGTTCACCATCGTTTACCTGCTGGGAGCGCTGTAATGGCCCACCATCCTTCTTCTGACGCGCATGCCGACCAGTCGCATGGCAGTAGCCTGAAGTCTTATCTGATCGGTTTCGTCCTTGCGGTGATTCTCACCGTGATCCCGTTCGGCATGGTGATGAGCGGTGCATTCCCCAAGGGCGCGACGGTCATCGTCATCGCGGTGATGGCTGCGGTGCAGATGCTGGTGCATCTGGTCTACTTCCTGCACATGGATCGCTCGCCCGAACAGCGCTCCAACGTGCATGTGGGCCTGTTCTCCTTGCTGATCATCGGCATTGTGGTCGTGGGCTCGCTGTGGGTCTTGCACAACCTCAACGTCAACATGATGCACTGATCGCACTCACTGACTTGTGTGCTACGACAGGCCGCCTGCGGGCGGCTTGTCGCATTTTGTGGCTGGCGCCGGCGTGGCGTGCGCCGTATGCGCGGTGATGTGCCATCTGCCTGCGGCGTTGCCGTTGCCCGCTGGCGCGAATGCTGCTTCGCATGACCTATGGCATGGCACGTGGTGCTGGCGTAGGCATAGGATCGTTGTTTTCCCGTCCGTTATCGTTCCCCCGGAGTCTCCATGAACAAGTCCATCGCCTGGATGGTGCCCTTGCTGTTGTCTGCCGCCGCCACGTTCCAGGCTGCGGCCCAGACCGCACCACCGCGCGACGTGCCATTCGCCGGTACGTTGAAGATCGATGTCGATGCCACCGATCTGCCGCACCGCATCTTTCGCGTGCGCAGCACTATCCCGGCCACGCCAGGGCCGATGACCTTGCTGTATCCGCAGTGGATTCCCGGGAATCATTCGCCGACCGGGCCGATCGACAAACTGGCCGGATTGGTTATCAAGGCCAACGGCAAGGTGTTGCCGTGGACCCGCGACCAGTTCGATGTGTACGCGTTCAAGATCGAGGTGCCGGCGGGCGTCACCGAGATCGTCGCCGAGTATCAGTTCCTGTCCTCGCAGGGCAGCCGCGAGGGCCGGGTGATGATGACGCCGGAGATGCTCAACCTGCAGTGGAACACCACTGCGCTGTATCCGGCTGGCGTGTACGCGCGCAACATCATGACCCAGGCCAGCGTGACCTTGCCCTCGGGCTGGAGCTACGCCACTGCGCTGGAAACGGCCACCCATTCGGGCGATACGGTGACGTTCAAGCCGATCAATTTGGAGGATCTGGTCGATTCGCCGATGTACGCCGGCAAGTACTACAAGCGCATCGTGCTGGACGCCAAGAGCAAGGCGCCGGTGGCGCTGAACGTGTTCGCCGACAAGCCCAAGGCGCTGGAGATCAAGCCGGAGCAGATCAAGGCGCATGCGATGGTGGTGCAGCAGATGGACAAGCTATACGGCGCACGCCATTTCGACCACTATGAATTCCTGCTGGCATTGACGGAAAAGCTGGGCGGTATCGGCCTGGAACACCACCGTTCCAGCGAGAACAGTGGGCCGCTGGATTATTTCACCGACTGGAACCAGAGCTGGCAAATGCGTGATCTGCTGGCGCACGAGTTCAACCATTCCTGGAATGGTAAGTATCGCCGTGGCGTGGACATTGCCACGCCGAACTTCAACGTGCCGATGGGCGACAGCCTGTTGTGGATGTACGAGGGTCAGACCCAGTTCTGGGGGCATGTGATCGCGGCGCGCTCGGGGTTGTGGACCCAGACGCAAGCGCGCGACACGCTGGCCAACGTTGCCGCGAGCTATCAACGCGGCCATCCCGGCTTGGTCTGGCGCGCGTTGCAGGACACCACCAACGACCCGGCCATCTCGCTGCGCCGACCGCGCGTCTATCGCAGTTATCAGTTGAGCGAGGACTACTATTCGGGTGGGCAAATGATGTGGCTGGAGGTCGATGCGAAGCTGCGCGAACTCAGTGGCGACAAGCGCTCGCTGGATGATTTCGCCAAGGCATTCTTTGGGATGCACGACGGTGCATGGGACGTCAACACCTACACCTTTGACGATATCGTCGTCGCGCTCAACGGCGTCGCCAAATACGATTGGGCCAGCTTCCTGCGCAGCCATCTTGACGGTCACGGCTCGCTGGTCGGCGGGATCGAGGCCAGTGGTTGGAAACTCGTCTACACCGACAAGCCGAACGAGTCCAGCAAGAATGCCGAGTCGCGTGACAAGGGCCTCAACCTGACCTATTCGTTGGGCCTGTATCTGGACGATCAGGGCTGGGTAGAGGACGTACTGTGGGATAGCCCGGCGTTCGCGGCTGGCATCATCGACGGTAACCGCATCGTCGCGGTCGGCGGCCAAGAGTACAGTGCCGAAGTGCTCAAGCAGGCGATCACTGCGGCCAAGGACGCTGGCGCGCCGCTGGAGCTGCTGGTCAAGCGTGGCGACCGCTACGACACGTTGCGTCTGGATTACCACGGCGGCTTGTTGTATCCGCATCTTGAACGCATTGCTGGCAAGCCGGATCGTTTGAGCGAGCTGTACAAGACGCGCTGATGATGACGCGCGTCTGCCGATGCCGCGCGCGCTGGGTGCGGCATCGGCGCGCGCCACTCGTGGCTGCGTCGTGGTGGCTGGATGATGTCATCGTGTGTGCGTGGCATCGTCGGCTGTATGCGAGACATCGCGGTCGTGTCACCTGTAGAACGTTACGCGTGTGGGGACGCTGCTGTCGTTCCCCGAATTGGATGGTTGGCAGCGCTTAGCTTCGCCAACAAAACGGCTGCGTCGCCGCCGCATGGGTGCGGGCAGTGCTCCGAGTGCTCATGTGCCGCCTGTGCGCTGCGGTTGCTGTGCGCTGTCCACACCTGCCCGACACGACGCGCGACGTTCTGTTAGCCACTCTTGGTGCAATCGTGTATTGCGTGCGACGCAATATGCGCATGCCTCACGCTGCGTGTCGTCCAATGTATGAACGTTGCAGTGGGTGCGAAGATTTTTTCGATAGTGTTGTGCCGCACATTTTCTTTGGTGCAGATGCGCAAAATTTATGCCACCACCACGTAAGTTGATGTGGCGATGGATGGAATCTTTATGGGCGCGCGCTCTAGTGTAGATGGCCCGTTTACACGGGCTCTCAATCCACTCACGTTCCCCTGTGCAGGCTCTTCCCCATGCAGTCGTCTTCTCATTCGCTAGCTTCCGATGCCAATGCTCTGGAGGCTTCCGATCCCTTGCCGCAAAGCGGCGAAAATTTCGATCCCGCGTTACTGTTCGGCAACCTCGACATGAACTTGCGCCAGCGTGCGCGCTATGTCGATACGCTGGTGCAGCAGGATCGCCAGCATGCGCGCATGCCGTATCACCGTGAAATCGTCTCTCCTGCCGATCGTCAAGTGATGGTGCTCAATCGCGATACCGGCAATGCGCAGCCCATGTTGATGTTCGGTTCCAATAACTATCTTGGCTTGGCCAACCATCCGCATGTGCGCGAGCGGGTGACCCGCGCCATCGCAAGATACGGCACCGGCATTGGTGGGCCGCCGTTTCTCAATGGATATCTCGGCATCACCCGCGAACTGGAGCAGCGTCTGGCCGCGCACAAAGGCCAGGAAGACGCGATGATCTTCTCCAGCGGATTTTCTGCCAACCTGGCGTTGCCGGGCGCATTGATGCGCGAAGGTGATCGGATGTACTACGACGAATATTCGCATGCGTCGTGGTTCGATGGTTTGAAGTTGGCCGGTGTCAGTGCGCGTCGCTTCCCGCACAACGATCTACAGCGGCTTTCGCACTGGCTGGGTCAGCATGATGGCAACGGCCGCGACGTGTTCGTCGCCGTGGAGGGCGTGTATTCGATGGATGGCGACCTGGCGCCATTGGATCAACTGGTGACGCTGTGCAAGCGCCATTCGGCCATGCTGGTGGTCGACGATGCGCACGGCACCGGTGTGCTCGGCGCACATGGTGGTGGCAGCGGTGAGCACTTCGGCGTGGCGAAAGAGATCGACGTACTGATGGGGACCTTCAGCAAGACGTTGGCGGTCAATGGCGGCTTCGTCTGCGGCTCGCGTCCGTTGATCGAATATCTGCGTTGGATCTCGCGTTCGTACATGTTCTCCGCTGCGTTGCCGCCGGCCACCATCGCTGCGGTGCATGGCGCATTGGACGTGATCGAAAGCGAGCCCGAGCGCATGCGCCAGTTGCATGCCAATGCCGCTTCGCTGTGCGCACGGCTCAACGCCTTGTCCTGGGGTTTGAATGTGTCCACACCCTCTGCGATTTTGATGGTGCATACCCCGGCGGATATGGATGCCAAGGCGGCGGCGATGCGCTTGCATCAGCTGGGTATCTTCGTCAATCCCGTGCATTTCCCCGCAGTGCCGCGTGGACAGGAGCGCTTGCGGATTAGTGTGATGTCCACGCATACCTCGGAAGATCTGCAGTGTCTGGCCGACTGTATCGACCAGGTTTGGGACGAACACGCGCGCGGCGACGCGCGGCTTCGCCAGGCTGCCTGACCGGCGCCGCAGCGCGCTTGCCGGTCTCGCTTGGCGAGACGCGCTGCGGTTACAGTGGCACATCCCGTCGTTGTCCGGATGTGCCATGGTCAAGAGTGTCGTCAGTAAAGCCAGAACCGCATACGTCTGTGGCGAATGCGGTGCCGACTACACCAAATGGCAAGGCCAGTGCGCCGAGTGCGGTGCATGGAATACGCTGAGCGAAGTCGTGCTGGAGCGCGCGTCCGCCGCGAGCGTCCCTGCTGCTGCGCGTCGCGACGGCTGGGCCGGCAAGGTCGAAACGCCGAAAATCACCGCGCTCAAGGATGTGGAACAACGCGACCAGGCTCGCGTGTCCACGGGCATTGGTGAGTTCGACCGGGTGCTCGGCGGTGGCTTGGTCGAAGGCGCGGTGGTGCTGATCGGCGGCGATCCGGGCATCGGCAAGTCCACCTTGTTGTTGCAGGCGCTGGCAAAGATGGCCGGCACCTTGCCGGTGTTGTACGTGACCGGCGAGGAATCGCTGGCGCAGGTGGCCGGACGCGCGGTGCGTCTGGACCTGCCGCTGGACGGACTCAACGCCCTGGCCGAGACCGGTATCGAACATATCCTGCAGCATGCCAGCGCCGCGCGGCCGAAGTTGATGGTGGCCGATTCGGTGCAGACCCTGTGGACCGAGGCACTGAGCGCTGCGCCGGGGTCGGTCAGTCAAGTGCGTGAGAGCGCGGCGCGATTGGTACGCTATGCCAAGGAGACCGGCACGGCGGTGTTTTTGGTCGGTCACGTCACCAAGGAAGGCGGCATCGCCGGTCCACGCGTGCTCGAACACATGGTCGATGCGGTGCTGTATTTCGAGGGCGAGAGCGGCAGCCGCTTCCGCCTCTTGCGCGCCTTCAAGAACCGCTTCGGCGCTGTCAACGAACTGGGCGTGTTCGCGATGGGCGAGAAGGGGCTGAAGGAAGTCTCCAATCCATCGGCGATCTTTCTCTCCGGCGGCAGCGCGCACCAGCCTGGCAGTTGCGTGATGGTCACGCGCGAAGGCACGCGTCCGTTGATGGTGGAAGTGCAGGCGTTGGTGGATACCTCGCCGTTGTCCAACCCGCGTCGGGTTGCGGTGGGGCTGGAGCAGAACCGATTGGCGATGCTGCTGGCGGTGCTGCATCGACACGGCGGCATCGTGGTCGGCGACCAGGATGTGTTCGTCAACGTGGTCGGTGGCATTCGCGTGCAGGAGACGGCCGCCGATCTGCCGGTGCTGCTGGCGGTGTTGTCCTCGTTGCGTGATCGGCCATTGGCCGAGAAGACCATCGCCTTCGGCGAGGTCGGCTTGTCCGGCGAGATCCGCCCGGTGCCCAACGGCGAGGATCGGCTGCGCGAGGCGGCCACGCACGGATTCAAGCGCGCCATCGTGTCCAAGGCCAATGCGCCCAAGATCGGCACGGTCAAGGGCATGGAGGTGATCGCGGTGGAGCGGCTGGCGCAGGCGCTGGAGGCGGCGAGCGACTAGCGGCATGCGCTGCTGCACGCAGTGGTGAAGTGTTCAGTGGCATCGTGGACTGATGAGCAAGGTCGATCAACGTTGACGCGCTACTTTCTTGTCATCAGGCACCATGCAAGCACATGGCGGCCAAGGAGCAAACGATGAAGCCCGGTAATGCTGCCAGAGAGCAATGGTGCTTGACGCGCGGCGTTCGCACACCGTTCGTGCTGCTCTATCTTCATGGGTTTTCGGCCAGTCCCGGCGATGCCGGCGATCTGCCGGAGCAGATGGCGCAGGCGCTCGTAGCCAATCTGTATGTCCACCGCTGGCCGGGTCACGGCGAAGCGACACCAAACGCGATGCAAGGGCTTAGCCGTGGAGGCCTGGAGGCCTCGGCGCTGGAGGCTTTGGATCGGGCCTGCGCGATGGGCGATGTCGTTGCGATCATTGGTTCCTCGCTCGGTGCCACGCTGGGGCTCTGGCTTGCCGCCACGCGGCCTGCGGATGTTGGTGCCGTCGTTGCATGGTCGCCCGCTGTGCAGGCCGTCGACCCTGCGTTATTGGACCAGTTGTGCGCGGCGACCGAGCCGTGGCAGGTGCCCGGAGAGCGTTCGCCCGCCGTCCAAGCCTACTGGTCGCAGTGGATACATCCCGATGGCTTCAACGCGCTGCGCGAGACGCTGAGCGGGAACGCGGCCTGTCCGCCTTGGTCCAGGGTGAAATGCCCGGTGTTCCTGGGCTACTACCGTGATGCGACTGGAGCGGAAGATCGCACGGCATCCGTGCCTGCGATGTTGTCCATGTTCGATGCACTGGGCACGCCCCCGCAGCACAAACGCGCACAGCCGTTCGCTGCCGCTGCCCATGCCATCGGCTCGCCGTACAAATCGCAGCTTGCTGGTGTGGTGGCGGCGGCGTCGGTCAATTTCTTGAAGGACATGCTGCCTTGCGCGGCTCAAGCCAGCGCTGTTCAAGCCAGTGCGGGCTAAGCCAGCGGCAGAAAATCGCAGATGTCGAGCAGGCTGTGGTGGGGCAATGGCGTAGGGACGCCCGCTGAACTGATGCTGCTGCGGTGACGCGCAGTTGCATTAGATTGTACGTGGTGGGCTGCGCCGCTCGATGTTGCCGTCAGCAGCGCACAGCGACACGTTGCAGGCGCAGCCAGAACCACTCGTTGGATTGGGGAGTCCAGCGGCTTAATGCGAATCGCGCGCGACCTCCGCGCCGCTGCCGCCGACCAGAAAATCCAGGTCCGCACCCAGATGTGCTTGTTGCACGTGCTCCACGTACAGCTTGCTCCAGCCGCGCATCGGGGCGGGCAACGGGGTCCATTCGCTGCGTCGGCGCAGCAGTTCCTCGTCGCTCACTTCCAGGTGCAGCGAGCGGCCGGGGACGTCGAGTTCGATGATGTCGCCGTCGCGCACCAGCGCCAACGTGCCGCCGGTGGCGGCCTCGGGTGAGGCATGCAGAACCACGGTGCCGTAGGCGGTGCCGCTCATGCGTGCGTCGGAGATGCGCACCATGTCGGTGATGCCGGCGCGCAGCAGTTTCGGCGGCAGCGGCATGTTGCCGACCTCGGCCATGCCGGGGTAGCCGCGCGGGCCGCAATTTTTCAACACCATGATGCTGTCGGCGTCGATGTCCAGCGCTTCGTCGTCGATGCGCGCCTTCATGTCTTCGATGCTTTCGAACACCACCGCGCGGCCACGGTGCCGCAACAGATGCGATGAAGCGGCGGAGGGTTTGATGACCGCGCCGTCCGGGGCCAGATTGCCGCGCAGTACGGCGATGCCGGCCTGCTCGCGGAATGGCGTGTCGATGGCGTGGATCACCGCGCGGTTCCAGCACGTTGCCTGCGCCACGTTCTCGCCCAGGGTGCGGCCGTTGACGGTGCGCGCCTCCAGGTCCAGTTCGTTGCCGAGTTCGCGCATCACTGCCGGCAATCCGCCTGCGTAGTAGAAATCTTCCATCAGATAGTCGCCCGATGGCTTCAAATTGACCAGGCACGGCAGGCGAGAGCCCAATTGGTCCCAGTCGTCCAGGCTCAGCGGCACGCCGATGCGACCGGCGAGGGCAAGCAGGTGGAGCACGGCATTGGTGGAGCCGCCGATGGCGGCGTTGACCTTGATCGCGTTGGCGAATGCCTGTCGGGTCAGGATCTGCGACATGCACAGGTCTTCTTCCACCATCTGCACGATGCGCCGGCCACTGAGCCGTGCCAGCCGCGCGCGGCGCGCATCCACGGCCGGGATGGCGGCGTTTTCTGGCAGCGACATGCCCAGTGCTTCGACCATGCTGGCCATGGTCGACGCGGTGCCCATGGTCATGCAGCTGCCTTTGGAGCGCTGCATGCAGGCTTCGGCTTCGACGAACTCCTCCTGCGCCAGGGTGCCGGCGCGCACCATCTCCGACATCTGGATCACCCCGGTGCCCGAGCCCAGCGGCTGTCCGCGCCAGTTGCCCGACAGCGAGGGGCCACCGGATACGCCGATAGTCGGCAGGTCGACGCTGGCCGCTCCCATCAGCAGTGACGGTGTGGTCTTGTCGCAGCCCATCAACAGCACCACGCCATCGAGGGGATTGGCGCGGATCGATTCCTCCACATCCATGCTGGCCAGGTTACGGAACAGCATCGCGGTCGGCCGCATCTGCGTCTCGCCCAGCGACATCACCGGGAATTCCAGCGGAAATCCACCGGCCTCGTAGACGCCGCGTTTGACGTGTTCGGCTAGTTCGCGCAAATGGCCGTTGCACGGCGTCAGTTCCGACCAGGTATTGCAGATGCCGATCACCGGGCGGCCATCGAACATGTCGTGCGGGTGGCCAGCGCTTTTGAGCCAACTGCGGTAGTAGAAGCCTTGCTTGCCTTCGCGTCCGAACCACGCCTGGCTGCGGCGCGGTGGTTTGCTGGATGAGCTCATGCTGGCGTTCCTCGTGTCCGGGTCGCCGGGGTCACGCCTGTGCGCAAGCCGCCCCCGGATGCTTTACGCAAGCGATGCTAGCGGGCATATTGATACATGAAAAATAACAAATATCTGTTTAGCGATATTTGTTTTTGCATGCGGGAATCCCACTCCACCCAGAGCAAAACGGCATGGACAATTCGGCAAATGCAGCGTCTTCTTCCAGTGGTCAGGCAATGTACGGCAGTTTGCGCGGGCGTCGGGTGTTCATCACCGGCGGTGGCTCGGGTATTGGCGCGGCGCTGGTCGAAGCCTTCGCTGTGCAGGGCGCGCAGGTGGCGTTCGTCGATGTCGCCGCCGAGGCCAGCGCGGCATTGGTCGAACGTCTGGCTGGCGCAGGCTTGGTGAAGCCGTGGTGGCGCCGTTGCGACGTCACCGACGTGGTGGCGTTGCAAGCGGCAATCGGCGAGGCGGCGGCCGAGCTGGGCGATTTCCATGTGCTGCTCAACAACGTGGGCAGTGACGACCGCCACGCCCTGGACGCGGTGACTCCGGCCTACTGGGAGCGTTGTGTGGCGATCAACCAGCGTGCCGCGTTCTTCGCCATCCAGGCGGTGGTGCCGGGCATGCGTCGGCTCGGTGGCGGTGCCATCGTCAACCTCGGCTCCACTGGTTGGCAGACCAAGACCGGTGGTTATGTCGTCTATGCCACGGCCAAGTCGTCGGTGAATGGGCTCACCCGTGGACTGGCGCGCGAACTGGGTGCGGCGCGGATCCGCATCAACGTGCTCACGCCTGGTTGGGTGATGACCGAACGCCAGGTCACGCTGTGGCTGGACGAGGCCGGCGAGCGTGAGCTGGCCCGCAACCAGTGTTTGCCCGATAAAGTGATGCCGGAAGACATTGCGCGCATGGCGCTGTTTCTTGCCTCCGACGAGGCGCGTGCGATCACCGCGCAGGAGTTCGTGGTGGATGCCGGTTGGACGTGATGCTTACACCCTGCGTGCGCAGGTGCGAGTTCGACTGACCACGGTTGTCGTCGCAGGGACGCCAGTGCGACAGAATCTCAGTGCCGTGGCGGGTTCTTGAATGTGTGCGTTTGCGGCGACGAACTGCGCTGCGATAGCAAGCGCGCAGGGATGCGCTGGAGCTGTGCATCGTCCTTGCGTAGCGGCGCGGGTGTCATCCGTGGGGGAGCGGCTCGGTGTCTGGCATGCTCGCGCCATACACGCTGGCGGCGGCCTCCTGCAGGGCTTGCAGCATGATCCGCGCGCCGGGTGAGAGCAGCCAGTCCCTGCGGGTGATGATGCCGAACGCATCCATGCGGCAGGATAGCTCCACCGGCACGAGTGCCACGCTGCCGTGGTCGGCGAAATGTCGGGCGATGTCCACCGGCACGACTGCGACATGATCGCTGTGCCGCAGTAATTGCGGCAGCACCGCCAGCGCGGAGGTTTCCAGTACGCGTTTGGGCGCTTCCAGCCCGGCGTTCTGGAACATCAGCTCGAAGCGGTGGCGCAACACGCTGCCGTCCGGTGGCACGATCCAGGCGGCATCGGCCAGTTCACGTAGCGACGGTGGTGGGCCTGCCAGCAGCGGATGCCCGGGACGGACGATGGCGCAGATGTGCTCCTCGGCCAGCGCCTGATAGTGCAGGTGACGCTTGTCGTGACGTGCTAACAGCCGCGCGACCACGATGTCGAGCTTGTTCTGCGTCAGTTGTTCCAGCAGCACGTCGCTGCCGTCCACGCGCAATGCCACGCGCAGTAACGGATGTTGCGCGCCGACCTGGGCCAGTGCCGTGGGCAGCAGGCTCATCGCCGGACCGGCGATCGCACCGACGCTGACGTTGCCGGCATAGCCGGCTCTCAGCGCTTCGATCTCGGCGCCGGCCTCGTTGAGGCTGGCCAGGGCGATGCGCGCGTGGCGGATCAACGTCTCCCCGTACCAGGTCGCGCGCATCCCGCGCGGCAGGCGGTCGAACAGGCTGACGGCCAGCATGTCCTCCAGATCCTTCAACAGCTTGGAGGCGGCCGGTTGCGACATGTTCAATGTCTCGGCGGCACGATGGATGTTGCCTGCTTCGTCGATGGCCAGCAGCAGCATCAGTTGCCGGGTCTTGAGGCGGGCGCGGACGAACCAGGGCGTGGTGGCAGACATGATGCAGTGAAGTATACGAATGTTCGTATAAGTTAAGCCAAAACCGATATTTGTTGCATATAGGTCATCCGGCCAGAATGACCGCGCACCTCGCGTGGTGTGCGTGCTGCGCCGCGCGAGGTTTCCCCCGTATTTCCACAGGCGACCGATTCATGCGATTGATCCAGTTGCGCGAGGCCTCCGGCGTGACCGCTGTAGGCGTGGTTGAAGCCGAAGGCACCCAGGTGCGAGTGCTGCGCGAGGTCGCCTCGACCTACGCCCTGGCCAATGCGGCGCTGGCTGCTGGTTGCAGTCTGGATGAGCAAGCCATGGGCCTGCGTAGCGAGCGTGTGCTGGATTACGCCGAGTTGCTGGCCAATGGCCGGGTCTTGTCGCCGTTGACCCATCCAGACCCGGCGCACTGCCGCGTCACCGGTACTGGCCTGACCCATCTGGGCAGTGCCGCCACCCGTGATGCCATGCACCAGAATCTGCAGCAGCAGGCACATGCCGGCACGCTCACCGATTCGATGAAAATCTTCCAGCTTGGCGTGGAAGGGGGCATCCCGCGCGATGGCCGCCCCGGCGCGCAGCCGGAGTGGTTTTACAAGGGCGATGGCAGCATTCTGGTGGCTCCTGGCGCGGCGCTGCCGTCGCCGGATTTCGCCCTGGATGGCGGTGAGGAGCCGGAATTGGTCGGCTTGTACGTGATCGCTGCCGATGGGGTGCCGTATCGGCTGGGCTTTGCGCTGGGCAATGAATTTTCCGATCACGTCACCGAGCGGCAGAACTATCTGTATCTGGCCCATTCCAAGTTGCGCGCCTGCGCGGTGGGGCCGGAACTGCGCAGTGGCGAGTTGCCGCGCGACCTGCGCGGTAGCAGCCGTATCCGTCGTGGCGAGACGGTGATCTGGGAAAAACCGTTCGTCACCGGCGAAGCCAATATGTGCCATTCGCTGGCCAATCTCGAATACCACCATTTCAAGTACGCCGCGCACCGTGTGCCGGGCGATGTGCATCTGCACTTTTTCGGCACGGCCACGCTCAGTTTCGCCGACGGTGTGCAGGCGCAGCCGGGTGATCGTTTCGAGATCGAACTGCCGGCCTTGGGCGCAGCGTTGGTCAATCCGCTGCAGCGGGTGCCCGCTGGATTCGACCTAGGTGGCGTGCGCGTGTTGTAGAGATCGATCCCATGCGCGCGCCGACCTGGAAGGCCAGGCGGCCGCTGCGGTGCGAATGCCGCATGCGTTATCCGCGCGCCAACCAAGTGAGGAAGGGCTATGCAGAACTCGGGAATGCGTGCGGCGATGTTGGGGATGCTGGCAGTGCTGGGATTGGCGCTGGCTGGATGCTCCGGTGGCGGCAAGGAGGCGGGCAAGGCATCGGGTCAGGTCACGGTCGGCTTCAGTCAGGTGGGTGCCGAGAGCGAATGGCGCACCGCCAACACTGCCTCGATCAAGCAGGCCATCGCTGATGCCGGAATGAAGTTGAAGTTCTCCGATGCGCAGCAGAAGCAGGAAAATCAGATCAAGGCGCTGCGCTCGTTCATCGCTCAACACGTGGACGTGATCGCGTTTTCGCCGGTGGTGGAATCGGGTTGGGAGACCGTGCTGCGCGAGGCCAAGGCCGCCAACATTCCGGTGGTGCTCACCGACCGTGCGGTGAAGGTATCCGACGATAATTTGTACGTCACCCTGATCGGCTCGGACTTCGTCGAGGAAGGGCGCAAGGCCGCACGCTGGTTGCTGCAACAGTCGCCGCTGAAGGATGGCAATCAGCCCGTGCGCATCGTTGAATTGCAGGGCACGGTGGGGTCGGCGCCGGCGATTGACCGCATGCGCGGTTTCAAGGAAATCATCGCCGGTAATCCGCGCTTCCAGGTGGTGCGCTCGCAAAGTGGCGACTTCACCCGGGCCAAGGGCAAGGAAGTGATGGAAGCATTCCTGAAAGCCGAAGGCCGCCACATCGACGTGGTGTACGCACATAACGACGACATGGCGATCGGTGCGATCCAGGCCATCGAAGAGGCGGGATTGAAGCCCGGCAGGGACATCCTGGTGATCTCCATCGATGGGGTGAAGGGCGCGTTCGAAGCCATGCAGGCCGGCAAGCTCAACGTCACCGTGGAGTGCAATCCGCTGCTTGGTCCGCAATTGGTGCAGGCGATACGCGACATCAAGGCTGGTAAGCCGCTGCCCAAGCGCATCGTGGTCCAGGAGGCGGTGTACACCCAGGCGCAGGCCGCGGCCGAACTGCCCAAGCGCAAATACTGACGGACGCGCGCATGAATCCGCTCGTGCTGGAGGCGCAGGGCTTGAGCAAAGCCTATGCCGGCGTCGCTGCGCTGGAGGATGTGGCGTTGCGCCTGCGCGGCGGCGAGATCCATGCGCTGATGGGCCAGAACGGCGCTGGTAAATCGACTCTGATTAAGTTGTTGACCGGGGTGGTTGCCGCCGACGCGGGGCGTATCGCGCTCGATGGCGTGGCGATTGTGCCGGCCTCGCCGTTGCAGGCGCAGCGCTTGGGCATCAGCACCGTGTACCAGGAAGTGAATCTGTGCCCGAACCTGTCGGTGGCGGAGAATCTGTTCGCCGGCCGCTATCCAATGAAGGGCTGGCTGCGGCGGATCGATTGGCGCCGGGTCGAGCGCGATGCGCAGGCTTGCCTGCAGCGATTGGGTGTTGCCATCGACGTGCGCCGGGCGTTGTCCACGTATCCGGTGGCGGTGCAGCAGATGGTGGCGATCGCGCGCGCGGTGAGCGTCTCGGCGCGGGTGTTGATTCTCGACGAACCGACCTCCAGCCTCGACGAAGGCGAGGTCGCCGATTTATTCCGGGTGATGCGTGGGCTGCGCGCGCAAGGTATGGCGATTCTGTTCGTCACCCATTTTCTCGATCAGGTCTATGCGGTGTCCGACCGCATCAGCGTTTTGCGCAATGGTCGTCTGGTTGGCGAATACACCCCGGTGGAGCTGCCCGCGCCGCAACTGATCGCGGCGATGGTCGGGCGCGCGCTCGATCCAGCGGCGGCTGCGGCGGAGGCGGTCGCGGCGCCGCTGACCGAGCAGGGGCCTGCGCTGGTGCAGTTGCAGGGACTGGGCCGGCGCGGCCACCTGCATCCGACCGATCTGCACGTGCACCGTGGGCAGGTACTGGGCTTGGCCGGTCTGCTGGGCGCTGGCCGCACCGAACTGGCCCGGCTGCTGTTTGGCCTGGATCGCGCCGAGTGCGGCCGCGTGCTCATCGATGGCCGTGCGGTGGCGCTGCGCGGTCCGCCCGATGCGATTGCTCATGGTTTTGCATTGTGTCCGGAAGAGCGCAAGACCGATGGCATCGTCGCTGAGCTATCGGTGCGCGAGAACATCGTGTTGGCGCTGCAGGCACGTCGGGGGCTGCGTCGTTTTCTGGCCCCGGCGGAACAGCGGCGCATCGCCGAGCGCTTCGTCGATGCGTTGGCGATCAAGACCGCCAGCGTGGAAACGCCGGTGGGCTTGTTGTCCGGCGGCAATCAGCAAAAAGTGGTGCTGGCGCGCTGGCTGGCGACGCAGCCGCGTGTGTTGATCCTGGACGAGCCCACGCGTGGGATCGACATCGCGGCCAAGCAGGACATCATGACCCGCATTCTGGCGCTGGCGCGCGAGGGCATGGCGGTGGTGTTCATTTCCGCCGAGGTCGCGGAGATTGCGCGCATCGCCGACCGTATCGCGGTGCTGCGCGAGCGCCGCCTGGTCGGCGAACTGCCGGGTGGCTGCGGCGAGCGCGCGGTGTTCGATCTGATCGCGGGGAGTACGGTGGCATGAACACGCACAGCGTATCCGTTGCACACCTATGGCGATGGCTGGCGCAGTTGCGCGCGCATCCGTTGTTCTGGCCGCTGGCCACGCTGGCCTTGTTGCTGCTCGGCAATGGCGTGTGGAATCCGGGTTTCCTGTCGTTGCAATGGCGCGATGGACATCTGTACGGCACCTTGATCGATATCGGCAACCGTGCCGCGCCGTTGGCGCTGGTGGCGTTGGGCATGACCTTGGTCATCGCGGTGCGTGGGCTGGATATCTCGGTCGGTGCGGTGGTGGCGATTGCCGCGATGGTGGCGGCCTGGACCATCGGTGGCGGCGAACACAGTCGTTTTCCGCTCTGGGTCGTGTTGCTGGCACCGCTGCTGGTCGCGGCGTTGTGTGGGCTGTGCAACGGGCTGCTGGTGGTCAAGATCGGCATGCAGCCGATCATCGCCACGTTGATCCTGATGGTGGCCGGACGCGGCATCGCCCAGTTGATCGGCGATGGACAAATTTTGACCATCTACTATGCGCCTTACTTTTATTTCGGTAATGGATTTTTGTTCGGGTTGCCGTTCGCGCTGTTCGTGGTCGCGGTGGTTTTCCTGATTTTGCAGTGGTTGCTTGGACGCACGGCGTTGGGCTTGTTCGTGCGTGCCATCGGCCACAATCCGCGCGCGGCGCGCGTGGCCGGGGTCAGGGCGCGGCTGATTGCCGTGCTGTTGTACGTGTTCTGCGCGTTCAGCGCGGGCCTGGCCGGAGTGTTGATCAGTTCCAACGTCAAGAGTGCCGATGCCAACAATGCTGGGCAATTGATGGAACTCGACGCGATTCTCGCGGTGACGCTTGGCGGTACCTTGCTCGACGGTGGTCGCTTCAGCCTCGCGGGGAGCGTGATCGGCGCGCTGATCATCCA
Organism: Xanthomonas sp. GPE 39; assembly: GCF_000963005.1. GTDB lineage: Bacteria > Pseudomonadota > Gammaproteobacteria > Xanthomonadales > Xanthomonadaceae > Xanthomonas_A. Next base: position 1,017,138 of record NZ_JZHZ01000007.1, read on the forward strand.
GACCCTGACCGCCACCATCTATGCGCTTGGCGTGCCGGCGCAGGTCACTATGTTGATCAAGGCGCTGCTGGTATTCGCGGTGATGCTGCTGCAATCGCCACGGTTCCGCGCCAGCGTGCGCGCTTGGGTACGGCGACCGTCTGCGGGGGAGGCGCGATGAGCGCGCCCGCACCGCGCGCTGCCGTGCAAGGCATGCAGGATGGCATGCGCAGCGTCGCAGCGTGGCTGCATGGCGCGCGTCTGCCGTTGGCGATCACCGTGGTCCTGTTCGTGGCGATGCTTGGCGTCGGTGGCGTGCTCTACGATGGCTTTCTGTCGCCGCAGGTCCTGGCCAATCTGCTGATCGACAATGCCTTCCTGTGCATTGTCGCGGTCGGCATGAGCCTGGTGATCCTCAGTGGCGGCATCGATTTGTCGGTGGGCGCGGTGCTGGCGTTCACCACGGTGGTGTCGGCGTCGCTGGTCGAACGTCACGGTTGGTCGCCGTTGGCGGTGATCCCACTGGTGTTGTTGATTGGCACTGCCTTCGGCGCTGGCATGGGCGTGCTGATCCAGCGTTACCGTTTGCAGCCGTTCGTGGTCACGCTGGCGGGCATGTTCCTGGCGCGTGGCGCCAGCTATCTGGTCAGCGTCGATTCCATTCCGATCACCAATACGCTGTACCGGGCGATCGCCCAAACGCGCGTGCCGGTTGCGGCTGGTGCCTCGCTGTCGGTCGGCGCGTTGATCGCGCTGGCGACGGTGGCGCTGGGCATGTGGTTGGCGCATTGCACGCGCTTCGGTCGTTGCGTGTATGCGTTGGGCGGCAGCGAGACCTCGGCGCGGCTGATGGGGTTGCCGGTGGACGCCACTCAGGTCCGGGTGTATGCCTTCAGCGGTTTTTGTTCTGCGTTGGCCGGGGTGGTGTGCACGTTCTACATGCTGTCCGGTTACAGCCTGCATGCCTCTGGACTGGAACTGGATGCGATTGCCGCCGTGGTGATCGGCGGCACGCTGCTCGCCGGTGGCAGCGGCTACGTGATTGGTACGCTGTTCGGTGTGCTGATGCTGGGGGCGATCCAAACCTTGATCGTGTTCGACGGGACGCTCAGCTCGTGGTGGACACGGATCGTGATCGGCGCGCTGCTGTTGCTGTTCTGCTTGTTGCAGCGCTTGTTGACCCGGCATGTGCCGGGTGCTGCGGCAGAGGGTTGAGCGTGTATTGCTAGATGTTGTTGCCGGCCACGGTCGATGTCGGGGTGTGCGTGCTGCCACGACGCATCGCCCAGTTGAACAGCGGCGTAGCCATCAGCGTGGAAGCAATCGCCATCAGGACCAGGATCGAGAACAGTCCTTGCTCGATGACCCCGGCTTGCAGGCCGATGTTGATGATGATCAGCTCCATCAGCCCGCGCGCGTTCATCAGTGCGCCGATGGCCATGGCGTCGCGGTTGTTCTCGCCGCTGGCGCGTGCGGCGGCCCAGCAGGCGATGCCCTTGCCCAGGAACGACGCCAGCAGGATCGCCACGCCGGCCAGCAGGAGTGGCGGATCCATCAGTACGCTGAGTTGCGTCTTGAGTCCGGAGAAGGTGAAGAACATCGGGAGCAGGAACACCACCACGAACGGCTGCAGTTGCGCGCGTAATTTTTCGGTCAGCGCGCCCTTGGGCAGGCAGGCGCCGAGCAGGAAACCGCCGAACACCGCGTGGATGCCGATGGCGTCCATCGCCCAGGCGCTCAGGCAGAACAGCATCAGCACCACCGCCAGCACGCTGGCGCTCAACGGCCGGTCGGGATGCACATGGTCGGCCAGCCGCCGCAAGCCATGGCGGCCCAAGAACATCATGAATACCGCATAGCCCACCCCGCCGCCGATCGCCAGATAGGCGCTGCCCCAACTGCCGCCAAAACTCGCCAACACGATGGCGAGGATGCACCAAGCCGCCGCATCGTCGATCGCGCCGGCGGTCAGCGCTAGGGTGCCGAGCGAGCTGTCGGTGAGGCCGCGCTCGTGGATGATCCGCGCCAACATCGGGAATGCGGTGATGGCAATCGCCGCGCCTAGGAACAGCGATGCGTCCAGTCCTTTGGCCTTGGCCGAGAACAAGGCTGGTATATGCAGCAACCATGGCACCAGCAGGAAGCCTAGCGCGAATGGCACGGCGATGCCGGCCAGCGATACGTGCATCGCGCTGCGGTAGCGCGCGCGGAAATGCGTGCCGCGAAAATCGGTGCCGACCAGAAACATATACAGACCCACGCCGAACTGCGCGGCCACGTACAGCGTATCCAGTGTCTGCTTGGGGAACAGCGCCTGCTGCAGCCCCGGCAGCGCCGCGCCGAACAGCGACGGTCCCAGGGCGACACCGGCGATCATCTCGCCGACCACCTGTGGTTGGCCCAGACGTTTGGCGAGCATGCCGACCAGCCGGCACGCCAGCAGGATGGCGGCGGCTTGCAGAAAGAAATACACCGACAACTGCGGGGTGGTCACGATGGCGTGGGTCCTGAATGGCTGCGCGGATGATAGGAGCGCAGTGTGAGGAAATCCACGCTTCCCCAGCGCCGCTGTGATCGCGGCCTGCCAGGTCTGCCGATTTTGCGCGACCATCCATGGTGCTTGCGTCGTGTCGCCGCCATTGTCGCGAGCAGACTCTACAACTGAGGCGGCGCTATTTTGCGCATCGTCTCGTCGCACGACTGCGGCAGCGCATGGCGCTGCCGCAACAGGCGATTACTGCAATTCCAGCATCACGATGGCCTTGGCTGGCAGCGTCACCTGCAGCGTGTCCCCGTGCACGTTGGCGCCAGCGAAGGCGGCGGGCTGTACCGCTTGCGGTTGCGCGAAACTGTTGAGCGACGTCATCGCCGGTGCGCTCAGAATACGGCCGCCGACGTGGTGTGTCTGCACGCCTTCAAGTCGGATCGCCACATCGGCACTGTGGTTGGGATCCAGATTGGTCAGCGCCACGTAGACGTGTCCGTTCTTGGCGCGCACCGCTGAACCATGCACCGCTGGCACCGTGTAGCTGCCGTGCTTGTAGTCGGGCGTCTGCAAATGCAGCGGCAATGCGGTCGCATCCTGGTATGGCTTGTACATCGCAAACACATGGTAGGTGGGCGTCAGCAGCATCTTGTCGCCATCGGTCAGGATCATCGCCTGCAGCACGTTGATCATCTGCGCGATATTGGCCATGCGCACGCGGTCGGCATGGGCGACGAAGATGTCCAGATTGAGCGAGGCCACCAGTGCGTCGCGCAGCGTGTTCTGCTGCCGCAGGAAGCCTGGATTCACGTCTGGCAGGCCCTTGTACCAGGTGCCCCATTCGTCGACCACCAGCGCGATCTTTTTGTCCGGGTCGTACTTGTCCATGATCGCGCTGTGTTTGGCGATCAGTTCGTCCATCGTCAGCGTGCGCGACAGCGTCTCGATCCATGCCGTCTCGTCGAAGGTGGTGGACGAGGCGCGCGGCGGCCAGCCGCCGGGGATGGTGTAGTAGTGCATGCTCAGGCCGTCCATGTATTTGCTGGCCTCGCGCATCATCACTTCGGTCCAGTGGTAGTCGTTGTCGCTCGGACCTGGCGCGATCTTGAGGATTTTCTGGTCGGCCGGCGACTTGACGAAGGTCTGGTAGCGACGGAACACGTCCGCTGCGTACTCGGCGCGCATGTTGCCGCCGCAGCCCCACAGCTCGTTGCCGACGCCGAAGAATGGCAACTTCCACGGCGTATCGCGGCCATTGTGGCGGCGCAATTCGGCCAAGGTCGAGTGCGTCGGTGCGGTCATGTATTCCACCCACTGCGCCATTTCGGCCGGCGCCGCATCGCCGACGTTACCGGCCACGTAGGCCTGGGTGCCGAGCAGTTCGGTGAAGTCCATGAATTCGTGCGTGCCAAAGCTGTTGGGTTCTTCGACGCCGCCCCAATGGGTGTTGACGCTGGTCGGGCGCTGCTTGCGCGGGCCGATGCCGTCGCGCCAGTGGTATTCGTCGGCAAAGCAGCCGCCAGGCCAGCGGATGGTGGGGACGTCCAGTGCCTTCAGCGCGGTCAGCACGTCGTTGCGATAGCCGTGGGTATTGGGAATCTTCGATTCCGGTCCGACCCACACCCCGCCATAGATGCCGTTGCCCAAGTGTTCGGCGAACTGGCCGAACAGGTTGCGCGAGACGGTCGCGCCTGGATGGTCTGCGGCCAGCGTGCCATGCACTTGGACCGCGCCGGCCTGTGCCAGTCCGGTGCTCAGCGTCAGTGCCGCCAGGGCGGCCAGTGACAAGCGGGGCCGCCAATGCGTGGCGAGGTGGTGCAGCGAACGGATCGAGTGCATCGGAATCTCCTTATGCTGGCCAGCGCGGTATCGCGCGGGGGAAGGGTGGCGCGTAGACAGCGGACAGCGGCGTGCGCCAGCGTGTTGCCGACGCCATACCCATCGCGCAGCGCACACGTTTGAACCCCGCGCGTTGCAAGCACGCCACGCGCTGGCGTCACCGGTGCAGCGTGCTGCGTTGCATTCGCGTTCGCCTTACCGTGCGATGGGCGGTGCCGCTGTCCACGGCGGATCGAGCATAGAGGACCGTATGAGGCGGCGACCAATGCTTTAAATCGGTTCGCGTATAACTAGATTGCAATGCTGCGCTGCGGTGTGTCGCCGTCAGTGCTGTTGCGCGTCGCTGCGATGCTGTGTGGCGATGGCCGCCACGTGCCCGCCCTGGGTATGCTGCACGCCACGCTGGCGCGTGTGCCGGCGAACCTGGAGTCTGCATGTCATCGATTTTCGGCCATCTTCCCGACGGCACCGCCATTCATCGCCTGGTCCTGGACAGTGGGCAAGGCCTGCGTGCCGAACTGCTGACCTACGGCGGTCTGCTGCGCAGCTTGCGCCTGGACACCGCACGCGGCCCCGTCGAACTGGTGCTGGGGCTGCCGACCTTGCAGGCGTATCTGCACGATCCAGCGTATCTGGGCGTGCTGGTGGGGCGTTTCGGCAATCGCATTGCCGGTTCGGCGTTCACGCTCGATGGCCAGCGTTACACGCTTGCTGCCAACGAGGGGGCGAACCATTTGCACGGCGGCGCACTGGGTTTCGGGCGACGGGTGTGGACGGTCGTGGCGCAGTCCACGAGCGAACTACAACTGCGTTACGACTCGCCAGCCGGGGAGGAAGGTTATCCCGGGACGGTGCGGGTGGAAGCGGGGGTGCGTGTGCACGAGCATTGTCTGGAGTTGGAGTTCGTTGCGCAGACCGATGCGCCCACGCCGCTCAACCTCACCCATCATCCGTATTTCAACCTGGCTGGCGATCCCGCCGTGGCCGCAGCGGCGCAGTGGCTGCGCGTACCTACCGAGGGCTACTTGCCTGTGTGCGATGCGGGCATGCTGCCGCGTGGCGAGATCGCTGGCGTTGCCGGCACGCCGTTCGATTTCCGCACGGCGCATGCCATTGCCGACAAGGAGATCGCCGCCGATCCGCAACTGCGTCTGAGCGGCGGTTACGACCATTGCCTGGTGCTGGCGCAGGCGCGCGACTACACCGCACTGCTGTACTCGCCGCACAGTGGCGTGGCGATGCGTCTGGACAGTCCGATGCCGGCGCTGCAACTGTACGAAGGACAGGGGCTGGACCAGCAGCATCCTCACCTGGGACGCGGTATTTGTCTGGAACCACAGGGCTATCCGGATGCACCGAACCAGCCTGGGTTCCCCGACACGATTCTGCGCCCTGGGCAGACCTATCGGCATCGCATCCGATATCACTTTGCCGAGGTCGGTGCTGGTGCCGACTGGGCGGCGGTGGAGGCGGCACTGGTCGAGTGAGGCCGCGCGTCCGCGCGGTGAGCAGCCATTGCGACGACGATCTAGTGCGGTTGCCGTCGCAGTGCATGCCGTCCCTGCTGATTTGCACGGTGTCGGTGTCGCGGCTTGCGCGCGCGCACCAACACGCCTGCATTGCCGCGCTTGTTCGGCGGCGCGCAACGCTTACTGCACGTGGCCCAGCAGCACTTCGATCACGAACTTGCTGCCGAAGAACGACAGCAGCAGCAATAGCATCGCCACCAAGGTCCAATGCACCGCCTTGACTCCGCGCCAGCCGTAGCGCCAGCGACCGAACAGCAGTGCGCCGAACACGATCCACGACAACACGCTGAGCACGGTCTTTTGCACGAGCCGTTGCGCCAGGAAATCCTGCACGAACAGCACCCCGGTCAACAGGGTCAGGCTGAGCAGGATGAAGCCGACCACGATCGTGCGGAACAACAGGGTTTCCAGTGCGGTCAGCGGCGGCAGCGCGCGCAACCAAGGATGGAAGTCGCGACGCCGCAGCGCGCGTTCCTGCAGCCACAGCATCGCCGCCAGCAGTGCGGCGATGCCCAGCGTGGCGTAGGCCAGCAACGCCAGCCAGGCGTGCAGTTGCAGTCGCCAATCCAGCAGTGGCGCTGGCGCGTGCCCATAGCCGTGGTAGGCCAGTAACAAGGATGCCGATAGAGGAAAGACCACCACGCCGAGCGCCGCCATGCGCCCACTGGCGCCGACCAGTGTGGTCATCAACGCCATGCCCAGGCTCACCAGTGACAGTGCGGCGAAGAAGTGCATGTCCGGGCCACCGGCGGTATGCAGTGCTACCTGCACGTGGTACGCGGCATGCAGAACCACCGCCGGCAATGCCGGCCACAGCCATGCGCGGCTGCGCTCCACCCGGTCGCGCACGACTGTAGCGACGAGCAGGCCGGTCGCGGTCAGGTAGGAGAGTGTGGCAACGAAGAGGAGAAGCATCGCCTCAGTTTCGCATATCGCGCCGCCCCTGGTGATAGCGGTGGCCGCCGCGCCACGGGAGTCGCCGGTGCACAGGGCTATAATCGGCAGCCGTTTCCCGTTCGCGACCCGCCCGCATGTTCGAATCTCTTACCCAGCGTCTCTCCGGCACCATGCAGCGCCTGCGCGGGCGTGGCCGCCTGACCGAGGAGAACATCCGCGAAGCCACGCGCGAAGTGCGCATTGCCCTGCTCGAGGCCGACGTTGCGCTGCCGGTGGTGCAGGCGCTGATCGAGCGCATCAAGGTGCGCGCGGTCGGTCAGGAAGTGCTCAAGAGCCTGACTCCGGGCCAGGCGCTGATCAAAGTGGTGCGTGACGAGTTGACCGCGGTGATGGGGTCGGCCGCCAGCGACCTCAACCTCAACGTGCCGGCACCAGCCATCGTGTTGATGGCGGGCTTGCAGGGTGCGGGTAAGACCACCACGGTCGGCAAGCTGGCCAAGCATTTGAAGGAAAAGCGCAAGAAGAAAGTGATGGTGGTCAGCGCCGACGTGTATCGGCCTGCCGCGATCGAACAGCTCAAGACCCTGGCCGAGCAGGTCGGCGTGTTGTTCTTCCCGTCCGAATCCTCGCAGCAGCCGGTGGATATCGTGCGTGCCGCCATCGCCGATGCGCGCAAGTCCTTCGTTGACGTGCTGCTGGTCGATACCGCCGGCCGTCTGGCGATTGACGAAGCCATGATGGCCGAAATCAAGGCGCTGCATGCCGCGATCACCCCGGCCGAAACCCTGTTCGTGGTGGATGCCATGACCGGCCAGGACGCAGCCAACACCGCCAAGGCATTCAGCGAAGCGTTGCCGCTCACGGGTGTGGTGTTGACCAAAACCGATGGCGATGCGCGCGGCGGTGCCGCACTGAGCGTGCGTTACATCACCGGCAGGCCGATCAAGTTCATCGGCGTCGGCGAAAAACCCGATGGGCTGGATGTGTTCCATCCCGACCGTCTGGCCAGCCGCATCCTGGACATGGGCGACGTGCTGTCGCTGGTCGAGCAGGTCGAGCAGCAGGTCGACAAGGACAAGGCACAGAAGCTGGCGGAGAAAGTCGCCAAGGGCAAGAAGTTCGACCTCAACGACATGCGCGACCAGCTTGAGCAGATGCAGAACATGGGCGGTTTGTCGGGGCTGATGGACAAGTTGCCGGGCATGGGGCAGATCCCCGAGCATCTCAAGCAGCAAGTGGCCGGTAACAAGGAAGTGCCGCGCATGATCGCCATCATCGGCTCGATGACCAAGAAGGAGCGGCGTAATCCGACCTTGCTCAACGGTTCGCGCCGCGCGCGTATCGCTCGTGGTTCCGGTACCCAGCCGGCCGACGTCAACAAGTTGATGAAGCAGTTCCAGCAGATGGAAAAGATGATGGGCAAGCTCGCTGGCGGCGGCATGAAGGGGCTGATGCGTGGGATGAAGGGCATGATGGGCGGTATGGGGGGCGGCATGCCGTTCCGCTGAGTGCCGATTACGGCACGGCCCGTGTGTCCTTGTCGGTGCTTGCTGCCTGTGCGTGATCTTGCCGCTGTAGTCGAGGTGAGGCGGGGCGATGCGGTTGTGATTGCGCGATGGGTGCGCTCTGCCGCCGTTACCATGCGCGTTGTGTTGGTCGCTGGAGGCGCATGATGAGGGACTTGTCGCGGGTCGATGCCTTTCGGCAGCGGTTCGGGTTGGGTCTGCCGGTGCTGCTCAGCCCGATGGCAGGCGCCTGTCCGGTCCCACTATCGGCAGCAGTCGCTGCGGCCGGTGGTATGGGCGCAATGGGCGCGGTGTTGTCCTCGCCGCAGGACATCCTCGCGTGGATGCGGGCTTTTCGTGCTGTCGGTGGCGGAGCGGTCCAGATCAATCTCTGGGTGCCCGATCCGCCGCCGTTGCGCGATGCGACCGCCGAGGCCGAGATGTGTGCTTTTCTGAGCGCCTGGGGGGTGTCGGTGGAGCCTGGCGCTGGCGACGCGGCGCCAATTGACTTCGCTGCGCAATGCGCCGCCGTGTTGGAGGCGCGCCCGCTGGTGGCCTCCTCGATCATGGGACTCTTCCCGCCCGATTTTGTCGCGCAATTGAAGCAGGCCGGCATCGCCTGGTTTGCCTGTGCCACCACGTTGGAGGAAGCGCTGGCTGCGCAGGAGGCGGGTGCCGATGCGGTGGTCGCGCAGGGGGCGGAGGCTGGTGGCCATCGCGGTGCGTTTGATGCGGCCAGCGCCGAGCGGCAATTGACAGGATTGTTCGCGCTGTTGCCACGTCTGGTCGATTGCCTGCAGGTGCCGGTGATCGCCGCTGGCGGCATCGGTGACGGTCGCGGCATCGCCGCCGCATTGGCTCTGGGGGCCAGTGCGGTGCAGATCGGCACGGCCTTGTTACGCACGCCAGAAGCGGCATTGGCCCCGGCCTGGGCCAATGCCTTGGCTCAGGCCGAACCCGAACATGGAGTGCTGACGCGCGCCTTCTCTGGCCGCCTGGGTCGCGCGCTGAGCAATGAGTATGTCCGCGCCGCCGCTGCACCTGGGGCGCCAGAGCCACGGCCATACCCTGTGCAGCGCGGTTTGACCGCGCCGATGCGTCAAGCCGCGCAGCAGGCCGATTATCTGCCGACGATGCAGGCATGGGCTGGACAATCGGCATGGATGGCCCAGGCGCAGCCAGCGGCGGACCTGGTGGCGCAGTGGTGGGCGCAAGCGCAGGCCTTGCGATGAGCGCGCGAATCTTTCATGCCGGGCGGCTTGCGGATGCGGACGTGTTGGCAGCGGCGGCGCTGGTCAACTATGGTCACTTCACGACGCTGCAGGTGCGCGACGGTGCAGTGCGCGGTCTGGATCTGCATCTGCGGCGGTTAGATGATGCCAGTCGATTGCTATTGGGCAGTGCGTTGCCGGCCGAGCGCGTGCGTGACGAACTGCGCGCGGCGCTGATCGAGTTCGGGCATGCCGATGCCTCGTTGCGCGCCACCGTGTTCTCGCCGAGTTTTACCTTGCGTCGTGCCGATGCGGTGTGCGCGCCGGAGTTGCTGGTTTCGCTGGATGTGCCAGCGGTGGCGGACCTCGCGCCATTGCGCCTGCGCAGCAGCGTGTTCGCGCGCGAATTGCCGCAGGTCAAGCATGTCGGCACCTTCGCTGCCTTTCACCAGCGCCGTCTGGCGATGCAGGCCGGATGTGACGATGCGTTGTTCATCGATGCGAATGGAGCAGTGGCCGAGGGCACGACCTGGAACCTGGGCGCGTGGGATGGACACTCTGTGCATTGGCCGCAGGCACCTGCTTTGCGTGGCACCCAGGAGCGTTTGTTGCAGGCCGGCTTGGATGCGTTGGGCGTGGCGCAGCAGGTGCGGCCGTTGCAATTGCACGAATTGGATGCGGGCATGGCCGCATTTGTCTGTAATGCCCGTGGTCAGCAGGCCATCGCCACGGTGGATGGCCGCGCGTTGCGGCCTGCCGGGGAAGTGCTGGAACTGCTGGAGGCCGCATTGCGCACCCAGCCATGGCAGACGATCTGAACGGTTGCGGCGACTTGGCACAGGGCGCCGGGGTAGCTATCATTGGCAGTTCACCGCGCCATCCTGGCGACTGGGCAATACCGGAATTCAACCATGGTCAAGATCCGCCTTACCCGTGGCGGCGCCAAGAAGCGCCCCTTCTACCACATCATCGTCACCGACGTGCGCAGCGCGCGCGACGGCCGTAACATCGAACGCCTGGGCTACTACAACCCGGTTGCGCAGGGTGCCGAGCCGCGCGTGGTGCTGGATCTGGCACGGGTCGACCATTGGGTGTCCAATGGCGCGCAACTGACCGACAAGGTGCGCAACCTGTACAAGGACGCCAGCAAGGCCCAGGCCACCGCGGCCTGATCCTGCGGGCCGCGCCATCTGCGCGCGGCCCTTGCGTTTGCTCCGATGAAAGACAGCCAGCGCCTTATTCTGCTTGGTCGGTTTCTTGGCGCTTTCGGCATTCGTGGCGAGGCCAAGCTCGAGTCGTGGACCGAGCCGCGCCTGGCCATTTTTCGTTATCAGCCTTGGATCGTGCGCAAACCCGACGGCAGCGAGGACACTCTGACCGGCGTGCGTGGTCGCGCTTCCGGTAAGTCCCTGATCGCCAGCCTGCCCGAGGTGAACGATCGCGATGCGGTCGAAGCTTTGCGTGGCACCGAGATCTATGTAGCGCGTAGTAGCTTGCCGCCGCCGCGTGCGGATGAATATTACTGGGTGGATCTGGAGGGCCTGGACGTGCGCACCATCGACGGTGTGGCGTTGGGGCAGGTGTCGCACCTGTTCTCCACCGGCGCCAACGATGTGCTGGTGGTGCGCGGCGAGCGCGAGCGGCTGGTGCCGTTCGTACAGCCGGATTACATCAAGTCGGTGGATTTCCAGGCCAATTTGATCGTGGTCGATTGGGATCCCGAGTTCTGAGTCCGGCAGGGGCTTGCACGGACGCGGCACTTGCCTAGGCTCTGCCAGTTCCGAATTCCGAGTCCCGAGTTCACCATGCGCATCGACGTCATCAGCCTGTTCCCCGAGTTCGTCGCCCAGTGTGCGGCGTTCGGCGTGGTTGGCCGTGCCCAGGAGCGTGCGCTGTTGGATCTGCATGGCTGGAATCCACGCGACTACGCCAGCGGCGGCTACCGCAAGGTGGACGACCGTCCCTTCGGCGGCGGTCCCGGCATGGTGATGATGATCGAGCCGCTGCGGGCCTGCTTGCAGGCGGTCCGCGCAGTCGATGCACAACCAGCGCCGCTGATCTACCTCACTCCGCAGGGGCGGCCGCTGACCCAGGCCAAGGTGCGCGAGCTGGCCGCGCTGCCGCGCTTGCTGCTGCTGTGCGGACGCTACGAGGGAGTGGATGAGCGGTTCGTCGCCGCTGCGGTGGACGAGGAAATCTCGATCGGCGATTACGTGTTGTCCGGCGGCGAGTTGGCGGCGGCGGTGCTGGTGGATGCGGTGACCCGCTTGCAGGAGGGTGCGCTGAACGATGCCGAATCCGCCGCCCAGGACAGTTTCGAAGGGTCCGATGGCCTGCTCGACTGTCCGCACTACACCCACCCGCGCACGCACGCACTGGGCGAGGTGCCGGCCGTGCTGCGCTCCGGCAACCATGCCGAGATTGCGCGTTGGCGGCGCATGCAGGCGCTGGGGCGGACCTGGCAGCGGCGTCCGGAATTGCTGGACGAGGCCATGTTGAGCGCGGCCGACCGGCGTTTGCTGCAGGAATTTCGCCAGAGCCTGGACGTTCCGCCGCCAATCGCGCCAGAGAATCCCTCCAAGCCCTAGCCATGGCCGTTGTGCTGGGTTAAAATGCCCGGCTTTCCGGCCAGTACGTTCCGTATTGGACCCGATCCGATATCGCGCAATCGCCGTGCGGCGACTGCCGGACCACCTCACCAGACACAAGCGGTGCCCATCATGAGCAAGCTCAACAAGACCATCCTGGCCGACTTCGAAGCCGCCCAGATCCAGCGCAAGCTGCCGGAGTTCAACCAGGGCGACACCGTCGTCGTCAACGTCAAGGTGAAGGAAGGCAACCGCGAGCGCGTGCAGGCCTACGAAGGCGTCGTGATCGGCACCAAGAATGCTGGCCTGAACTCCTCCTTCACCGTGCGCAAGATTTCGCACGGCTACGGCGTCGAGCGCGTGTTCCAGACCCATAGCGCCACCATCGAGTCGGTTGAAGTGAAGCGTCGCGGTAAGGTCCGCGCCGGTAAGCTGTACTACCTGCGTGGTCTGGAAGGCAAGGCCGCCCGCATCAAGGAAGACTTGGCCGCCGCTGCGCAGGCCAAGGTCGCGCGTCAGGCCGCTGCGGCCGCCGCCAAGGCCGAGTAACGTTCACGGCGGCCTTCGTTGGTCGCCTGCTGTAACGGCCGCCTTCGGGCGGCCGTTTGCGTTTGTGCGGTTTCCGCTGCGGTGATGTGGCGCAGGGTGGGGCTTGGCAGTGATCGCGGCTTTTTTGCATCGAACACGAGTTTCGCCCAGCAGCGGTTGTGGTATCTGCATCGGTCACCAGGGTTGCGCTCAATCGCTGTAGCCGGCCGATTGCATGCCTGCGTTGTGTCACTCATTGCTCTCAGCGCGTCGGGTCCGGCGTGGTGGTGCCGACGACGACTGTCGCTGTCACCTGTGTTGCGACGTTGGTGGGGTGTGCTGCAGTGTCCAGACTCGGTTGCGCCAGCATCCGCGCCTTGCGCCAGTTGCCCCAGCGGTAATAGGCCAATGACAACAGCATCGCGCAGATGGAACTGATCGGGAAGCTCCACCACACCGCCTCCACACCAAGGTGTGGCTGCAGCAATTGTGCGAATGGCACACGGATGCCCCATAGCGCCAGCGCCAGGATCAGCAAAGGCGGGATCACCGCGCCGGTAGAACGAACCACGCCGGAAATCACGAAGGTCACACCGAAAAACAGGAACGACCACAGTGTGATGTGGTTGAGATGGCGGGCGATTTCCAGTGCCGCGCTGTGGGGTGGCAGGAACAGCGCGAGCGTCCAGCGGTCGAGTAGGATCAGCGGCGCGATCAGGGCGCCTGTCATCAGGAAATTGAACAGCAAGCCTTTGCGTGCGATTGCCGCGACCCGGTCCCAGCGCTGTGCGCCGACGTTCTGCGCGGCCATCGACGAGCAGGCGACGCCGATCGCCATCGCCGGCATCTGCAGGTAGGACCACAACTGCAAGGCCGCGCCGTAAGCGGCCGAGGTGTCGGTGCCATAGGTGTTGACCAGCGAGATCAGCACGATCATCGCCAGCGAGATCAGCGTCATCTGCAGGCCCATCGGCAGCCCCTTGACGACCAGCGCGCGCAGGATCGGTAGATCCACCCGGAACAGATGCAGGTCATGGCGACCAAGCCATAGTACGTGGCGCTTGTGGCGCAGGTATAGCAGCAGTCCAATGAGTGCGACGCCTTGTGCGATGAGCGTGGCCCAGGCCGCGCCTGCGATTCCCAGGCGCGGGAACGGTCCCAGCCCGAACAGCAGCAACGGATTCAAACCGATGTCCAGCGCCACCGACAGCATCAGGAAACGAAACGGCGTGCGCGCATCGCCAGTGCCGCGCAGCGCGGCGGCAACAAATCCGAACGTGTACAGCAGTGGCATCGCGAGAAAGAACACTTGCAGATAGGCTTCGGCCAGCGGCAGCGACGCTGCTGAAGTCCCCATTGCCGCTAACAGGTGTCGCGCCAGCCACCAGCCGCTGGCGGCGATCAGTACCGAGATGCCGATGAAGAAGCTTGTGCTGGTGCCCATGATGCGACGCGCCTGGGCCATGTCGTTGCGGCCAATCGCCTGGCCGATCAGGATCGTGGCGGCGATGCCGATGCCGAACACCGAGCCGAGGACGAAAAAAATAATGCTGTTGGCGTTGGCCGCGGCGGTCAGTGCCGTCTCGCCGAGATAGTGGCCGACCCAGATCGCATTGATCGAGCTGTTGAGCGATTGCGCGATGTTGCCGGCCAGAATCGGTAGCGAAAACAGCAGCAACTGTCGGCCGATGGGGCCTTCGATAAGTGCGCTTGGCTTTTGCATCGCGCATGCCTGCGAGAATGGTCAGTCTTGCAGACTAGCACTCGCTAGCCCACCTCGGACGATGACGGATGCGCTGCGTTCGCCAACGTCCTAGACTGTTTGCATCGTTGCCTAGGCCCGTTATCCGGCATGCGGATGTGGGGCAAGGCGCGTGGTACCAAACAAAAAGCAGGAGTGTGCAATGCGGCAGTTGCCTCGTCATGTGCAGTGGATGGGAGCAAGCGCGTTAGGGGTTGCGCTGCTATCAGGATTGAGCGGTTGCGCCGACAGGGCGGGTTGGAGCGATACCAGCATGCGGCCGGATCGTCCGGAGTGCCTGGTCGGCGAGGTGCCCAGCGCGATTCCGGCCCGCGCTGATGGGCTGGTGGCGAATCAGCGTCAGCAGCGCTGCCATCCTGAGCAGGTGCAGCAAGTGAGCAGCGCGCGGTCGGGCGAACCGCCCATGCGGGCGGATTTCCGTGGACACGAATGAATGAGCTGATCGCGCAAGCGGCGGCGGTTCGGCTGGATGTCTGGCTGTGGGCCGCCCGCTTCTTCAAGACCCGCAGCCTGGCCAAGCAGGCGGTGGAGACCGGCAAGGTGGAGGTCGCCGGGCAGCGGCCGAAATCCTCGCGCGCGGTACGCGTGGGCGAGTGCATGCGTGTGCAACGAGGCGACGAACTGTTCGAGCTGCAGGTGCTGGGACTCAGCGACACCCGTGGCCCGGCCAGCGTGGCGCAGGCCCTTTACCAGGAAAGTGAGCAGTCGCGTGAACGGCGCGCACAGGTACGCGCGCAACAGCGTGCCGAACGCAATGGTTACCAGGCACCGGAGAGCAAGCCGGACAAGCGTGCGCGGCGGCTGATCCGCGCGCTGGGCGATCTCGACGCGCTGTAGGTGTGATGCCGTGCGTGGCGATTGGGCTTTGCGCTATTGCCGCAGGCTCAGGCGCCGTAGCCGGCGCCCGAGCCGTCATCTCATGCGGGAAGATCGAAGCGGTCTAGCTGCATCACCTTGGTCCAGGCGGCGACGAAGTCGCGCGCGAACTTTTCTTGCGCATCGGCGCTGGCATAGACCTCGGCGACTGCGCGCAGTATCGCGTTGGAACCGAACACCAGATCGACCCGTGTGCCGGTCCATTTCAGATGGTCGGTGCTGCGATCACGGCCTTCGTAGAGGTCCTGCATCTGCGAGGTCGCTTTCCACTGGGTGCGCATATCCAGCAGGTTGACGAAGAAGTCGTTGCTGAGCACGCCAGGACGGTCGGTGAAAACGCCATGTGTGGATTGCCCGCTATTGGCGCCGAGCACGCGCAGGCCACCGACCAGCACGGTCATTTCCGGCGCGGTGAGGGTCAGTGACAGTGCCTTGTCGATCAGCATGGCCTCGGCCAACACCGTGTAGCCGGGTTTGGCGTAGTTGCGGAAACCATCGGCGTTCGGTTCCATGACGGCGAAGGATTCCACTTCGGTCTGTGCCTGCGAGGCGTCCATGCGTCCTGGAACGAACGGTACGCTCAGCGTCTGTCCGGCCTGCTTGGCGGCCTGTTCGATTGCTGCGCTACCGCCGAGCACGATCAGGTCGGCCAGCGAGATTTTCTTGCCGTTGCTCTGGGCGCCGTTGAATTGCGCCTGGATGCGCTTGAGCGTGGCCTCCACCTGTGCCAGTTGCGTAGGCTGGTTGACCTCCCAGTCCTTTTGCGGTGCCAGGAACAGACGAGCGCCATTGGCGCCGCCGCGCATGTCCGAACTGCGGAAGGTGGAGGCTGCGGCCCATGCTGTGGAAACCAACTGGGCGATGCTCAGGCCGGCGTTGAGCAGGGTCTGCTTCAATGCGGCGATGTCCTGTGCGTCGACCAGCGGGTGATTCACGGCGGGGATTGGATCTTGCCAGATCAGTTCTTCGGCCGGAATTTCCGGGCCCAGATAGCGCGTGCGTGGCCCCATGTCGCGATGGGTCAGTTTGAACCAGGCACGGGCGAAGGCGTCGGCCAATTGCTCCGGATGCGCCAGGAAGCGCCGCGAAATCGCCTCGTAGGCCGGGTCGGCGCGCAGCGCCAGGTCGGTGGTGAGCATGGTCGGCAGATGCTTCTTGGACGGATCGTATGCGTCCGGAATCACCGCTTCGGCGTTCTTGGCCACCCATTGGTGCGCACCAGCCGGGCTCTTGCTCAGTTCCCACTCGTATTTGAACAGCAGTTCCAAGAAGTCGTGGCTCCACTGCGTCGGCGTGGTGGTCCAGGTCACTTCCAGGCCGCTGGTGATGGTGTCGGGGCCTTTGCCGCTGCGGAACGAGTTGAACCACCCCAGGCCCTGCATTTCCAGCCCGGCGGCTTCTGGTTCGGGGCCGAGGTGATCGGCCGAGGCGGCACCGTGGGTCTTGCCGAACGTGTGGCCACCGACGATCAGCGCGACGGTTTCCTCGTCGTCCATCGCCATCTCTGCGAACGTGATGCGGATATCCTTGGCCGACAACAGCGGATCCGGATTGCCATCGGGACCTTCCGGGTTGGCGTAGATCAGCCCCATCTGCACTGCGGCCAGTGGGCATTCCAGATCACGGGTATGTTCCTGCTTGCCGTGTGCGTAGCGCTCTTCGCTGCCCAGCCATGTCGTTTCGCGGCCCCAGTGCACGTCCTGGTCCGGCTCCCAGGTGTCTGCACGACCACCAGCGAAGCCGAAGGTCTTGAAGCCCATCGACTCCAGCGCCACGTTGCCTGTGAGGATCAGCAGGTCGCCCCAGGAGATTGCCTGTCCATATTTTTGCTTGATCGGCCACAGCAGGCGCCGCGCCTTGTCCAGGTTGACGTTGTCCGGCCAACTGTTGAGCGGCGCGAAGCGTTGTTGCCCACGACCGGCGCCGCCGCGACCATCGCCCACGCGATAGGTACCCGCGCTATGCCAGGCCATGCGGATGAACAACGGACCATAGTGGCCGAAGTCGGCTGGCCACCACTCTTGCGAATCGGTCATCAGCTTGCGCAGATCCTCCTTCAGCGCTTTGAAGTCCAGCCCGTTGAACGCCTTGGCGTAGTCGAAGTGCGCGCCCAGCGGATTGGAGCGGTCGGAATGTTGGTTGAGCAGATCCACGCGCAGTTGCTTGGGCCACCAGTCACGGTTGCTGGTCCCGGTGCCGTTCGTGGCGTGGTTGAAGGGGCACTTCGCTTCGGTCGTCATGAGCAATTACCTCTGTGCGTAAGCATGTGGGGAGCGATGGGTCGCCGCAGTGGCGGGGATGGAAAAACACGGGTCGTGTGCGAGGGTGGCAAGGACGGGTCAGTGGCAAGGTGTTCGTTTGCTGGCTGTGCGGCAAAGAGTGAGCGCGTGCGGTGATGCTGTGGTGGACAAGCGCATCTGGCGAACACCATGTGGCGGGGGTGCGTAGACGATAGAACGAAATGTCTATTGGTGTAATTTGAATAAAATTACTGAATCGATAGTTTTATTTTATCGATTGTATTGGAGCTTCGGCCTGCCCAGTGGCGATGCCTCCATGTTCGCATGCTGCGGATGAGCGCGTTGGTGCGACGTCGGCGTCTTGCGATGTTGAGTCACCCGCTGGTCTAGCCGATCACAAACTGGTTCCGTCCCTGCTGGCCCGCCATGTGCTGGTTCGTGCGGCCCCATGGCCATCGTGTCGCAGGAATGCACCGGACTGTTGTCTGCCATCCATATCGCAAGCAGGCACATATTCGGCGTGGTCTTGCGCGGTGGATTCTCATCGCATCGTACGGCCGCGGTGGAGTGGATGCCGATCGCATCCAGTCCTTTGGCGTGGTCAGCGATGCTGCGTCAGCCTGCCTGGTTTCTGCGCAGGAGCCGTTGGATTTCAAGGTGCGCGGTTTCGCGCAGTACGCAGATGTTCGGGGCATGCACGCAGAGGACGATTTCGACCGGCGCAAGAGGGTGAATGCGGCGGCCCTCGCCGGGGCTGGCGTGTCGCTGGGCGACATTAGGCAAGGTGTTCTCCACCAACTACTGCCGCACGCCCAGTCTGGAGCGCTACCAGATGATGAGGTATCCATGGCAGTCTTGTGCTGCGGATGCTGCCATCCTGTCACCCACCGCTCGCTCGGTGTCGCAGGGGATCTTGTCAGTGCAACATGATGGCCATCGCGTTGTACTGATGGCAGCAACCAGAAAAGCTAAAGGGAAGGGACGCATCACATGTTCAAGTATTACTTGAAGTTGGGCCTGCGCAACTTGCGACGAAATCCGGTGTTGACGCTGCTGATGGTCATGTCCATTGGCTTTGGCGTAGCGTCATCGATGACGACATACACGGTATTTCGTGCTGTCTCGGGTGACCCGATTCCTTCGAAGTCAAGCAGGCTCTTCTTCCCCCAGATCGACGTATGGGGGCCCTCATCAAGGCGCGGCGACACCGAACCTGCAGATGCTCTCACCTACACGGATGTAGTAGCGCTGATGCGCCATGAGCGCGCAGCAAAGCAATCGGCCATCTACCCGGTAGGTCCGACACTCTATCCGACTGATCCTGCCCAGAAACCGAAGACCATGTCGGGTGCGGCGGTCCATAGCGATTTCTTCCCAATGCTTGAGGTGCCGTTTCTTTACGGAGCTGGCTGGTCCAAGAGTGATGAGGCGCAACGTTCGCGTGTCGTTGTCATCAGTAAGTCGCTGAATCAGCGAACCTTCGGCGGCGAGAACAGTGTTGGCCGCGAGATCAGTCTCGATAACTCCAGTTACCGTGTGATCGGCGTCATTGGCGATTGGGATCCTCAGCCGAAGTTCTACTTCGCCTCTGTCGGGTACGTATTTGGTCCGGCAGATGACGTGTTCATCCCATTCGCGACCGCCATCGACCAGAAAATCCCGACAAGTGGCGTGTTCGGTTGCAGCGCGAAGTTGGCAGAGCCCGGATTTGCCGGTGCGCTGACGTCCAGCTGTATCTGGATCAGCTACTTGGTCGAGCTCGACTCCCCCGCGACGGTGGCCACCTATCGGGATTACCTCAAGGATTACGCGCGCTCGCACTACGCTGGCTGGGCGGTTAACAACCGGCTGCGCGACCTTCGCCAATTCCTCAGTCACCAGCGGATCGTATCGTCGGAGACCCGGTTGTCGATGATGGTGGCCATCTGTCTGTTGGTCGTCTGCATGGTCAACACGGTGGGCTTACTTCTTGCGAAGTTCCTGCGGCGATCCAGCGAGATCGGTGTGCGCCGTGCCCTTGGCGCGAATCGTTCCAATATTGCTTACCAGTTCGGTATGGAGTCGGCGGCAATTGGCCTGGCGGGTGGTGGACTTGGATTGTTCCTGACCTGGATAGGCGTTGGCTTGATGAAGGGACTGCTTGCGCCGCAGATTGCAAGGCTTGTCCACGTCGATATTTCGTTGCTTCTGCAGACGCTGATACTGGCCATAGTGACCACTGTGCTTGCTGGCCTGTATCCCACGTGGCGCACCATGCATTTGCATCCATCCATGCAGCTGAAGCAAGGTTGATCTGTGCCATGACTCTTCCTCCAATTATCTCCGCGCTTCGTCATCACAAGGCAGGCGCTCTGCTGATTGCCTTGCAGGTCGCGCTGACCCTGGCCATCGTGTGCAACGCGTTGTTCATCATTCGTGCTCGGTTCGACTCCATTTCTCGATCCACTGGTATCGTCGAGAAGGATCTGCTGTTCGTGGCGTCGTCATCCCCAAAGTCGGATATGAACACTGACGCAGGGAAAGAGGCCATGCGGTCTTCCGTCGATAGTGATCTGATCGCCCTGCGCCAGCTTGCGGATGTCGAAGATGCCTATGAAACCAACGCATTGCCCCTTACCGGTATGACTTGGACACTAGGCTCAGGCCTGAGTAGGGGCATGAACATTGAAACCCTCGTTTCCATGTACTGCGCCGATGAGCGCACGCTATCGACGCTTGGTCTGCGGCTGATCGCTGGCCGAAACTTCCAAAACAACGAAGTAGGCAGCGGCAGCCTTCTCGATATCGTCCAGCCGTCTGTCATCATTGTTAGCAAAGCCCTTGCCGACAGGCATTTCCCGGAGGGAGATGCGCTTGGCAAACAGATCTATTTCAGCAACGCGACCAAGGCGAGCACCATCATCGGTATCGTCGATCGCCTCCAGAGCGCAGCGGCAAATGGATCTGCAGATGACATGGTGTGGAGTTCGGCCTTGATCCCGCAGCGGCTGATTGCTCCATCGCGCTACTATGTCATTCGCGCCAAGCCTGGTAGAGAGGCCGCTGCAATGAAAAGCGTACTGGCTGCGCTGTATCTCCGGGATCCCGAGCGCGTGATCCCGGATGGATATTCAGGCACAGACGCGGGAGTGCGTACTTTCGAGCAGATCCGGAGTGACGCGTATCGTAGTGATCGCCGGCTGTCACTGTTGATGGGCGGGATGAGCATTATCTTGCTCGCCGTTACTGGGGCCGGTGTCGCGGGCCTGTCCAGTTTCTGGGTTGGACAGCGCCGACAGCAGATAGGTGTGCGCCGCGCACTGGGAGCGACGCGACGGAAAATACTCAGTTACTTCATGCTTGAAAATGGGCTCATCTGTGGCTCCGGCATCTTCGCCGGGGTGTTGCTAGCATACGGCCTCAATCAATGGATGATGTCACAGTTTGAGCTGTCGAGGTTGTCGTGGGGATACGTACTGATCGGTGCGGCGATGTTGTCGTTGTTGAGCTTGGCGGCGGCTTTCGTGCCAGCGCTGCGCGCTTCGCAGGTTACGCCTGTAGAGGCCATCCGGTCGGCGTAGGCGCGGCAGGTCACGCTTCACCTACGTCTCGACCTGGACCGGGTTCGCGTACGTGGCCTTCGTGATCGACGTGTACGCCAGCCGGATCGCGGGCTGGAAGTTCTCCGGTTCAGCCCGGACAGACTTCGTCCTGGACGCGCTGGAGCAGGCCCTGACCTGCCCCCACTAAGCCGTACCAGTTGAAGCTGTAAAGTCCGTCATCCAAGAGGATGGTGCCCCCCCCCCCAGGACTCTCAGGACTCTAAAGCCGACCGCTACTGGGAGTGGGGGCGTCGGAGGTCAAATCTCCCCGCGCGGATCAACGTCTAGGGACGACTTGGAGTTGATTGCCCCGGATAATAATGGTCCCTGGTTTGGATTCGGAAACGGAGGAATTTAATCTATCTATCTTGCTGAGATCGCTGCAATCACGCTGTGACATCGCCTCAATTTTTGTTTGGACGCCGACCTGTAAGGGTATTGTGTCATTGTGTTGGGGGTTTCCGTTGTAAGAGTTCACTTGCCCGCACCCTGTGGAGTTATTGTTGGTAATCCTTATGGCCACGACGTCCCGCCTCCAGTTCTGCACTTGATAAATCACAAGGTTGGGCTGTTGTGCGCCAGCCGCTGTAGCGGCACTTGTGGTCAGTGCAAACGTGGCGCACAGCACGATCTGACGAAGATTGAAAATAGAATTACGAATGGCCATCATGTCGCTCCGAAATAAGTTAATAAATACAACGACAATTCAAGTTGAAGTTATTAAATGACAAGCGCAGGGTGCGCCGCATCGTTCGCATGACTAGAGCATGTGATGCGCTTTCAAGCAATTATGGGTTGGTCAACAGCGCTGCGCGATTGCCGGAAAACCTGTCGAGAAGCATCTGAGGCATGCCCAGGCGGCGATGCGTAACTTGTTCATGCGGCCGCACATTGTTTCAAAACGCTTAGATTATTTTCCGAGAAATCTCCAGATTGCATTGAAAATCTATAATGTCGAATCAATTATTTGAGTGCAACATGGAAAATTCAAAAATACAGTTTGTATCACATAAAGTGATGTTAATTAATGATGTATATATAATCAATAG
The DNA here is from genome assembly GCF_000963005.1 of Xanthomonas sp. GPE 39. Taxonomy (GTDB): domain Bacteria; phylum Pseudomonadota; class Gammaproteobacteria; order Xanthomonadales; family Xanthomonadaceae; genus Xanthomonas_A. Next base: position 1,039,207 of record NZ_JZHZ01000007.1, read on the forward strand.
AATTCATCAATGGTGACGATATTCATTGGCCCGCACACAGAAACTGGGTCATGGTGAAGTAGGGGATTTGCCGGCATGGGCACCCGTCGTCACGAGGAGTCAAGCGTTGAAATTCAGTGGGTTGCCGTTCTTGGCCGATGTTCGCGATTCAGCGGATGAGCTGAGCAATAATCGCCAGAGCATGACATCTCGTGTCTAACCCCGTGTGCCGAAGAAAAGTCGGCGACCAACACGACGACGGCGCGGTTGTCCGCGCCGTCGTGCACCGAGTTGCTTATGCGATAGCGATTACGGCCATAGGTGAATCTGCTCGGCGTCGCTGCGCACCATCGGCTGTCCGGGCTTGCAGCTGAAGGTCGCGGCAAAGGCCGATTGGTTGGCCAGGGGGCCGTTGGTGCGCCAGCGGCCCGGGGCGTGCACGTCGGCAGTCAGGCGCTGCACTGCTTCGTTCGGCGATAGCTGCTGCGCCCACAGGCCAGCCCAGGCGGTGTAGAACGCTTGCTTGCCGGCGTCGTTGGCGTTGGGCTGTGCGGCAGTGTAGGCCTGCCAAGCGAGTTCGACGCTGCCGATGTCGGTCAGGTCCTGGTATTGAGTCAGCGGGCCGTTGACTTTGGCGCCTTTCACTCCGGGGAAATCATAAGCGCTGTATTGCGTGGCGGCGCGTGCGGCCAGCGCGTCCCAGGCGTTCTTGTCCTCGGCGCTCCACCAGGTACGCAACTGGCCTTGGGCATCGACCCGGCTGCCCTTGTCGTTGATTGCGCCGATCAGTTCGTGCGCGACCAGCGCGGCATAGCTGCCGTACAGCACGGCACTGTCGCCATTGTTGGCGAATACGGGCTGTTGCAGCACGGCGGCGGTGACGATCAGGCGGTTCTGTGCGATGTCGTAGGTCAGCGCCGGTTGCTGCGGCAGCACGTCCCAGCGGCGGTCGGCGTTGCCCTTGCCGATGCGCTTCATCTCTTCGCGATGGCGCCAGGTAGAGGCGATCAGCATGTTGCCGCCGAAACTGCCGCGGCCGGTCGGTTGCAAGGTGTAGTCGAGATCGCGATGCGGTACGCCGACTTCGATCTTCAGGGCGGCCAGCTTGGCCTGCGCTTCGGTACGTGCCGGTTCGCTGAGCCAACTGCTGCGCTTGACTGCGGCGATTTGCGCATCGCGCACCTGGTCAGCGATGGTTTCGGCTTTGTGGCGGGTCTCGGCGTTGAGATAGCGGGCGGCGTACTCGTGGCCGAGCATTGGGCCGGCGGCGACGTTGATCGCGTCCAGCACCTGCGCCCAGCGTGGCGGCGGCAGCGGTTGTCCTTCCAGCACTCGGCCGCGGAAATCGAAGCTGGCGTCGCGGAAGCTCTTGGACAGGTACGGCGCCATCGCATCGCCCACGCGCCAACGCAGGTAGGCCTTCCATTGCGCGGGCTGCATGCTGAGGATCATGCCATCGAGTTGCTTGAACATGTCCGGATCGGCCATCGACACCAGGTCGTCCTTGACGCCCTGTGCCTTGAGGAAGGCGTCCAGTTGCAGATTGCGGTATTGCTTGTTCAAGTCCTTGGTGGAGATCGGCGCGTAGTTGTTGAACGGATTGTTGATGCCGGCCAGGGATTTGGCGCTGCGCGCCAATGCGGTTTCGATCTGCAACACGGACTGCACGTCGGCGTCGAGCGTGGCCGCTGGTGTGCCGGTCAGGGTCAGGATTTGTTTGACGTAGCTCCGGTAGCGGCCCATCAGTGCCAGGGTGTCGGCGTCGGTACGGGTGTAGAAGGCGGGGTCGGGCAGGCCCATGCCGCCTTGCATGAAGTAGCCGATGTGGCGGTCCAGCGCCTTCAGGTCCACGTCGGCGCCGAAATTGAAGGCGACCGGAATGCCGATTTGATGCAGCGCGGCGATCGAGGCCGGTATGTCCTTGGCTTTTTTGATCGCATCGATACGGCTGAGCAGTGGCGCGATTGGCGTGGAACCATCTTTCTCCACGGCAGCCTCGTCCAGGCCACTGGCCCAGAAGTCGCCGAGTGCTTTCTGTACCGGGTTTTGCGGCGACTGCATCGCCGCGTCGAGCAGGTCGCGCTGCTGCTGTTGGGCGCGTTCGGCGAGCTGGCTCAGGGCGGTGACCGCGTCGGTTTGCGGTACCGGGTTGCGCTTCAACCAATCGGCATTGGCGTCATCGTAGAAATCGCTGCAAGCGGCGCTGACAACGGGAGGCTTGGGGGCCGCGGCATGTTTCTTTTTGGGCGCAGCATCGGCAGTGGACGCCAGGGCGATCAGGCCGAGGGTGACCGCAAGGGCAAGCGGACGAGCATTGAGCATCTGGAACGCATCCGGTCAGGAATCAAGTCGACAAGTTTAACAAGCCGCGACGTATAACTGTGGCGATGGCGCGCGCATGTGTCATGCCGCATGCCTCGGCAGGACGGCGGCGCGCATTTGCCAGGCAACAAAAAGGCCCGGACGTGCCGGGCCTTTTCGATGGTGCATCGCGTGTGCGCGGTTTACCAGATCACCACCTGCTTGTCGCCGCTGCGCACCATCGGTGCTCCCGGCTTGCATTGGAACGCTGCGGCGAATGCCGGCAGATTCGATGGGGCTGCGATCGCACGGAACTGCGCCGGGGCGTGCGGATCGGTGTTCAGCAGCATCATCGCGCTCTGCGGGGTGTATTTAGTCCGCCACACCGTGGCCCAGTTGATGAAGAAATTCTGGTCGCGGGTCATGCCGTTGACCTTGGGGTCCTCCTTGCCCTCGTTGGATTTCTTGAAGGCATCGTAGGCGGTGGTGATGCCGCCCAGGTCGGCGATGTTTTCGCCCAAGGTCAGCCTGCCGTTGACGGGTTTGCCGTCGACTTTGTAGGCGTCGAACTGCTTGACCAGTTTGCCGGTGAGCGCGGCGAATTTCTTGGCATCGGCCTGGGTCCACCAGTCTTCCATGTTACCGGTCGGCCCGAAGCGCGCGCCCTGGTCGTCGTAGCCGTGGGTCATTTCGTGGCCGATCACCGCGCCGATGCCGCCGTAGTTGAACGCGTCGTCGGCCTTCGAGTCGAAGAACGGCTTTTGCAGGATCGCGGCGGGGAATACGACCTCGTTGCGCTGCGGGTTGTAGTAGGCATTGACCGTTTGCGGGGTCATGTCCCACTCGGTCTTGTCCACCGGCTTGCCGATCTTGCTTAGGTCGTACTTGTAGTTGAATGCTTTGGCCGCGCGCACGTTGTCCAGGTAGCTGTCGCGCTGTGTGCTCAGGCCGCTGTAGTCGCGCCACTTGTCCGGGTAGCCGATCTTCGGGGTGAAGGTCTTCCACTTGTCCAGGGCTTTTGCCTTGGTTTCCTCGCTCATCCAGTTGAGCTTTTCGATCCGTGCCTTCAAGGCCTGACGTAGGTTGTCGACCAACTGCTCCATCTTGGCCTTGTCGTCGGCGGAGAAGGCGACCTTGACGTACATCTGCCCCATCGCTTCGCCAGCACCTCGATTGATGCTGCCGAGCACGCGTTTCCAGCGCGGCTTCATCTCCGCCTGGCCGTTGAGTTCCTTGTTGTAGAACGCGAAGTTCTCCTGTGCGAAGGCATCGCTCAGGTACGGCGAGGCGTTATCCACGGTGTGGAAGCGCAGGTAGGCGCGCCACACCGCCGGATCGGTATCGCCCAGTGCTTTGCTGACTTCCTGGTGGAAGGCGGGGATCGCCAGCGAGAACTTCTCCGGTGTCGCCACGCCCTGGGATTCGAAGAATTTGGTCCAGGGGAAGTTCGGGGTCAGCTTGTCGGCCTCGGCCGGAGTGATCGGGTTGTAGGACAGTTTGGCGTCGCGCAGTTGCTCGATTGACTTGGAGGCTTTGGCCAGGCGCGTTTCCAGCGCTACCACGTCCTGCGCCTGCTTGGCGGCGTCGGTTGCCGGCACGCCGGACAGTTCCAGCACCTTGGCCACGTGTGCCTGGTATGCCTTCAGCTTGTCTTTCTTGTCGGCATCGAGGTAGTAGCCGCGGTCGGGCAGGCCAAGGCCGTCTTGCGTCGCGTATGCAATATTCACGGACGAGTTCTTGTAGTCGGGTCCGGCGTAGAAAGCGAACAGGTGGTTCTCGCCCTTGGCCGCGCTCTGGCGCAGGTAGTCGGCCACCGCCGGGCCATCCTTGAGGCCGTCGATCGCGCTCAGCTCGGCCTTCAGCGGGGCGATGCCCTGCGCGTTGACCTTGGCTTCGTCCATGCCGGAGGCCCAGAAGTCGCCGACGATCTTTTCCACGCCTTTTGCGTTGGTCGCGGCGGCGGCCTGTTCGGCCAGTTGATGCTGCACGGCGACCGAGCGCTCGTCCAGGATCGAGAACGAGCCCCAACTGCTGCGGTCTTTGGGAATTTCGTGCGTGGCCAGCCATTTCCCGTTGACGTAGCCGTTGAAGTCGTCGCAGGCGTTCTTGCTGGGATCCAGGTCGTTGATGTCGAACGCGCTGTAGGCTGGCAGTTTGCTGGTGTCGAGGGTGAGTTCGGCCGCAGCGGGGGCTGGGGCGGGGGCGGCTGTTGCGGTGGGCTTGGGAGTGTCGGCGGCGGGGGCGGTCGCGTCGTGCTTGCCGCAGCCGCTCAGTACGGCGCTCACGGCCAGGGACAACAGCAAGATATTGGGAGTGCGAAGGGTCACAGGGGAGGCTCCAGGCCGGCAGGGATACGAAATGGCCCAGGACCGGGCCGCGACAAGACTCTACCGCGCTGAAGGGATGGTCAGGGGTGTCGAAGGTCATGGGTGTGCTGGAGCGGGCGACCACGCTCGCGCTATCGAAGCACTGGCTTACTATGTCCGGCATGCGTAGCAAGCCGCCATGCGATGCCGTGATCGTGGGGGCCGGCCACAACGGTCTGGTCTGCGCCGCGTATCTGGCAAGGGCTGGTTGGACGGTGACGGTGCTGGAGCGGCGTGGTGTGGTTGGCGGTGCCGCGGTCACCGAGGAGTTCCATCCCGGGTTCCGTAACTCGGTGGCCTCCTATACGGTATCGCTGCTGCAGCCCAAAGTGATGGCCGACCTCGATCTGGCCGGGCATGGCCTGCGTATCGTGCCGCGACGCCGCAACAATTTCCTGCCGCTGCCGGACGACCGTTATCTCCTGACCGGACCTGGCCTGACCCAGGCCGAAATCGCCAAATTCTCCGCGCGCGATGCCGCCCGTCTGCCCGCCTACGAGGCACGGCTGGAGCGCATTGCCGACGTGCTGCGGGCGCTGGCCTTGCAGCCGCCACCCAACCTCACCGATGGCGGTTGGCTGCAGGCACTGCCGGAGCTGCTGCGTGCCGCTCGCCTCGGGCGACACCTGCATGCGTTGGAGACGACATTGCGCCAGGAGTTGCTGGATTTGTTCACCCTCTCCGCCGCCGAATATCTGCAGCGCTGGTTCGAGAGCGATCCGGTCAAGGCTTTGTTCGGTTTCGACGGCATCGTCGGCAACTACGCCAGCCCCTACACGCCAGGTTCGGCCTACGTGCTGCTCCACCATGTGTTCGGTGAAAGCAACGGGGTCAAGGGCGCGTGGGGGCACGCGTTGGGGGGGATGGGCGCAATCACGCAGGCGATGGCCAAGGCGGCGCTCGCGGCTGGCGCCAGCATCCGCACCGATGTCGGTGTGGCTGAAATCTTGGTCGAGGACGGGCGCGCGGTCGGTGTGCTCACCGAGCACGGCGAACGTGTGTACGCACGGCACGTGGTCGCCAACGTCAATCCCAAGCTGCTCTACGAACGCCTGCTCGACCCCAGGCACGTGCCGGCCGCCACTGTGGAGCGCATGGCGCACTGGCGCTGCGGTTCCGGCACGTTTCGCATGAACGTGGCGCTGTCGCGCTTGCCCACGTTCCGCGCGTTGCCCGAGCCGGGCGATCATCTCACTGCTGGCATCGTGCTGGCGCCGAGCCTGGATTACATGGATCGTGCCTACCACGATGCGCGTGCGCAGGGCTGGTCGCGTGACCCGATCATCGAACTGCTCATCCCGAGTACGTTGGACGCATCGCTGGCACCGCCTGGTCAGCACGTGGCCAGTCTGTTCTGCCAGCACGTGGCGCCGCAGTTGCCGCAGGGGCATTCGTGGGACACGTATCGCGACGTGGTCGCGGACGTGATGATCGCCACTGTCGAGCGCTATGCGCCGGGTTTCGCCGCTTCGGTGTTAGGGCGGCAGATACTGACGCCGCTGGATCTGGAGCGCACGTTCGGTTTGGTCGGCGGTGATATCTTTCATGGCGCGCTGAGTCTCAATCAGTTGTTCAGTGCGCGGCCGATGCTCGGTCAGGCCGCGTATCGCGGCGCGATTGCGGGCCTGTTCCTATGCGGATCTGGCACGCATCCTGGCGGTGGCGTGACCGGCGCGCCTGGCCACAATGCGGCGATGGCGCTGCTGCGGGGTTGAGCTGCGCGGAGTATGGCAAGCGAGCTGGCATCGGTCCGAGCGTCGTGGAAAAGGGCGCGCGGCCCAGCGGCGATGCGTGGCGCGATGGCGAACGCATGGCGATGCTTGTCGATATGCCCGCGTTGTCTGCGGATTTGAAAACACCGTCGCTTAATTTATCGGGCTAGACGGAGAATGTGCGCGCTCATTAAACGCGCGTCATGCTTGTTTGGTGGCGATGTGCCATGGGCTGCTGTGCAGCGATGATCGTCGTGTCTGCGGCATTGCAAGGATGGCAGAGGTAAAAAAGCCCACCCGCGCGGGTGGGCTTTTTTGATTGTGCGTATCGGCTTACTTGCCGAACGCGTAATGCATTTCCAGGTAGTACGCGCGACCGTACACGTCGTAGTTGTAATCGTTGTACGCCCAATAGGTGCTGCCAGGATAGGACTTATCGAGAGGCGGCATCTTGTTGAAAACGTTGGTCACCATCAACGACAGCTCCATGCCTTCGAACGCCTTGTAGGTGATGCTGGCGTTATGGGTGATGTGTGAGGGAAGTTTTGCAGCTCGCTTCCCAGCATAGCCGGTGGCGTCCAATGTCGCAGCGTAGTTGGGCGTCTTGTCGAACCAATTGGCATACCAAGTCGTCGTGAAGTCGCCGATTTCCCAGGTGAGCGCCGTATCGGCCTTGCGCTTCGGATCGCTGCTCCAGTACGGATCGTTGAGTAGATCCACCGGGCTGTCGCCCGCGTAGCGCACGTACTTGTGGCGCAGGTTCTGGGTGTAGCTGGTGACGGTGCTCAGGTCACCCCAGCGGCCCAGATCGTAGCCATAACGGAACGAGGCGATGGCGGTTTCCAGTTTCTGGTTGGAGATGTTGATCTTCGGCGTATAGATCGTGGCGAGGTTGCCCGCCGAATCGCGAGCGACCTGCGATTCGGCCGCCTGGCACAGTGCCGAGGTGGGGGAGTCGATGCCAGCGCGGCAGCGGTAGTCCTGTAGGCTCAGCGCATCGGCGCTTTGCAGGGTGACTTCATCGCTGATATTCCAGTTGAGATAATCGATGGTGAGAGCCATGCGATCCAGGGGCGACCAAACGAAGCCCGCGCTCCACACGGTGGCGTTGATCGGTTTCAGGCCCAAATTGCCGGACTGCGTGCCGAAGAACTGGGCGCTCGAATATTGTTGTGGGCAATTATCGGTGTTGCCCGGCAGGTAGCCGCGCTGTGCACACTGATAGTAGTCGGTTACGGTGTTGTAATAGCCGCTTTTGCGCTGGTATAGGTCGGACAGGGTCGGTGCACGGAACGCGGTGCCGTACTTGCCGCGCAGCAGCAGCGATTCGAAAGGACGGTACTCCAGCGAGACGCTGTAGGTCGGCTTGTCGATGGTGTGGCCGCTGGCCTTGAACGCGTCGTAGCGGCCAGCCAGGGTGACGGTCAGTGGGGCGAAGACCGGCATGCGCAATTCCGATGTCAGCGCGTAGCGGTCGCGCTGGCCGCCGCCATCTACCGAAGTCATGCCCCAAATATCACCGTTGAGGATCGCAGGGTCCGGGTTGTAGTCCCATTTCTGCTTGCCGTATTCCCCGACCACGGCCAAGCCGGCGTCACCGCCCGGCAGGCTGAATAGCTTTGCGTCGGTCGCTTGTAGGCGCAGCATGCCGTCGGAGGTTTTGCTCTTGTTGGTGACACGCCCGGTGAAGCTGGCGAACTCCTGTTGACTGAGCGGTTGGTACAGCGCCGCGTAGTTCGGCGAATAGACCGGGTAGGTGCCGTAGATCGGATCCACGCCGAGTTGCGGCCCGAGAACCTTATTGATGAAAAATTGATCGACTGGATTCTTATAGCGAATAGCGCTGTTTTCTTGGAGTTTGTACTGGGTGTACGTGACGCCGGCATCGTAGTCCCAATTCGACTGGCCGAGGGTTCCCTTTGCGCCAAAAGTGACACGCATCGACTCGCTCTTGTCGCGATTCATGGTGTCTTTGATGCCATTGATGCCCATTTCCTCTGGCGCGAAACTCCGTTGCATATTGACGAGGTCGTTTATATTGGGATCGTAGTAATAGCCTAAATCCGCCGATGTGGTCCAAAAGATGAAGCTAGCCCCGGGGTGATACTTGGTTTCTTCGTGGCTATAGAGCGTGTCGCCGTAGAGTTGAATGTTGTCATTTATGTCGTGAGTGCCATGCAAGTAAACTTGCGCGGATTTGAGACCGTTGCTGAGGGTGGCATAACCAGGCTTGTATGCTGAGCCGCAGTAATATTCATCGCCAAAACCGACCCTGCGCTGCAAGGTTTCGGTGCCGCCGAAGAGGCGAGAGAGGTTCTGGCACCTGGCCGGGTCCTGGAAGCTGTAGCTGGTGTTCTGGCCGTAAACCAAAAAGTCGCGCCCCACTAATTGTCGGGAGTAACCATGGGTGTTGTACTGCTTGGTCAGGTCGCGCTGGTAGCCCCAAATTGGGTCCTTTTCCTCGTACTGCACGCCGCCGAGTAGGCTGGTGCGGCCGTCGGAGGAGGTCCAGCCATCGGCGAAGGTCGTGCGGAAGTTGCTGCCGCCGCCTTCGGAGTAGCCACCGCCACGGATGCTGAACACCGCACCGTCCAGTTTCTTCTTGAGGATCACGTTGATGACGCCGGCGATGGCGTCGGAGCCATACAGGGACGACTGGCCGCCTGGCAGGATTTCGATGCGGTCGATCAGGTCGATCGGAATGCCGCTGATGTTGTTGAAGGTATCGGTGCCGTTGTAGAGCGCGGGATAGTTCGACATCGGACGGCCGTCGATCAGGTACTTCACGTACCCCTGCGGCAGGCCGAACAAGCTGACCGACTTCGCGCCCTGAGTGAACGTGCCCGAGCTCTGCCCGCCTTGCACGCCGCCGGTGGCGAAGGAGCTCTTCTGCAGCACGTCGGCGACGCTGCTGAAGCCGCGTGCCTTGATTTCTTCGGCATTGATCGTCGTGACCGGGGTGGCGATCTCGATCTGAGCCTGTGGAATCAGCGAGCCGGTCACGGTGACTTTGCTCAGGTTCGTCGCCTTGTCGGTCGACTTGCCGTCGGTTCCGCTGTCCTGGGCGAGGGCGCTGAATGCGACGGGGACCATCATGGCCGAGAGCAGTGCGGCACTGAGCGGGCGATGGGGAAAATAACGAGTGTGACGAGCAGTCATGATGTTTCTATTCCCGAAAATCAATCGATGAGAGGGGGGACTCGGCCTCGTGCCACGACATGTGTGTCGAAAGTGGGATCGCTTCCGGCGATGCGACCAAACGTAACACGGACTTAACGGATGCCTGCATGTCGACATCGTCTTTTTTGTCTACGGGCCGCATATGTCTGGATGCGATGGCAAACATCGATGCAACAGCCGATGACGTGCGGCTGATGGCTGATTCGCATCATGTTGGGGCGTTGCATGTACAGGATGCTGAATGGGTGGGTTGGGCGAGAAAGCGAGCGATCTCGGTCGTCCTGATGGATGTGTTTATGGAGATGCTGTGGGTGACTGTGGGTGACGCATGGCGCGCACCAGATTGGGGAGCCTGTTTCTTCCGGATAGGGCAAGAGCAGCGCGTGACGATGACCACAGTTGCCCTGCGCGCCATCCTCGCTCCGTTTTGATCAACGTGTCCGCGTCGGGCTATCGCGTCGGTACACGGGGCGTTCGACCGCCGATTGCGCAAATTTGCGCAGCCGACGTGGTTGCCGAGGCGGATCGCCGAGGATGGCCAATGCCTCGCACTTGTATAGTCGCGTGTCAGTTTGACCCGTCGCGTCGCGACACGAGGGTCAGTCGCCATGGCCGCTGCGCGGTCTTGTCCCCCGTCTCCCGCTTGCCGCGCAGGGGTTCTGCGTGCAGGTGCTTCATTTCATTCGATGAGTTTCCCGATGACCGAACATCCCCGCCTTCCCGCTCACGCCGTCCAGTCCAAACTCGCGCCGCATCCCCGTATCCGCAATGTCATCGCTGTCGGCTCCGGCAAGGGCGGGGTGGGTAAGTCCACCACCGCAGTCAATTTGGCCTTGGCCCTGCAGCGCCAGGGGGCACGGGTCGGGGTGCTGGATGCCGATGTCTATGGGCCTAGCGTGCCGGCCATGCTCGGGTTGAGTGGGCGACCGGACAGCCCGGACGATAAGACGATCGAGCCGATGCGGGCTTTTGGCATCGAGGCGATGTCGATCGGCCTGCTGGTGGACCAGGACACGCCGATGATCTGGCGCGGGCCGATGGCCACCTCGGCGTTGACCCAGTTGTTCGCCGACACGCTGTGGGACGACCTGGACTACCTGCTGATCGATCTGCCGCCGGGCACGGGCGACATCCAGTTGACCCTGGCGCAAAAGATCCCGGTGGCCGGTGCGGTGATCGTCACCACCCCGCAGGATATCGCCACGTTGGATGCGAAAAAGGCGCTGAAGATGTTCGAGAAGGTCGAGGTGCCGGTGCTGGGCATTGTCGAGAACATGGCGATGCACACCTGCAGCCAGTGCGGCCATGTCGAGCATGTGTTCGGCGCAGGCGGTGGCCAGCGTATGGCGCAGGAGTATGGAGTGCCGCTGCTGGGGGCGCTGCCGCTGGAGATCTCGATCCGCGAGCAGGGCGATGCAGGCACGCCGATCGTGGTGGCGGCACCGGAGTCGGTGGCGGCGCAGGCCTATCTGGCTACGGCGCAGCGTCTGGTCGAGGAGTTGCGCAAGCGGCCACGCGCGGCCATCCCGATTGCCGCAACGTTGCGCTGAAGGGCGAGGTGCCTCCGCGAATGGCCTGCGACCGGCTAGAATCGCCGGTCGTTGCGGCCCGCTTCCGGCGTCGGTCGCGTTTCCGGCTTCCAGGCTGCGGCCTGCCGCCATTGGCATCAGGACTCCCCATGAGCATCAAGAGCGACCGTTGGATCCGCCGCATGTCCGAACAGCACGGCATGATCGCGCCGTATGAACCGGGCCAGATCAAACAGGTCAACGGCGAGCGCATCGTCAGCTACGGCACCTCCAGTTATGGCTATGACGTGCGTTGTTCGCGCGAATTCAAGGTGTTCACCAACATCAATTCGACCATCGTCGATCCCAAGCACTTCGACAGCGGCAGTTTCGTCGACATCGAGTCGGATGTCTGCATCATCCCGCCCAACAGTTTCGCCCTGGCGCGCACGGTGGAGTACTTCCGTATTCCGCGCAGTACGCTGGTGGTGTGCCTGGGCAAGAGTACCTACGCGCGCTGCGGCATCATCGTCAACGTGACCCCGCTGGAGCCGGAGTGGGAAGGGCACGTGACCCTGGAGTTCAGCAACACCACGCCGTTGCCGGCGCGCATCTATGCCAATGAAGGTGTCGCGCAGATGCTGTTCTTCGAGTCCGACGAAGTCTGCGAGACCAGCTATAAGGACCGTGGCGGCAAGTATCAGGGCCAGACCGGCGTGACGTTGCCGAGAACCTGAGTTTTCCTCTCGATCTCGATGGCCGGTCGCGGCGAGCGCTTGCCAGACAAGCGCTGCCTGCACGATCCGAGCGCTGGTGCCGCAGGAGTCAACGTTCCCCGCTGATTCCTCGTGCTGGCCGCCGTGTGTCAGCGGCCAGCACAGTCGCGGTTATTTGCCGCGACCGAACAGCATGCCGACGCCGACCGCGACCAGGATCGCGGGCCACCAGGTGGCGATCAATCGGCCCAGGCTCAGATGGGTCCAGCCTAGGTTGTTGGCCAGGAACACCAGGCCGATCAGGATCAGCACGATAGCGGCGATCGCATTGGATTTCATTGGAGTGCGGTTTCCGCAAATTTAAGGTGGCTTATCGTAGCCGCTGGCGCCAGGCGGCGACACGCGCCTGCAGCAGATCGGCGGGGAGCCGCTGTGCTGGGCCGCTGCCCCAGACCGGCCCCGGCCACGCCGCATCGTCCGGGTGCCGTCCCAGGACATGCACGTGCAACTGCGCCACCACGTTGCCCAGTGCGCCGATATTGAGCTTGTGCACGTCCGGCTCCTGGCGCAGTAACTGCGAGAGTTGATTGATCTCGGCCAGTAGCAGACGTTGCTGAGCACCATCCAGGTCGATCCACTCGCGGGCATCGGCCACCCGTGGCACCAGCAGCAGCCATGGGAAGCGGGCATCGTCCATCAGCCGGACCTGCGATAGCGGTCCGTCGGCGACGAACGCGCTGTCGGCGTCCAGGCGTGGATCCAGTACGAACTCAGCCATGGTGGTGGCTCAACTCAAATGCTCGGCGAGGAACGTCAGGCTGCGTTCGCGTGCGCGCTCGGCGCTGTCGGGATCGTGATGATGCGGATCGACGTGGCGGTCGAAGCCGTGCCCGGCTGGATACACGAAGGTCTGCATCTGCGGCAGCTTCTCGCGGTGCTGCTGCACCGCTTCGGCCGGGATACTCTGGTCGTGCGCGCCGAAGTGGAATAGCACTGGTGCTTTCGGCGTCTCGTCCAAGAATTGGGTGTTGCGCCCGCCGTAGTAGCTCACCGAGGGCAGGCCCAGGCGCAGTGCCGCCAGCAATGCGACGCTGCCGCCCCAGCAGTAGCCGAGGGTGCCGACCTTGCCTGCGGGGGCCAGCGCCTGGGCGGCGGCCTGCACGATGTCCAAGGCCCGCTCGAAGCCGAGCGCACCGACCAACTCCCGGCCCTTGTGTACGCCGTCCTGATCGTATGTCAGTTGCACGTCTTTCTCGATTGGGTCGAACAGTGCCGGCGCCAGTACCGCGTAGCCCTGGGCGGCATAGTGCTCGGCGACTTCGCTGATGTAGGCGGTGACGCCGAAGATTTCCTGGATGATCACCAAGCCGGCGCGTGGTGTGGCGTCGGGCTGAGCTTGCCAGGCGCAGACCTGGCCGTGCGCGGTGGCGAGAGTGATCCAGTGGCCCATGCTGCGCTCCTGTGGCGGACGATGCGGGGGATTATCCATTGGGACGGGGGTTCGCCACTGGATTTGCGGGTACTCTGAGGTCGGTTGGATCGGCACATGCGGCGCGTTGGCGTCGCAGTTTCAAGTCGCGCCATACTCCACCGCCACCACCACGAAACTATGGTGGCCACCGGGCAGCAGCGCTTCCACCTCGTCATCAATGCGTTTTTTCAGTAGTGCCCGCGCCAGCGGCGAGTCGATGCTGATCCAGCCGCGCGCGGCGTCGGTTTCGTCCGGGCCGACGATGCGGTAGCGGCGTCGTTCGCCACTCTCGGCATCTTCCAGTGCGATATGCGCGCCGAAGAACACGGCTTGCGGGTCCGATGGAGCGCCGGCGATCACGCGCAGCGCTTCCAGGCGTTTGCTCAAGTAGCGCACGCGGCGGTCGATCTCACCCAATTGCTTTTTGCGGTAGGTGTATTCGGCGTTCTCCGAGCGGTCGCCCTCGGCCGCAGCTGCGGCCAACGCCTTGACCACCTCCGGGCGGCGCAGGCGCCACAGCTCGTCCAGTTCTGCCTTGAGTCGGGCATGGCCTTCCGGGGTGATCAGTGCGGTGCTTTTTTCGGCAGGAGGGCGCCAGCGGCTCATCGGGATGTAATGACGCAGAAGCAAAGCGGCGATGCTAGCGCGTGTGTCTGGCGTGCGCACCTGTGTGTGCTGCTGGGCTGGTCGGCACGGAGTGGGCGGCGATGAACGTTGTCCCTCCGCAGATAGCACAACAATCGTCATCGGCTTGCCGCGATGCGATCACGGGGGCTACTCTGCGCCCTTTCCGTCGCTGCGTTCCGCCATGCCCCTTACGTTCCGCCTCTCCAACGTGTGGTCCGTCGGGGCCGCCATGGTGCTGCTCTGTGCCGTCCCCGCTGCCCATGCTGCTCGTGTCTCCGCTCGCGATCAGGCCGCCATGGCGGTTCTCGATCAGCGTCTTGCCGCCGCAGAGAAGCGCTACAACGATGCCATGGTGCGGGTCGGTAACAACGACCCCAAGGGCACCCAGGAGAGTGATGCCGCGCTGGAGGATATCGAGGATGTGATCCAGGCCTGCATCAAGCTGCGCAATTGCCAGGTCGGTACCTATCTGGGGGCATACAAGCGTCTGCTGAAGGCCAAGACCGATGCGCAAGGTGCGGCCAGTGATGCCGATGCCGATGTCGCTACCGACGACGCACAGCCGTTGCAGGCCGATCCCGATCACATCAGTCCGCTGGCCGCCGACGTGCCAGAGGCATTGCGCGCGGCGCGTCTGCTCAACGACAAGCGTCATGCTTTCGATTCGATGGTGGAATACAACCCGGCAGTGCAGGCCGGTATCCGTCGCTGGCTCACCGACATGCGTCCGTCGCTGATGAGCAGTTATGAGAACTACCAGAACCTGCGCGCGGTGATGTGGCCGGAATGGGAGAAGCGCAACCTGCCCGAGGCGCTGCTGTTTGGCATCATCGCCAAAGAATCCAACGGTCGTGTGCACGCCAGTTCGCGTGTGGGTGCGGCTGGGCTGATGCAGTTCATGCCGGCCACTGGACGCCGTTTCGGCCTGGGCCCGGATGGCAGCGGTTTCGATACCCGTTACGACGCACGTAGTGCCGCAGAGGCCAGCGCTACCTACATCAACGAGCGCATGGCCGAACTCAATCGCAACGTGGAACTGGCGCTGGCTGGCTATAACGGCGGCGAAGGTCGCGCCGCGCGGGTGTTCAACCAGATGCAAGGGCGTAGTTTCTGGGATGCGGCGGTGTACAACCAGTTCCCGCCTGAGACCAAGGACTATGTGCCGATGGTGATCGCCGCCGCCTGGATCTTCCTGCATCCGCAGCAGTACGGCGTGGCATTCCCCAAGGTCAATGCGCAACCGGCGATCCTGCGTCTGACCAAAGCCACCACCATCTACGAGCTGACCATCTGCCTGGGCAGCGATGGCACCCGCGAGGGCTATATGCGGGTGTTGCGCAATCTCAACCCGCGTTACGAGCCCGATGGTTGGATTCCAGCCGGGGTCGCCCTCAACGCCACCACCAAGATCGTTGGCCTGTACAGCCGTTACTGCGTGAGCGGCCCGCGCGCCGATCTGGCCCGCGCGCTGATCACCGCCGACGTCAATGCCGCCGTGCGCAGTGGTCGCAGTGCGCCGACTGCAGATTTCACCGGCAATGTTGCAGTGGGCGATGTCAGTCAGGTCGCCGGTGTGCGGACCACTGCGGGCAGTGCTCATCCGGCACCGGTCAAGCCCAAGGAGAAGCAGAAGCCGGTGCGAAACTATCGCGTCGGCAAGGGCGACACGCTGGGTAAGATCGCTGACCGTCACGACTGCGAGATCAAGGAGTTGGCCAAGGCCAACGGTTTGCGTGCGCCTGGTTATGCGTTGAAGCCGGGGCAGTCGCTGAAACTGTCCGGCTGTGAAAAATAGTCGCTGAAAATAGCCGTTGACCTGGTTGCTTCAGGCCGGTGGTGCGCCTGAAGTTTGCACCAGAAGGTCGCCAGTCACTTTCTTTTCGAGTGCCTCGTTCGCTGACTGGCGCTGAGGCGACAGTCCGGAGCGATTGGTTTGGATGTGATGGGGGCGATGCGGATTTCTCGACGCAACCTCGGGCCGTCTACCGCTGTCGTGCTTCAGTGCTGCAGCCGTCGTGCCAGCGCTTGGCCGAGCCGCACCGGCGATTCCGCCGTCAGCGTTGGGTCGAACGCGGCCACGCCGGGCGGGAGCAGGACGATGACTGTGGAGCCATAGTTGAAGCGCGCCATCTCCTCGAATCGTGGCACGGTGATTCCCTTGCCGCGCCAGTCCTTGCGGGTGATGCGCTCGGCGTAGCGCGGGATTTCCACGCCGCTCCACACCGTTTCCACACCCGATACCAAAAGCGCGCCGACCATGACCGACACCATCGGCCCGAAGTCGGTCTCGAAATGGCAGACCAGGCGCTCGTTACGCGCGAACAGTCGTGGCACGTTGCGCACCGCATCGGTGCCGACGCTGAACAAGCGCCCCGGCACGTGCACAGTCTCGCGCAGGGTGCCGGTCCAGGGCATGTGTACGCGGTGGTAGTCGCGTGGCGACAGATACACGGTGGCATACAGGCCATTGGCGAAGGGCGCTGCGGCTGCGGCATCGCCGAGTAATTCCGCGGCAGTGAACGACTGGCCTTTGGCTTGAAAAATGCGTCCATCCTCGATCTGGCCGAGTTGGCTGATGCGGCCGTCCGCCGGCATCAGCAGCGTCTGTGGATCGGCATCGGCGACACGCACGCCAGGCTTCAATGCGCGGGTGAAAAAGGCGTTGAAGGTGGGGTAGGCGCGCGCATCGGGCTGCGCTGCTTCGCTCAGGTCCACGCCGAAGCGGCGTACCACGGTGTCGATCAGCCATTGTTTCAGTGCTGGTCGCGGCGAATACGCCAGGCACCGCGCCAGCGACGACAGCAGCCGATGCGGTAGCACGTAGGTCAAACGGGTCGTGAGGCTCATGGTGTGGTGGTCTTGGTCAGCGCTTGCAGATCGGCTGCGATCGCCGCCGCGTCGAACGGTGGGCGGATCAATCCAGCTTGCCGACCCTGCGGATCGAGCACCGCGATCGCGGCGGAGTGGTCCATGCTGTAGTCATTGGGATTCTGCGCGAAATGCGTGCCGGGTACTTTCTGGAACACAAAGCCCAGTGAGGTGGCGAAGCGTTCCAGTTCGGGTACGTCGGCGGTGGCGGCGAGCGTGTCCTTGTGGAAGGCGTGCACGTATTCGCCCAGCCGCGTCGGCGTATCGCGCTGCGGATCGACCGAGACGAACAGCACGCGCGGGCGCACGCTGTCCGGGATCGTCTGCCATTGCGTCTGCGCACGGGCCAGGATCGCCAGCGTGGTGGGGCACACATCCGGACAGGCGGTGAAGCCGAGGAACAGCAGTGTCCAATGGCCCTTCAGCGCGCTGGGCAGCATCAGCGCGCTGCCGTCTGATTGGCGTAGATGGACCTCGGGCAGGGCCCGCGGCTGTGGATACAGGGTCACGGTGCGGGTTTGCGGCCAGGCCGGGGCGGGGCCGCCGATGAAGAACCTTTGCGCTAGCAGCAATCCCAGGCCAGCGGCCAGGGCAACCACCAGGACGATGCCGAAGGTGCGATTGAACATACGGATGCTGATTTCCCATGCAACGAACGCTCATCATAGCGGTCGGGCCTCTATAATCGGGGTCTCAATCGCCTTGCTTGTTGCCATGACTGCCGACGCGGCCGCCGAACTCCACACGCTCATCGACCTGATCCGCTACGGCACCAGCCGTTTCAATGCCGCCGAGTTGAGCTTCGGTCACAGCTACGACAACGCGCTGGACGAGGCCACCCAGCTGGTCCTGCACGCGCTGCATCTGCCGCACGATCTGGGGCCAGCCTATGGCAGTGCGCGGGTCACCACGCCGGAGAAGGCGCAGGTGCTGGCGCTGTTCGAACGTCGCATCGCCGAGCGTATCCCGGCCGCCTACCTGACTGGCGAAGCCTGGTTCGCTGGATTGAATTTCAAAAGCGATCCGCGTGCGTTGGTGCCGCGTTCGCCAATCGCCGAATTGATCGAGGCTGGCTTTGAGCCGTGGCTGGCCGGGCGTGCGGTGAGCCGCGCGCTGGACCTATGCACCGGCTCGGGCTGCATCGCCATCGCGATGGCCCATTACAACCCGGACTGGCAAGTGGATGCGGTCGACATCAGCGACGACGCGCTGGCGCTGGCTGCGGAAAACAAACAACGCTTGCTTGCCGACAACGTCGCGCTGGTCAAATCCGACCTGTTCGCTGGGCTGGACGGGCGCCGTTACGAATTGATCGTCACCAATCCTCCCTACGTCACCCATGCCGAAACCGACGCACTGCCGCCGGAGTACGCGCACGAGCCGGAACTGGGCCTGCGTGCCGGCGACGATGGTCTGGATCTGGTGCTCAAGATCCTGCGCGACGCGCCAGCGCATCTCAGCGAGGATGGGGTGTTGATCTGCGAAGTCGGTGAATCCGAGCGTGCGCTGGTGCAGTTGTTGCCGCAAGTGGACTTCGCCTGGATCGAATTCAAGGTCGGGCAGATGGGCATTTTCGCCGTGGAGCGCAGCGCCCTGGTTGCGCACCACGCGCGTATCGTCGCGCTGGCCGCACATCGGTGATGCCACAGCCATGAGCGCGAACAGCTTCGGTACCCTATTGACTGTGACCACCTTCGGCGAATCGCACGGGCCGGCCATTGGCTGCGTGATCGATGGCTGCCCGCCTGGATTGGAGCTTGATGCCAGCGAGTTCACCCACGATCTACAGCGCCGCGCCAGCGGCAAGAGCCGGCATACCTCGGCACGGCGCGAGGCTGATGAGATCGAAATTCTGTCCGGTGTCTACGAGGGGCGCACCACCGGCACTCCGATCGGTCTGCTGATCCGTAACACCGATCATCGCAGCAAGGACTACACGCATATCGCGCGCCAGTTCCGTCCGGGACATGCGGACTACAGCTACTGGCAAAAATACGGCATTCGCGATCCGCGTGGCGGCGGCCGCTCTTCTGCACGCGAAACCACGATGCGCGTGGCTGCAGGCGTGATCGCGAAGAAGTGGCTGGCGCAGCGCTATGGCGTGAGCGTGCGCGGGTATCTTGCGCAGTTGGGGGATCTGCTGCCGCAAGGCTTTGCCTGGGACGCGGTGGAGGGCAACGATTTCTTCTGGCCACATGCGGAGCAGGTGCCGGCGCTTGAGGCGTACATGGACGCGCTGCGCAAGTCCGGTGATTCGATCGGTGCGCGGGTCATGGTGATCGCCGACGGCGTACCGCCCGGATGGGGTGAGCCGATCTACGGCAAGCTCGATGGCGAACTGGCCGGTGCCTTCATGAGCATCAATGCGGTCAAGGGCGTGGAGATCGGCGACGGCTTCGCGGTGGTCACCCAGAAGGGGACCGAGCATCGCGATCTGATCGCTCCCGACGGCTTCCAATCCAATCATGCCGGCGGCGTGCTCGGCGGTATCGCCACCGGCCAGCCGATCGTGGCCTCGCTGGCATTCAAGCCCACCTCCAGTTTGCGTTTGCCCGGCGCCACGGTGGATGTGGACGGGCAGACGGTGGATGTCATCACCACCGGCCGCCACGATCCCTGTGTCGGCATCCGTGCCACCCCGATCGCCGAGGCGATGATGGCGCTGGTGTTGATGGATCAAGCGCTACGTCACCGCGCGCAGTGCGGCGACGTCGGCGAGGTCGGGCCGCGTATTCCCGGCACTGGCGATGGCTGACCTGCGCCCACGGGTGTGGGTCAGCCAGCCGCTGTTCGACGATGTCGTCGCTCGGCTGGACGCGCATTGCGCGCTGACCACCACCACCACGGTGAACACGTACACCTCGGCGCAACTGGCCGCTGCATTGGCACCGCTGGATGGCGCACTGGTCACCCTCAACGAGCGCATCGGCGCTGCCGAGATCGCCGACGCACCGCGCTTGCGCGCCATTGCCAATGTCGGCGTGGGCTACAACAACCTGGACCTGGATGCGCTCAGCGCCGCCGGCATCGTCGCCACCAATACCCCCGATGTGCTGACCGAGACCACCGCCGATCTCGGCTTCGCACTATTGATGGCCGCCGCGCGGCGGATCACCGAAGCCGAGCGCTGGTTGCGCCAGGGACACTGGGGGCAATGGTCGTTCCAGACCATGCTGGGTGCCGATCTGCATGGCAGCACCCTCGGCATCCTCGGCATGGGCCGGATTGGTCAGGCCATCGCGCGTCGCGCCGCCGGCTTCTCGATGCGTGTGCTGTACCACAACCGCCGTCGTCTGCCGGAGTCGTTGGAACAAGCGCATCGCGCCGAATACGTCGGCTTCGACGCGCTGCTGGCGCGTGCCGACCATCTGCTGCTGGTACTGCCTTACAGCGTGCAGTCGCACCACATTATCGATGCCGCCGCGCTCGCCAAAATGAAGCCGACGGCGACGCTGGTGAACATCGCCCGCGGTGGTCTGGTCGATGAGCTTGCGTTGGCTGATGCCTTGGCGCAGGGGCGTCTGGCCGCGGCGGGACTGGACGTGTTCGAAGGTGAGCCAACGGTGCGTCCGGAATTGCTGGCGCTGCGCAACGTGGTGCTAACCCCGCATATCGGCAGCGCCAGCGCGGCGACCCGTCGCGCGATGGTGGTGCTGGCGGTAGACAATTTGCTTGCTGCGTTGGGCATTGGTGCCGACGCGGGACATCCGCCCAATGCCTTGAACCTGGATGCGATCACGGCGGCGGCTTCGGTCAACGCCGCGTCTGCGATAGTGGACAAAAAACGATAGGGAGCCTGCGGCGGTCCGTGCGATGTGCATGGCAGGTTCCCCGAATCCATCTGACAGTACGGCGGTTTTTCCTCCACATTTTTCCTGCGAATCCAACATCCCCATGAGCAACCCAACTCGTCGTTTCAACGTCGCTGTCGTCGGTGCCACCGGTGCCGTCGGCGACACCATGCTGAGTATCCTCGCCGAGCGCGATTTCCCTGTCGCCACGTTGTTCCCGCTGGCATCCGAGCGCTCCGCCGGTGGGCAGATCGAGTTCAAGGGCCAGAAGGTCACGGTGCTCGACCTGGCCACCTTCGATCCCACGGGCGTGGACATCGCGCTGTTCTCCGCCGGCGGCGATATCTCCAAGCAATACGCACCGAAATTCGCTGCGGCTGGTGCGGTGGTGATCGATAATTCCTCGGCTTTTCGCTATGACGACGATGTGCCGTTGGTGGTGTCGGAAGTGAATCCGGACGCGCTCAAGCAGCGCCCGCGCGGTATCGTCGCCAACCCCAATTGCTCGACCATGCAAATGATGGTGGCCCTGGCGCCGCTGCACCGCGCATTCAACATCGAGCGCATCAACGTGGCGACCTACCAATCGGTTTCCGGTGCCGGTCGTTCGGGCATGGAAGAGTTGGGCAAGCAGACCGCGCAGTTGCTGGCGTTCCAGGACATCGAGCCGCAGAAATTTCAGGCGCAGATTGCATTCAACCTCATTCCGCATATCGACGAGTTCCTGGACAACGGCTTCACCAAGGAAGAGATGAAGCTGGTCTGGGAGACACGCAAAATCCTCGGTGACGACAGCATTCAAGTGAATCCGACTGCGGTGCGTGTGCCAGTGTTCTATGGTCATTCCGAAGCGGTGGCGATCGAAACCACGCGCAAGGTGACTGCGGAGCAAGCACGCGCGTTACTGGTTGCCGCCCCGGGCGTGGAGGTTGTAGACGAGCGCAAACCCGGCGGTTACCCGACGCCGGTGACCCACGCTTCTGGAAACGATGCGGTCTACGTCGGCCGCATCCGCGAGGATATTTCGCATCCGCGCGGGCTCAATCTGTGGATCGTTTCCGACAACATCCGCAAGGGTGCCGCGCTCAACGCGGTGCAGTTGGCGGAGCTGGTGGCGCAGGAGGGCTGAGCAACCCGGGCGCGGCTTGGTGCGATTGCAGGCGCGCCCGTAGGGGGCCTTTCGAGGTGGAATACAGCCAAGGTCAGGGCATCCCCTGGCCTTGGTCTTCCGGCCCCGGAATCCCGCGTCCCGGCTTTCATATATATTTAGCGGCATGACACCAACTGGCAATGACGGGATGCGCAGAGGACCCCCCTTGTTCCGTCCCAGCTTTGTCGCCGGCCATGCGCCGATTGCGCTTGCTGCCGGTCATGCCTGGCGGACGCTGTGTGCGCTGCTGTTGCTGACATGCAGCCAGGCGGCGTTTGCGCTGGGTCTTGGCGATATCCGCGTGCTGTCCAGGCCGGGTGAACCATTTCTGGCCGAGATCCCGGTGATCTCCAACCAGCCGGGCGAGCTTGAGCAAGCGCAGGTCGCGCTGGCTTCCCCGGCAACCTTCGCGCGTGTTGGCCTGGAGCGTCCGCAAGGTTTGGTCAGCGAGTTGCAGTTCCGTTTCGCGCAGACCAAACAGGGGCGCGCGGTGATCCGGGTCAGCAGCAGTACGCCAGTCACCCTGCCGTCGCTGAGCTTTCTGATCGAGGTCGATTGGGGGCAGGGGCGGTTGGTCCGGGAATATTCCGCGTTAATCGACACGCCCAACACCGCCACGGTGGTGGATGCGCCGGCAATCAAGGCTCCGGCTGCAGTGCCGTCTGATCGCATTGCCCGCCGCGCATCCTCATCAGTGCCGCCGTCGGCGGAGGCGGCTGCTCCGGCACAGGTGCAGGCGAACCGGACGGTGACACCAGCCGCCGCGTCAGCGGCTTCGTCTGCCGACGCGCTGGCGCCGGTGCGTGCCGGGCAAACGTTGTCGCAGATTGCCGGGCAACTGGCGCGCGTTAACGGTCATTCGCTTGACCAGACCATGGTCGCGCTGTTGCGCGCGAACCCCGACGCCTTCATTCGTGGCAATCTCAACCTGCTCAAGCGGGGCGCCGTGTTGCGTAAGCCGCCCCCGGAGGAGTTGACTCGCCTGGATGCCGCCGCCGCCGCCGCGTTGGTGCGCGAGCAGGCCGCACACTGGCGCGATGCTCGGACATCGGTGCCGCAGCCTGTGCAGGCGCAGCAGGGCAGTGCGGCGTCAACGATCAAGCCAGTTGCCGCGACGTCTACTGCCGCGTCCGGCGCACGCCTTGAAATCGCGCCGGCGGTACCGGCACCGCGCCGTGGGGCGGGAGCTAAGTCCGGCACTGGTGCTGGCAATGAAGGAGACATGGTGGCAACGCAACAATTGCAGCAGGCACGCGAAGATCTCGCAGTACGCGATGCCGAGGTCCAGGAACTGCGCTCGCGGGTCGAACAACTGGAAAAGCTCAAGACCCAGCAGCAGCAACTGCTCGCGCTCAAGGACAGTGATTTGGCTGTGGCACAGAAGCGTCTGGCCCAAGCCGCACCGGTGCAGCCGGCTCCTGTCCATGGATCGGCCGGTTCGTCGCTGTGGCCATGGGCTGGATTGAGCCTGTTGGTAGTGGGCGTTGGCGCCTGGTGGTTGTCGCGCCGACGTAAGCCCTCGCCGTTGCCGCCCTTGTCGGAATACGACGACGAGGCGGCGGTGCTGGCGGCATCGGTCCCCGTGGTTGCGCATCACGAGGTGGATGCGCTGGAGCCGTCGCCGCTGGATCACCTCGATCGCACCGAATCGCATGACGCTTCAGTCCCGCACGAGACGAGCCACGCTGCGGCTGCCGACGAGAGTGATCGCGCACAGCAAGAAGATGCCATGGATGCATTCGAGCGCGAGATGGCGCAACACGCGCATCGTCATGATGTGGTGGAGACTGTGTCGTTGGTACCGCCGATCGACCTCCAGCGTGGCGATGCTGCGACTGCGGCCGAGCCGACATCGGCGGAAACGTCGCTGCCCGTTGCCGAGGCGCCTTGGTCCCCGTCGCCCGCGCCGACTGCAGTCGGCCGGCAGGAACCGACCTGGCATCCGCCCGAGGTGCCAGTGGTCGCCGTGCCGGAATCACCGTATCCGCCGGTCGGTCGCGAGCGACTGGAGTTGGCGGTGGCTTACATGGATCTGGGCGATCACGAGACTGCGCGCACTTTGTTGGTCGAGGTGGCCGCGAGTGGCGATCCCACCGCGCAAGCGGAAGCGCGGCAGTTGCTGGAGCGTCTAGGTTGATGCAGGCAGGCGGCGCGCGGCGCGCTTGCCGCCGCCGTCCTGATGGCATCGGGACGGCGCTAAGGCACGCTGCTTTTTTCATGCCAGCCAGCGGCCTGTGTCATTGCGGGGCGAGGCGGCGGCTTGCCGCTGTCATCGGTGTGGATCTGCATGGCTTGGTTGGGCCGCTCCAGGTGGGATGCGCGTTGACAGCGCTCGGCGCTTGGCTCGTGTTGCCAGGGGGGCTGCCATGCGCTACGCATTAGGCGTGGAATACGACGGCAGTGCGTTCCAGGGCTGGCAGCAACTTGGCGAATCCGGCGGCCCGAGCGTCCAGGCGACGCTGCAGGCGGCGCTGTCGTCGGTGGCCGATGTGCCGGTGAGTGTGGTCTGTGCCGGGCGTACCGATGCCGGCGTGCATGGCGAGTGCCAGGTGGTACATTTCGATTGCCCTGTGCTGCGCCCGCCTCGTGGCTGGATGTTGGGCGCCACGGCGCGGTTACCTCCCTCGGTGTGCGTGCGCTGGTGCGTGCCGGTCGCAGACGATTTCCATGCACGGTTTTCTGCGCGTGCGCGTCGTTACCGTTACCGTCTGCTCAACCGTCAGGTGCGTCCGGCCTTGTACCGGCAGACGCTGAGCTGGGAGCGGCGGCCACTACAGGCCGAGGCGATGCACATCGCCGCGCAGGCGCTGTTGGGCGAGCAGGACTTCAGTGCGTTTCGCAGCGTCCAGTGCCAAGCTCTACATGCGCGCCGCCAATTGCAGTCAATCGTGGTCACGCGCAGCGGTGAACTTGTCGAGTTCCAGCTCCAGGCCAATGCATTTCTTCATCACATGGTGCGCAATATCGTGGGGTCGCTTGTCATGGTCGGAACGGGCGAAAAGCCGGTGTCCTGGATTGGCGAACTTCTGTCTGGACGCGATCGTCGTGTCGCAGGTCCGACCGCACCGCCGCATGGGCTGGTCTTCGTCGGTCCGCTCTATCCCGCCCACTGGACGCTTCCGGAGGAGGTCACTCTATGAACCGAACCTTATATCGTACTCGCATCAAGTTCTGCGGCATGACGCGTGCCGGCGACATCCGCCTTGCAGGCGAGTTGGGCGTGGATTCGGTCGGGTTCGTGTTCGCCCATGGCAGTGCGCGGCGGGTCGCGCCGACCGAGGCGCGGGCGATGCGTCAGGCGGCTGCGCCGATGGTGGATGTGGTCGCATTGTTTCGCGACAATCCCAAAGATGAGGTGCGCGAGGTGCTGCGCACGCTGCGTCCGACGCTGTTGCAGTTCCACGGCGATGAAGACGATGGGTTTTGCCGCAGCTTCAACCTGCCTTATCTGAAGGCGGTGCCGATGGGCGGCGGCGAGGTCAATGCGCGCACGCTGCAGTTGCAGTTTCCCAACGCGGCCGGGTTTCTGTTCGATAGCCATGCTCCCGGCGAGAGCGGCGGGTCGGGCAAGACGTTCGACTGGGCGCGATTGCCAACCGGGCTGCATCGGCCGTTGCTGCTCGCTGGTGGCATTACCGGCGACAACGTCTTCGATGCGATCGTCTCCACATTACCGTGGGGTGTGGATGTCTCCAGTGGCATCGAAAGCCAGCCGGGGATCAAGGACGGCAACAAGATGCGCCGTTTCGTCGAGGAAGTCCGCCGCGCCGACTGCCACGAATTGGCCCACAGTCCCTGAGTGCGGCAACGTCCGCCGCGTGATGCGGCGGACGCATCCTGGCTCGCGTTCGTTCCTGTCGTCAATTTGCAGGGCGCCGCGTTAGTGTGGGCGTCTCACCCGCGCAATTCGGTGGCCAGCCAGCCGGCCAGCGCTTCCACTCTGGGGTCTTGCCTTTCGCGTCGCGTGCATAGTGCCCATTGCCCGCCGGTTTCGACGAAGCCCCATGGCGCCAGCAAGCGTCCGTTGGTCAGATCGTCGGCGACCAGGGGCTGTGGCGCGATCGCCACGCCAATCCCGGCCAGTGCCGCTTCGAGCAGGTAGTACAGATGCTCGAAGCCGGTGCCGTAGCGCAACTGCGTCGGGCTCATGCCTTGTGTCTGAGCCCAGGCCGGCCAAGCCTGTGGCCGCGACGCGGTATGTAGCAGCGGCCACTGCAGCAGCGCCGTCGGTGCCGCTGCACACAGCGTCTGCGCCTGTGGCAGCGCAGGGCTGAGCACCGGGCCGATCCGTTCCGGTGCCAGCACGTGAACCTGCCAATCCTGCGGCCATGGCGCCTGACCCAATAGCAGCACGGCATCCAGTCCCTCCAGGTCGGTGGCGAACTCGCCCTCGTGTGCGGACAAGTGCAGGGTGAGCGCGGGTAAATCGCGTTGCAGTGCCTGCAGGCGCGGGATCATCCAGCGGGCCAGAATGCTGCCTGGACAGCCTAATACCAGTGCCGACGGCCGGCTCGGCTGGCGCAGTTCTGCCACGGCATCGTGCAAATGGGCGAAGGCGCTGCCGACCGCCTCGCATAGGCGTTCGCCGGCGGCGGTCGGACAAATGCCGCGTCCCGCGCGGCGCAGCAGTGCCAGTCCCAGGTCCTCCTCCAGCAAGCGTACCTGACGGCTCACCGCGCCATGGGTAACGTGCAGTTCCGCCGCTGCGGCACCGACGCTGCGCAGTCTGGCGGTAGCCTCGAATGCGCGCAGGGCATTGAGCGAGGGGAGGCGGCGCAGGGCGTTCATGTGAATTTTCCTGACATATATGGTCAGATTTTATAGGTTTTTACGTGGGAACATGTGCGCTAAAGTGTTTCCCTGCTTCCGCTGCCCAGCGACTGCCATGTCCTCTGTTCCCGTCAGCGACTTCCATGCCTATCCCGATGCCGCCGGCCATTTCGGTCGCTATGGCGGTCGTTTCGTCGCCGAGACCCTGATCGGCCCGCTGCATGAGTTGGCTGCCGCCTACGATGCTGCGCGCCGGGATCCGGCGTTCATCGCCGCCTACGACAAGGATCTTGCCCATTACGTTGGCCGGCCCAGCCCGATCTACCATGCCGAGCGACTTAGTCGCGAAGTTGGCGGCGCGCAGATCCTGCTCAAGCGCGAAGACCTCAATCACACTGGCGCGCACAAGATCAACAACACCATCGGCCAGGCTTTGCTGGCCAATCGCATGGGCAAGACCCGCATCATCGCCGAGACCGGCGCGGGTCAGCACGGCGTGGCCAGTGCCACCGTGGCCGCGCGGCTGGGGTTGGAGTGCGTGGTGTACATGGGCGCCACCGATATCGAGCGGCAAAAGATCAACGTCTACCGGATGAAGCTGCTCGGCGCCACGGTGGTGCCGGTGACGTCCGGTTCGGCCACGCTCAAGGACGCGCTCAACGAGGCCATGCGCGATTGGGTGACCAATGTGCAGGACACCTTCTACATCATCGGTACCGTTGCCGGTCCCGATCCGTATCCGCGCATGGTGCGCGATTTCAACGCCATCGTCGGGCGCGAAGCACGCGCGCAGATGCTGCAGGACTACGGTCGCCTGCCGGATGCGATCAGCGCCTGCGTCGGTGGCGGTAGCAACGCCATCGGTATGTTCCACGCCTTTCTCAACGATGCTTCGGTGAAAATCTACGGTGCCGAAGCCGCAGGCGACGGCATCGCCAGCGGTCGCCACGCCGCTTCGATCGCCGCCGGGCGTCCGGGTGTGCTGCATGGCAACCGCACCTACGTGATCTGCGACGACGATGGGCAGATTATCGAGACCCATTCGGTTTCCGCTGGCCTGGACTACCCAGGTGTCGGTCCCGAACATGCCTTCCTGGCCGACAGCGGTCGCGCCACCTATCAGGGCATCACCGACGACGAGGCGCTGGCCGCGTTCCATCTGCTGGCACATACCGAGGGCATTCTCGCTGCACTGGAGTCCAGTCACGCGGTGGCGCAAGCGATCAAGCTGGCGCGGGATTTGCCCAAGGACGCGCTGGTGCTGTGCAACCTTTCCGGTCGCGGCGACAAGGATGTGCACACCATCGCCGCGCGCGAAGGGTTGACGCTGTGAGCGCGTTTGCTGTGATGCGCTGCTGTACCGCGTGGTCGCGCGTTGGCGATGGTGCGCAGAACGAGGACGTAATGGGAGAAAACAACGTGGAAACGAAGTGTTGCAGCATCGTGGATGCGCTGGCCTGCATCGGAGGTCGTCCGTGAGTGTGGCTGTTGGGCGCATCGCCGCGCGGTTGGAGCTGTTGCGCCAGGCTGGACGCAAGGCGCTGATTCCGTTCTTGACCGCCGGAGATCCCTCGCTGGAGGCGACCGTGCCGGCGATGCATGCGCTGGTCGAGGCCGGGGCCGATGTGATCGAACTGGGCGTGCCGTTTTCCGATCCCATGGCCGATGGTCCGACCATCCAGCGCAGTTCAGAGCGCGCGCTGGCGCGCGGTGCCGGGCTGCGCTACGTGTTGGAGACAGTCAGTGCATTCCGCCGCGACGATACGGTTACGCCGGTGGTGCTGATGGGCTATCTCAACCCGGTCGAAATCCACGGCACTGCGCGTTTTGCCGAGGAGGCGGTGGCCGCTGGCGTGGATGGCGTGCTGTTGGTCGACTTGCCGCCGGAAGAGTCGGTCGAGACCCTGGCGGTGTTCGCCGACGCCGGTCTCGATTTGATCGTGCTTGCCTCGCCGACCACCAGCGATGCGCGCCTGAACCTGTTATGCGATACGGCGCGTGGCTACCTCTACTACGTCAGTTTCGCCGGCGTGACCGGGGCCGACCGGCTGGATACGCACGCTGCCGGTGATCGGTTGCGCCAGTTACGGGCGCGTTGTCCGGTGCCGGTGGTGGCCGGCTTCGGCATCAAGGACGCCGCCAGCGCCAAGGCCATGGCGACCGATGCCGATGGCGTGGTGGTCGGCAGCGCCCTGGTTGCCGCACTCGCCGAGGCTGCGACCCCACAGGCGGCGCGCGCTGCCGCCCTGGCGTTCCTGGCGCCTCTGCGACAGGCGCTGGACACGCACGGCTGAGCCCCGGCCCCGTACGTGTCCGGCCAGGGCACGTGCCACCCAGGCCCGCGCCCTGCGCTAGACTGTCGCCCCTTAGTGGCCCGACGGGCCGCGCGACTGGATCGTCATTCAGCATGAGTTGGCTCAGCAAATTGATGCCTTCGGGTATCCGTACCGATAGCACCCCCAGCAAAAAGCGCAGTGTTCCCGAAGGTTTGTGGGAGAAGTGCCCCAACTGCGGCGCCGCGCTTTACAGGCCGGAGCTGGAAGAGAATTTGGAAGTGTGTCCCAAGTGCGACCATCACCTGCCGATCCGCGCGCGTGCGCGCCTGGCGGCGCTGTTCGATGCGGACACGGCACCCACCGAGATCGGTGCGCGTCTTGGCCCGACCGATGCGCTGAAGTTCAAGGACCAGAAGAAGTACGGCGAGCGCATCAAAGCCTCGCAGAAGAACACGGGCGAATACGATGCGCTGGTCGCGATGCGGGGACTGCTCAAAGGCCAGCCCCTGGTTGCCGCCTCGTTCGATTTCGCCTTCATGGGCGGCTCGATGGGCTCGGTGGTGGGCGAGCGGTTCGCGCTGGCCGCCGAGGCCGCGTTGAAGATCGGTGCGCCGTTCGTGTGCTTCTCCGCCAGTGGCGGTGCGCGCATGCAAGAAGGCTTGTTCTCGCTGATGCAGATGGCCAAGACCTCCGCTGCGCTGGGGCGCCTGCGTGAGGCGGGTCTGCCCTACGTGTCGGTGCTGACACATCCGACCACGGGTGGTGTGTCGGCCAGTTTTGCCATGCTGGGCGACATCAATATCGCCGAGCCGCATGCCTTGATCGGCTTCGCTGGCCCGCGGGTGATCGAGCAGACCGTGCGCGAGACCTTGCCGGAAGGCTTCCAGCGTTCGGAGTTCCTGCTCGATCACGGCGCGATCGATCAGATCTGCGACCGTCGCGAAATGCGCGACCGTTTGGCCGAACTGTTGGCGATGCTGATGCGTCAGCCGGCACCGGCGAAGACGGAGGCCGCGTGACGCTGGGGACCCGGGTCCCGGGTCAGGCGGTTTCTCGCAGCGGATGTATCGCGCAATCAGCGCGCGTGCGTCCATCGCTGGCAGCGCTGTGCGCTTTTTCCGGGTCTGCGGTCCCGATTCCCGAGTTCCGGCGGTATGAGCGTGCGCAAGTATTTCGGCACTGATGGCATCCGTGGCCGGGTCGGCCAGGGCGCGATTTCGGCCGACTTCGTCATGCGCCTGGGCAACGCGCTGGGCAGGGTATTGGTCGCCTCGGGCAATGCACAGCCGACCGTGGTGATCGGCAAGGACACGCGCATTTCCGGGTACATGTTCGAGTCGGCGCTGGAGGCCGGGCTGGTCGCGGCAGGCACCAACGTGCAGCTGTTCGGTCCGATGCCGACGCCGGCCGTAGCGTTTTTGACCCGCACGCTCGGGGCCGATGCCGGCATCGTCATTAGCGCCTCGCACAATCCGCACTACGACAACGGCATCAAGTTCTTTTCCGCCGAGGGCGAGAAACTCGACGATGCGACCGAGCTGGCGATTGAAGCGGCACTCGATGCGCCGTTCGCCACGGTGGAATCGGAGCGTCTGGGCAAGGCGATGCGCGCGCGCGATGCGATCGGCCGCTACATCGAATTCTGCAAGGCCAGCGTCTCGCGCGGTTTCGACTTGCGCGGGCTGAAGCTGGTGCTGGACTGCGCGCATGGCGCGACCTATCACATCGCGCCGCTGTTGTTCCGCGAACTGGGCGCGGAGGTGATCGCCATTGGCGCGGCGCCGGACGGGCTCAATATCAACGCCGGCGTCGGCTCGATGCATATCGATACCCTGGCCGATCACGTGCGCCGTCACGGCGCGCACCTGGGCATTGCCTTCGACGGTGACGGCGACCGCGTGTTGATGGCCGACGATCAGGGCAATCCGGTCGATGGCGACGACTTGCTGTATGTGCTGGCGTGCGGCTGGCACGCCACTGGCCGCTTGCGTGGCCCGGTGGTCGGCACGCTGATGACCAACTACGGGCTGGAAAAGGCGTTGGCGCAGTTGCAGTTGCCCTTCCTGCGCGCCAAGGTCGGCGACCGCAACGTCCATCAGGCGCTGGTCGAACACGGCGGGGTGCTCGGCGGCGAGACCTCCGGGCACATGCTGTGCCTGGATCGGGCCACCACAGGCGATGCCATCGTGAGTGCGTTGCAAGTGCTGGAAGTGCTCAAGCGCTCCGGTCAGACCTTGCGTCAGGCGCTGAAAGACCTGCACAAAGTGCCGCAGCAGACGATCAACGTGCGCTTGCAGCCCGGTGTGCGCCCGCTGGAGGCGGCCAGTGTGCAGGCCGCGCAGGTGGCGGCGCAGGCGGCAGTGCAGGGGCGCGGGCGTGCTTTCCTGCGCGCTTCCGGCACCGAGCCGGTGGTGCGGGTCACGGTCGAAGCCGACGATGTCGAATTGATGCGCCGCACCTTGGATGCACTCGTCGAGGCGGTCCGTGACGCGGCGTGAGTCGATCGTTATCGGCATCGTGGTGGTGATCGCCAAGGCGGCCACGTTTTACCTGCTGTATCGCCTATTGTGTTGAGTGCGGTGTTTGCATCCTTTTGAAGACGATGACCATTGTTGCCATGACCGCGCGCATTCCCACCTTGGACATCACCCGCTTTGACAGCGACCGCGACGCCTTCGTCGCCGAACTGGGCGCGGCGTACCGCGAGTGGGGGTTTGCCGGTATCCGTCACCACGGCATCGCACAGGCGCAGATCGATGCTGCCTATGCTGTATTCAAGGCGTTTTTTGCCTTGCCCGAAGCGGTCAAGCGCAAATACCACGTGCCCGGCGGTGGCGGTGCGCGCGGCTACACCCCTTTTGGCGTAGAAACCGCCAAGGGTGCTCAGCACTTCGACCTGAAAGAGTTCTGGCATATCGGTCGCGAAATCGCCGACGATGCCAAGCACCGCGAGGTGATGCCGCCTAACGTGTGGCCGAGCGAAGTGCCGGAGTTTCGCGCACACGGCTATGGCTTGTACCAGTCGCTGGATCGACTCGGTGCGCGGGTACTGTCCGCGCTGGCGCTGCATATCGGCCTGCCCGAGGACTATTTTGTCGACAAGACCGACTCGGGCAATTCGATCCTGCGTCCGATCCATTATCCGCCGATTACTGCCGACGACATCCCCAATGTGCGTGCCGGCGCTCATGAGGACATCAATCTGATCACGCTGCTAGTCGGGGCTAGCGCCGCTGGTTTGGAAGTGAAGTCCAGGCAGGGCGAATGGGTACCGTTTACCTCCGACGCCGATACCATCGTGGTCAACATCGGCGATATGCTGCAGCGGCTGACCAATCATGTGTATCCCTCGACCACGCATCGCGTGATCAATCCGCCGGGGGAGCAGGCGCGCGCGCCGCGTTACTCGGTGCCGTTTTTCCTGCATCCCAACCCGGATTTCCTGATCGACGTGCTGCCTGTGTGCATCAGTGCCGACAATCCCAATCGCTATCCCGAGCCGATCACTGCGCATGGCTATCTGGAAGAGCGCCTGCGCGAGATCAATCTGAGGTAACCTCGCCCGCAACGCTCCGTGCCGCCGCCGGGACGCCCAGCGGCAGGAAACGGCCTAAAGCCGGGTCCGGTCACGGCCGATATTGTTGGCAGGTCGCCCTCCACGCGCCGTCCGGAAGGTCCGGGCGCTGCTAGCCGGGCCCGTAGAGAGGGTGCGATGACAAGGCGGACGAGATCCTTCGGGCGGCAAGGTCGCCACTGCTGGCTCGCAGTGGTGCTTGGGCTGGCTGTGTTGCCGGCAGCGGCCACGCCGGTCACTGTGGTCGTGACCGATGCCGCTGGGCCGCTGGCCGATGCCGTGGTCAGTCTGCAACCGGCTACGCCGACACGTCAGGCCTCGCCGGCCTCGTCGGTGACGGCGACGATGGATCAGGTCAACTCGCAGTTCGTGCCTGCTGTGCTGGCGGTGCAGGTCGGTAGCTTGGTGCGCTTTCCCAACCGCGATCAGATCCGTCACCAGGTATATTCCTTCTCGCCGGCCAAGCGCTTCGAGCTGCCGCTATACCAGGGCAGCACTGCCAAGCCGGTGCGCTTCGATCAACCGGGCCTGGTCACGGTGGGCTGCAACATCCATGACTGGATGGTCGGCTACGTGATGGTGCTCGATACCCCGTATTTCGCCGTGACTGGTGCCGACGCGCAGGTGCGACTGGACGTGCCGCCCGGCGTATACGAACTGCGGGTATGGCATCCGCGCCTGAGCGGTGCCGGTTATTCGCAGGCGCTGCAGGTGGCGCGTGCCCCGCTGCGCCAAGCGGTGCTGCTGTCCACCCGCGGGCCGGCGCAGGTCGTCCCGGAGGATCCGCGTATTCGTGCATTGCAGGACAAATTCCGTCGCAGCCAGACGGCGCCGACGCGATGAAGCCTTGGCGGTTGCACACCCGCATCGCCGCACTGGTGGTGCTGGTGGTGCTGGCGGCACAGGCGCTGACGTTCTTGGTCGTGCACGTGGCGACCAAGCGCAGTGTCGCCGCGCAACTGGATGATGAGCTGCGCACCGGCGAGCTTGTGTGGCATAGCATCGACCAGCGCCGCGACGAGCAATTGTTGCAGGCCGCCTCGGTGCTTGCCGACGATTTCGGTTTCCGCGCCGCAGTGACCAGTGGTGACGTGCCGACCATGCAGTCGGCGCTGCGTAATCATGCCGCGCGCGTGCACGCGCCCAGTGCCCTGCTGTTATCGGCCGACGGCCAGTTCCTGGCCGGACTGTCACCGCTGCCGCAGGCGCAACAACTGCGTGCCGTGCAGCCGCTGTTGCGGCAGGCACAGCGCGACGGCAGCGCGTCTGGCATCGTGGTGCTGGACCGACGCCTCATGCGTCTGGCACTGGTGCAGGTGCTTGCGCCGCAACGGGTCGGCTGGGTCGCCATCGGCGGTGAATCCGGCGCCGAGCTCGGTCAGGACTTCACCAGCACCACCGGGTTGGATGCGACCTTTTTTAGCATTCAGGGCACGCCGCATGTGCTGGCCTCGACCCTGGATCCGTTGCGGGCCGAGCAGTTCCAGCAGCAGTTGCAGCGCACGCCGTTGGCACCGACGGCCGCACAGCCGCTCCTGCTTGGGCAGGCGCGGTACCTCGTGCGGGTGCGACCGGCGTCCGACGAAGGCCGCGTCATGGTCGCGCTGCAGGCATCGCTGGACCGCGCCGATGCGCCGTACCGCTTGCTGAAGCTGCGCATTCTGATCCTGGCTGGTGTGGCCACCCTGGCCGCGTTGGTGGTGGCGATCTTCCTGGCGCGTGGAGTCAGCCGCCCGGTCGCGCAACTGGTCGCGGCGACGCGGCGTATCCAGTACGGCGATTATCAGACGTTGCTGCCGCTGCAAGCCGGCGCCGAGCTGACCGAACTGGCGAACAGCTTCGGCGCCATGCAGCGCCACATCGCCAGCCGCGAGCAGGACATCCTGCATCAGGCGCGGCACGATGCACTGACCGGATTGCCCAACCGCACGGCGCTGCTGCAGCACTTGCAGGCCGTGGTCGAGGCGTGCCATAGCGATGCCAGCACTGCGGCTGTGTTAGTGCTGGACATGGAACGTTTCAAGGAAATCAATGATAGTTTCGGCCATGATTTCGCCGATCAGGTGCTGGTCCATACCGGGCGCCGGCTGGAACAGGCGGTACGTGCGCCGGATCTGGTCGGTCGGCTCGGCAGCGATGAATTCATGGTGGTGCTGGCGCGCTGCGATGCCGCAGAGGTGGATGCCTATGCCGCCGGGTTGCTGGCGCAACTGCGGCACCCGCTGATCCTGCCGCAGGCGCGCATCCTGGCCGATGCGAGCATCGGCATCGCACTGATTCCCGCGCATGGCGCCGATGCCGACACCCTGATGCGCCGCGCCGATATTGCCCGTCAGCAGGCGCGGCAACTCGGCACTGGTGCATCCGTGTACCGCGACGGGCAGGACGAGCAGCACCTGCGCCGCCTGCGCCTGACCGGCGATCTGCGCCAGGCGATCGCGCGCGGCGAGATGTCGCTGCGCTTCCAGCCGAAGATCTGCCTGGCGCGCGGCGAGGTCGAACAGGTGGAGGTATTGCTGCGCTGGCAGCATCCGCAGCTCGGCCCGATCGGGCCGGACGAGTTCATTGCGTTGGCCGAGCACTCCGGTGCGATCCAGCAGCTCACCCAGTTCGTGCTCGACGAGGCGATGCGCCTGCAGGCGCTGTGGCGCGGTCAGGGCCTGGATCTTGGTCTGGCGATCAACCTCTCGGCGCTGGACCTCAACGATCCGGGCTTGCCGGCCTTCGTCAGCGGTTGCCTGGCTCGGTATGGCCTGTCTGCGCCGCGCTTGACCCTGGAGCTGACCGAAAGCGCGCTGATGCGCGATGTCGAGCACGCCCTGCACATGCTGCAGCAACTGCGGCGCTGCGGCGTGCGCCTGTCCATCGACGACTTCGGCACGGGGTATTCGTCGCTGGCGCAGCTTAAGCGCATGCCGGTTCAGGAGTTGAAGATCGACAAGAGTTTCGTATTGCAGTTGGCCGAAGGCAGCGACGACGCGGTGATCGTCCGCAGTACCATCGACCTGGGGCACCACATGGGCTTGAAGGTGGTTGCCGAGGGCGTGGAACATGCGGCGGCCGAGGCTTTGCTGCGCGCCTACGGCTGCGACATGGCGCAGGGCTATCTGTATGCTCAGCCACTCGACCCGCCAGCATTGCTGGCCTGGTGCGCTCAGCGCGCGGAGGCGGGCGCGGTAACGTCTGCGCCGATCAAGGAGACTTCCCGATGACCCGAACCCGGCTTCCACGAAGTGCGTTGCTGGTGGCTGCGGCCTTGCTGCCGGCGTTGGCCTGGGGCGGGCAGGGACGGCTGCTGGCCACCGGTGGTGCTTCCAGCGTGGAGGGCAGCGGCGGTGGCGGCATCGTGCCGTGGGCGAGCTTGTCCGGCTACGGCACGCGCGATCAGGATGGTGCGGTGCTGTTCGCCACACATTTGGACAGCGGCGATTACCGGCTGGACGTGCAGGGTGCGGCGCTGACCCTGGACAACCGTCTGGAACTGTCGCTGGCGCGGCAGCGCCTGGACCTGGGTACGTTGCAGCGGCGCCTGGCGCTGCCGTGGAATGCGCTCGGCCAGGACGTGGTCGGTGCAAAGTTGCGGCTGGGCGGCGATCTGGTCTATGGGGCCGCGCCGCAGGTCGCGCTGGGCGTTCAGTACAAGCGGCTGCGCGACGGCACCCTGCCGCTTGCGATCGGCGCGCGCGCTGACCATGGTACCGACGTCTATCTCAGCGCCGCCAAGCTGTGGCTGGATGCGGCTGGTGGCTACCAGTTGCTGGTCAATGGCACGGTGCGCGCCACCCGCGCTAACCAGACCGGGTTGCTCGGTTTCGGCGGCGACCGTGGCAATGCGTACCGGCTGATGGCCGAGGCCAGCGTTGCGGTGGTGCTGGATCCGTCCTGGGTACTTGGCCTGGAATACCGGCAGAAGCCGGACAACCTCGGATTCGCCCGCGAGCAGGCCTGGGCGGACGCGTTCGTGGCATGGTTCCCCAACAAGCGCGTGTCTGTGGTCGGCGCCTGGGCCGAGCTCGGGGACGTGGCCACCCTGCGCGACCAGCGCGGGCCCTATCTCTCTCTGCAGGTGGCGTTCTGACATGATTCGGCCGATGCGTGTACTGACCCCGATCCTGCTGGCGACGGCAGTGCTGTTGGCCGGTTGTGCCAGCGCTCCGCCGCCGCCGCCGCGCACGCTGTACACCGACCTGGGCGGCCAGCCCGGCATCGATGCGCTGGTGGAGACGCTGCTGTCGCGCATCGCCGACGACCCACGGATCGTCCAGCACTTCGCCCGGGTCAACATCGTGATGCTGAACCAGCGCCTGGTACAGAAGTTCTGCCACCTCAGTGATGGCCCGTGCGCCGACACCGCCAAGCCGATGAAGCAGGCGCACCAGCATTTGCCGATCCACGAGGCGGACTTCAACGCGCTGGTCGAGGATCTGGTGTGGGCGATGGACCAGCGCGGCATCCCACGTCGCACCCAGAACCGGCTGCTGGCAAGGCTGGCTCCGCTGCATGGCGATATCGTCAATCAGCCATAGGCGCGTGCCACGCTTCCCGCCGCCCACCGCAGCATGCGGATGGCGGCGGCCGCCGCCGGACGGGTAGGCGGTGCGCTATTCCACCGATCACGATGTCCACGGGTAGCTGTGGACGCAGCTCCTCGGCCAGCGCTGCGCGGCGTGCGCTCAGGATCAGCGGGATGCCACGTCCGCCGTATTCGCGGGCGATTTCGCGGACGATGCCGCTGGATGCGCCGGTAAGCAGGGCGTAGCCCTGGAGGCGTGGGCATGGTGGTGCGGTCTCGGTGCGGGGAGCTGGGATGGCGGGCCTTGGTGCCGCATCGGCTATTCTTTGGGTAAATTTTGCCGAGAAATGCGCCGATGCGACGCAAGATCGTAGCTGCAAATTGGAAATTGCATGGCACTGGCCAGGTTGCCCACGCGCTGCTGCAGGCGGTGGTCGCAGGGCTGTCCGACGATGCGGTGGAGGTGGTGATTCTGCCGCCATTGCCGTATCTGGCCGGCCTGATCCAGACCTTCCAGCGTCCTGCGCTGCGTTTCGGAGCCCAGGATGTCAGTAGCAACGTGCAGGGCGCCTATACGGGTGAGGTGTCGGCGGCGATGCTGGTCGATGTCGGTGCCCACTATGGGGTGGTTGGGCACTCGGAGCGGCGTCAGTATCACCATGAGAGTAGCGAGCTGGTGGCGCGCAAGTTCGCCGCGGCCAGCGCTGCCGGGCTACGCCCGATCCTGTGCGTGGGCGAGACCCTGGAGCAGCGTCAGGCCGAGCAGACCGAGGCTGCGATCGCCGCGCAACTGACGCCGGTGCTGTCCCTGGTCGGGGGCGAGGGCTTCGCCAACGCGGTGATCTCCTACGAGCCGGTGTGGGCAATCGGTACCGGACGTACCGCCAGCCCTGCGCAGGCGCAGGCGGTACATGCCTTCATTCGTGGCGAAGTGGCTGTCCGCGATGCTAGAATCGCCGATTCGCTGCCGATCCTGTATGGCGGCAGTGTCAAGCCCGATAACGCCGCCGAGCTGTTCGCACAGCCCGATGTCGATGGCGGGCTGGTCGGCGGCGCCTCGCTGGATGCCGCGCAGTTCCTGGCCATCGTGCAAGCGGCGGCCTCCCGTTAATTTGGTCATCGCCGCTGGCGATTGCTCGTACTTCAAGTCGTACTGTCTGGACGGATCTCGAAATGCTGATTGTCATCCTCAATGTGGTGTACGTGTTGGTGGCGATCGCAATGATCGCGCTGATCCTGATGCAGCGCGGTGCCGGTGCGGCGGCGGGCTCTGGGTTCGGCGCAGGCGCGTCCGGTACGGTGTTTGGGTCGCGTGGTGCGTCCAACTTCCTGTCCAAGACGACCAAGTGGCTGGCGGTGGCGTTCTTTGCCATCAGCCTTTTCATGGCTTGGTACGCTGCTCACAGCGCGCGTCCGGCCGATGCCAACCTGGGCGTGATGTCGCAGGGTGCGGTCCCGGTGCAGGCCGCGCCGGCCGGTGAATTGCAGATTCCGCGGGCACCATCGTCGGCTCCGGTCGCGCCGGCGGTGGCTCCGCCCGCCGCCCCGGCAGCGGAGAAGGAGCAAGAAAAGTCGCCTGCACCATCGCAGAAACACTGAAGACGGTTACACTATGTTGCGCGGCGGGATTGCCGCGCATGTGATGCAGGCCCAGGTGGCGGAATTGGTAGACGCACTACCTTGAGGTGGTAGCGACTTAGGTCGTAGGGGTTCGAGTCCCCTCTTGGGCACCATTGTTTGGCTGCGGTTTTTTGTGCGAAGGGGTGTTTTGCCTTCGTCCAGGAGATCGCCTACCCCATGTCTGCGCGCTACGCGCGTGGGCAAAGGCAAGAGAGAATCGCGAGTGCTGGCCGAATATTTGCCGACCCTGCTGTTTCTGATCGTGGCCACCGGCATCGGCGTTGCGCTGATGTTGATAGGGCGGTTCCTCGGTCCCCGGCGTCCGGACCTGAAGAAGCTGTCGCCCTACGAGTGCGGCTTCGAGGCGTTCGAGGATGCGCGCATGAAGTTCGACGTGCGCTATTACCTGATCGCCATCCAGTTCATCGTCTTCGATCTGGAAATCATCTTCATCGTGCCCTGGACGCAGGTGTTCATGGACCTGGGTGCTCGCTCCCTGGTCACCATGGGCCTGTTCGTCGGCATGCTGTTCCTCGGTTTTGTTTACGTGTGGAAGAAGGGAGCGCTGGAATGGGAGTGATTCAGACCCTGGATCGCCTGATGACCAACCCGATCCCGGAAGGGCGGGTGGACGACATCCTGCGCCCGGAAGGTGAGAACCCGCTGCTGGAAAAGGGTTACGTCACCACGAGTGTCGATGCGCTGCTGAACTGGGCGCGGACCGGCTCGATGTGGCCGATGACCTTCGGCTTGGCCTGCTGTGCGGTGGAGATGATGCATGCCGGTGCCGCGCGCCTGGACCTGGATCGCTACGGTGTGGTGTTTCGCCCGTCGCCGCGCCAATCCGATGTGATGATCGTCGCCGGCACCCTGGTCAACAAGATGGCCCCGGCGCTGCGCAAGGTCTACGACCAGATGCCGGACCCGAAGTGGGTCATCTCGATGGGTAGCTGCGCCAACGGCGGCGGCTATTACCACTATTCGTATTCGGTGGTGCGCGGCTGCGATCGCATCGTGCCGGTGGACGTCTACGTCCCGGGCTGCCCGCCGACCGCCGAGGCGCTGGTCTACGGCATCTTGCAGCTGCAGAAGAAGATCTGGCGAACCCAGACCATCGCGCGCTGATTCCTCATTTCTTCGAGAGCACGCCAAGTCCCCATGGCAGAGCAAGCATCTTCCTTTAGCGACCGACTCGGTGCCCGTTTCCCGGGCTGCCGTGTGTTCGTAGCCTTTCCGCGCGGCGAAGTCACCCTGGAAGTGGCAGCCGATGCCTGGCACGCCACCTGTCTGGCGCTGCGCGATG
The DNA here is from genome assembly GCF_000963005.1 of Xanthomonas sp. GPE 39. GTDB lineage: Bacteria > Pseudomonadota > Gammaproteobacteria > Xanthomonadales > Xanthomonadaceae > Xanthomonas_A. Next base: position 1,078,932 of record NZ_JZHZ01000007.1, read on the forward strand.
AGTTCGGTTTCGAGCAATTGACCGACTTGTGCGGCGTCGACTATCTGGGCTATGGCAGCGACGAGTGGGATACCTCGGACGTGTCTTCGCACGGCTTCAGCCGCGGAGTCGAAGGCAAGGCCGTGGGCCGTTTCGCTTGGGGTGAGTTCCCCAGTGGCGAAGCCGATGGCGGCGCCCAGCCGTTGCCGGTGCCGCAGCAGCGCTACGCGGTGTTGGCGCAACTGATGTCCTACCGCCACAATCAGCGTCTGCGCGTGCGCTGTTATGCGCCCAACGAGGATTTGCCGGTGGTGGCCTCGGTCACCGACATCTGGCCCGGTGCCAACTGGTTCGAGCGCGAGGCGTTCGACTTGTTCGGTGTGGTCTTCGCCGGCCATCCCGACCTGCGGCGCATCCTCACCGATTACGGCTTCGTCGGCCATCCGTTCCGCAAGGACTTCCCACTGATTGGCAATGTCGAAGTACGTTACGACGAAGAGAAGCAGCGGGTGATCTACGAGCCGGTGACTTCAGTCGAGCCGCGCGTGGGCGTGCCACGGGTGATCCGCGACGATGCGCGCTACCAGACTGCGGCGGGCGAAGCACAGAAGGAGTCCGCCAAGTGAGCGAGTACCATCAGGCGCACGACGGGTTCGCCAGTAATCCTGCCGAGGCCAAGCAGGAGATCCGCAACTACACGATGAATTTCGGCCCGCAGCATCCGGCCGCGCACGGCGTGCTGCGCCTGATCCTGGAAATGGATGGGGAGACCGTGGTTCGCGCCGATCCGCATATCGGCCTGCTGCATCGTGGCACCGAAAAGCTTGCCGAGTCCAAGCCGTTCAACCAGTCGATCGGTTACATGGACCGCCTCGACTACGTGTCGATGATGTGCAACGAGCACGCCTACGTGCGCGCGATCGAGACCCTGATGGGCATCGAAGCGCCGGAGCGTGCGCAGTACATCCGCACCATGTTCGATGAAATCACCCGCATCTTGAATCACCTGATGTGGGTTGGTTCAAACGGTCTGGATTTGGGCGCGATGGCGGTGATGCTGTACGCGTTCCGTGAGCGCGAGGAGCTGATGGACGCCTACGAGGCGGTATCCGGCGCGCGCATGCACGCGACCTACTACCGTCCCGGTGGCGTTTACCGCGATCTGCCGGACCGCATGCCCAAGTACCAGGAATCGCGCTGGCACAAGGGCAATGCGCTGAAGCGGCTCAATGCCGCGCGCGAAGGCTCGTTGTTGGACTTCCTGGAAGACTTCACCAACACCTTCCCCGGTCGGGTCGATGAGTACGAGACCCTGCTCACCGACAACCGCATCTGGAAGCAGCGTACCGTCGGCATCGGCGTGGTCGCACCGGAGCAAGCCTATGCCTGGGGCATGACCGGCGTCATGCTGCGCGGGTCGGGTATCGCCTGGGATCTGCGCAAGAAGCAGCCTTACGCCAAGTACGACAGCGTCCAGTTCGACATTCCGCTCGGTACCAACGGTGATTGCTACGACCGTTATCTTGTGCGCGTTGCGGAGATGCGTGAGTCCAACCGCATCATCAAGCAGTGCGTGCAGTGGTTGAAGGCCAATCCTGGGCCGGTGATGGTCGAGAACTTCAAAGTGGCGCCGCCCAAGCGCGCCGAGATGAAGGACGACATGGAAGCGTTGATCCATCACTTCAAATTATTCAGCGAAGGCTACTGCGTACCGGCCGGCGAGACCTATTGCGCGGTTGAAGCGCCAAAGGGCGAGTTTGGCTGCTACCTGATGTCCGACGGCGCCAACAAGCCGTTCCGCGTGCATCTGCGCGCACCGGGTTTTGTGCATCTGTCGTCGATGGACGCGATCGTGCGTGGTCACATGCTGGCCGACGTGGTGGCGATGATCGGCACCTACGACCTGGTGTTCGGCGAGGTGGACCGATGAGGTCGGGTCCTGTAGCCCTTGGCCTGGGATCGGCGAAGAGCGGCGCTGCGGCGCTCGTACCGGTAGGTGGAACTGGAAATTTTGATGCGGCAGCGGTGAGCGGGAGAGGACTTTCACGGGTCCCGGGTCCCGGGTTCCGAGTCGCGGAGGTTTTGGCATGAAAGCGACAGGCAATTTTGAAACGGCGCGCGACGTCGATCCGATGGTGGTGCTGAGCGAGAAGACGCGCGCACACATCGATCACTGGCTGAGCAAGTTCCCGCCGGAGCGCAAGCGCTCGGCTGTGCTGCAAGGTCTGCATGCGGCGCAGGAGCAGAATCAGGGCTGGTTGACCGACGAGTTGATCGTTGGTGTGGCCAAGTACCTGGAATTGCCGCCGGTGTGGGCCTACGAAGTCGCCAGCTTCTACTCGATGTTCGAAACCGAAAAGGTTGGCCGTCACAACGTCGCCTTCTGCACCAACATCAGTTGCTGGCTCAACGGTGCCGAAGATCTGGTTGCCCATGCCGAGAAGAAACTCGGTTGCAAGCTGGGTCAGTCCACCGCAGATGGCCGCGTCTACCTCAAGCGCGAGGAAGAATGCCTGGCCGGTTGCGCTGGCGCGCCGATGATGGTGATCAACGGCCACTATCACGAGAACCTGACCAAGGACAAGGTCGACGCGCTGCTGGACGGGTTGGAGTAACGGCAATGGCACAACATCACCACGCTCCCACCGGTCCAGTCGGTCCCGCGCCGCTGCCGCACCAAGTGGTCTACACCACGCTGCACTACGACACCCCGTGGTCGTATGAGAGCTATCTGAAATCCGGTGGCTACGCCGCGCTGCGCAAGATCCTCGATGAGAAGATCCCGCCGGAACAGGTGATCGAGATGGTCAAGCAGTCGAACCTGCGTGGCCGCGGCGGTGCCGGCTTTCCGACCGGGCTGAAATGGTCGTTCATGCCCAAGGGCGCGCCGCAGAAGTACATCCTGTGCAATTCGGACGAGTCCGAGCCGGGCACCTGCAAGGATCGCGACATCCTGCGTTACAACCCGCATTCGGTGGTGGAGGGCATGGCGATTGCCTGCTACGCCACCGGCTCGACCGTGGGCTACAACTACCTGCGCGGTGAGTTCCACCACGAGCCGTTCGAACACTTCGAACAAGCGTTGGCTGATGCCTACGCCAATGGCTGGCTGGGCAAGAATATCCTCGGTAGCGGTGTGGATATCGATATCTACGGTGCGCTGGGCGCTGGTGCCTACATCTGCGGCGAAGAAACCGCGCTGATGGAATCGCTGGAAGGCAAGAAGGGCCAGCCGCGCTACAAGCCGCCGTTCCCGGCCAACTTCGGTCTGTACGGCAAGCCTTCGACGATCAACAACACCGAGACCTACGCCTCGGTGCCGGCGATCATCCGCAACGGTCCGGAATGGTTCCTGGGGCTGAGCAAGACCAAGAACGGCGGGCCGAAGATTTTCTCGGTCTCCGGTTGTGTGCAGAAGGGCGGCAACTTCGAGGTGCCGCTGGGCACCACCTTCGACGAATTGCTGGAGATGGCTGGCGGACTGAAGCCAGGCCGCACCCTCAAGGGCGCGATTCCGGGCGGCGTGTCGATGCCAGTGCTCAAGGCCAAGGAACTCAAGGGCCTGCAGATGGATTACGACACCCTGCGCGCGTTGGGTACCGGCCTTGGCTCGGGCGCGATCGTGGTGCTGGACGACAGCGTGTGCTGCGTGAAGTTCGCCTGCCGTATCTCGCAGTTCTTCCACAAGGAATCCTGCGGGCAGTGCACCCCGTGCCGCGAAGGCACCGGCTGGATGCATCGAGTGCTGGAGCGCATCGTCGCCGGCAAGGCGACCATGGAAGACCTGCACCAACTGCGTACCGTCGCCGGGCAGATCGAAGGCCACACCATTTGCGCCTTCGGCGAAGCGGCGGCTTGGCCGATTCAGGGTTTCTTGCGCCAGTTCTGGGACGAATTCGAGTACTACATCGTCAACGGTCATTCCATGGTCGATGGCAAGAAGGTGGAGGCAGCCGCCGCATGAGCGCGCAACCCAACAATCCCGGCGCAACTCCGGCAGTGGTGCCGGAAGGGCACGTCACCGTCGAGATCGACGGCCAGTCCTTGGTCGTGCCGAAAGGCGCGATGATCATCCAGGCTGCCGACAAAGCCGGCATCCCGATTCCGCGTTTCTGCTACCACGAGAAGTTGCCGATTGCGGCTAATTGCCGCATGTGCCTGGTCGACGTGGAGAAGTCGCCCAAGCCGTCGCCGGCCTGCGCCACGCCGGTGATGGACGGCATGAAAGTGCAAACGCGCAGCGACAAGGCGCTGAAGTACCAGCGCAGCGTCATGGAATTTCTGCTGATCAACCACCCGTTGGATTGCCCGATTTGCGATCAGGGCGGGGAGTGCGAGTTACAGGACGTGTCGCTGGGCTATGGCCGTTCGGTCAGCCGTTTCAACGAGCGCAAGCGCGTGGTCGCCGACGAGGACATCGGTCCGTTGGTCGCCACCGAGATGACCCGCTGCATTCAGTGCACCCGTTGCGTGCGCTTCACCGCTGACATCGCCGGCACCTACGAGTTGGGTGGCATGTACCGTGGCGAAAACCTGCAGATCGGCACCTACGACGGCAAGCCGTTGACCACCGAGCTGTCCGGTAACGTCATCGATGTGTGCCCGGTTGGCGCGCTCACCAACAAGGTGTTCCAGTTCCGTGCCCGCCCGTGGGAGCTCACCGCGCGCGAGTCGCTGGGCTACCACGACGCGATGGGCTCCAATCTGTTCCTGCATGTGCGTCGCGGCGAAGTGCTGCGCACCGTGCCGCGCGATAACGAGGCGGTCAACGAGTGCTGGCTGTCCGACCGCGACCGTTATTCGCACCAGGGTCTGTACGCCGAGGACCGCGCACTGCGGCCGTTGCGCAAGGTCGATGGGCAGTGGCGCGAAGTGTCGTGGGCCGAAGGGCTTGCCGCCGCTGGCGAAATTCTCAAGGCCAACCGTGGCGATGCGCTGGGTGTGCTGGCGCATCCGTCCACCTCTAACGAAGAAGGCGCGCTGCTGGCACGCTTGGCCGATGGCCTGGACAGCGGCAATCTCGATCACCGGGTGTACAACCGCGACTTCTCCGATGCCGCGCTCGCCGAACCGTTCGCGCTGCCGCTGGCGCAGATCGAACAGGCCGACGTGGTGGTGATCCTGGGCAGCAATTTGCGCCATGAACTGCCGCTGCTGCAAGCCCGCATCCGCAAGGCGCAGATGCAGCGCCACACCCAGGTGTATGCGATCAATCCGGTCGACTTCGAGTTTACTTTCAACCTGACGGATCGCCAGATCGTGGCGCCGTCGCGCTTTGCCGAGGTGCTGGCCGATGGCGCGTTGCGTCAGGTCACACAGGCCGCCGCCCGCGCGGTGCTGATCGTCGGTGCGTTGGCCGAGAACCATCCGCAGGCTGCGGCAGTGCGTGCCGCTGCGCGTGACTTCGCCGCTGCCACCGGTGCTGCGTTGTGTCGTATTCCGCAGGGCGCCAATGCGCTCGGTCTGGCGCGTTACGGTGTGCTGCCGCGTGCGCGCAACGTCGCGGCGATGCTTGAGCAGCCGCGCAGCGCGTATGTGCTGTATGGCCTGGAGCCAGGCTTGGACTTCGCCGACGCGGCGGCGGCGCGTCGCGCGCTGGCCGGCGCCAAGGTGGTCGCTTTCAGTCACTTCGCCTGTGCCTCCACCCGCGATGTGGCCGACGTGATCCTGCCAATTGGCGCGCTGCCGGAGATTGAAGCAACGCTGACCAACCTCGATGGCGACGACCAGCGCACCCGCGCTGGCGGCAAATTGCCAGGCGAGGCCCGCGAAGGCTGGCGTGTACTGCGTGCGCTCGGTGGCGAGTTGGGCCTGCCCGGTTTCGCATTCACCGATCTGGCTGGTTTGCGCGATAGCTTGCAGCCGCGTGAGGTTGCCGCGTCGACCTCGCCGCAACCGTTACTGCAGGACGATGGCCTGGAACTGGCGGCGAGTCCGGCGATCTATCGCACCGATGCGGTGGTGCGTCGTGCGCAGGCATTGCAGCAGCATCCGCTCAATCGCGCGCCCAGCGTGACCCTGCATCCGCAGGACGCGACGCGGCTCGGTCTGCACGCGGGGCAGATGGTCAAGGTCGGCACTGCGGCGGGTAGCGCCACCTTGCCGCTGGAAACGGATCAGCGGGTCGCGCCGGGCGCGGCCTGGATCGAAACGGGCCACGGCGCGACCGCGCCGCTGGGTGCCGGTCGGGTGACGGTGGTGGCCGCATGAACGAGATGCTGTTGAACGTGGTCGACCCGCTGCATCAGTGGTTCCTCGGCCTGGGCGCCCTCGGCGTGGTGCTGTGGATCGTGCTGAAAATCCTGCTGATCGCCGTGCCGGTGATTACGGCGGTGGCGTTCTACGTGGTTTGGGAGCGCAAGCTGATCGGCTGGATGCACGTGCGCCACGGGCCGATGTACGTGGGCATGGGCATCTTCCAGGCCTTTGCCGACGTGTTCAAACTGCTGTTCAAGGAAATCATCCAGCCCAGCAGTTCGCACAAGGCGATGTTCGTGATCGCGCCGCTGATTACCCTGGCGCCGGCATTCGCGGCCTGGGCGGTGGTGCCGTTCGACGCCAAGCTGGTGTTGTCCAACGCCAATGCCGGCTTGTTGTATCTGTTGGCGATGACCTCGCTGGGCGTGTACGGCATCATCCTGGCCGGCTGGGCTTCCAACTCCAAGTACGCGTTCCTCGGTGCGATGCGCTCGGCGGCACAGGTGGTCAGCTACGAGATCGCGATGGGGTTCGCCCTGGTCGGCGTGATGATCGCCGCCGGCAGCTTGAATCTCAGCACGATCGTGCAGGCGCAGGTGGGTAATTCCGGCTTCTTCGACTGGTTCCTGATCCCGCTGTTCCCGCTATTCATCGTGTACTGGGTGTCCGGCGTGGCCGAAACCAACCGCGCGCCGTTCGACGTGGTCGAGGGCGAGTCGGAAATCGTCGCCGGCCACATGGTCGAATACTCCGGCGGTGCGTTCGCGCTGTTCTTCCTGGCCGAATACGCCAACATGATCCTGGTCAGCTTCCTGGTCTCGATCTTCTTCCTGGGCGGCTGGCTGAGCCCGATCCAGGGTTGGGTGCAGGCCGATATCTCGCCGTGGATCGACTGGATCTGGAAGGGCGGCTGGCCCTGGCTGTTGGGCAAGGTGCTGTTCTTCGCCAGCGCGTATATCTGGTTCCGCGCCAGCTTCCCGCGTTATCGCTACGATCAGATCATGCGCCTGGGTTGGAAGGTGTTCATCCCGTTGACGATCGTGTGGATCGCGGTGACGGCATTGATGGTGTTCTACGGCGTGATCCACAAGGGCGTGTAAGCGATGAATAAAATCACCCATTACTTCAAGAGCCTGCTCCTGCTGGAATTACTCGGCGGCCTGTGGCTGACCTTGAAGTACACGTTCCGTCCCAAGTACACCGTGCTGTACCCGATGGAAAAATTCCCGCAGTCGCCGCGCTTCCGTGGCCTGCATGCGCTGCGCCGTTATCCCAACGGCGAGGAGCGCTGCATCGCCTGCAAACTGTGCGAAGCGGTGTGCCCGGCGCTGGCGATCACCATCGACTCGACCAAGCGCGAGGACGGCACCCGCCGCACCACCCGCTACGATATCGACCTGTTCAAGTGCATCTACTGCGGCTTCTGCGAGGAAAGCTGCCCGGTGGATTCGATCGTGGAGACCCAGGTGCTGGAATACCACTTCGAAAAGCGCGGCGAGAACATCGTCACCAAGCCGCAGTTGCTGGCCATCGGAGACCGGCTTGAGGCCGAGATCGCCGAGCGCCGCGCCGCCGACGCTCCTTTCCGCTGAGGTTCCGACATGGATTGGGTCAATATCGCTTTCTGGATCTTCGCCACCATCGCCGCGGTTGCCGCTGGCGCGGTGATCAGCGTGCGCAACCCCGTGTATGCGGTGCTGTGTCTGATCCTGACGTTCTTCTCCATCGCCTGCGTGTGGCTGCTGGTGGGCGCCGAGTTCCTCGGCGTGACTCTGGTGCTGGTCTATGTCGGCGCGGTGATGGTGCTGTTCCTGTTCGTGGTGATGATGCTCGACATCGACAGCGCCCGATTGCGTGAGGGCTGGGTGCGCTACCTGCCGGTCGGGTTGGTGGTGGCGGTGGCGATGCTGGTGCAGATGGTCACGTTGATCGGGGTCAAGGCGCGCACCGCCGCGCCGTTCCCGGTCGGTAACGCCGCAGCGCAGGCCGCCGACACCTCGAACATCGCCTGGCTGGCCAAGACCTTGTTCACGCAGTTCCTGCTGCCGTTCGAGTTCGCCGCCATCATCCTGACCGTGGCGGTGGTCGCGGCGGTGATGCTGACCCTGCGCAAGCGCAGCGGCATCAAGACCCAGAACCCGGGCGAACAATCCCGCGTCAAGGCCGGCGATCGTCTGCGCATGGTCAAGATGGATGCGGAAAAGCCCACGCTCCACACCCCGGCGGCGGCATCGCAGGAGGGCCAGCCATGATCTCCCTAGGCCATTTGCTGGCGCTTGGCGCGGTGCTGTTCTGCATCAGCCTGGCTGGCATCTTCCTCAATCGCAAGAACGTCATCGTGCTGCTGATGTCGATCGAATTGATGCTGTTGTCGGTCAACATCAACTTCGTCGCGTTCTCGCGCGAACTCGGCGACGCTGCCGGCCAGTTGTTCGTGTTCTTCATCCTGACCGTGGCCGCGGCCGAAGCCGCCATCGGCCTCGCGATCCTGGTGACGTTGTTCCGTACCCGCCACACGATCAACGTGGCCGAAGTCGATTCGCTCAAGGGCTGACCCGCAGATGGATATCACTCTCTCCAAGAGTCTGTTGATCGCAGTGGTGCTCGCACCGCTGGTCGGCAGCATCGTTGCCGGTCTGTTCGGCCGTCAGGTCGGGCGCAAGGGCGCTCAGGTCGCGACCATCCTCGGCGTGGCGGTCAGTTGTGCGCTGTCGTGCTGGACGTTGTATCAGTTGGTCGGGCAGGGCGCCGCGCCGTTCAATCAGAACCTCTACACCTTCTTCGAGGTCGGCCAGTATTCGGCGCATGTTGGCTTCATGGTCGACCGCCTGACTGCGATGATGATGGTGGTGGTGACCTTCGTCTCGCTGCTGGTGCATGTCTACACCATCGGCTACATGGCCGACGATCCGGGCTACCAGCGCTTCTTCAGCTACATCTCGTTGTTCACCTTCTCGATGCTGAGCCTGGTGATGAGCAACAACTTCCTACAGTTGTTCTTCGGCTGGGAAGCGGTGGGTCTGGTCTCGTATCTGTTGATCGGCTTCTGGTTCAAGCGCCCGACTGCGGTATTCGCCAACATGAAGGCGTTCCTGGTCAATCGCGTTGGCGACTTCGGCTTCATCCTCGGCATCGCAGGTGTGCTGTTGTGGTTCGGTAAGCTCGACTACGCCACTGTGTTCGCCAATGCCACCGCCGTCCTTGGCAGCGATGCCGCTGGCGGCATGGCCAATGTGCAACTGTTGCCGGGCCATCCCTGGAACGTGGCCACCATCATTTGCACCTGCCTGTTTATCGGTGCGATGGGCAAGTCGGCACAGGTGCCGTTGCACGTGTGGCTGCCCGACTCGATGGAAGGTCCGACACCGATCTCGGCGTTGATCCACGCCGCGACCATGGTGACGGCTGGCATCTTCATGGTGGCGCGGATGTCGCCGTTGTTCGAACTGTCGCAGGCCGCGTTGAATTTCGTACTGTTCGTCGGTGCCACCACGGCGTTCTTCACCGGCCTGATCGGTATCGTGCAGAACGACATCAAGCGGGTGGTCGCCTATTCGACGCTGTCGCAATTGGGTTACATGACCGTGGCGCTCGGGGTATCGGCGTATTCGGCGGCGGTATTCCACTTGATGACCCATGCTTTCTTCAAGGCGCTGCTGTTCCTAGCCGCTGGCTCGGTGATCATCGGCATGCACCACGAGCAGGACATGCGCAAGATGGGCGGCCTGCGCAAGTACATGCCGATTACCTACTGGACCAGCGTGATCGGCACCCTGGCCCTGGTCGGTACGCCGTTCTTCGCCGGCTTCTACTCCAAAGACACGATTATCGAAGCGGCCAAGCATCATGCCGAGGGTGCCCCGTTCTGGAGCATCGCCAGCTATGGTTATTGGGCCGTGCTCGGTGGCGTGTTGATTACCAGCTTCTATAGCTTCCGCCTGCTGTTCCTGACCTTCCACGGCCAGGAGCGCTTCCGCGACGCGCATGCGGCACACGACGATCACGCCCATCACGGTAGCGCTCATGACGCGCATGCCCACGATGCGCACGACGATCATGGGCATGGTCATCACGGCGCGCACGAGCCGCACGAGTCGCCGTGGGTGGTGACCTTGCCGTTGGTGTTGCTGGCGATCCCCTCGATCGCGATTGGCTTCCTCACTATCGGCCCGATGCTCTACGGCACCGACTGGGCGGGGCATCCTGCTGCGGAGGCGATCAAGGGTCAGGCGGTCAGCTTCTTCACCGGCATTGTCGATTTCTATGATCCGGCGCGCGACACCATCGGCGCATTGGCCGAGGAATTTCATGGGCCGGTCGCTTCCGCGTTGCACGGACTGTTGCAGCCCCCGTTCTGGCTGACCTTGGCTGGCTTCGCTCTGGCTTGGTTCCTGTACCTGTGGAGGCCGGATCTGGCGGCAAAGGCGCGCAAGACCTTCGCGCTGCCGGTGCGGATCCTCGAGAACAAATACGGTTTCGACAAGCTCTGGATCGGCGGTTTCGCCGGTGGTGGTCTGCGCCTGGGCAAGCTGTCGCGCGCGGTCGATACCCATGTCGTGGACGGCGTCATGGTCAACGGTTCGGCCCGCGTGGTCGACCTGGCGGCCAATCTGCTGCGTCGCACGCAGTCCGGTTTCCTCTATCACTATGCCTTCGCGATGATCATCGGTCTCATTGCCCTGTTGGGCGTGCTGATGCATTTCTGGCGTTGACCTGTACGGAATAAGATCACGTGTCGAACTGGCCTCTACTCTCTCTCTTGATCTGGCTGCCGATCGTCGGTGGCGCGCTGGTCCTCGCCTTGCGTGATCCGCGTGCGGCACGCTGGGCGTCGCTGCTGGTGGCGCTGTTGACCTTCGCGCTCAGCGTTCCGCTGCTCACTGGCTTCGATTACGCCAGCGATGCGTTGCAGTTCGTCGAGACCCACGCTTGGATCCCGGCCTACAACATCGGCTACAACCTCGGCGCCGATGGCATCGCGGTGGCGTTGATCGTGCTGACCACGCTGGTCACGGTGTTGGCGCTGATCGGTGCCTGGACCTCGATCGACAAGCGGGTCAACCAGTACGTGGCCGCGTTCTTGATCTTGGAAGGCGTCACCGTCGGCATCTTCTCCGCCACCGACGCGATGCTGTTCTACGTGTTCTTCGAAGCGATGCTGATTCCGATGTTCCTGATCATCGGAATCTGGGGTGGTCCGCGTCGCATCTATGCGGCGGTCAAGTTCTTCCTCTATACCTTCCTCGGCTCGGTGCTGATGCTGGTCGGGTTGATCTACCTGTACCTGAAAGGCGGCAGCTTCCAGCTCGCCGACCTGTATCACCTGTCGCTGACGGCCAAGGAGCAGACCTGGCTGTTCTTCGCCTTCCTGATCGCGTTCGCGGTGAAGGTGCCGATGTTCCCGGTGCACACTTGGTTGCCGGATGCGCACGTCGAGGCACCGACCGCCGGTTCGGTGATCCTGGCGGCGATCGCGCTGAAGATCGGTGGCTACGGGTTCCTGCGCTTCAACCTGCCGATTCTGCCCGATGCCAGCAACGAGTGGTCGTGGCTGGTGATCGCGCTGTCGTTGATCGCGGTGATCTACGTCGGCCTGGTCGCCTTGGTCCAGGACGACATGAAGAAGCTGATCGCATATTCGTCGATCGCGCACATGGGCTTCGTCACCCTCGGCGTGTTCGTTGCCTTCGCCCTGGTCGGATTCGGAAGCGTCGATGCCGCGCGGCTGGGCCTGCAGGGCGCGATGGTGCAGATGATCTCGCACGGTTTCGTGTCCGGCGCGATGTTCTCCTGCGTTGGTGTGCTGTACGACCGCATGCATACCCGGCGCATCGCCGATTACGGCGGCGTGGTCAACGTCATGCCATGGTTCGCGACGTTCGCCATGCTGTTCTTCATGGCCAACGCGGGCCTGCCGGGCACCAGCGGTTTCGTCGGCGAGTTCATGGTGATCATGGCCAGCTTCCAGACGCATCCGCTGCTGGCCTTCGGCGCGGCGACCACCCTGGTGATCACCGCTGCTTACACTCTGTGGCTGTATCGCCGCGTGTTCTTTGGCGAAGTGGCCAACGCACACGTGGCCGAGTTGAAGGACATCAATGGCCGCGAGGCGTTGGTGCTGGGCGTGTTCGCGCTCGGCGTGCTCGCTCTTGGCCTGTATCCGAAGCCGTTGACCGACCTGATGGAGCCCTCGATCGCAAAGCTGGCGGCGCAGATTGCCACCAGCAAGCTGTAAGCGGCTGTCGAGCGTATTGATTCCAGAGACTTGATGATGACCACCCCTGCGCTGCTGCCCCTGACCACCATCGACCTGCCGCCCCTGCTCCCCGAGTTGGCGCTGACTGCTGGTGCCTTTGCTCTGCTGATGCTCGATTTGTTCATCAGCGAGCGCAACAAGGCCTGGACCCACATCGTCTCGGTGGCGATTCTGTTCGCGGTGTTCGCCATGCTGCTGGCCGGCGTTGGCGGGCAGGGCACGGTGTTCAACGGCATGTTCGTGCGCGATGCCGCTGCCGAGGTGATGAAGACGGTGATCGTCGGCCTCAGCGCGTTGACCTTGATCTACGGTTGGAGCTACCTGCGCGAGCGTAAGTTGTACCAGGGCGAGATCCCGGTGCTGGTGTTGTTCGCCACGGTTGGCATGATGATCTTGGTCTCGGCCGGTAGCCTGCTGATGGTCTACCTGGGGCTGGAGTTGCTGGCGCTGTGCTCTTATGCGCTGGTCGCCTCCAGTCGTGACAATGGCATGGCGGCCGAAGCGGCGATGAAGTACATCGTGCTTGGTTCGCTGGCTTCCGGCCTGCTGCTCTACGGCATGTCGCTGATCTACGGTGCGACCGGTACGCTGAGTCTGAGCGCCATCCATGATGCGATTGGCAGTGGTCACGAGCGCACTTTGCTGCTCACCGGTACGGTGTTCCTGATTGCCGGCATCGCCTTCAAGTTGGGCGCTGCGCCGTTCCACATGTGGCTGCCCGATGTGTACCAAGGTGCGCCCGCGCCGGTCGCGTTGTTCATCAGTTCCGCGTCGAAGGTCGCCGCATTCGGCATGGCGTACCGTTTGCTGGAAGTGGGCGTGGGTCCGCTGGCTTCGCAATGGCACTGGGTCATTGGTGGCTTGGCGGCGCTGTCGCTGGTGATCGGCAATTTGATGGCGGTGGCGCAGAGCAACCTCAAGCGCATGCTGGCCTACTCCACGGTGTCGCATATTGGTTTCTTGCTGCTCGGTGTGGCCGGCGGTGGTGAGCGTGGTTATGCGGCGGCGTTGTTCTACGCGATCTGTTATGCGGTGATGTCCACCGCCGCGTTCGGCGCGATCATCGCGATGTCGCGCAAGGGCTTCGAGGCCGAGCGGATCGACGATTTCAAGGGGTTGAACGCGCGTAACCCGTGGATGGCGCTGCTAGTGTTGTGCATCATGGCCTCGCTGGCAGGCGTGCCGCCACTGCTGGGTTTCTGGGCCAAGATGGCCGTGCTGGGTGCGGTAGTTGCGGTACCCGACCAAACCCTGTGGTGGACCGGCCTGGCCGTGCTGTCAGTGCTGTGCGCGGTGATCGGCGCGTTTTACTACCTGCGCGTCATCAAGGTGATGTATTTCGACGAGCCAGTCGGCGCGCCGTTGCCGGCCAACGAGGATCGTGTGCTGGGAGTGACGCTGTGCGTCAATGCGCTGGGCCTGTTGGCGTTCGGATTTGCGTGGAGCCCGTTGATGGCGTGGTGCCAGCGCGCTTTCGCGCACCTGGCCTGAGCCGGCCTGCCGCGCACGGTTTTCGAAATTGTTTGCGACGTCGCCGCCGAAAGGCGGCGTCGTTGTTTTATCCAGATGGCGATGTGACGCGATTGCGCTTGTGATCGTAGGCCTTGGGTATGCGCCTTTCGATCAGATGGAATCTTGGTCACATCAAAATGCGATCAGGGCTTGCAAGTACGTCGCTAAGTCTTCATAATTCCGCTTCTGCTGCGGGGTGGAGCAGTCTGGCAGCTCGTCGGGCTCATAACCCGAAGGTCGCAGGTTCAAATCCTGCCCCCGCTACCATATTTGTTTGCTGCAACAACCAAGACATCGGTTGTTTGCAGGAGAGAAGTTTGGGCTTCGCGATGACGCATGTTCCCGTCGTCGCAACCGGAATCCAGCGTGACCGGAGTCGTACCGGATAAGGGGCCCAGCGGGCCCTTTGTCGTTTCCGGGGAGCGAGAACTGCGTTAAACCGATCCTTTTCCATTCTGATGCAAGGCAGGCTGTGAGCGACAAGGCGAACGAAATCGCGAATCTGCTGGGTCCGACCGTGGATGCATTGGGTCTGGAGCTGCTGGGCGCTGAGTATCTGCCAGCGTCCGGTGGCGCTACGTTGCGCCTGTATATCGACGTGCCGCTGGGTGAACAGCCCGAGCGCATGGTCAACATCGACGACTGCGAACGGGTCAGCCGTGAAGTGTCGGCGCAACTGGACGTGGAGGATCCCATCAGCGGTAATTACACGCTGGAGGTGTCTTCGCCGGGTGTGGATCGTCCGTTGTTCACCGCCGAGCAGTTCGCGCGGCATCGGGGCGAGTCGGCGAAAGTTGTGCTGAAACTGCCGCAGCAGGGTCGCAGGCGTCTGCAGGGCCGCATTCTGCAGGTCGAGGTGGACGCCGGTCGGATCGTGTTCGAGGTCGATGGCGCCGAGCTGGCGGTGGACTTCGACAATATCGACAAAGCGCGGATTCTGCCCGACTGGGCGGCGCTGGGTCTGGCGCCGACCAAGCCGGGCAAGGCGCCGAAGCCTGCCGGCAAAAACGCAAAATCCAATAAGAAACCATCCAACGAACCGGCGGCCGATACGGCTGCGCGCGGAGCGAAAGAATGAGTAAGGAACTGTTGCTGGTAGTCGATGCGGTCGCCAACGAGAAGGGCGTGCCGCGCGAAGTGATCTTCGATGCGATCGAGGCTGCGCTGGCCTCTGCGGCGAAAAAACGCTACCCCGATCAGGACGTGCTGACGCGCGTCACCATCGATCACAAGGAAGGCAGTTACGAGACCTTCCGCCGCTGGGAAGTGGTCGCCGACGATGTGGTGATGGAATCGCCGGACCGGCAGATCCGTCTGATGGATGCAGTCGACGAAGCCGAAGGCGTGGACGTCGGTGACTACATCGAAGAGCAGATCGAAAATCCCGATTTCGGTCGTATCGCCGCACAGGCCGCCAAGCAGGTGATCGTGCAGCGTGTGCGTGAGGCCGAACGCCAACAGGTGGTGGATGCCTGGAAAGATCGCGTCGGTGAACTGGTCACCGGTGTGGTCAAGCGCGCTGAGCGCGGCAACATCTACGTGGACCTGGGCGGCAATGCCGAGGCGTTCATCCCCAAGGACAAGGGCATTCCGCGCGACGTATTGCGCGCTGGCGACCGCGTGCGCGGCTACTTGGCCGAAGTGCGCTCGGAGCCGCGTGGCCCGCAGTTGTTCATCAGTCGCGCTGCACCGGAGTTCATGATCGAGCTGTTCAAGCTGGAAGTGCCGGAAGTGGGCCAGGGTCTGGTCGAGATCAAGGCTTGCGCGCGCGATCCGGGCGACCGCGCCAAGATCGCGGTGCTCGCGCACGACACCCGCACCGATCCGATCGGCGCTTGCATCGGCATGCGCGGTTCGCGCGTGCAGGCGGTCTCCAACGAGCTTAACGGCGAGCGCGTGGACATCGTGCTGTGGAACGACAACCCGGCCAACTTCGTCATCAATGCGATGGCGCCGGCCGAGGTGCAGTCGATCATCGTCGATGAAGAAAAACACTCGATGGACCTGGCGGTGGCGGAAGATCGCCTGGCCCAGGCGATCGGCAAGGGCGGCCAGAATGTGCGTCTGGCCAGCCGCCTGACCGGCTGGCAGCTCAATGTGATGACTGCCGAGCAAGTCGCGGCCAAGTCCGAGGCCGAGCAGAGCGTCGCCCGCCAGTTGTTCATGGACAAACTGGAAGTGGACGAGGAAATCGCCGCGATCCTGGTCGCCGAAGGCTTCAACTCGGTCGAGGAAATCGCCTACGTCCCGGTTGGCGAGCTGTTGGCGGTGGAAGGCTTCGACGAGGACATCGTCGAGGAACTGCGTGCCCGTGCACGGGATGCGTTGCTCAACGAGGCGCTGGCCGCCGAAGAAAGCGACGACGGCGGCGTGCCGGCGGCGGATCTGCTGTCGCTTGCGGGTATGGACGAAGCCACCGCGTATGCGCTGGCTGGCCATGGTGTGTGCACCAGCGAGGACCTGTCGGATTTGGCGGCCGACGAAATCCTCGAGTTCGGTATCGAGGACATGGATCACGAGCGCGCCGCTGCGCTGATCCTGGCCGCCCGTGCCGAGGAGATCGCCCGTTTGGAGCGCGGCGAATGAGTCCGCGATGACCACCGCCCTGACCCGATCAGGGCTTAGAATCCGCGCTACCTTCGCACGTGTCGAGGGGGCGCCAACCAGATCATAGGATCCGAATGTCGCAGCAAACCACCATCCGCAAGTTGGCCGAACTGGTGAATACGCCGGTCGAAAAACTGCTGATTCAACTGGCCGAGGCCGGGATGAAGTTCAGCGGGCCCGACCAAGTCGTTACCAGTACCGAAAAGATGAAGCTGCTGGGCTTCCTGCGCCGTACCCACGGCAAGACCGACAAGCCGGTCGAGGAAGAGGCCCAGGCGGCGCCGAAGAAGATCACCCTGAACAGGCGCAAGCTGCAGGAAGTGACGGTCAGCGCCGGGCGCAGCAAGACCACGGTCAACGTCGAGGTCAGGCAGAAGCGCACCTACGTGAAGTCGGCCGAGGATCTGGCGGCTGATCGTGCGGGTGCTGCCGCGTCGGGCGGACGGGTGGACGACGAGCGCGCCGAGATCCTGCGCAAGCTGGAGGAATCCAAACAGCGCAACCTGGCCGAGCAGCAGCGTCTGGCCGAACAGGACCGTGCGCGTGCCGACGAACTGGAGCGCAAGCGCAAGGCCGAGCAGGACGTGCTGGATCGTGCCGAAGCCGAGCGCAAGGCCGCTCAAGCCGAGCAGGAGCCCGACATCCAGGAAGTGGCAGCGTCCACGCCTGCCGCGCCGAGCACGGTTGCCGCGCCGCGTGCGCCGCGTCCGGCCGCGCCGCCGCGTCCGGCGTCTGCGCCGCATCATCCGCCGAAGCCGGCTGCCCCGCGCGGTGATGACCGTACCACCGGGCAAAAGCATAAGACCCGCGGTTCGCATGTGATGGTCGCAGGGGTCGAGGACGACGACAGCACCAGCCGTTTCGCTGGTCAGTTGCACTTGTCTGCGGCTGATCGTGCGCGCCGCTCCAATGTCCGCAGCAAGCCGCGCGGTGGCAATGCCGGTGGACGCCGTCAGAGCGAACCGTCGCGTAGCGGCGGCGGCTCGCACGGCTTCGAGCGTCCGACCGCACCGGTCGTTCGCGAAGTGGCGATCGGTGACACCATCACCGTGGCCGATCTGGCGCAGAAGTTGGCGCTGAAGGGCGGCGACGTGGTCAAGGCGCTGTTCAAGATGGGCGTGATGGCCACCATCACCCAGACCATCGATCACGATACTGCTGCGCTGGTCACCGAAGAACTCGGTCACAAGCCGCTGCGTGCCGGCAGTGCCGATGCCGAGGACGCGCTGTTGGCGCACACCGAGGATGATCAGGGCGAAAAGCAGCCACGGCCGCCGGTGGTCACCATCATGGGCCACGTCGACCACGGCAAGACCTCGTTGCTGGACTACATTCGCCGCACCAAGGTCGCGACCGGCGAAGCGGGCGGTATTACGCAGCACATCGGTGCGTATCACGTCGAAACCGGCCGTGGCGTCATCAGCTTTCTGGATACCCCGGGCCACGCCGCGTTCACCTCGATGCGCGCGCGCGGTGCCAAGCTCACCGACATCGTGGTGCTGGTGGTGGCGGCCGACGACGGCGTGATGCCGCAGACGATCGAAGCGGTCAAGCACGCCAAAGCCGCGCGCGTGCCGCTGATCGTGGCGGTCAACAAGATCGATAAATCCGCGGCCGATCCGTTGCGGGTCAAGAACGAACTGTTGGCACAGGACGTGGTGGCCGAGGAGTTCGGTGGCGATACCCAGTTCGTCGAACTCTCGGCCAAGACCGGTCAAGGCATCGATACGCTGCTGGATGCGATTTCGTTGCAGGCCGAAGTGCTGGAATTGCGCGCGGTGGCCGAAGGTCGTGCCAGCGGTGTGGTGATCGAGTCCTCGCTGGACAAGGGGCGTGGCCCGGTGGCGACGGTGCTGGTGCAGCAGGGCGCGCTGAAGAAGGGCGATTACCTGGTGTGCGGCGTGCAATACGGTCGCGTGCGCGCATTGTTCGACGAAACCGGTCGGCAGCCGGCTGAAGCGGGTCCATCGATTCCGGTGCAGGTCCTTGGTCTGTCCGGCGTGCCGGATGCGGGCGACGATTTCGTGGTCGTCGACGACGAGCGTCTGGCCAAGGATGTGGCGCAGCAGCGCGAGACCAAGCGCCGCGAATCGCGTCTGGTGTCCTCGGCGGGCAGCCGCATGGAAGACATCATGTCCCAGCTCGGCAAGGGCGAGGGCCAGTTGTCGTTGAATCTGGTGATCAAGGCCGACGTGCAGGGATCGGTGGAAGCGCTGAAACAGTCGCTGACCGCACTGTCCAACGAGCGTATCCGCATCAACGTGATCCACTCCGGCGTGGGCGGCATCACCGAGTCCGATGCGAATTCGGCGCTGGCTTCCAAGGCCACGGTGATCGGTTTCAACGTGCGCGCCGATGCGTCGGCGCGGCGCATCATCGAGACCAACGGCATCGACCTGCGCTACTTCTCCATCATCTACGATGTGATCGACCAGGTGAAGCAGGTGGCCTCGGGTCTGCTGGGTGTGGAGATTCGCGAAGAAATCATCGGTATCGCGCAGGTGCGCGATGTGTTCCGCAGTTCCAAGTTCGGCGCGGTTGCCGGCTGCATGGTGGTGGAGGGCGTGGTCAAGCGCAACAAGCCGATCCGCGTGCTGCGCGACAACACCGTGGTGTTCGAGGGCGAACTGGAATCGTTGCGGCGCTTCAAGGAGAACGTCGAAGAGGTCCGCAACGGCACCGAGTGCGGTATCGGCGTGAAGGCTTACAACGACGTCAAGGCCGGCGACCAGATCGAGTGCTTCGAGCGCATCGAAGTGCAGCGCACGCTTTGAAAGCCTGGGCCCGGGATCCGGGGCCCGGTGCCCGGAAAAAGCAAGAGTCAGGTGCAACGGCTTTTGCTTTTCCGGGTTCCCGATTCCGGGTCACGGGTTCCGAATAACGAGATTCCGGATCCATGCCCACCAAATCCTTCCGCCGCACCGATCGCGTTGCCGCGCAGATCCGCCGCGATCTCGGCACGATCGTGCATGCCGCCGTGCGCGATCATGGCCTGCCGTCGGTCAGTGTCTCCGACGTTGAAGTCACCCGTGACATGGCCCATGCCAAGGTATTCGTCACCGCGCTGATGCCCGAGCGCTCGGGCGAGGCGGTCAAGGGGCTGAAAGAACTCGCCCCGCAACTGCGTACCGAGTTGGCGCGGGCGATGAAGCTGCGTCACGTCCCCGAACTGCATTTTCATTACGACGATTCGGTCGATCGCGGCGAGCGTATCGACAACTTGCTGCGCGATATGCCCGAGCTGCAGTCCGGCGTCGAGGCCGACGGTAGTGACGCCACCGACACGTCGGATTCTCCCAAGCGCTGAGGCGTCGCCGCGAATGCAGCATGCGGCGCAGTTCAGCAGATTGTCCTGCTGTGCTGATGGATGCACCTGCCGCATCGTGGCCAGTCGCGCCCATCCGCTGCTCTAGTTTCCGCTTTCCCGGGTCACCGGCCCCGAGTCCCGAGTTCCGTCATCATGCCTCTCATCGGTCCCCGCTTGCCGCGCATTGCTTTCCGCCGTCTTGATGGCATCGTGCTGCTGGATAAGCCTGCCGGTATGAGTTCCAACGCTGCGCTGCAGGCGGCGCGACGCCTGTTGCGCGCGGAGAAAGGTGGCCACACCGGCAGTCTGGATCCGCTCGCCACCGGCCTGCTGCCTCTGTGCTTCGGCGAGGCGACCAAGCTGGCCGGGTTGTTGCTCGGCTCGGCTAAGGCGTATGAGGCCGAGATCGTGCTCGGGGTGACAACCGATAGCGACGATGCCGACGGTGCGGTGTTGCGCACCCGTCCGCTGCCGCCGCTCGACGCGGCCACGCTGCAGGCAGCGCTGGCACCGCTGCGCGGACGTATCCGGCAGCGGGCACCGATCTATTCGGCGCTCAAGCAGGGCGGCGAGCCGCTGTACATGAAGGCGCGTCGCGGCGAAACCATCGAGGCGCCTG
This sequence comes from Xanthomonas sp. GPE 39, assembly GCF_000963005.1. Classification (GTDB taxonomy): domain Bacteria; phylum Pseudomonadota; class Gammaproteobacteria; order Xanthomonadales; family Xanthomonadaceae; genus Xanthomonas_A. The sequence continues at coordinate 1,099,410 of NZ_JZHZ01000007.1, forward strand.
AGCGCGAGGTCGAGGTGCAGGCGATTGAGGTGCTCGCGCATGTCGGTGAGCGCCTGCGCCTGCACGTGGTCTGCGGCTCCGGTACCTACATCCGTAGTCTGGCCCGCGATCTGGGCGAGACGTTAGGCTGCGGTGCGCACATCGCTGCGCTGCGACGGTTATGGGTGGAACCGTTCCGCACGCCGCAGATGGTCACTCTGGAGCAGTTGCAGCAGCTTGCCGTGCACGATCCTGCCGGTTTGGACGCGTTGCTGTTGCCGTTGGCGGCTGGTCTGGCGGATTTTCCGCTGTTACGGCTGGAGGGCGCTGCGGCGCAGCGCTTCCGTATGGGGCAACGCCTGCGCGATGCGTCGTGGACGCCCGGCCTGGCGGCGGTGTTCGATGCCGAGGGCGAACCGCTAGGATTGGGCCAGGTCGATGCCGGTGGGCTGTTGGCGCCGCAGCGAATGTTCAATCTGTGATTCAATCCGATACGTCACCGGGCGGGTCGTCATGACGCTGTCTTAACGTCTTGTTCGGCAAGGCCGGTGCCGGTACAATTCCGCAGCCTTTCAGGCACTACGCGCTTCGGCGCAATCCTTCGCAATCGGCGAGCCAGGTGGTGCGTCCTCCGCACGTTCCTGCCGGCCCCGCATCTCAAGAGAAAACGCATCATGTCCATCGACACCCAGAAAGTCATCGAAGAAAACAAGCGCGGCGCCGCCGATACCGGTTCGCCTGAAGTCCAGGTCGCGCTGTTGACCGCGCGCATCGAGCTGCTCACCGGCCACTTCAAGACCCACAAGAAAGACCACCACAGCCGTCGTGGCCTACTGCAGATGGTCAACCGCCGCCGCAGCCTGCTCGACTATCTCAAGAAGAAGGACGGCGAGCGTTACAAGGCGCTGATCGAGAAGCTCGGCCTGCGCCGCTGAGTCAACCCAACCCACCGCGGCGCAGCGATGCGCCGCGGTTTTGTTTTAGGTAACACTGTTTTGTTTTAAGTAGCACTGTGGTCCGGGGAATGCTCCGCGCCACCGGCCGGATCCCCCAGGCCACCACCCGCCAGCGGCATGGGCCGTTTGCGGTCCATTTGTAGAAAGTATCTTCCAAGGAAACCCCGTGGCAAAAATCACCAAAACCTTCCAGTACGGCAAGCACACCGTCACCCTCGAAACCGGCGAGATCGCCCGCCAGGCCGGCGGCGCCGTCATCGTCAAGATGGACGACACCGTACTGCTGGTCACTGCCGTCGCCGCCAAGAGTGCGCGCGAAGGGCAGGACTTCTTCCCGCTGACGGTCGATTATCAGGAGAAGTTCTACGCAGGCGGTCGCATTCCCGGCGGCTTCTTCAAGCGCGAAGGCCGTGCGACCGAGAAGGAGACGCTGATTTCGCGTCTGATCGACCGTCCGATCCGGCCGTTGTTCCCGGAAGACTACAAGAACGAAGTGCAGATCATCGCCACGGTGATGTCGATGAACCCCGATATCGACGGCGATATCGCTGCGTTGATCGGCGCGTCGGCGGCGTTGTCGCTCGCGGGTACTCCGTTTAATGGACCGATCGGCGCCGCCAAGGTCGGCTACAAGAATGGCGAATACATTCTCAATCCCACCGTGACGGATCTGAAGGACTCACAGCTCGAACTGGTCGTGGCCGGTACCGCGAACGCGGTGTTGATGGTCGAATCCGAAGCCGCGCTGTTGTCGGAAGAGGTTATGCTGGGTGCGGTCACCTTCGGCCATCGCGAGATGCAGAAGGTCATCAACGCGATCAACGAACTGACTGTCGAAGCCGGCACCAAGCCGTCCGATTGGGTTGCTCCGGCCAAGAACGCGGCCATGATCGCCGCGTTGAAGGAAGCCGTCGGCGGCCAACTGGCTGCGGCGTTCCAGGTGCGCGACAAGCTGCAGCGTCGCGATGCCATTGCTGCGATCAAGAAGGACGTGCTGGCGCAGTTGGCGCCGCGCGCTACGGAAGAGAACTGGGTCGCGGCCGACCTGGCCAAGGAATTCGGCGAGCTGGAATACCAGACCATGCGCGGTTCGGTGCTCAGCACCAAGGTGCGTATCGATGGCCGCGCGCTGGACACTGTGCGTCCGATCAGCGTGAAAGCCGGCGTGCTGCCGCGCACCCATGGATCGGCGCTGTTCACGCGCGGTGAGACGCAGGCGATCGTGGTGACCACGTTGGGTACCGCCCGCGATGGTCAGGTGATCGACGCGGTTTCCGGCGAATACAAAGAAAACTTCCTGTTCCATTACAACTTCCCTCCGTACTCGGTGGGCGAGTGTGGTCGCTTCGGTGCGCCCAAGCGTCGCGAAATCGGCCATGGCCGCCTCGCCAAGCGCGGCGTGCTGGCGGTGATGCCGACCATGGAGGAGTTTCCGTACACCATTCGCGTGGTCTCGGAAATTACCGAATCCAACGGTTCTTCGTCGATGGCCTCGGTGTGCGGCAGCTCGCTGGCACTGATGGACGCCGGTGTGCCGGTGAAGGCGCCAGTGGCCGGTATCGCCATGGGCCTGGTCAAGGAGGGCAACGACTTCGTGGTGCTGTCGGACATCCTGGGCGATGAAGATCACCTGGGCGACATGGACTTCAAGGTCGCCGGTACCGCCGAAGGCGTGTCCGCATTGCAGATGGACATCAAGATCGAAGGCATCACCGAGGAGATCATGAAGCAGGCCCTGGCGCAGGCCAAGGCCGGCCGTCTGCATATTCTCGGCGAAATGGCCAGTGCGCTGACCAGCCCGCGTGCGGAACTGAGCGACTACGCGCCGCGCCTGCTGACGATCAAGATCCATCCGGACAAGATCCGCGAAGTGATCGGCAAGGGTGGTTCGACCATTCAGGCGATCACCAAGGAAACCGGCACCCAGATCGACATCCAGGACGACGGCACCATCGTCATCGCCTCGGTCAACGCCATCGCCGCGCAGGCCGCCAAGGCGCGCATCGAGCAGATCACCTCGGACGTGGAGCCGGGCCGGATCTATGAAGGCAAGGTCGCCAAGATCATGGACTTCGGCGCATTCGTCACCATCCTGCCCGGCAAGGATGGCCTGGTGCACGTCTCGCAGATCTCCAGCGAGCGCGTGGAAAAGGTCGGCGACAAGCTGAAGGAAGGCGACGTGGTCAAGGTCAAGGTGCTGGAAGTCGACAAGCAGGGCCGTATTCGCCTGTCGATGAAGGCGGTTGAGGAAGGCGAGGGAGTGGCGGCCGAGTAAGTCGCCGGTCTCCATCGTGCTTTCAAGAAAAAGCGGGCTTCGGCCCGCTTTTTTCATGCCCCGCGTTTGCTGCGGCGCGCGCGTTCGTCGTGAAGTAGGGACTGTCCATTGCGATGACGTTGCGCTCGCGCATCGCCGCAGCGGCGTGCGTATCGCCCAGCGGCTTTAGCTGCTTATTCTCAGTGCACCTCATCGTCGATCGTTGGATAGCGCGCCAGATGCGCTGACAGCGGCCCTGGATGTGCCAGGTGGTAACCCTGTCCGTAGCGTGCGCCTAGCGCTTGTAGCGTGACCAATTCGCTTTCGGTCTCGATGCCCTCGATGACGACGTCGGCGTCGGTTTCGGTGGCGAAGGAGAGGATCGCCAGTGCGAGCCGTTGACGTCGGGGCTCGGCATCGATGCCACGGATCAGGGTCAGGTCCAGCTTGATGATGTCCGGAGCAAGATGCAGTAGATGGCGCAGACTGGCGAAGCCGGTGCCGGCATCGTCCAGCGCAATACGTAGGCCCTGGCGTTGCAGTGTGTCGATGTGCTCGGACAGGCGCGGATAATCCGGCGCTTGTAGTTGTTCGGTGATCTCCAGGACGAGTCGCGATAGATCGTAACCATGCAATACCTCCTGCAGTTGCGGATGCAGCAGTGTTTGCGTGGAGACGTTGATCGCCAGGTACAGTGGTGCCGGTAGCTGTACGAGCAACTCCAGCGCCTGCCTTGCCGCAGTCAACTCCAGTTCCAGCGCCAGCCCGACCCGAGTGGCGTCGTCGAACCATCGCAGCGGTGGCATAGCGAGATTGGAGGGGAACCGCGATAGTGCCTCCACTCCGACGATGCGTTGCGAGGGGAGCGCCAAGATCGGTTGGGTCACGATCTGCAGACGTGTGTTGGCGACCGTCTCGCGAATACGCGTGGCGATTGCCGCTTTTTCGCGGAACGCGTGTTTCTCGCTATTCTGACGGCGCGCGATATCGGTCTGCAGTGCCGCGCGATCCATCGCCAGCGCCAGCGTCGCGCCGACTAGCGTCGCCAGCATCTCCAGTGTGCGTACATCTTGTGCGGTATAGGCGAAACGGTAAGGCGACATCACCTTGAGCACGCCGATGCCGCGTTCGCTGTAGCGCAGTGGAACCACCAGCATCGACCGCAGTCCGATCTTGCGGCAAGCGCCGCGATCCACGCGCGGATCGGTTTCCGAATCATCGCATTGCAGTACCTGGCCAGTGCGCATGCACAGGCCGGACAAGCTGGCGTTGCTTGACAGGCGCAGGCCTAGATGCTGCTCGGCGATGCCGCTGGCCGACCAGTACAGCATGTCGCCGCTGTCGCACATTTCCACCACCGCGCCGGTGGAACGGGTCAACTCCTGCGCGCGTCGTGCCACCACATCGACGACGTGCAGCGGATCTGCGCCAGCGGCGGCGATCTCACCCTGCGCCAAAATAATGCGCGACAGCAACACCGCGTCGTCGTTCGCCGCGATGGTGGTAATGCGCTGGACTTCGTCCTGAGTGTCGGGTGCCTGTGACATGTTGGCATCACGTGGGAATGCGTTGGAGTACAGCGATGCCTCGTTGCATGTTTGGTGTCGCAGCGTGTGGAATGGGGGCCATCACGCTGCGAGCTGGCTACTCAGCCGTGGCTGCTGCTGCCCTTGCGCGGCTTGCCATACAGGCTGCGCAGTTCGTCCTTGGCTTGTTCCAGAATTTTGCGGCGATGCGCCGACAACTGACTGCCAGTGCGATTGATGTAGAAGGTGAGCATCGACATCGCCGATCGATAGGGGCCGGTGCGACGCCGTGCATTCTGATCGGCGGATTGTTTGAGTGATTGCGCGATCGAGAGTGGATCGTCGCGCTCGAACACGCTGGGTGCGACACCGAGTGATCGGTGCGAGTCGTTGGAGAGAGTCTGGCTCATATGGGGGTTGGACACATTGGAACTGCTATGTGCCATTGATGGCGCTCCTTGGCGATGACGGGGGAAGTGGATTAACTGCATGGGGGTGCTTAGTGATGCGAGGGGGGCGCATATACCGCGGCGCTGATGTGCGCCACGAGTCGAGAAACATGCCGTTACGGATCTGGAAACGGTGCGGTCGCGGCGGAGTCGGACAATGCCACGTTCGCACGCGATGCGATTTTTCGCGTGCGTGCTCGGTGATGTAGTTGTCCGATCAGATGCCGTGTTGCATTCCGTTTCCCGAACTGAAGCTCGCACTGCAAGTGCAGGCATTAGACGGGCAGGCATGACCTCATCAACACCATAACCGCGCGATGCAGTATGCGTGGTAGACAGTGTCATATTCGATGAACGATTAACGAAGAGTCCTTTAAAAAAGCACTCTTCTTGCAGATTCTCTTGATGGCGAAGGTAACGTCACCACTGCTTTTTGTAATGGTGTTTTAGGTTATTTAGCGATCATTGAAGGTCGCTGCCATTGCGTGCGGGGAAAGCTCCGCCGGGACGTGACAGGAGTGCGTATCTCGTGCGCGCGAGGGCATTTTAGTTGCGTCATCGTGGAGTTGCGTATCGTGGTATCGATACCGTCATGCACGGATGGTGATGCGGGCGCTGATATTATAGTGCATTCAGAGCGAGCGACTCGCTACGGTAATGGATGCAGGCAAGAATCTTGTTCGCGCGCCATGTCTTGTTCGAGTTTGCGCGCGTTTCCATGTCTGCTGATGGATTGTGAAATCGTGCGAGTTATGCGGGTGTCTTGCTATTGATGGCGATTCAAGTCAGTAAATTGCACAATATTTTTGCGCTTCTGTAGCTTGGTGCTGAAGAATTGATCTTTTGGGGATGGCGTGGTGCGAGGAGTGTGTCGCAGTGTGTTCTCGCTATCTCATCGCGCGAATTTGCGCGGGCTTGGCGATATTTTCCGCATGTGTGAGTTGTGACGCTTGATTTGCTGTGTGCGTCATCGGCGTCAATGTTCTAGTGCGTATTGGTGCGCTCTATCTGTGTGTCTAGGATATATTCAGCTAGGTTGTGCAGTTGCGTATGTCGGTGGCCGTGGTGCGGGTATGGTGGCGCCTATCTGCGCGATGAACATGGACGTCGTTGCGGCGGATCTGGTTCTGATTCGCAATGCTGTCGGGGAGGATTTCGGGGAAGACTCCGGGAATTTTTTGAATCCGAGTCTCTTGCGCGGACTATTGCACAGTCCTTGCTCGATCCATCGCGGGTATGGATCGGTGATGGTGCTGGAAGCGGTGTGTCGTGACAGTTACTGCCGGGCCAATCCGATAGCGGTTTCGTTGTTGCCTGGCGACCAGGCGTAATGCGGATCAGTGGAGTAGATGTCGTCCGCTATCCAGTGCCCAATCGCCGATGCGACCGGCGATCTGCTCCGGACGAAGAGCCTGACCAACAATCCCTTGATCTTTGCGATGCACTTGGCACCGATGCGTGCACTGCGTGCGCCGATGCACACGGATGCGCGCGGCCCGATCTGGGGTGAAGTGACGCGTTCGCGTTCAGTCGCGATCGTCTCGGGTCCACACGCCGCCGTGCTCGAATTTCACTGGAAACTTCGCGACCGGGCTGTAGGCCGGGGCGCATAGCGCGCGGCCATCGCGCACATCGAAACGCGCACCATGCAGTACACATTCGATGCTGCCTGCGGTGCCGTCGAAGGTGCCTGGCGATAGTTCGTAGTCTTCGTGGCTACAGCGATCTTCCAGCGCATAGAAGTTTCCGTCGAAATTGAACACGACGATTGGTGTGGCGGTCACTTCGTCCCACACTGTTTTCATTTCGCCGGGCAGCAGTTCGCCGTCGGCACAGACGAAGGTCCATGTCTCGCTCATGCAGCACCTTCCAGCGGTTTTTCCAGTATTTCAAAACGCAGGTCGTCGCGCTTGGGCAGGCCGAAGCGGGCATCGCCGTAGGGGAACGGCTGCTTGATGCCGGTGCGACGGTATCCGCGGCGTTGATAGAACGCGATCAATTCCTCGCGCACGTCGATCACGGTCATGCGCATGACCGGCACTCGCCATGTCTGCCAGGCGATACGCTCGGCTTCGGCCAGCACGGCTTTCCCCAGGCCTTGGCCTTGCGCTTGCGGCTGCACCGCGAACATGCCGAAGTAGCCAGCGTCGTCGTTGTTGGCGATGTGCGCGCAGGCGATCAGCGCACCGTCGTGCTCGGCAAGTAACACCGCGCTGCGTGGACCCAGGATGTCCGCGCGCAGCAGGTCGGGATCGATGCGGGCGCCGTCGAGTAAGTCGGCTTCGGTGGTCCAGCCGAGACGGCTGCTGTCGCCACGATAGGCCGATGTGACCAGAGCGGCAATGGCGTCCAGATCGTCTAGGCTGGCATTGCGGAAGGTGATGGTGTGCATGTGGCGATTATGTCGTAAATCTGCAACGCCAGATGCGCTGAGCAAAACGCCGCAGAGCGCGGCAAGCGCTGTTTGCTTGTCCAGCGGCGCAGTGCTTTTTGCATTGGTTCTTCAACGTCATCCGTCTCTGCTTTACCCAAGCAGCGTTCGCACTTTCCGTAACGCGATCACGAAGCGTTCGATTTCCGCATGGGTGTTGTAGAACGCCATCGACGCGCGGCAGGTGGCGGCGACGCCGTAGAACTGCAGCAGTGGGTGCGCGCAGTGTTGTCCGGAGCGCACCGCCACGCCTTCCAGGTCGAGCAGGGTAGCCAGGTCGTGGGCATGTGCGCCTTCGATCAGGAACGAGACCACCGCCGCTTTACCCGGCGCGGTGCCGATCAGGCGCAGGCCGTCGATCTGCTGCAGTTCTTCGCTCAAGTGCGCGAGCAACTCGGCTTCGCGCGCTTCCACATGTTGCAATCCGAGTGCCTGCAGGTAATCCACCGCTGCACCGAGGCCGACGAAGCCGGCGATGTTCGGCGTGCCGGCCTCGAACTTGTGCGGTGGGTCGTTGAACACGGTGCCGTCGAAGCTGACTTCCTTGATCATCTCGCCGCCGCCGAGGAATGGTGGCATTGCTTGCAGATGTTCGCGGCGTGCCCACAGTGCGCCGGTGCCGGTTGGGCCGCACATCTTGTGCCCGGTAATGGCATAGAAGTCGCAGCCAATCGCGGTCACGTCCAGCGGCCGATGCGGCGCCGCCTGCGAACCATCGATGACGCTGACGATGCCGCGCTTGCGTGCTTCGCGGCAGATTTCGCGGACCGGGTTGACGGTGCCCAACACGTTGGAGACGTGGGTCAGGGCCAGCAGTTTCACCTCGCCGGTCATCGCCGCGCGCAGCGCGTCCAGGTCGAGTGCGCCTTCAGCGGTGATCTCGGCAACTTTGATCGTGGCACCGGTGCGTTGTGCGACCAGTTGCCAGGGGACGATGTTGGCATGGTGTTCCATGCGCGACACCAGGATCGTGTCGCCCGGCTGCAGGCGCGGCAGCGCCCACGAGTAGGCCACCAGGTTCAACGCAAAGGTGGCGCCGCTGCACAGCACCAATTCGTCGGCGCGCACGTTGAGAAAGCGGGCTAGTTTGGACCGCGCGCCCTCGTAGGCTTCGGTGGCCTCGCTGCCGAGCGCATGCACCGCGCGGCTGACGTTGGCGTTGTGACGACGATAGAACGTGTCCGTTGCCGCGATGACCGGCAACGGTTTCTGCCCGGTGTTGGCGTTGTCGAAATACACCAGCGGCTTGCCGTGGACATTGCGCTGCAGCAGTGGAAAGTCGTTGCGGACGCTGTCCCAGTCCGGTGCCTGCGATGCAGTGGCGTGCGTGGCGGTGCCGTTCATGCCACGCCCGCCTCACTGAGCGCGCGTTCCAGGCGCGTGGCGAGTAATTCGTGCAATGCCGATGGTAGTGCACGCAGTGGTTCGCGGCAGAACGCGGTGGTCAGCAGTTGCTGCGCGCGTGCTTGTGGCAATCCGCGCGAGCGCAGGTAAAACAGCGCGTTGCTGTCGAGTTGGCCGACGGTGGCCCCATGCGCGGCCTTGACCTCGTCGGCGTCGATCACCAGCACCGGTTGGGTATCGATCTCGGCATCGGCGGACAGCAGCAGGTTTTTGTTCGATAGCTGCGCATCGGTGCCGTCGGCACCTTGGCGGATATGGATGCCGCCGTGGAAAGCGACCCGGCTGCGCGCGGTGGCGACACCGCGCCAAAGCAGTTCGCAGGCGGTGTCGCGGGCGATGTGCTCGATGCCCAGGCGGGTATCGAGCTGACGCCGGCCATTGCCGAGCAATACTCCGTTGGCGCTCAGTCGCGCGTTGTCGCCTTCCAGGCGCACGTTGAGTTCGTGTCGCACCAGCGCGCCGCCCAGTTCCAGGTCCACGCGTTGGTAGTGTGCTTCGCGTGCCAGCACCGCGTCGGTGCGCAGCAGCGCGGTGATGCCGGGTGCGTCTTCCTGTACGCGCGCATGCGTCAGTTGCGCGCCTGCGGCCAGGTGGACGTGGGTGAGGCTGTTGCTCAGGTGCGGCGCGTCTTGGAGATGCAGGTGATGTTCGACCAGCGAGAGTGCCGCGTTGTGACCCAATTCGATCAGGTGGCGGTGGTGCCAGGCGAGATCGGCGCCCGCCGCGGTGGAGACGAACACCAGGTGCAGTGGCGCTTCCACCCGTACACCCGCCTCCACGCGTAGCACGCATCCTTCGTCGGCCAGTGCGGCGTTGAGCCGGGCGAAGACCTCGTCGATGTGCTCGAAGCGGCGACCAAGCAAGCGCATCGCATCCTCGCCGCCGCGCAACAGCGCCGATAGGCGTTGCAGCACCACGCCGGAGGGCAGCTCGCTCAGGTCCGAGAGCGCGTCGCTGGCGCGGCCGTTGACGAAGACCAGCCGAGGCGCCGGAATGCCGGCGATCACGGTCGCGTCCACGTCCGCTGCGGCGTCTGCTGCCGGGACGAAGCGACGCCGCTCCAGTGCCCGTAGTGAGGTGTATTTCCATGCCTCGCTGCGTTGACCGGGCAGGCCATCGCGCAGTGCCTGCTCCAGTGGCGCGCGACGCACGCTATCGCCGTGGAATGCCGCGGCCAGGGAGTCGAGCAGAGCGCTCATCACAGTGCCGCCTCGGGCGCCACGCGCTCCTTCAGCCAGGCATACCCGTGTGCTTCCAGTTCAAGTGCCAGCTCCGGGCCGCCGGTCTGCACGATGCGCCCGTCGGCCAGTACGTGTACGACGTCCGGCTTGATGTAGTCGAGCAGGCGCTGGTAGTGGGTGATGACCACGAACGCCCGCTCGGGCGAGCGGAGTGCGTTGACGCCGGTAGCGACGGTCTTGAGTGCGTCGATATCCAGGCCGCTGTCGGTCTCGTCCAGAATCGCCAGCTTCGGTTCCAGTACCGCCAGTTGGAAGATTTCGTTGCGCTTTTTCTCGCCGCCGGAGAAGCCTTCGTTGACACCGCGGTGCAGCAGTTCGTCCTTCAGATGCAGCACGGCCAGTTTTTGCCGGACCAGTTTGAGGAACTGCATCGAATCCAGTTCGTCCTCGCCGCGCGCCTTGCGCTGGGCATTGAGCGCGGCGCGCAGGAAATAGGTGTTGTTGACGCCGGGAATTTCCACCGGGTACTGAAAGGCCAGGAACAGGCCGGCGGCGGCGCGCGCTTCCGGCTCCAGCGCGAGCAGGTCGGCACCGTCGAAGTGCACGCTGCCCTGGCTCACCTCGTAGCCGTCGCGGCCTGCCAGGACGTTGCCCAGGGTGGACTTGCCGGCGCCGTTGGGGCCCATGATGGCGTGTACCTGGCCGGGCTGCACGTCTAGAGACAGGCCCTTGAGGATGTCCTTGTCGCCGATGCGGGCGTGGAGGTTGTCGATCTTCAGCATGGCGATGTTCGTCTTGTCCAATGAGGGGAAGGGGCGGCGGTGCGACTCAGCGGTCGCCTTCGCGGTGCTCCAGGAAAGTGGCGTGTAGATAGGCGGTGCGCGCAGCGGTCAGTTCGGCTTTGGCACTGGCGTACAGCGTTGGGTACATCGAGCCGTACAGCACCTGCGGACTTTGATTGTTGCCGAGCGGATAACGCGCCGCCAGGTCGGCATCGCGCAGTTGCAACCACAGCCGCTGCGCAGTCTTGAGTTTGTCCAGCGCCAGTGGTTGTTTGACCAGCTTGGCCATGATCTGCCGGTAAACCGTGTTCAGTTCGGCATCGGCCTTGCGTAGATCCTGTGCGGCGCAGGCATCGAGTTGCGCCTGCGCGCCTGCGGGATCGCAGCCGACGCTGTCGGCCCAGGCGGGTGCAGCGACACTGACCAAGAGCGCCAGAGCGAGCAACGTCCTCCTCATCCGACCGACCCTTCCAGCGAGACTTCCAGCAGCTTCTTCGCTTCGACTGCGAATTCCATCGGCAGTTCGCGGAACACTTGCTTGCAGAAGCCGTCGACAATCATCGACACCGCATTCTCCTGATCGATGCCTCGGGCGCGGCAATAAAACAGTTGGTCGTCGCTGATCTTGGAGGTGGTGGCCTCGTGCTCCACCGTCGCGGTCGGGTGCTTGACCTCGATGTAGGGGAAGGTGTGTGCACCGCAGTGTTTACCGATCAGCAACGAATCGCACTGGGTATAGTTGCGTGCGCCCTCGGCGCTGCGCTCCACCTTGACCAGGCCGCGGTAGGTGTTCTGCCCGTGGCCGGCGCTGATGCCCTTGCTGACGATTTTGCTCTTGGTGCGCTTGCCAACGTGGATCATCTTGGTGCCGGTGTCGGCCTGCTGGCGGTGGTGGGTCAGTGCCACCGAGTGGAATTCGCCGACCGAGTCGTCGCCGAGCAGGACGCACGAGGGATATTTCCATGTGATCGCCGAGCCGGTTTCGACCTGGGTCCAGGCGATCTTGCTGCGTGCGCCACGGCATTCGCCGCGCTTGGTCACGAAGTTGTAGATGCCGCCGCGTCCTTCCTCGTCGCCCGGGTACCAATTCTGTACGGTGGAATATTTGATTTCCGCATCCTCCAACGCGACCAGCTCGACCACCGCCGCATGCAGTTGGTTCTCGTCGCGCATCGGTGCGGTGCAGCCTTCCAGATAGGACACATACGCCTTGTCTTCGCACACGATGAGGGTGCGCTCGAACTGGCCGGTATGGCCGGCGTTGATGCGGAAGTAGGTGCTCAGTTCCATCGGGCAGCGCACCCCTTTTGGGATGAAGACGAAGCTGCCATCGGAAAACACCGCCGAATTGAGCGCGGCGAAGAAGTTGTCGCCGACCGGCACCACGCTGCCAAGATACTGCTTGACCAATTCCGGATGCTCTTTGATTGCCTCGGACATCGAGCAGAAGATCACGCCCTTCTCGGCCAGTTCCTTGCGGAAGGTGGTGCCGACCGAGACCGAGTCGAAGACCGCATCCACGGCCACGCCGGCAAGTCGGGCGCGTTCGTGCAGCGGCACGCCGAGCTTGTCGTAGGTGTCCAGCAATTCTTTCGGCACCTCGTCCAGCGAGGCGTACTTGGGGCCTTTGGGCGCGGAGTAGTAGCTCAGCGCCTGGAAGTCGATCGGGGCGATGTCGAGCTTGGCCCAATGCGGTATCGGCATGTTCAGCCAGTGCCGGTAGGCGGCCAGACGCCATTCGGTCATCCACTCAGGCTCGTCTTTTTTCGCGGACAGGGCGCGCACGACGTCTTCGTCGAGGCCAGGCAGGAATGCGTCGGATTCGATGTTGGTGACGAAGCCGGCGTCGTAGCGACGTCCCAGCCGTTCCAGGATTTCAGCGTTTTCGGTGGCCATGGGGCTGCCTACAGGGTCAGGTGGTCGCGAATCGCACGGCGATCGGGCGCCGTTTGGGATCGCCGGGAGGCGGAAGAGGGTGGAGCATCTGCGCCAGGGTCACGGCGCGCAGCGCATCGGCAACCACGTCGTTGATGAGCCGCCAGTTCGAGCGCACCCCGCAGGTATGGGCGATGCTGCACTGGTTGCCGTGGTGGCTGCATTCGGTGATCGCCAGTGGGCCTTCCATTGCCTCGACGATCTCGATCAGGCTGATGGCGTGGGCTGGGCGCGCCAGCCGGTAGCCGCCATGCACGCCGCGTAGGCCTTCGACCAGCCCGGCCTGGGCCAGCGGCTTGAGCAGCTTGCTGACGGTGGGCGGCTCCAGCCCGGCCTGCTCGGCCAGTTCGGTCGCGCTCAGCACCTCGGTTGGACGCGCGGCGAGCACGGTCAGCACGACGGTGGCGTAATCGGTCAGCTTGGTGACGCGGAGCATGGCAGAAGCGGCGATGTCAATGCGGACCGAAATTGTACGCTTTTGCGCCGCGGCGTCCAAGCGCGCCGTGTGCGATGGTTTCTATCGCAGTCATGGGCGGGTGTGATGGCATCCGCCGTATCGTTCCTGCACCGCGCTGCGGGCAGGCTTGGGATCGTGGCCGATGTGCTTCAGAATCGACACTTTCCTGTTTGGATTGCTGTATGCCCCGCAAGATTGCCGCGCGCAAGTCCCGCATTCATGGCAACGGCGTTTTCGCCGTAGCGCCGCTCAAACACGGCGAGCGGATCATCGAATACAAAGGACGTCTGCGTACCCATGCCGAAGTCGACCGCGACGATGCTGGCGACGTGGAGACTGGCCATACCTTCCTTTTCACCCTCAGCGACGAATACGTGATCGACGCCAATTACGAAGGCAACGATGCGCGCTGGATCAATCACAGTTGCGCGCCGAACTGCGAGGCGGTGATCGTGGAGGCTGAAGGCGAGGACCGGCGCAAGGATAAAGTGGTGATCGAAGCGCTGCGTGACATCGCGCCCGGCGAGGAGTTGACCTACAACTACGGCATCACCCTGGCCGAGCGGCACACGCCACGGTTGAAGAAGATCTGGGCATGCCGCTGCGGCGCGATCAACTGCACGGGCACGATGCTGCAACCCAAGCGCTGAGTTGCTGCTTGGAGTGCGATGCACTCTCCGGCGTTGTCACGCAAAACGGCGGCCCGCAGGCCGCCGTTTTTGTTCGCTCGATGGCACAGGAGCGTGCGTCGTTCCTGCCGTTCGCCGCCTCATTGGCCCGATAACAAGCCGGCCGGCACCAGGTTGGCGATGTCCTGATTGAAATGGATGGCCAGCGCGCCGTTCTCCACTCCCGCCGACTCGATCTGTAGCTTGCCCATCGCGGCGGCCAGACGTGGGTCCAGTTTGTAGATCGGTTCCCGGCGCGCGTAATCGTCCAGCCACACGTTGAGCAACTCGCGGGTGTTGGCGTCGAGCTTTTCGCCATTGGCGGCGGGGCGGAAATCGTCGATGGTCGGCGATTGCAGATGGAAACCCTGGCTCTGTTGGTCGTAGCGCAGCCCGCTGGTCAGTAGCACGGTGCCCAATGGCGTCGCCGCGCCGCCGCCGCTGGCCATGCTCAGGTCAAATTGCATCTTCAGCCGGTTACCCGGCGGCAGGGCCAGCTTCGGATTGCGGATGGTCATCTTGATGAGCCCACCCAATGCCTTGTGCGTCTGTGGAAAGCTGCCATCGAGGTAGTGCTGCACATCGGCGGCACCGACATTGATCTGCCGGCCCTGGATCGTCGGTGTGGCTTGCGCACAGGGCGCGGCGATCAAGGTCATCAGCACCACAGTGCGCAGTGTCCACTGGCGAAATGTCATCGGTGTAGCGCCTTGTTTGAAGTTGGGCTCTCACCATAACCGCTGCCGGTGAATGTGCCATTAGCGCAATCGGCTAGGTCGCGCGCAGTGTGGGGATGGGTGCCAGTGGGGGCGTGCGGCGGCGGTGCTGCGAGCTGCAACGCCGGCCTGGGTAAGGCTGGGCGAGCGGTGCCAGCAGTGCATGTGGCTGGCAGTCGTTGGGTTTTTCTGGTGGCAAAAAAAACGAGACGGCCTGAGCCGTCTCGTCGGTGTGCGTTTGCCTGGATCAGGCGATGCGGCTCAGAGCGCGGCGTCCTTGAGCTTCTTCAGCGGACGCACCTTGAGCTTGGTGGTAGCCGGCTTGGCCGCGAACCACTGCTCTTCCTTGGTGAACGGGTTGATGCCCTTGCGCTTCGGCTTGGCCGGGACGCTGACCGAAGTGATCTTCAGCAGGCCTGGCAGGGTGAACGAGCCGGCACCCTTCTTGCTGATCGAACCGGCGACGGCATGCTCCAGCGAGGCCATCACGGCGCGCACGTCCTTGGCGATCACGCCGCTGGTTTCGGCGATATGTGCGACCAGAGCCGACTTGCTCAGCACGTCCTTGATGGGCTTGGGAGCGGCCGGTTTAGCTGCTGCCTTGGTTGTTGTTTTCTTCGCTGCCTTCTTCGGGGCAGCCTTTTTTGCGGTCTTTGCCATGATGTCCTGATTCCGTAAATGAGTGGTGTGGGTCGCGCCGACCCCGTCGGCATGGCGAAATGTAGGGCATGTGCTACGCCGCGCCAATAGGTAATTGGCAAAAAAAGCGGAAAAAACGCTTTTTAAAGCGATTTTTTTTCTGGATCGGCGTTCCCGGTGGCAAAAACGTAGGTGTATGCCGGGTTTTTTCGTCCCATCTGAGATGGGATGACCATGCTGTCGCGTAGTGTGGCGAGGGCGCGCTGCCTGCTTTGAGGGGGTGCTACTCGTCAGAGTGGAAGTGTATGAGGCGCGTTGTGTCGTCGGGTGCTTGGAAGGCGATCTACAAGATCACCGAGGCACGCTCCAATACCTAACAGCACGAGTTTGTCGGGATGCGCTGTCGACGGATTCAATCGCCGTCGCGGTGACGAGATGGGGGCATCGCCAAGCGTGGATCGTCACCGCGCAGGCGGGCGTTTTGCTTATTCCGCGTGGTCGACTAGAAAAGTGTTGCGCTTGAGCGTGCATGGCTCGCACTAAATTTCAGTTCGCTGCTGCCGATAACGAACGTTGCGTATTTTCGCACCCCGCTCGATGAGGGCGGGCGGTGCTGTCTTGGTTTCCATGGGGCTGGGTGTTGTGTGTGCAGGTCTGCATGGGGGAGCCGTGTGGTCCGGCGTGGTGGCTGCGGCGGGTAGCGGTTGCATGCGCGCGGTTTGCTCGCCTCGATGGATGCCGATGCCGATGCCGGCGATGGCGATGGCGATGGCGTCGAGCTGTCGCGACGCTAAACGTGCATGGCCGATTTGCGCCAATTCAGTTTGGTTTCACCGCGCAGGATTGAGCATGTACTCGCGCGATCCACGCGCTTGGAATCATCGCCATGAACAAGCTCTCGACCCACTTGTTGACCGCTGCGCTGACGATCGGCGTGATCGGCTCCGCCGCTGCGCAGGATTACGGTTATACCCGTTACCAAAACGGTCTCGGCACCTATGAATATGCGCGTGTGATACGCGTCGATCCGATCATGGTCCAGGTCAATGGTCCACGCGAGACCACCGAGCGTTGTTACGACCGTCAGGCACCTGACACCTACGTCAGCGGCTATGGCGGCACCCAGGGTGGCCGGACGGCTTCGACCGTTGCCGGTGGTATCGCCGGTGCGTTGCTTGGTAGCCGCGTCGGTGGCGGTAATGGCCGCTTCGTCGGCACCGCCGTCGGCACCATGCTCGGTAGCCTGGCCGGACGTTCGATCTACGACTCCAATGCCCGCTCCTATGGCGGCGGCTATGTCAGCGGCGGCGTGGTCAGGGAGTGCGAGCCGGTGTCCTACCGCACCGAAAGCTACGACCGCGTCGACGGCTACGACGTGACCTACGAGTACGGTGGCCGTTACTACCACACTCGCACCGCCTCGCCTCCGGGCGACCGCATCCGCGTGCGCGTGGACGTGCTGCCTTACTAACCGCAAACAGGGCGCCTGCTTGTCAGGCGCCCCTTCTGTTGACCGTTGGCCGCAATGCGATCAGGCCAGCGGCGATATGTTCTCATCACCATGTTCGTGACGATCAGGGCCAGTCGATCTGGCCCTCGATCACCGTCTGCACTTGGCCGCCGGACCAGATATCGCCTGCGGCATCCACGCTCAGCGTCAGCAGCGCATCGTGGCCGACTTCGCGGCCCTGACTCGCCACATAGCGGCCGTCGCGCCCGGGCAGGGCGCTGCGGTGGTCCAGCCATGCGGCCAGCACCGCATTGGCCGCGCCGGAGGCAGCATCCTCGAATCGACGACCGTTGCCGACGAAGGCGCGCACCGCCAGCGCATAGGCTTGACCACTTGCGCGAGCATAGGCGAACACGCCCATGCTCGCGGTGCTTTCGGCCAGGGCGGCGATTGCATCCCAGTCCGGTGTCAGTTGCCGCAGCGCCGCTTCGTCGGCGACCTCGACCAGCCACCAGCAACGACCGCCGTCCATGCGCACCGGTGGCAGCGCCCCCAGCGACCAGTTGCGCAGCGCGTCCTTCAGGCGCGCGTCCGCCGGGTCGGCGATTTCGGCCACCTGCGCGCGCGGGGTGCGGATGGCGATGCTGGGCACTCCGGCATCTGCCTCCAAGCGTAATGGCAATAACCCGGCGATGCCGTCTTGGACGAACAGGCCATCGCGCGGGGTGGCGATGCCGTTTTCCAGTACCACATGCGCGGTGCCGACGCTGGGGTGGCCGGCGAACGGCACTTCCTTCTGCGGACTGAACATGCGGATGCCATAGCTGGCTTCCGGTCGCGTCGGTGCGAAGACGAAGGTGGTTTCCGGCAAGCGTGTCCAGCGTGCGATGGCTTGCATCGTGGCCTCGTCCAGTCCATCCGCATCGAGGACTACGGCCAATGGATTGCCGCTGCCGGCGCGCGGGGAGAACACGTCAACTTGTACGAAACGGCGTTTGCTCATCGCAATGGATTCCGCATATTGGTGTGAGAAGGCAGCTTACCAAGCGATGCGCTTATCGACCGGCACGGGCATCGTGAATCCAATCCGAACCTCGCGGGCCGCGTCGATCTGGCGCGCGATGCGGTCGAGTTCGCGGCTGGCGTGACCTGGTAAGCGTCCTTGTTGGATCGTGGCTGCCCCGCTGATCGTTCTGACGCTGGCCGGTTGGCAGTAGAATCGATGGCTGCGTCCGGTCAGTCCGGCGTTTCCCCCACCATGTTAGATACCCCATTCCATGTCAGCTCCTTCCATTGCAGGTCGTTGGATCGTTCTCAAGTTCGGTGGCACATCGGTGTCGCGTCGTCATCGCTGGGACACGATTGGGAAGCTGGCGAAAAAACGTGCGGAAGAGACTGGCGCGCGTGTGTTGGTGGTGGTCTCGGCCTTGTCCGGCGTCACCAACGAGCTGACCGCGATCGCCGACGGCAGCGCTGACAGCGCTCAGCGTGTGGCCGCGCTGGAACAGCGCCATCGCGCTTTCCTCGCCGAGTTGGAACTGGATGCCGATGCCGTGCTCGGCGAGCGTCTGGCGGTGCTGCGCGGCCTGCTTGAGGACCCACGCGCGGCCAGCCGCACGCTGGATTGGCAGGCCGAGGTGCTGGGCCAGGGCGAATTGCTGTCTTCTACCTTGGGCGCGGCCTACCTGCGCAGCAACGGCCTGGACATCGGCTGGATGGACGCGCGCCAGTGGTTGCACGCGCTGCCGCCGCAGCCGAACCAGAGCGAATGGTCGCGGCGCCTGTCGGTGTCCTGCCAATGGCAGGCCGATGCTGCCTGGCGTGAGCGTTTCCTCGCCCAGCCCACGCGCATGTTAATCACCCAGGGTTTCATCGCGCGGCATCAGGACGGTGGCACCGCGATCCTCGGCCGTGGCGGTTCGGACACCTCGGCCGCCTATTTCGGCGCACTGCTCGGTGCCAGCCGGGTGGAGATCTGGACCGATGTGCCGGGCATGTTCAGCGCCAACCCGCGCGATGTGCCGGATGCGCGTTTGCTGACCCGGCTGGACTATTACGAGGCGCAGGAAATCGCCACTACTGGTGCCAAAGTGCTGCATCCGCGTTCGATCAAGCCCTGCCGCGACGGCGGCGTGCCAATGGCGATCCTGGACACCGAGCGACCCGACTTGCCCGGCACCAGCATCGACGGCAATGCGCGCACTGTGCCGGGGGTCAAGGCGATCAGTCGCCGCAATGGCATCGTGCTGGTGTCGATGGAAGGCATCGGCATGTGGCAGCAGGTCGGTTTTCTGGCCGATGTGTTCGCGCGTTTCGCCAAGCACGGCTTGTCGGTGGATTTGATCGGCTCGGCCGAAACCAATGTCACCGTGTCGCTGGATCCGAGCGAGAATCTGGTCAACACCGATGTGCTGGCGGCGTTGTCGGCCGATCTGGCGGAGATGTGCCGGGTCAAGATCATCGTGCCGTGTGCGGCGATCACCCTGGTCGGGCGTGGCATGCGTTCGCTGCTGCACAAGCTCTCGGACGTGTGGGCCACGTTCGGCAAGGAGCGCGTGCATATGATCTCGCAGTCGTCCAACGACTTGAACCTGACCTTCGTCATCGATGAGGCCGCCGCCGACGGGCTGCTGCCGATCCTGCACGCCGCGCTGATCGATAGCGGTGCGATGCCGGTGGAAGAGACTGAGGTGTTCGGCCCGCGCTGGCGTGAAATCGCCGGCAGCGTGCGCTCGCGGCCGACGCCGTGGTGGCATGAGGAGCGCGCGCATCTGCTGCGCTTGGCCGAGGTTGGTACGCCGCGTTACGTCTATCACCTGCCGACCCTGCGCGAACGCGCGCGCGCGCTCAAGGCGATTGCGGCGGTGGATCAGCGCTATTACGCGATCAAGGCCAATACGCATCCGGCCATCCTGCAGGCGCTGGTGGAGGAGGGCTTCGGCCTGGAGTGTGTCTCGCACGGTGAACTGCGCCGGGTGTTCGAGACGCTGCCGGAGCTATCGCCGCGGCGCGTGCTGTTCACTCCCAGCTTCGCGCCGCGGGCCGAATACGAGGCCGCTTTCGCCCTGGGCGTCACCGTCACCTTGGACAACGTCGAAGCGCTGCGGCGCTGGCCGGAGTTGTTCCGTGGCCGTAGTGTGTGGGTGCGGATCGACCTGGGCCATGGCGACGGTCATCACCAGAAGGTCAACACCGGCGGCAAGCGTTCCAAGTTCGGCCTGTCGGCTACCCGCGTGGACGAGTTCGTCGAGGCCGCACGCGCGTTGGACATTCGCATCGTCGGCGTCCACGCGCACCTGGGCAGCGGGGTGGAGACGTCGGAGCATTGGCGGCGCATCTGCGACGAACTGGCGGGGTTTGCGCGGCGCATCGGCAGTGTCGAGATCATCGACATCGGTGGCGGTCTGCCGATTCCCTACAGCGCCGATGACGAACCGTTCGACCTGGACACCTGGGCGCAGGGTCTGGCCGAGGTCAAGGCGATGCATCCGGCTTTCCGTCTGGCGATTGAACCTGGCCGCTACCTGGTGGCCGAATGCGGGGTGCTGTTGTCCCGCGCCACTCAGGTGATCGAGAAGGACGGCATCCGCCGGGTTGGCCTGGATGCCGGCATGAACACGCTGATCCGCCCAGCGCTGTACGACGCCTGGCACGACGTGGTCAACCTGAGTCGGCTGGAGTGCGAGGCCGACACGGTGTTCGACGTGGTCGGGCCGATTTGCGAATCCAGCGACGTGTTCGGTCAGCGCCGTCGCCTACCGGCGCAGACGGCACCGGACGATGTGATGTTGATCGCCGATGCCGGTGCCTACGGCTACGTCATGGCCAGCACCTACAACCAGCGCGAATTGCCCCGCGAGGAAGTGATCGATGCGCCCGCAGGCTGAGATGCCCCCGCATAGCCGGCGCTTGCCGATGCGATGCGTGCGCGGTGGTTTGTCGCCGCTGCGCGCGGCGTTGCGGTATTTGATGAGCGAATTTTTCCTGTGCCGCCGCACCTTGCGGCACGCCCGTGTTTTTGCAGGACGTCCATGAGCGCATTCGACAAACAGCACATTGCCACTTTCCGCTTCGTGCGCTGTGGCTTCGACGCGGCCAGTGGAGTGGCACGTCTGGTTTATGCGTTCGACGATGGTCCGGAGTTGGTGGAGGCCATCAGTATTCCCGGCGCGCCATTCGTGCTCGATCCGCAGCGCACGCAGGCGCTGCAGCGCGCCTTGCGTCTGTTACATCTGGTGGCGGGGATCAGCTACTACAAGGCGGCGGTTCCAGAGCGGATCGTTATCGACGATTACAGCATCGACGCCGATACCGCCGCCTTGCTGGATAGCGTGTATCTGCATGGGCTGGGTGAATTCGCTTACCGCAACGGCCTGGACCTGCGCACGCGCATTCGTTTTCCGGCCTCGGCCAGCAGCGACGCCGAGGCGGTGGATCTGGGCTTGAGTGATCGTGCGCTGGTGGCCATCGGCGGCGGCAAGGACTCCTTGGTCAGCATCGAAGCGCTGCGTGCGGCCGGTGTGGCCCAGACCGTGACCTGGATCGGTGGTTCGCAACTGATCCGCGCCTGCGCCGAGCGCACGGGCTTGCCGACCCTGGGGATCGGCCGTGCCCTGGCACCGGAATTATTCGAACTGAACCGGCAAGGGGCGTGGAACGGACATATCCCGGTGACGGCGGTGAACTCGGCGATCCTGGTGTTTGCCGCCTTGTTGCACGATGCTGGCCAGGTGGTGTTCTCCAACGAGCGCTCGGCCAGCTACGGCAGCCAGATCGCCGGCACCGGCGAGGTGAATCACCAGTGGTCCAAGGGCTGGGCCTTCGAGCAGGCGTTCGGCGCGCACGTGCAGCGCTATGTGGCCGCGGACTTGCACTATTACTCGTTGTTGCGTCCGTTGTCGGAACTGGCGGTGGCGCGACAGTTCGCCAAGAACGACCACTACGACGCGCATTTTTCCAGTTGCAACCGCAATTTCCATATCCTCGGCGAGCGCCCAGCGCATCGCTGGTGTGGGATCTGTCCGAAGTGCCATTTCGTGTTCCTGGCGTTGGCGCCGTTCATGCCCAAGACGCGGCTGGTGCGGATCTTCGGTCGCAATCTGCTCGACGATGCAACGCTGGCGCCGGGCTTCGACGCGCTGCTGGAATTCCAGGACCACAAGCCGTTCGAATGCGTCGGCGAAGGCCGCGAATCGCGCGCGGCGATGGCCACGCTGGCCAGCCGTGCGGAATGGAAGGAGGATGCGCTGGTGGCGCGATTCATTCGTGACATCCAGCCACAGCTCGATGCCGCCGAACTGCGGATGGAACCCCTGCTGGCGTTGGACGAGCAGCACCGGATTCCGGCTGCGCTGTGGGAACGTGTGCGTGCGAATTTCGCAGTTTGAAGGCCGGCGTGTCGCGCTGTGGGGATGGGGCCGCGAGGGCAGGGCGGCGTATCGCGCGATGCGCGATGCGCGCAGCACGGCCGATCTGCCGCTGACGCTGTTCTGTTCCGCCGAGGATGTCGCCGAGGTCGCCGCGTTGCACGACCCCCACCTGCGCGTGGAGACAGACGCCAGCGCCGAGCGCCTGGCCGCGTTCGAGTGGGTGATTAAATCACCGGGCATCAGTCCGTATCTGCCCGAGGCGCAGACGGCGATGGCGCGTGGTACGCACTTCGTCGGTGGTACCGCGTTGTGGTTCGCCGAGCATGCCGACGCCGACGGTGTCGTACCCGGCAGCCTCTGCATCACCGGCACCAAGGGCAAGAGCACCACCACGGCGCTGCTGGCGCATTTGCTGCGCGCCGGCGGTCATCGCACCGGCCTGGTCGGCAATATCGGCGTGCCGCTGCTGGACGTGTTGGCACCGCCGCAACCGCCGCAGTATTGGGCGATTGAATTGTCCAGCTATCAGACCGGCGACGTTGCCCGCAGCGGTGCGCGTCCGCAACTGGCGATGGTGTTGAATCTGTTTCCCGAGCATCTGGATTGGCATGGTAGTCAGGCGCGTTATGTCGCCGATAAGCTGGCGTTGGTGACGCAGGCGCGGCCACGCATCGCGCTGCTCAACGCCGCCGATCCGCAGTTGGCGACGCTGCATTTGCCGCACAGCCAGGTGCGCTGGTTCAACCGCGAGGATGGCTGGCACTTGCGTGGCGAGATGGTGTATCGCGGCGCCACGCCGATCTACGACAGTGCGCAGACTCCGCTGCCGGGTCAGCACAACCGCGCAAACCTGTGCGCGGTGCTGGCGGCGATCGAGGCGCTGGGTTTGGACGCGGCCGCGTTGGCACCAGCCGCTGCCACTTTTCGGCCGCTCCCCAACCGGTTGCAGGCACTGGGGACGCGCGACGGCGTGAGTTACGTGAACGACTCGATCAGTACCACCCCGCACGCCACTCTCGCAGCGTTGGAATGCTTTCGTGGGCGCCGCATCGCGTTGTTGGTCGGTGGTTATGACCGTGGTCTGGATTGGCAGGGCTTCGCCGAATCCATGCGCCATGGCGCACCGCTGGAGATCGTGACCATGGGCGACAACGGGCCACGTATTCATGCGCTGCTGGCGACATTGGCCGCCGAGGCGGGCTTTGGCTTGCACGCGGCCAGCAATCTCGCGCAGGCGCTGACGCTGGCGCGTGAGGCGCTGGGCGAGGCGGGAGGCGTGGTGCTGTTGTCGCCGGGCGCGCCGAGCTTCGGTGCGTATCGCGACTACGTGGCGCGTGGCCGGCATTTCGCCGAATTGGCCGGATTCGATCCGCAGGCGATCAGCGCGATTGCGGGGTTGGGCATCGCCTGATCCAGCGGCGCGGTCTGTGCTGCATGGGCGGCGGCTTGCCGATAGGTTGCTTGCGCACGCGACGGTAGTCGTGGCGTATTTTCACCTGCAGCGGGACAGTGCTGTGCGCGCTTGCGCTGAGCGTCGCACCATGCGTGCGCTCAGTGCTTGCGTTCGACCGCGTAGCGGGCCAGCCCGCGCAATGCGGCCACTGCGTCGTTGTTCGGCAGACTGTCCAGTGCGCGTTCGGCCGCCGTGGCGTACTCGGCCGCGCGGCGGCGGCTGTAGTCGAGTCCGCCGCTGGCCTGGATCGCGGCCAGTACCTCCGGCATGGCGTCGGCATCGCCTTGTTCGACGATCTGGCGCAGGCGTTCGCGGGTGCTGGCGTCGGCGTGCGCGATGGCGTGGATCAGTGGCAATGTGGCTTTGCCCTCGGCCAGATCGTCGCCCAGGTTCTTGCCCAGATCGGCGGCATTGGCGGTGTAGTCGAGCACGTCGTCGGCAATCTGGAACGCGTAGCCCAGGTGCATGCCGTATGCGTACAAGCACTGCTGCACCGCGTCGCTGGCACCGGCGGCCAGTGCGCCCAGGCGAGTGCCGGCGGCGAACAGCACGGCGGTCTTGCGTTCGATCACCTGCAGGTAGGCGGCCTCGTCGGTATCGGGGTTGTGGACGTGCAGCAGTTGCAGCACCTCGCCCTCGGCGATGCGGTTGGTGGTGTCGGCGAGCAAACGCATCACCGCCATGTTGTCCAGCTCCACCATCAACTGGAAACTGCGCGAGTACAGGAAATCCCCGACCAGCACGCTGGGCGCATTGCCCCAGAGCGCGTTGGCGGTGCTGCGGCCGCGACGCAGGTCCGATTCGTCCACCACGTCGTCGTGCAGCAGGGTGGAGGTGTGGATGAATTCGATGATCGCCGCCAACTGGTGGTGCTTTGGTCCATGTCCATCGCAGGCGCGGCCGGCCAGCATGACCAGCATCGGCCGCAGGCGTTTGCCGCCGGCGGAGATGATGTGGTCGGCGATCTGGTTGATCAGCACCACGTCCGACGCCAGACGGTGGCGGATCAAGGTATCGACTGCCGCCATGTCGGCTGCGGCGAGCATCTGGATCTGGGGCAGGCCCAGGGTGGGGAGGTCTTCGGCGATGCTCATGCGGACAAGGCTGGATGCGTGCGCGGAGTATAGGCTGCGCGGCGACATCCGTCCTGCGCCGGGCGTGATCGGGCTGGTCTGGGCGGTGTGGGGCGGGGGCTGGAGAGCCTTGCCGGTGCTGCGTTGCCGGCATTGCGGTCGTGTGGCGCGGGGTTTCCCTAGGCCTTTGCAGGCGTTCGGCGCGGGTGGGGCCAGCCCGGCAATGTTAGGATTGGCGGATTAGGAGTTCCTAATCGTGTTCTTTACCGCTCCGCGTGCCCTCTGGCCGTGGGGACCCCAGACGGAAGCAGCTCATGGCCCGCGGCATCAATAAAGTCATCCTCGTCGGCAATCTCGGCAACGATCCCGACACCAAGTACACCCAGTCCGGCATGGCCATCACCCGCGTCAGTCTGGCGACAACCAGCGTGCGCAAGGACCGCGACGGCAACCAGCAGGAGCGCACCGAGTGGCATCGCGTGGTGTTCTTCGGAAAGCTGGGCGAAATCGCTGGCGAGTACCTGCGTAAAGGGAGTTCGGTCTACGTCGAAGGTTCGCTGCGCTACGACAAGTACACCGGCCAGGACGGCGTGGAGAAGTATTCCACGGACATCGTCGCCGATGAAATGCAAATGCTTGGCGGCCGTGGCGAAGGCGGCGGCGGTATGGGCGGCGGCGACCGCCCGGCGCGTTCGGCACCACCGCGTCAGGAGCGTTCGGACATGGGCGGTGGCGGGCAGGACTATGCTCCACGACGCCAACAGCCGGCACCGTCGCAATCGGCACCGATGGATGATTTCGCCGACGACGATATTCCGTTCTGAGTTACACGGTTTCGTCCGTGTCGCGCAGATCCCAAAAGCCCCGCGTTGCGGGGCTTTTCATTTTGGGCCAGCGTGCCTGGGGTGCGATGCCTGCCTTGTCTGGATTCGAGCGTCAAACGCAACGAAGGAAAGGCCGGGACGTGCGTTGACCGGGCGGCGTTAAAGGCTTCCTACGCTGTGTGCGATGACAGGCAGGCGTGGACGAACAACGAACCTGTGGTGGCAGTGCCGGGGCAATGTGAGCACTCGCTGCGCACGGAACGCTCAAGACAGCCGGGTCGGCCGCAGCAGCGCGGCCATCGAGCTGCTTGGAGTACCTCGGTCTTATGCCACCCGGCTCAGTTTGACCTGTTGCGTTTGCTCGCAGGCATGCAGTACCGCATCCGCAAGAATGTCCAGGCCCTCATCCAGTAGGGCATCGGGTGTGGTCAACGGAGCCATTACTTTCAGTACTTCGTCGTTCGGGCCAGCGCTTTCGATCACCAAGCCGTGTTTGAACGCATGCGCGCGTGCCGAGGCGGCGAGTTGAGTGGTCCCGACATCTATCCCCATGAACATGCCGCGCCCCTTGACGCGTGCCCCCGGCACCTGCGCGGCGATCCGCGTCAGTGCTTCGGTCACGCGCTGACCACGCGCTGCCGCTTGCGTGGCGAATGTGTCGTCGGCCCAGAATTTATGCAGCGCGACGCTGGCGGTGAGCATCGCATGGTTGTTGCCGCGGAAGGTGCCGTTGTGTTGGCCAGGACGCCATTGGTCATGCTCGGGTGCGACCAGCAGTAGCGAGAATGGCAGGCCGAAACCGGATAGGGATTTGGACAGGACGATCAGGTCTGGGACCAGGTCCAGCCCATCGAAACTGAAGAAGCCTCCGCTGCGTCCGCAACCTGCCTGGACATCGTCGACGATGACCAGCGCGCCGTGGCGGCGGGCAGCGGCGAATATGCGGCGCAACCAGGGCGTGGACGCCACATTGAGCCCGCCTTCGCCTTGCACCAGTTCCAGGATGATCGCGGCGGGTGGATCGATGCCGCCGGAGGGGTCGTCGAGCATGCCTTCCAGCAAAGCGGCGCTATCCACGCTCTCGCCGAGATAGCCGTCGTAGGGCAGTCGGGTGACGCCGGTGTGCGCTAGTTCCATGCGATGGTGGCGATTGCCGGTCGTCGCCAGTGCTCCCATCGATAAGCCATGGTAGGCATTACTGAAGGCAATGACGTTGTGACGCCCAGTAATCTTGCGTGCCAGCTTGAGCGCGGCTTCGACTGCATTGGTACCGGTCGGGCCGGTGAACTGCAGGCGGTGGGTAAGTCCGCGCGGCTTGAGGATTCTTTCCACGAAAGCATCGATGAAGTCGTGCTTTGCCTGCGAGTACATATCCAGCGAGAGCGCCAAGCCGCCGTTGCGTAGGTGCCCGATCAGTGCCTCGGCCATGTCTGGATCGTTGTGTCCGTAATTGAGCGAGCCGCAGCCGGCTAGGAAGTCGATGTAGCGACGACCCTGTGCATCGAACATCAGGCTTCCCGATGCGCGGACGAACATGGCATCAAAGGAGCGGCAGTAGCTGCGGACGTTGGATTCGTGGCGTTGGAATATCAAGCGAGGATCGCTCATGTGGCTCTCTAATCGTGTAGCGAAGTCGGCGTGTGCTTAAGTACGCCGAGTGTTGTGAATATGATGTCGTAGGTTCTGCTCGGCCCGGGTATCTGGCCGCAGTCGTCGCTATGCTCGTGGTATCGCGCCTGATGTGTTCACTTTTTACTTGCTAGGCCAAGTATCGGTCCATGTATTGACCGCTATGTGACGGAAAGATGTTTTTTTTGTAGGCGGATGTTCTTTCTGTGGTCGTCAGGAATAATCGTGTGTTGCGCCGGATGAACGTATTCTGGTCATTTACAGGATCTAGCCTATGCGGATGCAGACGCTGACGTGCTTGGACGATGTGAAAGCCTTGGCGCGGCGCCGCGTGCCGCGCATGTTCTATGACTACGTGGATGCCGGTAGTTGGTCGCAGTCGACCTTGCATGCCAACCGTCGTGACTTCGATGCGCTGGCGCTGCGTCAACGCATCGGCTGCGATGTCGCGCGGCGCAGCACCGCCGCGTGCATGCTGGGGCGCCAGGTCAGCATGCCGGTTGCGCTGGCACCCACCGGATTGGCGGGGCTGATCTGGGCCAATGGCGAGATCCTGGGCGCGCGTGCAGCCGAAGCGTTCGGTGTGCCGTTTGTACTGTCGATGATGAGCATCTGTGCGCTGGAAGAAGTCTGTGCGGTGCTGCGGGCGCCATGCTGGTTCCAGCTTTATCCGATGCGCGATCGCGGCATCGTGGCGGCGCTGATCGAGCGTGCGACACGAGCAGGCTGCGCGGCGCTGGTCCTCACCCTGGATGTGCCGTTCATGGGCCAGCGTCATGCCGATCTGCGCAATGGCCTGAGTGTGCCGCCGCGGCTCAAGCCTGCGGCATTGCTGGATTTTCTCGCGCATCCGCGCTGGGCCTTGGGGATGTTGCGCACGCGTCGTCGCTGCTTCGGCAATCTCGTGGACTATGCGCCTGCCGGCAACGACTTGCGGACGCTATCCGGTTGGACCGCGCAGCAATTCGATGCGGGGATCGGGTGGGAGGATGTGGCATGGGTCCGTTCGCGTTGGCGTGGGACGTTGGTAATCAAGGGCGTGCTGGATGCGGAGGACGCGCGTCAGGCCATTGCCGCTGGTGCCGATGCGCTGGTCGTCAGCAATCACGGCGGCCGCCAGCTCGATGGCGCGTGTTCCAGCGTACGCGCGTTGCCCGCCATTGCGGAGTTGGCCGCTGGCCGTGCCGATGTGCATCTGGACAGCGGCATTCGCTGCGGCCAGGACGTGCTCAAGGCGTTGGCGCTCGGCGCCAGTGCGACCTATATCGGTCGTGCGTGGTTGTATGGTCTTGCCGCCCTGGGGCAGGCGGGGGTGGCACATGTGCTGGCGTTGATCCAGCGCGAACTGGAGTTGACGATGGCATTGTGCGGACGCACGGAAATCGCGGCGGTCGACCGTGGAATCCTGTTGTCGTGAGGAGGGCGCTGCGAGCGCGTCGATCGCACCGATGGCGTCGCTGTCAGGCGCGGGCGCGGCGTGTGTCGTGGATGCTTGTGGCCGACGCGAGGGGCAGGGGCGAATTGGGTGTGCCAAGTGCTCACCGCCCGCGCATGTTGTCGTGAGGCGGTTGCGGCCGTTTCAAGCGCAGTCGGGCAGGGGCAGCGGCGTTTGCGCCGTTGCCAGTGCGTGTAGCCGGTCGCGCACGAAGCGCGCAAAGCGTGCGATACCCTCGACGATCGCTTCCGTCGCCACATGACTGTAGGCAAGCCGCACGTGTTGGCGCCAGCCACCGTCGATGGCGAAGAAACACAAGGGCATCACTAGGACGCCGTAGTCGCGTGCGCAACGCGCGGCTTCCTCTTCGGCGAACACGAACGGGAGCGAGACGATCAGGAAGAATCCGCCGGACGGTACATTCCACTGCACATCCGCTGCCAGCGTGCCAAGTTCTTTGCTCAGGCACTCCAGCATGCGGTCGCGATTACGCCGGTACTGCGCGCGTGGGGCCTGGATCAACGCCTCCAGGCTGCCGCCGTGTTCGAGCAAGACACCGCCGACAATGGCTTGGGCGATTTGACCGGTGTTCAGTGTGCCGAAACTTTTCCGCTGCGTCAGCGCCTGCTGCAAGGCATCTGCGGCGCAGGCATCGCCGAATAACGTCGGTGGCAGGACCGCGAAGCCCACGCGCAGTCCGGGACATAAGGTCTTGGAATAGGTGCCCAGGTAGATCACACAGCCGTGGCGGTCCAGTGCGCGCATGGTGGGCAGGCGTTCGGCCTCGAACGCGAACAGTCCGTAGGGGTTGTCCTCCAGGATCACGACGCCGCGTGCCGCGCACAAGGCAATGATCGCTTCGCGTTGCGTGCGCGCCAGGACGCTGCCGGTGGGGTTGTCGAAATCCGGGACCAGGTAGAGCAGGCGTGCGCGTTGTCCGGCGGCTTCCAGTGCGTCGAGCGTTTCGGCCAATGCGCCGACATCGGCGCGGTCGCCACGGTTGAATGCGGTGATCGGGATCCGCTGGCTATCGGCGACGCCGGTAATGCCGATATAGGTCGGGTTGCGCACCAGCACGACATCGCCTGGCTCCCGGCACAGCTCGGTGACGCACAACTGCAGCGCTTCCTGGCAGCCGGCGGTGACCAACAGACGTTCGCTGCTGGCCGGTACGCCCTCGTCGATGGCCAGTTGCGCGACGATCAGGTCGTTCACGATGCCCTGGGTCGCGCCGTACTGTGCGATCGTATCCAGCGATTGGGAGGGCGTCAGCCGATGCCGTCGAGCGAGGTGGTCGGCAAAGCGCGGCAGCGCCTGCATCCATGCCTGCAGATCGAAAAAGTCGTTGCTCGGGCGCCCGGAGACAAAGGAAATCGCATCGGGATGGCGCGAGGCGATTTCATTCAGAAAATTCATGACCTCCAGGCGATTGCCGCCAGTGGCATGGGCGGCAGTGGGGCTGTGCATGGACAGGCTCCGGCGTGGACGTGGATCGATCAATAGGCGCCGCTGCGTTCTAGTTGCGCGAAGAGTTCGGCGACGGAAGACTCCTGGAAGCCGGCTTCGCCATTGCGTTCGATGAATTCGAAGCTCAGTCCGGTGGCCGCGTCGCGGCTGGAAAATGCCTGGCGCAATCCATCGCCCTGGATCACATCGGTGTCGAAGCGCAAGCCGCGCCCACGCAGACGCTGTACAGCGGCGTGCGTATTGTCCACGCGCAAGGCGATGTGGGCCACGCCCACGCCATGATGTTCGATCAGGCGCGAGACCTGAGACTGCGGTTCCGTGCCTTGACACAGGACGAAGGTGATCGCGCCATGTTGCATTTCCGCCGAGAGCATGCCGGTACGTTGCCCGGTGATGTGGCGGCGCTTGGTCAAGGTGAAGCCAAGTTGGTCGCGAAACAGCGCGATGGCCGCTTCAAGGTCCTGTACGGCAAGCGCGATGTGATCGATCGTGTGGTACTGCAACGCGCTTTCGGGGGATCTGCCAGTATCGGCCATGGAGTGCTCCGTTCGTTGTCGCAAGGTGTGCCGATAATCGATGTCATGCCGTGCGCGAGATTCATCTGTCTGTGCGGCGAGACCGTCGGCCAACGTGTGTTCACTGAATGAGTGGCATGGCAACTTGGGATGCGGCAGACGTTCTGCGCGGTTCGCATCTAACGGGAAGTTGCGCATGCCCGGTCAGGCTACGCTGCCAATGCGAAGCTGCGATGACAATTTCGCCTGCAGATTTGTGGATGCGTGCGCGGCCGTCATTTTCGGATAGGCAGGGCCGGCACTGCTTGCTGCGCGGCAACCTCAGGTGCTGGAGACCGCGTGCGTGTTCGTCGCCGACGATCTGCGTCCATGCGTCGCGGCAGCCAGTGGGGCGTGCGTTCGCCTGTTCGATTTTTGCGCTGTCTCGATGTCGGAGAGCGGTTGTTTCAGTTTGCCCTGCGTCTTCATGTCAGCCGTGGCGCGGTTTGTTGCAATGCCGCCAGGCGCAGTCGGGAAGGGGGGGGCATGTGGCAACGTTTAAAATCAATTTTATTTACATGAAACTTATGTTTAAGAAATGAATTTTGTGTTTCGATACAATTCTCTTGTGCGAGATTTGTCATAAGAGGGACGCAATTTCTGCATAGCATGCGCCGCCCAGAAACTGACTTCTGAGGCCGGATGAGATGGCTAAGATATGCCGAGTGCAGCGAGAGTCTCCTCGTGATGTGGTGGAAGCACGGGTTGCTCCCGTGTCCAGCGTCTTCGATGCATTTTTTACTTCGCAAGTGCATCCTGGCGAGCGCGTGCCGCGCTGGCTCGATTGGATGGCGCGTTCGATCGGCGTGGATCGGCCTGGCATACGGGCGCGGCGCAAATTCTCTTTTTCGCCTGTGCAACCGGTGTTCGACGGGTGTATCAACCAGCTACGCCTTGGAGATGTGCATCTTGCCAAGGTGTTGGCGACAGGACATGAATTCCATCTGACTCTGGCCGACAACGACGATGAGCGGCCGCGCATCCTGGTGGCGCTGCAGCAAAAGGGCGCGAGCCGGATGGTGTGCGATGGCGTCTCGACCGCACTGCGCGCCGGCGAGCTGGCCGTGTTGCAGATCGATCGGCAGTTTTGTTTCGCCAGTGAGGCCAGTGTCGAAAATTACTTCATTTGGTTTGCGCAGCCGCGGCGCGCGATGAAGCTGGTCAATGAGGTCGCATCGCAGCGGCTGTGCGGACCGGCGCCGATGCAGCGGCTGGCATGCAGTCTGATCGAGCGTTTGTTCAGCGAGCCGGGGCTGTGCAATTCCGACAGCGAGCACTTCCTCGCGCAAGCCCTGACCAATTTGCTTGAACTGACGTTCAAAGAGTCCAGCGACGTGCAGCCACCGTTGGAACCCAACCGGCCGTCGCGGGAGATGGTGGTGCAGTTCGTCGAACGCAATTTGCGCGACCCGGAGCTTTCCCCGGAGAGCATCGCGCGTGCGCTGGGCTGGAGCAAACGCACGGTCTATCGCGCATTCAAGAGCAGCGACGGCGAGAGTCTGAACAGTTATTTGTGGCGACGACGGGTCGAACAGTGCGCGCAAGAGTTGCGTGGGCCAGGCAACCAGAGCATTACCGGGATTGCCTATTCTTTCGGCTTCAGTAGCTCTCCGCATTTCAGTCGCTTGTTCAAGCAGCACATGGGCGCCTCGCCGTTGCGGTATCGTCGCGGCGATCATTGAGTCCGCGCGGGGCGCCGATGGCAACGGCGCTGGTGCCGTGTTGCCTTGGACGCAAGGCGTGCGCTTGCGGTTTTCGCACGCTCAGGTTCCGAATGCCACGTGTCACCGCGCCTGCCCGCCATTGTCGAGGGAGGCGTCTGCCTCCTGCTTCGCGCGGTCACGCTCCTGCGCTGTGCCGGGCGAAGCCGATGCGTCGTCCCGGTAACCCGAAACGTGCGATTACCTGCCGACTGCTGCAGCAGGCAGGGCGGAGGCGGTTGTGGCGGTCGCTGCATCGCGCACGTTGGACATCCACCACTCGGCCAAGGTCTGACTCTGCGGTTTGGCAAGCACGGTCATGTGATTGCCGGGGCCGTGCCAGGGGCGTAGATCGGCGGCATGGGGGGTCCAGGCTTCGCTCAGTCCCTGATACGTGTCGGCCAGTTGCGTTTTTTCGTGCAGGGCGTTGTCGACAAGGACCAGATGCAACGTGCCTGGATAGGGCTTGGCCGGCGTGTAGGTGGTTCGGCAGCACTGGGCGAACGTGGTCAGGCTGCCGCGGATCGCCTCGCTGCGCGAGCGTGGCGGCATCAGTCCGTGTTCCACCATGACCCGATGCACCGATTGAATCAACGCATCCTGGCCGAGACGATGCAGCGCCTGGCGGTCGATGTTCAGTGGCGTGCGTACACGCATCTGCAATGCGTCGAGGAAATAGTCCACGATGATGTCGCGCTTGCAGTCGTGCGGTGCCAGCGCGCGATGTGGAGGACGGGTGTCGATCAGGGTCAGGCTGGCGGGCGGGCGGCCGAGGGCATGCAGGCGTAATGCCATCTCCAGCACCACCCAGCCGCCGAACGAATGACCGATCAGATGCAGGGCAGCGGCATTGTTGGCGTTGCTGGGCAAGGCATCGAGATAGTGTTGTGCGGCAAGTTCCACCGAACCGAACGGCGGGCCACTGCCGTCGGTGCCACGCGGTTGCATGCCGATCACATGGCAGCTCTGTCCCAGCGCGGTGCTCAGGTCGACGAAGCCTGTCATGCTGTCGCCCGCACCCGGCACACAGACGACCACGGGCGCGGTCGGGCGCGCCGATTGCAGCGTGAATGCGGGTTCGTAAGCCGATGCCGCAACCGTGGACCCGCACGCGCAGAGCGCGCTCGACAGACACCGACCCAGGCGCGGTAGATGTTCGGCTTCGATCAGCGTGCCATGATGGCCGGGGACGGCCACCGATTGCACCTGGCGTGCCGGCAACAGCCGTGTCCAGCCGAGCGTCGTGTCCTCGGGGAACGGCTCGGACGCATGGAATACCGTCAGTGGGCAGTGCGCGGCAAGCCGTTGTACCCAATACGTGGGCCACATCCTTTCGAATGTTGCACGCATCCGGCTGGTGTGGAAGATCTGCTCCACGCTGGTCTGCGCGCGCGCGGCCAGATCGTTCAACAGCCGATCCGCGTGGGCATACGCGGCCAGCGCTTGTGACGATGCCTGTTCTGCTTTCGCAACCAGCTCGTCGAGCGCCGCCTGGGTGGCAGCGTCGTGGTCCGCCGGTGTGCGCTGCAGTAGCAGTTTCATGCGTGCGAGCAGGTGCTGTTTGCACGTCTCATCCAACGTCATGGGATCCGGCGCGCGGTCAGGGCAGTGGCAATCGAGCAGGCCCAGGAAGGCCACCGACTCGTTGTGTATGCCCAAGTGCTGGGCGATGGCATAGGCGAGCAAGCCGCCGGAGGAGTCGCCGAACAGGTGATACGGGCCATGTGGCTGCACTGCGCGGATCGTTTCGACCATCTGTGCGGCCAGCGTTTCCATCATGGTCGGTAACGGGTCTGGCCAGGGCAGGGCATAGACCGGGATGTCCGCTTCGAGATGTTCTGCCAGCGCGAAGGCGTAGGCGATATCTCCGGCGCCGGTCGGCACTACGAACAGCGGCGGACGTGTCCCGTGGGCGCGGACGACGAGCGCATGGCTGTCCCGTGCGTTGGGGCCGCCGAGCTGCGGATCGGCCTGCTGGCGTGATGTGGGATGTGCGGGCATGTGATGGAAAACGTGGTGGGCGATGGGCAGTTCAGCGGCAACCATAGCGCTGTCGGCGAATGTTCGCCAAGTTAGAAGAAGCGGTGCCAGCGACGCTTCGCACGTAGACCCATTGCGTGCGATGCACCGAAAGCGCAGTGTGAGTGCGCTTTTTCTCCGTTGCCGCGCGGGTGCGCTTGACTCGATGTGACACGCACTTGCCTGGCATGGGATCCAGGTCAGACAAGTGCGTGTCCGGGTCTTCGGGATCAGTCGTAGTAACGGCTACGGTCCACCAATGCGGCGATCGGGGCGCTGGAAGCGACGTGGCTGTCGGCCATTGCCGCAGCCATGCGCGCGAGCGTGGGCTCGGCGAACAAACGCGACAGCGGCAGTCGGCGTTCGAGCTTTGCCTGAATGCGCGTGGTCAGTTGCACCGCCAGTAACGAATGGCCGCCGATGTCGAAGAAGTTGTCGTGTCGGTTGACACTGCCGACGCCGAGCAATTCGCACCAGATCTGCGCCAGTGCACATTCGCTCTCGCCCTGTGGCGGCTCGACCTCGGCGATGCCACGCTGGGCGTCGTCGGGGGCAGGCAGCGCACGCACATCCACCTTGCCGTTGGCGGTCAGTGGCCAGGCCTGCATGTCCACGTAGGCGTCTGGCAGCATGTACTCGGGCAAGCTGGCGGCCAAGTGGCGACGCAGTGCGCTCGGCTCCGGTGCCGATACGGCATCGGTCCCGATCACATAGGCCACCAGACGACGTTGCCCCGGCATGTCCTCGCGCACGCGCACCAGCGCTTGACTGATCTGCCGATGGCGCTGCAACGCCGCCTCGATCTCGCCCGGTTCCAGCCGGAACCCGCGGATCTTGCTTTGCGCATCACCTCGGCCCAGGCATTCGAGCAGGCCGTCGGCACGCCAGCGGCCGAGGTCGCCGGTCCGGTACATGCGCGCTCCCGGTTCTTCGCTGAAGGGATCGGGGACGAAGTGGTCGGCGGTCAACCCTGGTTGACCCAAATAACCCAGCGCCAGGCCCAGGCCGGCGATATGCAGTTCGCCCTGCATCCCCACCGGCACGGCCTGACGATGGCGGTCCAGGACATGTACGCGCAGATTGCCGATCGGTTTGCCGATGGGAATGCGCCGGCCATCGTCCGCCACGTCGCTCAACGCCATGGCGGTGACGAACTGCGTGGTTTCGGTCGGGCCATAGGTCTGCAGCAAGGTCTGTGGCGGGTTGTTGTGTAGCAGCATGGCGAGCGCCTGCGGATCGGCGATGTCGCCACCGGTAATCAGATAGCGCAAGGTCGGCAGTGCGCGTGCCAGTTCGCTCGCATAGGCACGCAGCACACCGGCGACCAGGATCAGTACGGTGATGGCGTGATCGCGGGCGAAGTCTGCCAGTACGCTCGGGTCGAGCATCACCTCCTGCGGCACGACCACCACGCTGCCGCCGCTCAACAACGGCGCCCACACTTCCAGCGTGCTGGAGTCGAACGCCGGGTTGGACGCGAATGCGAAACGGTCCTGCGCCTGCCAATGGGCGTAGTCCGGAGCATGCACCAGGTTGAGGACGGCCTGATGCGGGATGACCACGCCTTTGGGCGTGCCGCTGGAACCGGAGGTGTACATGACATACGCCGGTGCGCGGGCTGGCAGTGGCGGCGCGGCGAATGGCATCACCGCGATCATGTCCAGCGTGATCGGCAGACAGGGGACGTTCGCCCATGGCGGTGCCTCGCCGGGCGCATGCACGATGGCACGCGCCTGGCAGGCATCGACCAACTGAGCGTGTCGGGCCGCCGGTTGCTGCGGATCCAACGGCACATACGCCGCGCCCGCCTTGAGGATGCCCAGTTGCGCGGCGACCAGTGCGGCACTGCGCGGCAGCAGCGTCGCCACGCATGTGCCAGGGGCCACGCCAGCCTGCACCAGGTGCTGCGCGATCCGGTCGCTGTGCGCGTCCAGTTCGGCGTAACACAGGTGCTGCGTGCCGTCGATGACGGCGATCGCGTCCGGTGTGCGGCGGGCTTGCGCCTGGAACGCAT
This sequence comes from Xanthomonas sp. GPE 39, assembly GCF_000963005.1. Lineage (GTDB taxonomy): Bacteria > Pseudomonadota > Gammaproteobacteria > Xanthomonadales > Xanthomonadaceae > Xanthomonas_A. The sequence continues at coordinate 1,135,774 of NZ_JZHZ01000007.1, forward strand.
GGTGCAGCGTCGTCGGTGCCTGCAATAGGGCGGTGGTGCGGTTCCATTGCTGCAACGCGTGCCATTGCCTCGCATCCACGAGCGGGTGTCGGTCCACCGCCAGCGTCGGTGCATCGACCAGTGCGGCCAGCAGGCGTGCGTAATGCGCGAGATACCCCTGCATGGTGTTGCGATCGAACAGCGCCGTGGCGTAACGCAGCACGCCGCCGATCCTCGATGGCGCAATCTGCATGTCCAGCGACAGATCGAATTGAGCGACCCGATGCTCGTTCGGGTAGGCGCACAGTTGCAATCCCGGCAGGTCGAGTGCGCGCGACGGCGTGGTATCGGAGGAGAACATCGCTTGGCACAACGGTGCATGCGCCAGGCTGCGCGCCGGGCCTACCGCTTCGATGATGCGTTCGTATGGGATGCTTTCGTTGGCTTGCGCCGCCACCAGGTTGCGCTGCACCTGCTCCAGCAATGCAATGAAGCTGGGCCGAGCCGACAGGTCGATGCGCAGCGGCAAGGTGTTGACGAAGAAGCCGATCAGCGGTTCCAGTTCGCTGTGGCGACGGCCGGCCGACGGTGTGCCGATCACCACATCGGTTTGGCCGCTGTAGCGCGTCAACAACACCGCCCACGCTGCCAGCAGCAGCGCGAAGCTCGTGGTGCCTTGCTCCAGCGCCAATGCCTGCAGGCGCATGCTCAGGTCTGCGTCCAGCACCAGTTCCACATCGTCGCCTGCGGTGTCCTGTACCGGCGGGCGTGGCCGGTCCGTCGGCAATTCCAGCAGCGCCGGAGCATCGCGCAACTGATCGCACCAGTAACCCAATTGGCGCTGTTGCTGCTGGTCATCGATCCAGCGACGTTGCCAGGCGGCGTAGTCCGCGTATTGGATCGGCAATGGCGGCAACGGATCGGGCGCATCGCTGACGAACGCGGTATACAAGGCGCCCAGTTCCTCGATCAGGACGCCGATGGACCATCCGTCTGAGATGATGTGATGCATGCTGAGCAGCAATACATGCTCATGTTCGGCCAGGCGCAGCAGACGGCCACGGATCAGTGGCCCGTTGGCGAGGTCGAAGCCGGTGCTGGCTTCGGCGAGGGCATGTGCACGCGCGGCGGCCTCCGTGTCCGCTTCGTCGCTCACGTCGATCAACGGCAGCGCCAATGCAAATGGCGCTGCGACGATCTGACAGGGAACGTCGTCCACGCTCGAAAAATGTGTACGCAAGGCATCGTGGCGGGCGACGATGCGATCCAATGCGCGGCGCAACGCCGTGACATCCAGCGTACCGCTCAGGCGCACGCCGTCATGCATCAGATACGTGGTGCCGGTGCGTGGATCGAGTTGGTTCAAGAACCACAGCCGTTGCTGCGCGAAGGACAGCGGTAGCGGCGCATGACGATCTGCCGGCACGATGGCGGGCAGGGTGCTGGTGGCCGTGTTGTCCAGAGCTTGGGCCAACTCGCGCAGACGTGGTTGCGCGAACAGCGTCGCCAGCGGCAGTTCCAATCCCAGCGTGCTACGAATGCGCGAGATCAGGCGCACCCCCAGCAGCGAGTGCCCACCGAGGGCGAAGAAGCTGTCGTGGCGGCCG
>NZ_JZHZ01000007.1:1137459-1141491 GCF_000963005.1 Xanthomonas sp. GPE 39
CGCGCAGATCGTGATCGATCCGATGGAAGCCAATGTCCTCAGCAGAAATGTGCTGCAACGTCTGCCCATCGACCAGCGCGAAGGTCGTGCGCAGCGACGCATGCCGGGCCACGATGCGGTCCAATGCACGCTGCAACGCCTGCGTATCCAATGCCCCACGCAAGCGCAGGCCGCCGCTGACGTGATACGCCTGGCTAACGCCCTCGAACTGCGACAGGAACCAGAGCCGTTGCTGCGCAAACGATAGAACGCGCGGTGCATCTGTCTCCAGTGGCAGGATCGGCGGCAAGATCGCGCTGGACGAGGACGCCACACAAGCGGCAAGGTCTTGCAACGTCGCATGCGCAAACAACTCGGCCACGCCAATCTCGACACCCAATTCCTTGCGCAAACGCGAAGCAACCCGCACCGCCAGCAACGAATGTCCACCGAGCGCGAAGAAGTTGTCGCGCCGCCCGATGCTCTCTAGACCCAATAGATCGCACCAGATCGCGGCGATGGTTTGTTCAATCGTGCCCTGCGGTGCCTCATACGCACACGCCGCATAGGCTGCGGCATCCGGTGCGGGTAATGCCTTCCGATCCAGCTTGCCGTTCGGGGTCAGCGGCAAGTCATCTAGATGTACGTATGCGCTGGGAACCATGTAATCCGGCAAGCGCGCACCAAGCTGTGTACGCACTGCTTCGGGATTAAGCTCGATGCCGTCAACATCACCCACCACATAGGCGACCAGACGCAACTCGCCAGCGCTGTACTGACGAGCGATGACCACTGCATCACGCACGCCGTCGCAAGCACGCAAGGCAGCCTGGATTTCTCCGAGCTCGATACGGAAACCGCGCAGCTTAATTTGATCGTCATTGCGACCGAGGAACTCCAGCGTGCTGTCGGCGCGCCAGCGCACCAAATCGCCACTGCTGTACATGCGTTGACCAGGCTGTTGAGCGAACGGATCAGGCACGAAACGTTCGGCCGTCAGATCCGCACGGCCAAGATAGCCACGCGCCAAACCATGACCAGCGATATACAGTTCACCCGGTACGCCATGTGGGCAAAGCTGTCCGCGCACATCGAGCACGTAAACTCGCACACCAGCAAGCGGAAGCCCGAGAGGAATGCGGTCTTCATCGCCACACAGCGCGTGCATGAGACAACCCACTGTGGTTTCAGTCGGGCCGTAGTGGTTGAAGATCTGCGTGCTTGGCGAGCGCTCCCGCCACCAGCGCACAGCATCGACAGACGGTGCTTCGCCGCCGAGCACCAGCACTCTCACGCATCCGTCCAGCAGGGTATCGCCAAGTTCCTGCTGCAACAGCATCAGATGAGAGGGAGTGAGCTTGAGTGGAGCAATGGCGCGCCCTTGCCGCAGTGCATGCGCCCAATCTGCCGGTGTACTGTCATGTGCGCACAATTGCACGGTACCGCCGCACAGCAACGGCGGATAAATCCCGGTCAGAGCCAAATCGAAGTGCAACGAAGTAAAGACCAGCGAGGTATCGCCTGGCTGCAAGGCGCAGCGTTCGCTCAGTGCCGCAGCGTAAGCGACCAGCCCCTGGTGGGTGATCATTGTCGCCTTGGGCTGGCCGGTGGAACCGGAGGTGTACATCACATAGGCCAGATGCTGCCGCTGCAACCCCGCGATATCGGGATTGTGCGTGGCACGCTGGATGAGCGCGAGATCGGTTAGGCTGATTGTCGGCAGCGTCAATCCATCGCGCGATGTCGTCGGCAACGACTGATCGACGATGACGACGCTGGCGCGGCAGTCGTCCAGCAATGCGAGCAAACGCTTGCCAGGCGATGTCGGATCGAGCGGAACATAGGCTGCGCCGGATTTGAGAACACCGAGCATGGCGACAATGGCGGCGGTGCCGCGTTCCAGGCAAATCGCCACTCGGTCGTCTGCACGCACGCCTAATTCGCACAGGTAATGCGCCAGACGGTTGGCCTGTGCATTCAACTCGCCATACGTGAGTGACTCATTACCCTGCACCAGCGCGATGGCCGATGGATCACGCGCTACCTGTACTTCGAACAATTCGTGTACACACGCATCGCGTGGATAATCCGCTGTCGTTGCATTCCACTGCATCAAGACCTGCTGCCTTTCGGCCTCAGGTAGAACATCGAGATTGCGCACTGCTGTCTGTGGTGCATGTGCAAGTGCATCGGCAAGCCTTTCCAGCGCCTTCACTAGAAACGCGCATATCCGTTCCGCAACGAGTGGCCGCTGCGCCTGCACCGTCAGCGCAAATCCCGACCCCGCATCGTCGATAGCAACCATGAGCGGATAAGTCGTGCGCCCATACGCTAGCATGGTTTCGATTCCCTCCCACGCCATTGCCTCGGCAGCACCTTCTGCTTGAATCCGATGCCGGTAGTTGAGCAGCGAGGTAAACAACGGTGCAGGTGCTGGAACACCGCTGCACCGCTGCACCAACGACAACGACGCATGCTCGTGCCGCAAGAGCTCTGCAAGACGTTGCTGCATAAGATGCACACTCTCTACCACACTGGACCCGTCAATCTCGATCCGCAGCGGCAAGGTATTGATGAACATGCCAAGGGCACGGTCGGCTCCCACTCCACCCTGCATGCGGCCAAACAGCACGGTTCCGAATACAACACGCTCATGGGGCGTTGTGCGTGCCACCACCTGCGCCCAGGCCAGATGGAACAGACTGGCCGTGCTCACGCCGAGCGTCCGTGCCTGGCTGCGCAGCAATGCCGATAGTGGCTCCTGCAGATTGACGCGCACCTCGTCCACGTCGGATCCATCACCCTGTCCGTCAACCAGACCGAACGGGGCACAGGGCTCATCTACATCGGCGAGCATCGTCCGGAAATACGCCTCGTGCTCCTCGCGACTCACGCCCAGCAGCGCCTGCGCCACAAAATTGCGGAACGGAAGCGGGGCTGGCAAGGTGTCAGCTTCACCACATAAGTGGCAACTGACCTCCTCTAACACGATCTCCAATGTCGTGTGATCCAAGGCAGCATGGTGACTGAGCAACTGCAGCAGCCAGCGGCCACTGCTCGAATCTTGCATCGTAAAACCACGCATCAGCGGCGCCTGACGCATATCCATGCGCCAATGCCGTGGATCGAAGCGCGATTGCAGCTGTGCCGCCGCATCACCTTCGGCATCATCCAGACACACCTCCTCGATCGGCAGCGGCGCATGCCGCCACACGACCTGGACCGGTGCGGCAAGCCCTTCCCAGGCGATCGCCGTGCGCAGGATGTCGTGACGATCAATGACACGCTGCAGCGCATCGACAAACCTATCCAAACGCGAACGGCTATCGAACGCGATCAAGTTTGGCAGCAGATAGGCATCACCTTGTTGTTGCATCAGATGATGGAAGAAAATGCCTTCTTGCAACGGGGCCAGCGGATAGATGTCCTGGATATTGGCCGAACCGCCTGGGGTCATCGCAACGATGCGATCGATCTGCTCCTGAGTGAGTGCTACCAGCGGCAACATCTCAGGCGTGATCGCTACGCTGTCTGGCCCAATGCGATTGGGCGGCACGCTGACTGACACGCGGCCGCTCGCCGCAGCCAGTGCCATAAGCGTCGGAGTGGTGAACAGTGTGCGCAAATCGGCCTGTAAACCCTGCTGGCGCATCCGCTCGCTCAGCGTCACCGCCAACAACGAATGTCCACCGAGCGCGAAGAAGTTGTCGTGGCGTCCGATACTTTCCAGACCCAGCAGATCACGCCAGATCGCGGCAATGGTGTGTTCCACCTCACCCTGCGGTGCTTCATACGCAGGTGCGGCATAGGCTGTCGCATCCGGCGCGGGCAATGCCTTGCGATCCAGCTTGCCGTTCGGGGTCAGCGGCAGGCGATCCAACTGCACATAAGCCGCCGGCACCATGTAATCCGGCAACGTGTCCGAGAGCCAACTGCGCAAGTTTTCCACGCCAAGGGACTCGTGCGTCGCATCCTGCGTCGCAACCCAATACGCCACCAATCGCTTGTCGCTGCCCGTGGCATCTTCCAGCGCCACCACCACACACTCGCGCA
>NZ_JZHZ01000007.1:1141591-1316117 GCF_000963005.1 Xanthomonas sp. GPE 39
GAGTTTGACCAGGCCCAGCGGGGTCGGATCACACAGACGTTGCCGCAGGGCGTCGAGCGTGTCGTGTTCGGGTAGCAGTTCGACCTGCGCACCGCACAGCAGCGGAGCAAGCAGACTCGTCAAGGTCGCGTCGAAGGACAACGACGAGGACACCACCGCGCTGGGCTGCGGGCGATAGGTGGCGATGGCCCATTGCAGGTAATGCGCCGCACCGGCATGCGTGAGCAAGGTGCCCTTGGGTTTGCCGGTGGAACCGGAGGTGTAGATGATGTAGGCCAGATTGTCCGGGCACAGGCCGGGAACATCCGGTGCGCCGGGATCATCGCTGTGCGTGTCCGTGCTGTCGTCGAGTGTCAGCACACTCACGCGCAGCATCGCGCGGCTGGCCGGCAGACGATCCTGCAGATCGGTGCAGGTCAGCACTGCGCGTGGACGGCTGTCTTCCAGCAGGAAGGCCAGACGTTCGCTGGGCAGTTCCGGATCCAGCGGCACATACGCCGCGCCCGCTTTGAGCGTGGCGAGCACCGCGACCACTTGTTCGATGCCGCGCGGCAGGTACAACGCGACACGATTTTCCACACCGACACCGGAGCGACGCAGACTCTGAGCAAGCCGATTGGCGCGGGCATCCAGTTCGGCGTAGCGCAGCAGGCGTTGTCCTTCTCGCAGTGCGATGGCATCGGGCGTGCGTTGCACCTGCGCTTCGAACAAGCGATGGATGCAGGTGGCCGGAGCCAGCGGCGCGGTCTCGGTGACGGTGAAGCGTTGCAATTGCGTGCGTTCGTCGGCAGGCAATAGCGGCAGTTGCGCGACACGGGCGTGGTCGTCGGCGACCATGCCTTGCAACAGGGTCACGAACTGGGCCAGATGGCGTTCGATGGTGCTGCGCTCGAACAGCGCCGTGGCATACCCCAGGCTGCCGACGATGCGCTCGTGCTGTTCGTGCAGCGAGAACTCCAGATCAAACTTAGCATCGCCGCCCTGTGCGGGGATGGGCTGCAAGCGCATATCGGGCAGCACCAACTCGGCATCGGGGACGTTCTGCCAGGTGAGCACCACCTGGAACACCGGTTGCGCGGACAGACTCCGCTCGGGATTGAGCGCCTCGATCACCTGTTCGAACGGCACGTCCTGATGATCCTGCGCTGCCAGTGCGGTGGCACGCACCTGCGTCAACAGATCGGTGACGCTGGGCGCGCCGCGCAGGTCGATGCGCAGCGCCTGGGCGTTGACGAAGAAGCCGATCAATCCTTCGAGTTCGCTGCGCGTGCGGTTGGCGACAGGCGCGCCGATCACGACCTGATCTTGACCGGACAGTCGCGACAACAGCACGGCCCAGCCGGCCAGCACGGTCATGAACACGGTGGTGCCGTGGCGTTGGCTCAGCGCACGCAACGCGGCGGTGAGGTCGCCATCGAGGGCGATCTCGACACTATCGCCGCGATAATCCTGCAATGCCGGACGCGGGTGATCGGTGGGCAGTTCCAGCAGCGCCGGTGCGCCATGCAGATGTGCACGCCAGAACGCGAGTTGCCGTTGCAGCAGCGGCCCATCGAGCCAGCGGCGTTGCCACAGGCTGTAGTCGGCGTATTGGATCGGCAGCGGCGGCAGCGGATCGGGCTGGCCTTGCGCGAAGGCGGCATACAGCGCGCCAAGCTCGCGCAACAGGATGCCGATGGACCAGCCATCGGAGATGCTGTGGTGCATGCCGATCAGCAGGCGCTGTTGCTGCTCGGCCAGTTGTAACAGGCAACCACGGATCAATGGACCACGGCTCAGATCGAAGGGCGTGCGGGCTGCCTGTTCGGCATAGGCGTGCGCGGCAACCTCGGCATCGGCGGTGTGGCGTAAATCGATGCAGGTCAGCGCGAAGCCGGCATCGGCCGGCGCGATCACCTGGGTGGCGCCATCGTCGCTGGCGACGAAGCACGTGCGCAGCACCTCGTGGCGAGCGACGATGCGATCCAGTGCCTGTTGCAGTGCGGGCACATCCAGCACGCCGTGCAGGTCCACGCCACCGGCCAGGGTGTAGGCCTGCGCGGCGCGGTTGTCGAATTGCGCCAGGAACCATAGCCGTTGTTGCGCGAAGGACAGGGGCAGTGGCGCGTCGTCGTCGCGGGGTTGGATCGTCTCTTCCGCAGCAGGTGCTGTCTCGGTCAACAAGGCCCAGAGACGATGTGTCTCCTCGCGGGTCAGGGTCGAGATATCCTGCGGAAACATGCTGGAAGAGGACATGGTGGTTAGCGTTCCACTTGAACTTTGGAGAGGAGGGAGGTCGCGGTGTCGCGTTGCAATTGCGCAAGCCGCGTGCCGAGCACCAGGTTGGCCATTCGCTGCAGGGTCGGTTGTGCGAACAGTTGCTGGATCGGCAGATCGCAGTGCAGGGTGCGACGAATCGCGGCGGCTAGCCGCACGGCGAGCAGGGAATGCCCGCCCAGGTCGAGGAAGCTATCGTGGCGACCGACGCGCTCGATGCCGAGCAGCTCGCGCCACAGCTGCGCCAGTGCTTGTTCGAGCGGACCATCGGGGGCTTCGTACGCGGGGTGTCCGAACGCGTCGTCGTGTGGTTCCGGCAAGGCGCGGTGGTCCACTTTGCCGCCAGGTGTCAGCGGCAGGCTGTCCAGCAGCACATAGGCCGCCGGTTGCATGTAGTCGGGCAGACGCTCGCGCAGTTGCGTACGCACGGCCGGGAGGTCGTTGTGCGCAGGCATCACATACGCCACCAGCCGTGGCCCGTCGGCGGCGCCGTCGTGCGCCAAGACCAACGCATCCTCAACGCCGTGGCAACTGCGCAGGGCCGCTTCGATCTCGCCAGGTTCGATGCGGAAGCCGCGCAGCTTCAGTTGTTGGTCGTTGCGGCCGAGGTATTCCAGGGTGCCATCGGCGCGCCAGCAGGCCAGATCGCCACTGCGATACATGCGTGCGCCGGGCTGTGTGGCGAACGGATCGGGGACGAAGCGTTCGGCGGTCAGGTCGGGGCGGCCCAGGTAGCCGCGCGCGACTGCCACTCCACCCAGAGACAGTTCGCCGCAGGCGCCGATCGGCAGTGGCTGGGCGGCGCCATCCAGTACATAGGCTCGGGTGGCCGCGAGTGGGCGTCCAATGCCGCTCGGGGTGTCGGCGGCGACGGCCTGAGTGGTGGCCGCCATGACGGCCTCGGTCGGGCCATAGGCATCCAGCAGGGGGATGCGTGTGTGCTGGATCCAGTGTTGGCGCATGGCGGGCGTCAGCGCTTCGCCGCCGATGATGACCTGACGCACGCAGGCGGGAATCGCCAGCGACTGTGCGCAGAGCTGTGCCCAGAAGCGGGTGGGCAGGTTGACCACGCTGATGCCGGCTTGCGCGCACTGTGGCCAGAACCGCTCGGTGTCCAGCCAGGTGTCGTCGCGCAGGACCAGGGTGGCGCCGCTGCACAAAGTGCCGAAGAGCTCTTCGGCGGAGACATCGAAAGCCAGTGAAGCAAATTGCAGCACGCGCTCCTGTGGTCCTAGCCGGTACAGGTCGATCAGTGCGTGCAGGCGCGTGGTCAGTGCGTGGTGGGAGACCATCACGCCCTTGGGTTTGCCGGTCGAGCCGGAGGTGTAGATGACATACGCCAAGTGTTGCGCGCATAGCGGCGGCAGCACCGGGGCGTGCTCGGGCGCGTCGATGGCGGCGGCCTGTGCGGCGGCGATGGCGACAATGGGAGCGCTGAGTGTCGCTGGCCTGGCGATGTGATCGGCGTCGTCGACAAGCACAAACACCGGCTGCGCATCGGCCAACACGGTGGCGATGCGTTCGCGCGGCTGGCTGGGATCCAGCGGTAGGTAGGCGGCGCCTGCCTTGAGCACGGCGAGCACGGCGAGGATCTGTGCGATACCGCGTTGCAGGCACAGTGCCACGCAGTGCTCGGGCCGTGCACCCAGCGCGATGAGGTGGTGGGCCAGGCGGTTGGTCTGGCGGTCGAGTTGTTGGTAACTGAGTGTGTTATCGCCATCGACCAGGGCGATGGTGTGCGGTGTCGCGGCGGCCTGTTGGGCGAACCACTGCGGCAGACTGCGCGGATCGGTGGCGGCTGCGTCATGCCCGGTGAAGGTGTGCAGATGCTGGCGTTGAGCGGGCGAGAGCAACGGCAGTTTGCACACGTGCGCGCGGTCGTCGGCGAGCATGCCGTCGAGCAGCACGCCGAGGGTGTCCCATTGCCGTTGTAGTGTGGCGGCGTCGAACAAGGCGGTGGCAAAGCGCAGGCTACCGACGATGCAGCCGTGTTCCAGGTGCAGGTCCAGGTCCAGGTCGTACTTGGCCTCGCGGGTCGCTGCGGGCAGTAGCTGGCACTGTAGATCGGGCAGGGCGAGGGCGACCTGCGGGGTGTTCTGCCAGGTGAACATGACCTGGAACAGCGGTGCATGGGCCAGGCTGCGCACGGGGTTGAGCGCTTCGATCACCTGTTCGAAGGGCAGATCCTGATGTGCTTGCGCGGCCAGGGCGGTGGCGCGCACCTGGGCCAGGAGGTCGGCCACGCAGGGGTCGGCGCGCAGGTCCAGGTGCAAGGCCTGGGTGTTGACGAACAAGCCGATCAACGGCTCCAGTTCGCGCCGCGTGCGCTGGGCGATTGGGGTGCCGATGACCACCTGGCTCTGGCCGGCCAGGCGCGCCAGCAGCACGCCCCAGGCCGCGAGCAGGGTCATGAAGAGGGTGGTGCCGTGGCGCTGGCTCAGTGCGATCAGTGCCTGGGTGCGTGCGGCATCGATGGCGACCGGCACGGCGTCGCCTGCGTAGTCTTGTTCGGGCGGACGCGGGCGGTCGGTGGGCAGGGTCAGCAGGGCGGGGGCATCGCGCAGATGCTCGCACCAGAACTGGCGCTGTTGTTGCAGCAGCGGGCCATCGATCCAGCGACGCTGCCACAGGGTGTAGTCGGGATATTGGATCGGCAGCGCTGGCAATGGATCGGGCTGGCCGTGGACGAAGGCGCGGTAGAGCGCGCCGAGTTCGCGCAGCAATACGCCGATCGACCAACCATCGGCGATCAGATGATGCAGGGTCACCAGCAACAGGTGTTCGTCTTCGGCCAGTTGCAGCAGGCGTCCGCGCAAGAGCGGGCCATGTTCCAGCGCGAAGGCGGTGGTGGTTTCCTGCTCGATATAACGCTGGGCGGCAGCCTGCGGATCGGCGTGGTGACGCAGGTCGATGCACTCCAGTGGCATGGCGATGTGCGGCGGTGCGATCACCTGGGCGGGGCCGGCATCGGTGCTGACGAAGTGGGTGCGCAGTGCATCGTGGCGGGCGAGCAGGCGGTCCAGTGCCTGCCGCAGCGCGATCGGGTTCAAGATGCCGCGCAAGGTCACGACGCCGGGCATCAGATAGGCCAGATTGGCACGTGCATCGAACTGCGCCAGCACCCACAGGCGCTGTTGGGCGAAGGATAGCGGGAGTGGGTCAGGATGCGGCACCGGTACGATGGTCGGCAGCGTGCTGGGCGGCGCGTGTGCGAGCGCGCGGGCCAGATCGGCCAGGCGCGGGTGGGCGAAGAACGTGCGCAAGGCGAGGTCGACGCCGCGGCAGGCACGCAGCCGGGCGATCAATTGCACGGCCAGCAGCGAGTGACCGCCCAGGGCGAAGAAGTCGTCGTGACGACCGACCTGTCGGACGCCGAGCAGCTCGCACCACAGCATGGCCAAGCACGTTTCCGCTTCGCCTCGCGGGGCGACATAGGCCTGCGCGGCCAGGGCGCTGGCATCCGGCAGCGGCAATGCGTGGCGATCGAGTTTGCCGTGGGGCGTGGTCGGAATGCTGGCGAGCACGACATACGCGCTCGGGACCATGTACTCGGGCAGGCGTGCGAGCAGGTGATCGCGGACCTGTTCCACGTGGACTCCCTGGCCGGTCAGATAGGCCACCAAACGTGTGTCGCCGGGGCGATCGCCGCGTAGCAGGACCGCCGCCTCGCGCACGCCGGGACAGGCATGCAGTGCCGCTTCGATCTCGCCCGGTTCGATCCGAAAGCCACGCAGTTTGATCTGATCGTCGTTGCGGCCGAGGAATTCCACGCTGCCATCGGCGCGCCAGCGGGCGAGATCGCCGGTCTTGTACATGCGTTGGCCGGCATCTTCGGTGAATGGATCGGGCACGAAGCGCTCGGCGGTCAGTGCTGGCCGGTGCAGATAGCCGCGTGCGACCTGCACGCCGGCCAGATAGAGCTCGCCGGTGGCGCCGATGGGTAATGGTTGGCGGTGGCGATCCAGTACATACAACGGCGTGCGTGGCAGGGCGTTGCCGATTGGCGGCAGCAACGGCCATTGCGTCGTGTCGGCGGGCAGCCGATGGGCGGAGGCGACGTGGGTTTCGGTGGGGCCGTAGTAGTTATGCAACCGGCACGCTGCGCGCTTGGCGAAGAAGGCGCGGATGCTCGGGGTGATGCGCAGTTGTTCGCCGGCGGTGAGTACCTGTTGCAGGTGGCAGTCCAGCGTGTCCAGTGCGGGATCGGCCAGCACCGTGTCGGCCAGCGCTTGCAGCGCGATGTACGGCACATATAGGCGCTCGATACGCTGGGCGCAGAGGCGTTGGTACAGCGCATGGGTATCGCGGCGTTGCACATCGTCGATCAGCACCAAGGTGCCGCCGGTGCCGAGGGTGCTGAAGATTTCCTGGAAGCTGGCATCGAAGCCGAGCGGCGAATATTGCAGTGTGCGCAATGCTTGCAGGCCGTCGGCGAGGCCCTGCGCGGCTTCCCATTGCAGCAGGTTGAGCAGTGCGCCGTGCGGCATCACCACGCCTTTGGGTTGGCCGGTGGAACCGGAGGTGTAGATGATGTAGGCCGCGTGCAGAGGCGATCCGACTCGTGCCGGTGGCGTGGTCGGCAGGGTATGCCAGGCCGGTTGCGGGGCGTCGAGGTACACCACCCGCGGTGCATCCGGCCAGCTCGACGTCGCGGCATCTGCGCCCGTGGTCAGCAGTACCTGTGCCCAGCAATCCTGCAGCATGTAGGCCTGGCGCTCGGCCGGGTAGGTCGGGTCCAGTGGGACGTAGGCTGCGCCGGCCTTGAGCGTGGCGAGGACAGCCACCACCATGGCGACCCCGCGCGGCAGGCGGATCGCCACCCGGTCGTCGGGGGCCACGCCCAATGCGTGCAGGTGATGCGCCAGTTGGTTGGCCTGAGCTTCCAGTGCGGCATAGTGGAGCGCGACGTCGTCGCAGATGAGCGCGATGGCCTCCGGGGTGGCGGCGGCCTGACGCTCGAAGGCATGGTGGACCTGCGTATCGTGTGGCGCGTGTGCCGCAGGCGTGTTGAACGCGCCAAGCAATTGCTGGCGTTGCGTTGGGGGCAACAAGGGAATGCGCCACACCGGCATCTGCGGGTCTTGCAGCAACGCCAGCAGCATCTGCGGTAATGCGGCCATGGTGCTCTCGGCCAGTGGCAGAGGCAATCGGTCCGGGTTGACGTTGAATTCCAGCAGGGTTGGAGACTGCGCGTTATAGCGCCGCACGAACACATTCAGTGCGCTGTCCTCGTAACCGGCATGCAACGCGCGCATGGATCTCACCCCTCCTTCGATCGGGTGATCGCCGAACGCGCTGAAGTCCTCGACCGAGATGCTGATATCGAATGGTCGCAGCGCTTGTTGTCCGGCTTGGCGCAGGTGATGCACGGCGTGTTGCAAGGGGAAGCGGGCGTGGCGCATGGCCTGGCGTAATGCGCCGACGACATCGCGCATGGTGGTGCCGATCTCCGCCTGCGCCTGCACGCTCAGGTAGAGCGGCAATTGCGTGGACAGCATGCCGAGCATGTCGCGCTCGGCGGCGTTGTGGCGATTGTGTACGGTTAGACCAAGCGCGATAGAAGCATCCTGGTGACTCAGTCTGGTCAGGCAGATCGCGAGGCAGGCGGTGACGAGCGTGGTGAACGATCCATTCAGGCGTTCGGCCAGCGCGCTCAATGCCGGGAAAATATGCGGTTCCAGCGTGCAACGTAATTGAACGGTGGGCTGGCGTCCGCGCACGGATGCCGCGCCGGGATAACGCGGTTCTGGTCGCGCGGCCAGATGGGAACACCAGTAGTCAAGATCGCGACGGTAACGGTTGGAGTCCAGGTAGTTCCGGTCGCTCTCCACTGCGCGCAGAAACGAGGGCGCTGGTGTTGCTGGATCGGTTTCTCCACGCAGTAGGCGGTTGTAGCAGTCGACGATTTGCTGGGACAGCATGCCTAACGAGACGCCATCCATGCAGATGTGATGGCACAGGTACAGGCAATACCCGCGTGTGGCGGTGGCCTGCAGCCATTGGATATCCCAGAGCGGTTGGCCGTAATGCGCGAACGAACGGGTGAGGGCGTGCTGGATGTGCTCATGCACGCACTGCTCGCCATCGGCGTTGGCGCTGTAGTCGTGCCAAGGAAGCGAGAAGGGCAGCGTGTCGAGTACACGTTGAGCAGGCAGTGGCGAACCGTCGCATGCTTCGACCAACACGGTGCGCAGGGCGTCGTGGCGGGCGATCGTGATGGCGATGGCGCGTTCCCATCGCGCGCGTTGCAGGGTGCCATCGAAAGTCATCGCACAGCCGATGGTGTAGCTCGGCTGTTCCGGTGCGAGCAGTTGCCCGAGCCAGATGCCTTGCTGTGCCGAACTGAGCGGATGCAGCACCGCATCCACGGGAGTGGACAAGGCGGTAGCGCTCATGCGATCTCCCGGTGATCGGGCGTGCCGCGTGCCATCACGGCCATGCCGCCGCCGCCGGCGCATCTGCATGGCATGGGTCTTGTGGCGAAAGGTCGGGCGAAGACGATCATGGCGTTCATGGCGTGGCGGGGTCGGTCATGCGGTCGGTGTCCGCGGCGTGGGGTGCAGCGACGGTGGCGCTCTTGCTGTCGCGCTTGTTGGGCGATGGGTGCACGGTGGTGTCGAGCGCCTCCTCGATGCGGCGTGCGAGCCCGCCGATGTGCTCGGCCTCGATCAGCGTGGTGTGTTCGCCGCCGACCGGGATCCGTTCGATCTGCGTCGCCGGCAGCAGGTGTTGCCAGCCATAGGCATCGGTGGCCGGCTCCGGTTCGATGGCCTGGAAGAGAGACAGCCTGCACTCCGCCGACAATGGCTGTGCGGTGAACGTCGGCCACAAGCGATTGAAGCAGGTGCTGATGACGCAGTTTTGCAGCAGGTCCGCGACCGTGGTTTGTTCTTCCATCGCCAACTGCGCCAGTGTCGGATCGTCTGCGCAGGCCGCCGCCATCTCCGCGTATGCACTGTCGCCGATGCGTTCCAGCAGTGCGTCCAGTCCCGCTTGGATGTCGCGGCGGTCCAGATAGGGACGATAGCGCCGCAATCCTTCCAGTTGGCGCAGTAATGCCTGGGCGATCGCCACTTCGAGCGTGTCGGTGTTCGCCGTTGCGACCGGGACGTCGCAATCGAGCAGCCCCAGGAAGGCGACAGGCTGGGCCTGCTGGCCGAAGTGCTGGGCGATGGCGTAAGCGAGCAGGCCACCGGAGGAATAGCCGAGCAGGTGATATGGACCGTGCGGCTGCACCGCCTGGATCCACTCGACCATCTGCGCGGCGAGTGCTTCCATCGTGGCCGGGAGCGGCTCCGGCCACGGTAGGGCGTAGACCGGAATGTCCGCATCGAGGTGGGCGGCCAGTTCGAACGCATAAGTGATGTCGCCAACGCCGGTCGGCACCACGAACACCGGCGGGCGCTTGCCGTGGCGGCGCGCGGCCACGATGTGCGGCCCGAGCGCCTGCGTGTCCCCGCTCAGGCACGCGGCTTGGGCTTGCAGCGTCGGCGCGGCGTACACCATCTGCACGGTCAGCTCGAAGTTGCTGCGTTTGGCGGCGGCGATCAAGCGCACCACCGACATCGAATGTCCGCCCAATTCGAAGAAATGGTCGTTGCGGCCGATCCGCTGCGGCCCCAGCACGCTGGCCCAGAGTTTGGCCAGACGACGCTCGATGGGTGTGGCCGGTGGTACGTAGGCGGCATTGGCCGGCGTTGCGCTCTGCGGCGGCGGTAACGCTTCACGGTCGAGTTTGCCGTTGGCGTTCAGCGGTAAGCTGTCCAGTCGCAGATAGGTACTGGGGAGCATGTAGTCGGGCAGATGCGCGGCCAGTTGCGCACGCAGATGCTCGCCGTCGGTAGCGCTCGCGTCGCCGACCCAATATGCGACCAGGCGCGTATCGCCGTGGCCGTCCTCGTGGTCGACCACGACCGCTTCACGCACGCCATCGCAACTGCGTAGTGCCGCGACGATGTCGCCCAGTTCGATACGGAAACCGCGCAGTTTGATTTGCTGATCGCCACGGCCGAGGAATTCGAGCGTGCCATCGGCGCACCAGCGTGCCAGGTCGCCGGTGCGGTACATGCGCTGGCCGGGCTGCGTCGCGAAGGGGTCGGGAATGAAGCGCTCGGCGCTCAAGCCCGGACGGTGCAGATAGCCACGCGACACCTGCACGCCACCGACCATGAGTTCGCCGACGACGCCAACCGGGACCGGCCGGCCTCGGTGGTCGAGCAGGCGCAGGGGCACGTTGGGCAGTGGTCGGCCCAGCGTGGGCTGCGGGGTGCTGTCCTGGATCGCCGCGACGGTGACATCCACCGTGCATTCGGTCGGGCCGTACACATTGAAAAACGCGATCTGCGCGCACGCACGCAGGCGTTGCCACAGCGTCGGTGGGATCGCTTCGCCACCGATCAGCACGTGTTTGGGCATCCCGTCCGCTGCGTCGAGCATGCCGTGATCGAGCAGCAGGTGCAGTTGCGCCGGTGTGCAATCGAGCACATCCAGACGCATCTGCCGCAGCCAGGCCAGCAGCGCCGTGCCGTCCAGGCGAAGTTCCTGCGGCACGATCACCAGGCAGGCGCCGGAGAGCAGTTGCACCCACATCTTGACCGAGGCGTCGAACGACAACGCCGCATTGAGTGAGACACGCGCTGGCGTGGACGCCGTATCCGTCTGCATGATCGGACGCAGCGCCTGCCAGAGATTGACCACGGACGCGTGCGTGACCATTACGCCCTTGGGACGTCCGCTGGAACCGGAGGTGTAGATCACATAGGCCAGGTGCTGCGGGCCGAGACCCTGCGCGGCGGGATCGGGATTGTGTTCGGGCTGTTGCGCCCAGGCGGCGTCCGCATCCAGCCACAGGATCGGGACATGGCCGTGCGGCAGCCGCGCGCGCAGTGCGGTGTGGCTGAGCAGGTAATGCGGTGCGCTGTCCTGGAGCATGAAGGCCAGGCGTTGCGGTGGATAGGTCGGGTCCAACGGTACGTAGGCGGCACCGGCCTTGAGGATCGCCAACACTGCGACCATCATCTCCACACTGCGCTCCAGACACAGCGCCACCCGCATGTCCGGACCCACCCCGAGGGCGATCAGGTGATGGGCAAGACGATTGGCCTGTGCATTGAGTTGGGCGTAGGAAAGTGTGCGCTCGCCCGATTGCACCGCGATGGCCTGCGGATGGCGTGCCACCTGCTGTTCGAATAGCGGATGCACGCAGGACGCCATCACTGTCGGCACCGGTGTGGTTGCGACAGTGGGCGGGCCGGCGACGTCTTCGGCTGGTACCACGTCCAGCGCATGCAGTGGCGTCGTCGGTGCCAGGCGTAAGGCTTCGTCCAGCGACGTCAACGCCTGCAGCATCATCCGGGCCACGCGCTGGGCGCCGATCCTCGGCAGTGCCTGCACACTCAGCGAAAAGTCGCCGGTTTCGCCGTGGTCGTTGACCGACAGCAAGATCGCGTAGTGGGTGTGCTCCTGTACCGGCAGCGTCTCGATGCCTTCCCAGGCGTGGTCGCTGTCGTTGTCGGTCTCGGTCGCGCGCGCACTGCCGGCATGGCGGTAATTCAGTACGGCGGTGAACAAGGGCGCGGGAGGGCGCACGCCGCTGCAGCGTTGCGCCAGGGCCAAGGGCGCGTGCTCGTGTCGCAACAGGCGGGCAAGGCGGTGTTGCAGGGCGTGGATTGCCTGGGTCAGCTCGGTGCCGTCGCAATCCAGCCGCAGTGGCAAGGTGTTGAGGAACATGCCGAGCACCCGGTCGGCGCCGTCGCCGGCCCACATCCGCCCGAACAGCACTGTACCGAACACCACCGTATCGCGCCCGCTGCTGCGCGCTACGATCAACGCATAGGCCAGATGGAACAGGGTCGCGACACTGACGCCCATGCCGCTGGCATGCGCGCGCAGGCGCTGGCCGAGCGACGCATGCAACGGCAACTGCGCTTGTTCGCTGTGCACCGCGGCATCGGCGATGGTGGTCAGCCCGAACGGCGCGGTGGGAGCCTGGACATCGGCCAGCATCTCGGTGAAGAACGCTTGGTGTTCCGCTGCCGGCACGCCCAACTGCGCATGCGCGATGAAGTCGCGGAACGGCAGCGGTGGCGGCAAGCGGTCCTGGCGGCCGCTTAGGCAAGCCTGCAGTTCTTCCATCGCCAGTTCCAGTGTGGTGTGGTCCATCACCATGTGGTGGTGTTGCAGACCCAGCAGCCAGCGATCCTGGTCCGGGTCGTGCACCACGTGCGCGCGCAACAACGGTGCCCGCTGCAGGCAGATGGGGGGCTGTGCGGCGATGGCCTGTTGCACGTCATCGGGCGAGCCACTCCATGCGTGTGTTTGCACCGGCAATGGTGCGTGGCGCCAGACCACCTGCAGCGGCGCGCGCAGGCGTTCCCAGACGATGGCGGTGCGCAGGATGTCGTGGCGGGCGATCAGCGTTTGCAGCGCGTCCAGCACACGGTCCAGGTGTGCACGCGTGGCACAGGACAACAGCGTGTGTTGCAGGTATGGATCGTGCTCCGGATCGGTCAGGTGATGGAACAGCAGGCCTTCCTGCAATGGCGCCAGCGGATAGATGTCCTGCACGTTAGCCGCGCCGCCTTCCACGCTGTCCACCACCAGGTCGATCTCGGCCTGGGTGAGGTCTGCCAATGGCAGCAGCTCCGGAGTGATGCGAGGGCAGTCCGCGCCGATGCGGTTGGGCGGGACGATCACGCTGCGGGTGGTTTGCAGATTGGCGGCCAGGCTGGACAGCGTCGGTGTGCCGAACAGGCTGCGCACGTCCACCTGCCAGCCATGCCGACGCAGCCGTTCGATCAGGGTGACCGCCAGCAGCGAATGCCCGCCGAGCGCGAAGAAATTATCGTGACGACCGACCCGGGCGACACCGAGCAGATCGCACCACAGCGTCGCCAGGGTCTGTTCGAGCAGGCCTTGCGGCGCGACATAGGCCTCATCGGCGTGGGTGTCGTGCTCCGGCGTCGGCAGCGCCCGGCGGTCGAGCTTACCGTTGGGTGTGAGCGGCAGTGCATCGAGCAGGACATAGGCGGCCGGCACCATGTAGGCCGGCAGTCGCGCACTCAGCCGTGTGCGCAGGGTGTCGGGAGTGCTCGCGTTGCCGACGACATAGGCCACCAGGCGATGTTCGCCCTGGCGTGGTGTGTCGGTCAGTACCAGCGCTTCGCGCACGCCGGGACAGTCGCGCAGCGCCGCTTCGACCTCGGCCGGCTCCACGCGGAAGCCGCGGATCTTGACCTGCGCGTCGTTGCGGCCGAGGAATTCCAGCGTGCCGTCGCTGCGCCAGCGCGCCAGGTCGCCGGTGCGGTACATGCGCTGGCCGGGGTGTTCGGCGAACGGATCGGGGACGAAGCGTTCGGCGGTCGCCGCCGGCAAGTGCAGATAGCCCTGTGCCAGTTGTGGACCGGCCAGATGCAGTTCGCCGCTGCTGCCGATCGGGCTGGGTTGTCCTTGCGCATCCAGAACGTAGGCGCGGGTGCCGGGCAATGGCCGGCCCAGCGGCAGACGTTCGCTGCCGGGTTCGACCTGTGCGATCGGATGGGTCACGCAGAACACGGTGGTCTCGGTCGGGCCATAGCAGTGCAGCAGGCGTTGCGGCGGCGCGTGCGCGAGCAGTTGGGCGATGGTGCGCGCATCGACGCGGTCGCCGCCGGTCAACAGGCAGCGCAGTCGCGGTAGCCAGGCGGCCAGGGCCTGCCAGTAGCCGGGCAACAGTCCGGCGGTCAGGTGCAGGATGCTGACGGCATGCGCGGCAAGATGCCGCGCCAGGGCCGGCGGATCGAGCAACAGGTGCTGCTCGACGATGACCAGGCTGGCGCCATGCAGCAAGGTGGTCCAGACCTCGAAGGTCGCCGCGTCGAAGGCGGGATTGGCGACAAAGGCGACCCGGTCGTCGGCCTGGAGATGTGCATGTCCGCCGCCCATGGCGAAGGCGACCACGGCGTCATGGGCGACCACCACGCCCTTGGGTGCGCCGGTGGATCCAGAGGTGTAGATCACGTAAGCGGGACTGCGCGCGGGGAGCGTCGGCGCGGGAATGGGTGAGGCGTCGGCAGGTGGTAACTGATCCAGATCCAGGCGTGGTTGTTGCAATGGCGGCAGGGCGATCGCGCGTTCGCTCAGCACCGCGCAGGCGGCGCAGTGCGCGAGGAGTTCGGCCAGGCGTTCGCTTGGATGCGCCGGATCCAGCGGCACATAGGCGGCGCCACAGTGGAGCACGCCCAGTTCGGCGACGATCAAGTGCGCAGCGCGCGGCAGCACCACCGCCACGCNCGGCCTGCTGTGCGAACAATGCGTGCAGGCTTGCCTGCGGCAGGTCCACTGCGGGCGCGCTTTGGCTCATGTGCTGGAGTTGGGTGCGCTCTTGTGGCGGCAACAGCGGCAGTTGCGCGACGCGCTGCGTGTCGTCGGCGACCATGGCCTGCAGCAGTTCCAGGAACTGCGCGACATGGCGCTGGATCGTGTCGCGCTCGAACAGCGCGGTGGCATAGCCGAGCGTACCGACGATGCTGCCATCGTGTTCCTGCACGTTCATGCTCAGGTCGAACTTGATCGTCTGTGCTGGCAGGCCGAATCCCTGCAATTGCAGGCCGGGAAGCTGCAGTTCCGCCTCCGGCAGGTTTTCCCAACTCAACATCGCCTGGAACAGCGGGTGTGCGGCGAGGTTGCGGTCGGGGTTGAGTGTTTCGATGAGTTGCTCGAACGGGAGATCCTGGTGGGTTTGCGCCGCCAGGGCGGTCGCGCGCACCTGCGACAAAAGTTCTGCCACGCTCGGGTTGCGCGACAGATCCACGCGCAGGGCCTGGGTGTTGACGAAGAAGCCGATCAGCGGTTCCAGTTCGGCATGGGTGCGGTTGGCCACCGGCGTGCCGATCACGACATCGGATTGGCCGGACAGGCGCGACAGCAGCACCGCCCAGGCGGCCAGCAGGGTCATGTACCCGGTGGTGCCATGACGTTGGCCGAGTTGCTTGAGCGCTGCGCTTTGCACATGATCCAGCGCGAATGGGACGATGTCGCCGGCATAGTCCTGGCGTGCCGGGCGAGGGTGGTCGGTCGGCAATTCCAGCAGCGCCGGCGCGCCTTGCAGGTGATTGCGCCAGAAGTCGCGTTGTTGTTCCAGCATCTCGCCGCTGATCCGGCGACGTTGCCAACTGCTGTAGTCGGCGTACTGCACGTGTAGCGGTGGCAGCGGGTCGCTGAGGCCTTCGGCGAACGCGGTGTACAGGGCGCCCAGTTCGCGGATCAGCACGCCCATCGACCAACCGTCGGAAACGATGTGATGCATCGTCACCAGCAGCAGATGGTCCTGGTCGGCCAGGCGTAGCAGCCGGCCACGCACCAAGGGGCCATGTTCCAGGTCCAAACGGGTGCTGGCTTCTTCTTCGGCGTGTGCGTGCGCCGCCGCTTCTGGATCGGGCAGGGCGCGCAGGTCGATACGTTGCAGGGCAAAGCCGGTCTGCGCATCGGCGATGCGCTGGACCGGGGCGTCGTGTTCCACCGCGAAGTGGGTCCGCAGGGCTTCGTGCCGGAACACGATACGGTCCAGGGCGCGACGCAATGCCAGGCTGTCCA
The DNA here is from genome assembly GCF_000963005.1 of Xanthomonas sp. GPE 39. GTDB lineage: Bacteria > Pseudomonadota > Gammaproteobacteria > Xanthomonadales > Xanthomonadaceae > Xanthomonas_A. Next base: position 1,157,420 of record NZ_JZHZ01000007.1, read on the forward strand.
GCGGGCCGCGCAAGCGCACGCCACCGGGCATCAAATAGGCGAGCTGGCTATTGGGGTCGAAGCGGTCCAGGAACCAAAGCCGCTGCTGCGCGAAGGACAGCGGCAGCGCCGCGCCGCGTTCCACCGCGACGATCGACGCGGCATCGCTACGCGCATGAGGGTCGCTGTGCTCCAGGTGTCGTGCCAGTGCCTGCAATTGGGTGTGGGTGAACACATCGCCGATCTGCAATTCCACGCCGAAGCTGTCGCGGACGCGTGCGATCAATTGCACCGCCAGCAGCGAGTGTCCGCCCAGGTCGAAGAAATCGTCGTCGCGCTCGACCCGGTCGATTCCGAGTAACTCGCACCAGACCTGCGCCAGGATTTGCTCGTAGTGGCCTTGCGTCGTCGTCGCGGCGGGATCGCTGCGCTCGCTCTCCGGCGCCGGCAGCGCCTGGCGGTCGAGTTTGCCGTTGGGCGTGAGCGGCAGCGCCTCCAGTCGCACGTAACGGGTCGGTACCATGTAGTCCGGCAGCCGTGTCGCCAGATGCGCGCGCATGGCATCCACCGCCAGCGACGGCGTCGCCACATAGGCGACCAGCATGCGTTCGCCGGGCCGGTCTTCGCGCAGCAGCACCGCCGCATCCTGCACGTCTGCCGCCGTGCGTAGCACGGCTTCGATTTCGCTCGGCTCGATGCGGAAACCGCGCAGTTTGATTTGATGGTCGTCGCGACCGACGAACAGTAGCGTGCCATCCTCGCGCCAACGCGCCACATCGCCGCTGCGGTACATGCGTGCGCCGGCCACCGGTGCGAACGGATCGGGGACGAAGCGTTCGGCGGTCAGATCCGCACGGCCCAGATATCCGCGCGCCAACTGCGCACCGGCGATATACAGTTCGCCGTTGACGCCGATGGGGAGCGGTTGCCGGTACCGATCGAGCACGTGCAGGCGCACATTGGCAATCGGTCCGCCGATATGTGCTGGCTCACCGGGCGCCAACGCGCCGAAGCTGACCCCGGAGACCGTCTCGGTCGGGCCATAGGCGTTGAGCAGTGGCACCTGTCCCTGCGCTAGCGCATGCCAGTGTGCGATGTGCGCCGGGTTCGGCGCTTCGCCGCCGCAGATCACCAGTCGCAGGCACGTCGGCAGCGTCGCGGTGTGCTCGGCCATCCACGCATGCCAGTAGGCGGTGGGTAGATTGAGCACGTTGATCTGTTGCTGCGCGATCACCCGCACGAATTCGGCGATGGCCGGCAGGCGCAGGCTGGGCAGCAGGACCAGGGTGGCGCCGCTGGAGAGCGTGGCGAAGATTTCGTCCACGGCGATATCGAAGCTGGGCGAACTGCATTGCAGCACCCGGTCGCCGCTGCGCAGGCCATAGCGGGTGGCGGCGGCCACGCAATAGTTGCGCAGTCCGCCATGCTCCACCGCCACGCCCTTGGGCGTGCCGGTCGAGCCTGACGTGTAGATCACATACGCCAGATGCTGTGCTTGCAGCGCCGGCACGCTGGGCGCGGTGGAAGGGTACTGTGTCCAGGCCGGTTGCGCCTGATCCAGCAACACCACGGGTGTCCGGGCGTGTCCACGCAACTGGGCCGCGCCTTGTGCATCGGTCAGCATCACGCACGGCGCGCTATCGGCGAGCATGAACGCCACGCGCTGCAGTGGGTAGGTCGGATCCAGCGGCACATAGGCGCCGCCGGCTTTCAGCGTCGCCAACATCGCCACGACCAGGTCGATGCGACGGCTCAGATACAGAGCCACCCGCTCATCCGGGCCAACGCCCAGTGCGATCAGGTGCCGCGCCAGACGATTGGCCTGGGCATCGAGTTCGGCATAAGAGAGGCTGCGCTCGGCATCCACCAGGGCAGTGGCCGTCGGTGTGCGCTGGACCTGTTGCGCGAACAGCGCATGCACACCCACGCCAGCGGCGATCGGCGTGTCGGTGGCATTGAAGTCCTGCAGCAGCGCTCGCTCTTGTGGCGCGATGGCCGACAGCGCGTGGAGCGTGCTGGTGTCGTCGGTGGCCATCCGCACCAGCATGGTTCGCAACTGCTGCACATGGCGTTGGATGCGCGTGCGCGCGAATAACGCCGTGGCGAAACCCAGACTGCCGACGATGCCATCGCCGCTTTCCTGCATCGACAGTTCCAGATCGAACTGCGCGTTGCGATGGGTGGCTTGCAAGGTTTCCAGCGTCAGTTGCGGCAGCGTGAGTTGACCTTCCGGCGCGTTCTGCCAGGCGAACATCACCTGGAAGATCGGGTTGTGCGCGTTGCTGCGCACCGGATTGAGTGCTTCGACCACATGTTCGAACGGAATGTCCTGGCATGCCTGCGCCGCCAGTGCCGTTGCCCGGGTCTGCGCAAGCAGCGCGGCCACGCTCTGCTCCTGGTGCAGATCGATGCGCAGCGCGAGCGAATTGACGAACAGACCGATCAACGGCTCCAGTTCGGCATGATGGCGATTGGCGATCGGCGTGCCGATCACCACCTCGCGCTGGCCGGACAGGCGTGCCAGCAAGGTCGCCCAGCCGGCCAGGATCACCATGAACAACGTGGCGCCGTGGCGTCGGGCCAGTGCTTTGAGTGCGGCCGTTTGCGCGGCATCCAGGTGGAATGGCACCACTTCGCCGCGATAGTCCGGCTGCGCCGGGCGTGGGAAGTCGGTCGGTAATTCGAGCAGTGTTGGAGCGCCGCGTAGATGCGTGAGCCAATGCGCCAGTTGACCCTGCAAACGCTCGCCGGCGATCCAGCGCCGTTGCCAGAGGGCGAAGTCGGCGTACTGGATCGGCAGCGCGGGCAACGGGTCGGCCATTCCCTGCGCGAACGCTGCGTACAGGGCGGTCAGCTCGTTGACCAGGACCGCGCCGGACCAGGCATCGGCAATGATGTGATGGGCGGTCAACAGCAAGACATGGTCGCGCTCGCCCAGGCGTAGCAGGTGACCGCGCAGCAACGGCCCGTTTTCCAGATCGAACGGCGCCTGCGCTTGCGCATCGGCGTGCGCGTGCGCGGCTTGCAACGGATCGCTTTCTCCACTGAGATCGTGCCGGATCAGCGCAAATCCGCAATCGGCCGAGGCAATCACCTGCTGCGGTTGTCCCGCCACCATCGCGAAGCGGGTACGTAGCACCTCGTGGCGTGCGACGATCCGGTCTAGCGCGCGGTGCAAGGCGGCGCTGTCGAGCGGCCCGCGCAGTTGCAATGCGTAGGTGAGCGAGTAGGCGCTGCCGCTGTGGCCGTGCGTGTCCAGGAACCACAGTCGCTGCTGCGCGAAGGACAGCGGCAGTGGTCCGTTGTGCGGACTGGGTACGATGGCCGGTAGGGTCTCGACCGAGGCCAGGGTCAAGGCATTGGCCAGATCGGCCAGGCGCGGGTGCGCGAAGATCTCGGTCAGGCCGACGGCCACGCCGAGCCGTTGCCGCACGCGCGAGGCCAACTGCACGGCCAGCAGCGAGTGTCCACCGAGGGCGAAGAAGTCGTCGTGGCGACCGACCTGTTCGAGGTCGAGCAATTCGCGCCACACATTGGCGAGCAGGGTTTCCAGTTCGCCTTCGGGTGCGGCGTAGGTCTGCAGGGCGAATGCATCCGTCTCCGGCGTCGGCAGTGCCCGGCGGTCGAGCTTACCGTTGGGTGTGATCGGCAGTGCATCGAGCAGGACATAGGCGGCCGGCACCATGTAGGCCGGCAGTCGCGCACTCAGCCGGGTGCGCAGGGTGTCGGGAGTGCTCGCGTTGCCGACGACATAGGCCACCAGGCGATGTTCGCCCTGGCGTGGTGTGTCGGTCAGTACCAGCGCTTCGCGCACGCCGGGACAGTCGCGCAGCGCCGCTTCGACCTCGGCCGGCTCTACGCGGAAGCCCCGGATCTTGACCTGCGCGTCGTTGCGGCCGAGGAATTCCAGTGTGCCGTCGCTGCGCCAGCGCGCCAGGTCGCCGGTGCGGTACATGCGCTGGCCGGGGTGTTCGGCGAACGGATCGGGGACGAAGCGTTCGGCGGTCGCCGCCGGCAAGTGCAGATAGCCCTGTGCCAGTTGTGGACCGGCCAGATGCAGTTCGCCGCTGCTGCCGATCGGGCTGGGTTGTCCTTGCGCATCCAGAACGTAGGCGCGGGTGCCGGGCAATGGCCGGCCCAGCGGCAGACGTTCGCTGCCGGGTTCGACCTGTGCGATCGGATGGGTCACGCAGAACACGGTGGTCTCGGTCGGGCCATAGCAGTGCAGCAGGCGTTGCGGCGGCGCGTGCGCGAGCAGTTGGGCGATGGTGCGCGCATCGACGCGGTCGCCGCCGGTCAACAGGCAGCGCAGTCGCGGTAGCCAGGCGGCCAGGGCCTGCCAGTAGCCGGGCAACAGTCCGGCGGTCAGGTGCAGGATGCTGACGGCATGCGCGGCAAGATGCCGCGCCAGGGCCGGCGGATCGAGCAACAGGTGCTGCTCGACGATGACCAGGCTGGCGCCATGCAGCAAGGTGGTCCAGACCTCGAAGGTCGCCGCGTCGAAGGCGGGATTGGCGACAAAGGCGACCCGGTCGTCGGCCTGGAGATGTGCATGTCCGCCGCCCATGGCGAAGGCGACCACGGCGTCATGGGCGACCACCACGCCCTTGGGTGCGCCGGTGGATCCAGAGGTGTAGATCACGTAAGCGGGACTGCGCGCGGGGAGCGTCGGCGCGGGAATGGGTGAGGCGTCGGCAGGTGGTAACTGATCCAGATCCAGGCGTGGTTGTTGCAATGGCGGCAGGGCGATCGCGCGTTCGCTCAGCACCGCGCAGGCGGCGCAGTGCGTGACGAGTTCGGCCAGGCGTTCGCTTGGATGCGCCGGATCCAGCGGCACATAGGCGGCACCACAGTGGAGCACGCCCAGTTCGGCGACGATCAAGTGCGCAGCGCGCGGCAGCACCACCGCCACGCGATCGCCGGGGCGCACGCCGATGGCGATGAGTTGCTGGGCCACGGCGTGCGCCTGGGCGAGCACGGCGGCGTAGGACAGCGTCCCGGTCGCGCTGACGATGGCCGGGGCCTCGGGCGTGCGCGCGGCCTGCTGTGCGAACAATGCGTGCAGGCTTGCCTGCGGCAGGTCCACTGCGGGCGCGCTTTGGCTCATGTGCTGGAGTTGGGTGCGCTCTTGCGGCGGCAACAGCGGCAGTTGCGCGACGGATTGCGTGTCGTCGGCGACCATGGCCTGCAATAGCGTGACGAACTGCGCCAGACGCCGTTCCATGGTGTCGCGGTCGAACAGCGCAACCGGGTATTTGAGCCGTGCCCGCAGCCCCGTCTCGGATTCCTGCATCGTCAGGATCAGGTCGAACGCGCACATGTCCGCCGTGTCCGGCAACGGTTCCAGGTGCAATCCGGGCAGTTGCAGCGACTGTTGGCGACTGAAACCGTCCAGACTGAAAAGTGTCTGGAAGATCGGTGTATGGCTGAGGCTACGGCTGGGTTGCAGCGCTTCGACGACGCGCTCGAACGGCAATTCCTGGTGATCCTGCGCATTCAGGACCACCTCGCGGACGTGTGCCAGCCATTGCGCCACCGTCGGTGTGCCGCGCAGGGTGAAGCGCAGCGCCAGCGTGTTGATGAAGCAGCCGATCAACGCTTCCAGGTCCGGATGCGTGCGTCCGGCGGTCGGCGTGCCGATCACCACATCGTTGCTCGCACTGATGCGCGTCAGCAGCAGCGCCCATCCGGCCAGCACCGTGGCGAATAACGAGCAGCCATGCCGCCGTGCCAGGGCATTGAGCTGTTGTCCCAATGCCGGTGGGAGCAGGGTGTCTACGCTCGCGCCGCGGTAATCCTGAAGGGGGGGGCGGGCGCGGTCGGTCGGCAGTGGCAGCAGCGTCGGTGCATCCGCCAGTTGCGTGGTCCAGAAGCGCAGTTGTGCCTCGAGCGTATCGCCTTGCAATTGCTCGCTCTGCCAGATCGCGTAGTCCGCGTACTGGATCGGCAAGGGCGGCAAGGTGTCCGCTTGCTGTCGGACAAAGGCGCCATACAGGCTTTCCAGTTCGCGCAACAAGACGCCGATTGACCAGCCATCGCAGGCGATGTGATGGAAGGTCAACAACAGGATGTGCTCTTGTGCGGCAAGACGCAGCAGACGTCCGCGCACCGGGGCGCCCAGTGTGAAGTCGAACCGGCGCACCGCCTCCTGTTGCGCGATGCGCGCGAGCGCGGCGGGATCTGTCGCGCAAGCCCTCGCATCCTCATGGACCAGCGTGAAGCGCATGCTCGGGTGGATTCGCTGACGAATCTGTCCATTCACCTCGATCAGGCTGGTACGCAGCACTTCGTGTCGCGCGACGATGCGGTCCAGCGCCGCTTGCAGGGCGTGGATGTCCAACGCGCCGGTCAGGCGAACGCCATTGGCGATGTGGTAAGTGACGGACGCCTGTGGGTCCAGCCTGGCGAGCAACCACATCCGCTTTTGTACGAACGAGGCGGGCAGGCTCTTGGCGGAGTTATCCATGATGCGCACGACCCTCCAGCAAGCGAAACGGCGACTGGAAGGCCGTTTTGTTGGAGCACGACCAAGAGCGCAGTGGGTGTTTGTCGCAGTGAAGCAAGATCATCGACATCGGCCGTTGCACGTGTCTGACTCGACTGAGGGTTGCGTAGAGTGGATTTGTAGGCGTTCGCCCTTGCATGCGCTTGACTGGCAGTGACGAAGGTTTGTCTTGGGTGGCCTGGCCTGTGGATCGTCGTTCCGTCACATGGCGTGGCTAGACTGCAGGAAATATGCTGTTCCTCGGGCCAATGTGCGGTACACCATGTGCGCGCTGCACGATGACGCTGATAGGCAACTCATCGGCGCACACGAGCAAGTGCACTGCCGGGGTCTCACCCACCATAGTCGTGCACCTCGGTCGCTCCAACAGCTTGGCGATCCACCTTGGACAACGCTGGAATTCGGATAAGCATGAACTTCAATGCACATGTTGCATCGACGAGCACGCCGACATTCATCGCGTCGCGCATTCGCGGTGTTGGTACCGCCACCCCGGCGCGCCGTTATTCGCAATCGGATGTGCTGAGGCGCTTCGGTATCGAAGATCGGCGTCGGCGTCAGGTGTTTTTAAACAATGGGATCGACTCGCGTCATCTGGCGTTGCCGGAGAGCGACGAAGCAGGCAACGCGCCGCGCGAAACGCAGGCGCGCCTGCTCGACAAACACCGCGATATCGGCCTGGAAATCGGCGAGCGCGCCTTGACCCGCTGTCTGCAGTCCATTGGCGCCTCGCTGGACGACGTGCGCTATCTGTGTTGCGTGACCACCACCGGCTTGCTCACCCCTGGCTTCAGTTCGTTGCTGATCCAGCGCTTGGGAATGCGTCAGGACTGCGTGCGCCTGGATGTGGTCGGGATGGGCTGCAACGCCGGCCTCAACGGCTTCAATGCGGCGGTCAACTGGACGCATGCCAATGCGGGGAAACTCGCGGTCCTGTTGTGCATCGAAGTGTGTTCGGCGGCGTATGTCGACGATGACGGGATCGAAACGGCGGTCGTCAACAGCCTGTTCGGCGATGGCGCGGCGGCTCTGGCGGTGATCGCCGATGGCGATGAGCGTGGCGATGTTCATGCCGGGCCGCGCGTGTGCAAATTCGCCAGCCAGGTGATTCCCGAAGCGCTGGATGCCATGCGCTTCGCCTGGGATGAAACCCATGGCAAGTTCCATTTCCGTCTGCATAAAGACGTGCCTTACGTGGTGGGGGCCAATGCGCCCACCGTGGTGCAGCGTTTGCTGGAGGGGACTGGCCTGCGTCGCCGCGATATCGCCCACTGGTTGGTGCATTCGGGCGGGCGCAAGGTCATCGATGCGATCTGCGCCAACTTGATGCTGACCAGTCACGACATGCGCCATACCATCGAGGTGTTGCGCGAGCACGGCAATATGTCCAGCGGTTCGTTCCTGTTCTCTTACGCGCGACTGCTCGATGAGGGGCAGATCCGCCCCGGCGATTGGGGCGTGATGATGACGATGGGGCCGGGATCGTCGATCGAGACGGCCTTGTTGCGCTGGTAAGTTGTCCCTGGCCCCCGTTCTATCGATCTTGCGGATTTTTCATGAGCGACTCTTCTAGTCCCGTCTTGCATCTCGTCCATCTGGAGATTGACGCCACCAGTGTGCTGAGCGACGAATTGACTCAACGGCTCGGTCGCGCCTGCGATGAGGTGGAGGATGCGAGCACACCTGCCGTGTTGCTCCTGCACCTGCGTGGTGCGGCCACGCTGCCGGTTGAGGCATCGTGGCCGGGGCCAGTGAATCTGGATGTGATCGGTCGCTGGGAAAAGGCCATGCGTCGCTTCGAGCGGCTGGAGGGAGTGTCCTTGGCCTGCATCGACAATGCCTGCACCGCGGGGATGTTGGATCTGCTGCTGGCGGTGGACCGACGCATCGCGGTGCCTGGTGCCAGTATCCGGATGCACAGCCGCGGCGAAGCCGCGTGGCCGAGCATGGCGATGCGGCGCATGAGCACGCGGATGGGCATCGACGCTGCGCGCACGGTGTTCCTGTTTGAAACGCAATTGGGTTGCGCGCGGATGGCGCAGTTGGGCGTGGTCGATCAAGTCAGCGAGGATGCTCAGGGCGCGATTGGCGCATGGCTGGCGTCGTTGGCGGAGGTGGACCTACAGGCGCTGCCCGGCCGGCGCTTGTTGCTGCTCGAAGGAGCGGCCCATTCCTACGAGCAGGCCGTGGGTCAACACCTGGCCGCGTGCGACATGGAACTGCGTCGCCGCCAGCGGCGGCTGGCGGCACAGGCCACCGCCGAACATCCGCACGGCACCTGCATGCCGATGGCGTCGGCATGACCCCACTGGCCGAGCAACTGGCGCAAGTGCGCGCAGTGGCGGCCTGGGGCGAGCAGCAACTGCTTGCCTTGCCGGCCCCTGCGCAACGCGACCAAGGGCAGGCGCAGCGCGCCGCCGCGGTACATGCGCGTTGCAGGGCCGTGCGGATGGAGTTCATGCGCCAACATGGTGGCTGGTTGTACGCGGCGCTCACTCAGGCGCATGGGTTGTCGCTGCGCCTGGACGAGGTCTTGCGTGCCGCTGCCGATGCGGTGCCCGGCTTGTTGCCGAGTCAGGCGCAATGGGCGCGCGAACACGCTTGCATCCAGGCCGAAAAAGAGGGCTGGGAGATCGAACAGGCCATCGTCCTGTGGGGCGTGTTGCGCCTGCCCGACTGCGGCCACCATCTGATCGACAGCATGTTGCGTCCGACCGCGCGCGCGTTGGCGTTGCTGCCGCAGTTCCGTAATGACGCGCAGGTGCAGATCGGGCCGGTGCATGTGCAGCGTCACGATGGCGCGGCCTGGTTGACCGTCGCCAATCAGACTGGCCTGAATGCCGAGGACAATGCACTGGTCGAGGCGATGGAAGTGGCGGTCGATCTCGCCCTGCTCGACGATGAGGTGATGGTCGGGGTCGTGCGTGGCGGTCCGATGGAACACCCCAAGTACCGCGATCGACGGGTGTTCTGCTCTGGGATCAATCTGCAGCATCTGTACCAGGGAAATATTTCCTTCGTCGATTTCCTGCTGCGCCGCGAGTTCACCTATCTCAATAAGATTCGCCGTGGCCTGTGCTGGCCGGGCGCGGATGTGCGCGAGCAGGGCATCGAGAAACCCTGGGTGGCGGCGGTGGATGCGTTCGCCATTGGCGGCGGCCTGCAATTGATGTTGACCTTCGATCATGTGGTGGCCGAACGCCAGGCCTATTTCGTGCTGCCCGCGGCCAAGGAGGGCATCGTGCCGGGTTCGGCCAATCTGCGTTTAGGCGCGCGGGTGGGGCATCGGGTCAGTCGCGACATGATCCTGCGCGGACGCATCATCCAGGCCGAGGAACCCGATGCCGCGGGCCTGGCCGACGACGTCGTCGCCAGCGATGCCATGGACGCGACCATCGCCCATGCCGTGCAGCGCATGCGTAGCGAGGCGGTGGCGCCCAATCGGCGCATGTTGCGGGTGGCGGAAGAATCGCCGGAGGATTTCCGCCGTTACATGGCCGAGTTCGTGTTGGTGCAATCCAGTCGTATCTATGCCAACGATGTGCTGGCCCGTCTGCGTCAGCGGTGGGCCGCATGAGTGGGCAAGGCGATGCCGGCGTGGCCGCTGTGCCACCGCCTGCACCGGCGATGCTGGAGCCGGCCGAGTTGCATCCCTGCCTCGACGAGCCGGTGCTGGGAGCGATCGATTTTCTCAACGAGGTGATCGATCGCTATCCGGAGGCGATCTCGTTCGCGCCTGGCGCACCGGCGGCGACGTTGCTGGAAGCGTTGGATCTGAATGTTTATCTGCAGGGCTATCTCGCACATCTGATGCGTGTCGAGGGGCTCACCGAACAGCAGGTGCGGCGGCGTCTGTTTCAGTACGGCCCCAGTCGCGGCATCATCAATGCGCTGCTCGCGCAGGCGCTGCGCCAGGATCAAGGGCTGGACGTCGCGCCGTCGCACATCGTGGTCACCGTGGGTTTTCAGGAAGCGATGTTCCTGGTGTTACGGGCCTTGTTCGCCCAGTCAAGCGACGTCCTGGCGGTGGTGCAGCCGTGTTTCGTCGGTGCGATGGGCGCGGCGCGCACCCTCGCGATCCCGCTGCTGGGCATCGACGAGGTCGACGGTCGCGTCGATCTGGATCGCCTGCATCGCGCCTGTACCGAGTCGCGTGCGCAGGGCCGCCGGGTACGCGCATTGTACGTGGCGCCGGATATCTCCAATCCCTCCGGCAGTCTGCTGGATCGCGCGCAGCGCCAGGCCTTGCTGGATGCGGCAGACGCGCACGATTTCTACGTGCTGGAAGACAGCACCTACGGTTTTACCCTCCGCCCCGAGCATGCGGTTCCCTCGTTGAAGGCGATGGACCGCAGCGGGCGCGTGATCCATCTAGGCACGTTCGCCAAGATTGCCTTGCCGGGCATCCGCGTCGGTTTCGTGATCGCCGATCAGGACGTGGCCGGGCAGCCGCCGCGCGTGCTGGCCGATGCGCTGTCCGCGCTCAAAAGCATGGTGACGGTCAATACCTCGCCGGTCTGCCAGGCGATTGCCGCGGGCATGCTGCTGGCCAGTGGCGGTTCGCTCGCGGCCTTGGGTGCGGATCGCGCGGTGTTCTATCGGGGCAAGCTGGCTTGTCTGTTGGCGGCGTTGCAGCGCGAACTCGGCGATGTGGTCGCCAGACATCCGGCCTTGCATTGGAACCGGCCACAAGGTGGGTTTTTCGTCTGCCTGCACCTGGGGGTGACGGTGGATACGGCCTTACTGGAGCTGGCCGCGCGCGATTACGGCGTGCTGTGGACACCGATGCGGATGTTCTATGTGGACGAGGGCGGGCAGCAGACGCTGCGTCTGTCGTGCAGTTATCTGAGCGATGCGCAAATCGAAGAGGGCGTGAAGCGTCTGCGCCGGTTCCTGTGCGATCCGCGGGTGCTCGGATGAAGGCGATGCCGGTAGTGTTCGAACGCGATGGACATGTCGCGCGTATCACCCTTAACCGTCCGCGGGTGTTGAATGCGCTCGATCTGGCCACGCATGCGGCGTTGGCCGATGCCTGGGACAGCTTCGAGCGCGACGACACGCTGTGGGTGGCGGTGCTCAGCGGCAGTGGCGAGCGCGCGTTCTCGGTCGGACAGGATTTGAAGGAATTGGCGGTGCGTCTGCACGCCGGTGCGCCGTCGTCGTCGTTCGGCAGTCAGGGCGCGCCGGGTTGGCCACGTCTGACCGAGCGCTTTGATCTGTGTAAGCCGGTGATCGCCAAGGTCAATGGCCTGGCGCTGGGCGGTGGCTTCGAGTTGGCTTTGGCGTGCGACATCATCGTCGCCGCGGACACCGCCGAATTCGCCTTGCCCGAGGCGCGGCTCGGCCTGATCCCCGGTGCCGGTGGCGTGTTCCGCCTGACCCGGCAGCTGCCGTATCGCACCGCGATGGGCTATCTGCTGAGCGGTCGGCGGATGCCGGCCGCGCGGGCCTTGGACTTGGGATTGGTCAACGAGGTGGTCGCGGCGGACCAGTTGGATGCCTGCGTGGAGCGCTGGGTGCAGGACCTACTGGCGTGCGCGCCGCTGTCGCTGCGCGCGATCAAACAAGCCGCGGCGGCGTCGGCCAACCTGCCGCTGGCCGAGGCGTTCGCCACCCGGTATTCCTGGGAAGAACGACGGCGCCTCAGTCAGGACAGCCGCGAAGGGCCGCTGGCCTTCGTGGAAAAGCGTCCGCCGCGTTGGAGTGGGCAATGAGCGCGCGCTTGCCAGAGGGAGTGGTCTGATGTTCATTCGGTGCTATCTACGCCGTCATGCCGTGACCTTGGCGGGCATGTCGCTGCTGTCGGCGGCCAGTGCGGGCGCCTCGATGTTGCTGCTGGATTATCTCAACGCGACCGCGACCAACCTGCTGCACACGCCGATGGGCGCCGCGCTGCTGCACGGTGCGTTGCTGCTTGGCACCGCGCTGGTGGTGCGCCTGTTGTCCGCGCGCCTTGCGGCGCACGTGGGCAGCGGATTGATGGCGGAACTGCGCGGGGAACTGTCCACGCGTTTTCTGGAGTTGCCGCTGGAGCAATTGATGCATCGCAAGCACGCCGTGTTCGGCGCGCTGATCGGCGATGTCGGTCGGCTGACGCAGATGATCCAGATGGGGCCGGTGCTGTTGACCAATAGCCTGCTGTCGGTGGGAGGGCTGCTGTATCTGTCCTGGGTTTCGCTGCCGTTGTTCGCGGTGGTGGTGCCGTTCATCGGCCTGTCGGGTGTGTTGTTCTATTTCACTCGGCGCTTCACCGGGCCGGCTTTCGACCGCATGCGCAAGGCCGAGGAGCGCCTCAATGGACTGCTGCGCACGTTGGTGGAGGGCAAGAAGGAACTGACCTTGTCGCCGGCGCGTGCCGGGCATTTCACGCACATGCAGTTGCGCCCGGCAATCGAGAACGCGCGCCGGACGCAGTTCGACACCAGCATGCATTGGGGCATCAGCGATGCCTGCGCCGAGTTGATCGGGTATGGCTGGGTATTGGCGGCGATCCTGGCAGGGCGTTATCTGTTCGCGGTACCGTCGCCGACGATTTTGCACTTCGTCATCACCGGCTTGTTCATCAGCGGCCCGCTCAATGCGTTGTTCGATCTTGGCGCGCAAGTCAGTGGCGCATCGGCGAGCGTGCGGCATCTGCGCGAGGTGGGGCTCGACGATGCGGCGAGCGTACCGCCTGCTCCCGCACTGGCCGCGCACGCCCAGGCCGACCGCGTGCCCGTATCGGTGGAGGCCACATGGACCACGCTGCGTCTGGAGCGGGTGATCTATCGCTATACCGGCGCCAATGGCGACCACTTTCAGTTCGGTCCGGTGGATCTGAGCGTGCGGCGCGGCGAGACCGTGTTCGTCACCGGCGGTAATGGCAGCGGCAAATCGACGTTGTTGTTGTTGCTCAGCGGATTGCTGCAGCCCAGCGAGGGGCGCATTCTCGTCGATGGCCGCGTGCTGGGCGAAGATCTTGCGTTGGCGCAATATCGGACCATGTTCAGCGCGGTCTTCTTCGATTTCATGTTGTTCGAACACGTGATCGGCGCCGATGCCGCGCCGGCCGATCCGGCCCAGGTGCAGGCTTGGCTGGAGCGGGTGAATCTGGATGCGAAGGTTAATTTCGATCACATCCACGGTGTGTTCTCGCAGGTGGAGTTGTCGCAGGGGCAGCGCAAGCGCCTGGCCCTGGTGCAAGCGTGCTTGGACGACCGTCAGATCATGCTGTTCGACGAACTCACCGCCGATCAGGACCAGGCGTTTCGCGAGCGCTTCTATACGGTGTTGTTGCCGGCATTGCGCGCCAGTGGCAAGACATTGGTGTTGGTCACCCACGACCAGGGTTACCGCCAGGTCGCCGACCGTGTGTTGGCGCTGGACTATGGATGCCTGGCCGAATCGTCGCTGCCGCATAAGGAACCAGGCGACCCGCACACCGAGGCACCGACGCTGCACGGCCGACAGGCTCAGGGTATCGTGTCGGGCGCCTGATCGAACCGGATTCACGGGCGCGTCGAACGTGCGGCCGGCGCCCCGCGCATCGTCAGATGCGTGCAACATGCCGCCACTCATTCCTAACGGAGGACGCACAGATGTCAAGCCAAGACGACGAACAAGATCAGAACTACGTCGTGGTAATCAACCACGAGGAGCAATATGCATTGTGGCCGGATTATGCCGAGGTCCCGAACGGGTGGTCGGTGGTGTTCGGCTCGAATCCGAAGCAGGCCTGCCTGGACTATGTCAACGAGCACTGGACCGATATGCGTCCGAAAAGCCTGCGCGACGCGATGGCGGCGGCGGGACACTGAACGTCTCATCGCGTTCCCCCTCCTGGTGGCGTGTGTCGTCGTCGGGAGGGGGCGGCTGGTGAGGGCGCGCGCCATGCGCCGTTGTGTTGCTCCTGCTCAATGCGCCGACAGCACCAGTTCCCGCATCGCGAACAGGCGCTCACCGTCGATGCCGTGGGTGCGGCAGTGGCTCAGGAACCGCTCGGCCTCACGCAAGCCCAAGTGTTCGCCGGATTGGTTGATCGCCAGCACATGATTCAGCCAGGGCTCCTGGCCCATTGCATACACGTAAGCGCTGCGCGCCGGCCAGCATGCGATCAGGGCGATGGCTTCGTCCGCATGCGAGCCGCGATCGCGTCGGCTGCGATCGAGTTTCGGATCGATGCGTCGGCTCAATAAATGCCCATAGCCCCAGCTCAGCGGCGACCCTTCGCATTCCATCCCCAGGAACAGGGCATCGATGGGGCCAAGCTCGGCGGCCACATGCCGGTAGAGATGCGGATCGAGGTTGCAGGAGTCGGCCAGGCAGGCCGCGCTATGGCCTTGCAGACGAATGTGGTAGCCGGCCTTGCCCTGGATATCCAGATCGCTGTGTTCGCCGAGGAACGGCAGCGCGGTGATCGCGCCATCGGCCAGTGCGATGCGTTCGAACTCGTGCAGCTCGATCACCCGCTCGAAGCCCAGCGCATGCAGCATCAGTTTCAGCGAGGGGTCCTGCAGGCGCCGCCCGGCGCTGTGTGGCACCACCACGGTGCCGATCCGATGCCGGAGCCGCAGCAGGATTTCCGGACGGATATGGTCGCTATGACCATGTGTGATGAGCGCATAGTCGATGCGCGCGGGCAGGTCGGCCAGCGTGTAGCGTGGCGGGTCGGCCGGATAGTCGTAGGCGACGAACGGATCGGTGAGGATGCTGGTATGCGCCGACTCGATCAACAGGCAAGCATGGCCGAAATAACGGATCCGCATGCCGGCCGCGGGTGGGGAATGCCGTTGCGTGGGCGGCGCGGTATCGAACAAACGCGCGAATCCGGCGCGCTGCGTTGCGCTGATGCCGAGCTGCTCGGCCAAGGCGTCGATCACGACGGGAGTGCGCTCGGCGGAAAACAGCATGTCCAGCCGATCATCGTTCCACGGCAGGGTCAGCACTGGCGTATCGGGTGATTCCAGTACCGGGGTGCTGCGTTCGTAGGGCAACCAATCGTGCTCGACCAGGTCGAAGGCGAACTGTTGCAGGTCGCGTCGATAGAACCGGCTGCGATACAGCACGCCTTCCAGGACACGCAAGCCGGGATGATCGTTGAGGTCGTAGACCAGTTCCACCAGTCCGGCCAGCGTGTCGGGAATCTGCGCGTACAGCGCTTCCAGCGATTGCCCGGTGGCCTGTTGGCGCAGCAGGTCGTCCAGTGCTTGCAGCGCCGCCGCCAGGGCGAGTGCATCGGCTTGCACGGCGCGGGTGCGTTCGAGCAACTGGCCGATCTCGGCAGTCTTGGGGGTGGGGTAGTTGATCCATGGCCCCCCCATCAGCGCCGGGTTCCGCGCCGCCTGCGCATGCTGTTCGGGCGCGCGCAGATACGATTCCAGAATCGGCACTTGCTGCTTGGCCACCACCAGCGCCGCCTGCGCCGGTGGAATCAGCATGTCCCATAGAATCCAGTGGTTCAGCAATGGGCGCGCCACCGCATTGGCGCGCAAGTAACCGCGTGCATCGGACATGGCGCGTGCCTGACTCAGAGGGTGATTTCGCAACGGCCGAATAGCAGTTCGGCATGCTGGCCCGCTGCGCGTGCGGTCGCTTCCAATTGGCGTGCTTCGCGGAATTGCGGCAGATCCTCCGAATACAGGATGCTGGTGATGTGGGTCACCCAGGGTTCGGCACCCATGGCGTAGACGTAGAGCCGCTCGGGTAGGAAGAACGCCTGCAGCGCGCTGGCCAGGGCGTGGTCGCAGCCATCGAGCCGGCGCGATTGATCCTCGCCACGGGTCAGCATCTTCTGCAGCAGCGGGCCGTACAGCCAGGTCGCTGGCGCGCCGACACACTCCATGCCCAGGAACATGCAGTGGATCTGCGGAAACATGGCTTTCAGTTGCGCATAGCATTCGACTGTCGGTGGACGCGAGTCGGCGAACAGCACGCAGACCTTCCCATCCAATTCCACTGCGTGAACCAGTTTGGCGCGGATATCCAGATCCGCATGCTCGCCGTAGAACGGTGCGCCGACGATTCTTCCGCGCGGGAAGCGCAGTTCTTCGTAGTCGGCCAGTTCCACCACATGGGCAAAGCCGCATTGCTCCAGGCACAGCTTCAGCGAGATATCCTGCAAATCGCCGCCGCCGGCGCGTCCCACCACCACGGTGCCGACGCGGTGACGGATGCGCAGCAGCGATTCCATCACCACATGGTCCTGGTGCGGATGGGTAATCAGCAGGTAATCGATCTTCGCCGGTAGATCGTCGAAGGTGAAATGGTCGATGGCGCATTCGCCGGGGTAGCTGATCAGCGGATCGATCAGGATGCTCACGCCCGCGCCTTCGATCAGCACGCAGGCATGGCCGAAGTAACGCACGCGCACGCCGTCCGGCGCCGGATGTTCGGGCAGCGGCGCGTCGGTCAGCAACGCGCGGGCGTCCTCGCGCGTGGTGCCGCTCGGCGCGTGACTCAGGATCAGATCGATCAGCGCCTCGGCATCGGCCATGCCGCCGCACAACTGGTCCCAGAACGGGTCGGCGAACGGCGCGTTCAATTCCAGCGAGCCGGCGGCCGATGGCAATTGCGGCGTGCTGAGCGCGAACGCGCGCTCCTGGTCGCTGACCGGTTCCAGCACCGCACTCTGCAGGCTGGGGTCGTAGGCGCTGCTGGCGTAGAACTGGCGCTCCATGAAGCGCACGCCAGGCTGCTTGCTGACGTCGTAGAAGATTTCCAGCTTGTCGCGGATCAGCGGGTCGAACTTGGCGTATAGCCCGGCCAGGCCGGCACCCTTGGCCTCGCTCTGCAACACACTGTAGACCGCGCTGATCGCATCGGCATACTGCAACTGCGTCGCGCAGCGTTGTAGGGTCTGGTCGCGGAAAGCGCGGATGTCGGCCACATCGCCGGCATGATCGATGAAGGGGCCGCCGCGCATGTCCGGCTCGCGCAGCGCCGCCCGGTGCTGCTCCGGATCCTCCAGAAACGACTCCATCATCGATAGATGCGAGTGTTGCGTGTACAGGCCGAAGGTCAACGGCGAGATCAGATAGGGATGCGCAAACCAGCCGTTGACGCGCGGAAGCAGACGGACATGCTCGGAGAGCCGGAACCAGGGGGATGTCATCATGGGCGGGCCTAGAAACGTGCGGCAGCGTGGGCGTGCAGTTTGGCATTGCAGGGCGCGCGGCGGCTTGCACCATCGTGGCAGCGGCTTGCCGCAGCGCGCCACGCGGGGGGGCAGGTGCGGTTCGGGATTTTTAGAGTGGCTAATAAAACCTCGCCAGTCGCTGTCGGGTGGGTGCGGACAGCGCGCAGGAAGCGCCGTGTACAGGCGGTCCATACCGATTCCGAGCACTGCCCGCGCCCCTGCGGCGGCGACGCAGTCGTTTTGTGAGCTCCTCTTAGCGCACCCCGTGCATCATCCGCCGCAATAGCGGGGCGGCGAGGAAGGCCAGCACCGCACAGCCGGCGCCGATCCACAACATCAGCCAGAACAGATGCGCGTACTTGGCGGCGGCGTCGGCGAGGTCGAGCGACTGACCATCCGGCACCTCGATCGCAGCCAGCTTGCCGAACAGCGCCGCCAGCGTCTCCGAGAACGCGGTCGCCAGGAACCAGGTGCCCATCATCAGGCTGACCACGCGCGGCATCGCAAGTTGGCTCACCGCCGATAGGCCGACCGGTGACAGGCACATCTCGCCGACCTCCAGCACAAAGTAGGCCAGCACCAGCCACCAGACGCTGGCAACCTGCCCGCTGCTGCCTACCTGCTGCGCGGCCAGTGCCAACGGGATGAACGAGAGTCCGGCCAGTAGCAGGCCCAGCGCCGACTTGGCCGGCTTGGACGGTTCGCACCCGCGCCGCGCCAGCCACGCCCACAGCGCCGCGAACAGCGGTGCCAGCAGCACCAGGAACAGCGCGCCCAGGTAGGTCAGCGAACCGGCGGTCTGCGGTAACACCAGGCAGTCGCGGAGCAGGAACAGCAGCATCAACGCACTGACCGCGACGAACAGCGTGCGCGGCGCGGCTGAGTCTGGGCGGCGCTCGGAGAGCACGGCGGCCAGCATGAAGCCCAGCGGCGCCAGCAACAGTGAGGCGATCGACCACGGCAGCGGCGTGCCGTCGCGGATCACCAGCATCGGGACGATATCCTTGGTCATCAATCGGTCGGTGAAGGTGACCCACGACCCATAGGTCTGCTCGTACAGGGTGAAATACACCAGCGCCATGGCGATCAGCACCATCAGCGCGATCATCTGCTGGCGCTGCACCGGCGTGCATTGCGTGCCGGTAAACCAGGCGAACCACAACAGCACCGCGCCGAGCACCAGCAGCATCAGCAACAAGGCCAGCGAGATTTCCCCGCCCAGGCTGAAGGCACCGTTGGCCGCGGCCCACATCAGTGCGGCGACCGGCACCACGCCCAGTATCGCCGTCAGGTAAATGGCCCATTCGCGTTGCAGCCCGAGCACACGTTCACGCAGCAGCGCCGGCTGTGCCGGTTCGGCATGCCCGTGCAGATATTTCTGTCCCCACAGGAACATGCCCAGGCCGAGCAACATGCCGATGCCGGCGGCGCCGAAACCGTAGCGCCAGCCATAGGCTTCGCCGAGGAAGCCGCAGACCAGCGAGGCGAACAGCGCGCCGAGATTGATCCCGGCATAGAACAGCGAGAACCCGGCATCGCGGCGCGGATCGTCTGCGCAATAGAGCTTGCCGACGATGGTGGAGATGTTCGGCTTGAGGAAGCCCACGCCCATGATGATCAGCGCCAGCGACAGATAGGTCACCCCCAACGACGCGGTATCACGCACGACCACGCCCTGCACCCGGGTGGCGGAATGGCCCTCGAACGCCATGCCCAGGTGGCCGAGCACCAGTAACAGACCGCCGAACACAACCGCCTTGCGCATGCCCAGCCAGCGGTCGGCGAGCAGCCCGCCCAGCACCGGCACGCAGTACACCAGTCCACCGTAGGCACCGAGCAGGTCGAGCCCGGCCTTGTCGCCGAACAGGTGGTATTTGGTCAGGTACAGCAGCAACAACGCCTTCATCCCGTAGAAGGAAAAACGTTCCCACATCTCGGTGAAGAAACAGACGTAGACGCCCTTGGGATGACCGAGGAAGTCGTCGCGCGTATCGCGCAGCGGGAGCGAGGACACAGGCACAGGGGATCTCAACAGGCAGCAACCGCGCAGTATTATGTCTGCCGCCGCTTCTGCCTGCTATGCGCGCGGTGTGTGCCGCCAGCCGAGCGCCCGCGCACTGGACTTGCCACGCCCCAGCCGCTAGCGTGCAGGGCGTTTTTCGTTTCGGGGATTACCATGAAGACCACTGCCGCGCCGCGTCAGCTCACCTTCCGTGCGGTCGTGCTGTCGATTGTGCTGGCCGTGGTGCTGTCTGCCGCCAATGCTTATCTCGGTCTGTTCGCCGGGCTGACCATCGCCACCGCAATTCCGGCGGCGGTGGTGTCGATGGGGGTGCTGCGCCTGCTCGGCGGCGGCACCATTCTGGAAAACAACATCGTGCAGACCGGCGCATCGGCCGGCTCGTCGATTGCGGCCGGGGTGATCTTCACCATCCCGGCGCTGGTCATCATGGGGTACTGGCCGGACTTCAAGTATTGGTGGGTGCTGGGCATCGCGGGCATGGGCGGCCTGCTCGGGGTGTTGTTCTCGGTGCCGCTGCGCCGGGCGATGATCGTCGAGGATCCGCTGCCGTTTCCCGAGGGCAAGGCTGCCGCAGAAGTCCTCAAGGCCGGTGAGAACCCCGGTCCCGGGCTGAAGATCCTGAGCGTGTCGGCTGCCATCGGCGGGCTGGTCAAACTCGGCGCGGCCAGTGGTTTGAAGGTCATTCCCGATACCTGGGCGCAGGCGACTTATCTGGCTGGCAGCAAGATGGTCGGCTACGTCGGCACCAGCCTGTCGCCGGCACTGCTGGGCGTGGGCTATATCGTCGGATTGAACGTCGGCATCGTGGTGCTGTTCGGCTCGATCCTGTCCTGGCATCTGGCCATTCCGCTGTACCAGCAGTATTTCATGAGCACCGACCCGGTGCTGGCGCACAGTCTGGCGGGCGCGTCGGCGGCCGAGGCGGCGTTCGGCATCTGGGCCGCCAAAGTGCGCTACCTCGGCGTGGGCGCCATGCTGATCGGCGGCGTGTGGACGCTGTTCTCGCTGCGTCGCTCGCTACTGTCCGGAATCAAGAGCGGCTTCGCCGCCGCGCGCAAGCGCAGCGACGGCGGCCTCGTCGCCGACACCGACCGCGACCTGCCGATGAAGTGGATGCTGTTGGCGCTGCTGCTGTGCACGCTGCCGCTGCTGGGCTTGTACCAGACCATCGTCGGCCAGTGGCATGTCAGCGTGCCGATGACCGTCATCATGATCGTCGCCGGCTTTTTGTTCGTCTCGGTCTCCGGGTACCTGGCGGGTTTGATCGGCTCGTCGAACAACCCGGTATCGGGCATCACCATCTCCACCATTTTGTTTGCTTCGGCGGTGCTGGTGCTGCTGCTCGGTCGCGATTCGCCCATCGGCGCGGTCGCCGCGATCATGATCGGGGCGGTGGTGTGCTGCGCCGCTGCGGTCGGTGGCGACAATCTGCAAGATCTGAAAGCCGGCTATTTGGTCGGGGCGACGCCGTGGAAACAGCAATTGATGCTGGCCATCGGCGCGTTCTCCTGCGCGTTGATCATGGCCCCGGTCTTGAACCTGCTGGCACAGGCCTATGGCATCGGTGCGGCGACACCGCAGCATCCCAATGCGCTGGCCGCGCCGCAAGCCACGCTGATGGCATCGGTGGCCAAGGGCTTGTTCGGCGGCGAACTGCCCTGGACCATGATCTGGATCGGCATGGGGGTTGGTGCGGCGATCATTGCCTTGGATGGGTGGCTCAAGCGGGCCGGTAAGCGCTTCCGTGCGCCGGTGCTGGCGGCGGCCATCGGCATCTACCTGCCGCTGGAGCTGATGGTGCCGATTTTTCTCGGTGGTTTGATCGCGCATTTGGTCGAGCGCTTCCACCACATCCACGCCGACGACGAAGCCGGGCGCGACCGCGTGCATCGTCCCGGCGTGCTGTTCTCCGCCGGCCTGATTACCGGCGAGGCGTTGATGGGGATCGCCATCGCCGTGCCGATCGTGCTCTCCGGCCGTGCCGACGTGCTTGCGCTACCGGGCGCATTCCATCTGAACCAGTGGTACGGCCTTGCCCTGCTCGCGCTCGTCGGTGGCTTGCTCTACCGTACTGGCCGCAAGGGGGAAGTGGCTGTTCCGCCGCAGGGGTGAGGCCTGTGCCATGGCGTTGTGCCGTCGCCGCTCATCTCTGCCGCGCGGCGGGTGTGCGGCTGGCGCAGCCGCGCCGACGTGCGCCATGCGGGTCGACGCTGCACGGCTGTTCGCCTCATTCACAGGTTCCCTCGGGCACGCCCCAGTTCAGCGCTTTGCCATGACGTCATGCTCTTTGCGCTACGGCCCCCGCCACGCCTACCATCAATTTTTTGCCCCGCTCCGGAGACACCCTCGATGATCTTGCGCTATGCCCTATTGCCCTTGGCCCTGCTGACCGCGTTGCCCGCGCTGGCGGCCCCGCGCGGTTTCGATGTCCACGACATGGTCGCGCTGGATCGGGTGTCCTCGCCGTTGTTGACCCCCGATGGCCGCAACGTGATCTTCGCCAAGCGGCAGATGGACAAGAGTACCGACAAGGCCAGCACCGCGTTATGGCTGCGCGATCTGCGCGGCGGCGACGCGGCCACGGCCAAGCGGCTGACCCCGGAGGGCTGGAACGTCAATACGCCGGAGCTGTCGGCCGACGGCAAGACCGTGTACTTCCTCAGCGCCAAGTCTGGTCGGCAACAGGTGTATGCGCTGCCGCTGGCCGGTGGCACGCCGCGTCAGCTCACCGATGTCCCGCTGGATGTGGACAGCTACCACGTCGCGCCGCAGGGCGACCGCGTCGCCTTCAGTGCCGCCGTGTTCCAGGACTGCCTGTCGGACCTGGGTTGCACCCAGAAACGTCTGGATGCCAAGAAACAAGCCAAGGCCAGCGGCGAGGTATTCGATCATCTGTTCGTGCGCCACTGGGACGCCTGGAACGATGGTCGCCGTAACAGCCTGTTCATCGCCCCGCTGCCGGGCGGGGCCAAGGCCAAGCCGGCGATTGCCGCCAAGGCGGTCAGTGTCACCCTGGACGGCGACATCCCGTCCAAGCCGTTCGGCGGTGGCGAGGACTACACCTGGGCCCCGGATGGGCAATCGCTGGTCGCCAGCGTGCGCGTCGCGGGCCGCCAGGAACCATGGTCGACCAACTTCGACCTGTACCGGCTGGACCCCGCCGGCAAGGCGGCGCCGGTCGATCTGACCGCATCCAATCCGGCCTGGGATGCCGGCCCGGTGTTCTCCGCCGACGGCAAGACCCTGTACTACCGCGCGATGAAGCGACCGGGTTTCGAAGCCGACCGATTCGAGCTGATGGCGATGGACGTGGCCAGCGGCAAGACCCGCGCGATCGCCCCACAGTGGGACCGCTCGGCCGCCGGCATCGTGCTCTCGGCCAATGGCGCCACCCTGTACACCACCGCCGACGACATGGGCCAGCATCCGCTGTTCGCGGTCGATCTCGCCAGCGGCCAGGTTCGTCGCCTCGTCGCGGACGGCACCATCGGCACTCCGGTGGTGGCCGGCGGCACCTTGGCCTTCACCCGTGACAGCCTCAAGAGCGGCGACCAGATCGTCGTCGCCGACACCGATGGCCAGCACGCCCGTGCCATCACCCCCAGCGCCAGCGAGCTGCTGCCTGGCGTGGCCTTCGGCGACTACGAGCAGTTCGCCTTCAAGGGCTGGAACAACGACACGGTGCACGGCTACGTGGTCAAGCCGTACAACTACCAGGAAGGCAAAACCTATCCGGTCGCGTTCCTCATCCACGGCGGCCCGCAAGGCACGTTCGGCAACGGCTGGAGTTACCGCTGGAACCCGCAGACGTATGCGGGGCAGGGCTACGCCGTGGTGATGATCGACTTCCACGGCTCCACCGGCTACGGCCAGGCCTTCACCGACGCGATCAGCCAGCACTGGGGCGACCGCCCGCTGGAAGACCTGCAAAAAGGCTGGGAGGCGGCGCTGAAAAAATATCGCTTCCTCAATGGCAGCAAAGCCTGCGCGCTCGGTGCCAGCTACGGCGGCTACATGGTGTACTGGATGGCCGGCAACTGGAACCAACCCTGGAAGTGCCTGGTCGATCACGATGGCGTGTTCGACAACCGCATGATGGGCTATGCCACCGAGGAATTGTGGTTCAGCGAATGGGAAAATGGCGGGACGCCGTGGCAGAACCCGGCTGGCTACGAAAAGTTCAACCCGATTGCGCACGTGGATAAATGGAAAGTGCCGATGCTGGTGATCCACGGCCAGCAGGATTTCCGTATTCCGATGGAGCAGGGCTTGGCGGCGTTCGGCGCATTGCAGCGCAAAGGCATCGAATCCAAGTTTCTGTATTTCCCCGACGAAAATCATTGGGTGCTCAAACCGCAGAACAGCATTTTGTGGCACGACACCGTCAATGGATGGTTGAAGCAACATCTCGGGGAATGAATGCAGTCGGGGACGCGGATTCCGTATTCCCGTAGAGCGCATCCGCAACATCTGCCATCGGGCCGGCACGCGCCCTGATGGCGGAGCGCCTCGAACAAACCGCACCGCAACCGCGCGACCTTTTGTGAATAGGCGCGCGGCATACCATGGCTTGGCAAGCCAAGCTCGACGCGGCGTCGCATTCGCCGCCGACATCGCATGGGTGGAATTGCCGGATTTACCATACTTGGTATTGACAGTATTACCGCACCTGGCTCAGCATGGGGTTTCAATCCGGCGAAACAGGGATGGCGGCAGGAATGAAGGGAGTCAAATGGGCAGGTGCCGGTGTTGTATTTCTGGCGATGGCGGTCGCTGGCCTGTACCTCGCCGGCTGGCGATTGCGCACGCTGTTGAGCGTGCATACGTCGCTGGTGTGGAATATCTGGATCGAGTATCTCAAGGTCATCCACCAGTCTGCGTATCTACCCTGTGCGGGGAAGGTCGAGCTGATTGGCGCGCTCGGCTTCGGCGCGCCGCTGCTGGCCTGGCTGAGCGTGCTGATTGCGCTGTTCAAGCCCAAGCCTGAATTGCTGCACGCCACTGTTGCGTAAGATCGCAGGTGCAGGGGAGAGGGTTGGTCAAAATTCAAAGGAGAGGTCACGCGCGATGAGCCAGGACACCGACGATCACGACGATCACAGCGACAATCCCTATCGCCCGCGCAAACTCAAGGTGCGCGATCCGCTGCACGATCTGCAACTTCTGCGCGATATGGCGATCATTAATGCGCGGGTGCGCGCCGAGCTGGGGCCACTGCCACCTGGCGGATTGCCGGTGGAACCCAAGCGCAAACCCGCGCCGTGGCCGTCCCAATCGACCGCCGCATCCGCGACCCATCCCCCCGAGGACGACCCGATGAAACTGCACCACCTTGCCGCCACCGCCCTCATGCCGCTGGCCCTGACCGCTGCGGGGTGCTCCAAAGGCATCGATGTCGGCAATGACGGCGCCACCGGGCACCTCAATCCGCACCCGGTCAAACGCTACGAAGTGATTGCCACCTCCCATGCGCCGGGGCCGTGGGATGCGATCAAGGCATACATCGGGTATGACGTCATCAATGAGAAATGTGTGCCGATGATGCCGTTCGTTGGTGTGCGGCAAGTGCCTGGTACCGGGCTCGATGTTCCCATGACACAGGTCGACGATCACACGTGGAAGGGGTATTTCTATCGAGATGCCTTGCTCGATGAGGATTACTTCAAGCTTGGTGTGTGCCACTGGGATGCGACCGGTGCTGGCATTTCGGCGATTGCCAAGGGAGTTAGGTTCAATTGGGGCGGTATGTTGCAAGAATTACTGCACGACAGTCCTGAGGCGAGCTACTTCAAGAAGAGCGCATACGGAGACAGATCTTTGGCTCCTTATGGGGCACCTGATTTTAGTCCTACTGACCATAATGTGCTTCAACATCCTGATGTGTATTTCCAAGTCACCATCGCTGTCAAGGAAGCCAAGCCATGAACCCTGCCGATCAAGCACATGCCGACGCTGCTATTAATTCCTATAGAAACCGTTCGCAGAGTGAAGTTGACAGTCCCAAGCGCATATATCTAGGTAATGCGAAATATACCGTCTTCGGCTACGCGAACGATCCTATAACCGGCTTTCATGCTACTGCCTACAGAAATAGAGATACACAAGAGATCATCATCGCCTACCGCGGCACCGATACGGCTTTATTTACCGGCGAGACCAAGGCGGAAAAAGCGCAGCATGCGCTCACCACCATCCAAGACATCGCAGTCGATGCCACGATGGTGCGTGATGCCATCAATCCACAAAAGGCCGCCGCCGATGCGTTCACAGCACAGATGCTCGCCAAGGCGGCTGAGCAGGGCATCCCAAAAGACCACGTGACCGTCGCCGGCCATTCCCTCGGCGGCGCGCTGGCGCAGATCGAGGCAGCGGAATTCGGCCTGCGCGGCGCCACCTTCAACGCTTACGGCGCGGTGAGCCTGCGCCACCACGTGCCGGAAGGTGGCACGCAGGTGACCAATTACGTGATGGCGGGCGATGTTGTGAGCGCGGCCAGTCGGCATTACGGCACGGTGGTGACCCTGGCGACGCCAGAGGATGTGCAAGCGCTCAAAGACGCGCACTACCTCGACGCCAGCCACGGCGCATCGCCGCCCAATCCGTTACAGGCGATGCGCATGGGCGATCACAGCGTCACGCACTTCAGTGGCCCGCAGAGCGTGCTGTTCCCGGAGAGGCTGGCGCAGCACCAGGCCAACTACGCGCAGAACAAGGCCGCCTTTGACCATTTGCGCCAGGACATCCATCAAGACCGCGAGCTACTGAGGATGGCCCTGAATCCTGTCGCGACTGCCGCCATGGCGGCGAAGGCGGAAGTACTGGCGGTGCAGAGGCGTGCCGAACATGCCTACGATGCCGGTCGTCAAACCGTGGAGCGCGGCATCCATGCGGTCGAACATGCTGGCGGCCAAGCTTACGAGACCGTCACTCATCCAGGGCAGTGGTTCGGGCAGAGCACGCCAGCAGCTTCCCTCCCTCCCACATCGACGAACGCGGACACGTCCTCCTCCTCTTCATCCTCATCCGCTGCCGCGTCCACATTGTCCCCGGCGATGGACAGGCGCACGGGACTGCAGGAAGACCACGCCGCCCAACAGCAGCACGAACGCATCCAACAGGCGCAGCAGCACGCCCCACACCTGGCACAAACCCACCGACAGACACCGCCGCCACCTGTTCACAGCAACCCTGCACAATGAAAGTACGATCTGCTCTGATGGCATCCCCCCTTCTCCAAGGCCGAGTTCACGCGCGATGAGCCAGGACACCGACGATCACGACGATCACAGCGACAATCCCTATCGCCCGCGCAAACTCAAGGTGCGCGATCCGCTGCACGATCTGCAACTTCTGCGCGATATGGCGATCATCAATGCGCGGGTGCGCGCCGAGCTGGGGCCACTGCCACCTGGCGGATTGCCGGTGGAACCCAAGCGCAAACCCGCGCCGTGGCCGTCCCAATCGACCGCCGCATCCGCGACCAATCCCCCCGAGGACGACCCGATGAAACTGCACCACCTGGCCGCCACCGCCCTCATGCCGTTGGCCCTGACCGCTGCCGGGTGCTCCAAAGGCATCGATGTCGGCAATGACGGCGCCACCGGGCACCTCAATCCGCACCCGGTCAAACGCTACGAAGTGATTGCCACCTCCCATGCGCCGGGGCCGTGGGATGCGTTTGAGGGGGCCTACATCCACTACGACGTGATCAATCCGAAATGCGTGCCGATGATCCCGTTTATTGGCGAGCAGCACATGCCCAATACCGGGCTCGATGTTCCCATGACCCGCGTGGACGATCACACGTGGAAGGGATATTTCTATCGCGACGCGTTGCTGGATGAGGACTACTTCAAGCTCGGCGTGTGCCACTGGGATGTCACCAGCGTTAGCGCCAGTGCCATAGCGAAAGGCGTTAGATTTGCCTGGAGTGGTGCGTTTGAACAACTCCTGCGAGAAAGTCAGGAGACCTACTACTTCAAGAAAAGCGTGTATGGGGATACTTCTTTCGCTCCCTATGGCGCTCCAACCCTCACTGGAGAAGATGATGAGGTAATTCAGCATCCAGATGCTCATTTCTCAGTCACCATCGCTGTCAAGGAAGCCAAGCAATGAATCCTGTCGATCAAGCACGCGCTGATGCTGCCAATGACTCATATTTAAACCGTTCACAAAGTGATGTTGAGAAGCAGGTAAAAGTTCTTCTCAATGGGCACTGGCACCAAGTATTTGGTTACGCAAACGATCCTATAACCGGTTTTCATGCCACGGCATATCAGACTGTGGAGAAGCCACATCACATCATCATCGCCTATCGCGGCACCGACCCAGGTCTATTTACCGGTGAGACCAAGGCGGAAAAAGCAAGCCATGCGCTCACCACACTCCAGGACATCGCCGTTGATGCCACGATGGTGCGTGATGCCGTCAACCCACAAAAGGCCGCCGCAGATGCGTTCACCGCCCAGATGCTCGCGAAGGCAGCCAAGCAGGGCATCCCCAAAGACCAGGTGACCGTCGCCGGCCACTCCCTCGGCGGCGCGCTGGCGCAGATCGAGGCGGCGGAATTCGGCCTGCGCGGCGCCACCTTCAACGCTTACGGTGCGGTGAGCCTGCGCCACCACGTGCCGGAAGGTGGCACGCAGGTGACCAATTACGTCCTGGCAGGGGATCCGGTGAGTGCGGCCAGTCGGCACTACGGCACGGTGGTGACCCTGGCGACGCCAGAGGATGTGCAAGCGCTCAAAGACGCGCACTACCTCGACGCCAGCCACAGCGCATCGCCACCCAATCCGTTACAGGCGATGCGCATGGGCGATCACAGCGGCATGCACTTCACTGGCCCGCAGAGCGTGCTGTTCCCGGAGAGGCTGGCGCAGCACCAGGCCAACTACGCGCAGAACAAGGCCGCCTTTGACCATTTGCGCCATGACATCCATCAGGACCGCGAGCTACTGAGGATGGCTCTGAATCCTGTCGCGACTGCCGCCATGGCGGCGAAGGCGGAAGCGCTGGCGGTGCAGGTGCGTGCCGAACATGCCTACGATGCCGGTCGTCAAACCGTGGAGCGCGGCATCCATGCGGTCGAACATGCTGGCGGCCAAGCTTACGAGACCGTCACCCATCCAGGGCAGTGGTTCGGGCAGAGCACGCCAGCCGCACCCACGCCACAGGCGCAGCAACACCAGGCGCCGCATTTGGTGCAGCCCCCCACGCAGAGACATGCACCGCCGCCACAGCACAGCACTGCGGCCCCGGAACAACCGGCCAGCGTGGATACACAGGAACAGGCACGGATCGCGCAACTCCAGCAGCAGGAACAGCAAGCGCAGGCAGCGCGCGAGCAGCAACACCACCTCGCGCAGCAACATGCCCAGTTGCACCGCCAAGCTATGGATGCGCAGCAACGCGAACACGAACAGCGGCAAACCCAGGACCCCCGACCGCACGGACACGAACAACGTCAGGCGGCCGCGCCCGTGCAGTACACCCCGCCGACACGCCCGCCGCGTTCGGACGCACACCTCCAAGACTTCCGGCAACCTGACCACCCAATGCACTCGCGCTATACGCAGTTCAAGAATGCGCTGGAACAATCCCATACATTGCCGATAAATGGCGATAAATTGCCCTACGGCCCCGCACAGCAGGAACGGCTGGCCGCTGGGTTCACCGACGCCCTCGGCATTGATCCGCATTACGAACACAGCATCAGAGGCTTCAAGCAGCATCAGGGCCAACTGCTGGCCTATGACCAGCCGTACTCATTCAACGTAAAGAGCAACGTGTTACGGATCGATCCCGAACAGGCATTGGTGAAGTCGCCCGAGCAGCATGCCGCGAGCTGGAAGGCGCGGGAAGCATCCCACCCAGAGCCGCCAAGCCGCGTCATTGCCCCGATCACGGTCACCGCCGAGGACATGCGCCATCCCGCGCATCCGCGCCATGCGATGTTCGAACAGGCCCGCAGTGCCATCGCCAATGCCAATGAAAGGTGGGGCCGACCGGCACCGGATCCGGAACAGTTGGACCGTCATGCGGCGCACGTTGTGGTGGAGGCGCGCAAGTTCGGTCATACCGAAGTGGAGCGTGTCCACCTGGGGATGCCGCAGGGGTATGCGACCCAGACACCGAATTACGCGGTGCAAGCGGAGGGGAAGATAGTGGCGCGTATCTTTGCGCCGGACCTGGCGCAAGCGCCGAACGTGGCCCAGGCCAGCCAGCAATTGCAGACGGTGGAGCAGCAGAACCTCGCCGAGCAGGCGATGCAGGCCCAGCGCGCGGCGCAGATGCAAGGGCAGGGCATGGTCATGAAGCTGTAGGCGGCAACCGTAGGCCATCCAGGCACGCCGAATGGACAGCCATGCGCTGAACCGCACCGCGCCCGACGACTTCACCCACCCAAGGCGTTGCAGCATCCATCACGCTCGATTTCGCCCGATTTCCCAAGGAAGAGTCCCCCGATGAATTCGCGTACCAAAGGCATTACCGCCGTCATCGCGTTGCTACCCGTTGCCATCGCTGGGCTGTATCTGTCTGACTTTTTGGTGCTGACTCTGCTCGGAGAACACGCACAGGTCCAACTACTGACCTATTGGTGCTATTGGCAGGTGGTGGATCAGCCAGCGTGGCATCCGTATGCGCCGAAAATCAAGCTGTCGGGTATCTGCGGCTTCGGCTTGCCTGCCATGCTCGATCTCATTAAACCGCGCCCGAGCGTGCAGCAGACGATGCATGATGTGCAGCAATTCGATCACGTCGAGGCCATCGATCACGCCGTATACCTGACGCAACAGCAACAGTTGCAGGCCCAGCAGGCGTAGATGCCAGGAGGGCGTTGAGCGCCGTTCTCAACGGTCGATGCCGGCTCGCGTTCCTCGTCGTCATCCCGCACGCCGATGCGCGCGTGCCTGTCGGCAGATCGGGCTATGAGCGCCTGACTCGCGCAAGTCAGCCTGCCTTCGCCACGCGGAGGCGTTTCAGTCACCGCTGAGCAGGACATCAAGTGGGACATTGCACATGCGTAGCATAGGCGTTTTGCGCTGTCGGGAGTCAGGCTTTCTGCTCCCCATCTGGCCGTAAATCACCAGGCAGGGCTGGCGCAGGCGGTGATGCGGATTACCAATTTGATCGCAACTGGTTTACCATTTTGCGCATCATCAGATGCCAAACATGGGTGGCCCGCGGCGACGCCGGCCGAGCGTGCGACATGAGCACTACCACCGCTTCCGTTTGAATTTCCGCACAAGGCTATCCGAGCAGGCGCCCTTGTGGCGCCTTCTTTTATGTCCCACGTCCTGCCATGGCGGATCGCCAAGCCGACGTGCAAGCCGCTCGCCTGTTTCCATTTTCCTTATTGCCGACGCCCATGATTACGATCACGCTTCCCGACGGCAGCCGCCGTGATTTCGAACATCCTGTTAGCCCCATGGACGTGGCTCAGTCCATTGGTCCGGGCCTGGCCAAGGCGACCATCGCCGGCCAGGTCGACGGCCGCCTGGTCGATGCCTGCGACCTCATCGATCACGATGCCAGCCTGCGTCTCATCACCGCCAAGGACGAGGAGGGCGTGGACATCATTCGCCACTCCTGCGCGCATCTGGTCGGCCACGCGGTCAAGCAGTTGTACCCCGAGGCCAAGATGGTGATCGGGCCGGTCATCGCCGAGGGGTTCTACTACGACATCTACAGCGCGCGTCCGTTCACCCCCGAGGACATGGCGGCGATCGAGCGGCGCATGCAGGAACTGATCGCGCAGGATTACGACGTGATCAAAAAGGTCACCCCGCGTGCGGAGGTGATCGAGGTGTTCCAGCAGCGCGGCGAGGATTACAAGCTACGCTTGATCGCGGACATGCCCGAAGACGTCACCGCCATGGGCCTGTACTACCACCAGGAATACGTGGACATGTGCCGCGGGCCGCACGTGCCGAACACGCGTTTCCTCAAGGCGTTCAAGCTGACCCGCATCTCCGGCGCCTACTGGCGTGGCGATGCCAAGAACGAGCAGTTGCAGCGCATTTACGGCACCGCCTGGGCCGACAAGAAGCAACTCGATGCCTACATCCTGCGCATGGAAGAGGCGGACAAGCGCGACCATCGCAAGATCGCCAAGGCGCTGGACCTGTTCCATTTGCAGGAAGAAGGGCCGGGGTTGGTGTTCTGGCATCCCAAGGGGTGGTCGATCTGGCAGGTGGTCGAGCAGTACATGCGCAAGGTGTACCGCGACAACGGCTACGGCGAGGTGCGTTGCCCGCAGATTCTGGACGTGTCGCTGTGGCAGCAGTCCGGTCACTGGGACAACTACCAGGACAACATGTTCTTCACCGAGTCGGAGAAGCGCACTTACGCGGTCAAGCCGATGAACTGCCCGGGCCATGTGCAGGTGTTCAATCAGGGCCTGCACAGCTATCGCGACTTGCCGATCCGCTACGGCGAGTTCGGTGCCTGCCACCGCAACGAGCCGTCCGGTGCGTTGCACGGCATCCTGCGGGTGCGCGGGTTCACCCAGGACGATGGTCATATCTTCTGTACCGAGCAGCAGATCGAGGCCGAGGTCACCGCCTTCCATCGTCAGGCGCTGAAGGTGTACACGGATTTCGGTTTCGACGACATCCAGATCAAGATCGCCCTGCGCCCGGACAAGCGCCTGGGTGAGGATGCGACCTGGGACAAGGCCGAAGCCGCGTTGCGCGCCGCGCTTGGTGCCTGTGGGGTGGAATGGCAGGAACTACCGGGCGAGGGTGCGTTCTACGGCCCGAAGATCGAGTATCACCTGAAGGATGCGATCGGTCGCACCTGGCAGCTCGGCACCATGCAGGTCGATTTCATGATGCCTGGCCGCCTCGGTGCCGAGTACGTGGACGAACACAGCCAGAAGCGACATCCGGTGATGCTGCATCGGGCCATCGTCGGCTCGATGGAGCGCTTCATCGGCATCCTGATCGAGCACCACGCCGGCGTCTTCCCGGCCTGGCTGGCCCCGGTGCAGGCGATGGTCATGAATATCACCGATGCGCAGGCTGACTATGTAGACAACGTGCGGAAACTCCTTGCAAATCAAGGCTTCCGCATCGAGGCCGATTTGCGGAACGAAAAAATCGGCTATAAGATTCGCGAACATACGCTGCAGCGGGTGCCGTATCTGCTTGTCGTGGGCGACCGCGAAAAGGAAAACGGCGCCATTGCAGTACGCACGCGCTCGGGGGAAGACTTGGGGACCATGTCGGTTGCCGCTTTCGCCGAACGTCTGCGTGCCGAGCAGTCGGCGTAAGATCATCCTGCCGCGGGCGAAATTTCCGCTCGCGGCATTCCGATTCCCCTGGGAGATTGCAACATCAGTACCCCTGACAACAAACAGAACCGCAAGAACCAAGAGATCCGCGTTCCCCGTGTCCGCGTGATCGGTGCCGATGGCGAGATGGTGGGCGTGTTGAGCCGCGACGAAGCGCTGGCGATGGCCGAAGAAGACGGCCTGGACCTGGTCGAGATCCAGCCGCAGGCCGATCCGCCAGTGTGCAAGATCATGGACTTCGGCAAGTTCAAGTTCGAACAGCAGAAAAAGGCCAACGAGGCCAAGAAAAAGACCAAGCAGGTCGAGATCAAGGAAATCAAGTTCCGTCCGGTCACCGACGAAGGCGATTACCAGATCAAGCTGCGCAACATGCGCCGCTTCCTCGAAGAGGGCGACAAGGTCAAGGTCAATATCCGCTTCCGTGGTCGTGAAATGAGCCACCAGGAGCTCGGTCGCGAGATGGCGGCCCGGATCGAGGCCGACCTGGGCGAAGAGATCGTCATCGAATCGCGTCCGCGTCTGGAAGGGCGGCAGATGGTGATGATGATCGCGCCGAAGAAGCGCTGATCCCAGGCACTTGCGGTCGCGTCGCGTCAATCGCGGCGAGGCCGCGGTCGGGATGGTGGAAAGCCCCTAGGACGCCTAGACGGCTGCACATGCCGGTGCCGCGAGGGTCGGTTGTGCTCCACGCTTGCAACGAACTGCATGATTTGCAAGGCATTCCAAGCCCTGGCATAATAGGCGGCCCAGTTCGCTGGGTTTGCCGTTCGCGCGGTAATCAGGACCTGCTCTGATCCTTTGCGGATCAAGGGCTTACAAGCCGGTAAGGGCAAGGATGGAAAGCGTGGCGCCGCCACCGCCCTGACCAGTGACAAAACATCCTCAAGGACATTGCAATGCCCAAGATCAAGACCAACCGGGCGGCGGCCAAGCGTTTCCGCAAGACTGCCTCCGGCAAGTACAAGGCTGGCCACGCCAACCGTAGCCACATCCTCACCAAGAAAGCGACCAAGCGCAAGCGCAACCTGCGGCAGACGAACCACGTTCGTGCCGAGGACGCAGGCCGTCTTGACCGTATGCTTCCCTACCTCTGAGGACTGAACCATGGCTCGAGTTAAGCGTGGCGTCCAGGCGCGTCGTCGTCACAAGAAAGTTCTGAACCTCGCCAAGGGCTACTACAACGCCCGTCGCAAGGTCTTCCGCGTTGCCAAGCAGGCGGTGATCAAGGCGCAGCAGTACGCCTACATCGGCCGTAAGCAGAAGAAGCGCAATTTCCGTTCGTTGTGGATCACCCGCATCAATGCGGCGGCTCGCATCAACGGCATGAGCTACAGCCGTTTCATGAACGGCCTGCTCAAGGCGGGCATCACCCTCGACCGCAAGGTGCTGGCGGATATCGCCGTGCACGACGCCCAGGGCTTTGCCGCCCTGGCGGAGAAGGCGAAGGGCGCGCTGGCGGCATAAATGCGAGCCCCTGGTAGGAACCCGCATCGTGAGTGCGGGTTTTGACGGGGTGCAATCGCAAGCATGCGGGGGAAGGGCGCGAGTCCTTCCCCTTTTGCGTTTTGGGTGTCCCGCAGGTGGGGCGTCTGCCAGGGTGCGGGATGGTCCCGCGTTGGCGGCAACAGGGGCAACGGGTTCGATCGGAGCAGGTGAGGCGCGAGTGCAATGAGTGAAATCGATTCCCTGTGCGGACAGGCGCTGGCGGACATCGCCGCAGCGCAAAGTCCGGAAGCGCTGGAGCAGTTGCGGGTCGCCCTGTTGGGCAAGAGCGGCAGCATCACCGCTCAACTCAAGCAGCTCGGTGGCTTGGCGCCGGAGCAGCGCAAGCAGGCCGGCGAGGCGATCAACCGCGTGCGCGATACCGTGTCTGCGGCGCTGGCCGAGCGTCGTGCGCTGCTGGACACCGCCGCACTGGACGCGCGCCTGGCGGTCGAACGCATCGATGTGACCTTGCCGGGGCGGCGCGGCGAACGCGGCGGGCTGCATCCGGTCACGCGCACGCTGGAGCGCATCACCGAGATCTTCGCGCGCTTGGGCTACGAACTGGCCGATGGTCCGGAGATTGAGGACGACTGGCATAACTTCGAAGCGTTGAATTTCCCGCCGCACCATCCGGCGCGGGCGATGCACGATACGTTTTACTTCGGCGATGGTCGCCTGTTGCGGACTCACACTTCCGGTGTGCAGGTACGCTACATGGGCAAGCATGCACCGCCGTTGCGCATGATCGCAGCCGGAAAGGTCTACCGCAGCGACAGCGATCAGACCCACTCGCCGATGTTCCACCAGGTCGAGGGCTTGCTGGTGGACGAGCATTCAACTTTTGCCGATCTCAAGGGCACCTTGTCCGAGTTCGTGCGCGCGTTCTTCGAGCGCGATTTCCAGATGCGCTTGCGTCCCAGCTATTTCCCGTTCGTCGAACCCGGCGCCGAGGTCGATATCGCCTGGCAACAGCCAGATGGCAGTACCCGCTGGCTGGAGGTGCTGGGCTGCGGCATGGTGCATCCGAACGTGTTGCGCAGTGTCGGCATCGATCCGGAGCGTTACACCGGCTTTGCCTTCGGCATGGGCGTGGAGCGGTTTGCGATGCTGCGTTACGGCGTCAATGACCTGCGCGCGTTCTTCGAGAACGATGTGCGCTTCTTGCGCCAGTTCGCCTGAATTTCCGCCCGGACTCGGGGCGCTGGACACGCCGGAGCATCGGCTCCGGTGGTTCGCGCGAGGTGCCATCCGAGTCCTGAGTCCAGAATCCCGAGTCCCGGAAACAGCATGAAATTCTCTGAAAACTGGCTGCGCAGCCACGTTCCCACCCAGGCCACGCGCGAGCAGCTCGCGGCCACCCTGACCGCTATCGGCCTGGAAGTCGAGGAGGTCGTGCCGCTCGGCGAGTCGTTGCAGCAGGTGGTGGTGGCGCGAATCGTCGCGACATCGCCGCATCCTGAGGCGGACCGGCTGCAGGTGTGTCAGGTCGATGCCGGGCAGGGCGATGCGCTGCAGATCGTCTGTGGTGCACCCAACGCCCGGCCTGGGCTGGTCGCGCCGCTGGCGCTGGTCGGTGCGCAGGTCGGCGGCATCGCGATCAAGCCCGCCACACTGCGTGGCATCGCCTCCAACGGCATGTTGTGCTCGGCCAAGGAACTTGGGCTGGACAGCGATGCGTCCGGTTTGTTCGAACTGCCCGACGATGCACCGGTCGGGCAGTTGCTGGTCGATTATCTGGGCCTGCCCGACGCCAGTATCGAGATCAAGCTCACTCCCAACCGCGCGGACTGCTTCGGCGTGCGCGGTATCGCCTACGACGTGGCTGCGGCCTGCGGCAGCGAGGTGTTGCCGCTTGCGCTCGCGCCGGTGGCGCAAGCCAGTGCACGCACACTGCAGGTGCGTCTGGATGCCGGCGCTGCGGCACCACGCTATTGCGGTCGCGTGGTCGAGGATCTCGATCCGAGCGCGAAGACGCCGCTGTGGATGGCCGAGCGTCTGCGCCGCAGTGGTGTGCGCCCGGTGGCGTTGCTGGTGGATATCACCCAGTACGTGATGCTGGAACTGGGCCAGCCGATGCATGCCTTCGATCTGGAGACCTTGCATGGCCCGATCGGCGTGCGCCACGCGCGTGCTGGCGAGACGCTGACTCTGCTCGACGGTCGCGAGGCCGTGCTCGACCCTGGCTTCCTGGTCGTGACCGACGCCGATTGCGTGGTCGCGCTGGCGGGATTGATGGGCGGCCACGCCACCCGTGTCACCGAGGCCACCCGCCATGTCTTCCTGGAAGCCGCGCATTTCGCCCCAGCGGCGATCATGGGCCGTGGTCGCAAGCTGGGCTTGCATACCGATGCCGGCCATCGCTTCGAACGCGGCGTGGATCCAGCATTGCCGAAGCAGGCGTTGGAAATGGCGACGCGGCTGGTGCTGGAACTGGCGGGCGGACGTGCGGGTCCAGTGGTGGAGGTCGAGCGCAACGAATTTCTGCCGACACCGGCACCGATCACGCTGCGCCGTGCGCGTATTGCCCGCGTGCTAGGCATCGAGATCGCCGATGCCGAAGTGCAGCGCATTCTGCAAGCGCTAGGCATGGAGGTGATGGCCTCGGCCCATGGCTGGCAGGTCACTGCGCCGAGCCGCCGCTTCGACATCGCGCTGGAAGAGGATCTGATCGAGGAATTGGCCCGCATCCACGGCTACGATCGTCTGCCGACCACCTTGCCCAGCGGCGCGGCGCGCATCGCTATGGGTAGCGAGACCTGCGTGGACGAGCGCAGCGTACGCGCACAGTTGGTCGCCCGCGATTTGCTGGAAACCATCAACTACGCCTTCGTCGATGCGACCCTGCTGGACCAATGGGGTCTATGCGACGGGCGTGTGCCGCTGGCCAATCCGCTCAGTGCCGAGTTGGCGGTCATGCGCCCGTCGCTGTTGCCGGGCGTGGTCGCCGCGCTGGGCCGGAATGTGGCGCGTCAGGCTGGGCGGGTGCGGCTGTTCGAGATCGGTAAGGTCTTCGCCGCCGCGACCAGTGTCGATGCGGCGCCGAGCGAAACGCAGCGCGTGGCCGCGGCGGTGTGCGGCGATGCCGATGCGCTGCAATGGGGCTTGCCGGCGCGCAAGGTCGATTTCCACGACCTCAAGGGCGATCTGGAGGCCTTGGCCGCTGCGTCCGGCGCACGCCTGGAGTACCGCGCGTCGGCATTGCCGTTTGCGCATCCCACGCGTTCTGCCGACGTTTACCGGGACGGGGCGCGGATCGGTTGGATCGGTCAGTTGCATCCGCGCTTGCTGCAGGCGATGCAGATCGATGTGGAGGTGATTGGCTTCGAACTGGATCTGGCGCCGCTGGTGGCGCGGGCCTTGCCGCGCGCTGCCGAATTGTCGCGGTTCCCCTCGGTGCGTCGCGATCTGGCCGTCGTGGTGCCGGAGGCAGTGCACTGGATGCAGGTGGCACAGAGCGTGCGTACTGCGGTCGGTCCACTGCTGCGGGAGGTGGTGCTATTCGACCGCTATGTCGGTCCAGGGGTCGAGGCGGGTTGCAAGAGTCTTGCTATGGGCTTGATTTTGCAGGACAACTCGCGCACTCTGACAGATCGCGATGTGGAAGCGGTGGTCGCCGATGCGGTCGCGGCGCTGGCCCGCGAACACGATGCGCGGCTGCGTAGCTGAGACGGAAAGGGGATAGCAGGGCAATGGCGTTGACCAAAGCGGAAATGGCCGAACGGTTGTTCGACGAAGTCGGGCTGAACAAGCGCGAGGCCAAGGAGTTCGTCGATGCTTTCTTCGACGTGCTGCGCGATGCGTTGCAACAAGGGCGGCAGGTGAAACTGTCCGGTTTTGGCAACTTCGATCTGCGTCGCAAGAACCAACGGCCTGGTCGCAATCCCAAGACTGGCGAGGAAATCCCGATTTCGGCACGGACGGTGGTGACCTTCCGCCCGGGACAAAAGCTCAAAGAGCGCGTGGAGGCATATGCTGGATCCGGGCAGTAACCGCGAACTTCCGCCGATTCCGGCCAAACGTTACTTCACCATCGGTGAGGTGAGCGAGTTGTGCGACGTCAAGCCGCACGTGCTGCGCTATTGGGAGACCGAATTTCCCAGCCTGGAGCCGGTCAAACGGCGCGGCAATCGCCGCTATTACCAGCGCCACGATGTACTGATGGTGCGGCAGATTCGGAGTCTGTTGTACGAACAGGGATACACGATTGGCGGCGCTAGGCTACGTCTGGATGGCGAGGGCGCACGACAAGAATCGGCGTTGAGCAATCAGATCATCAAACAGGTGCGGCAAGAGTTGGAAGAAGTGCTGCAACTGCTGCGTCGATAGCGTTAGTCGGGCCAAACCCGCTATACTCGTCGGCGCGCCGTTAGGCGGATCCGCCGCCATGGTGGATGTACACACCGGGGTATAGCGCAGCCTGGTAGCGCACTAGTCTGGGGGACTAGTGGTCGTCGGTTCAAATCCGGCTACCCCGACCAATTACATATACCGGCATGTCACCGGATATCACGAAAACCCCTGAGAAATCCGGGGTTTTTCTTTGTCTGATGCTTTGCAATACGGGATACCGAGTAGGTTCGGCGGCCCGGTTGGTGGTATCCGGCGGGCTATGACGGGGCCATGCCGCCAAATGGATGCCGCCAAGATGCCAGAGCGAATTGCCTCGCTGCATCGATCTGAGCATGCCACTGGTGCCTGCCTGCCTCGCCGACAATCTCAACTGCGCCGGCTCGATTCTCGGCTGCAGATGGTCAAGTGTCGCAGGGCTTGACACATAAGGCTGTCGCAACACGATTAGACTGTGCGCATGCCCAGTGTTGCCGCCCGTATCGCCACCTTGCTGCGCGAGTTGTCGCTGCTGCCGCATCCGGAAGGTGGGCGCTATGCGCGCGTGCATACTTCTGCGCTGCTGGTGCGGCATGGGGAGCGCGAGCGACCGGCCTGTACTGCGATCCGGCTGCTGCTGGAGCGCGGCGAGATCAGTCATTGGCACCGGATCGATGCGGATGTGACCTGGCATTGGGAAGAGGGCAGTACGCTGGAATTGCTCAGCTTCGACCCACACTACGGTTTGCAGCGCTACCAGTTGGACGCCAGCGTGCGCGGCGGCATGCCCTCGGTCGTGATCCCGGCGGGGACTTGGCAGGCAGCGCGCCCGCTGGGCCGATATTGCCTGTTGGGTTGCGTGGTGGCGCCCGGGTTCCTGTGGGAAACCTTCGAGTTGCTTGCGGACAGTGATCCACTGGCCGCGCATTTGCCCAAGTTGGTCGACTGAGGCGGCATCGCCGCGATGCCTGTAATGCGCTGTGTTGCGCATGTGCCGATGCCTTGCGGCTTACGAACGGCGCCAGTGCATTGTGTTCGCTGTCGCTTACCTGCGTGGGCCTCAGCTTGCGGCGCTCAGCGGCCGGGTGATGCTGCCGAGTTGCGGCCAGCGCGCCAGCACTGCGGCGCGGATGCCTGCGGCGTCGATCCCGGCTTCTGCCAGAAGTTGTTCGCGGCTGGCGTGATGCTGGAAGGCATCGGGCAAGCCCAGGTGCAGCAGCGGAAGCGACACCCCCTCGGCGTTGAGCAGTTCCGCCACGCCGGAGCCGGCGCCGCCAGCGACCACGTTGTCCTCAATGGTCACGAACCCCTCGTGGCTGTGCGCCAGTTCCAGCAATAGCGCGCGATCCAGCGGTTTGACGAAACGCATGTTGACCACGCTCAGGCCGAGTTCGCGGCCAACTTGTTCGGCTGCTGTCAGTGTTGCGCCGAACGCCAGCAGCGCGAGCGTCGTGCCCTGTGTACGGCGCTGCGCCTTGCCGATCGGCAGAGTATCCAGCGTCGCTGCAGTAGCGATGCCGGGGCCGGTGCCGCGCGGGTAGCGTACCGCTGCGGGGCCACGATGGCGCAGGCCTGTGCTGAGCATCTGCCGGCATTCGGCTTCATCGGCTGGGGCCATCACCACCAAGTGCGGCACGCAGCGCAGGAAACTCAGGTCCAGATTGCCGGCATGGGTGGCGCCATCGGGTCCGACCACACCGCCGCGATCAATCGCGAACAGCACGTCGAGCTGTTGCAGCGCCACGTCGTGTATCAGTTGATCGTAGCCGCGCTGCAGAAACGTGGAATAGATCGCCACCACCGGCTTGGCGCCGTGGACGGCCATGCCGGCGGCCAGCGTGACCGCGTGCTGTTCGGCGATAGCTACGTCGAAATAGCGTTGCGGATATTCCTTGCTGAAACGCACCAGACCCGAACCTTCGCGCATCGCCGGTGTGATTGCCAGCAGCGCCGGTTCGGCCGCGGCCATGTCGCAGATCCAATTGCTGAACACATCGGTGTAGGTCGGTGCCTTGGTTCCTTCTTTGGACACCAGACCTTTGCTCGGATCGAACGGGCCGACTGCGTGGTAACCGATCTGGTCGCCCTCGGCCAATTCGTAGCCCTTGCCCTTGGTGGTGATGACGTGCAGCAACTGCGCGCCTTTCAGCGTCTTGAGCGTCTTCAACGCGCCGAGCAGGGCCGGCAGGTCATGACCGTCGATCGGCCCGGTGTAGTGGAACCCCATTTCCTCGAACAGCGTGGAGGGCACGAACATGCCTTTCCAGTGTTCCTCCCAGCGCCGCATGAAACGCGCGGTCCGGTTGCGTTTCTTGTCGCCGAGAATTTTTTTGCCGCTTTCGCGGATCGCATTGAGGGTCTTGCTGCCGGTCATGCGTCCGAGCATCTTGGTGACACCGCCAACCGCCTCGGAGATCGACATGCGGTTGTCGTTGAGGATCACCAGCAGGTTTGGTTCCGGGTCCATGCCGCCGGCGTGGTTCAGCGCCTCGTAGGCCATGCCCGCAGTCATCGCGCCGTCGCCGATCACCGCTACCACCTTGCGTTCGTCGCCCATGCGTTGCAACGCCACGGCCATGCCGAGTGCGGCGGAGATCGACGTGGAGGAATGGCCGACACCGAACGTGTCGTACTCGCTTTCTTCGCGTTTGGGGAATGGCGATACACCATCGGCCTGCTTGACGGTGTGGATGCAGTCGCGACGTCCGGTGAGGATCTTGTGCGGATAGGTTTGGTGGCCAACGTCCCACACCAGTTGGTCCACCGGAGTGTCGTAGAGATAATGCAGAGCGACGGTGAGTTCGATCACGCCTAGCCCAGCGCCGAAGTGGCCGCCACTTTTGCCGACGCATTCGATCAGGTAGGAGCGCAGCTCCTCGGCGATGGCTGGCAATTCCGATGTTTCGAAACCGCGCAGGTCGGCGGGGAACTGGATGCGCGCAAGGCGCGGATAGCGGGTGGAGTCGATCATCGGAATGCAGGGTCAGCGACCGCGATATTTTCCTCCCCATTCCGGGCATGGGCAAGCAACCCGTCCAACGGACAAACGTGGTGGCATGAATGATCGCCGGGGTGTGGCAATTAGTCGCAGGGCGCGGCGTGGCGCGCGTTGGGTGCTGATTTAACGCGAATTTACCGCGAAAGTTTGGAGCGCTTGGGCAGTTGCGCCTTCAGAAACGACATCTGGTCGGCAAGGATGTTGCGGTTTGACAGGATCAGGTGTTCGATCCAGCTCGGTCGGTATGGCACCGCCAGCAGCGGCATCGACGCTTGTTGCGGTGTGCGGTTGCCCTTGCGCGAGTTGCAGTGGAAACACG
Source organism: Xanthomonas sp. GPE 39 (assembly GCF_000963005.1). Classification (GTDB taxonomy): domain Bacteria; phylum Pseudomonadota; class Gammaproteobacteria; order Xanthomonadales; family Xanthomonadaceae; genus Xanthomonas_A. The sequence goes on from NZ_JZHZ01000007.1 coordinate 1,199,462, forward strand.
CAGTGACCACGTTTTCCCAGATGTCGCGCCCGCCTTTGGAGACCGGCAGGACATGGTCGCGGGTCAGTTGTGGGCGGCTGAATTGCTGGCCGCAATACATGCACAGTTGTGCGTCGCGGGCGAACAGTGCGGTGTTGGTCAGCGTGGGAGTGGGGTCCAGCGCGCGTGAGCGTGCATGGCCGCGCGCGGCGATGATCGGGTGCAGGTGCAGCACGCTGCGCTCGCCGCTGGCGCGCGACAGACCGCCGTGGATCTCCATGCATGGCTCGCCCAGGGTCCATGCCACTGCGCCGCGTGCGTAGAGGCAGGCGGCGTCTTGCCAGTTGATCCAGTCCAGGACACGACCATGCGCGTCCAGCGACAGCAGACGCACCGAAGGCAGGTGAGTGGAGGGCGGATAGGGCGCCGTCGGAACTGCCTCCGACGCGGCATGGGCCCCGGTATCGATCAGACCAAGCGTGGTTGTGTCTGTTTCCATCGAGAAAACAGCTTATACCCGATTGGTGACGGTTTGTGTATCCGCCCGTGCGGCGGATTTGCATGTCTGGTTGTCTCTGCGCGCCAGCGGTGATGCGCCTTGCCGCTTTACCCCATGGACCGGCTCAGAACTGTGCGTCGGCCAATGCCATCAGCGGCTGTGCGCCGGCATCGATCACCGCGGCGTGGGTCAGCGTGCGTGGCAGCAACTTGGCGTAGTAGAAGCGGGCGGTTTCGCATTTGGATTGTTTGAATGCTTCGGTATGTGTCGAGGCCGCGGCTGCGGCGACACTGCGCGCCCACCAGTACGCCAGCACCACATAGCCGGAATAGAACACGTAGTCGTAGCTCGCCGCGCCGAGTTCGTCGGGGTTGCTGGCGGCGCGCTGCAGGATGCGCTTGGTCAGCGCTGCCCATTCCTGTGCTTTCTCGCGCAGCGGCGCGATGAACTCTGCCACCGCTGGCGTGTCGTGGTGTTCGTTGAGGAATGCCTGGATCTGTGCCAGGAACAGCGTCAGTCCAGCGCCCTGGCTGGAGGCGGTCTTGCGCCCGATCAGGTCCAGCGCCTGGATGCCGGTGGTGCCCTCGTACAAGGTGGTGATGCGCGCGTCGCGTGCTAGCTGTTCCATGCCGTATTCGTGAATGTAGCCGTGGCCGCCGAAGCATTGCAGCGCATGGTAGGTGGTTTCCACCGACCATTCGGTCTGGCAGGCCTTGGCGATCGGGGTCAGGAAGCTGACTAGCACGTCGGCCTGTTCGCGCTCGGTTGGGTCGGTGGCGCTGTGGGCGATATCGATCAGGCTGGCGGCATGCAGTGCCAGCAGGCGGCTGCCTTCGGTCAGCGCCTTCACCGTGAGCAGCATGCGACGCACGTCCGGATGCACCAGAATCGGATCGGCGGGTTTTTCGGGCTGTTTAGCACCGCTGAGTGAGCGTGATTGCAGGCGCTCGCGGGCATAGCGCAGGGCGTTCTGGTAAGCGCGCTCGGACAGCCCCAGGCCCTGCAACCCGACGCCGAGTCGCGCCGAGTTCATCATGGTAAACATCGCCTGTAGGCCTTTGTGCGGCGGGCCGATCAGATAGCCCTGGGCACCATCGAAGTTCATCACGCAGGTGGCTGAACCATGGATGCCCATCTTGTGTTCCAACGCGCCGCAGCGCAGCGCATTGCGTTCGCCGAGGCTGCCGTCGTGCGCGACGCTGTATTTCGGCACCACCAGCAGCGAGATGCCTTTGGCCCCGGGTGGCGCGTCCGGCAGCCTTGCCAGCACCAGATGCACGATGTTGTCGGTGAGATCGTGCTCGCCGGCGGTGATGAAGATCTTGGTGCCGCTGACCGACCACGTGCCGTCGGCGTTGGGTTCGGCCCGGGTCTTGAGCAGGCCCAGGTCGGTGCCGCAGTGCGGTTCGGTCAGGCACATGGTGCCGGTCCAGCGGCCCTCCACCAATGGCTTGAGGAAGATCTCTTGTTGCCAGGAGTCGCCATGCTGCTTGAGTGCCTCCACGGCACCGTGCGACAGTAGTGGGAAGTTACCCCAGGCGAGATTGGCGGCGTTGATCATCTCGTTCAACGGCGCACCCAGCGTATGCGGCATGCCCTGGCCGCCGAACGCGACGGGCGCGGTCAGCCCGGTCCAGCCACCCTCGGCGAATTGTCGGTAGGCGTCGCGAAAGCCGGGTGCGGTAGTCACCGCGCCGGTGTTCTTGTCCAGCGTGCACCCATGTTCGTCGCCGACCCGGTTCAGCGGCGCCAGCACGGTGCCGGTGAAGCGCGCGGCTTCTTCCAGTACCGCGTCGATCAGTTCGGCGTTGGCCTCGGCATGGCCGAGACGGGCGAATAGTGCTTCCACTTGCAAAACGTCGTACAGGGCGAAGCGAAGATCGTTCAACGGGGCCTGGTAGGTGCTCATGCGATCGCTCGTGCCATGGGCCGCAGTGCGGCCGAGAGTGTCAGGATACTACTGCGTATGGGGTGTGCTGCCGAGGGAGCGTTTCGAAGGCGCGGATCGTGTCGGGATCGTCGTATGCCCTGTGATGCAAGGTGCGTATGTCCCCTTTAGCGTGCCTAACGTCGGTCACAGAGGACGTCGGTGCATACTCGCGCGCAGAGACCGGCATGCCCGGTATGGAGGCGCACCAGAGTTGGTGCAGTGGTCGGGTTACGGCGAGGCGATCAGCGCAGCACGCCGTCCAGGCCGGGCGCTGGCGAGAGCGTGTTGTGCGTATCGATGGTGAAGGTGCGCTGTTTCTTTTCTTCGGGGGTGGCCGCGATGCTGCCTTTGAGCGTGTATTCCAGGCTGTGGTGGCTTGCCAGCGCATCGGCGATGGCCAAACGCGCGGCGGAACTGGGTCGCACGGCGACGTTGACCACATCCGCCGTTTCCGGGCCGATCGAGATTGCGGGGGTTGCCTGCATAGTGCCTGCGGCTTCGCCACCCACGCCCAGGTCCAGGCGCAGACTGTCATAGCGCATGGGAATGCTGCTGTAGTTCTGCAGTCGTAACTCCACTTTCCAACTGCCATCGGGATTGACGGTGAGTTGCTGCAAGCTCGCAGCCGGGTCGGACACGCGCCGCACCATGCCGTCTCCGCACGCGCTCAGGAGTGTCGTGCACATCATCAGCAAGCCGAGGCGAAGGGGGCGGGGCATGAGCGAAGTCCGGTGGCGTGTGGAAACCGGCGAAGAATACTACGCACCCCGGAAAGCGGCTGTGTCATGGCGACATTGCCGTGTACTCGACGAACGCCAAGCCTCTCCGGCTTTGACTGGCATGTGCTTAGGTCTGACCGTGACGGAGTGTGCGGCGCAAGAAGAAAAGCCACCACAGTCCTAGATGGTGCGGCGGGCGACGTCCGTACCCTGAGCCGATCCGCTGCCGAGGAACTTGGTTTTGGTCAGGCTGGCCCGTGCTGTGCCGGCCAGCATCTGCAAGGTCGAAACAGCGTGGCTTGCCCAATCTCGATTGCATCGCTATGATGCGCGCCTCGCACCGGTACTGCCGCGTTGCGCAGTGGCCGAGTAGCTCAGTTGGTAGAGCAGGGGATTGAAAATCCCCGTGTCGGCGGTTCGATTCCGTCCTCGGCCACCATATGAATCAACGCTTTGCATAGAGGTATAACCTCTATCCCTTCTTGGCTTGATCCTTTTTTGCACCAATCCTACTTTGTATGGATTGCTCTCCCGCTGGGTTTGCGGATCAGTTTGTCAGCCATCTCAAGACGCGATGGCACGGCTGTTGCAATTGGTAGAGTTTGGCATGCGGTGATGCTTCTCGCGATGCCGATTTGCCCGCGCGAGCCTTACAGTGGCAGCCTGCTGCTTTGCAGCACAGAGGTCTGGCCACTACAGCAGCTCTTTCGGCACGCTCCCGTGAAATTATGGTCTACGGATGTAGACAGATGCGAAAAGTGATCATGCTTTCGTGACGATTCACTCAACAGATGGCGTGCGCGGTCGTAATCATGTACGCGGCCGATGGGGATCATAGAAACGGCCAATCTGGGGGGTAGTAATGAGTGTTAAATTTCCATTGATTGTCCTGTCTGGGGTCCTGGCTTTGGTTGCTGCCGGCGATGCTTTTGCTGGGGCTGAAATGAAAGCAGGGCTTGTGGCCGATCAGGATCATCCGGAGGCAGAGGGTCCTTACATCGAACAGATTGGGTCCGAGTGCATGATGGTCAACACGTACCTGCAGCAGCACGATGGTGTGTCTAAGCGTGTGGTCCTGCGTGAGCCGGTGGAGTGTGCCGATCAGCAGGATGGTCGATCGCTGGCCAAGCTCGCCAAGTGAGTCGGCGTGCAGGCTCTCTTGGGCCTGCCTGATACAGACGATGGCGTACGCCTATTTGGCGGCGCGCTTCCTCTGGTCCTCAAGACAGTGTCGATGGTTTGCTTGGCTGAAAGTCAGGTTTTTGCTGGTTGAGTCGATTTTGCTCTCACCCTAAACATTGACCAAGCTGAAGATTTTTCTCTCCGAGTCGACGCCTGGGTCTTCCACCGATCCAGATGCTGTCGTTGTTCTCTATAGTTTGGCCTGACATTGCCGCTGCCGCTGCCGCTGTGTGCCGTGCAGTTGGCCAATTCGGTGGCTGAATTCGATCTAAGCTGCAATGAAGGCCGCGCGTGCTGCAGCGAGCAGGTCCGGGCTGTCGCCTTCGCGCAGGGCTTGCAACGCTGTGCGGTCGCCGGTCAGTTGTATCGTGGTGAGCCATTGCGCCATTGCGGGGAAGTCGCCGCCGCAGCCGTTCCAGACAATGCAGATGGTCTCGCCGATGTTACTGAGGTCGTTCTCGTTCAGGTATCCAAGGGTGCCATCGCGGGCGAGCCAGTCGAGTGCGCGTTGCGCATCCTCGGGCGCACCGTAGGCTGCGCCATCGATCAGCGACAGCATGTCGCTGGTGTTTGCCAGCCTGCCTGCCTTGTGCCGTTCGGCGCGGCGCATGCCATGCAGTACGGCCTTGATGCGATTTTCGTGGGGCATGTCAGTCATGATTGTCGGGTAGTTTGGCAGAGCGCGCCGGTGATGGCGAATCGACGTGCAGGTCCAGCTCGCCGTCGACTAGGCGTGCTCGCAATGGGGCGCCTGGTTCGACTTGTGTGACCGAGCGCACGACGTTGCCAGTGCCGGCGTGGGTCAGGATGGTATAGCCGCGTGCCACTGTGGCGAGCGGACTGATCGCCTCCATTGCGCGCGCCAGCGCGCGTAAGTGTTGTGTCTGGACTTGCAAGCGTCGCCCCATCGCGACAGGCAGATGCTGGCCGAGCGCTTGCAGGCGGTTGCCTAGCATCGTAAGCCGATGCTGTGGCTGGGAGGCGCGTAGGATCGCGGCAGCATGGCGCAACTGCGCCTGTCGGCGTTCTTGCTGCTGCATCCACAGTGTGGTCAGTCGGCGCGCGGCATCGCGTTGGCGGCGTTGCAGTAGTTGCAGTTGCATCTGTGGGCTTTGTGCTTGCAGCCTGAGCATTGCCTGGTCGGCGCGTTGTTGTGCCTGGCGCAGGAGGTGCCGCTGCCAACGCTGCAATGCGTGGTGTTGGGCGGATAACCGAATGGTGATGTCGCGTTGGTCGGGGACCAGTAACTCTGCCGCGACCGACGGTGTCGGCGCGCGTAGGTCGGCGGCGAAATCGGCCAGCGTCACGTCGGTTTCGTGGCCGACCGCCGACACCACCGGCGTATTCGAGGCGGCGATGGTGCGCACCAGATGCTCGTCGTTGAACGCCCAAAGGTCTTCCAGCGAACCGCCGCCGCGGGTCAGCAGGATCACGTCGTAGCGATTGCAGGCATCGGCCTGCTGCAGCAATGTTGCGATCTGCGCGGCGGCGCTGTCGCCCTGTACCAGGGTCGGCAGAATATCCACTTGCAGTAGTGGCATGCGCCGGCCGAGTACGCTTAGCACATCGCGCACTGCGGCGCCGCTGGGTGAGGTGATGACGGCCAGGCGGTGCACGAAAGCCGGCAGGGGGCGCTTGCGTTCGGTCGCGAACAGGCCTTCGTCAGTGAGTTTGGCCTTGAGCGCTTCGAACGCGCGGCGCAGCGCGCCTTCGCCTGCTTCTTCCAGGTGTTCCAGTACTAGTTGATAGTCTCCGCGTGCCTCGTACAAAGTGAGGCGGCCGCGTGCGAGGACGCGCAGCCCCTCGCGTGGCACGAACGGTAGCCATTGGCTTTTGGGCTTGAACATCGCGCAGCGCACTTGTGCGCGCGCATCCTTGAGGGTGAAGTACAGGTGCCCGGAGGTGGGGCGGGTCACGTTGCCCAGCTCGCCTTCCACCCATGCCAGGGGGAACGTGCTTTCCAGCAGGTCGCGGGCCAGCGTATTGAGCTGGCTTGGGGTGAGGATCTGGTCGGTGCGATTGGGCATGCAGGTGATGCGGTGGCGTGCTGGCGGCTATCCTCGCATGTCTGTGTCTGTGTCTGTGTCTGTGTCTGGTGTCGGCTGCGCTGTCTTGCTCCCAGGTCGGCAACGCCAGCGACGTGGGCGGACATGGCGCAAGTATAGAATTCTGCGCATGTCCGAATGCCGCGATCTCCATACCGTCACCGCCGCGCGTCGCATCGACGCACAGGCCATTGCATTGCTGGGCGGGGGCGCTGATGCGCTGATGCAGCGTGCCGGGCAGGCGGCGTGGCAGACGCTGTTGCAGCGTTGGCCGCAGGCGCAGCGCATTATGGTGGCCTGCGGCAGTGGCAACAACGGCGGCGATGGCTACGTGCTGGCGCGCTTGGCGCATTGTGCCGGGTATCGGGTAAGCGTGGTGCAGTTGCCGGGGTGTGGGCCGCAGTCGTCACTGGCGCAACGTGCCTGCAACGACTACATCGGCGTCGGTGGTCGTATCGTCGTGTTCGATGGCGTGCTGGAACCTGCCGATGTGGTGGTCGATGGATTGCTCGGCATTGGCTTGAATCGCGCGCCAGATGCTGAATTGACCCGGTTGCTTGGTGCGCTGTCTGAGCTTGGTGCGCCGGTGTTGGCGCTGGATGTGCCTAGTGGCGTGGATGCGCAGTCCGGTAGCGTCCCGGGTGCGGCGTTGTCGGCGACGTTGACCCTGCAGTTCATCGTGGCCCATGCCGGGCTGTATACGGGTGCTGCGCTGAACTATGTCGGCGAGCGTGCTCTGGCGACGTTGCAGGTGCCTGCGGCTGCGTTCGCTGGTTGCGTGCCGTTTGCAACGGCCTGGGGCGTTGCCGCGTTGTGTCGATATCTCGCCCCCCGGCGCCGCGACAGTCACAAGGGTGATGCCGGGCATGTGCTGTGCATCGGTGGAAATCATGGCAGCGGTGGTGCGGTCATGCTGACCGCCGAGTCGGCGTTGCGCAGCGGTGCAGGATTGCTCAGCGTTGCGACCCGTCGTATGCATGTTGCGCCGCTGCTGGCGCGTTGCCCGGAGGCTATGGCGCATGCAGTCGAGGACGCGGAGGCGTTGATGCCGCTCTTGTGCAAGGCCGATGTGGTGGCGCTCGGTCCGGGTCTTGGTCAAGACGACTGGGCGCAGGCGTTATGGCATGCCGTGCTCGCCAGCGATGTCGCGTTGGTGGTCGATGCCGATGCGTTGAATCTGCTGGCGCAGGCGGTGTTGACGCCGCATCCGGGCGAAGCCGGGCGGCTGCTCGGTCTGACCACTGCGCAGGTGCAGCGCGACCGCTTTGCCGCCGCTGCGCTGCTGGCCGACCGCTACCAGGCTGCGGTGGTACTGAAGGGCGCTGGCAGTATTGTCGCCGCGCCAGGCCAATTGCCCCGCGTTATCGCCGCCGGTAATCCAGGTATGGCGGTCGGCGGTATGGGCGATCTGTTGACCGGCGTGATCGCTTCGCTACGTGCCCAGGGGCTGGCTGCGTTCGAAGCGGCCAGCGTGGGCGCGCTGCTGCACGCCTGCGCCGGTGACCGCGCTGCTGCGGCCGGTGGCGAACGTGGCTTGCTGCCTTCCGACTTGCTGCATGCGTTGCGGCGTCTTTCCAACCCGGAATTTGAATGATGACCTTGCAAATGTTTCTGCCCGACAGCGACGCCACCGAGCGCTTCGGGCGCGTACTCGCCGCCACGCGACCAGCGCAGGCCGTCGTGCATTTACACGGTGATCTGGGTGCAGGCAAATCGACCTTGGCGCGCGCTTTGCTGCGTGCGTTGGGCGTCCAGGGTGCGATCCGCAGCCCCACCTACACCTTGTTGGAGCGTTATCCGCTGGCCGACGGTGAGGCATGGCATCTGGATCTGTACCGTATAGGAGCCTCTGGCGAGTTGGATTTTCTGGGCCTGGACGAAGCAAGCGCCAATCTGTGGCTGGTGGAATGGCCCGAGCGCGGCGGTGACGTGCTGGCCCCGGCGGATCTGCATGTCTTGCTGGCCCTGCACGAGAGTGGGCGCATGGCGCAGGTGCGGGCCGGCACTGCGGCAGGGCAGGTGTGGCTGAGCCGGATCGTCGAGCAAGATGACTTGCGCCAACTTTTTCTGAGCTGACGCTAAAAAGTGGAAGCAGGTTATGGATTATTAAGGGAAAATTGCTTGCATTTGTATCGTTACGATGCTTGAATCGATGGTATGCGCCAGGGGATCCGAGTTTTTGCCTGTTCCGCCATCGCCGCAGGCTGGTGCCTGGCGGCGCATTTGGCGTTTGCGGGCGAGGTTCAGTCGGTATCGCTGGATAACGGTGCAACCGGCACCCGCGCAGAGATCCGTTTGCAGGGCAACGGCGGCTTCAGCACCATCTCCTTGGCTCACCCTGATCGGCTGGTGGTGGATTTTGCCGACTCTTCCGCCGTCAAGGGTTTGAAGCTACCCGCCGGCAGCGGTGTGGTCAGTGCCGTGCGCACGGGCCATCCGGTGCCGGGTACCTTGCGTATCGTGTTCGACCTCAGCAATTCGGTGGTCGCGTTCAAGCCGCAGATGCAGACCATTGGCGGTAGTTCGGTGTTGGTGATCGAGTGGCCGGGCGATGCCGCGATGGGTAAGTCCGTTGCGGCTAGCGCCGTGCCGCCCTCGGTGTCCGCAGTGCCTGTGTTACCGCCGCCTGTTGCCAAGCCTGCCCTGGATCCACGTGCGGAAGCGGCGCGCGCGACGGCGGCATTGACCGCTTCTGTCGTGCAGCATTCGACCCAGCCACAGCCGGTCGCCGTGGCGCCCCCGCCGCCGGTAAGCGATGCCGCCGCCGTCCCTGCGCTGACGGAATCGGCGCGTGTACCGCTTGCCAAGTCGGGCGCTGGCGTTGCCACGGTGGCGCAGAAAAGCGCCAGTCAGCCCCAGATAGCGCCGCCGCAGGCCAGCGAACCGGCCAACGACCAAGACGAGATGGCGGTGGCCGCAGCGGCTGAAGCGCGGCCGGTGATGCCGAGTGCGCCGTCGCGGGTGCGAATGAGGCCGGGCATGCGCCCGTTGATCGTGGCCATCGACCCTGGTCATGGCGGTCAGGATCCCGGAGCTACCGGCCCTACCGGCAAGCACGAGAAGGATGTGACTCTGGCGATCGGTCGCGAACTGGCCCGCCAGATCAACGCCACGCCTGGCATGAAGGCATACATGACGCGCAGCACCGACGTGTTCATTCCGTTGCCGATGCGCGCGCAGAAAGCCCGCGCAGCCAAGGCCGACATCTTCATCTCGATCCACGCCGATGCCGCAGAAAATCGCAGTGCAAGCGGTTCTTCGGTGTACGTACTATCGACCAAAGGCGCTTCGTCGCAGCGCGCGCGCTGGCTGGCGGACAAAGAGAATGCGGCTGATCTGGTCGGCGGCGTGCGTTTGCAGAGAACCGATAGCACCTTGGCGAGCGTGTTGCTCGACTTGGCCCAGAGCGGGCACATGAAAGCGTCCGAGGATGCGGCCGAGCATGTATTGGGCGGGCTGAAGGAAATCGGCAACAACCACAAGCCAGAGATCGAGCGCGCCAATTTTGCCGTGCTGCGGACCTCCGACATGCCGGCGATGCTGGTCGAGACCGCTTATATTTCCAACCCGGAAGAAGAGCGTCGTTTGACCGAACCCGCCTATCAGCACCGTATCGCCAGCGCTGTGCTTGATGGTGTGAACACCTTCTTTACCCAGCAACCGCCTCCCGGCACGCTGTTCGCCGCGCGCGCGCAGGCAGAAGCGGATGCGGCGGCTGGGACGGTCGCTGGCGGCAACCGCTGACACGCTCGGCTATCATGGCCGGCCAATCCTCGATGATGGCGTCCGCGCCGTGCGCCGTGCCGATGTTCGTTTTTTGCTGGTGTTCTTGTTCTACCGTTGAAACCAGCGCGCCGAGACCGGTGCGTGCTGCGGGGTCGGTATGAGCATCCGTCAATTGCCCGAGATCCTGATTAACCAGATCGCTGCGGGCGAAGTGGTGGAGCGTCCGGCTTCGGTGGTCAAGGAGCTGGTGGAGAACGCGCTGGATGCGGGCGCGCACCGCGTGGACATCGACCTGGAAGAGGGCGGCGTGCGCCTGATTCGCATCCGCGACGATGGTGGTGGCATCCCCGCCGAAGAGTTGCCATTGGCGGTGTCGCGGCACGCAACCAGTAAAATCGCCTCGTTGGACGATTTGGAAACCGTCGGCACGCTTGGGTTTCGTGGCGAGGCCTTGCCCTCGATTGCGTCGGTCAGTCGCTTCAGCCTGGCCTCGCGCCGCGCCGACGACGCGCATGGCGCCATGTTGCAGGTGGAAGGGGGCAAAGTCGGTACGGTGCAGCCGCACGCGCAGTCGCCGGGTACCACGGTGGAAGTGCGCGAACTGTTCTACAACGTGCCGGCGCGGCGCAAATTCCTGCGCGCCGAACGCACCGAATTGGGCCACATCGAGGAATGGCTGCGTTCGCTGGCGCTGGCGCGCCCGGATGTGGAACTACGGGTTTCTCACAATGGCAAACCGTCGCGGCGCTACAAGCCCGGCGATCTGTATTCGGATGCCCGCCTGGGCGAAACGCTGGGCGAGGATTTCGCCCGGCAGGCGTTGCGGGTGGATCACAGTGGCGCTGGCCTGCGCCTGCATGGCTGGATCGCACAACCGCATTATTCGCGTGCCAGTGCCGACCAGCAGTACCTGTACGTCAATGGCCGTTCGGTGCGCGACCGCAGTGTCGCGCACGCGGTGAAGATGGCCTATGGCGACGTGCTGTTTCATGGTCGTCAGCCGGCCTATGTGTTGTTCCTGGAGTTGGATCCGTCGCGTGTGGACGTCAATGTTCATCCGGCCAAGCACGAGGTGCGTTTCCGCGATGCGCGGCTGATCCACGATTTCGTTTACCGCACCTTGCAGGACGCGTTGGCGCAGACCCGTGCCGGCAGCCTGCCCGGCACGGCGGCCGATGCGCCGCTGCAGGCATTGCCGACGCATGGCTCCGGAGCGGGCGCATGGCTGCCGCCGCGCGCATCGGCAGGTGGTAGTGGTGGTACGGGAGATGGTGCGCAATGGCGGTCGGCGCAGTCGCCGCTCGGCTTGCGCGTGCAGGAGGCACCTGCGGCGTATGCGGCCTTGTACGCGGGGTCGGCCGATTCGGCAAGCGCGGCGACTCACCTGCCACGCCAGGCGCAGGACGCGGCAGGCGGGTTGCCGCCCACTGCGCCCGACAGCGGTGTGCCGCCGCTCGGCTACGCGATCGCGCAATTGCATGGCATCTATATCCTGGCCGAAAACGCCGAAGGTCTGATCGTGGTCGACATGCATGCCGCGCACGAGCGTATCGGCTACGAGCGGCTCAAGAGCGCGCACGATGGGATTGGCCTGCATACGCAGCCACTGCTGGTGCCGATCACCCTGGCGGTTGGCGAGCGCGACGCCGATACCGCCGAGCGCGAAGCGCAGACCTTGGCCGCGCTTGGATTCGAGATTACCCGCAGTGGACCGCAGTCCTTGCACGTGCGCAGCATCCCGGCCTTGCTGGCGCAGGCCGAACCGGAGGCTTTACTGCGCGATGTACTCACCGATTTGCGCGAGCATGGCCACAGCGGTCGTGTCGCTGGCGCGCGCGACGCGCTGCTGTCGACCATGGCCTGTCACGGCGCGGTGCGTGCCAACCGGCGTCTTACGTTGCCGGAAATGAATGCCTTGCTGCGTGATATGGAGGCGACCGAACGCTCCGGACAATGCAACCATGGACGTCCGACCTGGGCACGCTTTACCTTGGCTGAAATCGATCGTTGGTTCTTACGGGGACGTTGATGCACAAGTGGACGAAGCCGCTGTCTCTGCTGCTGATACTGCTGGCCATGAGTGGGTGCGGCAGACAGGCATCTGCACCGGGCGCGCCAAAGGCCATGGACGCGCATTTTCTCGCCGACGAACAGGCCTGGCGCGCGCAGCGTCTGCGCGAACTGCAGGCGGCCGATGGCTGGACCAGCTTGGTCGGCCTGCATTGGCTGGAACTGAAAGAACACTACATCGGGAGCGGCCCAGGCAGTGGCATTAGGTTGGCGTTTGGTCCGCCGCGGATGGCACTGGTATCGCAGATGCAGGGACAGGTGTATCTGACCCCCGAGCCCGGTGCCGCGCTCCGCGTGGACGGCACGCCGCTGCAGGGGCGCATTCGTTTTTACAGCGACCACGATCCGCAGCCGACGGTGATCGATTTTGATGATGGCAAGGGCAAGCTCAGTCTGATCGAACGCGGTGGCCGCTATGCGCTGCGGGTCAAGCACGCCGATGCGCCGAGCCGGCTGGGTTTCGCTGGATTGCAGGATTGGCCGCTGAGCGAATCCTGGCGCGTGCGTGGGCGTTTTGTGCCCAATCCCCCCGGCACGACGTTGCAAATCGTGGACATCATCGGCGTCAGTACCGCCGCGCCGAATGCCGGCGTGTTGGAGTTCGAGCGTGATGGGAGACGCTTTCGGTTGCAGGCGATCGGTTCGCCTGGACAGCCATTGTTTGTGGTGTTCGCCGACCGCACCAGCGGGCGCGGCAGCTACCCGGCAGGGCGTTTCCTGGATGTGCCTGCACCGGCGGCCGACGGCAGCGTGGTGCTGGACTTCAACCGTGCCTACAACCCCCCGTGTGCCTTCACCCCGTTTGCGACCTGTCCGCTGCCGCCGCCGGAAAATCGTCTCGACCTGACAGTAGATGCTGGCGAGAAGGTCTACGCCGCTCACCATTGAGGCAAGGCTTTCGATGAATCCATTACCGCGTTGGTTGCGCAGCGTGCTGCTGGGAATGTTGGTATCCCTGGCGCTGCCGCTTCTGGCAAGTCCAAGTCCTGCGTCATCGGCGCTTGCGCCGCCCACGCCCTTGCTGTGGAAGGTCAGTGGTCCGCATGGCACGCTGTATCTGCTGGGTTCGTTTCATCTGCTCAAGCCCCAGGACTACCCACTTGCGCACGAAGTCGATGCCGCATATGCGGCATCGCCGCGACTGTTGTTCGAACTGGCGCCGCAGGATGTGGATTCGCCCCAGTTGGGCGCGCAGATGCTGCAGGCGGCGCAGCGCCACGATGGCAAGCGCTTGCAAGACGATCTGGATCCGGCGACTTGGCAACGCTTGCGCCGTTACGCGGCTGGGCACGGCTTGCCGCTCGCGCAGATGAGTGGCTTGGAACCGTGGTTCGTCGGTCTGAGCATCAGCATCGCCGACATGAAGACGCAGGGGCTGCAGGCCGATGCCGGTCTGGACCGGCATTTTATGGAGATGGCGGTGCAGGCCGGCAAGTCGGTGGAAGGATTGGAGAGCGCATCGGCACAGATCGCCTTGCTACAGGGCATGGACCCGGTGGAGCAGCGGCAGATGCTGACCGAGGCACTGGACGATGCCGAGCAGGGCGCGACGCAGACACTGCGCTTGCACGACGCCTGGCGTGGTGGCGACGAGCGCCAGCTATGGCAGGAGCTCGGCGTGCAGATGAAACACGACTATCCGCGTCTGTATCAGCGCATCGACGTGGAGCGTAACCGAGCTTGGTTGCCGCGACTGGAGCAACGCCTGCAGGATGGGCAGGGCGACACGTTGGTGGTGGTCGGTGCGCTGCATCTGCTTGGCCCGGATGGGGTGGTCGAGGGGCTGCGCGCGCGGGGTTACAAGGTCGAGCGGCTGTGTGCCGGTTGCCATACAGCGCCAGCGCGACAACGCTCATAAGTGCCGTGCCATGTCTGGCACGATGACTGGACAACAGACAGCGCTGGATGCGGATTGCAAGCGGCGCTCTTTACCGGAGTTCCTTGAACGATTTCCGACGTGGTGTCGGTAGGGCGTCGTCCTTTGGAGTGCCGTTGTGCCGGCTGTTCGTTACACCTATGGGACGACACGCCACGCGCCTTGGCGCGCGCGCGTTCTTCCAGGTGTGCGTGATGCGTTCAGCGTGGTCGCGACTTCGTCGACGTGGTGCCGGTTGGTGGTTCGCTGGGTTTGCTTGCACCAGCGGCGGGGCGGCCGAAACCGCTGCCGAGGTTGCGCTGGAACTCTTGCCACAACTCCAGGTTGCGCTCGGTTAGCTGGTTCATCATTGTCCATGGCGTTTGCCCCAGCAAGTTACCCATCTGTTGACGGAACTGTTGCTGCTGATCCAGGAACACCTGCATGCTGCGTTCCAAATAGTTGCCCATGAAGCCCTGCAGCGAGTCGCCGTAGAAACGGATGATCTGGCTGAGCAACTGAGTGGACAGCATCGGTTCGCCGTCCTGTTCCTGGTCAGCGATGATTTGCAACAGGACCGCGCGACTGAGGTCTTCGCCGGTCTTGGCGTCGCGCACCTCGAACTCCTCGCCGTCGATGATCAACTGGCGGACGTCTTCGATGGTGATGTAACTGGAAATTTCGGTGTCGTAGAGGCGGCGATTGGGATACTTCTTGATGATGCGGATATCAGCCATGAAGCGATCGCTCTTTGACGGTAGGCGCGCAGCATGGCGCAGCGCATCAGGGCTTGCAACTGTCGCAGTGCCTGGAATGTTTTAGATCTCATCTGAAAAATGCTGCGCAGCATGCCAGGCACGTTGCGCAGCATCGGTTGTAGACAGCGCGCTGTGGCGTTATCGCGTTGCCACTGATCGCATGCCGGGTGGTTCGTGCATCACCAGCCCATGTGGTGGCCGCCGTTGATGTCCAGATTCGAGCCGGTGATCCAGGCCGCTTCTTGCGCCACCAGGAATGCCACCGCGTAGGCGATTTCCTCCGGTTTGCCGAGGCGTCCGGTGGGGATGTCGGCGATGATCTTGGCGCGGACTTCCTCCGGCACCGCCATGACCATGTCGGTGGCCACATAGCCGGGCGAGACGGTGTTGACGGTGATGCCGTAGCTGGCATTCTCGCGCGCTAGGGAGATGGTGAATCCATGCATGCCGGCCTTGGCAGCGGCGTAATTGGCCTGCCCGTACTGGCCCTTGAGGCCGTTGATCGAGCTGATCTGGATGACCCGGCCCCAGCGCTGCCGACGCATGCCTTCGATCACCGGGCGGGTGACGTTGAACACCGAATTGAGATTGGTGTTGATGACCTCGTGCCACTGCTCTGCGGTCATTTTGTGGAAGGTGGTGTCGCGGGTGATGCCGGCGTTGTTGACCAGCACCTCGATCGGGCCGAGTTGGCGTTCGACCTCTTGCACCAGTGCCTGCGCATGCTCGGGCGAGGCGACGTCGCCGGCGATGATGGCAACATCGTGGCCGCGCTCGCGCATACGTTGTTGCCAGGCCTGGGCCTTGGCCGCGTCGCGATAATTACTGGCGACGCGGTGGCCTTGCGCGGCCAGCCGCTCGCAGATCGCGGTTCCAATTCCACCGGTACCGCCGGTCACCAGCGCAACGCGTGAAGTCATGAATTTTGCTCCGAAGCAATTGGGGGAAGGGTGCCGCAGCGCGACTGGACCTGCGATTCTAGTCAGCCTTTGGGGCGCTGTGGATGCTTAAATTACATCTGGCGTGTTAAAAACTCCTGCGTCGGCAACTGCGCTGGATCGAACGCGCGTTGCGCCGCCTTCAATAGTGCCGATACCGAGCCGACGCCGGCCAGTGCCGCTGGCGTCTGCCCCAGCGCCGCCCAGACCAGGCGCAGCGCGGGCAGCGGGTCGGCATCGTCCAGCGGCAGCGCC
This sequence comes from Xanthomonas sp. GPE 39, assembly GCF_000963005.1. GTDB lineage: Bacteria > Pseudomonadota > Gammaproteobacteria > Xanthomonadales > Xanthomonadaceae > Xanthomonas_A. Next base: position 1,215,418 of record NZ_JZHZ01000007.1, read on the forward strand.
GCGTCCGATTTGGAGAGTTTGCGTCCGTCGGCCCCGAGCAGCAGCGGCAGGTGCAGATAGCGCGGCGTCGGTAGACCCAGTGCCCGTTGCAGCAGGATTTGCCGTGGAGTGGAATCGAGCAGGTCGGCGCCACGCACGACGTCGGTAATGCCTTGCGCGGCATCGTCGACCACCACGGCCAGTTGGTAGGCCCAGCAGCCGTCGGCGCGCAGCAGCACGACGTCGCCGACCTCGGCGTGGACGTCCTGAGTCAGGGTGCCGCGCAGGCCATCGTCGAATGCGACCACGCTGGCTGTGCCGGGTGCGACCCGTAGGCGCAGCGCCGGCTTCGGCCGTGTCTGCGTCGCGACGCAGCGATGATGTACTCCACCCTGCGCGGCCAGGTCGCTGCGACTGCAACTGCAGGCGAACGCTTGCCCGGATTGCAGCAGTTGCTGTAGTGCGTCCTGGTAGGCCGCCTCGCGCTGGCTCTGGCGCAGGACTGGTCCGTCGGCTTCCAACCCGCAGGCGCGCAGGCTGGCGAGCTGGCGTTCGGCGGCACCGGGGATGCTGCGCGGCCGGTCCACGTCCTCGATGCGCAGCAGCCATTCGCCGCCGGCATGGCGTGCCAGCAGCCAACTGCCGAAAGCGGCCAGCAGCGAGCCTAGATGCAGCGGGCCGCTGGGCGAGGGCGCGAAACGGCCACGGTAGAGAGACGAGGACATGGATAAGCTGAATCGTCGTGCAGTTAGGTGCTTGAATTCAAGCGGCTCGCACCGCAGATTCGACTCAACGACCTTCACTCTCGCCTTGCGGAGCGCACGCGCACATGTTCAATCGCCTCGTCCTGTTCCTCATCACCAACCTGGCGGTGCTCGTGCTGGCCGGCATTGTCATGGCGGTGTTCGGCATCAACCCGAGCCGGATGGGGGGCTTGTTGGTGATGGCCGCGGTGTTCGGCTTCGGTGGGTCGCTGGTGTCGCTGTTGCTGTCCAAGTTCATGGCCAAGCGCGCCACCGGCGCGCAGGTGATCACTGAGCCACGCAACCAAACCGAGCGTTGGTTGCTGCAGACGGTGCGGCGTCAGGCGCAGGCCGCTGGCATCGGCATGCCGGAGGTGGCGGTTTACGATGGCCCGGAAATCAACGCCTTTGCCACGGGGGCCAATCGCAACAATGCGCTGGTGGCGGTGTCCACCGGTTTGCTGCACAACATGACCGAAGACGAGGCCGAAGCGGTGATCGGCCACGAAATCAGCCACATCGCCAATGGCGATATGGTGACGATGGCCTTGCTGCAGGGCGTGCTCAACACCTTCGTGATCGTGCTGGCGCGGGTGGTCGGCGGTGTGCTGGACAGTTATCTCGGGGGCAACCGCGATGACCGCCGTGGTCTGGCGTACTACGCGATCGTGATGGTGCTGGAGTTGGTGTTCGGCCTGTTCGCGACGATGATCGCGATGTGGTTCTCGCGCTACCGCGAGTTTCGCGCCGATGCTGGTGGTGCCAGTCTGGCCGGTCGCGCCAAGATGATCGCAGCGCTGCAGCGGTTGGAGCTCAACCATGGGCAGAGCACGTTGCCGTCGCAGGTTCAGGCGTTCGGGATTGCCGGTGGGTTGGGTCAGGGATTGCGTCGCTTGTTCATGAGCCATCCGCCGTTGAGCGAGCGCATCGCTGCGTTGCGCGCTTCGCAAGTCAATGCGACGGTGCGCTGATCGGGGCGTCTTGGCGTTTTCGCCTGCATTGCGTCCGAAACGAAAGGGCGCGGGGTGTTAGCTGAAGTCGAAGTTCATTTCCCCTGTTGCCAGGCCGACGAACTCGCCCTGCATGTAGTCGACTCCGGCGTTGAACAGCAGGCTCATCGAGGTGGCGTCCGAGACGAATTCGGCGATGGTGCGGATGCCAGACGATTGCGCGCGTGCGGTGATTTCTTGGATTTTGTCCTGGTGTTCGCGGGTCTGGGTCAGGTCCCGTGTGAATTCGCGGTCCAGTTTCAGAAATGCGGGCTGGAAGTGTGCCAGCAACTGGAACGAGTCCAGGCCGGAGCCGAACTGCTCCAGCCCGACCTTGCAGCCCAGCGCGGCGGCGTCGGCGAGAAACTGTTGCGCATTACGGAGGTGGGTGAACACTCTGGCCTCCGGTGTCTGCAGCCATAACCGCTCGCCTGGCACGTTATGTTTAGCCAGTTCGCGCTGAATCAGTTGCACCATCTGCGCGTCGGCGAATGAATCCGTGGTGATCTTGACCAGTACGCTGGTGGTATGCCCCGCGCGTTGACGCTCGCCGATCACCGCGATCGCGTGGGAGACCACCCAGCGGTCGATCTCCGCCATCATGCCGTACTCGTCGGCGATGCCGAGGAAGCTACCCGGTCTAATCAATTCGTTGTTGAGCTCCAGACGCAAATAAGCCCCGTAAAGTTCGTGAGGCTCGCCCTGCAGGTTCACCAATGGCTGGTAGTGGAGCAGGAAGCCACCATTGGCCAGCGCTTCGCGCAGATACTGCACCCAGCGCTGGATGCGCTCTTCTTCCAGACGGTCGGCGGCGGCGGGGTCGAAGATCTTGCAGGCGTTGCCGCCCAGTTCGATGTTGGTTTGCACGTTTTCGCTGGCACGGGTCAGAATCTGGCCGACGCTGGCGATCTTCTCGCCGATCTGCACGCCGCCGATGCTGACCGTCACCGTCGCCGAGCGTTCGCCTACGCTAAGCACCTGACTGGCGTAGCGATGCAGCAGACGTTGAGCCAGCGCGCAGGTGCGCGCGTAGTCGCCTTTCAGCAGGAGTGCAAAATTGTGTTCGCCGAAACGCGCCGCCTGTACGTCGCTGTCGATCGCCGCGGCCAAGTGCTTGGCTAGTGCGGCGATCAGCACGTCGGCCGAGTCCAGGCCGATATCGGTCACCAGCCGCTTGTAGTGATCCGGTTCGACGAGCAGAAAGCCGAATTGACCATCGCCGCGGCTGACTTGGGCGACCGCGTTTTCCAGCGCCAGCATGAAGGTTGGGCGGTTGAGTAGGCCGGTGACCTGATCGCGCTGGCGCAGGCCCTCGACTTCACGCGCCAGTTCCGGGTCGAACTCCTCGCGGCGCCGGAACACCACCTGCACGCAGGCTTCGCCTTCGTAACTGGCAGTGGCGAACTCCATCGTCGCCGGAAAGCTCTCGCCTTCCAGTGTGCGTGCGTCGACCTGATACTGCGCTGGGGGCGGCTCTCCCTTGCTTAGCGATTTGAGTAATTGTTTGAAGTCCTCCACGTGCTGCGGAGCGAGCATGTCCAGCAGCGAGATGCCTTCGACCTCATCGAAAGAGACGAACCCGAACATCTCCAGGTACGCGTCATTGGCGCGGATATGCATGCCTTCATGGATGTAGGCAATCGGATCGCGCGAGGACGCGATCAGTGCGTCGCAGCGCCGTTCGGTCTCGCGCATTTGCGCTTCGATCCGGCGCAACCCGCGGCGTGCTTGCAGATCGGCCCAGGTGGTCCGCACCACTGTCAGCAGTTGCTCCGGACGTTGCCGCAGTGCGATCGCGCGCGCGCCGCTGGAGAGTGCGTCGCTCCAGACGTTCTCGTCGATATGTTCGGTCAGCATGATGACGGGAATGTCCTTGCCGCTGGCTGCCACACGTTGCAGCACCTGTGGCAGCGGGATCACCTGTGCGTGTGCGCTGAGTACCAGGTCGATCTGCTGTGCGGCGAGCATGGCGTCCAGTTCGTCGGCGTGTTGCGGTCGCGAGGGCCGCACGGCGATGCCGCTATTACGCAGGCTGCTGACGATCCCCTCGGCATCTTCGCCGCTGTCGTCGACGATCATCAAGCGCAGGGTGGTGTCTTTGCCGTTGTGCATTCGGAACTCCAAGATTGGAATCTTAATACACGAGGGCCGCCGTGGCGTCCATGCGTCAGCTCAGAGAATCTGTATCTCGCCCGGCCGGTAAGCTAGCGTCGTCGCCGAGGTGCCGACTGAGTCGGTGAGCACATTCAAGCGGAGTGGCCAAACCCATTCACACATAGCACCTGGGACATCACGCGCAGCCTGAATTGCAGACGATGCGCCTGCATGAAGGCGTATGTTGTCTTTATTCCTTGGGAAAGTAATCGGTGGCCTTTCACTGTGCCACCCAAGTTGAATCGGCGACCAGGTTGCCTGGTGGGCCGCTTTTATCTTGAATTCGTCCTTATCTCGTTTGTGGCGCATGTCAGCCTTCGAGCTTTCCATGCTCCATGGCTGCCAGGTGCCTGGAAAACACGGGACGATTCATGGCTTGCGTCGTGTGTGCCATCGCGTGCACCTGCGTGTCGGCAGTGTGTGCGCCGGCATCTCCTCCAGCGGGACCGATTCAGGCCGCGCTACCGGCGGCGTGGCCCGAGGCCCAGGCCCATTGGAAGTTGTAGCCGCCCAGCCAGCCGCTGACGTCCAGTACCTCGCCGACGAAGTACAGACCGGGAATCTTGCGCGATTCCATCGTTGTCGAGGACACCTCATCGGTATCCACCCCGCCCAGGGTGACCTCGGCGGTGCGATAGCCCTCGGTGCCGCTGGCCACTAGCGGCCAAGCGCCGAGTAGTGCGGCCGCGGCACGCAGTTGTGGTTCGTCCAGTTGGCGGACTGGTTTGTCCGCCAGCCACACCTCGCACAGGCGCTGCGCGAAGCGTCGCGGCAGAGCGTCGCCCAGGACCGTGCGCAGCTCGGCGCCGCCGCGCAGGCGCTTTTGCTCACGCAGCCAGGTGGCCGCATCCTGGCCGGGCAGCAGGTTCAGACGTAGGTCGTCGCCCGGCTGCCAGTACGATGAGATCTGCAGAATCGCCGGGCCGCTAATGCCGCGGTGGGTAATCAGCATGAAGTTGCGGAAGCTGGCGCCGTTGCAACTGGCCTCCACTGGCAGCGCCAGCCCGGATAGATCGTGCAGGCGCTCGTGGTGCTTGCCGCTGAGGGTGAGGGGCACCAATCCGGCGCGAGTTGGCAGCACGGCGTGACCGAACTGGCGGGCCAGCGCATAACCGAAGCCGCTCGCGCCCAGGCTCGGGATGGAGAGGCCGCCGCTAGCCACCACCAGCGCGGCGGCATGCACCGGGCCGTCGTCGGTATCGAGGTGGAATCCGTCGCTGCCGCGCTCCACCCGGTGCACGCTGCATTGGGTGCGCAGGTGCACCCCGGCCGCCTCGCATTCCTCCACCAACATGCGCACGATTTGCTTGGAGGAGATATCGCAGAACAGCTGGCCAAGTTCCTTCTCGTGGTAGGCGATGCCGTGGCGCTCGACCATCTCGACGAAATCGGCCGGACGATACCGCGCCAGCGCAGACTTGCAGAAATGCGGATTGGCGGAGAGGAAGTTACCCGGGCCGGTGCCTGTGTTGGTGAAGTTGCAGCGTCCGCCACCGGACATCAGGATCTTCTTGCCGACCTTGTTAGCGTGCTCGATCACCTGCACCCGGCGGCCACGCTGGCCGGCGGTGAGGGCGCACATCAGTCCGGCGGCGCCGGCACCGATCACCGCGACATCGATGCGGTTCGGCGCAGTTCGCGCGTTCATGCTGCGGCTTTGCGCACCGTCGGGGTGAACGTGACGCTGCCACTGTCGCCCAGCAACTGCACCTCCCCGTCCTGGATGACCACATCGAAGCGCATGCTGCGCTCGATCAGCGCGGCGGCGGCGGCAATTGCATCGGCGGGCAGGTCGATCACCTGCACCGGCTTGAGTTTGAGCAACGCACTGGCGTTCTTGTCCCACCAGATATCCGCTGCGCGACCGCCGTAGTTGACCACGATCACCGCGCGGGAGCGGCCGCATGCCTTACGCAGCCGCGATTCGTCGGGTTGGCCGACCTCGATCCATTGCTCGATCGCGCCGGTGTAGTCCATCCGCCACAGATCCGGCTCGTCGTCGCTGCTCAGGCCCTTGCCGAACAGCAGGCGTTCTTCGGCGTACAGTGCGAAGGCGAGCAGCCGTGCCATCAGGCGCTGGTCGGTCTCGGATGGGTGCTGTGCCAGCGTCAGGGAGTGCGCGGCGTAGTAGGCGCGGTCCATGTCGGAGATTTGCAGTTCCGCTTTGCGGAGTGTGGCGGTGAGGGCCATGCGGCGACCGGTGGCGAAGGGCGTCTATGATACTGCGTGGCCGTCGCCGATCCGACGTTTGGTTGCGTTGCAATGCGCTGGGGAGTGGCGGCAGTGCGATTTTTCTGCATAGGCTGGCAAGGAGATCGGCAGCTCCATGCCTAACTTTAGAGTTCCGTACAGTTATTACTGTGATTTCCGGCACTTTGTCTACATAAAATTGTCGCTTTTTGACTGCTACCCGCGTACAGTGACCCCACTGTGTTTGCTAGAGTCACCGTGAATCGTGGCTTGGTGCAGTAGATCCGTAAGATCCGCTTCATCGTTCCGCATTACCAACGCCTGCAACTCAGTCTCGGCCCCGATATCCGGTGGCTGCGATTTCTTAATTTATCAATAGTTTCAGGAGTTTGTAATGAGCACGCATCATAATCATCAGGGCGAACGTTGCTATGGCACGGTGAAGTGGTTCAACGACGCTAAGGGTTTCGGCTTCATCACGCCGGAAGCCGGTAGCCAGCTGAGCGACCTGTTCGTTCACTTCCGCGCGATCCAGGGCACCGGCTTCAAGTCGCTGCAGGAAGGCCAGAAGGTGAGCTTCGTGGCTGTTCAGGGCCAGAAGGGCATGCAGGCCGACCAGGTGCAGGTCGTCTAAGGACGTCCGCTACCGCAAGGTTGCCCAACGCCGGGAGCGCAAGCTTCCGGCGTTTTCGTTTGTGCGTCCGTGCCGTAACGCCGCGCCAGCCCGCAGTGGCCGCGCCGGTGACGCGGTGCCCGCGCATGTTGCGCCGGCAACCATGCCGCGCTGGGCTACGATGGCGGTCCGCGTGTTGTCGGAGCCGTTGCCATGATCGCCGTGCATCACCTCAATCAGTCCCGGTCGCAGCGTGTGTTGTGGCTGTTGGAGGAGCTGGCGCTGCCCTACCAGGTGGTCAAGTACCAGCGTGATCCTCGGACCATGTTGGCGCCGCCCGAACTGCGCGCGATCCATCCGCTGGGCAAGTCGCCGGTGCTGGTGGACGATGGTCATGTGCTCGCCGAATCCGGCGCGATCCTTGACTATCTGGTGGAGCGCTATGACAGCGAGCGCAGACTGTCGCCGCCGCCGCAGCCGCTGGATTCGCCCGAGCGGCTGCGCTATCGCTATTGGATGCACTACGCCGAGGGCTCGGCGATGCCGCCGTTGCTGATGAGCCTGGTGTTCGGACGGATCCGCTCGGCGAAGATGCCGTTCTTCGCACGCCCGATCGCCAAGGCGATCGTCGACAAGGCCATGGCTGGATTTGTCGGGCCGCAGTTGAGCCTGCACCTGGATTGGATGGAGCGGGAACTGGCGGGTGCCGGCTGGTTCGTCGGCGAGCGCTTCACCGCCGTGGATGTGCAGATGAGTTTCCCGATTCAGGCGGCGGCGGCGCGCATCGGCCTGCACGCGCATCCGAACTTGGCCGGGTTCGTGCAGCGGATCGAGCAGCGCCCTGCCTATCAACGCGCGCTGCAGCAGGGTGGTCCATTCGCCTTGCTCGGTGCGGGGGCGGATGGCTGAGCTTGAGTGGGTTGGGGGCGCGATCTGCGCCTGAGTCATGCCCCTTCAGGGTTGCGCGGGGCGGGCCGGACAGCGGCGCACGAAGGCGATGCTGTCGGTCATCACCGGCAGCGCTGGATCGTCCTTGCGTAGCGCCAGCAACACGCCCATGTGGCTGACTCCGCTGTAGGTCTTGAGTTCTGCCGGCACGCCAACGCCCTGCAACGCCGCTTGTAGCGACTTGCTGTTGCGCGGTAGTACGGTTTTGTCGGCGTCGCCGTGCAGCAGCAGTGCCGGCGGCTCGTCGCCGTTGACGAACGCCACTGGCTGTGAGCGCCGCTGTTGCGCGGGATCGCTGCCGAAGATCGCGATCAGGTCGGGATCGGTCAGCGGCAGGAAATCGTAGGGGCCAGCGAGCCCGACCAAACCGCACAGTTGTCGTGGCGACAGGCCCTGTGACTGTAGCCAGTGGCTGTCGGTCGCGAGCAACGCGGCCATCTGCGCGCCGGCGGAGTGGCCCATCACGACCAGTCGTCGTGGATCACCGCCGTACTCGGCGGCATGGCGCTGGCTCCATGCCACCGCAGTGGCGGCGTCGTGCATGAAGCCGTCGAGGCTCACCTGCGGATACTTGCGATAGTCGGGCACGATGGCGACCACGCCGTGCCGCGCCAGGGCTTCTCCTGCCCAGCGGTACTGCTGACGGGTTCCGTGCTTCCAGGTGCCGCCGTGGAAGAACACCACGACTGGCGCGTCCTGTGCCGCTACCGGCCGGTAAACGTCCAACGCCAGACCGTTGGCGGGGTCGTACACGATTCCGCGCTGCTCGTTCAATCCATGACGCGAGGAGCCTGCATTGAGGCCGGCGAAGAACACGCTGGTGCAAGCCGAGACGAGCAGCGTGGACACTGCGATCAGTAGGTGGCGTGCCCAGCGTAGCCGCAGCGGATGGTTTGACATGGAATGGAGGCCTGAAAAAGACTTTAAGGATGCGTCAGTGGCATGTCATCGCGAAGTGTACAGCGCCATGCGCGCGCTGCTGTGGTGTAGCTAGAGCATCTCGGCATGCGATTTGAGCTGTGGCTTTCACGCTACAGCGGGGTTGGCGGTTATTGCGCTGCGCGCTCGACGTTGCGGATCGCGCGTGTTGGTGGGTGGCCTGCGCCCTTGCATCGCGTGTGTGTGTCGTTCGCAACGAACCGGTGTCGCAAGATGCCGGTTTGGCGCTGGCGCTCACTGCCTCTAAGCTGGTGGCATGCCTCCCTTACGCTTTGACAATCGATTCACCGCCGAGCTGCCCGGCGACCCGGACACCAGCCCGCGCCGCCGCGAGGTGCTGAGCGCGTTGTGGTCGCAGGTCGCACCGACGCCAGTGTCGGCGCCGCATCTGTTGGCGTACTCGCGCGAAGTCGCGGCCATGCTCGGCTTGTCCGAGCAGGAGGTGCTGGCGCCGCACTTCGCCGCAGTATTTGCCGGCAATGCCTGCGATGCGGGCATGCGACCGTATGCGGCGAACTACGGCGGACACCAGTTCGGGCACTGGGCCGGGCAACTGGGCGATGGCCGTGCCATCGCCCTGGGCGAGGCGTTGGGCGCAGACGGACGGCGTTGGGAACTGCAACTCAAGGGCGCTGGGCCAACCCCGTATTCGCGTGGCGCAGACGGACGGGCGGTCCTACGTTCGTCGATCCGCGAATTCCTGTGCAGCGAGGCGATGCATCACCTGGGTGTGCCCACCACGCGCGCGCTTAGCCTGGTCGGCACCGGCGAGACGGTGGTGCGCGATATGTTCTACGACGGCCATCCGCGTCCCGAGCCGGGGGCGGTGGTCTGCCGGGTGGCGCCGTCGTTCGTGCGCTTCGGCAGTTTCGAGCTGCCTGCCGCGCGCGGTGACACACGCTTGCTACGGCGTCTGGCTGACTTTGTCATTGCGCGGGATTTTCCGCACCTGCAGGCCGGCGGCGACCACGGTTATGCCGACTGGTTCGCCGACATCTGCGCGCGCACGGCTCGTATGGTCGCGCACTGGATGCGGGTGGGGTTCGTGCACGGGGTGATGAATACCGACAACATGTCGATTCTGGGGCTGACCCTGGATTATGGTCCCTACGGCTGGATCGATGATTACGACCCGGACTGGACCCCTAACACCACCGATGCAAAGGGACGTCGCTACCGCTTCGGTACCCAGCCGCAGGTGGCGTACTGGAACCTGGGGCGGTTGGCGCAGGCGCTGGTGCCGTTGTTTGACGAGGTGACGCCGTTGCAGGACGGTCTGGCGCGCTTTAGCGCTGAATACGCGCAAGCCGAGCGCGATACCGTTGCGGCCAAGCTCGGTCTGGCGGAGTGCGAGGACGAGGACTTGACGCTGATGCGCGATTTGCAGGTATTGCTGCGGCAGGCCGAGGTCGATATGACGTTGTGGTTTCGCGGTTTGAGCGCGCAGCCGCTGCAGGCGCGGACACCTGCACAGGCATTGGCGACGCTGGCCGACGCGTTCTACGACCCGGCACAGTTGGCTGCGCAGGCGCCGATGTTCGAGTCGTGGTTGCAGCGTTACGCGCAACGCCTCGGGCGGGATTCGCTGTCGGCATCGATGCGCGCGGCAAAGATGCGTGCAGCCAACCCGTGCTACGTGCTGCGCAACTATCTGGCGCAGCAGGCGATTGATCGTGCGGAGCAGGGGGATATTGCCGGTATCGCCGAACTGCTGGAGGTGATGCGTCATCCATACGAGGACCAGCCTGGACGCGAGGCATTCGCGGCGCGGCGTCCGGATTGGGCGCGGACCCGCGCCGGCTGTTCGATGCTCTCGTGCAGTTCCTGAGTGCGGCTGCGGGCATTGCGGTTTGCCGCAGCAGCATCAGGCCACGAATCGAGGCCGCCAACCGGCGTTAGCGCAGTGACAGTGTGGCGTCATCGCCTCGCATGTGCCGGCCTGGCGGACGTCAGAGTGGACTCACCCGGAAGCGGCGGCCTTTGATCTTGCCTGCTTGCAGTTTGGTCAACGCCTTGCTGGCGTGGGCGCGGGCGATGGCGACATAGGAACGGGTGGGGTGGATCGCGATTTTGCCGATGGCCGCGCCGGACAGGCCAGCGTCGCCGGTCAATGCGCCGAGAATATCGCCCGGCCGCAGCTTATCGGTCTTACCGCCATCGATGCGCAGCGTGACCATCGCCGCTTGCGGCAATTGCGCCGGGCGCGCGGTGGCCAGCGGTGCGCGCGACCAGCGCAGTGGCTGACCGTGTTCGGTTTCCAGTGCCTGCGCGCGCGGCAGTTCGCGCGGTGCCACCAGACTCAGGGCCAGGCCATGCTTGCCGGCACGCGCGGTGCGGCCGATACGATGGCGGTAGGTCTCGGCGTCGGTCGGCAGTTCGTAGTTGAGCACCGCAGCCAGATCCTCCACGTCCAGCCCGCGCGCAGCCACGTCGCTGGCGACCAGCACATTGCAACTGCGGTTGACGAAGCGCACCAACACCTCGTCGCGATCACGTTGCTCCATGTCGCCATGCAGCGCCAACGCCGAGAAGCCGAACTGTTGCAGCGAGCTGGCGACTTCGTCGACTTCCTTGCGGGTATTGCAAAACACCACGCTCGACTCTGGTTCGAAACGCAGCAGCAAGCCGGCCACGGCCTTTTGTCGGTAGCTGGGATCGACCTCGAAGAACTGCTGATCGATTTCCGGTGTGCTCTCAGCGCCAGCGATGGTGATCTCCGTCGGTTCCTTAAGCAATTCGCGCGCCAGCGCGCGGATTGTTTCGGGGAACGTGGCCGAGAACAGCAGGCTCTGGCGATGTTTGTCGCAGCGGCCAGCGATTTCGCGGATCGGTTCTTCGAAGCCCATGTCGAGCATGCGGTCGGCTTCGTCCAGCACCAGCGTGCGCACCCCGCCTAGGTGCAAGACGCGCTTGCGTGCCAGTTCTTGGATGCGACCGGGTGTGCCCACCACCACTTGCGGATCGTGTGCTTCCAGCGAGGCCAGTTGCGGTGCCAACGGCATGCCGCCGGTCAGTACCACCAGTTTCATGTTGGGAATGCCGGTGGCCAGCTTGCGCACCTGCTTGCCGACCTGGTCGGCCAGTTCGCGGGTCGGACACAGTACCAGCGCCTGCGCGCGGACCAGGGCTGGATCGAGTTTGTGCAGTAGACCCAGGCCGAAGGCCGCCGTCTTGCCGCTACCGGTGGGCGCCTGCACGATGACGTCGTGGCCGGCGAGGATCGGTGGCAGGCTCTGCGCCTGCACCGGCGTCATCGTGGTGTAGCCCAATGCGTCGATGCCGGGCGCCAGCGCGGGTGAGAGGGACAAGGTGTCGAAATCGGTCATACGCCATTTTAAGCGCAATGCAGGCAAAACACCGGGATGCGACAGCGTGCGCGCATCGCGGCCCTGGCCGATCGATCTCTGGAACCTGTGTGCGATGGCTTGCTTATGGGGTGCAGGTACGGTTCGCAGCAGGTGTGGCACTGCTCTCTCGATGCGCCGGACCGTCATCCTTAGTGCTGTGCGCTGGGCTCGCAGAGACAGCGCCAGATCGTGGGTTGTCGATGCGCGCAGCTTGCTGCGTATTCGGTGCGGGACACCTCGAAGTACAATGGCGCAATGCCTCTTATCACTCTGCAAAACCTCGACTACAGCGTCGGCGGCCCACTGTTGCTGGAAAAGACCGCCCTGACGATCGAGCCGGGCGAGCGCATTGCCCTGATCGGCCGCAACGGCGCCGGCAAATCCACCTTGATGAAGCTGATCGCCGGGGAGTTGAAGCCTGACGACGGCGAGATCCGCGTGCAGCAGGGCGTGCGCATCGCGCGACTGGAGCAGGAGGTGCCGCATGGCGCAGCCGGCAGCGTGTTCGACGTGGTGGCCGATGGCCTGGGCGAATTGGGCCACTGGCTCGCCGAGTTCCATCGCCTGAGTCATGCGCAGGACTTCGACGGTGAGGCGCTGGGTACGGTGCAATCCAAGATCGACGGCGCCGATGGCTGGGCCCTGGATCAGCGCGTCGAGGAGACGCTGACCCGGCTGGAGCTGGACGGCGAAGCCGAGTTCGCGCGCCTGTCCGGAGGCATGAAGCGGCGCGTGCTACTTGCGCGTGCGCTGGTGTCGGCGCCGGATCTGTTGCTGCTCGACGAGCCGACCAACCATCTCGACATCGAGGCCATCGACTGGCTGGAAGGTTTCCTGAAAAGCTGGAGTGGCAGCGTGGTGTTCGTCACCCACGACCGGCGCTTTCTGCGTGCGCTGGCCACGCGCATCGTCGAGATCGACCGTGGTCAGGTCAGCAGTTGGCCCGGTGATTGGGCCAACTACATGCGCCGTCGCGAGGAGCGACTCAATGCGCAGGCGCAGGAGAACGCGCGTTTTGACAAGCTGCTGGCGCAGGAAGAAGTGTGGATCCGGCAGGGCATCAAGGCCCGTCGGACCCGTGACGAAGGCCGCGTGCGACGGCTGGAGGCGATGCGCCGCGAGCGCACCCAGCGTCGCGAACTGGGCGGCAATGTGCGCATGGAGGCCGCGCAGGGCGACTCTTCCGGCAAGAAGGTGATCGAAGCCAAGGCACTACACTTCGCCTTCGGCGCGCGTGCGATGGTGCGCGATTTTTCCACGACGATCCTGCGTGGCGACCGGATCGGCCTGATCGGCCCCAACGGCAGCGGCAAGACCACGCTGCTGAAGCTGCTGCTGGGCGAGCTGACAGCGGACAGCGGCGAGGTGTGTGCCGGGACCAATCTGCAGGTGGCCTATTTCGATCAGTACCGCGCGACCTTGCGCGAGGATTGGAATGCGATCGAGAACGTGGCCGAGGGGCGCGACTTCATCGAGATCAACGGCAAGCGCAAGCATGTGCACGGTTATTTGCAGGATTTCCTGTTTACCCCGGAACGCGCACGCGCACCGATCACCCGCCTCTCCGGTGGCGAGCGTAACCGCTTGTTGCTGGCACGGCTGTTCGCGCAACCCTCCAATCTGCTGGTGATGGACGAACCGACCAACGATCTGGACGTGGAAACGCTGGAGTTGCTGGAAGAGTTGCTCGGCGAATACACCGGAACGTTGTTGTTGGTCAGCCACGACCGTGACTTCATCGACAACGTCGTGACCTCCACCATGGTCATGGAAGGCGATGGGCACATTGGCGAGTACGTCGGCGGCTACAGCGATTGGGTGCGCCAGCGTGCCGCGCCGCCGGCCAGCGCGATGGCGGTTGCCAAGGCCTCGGCCACTGCGGTGGCCACTGCCGCTGTGCCCGCCGCGACAGTGGTGGCCACTCCTGCCAAGCGCAAGCTCAGTTACAAGGATGCGCGCGAACTGGAACAACTGCCGGCGCGGATCGAAGCATTGGAACAGCAGGTCGCCACACTGACCGAGGCGATGACCGATCCCGCGTTCTACCAAGGTGATGCCGCCGCAGTGACCGCCCACACCCAATTGTTGGCGCAGGCACAGGCGGAACTTGATGCGGCGTATGCGCGGTGGAGCACGTTGGATGGCTAAAGCCCGGATCGGTGCTGATAGTTTGAGCCGGTAATGGCAATCGCAACGGTGTGGTGTTGCCCGGCGGCACGGCCCCATCGTTGCATCGGATGCGACGTTCGCGCTGCTGGAAAGCAACCATGACGCTGGGCTTGCCCTTGCCGAGCACCGGCCTTGCGTCCTATGGAGCCTGCGGATCCCCCAAGAAGGCGACGAAACTGACGCCCTGCCGTGCCCATTGTTTGGCCGCATCGTCGAGTGTCTCAAGTAGCACGCCGAATTCTTCGTGAGCCAGCGACTGTAGCGTGCCAGCATCTTCCAGCAGTAGCGCGTAGCCGACCGTCGCCGGCAGCCAGGAGAGGTCGCGCAGGCCTTTTTTCATTGCATCCCAGTTGCGCCCGAAGCCATTGGGAAAGTCTAGCTGCGCGGCGATCCGCATCAGTAACATCGCCTTGCCGGTGCAGCCGTGCAGGTCGATCCTGCACAGCCGTAGGCCAGCGCCACGGGCGAGCGCGGCGACGCTGTCCAGGTCGCGGTTGCCGACGCGGTAGACGCCGGAGCTGGCCGGCTCGGCCAGGTTCAATGCGAAAGGCTGGCCAGTCATTGTGTTTGCCCGCTCACAGGGACCTGAACGTTGCGAAAGCTAGCGTTGTGGTCATCGCTGTAATACCAGGTTTCCGGTGGATCGCCGCCGGTGACGATCCAGCGTGTACCACGGTCCGATGGGGTCGCAGTGTCAACCCTGTACGCGCGGTAATAACCGGGTGGGCGCGCTGGCAGCCGCTTGTCGCGGTTGCCGAACACGCTGCCATCCTGGCGGTGCGGGAATGGCCCGCCGTGCTGGATTAGCGCGATGGTGGTGCGGGCTTCCGCTGGCAGAAATGCGGGCCAGGCCGGCGTGGCCGCAGGTGTTGTGCTTGGCAGACTGCGTGGGGCGGCATACGGCGTTTGCGCCGCAGCGCTGAGCGCAGGCGCGAACTGTGGATGCGGCGGTTGCTGCACTGCGCGGATACCCCACAGTCCGCCGATCAGCAACACGAGTGCGGCAATCAATAGCACGGGTTTGCGCATGGGAACTCCTGCAGGAACGGCGATTGCGCCGCGCGACCGAGGCGATTGGCACAGTATGGGAGAAGCTGCCTGTTTGGCCTCTAAACGTTGCCATTTGCATTGGTCCTGCGCGCGTTTCACGTTGGTGAGGACGCGACCAAGACCAACGCCGCAAGCCAGCAAACAACCGAGCAGGTTGCGATCCACATGCCCGAGGCGTCAGTGGCTGGGGCATGGTGGCCGTCGCGGCGCACGGCAGACGAACCGGCAGCATGGCGCGTCGTCGGCACGAAAGGGTGTTGCTCTCCTCGCAGTCTTGGTAAGGTCGTCAGCTGTCCTTACCATTGTTCACGCAACGCTTGTCTTTTCGACAGCGAACGTCCAGGAGAACCGCATGGCCTATACCCTTCCCAAGCTGCCCTACGCCTACGACGCGCTGGAGCCGCATATCGATGCGCAGACGATGGAGATCCATCACTCAAAGCATCACAACACCTACATCGTCAATGGCAACGCCGCGTTGGAGGGTACCGAGTACGCCGACCTTCCGGTGGAGGTGCTGCTGTCCAAGTTCAAATCGTTACCGGAGAATCTGCAGGGGCCGGTGCGCAACAATTGTGGCGGTCATGCCAATCACTCGCTGTTCTGGACGGTGATGGCGCCTAATGCGGGCGGTACCCCGATCGGCGACGTCGCCAAGGCCATCGAGCGTGAGCTTGGCGGCTTCGAGAAGTTCAAAGAAGCCTTCATCAAGGCGGCGCTGACCCGTTTCGCCAGCGGTTGGGCTTGGCTGAGCGTCACCCCGAGCAAGACGCTGGTGGTCGAGAGCACCGCCAACCAGGACAGCCCACTGTTCGAAGGCAATACGCCGATCCTGGGGCTGGACGTGTGGGAACACGCGTATTACCTGAATTACCAGAATCGTCGTGCGGACTACATCGGCGCGTTCTTCAATGTCATCGACTGGAAAGAAGTGGAACGTCGTTACCACGCCGCAATCGGCTGATCGCGCACTATCAGCCCTAAGCGAAGAGCGAAGAGCGAAGAGCGAGGCCGGGTTTTCCCGGCCTTTCTTTTTTAGGGGATCTACTGCTGCTGCCCGGGCCAGGCAGGGCAGGCACGGGCGGCGCGATTGGCATTCACGGCAGTTACGGCAGTTACGGCAGTTACGGCAGTGATTGCATCGACTCTGGCATCTGATCCAGTGGTTGCAGTGCTATCAGCAGGCCGCCAGGAGCGGTCCCGTGCGCGATAGCGGGCTGACCCGCAAACAGGCGTGCGCTGCGTAATGGCAGGAAATGGCCGCGTTCGAAGAACACATGGTCGGCCACCGCCGCACTGCCGAGCACGCGCGGTGACAGGCTGTTGCGCGGGACCGCATCGCGAGCGCACGTGGCGCCATCGTCGAAGCGGGTGGCCAGTGGCGTCAGTTCCGGTGCGTGCGCGGTGGCAAAGAACCCGCCGGCGAGCAACGAGGGAATGCCCTCGGCGGTCGCTTGGATCCAAGCCATCAGGTCGTCTACCTGTTCGCGGCGATTGGCGCTGCCGTTGCGCGTGGCATGCAAACGGGTGAAATACAGGTTCACCGCTTGTCCATGCAGTTTCACCCGCACCAGTCCCGCCACGCTGTAGTCCTCGGATGGATACAGTAAGGTCTGTGCTTCTTCCAAGACCGGCAGGCGGGTCAGGAGTGCATTGCCGCGACGCTGCGGCCTGCTTGGCGGGTCGGGGCTGATGAAGTGGCAGTGGTAGCCCAGTCGTGCCGCCAGCCACTGTGCCTGGTTCGGCATATCGGGGGTTTGCAGCACTTCCTGCAAGGCGATGGCATCGGGATGCAGGCGCTGTAGCGCTTCGACGAGGCGCTCGCCGTGGGCAGGCCAAGCGCCGCGTTCCTGTGCAAGGTTGAGCGTGACAATTGTGAGTGCGGACCCCGCTGCGCCAGGCATCGCAGGTGCCGCCGATGGGAGCGCCCGCGCATGCATCGCCACGGCCAGTAGCAGCCAGCCGGCGCGATGCCATGGAGAAACAAGTCTGCTCATTGGCTCCATGTTAGGACGCCTGTCTTCAGCGTTGCGTGTAGGGCGCCAGACGATGGCCGCGTCTAGCGACGCGAGCCGCACGCCATCATCGTGCCCGCCCTTGACACAGGCTGCCGGAATTTTCGCGTCTGTCAGGGGGACAGTCCTCTTTCTTGCAACCGCAGTGGCGCGCTGGCCTCGGCCTGTGTCGCCGAACGTCCAAGCATCAATTCGTAAGTGCCGGCGGCGATGTGCCAGTGGCGTTTCGCCGGGTCGTAGTCGGCCAGGGTCTTGGGCTCGGCGACGATGCTGATGCGACGGCTTTCGCCTGGTTTGAGCATGACCTTTTCCCAGCCGATCAGGCGAATCGGCGTAGAGTGCCCTGGCGGCAGGCGTAGATACAGTTGGGCGACATCGGCGCCTTCGCGCGTGCCGGTATTGCGCACCTCGACGCTGGCGACGACATTGGCCCCGTCCATCCGCACGCTGAAGCCGGTATAGGCGAATTGCGTGTAAGACAGGCCGTAGCCAAACGGATACAGCGGTTCCAGGCCGCGCGCGGCGAACCAGCGATAGCCGACGTTGGCGCCTTCGATGCTGTAGTCGACGTTGCTGCCGGCCGGTTGCGCCGGCGTGAGGCCCAGCCCGGGAATCGAGGGGCGTGGCAGTTGCGCCACGTCGCGTAGCCAGGTGACCGGCAGGCGGCCGGACGGATTGACCTCGCCCAGTAGCAGGCGCGCCAGTCCTTCGCCGCCGCGGATGCCGGGGTACCAGGCTTCCAGTACCGCCGGTACCTGGCCTAGCCACGGCATTGCCACTGGGCCGTTGGTCTCCAGGACCACGATTGTGCGCGGATTGGCCTTGGCCATCGCGGCGATCAGCGCATCCTGTTGGCCGGGTAGGTGGATGTCGGGCAGGTCTACCGATTCCGCCGCCCACTGCGTGGCGAATACGATCACCGCTTGGGCACTGTGCGCGAGCTTGGCCGCAGCGGCCAGATCATCGCCGCTGGCGTAGTCGATCTGCGCCTCTGGTAGTGCCTTGCGCAGCGCCTGCAGCGGCGAGGAGGGGTGGAACATCACCGGGCCGGGCCATGTGGTTGGGGCGATACCCGGTACCGCATTGCCGCCGTTGACGGTGAAGCCGACCATCGATGAACCGCCACCGCCGATCACACCCTTGTCGGCATGTCCGCCGATCACCGCGATGCGGCGCAGGGTACGTGGTAGCGGCAGCGTCTGCTGCTCGTTGCGCAGCAGCACGGTGCCTTCCTCGATCACACGTTGCGCGGCCAGTCCGCCAGCGGCATCGTCGATTGGTTGGTGTTGCGGCGGGTGGTCGTAGCTGCCGGTGGCGATGAAAGCACGCAGGATCCGCCGCACCATGTCGTCCAGGCGTGTCTGCGGCACGCTGCCGGCGGTCACGGCCATGCGCAGCGGTTGGTCGAAGAACACTTGTTTATCGAACGCTTCGCCAGCCGACTCTTGATCCAGGCCGGCCAGCGCCGCCTTGGCACCGCTATGCACAGCGCCCCAATCGGACATCACGTAGCCGGGAAATTTCCATTCCTGTTTCAGTACATTGTTGAGCAGATGGTCGTGCTCGCAGGCGTACACGCCGTTGATACGGTTGTACGCACACATCACCGCCTGTGGCGCGCCGATCTTCAGCGCCAGCTCGAAGGCCAGTAGGTCCGATTCGCGCATGGCCTGTTCGCCGATATCGGCGCTGTGGCTATCGCGCCCGGTTTCCAGGTCGTTGAGCGCGAAATGCTTCATGGTCGAGACCACATGCTGGCTTTGCACGCCGCGGATCAATTCGCCGACCATGACGCCGGCCAATAACGGATCTTCGCCGGCGTACTCGAAGTTGCGACCGTTGCGTGGATCGCGCTGCAGGTTGACGCTGCCGGCCAGCAGCACGTTGAAGCCTTGCTGCCAGGCTTCGCGTCCCATGGTGACGCCGCCGGCGTGGGCCAGTTCGCGATTCCAGGTGGAGGTCGTGGCGAGCGTGGAGGGCAATGCCGTGGCATGGTCGCCAGGGCGGATGTTGCCCGGGTTGGTCACGCCGACGCCGGCATCGGCCAGTTGCTGCGCATGGATGCCCAGACGCTCAATCGCCGGTACGTAGCCGGCCGAGCCGATCGCGCCAGCGGGAGGCTTACTGCCGTCCTTGCTCAGGCCGAAGTAGCTGCGCACCATCTGGAATTTTTCGTCCTGGGTCATGGCCTGCACCAGCAGCGTGGCGCGACGGTCTGGTGCCAGGCTGCGGTCGGCCCACGGGCGCTGTGTATCGACGTTGCTGTTCGGCAGCAGGCGCAATGTGTTGAGCTGGGCGAGGTCGTCCGAAGTCCAGGCGCCATGATGGTCGGCGGTCTGCAGCAAACTGCGGCTGGCGACCGGGGCAAAGCGCTCGCGCTGGAACAATAGCCTGGAGACGGACTTGGACCGTGAGAGTTTTGAAGTCAGCGCGTTGTCGGGACGGCGATTGCCGCGCCCGTCCAGGCCGGCGTCGTTGTCGTCGAAATCGCGGCGGAGCGTGGCTAGTTCCGCTGCGTCGGCGTTGGTCTTGAAATCACCGGCCAGCAGTGATGGTGCGCCGTCGGCGCTGCGCGCGATCCAGGCCAGCACATCGTGTAACTGGTGTTGGGCATGGGGGCCGTCAGCGTGGTTTGAGTGCAGTTGCGTGGCGTAGAGATTCACTACGCGAGTGCCCACTTCCAGACGTAGGCGCGTGGCGTTGCTGTCGTCATCGCGTGGGTTCAGGCGAATCTGTTCGCGCGATAGGACTGGGTGTCGGGTCAGTAGCGCATTACCGTGGCGCTGGCTTGCACTGGGCGAATCGACGCTGGCGACATCCCACGGCTCGCCGAGTTGCGCGGCGAGCCACTGTGCTTGATTCGATAGGGCCTCGTCCTGTGGCTGCTCTTCCAAAACGATGGCGTCCGGCCGCAGCGTGCGCAGCGTATCGGCGATTTGGTCGCGGTGCTGCAGCCAATCTTGTTGATGCTCAGACAGGTTCAGCGTGACCACGCGCAGCGTCGGGGTATCCGTGGCTGCGGTTGGCATTTGTGCTGCAAGGACCGGCCAGGCGAGTGCGAGGCAAAGCAATGCGACGGATGCTTTCATAGCGGGTCTGCAGCCTTTCTCTGGTAGGTTGAGGAATGTAGCATTAGTGTCATCTCACGGTCGTGGGAATGGAGTCGGTGTTGCTCGGGCGGCGCATCCTCGCCAATCATGATCGGAGATAGCCGAAAACGCTTGTACGGGGAACTGTGGCAACGATAGAAAATTGCAGCCGAGCCTGAGCCTGCCTGGCGAAGCTGGCGTCGTCGGCGCGGAATGTCTCTGCGGGCGATGTCGTCCAATGCGCAGGCGACGCAAGCCGATGCCGTGTTGGCGCAGTTTGGTTTCGACCAGGGTCGCTTGCGATCTCGCCGGCCTGATTGTGTTGCATGACCGCATCGCCGGTGGTGATGCTGTCAGCCAGTGGCGGATGATCTTGGCGCCTTGTCGACATTGGCCCCATCATGCGTGTCTCTAATTCCGGGACGGGTGGTGCTGATGCTGCTGTTCAATGCGTGGGTCATCGCGCATATCGGCCGCTGCGGGCTTGGCGAGACTGCCTTCCTGATGTTATTGGTCGTCACGTTCGCTGCCGCCTGCCTGTTCGGGCTATCCCTGCGCTACGAGCGCATGGTTGATTATTACTTCCCCATCTGAGATTTCGCATGTCCTCCATTCCCCCCATCAATCTGATTCTCATCGTCCTCACCGTGCTGGTGTCATGGGGGGCGTTCAACAATCGCAGGCTGCTCGATAGGCTGATCCTGTGGCCGCCAGCGATCGACCGTCACAAGCAATACGATCGATTGGTCACCTATGGCTTCATCCACGCCGATTTCCCGCACTTGCTGTTCAACATGGTCACGCTGTATTTCTTCGGCGGTCCGGTTGAAGTGCTGATGGAACGTCTGACCGGCAACACGCTGGTGTACCCGCTGTTTTACCTTGGAGCGCTGCTGGTCTCGATTCTGCCGAGTTACCTAAAGAATCGGAAAAATCCGAACTTCATGAGCCTGGGAGCTTCCGGCGCGGTGTCTGCCGTGCTGTTCGCTTTCATCCTGATAGCGCCGTGGACAGGGATCTTCTTTTTCTTCATCCCGATCCCGATCCCGGCGATCATCTACGCGGTGTTCTACGTCGCCTATAGCATCTGGATGGATCGCCGCGGCGGCGATAATGTCAATCACAGCGCGCACCTGGCCGGCGCGGGGTTCGGTGTGATGTTTTTGGTGATTATGCAGCCAGCGGTGCTGCAGCATTTTCTACGTGAGTTGGCAAGCCCGCGCTTTGGTCCGGGCTGAGTTGCACAAGCCGCAGCGCGTGCTGCGGCTGCTCAGGGCAAAGTGGGGTTGTTTCGTTGTGCCCGCGACGAGGCAAGATTGGCTGACCACGCACGCTGGGCGTGCGTGAAGTTCAAGCGATTTGCTGGCCGCGTAGCTGCGCCTTGGCGCTACCGACGGAAGCATGTTCGTAGGTGCAGCGCAGGCGCTCGTAGATCTCGTCGCTGAGTTGCTTGAACCTTCCGCCTTGCGTGTCGCTATTGAGTGCGAGTTGGAACATCTCTTCTAACATGGCGGCATCTGGGTCGCCGTGCTGGTATCTGTTCTCGCTCATGACGCCTTGCCTCTGTTGGATCGTATCGTGATGGGACAAGCAACTCCCATGCCAGGACTTTGCCTTTCCTGAAGATAGCGGCGAGCGATGGCGCGACTTGAGTCCGTTTTAGCGCACGATTTGCTTCACATCACACTGGCGAGTGGATGTGGACACTGTGCTCCCACAGCACTTCCCCCTTCGATCTTCATGGCTGCTTCCATCGCGCACGAGCCGCAACAGCGCCGCTTCATCCTGCAACTCGACGGTCACAATGCCGAACTCGACTACGTGTTGGAGAGTGGGCGCATGGTGATCGTCCACACCGGCGTGCCGAATGCGATCGGTGGCCGTGGCCTCGGCGCACAGTTGGTGGCGGCGGCGTTGGAATATGCAAAGTCGCAAGGAATGAAGGTCGTGCCGTCTTGTTCCTATGCTGCGGTTTTCATTCAACGCCACCCGCAATATGCCGTGCTGCTCAGCTGAGCGCGCAAGGCGCTGCAATCGCACGATATGCGTCATCGCACAGACACACAGCAGAACACCGGAAGGTCGACGTGAGACAGGGCATGCAAATCAGACGTAACCGGCAAGTGGCATGTGCAATGCTCGCACTGGCAGCGACATTGTCAGCGCCCGGGTGTAAGCGTGAGCAGACGACTGTCGTGCCCAGCGTGACGCCAACGCTCTCAGTGAGCCAGGCCGATGTGCCGGCTGTACCAACCCAGGCCGCACCATTGGAGTTGAAGGACATCGTCGAGCACAACCCAAACTATGTGATTGGGATGACTTTTCCTGCGGCAATCAACCACTATCCGGGTCTGGCCGAGGCGGCCAATCGCTATGCGCAGCGTGCACGCGGCGAGTTGATGCAGGCGGTCGAAGGCATCGGTCACGACCGTGCGCGGACACCTTACGAATTATCCCTGCAGTTCGATGTGCTACTGGAACGGCCTGATCTGGTCGCGTTGGCGGCCGATGGTAGTCGCTATACCGGTGGCCCGCATGGCGAGCCACTGCTTGCGCGGTTTGTATGGTTGCCGCAGCAGCAGCGCATGCTGACCGCCGAGGAATTGATCCCAGATGCCGATCATTGGAAGGCTGTAGCGACTTACGTTGCCGCGCAACTGCGCCATGCGATGCGCGCACGCGGCCATGCCGCGCAGTTGCCGCCAGACGATCACGACCAGCAGGTGCTCAATGTCGACAAGATGATCGCCGAGGGCACCACGCCGCAGGCCCGCAATTTCAGTCAGTTCCAGCCGTTGGTCGATGCGAGCGGAAAAATCACCGCAGTGCGCTTTGTGTTTCCTTCGTACCAGGTGGGGGCGTATTCCGATGGCACGCAAATAGTCGACGTGCCGGCCAGTGTGTTACGCGCTCTGGTTGCGCCCGAATATGCGGGCTTGTTTGTTGCTTAGCCTGCTTTGCAAGGCGAATCGGCAGCCTGTGGCGGGTTCCTGTTTGCGCCGCCTTGCCTTGTGGCAGCAGGGCGTAACGTTCAACCGCGCATGCCGACGTTTTCACTTTACTCTGCATCAGTCACACTGAGCAGCATTGTTGTCTTCGCCCCCCCCCCCATTACTTCACCTGCGATCCCCCTCCCTATGAGCAGTTTCGAGCAGACCGAGCGATGTGTGGTCTACACATGTGAGCGCTACCATGGATTTCCACGCTCTCCGGCGGTGCTGATCCGGTTGGTCAAGCATCTGTACAAGCGCGTCCACACCAACGCATCCGTGGCGCTTAAGGATTACGGCATCAGTCCGCCGGAGTACGAGATCCTGATGATGCTGTACGGTACCCCCGGGCACTGCATGACTCCCACCGAGGTCGCCGAGGCCGCCAGTGAAAAACCGGCCAACATCACCCGCCTGACCGATAGCCTGTGTAGCAAGGGTTTGCTGTTGCGCATGGCCAGTCATGAAGACCGCCGCAAGGTTGCAATGACCATGCAGCCAGCCGGTATTGCCTTGATCGAAAGGTTGTTGCCGGATGTATGCGAGTTTCTATATGCCGAAACCGCAGGGTTGAATGTCGACGAACAGCAGCAACTGGAGCATTTGCTGAAAAAGATGTTGAGCGGTGTCGACTCTCACGCTCAGGTCATCTAGCGGCAGCCGCGCGTGCGGTTTGCACTCAACGGCTAGCCAAATTTTCCGCATTTGCAGCAGGGCCTTGTGCTCTGTCGTCAAACGTTGGTATCGACCAGTGCTGGCGTTGCCGTGTTGCATCGCGGTGCCGCTGCGCGTCTGATCGGCCTCAGCTGCTGATGCTGTTTGGCGTGCGTTTTCATTCGTCAAGATGCGTGTTGGCATGCCTGCATCGAGCAGTGCGGCGAGGCATGCCTGTAGTTGCAAGCTCTGGCGTGTGCTGAGGCGGTGTGGCGCGTGCCGGGCGGGTGAATACGGCCTGTCTGCATCTGTATTGCTGTTGATGTGGCGTTGCTTTTGATTCGTATATAAGGGACCACGCCACTGATCCCCTGTGGCGGAACGAGGAGAACACAATGAACAGCAAGACCAAGACTCTGATGGCGAGCGCGGTGCTGGTGGCGATGGTGGCGTTGGCGCCGACTGCTGGTGCGCAGGCACTGGGTGGCGCCGGCGGCTTGGGCGGTGCGGTGAACGGCGCGCTGGGCGGTCAGGCAGCGGGGAATCTGGGCGCTAACGCGACAGGTGCAGGCCGACTGGATGCGGGTGCTCCGCTGGAGCATGCCCGTGACGGCATCGAACAAACCTCGCGGCATGTACGGTCGGGCGCGGCGCACGGTGCGGCGGCGGCACGCAAGACGACGAGCGGTGCGATGAACGAGGCCGAGGGCGCGCTTGATACTGCTGCCGGCGCAGCCAAGTCTGGTGCGGCCAAGTCCGGTGCGGCGCTGTCTGCCGCAGGCGACGCTGCTGGAGGTGTAGAGGGCGCAGCGGCCGCGAGCGGTAACACACACGGTCACGCTAAGGGGAGTGCGTCGCATCGCGGGACCATGGGCGCTGCAGCCGGTGGTGCCGTGTCGGCTTCGGGTCAGGCGGGCGCGGAGGGCGGGCAGGCGAGTGGCTCGGCTTCACTCGGCGCTGATGCCGGTGCCTCGGCCGATGGCAAGTAAGCTGATCGGTGCGTCTTGGCATCGCCCTTTGTGGCGTGCCTGAGGTAAATCGGTTGGTCACGACGCCCGGCTGGTCCGGGCGTCGTGCTGTCCGTGCGAGCGCTTTGCTTGTCCCGATCCTGTTGCAGTGAGTTTGCCCAGTGCAAGTGAATATGCCGCTCGCTGGTCTGCGCGTGGCCGGGCACGGCGGCGGCGCGATGTACAGGCTTGGTCTCGCGCCATTCCCGAGAAGCGAGGTTCATGGAAATGCAGACCAATGCTTATGCCTTCACTGCGACGACCCTGGACGGCCGTGTGCAGTCGCTGGTCGATTACGCAGGCAAGGTGCTGCTGATCGTCAATGTCGCATCCAAATGCGGCTTCACTCCGCAATATGCCGGTTTGCAGGCGCTGTGGGAGCGATATCGTGAGCGTGGCCTGGTGGTGCTCGGTTTTCCGTGCGACCAGTTTGGTCATCAAGAGCCTGGTGACGCCGAGCAGATTGGGCAATTCTGTTCGCTGAATTATGGCGTGGATTTCCCGATGTTCGCCAAGGTGCAGGTCAATGGCGAGAACGCGCATCCGTTATGGTGCTGGCTCAAGCAGCAACAGCCGGGGGCGTTCGGGATCGCGGCGATCAAATGGAATTTCAGCAAGTTTCTGCTTGATCGCAACGGTCAGGTGCTGGCGCGCTATGCGCCCACCACCAAGCCCGAAGCGCTGGCCGTACAGATCGAGCGCGCGTTGGGTTGAGCGCGGCGATGCCTGCTTTGGTCGTGCATCCTGACGACGGATAAAGCTCTCGACCGTACTATTTTTCGACGAAGGCGCGCTCGAACACGTAATGGCCCAGTGCGCCGATGCGCGGGGAAGCAACGAAGCCGCGCGCATCCAGGCTTTGGCGTAGATCCGCCAGCATTTGTGGGCTGCCGCAAATCATCGCGCGGTCATGCTCCGGATCCAGCGGTGGCAGACCCAGCGTGCGCTGCATCGCGCCGTTGACGATCAACTCGGTCAGGCGGCCATGATTGCAGAACGCCTCGCGGGTCACCGCCGGGTAGTACAGCAGTTTCTCGCGGATGGTTTCGCCGAGGAATTCGTGCTGCGGCAGTTCCTTCTCGACATAGTCGCGATAAGCCAGATCCTTCTCCAAGCGCACGCCGTGAGCGAGGATCACTTTGTCGAAGCGCTCGTAGGTTTCCGGATCCTTGATCACCGACAGCCATGGCGCCAAGCCGGTCCCGGTGCCCAGTAGGTACAGATGCCGGCCTGGGTGCAGGTCGCTGATCAGCAGCGTGCCGGTGGGTTTCTTGCCGACCAGCACCGAATCGCCGGGCTTGATGTGTTGCAGGCGCGAGGTCAGTGGGCCGTTTGGCACCTTGATGCTGAAGAACTCCAGCTGCTCCTCCCAGTTGGCGCTGGCGATGGAGTAGGCGCGTAGCAGCGGCCGTGTCTCCGTCTCCAGTCCGATCATCACGAACTGGCCGTTTTCGAAACGAAAGCCGTCGTTGCGGGTGGTGGTGAAGCTGAAGTAGTCGTCGGTCCAGTGACGGACATCGAGCACCGTTTCGGGGCCAAAAGCGGAGGACATGCCGTTGATCGTAATGGGGAAGGAGCGGAGATTATTCTATCCCATGGTTGTTCAACTGATATCCGATCTCATTTGTGGGCGTCCGGGTACCTTGTTCCTGCGTCGGCTCGCTTCACTTCTCGAACGAAACTTCATACGACAGGTACAGCGGTGCCCGCGGCGGCGCCAGCAGCGGGCGTTGGCGCAGAAAGCGCTCCAGGCACTGTGCCAGTGGCGTGGTGCCATTGCGCCAGCTCGCCCCGACACTGCCGTCGGCCTGCAACTGGACCACGATGACGAACGCGGAGGTGTCCGGGCGCGGCGTGGCGCAATTGGTCACGCCTTCCTCCAGCGCGGCACGTTGCAGCGTGTGCAAACGTTCGCTTAGCGACGTCGGCAGCATCGCCTCGTCGTGGTCGGCGAGGGCCTTGGCGGCGCTGTAGTCTTGCGGCGTTGGCGTGGTGGCGGTGGGAGCGGCAGACGCAGACGCGGCAGGCAAGGCGGCAAGCAGGCAGTACAGAAAGCGGCGCATCGTGGCTGGTGTCCGATTGAGCGGGATCAGGCTCAACGATACCCAGCGGCCTGCAGTTCGAACAGTTCCGCGTAGCGTCCGCCTTGTGCCATCAGTTCGTCATGGGTGCCATTGGCTTCGATGCGACCATCGGCCAGTACCAGGATGCGGTCGGCCATGCGCACGCTGGAGAAACGGTGCGAGATCAGCACCGCGGTGCGGTCTGCGGACAGTTCCTTGAAACGCTGGAACACCTCGAATTCGCTGCGTGCGTCCAGCGCTGCGGTCGGTTCGTCGAGGATCATCACCTGCGCCTGGCGCATGTAGGCGCGGGCGATGGCGATCTTCTGCCACTGCCCGCCGGACAGGTCCACGCCAGTCTTGAAGCGGCGTCCGATCACCTGCGCGTACCCTTGTGGCAGGCTCTCGATCAACTCGGCAGCCATCGCGCGTTGCGCTGCGTGGCGGATGCGTTGCGCGTCGTGCAGTGCTGCGATCTGGCCAACGCCGATGTTCTCGCCAGCGCTGAAGTGGTAGCGCACGAAGTCCTGGAAGATCACCCCGAGGTTGCTGCGCAGGTCTTCCAGATCGTAATCACGCAGGTCGCGGCCATCGAGCAGGATGCGGCCTTCGTCGGGGTCGTACAGCCGCGCCAGCAGTTTGACCAGTGTGGTTTTGCCGGTGCCGTTCTCGCCAACCAGCGCCAGCACTTCGCCGGCGCGCAGTTCGAAATTCAGTTCGCGCACCGCCCATCGTTGGGCATCGGGATAGCGGAAGCCGACATTTTCGAACACGATGCCGTGCGCGATCGGACGCGGTATCGGCAAGGCGTCGGGCCGCGAGCGAATTTCCGGCACGATGCGAAAGAACGCGTACAGGTCGTCCAGATACAGCGCTTGCCCGGCCACCTGCGAGAAGCCAATCAGCAAGCCTTCGAACAATTGGCGCAGGCGCAGGAAACTGCCGGCCAGGAAGGTCAGGTCGCCGATGCTGAAATCGCCGCGCACGGTACGCCAGACGATGTAGCCATAGGCGGCGTAGTAGCCCAGCGTGCCCAGGGCGGCCAGCACTGTGCCCCAGAGCATGCGCTTGCGTGCCAGCGTGCGGTTGGCCTGGAAGAAGCGCTCGGCCAGCGTGCGGTAGCGTGTGATCAGAAACGTGTGCAGGTTGAAGATCTTCACTTCTTTTGCGGTCTCGACGCTGGCGCCGAGCTGGCGCAGGTAGTCGAGTTGGCGGCGCTCGGCGGTCCATTGAAAGTTGAGCGCATAACCCAGTGCATTGAAATGCGCTTCGCCGATGAACGCCGGGAGCAGGGCCAGCGCCAGTAGTGCGATCAGCCAGGGGGCATAGACCAACAGACCGATCGCGAAACTGATGACGGTGATCGCATCCTGCACTTGGCCGAACAACTGGCTCATCAGGTTCATTCGGCCCATGGTCTGACGCCGCGCGCGGTCGAGCCGGTCCTGCTGCTCCGGGTTTTCGAAATCCTCCAGGTCCAACTGTGCGGCATGCTCCATCAATTGCACGCTGGAGCTGTTGTTGAACAGTTCCGAGAGCAGCGTGTCGGCATAGCTGATCAATCGCCCGAGCAGGTCCGAGCCGATCGCCAAGGTCAGTTCCAGCGCCAGCAGTTCCAGTAGGCGGTTCAGCCGGCCGCTGCCCAGCGCCTGGCCGAAGGAGACGATGTCTTGGGATTGCCCGACCAGGTGGATGGTCTCGTCGATCAATAATTTGCCGACGTACAGCGCGGCCACAGGCAGCAGTGCGCGGACGATGCGCAGGCCGATGCTGCTGAGGGTTAGCCAGCGGCTGCTCTGCCAGATCTGGCGTAGGAACGGCGGCAGGTTGCGCATTGCCTCGAAGCGTTCGCGCAGGCTGGGGCCGGTGCGTGATGCGGCGCGTGGGGCGCCATGAGACGGGGAGGGAGGGGTCATCGGCGCAGTGTGCCGGCACTGGCGTGGTCGGGGAGTGTGCGGTGCCCAGGCCCGTGCGCAAGCACGCAACAGGGTGTGTCGGTGCAAATGCACGGCGCTCAGGCCACTTTAGCCTAAAATAGTGCTGTTTCCTCCGTCAGCCGCAGAGCCAGCCGTGACCTCGATCAAGCAGGAAGACCTCATCCAGTCCGTCGCCGACGCGCTGCAATACATCAGCTACTACCACCCGGTCGATTACATCAAGAACCTGGCGGCGGCCTACGAGCGCGAGCAGTCGCCGGCGGCCAAAGACGCCATTGCGCAGATTCTGATCAACTCGCGTATGTGCGCCGAGGGCCACCGGCCGATCTGTCAGGACACCGGCATCGTGACCGTGTTCCTCGAGATCGGCATGCAGGTGCGCTGGGACGACGCCACGATGGGCGTGGAGGACATGGTCAACGAAGGTGTGCGGCGGGCCTACAACTATCCAGATAACAAACTGCGCGCCTCGGTGTTGGCCGACCCCGCGGGCAAGCGCCAGAACACCAAGGACAACACCCCTGCGGTCGTCAACGTCAAGGTCGTTCCGGGCGATTGTGTGGACGTGATCGTTGCCGCGAAGGGCGGCGGCTCGGAGGCCAAGAGCAAGTTCGCCATGCTCAACCCTTCCGATTCCATCGTCGATTGGGTACTCAAGACCGTGCCGACGATGGGCGCCGGCTGGTGCCCGCCGGGCATGCTCGGCATCGGCATCGGCGGCACCGCCGAGAAGGCCATGCTGCTGGCCAAGGAGGCGTTGATGGAGCCGATCGACATCGTCGACCTGCAGGCCCGTGGTGCTTCCAACCGTGCCGAGGAGTTGCGCTTGGAGCTCTATGAAAAGGTCAACGCGTTGGGCATCGGCGCGCAGGGCTTGGGCGGCCTGACCACCGTGTTGGATATCAAGGTCAAGGACTACCCGACCCACGCCGCCAACCTGCCGGTGGCGATGATTCCCAATTGCGCGGCGACCCGGCATGCGCACTTCACCCTGGATGGCAGTGGTCCGGTGATGTTGGATCCGCCGTCGTTGGAAGACTGGCCCACGCTGACCTACAACCCGACCAACGCGCGTCGGGTCGATCTGGACACCATCACCCGCGAGGAGGTTGCCAGCTTCAAGCCCGGCGAGGTGATTCTGCTCAACGGCAAATTGCTCACCGGTCGCGATGCCGCGCACAAGCGCATGATCGACATGCTCAACCGTGGCGAAACCTTGCCGGTGGATTTCACCAACCGCTTCATCTACTACGTCGGTCCGGTCGATCCGGTACGCGACGAGGTCGTGGGGCCTGCCGGTCCGACCACCGCCACGCGCATGGATAAATTCACCCGGCAGATGTTGGAACAGACTGGCTTGCTGGGTATGGTCGGCAAGTCCGAGCGCGGCGACGCGGCGATTGCCGCGATCCGCGATAACAAGGCGGTGTATCTGATGGCGGTCGGCGGCTCGGCCTACCTGGTGTCCAAGGCGATCAAGGCCAGCAAGGTGCTGGCCTTCGAGGACTTGGGCATGGAGGCGATCTACGAATTCGAGGTCAAGGACATGCCGGTGACCGTGGCGGTCGATGCCAGTGGCGAGTCGGTGCACAAGACCGGTCCGCGCGAGTGGCAGGCACGTATCGGCAAGATCCCGGTGGTGGTCGAATCTGTTTGAGTCTGTAATGGTCGGCGGCGTCAGCCATGCGGCGCCGCTTTAGAGCCATTCCAGTAGCGAAATGCCCAGGCCGAGGTAAGTGGCGCGATGGTTGTAGTCGATCAGGCTTTCGCCGTAGCCGTCGAATACCTGCACATGGCCGCGTAGCAGGCTGCTGATCGGAAAGCCCCAGTCCAGTTGCACTGCGCCGTGCGAGCGATCGCCGCCGCGCAGCGAATGCCGCCCCATGAGCGCCACTTCCTGGCCGTCATGGCTGTAGATCAAGGTCGCATCACCCCGGCCCATGTAGTTTTCGATGTCGGGGTTGTCGTTCTGCTTGCGGTTTTCCGGGAGGCGGTACCACGGGCGCAGGATCAGCGCCCAGTTGTCGCGGTCCAGGCCGATGTTGAGGATCAACCGGTTCCAACTGCGCGACAACGGATCGCTTTGGCCATTGGACTGGTGGGTCAACTGGAGCGCACTCATCCTGCCCTTCCAGCCGAACAGGCTGTAGTCGTTGCGGAACGCCAGGATCAGTTCCGGCTCGTAGTTGGTTTCGCGGAATGGCCGCGATTGCGCGCCGTTGTAGGACTGCAAGTGCGAGCTCTGGGTGTAAGTCCCCCACAGGTCGCCGTTGTCGCCGAATATGTTCTCCAATATCTTGGTTTTGAAGCTGATCTGGAACTTCAATTCCAAGCTGTCCAACTGCTCCGCTTTGGTCACTGTGTTGAGCGGGTTCGGCGAGAAGGGCAGCGTGTTTTTCTTGCTGGTCCAGAACGCCGGTAGCACATAGACCGGTTTGTAGCCGCGTAGCTGGAAAGTGCCCAGCTTGGAGCCCTGCGCCAGCTCCCAGCGGCTATCCAGCAGCGAACCATCGCCGGTCTTGGCGATGGTGCTGTCGTAACGATCCTGTTTGAACAGTGGATTTTTGTCTGGGCGGGTACGCTCTGCGACGCCGGTACTGTCCGGCAACGTGGCGTTGAGTGGCGGTTTATTGCGCTTGCCCGGGGGGCGAGTGGCCGCGTCGGCTGCTGGCGGGCCGGCAACTTGACGCGACAATGCTTGATCGTAACAAGACAGGCGCGCGGCATCGCTGGAAATGGCGACGCAGGCTTCCGGTGATGCGGGGGTGGGCATGAATTCTTGCGCGTGTGCCACAGGCACGGCTGCGATCGACAGGAACAACAGGTGGTGAGTCTTGTGGTGGCGCATCTTTTTTCTTTCTAGTTGCAGCGGCCAGCGTGGGTGTGTGGTGCGCTGCTGGAGTGAATGATCGGCGAGGAAGATACAGCAAGCCACGACAATCCTGTCATCACCTGCTCAGCGTGCGGCGTCGACATCGCTCTCAGAGCAGCCACGCTGCGATGAATACACCGATCATGCTCAGTGCCAGGGCGAGTTTGGCCGCCATGCCGAGGACGATGCCCATCCACGTCCCCATCCCTACCTTGGCGGCTTGTCGCAACTGGCGGCCGTGCCAATATTCGCCGACCAACGCGCCGACGAAGGGGCCAACGAATAGACCGATTGGCATGCAGAGCAGGCCTGCGATGCTGCCTAGCATGGCGCCCCACATCGCTTTGCGACTGGCACCGACGCGTCTGGCGCCGAACGCGGTGGCGAGCAGGTCGACCAAAAGCGAGGCTGCGGTAAGCAGGGTCAGCACGGCCAGCGTGGACCAACCCACGTGCTCGAAGTGATCGGCCCACGCCGCCAGCAGCATGCCGGCCAATATCAGCGGCGTGCCGGGCAGGGCTGGTAGCACGACGCCGGCCAGTCCGATCATCACCAGCATGCTGGCACATAGGTAGTAAATGAACCCAGGGTTCATGTGGCTTGTTCCGTTGGTGATTTTGGGGTTGACATCGGGTTTTTTTTTGTTGATTGCATTTTCATTTTGACCGGGGTAAGTTGCAGCCGCTGCGCTTGCAAAGGTCACCCTGAATCGTGCCCTGATGCGGTAGATCTACCGATCCGCTACATCGTTGTACCTCGCTTCCTCCTTGCAACCAGCCGCCGCAACCCACGGCGTAACCCCCTGAGACGTGTTCCAAGGAGAGAGTCAATCATGAGTGACAATGTTCGAGAGGAAGGCTTCGTCAAATGGTTCAATGACCCCAAAGGTTTTGGGTTCATCAGCCGCACGAACGGCGAGGATGTGTTCGTGCACTTCCGCGCAATCCAGACCCAGGGCTTTAAGAGCCTCAAGGAAGGTCAGAAGGTGAGTTTCATCGTGGTCCAGGGCCAGAAGGGCCTGCAGGCCGACGCGGTTCAGCCGATCTGAATCCCCGCCGCGGGCGTCCTGGCCCGCAATGCAAAAAGGCCCGCACTGCGGGCCTTTTTGCATTGGAAAGACCTAGTGGGAGCGCGATCAGCGTGGCACGACGCGGCCGTTCACCACACGCACGTAGGTGTTCTCGCCAATGCCGGCCAAGTCACGCTGGTTGACGACGAGTACCCGGCCGTCGTCCATCTGCACGTGGATATCGTATGTGTCGCTTGTCACGTTCTTCTGGATTTGGTTGCCGGCCAGAGCACCGGCGGCCGCGCCAGCCACTGCGGACACGTTTTGGTTGCCCTTGCTGCCGCCAGTGTGATCGGAAATTTCATGGCCGGCGATCGCGCCGACGATACCCCCAAGGATCGCGCCGGTAGCCGACGGCGCGGTGCGCCCGGACGAGACGGTGTCGATGCGGGTCACAATGCCGCAGTCTAAGCAACGCGTTTGGGTGTAGCTGCGCTCTGGCTGGCGGTAGCCGCCGCCGTAGCCGGGTGAGGTAGCGCAGCCTGCCAGAGCCAGGGTGGCTATGGCGCCGGTGACAAGTAGATGGGTCTTCATGCGTACTCTCCTCGACAGGCGGTGATGGGGCGCGGCATGCCGCGTTCCAGTGAATCGTGTCGGCTACAGCGTGAATAAAACACCAATCCCAGTGCTGATGTTCAGCCTGAGCGGCTGCGATGTCAGGCGTAATTCAGCGGAAATCGCGATGGCAGGCGTCGCACCGCCCCTCGATGGCCTGACGCGCTTGCGCGAGCGCGGTGCAGTCGGCTGGCGGTGTTGCAAGCGTTGTCTCTACCTGCGCGCGCAACGCAGCGGCGTGTTCACGGAAACGGCTATCGTCGTTTAGCTCGGGGAAGGCCGTGTCCAGCTCGCCACTGAGCAGGCGCAGCGTGTGCAGCGGCGCCTGCGTGTCTGGAGTGTTGCAGTGATGTAGCGCGCGTGCGCGTTCGAGCAGCCTCAATTGTTTGCTCATGACCTGCATCAGACTGCGCGGAAACGGATCTTGCCGCGCTTGCACCACGCGCAAGCCCACGACTGTGACGGTCAAGCCGATCAGGATGCCGGCGATCAATACCAAGAGATAACGCGAAGCGGCAGTGTGTGGTGGCGACGTCGTCATGGGTCCACGCTTGGGAGCGGTGAACATAGATGGTACGACTTAAGCGTGCAGCGTGGCGGAGGATGCGGGAGCTATAGCATCGATGGCATAAAATGGCCGCATGAACGAACAATTGCATGAGCGCTTTGCCGGCATCGACCGACTGTACGGGCGCGGCACCATCGAACGGCTGGCGTGCTGCCGGGTGGCGGTGGTGGGGATGGGCGGGGTCGGTTCGTGGGTGGTGGAGGCGCTGGCGCGTTCGGCGCTCGGCCATCTGACCTTGATCGATGCCGACGACATTTGCGTCTCCAACACCAACCGGCAATTGCCGGCGCTGGCAGGACAGTACGGGCGCAACAAGGCGGTGGCGATGCGCGAACGTTGCGTGGAGATCAATCCGATGATCGAGGCGGTTGCGGTCGAGGCGTTTCTGACCCCGTCCAACATCGCCGAGTTGCTTGGTGCCGGTTTCGATTTGGTGATCGATGCGTGCGACAGTTTCCGGGTCAAGGTCGAGACGATTGCGTGGTGTCGGCGGCGCAAACTGCCGCTGCTGACCGTGGGTTCGGCCGGCGGACGTACCGATCCGACCCTGGTGCGGGTGCGCGATGTTTCGCGCACCGAGCACGACGCCATGCTGGCGTTGATCCGCAAGAAGCTGCGCAGCGAGTTCCACTTCCCGAAGAATCCGCAACGCTATTTCGGCGTGCCGGCGGTGTATTCGCTGGAGAACGTGCGCTATCCGCAGGCCGATGGCAGCGTCTGCGGTCTGCGGCCTACATTGGGCGCGGATGCGGCCTTGAAACTGGATTGCGGTGCCGGTTTGGGCGCGGCGACGCACATCACTGGCGCGTTTGCGTTTGCCGCTGTCGGCAAGGCGCTGGAGCTGCTGCTGAAGCGTTCTGCCGATCGTGCCGAGGACGGGCGTTCGGCGCGCGTTTCTAGTGCGCCTGCTGCATGTTCGCTTGCGCAGTGACCAACTGTTCCAGATCGTGTGGCGATTGTGGCCGCCCGAACAAGAATCCTTGGAACCGCCGACAGCCCATCGCCGACAACATATCGCACTGTGCGGGCTCTTCGATGCCTTCGGCCAGTGCGACCATGCCCATGACTTCCGAGATCTCGACGATCTTCGCCAGCAATCGGCGTGCAGAGTCCTCACTCATCGCATCGTTGACGAATTGCCGGTCGATTTTGAGTTTGGTGACGGGCAGAGTCCGTAACATCGACAGCGACGAGAAGCCCGTGCCGAAGTCGTCCAGCGCCCAGCCGATGCCGAATGCTTTCAACTCGTGCATCTTTTCGCGGACTGCCTCGATATCCACGCACAAAGCCGATTCGGTCAGTTCCAGTTCCAGCAAGCTGGGGTTTACGCCTGCGGCGACGATCACCTCCAGCACCGATGTCACGAAGGTCTGATCCAGAAGTTGCACCGGGCTGACATTCACCGCCACGACCATATCGCATAGTTCTGGTTCCTGGGACCACTTGCGCAGCGTTGCGCACACCTGGCGTAGTACCTCCATGCCGATATCGCGGATCAAGGCATTTTCTTCGGCCAATGGAATGAATTTGTCCGGAGTCAGCAGCGTTCCGCTGGGATGTTGCCACCGTACCAGTGCCTCTGCTCCCAGTACCTTGCCGGTCTCGCTGACCTGTGGCTGGTAGAGCACCTTGATTTCCTGGTTTCTGACCGCGCGCACCAGTTCGCGTTCAAGTGAAAGACGCGCATCGACATCGCTGCGATAGATGTACAGAATTGCCGCGAGCAGCATGGTGGAGAGCGCGATGCTGGAGGTTGCGCCGAGCATGCGCAATTGCGGCGGTGGCGATGCGAACAATGGGGTGAAATCCAGCGCGCCCACCCCGAATGCGATGAATATCGCCATGCACGTCAGCGGGAAGACATTGGCGCTGTAGCGATGGCGTCGGTCGAACGCGAGTAGCATGCTGGCCGCCAGTGGCAGGAAGAACAGGTGCGTCGATCTTGGAATGTGAGCGATTGGCGTATCGGCGAATGAAATCACCAGTACCACGACGAAGATGCCGTGCGCCACCAGGGACAAGGCGGTGGCGTTGCCACGCCGGAACCCGTGGATCGCCAGCAGGCCGACGGCGGTCAATCCGACGAACGTGACGGCCAGTCCTGGCAGGTTGTACAGCAGGCAGCATGCGGTCCATACCAGGCCCATGATGGTGCAGCAAGCCCCTGCCAGTCCGAGCGTGGTGCGCACCTTGCGATTTCGGTTAGCGTCGCGAAATTTCAGATTGACCCAGCTCTCGCCATGAGAGGATGGTTTTTCCAAGCCAGTGGATCCCTTGATTGCTGGTGTTTGCGTGCCTTCTCCTGTTTGTACGGTGTTGGTGTTGGTGATAGGCACGCGCGCGTCATGTGCTGTGCGACGGCTTTCTGCATGGTGTGCCGTTGAAGAATCATTGCGCTGTGCAACTGGCTGGGTGTCGGCAGCGGCTACGTTGTCGCGCATGGGCATATAGTTTTCCTGGAGCGTGCGCCATCTACGGCACGCGCGTTGCGTGCCGGCTGGCGACATCTCTTCCTCGTTGATTTCCTGATTGAAAAATTCACCGGTTGTGGCACGCCAAACGCATGCCACGATACCGGCCCCCGAATATGTTGCTCCAAAATCTAGACCGAATTTCCGCCTCAGTCCGCGATGTACACGAACTGATGTAGACGAACTCCGGTCCCACTCCCCTTGTATTCACATTAACTGAAATCGACGATGTGCAAACCTATCGATCGCGGTGCCCAGTTCACAGTTTCGCTCTAAATATATAAAAATGAGCGATCAGAACGCTTCGGTGAGGGGTGTTTGCAGTCCGAATAACTGCCGTGCATTGCGTGTGGTCTGCGCGGCGATGGCGGTGGCTGGCTCGCCACGCAGCGTGGCAATGGTGTCCAGCACCGTGCGCAACCGTGCCGGTTCGTTACGTTGGCCGCGGATCGATGCGTCGGGTTGGTCGGGTGCATCTGTTTCCAGTAGTAACTGTTGCAGTGGCAGTTCGGCAGCCAGGCGCCGTAGTCGTTGTGCACGCGGGTAAGTGACTGGACCACCGAGGCCGATCAGAAAATCCAGCTCGCGCAATTGCCGGGCTTGCTCGATGCTGCCAGCGAAACTGTGCACGACGCCACGCAGGCGTCCCACCTTGCGGATTGCCAGGATCACCGCGTCGACTGAGCGCCGCGCATGCACGATCACGGGTAGGTCGAACGTGCGTGCCAGATGCAGTTGTGCGACGAAGTAGCGTTGTTGCTCGACGGGGTCAAGTCCGGTGACGAAGAAATCCAGCCCGCATTCGCCGATTGCGCAGGGGCGCTCGCGGGCGATCCAGTCGGCGAGTGTTTCCAGATGCGTGGGCCGATGTTGTGCCAGGAACAGCGGATGCAACCCATAGGCAGGATGCAGCCCTGGCGTTGTCGCGCACACCGCACGCAGTGTGGGCCAGCAGGCCGCAGTCACCGCCGGCACGATCTGTGCGACGACGCCAGCGTCCTGTGCGCGGGCGATCACTGCGGCGCGGTCGTGATCGAAGGCGTCCGCGTCCAGATGACAGTGGCTGTCGATCAATTCCATCGGCGCTCAATCGTGCAGATGAGGCGTGCTGAAGAGCGGTGATCCAGGTGCGAGGGGAGCAGTGTCCAGCGCGAACACGCGCGATTTGCTGAACGGTGCCGGCCCAGGCGGTGACTGCCGGAGGCGAGTCCGTCGGTGGCCATTCGCAAACCCTTCCGGTCGCGCAATTTCTCGGCCCGGCGCGGCAGCGCCAGCATGATCGAATGGGGCATGGAGGGTTCTCCGACCAGTGGGTGGAAACGCTAACACGCCCGTCATGGCGGCGTTTTTATCGTGCTCGCCGACGACGGCAGAGTCGATTGCTGAATATCGCTGAATAGGGAGCGGATTGGTTCAGCTTCAGCATGGTAATCACAGCACCGTAGACAACGCGGCCAGCCCGCAAAACAGACAGGAGAGAGACGATGAAGACCACGACGACAACCATTCTGGTCGCGGCTGGCGCATTGCTGGTCGGTGGTGCCGCGACGGCGGCGTTCATGAACAACCACAACAGGTCTGACGATTACTCCGGCAGCGCTGATGTGCGTCCGTCGCTGGACGGCAGCCGCGGCGATAGTGCGCTCGGCAACGGTGTCGGCGGCAGGCTGGAGTACGCCGATGTGGTGCGGGTGGATCCGATCACCCAGCAGCAGCCGCACTATGCCGATGTGATCGGCGTCCAGCCGCTGCGCGAGATCGCCACCACCGACGTGCCGCGCCAGGTGTGTCACGACGTGGTGGTGCAGGAGCGCCTGCCGCGGCGCGACGTCAACAACATCGGCGGTACCGTGCTCGGCGCGGTGGTCGGCGGTTTGGTAGGTAATCAGATTGGTCATGGCGGCGGGCGCAGGGTCGCGACGGCGGCCGGCGCGGTTGCTGGTGGCTACATCGGCAATCGCATCGAGGAGAATCACGTCGGTGGCCGCGTGGTGGATCGTGATGTGCGCCGTTGCCACACCGAGAATGGCCTCGCCGAGTCTTCCCGCATCACCGGCTACGACGTGACCTATCGCAACGACGACGGCACCACCGGCACGATGCGCATGGACACCCGGCCGGGCAGCCGCATTGAATTGGGTAGCCAGGACGTGGTCAAGGGCTACGACGTGACTTACCGCTACGACGGTCTGGAAAAGACCGTGCGCATGGACCAAAAGCCCAATAGTGATCGCCTGCCGGTGCTCGATGGGCGGTTGGTGACGCAGACGGCCTCGGCTGTTGACACCATCAGCCAGCGCTGATTCGGCAGCGAAGGTTCCCGACGAAGGCCGGCGCATGCGCCGGCCTTCGCGTGTGTGGGCCTGCATGATGGAGGTGCGCATCGACGATGCGCGGCCCGCGTGTTCCTGCATGGGTTTGGTGGACCTTGCAGCGTCTGCATCCACGCATTGCGCACGCGTGTGTCGCCGAAACCGCGCATGAGGGCCGCAAGGCCACTTGCCCGCTCGGCCTGGGTCGGCTCGAATGGGGAAACCGTTGCCGCGCAACGGTTCTTGCAGGTTCTCAACGGGTTGTCCACAGATTTGTCCCTGGCTGGTTGCGACACCGTCGATTAGCATCTGCGGTCGGGCTGCGGTGAGAGGCTGCGCCCGCCGACCGCGTCCCCAGAGAGAACCCCCTGCCCATGTCAGCACGTCCCGGCTACCGCGGCGATCGCAAAAGCGAGCGTGGCGAACGCAGCGAGCCGCGTCTGGATCAACTGCGCGTGCCGCCGCATTCGATCGAGGCCGAGCAGGCCGTGCTCGGTGGCCTGATGCTGGCGCCGGAGGCCTACGACCGGATCAACGACCAGCTTACCGACAAGGATTTCTACCGGCGCGACCACCAGTTGATTTACCGCGCGATCCGCGAACTCGCCGAAAAGGACCGTCCGTTCGACGCGGTCACCCTGGGCGAGTGGTTCGAGTCGCAGGGCAAGCTGGAGACGGTCGGCGATGGCGCTTACCTGATCGAGTTGGCCAGCACCACGCCTTCGGCCGCCAACATCGGTGCCTATGCCGAAATCGTGCGCGACAAGGCGGTGTTGCGGCAATTGATCGAAGTTGGCACGGCCATCGTCAACGACGGTTTTCAGCCGGAGGGCCGCGAGAGCGCGGAGTTGCTGGCGTCGGCGGAGAAGGCGGTGTTCCAGATCGCCGAGGCCGGTGCACGCGGGCGTCGCGATTTCGTCGCCATGCCCGGCGCGTTGAAAGACGCGTTCGAGGAATTGCGCAGCCGCTTTGAGAGCGGCGGCAACATCACCGGCTTGCCGACTGGTTATAGCGATTTCGACGCGATGACCGCTGGCCTGCAGCCGACCGACTTGATCATCCTCGCCGCGCGTCCGGCGATGGGTAAGACCACCTTGGCGTTGAACATCGCCGAGTACGCGGCGATCAAGTCGAAGAAAGCGGTGGCGGTGTTTTCGATGGAAATGTCCGCCTCGCAGCTTGCGATGCGCCTGATCTCCTCCAATGGCCGGATCAACGCCCAGCGTCTGCGCACCGGCCAGCTTGAGGATGAGGACTGGGCCCGCGTCACTGGCGCGATCAAAATGCTCAAGGAAACCAAGATCTTCATCGACGATACCCCGGGCGTGTCGCCGGAGGTGTTGCGTTCCAAGGCGCGCCGGCTCAAGCGCGAACACGATCTGGGTCTGATCGTGATCGATTATCTGCAGTTGATGTCGGTTCCCGGCAACAGCGAGAACCGCGCCACCGAGATTTCGGAAATTTCGCGTTCGCTCAAGGGCCTGGCCAAGGAATTGGGCGTGCCGGTGATCGCGTTGTCGCAGCTCAATCGTTCGTTGGAGACGCGCACCGACAAGCGCCCGGTGATGGCGGACCTGCGCGAATCCGGCGCTATCGAGCAGGACGCGGACATGATCGTGTTCATCTACCGCGACGACTACTACAACAAGGAAAACTCCCCGGACAAGGGCTTGGCCGAGATCATCATCGGCAAGCATCGTGGTGGCCCGACCGGGTCGTGCAAGCTCAAGTTCTTCGGCGAATACACCCGCTTCGACAATCTCGCGCACGATTCGATCGGCTCCTTCGAATAGGTGCGCGCCGCGCGAGGCCGCATCTGCGCCATTGCCGATACGGCAGGCGTTGCCTTGCCAGAGAGTCGTGCTTGAGTGCCGATGTGGTTCTGCCGGCACTCACCTGGCCGATGCGATCAATCCGTATCATGGCGCCTCTTTCGCTGCCGACTGCATGTGCATGAGTTACGCCATCGTCTGGTTCCGGCGCGATCTGCGCCTGCACGACCAGCCTGCGCTGCAGGCCGCCCTCGCGGCGGGCCATCTCCCCGTGCCGGTATACCTGCACAGTCCCGAGGACGAAGGCGAGTGGGCGGCCGGGGCCGCGTCGTGTGCTTGGCTACAGCGCTCGCTGGCTGCGTTGGATGCGCAATTGCGCGCCCGCGGTTCGCGCCTGATCCTGCGCCAGGGGCCGGCCGAGCACGCGCTGCGCCAGGTGATCGCCGAATGCGGGGCGGTCGCGGTGTACTGGAATCGTCGTTACGAGCCGGCCACGCAGCCGCGCGATGCCCGGCTCAAGCACGACCTGCGCGCGCTTGGATTGGAGGTGCATAGCCACAATGGCGCGTTGTTGTTCGAGCCGTGGCAGTTGGCGACCCAGCAAGGTGGACCGTACAAGGTGTTCACCCCGTTCTGGCGCAGTGCGCTGAGTCGCTTGCAGGTACCAGCGCCGATGCCCGCGCCAGCCACGTTGCCGGCACCGCCGCAGGCACTGCACAGCGTGGCGCTGGATGCGCTCGGCCTGGCCCCTGCGCACGATTGGGATCGTGGGTTCTGGGAGTGCTGGCAGCCGGGCGAACAAGGCGCGCACGAGGCCCTGGACGTATTTGTCGATGGCGCACTACGCGATTACCTCGCCGGTCGCGATCGGCCCGATCAGGTCGGCACGTCGCGTTTGTCGCCGCACCTGCATTTCGGTGAAATCGCCCCGTGGCGGATCGTCGCCGCTCTGCAGCAGCAACGTCGCGCCGCCACCGCCACGGCGATCGATGGTTATATCCGTCAACTTGGCTGGCGCGATTTCGCCTATCACTTGCTGCACCATTTTCCGCATACGCCCGAGCGCAACCTCAATCCGCGCTTCGAGCGTTTCCGCTGGGCGACCCCGGATCCGGCGCAGTTGCAGGCATGGCAACGCGGATGCAGCGGCGTGCCGATTGTCGATGCCGGCCTGCGTGAGTTGTGGCACACCGGCTGGATGCACAATCGCGTGCGCATGATTGTCGCCAGTTATCTGTGCAAGCACCTGCGCGTGCACTGGTCCGAGGGTGCGCGTTGGTTCTGGGACACGCTGGTCGATGCCGATCTGGCCAGCAACACGTTGGGCTGGCAATGGGTGGCGGGGACAGGTGCCGATGCCGCGCCGTATTTCCGCGTGTTCAATCCGGTGACGCAGGCGCAGAAATTCGATCCGCAGGCGACGTACATCGCGCGCTGGGTGCCGGAGTTGGCGGGGCTGCCGCCGGCTGATCGCTTCGCGCCGTGGTTGGTGCCGCAGCGTTTGGCTCATGTTGCGCCGCACTATCCGCGTCAGCCGATTGTCGATCTGGCCGCTGGCCGCGATGCGGCATTGGCCGCCTACCGTGAAACCGTCGCTGGCTGAGCCGCCAGCGCAGCACGCTGCACGCGAGCGGCACGAACGCGATTGACGCCCTTTGCCGGGCCATGATTCACTCCGACTCCGCATAGGAGCCCGCATGGCCACCAGCAGATCAGCTCGCCTTAAGTCGCAGCGCGAACCGATGTCGCGCGTGGATACCGCCTGGTTGCGGATGGATCGGCCAACCAATCCGATGATGATCACCGGCGTGCTGATGTTGGACGAGCCATTGACGTTAGACCGGCTCAAACAACTGGTGCGCAAACGTTTTCTGGCGTTTGCGCGTTTTATGCAAAAGCCGGTGGAGACCACCACCGGCGCCTATTGGCAACGCGACGACGATTTCGACCTGGACTGGCATGTGCGTCTGTCGGCATTGCCGGGGCGAGGGCAGAAAAAAGCGCTGGAGCGTTTTGTCGGGCAGATGGCGTCTACACCCTTGGACAAAACCAAGCCGCTGTGGCAGTTCCATTTGATCGAACGTTACGAAGGCGGTTCGGCGCTGGTGGTGCGTATCCACCACTGCTATGCCGACGGCATTGCGTTGGTGCAGGTGCTGTTGTCGTTGACCGATACGCAGCGTGTGCCGGAGCCATCGGCGCAGCTTGGTCGTGCCTGGCTCAAAGACGACGGCAAGGACGTCGTGCGCCGGGTCGGTGCGATGGATCGTTATCTCAGGCTCGGCGGGCGCATGCTCGATAAAGGCCGTGCAATGGCGCAGGATCCCAACCTGCCGACCATACTGGCGCGCGAAGGCGGGTTGATCGGCCGCGAACTGGTCAACGCGCTGCTGTTGTCCGACGATCCGCCGACGTTGCTGCGGGGTCGTCTGGGCGTGAGCAAGCGTGTGGCCTGGGCCGCGCCGTTGGACCTGAGCGAAGTGAAGGCGGTGGGCCGCGCTTGCGATTGCACGGTCAACGACGTGCTGATGGCGACCATGGCCGGTGCGTTGCGCGACTATATGCTCGAACGCGGCGAGCGCTTGGAGGGAGTGACGCTACGCGCCACGGTGCCGGTCAATCTGCGTCCGCTGGAACACGCGCGCAAACTCGGCAACCATTTCGGCCTGGTGTTTTTGGATTTGCCGGTGGGCCAAGCCAATCCGGTGCGGCGACTGCAGTGCGTCGCCGCGTCGATGCAACAACTCAAGCAGTCGCGGCAAGCGATGGTGGTGTTCGGATTGCTGGCCGCAGTGGGCATGGCACCAGCGGGGTTGCAGTCTGCGGCGCTGGACTTGTTCAGTCGCAAAGCGACCACGGTGGCAACCAACGTGCCGGGACCGCAGCAACCGCTCTATCTGGCGGGGAGTCGGGTGCGCGAGATGATGTTCTGGGTGCCGCAGACCGGCTCGATTGGTGTTGGCGTGTCGATCATGAGCTACAACCATCGCGTGCATTTCGGCCTGATCGGCGATGCGCGGCTGATTCCCGATCCGGATGCGGTGATGCGGCGCGTGGC
The DNA here is from genome assembly GCF_000963005.1 of Xanthomonas sp. GPE 39. Classification (GTDB taxonomy): domain Bacteria; phylum Pseudomonadota; class Gammaproteobacteria; order Xanthomonadales; family Xanthomonadaceae; genus Xanthomonas_A. The sequence goes on from NZ_JZHZ01000007.1 coordinate 1,258,971, forward strand.
GGCCGAGTTCGAAAAACTGCTGTACCTGGCGCTGATGGGTAACTGGGAGCATCCCTTGCGTGCAGTGGATGCGGAAGGCCTGCTGCCGCTTCCCTGAACCGTGCGTATTCCACGCATGGTCCTGTTCATCCGCATCGTGTGCAGGACTGTTTAAGCTGATCCCCTCCATCAAGGTTCGGTAGAAATCACGATGAAAGCGATTGCTCTTTCAAGTTTGTCCGTTGCGCTGATCGGTGCGCTGCTGCTGTCTTCCTGCGCCACGGGTGGATCGTATGTGCAACGCGATCAAAATGGTCAACCCACCGAGCAAGAGAACCGTACCGGACGCGGTGCGTTGATCGGAACCGCAGTGGGGGTGGTCGCCGGTCTGCTCAGTGGCAGTAGTGCCACCGAACGTCGCCAGCACGCGATGATTGGCGCCGGTATCGGTGCGCTGAGCGGCGCGGCGATCGGCAATTATCAGGACCGTCAGGAACGCGCGCTACGCGAACGCACCGCCAACACCGGCATCGACGTGCATCGCGACGGCGACAACATCACTTTGAACCTTCCCGACGGCATCACGTTCGATTTCAATCAGTCCACGCTCAAGCCGCAGTTTTATTCCGCGCTCAACGGCGTGGCGAAGACGCTGAGCGAGTACAACCAGACCATGATCGAAGTGGTTGGTCATACCGACAGCATCGGCAGCGATGCGGTCAATCAGCGTCTGTCCGAACAGCGTGCGTCCTCGGTGGCGGCCTACCTGAGCGCGCAGGGTGTGCAGCCCGAGCGTATCCAGACGTTGGGGGCCGGCAAGAAGTATCCGATTGCCGACAACAGCACCGAGGCCGGGCGTGCGCAGAATCGTCGTGTGGAGATTCGTGTGGTGCCGCTGCGTTCTTGATGCATCGGAACCGATGCGGAGTGCGGACAATGTCCGCATCCGTTCGGCGGCAAGACGGCGGCGTCGGTCGCCGCGTTCAGTTCTGTGTGACGTCCTCGGCCACCACGTAGGTATCGCGTCCCTTGTTCTTGGCCTGATAGAGCGCGGCGTCCGCGCGCGAGAACCAGTCCTGCCAATGCTGCTCGTCGCAGAGCATGGCCGCGCCCAGAGACACGGTGATAGCGCCACTGGGGCTGTGCAGGACGCTGCGCGTTGCCTCGTACAGGCGCTTGGTGAACGCTGTCAGTTCGTGTATCGATTGCAGCCTGGCCACGATCACGAATTCCTCGCCGCCGAAGCGGAATACCTCGTCCGGCGCATGCACTTGCAGTCGCAGTAATGCCGCCAGTTCGGCCAGGGTGCGGTCGCCTTCGGCGTGCCCATGCAGATCGTTGATTTTTTTGAAGTGATCGATGTCCAGCACGATCAGCCCATGTCGCCGCACCGTCCGGCGTGGATCGGCCACACGTTGCGACAGGCTGCGTTCGAGCATGCGTCGGTTCGGTAAACCGGTCAGTGCGTCGTGCGAGGCCAGTTGTTCCAGTTGCACGCGATCATCTTCCAGGCGCAGCGACAGCATATAGCCCAGCCCGGTGATCAGCAGCGAAACCGTCAGCAGCGAAAACATATGTTCCGGGCCGAGCAGGGGGCCAGGGGTGATGACCAGTAGCATCACGATCAGTGTGGTGTTGCAGGCCACTCCCACCTTGCGTGTGACCACGAAGAAGTTGCTCATCATCACCAGGTAAAGCCATGGCACCGCCGCATGGTGCAGTGCATGACACACCAGGGCGCAACCCAGTAGCCAACTCAGCGATAGCAAGGGGCCTATGCGTCCGTCGTCGTGGTGCAACGAGAGCCAGGTTGCCAGCGCTGCCAGATTCGCCAATGCCAGGCTGGCGACTGCCGTCCAGGGTTGGTCCAGCGATGCCTGGTAGGCACCGAAGAGCAGCAGCAGTGACGAGGTAGACGGCCCCAGAATCTTGATGATGCCGAGCCGGAATTGCCGGCGCATGGACACAGTCATGATGCCGCGCTCGCAAGACCGTGCGGGTTTGTGCGGTATGGAAGGGCGATGCGAGAAACGATAAGCATAAAGCGGCGCGGTTTAGATAAAAGCGTCCGTATTTGGAAGGCAAGTTCCATGCCTGATTGTGCTTGACGGGATCGTTTCGCGCATTTCGTATACAGGCGAAGAAGTCATTGTGCTGTGTATTGTTATCGGCGAACGACCGCTGTCACAGTGCTGCTGCGTGCAGTGGAGAGGAGGGTGTTCTTTGCCTTCGGCTGCCCCCGCATCGGGTGGGGGGAGTCCACGTTGGTTGTCGTCTGTAGCGTGCTGGGCGACATCATTTCGCAACGCGGTCAGGACGCCGTCGTAACACTGTCGCGCGCATGCTGGACTCACCAGCTGTGCGGCCCAAGGCGATGCTTAGGGCTGCTTCAAGGATGCAAGCATCCGCGGCTGGACCAATTCACTTTCGCGCACCGGCCGGCTCTTGCGGCTGCCGGTGCGCGTGGCATGTCGGTCCATCGTGCGGCATTTGCCGATCTTCGGGTTCAATTGGCCCGATACATCGCCATGACGTCTTGGCGCAGTGCGCGCTGGCTATCGGCGCGGTTGTAGAACATGTGGCCGCCTGGGTAATTCTTGACCTGGACCCGGCTCGGGTCGTTGCCCATCACCGGCATCTGGTCCACGATCAACACCGAACCCATGAAGGGGCAGGAGAGGTCGTTCCAGCCGTGCACGATCAGCACGCGCAGTTTGGGGTCGATTGCCACCGCTTGGCGCAGTTCGGTCACCGAGCCCTTGTGTGGGTCGTCGTTCCAATCCCACAGCGCGTTCACGTCGTAATTCAGCGCCTGGTAGCGCGCATTCACTTTCCAGCCGACAACGCGTGTCACGAAGTCGACCATCGCGGTGGTGGTGGGCGCAATGATGCTGTCCAGGATTGGATCGTTGGCACGCTGCTCCGGTGCGTTCGGGAACGGGTCGAAGGCGGTGACGTTGGAATCGTAGCGACTACCGAGTTCGCCTTTGTCGCGGAACACCTCGCGCAGATAGGCCTGGGTCTCCAAGCGGCCGCCGGCGCGGCGCACGTAAACCGGATCCAGTCCGGTCATTGTGGTCACCTGCTCGATCATGCGTTTGCTGCCCGCAGGGTCCGAACGTCCGCGCAGCAGCGCAGTGACATAGTCGCCGCGGGTGTATTCGACCACCTTGCGCATCGCCTCGGGCGTCAGGCGCCCCTCGCGCTCCAGGTGCGCGGCGGTGATCGAGGGCAGGGTTAGCATCCATGGCAGCGGCGAGACGTCGCCGTTGTCGTCTTGGATCGGGTTCAGATAGGGCGAGACCAGCACCACGCCATTCATGCCCACCCCGAGCCGGGTCTGCAGATAATGGGTGATGCGTGGGCCACGGAAACCGCCATAGCTCTCGCCGACCAGATACTTACGCGATTGCAGACGCTGGTGTTTCAGCAGCCAGTCGTAGATGGTGCGGGACAGATATTCGACGTCGGCCCTCGGGTTGTAGAGGTACTTCTTGGCCTGCTCCTCGCCGATGCGGGAGCGACTGAAGCCGGTGCCGACCGGATCGATGAACACCAGGTCGGTGAAATCCAGCCAGGTGCCGGGGTTGTCGTGCAGGCGGGCCGGTGCCGAGCTGCTGTCGCCCTCGCTGCCGAACGTGACCACCTTCGGGCCGATCGCGCCGAGATTCAGATAAACCGAGGCCGCTCCGGGGCCGCCGTTCAGCGCGAAGGTGACCGGTCGATCCTTGCCGTCCATGGTGTATGCGGTGTACACCACGTCGGCGATGATCTTGCCCTGGGTGTCCTTGACCGGGAGTGTGCCGACCTTGACCGTGTAGCGCAGGGTCTTGCCGTTCAACTGAATGGTTTGGCTGGTTTGCGCATCGTCGGGCAGCGGTGCCGGCTTGTCGGCGTCTGCATGCGCAGCCGCATCGGGCTTCTCATTGCCGTGCTCCGCCTCGCTGGCGAGCGCGGGGGAAAACGGCAACATGGCCAGCAATAGCACGCTGGCGAGCAGGGACGAGGAGAGGTTCGACACGCATGGGCGCTCGGTAATGGGGATTGGCATCCTAGTGGCGATAGCGCTGTCAGTGGATGTGCATAAAGACAGGGTCAGGATGAATATGGTCATCCAACCCCTTGTCGCTCACCGTGGCGTGTACCACGCTCTAGACATCCAGCGATGCCAGGTCGCCCTTCGTCTCCAGCCACTGCTTGCGGTCGCTGGCGCGCTTTTTGGCCAGCAGCATGTCCATTAGCGCACGGGTGTCGTCGCCTTCGTCCACGGTCAATTGCACCAGCCGGCGGGTGTCGGGGTGGATGGTGGATTCGCGCAATTGTTGCGGATTCATCTCGCCCAGGCCCTTGAAGCGGGTCACGCTGACTTGGCCCTTGATCTTCTCGCGTGTGATCTTTTCCAGCAGTGAGCGCTTTTCTTCCTCGTCCAGTGCGTAGAACACTTGCTTGCCCACGTCCACGCGGAATAGCGGTGGCATTGCCACGAAGACGTGGCCGGCCTTGACCAGTGACGGGAAGTGGCGCAGGAACAGCGCGGTCAGAAGTGTGGCGATGTGCAGGCCATCGGAATCGGCGTCGGCCAGGATCACCACCTTGCCATAGCGCAGGCCGTCGATTTCTTCCTTGCCCGGGTCGCAGCCGATGGCGATGGCGAGGTTGTGTACTTCTTCGGAGGCCAGCACGCTACCCGAAGCCACTTCCCAGGTATTGAGGATCTTGCCGCGTAACGGCAGGATCGCCTGGAAGTCCTTGTCGCGCGCCTGTCTTGCGCTGCCGCCGGCGGAGTCGCCTTCCACTAGGAACAATTCGGTGCGCGAGAGATCCTGGCTGATGCAGTCGGCCAGCTTGCCCGGCAACGCTGGGCCCTGGGTGACTTTTTTGCGGGTGATCTGTTTTTCGGTTTTCAGGCGTGCGCTGGCGCGGTCGATCGCGATCTGGGCGATACGCGTGCCGGTTTCCACGTTCTGGTTCAGCCACAGGCTGAAGGCATCGTGCGCGGCACCTTCGATGAAGCCGGCGGCTTGGCGGGAGGACAGGCGTTCCTTGGTTTGCCCGCTAAATTGCGGGTCGGTCATCTTCAGCGACAGCACGAAGGCGACACGGTCCCACACGTCTTCCGGCGCCAGCTTCACCCCGCGTGGCAGCAAGTTGCGGAAGTCGCAGAATTCGCGCAGCGCATCGGTCAAGCCGCTGCGCAGGCCGTTGACGTGGGTACCGTGTTGCGCGGTCGGGATCAGGTTGACGTAGCTCTCTTGTACCAGCTCGCCATCGACCACCCAAGCCACCGCCCAGTCGACAATTTCGCGGTCCTTCTTGAGGTTGCCGACGAACAGATCGGCCGGCAGGAGGTCGCGTTCGGCCAGTTCGCCGCGCAGGTAATCGCGCAGGCCATCCTCGAAATACCAGGTGTCCTGCTCGCCGCTCGCCTCCTCGTGCAGTTTGACGGTCAGGCCGGGGCACAGCACGGCCTTGGCACGCAGCAGGTGGCGCAGCGCACGCACGGCGAACTTGGGCGTGTCGAAGTAGTGGGGGTCGGGCCAGAAGCGCAGGCGCGTGCCGGTGTTTTTCTTGCCGACGCTGCCGACGATTTCCAGCTTGGAAGCCGCATGACCATCGGCAAAGGCCATACGGTATTCGTTACCTTCGCGGCGGATGAACAGTTCCACTCGTTTGGACAGTGCGTTGACCACGCTGACACCGACGCCATGCAAGCCGCCGCTGAACGTGTAATTGCGGTCGCTGAACTTGCCGCCGGCGTGCAGCCGGGTGAGGATCAATTCGACACCGGAGATTTTTTCCTCCGGGTGGATGTCCACCGGCATGCCGCGCCCGTCGTCGGAGACTTCGCAACTGCCGTCCTTGTATAGCGTTACCTCGATGTGCCGGGCATGGCCGGCCAGCGCCTCGTCCACGGCGTTGTCGATGACTTCCTGCGCCAGGTGGTTGGGGCGTGCGGTGTCGGTGTACATGCCGGGCCGGCGCTTGACCGGATCCAGGCCAGAGAGAACTTCGATGTCGGCAGCGTTGTAGCGGGTGTTCATGCGTTTTGGCAGGTGGCGCGAAGCAGAGCCGGAAGTGTGCGGGCTGCGGGGGGTTTTTGCACGCGGCCCGGTATTCAGGGCCGGTGTGGCGCCATTGCGCTAGGGTGTAGGTGGTAAAGGTGCGACGGCATCCCCCATCTTCGTCGCAGGTTTCAAGAGGAGTCCGCCATGCAGATTCGCACATCGTTGATCCTGTCTGCCCTGTTCGCCGCAGCTCTCGCCGTGCCGGTGGCGATGGCCCAGGCGCAGAGCGCCGATCCGGCCGCCGCCGGTGCCGCCGCCTATGAGGCGCAGGTCGCCAAGGAAAAGGCCCAGGCCGAGGCCAAGGCCAAGCGGCGTGCCGCCGCTGCCGCTGAGCACAACGCCGGCAAGGGCGCGGCGGCACCCAAAAAAGAGGAAGAGGAAGAAGCCCGCAAGCCCTGATGGCGCGTGGCAGTGTCGGTATCCGACGCCCCGGTTGCAGCCGGGGCGTTTGTTTTTGTGTGGCCGATGTCGCTGAAAGCGCTTGGGCAAATCCGCATCAGCCGTTAAACTATGGCTTTCCGGGAGGCCTAGAGCCATGACCCCCCTGATTTTCGTGACTGGCGGCGTAGTGTCCTCGCTTGGCAAGGGCATCGCGGCCGCCTCGCTTGCGTCCATTCTCGAGGCGCGTGGCCTGTCGGTCACGATGATGAAGCTGGACCCTTACATCAATGTCGATCCGGGCACGATGAGCCCGTTTCAGCACGGCGAGGTCTACGTCACCGACGATGGCGCCGAGACCGACCTGGATCTTGGACATTACGAGCGTTTCGTGCGCACGCGTCTATCGCGTAAGAACTCGGTCACCACCGGGCGCATCTACGAGAACGTGATCCGCAAGGAGCGTCGGGGTGACTACCTCGGTGCCACCGTGCAGGTGATCCCGCACATCACCGATGAGATCCGCCGCTGCGTGGACGAGGCCACCGCCGGTTTCGATGTGGCGCTGGTGGAGATCGGTGGCACCGTCGGCGATATCGAGTCGCTGCCGTTCCTGGAGGCGATCCGTCAGGTGCGTACCGAGCGCGGCGCCGAGAAGGCGATGTTTATTCATCTGACCCTGGTGCCGTACATCGCCGCTGCCGGTGAACTGAAGACCAAGCCGACCCAGCACTCGGTCAAGGAATTGCGCTCGATCGGTATCCAGCCGGATGTGTTGCTGTGCCGCTCCGAGCAAGCGATTCCGGATTCGGAGCGGCGCAAGATCGCGCTGTTCACGAACGTCTCCGAGCGCGCGGTGATCAGCGCCGCCGACATCAACGTGCTCTATGGCATGCCGTTGGAGTTGCACCGCCAAGGCCTGGACGAGATCGTCATCGATCAATTCAAGCTGCGCGACAAGGTCGGTCCGGCCAACCTGTCGGAATGGGAGGCCGTGGTCGATGCGGTCCAGCATCCGCTCGACGAAGTCACCATTGCCGTAGTCGGCAAGTACGTGGATCACCAGGATGCGTACAAGTCCGTCGGTGAGGCGCTCAAGCATGGCGGCTTGCGACAGCGCACCAAGGTCAACCTGAAGTGGCTGGAGGCGCAGGATCTGGAGCGCACTGACATGGCCGCCCTGGCCGATGTCGATGGCATTCTGGTGCCTGGTGGTTTCGGCGACCGTGGCTTTGAAGGCAAGGTGATGACCTCGCGTTACGCGCGTCAACACCGGGTGCCGTACTTTGGTATTTGCTACGGCATGCAGGCGGCGGTGGTCGATTACGCGCGGCATGTCGCTGGCCTGGATGCGGCCAACAGTACCGAAAACGACCGCCAGTCGCCGTATCCGGTGATCGGCCTGATCACCGAATGGCGCACTGCCACCGGCGACCTCGAAAAGCGCGACGAACGTTCCGACCTCGGTGGCACCATGCGCCTTGGGTTGCAGGAACAACGGCTCAAGCCGGGCACGCTGGCGCGCGAACTGTATGGCAAGGATGTGGTGGCCGAGCGCCACCGCCACCGTTACGAGTTCAACAACCGTTACCGTACCCAGCTTGAAGATGCCGGCTTGGTGATTTCGGCCAAGTCCATGGACGACACCCTGGTGGAGATGGTCGAACTGCCGCGCGATGTGCATCCCTGGTTCCTGGCCTGTCAGGCGCATCCGGAATTCCTGTCCACACCGCGCGACGGCCATCCGCTGTTCATCGGATTTGTCCGTGCTGCGCGGGAGCGCAAGGCGGGCGGCAAGCTGTTGAAGCAAGCGGTTGCCCAATGATTGAGGACGACTACAAGGTCTTACTGCGCAAGATCCTGAAAGACCCTGAAACGGAAGCGTTCGTCAAAGAGATCGTCCTCAACAAACCGTTGGTTTTCGAATCTTCGGATGGTTCCAACACGCTCGATATCGCAGCCAGCGCGGTCGTTAATAACGCCACGTTCAATCTGTCGTCAGGCAGCATCAGTATCGAAGATTGGGCGTTCTTTGGTCACGAAGTGAAGTTGTTGACTGGCAGTCACGATGCGACACGGTTGGACCAAGAGCGGCAAACCAGCATTCCGCAAAAAGGGCGCGATATTGTCGTAAAACGCGGCGCCTGGATCTGTACCGGGGCGATCATTCTAGGCCCCTGCATCATCGGCGAACACGCGGTTGTGGCTGCTGGAGCGGTAGTCACTCACGACGTTCCGCCATTTGCAGTCGTTGGTGGCGTGCCAGCGAAGCTCATCAAAATGCTGGATGGAGCAGTGCATGAAAATTGATGGCAGCATGAAACTGTGTGGCTTCGAGGTCGGTCTGGATCAGCCGTTGTTCCTGATTGCAGGCCCGTGCGTGATCGAGTCGATGCAACTGCAGCTCGACGTCGCCGGCAAGCTCAAGGAAATCACCGACAAGCTCGGTATCCATTTCGTGTTCAAGTCCAGCTTCGACAAGGCCAACCGCACCTCCGGCACCAGCTTCCGTGGCCCGGGCCTGGAGCAGGGGCTCAAGGTGCTGGAGGCAGTGAAGCGCCAGATCGGTGTGCCGGTGTTGACCGACGTGCACGAATACACCCCGCTGCACGAAGTGGCGGCGGTGGTGGACGTGCTGCAGACCCCGGCGTTCCTGGTGCGGCAGACCGATTTCATCAAGAACGTGTGCGCTGCTGGCAAGCCGGTCAACATCAAGAAGGGCCAGTTCCTGTCGCCGTGGGACATGAAGCCGGTGGTGGAAAAGGCCAAGTCCACTGGTAACGCGCAGATCATGGTCTGCGAGCGCGGTGCCAGCTTCGGTTACAACAACCTGGTCAGCGACATGCGCTCGCTCAGCGTGATGCGCGAGACCGGCTGTCCGGTGGTGTTCGACGCCACCCATTCGGTGCAGTTGCCTGGCGGGCAGGGCAGCAGTTCCGGTGGGCAGCGTGAATTCGTGCCGGTGCTGGCGCGTGCGGCGGTCGCGGTGGGTGTGGCCGGCGTGTTCGCCGAAACCCATCCGGATCCGTCCAAGGCCTTGTCCGATGGTCCCAATGCCTGGCCGCTGGAGCGGATGGAGGGCTTGCTGGAAACCTTGCTTGCCCTGGATGCCATCGCCAAGCGCAGTGGTTTCCCCGAGCACGGCCTGGGCTGACCCGGCGGACCGCGCACACTGGCCGTCTGTGCTGTGGAGAGTCCTCCTTGCATGCGTGATGTCGCCGTAACGCGTGACGCATTTGGCAAGCTGCGGCACTACGGCGATAATCCGATGGTTTGCCGCCTTCCCCCTTATTCCTGGTAACCGACTGCACTTATGACCACTATCGCCAAGATCCACGCTCGCGAGATCCTCGATTCGCGCGGCAACCCCACGCTCGAAGCGGAGGTGACGCTGGCTGACGGCTCCCTGGGCCGCGCCGCAGTGCCCTCGGGCGCATCCACCGGCACCAAGGAGGCGGTCGAGCTGCGCGATGGCGACAAGACCCGCTATCTGGGCAAGGGCGTGCGCAAGGCGGTGGAAAACGTCAATACGACCATCGCCAACGCATTGCAGGGCTTCGATGCGGCCGATCAGCAAGGCTTGGACCGGCGCTTGATCGACTTGGACGGCACCGAGAACAAGGGCCGCCTGGGCGCCAATGCGCTGCTCGGGGTGTCGCTGGCCAATGCCCACGCGGTCGCCGCCTCGCGCAAACAGGCGTTGTGGCAGTCGTTGTCGGCCGCTCACCCGAACAACGTGGCGCTACCGGTGCCGATGATGAACATCATCAATGGCGGCGCGCATGCCGACAATAACGTCGACTTCCAGGAGTTCATGGTGCTGCCGGTCGGCGCGGCGTCCTTCTCCGAGGCGCTGCGCGCCGGCACCGAGATCTTCCACGCGCTCAAGTCGGTGCTCAAGGGCCATGGCCTGTCCACTGCGGTCGGCGACGAGGGCGGCTTCGCGCCGGACTTCCGCAGCAACGTCGAAGCGTTGGACACCATCCTCGAAGCCATTGGCAAGGCCGGCTACACCGCTGGCGACGATGTGCTGCTGGGCCTGGACGTGGCCTCCAGCGAGTTCTACGACAACGGCAAGTACCACCTGGTGGGCGAGGGCAAGCGCCTGAGCAGCGAGCAGTTCGTGGATTTCCTGGTCGACTGGGCCGCGCAGTACCCCATCGTCAGCATCGAAGACGGCTTGGCCGAGGACGACTGGGCGGGCTGGAAGCTGCTCACCGATCGCATCGGCGGCAAGGTGCAGTTGGTCGGCGATGATTTGTTCGTGACCAATCCGAAGATCTTCAAGCAGGGGATCGCGTCCGGCACCGCCAATGCGATTTTGATCAAGGTCAACCAGATCGGCACCCTGACCGAGACCCTGGAAGCCATCGCCATGGCCGACCAGGCTGGCTACGCGGCCATCGTGTCGCACCGCTCCGGTGAGACCGAGGACACCACCATCGCCGACATCGCCGTGGCGACCACCGCGACCCAGATCAAGACGGGTTCACTGTGCCGCAGCGACCGCGTGGCCAAATACAACCAGTTGTTGCGGATCGAACAAGCGCTGGGCAGCGCCGCGCGTTATGCGGGGCGTCACGCGTTCGTCTCGCTCAAGCGATAGTCGTGCGCAACTGGCGCTGGCTGTTGCTGGTGCTGGCCGGACTGCTGGCGTGGCTGCAGTACCGCTTCTGGTTCGGTCCGGGAAATTCCGGCGAGGTGCTGGTGCTCGAAAGTCAGGTCGAGCACCAGAAGCGCGATAACGAAGGATTGCAACAACGCAACGCCGCACTCGCTGCCGAGGTCAAGGACCTCAAGGACGGCGAGGCGGCCATCGAGGAGCGCGCGCGTAGCGAACTGGGCATGATCAAACCTGGCGAGAAGTTCTACCGCGTGGTCGAGAACGCGCCGGTGTCCAAGGCACCGGACGCTGACCCGTCGCCGGCGTCCACAGCGTCCCCAGCACCGGGCGAGCAGCCCTGATGGCGGCGGTCTGGGCCGTGGTGCCGGCGGCCGGTCGCAGCACCCGATTCGGCGGTGTCACCCCCAAACAGTATCTGCAGGCCGGTGGGCGTCCCTTGCTCGCGCATGCGCTGGAGGCGCTGTTGGCGCATCCGGCGGTGGCTGGGGCGATGGTCGCACTTGGCATCGACGATACGCAGTGGCCGGGTTGGACCGAGCTGGCTGGCAAGCCGGTGCTGACTTGTCTCGGCGCGGGCAGCCGTGCCGGCTCGGTGCTGGCCGCGTTGCATGCCTTGCCGGAGTCGGTCAAGGCGGACGATTTCGTGCTGGTGCACGACGCGGCGCGTCCCAATCTAGCGCTGGCCGATTTGGACCGACTGCTGGAGACCGGTCGCGGCGATCCTGTCGGTGCGATTTTGGCCGCGCCGGTACGCGACACGCTCAAGCGCGCTGGCGATGATGGTGGCATCGACGGAACCGAGCCGCGTGAGCGTTTGTGGCGTGCGCTGACTCCACAATTGTTTCGTCGTTTTCAGTTGAGTCGTGCGTTGGAGCAGGCAGAGGCCAATGGTGTGGAGGTGACCGACGACGCCATGGCAATGGAGTTGCTGGGGTTGCGGCCGCTCCTGGTCGAGGGGGCGGAGGACAACTTCAAGATCACCACCCCGGCCGATCTGGCACGCTTCGAGTTCGCGTTGTTCCAGCGCGAACGGCAACCGTGACCGGCCCGTTGTGTACGACCGACGCTGCGCTTTGGTGCGGCGTGCGAATCTCTTCCTTTTGCGGACGACCTTTCCATCTCTATGTCGATGTCTAACCTGCCTGCCTTCCGTATCGGCCATGGCTACGATGTCCATGCCTTCGGTGATGGCGACCACGTGATGCTGGGCGGCGTGCGCGTCCCCCATGCGCATGGCGTGCTTGCCCACAGTGACGGCGATGTGGTGATCCATGCCTTGTGCGATGCCTTGCTTGGGGCATTGGCGCTGGGCGACATCGGCCAGCATTTCCCGCCTTCTGATCCGCGTTGGAAAGGCGCCGACAGTGCGCAGTTCCTGGTGCATTGCCACAGCCTGTTGCGCGAGCGCGGCTGGCGTCTGGGCAATGCCGACATCACCGTGGTCTGCGAGTTGCCGAAGATCGGCCCACATGCGCCAGCGATGCGCGCGCGTCTGGCCGGCTTGCTGCACGTGGATGTGGATTGCGTCAGCATCAAGGCCACCACCAGCGAAAAACTCGGCTTTACCGGGCGCGGCGAAGGCATCGCGGCGCAGGCGGTGGTGCTGCTGGTGGCGCAATGAGCGCATTGCCGCGCGCGTTCGGCTTGGCTGCGCTGCAGGCGCGGATGCGTTGTGCGGCGGAAGACTTTCAGGTCGACGAAGTGCCCGCGTTCGCGCCGAGTGGCGAGGGTGAGCACTTGTTATTGAGCGTGCGCAAGCGTGGCATGAACACCGCGTTTGTCGCCCGCCGCCTTGCGCAGTGGGCTGGCGTGGCAGAGATGGCGATCGGCTATGCGGGCATGAAGGATCGCCATGCGGTCACCACCCAGCGTTTTTCGGTGCATCTGCCCAAACGCGTGGCTCCAGCCCTGGAAACCTTGCTCGATGCCGACCTGCAAGTGCTGGAAACGCATTGGCACAATCGCAAGCTGCCGCGTGGCGCGCTGGCCGGTAATGCCTTCGTGCTGGTGTTGCGCGAAGTGCGTGGCGCGCGTGCCGCGATTGATGCGCAGTTGGCGCAGATCGCCGCGCGTGGCATTCCCAACTGGTTCGGCGAGCAGCGCTTCGGCCGTGACGGCGGCAACGTTGCAGCCGCGCTGGCGATGTTCGGCGGACGTCGGGTGCGTCGCGAGCAGCGCACGCTGCTGCTGTCGGCGGCGCGTTCGGAATTGTTCAACCGGGTGCTGGCGGCGCGGGTGAGCGCGGGTAGTTGGGATCGCCCGCTCGATGGCGAAGTCTGGATGCTGGATGGCAGCCGCAGCGTGTTCGGTCCGGAGCCATGGACCGATGCGCTGGCCGAGCGTCTGCAGCGCTTCGATATCCATCCTTCGGCACCGCTGTGGGGAAGTGGCGCATTGCGCAGCGCCGAAGCGGCGCAGGCGCTGGAACTGGCGGCATTGGACGATGCGCTTGCGCTGCGTCTGCGCGATGGGCTGGAGCGCGAGGGGCTGAAACAGGAACGGCGTGCGACCCGCTTGCGTGTCGCCGATCTGCATTGGCGTTGGTTGGACGGGCGCGATGACGTGCTGGAGTTGCGTTTCGCGCTGCCGCCGGGCAGTTACGCCACGGCCTTGTTGCACGAACTGGGCGAGGTCGTCGACGCGGGCCAGACACGCGACGATTCCACTGCGGAGTCGCCGTAACCGCGCGCGGTGTCAGCGCCGCGCCAGCAGCACCAGCAGCGCGCCGGTGCCGCCCTGGGCCGGTGGCGCGGAATGGAACGCCAGCACGTCGTTGCGCTGGCGCAGCAGGCGGTCCACCAGATTCTTCAACAACGGCGTGCCGCACGATTGCAGCCCCTTGCCATGCACGATGCGCACGCAACCCAATTCGTGCGCGTGCGCCTCGGCCAGGAACTGGCGTAGCAGCGCCTCGGCTTGTGTGGCGGTAGCGCCGTGCAGGTCCAGCTCGTCCTGTGCCGAGAACTGGCCCTTGCGCAGCCGCTGGAACACCCGCGCCGGTAGATGTGCGCGGCGATAGCTGGCGATATCGCCGGCTTCCAGCGGCGCACGTTCGCGTAGCAGTGTTTGGAACTCGCTTTGCGCCTGGGCATCATCGCGTTCGGCCATGCGCGCACGCGGCTTGGGCCGTGGCTTGGGATTGGCTGGTGGCGTCGCGTTGAGCGGCGCCACCGGGCCGATTGCCGCGCGGAACAAGGCGGTGGGGTCTTCGTCTTCGGGATGCGACATGCGCACAGCTTAGAGCGTGTCGTGTGGGTTGAGGGGAAATGGTGCCGTGCGTGGGCGGCTCGTCGAGATGGCATGGTGTGCCGCGTCAGCATGTCGGCAGCGACCTGGCACAGTGCATCCGGTATCATGCTTCGGTTTTCGAGGAGCACCATGCGCGTATTAGTCAGCAACGACGATGGCGTCGACGCCCCCGGCATCCGTATGCTGGCTGAGCATCTGCGCGGTGCCGGCCATCAGGTGACGGTGGTCGCGCCCGACCGTGATCGCTCCGGTGCGAGCAACTCGCTGACTCTGGATGTACCGATCCGGATCAAGCGCATCGACCACGACACGTGCAGCGTTGCCGGGACGCCGACCGACTGCGTGCATCTGGCGCTGACCGGTATGCTCGACTTCGAGCCGGACATGGTGGTCTCCGGGATCAACAACGCGCCCAACCTCGGCGACGATGTGATCTATTCCGGAACGGTGTCGGCGGCAATGGAAGGCCGCTTCCTGGGCCTGCCTGCGGTGGCGGTGTCGTTAGCCTCGCACAACCACGCTCCGCAGCATTTCCAGAGCGCCGCGCGGGCCGCCGTCGAGATCGTGGCGCAACTGAAGGCCGATCCGCTGCCGGCGGACACCATTCTCAACGTCAACGTACCCGACCTGCCATGGCAGGACATCAAAGGCTTCGAAGTCACCCGGCTCGGCAATCGCCACCGCTCCGAAGCCTGCCTGCCGCAATCGGATCCGCGTGGGTGCACCGTGTACTGGATCGGCCTGGCCGGGCGTGAGCAGGATGCCGGCCCAGGCACCGATTTCCATGCGGTGCGTACCGGCTTCATTTCGATCACCCCGATCCAGGTCGATCTCACCCGCTATCAGGCGCTGGAAACGCTCGCCAGTTGGGTCGGTGGCCTCAGCGCGGCGTTGGGTCGGTCGGCATGACCCCACGGTTGCGCCTGCAATCGGAAGCGATTGGCATCGGTATGACCTCGCAGCGCGTGCGCGACCGTTTGGTGACGCGTCTGCGCGAGTCCGGTATCGCCGACGAGCGCGTGCTCAACGCCGTGCGTACCGTGCCTCGGCATCTGTTCATCGATGAGGCTCTGGCGTCGCGTGCTTACGAGGACACCGCTCTGCCGATCGGTCACGGGCAGACCATTTCCCAGCCCTGGGTGGTTGCACGGATGACCGAGGCCGTACTCGACGTCGCGCCGAAGAAGGTGCTGGAAGTCGGCACCGGCTCCGGCTATCAGGCGGCGATTCTGGCCGCGCTGGGGTTGGAGGTGCATACGGTCGAGCGCATCGGCGATTTACTGCGGCAGGCGCGCAAGCGCTTTCGCCAGCTCGGGATGAACGTGCGCAGCAAGCATGACGATGGTCGTATCGGTTGGCCCGAGCATGGTCCCTACGATGCGATTGTGGTCACCGCCGCAGCGCCGGCGCTGGTGGATGCGCTGGTCGAGCAATTGGCTCCGCGTGGCTGCCTGGTGGCACCTGTGGGCGAGGCATCGGCGCAGTCGCTGGTGCGCCTGCGTCGCGATGCTGACGGCGTCATCGAACACGACGTGCTGGCCCCGGTGACCTTTGTCCCGTTGCTGTCGGGCATGCTGGATTGAACCACCGGAGCCGCACCGCATGAAGATATTCGGGCCGCTGTACGAGCGTGCCATCCTCTGGTCGCGGCATCGTCACGCGCCGATGCTGCTGACCGCGCTGAGTTTCGCCGAAGCCATCGTGTTTCCGGTGTTGCCGGAAGTCATGCTGGCCCCGATGTCGCTGGCGCAGCCGCGGCGTTCGCTGTGGTTCGCCACGTTGAGCCTGATCGGCTCGATCGCCGGTGCCATGATCGGCTATCTGCTGGGTCACTTCGCCTTCGCCGCAGTACAGCCGCTGATCGATTGGCTGGGATGGACGCAGAAAATCGATGCGCAGGTCAGCCACCTGCGCGAGGTGGTCGTCGCCTCGCCCTGGCAGGCATTCTGGTTGCTGGTCCTGGCTGGCTTTATGCCGATCCCGCTGAAGATATTCACCTGGGCCTCAGGCATTGTTGGAGTGCCGCTGCTACCGTTTCTGGCGAGCATGCTGGTCGGTCGCGGTAAACGTGTCTATCTGTTGGCAGGCGCGATCCGTCTCGGCGGCCCACGTGCGGAAGCTGCGTTGCGCCGCTGGATCGAGCTGCTGGGCTGGTGCGCGATGGCGATTCTGGTGCTGTTGGTGCTGTGGATCCTATGGAGAGCGAAATACGGATGAGCATCGATCCGATCATGCGGGGTGGTCTGCGTGGTGGCGCCCTGGTGCTGCTCGCTTTGGCGCTCGGTGCGTGCAGTAGTGCCACGGTGGTGCGGACTTCCTCTTCTGCCCAGACACCGGTGCGCTCCAGCGTCCCGACGCCGCGCGTGTCCGCCGCCAAGCCCGGTGTCAGCGCGACCGTGCATCACGGCGACACCCTGTACGCGATCGCCCGCGCCAACAATGTCACCCCGCAGGATCTGGCCGCCTGGAACCGGTTGTCGCCGCCGTACACGATCTATCCTGGGCAGTCGCTGAAGCTTTATCCACCTGGGACAACGACTGCGGCTCAGCCCGGTAGTGCGTCGGTGTCGCCGCCGCCGACCGGAGCCACCGTCACCGCCGCAGCCACGGAGGCCCGGCCTGCGAACGCAACCCCAGCGACAACCCCGGCGAGCAGCGGTTTCGGGTGGCGTTGGCCGGCCGATGGTGCGATCGTCAGCCGTTTCGTCGGTGGCGAGGCGACCAGGCAGGGCGTGGATATCGCTGGCAGCAGCGGTCAGCCGGTGCGGGCCGCTGCGGACGGCGTGGTGGTGTACTCCGGTGCCGGCCTAGTTGGCTATGGCGAGCTGATCATCGTCAAGCACAACGATCAATGGCTGTCGGCCTACGGTCACAACCGCAAGCGTCTGGTCAACGAAGGCCAGAACGTGAAGGCTGGCCAACAGATCGCCGAAATGGGCCACAGCGGCGCGGCGCGCGACATGCTGCACTTCGAGATTCGCTACAACGGCAAACCGGTGGACCCGCTGCTGTACTTGCCAGCCAAGTAGCCGCTGCTGTCCCGCGCTGCCGGTTCTGAGCCGATTCAAGCCAGATCGGCCGGCTGTGCTCGATCTGTGCAATCCGATGAATCGCAGCACGCTGCGCGCATGGATCAAAACCTATCGTTCCGGACCAATGCGTATCGCGCTGGCGGCGAATGCGTCAGCCGCAAAGCGGGATCGCAGAGTAGCGTGGACGCCGCCGCGCGCCGACGGACGGCGTGTTTGCGCTCAGCCTTCGAGCAGAAAGCCGGCGGCCACGCGCCGACCCTCGGCCGCCAGTACGTTGTAGGTGCGGGCGGCGGCGGCGTTGCTCATCGCCTCGATACCGATGCCGCGGGTAAGGAACAGCGCCATCACCGCCGCCGAGGGAAATACCTGGTGCTCGCCCGTGCCGAGAATGACCAGGGCCGGGTTCAACGCCAGCAGGGGTTGCAGATGCCGCGGATCCAACTCGCTCGCCGTTGCCGTCTCCCATTCCTCGACAAGGGTGTCCGGAGCGAGGATGAAGCTGCGGGTCAGCAGGCGTTCGTTCACCTTGGCCTGACGGCCATCGGCCATGCGCAGGGCGTAGCTGTAATCGGGCAGCTCCTGGGTCAGTTGCATGACGTCACCCTGTTGCGGTCAGCCGCGTGGTAGCACGATCTGGCGGTCTTCCTTGGCCGGACGGTACAAAATGGCAGTGTGGCCGATCCGCTGCACCAGCGCGCTGTGCGACTGTTCGACCAAGCTGCCGATGGCGCTATCGCGGGTTTCGCGGTCGTCGCCGCCGACTTTCACTTTGACCAGTTCGTGACGTTCCAGCACCTCGTCCAATTCGGCCAGGAACGCCGTGGTGACGCCCTTGCTGCCGATTTGCAACAGGGGTTTGAGGTCGTGTGCCATGCCGCGCAGGAAGCGGTTCTGGGACGGGGTCAGTCGGATCGACATGCAAGTGGTAGCAGGGTTGGCAGGGGCGATCAGGGTATCATGGTCGCCCTTTCCGCCCGCCCGTCCATGGCCACCCGCAGCAAAAGCAGCCAACGCTGGCTACGCGAACATTTCGCCGATCCCTTCGTGAAGAAGGCCCAGGCCGAAGGCATGCGTTCGCGCGCCGCCTACAAGCTCGAAGAACTCTTGCAACGCGACAGGCTGTTGAAGCCGGACATGGTCGTGGTCGATCTTGGCGCAGCCCCCGGTGGCTGGTCGCAGCAGGTGCGCAAATCGATGGGCGAGCGCGGTCGAGTCCTGGCGCTGGACATCCTGGAGATGCCGCCGCTGGCCGGTGTGGAGTTCCTTCATGGTGACTTCAGGGAAGAAGCCGTGCTATCGCAATTTGAAGCCATGCTGGGCGAGACGGCGGTGGACCTTGTGTTGTCGGATATGGCCCCAAATAAAAGTGGAATGGATGCGGTGGACCAGCCGCGCATGATGCATCTGGCGGAATTGGCGATGGCGTTCGCCGATAGCCACCTCAAGCCGAACGGTGCGTTCTTGATCAAGCTGTTCCAGGGAGTTGGGTTCGACGACTACATTCGCGCGATGCGCCGCCGCTATGAGAAGGTGACCATCCGCAAGCCGGCCGCCTCGCGCAAGCGCTCGCCGGAGGTCTATGCCCTGGGACAGGGTAAGCGCGACCAAATTAAGTAAACTGAACACGCTATGTTACGCATCGAGACAGAGTTGAAGGGGCACCGGAGCCAATGAGGATGAACGACTTGACCAAAAATCTGCTGTTGTGGGTAGTCGTCGCCGTCGTGCTGATGGTGGTCTTCCAGAGTTTCTCGCCGCGGCTGGCCGGTGGCGGGGGCAACGACACCGTGACCTATACGCAGTTCCTGAAGGACGTGGATGCTGGCCGGGTGAAGTCGGTCGATTTCACCGACGACACTGGCTTGTCGGTCACGGCAATCCGCTTCAAGCGCGACGACAACAGCGAAGCCACGGTCTACGGCCCACGCGACGACAAGCTGGTCGACGTGCTCTACAGCAAGAACGTGGAGATGACCCGGCAGAAGCCGACCAGCGGGCCGGGCTTCTGGTCGTTGGTGCTGAATTTCCTGCCGGTCATCCTGATCATCGGCTTCTGGTTGTTCATCATGCGCCAGATGCAGGGCGGTGGTGGCGGTGCCAAGGGCGCGATGTCCTTCGGTAAATCGCGGGCCAAGCTGCAGGGCGAGGACCAGATCAAGATCACCCTCGCCGACGTCGCCGGGTGCGACGAGGCCAAGGAGGAGGTCGGCGAACTGGTCGACTTCCTGCGCGACCCGAGCAAGTTCACCAAACTCGGCGGCAAGATTCCGCGCGGCGTGCTGATGGTCGGCCCGCCCGGCACCGGTAAGACCCTGCTTGCCAGGGCAATCGCTGGCGAGGCCAAGGTGCCGTTCTTCAGCATCTCCGGCTCGGACTTCGTGGAGATGTTCGTCGGCGTCGGTGCCAGCCGCGTGCGCGACATGTTCGAGCAGGCCAAGAAGCATGCGCCGTGCATCATCTTCATCGACGAGATCGACGCGGTCGGCCGTCACCGTGGCGCTGGTCTGGGCGGCGGCCACGACGAGCGCGAGCAGACGCTCAACCAGTTGCTGGTGGAAATGGACGGGTTCGAGGGCGGCGAGGGCGTGATCGTGATCGCTGCCACCAACCGTCCCGACGTACTCGATCCGGCGTTGCTGCGTCCGGGGCGCTTCGACCGCCAAGTGGTAGTGGGCTTGCCCGATGTGCGTGGTCGCGAGCAGATCCTCAAGGTACACATGCGCAAGCTGCCCCTGGCCGACGATGTCGAGCCGCTGGTGATCGCGCGTGGGACACCCGGGTTTTCCGGCGCGGACCTGGCCAACTTGTGCAACGAGGCGGCACTGTTCGCCGCGCGCGAGTCGGTCAAAGAGGTGCGGATGGAACACTTCGACCGCGCCCGCGACAAGATCCTGATGGGCGCCGAGCGCCGCTCGATGGCGATGAGCGAGGACGAGAAAACCCTCACCGCCTACCACGAGGCCGGCCATGCCATCGTCGGCCGATTGGTGCCTGAACATGATCCGGTCTACAAGGTCACCATCATCCCGCGCGGGCGGGCGCTGGGCGTGACCATGTACCTGCCGGAGGGCGACAAGTACTCGATGAATCGCGTGGCGATCGAGTCGCAGTTGTGCTCGCTATATGGTGGTCGCGTGGCCGAAGAACTGATCTTCGGTACCGACAAGGTCACCACCGGCGCCTCCAATGACATCGAGCGTGCGACCAAGATGGCGCGCAACATGGTCACCAAGTGGGGGCTGTCCGACGAACTGGGGCCGATTGCCTATGGCGAAGAAGACGACGAAGTGTTCCTGGGCCGTTCGGTGACCCAGCACAAGAGCGTCTCCGATGACACCGCGCGGCGGATCGATGAAGTGGTGCGTTCGATCCTGGACAAGGCGTATGCGAAGACCACGCAGATCCTGACCGAAAACCTGGATAAGCTGCACACCATGTCGCAGTTGCTGCTGCAGTACGAAACCATCGACGCCCCGCAGATCGACGCGATCATGGAAGGCCGCGATCCGCCGCCGCCGATGGGCTGGGGCAAGTCCGGCAAGGACGGTGGGAACGACCAGGGCAGTTCGCGGCCATTACCGCCGATTGCCGGGCCTGCCGAGCAGTTGTAGCGTTGCCAGCGCTCACGTGCGCAGACGAGCCAGGGAGCGATCCCTGGCTTTTTTGTCTCCGGCGGAAGTTTGGTCGGGGTGCGCAAACACCATGCTTATCGCGCGACTGTGGTTCTGCGCGACAATGATGTTTCGCGGTGTGTCCATTGCCATGCTGCGGTCCCGTTCGACGCGGCCGTCAACGGCATGCCGTTGTTGCCCTCGTGTGCTGTTATCGGCGTAACCGTCGCGGCGCGTAGGCGGCCCTTTCCGGCTGCACAGATGACCAGGAGACTTGTTTGATGTTCGATACCTCGCCTCGCCTGGATTGCGCTGGCCGCATCCTGATGCTGGACCGCCCACGGATCATGGGCATCGTCAACGTCACCCCCGATTCGTTCTCCGATAGCGGCGCGCATGCGACGGTCGAAGCGGCGGTTGCGCATGGCCTGCGTCTGGCCGAGGAAGGCGCGGACCTGCTCGATATCGGTGGTGAATCGACCCGGCCTGGCGCCACCCCGGTGCCGGTGGAGGAAGAACTGCGTCGCGTCATTCCAGTGATCCAGCGCCTGGCCGCGCAGACCTCGCTGCCGCTGAGCGTTGACACCTTCAAGCCGGAGGTGATGCGCGCGGCGGTGGCGGCCGGTGCCGGCATGATCAATGACGTGCAAGCCTTGCGTGCACCCGGCGCGTTGGATGCGGCGGCGGACTTGCGCGTGCCCGTGATCCTGATGCACATGCCCGGCGACGCCTACGCGGCAGGCAATACGCCGCACTACGACGACGTGGTCGCTGAGGTGCATCGATTCCTGGTCGAGCGGATTTTCGCTGCGGAGATGGCTGGGATTGAAAAGCGTTGCTTGCTGATCGATCCAGGCTTCGGCTTCGGCAAGAGCACTGCCGACAATGTGCAGTTGCTCGCGCACTTGCCGCGTCTGTGCGAGTTGGGCGTTCCGGTGCTGGCGGGTTTGTCGCGCAAGCGCAGTATCGGCGAGTTGACCGGACGCGCGGCGCCGGAACAGCGTGTGGCCGGCTCGGTCGCCGCGCACCTGTTGGCGGCGCAGCGCGGCGCATTGCTGCTGCGCGTGCACGACGTCACCGCGACCGTGGATGCACTGACGGTCTGGCAGGCGGTACACGCCGTGCCGTCGCCACGTGTTGCGACCGGGACGGCAACGCCGATCCGCTGGCCGGACGAGGACTGATGCCGGCCGACCAGCGTCCGCGCGCGATCGCGTTGATGGGCCCGACTGCCTCGGGCAAGACCGCGGTGGCCATCGCCCTGGCCGAGCGCTACGGTGGCGAGATCGTCAGTGTCGATTCGGCCCTGGTTTACCGAAATCTGGAGATCGGCGCGGCCAAGCCCGACCCCACACAGCGGGCACGGGTGCCGCACCATCTGCTGGACCTGCGCGATCCCTGGCAGACCTATTCGGCGGCCGAATTCGCGGTGGATGCGCGTGCCGCACTGCAGGGAATCGTCGCCCGTGGTCGCCTGCCGATCCTTGCCGGCGGGACCGGCCTGTACTTTCAGGCCCTGCTCGAAGGCCTGGCGCCGATGCCGGCGGCCGATGCGCAATTTCGGGCCGCATTGGCCGCGCGTGCGGGTGCCGAAGGCTGGGCCGCATTACATGCGCAATTGCAGCAGGTCGACCCGGTGGCAGCGCAGCGGATCGGCCCCGGCGATGCGCAGCGCATCCAGCGCGCGTTGGAGGTGTACCAACACAGTGGGCGGCCGATCAGTGACTGGCAGGCCCAGCCCAGGCCACCTCGGTTGCCGCTACGGGTACTCAAATTGGTCTTGGCACCCAGCGAGCGCAGCGTGCTGCATCGGCGCATCGAAGCGCGTTTCGACGCGATGCTGGCGCAAGGGTTTCTCGACGAGGTGCGTGCATTGCGCGCTTTGCCCGCCATGGTTGCGCTGGAACAGCCACTGCAACTGCCAGCGGTGCGTGCGGTCGGCTATCGTCAGGCATGGGAACACCTGGACGGCGAGACCGACGCGGCGACCTTCCGCGCACGCGGTATCGCCGCCACCCGCCAGCTTGCCAAGCGTCAATTGACGTGGCTACGCGGCGAACTGGACGCGCGCTGGTTCGACCCGGAGGGCGATGCTGGGCGGTTGCAGGCGGCGCTGGAATCCTTCCTCGCCTGAGCCGGATTCCTGTCGCGCTGTGCTTGCGCTCGTGGTTGTGTACCATCAGCGTTCCGGACCACGGCAGGGGAGCTGCATTGGCGTGCCGGACAATAAAAACTATAAGTTCGGGAGTGAAGCATGTCTAAGGGGCAATCCTTGCAAGATCCTTTTCTCAACGCGCTACGGCGTGAACGGGTGCCTGTGTCGGTATATTTGGTCAACGGGATCAAGTTGCAGGGGACGATCGAGTCGTTCGATCAGTTCGTGGTGCTGTTGCGTAACACCGTGAGTCAGATGGTCTACAAACACGCCATTTCCACCGTGGTGCCGGCGCGCAATGTGCGTGTGGGGCCGGGCGGCGGTTATGTGCAGCAGAATGAAGGTGGCAGTGCGGGCGATGACGAAGCTGAGTAGTGGGTTGCTGATGGCTGGAGTTGCAGGTGTTTGATCGGTCGCGTCGCGGCGAACACGCACTGTTGATCCAGCCCTACGCGGGTGGTCCGTTGCAAGACGACGTGTTGGAAGAGTTCGCCGATCTGGCACGCTCGGCTGGCGCCAGCATCGCGGTGACCGTGACCGCGCGCATCGACAAGCCCAGCCCGTCCACCCTGATCGGCAGCGGCAAGCTGGAGGAAGTGAAGGCGGCCGCCGATGCCAGCGGCGCCGATCTGATTCTGGTCAATCACGCGCTCAGCCCGGGCCAAGAGCGTAATCTGGAGAAATACTTGGAGCGGCGCGTGATCGACCGCACCGGGCTGATTCTGGACATCTTCGCCCAGCGCGCACGCAGCCACGAAGGCAAACTGCAGGTCGAGCTGGCGCAATTACGGCACATGGCCACGCGCCTGGTGCGTGGATGGACCCACCTGGAGCGTCAGCGCGGTGGTGCGATCGGCTTGCGCGGTCCTGGCGAAACCCAGTTGGAAACCGACCGACGCCTGCTGCAGAAGCGGGTGGAGCAGTTGCAGAAGCGCCTGGAAAAGGTCGAAGTCCAGCACACGCAGATGCGTCGCGCGCGGGTACGCAGCGAACTGCCACGGATCGCCGTGGTCGGCTATACCAACGCGGGCAAATCGACCCTGTTCAATGCGCTGACCGGTGCCGAGGCCTATGCCGCCGATCAGTTGTTCGCGACATTGGACCCGACCGTGCGCCGGATCGCCTTGCCTGGTGGCAATGCAATGCTCGCCGATACCGTCGGCTTCGTGCGCAACCTGCCGCACGAACTGGTCGCCGCGTTCCGCTCCACCCTGTCCGAGGCGCGTGAGGCCGATTTCCTGCTGCATGTCGTCGATGCTGCCGATCCATTGCGCGAGGAGCGCATCGCCCAGGTCGACGAGGTGCTGCACGCGGTCGGCGCTGGCGAGCTGCCGCAGTTGCTGGTGTTCAACAAGATCGATCGTATCGAGGGTGCCGAAGCGCGCCACGATGCACAGGATGGCGTCCCCGACACGGCGCGGCGCGAGCGCGTGTGGATCTCGGCACGCGACGGACGTGGCCAGGATCTGCTGCAACAGGTGCTCGGCCAGCGGCTGGGATTGCGTCACGTGCAGGGACGTTTGCGCCTTCCACCGAGCGCTGGGCGCCTGCGTTCGCAGTTGCACCAGTTGCAAGTGATCCGCAGTGAGCAGAGCGACGAGGATGGCTGGCTGCTGCAGGTGGACATCCCGATCACCGAAGCCGAGCGCCTTGCCGCAAGCGCTGACGGCGCGCCGATCCGCGCGCTGTTGCCGCCGCGCGAGCAAGAGGAATGGCAGCAGCGCTGAGCGCTCTGCTTGGTGCTGAGCTGTCGCACGACATTGATCAGGCGAAGCGCTATCGGCGTCGATCTGGCATATGTGTCGCTGTTACAAACGTCCAGGCCATGTGCTGGCGCGTGCGCGCGCGACAGCCACGGCGAATTGGGCTACAAAGCGCATTGGTTTTCCGAGTTGTGCCATGAGCCTGCCCACCGATCAAGACCTGCTGCATCTTGCCACCGAGCTGAGTGAACGACTGCGTTGCGCACGCGAACGGCTCGTCACCGCCGAGAGTTGCAGCGGTGGCTGGATCGCCAAAGTGATGACCGACGTGGCCGGCTCGTCGGCCTGGTTCGACTGCGGCATCGTCGCCTACAGCTACGAAGCCAAGCAGGCGTTGCTCGGAGTACGTCCGCAGACGCTGGAGCAGCATGGCGCGGTCAGCCGCGAGACGGTGATCGAAATGGTGTCTGGCGCGTTGGTCAGTTCCGGGGCCAGCATCGCGGTTGCGGTCACCGGCATCGCCGGACCTAGTGGCGGTTCGGCGGACAAGCCCGTGGGCAGCGTCTGGCTGGGCTGGAAGCGGCGCGGTGATTATGCCAGTGCACAACTGTTCCACTTCCCCGGTGACCGCGACGCGGTGCGTCGGCAGACCGTGGCTGCGGCACTACGCGGTCTGGACGCGCTGCTGTGAACGCCGCTGAGCACATGCGATAGCGGATGTGCGCGATGTGGAAAACCGTGATCGTGGCGCCGACGTTGGATCACCCGTCAGCCTGCCGCAGCTCATCGATGCCCTGGGCGAGGCAACGATAAGGCGATTTTCAATTCTGTTGGCGTCACTTCTCTTGCTTGCCGCGTCGTGCTTGCCGCACGGCAACCGCCTGGCGATCTGCCGCACGATACTTGCCGGTTCGAGCCTGCGGCATGTTCTTCTGGATCTGGCGCAACGAATGCTGAGCATGCTGATGGTTGCAGTCGGAGCGACCCTTGCGTGCCGTGCTGTCAAGCGCTCAATCACGTCGGGCAAAGCATGCGATTGGAGTGATTGGTGCGTGGTGGCGACATGGAGGGTTGCCTTTTTAGGTTTTTAGTAGTATTACTACTAACCATGGAGCTAACCGAAACCCAGCAGGCGATTCTCGACTTGATCGCCGAGCGCATCGAACACGAGGGCGTCCCGCCGTCGCAAACGGAAATTGCCCGTGCCCTCGGCTTCAAGGGCGTGCGCGCCGCGCAATATCACCTTGAGGCGCTGGAGCAGGCAGGCGCGATCCGGCGCGTGCCGGGACAGGCGCGTGGAATCCGCCTGCTGGGCGGAACGGGCGTGCCGGCACCGCCGCCGCAGGTGGATAAGGCCGAGGTCCTGCGCCTACCGGTGCTGGGGCGCGTCGCGGCCGGTTTGCCGATTGGTGCGGACATCGGCTCCGACGATTTCGTGGTACTGGACCGGGTGTTTTTCTCGCCAGCGCCGGATTACCTGCTGAAAGTGCAGGGCGACTCGATGCGCGACGAAGGCATCTTCGATGGCGACCTGATCGGTGTCCACCGTACTCGCGATGCGTGTTCGGGCCAGATTGTCGTGGCGCGGATCGAGGAAGAAATCACCGTCAAGCTGCTCAAGATCGGCAAGGACCGCATTCGTCTGCTACCACGCAATCCGGACTACGCGCCGATCGAAGTGTTGCCCGATCAGGACTTCGCCATCGAAGGGCTGTATTGCGGTCTGCTGCGTCCAAATCGCTGATGCAGCGGGGGCAGGGCATGCACGACACAGTTCTTGGGACTTCCCCGACCTTGCAGATCGCCATTCGCCGCTGTCCTAGGCACGCTCGATCACATTATTTTGGCTGCGCCACGCGTCGTCTCAGCCTGTGCGATACCAGGCCATTACATTGAACCCACTCCGCACATCCTCCTCACCTTCCAAGGAAACAACAATGGACGAGAACAAGAAGCGCGCGCTCGCGGCCGCCCTGAGTCAGATCGAAAAGCAGTTCGGCAAGGGCTCGGTGATGCGGATGGGCGATCGTGTCATCGAAGCCGTGGAAGTGATTCCGACCGGCTCGCTGATGCTGGATATCGCACTCGGCATCGGCGGCCTGCCGAAGGGGCGGGTGGTCGAGATCTACGGTCCGGAATCTTCGGGTAAGACCACCCTGACCCTGCAGGCCATCGCGCAGTGTCAGAAGAACGGCGGCACCGCTGCGTTCATCGACGCCGAGCATGCGCTGGACCCGGTCTACGCCGCCAAACTTGGCGTCAATGTCGACGAATTATTGCTGTCGCAGCCGGATACCGGCGAACAAGCGCTGGAAATCGCCGATATGCTGGTGCGCTCGGGGTCGGTGGACATCGTGGTGATTGACTCGGTCGCCGCGTTGACTCCGAAAGCCGAAATTGAAGGGGAAATGGGCGATCAACTGCCCGGCCTGCAGGCGCGTCTGATGAGCCAAGCGCTGCGTAAGCTCACCGGCAACATCAAGCGCTCCAATACCCTGGTCGTCTTCATCAATCAGTTGCGCATGAAGATCGGCGTGATGATGCCGGGGCAGAGTCCTGAAACCACCACCGGCGGTAACGCACTGAAGTTTTACGCCTCGGTGCGGTTGGATATCCGCCGCATCGGCGCGATCAAGAAGGGCGATGAAATCATCGGCAACCAGACCAAAATCAAGGTGGTCAAGAACAAGCTGGCTCCCCCGTTCAAGCAGGTCGTCACCGAAATCCTCTACGGTGAAGGCATCAGCCGCGAGGGCGAGCTGATCGACATGGGTGTGGAAGCCAAACTGGTTGAAAAGGCGGGTGCTTGGTACAGCTACGGCAGCGAGCGCATCGGCCAGGGCAAGGACAACGCTCGCGGCTACCTGCGCGACAACCCTCAGGTCGCGGCCAAGTTGGAAAGCGAACTACGCGAGAAGTTCCAACCCACGGAAATCGCACCCAGCCAAGCCGACGCCGAAGACCTGGAAGCGTAATGGTTTTCTGCCGGGGGAGCGGTGGAGTCAGTGCCGCTCGTCTCCCTCGGCAGTCTTGATCAAGCGAAGGAGCACGCGTGCCAGGGAGGGACGCATGACGGGTGGTGGATTTTCATGAGTGAAGAGCCTGCACAAACGCGACATCGGCGTCGCCGACAACCTGAGCAGACACCGCTACAGAAGGCTTTGGGACTGTTGGTGCGGCGCGAGCATTCACGCAAGGAATTGACCCGCAAGCTGTTAGCGCGCGGTGTGGAGGTAGAGGCCGCCAATGCGGCAGTGGATCGTCTCAGTGAAGATGGCTGGCAGGACGATGGCCGGTTCGCTGAACTCTTGGTCCGCAGCCGTGCCAGCCTGGGCTATGGGCCGTTGTATATCCGCGCAATTCTAGGCACGCATGGGTTCGATAGCGATGCCATCGCGATGGCCATGGCAACGTTCGAAGGCGATTGGGTCGAAAATGCCCGCGACTTGGTGATGCGGCGTTTCGGCGCGGAAGGGTCAACAGATCTGCAACAACAGCGCAAGGCCGCCGACCTGCTGGCACGGCGGGGTTTCGACGGCGACAGCATCCGCGCAGCCATGCGCGATGCTGCGGAGGACTGAAGAGGTCGGGCCTGTTACCCTTGGCGGCTTATCTTGTCCGGTTTCTATGCGTCTTGATCGTTGAGGGCGCACCTGAAAACCCGCCCGCTCGTTTACAGCCAGCCCATGAACGCACCCGCCAAATTCTCCACCTCCCAGATTCGTAGTGACTTCCTCGAGTTCTTCAAGGGCAAGGGCCATACCATCGTGCCCTCCGCCCCGCTGGTCCCCGGTAACGATCCGACGCTGCTGTTCACCAATTCCGGCATGGTCCAATTCAAGGACGTGTTCCTTGGTGCGGAGAAGCGCAGTTACGTGCGCGCGGCGGATGTGCAGCGCTGTCTGCGTGCTGGCGGCAAGCACAACGATCTGGACTCGGTCGGCTATACCGCCCGCCATCACACGTTCTTCGAGATGCTCGGTAACTGGTCCTTCGGCGATTATTTCAAAAAAGAGGCGATCAGCTGGGCCTGGGAGTTGCTGACGCAGGTGTGGAAATTACCGGCCGAGCGTCTGTTGGTCACGGTCTACCACACGGACGACGAGGCCTATGGCTTGTGGCGCGATATGGTGGGTGTGCCCGAAGAGCGCATCGTGCGGATCGGCGACAACAAGGGTGCGCCTTACGCCTCGGACAACTTCTGGCAGATGGCCGATACCGGGCCCTGCGGGCCCTGTACCGAGATCTTCTACGATCATGGCGCACATATCCCGGGAGGCCCGCCGGGATCGCCGGAGGAGGATGGCGATCGTTTCATCGAAATCTGGAACCTTGTGTTCATGCAGTTCGATCGCCAGCCCGACGGGAACCTGGTGCCGCTGCCGGCACCCTGTGTGGATACCGGGATGGGATTGGAACGCTTGGCGGCAATCCTGCAGCATGTGCACACCAACTATGAAATCGACCTGTTCCAGACGCTGATCCGTAAGGCTTCCGAGCTGACCGCGACGGCCGATCTGGAGAACAAATCGTTACGTGTGATCGCCGATCACATCCGTGCATGCGCATTCTTGATCGTCGATGGTGTGCTGCCATCCAACGAGGGGCGTGGTTATGTCCTGCGTCGGATCATCCGCCGTGCCTTGCGCCATGGCTGGATGCTCGGCGTGCGGCAGGCATTCTTCAGCAAGCTCGTGCCCACCCTGGTTGCGCTGATGGGCGAGGCCTATCCCGAACTGGTCGCGGCGCAGGACACCGTGTTGCGCGCGTTACAGGCCGAGGAAGAGCGCTTTGCCGAAACTCTCGACGCCGGGATGAAGATCTTCGAAGACGTTGCTGCGAGTGCGCAGGGAGGCGTGATTGCTGGCGAAGATGCCTTCCGTTTGTACGACACTTACGGGTTTCCGCTGGATTTGACTCAGGACATCGCCCGCGAACGCGCTTTGTGCGTGGATGAGCCGGGTTTCCAGACGGCAATGGAAGAGCAGCGCAGGCGCGCGCGCGAGGCCGGCAAGTTCGGCGGCGGCGTGCAGTTGCCGGCCGACTTGGTCGCGACACTGGCGCCGACCGTGTTCCTGGGCTACGACAGCTTGCAGTCCGATGACTTGCGTGTGGTCGCATTGCTCAAGGACGGGCGGCCGGTGCAGTCTGTGCAGGCAGGCGATGCGGTGATCCTGCTGACCGATCAGACACCCTTCTATGCGGAATCTGGCGGTCAAGTCGGTGATATCGGCATGTTGCTGCAGGGCGGCACGCGCTTTGCTGTGACCGATACGCAGAAGTTCGCCGGTCAGTTCCATGGCCATGTCGGTACGTTGATCGAGGGTACTCTGAAGATCGGCGATGTGCTTTCCGGTCAGGTCGATGCCGAGCGGCGTCGTGCAACTATCCTCAACCACTCTGCGACGCATCTGTTGCATGCCGCGCTCCGCGAGGTCTTGGGAACGCATGTCCAGCAGAAAGGCTCGCTGGTGGCGCCAGATCGCCTGCGCTTCGATTTTTCGCACTTCCAGCCGATTGCGGCCAAGGAGCTGGCACTGATCGAACGCAAGGTCAACCAGCAGGTGCGCGCGAACAATGCGGTCCAAGTGCATCAGATGGGAATGCAGGAAGCGCTGGACTTCGGTGCGATGGCGCTGTTCGGCGAAAAATATGGCGAGCGCGTGCGCGTACTGAAGATGGGCGACTACTCCACTGAACTGTGCGGCGGTACGCATGTAACGCGGACAGGCGACATCGGCCTGTTCAAAATCACCAGTGAAGGCGGCGTATCTGCCGGCGTCCGCCGCATCGAGGCGGTGACAGGTCAGGGCGCGTTGGATTACGTGTCGGCCGAAGAAGCCATGTTGCATGAGGCTGCCGAGTTAGTCGGTGGCAGCGCGACTGACATGGTAGACAAGATTCGTCAGCTTGGTGACAAGCACAGGCGCCTGGAGCGCGAAATGGAGGCATTAAAGGCCAAGTTGGCCTCCAGTGCGACGGCCGACTTGGCCGGTTCTGCGGTCGATGTGGGCGGGGTGAAAGTGCTCGCGGTACGGCTGGAGGGGTTCGACGCCAAGGCATTGCGCGAGGCGATGGATCGCTTGAAGCAGCAGCTTGGCGACTGTGTGATCGTGTTGGCTGGCGCTAGCGAGGGCAAGGCCGCCCTGGTTTCAGGGGTGAATGGCAGCCCAATGGGACGGGTCAAGGCCGGGGAACTGTTGAGCCAGATCGCCAGTCAAATATCGGGCAAGGGCGGCGGTCGCCCGGACCTCGCCCAGGGTGGTGGTGAGGACGGGCCCGCCCTTGTCCATGCCTTGGCAGGCGTCCCGGCATGGGTCAAACAACATCTCCCCTGAACCCCTATCGGCGCAGCTTGCTGCGAGCGCACGGCTTCGATTAATATCGAACTTCATTTTCCCTATTGGTTATGGCGCGCCCCATGTGGGGTGTCGTGCTGGTGGGAGTGCCGGTCCTAAGGAGAATTTTAAAAATGTTGATCTTGACTCGCCGGGCAGGCGAAACATTGATGATCGGCGATGCGGTCACCGTGACTGTGCTCGGGGTCAAGGGCAATCAAGTGCGTATCGGCATCACCGCGCCGAAGGACGTGGCAGTACATCGCGAAGAGATCTATCAGCGCATCCAGCGCGGCGACGAGCCGAATTCCCATGGCTCCGGTGGGCATGGTGACTCGTCCGTCGATTGATTTGAAGAAAGGGTTTACCTGAGATGCTCCAACCCTGTATTCTTCGCGGCCGGTCGCGGAATACCCGCAACGCTTAAATCCGGAGTGATGCCCGAGCGGCTGAAGGGGCTCCCCTGCTAAGGGAGTATAGGGTCAAAAGCTCTATCGAGGGTTCGAATCCCTCTCACTCCGCCAGTAGTGAAGGAACGCCTGCAAAGTAATGATTTGCAGGCGTTTCTTTTTTCTCGCCAGTGAGCTCTCGCTATGGCGAGACGCTTGTATACGATTTTGGACTGTCCTCCGCGCGACGCCATTGCGCCACGACGACGTTCGTTTGTGTGTTCAACCCACTGCGAGTTCGGCAGCGTATAAGCTCATCGAACGTCTGGTCGGTGAGGATTTTCCAGGCAATGACGAGAGGGCGGATAGATAGAAGTCCGTTGCACTGCGAATGCCGATCCTTGCTGCGACGCAGGTGGGCCTTGTGCTTGCCGGTGCAATGACGCGCCCGTGTTCGCTGCCCCGGGTTGCGTGCACATTGCATGATAGTGCTGGTGGACTTGGCGCGGCATCAGCTTGCCAGACTATTCGCTCACGATGCCGTGCGCATTTTCGATATGCGTGGCATGCGCTGGTTGTAGCGGGGCTGCCTGCGTATCGCTGGCCTGTCGGGAATCTGTTGCGCGGACTCTCGCTGCGCGCTGCGGCGCGAGCGGTTCGGCGGGCTAAAGGCATCGATAAGTGATGTCAGGCTGTTTGGTGCGCTGGCAGGGAGTCGCCTGCATTGGCTGGTTGGTGCGCTTGACTGCGCTTGCTGTGGTCCGGGCGAGGTGTGGATGGTGAGGATCGTCGTGTGCATGCCTTGAGTGAAGATGGGTGGATCTGTTCCGTTGGTGATGCGTCGGCGTGTACGCGTGCCGTCGGTGTCGGGAGGATAATGGCGGCGGTTGTTTTTCGTCTTGAGCACAGCATGAAATGCAGGAATTGATCGCGCGTTATGGCCTGGGTCTGCTCTTCGTCAACGTGTTGGCGTTGTCGTTGGGCTTGCCTGTCCCCGCATTGCCAACCCTGATTCTGGTGGGTGCGACTTATGCGTTACTCCATGGTGTGGGGGTGTGGGTTGCACTGTTGAGCGCGCTTGCGGTGTCGATTCTGGCTAGCCTGCTCGGTGATCTGCTCTGGTTCTGGGCTGGTCGCCGTTATGGCAATCGCACGTTGCAGTCGCTGTGCCGGCTCTCGCTGTCGCGCGACAGCTGCATGAGGCAAACCGAGCGCTTCTATGCACGCTGGGGGGTTGGCGTGCTGATGATCGCAAAGTTCGTGCCTGGCTTGTCCATGGTCTCGGTGCCGATGGCTGGTGCGATGCAGGTGCGACTTGCCGCGTTCCTACGCTACGACACGTTGGGGGCCGCGCTGTGGGCGGCTTGTGGTCTGCTGCTCGGTCTATGCTTTGCCGGCCAAGTGCAGGCATTACTGGATTGGTTGAGTTTGCTGGGAGTGCGCGCGTCGCTGTTGCTTGCCGGTTTGCTGGCCTTCTATGTGGGTTATCGGGCTTGGCGTCGTTACAGGTTGATGAAGTCGATGGAGGCCTCGCGCATCGACGTGGACGAACTCTACGCGTTGATGCAGGGCGATGCGGTGCCGGTGGTGTTGGATATCCGTGCTCCGGGCTATCGCACGCTGCAGTCGTATGTCATTCCGGGGGCGATGTGTGTGGACGAGCGACGCATCAATGACATCGTCGCGGTGTTGCCGCGCGAGCGCAAGATCGTCATTTACTGTGCGTGCCCGAATGAAGTGTCGGCCGCGGTGCTGGCTAGGCGGCTGCGCCAGCGGCATTACGATGACGTGGTGCCGTTGCGGGGTGGGTTGGAGGCGTGGCAGATGGCCGGTTATCCGGTGATGGCGGTCGGCGAGGTCGGGGCTGCGCCTGTCGCGTCGCATCACGGTGTGGGTGCTGCGTGAGCGTGTGGGCGCAAGGAGGGTAATGCCTGCGTGCCGCTGCGCTTTGCGTGCAAAAGGTGTTCTATGCAGGCTGGCGGTGATGACATCGCGGGCGCTTTGTTCGTCGCCGCGATTGAGCTTGCTAAAAACAAAAAAAACGACAAGCAACAGCTTGTCGTTTTTTATCTGACTGGTGCGCCCGGAGAGATTCGAACTCCCGACCGCCTGGTTCGTAGCCAGGTACTCTATCCAACTGAGCTACGGGCGCGTTGTCAGGAGCGGAATTATGCGTGAGATGGTTGGAGGCGTCAATCCTTCCTTCAAAAAATTCAGCCGATCTCGTTCAGCGAGGCCTTGCGCCAGGATTACCGCTTGCTCGATTCAGGAGGTGTGGCCGGCCGGCTCGGCTCGGGCTGTACGCATCCATGGGCATGAGCTTGCGGGCATGCGCAGCTCTACACACCAATCTTCCGGGGGCGCCAGCACTCCCGCAGGGCGGCCTGGGGCAGGCTGAAAAGCAGATCCACTGTCGTGCCCGCCATCGCGTAGGTGGTTCAGATCAGTGCGTACCTCGGATGCGCGCATCATCTTGGGAGGTTCTGCCACAACAGCTTTCGCTGCGGCGAAGGCGTAGCGACGAGTAGATGCTGGAGCGGTGTCGATTGCAGGCAGTGGCGCGATGTCTCTTTCCCGCGATGTACAAGCTTGTTCATTCGCCGCGTGCGGCGCCGAAATGGTCCAATACAACCACTGCGCTGCGACCAGGACGGTAGCTGCCGCGCAGTGCGCGGGCCACGTAGTCGATCGCCGCTGCGCAGGCCGCTGCCAATGACAGGCCCTGGCAGAGTTGTGCGGCGATCGCCGCTGCGAGGGTGCAGCCCGTTCCGTGCGCGTCCAGCGGCAGCCGTGCATGGCTGAATTCGCTGCGGCTGGCGCCATCGTCGTAGCGGTCGATCACCCGTTGGCCTTCGTGTAGATGGCCGCCTTTCAGTAACACTGCGCGCGCGCCAGACTCAAGCAGGGCGGCGATCGCGTGCTCGGCATCGTCGGCGTTCTCGATCGGGCGACGCAGCAGTAATTGCGCTTCCGGAATATTCGGTGTGACCAAGGTCGCCAACGGCAGTAGGCGCTGGCGCAGCGCGTCCAGCCCATCGTCTTCCAGCAGGGTGGCACCGCTGGTCGCCACCATCACCGGGTCCAGAATCACGTAAGGCGGGCGGTGGTGTTCCAGCGCATCGGCGACCAGGTCGATCACCGCAGCATTGGCGAGCATGCCGAGCTTGACCGCGGCGATGTCGAAATCGGCGAAGCAGGCGTCGATCTGCGCGCGCAGGAATGGCAATGGCGGAATATGCACGGCGGTGACGCCGCGGGTGTGTTGCGCGGTGAGTGCGGCCGCCGCAGACAGGCCGTGCACACGGTGCGCGGCGAAGGTTTTCAGATCGGCCTGGATTCCGGCGCCACCACCGGAATCGGTGCCGGCGATGCTCAGCGCGGAGACGGCGATGGGGTCGTTCATACCTGGATTGTGCCGTGCTGGCGATGCCTTGGCGATGGTGTGCTTAGCGCCGCTAACAACACGGCGGTGTTGCCGCTGTTTGGGCACAGGCAGTGCGTTGAATCCTCATGTGCTGGCAGCACCCTGGGTTGCTTACGTGCTGTCCGCGCTCACCCGCGACTGGCGAGGCTTTTGTTGATCACTCTTCGCGCTCACGGTAGCGGGAGTGCAGGAGCAGGATGTACAGCGTGCCGGCCGTGCCAGTCAGCAGCGCCGGCACCAACAGCGCATTGAAGCCGATGCGGCGGTACGCCAATGCGCCGATGACGCCGCCGAGCAGGAATCCGCCGATGATCAGCAGACTCAGACGGATGCGCTGGCGCGGTAGCGGTAGGCCGCTGAGTGCCTGGCCCAGGCCGATTCCTAGATCGGTGAACATGCCGGTGAGGTGGGTGGTGCGTACCACTGTGCCGCTGTAGATCGTGGTGGTGGCGTTTTGCAGGCCGCAGGCGGTTGCGGCGAGCAGAGCGCCAAACAACGGCTGATGTTTGAATGCCTGTATTGCCGCAAGTAACAGCAGTGACTCCAGTGCGAGCGCCAGACCATAGCGCCGGCTCAGGCGCAGCCGGCGATCCCGCACGAGGCCGCCCGCCAGCACCGCGCCGCTCAGGAACGCCAGCACCACACCACTGAGTTGACCGATGGCGCGCAGGTCAGCGTCAGCCAGCGCCGCGCCGAGCAAGGTCGTGGTGCCGGTGAGGTGGGTCACCGCCTGATGCTCGAAGCCGAGGTAGCCCACCACGTTGACCATGCCGGCCACGCTGGCCAATGCAGCGGCGAAAATCCAAGCCCAGCCTGGCAACGCGAAGCTCATGCGGTTTGCTGACGCGCATGTATCTGACAGCGGCGCAGGCACGCGGCCATCTCAGTGGCTGCCGTTGACCGCGATCTCGGAGAAGCTAAGGTTGGCCGGATCGTAGACCGCGCCCCAGAAGCGACCGCCGCCGCCACAGGCGCGTACTGCATCGACGCTTGGGTTGCGATTGCTGTCGTCGTCCGGGGCGAAAGCGTTGACATAGATCGCTTGCTTACCGTTGTACACGATGCCCACATATTGGCGATCTGAGCCCGATGGATCGGCGATCTGCGGCTGTAGTTGCGCCAGATGCGCTTCCAGTTGCGCGATCTGCTCAGGCGTTGGAATCCAGTAGCCGCTCACCGCGCGCTCGTGGTGTGCGGGGCTGTCGCGCGCGCAGGTGTCCAGCACCTGTGCGGCGGTGCTGTTACGCGTGATCACCCACGATTGCCCGACCTTGAGCGCGGTTGGTACGCTGGCTGGACCGGGTGCGGTGGCGCAGGCGCCGAGCAGGGCCATGACCAGTGCCGCGCCGCTCAGGCGCACGCCCACGATACTCACAGCACCTCCGAGGCATAGTCGGCCAGACGTGAGCGCTCGCCACGGCGCAGGGTGATGTGCGCGCTGTGCGGCCAAGCTTTGAAGCGGTCCACCGCATAGGTGAGGCCGGAGGTGGTTTCGGTCAGATAGGGGGTGTCGATCTGTTCGACGTTGCCCAGGCAGACGATCTTGGTGCCGGGGCCGGCACGAGTGATCAGCGTCTTCATCTGCTTGGGCGTCAGGTTCTGCGCTTCGTCCAGGATCAGATAGCGCGACAGGAACGTGCGCCCGCGCATGAAGTTCATCGAGCGGATCTTGATCCGGCTGGCGAGCAGGTCGTTGGTCGCCGCGCGGCCCCAGGCGCCGCCTTCCTGGGTGTGGGTCAGCACTTCCAGGTTGTCGGTCAGTGCGCCCATCCATGGGGTCATCTTTTCCTCCTCGGTGCCAGGCAGGAAGCCGATGTCTTCGCCGACGCTGACCGTCGCACGGGTCATGATGATTTCGCGGTAGCGCTGCTGGTCCATGGTCTGTGCCAGACCCGCCGCCAGCGCCAGCAGGGTCTTGCCGGTGCCGGCGGTGCCGAGCAGAGTGACAAAGTCGATTTCCGGGTCCATCAGTGCGTTGAGCGCGAAGTTCTGCTCGCGGTTGCGCGCGGCAACGCCCCACACCGCGTGCTGGCCACTGCGGAAGTCGTCCACCAGCGCCAGCGTGGCCTTGCGGTCAGCGTTGACCTTGGTGACGCGTAGTTCCACCTCGTCGTCGCCGGGCAGATATAGGTACTGGTTCGGATACCAGTCCTCGTCGGTGGCCAGCGCAATTTCGTAACAGGTGCGCCCCTTGTCGCTCCAGCTACGCAGGTCTTGGTTGTGTTTCTGCCAGAAATGCTCTGGTAGTTCGATCGCGCCGGTGTAGAGCAGGCTGAAATCGTCGAGCGCGCGGTCGTTCTCGTAGTCTTCGGCGGCCAGGCCGCTGATCGCCGCCTTGATCCGTAGGTTGATGTCCTTGGAGACCAGAATCACCGGCGTTTCCGGACGCTCCTCGCACAGCGCCAGCACGGAGGCCAGAATCTTGTTGTCCGGGGCGACGCTGCCGAAGCTGCGCGCGGGCTCGACCGGCTGGATCTGGAAGTACAGCTTGCCGATGCCGCTGTTGCTCTTGAGTTGGATGCCTTGCGGGTGACTCAGTGGGATGCCGGAGGCGATCTGCTCGGCGCCGGCGCCTTCGATCAACTCGTTGAGGAAGCGGCTGACCTGCCGTGCGTTGCGGCTGACTTCGGACATGCCCTTCTTGGCGTTGTCCAGTTCCTCGATCACCTGCATCGGCAGGAATACGTCGTGTTCCTCGAACTTGAACAGCGCGGTCGGATCGTGCATGAGCACATTGGTATCCAACACGTAGATGCGCTTGCCTCGGGTCATCGTGGATTCCTGGAAAAGGGGCAGGGAAAAACCATCGCCGCCTGCTTGGCAGGGGGATGCGATGTACTGTGAACCAGGGTTGTCACTGCTGGGTGGCGGTCTGCAGTGTGTCGAGAACGGCCTGGGCGTGACCGGCAACCTTGACCTTGCGCCAGCTGTGCAGCACTTGGCCCGAAGGCGAGATGAGGAAGGTGCTACGCTCGATACCGAGCACCTGACGGCCGTACATGTTCTTTTCCTTGATCACGTCAAAGGCGTGGCATAGCGCCTCGTCGGCATCGCTGATTAGTGGAAAGCGGAAGCCTTGCTTGGCGCAGAAGTTGTCGTGCGACTTCACCGAGTCGCGCGATACACCAAGCACCACGGCGCCGGCTTTCTGGAATTGCGGCAACAGCGCGTTGAAATCCAGCCCTTCGGTGGTGCAGCCAGGCGTGCTGTCCTTGGGATAGAAATACAGCACCAGCCAGCCACCGGCATAGTCGCCGAGCGTTGCGCTGGTGCCCCCAGACAGGGCCAGCGGCAAGGTCAGCGTGCTTCGATCCAGGGTATCGCCATCCTTCATGGGGTGTCCTCCGCGTGCATCGCCATCATCGGCGTTCGGTTGCGTCGCTGTCCAGCGCGTCTCAGAACTTCATCGGGTCCATGATCGCGTCCAGGTTGAGGTGGTCGCAGAATTCGAGGAAGTCGTCGCGCAGTGCGGCGATGTGCATATTCGCCGGCACCCCGATCGTCACCTGCGCCGAGAACATTTCCGCGCCGGTCTGCATTGCGCGGTAGCGCGTGCTTTGCAGGTTTTCGATGGTGATGCCCTGGCGGTCGAAGAAATCGGCCAACTGGAACAGGATGCCCGGTTTGTCGGCGGCGATGACCTCGACGATGTAAGGCAGCAGGTTGGACTGCGCTTGCTTGGGGCCGGTGCGGTACCACACCAGCTTCATGCCTTCATCGCGCTCCAGCCGGGTGAGCATCGCTTCCAGTTTGGCCACCGCGTCCCAGGAGCCGGTCGCCAATGCGGTCACCGACACGTCGCGACCGACAGTGGCCAGACGCGCATCGACGAGGTTGCAACCGCTATCGGTGATACGACGTGTGACCGGCAATAAGGGCGACTCCGGATGCGTCGAGTAGGCGTTGATCAGGAGGTGGTTCTCGGTCGGCGCGGGCCGGGTTGTGGTGTCTGTCAAAGGGGCTTCCGGCATTGCGTATGGCTGAACGGCGTCAGGGCAGTGGCCCGACATGAAGTGCAGCATACTTGCCCGCGCTTTCGGGCCGCAAGTAACATGCACGGCAAACCCGTCGGCGCAGGCCGCGCGGCCCTCATTTCCCAGCGAGCACTCGGCATCTTGTCTCTCTCCGGCATCATCACCGCTCTGGCCACGCCCTTCCAGGTCAATGGCGATCTCGATCTCGACGCCTGGCAGCGGTTGCTCAAGGCTCAGCTCGGAGGCGGTGTTCAGGGTGTCGTGGTGGCGGGATCGACCGGCGAAGCGGCCGCGTTGCTGGATGATGAATACGATCTGCTGATGCGCGAGGCGGTTGTTGCCATCGGTGGGCGCGTGCCGGTGCTGGCTGGCACGGGCTTGTCCGCTACCGCCAAGACCGTGGCGTTGACGCGTCGCGCGGCGGCCAATGGCGCGCAGTACGCGCTGGTGGTGACGCCGCCTTATGTGCGTCCGACGCAGGCTGGCTTGCTGGCGCACTACACGCAAGTGGCCGATCAAGGTGGCCTGCCGGTAGTGCTGTACAACGTGCCAGGACGCACCGGCTGCGATTTGTTGCCTGAAACCGTGGCGCAACTGGCGCAGCACCCCGCGATCGTCGGCATCAAAGAGGCCAGTAGCGATCCGCAGCGTATCGCCGCGCTCGCGGCCCTGCGCAGTGAGCACTTTGCCGTGCTGAGCGGTGACGACGGCAGCGCCGCGCAGGCCATGCTGAGCGGCTTCGACGGCCTAATTTCGGTGGCGTCCAATGCCTTGCCCGGCGCCTATCGCCATTTGTGCGATCTGGCGCGGGCCCAGCAGGTCGAGCCGACGCAGGCCTGGGATGCGCGTCTGCGGCCCTTCCACGCCTTTTGCGGCATCGAATCCAACCCGATCCCGGTCAAAGCGCTATTGCAGCGTGCCGGGATCGGCCAGGGCTTGCGGCTGCCGCTGCTGCCGTTGTCGGCGGCGCACCATGCCACGGCCGACCGTCTTGCTGCCGACGCCGTCGCGTTGGAACATTTATCCAGCCGCGAAACGCTCGCGGCCTGACCCCAGGAGATTGATTGATGCGTGCTTCCGTTCCCTACGTCCGCGTGCTATCGGCCGCCGTTCTGGCGACCACCATGGTCGCGGCCACCAGCGGTTGCCACTGGTTCCACAAGGGCAAGCCGCGGGGCGATTACTTGTTGCCGCCCGCCATGCGGCCGCTGGAAGTGCCACCGGACCTGAGCGTGCCAGATACTTCGGCGGCGATGAAGGTCCCAGCGCTGGCGTCGGCCCAACGTCCGGCGGCGGCCCAGGCTCCGGCCGCGTCCAATAGTGGCTTCGTGGTGCCGGGCGCGCGCGATCAGGTGTTCGGCCAGGTCGGCGATGCCCTGGGCGGTATCCCGGGCGTCACCATTGCCAGCAGCGCGAAATTGCTCGGCTCCTATGACGTGGGCTATGAAGGCAGCAATTTCCTGATCCGCGTGGTGCCCGTGGATGCCGGGGTGTCGGTGTCGGCGGTCGATGCGCGTGGCCTGCCGGCGTCCGGTGAGGCCCCGGTCAAGCTGATCGAGGCGCTGAAGGCCAAGCTCGTCCACTGAACTTGAGCAAGCGTTGGCAGTGTGGCGTTCGCGCCCGCTGTGGCGCGCAAAACATGAAACGGGCACCTCAGGGTGCCCGTTCGTTTTTGTGTCGCGGCGTTTTTGATGTGGTTGTGCGCGAGCGTCACCAGGTTTTTCGGGAGCGCTCGTGCTGGCCGGGCAGGCATGGAGCTGCACAGCCGCGCATGATTGCGCGTCGCCTATTTCTGCAGTAACGACAACTTGTTTGGTTTGCCGTCCCATTCGGCCGCATCTGCTAGCGGTTCCTGGCGCGTGGTCAGGACCGGCCACGCTTTGGCCAGTTCCGCGTTCAACGCGACGAAGCCTTCCTGGCCGGCCGGCACGTCATCCTCGGGATAGATGGCGTTGGCCGGGCATTCCGGTTCGCACAGGGTGCAGTCGATGCACTCGTCCGGGTCGATCACCATGAAGTTTGGGCCGGCGTGGAAACAATCCACGGGGCACACCTCCACGCAGTCGGTGTATTTGCATTTGATGCAGTTTTCAGTGACGACGAAAGGCATGGTTCGATCCGTAAATTAAGCCTGCAATTCTAAAACAGTCGATGTCGTGGAGTGGAGAATGGATCCGTGGCCGCTCGCCTGACGGGGACGGATCAACTGGCGATGCCGCCGTGCTGCCGTGCCAGCCGGTATAGCCCGCGTGCGGCCAGATCTTCCGGGTGGGTGTGCACGGTACTGCCGAGTGCGCGCAATGCGTGCGTGTAGCGCGTCAGCAGGCCGCTGCCTCCGACCAGATGCACCATTGGCGCCAGCGGCAGGCGTGCGCGCAGTTCGTGGCCGATCAGCAACCCGGACAGGTAGGACGGCGCCGCCGCTGCGCTCAGGCGTTCGAACAATCCCAGGCTGCGCACGCCGAACAGATGATGCAGCAATCCTCCGGGATCGCCGCTGCGCTGCACCCCGGCAGCGAAGCCGGGGGCATCGAACGTGGCGTCGTCGGGTTCCATCAGCCGCGCCAGCAGGCTGTGTTGGCGCAGCAGTGCGTAGAGTTCGCCGGTCATCATTGTCACCAGTGCGGCGATGCGGCCGTGTTCCAGATCCACCCATTTGCTGTGGGTGCCCGGCAGGCAAACGCTGTGGTGGGCGTGGTCCTGCCGCTCCTGCGCCAGGATGTCGAGCAGCCCGATCAATTGGGTTTCCTCGCCACGCATCACGTCCGGCACGGGTGCATGGGTGCTGGTGGCGACGCCGGGTACGAACCACAGCGTGCGTCCAGGCAGCGCCGGATCCTGCAGCGGGCGCATCGCCGCAGCGAGTGCGGCGGTGTCGGCGGGGCAGGGCGCGTAGGGCAGTTCGATCCATCCATTGCGGCTGCCGATCATGCCGCAGAGCACGACGTCGCCCGGCCAGGTGTCGATCAATGTGGCCAGGGTCGCGGCGAAATGGCCTTGGCAGACCGCGATGCCTTGATCGCTGCGGCGTTGTTCGAGGATGCCGCCGTCGGCGTCGAGCCGATAGCCGCGCAGGCTGCTGGTCCCCCAGTCGATGACGATCATGCGCTGGCGATGCGTCCTTCGGGCAGGCCGGCAATGCCGACTGCGGCGACGAACACGCCACCGGCCTGCGGTGTGCGCGCCAGTTCGGCCTCGCTGTGGTCCTGGCGCGAGGTGCTCAGGTACAGCGTGGTGCCGTCTGCACCGCCCAGGGCGGGACAACTGGGATGTTTGACCGGCAGTG
Source organism: Xanthomonas sp. GPE 39 (assembly GCF_000963005.1). Classification (GTDB taxonomy): domain Bacteria; phylum Pseudomonadota; class Gammaproteobacteria; order Xanthomonadales; family Xanthomonadaceae; genus Xanthomonas_A. The sequence goes on from NZ_JZHZ01000007.1 coordinate 1,301,178, forward strand.
CGACACGCCGCTCGATGCTGCCATCTGGGCGGTAGCGCACCACCTGCCAGGCGCGCCATTGTGCGTTCCACACATGGCCTTCGGCATCGACGATGGCGCCGTCCGGTTCGCCGCCGTCGCGCTCCAGTTCGACGAACACTCGGCTATTGCTGGTGTGAGCACTGGCGGCGTCGTAGTCGCAGCACAGGATGCGTGGTTGCACCGAATCGCAGTAGTACATGGTGCGGCCATCGGCGCTGAAGCAGATCGCGTTGGGAATGGCCACGCCGGGCAGTGGCAGTCGGCGTAGACCGTGGCGCGCGGACCATTGGTAGAAGCTGCCGACCGCTGCCCGATCGGCGCGCTCGCTCATGGTGCCGAACACGAAGTTGCCGTGGCGATCGCTGCGGCCATCGTTGCTGCGGGTGTCGTCGCGCTCGGGTTCGAGTTCGGCGAGTTGCTGCAGCGGCAACAAGGTGCTGGCCGTGTCGGTGGCGGCATCCGGGTCGGCGACGTACACGCCCTTGACCATCGCCAGCAGTAGCCGACCATCGTCGAACAGGCCCAGGCAGCCGGGACGGTCGGGCAGGTCCCAGTGCCGGGTCGCGCCGCTGCCTGGGGCGTGCCGCCACAAGCGACGGCCGGTGATGTCGACCCAGAACAGTACCTGGCGATGCTCGCACCACAGGATGCTTTCGCCATGCGCGCAGCGGCTATCCACGGCCAGCGTCGCGCTGTGTTGGGCACAAGAGGCGTGTGTGTTCATGCAATCACCATTCGGCGATGCTGCCGTCGGCGTGGCGCCAGACCGGGTTGTGCCAGTCCGGTGGATTGGCGCTGGCATGGCGCAGGCGGTCTTCGTCGATTTCCACGCCCAGGCCCGGTTTGGGCAATGCGGCGATGCTGCCGCTCGCGTCGCAGGCGAAGTCGTCCTGATTGAGCACGTAGTCGAGCAGGTCGGCGCCTTCGTTGTAGTGGATGCCGATGCTTTGCTCCTGCAGCACCGCGTTGTGCGAGACGAAGTCCACCTGCAGGCAGGCGGCCAGGGCGACCGGGCCGAGCGGGCAGTGCGGGGCCAGGCCGACGTCGTAGGTCTCGGCCATGCTGGCGATCTTCAGGCATTCGGTAATGCCGCCGGCGTGCGAGAGATCCGGTTGCAGCAGCGACAGGCCACCGGCTTGCAGCACCGGTTTGAAGTCGAAGCGCGAGAACATGCGCTCGCCGGCGGCCAGCGGGATCGGTGTGGCCGCGGCCAGGCGCGGGTAGTACTCGGCCAGTTCCGGCAGCACCGGCTCTTCCACGAACAGCGGCTTGAACGGTTCCAGCTCGCGCAGCAGCACGCGCGCCATCGGCGCGGCGACCCGGCCATGGAAATCGATCCCGAAATCGATGCTGGTGCCGAAGGCCTCGCGGATCTGCGCGACCTTGGCGATTGCCGCGTCCACCGCGCGGGGGCCGTCGATCAGCTTCATCTCCTCGGTGCCGTTGAATTTGAATGTGTCGAAACCGAGGTCGCGGTAGCTCTGGATCTGCGCGATGGTCGCCGCGGGGCGGTCGCCGCCGACCCAGCGATAGGTTTTCATGCGTTCGCGTACCAACCCGCCCAGCAGTTCGTAGACCGGCACGCCGAGTGCTTTGCCCTTGATGTCCCACAAGGCCTGGTCGATGCCGGCAATGGCGCTCATCAGGATCGGGCCGCCGCGATAGAAGCCACTGCGATAAAGCAGTTGCCACAGATCGTTGATTCTTCCGGGATCCTTACCGATCAAATAGCCGCTGAGTTCGTGTACCGCAGCCTCGACGCTGCGCGCGCGGCCCTCGATGACCGGTTCGCCCCAGCCGGTAATGCCTTCGTCGGTTTCGACCTTCAGAAACAGCCAGCGCGGCGCCGCGTGGTAGGTGGTGAGGCGGACGATTTTCATGCGCGATCCTGATAGGCGTGGCGGAAGGCGGCGGCATGTGCCTGGGTCTGCGCGAGCGCTTGTCCCGGTCGATACAGTTCGCCGCCGATGCCGGCGCCGATTGCACCAGCGGCAAGGTAGTCGTGCAGGGTGTCGATGGTGACGCCGCCGACCACGAACACCGGCACCTGTGCCGGCAACACGGCACGCAATGCGCGCACATGGCCGGGGCCGTAGGTGGCGGCGGGGAATAGCTTGAGCATTTGCGCGCCGGCGTCGAGTGCGGCGAATGCCTCGGTCGCGGTAGCGAAGCCGGCCACCACTTGCAGGCCGCGCGTCAGTGCGTGGCGAATCAGCGTTGGGCAGGTGTTGGGGGTGACGATGAAGCGCGCGCCCAAGTCGGCGAGGGTATCGACGTCGTCGATATGCAGCACGGTGCCGCCGCCGATCCAGCAATGTTGGCCGAACGCCTGCGCGGCGGAGCCGATGCTGTCGGCCCAGCGTGGCGAATTGAGCGGGATCTCGATGGCGTCGTAACCAGTGTCGACCAACGCGCCGACATGCGCCAGTGCGTCCTCGGGCGGGATGCCGCGCAAGATCGCAATCAGGGGGAGTTTGAACACGGAGGTGGCGGGCATCGGCTTAGCTGGCAGGGAAATACACGGCGTGCGCCGCGATAGGGACAGAGAAGTGGCGAGCCATCGATGCCGCAACAACGCGCCGAGCGTCCAGCGCCTCCGCGTTGACGCGGACCCGCAAACGGGTCCGTCGGTTGGGAGAGAACGGTGCAACGGCACTGCGACAAGAGCAGCCGCGAACAATTAGCGTGCGCGTGTCAGCTATGTGCTGCAAATGAAATTTTAGGCATATCCTATTCTTCTTGCGAATACAAAACCCCCATTCAGGATGTTCGTTCACGATGATCGCTTCCAATAATCCCTGGTTCAATGCATCGCGCTTGAAGACCCGGCATCTGCTGCTGTTGCTGCAGTTGCACGAACACCGTTCCGTGTTGCGCGCCGCAGAGGCGGCGAGCATGACCCAGCCGGCGGCGTCCAAGTTGCTGGCAGAGATGGAGGACTTGTTGGGGGTGCGCCTGTTCGAGCGGCATGCGCGTGGGGTGGAGCCGACCTGGTATGGGCAGGTGCTGATCCGCCGCGCCCGCGCGGCGATGTCGGAGATCGGTCGTGCCCAGGAGGAGATCGCCGCGCTGCGCCAAGGGCGCGTGGGTCAGGTTTCGATCGGCACGGTGGTCAACCCGGGGACCAATCTGGTGCCGCAGGCGATTATCGAGGTCAAGCGCGAGTTTCCGGGCATCTTGGTACGGGTGGAGATGGATTACAGCCGGCCACTGGTGGCCAGGCTGCTGGATGGCCAGCTCGACATCGTGATCGGTCGCATCCTTGGCCCATACGGCGGCGAGGAACTGGACTTCGAGCCGTTGGCGGACGAGCCGCATTCGGTGGTGGCGCGTGCCGGTCATCCGTTATCCGCCCGCGCGGAGCTGCGCCATGCTGATCTGGCGCGGTACGGCTGGGTGTTGCCACCGCTGGACAGCGTGTTGCGCGCACGCCTGGATGCGATGTTTCTGGAACATGCGGTGCCGGTGCCGCAGAACGTGATCGAAACCTCGTCGTTGCCGGTGATCACCAGTTTGTTGCGTGGCAGCGATCTACTCGCTGCGTTGCCGGCGGAGGCGGTGGCGCCCTATGTGCAGGCCAAACTGCTGACGGTGCTGCCGATTGGGTTGGGCGTGCGGATGGAGTCGTTCGGAATCATCCGTCGTCGCGATTACCTGCTGCCACCGGGTGCCGAGCGCGTGTTGATGGCGTTGCGCAACGCAGCACGACGTTTGTATCCGGAGCATGTGTCGCTGGCGTGAGCTGTGTGGTGCCGCGATTGCGGCTGCGGAGCAATTGGGGTGTTGATGAAGGCGTGCGTGTGCGTGTCACCCGCGTGGGTGCGGGTGAGATGTGCGAGTGGGTTCACATAGTCCAAACGCACATAGCTCATCCGGAAACTTTCATTTGTTCGTTTTGTGGTTCGTTCCTAGTCTCGCTCCATTACGGTGGATAGTTAATGCGATGTGAGCGCCGTGTATGGCGCTCATGCGGCCATCGATCCGCTGTGGTTCTTGTCACGTTTTTATTTTTTCAACTTATCTGGCGGAGCGTTTTCGCGCATCCGTTGCCTGTGTCTGTGTGCGTGTATCCTGGGAGGGATTGGTCATGTCATCGCAGTACCCACTCGGCTCGGCTCTGCCGACCGAACGGCCGTGTGCAACGCACATTCTGGCCCGCTCCGTCATCGCTGTGAGTATCGGTTTATTGCTCAGTGCGCAGGCACTGGCACAGCAGGCCGACGATAGCGGCAATAAAAAAAATGCGTCCGTCACCGAACTCGATGCGGTGCAGGTCAAAGGCGTGCGCGGCAGTTTGATCAAGTCGCAGTCGATCAAACACGATGCTGAACAAGTCGTCGATTCGGTCAGTTCCGAGGATATCGGCGCGCTCCCCGATCGCAGCGTGACCGAGAGCCTGCAGCGGGTCAGTGGCGTGACCATCGATCACTTCATGGCCCGCAACGATCCTGATCATTTCTCTGCCGAAGGCAGTGGCGTGATGATTCGCGGCATGACCCAGGTCCGCGGTGAGCTCAATGGTCGCGACAGCTTCAGCGCCGCCAGTGGTCGTGGCCTCAGCTTCGAGGATGTCCCGGCCGAACTGATGGCCGGTGTGGACGTTTACAAGAATCCATCGGCCGAGATCATTGAAGGCGGACTTGGCGGTACGGTGAACCTGCGCACGCGCATGCCGTTCGACCAGCCGGGGCGCAGCATCGCTTTCAACGCCGACGCCAACTACGGCGACCTCAGTAAGACCTACAAGCCGTCCGGCTCGTTCCTGTTCAGTGACCGCTGGAACACCGACCTGGGCGAAATGGGGTTCATGCTGGACGCGGCGTACTCGTCGATGGCCACGCGCAGCGATGGCGTGCAGGTCGAGCCGTTCGTGCGCCGTACCGATCCGGCGTTGCTGGCCGGGACCAATTTTTCCAAGGTCTATGTGCCGGGTGGGGTCAACTGGCGGCAAATGGATTCCGAGCGCAAGCGCAAGGGCATCGCGGCCGCGTTCCAGTGGCGTCCCAGTGATGCCACCGATATCTATGTGCAGTACCTGCGCTCGACCTACGACATGAACTGGCAGGAGCACGCGGCGTTCTTCAACGATCAGAGCAATGCGGTCGGCCCTGCGCCGGGGACCATGTTCACCTATAACGACGAAGGTCGCTTCGTCAGTGGTGAGCCGGTGTCCAGCTCCTGGCGCGGCAATATCACCGGGAATGACGGCGTGCGCTTCTATACCCAGAATCGCTACGCGCAGCAGACCACCACCACCGCGGATCTGTCCGGTGGTTTCACCCATCGCCTGACCGACCGCTTGAGCCTGCGCGGCGACATGCAGTTGGTGCAGTCGCACAGCGATGCGCTGGATTTCACCCTATTCGATTCGATCTACCTGCCGGGCCTGACCTTCGACCTGAGTGGCAAATACCCCTCGGTGACGCTTGCCAATCCTGGTTATCTCTCCGCTCCTGCCAATTATTTCTGGAGCGCGGCGATGGATCACCTGGGGCAAAACAGTGGCCGCGAATTGGCCACGCGCTTCGATCTGGACTACAGCTACGACGATAACCCCTGGTTGCGCAGTTTCCGTGCGGGTATTCGCGGCACCTCCCGCACCCAGACCAACAAGAACACCCGCTACAACTGGGGCGTGATTTCGGATAACTGGGCACCCATTCCCGGGACGTCCACCGGGCTGGCGGATCTGGCCGATTACATGACCCAATCCTCGTCCTGGTACACCTTGTCGAACCTGTTCCGGGGCAATGTGAACGTACCGAAACAGTTGTATTTCCCCAGCGATGCGGCGGTCAAGGATTATGCCGGCACCACCAAGTTGATCGAGCAGATCGTCGCATTGCGCGGTACCGGCTGGTCGCCGGAACATTACCAATTGCAGGACATCAATCGTCAGTTCGAGCGTACCCAGGCCGCGTACATGATGCTGTACTTCGGCAACGATACGGCCTTGGGTGTTCCCGTGGATGGGAATGTCGGCGTACGCGTGGTACAGACCAAGACCACTGCGACGGGTTATGGTCAGTTTCCCGACCTATCTGCCAGCACCTCTTCGGCCGCACTGGCGGCGGAGTACACCGGGCAGTACTTCCCCAATAATGCCAAGGGGAGCTATACCAACGTATTGCCGAGCTTCAATATGCGCTTCAAGTTCTCCGACGCGCTGCAGTGGCGTATTGCCGCTTCAAAGGCTATCGCGCGTCCGGATTACAGCCAGCTACAGCCGTATCTGTTGCTCGCTGCGACGATTCAAGATGGCGTGGTGACGCAATGGACCGGTACCGCCGGCAACCCGAACCTGAAACCGATGAAGGCCAACCAGTACGACACCGCGCTGGAGTGGTATTTCGGCAAGAGCGACATGATGTATCTGACGTTGTTCTACAAAGACGTCAGGGATTACTTCTCCAACCAGACCGTCACCGAGATCTACAACGGCCAGCCGTGGCTAGTGACGCGTCCTTACAACATGGACAAGGGACATATCGGCGGCTTCGAATACGGGTATACCCAGTTCTTCGATTTCCTGCCAGGCTGGATGAGCGGCCTTGGTGTCAATGCCAATTTCACCTTTGTTGATAGCAATGGTGGAGTCAATACCGCGACCGATCCTTACACCAAGACCACCGTCACCGGCGTGCGCCTGCCGTTGGAAGGGTTGTCGCGGCGTAGCTACAACCTGGCCGGGATCTACGAGAAAGGGCCGCTGTCGGTGCGTCTGGCCTACAACTGGCGCTCGCGCTACCTGTTGACCGCCAGCGACGTGATCACCAAGTTGCCGGCGTGGTCGGACGATTTCGGGCAACTGGATGCCTCGCTGTTCTACCGCTTCACGCCGCACCTGCAATTGGGGATCCAGGCCAACAACCTCACCAATACGGTGACCAAGGTGCTGATGGGGCCGACGTCCTATAGCGACGGCGAGGTCGATCCGCACTTGTACACCCGCAGTTGGTTCGTCAACGACCGTCGCTATTCGCTGGTGTTGCGCGCCAACTGGTAATGGTGATCCTGCCGCAGCGGCAGCGCGCCGCTGACGGTCAGCGTTGCCGGACGCGATCCGGAGCGTGCCGAAACCTCGGTGCGCGCCTTGCCCTGGCGGCTACCGCCTGGGCAAGGCACACGCCTTGTCGCAAGTGGCTCCATCGGTTTCGCACGCATCTCGCCCTCGAATGACACGTTCCAGGATTCACGCCATGCCCGTTTTCAGGTTTTCCTCCGTTCGCTGGCTGACCCTGTTGGCCGTGGCGGCGCTGCCGTGGCCGGCGGCGGCAAAAGTGCAATTACCCTTGCTGTTCGCCGATGGTGCGGTGTTGCAGCGCGATGTGCCGATGCCCGTGTGGGGATGGGCTACCCCGGGGGCGCGCATCCAGGTACGTCTGGATGGTGCGCAGGCCAACGCCGTCGCTGCGCTGGATGGTCGCTGGCAGGCACAATTGCCAGCGCATGCGGCGGGCGGTCCCTATGTGCTGGAGGTGCAGGGCGACGGTAGCCAGCAGCGGATCGACGATGTGCTGATCGGCGATGTCTGGCTGGCCAGCGGCCAGTCCAATATGGAAATGCCGATCGTGATGGCGCGCGACAGCGCAAGCGAGATCGCCGCCGCGAAGGACCCGCAATTGCGCGATTTCAAGGTGCCGCACACCTGGTCGCCGCAGCCGCAGCCGCGCTTGGCCGGCGGAGCATGGCAGGCCACCACGCCCGAGCATGCCTACACGTTTTCCGCTGTGGCTTATTTTTTCGCGCGCGAACTGCGTAAACAGACAAGCGTGCCGATCGGCATCATCGACAGCACGTGGAGTGGCAGTTCCATCGAGGCATGGATGGACCGCTCAGCGTTGGGCATGGACCAGGCGCAGATTGCACAGCGCAACGCCGAGCAGCAGGCCAAGGACGCGCGGACCCTGGCGCAGGTGCGCGAGCGCATCGCACGTTGGCCGGCGGTGCAGGACAGCGCGCAGCAGTGGCGTGCGGCGGATCTGGACGACAGTCAGTGGGACCACATTTCGGTCGAACGCACTTGGGAAAGTAGCGGTTACGAGGGCATGGACGGTATCGCCTGGTACCGCACTTCCTTCGTCCTCAGCGCCGCCGAAGCCAAGGCTGGAATTGTGCTGGGCGTGGGCAAGGTTGACGATTCCGATGTCACGTATGTCAATGGTCAGCAGGTCGGCAGCACCGACAACCGCTGGAACCAGGCGCGCGTGTATCCAGTGCCGGCGACGGTGCTGAAGCCTGGCGTCAACTCGATTGCGGTACAGGTGACCGATCTCGGTGGCGGTGGTGGTCTGCATGGCGAGGATAGCGAGCGTTTCGTCGAAGTCGCTGGTGGTGCCAGACGCCTATTGCAGGGTTGGACATTCCGCCCGGCCAAGGTCACGGTGAATTTGAGCGATGACAAGTACCACGAGCCGACGTTGCTCTATAACGCCATGATCCATCCGTTGCAGCCGTTCCCGGTTCGCGGCGTGATCTGGTACCAGGGCGAGAGTAATGCCACCGTGTCCGGCGCGCTGCGTTATCGCGAGCAGTTCGCCACGCTGATCCGGCACTGGCGCGAGGAACGCGGGCAGCCACAACTGCCTTTTCTGTGGGTGCAACTGGCCAATTTCCGTGCTGGTAGCGACACGGACGATCTCAGTCCATGGGCGCTGCTGCGCGAATCGCAATCCAAAGCGCTGGCGCTGCCAGCGACGGCGCAGGTGGTGACCATCGATATCGGCACGCCTGGCGATATCCATCCGCCCGACAAGCAGGATGTCGGTCATCGTCTGGCGCTTGCCGCGCGCCACGTCGCCTACGGTGAAAACCTGATCTACACCGCGCCGATGCTGGCCGATGCGCATTTCGGTCACGGTCAGGCGAGGCTGCGTTTCGATCTGCGCGGCAGCGCGCTGGCAGTACGTGGTGGCGGGGAATTGCATGGTTTCGTTGTTGCCGGAGCCGATCGCCGCTTTCATCCTGCGCAAGCGCGCATCGAGGGCGACCACGTGCTGGTGCGCAGCGCGGCGGTGCCGCAGCCGCAGTCGGTGCGTTACGCCTGGAGCGAGAACCCGGCCGACGCCAACCTGGTCAATCGCGAGCAATTGCCAGTGTCTCCGTTCCGTACCGATACCTGGTGAGCTGCGGCGCTTTCCGGTGGTTCTTATCCCGCAGCCAGCATGGTGTGCTGGTTGCAGGTGTCTGCTGCAATTTTAGGTTTGCGTGTGGGAAGGGAACGAGGATGCATATTTCCAGTCACACCGTCCGTTCGATGATGACGCCGCTGCGGCATCTATTCGCCGTGGTTTTGGCGATGAGTGTGTGCGTTGCCGACGGCGCGCTCGCCCAGCAGGTGACCCAGCAGGCCGATGGCATCACCGTGCGGCCCAGCGCCAAGGGCAGCGTGCCGGTTCGCCTGCAGGTGGTGGACAGCAATCTGTTGCGGGTCAGTGCCGATCCGCATGGCACCTTCCAACGCACCCCGAGCCTGATGCGTGTGCCGGTGCAGGGCGATACCGGCTTCCGTTTCGAGCGTCAGGGCGATGCGGTGCGGATCCGGACCGCCAGATTGAGCGCACAAGTCTCCACGATCGATGGTCACGTCAGTGTTGTCGATGCGCACGGCCGGTCGTTGTTGTCGGAAGTGCCGGGTGGGCGCAGCTTTGTCCCGTTGACGGTGGAGGGCAAGGCGTACTTCAGTGTGCGTCAGCGCTTCGCCTCACCGGACGATGAGGCCTTGTATGGCTTCGGCCAGCATCAGCAAGGCTGGATGAATCAGAAAGGGCACAACATCGAACTGTTGCAGAGCAATCTGGACATGGCGGTGCCGTTTTTTCTATCCAGCCGCCACTACGGCATTTTGTGGGACAACAACGCGATCACCCGCATGGGCGATCCGCGCGGTCTGCAACCGCTACCGGCATCGTTGACCCTGTACGACGCGCAGGGCAAGCCCGGTGCGTTGACGGCGCGCTATGCGCTCGACGGCAAGCCGGTATTGGAACGGCGCGAGAAGGAGATCGACTACCAGTACATCAAGGATCTCGCCAAGTTTCCGAAACAGGTCAAGCCCGGCGACACGCGCCGCATGCAGGTGGTCTGGGAGGGCGCGTTCGAAGCCCGCAGTGGCGGCGAACATACGTTCTCGCTGTATGCCAGCGAATACACCAAGCTGTGGATCGACGGCAGGCTGGTGCTCGACCGCTGGCGGCAGAACTGGAACCCCTGGCACCATGAGTTCGCGTTGCAGCTTAAGCCGGGCCAGCGGCATACGCTGAAGCTGGAATGGAACCTGATCGATCCCAGCTACATCGCGCTGCTGCATCGCGATCCCTTACCGGCGACCGAGGCGAAGGATCTGTCGCTGTGGTCCGAGGCCGGGCAGATGATCGACTACTACGTCGTCGCCGGCGACAACGCCGATCAAGTCATCGCCGGTTACCGTGCGCTCACCGGCAAGGCGGTGTTGCTGCCGAAATGGGCCTATGGGTTTTGGCAGAGCCGCGAACGCTACAAACGCCAGGACGAATTGCTCGCGGTGCTGGCGGAGTATCGCCGGCGCAGCTTGCCCATCGACAACATCGTGCAGGACTGGTCTTACTGGCCCGAGGATGCCTGGGGAGCGCACACCTTCGACAAGAGCCGTTTCCCCGATCCCGATGGCATGGTCAAGACGGTGCACGACCTGCACGCGCACATCATGATCTCGGTATGGCCCAAGTTCTATCCGAGCACCGCCCACTACAAAGAACTCGACGCGGCCGGCTACATCTACAGACGCAATGTCCAGGTCGGTGAACGCGACTGGATCGGCAAGGGTTACAAAAATGCCTTCTACGATCCTTACGCGGCCCAGGCGCAGGCGATCTACTGGCGCCAGGTCGACGAGACGCTCAACCGCAAGGGGTTCGATGCCTGGTGGTTGGATGCCGACGAACCCGACGTGCATTCCAACCTGGATATCGCCGAGCGCAAGGCGCGCACTACGCCGACCGCGCTGGGGCCTTCCACCGAGTTCTTCAATTCCTATCCGTTGCCGCATACCCATGGCGTCTACGCCGGTGATCGCGCTGCCGATGGCAAACGCGTGTTCATCCTCTCGCGCAAGGGCTACGCCGGCATCCAGCGCAATGCGGTGGCGGTGTGGAGCGGCGACATCGCATCGCGCTGGGACGATCTGCGCGAGCAGATTTCCGCCGGCGTCAACCTGTCGATGTCGGGCCTGCCGAACTGGACCTTCGATATCGGCGGTTTTGCGGTGGAGACGCATGACGCACACCAGGATCCGGCGCATCTGCCGGAATGGCGCGAACTCAATACGCGCTGGTTCCAGTTCGGCGCGTTCGTGCCGTTGTTCCGTTCGCACGGGCAGTTTCCGTACCGCGAGATCTGGAACATCGCCCCGGAAGGCACGCCGTACTACGCCAGCATGGCGTACTACAGTCGTCTGCGTTACACCTTGTTGCCCTACCTCTACACCCTCGCCGGCGACACCTACCACCATGATGGGGTAATCATGCGTGGTTTGCCGATGGATTTCCCGCACGATCCCAAGGTCGCCGACATCAACGACGAGTATCTGTTCGGGCCGGCGTTTCTGGTCGCGCCGGTGACCTGTTTCGGCGCGACCTCGCGTCAGGTGTACTTGCCGGCCGGGACCAGTTGGATCGACTTCAACAGCGGCAAGCGCTACGACGGCGGCCAGACCATTGATGCGGCCGCGCCGCTGGAGCGCATGCCGTTGTTCGTGCGTGCCGGCGCGATCGTGCCGACCGCGCGCGTGCAGCAGTACGTTGACGAAACGCCGGATGCGCCGCTGACGCTTGTGGTCTATACGGGGGCCGATGGTCGCTTCTCGTTGTACGAGGACGATGGCAATGGCTACGGCTACGAGCAGGGGCAATTCAGCCGGATTCCATTGGCCTGGGACCAGCGCACAGGGGTGTTGACCATCGGCGCGCGCGAGGGTCGCTGGCCGGGGATGCAGGCCCGGCGTACCTTCAAGGTGCGCTTCGTCGATGGTCCGCGTGCCGATACCGGCGCACTTGAGCCCAGGGCCGACCTGCAGGTGCAGTATCGTGGCGATGCCGTGCGTGTGGCCAGGCCTGTGGCTTCGTCCCCGGCGCTGCACTGATTCCGGAGCCCGCCCACGAGCCTTGCTGCAGCGCACACACTTGTTGCAGTGCACACAGACGTTGCTGCATGCCGTGTTTCCAGGCGCTCCAGTTTGCTTCGCACTTGCCTCGATGCACATCGCAGGCGCGCCGGCAAGCTGATGCGATGCGTGCCGGAGGTCGGCGGGGCTGAGCAACAGGCGTCTGTCGGACTACACTGTGTCGACGGCGGCCTGCCCCTGGCCGCCGCTTTTTATCTTGGAGCGACAATGGACCTGGGTTTGCGCAACGAGCGGTGGGTGCGGCGATGAGCCTGTATATCGGCCTGGATGTGGGCACACAGAGCGTCAAACTGCTCGCCTATGATGCGGACAGCCGCCGCGTGGTCGCCACGCACGGTCATGCGCTGGAGCTCATCAGTCGCGACGATGGCACTCGCGAACAACAGGCGCAGTGGTGGATCGACGGTATCGTTGCCTGCTTCGCCGCGCTCGGTGCCGAACGCCGTGCGCAGGTCCGGGCGATCGCCGTTTCCGGGCAGCAGCACGGTTTCGTGCCATTGGACGCGCAAGGGCAGGTCACCGCGCCGGTCAAGCTGTGGTGCGATACCAGCACCCAGCGCGAGTGCGAGGAGATCATGCAGGCGGTCGGTGGCGCGCAGCGCTGCGTGGAGTTGGCCGGTAATCCGATCATGGCCGGCTATACCGCTTCCAAGCTGCCGTGGACGCGCAAGCATCGTCATACGGCCTACGCCGCGATGACCTCGGTGCTGTTGCCGCATGACTACGTCAACTTCTGGCTCACCGGCGAGCGTTACACCGAATTCGGTGATGCCTCCGGCAGCGGCTGGTTGGATGTGCGCAGCCGGCAGTGGTCCGCGCCGCTGTTGCAGGCGATCGATCCGCAGCGCGACCTGGCTGCGGCGCTGCCGCCGCTGGTACCCACCGAGACCACCTTCGCCCTGTCCGCCACGGCGGCGCAGACACTGGGGTTGCCGCGCCAAGTCCTTGTCGCCACTGGTGGCGGCGACAACATGATGGCCGCGATCGGCACCGGCAATGTCGTGCCTGGGCGTCTCACCATGAGCCTAGGCACCTCCGGTACCCTGTTCGCTTATGCGGACCACCCGGTGGTGGACCCCGATGCGCGTTGGGCTGCGTTCTGCTCTTCCAGCGGCGGCTGGCTGCCGTTGATCTGCACGATGAATTGCACCGTCGCCACCGAGACGATCTCGCGTTTGTTCGGCATCCAGACCGGGCAGGGCGAGGCATTGCTCGACGCTACCGCGCCCGGCGCCGGTGGTTTGCTGCTGATGCCGTTCTTTAACGGCGAGCGCACGCCCAATTTGCCTGCCGCGCGTGGGTGTCTGACCGGCATGGATCTGCACAACACCACGCCGGCGCATTTCTATCGCGCGGCGATGGAGGGCGCCACTTATAGCCTGCGCAACGGCTTCGATGCGTTTGTCGATGCCGGCCTGCGTTTTGATTCGATCTACGTCACCGGCGGTGGCAGCAAGAGCGCCGGCTGGCGTCAGCTCATCGCCGATCTGTTTGCGTTGCCGGTGCATGTACCGGCTCAGGCCGAAGGAGCCGCGTTCGGCGCCGCGCTGCAGGCGCTGTGGGCGGATGCTCATGGCCAGGGCGCGCGTTCCAGTCTGGCCGAGGTCGTGCTGCAGCATCAACAGAACGATGCGGCACTGTCCGCGCAGCCGGATGCGCAGCGCGGCGCACAGTACCAGGCGCATTACCGTACCTTCCTGCAACATTTGCAGGCCATTGGCCCGCTCTACGCGGGTTGATCCCCTCTCCCCCATCACGCATATCAGGACTTTGCAATGAGCAACTCCGTTTACATCGGCGCCAAGGAATATTTTCCGGGCATCGGCCGCATTCCGTTCGAAGGCAAGGCCTCGGACAACCCGCTGGCGTTCAAGGTGTACGACGCCGACAAGCAGATTGGCGGCAAGTCCATGGCCGCGCACCTGCGTTTTGCGGTGGCGTATTGGCATAGCTTCTGCGGTAACGGCGCCGATCCGTTCGGTCCGGGCACGCGCGCCTATCCGTGGGACGCCGGCAGCGACGCGTTGGCGCGGGCCGAGGCCAAGGCCGATGCGGCGTTCGAGTTTTTCACCAAACTCGGTGTGCCGTATTACTGCTTCCACGACGTGGATCTGGCCCCGGACGCGGAGGCCATCGGCCAGTACGAGAAGAATCTGCAACACATGGTCGGCATCGCCAAGCAGCGTCAGGCCGACACCGGCATCAAGCTGCTGTGGGGCACGGCCAATCTGTTCTCGCATCCGCGCTACATGAATGGCGCGGCGACCAACCCGGATTTCGACGTGGTGGCGCGCGCGGCGGTGCAGGTCAAGGCGGCGTTGGAGGCGACGGTGGCGCTGGGCGGGGAGAACTACGTGTTCTGGGGCGGTCGCGAGGGGTACGCGTGCCTGCACAACACGCAGATGCGGCGCGAGCAGGAACACCTGGCGCGCTTCCTCACCCTGGCGCGCGACTACGGGCGCAGCATCGGCTTCAAGGGCAATTTCCTGATCGAGCCCAAGCCGATGGAGCCGATGAAGCACCAGTACGATTTCGACAGCGCCACGGTGGTGGGTTTCCTGCGCCAGCACGGGCTGGAGAAGGATTTCAAACTCAATATCGAAGCCAACCACGCCACGTTGTCCGGGCACAGTTTCGAGCACGATTTGCAGGTGGCCTCGGATGCGGGGTTGCTGGGTAGCATCGACGCCAATCGCGGCAATCCACAGAACGGCTGGGACACCGACCAGTTCCCGGTGGATCTGTACGACACGGTGGGG
>NZ_JZHZ01000007.1:1316217-1331707 GCF_000963005.1 Xanthomonas sp. GPE 39
CGACCCAGCGCAGCGGTCGCCAGGAAGCCTACGAGAACCTCATCAACCAGTACCTGATGCGCTGATGCGCTGTACTGCGCTGCGGTGGCCTGTGCGCCGCCGCAGCCATGCGGCTTTCCCCGCGTCGGCTTTCTCCCTTTTGCACGCCACCAGGTGAATCCATGTCCAGTGTTTCGATCGATCCTCGCGCCGACGCGGGCGAGAACACACGCCTCATCATCCTGATCAGTTGCGTCGCCACCATCGGCGGCTTTTTGTTCGGCTTCGACAGCGGCGTCATCAACGGCACAGTCGACGGCCTCAGGCAGACGTTTCAGTCCAGTTCCGCCGGTACCGGTTTCGAGGTGGCGTCGATGCTGCTGGGCTGCGCGATCGGCGCGTTCCTCGCCGGTTCGCTGGCTGATCGCTGGGGGCGGCGCACGGTGTTGATCGTCTCTGCGGCGTTGTTCCTGTTGTCGGCGTTGGGGGCCGGTGCGGCGCACAACTCGTTGCTGTTCGTGTGTGCGCGGATGATGGGCGGTTTCGCCGTCGGCGCGGCCAGCGTGATGTCGCCGGCCTACATCGCCGAGGTCGCCTCGGCGCGTTATCGCGGGCGTCTGGCTACCGTGCAGCAGATCGCCATCATCGGTGGTCTGTTCTGCGCTTTCCTCAGTAATTATCTGTTGGCAAAGGCCGCAGGTACTTCCACTCAGGCGCTGTGGCTGGATCAACCGGCGTGGCGCTGGATGTTCTGGATGCAGGCGTTGCCGTCGGCGGCGTTTTTGCTGCTGTTGCTGGCGATTCCGGAAAGCCCGCGCTTCTTGGTGGTGAAGGGCCGCCGCGAGCAGGCCCTGAGCGTGCTGACCCGGTTGTATGGCGATACTGCGGCACAGACCAAGCTGATCGATATTTCCGGTTCGCTGTCGGCCGACCTGCACAAGCCGAGGCTGTCGGATCTGATCAGCCAGGTCACCGGCAAGATCCGGCCGATCGTGTGGGTCGGTGTCGGTCTGGCGACTTTCCAGCAGTTGGTCGGTATCAACGTGGTGTTCTATTACGGTGCGGTGTTGTGGCAGGCGGTGGGTTTTTCCGAGAGCGACGCGCTGCTGATCAACGTGTTGTCCGGCGCGTTGAGCATTGGCGCCTGCTTGGTCACCGTCGTGTTGATCGACAGGATTGGGCGCAAGCCGCTGCTATGGATCGGTTCTGCAGGCATGGCGGTGGCGTTGGCGTTGGTCACCATCGCCTTCGCCAGTGCCTCGCTGGATCCGGCCGGCAAGTTGGCGATGTCACCGGGCATGGGGCGGTTAGCGCTGGTTGCGGCCAACGTCTATGTGGTCTTCTTCAATATGTCCTGGGGTCCGGTGATGTGGGTGATGCTGGGCGAGATGTTCCCCAATCAGATCCGTGGCTCGGGTCTGGCGGTGGCTGGTGCCGCGCAGTGGACGTCCAACTTCGTGATCACCGTGACCTTCCCGATCCTGCTCGGCAGCATCGGTCTGGCCGGTGCTTACGGTATCTACAGCGTTGCCGCGTTCCTGTCGGTGTTCTTCGTGCTCAAGTACGTGTACGAGACCAAGGGTAAGGAGCTGGAGCAGATGCAGGGCTAAAGGGCTAAAGAGTCGCTATCAAACTGCTGCGTCGTCGCCGGACGGGCGCGGGCAGTGCCCGCATACTTACATTGCGGCCCCTGCGCGCTGTCCGCGTCTGTCCGTCAGTGACTTGCGAGGTTTTATTGGCCATCTAGCCAGGTGCCGGCGCATGTCAGGTGCGCCGGCAACTACAGGGAGCGGCGAGCATCATGTGCGCGCCGCGTCTGGCTTACTGCGATTGCAGGTAGCGGCTAAAGGCGAGCATGTCCACGCTGCCCCATCCGGACACGAAATCCCAGCCAGGCGCGGCGTTGTAGCCGTCGCCGTACAATCCGTTGTCGCCGCTGACCACGTCGCGGCGGCTTCCGGCGTTTTTCGCATAGGCGTATAGCGCCGGAGAGATGAAGCCGATGCGGTTGCCGTTGGCCTGCAGTACTCGTGCGAGTAGCCCGGCGAAGGTTGGTGTCGCCGCGCTGCTCCCGTAGACGTAGCCGCTGAATTCGCCGCCATAGCGATCGGTCTGCAAGATGTAGGCGCTGCTGTCGCCTGAGCCGTTGAAGCTGACGTCGGGTACCGCGCGATAGCCATTGCTGACCATGTCCGGGATCAGGGTTTTTTGCCAGCTCGGTGCCGCGTATAGCTTGCTGCTGCCGCCTTGGGTAATGCCATGGCCGCGGTGCGCGTTCCAAGCGACTTCGTTGCCATAGGTGGTCCTGGCTCCGGCTGGTGTACGTAGTTCAGTCGCGCCTACCGCGATTGCGTAGGGATGCGAGGCGGGGAAGCCGACCTGACGCTGCTCCGGCTTGCCGAGCAGGCTTGGGTAGTAGGGCGGTGTATCGCTTGCGCTTTGCGGGGTGTAGATACCGTCGTCGCCGGTGCAGAACAGGAAATTTTGTCCATTGCTGACCGCCTGGGTGAGGCTGGCATCCAACGCTTGGTAGATGTCTTGTGAGACCGTGCCTTCCGGGCCGTAGATCGGTGTGCTGATCACATTGGCCGCGTCGTCGTCGACCGCGCGCTGCACGCCATCGACCAGGCTTTTGTATGAAAAGTCCGGCACGTTGTAGATGATCAGCCTACGCAGGCCGCCGGCACTACCAAGTAATAATTGCGTGTTCATGTCCCACTCGACCTCCTCCTGCTTGTTGAAGTTGCTGGGACGGAAACCCGGCGATGCTGGATCGCCGACCTGTACCACCTGCACGATGGTTTGCAGGCGGTGTTGGGCTTGGAAGCTCGCTAGATGCACCAGGGTGTTCTCCAGGTTGCCCGCGGCGATGATCGCGGCGGTGCTGCGCGAGGCGGGGGGCAGGCTTGCGGCGTTGTACAGCACAGGCAGGTCTTCCACTTGATGCATCACCGCCACCGTGCCTTTCGAAGCAGTCGCGTTCTGCGAGGGGATGTTTGCGCTGGTGGCCGTTGCGTCAACCTGCGCCAGCAGCACATGCGGCGTGGCGGCGCGGCGCACGGTGTCCAGTCCGAGTACGCCGGCCACGCTGCTGGCCAGCGCGGCCGGCACCTTGGCCGCACCATCGTTGACGTAGTAGCGCTGGCCGTTATCGGTGTAGCTGCGGATCGCGGTGTCGAACGCGGCCTGGATCGCGGCTACGCTGGCCTTGGCTTGTAGCAGCCTGCCGTTACCAGCCACGTGGACGTCGCTGATGCCTTTGCCGAGCAGATAATCCTTGATCCGTTGCACGTCGGTGGCGTTCGGCATCGTGAGGGTTTTTACTCGTGATCGTAGCGCGGGATCGTTGACGATCTGTGCAGCCAGTGCTGCGCTGGCCTGTTGCAGCGCTGCCGGGTCGGCGGGGCGCAGTAGGATGCTGATCTCCAAAGTGGCGTCCAATGGCGCCGGCGTCAGTGATTGGTTGGGTTGCGCAATGGCATGACCCGCAACCACTTGACTGGCGGTCGTGGTGGCGACCCAGTCGTTGCCAGGCACGGCGGCAGCGTTGGCGATGCTGCCGCACAGTGCGATGGCCAGTAGGGTTCTACGAAATGCAAACAGATGCATGGGCGTGACTCGCTGTTGGAAAGGCAGCCTCAGTTACCCATTTAATAAATACGATTCAATGGCAGTGCAAACTTGTCTACGATGCTCTAGAGTTTTGTGATAGGGCGCGATGAGTTGTATCGAACATAGTCACAGACAAAGACAGTGCCGTGCATTTCTGTTACTTTATAACGATAAAAAATAATGGATTGCGTTCGTGACTGCTCGTTGTATTCGCGTTGCGTGTGTCATGTTTGTCGGCGTTGAACCCATGCCATGCCTGGGTATGGCATGAACCGACGCGAGTGGTTGGGCTTGGCCGGCGCGGGTGCGGCCATGCTGTGCATGCCGGGGTTCGCGCGCGCCGCGGTGCCGCGGGTGTCGGCTTGCGTGCTGGAAACCGCGTCGGGACGGCTGCAACTGCGTTTGCAACTGGATGCGGCCGTGGAGTACCGCGTGTTCGCGCTGTCTGAACCGGAGCGGTTGGTCGTCGATCTGGCTGGAGTGGATGCGATGCCACCGCCGATCACGATGTCGGCGCACGATAGCGTGGTCGCGGCAATTCGCAGTGGTACCCAGCACAATGGCCTGCGTTTGGTGTTGGACCTGCGCCAGCCAGTGGCGGCCCATGCGCACTGGGACGCGACCGTGCCCGATGCCCCTGCGCAATTGTTGCTCGATCTAGGGCCGGCTTCTTCCGCTGCGGACACCGTTGCCGATACCGCAGCGACGGCGATGCCGCCGCCGCGTAGCGCCATCGTGGTGACTTCCCGGCCACGCGTGGTTGCCATCGACGCTGGCCACGGCGGCAAGGATCCGGGTGCGGTCAGCGCCGATGCGCGCTACGAGAAGCACGTGGCGATGGCGGTGGCGGGGCGCCTGTACCAGGCGTTGCAGGCCGACCCACGCTATCGACCGACGCTGATCCGCAGCGACGACCGTTTCGTGCCGTTGCACGAGCGTGTGGTGATCGCCCATCAGCGCAATGCCGATTTGTTCGTATCCATCCATGCCGATGCCGCCCCCAATCGCAGCGCGCAGGGAGCCTCGGTTTACGCCCTGTCGGAAAACGGCTCCAGTTCCGCGCTGGCGCGCTGGATCGCCGACAGCGAGAACAGTGCCGACCGCTATGCCAGCGCCGCCGAACGTTATCTGCGGCAGAAGGATCCGGTGCTGTCGAAGGTGCTGGTGGATCTGTCCATGAGTGGTACCATCGCCTCCAGCCTGCAGTTCGGCAAAACCATGCTCGGGCGCCTACAACAGGTCACCCGTTTGCACCAGGACGAAGTCGGGCAGGCTGGTTTCGCCGTGCTCAAATCGCCGGATATCCCGTCGCTGTTGGTTGAAACCGGCTTCATGAGTAATCAGGACGATTGCAGGCGCTTGGTCACGGATCGTCATCAGGACGAATTGGCGCAGTCGCTGCACCTGGGTATCGACGACTACTTCCAGGCCTTCCCATTGCATTCCTGAGCCGACGTCGCGGTTGCCGATGTTTCCTTTTTTCCAGACTGCCAAGAACCGATGAACCTGCCGATGCGTCTGCCGTTGCCCGATGTCGCCACCGACGAACCTTCCTCGATCGCCGCGCCGTTGCGCTGGGTGGGCATGGATGGCATCGCCTTGCCGATTTGCCTGGACGAAGCCGAGGGCTGCCAACCGTTGGCCGCGCAGGCGGCGCTGTACGTCGATCTGCCATCGACCCAGGCCAAGGGCATCCACATGTCGCGGCTTTATCGTTTGCTGGATGCGCATGCGCAGGTGCCGTTGACCCCGTCGCGGCTGGCGCAGCTACTGCGCGAGATGGTCGACAGTCATGCCGACTGCGCTTCCACCGCCGCGCGGCTGTCGTTGCGTAGCAGCCTGCTGCGGCGTAGTCCGGCTCTGCGTAGCGAGGGTTTAGCCGGGTGGAAGGCGTATCCACTGCGGATCGACGCGGAGCTTTGCCAGGGGATGGTGCGTATTACGTTGGGCGTGGAGGTGCTGTATTCCTCCACCTGTCCGTGTTCTGCGGCGCTGGCGCGGCAACTGCTCAGTGAGGCGTTCTTGCGCGATCATGCCGAGCCGGTCTCGCTGTCGCGTGAGGCGGTTGCCGATTGGCTCGCACAGCACGGCAGTTATGCCACCCCGCACAGTCAGCGCAGTGTGGCGGCGGTACAAGTGGGCGTCTCCACGCGGGCCTCGGCCTTCGACGTTGAGGCATTGATCGCCTTGATCGAGCAGGCGCTGGCCACGCCGGTACAGGCCGCGGTGCGGCGTGCCGACGAACAGGAGTTCGCCCGCCGTAATGGCGCTAATCTGATGTACGTGGAGGATGCCGCGCGGCGCTTGCAGCAGGCGCTGGGCGCGCAGCATGCGGATGCGCAGGTGCAGGTCCGTCATCTGGAGAGTTTGCACGCGCACGATGCGGTGGCCGAGGCCAGGCTGACCTCGAACGGACGTGTCGAGGCGATGCGCTGATCCAGTGCAACCGCCAAGTTCGGTCGATGCTGAGCCCGTAAACACAAAACCCCGCTTAGGCGGGGTTTTTTTGTGACTCATCCGCTGCAGATCAGGCGAAAATGGCGCTCCCTAGGGGGCTCGAACCCCTGTTTTAGCCTTGAGAGGGCCATGTCCTAACCACTAGACGAAGGGAGCGTTTGGTCGTGCGATTGCAGCGCGCTAGTATATGGGGCACGCCGTCCTTCGGCAATCCTGCCCGCAACCCGATACGGAAGCGCCATCATCAATTCGCCAGTTCCACCGTCATTCACCCCGTGCGTGATCCCGCGCGATCAGCACACGATCTCGCGCAAGGACATCAGTCCCAATGCTCTGCGCGTGCTGTACAGGTTGCGCGAGGCCGGTTTCGGCGCCTATCTGGTTGGTGGCGCGGTCCGCGATTTGCTGGTTCAGTGGCAGCCAAAGGATTTCGACGTCGCCACCGACGCCACCCCCGAACAGGTCAAGCAGCTTTTTCGTAATTGCCGATTGATCGGGCGGCGCTTCCGTCTGGCGCACGTGGTCTATGGCCGCGAAATCATCGAGGTCGCCACCTTCCGTGCCAATATCGACGACGGCAGTGGGGATCGCGAGCTCGACAATGGTCGCCTGGTTCGCGACAACGTTTACGGCAGCATCGAGGACGACGCGCTCCGCCGCGATTTCACCTGCAATGCCTTGTATTACGCCATCGAGGATTTCTCGGTACGCGATTACACCGGTGGCTTCGAGGACGTGCAGGCGCGGCTGATGAAGTTGATCGGCGATCCCGAGCAGCGCTATCGCGAGGATCCGGTGCGCATGTTGCGCGCGGTGCGGCTGGCGGCCAAGCTCGGTTTCCAGATCGATGCCGGTACCGCCGAACCGATCCCGCGTCTGGCTGGCTTACTGGCCGAAGCGGCACCTGCGCGGCTGTTCGAGGAGGTGCTCAAGCTGTTTTTGTCAGGCCACGGTGTCGCCAGCTTCGAAGGCTTGGAGCGCTACGGTCTGCTTGCCGCGCTATTTCCGGAAAGCACAGCGGCGCTGCATTCCAACCGCAGTGGTGCGTTACGACGGATGCTGATCGATGGTCTGCGCAATACCGATACACGTGTCGCTAACGACGAGCCGGTCTCGCCAGCGTTCTTGTTTGCGTTGCTGTTGTGGCCAGCCTACTGCCGCGCGCTGATGACCCTGCAAAAGCAAGGCATGCAGACGGAAGAGGCGCAGCGCCGTGCCGCTGACAGGGTGACCTTGCATCAATTGGCGACTGTGGCGCTGCCGCGGCGCTTCTCGCTGCCGATGCAGGAAATCTGGTTGTTGCAATCGCGTTTCACCTCACGTCATCGCAAGCGGGTGATCCGGACGCTGTCGCACCCGCGTTTCCGTGCCGCGTTCGATTTTCTGATCGTTCGCCAATCCGCTTCCGACGAGCACACTGCCGATATCGCCTATTGGCGCGAACTGCAACAACAGCCGGGCTACGCGCCGCCGCCGCGCGGTTTAGATCCCGAGATCGACTATGTCGGCGACGAACTCGCCTTGGCACCGCCGGCCGATAGCGAAGAAACTCCTAAGCGCCGTCGGCGGCGTCGGCGGCGTCCGGACTCCGCCGCTCCCGTCGAGTGAACGCGGCTGCCGCTGCCCCGGTCCATGCCTGCATTGGCTTAGGTGGCAACCTCGGCGACGCTGTGGCGACACTGCGTGCGGGATTGGCCGCATTGGACACGCTGCCGCAAACACGCCTGCTCGGTGCCTCGCAGTTGTACCGCAGCCCGGCCTGGGGCAACCAGGCGCAGCCGGATTTCATCAATGCCGCTGCGCTGGTGAGCACCGGGCTGTCGGCCTCGGCGTTATTGCAGGCGCTGCTGGCGTTGGAAACCCGACATGGCCGGCAGCGCCATGCGGGCGAGCGCTGGGGGCCGCGTACCCTGGACCTGGATCTGTTGCTGTACGCCGAGGCGGTGATCGACCTGCCTGGCCTGCAGGTGCCGCATCCGTTCCTGCACGCGCGTGGTTTCGTGTTGTTGCCACTTGCCGAGATCGCCGCCGAGCTGGCAATTCCGGGCCATGGCACGGTGCGTGATGCATGCGAACGCATCGATACCAGCGCAATCGTGCCAATCGGTAGATAATGCTCCGCTCATTACCGCCGCACATGAGCTTATGAGTAGCCACGCCGACAGCAAACCCTGGACCGTTCCCGCCCTGGCCGAGGCCAAGCGCCGCCAGCAGAAGTTGGTGATGTTGACGGCCTACGATGCCGGCTTCGCCCGGGTGTTCGACGCCAGTGGCGTGGACATGATCCTGATCGGCGATTCGCTGGGCATGGTGGTGCAGGGCCACGATTCGACCTTGCCCGTCAGTGTGGACGATATCGTCTACCACACTGCGGCGGTGGCGCGAGTGTTGCAACGGGCGCTGCTGGTCGCCGACCTGCCGTTCCAGTCGGACGCCACGCCCGAACGTGCCTTGGATGCGGCGACGCGGCTGCTGCAGGCCGGCGCGGAAATGGTCAAGTTGGAAGGTGCCGGTTACAAGCTCGAGGTGATCCGTTTTCTCAGCGAGCGCGATATCCCGGTCTGTTCGCATCTGGGGCTGACCCCGCAATCGGTGCTGACGTTCGGTGGCTACAAGGTGCAGGGTCGCGAGGCGGCCGCCGCCGCCAAGCTGCGCGAAGACGCCGCCGCCGCCGCCGCCGCCGGCGCCGCGCTGGTGGTGCTGGAATGCGTGCCGTCGCCGCTGGCCGCACGCATCACCGCCGAGCTGAGCATTCCCACGATCGGCATCGGCGCCGGCCCTGGGTGCGACGGTCAGGTGCTGGTGATGCACGACTTCCTCGGCTTGGACAGCGGCCACCGCCGCCCGCGTTTCGTCAAGGATTTCCTGGCCGAGGGCGGTTCCATCGCCGGTGCGGCGCGTGCGTATGCCGAGGCAGTGCGCGCCGGTACCTTCCCCGACGCTGAACACGCCTACGCCCAATGATCCAGACCATCACCGAACTGGCGAGCTTGCGTGCGCTCGTTGGCGATTGGAAGCGGCAGGGCCTGCGCGTGGCGTTCGTCCCGACCATGGGCAATCTGCATGCCGGGCATTTCTCGCTGGTGACCCTGGCCCGGCAGCAGGCCGACCGCGTGGTGTCCAGCGTGTTCGTCAATCCGACCCAGTTCGGGCCCAACGAGGACTTCACCCGCTACCCGCGCACGCCCGAGGCTGACACCGGGGGGCTGCAACAGGCCGGTTGCGACGTGCTGTGGCTGCCGACCGTGGAGAGTATGTATCCCCTGGGCATGGAGCAGGCCTTGCGCATGCACGCTCCAGGCGTGAGCGAGGTGCTGGAAGGCGCGAGCCGCCCCGGCCATTTCGATGGCGTCTGCACGGTGGTCGCGCGTCTGTTCAACCAGGTGCTGCCGGACCTGGCCGTGTTCGGTAAGAAGGATTACCAACAACTGGCGGTGATCCGGCAGATGGTTGCCGACCTCGCATTCCCGATCCAGATCATCGGTGGGGCCATCGTGCGCGATGCCGACGGCCTGGCGATGAGCTCGCGCAACCAGTATCTGTCCGCCGAAGAGCGGCCACGCGCCGCGCACATCCACCGCACCTTGCAGGCGATGCGCGAGGGCCATCTGGCCGGGCTGGCGCGTGCGCAAGTGGAGGCGAGGGCGACCGCGCAGTTGCAGGCGGTTGGCTTCGAGGTGGACTACACCGTGCTGCGCCGGCCCGACCTGAGCGAACCGCAGGATCAGGCTGGCCCGCGTGTGGCGCTGATCGCCGCGCGGCTGGGGCGGACCCGGCTGATCGACAACCTGGAGTTCTGAGCCCGCGTCCGCCCCCTGCCGGGAGGGGCGGACGCCCCCGCATCCCCCGACTGCTAAACTGCACACCTTTCCTGACCGCAGTGCCGCACGCATGCAACTGAGCCTGTTGAAGACCAAAATCCACCGCGCCACCGTCACCCATTCCGAACTCAACTACGAAGGGTCGATCGCCATCGACGGACTGCTGCTTGAGGCCACCGGGATCCGCGAGTTCGAGCAGGTGCATATCTGGGACGTCACCAATGGCGCGCGCTTCAGCACCTACGCGATCCGCGCCGACGAAGGCAGCGGCATCGTTTCGCTCAACGGTGGCGCGGCGCGCCATGTGCAGGTGGGCGATCTCATCATCATCGCCGCCTTCGCCAGCATGAGCGAAGAAGAGGCCGCGCGCTTCCAGCCGACCCTGGTGTACGTGGACGGCAACAACACGATTACTCACACTAACCACAGCATTCCAAAGCAGGCCGCATGACACAGTCCACCGGTTTCGACGCACTGCACTCCCACGCCCAGCGCCTGCGCGGTGCGCGTCTTCGCGAATTGCTGGCGGCCGAACCTGGCCGTGCCGATGCCTTGGCGCTGCAGGTCGGACCGCTGTACTTCAATTTCGCCCGACAGACATACGACCGCGCGGCGTTGGACGCGCTGCTGGCGTTGGCCGCCGAGCACGATGTTGCCGGTGCGTTCCAGCGCCTGTTCCGTGGCGAGACGGTCAACGTCACCGAGGGCCGCGCCGCGTTGCACACGGCCTTGCGTGGCGATCTCACCGATGCGGCGGTGGCCAGCCAGGCGCACGCCAGTGCGCGCGAGGTACAGCAGCGCATGCGCGCGTTGATCGACGCGTTGGCGCAGACCGAAGTCACCGACATCGTCAGTGTCGGCATCGGTGGCTCCGACCTGGGGCCGCGTCTGGTCGCCGATGCGTTGCGTCCGGTCAGTGGTGCTCGCTTCCGCGTGCATTTCGTGTCCAACGTGGACGGTGCGGCGATGCAGCGCACGCTTGCCACGCTGGATCCGGCGCGCACCGCCGGCGTGTTGATTTCCAAGACCTTCGGCACGCAGGAGACCCTGCTCAACGGACAGATCCTGCGCGATTGGCTCGGTGGCAGCGAGCGCCTGTACGCGGTCAGCGCCAATCCCGAGCGCGCGGCCAAGGCGTTCGACATCGCCGCCGCACGCGTGCTGCCGATGTGGGACTGGGTCGGCGGCCGCTATTCGTTGTGGTCGGCGGTCGGCTTTCCTATCGCGCTGGCGATCGGGGCCGATGCGTTCGAGCAATTGCTGGCCGGTGCCGCGCAGTTCGACGATCACGCTTTGAATGCGCCGTTGCAGCAGAACGTGGCGGTGCTGCATGCCTTGACCACCCTGTGGAACCGCAACGTGCTCGGTCATGCGACGCAGGCGGTGATGACCTACGACCAGCGTCTGGCGTTGTTGCCGGCGTATCTGCAGCAGTTGGTGATGGAGAGCCTGGGCAAGCGCGTGCGTCTGGACGGCAGTCCGGTCCAGTCCGACACCGTGCCGGTGTGGTGGGGCGGTGCGGGGACCGATGTGCAGCACAGCTTTTTCCAGGCGCTGCACCAGGGCACCAGCATCGTGCCTGCCGACTTCATCGGCTGCGTGCGCAGTGACCACCCGTATACCGTCAACCATCAGGCCCTGCTCGCCAACCTGCTGGCGCAGACCGAGGCGCTGGCCAACGGGCAGGGCAGTGACGATCCGGCCCGCGACTACCCCGGTGGCCGTCCGAGCACACTGATTCTGCTTGATGCGTTGACTCCGCAGGCGTTGGGCGCGCTGATCGCGATGTACGAGCACAGCGTGTACGTGCAATCGGTGATCTGGGGAATCAACGCGTTCGATCAGTTCGGTGTGGAGCTGGGCAAGCAGTTGGCTAGCCAGTTGTTGCCGGCGTTGCAGGGCGAAGCCACCGACGTTGCCGACCCGGTGACGCGCGCGGTGCTGGTGCGCTTGCGCGGCTGAATGCCTCTGGCGCCGCAGGTTGGTTCCGGTCCGCCTGCGGGTTGTATGCGGCGTTACCTGTTACCGGGTGCTAACCGCGAGGGGGCGATCAATTCGCCCCCCGTTTGTGTGTGGATTTCGGCCTGAGTAGAAGAAATTTAGACACCTGCAATTGGGCCGTCTTGGGTTGATCGAACCAGGCGCCGTCCGCGTGTTTCGCGTGCGGTGGTGCTCATGCTATCGGTCTGGCTATCGGCCATAAGACTGCTGTTGTTGCTGTTGCTGCCGCATGGCTGTCAACTCCGCTTCGCGTGTCTGCTGCTGGTTCTGCACTTGCTGGAGCGTGGACTGCACAGATGGCGCAGGTTCGCGCAGGTCCAGCATGAAGTGGTTATAAGGGACATCGAGATTGCGGCCATAGAGCGTATCGCCCTTGACCACGAAATCGTTTTTCCCTCCTGTGTTCATTCCTTGGAGCGCCATCTTGCCGACGAGCTGGTGCATGCGTTCCTCGGACACCGAGATGCCCCTGCCCTCCATGGTGGTCTTTGTCTGAGCGTAGAGCGCATGCAGCGGGGAAGTGGGGCTGCTNCAGGGGGCTGGTCACGTTGAGGCTGGGTCGGGTGCTCGGCGACAGCATCGGTCGAACGGGAAGGAGCAGGCTGGGCGTGATCGGCCAAATGGCGGTCGGGGGTGAGGTCCTGCGCCTTCTGCCGCGTGGCTAACTCCGCATGCGTTTGCAGTGCTTCGAGCGTGCCTGGGTCGGCAATGCCGGTCGGCTCGCGGCCAGCCAAACGCTGGAAGTTCTCTACCGCTTGTTGGGTTCGGGGGCCATAGTGCTTGTCGTCCTGGATGGCGTTGCCATCCCGGTCGGTGGCGCCGATTGCTTGCAAGTGTTGTTGCAACGCTTGCACGGCGGCGCCACGGTCGCCGGGTTCCAGCGGATGGGTCGTCGTCAGCGGAAGATGGGATGGTTTCGACGTCGCCGGTGTGTGCGGCATATGGCTCGCTGGTTGCCCTCCCACAACCGGAGTGTCGTGCCGCGCAGCGTTCTGTGAGTGCGTCGTGGTTGGGATTTCAGGTAGATGGTGATCGAGGGCGCGCGAGCGCTGTGCATTTAATGCGACCTGGGTAGCCGTGAGTAGTTCGGCACTGGTCAGTTGTCCATCAATGCCGTAGCGTTGCTGGAACGCCGAAATGGCTTCGTTAGTGTGGCTATTGTGGCCGCCGCGGTGGCCGTCTACGATCAGTTCATGTCCCAGATCATCGTGAATGCCTAGGGTGTTGAGATTCTTTTGAATTTGTTCAATAGTTGAATCAGGTGGAATTTTCTGATCATTTATATTGGGTAGTGAAATTATCCCTTTGGACAAATTCTCCATTACCTCGGGCGTCAGCATTCGTTCCCATGAAGCAACTGCAGCCTTCCGCTCAGGCAAATGTTTATAGCCGCCATTGATGTCGAACGTTGCTTCACGGACATCTAATTGATGTCCAATGGATTTAACACGACTAGACCAATAATGCAATGCGATATTTGCGGCATTATCACGGTCTGCTGCCAAATCTGGATTGCTTGTGAGGTTCAGTCCAATCTCTCTTTCAGCACGTGCATAATTTCCGCGCCCGGTTAATTGTACGTAGCCTCTGCCATGAAAGCGCCATCCGTCACCTGGTTCGGTGTTCCCAAGGTTGTCTTTTCCCCAGTTGCCACCGTAAATCGCATTTGCTATGGCTTCATGACCTTCGCTGACAATTGATTTTGCTTTGGCTTCTGTGTCGATTCCATTACGGCCAGGGAAAACTTTCAAAAGCCGATCAGGCTTGTAATTCAGGCTCTCATGCATTTTAGAAAAACCGCCAGACTCAATCTGCATTTGCCCCATGAATGCTGCTAGTTCTCTCGAATCAGTGATCCCAGATTGATACGCTTTAATTAGAAGGTAGTCACGATTATTTAATTCCGACATACATCCTCCGTATTGTGCCTAAGGCAGCGAACTAGTGAGTCATTTTTATTTAGAGCTGGCAAGCCGTGTTCAGAAAGTGTCGCGTCCGGACTCCAACTATTTGTATACTTGAGAAGAGAATCATTCTTGCTTTCAATGAGGCTTCCTTTTTCACAGAGTGGTGCGGCTTCCGCGCTTCTGTCGAGAGGTGCATTGTTAGGAATAACTATTATTCCTTGATCTTTTATTTCAGTCCCGGAGATTGAATAAAAAATATATTTCCAATTTTTATTCACGAAAGAGTATGCTGTTCCACCTGTTGCACCTGCGAATAATAAATGTGTGCGATTGAATCTCCCGTTAGGCGGGGATTTGTCTTTTGGAAATATAATCTCAGGATTACCTGGCGATCCATACGCATAATATATGTATCCTGACTTATCAGAAACTGATTTTGATGCACACATTGAAGCAATTTTATTTCTGCCTTCAATTTTGCACGAAATTAAAATTTCTTCATTATCAGAGCATTGTGTTTCGAATTTTTTTGTAATGACGACGTGCGTAGTAGGTTTGGGTATGCGATTATAGAGTTGATCAGCTTGCGCAATGGAGTTGCAGGTGAAAATCCATGTTGCCATAAAAATTAATTTGTGCTTTTCCAGTTTCATGGGATTTTTCTCAATAGCAAAGTTAATTTTTTCGCGCCAATATTGCTATTATATTGAATCGATGTGGATGTTCTCCATGGTCTGTCTATAGTGTGCCGATGTTATAGCCGCTATTTGCAATAGGCTTCAATAAGGCTGGGCTGTCCTTTTCGTGGATGTGCTTTCCGGCAAAGATGAGCTGATAAGCAACACCCCCTCCTTCGGAGCTTACGCCGATGCTATAATAAAATAAGGCGCTCAACTCATTGTCAGTTAAGTTCGTCATGATTAATCTTCCTTGCAAGATAGGCCTGGAACGGTTGGAAGTTTTAACGTATCTGCTAGGTAGCCTGTGGCGTCTTGGATATTTTCATTTTTGATCTTAGCGATTGCATCGCGCACTTCTTTTTCATCTACAATGCGCAATGCCGGGGCTAAGCCAATAGGTGATAGATCAGACTTTCTCAGTCGGAATACAAAGCAACCTTCGATAGCCAAAAATGTACCATCATTCAAGTCAAGCGCGGATGTAATTTCAGAGTGAAAACTGCCGGTGGTACAATTTTTAGGCCCGCTCATTGAGTGGTAAATAGGGAATTTACTCCAATTCTTGGCGGATTTTGAATTTGCATCATTGATTGATATGGTGGAATTTAATCGTACGTAACAGCCATTGGTCTTATTTTTTATGCTTAAATTGGATCCTTCTAAGCTAATTCCGGCTAACTCCATGGGCATGGAATTGACGGAAGCTTGAGGTTTTTTATCTTCTGGGGCATGCAAAATTCCATTTCCATCCGTAAACATTACATATTGCCGTCCGTCTTTCTCACGTGCCACCTTTACTTTAATTTTCTGGCCTGTGAAAAAATCCAATGCCTCAACATTGTCTCCTCCGGGAGGCTCCGACACGACCCATGCACGTAGCTTGCCATGCTCGTTTTCAACAAACATCATCGATGCATTTGGAAGCATACGTTGTGCAATCCCATTATCAGGCCATACGGGCTTAGAGCGTGTTATGAACTTGAGGCTTTCGCGGCTATCGTAAGCGGATGAAGCCAGCACGCTCCTATCCGAC
>NZ_JZHZ01000007.1:1331807-1411246 GCF_000963005.1 Xanthomonas sp. GPE 39
TTCGTCGTCTTCTCAATGCTCATGCTTGGAAATGCAACGTCTCTACTTCAAAGTTCATAACACGCTCTAGGCACAACATGCCTGGCCGTTGGTTGGACTGCGCTGGCGTTTACAAGTGACAAGCCTAGTGCCGATCCAACGATTGCGAAGCCGATTTTTCTACGGATCAACTGATTATTAATGCATTTTTTCATATTTTCCGTCCTCGCGATTGGAATGATTTGATAATACTAATCTACAGATCCTCTTCATAAATCACTCCGATATAGGGACAGGTCTGTAGTTGAGCGGAATTTTTGGCGCATTGCGATGCCCTCGATAAATGCGTTCACTCCCCACCCTAGCTCGCCTCAGGTGGCTTATCAGGTGCCGCGCCCATCTTTGCAATCTCCACCGGCGGCCGGATGCGCTGCTTGAAGAAACTATCCTTGAAGAACCAGTTCTTCTTGCAGCGGATCGGCTTGCATCCTTCGAGGAATAGCAGCGCGTCGTCGCTGGGCAGTTCCTTGAGTTCCTGGGGTAGCATCAGCGCGCGTTTTTCTTCGGTGTAATTGATGTTGTAGCTGCTGCCTTGCGCGCCGCTGCCGTGAGAGCGGTGCTTGCGACGGATGGTCTTGAATCCCAATTGCTCGCTGTAGGCGTTGGCGTCCGCCTGTTCGCGCGGGGTGTAGACCACGCTGCCGGCGTGGTTGGTGGTGAAGTTCTGCGCATCGTGTTCGCCATAGACCGAGCGCAGTTGCGCGTTGCTCTGGATGATGCACAGGTCGCGCACCCCATAGCTGGCCGAAATCGAAATCCGTTTGGCCCACACGTCCACGCGCCCCATCGCGGTGAATTCGTCCATCAGCATCAACATCTGGTACTTGAGTGACGGCTCATCGCCTAGTTGTTTGTCCAGATTGTTGCCGATCACGGTGCTGAAGAAAATGTTCAACAACTTGCCGCTCTCGTCGAGTTTCTGCGCGGGAATGACGGTGTAGATGGTGGTTTTCCGCTTGCGGATGGCGGTCACGTCGAAGTCGGTGGCATTGGTGGCCGCCGCCAGGATCGGATTCAGGAACTGCTGCAGCGGTGCCTGCATGGTGGCGACGACGCTGGAGAAGGTCTGCTCGGCCATTCCGATCAGGTTGCGCAGGGTGGTGCGGGTCTGCTCGCTGATGAAGGAGAATTGCTGCTGACCTGGCTCCGACAGCCAGTCTTCGACGATCTCCTTGACACTCTGGCTCCCCGCACCGGAAGAGAGCCGCAGGATGCGTTCTAAGCTCGGAAACCTAGGGTCTACGTTGGGATCCAGAGGGGCTTGGGGGTCGGGCTGGCCTTGTGCGTTGGTTCCTGGGTAACCCATACGTTCCATGTCTTCCCATTTTTCGAACATGAACGAGGCAAACGCGACGAAGATGGCGCGGGCTTGAGTCGCCCAGAATGGGTCCTTTCCGGCGTCGTCGGGGTAGAGGATGGCAGCGATGGTTTGCAGGTCGGCGATGTACTGGCTCGGCCTGACAAAGGACAGCGGATTGAACCGGTGGGTTTTGCCATCGGTGGCATAGGGGGCGAACTTGTAGATGCGCTGTCCCTGCGAGGCGCGCCAACCGCTGGTTTCCTTGAACAATTCGCCCTTGATGTCGAGCACGCACATCGAGTGCTCGTAGGTCAACAGCACCGGCATGGCGATGCAGGTGGTTTTGCCGCTGCGGGTAGGCGCCACCACGATCACGTGGAGTGCGCCGTTGATGTAGAGATGGCGTCCCCGGTACTTGCCGACGATGACGCTTTCGGGTTTTTTCTCCAGCAGACCGGCGCGCTTCATATCGTGCAGGCTGGCGAAACCGGCATCGCCATGCAGGGATTCATCCCGGCGGTTCAATCGCAGCAGCATGGCGGTCAACGGCAGCCACACGATGAAGGTCAGGCTGAAGCCCAGCATGCCACCGAGTTTGATTTTCGTCGCATACGGTTGGACTTGAGGCAGATCCAGGACGCGGACGTACTGGAGATAGGTGTTCCACGCGAGCGGGATGTTGAGCTTGAGCAGCAGTAAGGTGATGTAGCCGGACAGGTACAGGCCCGCGTATGCGGTGAGCAGGAGTAATGCCAGGGCGGTTCCGAAACGGGCCTTCATTCCCATATTGACGATCCTTTATTCAATCCATTGTGGCGGTTCGCACCATACGGTTTTGAGTATGGTGCACTTGATCGGACCGTAGACTCATTCTGGTCCAATCCATGGTAGTGGGGGGGCGATTAGCTTCTCAAGTGATTACCCGGGTTAGTGCACTTGCCGCTGAGCTTGAGCTGTTCCGCGTCCAGGGATGGTCAACGCCAGTGGAGGTCGCGCTGTAGGGAGCAGCGTCGGCGCTTTGGTGACATGCCATGTCCCCATGCCAGTGCGCGTGAGTTGAGGTGGCGTATGGGCCCGCTGACATGCGCGGCACGTCTGATCCTGCCTGATTCGTGATATGTCGTGTACAGATGCGTCGTGCAGTGACGACGTATGCCGCATGCAGATGTCGTTCTACGTGGACGCTCGGCCCGCTTTGGGCTCGTCATTCCCGCCCACGCTTCGCGCCAGCGGCATCGCGCATGTGCGCAGTCTACAAATTCGTCCATATTGCGGCGCAGCAAAAGCGTGGTTGCGTCGGTGGTGCTGCCGCCACTGCCACGCATGCAAGTGCGGCATAGAACAGCCAATGTGGATATCCCATCGATATAGCGTTAGTCGATATCCATCTACAACCATGGCATATCGCGTGTCGCGGTTGACAGCCTCTTGGCGATTCGGGAAGCGTAGGCGCCAGTCGCGCATCGCGGGGGGCGAAGTGATCGCTGTCTGGCATACGTTTGTCGTTCCTGGGAGAAAGTTGCTTGTATACACAGTTTGCTGGCGTGATCGCGCCGCTTCGTAATACGTTGACCGTCGTTGCTGGACTGGGTCTGTTGGCCTTGGCGGCTGGGGCGGCTGGACGTTCTTCGGCTGCTGCTCCGGCAGCGGCTGTGACCACCGCGACGCCGACGATCCATCCGGCACTGTGGCCGTCGCCGGCCTGGCCGTTGCCGGAAGACCAGGCGCTGGAGGCGCGCCTGACCAAGTTGATGGCGCAGATGACGCTGGAGCAAAAGGTCGGGCAGATCGTGCAGGGCGATATCGCCAGCATGACCCCGGAGGATGTGCGCAAATATCACATCGGCTCGGTGTTGGCCGGCGGCAACTCCGATCCCGGTGGCAAATACGACGCCAGTCCGGCGCAGTGGCTGGCGTTGGCCGATGCGTATTACAGCGCATCGATGGAAAAGACCGGTTCCGGTCCGGCAATCCCGATTATCTTCGGCATCGATGCCGTGCACGGGCAGAGCAATATCGTCGGTGCCACGCTGTTCCCGCACAACATCGGTCTTGGTGCGACCCGCGACCCGGAGCTGATGCGCAAGATCGGTGAAGTCACCGCTGCCGAGACGCGCACCACCGGGATGGAGTGGACCTTCGCGCCGACTGTGGCGGTGCCGCAGGACGACCGCTGGGGCCGCACCTACGAGGGCTATTCGGAATCGCCGGAAGTGGTAGCCAGTTTTGCCGGCAAGATGGTCGAGGGCCTGCAAGGCGTGCCCGGTCAGCCGGGTTTCCTCGATGGCCGGCATGTGGTTTCGTCGGTGAAGCATTTCCTTGGCGATGGCGGCACTACCGACGGCAAGGATCAGGGCGATACCCGGGTCAGCGAGCAGCAGTTGCGCGACATCCACGGTGCTGGTTATCCGCCGGCGATTGCCGCCGGTGCGCAATCGGTGATGGCCTCGTTCAATAGTTTCAACGGGGTCAAGATGCACGGCAACAAGGTCATGTTGACCGACGTGCTGAAGGGGCAGATGCATTTCGGTGGTTTCGTGGTCGGTGACTGGAACGGCCATGCCCAGGTTCCCGGTTGCCGCAAGGACGATTGTCCGGCGGCGTTCAACGCCGGCGTGGACATGTTGATGGCACCTGATAGTTGGAAGGGCTACTACGACAGTGCGCTGAAGGCGGTGAAGTCCGGCGAGATTCCGATGGCGCGGCTGGACGACGCGGTGCGGCGGATCTTGCGTGTGAAGCTGCGGCTGGGTCTATTCGAGGCCGGCAAGCCGTCGCAGCGTCCGCTCGGTGGCAAGTTCGAACTGCTCGGGGCGCCTGAGCACCGTGCGGTGGCGCGTCAGGCGGTGCGCGAGTCGCTGGTGTTGTTGAAGAACCATAACCATCTGTTGCCGCTCAAGCCGCAGACGCGGCTGTTGGTCGCTGGCGACGGTGCCGACGACATGGGCAAGCAATGCGGCGGTTGGACCCTGAATTGGCAGGGCACCGGCACCAAACGTGCCGATTATCCGCATGCTGCGACCATCTGGGAGGGATTGCGGGAGCAGGTCCAGGCTGCCGGTGGCAGCGCCGAATTGGCAGTCGACGGCAAGTACAAAGATAAGCCCGACGTCGCGGTGGTGGTATTTGGCGAAAATCCCTACGCCGAGTTCCAGGGCGACATCGCCACGCTGTTGTACAAGCCCGGTGACGACAGCGATCTGCAATTGATCAAGAAGCTCAAGGCCGATGGGATCCCGGTCGTGGCGGTGTTCCTGAGTGGACGTCCGTTGTGGGTGAATCGCGAGATCAACGCCGCCGATGCGTTCGTCGCTGCCTGGTTGCCAGGATCGGAAGGCGGCGGTATTGCCGATGTGTTGCTGCGCAAACCCGATGGGCAGGTGCAGAACGATTTCCACGGCAAGCTCAGCTATTCCTGGCCGCGTTCGGCGGTGCAGTACGCCAATAATGTCGGGCAGAAAAACTATAATCCCCAGTTCGCATTCGGCGCTGGTTTGACCTATGCCGACAAGGGCGATCTGAATCGTCTGTCCGAGGTCTCCGGCGTGTCCGGCGCGCAGGCGGTTGGCGGGGTGTACTTGGAACGCGGCAAGCCGGCGGCGGGCATTAACCTGATTCTGCAGGGCGCCACGCAGGCCAATCTGCCGGCGGCGACAATGCCGGCGGCGCTGGCCGATGGCACGCTGAAGGTCACCGCGATCGACTACAAAGCGCAGGAAGACGCACGTCGTTTCGTGTGGTCGGGTAAGGGCAAGGCGGCGTTGGCGCTGGTGCTGCCCAAGACGTTGGATGTCTCGCGCGAGAGCAATGGCGATCTGCAATTGATTTTGACCATGAAGGTGGATGCGCTGCCGGCGGGTGCATCGGGCATCGGGGTCAATTGCGGGCATGGCTGCGCGGCGCAGGTGCCATGGAACAAGGCGTTGGCCGCGTGGCCCAAAGGCGAATGGCACACGCTGGGAGTGCCGCTGAAGTGCTTCGCGGTCGCCGGTGCGGACCTGACCAAACTCGAACGCTTGCCTGTGATCGAGAGCGATGCTGCGTTGGATCTTTCGGTCTCGCGGATCGCGCTGGGTTCCAGCAACGACGCACAACGCGTGCTTGATTGTCCGCTGCATTGAGTGGCGTATCTGTGGTGCTGGCATGCGCGCGCAGCCAGGCCGGACACGAACATCGTCGCATTTCCGACGATGTTCGCTGCGTGCGATGCGGCCGGGCAAGGTGAGATAAAGGTGCGCTGCCCGAGCGGGTGGCGTCGTATTCAACGATGCGACAGGGCCGAGGCTCGTAGGAGAACGCCATGGGTTTGGCGAAGTTGGATGTAGCGATCGTGGTGGTGTACCTGGTGAGTATCTTCGCCCTGGCACAGTGGGTGTCGCGGGAGAAAGGCGGTCATAAAAAGAGCGCTGAGGATTATTTTCTGGCCGGTAAGACCTTGCCATGGTGGGCGATTGGCGCCTCGTTGATTGCCGCCAACATTTCCGCCGAGCAGATCATCGGCATGGCCGGCTCAGGTTATGCGATTGGTCTGGCAATCGCTTCCTACGAATGGATGGCGGCGCTGACCTTGTTGATCGTCGGCAAGTTCTTCCTGCCGGTGTTTCTACGCAATGGCATCTACACCATGCCGCAGTTTTTGGAACAACGCTACGGCAAGTGGGTCCGCACGCTGATGGCGGTGTTCTGGTTGTTGCTGTACGTGTTCGTCAACCTGACCTCGATTTTGTGGTTGGGGTCGATTGCGGTGAGCCAGATCACGGGCATGGATCAGACTCTGGCGCTGGTCATGATCGGTATGTTCGCTCTGGTCTATCAGTTGTACGGTGGCCTCAAGGCGGTGGCGTTGACCGACATTGTGCAGGTCACCTTGCTGGTACTGGGTGGTTTGCTGGTCGCTGGGCTGACCTTGTCGCGTATCGGCGATGGTGCCGGCGTGCTGGCCGGCTTCAAGCATCTATGGAGCGCGCATCCGGAGCACTTCCACATGATCCTGTCCAGGGACAATCCCTTCTACAAGGATCTGCCAGGCTTGAGCGTGCTGTTCGGCGGAATGTGGGTGATGAACATCAGCTACTGGGGTTTCAATCAGTACATCATCCAGCGCGCATTGGCGGCGCAGAACATCGGCGAAGCGCAAAAAGGCATCGTGTTCGCCGCTTTTCTGAAGTTGCTGATGCCGCTGGTGGTGGTGGTGCCGGGCATTGCGGCGGTGATGCTCGCGCCGACGCTGGGCAAACCCGACCAGGCTTATCCGACCATGATGCAACTATTGCCCAGTGGCATGCTCGGCTTGGTGTTCGCCGCGTTGGTGGCAGCGATCGTGGCCTCGTTGGCATCGAAGATCAATTCGGTGGCGACCATCTTCACCCTGGATTTCTACGCCAAGTTCCGCCCGCAGGCCCAGCAGAAACGTTTGGTGCGCGTTGGTCGCGTTGCCGCCGTGTCGTCAGTGTTGATCGGCATTCTCGCCGCGCGCCCGCTATTGGGTAATTTCGACCAGGGTTTCCAGTTTATCCAGGAATTTACTGGCTTTTTCACCCCGGGCGTGGTGGTGATCTTCATGCTCGGCTTGTTCTGGAAGCGCGCCAACGAAGCCGGTGCGCTGAGCGCGGCGGTCGGTTCGGTCCTGTTGTCGGTCGTGTTGAAAAAGCTGTGGCCGGAACTGCCGTTCATGGACCGCATCGGGCTGGTGTTCGTGCTGTCGCTGCTGTCGGCGGTGCTGGTGTCGCTGCTGACTCCCCAGGCGCCGGCGCGCGACCTGATCCGTACCGACGACGTGCGCTACGCCACCGCGCTCGGCTTCAAGCTCGGCGCCACGGTGGTCATCGCGATTCTGATTGCGCTCTACGCGGTGTTCTGGTGATTGCTGCCGGGCGAGGGGCGGTGGCGCGGCGCGTTCACGCGCCGTGCCAGGGTGTTTCCAGCCACACGTCCAGCGCGGCGGCCGGCATTGGTTTTGCGATCCAGTAACCCTGGCCTTCGTCGCAGCCCCAGTCGCGTAGCATCTGGTACACGGTTTCGCTTTCGATGCCCTCGGCCACGACCTGCTGGCCGAAGTCGTGGCCGAGACGGATCATCGCGGGCACCAGGACGCTGTCGCTGCGGCTCGCGGGCAGTGTGCGGATGAACGATTGGTCGATCTTCAGGGCGTCGGCGGGGATGCTTTTGAGGTAACCGAGGTTGCTGTAGCCAGTGCCGAAGTCGTCGATGGCGATTTTCACCCCGAGTGCGCTGATCTGTTGCAGTTGTTCGGCGACCCGTTGCGGATCGCGGATCATCGCGCTTTCGGTGAACTCGATTTCGATGGCGCCCGGTGCAATTGCATGTTGTGCCAGCAGGCTGCGCAGGTTGGCGATGAAATCCGCTTGCTCCAGATCCACCGCCGAGATGTTCAACGACACGGCGAAGCGATATCCACGCTGTTGCCACAGCGCAGCCTGGGCGATACCGGTTTGCAGCACCCAGGCGGTGATTTGCGGCATCAACGCGGTCTTTTCTGCCAGTGGAATGAAGTTGTTGGGTGCGACCGCTCCCAACAGTGGATGCTCCCAACGCAGTAGCGCTTCCACTCCGATGCAGGCACCGGTGTGCATGCTCACTCGCGGTTGGTAGTGCAGGCTCAGTTGGCCTTGTGCGCTCAGTGCTTCCGGGAGCGCGGCCAGAATTCGGAATGCGCTGCGCTGGCTGGCGTCATGGCTGAGTTCGTACAGGCTCCAGCGCAAGCCGCGCTGGCGTGCCATATCCACGGCGGTCGTCAGCGAGCGCAGGGTATGGTTGGCGCTCAATCCGCCGTCCAGGTATACCGCGCCGAGCGAAGGAGTCGCCACGTGCGGGATGCCCTGGTGGTCGATCGCCAAGGTGAAGGCGTCGCAGACGTGATCGCACCATTGCGCCAGTTTGTCCTCGTCGCTGCCTTCGATCACGAACACGAACGTGGTGGTGTCGATACGATAGAGCGGTATCCCATTCAGTGCCTGCACCAGCCGGTCGCGTGAGGACAGCAGGTAGCCCTCGGCGTATTCCCATCCCAGCGCCTTGACCATCTCGCGGAAATACTTGGTTCCGCACACGTCCACGGCCACTGCGGTGTTGTGCTGCTGCGTGCCCTGTAGCGAAAGCCACATGGTCAGGTCTTCGTTGAAGCGCAGACGGTTGGGCAGTTCGGTGAGCGGGTCGATGAATCCGGCGTTGCGCAGGGCGTCGATGCGGATCATCAGGATGTCGCGCAGGTTTTCCATGGTCTTGCGCGATGTCTCGTCGAAGTCCTGGCGCGGTTCGGTGTCGACCACGCACAACGCGCCCAGGTTGGCGCCGTCTTTCATCAGCAGCGGCGCGCCGGCATAAAAACGCACGAATGGTGGGCCGGTCACCAGTGCGCTGTCGCGAAAGCGCGGATCTTCCCGCGCATCGAGCACCACCAGCAGTTCCGTACTCTGGATCGTATATGCGCAAAACGCCTGGCTGCGCGGGGTTTCTGTGGTGTCCACACCGATCTTGGACTTGAACCATTGGCGCTGCTCGTCGACCAGCGACACCATCGCGATTGGCACATTCAGGTGACGTGCGGCCAATTGCGTGATCAGATCGAAGACGAGGTCCGCCGGGGTGTCCAGCAGGCAGAGTTGCTGCAGGACATTCAGTCTTGTAGGTTCGTCCAGCAGTGTGGGGGGAGTCAGTGTTGACATGCTGAGTTAGCGGCCTTGGGGGAGGGTGCTTGAGCAGTGATGGAGGGGGATGGGGAGCAGCATTCATGTCAGGCGCTGGAGCGCCGACGCGGTGGAGCGCATGCTTTTAGTGTGGCGGATCACGTTTGGGGCTGGGGCGCTTGGCGAGTTTGCGTTGCAAGGAGCGGCGGTGCATGCCAAGCAGGCGTGCGGCGGCGGAGACGTTACCGCCGGTTTCGTGCATGGCCTGCTGTATGTGTTCCCACTGCAGGCGGCTCAGCGGGGTCATGGCATCAGGCACATCGTCGCTGTCCTCGCTGTCATCGGCTTCCAGGCCGAGCGCGCGCAGGATCATCGGCACGGTTGCCGGTTTGGGTAGATAGTCGTCGGCGCCGAGTTTGATCGCTTCCACCGCAGTGGCGATGCTGGCGTAACCGGTGACCAGCAGGATCAGCATATCGGCGCGTATCGCGCGTAACGGCTGAATGAGCTCCAGGCCGGATTCGTCGCCGAGCTTGAGGTCGATCAGCGCGTAATCCGGCTGGTTGGCCGTGGCCAGCGTCAATGCCGTGACCGTGCTGTCGGCGGTGTGGGTTTCCAGGCCTCGGCGGGCCAGGGTGCGTTGCAGAGTGCGCAGATACAACGGATCGTCGTCGACCAGCAGGCCCAGTGGGGTGTCGGTGGTCATGCGGAGGTCTCCAGAGTCAGCAGTGGCAGGCGAAATCCGACCCGTGTGCCGTGACCGGAAGCGGGCTGTGTCCACAGTTCGCCGCCCAGACGCTCGATGGTCGCATGAGACAGTGCCAAGCCTACGCCCATGCTGTCGGGTTTGCCGCTACGAAATAGAGTGGCCGGCAGTCCGACCTGGTTGGCGTCGAAGCCGCCACCATAGTCGCGTACCTCGCCGATCAATTCGCTGCCGGTGACGTGTACGTTCAGGTCCACGCGTGGCTGACCGGCGCGTTCGCCGGCGTCGGCGGCGTTGTTCAGTAGTACCTGCAACAAGTGGCCGATTGCGCTTTCCATGCGCAGTTGTAAAGGCGCATCGTCGTTGCGGTGCAGTTGCACGGTCGGTCGCACCAGTTGCCATTGATGCAGGACGTGCGCCAGGGAGATCATACCTGCGCCCGCGCGCTGTGCCGGCGCCGCCAGTGCCAGCACCCGTTCTCGGCACTGCACCAGCAGTTGCCGCAGCGTGTCCAAATCCTCGCGCAACTCTGGCTGCGTGCTCTGCTCGGCGATATCGTCGGTGAGCAGGGTCATGGTCGCCAGCGGCGTGTTCAATTCGTGCGCGACCGACGCGGCATGGGTGGCCAAGGCGACGATGCCCTCGTTGCGGGTAAAGCGCTCTCGCAACAGGGCCAGTTCGCGTTCGCGCGCGCGCATGGCCATCGCCAGACGGGTGGAAAACACCAGCACCACGACGGTAGACAACAGGAAGTTGGCGGCCATTCCCCAGCGTTGCAGGTCCAACGCCTGATACGGACCGCGCGGCAGTGGCAGCCCGAACAGCGCGCTGACCGCGTAGCCGCTCATGCAGGCCACTGCCACCGCCAAGGCCCAGCGCAGTGGCAGGGCCAGGGCCGCCAGTGCGATC
This sequence comes from Xanthomonas sp. GPE 39, assembly GCF_000963005.1. GTDB lineage: Bacteria > Pseudomonadota > Gammaproteobacteria > Xanthomonadales > Xanthomonadaceae > Xanthomonas_A. The sequence continues at coordinate 1,342,408 of NZ_JZHZ01000007.1, forward strand.
AACACCAGGAACAGGGAGCCGAAGGCGTTGCCGATCCCTCCGCTCCAGCCGACCATCCAGGTCAGTACGGTGACGTCCACCAGAATATGACCGAACGCGGTGGCTGGGGTGGCCGCGGCGGTATGGCGCAGGCGTAACTGTGCATACAGGTTGAACAGCGCCAGCACGGCGACGCCGGCCCACAGCGGCGCCTGCGGCAACAGCAAGCGCATTGGCCAGGTTGCCAGGAGGATCGTCGCGGCCTGCCCGGCAGTGGCAAGCCAGCGTAGGCTGCACAGGGTGCGCAGGAAGGAAGCGTCGGTGGAGTCCATGCCCCGTATCGTATGCGTCCGGAGCGGGGCGGCTTGTGATTACCGGTTCCGGTGCGTGCCGTTTGGCTGAATCGCCGACATCTTGGCAATGGGGCGCCACGCGGCCTTGCAGGCTAAAATGTGGCAATGTCCGACACTGCCAGCCGTTCCGCCCCTCTCGCCGACGCCGCGCCCGGCCCGCGTCGTCTCACCCAGCCGGTGCGTATCGGCGGCGTCACCATGGGCGCTGGCGCGCCGGTCGTGGTGCAGTCGATGACCAATACCGACACTGCCGATGTGGCCGCTTCGGTCAAACAGGTGGCGGAGTTGTGGCGTGCCGGCTCGGAGCTGGTGCGGTTGACGGTCAACAATCCCGAGTCGGCTGCAGCGATTCCGCGTATTGTCGATAAGCTGCGGATGATGGGTGTCGAGGTGCCGTTGATCGGCGACTTCCACTACAACGGTCACCAGTTGCTGGCCGCAGAGCCGGCCTGCGCGCAGGCTCTGGCCAAGTACCGGATCAACCCCGGCAATGTCGGCTTCGGCAAGAAGAAGGACACTCAATTCGCCCAATTGATCGAATTTGCACTGAAATACGATAAGCCGGTGCGGATCGGCGCCAATTGGGGCTCGCTCGATCAGGCGCTGGCGGCGCAATTGATGGACGAGAACTCGCACCGCGCGGTGCCTTGGGATGCCGCGCGGGTGCTGCGCGAGGCGTTGATCCGTTCGGCGCTGGATTCGGCCGAGCGCGCGGTTGAGCTAGGGATGGGCCGCGACCGCATCGTGCTCAGTTGCAAGGTCAGCGGGGTGCAGGAATTGATCGCGGTATACCGCGATCTGGCGCAGCGTTCGGATTTCGCTCTGCACCTGGGCCTGACCGAGGCCGGCATCGGCAGCAAGGGCATCGTGGCCTCCAGCGCGGCATTGGCGGTCCTGCTGCAGGAAGGTATCGGCGACACCATTCGTATCTCGTTGACTCCGGAGCCGGGGCAGTCGCGCACGCAGGAGGTGATCGTCGCCCAGGAACTGCTGCAAACCACCGGTCAGCGCGCTTTCACGCCGCTGGTCACCGCCTGCCCGGGCTGTGGTCGCACCACCTCCGAGTTCTTCCAGGAACTGGCCAAAGTGGTGCAGAACCATGTGCGCGCGAAAATGCCGGAATGGAAGATCCAGCATCCTGGCGCTGAGAACATGACCCTGGCGGTGATGGGCTGCGTGGTCAACGGGCCGGGCGAATCGCGCCATGCCAACATCGGTATCTCCTTGCCCGGTACCGGTGAGGCGCCAGCGGCACCGGTTTTCATCGACGGAGAAAAAACCGTCACCTTGCGTGGCGAGAACATCGCCCAAGAGTTCGTTGCGTTGATCGACGATTATGTCGAGCGCACTTATCTGCGTCGGGCTGTGTGAATCCTTTGCTGGGAACGCCGCCAGTGGGTGTCATTGGCGGCGCAAGTTGCTCGGCGTGCACGCGGCACATCGCATTTGTTAGCGCACTTTTTTGCTCGATGTCGTCTGTCTAAGCGGGCGCTTTTCATCGCGTTGATAGGCGGTGATCGGTTGACTATCCGCGCTGCAAGTCGCCTTGGCCTGTGCGCGGTTGGAGTCGCCAACAAAATGTCGGCGATGTCTGTTGCGATCTGTGCCGCGAAGTGGGCTAGGCGTCGAGCGTGTCCGTTGCGCTCTTTTGCTGATTTGCCGCGCGCCGCGCCAGCAGCGCTTCGCGATGGGCGATATACGCGTTGGCCGCGAGGATGATCGCCGCGCCGAGCACCGTCCAGCGATCCGGCGACTCGCCGAACAGCCACCAGCCGAACAGCGTTACCAGCGGCAACTGGATGAAGCTGATCGGGATCAGGGCCGAAACCTCACCCAAGCGTAGCGCGCGTGTCCATAGCAGTTGCCCTAAGGTGCCGAACAGGCCGGTTGCCAGTAGCCACAACCAGGCGATGCCATGCGGCCACTGCCAGGCGAACAGCGCAGGCAGCAGCGACATTGGCAGCCAGAACGCGTAGGTGTAGAACACGACAGTGTTGGCGCTATCGACCCGCGTCAGTTGCTTGATCTGGATAGCGACCAACGCACTCATCAGCGCGGCCAACACCGCGACCAGGGTGCCTGCGCTGAAACTGGTGGCGCCGGGGCGAACGATCATCAGCACCCCGATGAAGCCGCACAGCACCGCCAGCCAGCGACGCAGGCGCACGATCTCGCCCAGCCACAGCGCCGCGGCCAGGGTGACGAACAACGGGCTGGAATAGGAGAGGGCGATCGCCTGCGATAACGGGAGGTGACCAATCGCCCAGAAACCGGCCAGCATCGATACCAGCCCGATCGCCGTGCGCAACAGGTAGCGTGGCAACTGCGTCGTGCGCGGCAGCGGCTGGCCTGGACGCACTAGCATCGGCAGCAGAAACAGCAGGCCGAACAGGTTGCGGAAGAAGGCGATTTCCACTGTTGCTAGCTGCGCCGATGCTAACCGGATGGCAACCACCATCAGCCCGAAGTTCATCGTGCTGAGCAGCATCAAGACGGCCGCGCGCAGCGGTGTGGGCACGCTTACCACTGTGCGCCGACGATGCGCGGTTCCGGTTCCAGGATGACCCCGAAACGTTCGCGTACTGAAGCGGAGATACGCCGCGCCAGCGCCAGCAATTCCGTCCCGCTGGCGTGTCCATGGTTGACCAGCACCAGCGCATGCGCGGCGGACACCGCGGCATCGCCGTCGCGATGGCCTTTCCAGCCGCAGGCTTCGATCAACCAGGCGGCCGAGAGCTTGCGCTGCATCGGGTCGTCGCTGGGGAATACCGGAAGCTCCGGATGCGCGTGCTGCAGCGCCTGTACCTGCTCCAGCGGCAGCAGCGGATTCTTGAAGAAGCTACCGGCGTTGCCGAGGACGTCTGGGTCGGGCAGCTTGCGCCGACGCAGGTTGATGACCGCTTGGGCCACGTCGGGCGCGCTCGGCGTGGTAATGCCCAGCGCCTCCAGTTCCTCGGCGATGCCGGCGTAGTCCATGCGCAGCGCATGCAGGCGCGGTAGTCTGAATTCCACCGCGACGATCAAATAACGGTCGGGCTGGCGCTTGAACAGACTGTCGCGGTAGCCGAATTCGCATGCCGCCGCGTCCAGTCGCACGAACTGTGCATCGGCACGGTCGTAGGCTTCCACGACGTGGATGAACTCTTCGACCTGTGCGCCGTAAGCACCGATATTCTGGATGGGGGCGGCACCGACCGTGCCGGGGATCAAGGCGAGATTTTCCAGGCCGGACAGACCTTGTGCCAGCGACCACACCACCAACTCGTGCCAGCCCATGCCAGCGCCGACGCGGACGATGGCGTAATCCACGCGATGTTCCAGTGTGTCGATGTTGCGGTTGCAGAACGACAACACCACGCCGGGTGCATCGCCAGCGAACAGCACGTTGCTGCCGCTGCCTAGCGGCAACAGCGTCGCGCCGGACAGTTGCGGTGCCAGCAGCGCTTCCGGCAACGCCTCGGGAGCGAAGATCTGCAGCAGCCATGGAGCCTGCGCGGTCACGTGGAAGGTGTTGAGCGCCTGCAACGGCGCGTTGGCGGTGAGCGACCAGGTTTTGCTCATGGCGTGGTCACCGATCCAGGGCTGGGTGCTTCGCGGCGTCGGCGTATCGCCTCGACGCATTCGCCTATCAATTCCGGTCCGCGGAATACGAGCCCGCTATAGCACTGCACCAGTGCCGCGCCGGCAGCCATCTTGGCCGCGGCGTCGGCTCCGCAGAGGATCCCGCCGACCCCGATCAGCGGGATCGCCTCGGGCAGGCGAGCGCGCAGCCGGCGCTGCACCAGTGTCGATTGTTCCATCAGCGGCGCTCCGGACAGGCCGCCGCTTTCGCCGCCGAGCGGGGCGTGTTCCAGGCCAGGCCGGGTGATAGTGGTGTTGGTGGCGATCACTCCGTCCACCTGCAGATCCGACAAGACGCGCGCTGCCGCATCGATATCTCGGTCGCTCAAATCCGGGGCGACCTTCACTAGCATCGGCACGCGTCTGCCATGGCGCGCGCCCAGTGTTTCCTGTGCCTCGCGCAGCCGTGCAACCAGGTGTCGCAGCGCTTGCTCTTCCTGCAATTCGCGTAAGCCGGCAGTGTTGGGCGAGGAGATGTTGATCGTGACGTAGTCGGCTAACGCATAGACCTTTTCCAGGCAATGCAGGTAGTCGTTCACGGCCTCCTCGTTGGGTGTGTCCTTGTTCTTGCCGATGTTGATCCCGAGCAGGCCGCGCTGGCGGCGCGCGCGCGCGACGTTGCGCACCAAAGCGTCCACGCCGAGGTTGTTGAAGCCCAGGCGATTGATGACCGCCTGCTGCTGCGGTAGGCGGAACATGCGCGGTTTGGGATTGCCAGCCTGCGGCCGTGGGGTGATGGTGCCGACCTCGACGAAACCAAAGCCCAGCGCCAGCAGCGCATCGATGTGCTCGCCGTTTTTGTCCAGGCCCGCGGCCAACCCAACCGGATTGGGAAACGTCAGGCCGAAGGCCTGCGTGGGCATCGGCGTGATCGCTGGCGCCAACAGGGGGTTGATGCCGGTGCGATAGGCCAGTTCGAGCGCGCGTAAGCCGAGGGAATGGGCGCGCTCGGCATCGAGGGCGAATAGAAACGGTCGAGCAAGGGAATACATGGTGATGTGGTCAGTTCAGCGTTCCGGCAAAAGCGCGGGTGTGGTAATGAATGTCGACCGTGCCGTCTGCCTGATGCTGGTCGAACAGCGCGCGCAGCGCTTCCAGCATCGGCGCATGGCGCGGGTGTCCGGGAAGTGGCGCATACGAGGACGACAGCAGCCGCCCGCGTAGGAAGTCGAAATCCAGACGTTGCAGGTTGGGGAACTGCGCACTGTCGCGCAAGCCGGCACCGAACCAACGGTGCATTGTCGCATCGTCCGGGTGGCGTTCTGAGACCGCGCTGTAGTCGGTGCCGTAGTCGAGCAACAGTTGTTCGTAGCCTTGTAGAAACGGCGTGGCGTCGAGCAGGCGGGTGTTCCAATACACCAGTGTCAGCCCGCCTGGACGCAGCACCCGTGCCCATTCGCGGCGCACGGCCACTGGGTCGAACCAGTGGAACGCCTGCGCGGCGCTGATCAGATCGACGCTGGCGTCGGCCAGGGTGGTGGCTTCGGCGCTGCCGTCGATGGCGCGAAACCCTGGGGTGTCGTGCAGCATCGTCTCGGCGGCGCGACGCATCGCCACGTTCGGCTCCACGGCGAGGGTGGGGTGCCCAGCGCGTAGAAACATGCGGGTGGAGATGCCAGTGCCTGCGCCGATATCGGCCACCAGCGCCGTCGGTGCCACGCCTAGCGCGCCGTGCACCCAGGCCATCAACGCCGGTGGGTAATCCGGACGATAGCGCACGTAGTCATCGACGCGGTTGCTGAAGCGGTGTTGTGGGTCGGCGGCGTCGATGCTCATACATGTGTGCTCGCGAACCAGGCTAACCCGCCGAAGAACAGCACGAATGCCAGCATGGCCAGCAGCGCGATGACCCCCAGTGCCACCACCGTCCATCCCAGCACCAGTCCACCCACTGCCAGGCCGTCACCCTCAAAACGCTGCGGATCGCGGCGGATTTCCGCGCGCGCCATGTGTCCGGTGATGATCGCGCCCAGGCTGCCGAGCAGCGGTAAGAAGGTCAAGCCGAGGATGCCGGCGACCAGACTGACGACAGCGAGTGAATTGGTTTCGCGTATCTGACTCATCGGTGTTGCTCCTTGCATGTGTGGATGGGATGGGAGGGTGTTCGTGAACTACGAGAGCGAGGTTCGCGCGGTCACAGGTCGAATTTGATGCCCTGTGCCAGTGGCAGTGAATCGGAATAATTGATGGTGTTGGTCTGCCGGCGCATGTACACCTTCCAGGCGTCCGAGCCGGACTCGCGGCCGCCGCCGGTGTCCTTTTCGCCACCGAAAGCACCGCCGATCTCGGCGCCGGAAGTGCCGATGTTGACGTTGGCGATGCCGCAGTCGCTGCCGGCCGCCGATAGAAAGGTCTCCGCCGCTTTCAGGTTCTGGGTGAAGATCGAGGAGGACAGCCCCTGCGGTACGCCGTTCTGCATCTCGATGGCTTCTTCGAGTGTGGTGTATTTCATCACGTACAGGATCGGCGCGAAGGTTTCCTGCTGCACAATGGCGTCGGTGTTCTTCAGCCCGCTGACGATTGTCGGCAGCACGAAGTTGCCCGGGCGCTCCAGCGCGATGCCGCCGGTCTCGATGGTGCCACCGGCGGCCTTGGCCTTGGCGATTGACGTCAGGAATTGTTCGACCGCGCCGCGGCTGTTCAACGGCCCCATCAGATTCGCCGGGTCGGTGGGGTCGCCGATCTTGCCTTCGACCTGTTTGTACGCCTTGACCAGCGTCGCCAGGACAGCGTCGTAAATGGAAGCATGCACGATCAATCGGCGTGTGCTGGTACAGCGCTGGCCCGCGGTGCCGACCGCGCCGAAGACGATGGCGGGGATCGCCAGCTTCAAGTCGGCGCTTTCCTCGAGAATGATCGCGTTGTTGCCGCCCAGCTCCAGCAGGCAGCGGCCTAACCGTCGCGCACACGTCTCGGCGACGCGGCGCCCGACCTGGGTGGAGCCGGTGAAGCTGATGAGGGGGATGCGGGTGTCCTCGACCAGGCGCTCGGCCAGCGCCGTGCCGGCGTCGTTGATCAGGAAGAAGATGTCCGGGAAGCCGGCATCGCGCAGCGCCGCGTTGCAGATCTTCATCGCGGCGATGGCGGTCAGCGGGGTTTTATTGGAGGGTTTCCAGATGCAGATGTCGCCGCAGATTGCCGCCAGGAACGCATTCCAGCTCCACACCGCAACCGGGAAGTTGAACGCGCTGATGATGCCGACCAAGCCCAGCGGTTGGTACTGCTCGTACATACGGTGGCCAGGACGCTCCGAATGCAGCGTGTAGCCGTAGAGCATGCGGCTCTGCCCGACCGCGAAGTCGGCGATGTCGATCATCTCCTGCACTTCGCCGTCGCCTTCGGGCTTGCTCTTGCCCATCTCCAGCGCGACCAGCGATCCCAGCGCATCCTTGTGCGCGCGCAGCGCCTCGCCGCACAGTCGCACCGCCTCGCCACGACGCGGTGCCGGTGTGCTGCGCCACAGCTTGAATGCGGCTTGCGCGCGGGCGATCACGGTCTCGTAGTCCGCGTCCGTGGTGGCCTGAACCTCGGCGATGAGCGCATTGCTGGATGGATTCAGCGGTTGCAGTACGCTCGCGCCGGTTGCGCTGGACCACTCGCCGTTGCCCAGATAGGTGCCAGCATTGGATGCGGCCAGACCCAGCGCCTTCAGCAAATCAGCGGACATGGAATCTCCTGGAAATCGAGGCGACAGGGACGGCGACCGCAAGCGTGCGGGCACAGGGTGTGACCAATCCGTCATTTTAGCAGACTGGGCTTGCCCGCCCTGTTTTAGCTTGCCTGGCCTGTGGCACGTAAAAAAATCCCATCCGTTACAATGGGCGACAGCCGGGATTGGCGGTAGCACAGAAATAGCACATTGCTACCGATAGATGCCCGGAAAGCCTTATGGCCCCGTAGCTCAGCTGGATAGAGCGGTCCCCTCCTAAGGGACAGGTCGTGCGTTCAAATCGCGCCGGGGTCACCATCTTTTTCCGTGTGGTTTTCCTGCTCTGTGTGGTGGGACCACGCCAATGCGGCGAGAGTTGTCGCTGTGCGCGCATGGCATCGCATGCGCAGATGCGTGCGTGTCGTTGGCTGGGCATGCCGCAGCTAGCGCGATAACGCCAATTACACTTTGTGCAGACGCGCTCTGAGCATCGTTTTACCTATCCTGCGCGTGTCCGCCAAGTGCAGCGCCGCAACGCATTGGCATGCGATCGCGCGTCGCTTCGATCATGGTGGACAACATGATGCGCGGGTCGACTGCCGCCACGTGTGCCGCAGACGCCTTGCCTGCACGACATGGACAGGACATGGCAAACACCGCCGATGCCTCGGTGGTCGTCGCTTCGGCGAGGAATGCGTCTGGCCATATCGGCCATTCCCGTGCGAGCCTCCAATCACGTGTACGAATGCGAAGCAGGAGTCACTCATGAGCAGAATATTGAAAACGCTAATGATCGGTTCGATTCTGGCGGCCTCGGTCGCCTGTCACCGCGATGACGGCACGCCCGCTCCAGACCAGGGCACCGCGCCGCCGTCTGCCACCGCCGATGGCAGTCAGGCCAGCGGCAGCAGTGGAGAACCCTCGGGCAAATCCAGCGCAACCGACGCGGGTCAGGCAGCGATGCAGCAGCACAATGCGCCCCAGAGCGGTATGCAGCCCGCTGATCCGCAGCAAGCGCCGCCGACGGATCACCAGAAGCATTGACGCCTCTCGCGTCATCCCGGCTGTATCACCCTCACCATGCGCGCATCCCATGTCGGGACAGCTCGGCATGGGGTGTGCGCGTGTAGACGGGCATGACCGACAGTGCGCACGCCATGCTTGCGGTGGCCGTGCGGTGTCGGCCGGGCATTCGCGTAGTCTGCGAACGATAGTCGCTTTTGCAACCGTTTCGCTCGGCTGGATGTGACGTGCAGCAGGGTAATGACGCATGGCTTGACAGCGCCCCTGCGCATGATGTCCTCTTATCGGCAATGCCTATGGTCTGCGCTCGCATCGTCGCTTTTATCCCGCGTTTGTTTCGGCACGCGGCAGGGCACGGTGCGGGTATTACCACGGGGATTACCACCCACACCATTGATTCGGTGCGGTCCGTCGTCTTCGCCTAACTGTCGAACACCACGGCCCCGCACCCGGATCAGGATGCGGGGAAATTCCGCAGCCTGAGGCGAGCGGGGCCTCCACTCCGAGGTCTCCCATGTCGTCCGCCGCCGTCCCGTCTGTCCCAGCACCTGCGCTCGCCGCGCATACCGTCGTCCATAAATTCGGTGGCTCCTCGGTGGCCGATGCCGAGTGCTATCGCCATGTCGCGCAACTGTTGCTGGCGCGCGGGGAGGGCCTACAGATCACGGTGGTGTCGGCGATGAAGGGTGTCACCGATGCCCTGATCGAGCTGGCGGAACTGGCCGTGCGCGAAAACGCCGACTGGCGCGAGCGCTGGCACCAGACCCGTGCCCGGCATCGCGCCGCCGCCGTGGCGCTGCTCGGCGAACTCGCTGGCACCACGGTGGAATGGTTGGATGCGCGTTTCGAACATCTGGCGCAGATCCTCGCCGCGTTGGCGGTGATCGGCGAACTGCCGCGCGAAGTGTTGGAGCGTGTCCAGGGCTTGGGTGAGGTGTATTCGGCGCAATTGCTCGGCGAGCATCTGCGTGCGCTAGGCGAGGACTGCGCGATCCTGGATGCGCGCGAGGTGTTGGTGGTCGATCGCGGCGAACTCGGCGTGGACGTGGACTGGGACGCAAGCGCGCAGCGTCTGGCGCAGTGGCGCGCGCAGCATCCACAGCAGCGCATCGTGGTCACCGGCTTCGTCGCTCGCGACCGTGCCGGACGCATCGCCACGCTTGGCCGTAACGGGAGCGATTATTCCGGAGCGATCTTCGCTGCCCTGTTCGATGCCGACGAGCTGCACATCTGGACCGATGTCGACGGTGTGCTCTCGGCGGACCCGCGCGTGGTACCCGAAGCAGTGCAACTGGAAACCCTCAGTTACGACGAGGCCTGTGAACTGGCTTACTTCGGTGCCAAGGTGGTGCATCCGCAGACCATGTCGCCGGCGATCGAGCGCGGCCTGCCGATCATCATTCGCAATACCTTTCAGCCAGAACACCCCGGCACGCGGATTACCGCCAGCAGCGCCACCAGCGGACCGATCAAGGGCCTTACGCTGAGTCCGGACCTGGCCGTGCTCAATCTCGAAGGCACCGGCTTGATCGGTGTGCCCGGGACCGCCGAGCGCGTGTTCGCCGCGCTGCGCAATGCGCGGGTGTCGGTGGTGATGATCTCGCAAGGATCCTCCGAGCATTCGATCTGCTGCGTGGTGCGGCAGCACGAGGCCGAACGCGCGCGCAGTGCCGTACTGTCGGCCTTTGCCCATGAACTGGCGGTGGGGCAGGTGCAACGTGTGCAGCTCACGACCGGGATCAGTGTGCTGGCGGCGGTCGGCGACGGCATGACCGGGCAACCGGGTGTGGCCGCACGTCTGTTCGAATCGCTGGGCCGCGCCCAGGTCAATATCCGCGCCATCGCGCAGGGCTCGTCGGAGCGCAATATTTCCGTGGCCATCGATAGCGCACACGCGACCAAGGCGCTGCGCGCCGCGCATGCCGGCTTCTGGTTGTCGCCGCAGACGTTTTCGGTCGGTGTGATCGGCCCGGGCAATGTCGGCGCCGCGCTGCTCGATCAATTGCACGCGGCGCAGTCGCAACTGTTGGCCAAGGCCAATCTCGACTTGCGCCTGCGCGCGATTGCCGCGCGCAGCGCGATGCGGCTGGAAACGCGCGCCTTCGCCGGCGATTGGCGGCAAGCGTTGGCGGCCGGCAAGCAACCCACCGATCTGGATGTGTTCACCGCGCATCTGCTATCGGCACATCTGCCGCATGTGGTCATCATCGATTGCAGTGGCAGTGCCGATGTGGCCGATCGCTACGCCGACTGGCTGGCTGCCGGTATCCATGTCGTGACACCGAACAAGCAGGCGGGCGCCGGCCCACTGGCGCGCTTTCACGCGATCCGCGCTGCCGCCCAGAGCAGTGGCGCGCGCTTCCGCTATGAGGCCACGGTTGGCGCCGGCTTGCCGGTCATCACCACGTTGCGCGATCTGGTCGATACCGGCGACGAAGTCACCGCGATCGAGGGCATCTTTTCCGGCACGCTGGCCTGGTTGTTCAACAAATACGATGGCAGCGTGCCGTTCTCGCAGTTGGTCAGCCAAGCGCGCGGCATGGGCTACACCGAGCCGGATCCGCGCGATGACCTATCCGGCACCGACGTGGCGCGCAAGTTGGTGATCCTGGCGCGCGAGGCCGGGCATGCGTTGAGCCTGGAGGAGGTGGCGGTGGAGAGCCTGGTGCCCGAAGCACTGCGTCAGGCCAGTGTGGAGGATTTCATGGCCCGTTTGCACGAAGTGGATGCCGCATTCGCGCAGCGCTTGCAGGCAGCTCGGACGCGCGGCTGCGTGCTGCGCTACGTGGCGCAACTAGCGCCGGGACGCACGCCCAGCGTTGGCCTGGTGGAACTGCCGGCCGATCATGCCTTCGCCAATCTGCGCTTGACCGACAACGTGGTCCAGTTCACGACCCGCCGCTATTGCGCCAATCCATTGGTGGTGCAGGGCCCTGGCGCCGGTCCGGAAGTTACCGCTGCGGGCGTGTTTGCCGACCTGCTGCGGGTGGCGGCGGGCGAGGGCGCGCGTCTGTGAGCAACGTGAAAACCGATCAGGCGGGCGCTGCGAAGCTGGACAATATGCGGCAACAGGCACGCGCTTTCGCCCCGGCCTCGGTGGCCAATGTGGCGGTGGGCTTCGACCTGCTGGGCTATGCGTTGGAAGGCGTCGGCGACACGGTCAGCGTGCGTCGTATCGCTGCTCCCGAGGTGCGCATTGCTGCGATCCGTGGCACCAACGCGGTGTTGCCGCTGGAGGCCACGCGCAATACCGCCGGTGTGGCGCTGATCGCGCTGCGCGAGGCGCTGGGTTTGCCATTCGGGTTCGAGCTGGAGATCGACAAGGGCATTCCGCTCAGCTCCGGCATGGGCGGCTCGGCGGCGTCGTGCGTTGCGGCGTTGGTGGCGGCCAATGCGTTGTTGGATACGCCCTTGTCGCGGGACCAGCTCTATCAGTACGCGCTCGATGGCGAGGCCGTGGCCAGCGGTAGTCGGCATGGCGACAATCTCGGGCCGATGTTCCTCGGTGGTTTGGTGCTGTCCACCTTGCAACGGATGGTGCCGGTACCGGTGGCGACGGGATGGTACAGCTTGTTGGTGCATCCGGATGCCGTGTTGGAGACCCGCCGCGCCCGCGCCGCGTTGGCTGGCGACTACCAACTCGGCGAATTCGTCGCGCAAAGTGCCAATCTGGCGCTGGTACTGGCAGGCTGTCATGCCGGCGACGCGGCGCTGGTACGCGCTGGCTTGCGCGATACGCTGATCGAACCGCGTCGCGCGCCGTTGATCGTCGGTTTCGATGCAGCCAAGGCTGCCGCGTTGGCCGCCGGTGCGATGGGTGCGGGCATTTCCGGCGCTGGTCCGAGCGTATTCGCCTGGTTTGCCACTCGTGCCGAGGCAGAGGCGGCGGCACCGGCAGTGCAGGCGGCATTTGCTGTGGCCGGTTTCGAGAGTCAGCATTGGGTATCGCCGTTGAATTGCCAGGGTGCCAGACTGTTGTAGCCCGTGCGTGCCGACGGTGCCTTTACGCCTGTTCTGTGGCGGCATTGGCTGCCGAGTAAAAACAGGCCGCCTGACGTGAAGGCGGCTGCAGCGTCACCATGTGCCCGACGGCGTTGCGTTGGCAGACCAGCGCTGCTTGGCAGGTGCCGTGTCGTTGCTTGGTTTGCGCATTGAGCATGCGCCGATGGGCCGTGCGACGGATTGCGCCGGCTCGATCAGGTTGATTATGCAGTGTGGACGTACTTCAATTCATCGCATCGTATTTTGATGGCGTGGCTGGTCATTATTTCGCGAAGCCCGTGGAGATCTGCGAAAAGCACATCGCTGCATACGCTGTTTTTACATTGCGCAGCGTATAAGAGTAATGAGTAAAACGCCTGCGTCGTCGCTGGATGAACGCAGATAGTTGTCAGAAGCCTCAGTCTCCCCTGTGCGCCGCAGTTCCTGCGCGCGGTCCCCGCCCACACGATAGCGAATCTGGGCGTTTTCTTAGTCACTCTGATTCTGTTTTTAACTTTATTGCATCAATTGCATGGCCGCTGCTGTGCAGGTGCAAGACGTCCTGATCAACGTGTCTGCTCAGGTTTATCGCGGAAAGGAGATTGTCATGGTGCGTTTAAGATATTCACGATTGCTGCTGAGTGTTGTGGCAGGCGTTGTTGCGTTGTCGGTGGCAGCTTCTGCGTCGGCCGCATGCTCGGATTTGCTCAGGCTGACACTGCCGTCCACGACGATCACCACCGCCGAGGATGTGCCCGCGGGTACTTTTACCGCTCCGGATGGCAGCGTGATCGATAAGCTGCCGGCGTTCTGTCGCGTTGTTGGAGTGGCGCGGCCTGTGGAGGATTCGCAGATTGGGTTCGAGGTCTGGATGCCGTCGTCTGGCTGGAACCAAAAATACTTACAGGTCGGCACAGTCGTCTTTGCCGGGACCATTCAATATAAGTCGCTCGGTTTCGCTTTGCGGCGTGGTTATGCGACCGCAACCACCGATGGCGGTCACACGGGATCGGTTGGCGATGCGTCGTTTGCGCTCGGTCACCCGCAGAAAATCATCGATTGGGGCTACCAGGCGCTGGCCGTCACAATCTCGAGTGGAAAGTCGGTGGTTTCAGCTTATACGCATAGCCCGCCGCGCTACTCGTACTTTTTCGGTGCTTCCAATGGCGGCCGTGATGCGCTGATTGCGGCGCAGCGCTTTCCGCAGGCCTTTGATGGTGTCATCGCCGATGCGCCGTCCAATGCTTGGATCCACAACGCGTTCTCTTGGCTATGGTCGGAAGATGCCGAATTCGCCAGTTCGGCTGCAACCCTCTCTGCTGCCAAGCTGCCGGCTATCCAGGCGGCGGCGCTCGCCCAATGCGATGCGAAAGACCACACTGCCGACGGTGTGGTCAATGATCCACGCCGATGCCATTTCGATCCTAGTGTGTTGTTGTGCTCAGGTGCCGAGACCAGCAGTTGTCTCACCGCGCCGCAGATCCAGACCCTCTCGGCGATCCTGGACGGCCCGGTCGATCCGCGGACCGGTCAACGGATTTACTATGGATTTGAGCCGTTCGCCGTCGCCACTCCGGGGTTGTGGGACACGTATGTCACAGGCAACGCGGCTGTCCCCGGCGGTGGCCATTCGATCCTTGCCAACCAGTTCTTCGCGAACATGGTGTTTGGCAACGGTACTGCCTTCGACCATACGCAAGTGAATTTCGGAACCGATGTCGCCCGCGCCGAAAGCACGCCGATCAACGGTCAGTCGCTTGCCAGTGTGATTGACGCTACTTCCCCCGATTTGAGCGGCTTTCGCGCGCGCAACGGTAAATTGATCCTTTACATTGGTTGGGAGGATTCGGTGATTCCGCCGCGCGGGGCGATCACCTATTATGAATCTGTCGTTGCCAGACAAAGCCTGGGCAATAGCCAGACCAAAAGCTCCGGGGACGCGCTTGCACAGACCCAGCAGTTCTTCCGTCTGTTTCTGGTTCCAGGCATGGGGCACTTCACTGGTGGGCCTGGCACTTCTGCCTTCGGTGCGCTCTATGGGCCGCCTGGATTAGCCATTGATCCACAGCACGATGTGCTGTCCGCGCTGGAAGCATGGGTTGAACAAGGCGTCGCGCCGGAGCGCATCGTGGCAGCCAAGTATGTCGATGACGATCCTGGCAAAGGTGTGGTCCGTACTCGGCCGCTGTGTCGCTATCCGCAATCCGCGCTCTGGATCGGTGTGGGTAGCCCCAACGATGCACAGAACTTCGTCTGTGTGGACGGGCCGCGTGGCGCGTTCGTACCTTGAATGCACGGCCGCGCCTGCGTGCGTGCTGTCGCAGTGTGCGCCGCACGGCCAATACTGGTGGCGGCTTGCCTTGTGGCATTGGTTGCAGGTAGGGCGGCACACACCTGCCGACAAGTAGGCGCTGGCCTCCCTCAAGCGCAGTGGATACGCAAAAAAGTCGGGCGCACGATGCGGTCGCCATGCCGCCGCAGTAGCCGTCCGCGGCGGCGGCACCTCCCTGCGCGAGATCGGCGCTGTCTACTGATGTCCGTTGTTTGACATGCCGCGATAAAGCCGTTTCGCGCTGGGCTAAGCGCGCGTTTGTGGCGCGTCTGGCCAGTTCAGAGTGGTCCTGGCAAAGACCGTGTCCGCGTCATCTGGTAACGTTCGCAATTGGCGAGTGTCAGTGATACATGCGCGAGGTCTTTGGGCCCGATGCTGGTTCCCAATGGCGGCGCATCTTATTCACCGTGCTGCGCAAAAATTGCTTCAAGCGCCATCGGGTCTTTCCGTTCGCCGTGCCTGCTGCGCAGAGGCAGTGCAGGGCAAAAGCGGTATAGATCGTCTTGGTCGCGTCTTTTTTTCATGGATCACAATGAACTTCATTTCCACCCGTCATACCGCGCCACCCGTTTCGCTCAGCCAAGCCATCGCTGCCGGTCTGGCGCCCGATGGCGGCCTTTACGTCCCTGAGCGCCTGCCGCCAGCGAGGGGGTTAACGCCAGGCGCTCGCTTGGCCGAGACTGCGGCAGTGTTGCTGGCACCGTTCTTTGAATGCGATGCGTTGGCGCCAGAATTGCCGACGCTTTGCGCCGAGGCATTCGATTTCGCTGCGCCGCTGCAAGCGCTGGCCACCCCGGGCGATCACGCCTTGGAGTTGTTCCATGGGCCGACCGCCGCGTTCAAGGACTTCGGCGCGCGCTTTCTTGCCGCCTGCCTGACGCGCTTGCGGCGCGAGGCCACGACGCCGTTGACCATTCTGGTCGCGACCTCCGGCGATACCGGCGCCGCCGTCGCGGCTGCATTTCATCGTCAGCCTGGCTTGCGCGTGGTGGTGTTGTATCCGGATGGCCGCGTGTCGCCACGGCAGGCGCACCAGTTGGGTTGCTTCGGCGACAACATCCAGGCGCTGCGCGTGGCCGGTTCGTTCGACGATTGCCAGGCTCTGGTCAAGCAGGCCCTCAACGATGCCACGTTGCAGGCGCAGGTGCCTCTGAGTTCGGCCAACAGCATCAGCATGGGGCGGTTGTTGCCGCAGATGAGCTATTACGCACATGCGGCGCTGACCCATCACGCCGCGCATGGGCAGTCTCTGAATCTGGTGGTGCCGACCGGCAATCTGGGCAATGCGTTGGCGGCGATTCTGGCGCGTGGGTTGGGTGTGCCGCTGGGCAAGATCGTGCTGGCGACCAACGCCAATCGGGTACTACCGGAGTATTTCGCGGGTGCGGTATATGCGGCGCAATCCAGCATCGCCACCCTCGCCAATGCGATGGATGTCGGCGCACCAAGCAATTTCGAACGGTTACGGTGGTTGTATCGCGACGACGATGCGGCGTTGCGCGCACAGTTCCGGGCATATTCGGTAGACGATGCGCAGATCCGTCAGGTGATCGGTGAGCGCTTCCGCCGCTATGGCGAGGTGCATTGTCCGCATACCGCGACGGCCCTGCACGTGCTACAGCAGTTGCGTGCCGAGGCAGCGCAGGCCGATGCCGGCGATTGGGCCGTGGTGGCGACCGCGCATCCAGCCAAATTCGAGGCGGTGGTGGAGCCATTGATTGGACAGCCGGTGCCGGTGCCAGCGGCATTGGCCGAGTTGTTGCAGCGCCCGGCCTATGCCGAGCCGATCGCGCCGGACTATGCCGCGCTACGTGCTCGCCTGCTGGCGGGCATGTGAGTCAGTAAGCGCTCGCCGGTCGGCCGCGTGCGGGTGAGGTGGTGGGCGATACGCGGCATGCGCAGATGTGCGCTGCCGTCCATCGCGCGTGTCGACGCTACCATGGAGTCCGCTCGCATAGGCGCGGAGCATCAAGTCGCTGGCCGCAGATAATTCGATGTTTCGAAGCGCCCGGTGCAGTGGCCTGCTGGCAGGTCGCGACGTGTACCGCGACAAAGCGCGGTCCACGTGAGTGACCATCGTCTGTGTTGAGTCAAGCGGAGCGGCGAGGCGAGCCGGATGGTCGCCTCGCCGTCTGTTTGGCGTACCCGAGGGAACATGTATCCACGGGGCGCGAATCAGCGCTGACTCAGTGATTATCTAACAGCCGTTCTGATGTCACTGCTGCCCACAACAAGGTACACGGATGGAATGAAACGGTCGAATACTGTTTCAGTAGAAAGTCCATTTATCGCGCTACCGGCAGCGCAGTAGGGCGAAGACATAGCATAAAATTCGCTGTGATCCGAGATGCCGACCGTCAAGAACGGGCCGCGCACACTGGTTCCAGTTCTCAAGGGGACGCAAAAAATCCCAGTTGCTGTGTAGATCAGCATTGCTTTTGCGCTTGGATTGTAATTTAGTAGGTGCGTGACAATATACGGGCCAGCCGGAATTTGTTGCGCATTGGCGGAGATCGAAGTGCCAGCAGCTAAGGCGAGCATGGTGCACAAAATAAATGCTCGTAATTTCATGTATTTAGAGTCAATTTTCATTGTCATTTTCTTTGGTTTGGATGTGAAGTCGGTATTAGCGACGTGCAGAAAAATCCGCAAATGCGCGGCATTCGCGGGCGGCTCGGTTTCGTTTACTTAACTTTATAGGACGGTGTGCAATGCGTGATTGCATTTTTCGCAATGAGCGCACGCAAATATGGATAAGGCAATCTGATGTTTGGTTGATCTTCTCTCGGTAATGGCTGGGTGTGCGAAATAAAAAAGTGTTGGACAACTCTCTTCGTGCGCGAGTCACACTTTGAATATGATGAATTTTTTTGCGCGGCGCGAGGATTTTTTGATAATTAAATTTATTTTTCAATTAATTATCAATTTCATTATGGTTGCTTTTGGTTTCAGTTGCAATGATTGCGCCATGGAATTGATTGAAATGTGGCATCTCTCCGGTAATGGAGCGGATATGCAGCACATCCGCTTCGTGCGTTGGATTGATTTTCATAGCCTTGCGCTCACCCGTCTGCTCGATCATCTGCCTGCGCCGGCTTGCCCGGTGAAATTGCTCGTCGTGCTGGATGAGTGTGGCTGTCGGGAGATTGCCGTTGGCGGCATCGTAAGGATGCGCAGCGACCATGGTCGTGTGTCTGTACAGGAGGCAATTGGCTGAACATGTCCGATTGTCAAGCCATTGCTCATGCGGGCGGCGGTAAGGGCGATCGTGTGCAGTTGAGGCGCCACTGCGGTCGTCCGCGCTCGGTGCGGCTAGAATTGGCGTCCCGCTCGTCGACCCAATTGCAGGAGTTCCGCTCGTGATCAAGCCCCGCACGCCGCCCGGCATCATGGAATTGCTGCCGCGCGAGCAGATCGCGTTCCAGCGCATGCTGGACGTCATCCGCCGCAACTATGAGCGGTTCGGGTTCCTACCGGTGGAGACGCCGGTGTTCGAGTTGTCCGATGTGTTGCTGACCAAGTCCGGTGGCGAGACCGAGCGCCAGGTGTACTTCGTGCAGTCCACCGGTGCGCTGGCCAATGCCGCCGCCGAAGGCGCGGAGGGCGGCATGCCGGAGCTGGCGTTGCGCTTTGATTTGACCGTGCCGCTGGCGCGCTATGTGGCCGAACACGAACACGAACTGAGCTTCCCCTTCCGCCGCTATCAGATGCAGCGCGTCTACCGTGGCGAGCGCGCCCAGCGCGGACGTTTCCGCGAGTTCTACCAGTGCGACATCGACGTGATCGGCAAGGACGCGCTGAGCATCCGCTACGACGCCGAGGTATTGGCGGTGATCCACGCGGTGTTCGCCGAGTTGGGCATCGGCACCTTCGCGGTGCAGTTGAACAATCGCAAGCTGATGCGTGGTTTTTTCGAGAGCCTGGGGGTGGCCGAGGGCGAGCGTCAATTGGCGGTGTTGCGCGAGGTCGACAAGCTGGACAAGCGCGGTGCCGACTACGTGCGGCAGACCCTGACTGGCGAGGGGTTCGGTATTCCGGCTGCGCAGGTCGAGCAGATTCTGCAATTCGTCGCGGTGCGTTCCAATGGTCATGACGATGCGTTGGCGCGGCTGGAAGCGTTGGAGGCACTGGCCGACGCCAGCTCGACCCTGCGCGAGGGGGCGGCCGAGTTGCGCGATGTGCTGACGTTGGTCAAGGCGCTTGGCGTGCCGGAGCGCGCGTATTGCCTGAACTTCTCCATCGCCCGTGGCCTGGACTATTACACCGGCACCGTCTACGAGACCTTGTTGACCGACTACCCGCAGATCGGCTCGATTTGCTCGGGCGGGCGTTACGAGGATCTTGCCAGTCACTACAGCAAGTCCAAGCTACCTGGCGTGGGCATCTCCATCGGCCTGACTCGCTTGTTCTGGCAACTGCGCGAAGCCGGGTTGATCGAAGGCATCGCTTCCAGCAGCGTGCAGGCCATGGTCGCGCTGATGGATGAGGCGATGTTGGCCGATGCGTTGGATATCGCCCGACGTTTGCGCGTGGGTGGGATCAACACCGAAGTGCAGATGGAGCCGAAGAAGGTCGGCAAGCAGTTTCAGTACGCTGCCCGCGCTGGAATCCGCTTCGTGGTGCTGGCGGGCGAGGACGAATTGGCGCGAGGAGTGGTCGCGGTCAAGGACTTGCTGCGCGAGCAGCAGTTCGAGATCGCTCGCGAGGATCTGGCCAGCGCACTGTTGGTGGAGTTGGAGCAGGCCAAAGTCATGGCGTGAGCCACACGCGGGCTGTGCCGTGCGCTGTCGCCGCAGGCGCGGGGCGCGGTGTCGTGTATGCGGACTAGGGGAGTAGTCCGGCGTCTTGCAGCATACGTTTGAGGGCGCGCCGTTGCGCTTGGTCGTCGGCGGGCGAGCCCTTTAATTGTGCTTGCACGCGTCCATCGCGCACCAGGAAAAAAGTCGGCATGGCCCAGGGGTGTGGCAGCAGCGGCCATTCTGCCGCTGCGTAAATCGGATGCAGTGGCATCTGTGGATGGCGCTGGTTCCAGTTGCGTACCAAGCTCATATCCTCCGTACCCGGTGGGTTGCTCAGCCATAGCGCATGGCGGTGGAAGGCCGGGCCGAGTTCGGGGTCGTCGGCGATGGCGCGTGCGGCATCGTCTGAAATGTGGCAGCCGGCGGTAATCAGAATCTGGGGTGTGCGTAGGTCGATGCGTTGCCGCCGCAGGGTCGTGCCGTCGGTATCCAGCGACCAGAGTGTCGGGCCATGTGCGCCGGGGCCCAGTCGGTCGTCGAAGTGCAGCCAGTGCGGCCAGTCGGCGCTGCCACCGTTCGCCAGCAGGCGGCGCGCGTCTTCGGTGCGATGGGCGAGCAGTAGTGCGTTGCCGGCGGCATCCAGTTGTGCTGCGTCGGCCTGGCCGCGATCGCGTAATAGTTCAAGTGTGTGCAGTTGCGCTTGCAGCCCCGCCGGTGTGGGGCGCGCGACGTAGGTCGCGACGATGGCGCGGTACAGCAGGGTGAGCGAGGCGTTGTCCAGTTGTGCCGCAGCGCGACGGTCGAACGCTTCGGGCAGGGCGGCGCGTAGCGATGGCCAGTGATCCTGGCCTTCGGCTTGGCGCTGGCGCAGGAGGTGGTTGTATCCGTTGTAGCGGCGTTCCAGGGCGCTGATTGTGGCGGTGGTGTCTGCGGCGCGTGCGTGTTTCGCCCAGTTGGTCAGGGTGTCTGCATACTGCTCGGCGCCGAACAGGGCGAGCAGTGCGTGCCCTTGTTCGCGGGTGAGTTGCGGTAGATCCTGGGGGTCGAACCCGACCAGGCCGTTGCGGCCGAACACCAGCCCGTCGATGAAGCGCTCGCGTGCGCCAGGGGTGAGTGCGTCCAGGGGTGTGGGTTCGCCCGCATGCGTGCGCAGGTAGGCATCCAGTTGCGCCTGGGAGCGGATCGGGAGCTGGTTCGTCGCCATGCCATTGGCGGTGGCGACGGCCATGGTCGCTGGCGGTGTGGCCGACGGCGTCGCATCCGCGAGTGCGTTCGTCGATAGCAGCAGTGCCAGGTGTGCAAGCAAAAGACGGTGCATGGATATTGCCGTGGTGGCTATCTTGACGATGCTAGTGATTTCAAGATGCCGGCGCCACTGATGGCGGGGCAGTTGCCTGCCGGGAGCGCAGGTCTGCGTGATCGGCCGATGCTTGACGTTTGTGTTAGCACGCTATTACATTAGCGCAATGAAACAGCGTCCCATCCCCGTACCAGGCCGTGACACCGACGCCGCGTTCAAGACGCTGGCGCGCACGCTTGCCCAGCTTGACAAGCCGCAGGACGTCGCCGCGTTCCTGCAGGATCTGTGCACGCCGGCCGAACTGGAGGCGATGGCAGACCGTTGGCGCGTGGTGCCGTTGCTGCTCAAGGGGCTGCCCTACCGCGAAATCCATGAGCTGACCCAAGTCAGCGTGACTACCATCGGTCGCGTTGCGCGGACCCTCGAATACGGCGCTGGCGGCTATGCCGTCGCGCTACGCCGGCAGACGCCGCGCCCTTCCGCTTCCCACTGAGATGCCCTGATGAGTGCTTCCCTGGCAGCGCCGGCACGCGACCGGCTGCGTATTGCGATCCAGAAAAGCGGCCGCCTGGCCGAGCCGGCACGCGCGGTACTGGCCGCTTGCGGACTGAGCTGGCGCGAGAGTCGCGACAAGTTGTTCTGCTACGGCGAGTCGTTGCCGGTGGATCTGCTGCTGGTGCGCGACGACGATATTCCCGGACTGATCGCCGATGGCGTGTGCGACTTCGGCATTGTCGGTCGCAACGAATTGGACGAGCAGGCCGGCGAACGCCGCCGCAATGGTCTGCCCGAGGCCTACCGTGCGTTGCGCGGGCTGCACTTCGGCCAATGCCGGCTGATGCTGGCGGTGCCGGAGCAGTGGGAATGGAGCGGCCCGCAGCAGGTGCAGGGCAAGCGGATCGCCACTAGCTATCCGGCGGTGCTGGCCGATTGGCTGGAGGCGCGCGGCATCGAGGCGCACGTGGTGGAACTATCCGGCTCGGTGGAGATCGCGCCGCGCCTGGGTACGGCCGATCTGATCTGCGATTTGGTGTCTAGCGGCGCAACCCTGGCCGCCAATCAGCTCAAGCCGGTGGAAACCTTGCTGGACAGCGAGGCGGTGCTGGCCGGGCCGGTGCGCGAGCCGGCCGACGCCCGTGCCGGGCTGGCGGCGATGTTGCTGCGTCGGCTCGACGGCGTCCTCAAGTTGCGCGATAGCAAATTGCTGATGTTCCGTGCCGCGCGCGACCGGGTGGCCGACCTGACCCGGCTGCTGCCGGATGCCGACCCGTTGGTGCAGTTGCCCGGCGATGTGGATGGGCCATTGCAGTTGCAGACGATGTGTCACGGCGCGATTACCTGGCAGCGTATGGAGGAATTGGAGCGTGCCGGTGCGCAGGGGTTGATGGTGTTGAAGGTGGAGCGCTCGCTGGCATGAACCGATTGGAGTGGAATGCACTCGACGCGCATGGCCGCACGCAGGCGTTGACCCGGCCGGTGCAGGCCGTCGCCGCGCAGACACGCGCGACGGTGGCGCAATTGCTCGAACAGGTACGCGCGCATGGCGATGCGGCGTTGCGGGAAATCACCGCGCGTTTGGATGGGGTGGTGTTGCATCAGTTCGAGGTCGGCGCCGACGAATTCGTCGCGGCCGAGGCGGCGGTACCCGCTGCGTTACGCGAGGCGATGCTGCAGGCGGCGACGCGCATCACCGCCTTTCACCGCGCTGGCGTAGCCCAGCCCTATGCCGTGGAGACCGCGCCAGGGGTCGTCTGCGAGCGGGTGGTGCGGCCGATTGGTCGGGTCGGCCTGTATGTGCCGGCCGGCAGCGCGCCATTGCCGTCCACGGCGTTGATGTTGTGCGTGCCGGCGGCGTT
Organism: Xanthomonas sp. GPE 39; assembly: GCF_000963005.1. Classification (GTDB taxonomy): domain Bacteria; phylum Pseudomonadota; class Gammaproteobacteria; order Xanthomonadales; family Xanthomonadaceae; genus Xanthomonas_A. The sequence goes on from NZ_JZHZ01000007.1 coordinate 1,365,241, forward strand.
GGCCGGTTGCCGCGAGGTGGTGCTGTGCACGCCGCCGCGCGCCGATGGCTCGGCGGATCCGGCGGTGTTGGTCGCCGCGCGCCTGAGCGGAGTGGACCGCGTGTTCAAGCTCGGCGGCGCGCAGGCCATTGCCGCGATGGGCTTCGGCACGGCGTCGGTGCCGTCGTGCGACAAGCTGTTCGGCCCCGGCAACAGCTACGTCACCGAGGCCAAGCGGCAGGTGGCGCAGGCCGGCGCGGCGGCGATCGACATGCCGGCCGGCCCGTCCGAGGTGCTGGTGATCGCCGATGCCGGTGCCGATCCGGCGTTCGTCGCCGCCGATCTGTTGTCGCAGGCCGAACACGGTGCCGATTCGCAGGTCGTGCTGTTGTCCGACAGTGCCGCGCTGATCGATGCGGTGGAGAACGAACTGGAGCGGCAATTGGCGACGCTGCCGCGCGCGGCGATTGCCCGCCAAGCGCTGGCCGCGTCGCGGCTGATCCAGGTCGATACGCTCGAAGATGCCTTCGCGATCAGCAATCGCTATGCGCCCGAGCACCTGATTCTGGCGCTGCGCACACCGCGCGATTGGTTGGAGCGGGTCGAAGTGGCCGGCTCGGTGTTCCTTGGCGACTACACCCCCGAGGCGCTGGGCGACTACTGCAGCGGTACCAATCATGTGCTGCCGACCAGCGGCGCGGCGCGTGCTTATAGCGGAGTCAGCGTCGCTAGTTTTCAGAATTTCGTCAGTGTGCAGAGCGCCAGTCAGGCCGGTATCGCCGCCATTGGTGACTGCGCGGTGCTGATGGCGCGTGCCGAAGGCCTGGACGCGCATGCCAATGCGGTGGCGTTACGCATGGAGAAGGCGGGATGAGCGCTTCCACCGATTCCGCCGCGCTGCTGACACTGGTGCGCGCAGATCTGCGTGACTTCGCGGGCTATTCCTCGGCACGCAGCAGCGCAGTGCATGGCGATGTGTGGCTCAACGCCAATGAGTCGGCCTGGGCCAACCTGGCCGACCGCGATGCCGACAACCGCCGTTATCCTGACCCGCAGCCGCCGCAGTTGCGCGCCGCGCTGGCCGCGCTGTACGGCTGTGCGCCGGAGCAATTGCTGCTCGGTCGCGGTAGCGACGAGGCGATCGACTTGCTGCTGCGTGCGCTATGCGAGCCGGGTCGCGACGCGATTGTCATCACGCCGCCCGTGTTCGGCATGTATGCGGTATGCGCCCGCATGCAGAATGCGCGGGTGGTCGAGGTGCCGCTGTGCGATACAGCGGATGGATTGTGTGTTGATCTCGATGCGGTGGTGGATGCGGCACTGAGTCAGAGAGTCAAGTTGGTGTTCTTGTGTTCGCCAGGCAATCCGGGTGGCGCGGCCATCGCGCTGGCCGACATCGCCCGTGCCGCGCAACGCTTGCAGGATCGTGCCTTACTGGTGGTTGACGAAGCCTACGGTGAGTTTTCCGATCAGCCATCGGCGACCACGTTGTTGGCGCATCAGCCGAATGTGGCGGTGTTGCGGACCTTGTCCAAGGCGCACGCGCTGGCGGCGGCGCGGATCGGCTGCGTGATCGCCGATCCAGCGCTGATCGCGGTGCTGCGGCGTTGTCAGGCGCCGTATCCGATCCCGGCGCCGTGCCTGCACCTGGCGCTGGCCGCGTTGCAGCCCGAGCCGCTGCGGCAGACCGCGCTGCGCGTGGCCGAGGTGCGGCAGGAGCGCGCACGCATGCAGACCGCGCTAGCCGCGCTGCCGGGGGTACGTCGGGTCTATCCGTCGCAGGGGAATTTCCTGCTGTTGCGTTTGGACGATGCAGAAGGTGCGTTTCAGGCATTGTTGGAGGCCGGCGTGGTGGTGCGCGATCAGCGCGGCGCGGTCGGGTTGGGCGATGCCTTGCGTATTACCCTCGGCACGCCGGAACAGAATCTGCGCGTCCTCGATGCCTTGCGGGCGTGGAGGGCAGCGGCATGACCCCGATCCTGTTCGTGGACCGCGACGGTACGCTGATCGAGGAGCCGGCCGATTTCCAGATCGACGCCTACGAGAAGCTGCGCTTCGTGCAGGGCGTGATCCCGGCGCTACTGAAGCTGCGCGACGCTGGCTATCAGTTCGTCATCGTCACCAATCAGGATGGCTTGGGCAGCGCGACATATCCGCAGGCCGCGTTCGATGGCCCGAACGACTTGATGCTGCAGATCTTCGCCAGCCAGGGTATTGCATTTCGAGAGGTGTTGATCGACCGCAGTTGGCCGGCTGACAACGCGCCCACGCGCAAGCCCGGCATCGGCTTGATGCTGCCGTATTTGCAGGATCGCAGCATCGATTGGGCACGCTCGGCGATGGTCGGCGACCGCGTGACCGATATCCAGTTCGCGGAAAATCTGCGGATTCGTGGCTTTCAGTTGCGCACAGCGCAATTTGGCGGCGATTGGGATTGGGCCGGCATCGCCCACGCATTGGCCGACGCGCCGCGCCGTGCCACAGTGCAGCGCGACACCAAAGAAACCCAGATCGCGGTGGCGCTGGATCTGGACTTGGTGCGCGATCCGCACTGTGCCACCGGCCTGCCGTTTTTCGACCATATGCTCGAACAGATCGGCAAGCACGGCGGCTTCGCTCTGGACGTGATTGCCAAGGGCGACCTGCACATCGACGAACACCACACCATCGAGGACACCGGTCTGGCGCTGGGGCAAGCCTTGCGCCAGGCATTGGGTGACAAGCGTGGCATCGGTCGCTATGGCTTCACTTTGCCGATGGACGAAACCTTGGCCAGCGCCGCACTGGACTTCAGCGGGCGTCCTTATTTCGTGTTCGAAGGTGAATTCAAGCGCGAGCGGGTCGGCGACATGCCCACCGAGCTGGTGCCGCATTTCTTCCGCTCGCTGTGCGATGCGGCAGGTTTGAATCTGCATCTGAGCGTGCGTGGCGACAACGATCATCACAAGGTAGAGGCGTGCTTCAAGGCCCTGGCGCGTGCGCTGCGCCAAGCCGTGCGCCGCGATGGCGCGGCGCTGCCCTCGACCAAGGGCGTGCTGTGAGCGCGCGTGTGACGTCAGTGCGGCGCAACCCGCGCGGCACGCGGGCGAGGACAAAGCGATGAGCGCGGTGGCCTTGATCGACGCGGGCGGCGCCAACCTCGGCTCGGTGCGTTATGCGTTGGAGCGGCTGGGTGTGGAGCCGCAACTGGTGCGCGATGCGGCGGGTCTGCAGGGCGCGGAGCGGGTGATCCTGCCCGGAGTCGGCGCCGCGCCGCAGGCGATGGAACGGCTACGCGCGCAGGGCTTGATCGAACCGCTGCGCATGCTGCAGGTGCCGTTGCTCGGTATCTGTCTGGGCATGCAGTTGCTGTTCGAACATTCGGAAGAGGGCGAAGTCGATTGTCTGGGCGTACTCGCTGGCGTGGTCCGGCGCATGCCGCCGGCGCCGGGTATCCGGGTGCCGCACATGGGCTGGAACTGCTTACTGCCGCTGGGGCCATCGCCGCTGCTGGAGGGCCTTCCGGCTCGGGCCAGCGCTTATTTCGTGCATGGTTATGCGGCGCCGGTCACTGCCGACACGGTGGCCGCCTGCGACCATGGCGGCCTGTTCAGCGCGGTAGTGCAACACGGGCGTCGTTGTGGCGCGCAGTTTCATCCCGAGCGTTCTGCTGACACCGGCGCACGTATCCTGCGCAATTTTCTTGAGACTGATTTCCCATGAGCTTCCTCGTCTATCCCGCGCTGGATATCCGCGATGGCCGCGTGGTGCGGCTTGCGCAGGGCGACTATGCCCGCGAGACCCACTATGGCGATGATCCACTGCGCCGCGCCAAGGCGTATGCCGACGCTGGCGCGCAGTGGCTGCATCTGGTCGATCTGGATGCGGCGCGCGCCGGTGGTTACACCCTCGCGCCGTTATTGGAGCGCATCCGCGCCCAGACCGGGTTACAGGTGCAGACCGGCGGTGGCGTGCGCTCGCGTGCCGACGTGCAGCACATGCTCGATGCCGGCGCCACCCGCGTGGTGATCGGCTCGCTGGCGGTGCGCGACCGCGAGTCGGTGCTGGAATGGCTGGCCGAGTTCGGGCCCTCGCGCATCACCGTGGCGCTGGACACGCGGCAGGATGCAAAAAAAGTATGGCGATTGCCGGTGCTCGGCTGGACCGAGACCTCCTCGCTCACCTTAGATGCGTTGGCGAGCGAGTACGCGGCTGCTGGCTTGGCTCATCTGCTTTGCACCGACATCGCCCGCGACGGCATGCTGTCCGGGCCGAATTTGGAGCTGTATGCGCACTTGCGTCAGATCGCGCCGGACGTGGCCGTGCAGGCCTCCGGCGGCGTCCGCAATGCCGCCGATGTGCGCGCAACCCGCGAGATCGGCTGTGCCGGTGTGGTGCTGGGCAAATCGTTGCTGGAGGGGCGCTTGCGCTTGGATGAGGCGTTGGCATGCTGAGCCGGCGCATCATTCCGTGCCTGGACGTGCGCGAGGGTCGTGTCGTCAAGGGGGTCAAATTTCGCGATCACGTAGACATGGGCGATATCGCAGAACTCGCATTGCGCTATCGCGACCAGGGTGCCGACGAATTGGTCTTCTATGACATCGGCGCCAGCCCGGAAGGACGCTCGGTGGATTACGCCTGGGTCGAGCGTGTGGCGCGGCTGTTGGACATTCCGTTCTGCGTCGCCGGTGGCATCCGCGATGTCGCCACGGCGCGGGCGGTGCTGCATGCCGGCGCCGACAAGATTTCGATCAATTCGCCAGCGCTGGAACGCCCCGCGCTGATCGCCGAATTGGCCGATGCGTTTGGCGTGCAGTGCGTGGTGGTCGGCATCGATTCGATTCGCGAGGACGATGGCCAGTGGCGGGTGCGCCGTTTCACTGGCGATCCCGACAAGACCCAGGCGCTGCGCATGCGCACGCTGGACTGGGTGGTCGAAGCGCAGCGGCTGGGCGCTGGCGAGATTGTGCTCAATTGCATGGACAACGATGGCGTGCGTCGCGGCTACGACATCGCGCAGTTGTACGAGGTGCGCGCACTGTGCAAGGTGCCGTTGGTCGCTTCCGGTGGTGCTGGGCAGATGCAGCACTTCGCCGAGGTGTTCGAGCGCGCCGACGTGGATGCCGCGCTGGCCGCCAGCGTGTTCCACAGCGGCGCCATTCCCATTCCCGAACTCAAGCGCTTCCTGCGCGAACGTCAAATCGAGGTGCGCGATGGCGCATGAACATACGCAACAAACAGCCGTCGTCGACGACGCGGCGCTGGATTGGAACAAGAGCGACGGCCTGCTGCCGGTGGTGGTACAGGACGCGGCCACCCTGCGCGTGCTGATGCTGGGCTACATGAACCAGGAGGCGCTGGCGGTGACCCGCCGCAGCGGCTTGGTCACCTTTTACAGTCGCAGCAAGCAGCGGTTGTGGACCAAGGGCGAAGGTTCCGGCCACACGCTGGAGCTGGTCGCGGTCGATACCGACTGCGATTACGACACGCTGCTGGTGCTGGCGCATCCGCGTGGGCCGACCTGTCATCTTGGCCGCACCAGTTGCTTCCCGCAGGCACCAGGGCAATTCCTGGGCGCGCTGGATCGGCTGGTCGCGCAGCGCGAGAGCGAGCGGCCGCCTGGCAGTTACACCACCACGCTGTTCGAGCAGGGCACCCGGCGCATCGCGCAGAAGGTCGGCGAGGAAGGCGTGGAGACTGCACTGGCCGGCGTGGCGCAGGGCGATGCCGAGTTACTCGGTGAATCGGCCGATCTGCTGTATCACCTGACCGTGTTGCTGCGCGCACGCGGTCTGGCGCTTGCCGACGCGGTCGCGGTGCTGGAGGCGCGGCACCGCTGAGGTAGGTCGTCGCTTTTTAGTCCCTGCCAGCCGCTTGCAAATGCCGGCTTATGGGGAAGCCGTGCCGTTGGCGTGATCGCCGACGTCGCGCTTTTCGTAGGCGTTGACGATGCGCGCGACCAGCGGATGCCTGACCACGTCGCGCGCCTCGAAAAAGGTGAACCCGACTCCGTCCACTTGGTCCAGCACTTCGATCGCATCGCGCAGGCCGGACTTGACGTGCTTGGGCAGGTCGATCTGGGTCAGATCGCCGGTAATCACGGCGGTGCTGCCGAAGCCAAGACGGGTCAGGAACATCTTCATCTGTTCGATGGTGGTGTTTTGCGCCTCGTCCAAAATGACGTAGGCGTCGTTGAGCGTGCGTCCGCGCATGTAGGCCAGCGGTGCGATCTCGATGACGTTCTTTTCCAGCAACTTCACGACCTTGTCCACGCCGAGCATTTCGTATAGCGCGTCGTAAAGCGGGCGCAGATACGGATCCACTTTCTGGCTCAGGTCGCCGGGTAGGAAGCCGAGCTTCTCGCCGGCCTCCACTGCCGGACGCACCAAGATCAAGCGCTGCACGCGCGACTCGTTCAATGCTTCCACCGCGCTGGCGACGGCCAGGAAGGTCTTGCCGGTGCCGGCCGGGCCGATGCCGAAATTGATGTCGTGGGTGGCGATCTGGTGCAGGTATTTGGCCTGGTTGGCGCCACGACCGCGCACCATGCCGCGCTTGACCTTGATCGCCACGTCCTGCGGTTGATAGGCGCGCTGGGCGATCTGATCGACGTTGGCCTGGTTCAGGCGCAGATGAATCTGCTGGTCGTCGAACATCACGCTGTCGGCCTCGGCGTAGAGTGCCTGCAGCAATTGTTCGGCGGAAGCCACCGCCGTTTCCGGACCGCTCACCCGGTAGACGTTGCCACGGTTGGAAATCTCCACGCCCAGGCGCAGTTCGATCTGCCGCAGATGTGCATCGAAAGGCCCGGCCAGGTTGGCCAGCCGCTCGCTGTCGGCGGGGTCCAGGGTGAAGTCGCGGTATGCGGATGGTGTGGTCATTGCGATATTGAGGCGGCAGCGCATGCGCTGTGCGCGTTGTTCGTTGCCTGGGAGTCAAGCCTAACGCGCACGGTCATCAAGGACCAGCGCATGTGGCGGCTTTGCGAGCGTTCAATCGATGTCTGCGACCACGCGTCCGCGCAGCGAGTTGCTCAGCGCTTCGGTGATCGTCACCTCGACGAATTGCCCAATCAGACGCGGATGTCCTGGAAAATTCACCGAGCGCATGTTTTCGGTCTTGCCGGTCAGTTCGGCCGGGTTCTTTTTCGATGGGCCTTCGACCAGCACCGTCTGCACGCTGCCGATCATGCTGCGCGAAATCTGCTGCGCGTGGGCGGTGATGTGCGCCTGCAGCCGCGCCAGCCGCGCATGCTTGACTGCTTCGGGAGTGTCGTCTTGCAGGTCGGCGGCGGGTGTGCCCGGACGTCGCGAATAGATAAAGGAAAAGCTCTGGTCGAAGCCGACGTCTTCGATCAGTTTCATGGTCTTGTCGAAATCGGCGTCGGTCTCGCCGGGGAAGCCGACGATGAAGTCCGAGCTGATGGCGATGTCCGGACGCACCTGGCGCAATTTGCGGATCTTCTGCTTGAATTCCAGTGCGGTGTAGCCGCGCTTCATCGCACTGAGGATACGGTCGCTGCCGGCTTGCACCGGCAAGTGCAGATAGTTGGCCAGTTGCGGCACGTCGCGGTAGGCGTCCACCAGCGAGTCGCTGAACTCCAACGGGTGCGAGGTGGTGAAGCGGATGCGACCGATGCCTTCGATCTGCGCGATGCTGCGGATCAGCAGGCCAAGATCGGCGTGTTGCGGCTCTTCGCCGGCGTCGGCGTCGGCATATGGGCCGCGGTAGGCGTTGACGTTTTGGCCGAGCAGGTTGATTTCGCGCACGCCTTGCGCGGCCAGTTGCGCCACTTCCACCAGCACGTCTTCGAACGGCCGGCTGATCTCCTCGCCGCGGGTGTAGGGCACCACGCAGAACGAGCAATATTTGGAGCAGCCTTCCATGATCGACACAAATGCCGACGGCCCTTCGGCGCGCGGCTCGGGTAGCCGGTCGAACTTCTCGACCTCGGGAAAGCTGATGTCCACCTGCGATTGCCCGGAGGCGCGTCGAGCGCGGATCAGTTCGGGCAGCCGATGCAGGGTCTGCGGGCCGAACACCAGGTCCACGTAGGGCGCGCGCTTGACGATCGCTTCGCCCTCCTGCGACGCCACGCACCCACCCACACCGATGATTACCTGTTTGCCGCCGGCCTTCAGTGCCTTCCAGCGGCCGAGCTGGCTGAACACCTTTTCCTGCGCCTTCTCGCGGATCGAGCAGGTGTTGACCAGGACCACGTCGGCTTCTTCGGGGTTATCGGTCAGCTCTAGCCCTTCGGCGGCGGCGAGTACGTCGGCCATCTTGGCCGAGTCGTACTCGTTCATCTGGCAACCGTGGGTCTTGATGTACAGCTTGCCGCGCGCTGGCGACGGCGAGGCGGGGGTGCCGGTGGAGGGCAGGGGATGCAGGACAGTCCCGGGCATGGCGCTGAATCCAGGCGGGTGGAAAGGTAGCCGACTAGTTTACCTGCCTCAGCGCATCTGCGCAGGCGCTCGGTGGGTTGCTCCGTGCGCCCCACGTGTCCGTGTACTGGTTGCAGTCTGCCGGATGCTTAAACGTTGCATATTCGGGCGCGGAAGTGGGGTCGAGCGGGGGGCGGCACCAAGCTCCGGCGCTCCCAGGATAAAACCACGGCTGCGGTCTCAGGCGCTGGTGGGCGTGGCTCAGTCGGCGGGGGATGGGAGGGATCTCATCTCGGCCCAGTCGTGCGGACTTGGCAATCGGCGGGGAAGTTGGGACACTGCCGTTATGAAGGGGATGCTGTGGCTTCTGGTGCTTGTCATCGCCACGCTGTCGGCTGCGCCGGCCAGTGCGGGTACCGTATACAAGTGCATCGGTGGCGACGGTGTCACCAGCTACGGTAATAAGCGCGTGTCCGGTGGCGATTGCAGTGTGATCGATCACTATATGCCCGAACGCCGTGCTGCGCATGTCGCGTCGGTCCCAGCCAAGGTGGTCGCCGAGCGCCCGCCCGCCCATCGTGTCGTCGCCTTGGCGGCTCCGTCGGTCGGCGTCCAAGCCCCCCAAGCTAACGCCTCGGTTGCCGCGCCAGCGTCAGCCACGTCCACGATGGTTCCGACGCGTGCGGCTTCGGTCGCTGGTGCTCTACCGCGTCGGCTGGTCAGCGGTCAGCTTTACTCTTACATGCAAGATGGCGTGCGCCATTACACCAGCGCGCGGCCAACCCAGCTCGCCAGTCTCGGGACGGTGCGCACGATCCACTACAGCTTCATGGAGACCTGCTACGCCTGCGCCAATGCCGGGGTGAACTTCGGCGCGGTGCGCCTGAACACGACCGCCTACCAGAGCGAGATCGCCGCTGCCGCGCGCGAATATGGCGTCGAGGAGGCGGTGGTGCGTGCCATCATTCATGCCGAATCGGCCTACAACCCCATGGCGCTCAGTCGCGCCGGCGCGCAGGGTCTGATGCAGTTGATGCCGATGACGGCACGTCGTTTCGGGGTGGGCGATGCGTTCGATGCGGCGCAAAACATCCGTGGCGGTGTGCAATATCTGGCGTGGTTGTTGAAGCGTTTCAACGGCAACCTGAGCTTGGCCGCGGCCGGCTATAACGCCGGCGAGGGCGCGGTAGACAAACACGGCGGTGTGCCGCCGTATAGTGAGACGCAGCTCTATGTACAGCGGGTCGGCGTGCTCGCCGAACGCTACCGTGGCGCGGGTTCGCCCGCGCATTGACCCTGTAGACACCCATGGCGGGCGGGGAGGCCGGCTGCATTGTCGGCGGATTAAGGGTTCCGCTACACTGCGGTGAATTCGATGCAACTCGATCCCCACCGAGTTGCTGGCAGCCTCACGCTACCCAATCACAGATCGGAGTGCCGAATGGCCAACGATGGGGTTAACGATTCGGTTAATACAGGGCGTCGTCGCTTCCTCACCGCCACCACCGCCGTCGTGGGCGCGTTTGGTGCGGGATGCGTCGCGGTTCCTTTCATCAAATCCTGGGAGCCGAGTGCCAAGGCCAAGCTGGCCGGGGCACCGATCACGGCCGACATCAGCGCGTTGCAGGAGGGCCAGCGGCTGATCCTGGAATGGCGCGGTCAGCCGATCTGGATCGTCAAGCGCTCCAAGGCGATGCTCGACGCGCTGCCATCCCTGGATGGCCGGCTCAAAGATCCAAAGTGCCAGAACAAGGATCAGCAGCCCGATTACGTGCTGAAAAACCCCGACTACCGCTCGATCAAACCGGATATCTCGGTATTGGTCGGCCTGTGTACCCACCTGGGCTGCTCGCCGGAGATGGTCGCCGAGATTCGCCCCGAGCCTTACGATCCAGACTGGAAGGGTGGCTATTTCTGCCCTTGCCACAAGTCGCGTTTCGACATGTCCGGGCGCGTGTTCCAGGGTGTGCCGGCGCCGATCAACCTATTGGTGCCGCCGCACCATTACCAGGACGACAACACGCTGGTCATCGGTGTGGACCCGAGTGCGTCCGCGAAAGGAGGGGCGTAAGTCATGAGCGACAATCTCCTCACTCGCACTGCGGGCAGCGTCTTCGATTGGGTCAACGAGCGCGCCCCTGGGCTGATGCCGTTCTACCGCAAGCACATCGCCGAGTACTACGCGCCGAAAAATTTCAACCTCTGGTATTACTTCGGTTCGCTGGCGTTGGTGGTGCTGGTGAATCAGATCGTCACCGGCATTTTCCTGACGATGCACTACAAGACCAGCGCGGCCGAGGCGTTCAACTCGGTCGAGTACATCATGCGTGACGTGGATTGGGGCTGGCTGATCCGCTACATGCACTCCACCGGTGCTTCGCTGTTCTTCATCGTGGTCTATCTGCACATGTTCCGCGGGCTGATGTACGGCAGCTACAAGAAGCCGCGCGAACTGGTCTGGATACTGGGCATGCTGATCTACCTGGTGCTGATGGCCGAAGCTTTTATGGGCTACGTGCTGCCCTGGGGGCAGATGTCGTTCTGGGGTGCCAAGGTCATCATCTCGCTGTTCGGCGCGATCCCGGTGATCGGCAACGGCTTGACCGAGTGGATCATGGGTGACTATCTGCCGTCGGACGCCACCCTCAACCGGTTCTTCGCCCTGCACGTGATCGCGCTGCCGCTGGTGCTATTGCTGATGGTGGTGCTGCACCTGGGGGCGCTGCACGAAGTCGGCTCCAACAACCCCGATGGGGTGGAGATCAAGAAAGGGCCCAAGGGCAACCGTTGGGATCCGAACAAGCCGGCCGACGGTATCCCGTTCCACCCGTACTACACGGTCAAGGACATGGTCGGGGTCGGTTTCCTGCTCATGATCGGCGCCTTCATCATTTTCTTCGCTCCGGCTTTTGGCGGGTTGTTCCTGGAGCACGACAACTTCACCGAGGCCAACCGCCTGGTCACGCCGGAGCACATCAAGCCGGTCTGGTACTACACCCCGTACTACGCGATGTTGCGGGTGGTGCCGAACAAGCTGGGCGGCGTGTTGGTGATGTTCTCGGCGATTGCGATCCTGTTCCTGGTGCCGTGGCTGGATCGGGCCAAGGTCAAGTCGATTCGCTACCGTGGCTGGATCTCGCGGGTGATGCTGGCGGTGCTGGCGGTGTGTTTCGTGTGGTTGGGGGTGATCGGCTCCGGTCCCGGCACCGAGATCATCGAGACCTACATCGGCCGTGTGCTGACGCTGCTGTATTTCCTTTTCTTCCTGACCATGCCGATCTGGACCACGCTGGATCGCACCAAGCCGGTGCCGGAGCGGGTGAGCAGCCATGACTAAGCGCCTGATCGCTTTCTTCACCTGCCTCGCTTGCATGTGCGTGCTGTCCGCCTCTGCCTTGGCCGGCGAGGGGGGCGCCACCTTGCAGGCGGGTAACGATCTTGGCGACCGCGCTTCGCTGCAGCGTGGCGCCAAGATGTTCATGAACTATTGTTCCGGGTGCCACTCGCTGAAGTACCTGCGTTACTCGCGCATGGCCGAGGACCTGGGCCTGAGCGAAGATGAGGTGATGCACAATCTCAACTTCACCGGGGCCAAGGTTGGCGAACACATCGAGGCTGCGATGCCGCACGAGGGGGCGGCCAAGTGGTTCGGCAAGGCACCTCCGGATCTGAGTCTCATTGCCCGTGTGCGTGGCACCGACTGGGTCTATACCTATCTCAAGTCGTTCTACCTGGACCAGTCCCGCCCACTGGGCTGGAACAACAGCCTGTTCGCCAACGCCTCCATGCCCAATCCGCTGTGGGAGCTACAAGGCTTGCAGCAGCCGGTTTACGGCAAGGCCTCGCAGCCGGGTGTAGACAAACCGGTGGAGCGCCTGCAACTGGCGTCCCCGGGCAAACAGACCCCCGCCGAGTTCGACCAGACCGTGCGTGACATCAGCAACTTCCTCGAATACGCTGGCGAGCCTGCAGCGCTGAAACGGCAGCGTCTGGGCGTGTGGGTGGTCCTGTTCCTGGCCTTGCTCACCTTCCTGGCCTATTTGCTGAAGAAGGAATACTGGAAGGACGTGCATTGAGCGCTTTCGATGCCGTCTACACGCCTGCTGCACCGTTGCTGAGTGATTTCCCTGTTCAGGCTATTGGCTTTTCTGGGCGAGGGTTGCACACTCAGGGGCCGTGGCGACCGTTCGCAAGGTGCGGACGGCGTCGATGCGGCCGGCGGATACCGGTCGTCGGAGAGCCTTGAATGGCGGTGAGTTTGCGCATGCGAAATACCTTGACCTTGTTTTCCTCCACCGATGATGTGCTGTGCCACCGTGTTCGTCTGGTGCTCGCGGCCAAAGGCGTCACCTACGATTTCGTGGCGGTTGATCCGCAAAATCCGCCGGAAGACCTGATCGATCTCAATCCCTACCACTCCGTGCCGACGCTGGTCGAGCGCGAGTTGGTGCTGTACGCCGCCTCGGTGGTCAGCGAGTATCTCGACGAGCGCTATCCGCATCCGCCGTTGATGCCGGTCGATCCGCTCTCGCGTGCGCGCTTGCGCCTGGCGATGTTGCGCATCGAACACGATTGGGTGCCGCAAGTGCAGGCGATCCAGCTTGGCAACAAAGCCCAGGCCGAAGCCGGCCGCAAGCGCCTGAAGGAGCTGTTGACCGCCTCGGTGCCACTGTTCAAGGCCAGCAAATTCTTCCTCAATCCGGAAATGAGTCTGGCCGATTGCGCGATGGCACCGATCATCTGGCGCCTGCAGGCGCTGGATATCCCGTTGCCGAAGGATGGCAAGGCGATCGAAGACTACGGCAATCGCATCTTCCGCAATCCCGGTTTCATCCGCAGCCTGACGGATCAGGAAAAGAAACTGCGCGATCTGCCAGCGTGATGCCTGTCTGCTTGGTGGGCTCGCTGTCTTTCCAGATGCGTCGGTGTGACGTGTCGGCGCGTAGAATTGTCGTATGAGCGAAGAGACTTACCGCATGACCAGCCATCGCCCGTACCTGTTGCGGGCGCTGGTGGAGTGGATCAACGACAATGGCATGACCCCGCACGTATTGGTGGATGCCGGCTTGCCTGGTGTGCAGGTGCCGCCGAGCGCGGTCAAGGATGGCAGGGTGGTGTTGAACATCGCCGAGCGCGCGGTGGTGCGTCTGCAGATCGACAACGATGGGGTCAGCTTCACCGCTCGATTTGGCGGTGTCAGCTATCCAGTCCAGGTGCCGATGGCTGCGGTGTTGGCAGTCTATGCGCGCGAAACCGGGCAGGGCATGGCGCTGCCGGACGATATCCATGGTCCGGGCGAGCCGCCCGACGGCGATACGCCACCGCCACCGCGTCCTGGCAGTTCCGACGAAGCCGGTAAACGCCCGCGTTTGCGCGTGGTGAAGTAGGACTGGCCTCCGGGCGAGCGCTTGCCGCTCGCCATCGTGCCGTTTTCTTGGGCGGGCTGTGTGCAGTCGGTCCTGCGCATGGTATCGCCAGGAGCGCACGACGATTGCTGTGCATGCCGGCCGCGTTGTCGGCTGCGTGCGCTATGGCTGCGTTCGATACGGTTGCTGCGACTCGTAGCGGGCCTGCGTCACCCGTTGCGCGCATGACCGGCTGCGTTGGATCGTCATTGGTGTGGTGCTCGCGCCTCATGCAGCGCGGTCACGGTGGCGACAGATGGCCCGGCGAAAGTAATCAGTCGATCCCCGAGCAGCACCAGACGGCCGCTGTGTCGGTCCACGCCGTCGCAGGAATAGTCGAAGCGGAAGCTACGCTCGAAGCCGAGCCAGCCGTTGGGCAGTCGTCGTAGGCGTAGGCCCGTGCCGTGCACGCTTTGGTCGAGCCATTGCACGTCGGCGGCTTTGCAGGCGTTGCGGCCGAGGACTTCGGCGCGTTCGGCGGCGGCGCGCGAGGCGTTCCAGAACGCGAACACGGCCGCACCGACGATCATCAGTAGGATCAGACTAGGCATGCGGCCACTGTAACCAGACCACGGACAAGAGGGCAATCTTGATCGCCAGAGATCGGGATGTGGCGTTGTGATTTGTCTGTTGCGGCTGCTGCTTGTGTCAACCCGTCGCCCTGCATGCACACGAGCTAGCGCCTTACTGCGGGGGTGGTGGACCCAACTTGAGCGAAAGGTCCACCGCTTGCACGTGCTTGGTCAGCGCGCCGATGGAAATGCAGTCCACGCCGTCTTCGGCGATCGCCCGTGCCGTGTCCAGATCCACGCCGCCGGAGACTTCCAGCGGGATGCCGCGCTGATGAAACTCGGTGCTGGCAATCGCCACGGCGGCGCGGCGTTGTTCCGCTGTGAAGTCGTCGAGCAAGATGCGCTCGCAACCGGCGCTGAGGGCTTCGCGCAATTCTTCCAGGGTTTCTACCTCGACCACGAGTGGCAGTTGCGGCCACTGCGCGCGCGCTGCGGCGACCGCCGCGCTCAGCGAGCCGGCGGCATGGATGTGGTTTTCTTTCAGCATCACCGTGTCGTACAGACCGATGCGGTGGTTGTCGCCGCCACCGCACCGCACCGCGTACTTCTGCGCCAGACGCAGGCCGGGCAGGGTCTTGCGCGTATCCAGGATGCGTGCGCCGGTGCCGGCGACCGCCGCCACGTAGGCGGCGGTAACGGTTGCGGTGGCGGACAGGGTCTGGAGAAAATTCAGCGAGGCACGCTCGGCGCTGACCAGGGCGCGGCTGCGCCCGTGCAACAACGCCAGGACGGTTCCTGCAGCCACGCGTTCGCCCTCGGCCACGTGCCACTGGATATTGACTTGCGGATCGAGCGCGCGGTGACAGGCGTCGAACCAGGGCCGGCCAGCGATCACCGCCTCCTGCTTGCACAGCAGATAGGCGCTGTCGGCGCGGTCGGGTAGCAAGGCGGCGGTGACGTCACCGCTGCCGAGGTCCTCGGCCAGTGCGCGTGCTACATCCGCGTCGATCAGTTCCTGTGCTGGCGCCTGTGGCGACGCCGTATCCTGGCTCATTTGGCCGGGAAGTCGGCGAGCTGGGCCGTGGCAATCGCCTCTTCAGACAGCAGCACCGGGATGCCGTCCTCGACGCGGAACACCTGTTTGCGATCACGCGTGACCAGGGCTTCGCGCAGCGATTGGCTCTGTGGGCTGCCGTCGGCGCGCTTGACCTCGCCAGCGGCGATGGCGCGATTCAGTGCTTCCAGGCCGCGCGTTTCCAGCAGTGCCAGCGGTTGGCGGGTGTCGGGCGAGCACAGCAGGTCGAGGAGTTTGCGGTCCATCCGGTCTTCGTCTTGCGTGGAAGGCGGCTAGAATACGTCTTTAAGGCAGGGGACGGCCATGGCCTCCAGACAAACCACGCCGCTCGTCGGCATCGTGATGGGTTCCCGCTCCGATTGGGAGACTATGCAGCACGCGGCGGAAAAGCTCGATGCGTTGGGTGTACCGCATGAGGTGAAGGTCGTGTCGGCGCACCGCACGCCGGATGTGCTGTTCGCCTATGCCGAGGCGGCGGCGGCGCGTGGGTTGCGGGCGATCATTGCCGGTGCCGGCGGCGCGGCGCACCTACCGGGCATGCTCGCGGCGAAGACGGCGGTGCCGGTGCTGGGCGTGCCGGTGCAGTCCAAGGCGCTCAATGGCATGGACTCTTTGTTGTCGATCGTGCAGATGCCGGCGGGTATTCCGGTGGCTACCTTCGCCATCGGCAATGCCGGCGCGGCCAATGCCGCGCTGTTCGCCGCGGCGATGCTGGCGGCCGAGCACGGCGATGTCGCTACGGCGCTGAGCGCGTTTCGCCAGCGCCAGACAGAAGACGTGATGGCCAAGGACGATCCGCGCCAATGACGACGGTCGGTATTCTGGGAGCAGGGCAGTTGGCTCGGATGCTGGCGATTGCTGGCGCGCCACTGGGCCTGCGCTTTGCCATGCTGGATACGGTGGCCGACGCTTGCGCCGGCCAGGTTGCGCCGCTGCAGGTTGGCGATTACCGCGATGCGACGGCGCTGGCCGCTTTCGCCGCCAAGGTGGATCTGGCGACCTTCGATTTCGAAAACGTGCCGGCCAGCAGCGCCGAGTGGCTGGCGGGGCAGGTGCCGGTCTTCCCCAGTCCGGACGCGTTGGCCGTGGCGCAGGACCGCTTGGCCGAGAAGACCTTGTTCCGCGAACTGGGCATCCCGGTGCCCGCGTTTGCTCCGGTCGATACCCGCGAGGAGCTGGATGCGGCACTGGCTCTGGTCGGCACGCCGTGCATTCTCAAGACCCGCCGTCTTGGCTACGACGGCAAAGGTCAGTTCCGCATCGCCTCCGTGGCCGATGCCGATACGGCCTGGGCGGCGTTGGGCGCGCAGGCGTCGAGCGTCGGTTTGATCGCCGAGGCGTTCGTGCCGTTCCAGCGCGAGATCAGCGTGGTGGCGGTACGTGGTCGCGATGGCGAATTCCGCACCTGGCCGCTGACCGAGAATTGGCATGTCCAAGGTGTGCTGTCGGCCAGTCTGGCCCCGGCGCAGGCCGATGCCGCGTTGGAGCAGTCCGCTGTTGCGCATGCGCGGGCTTTGGCCGAGCGCTTGCAGTACGTCGGCGTGTTCGCGCTGGAGTTGTTCTGCCGCGATGGGGTGTTGCTCGCCAACGAGATGGCACCGCGCGTGCACAACTCCGGCCACTGGACCATCGAAGGCGCCGAGACCTCGCAATTTGAGAACCATCTGCGCGCGGTGCTGGGCTTGCCGCTTGGGTCCACGCGCATGTGCGGCCATGCCTGCATGCTCAACTGGATTGGTGCGATGCCCGATGCCGCGCCGGTGCTGGCCCAGCCCGGTGGGCATTGGCACGACTACGGCAAGGAGTCGCGCGAGGGCCGCAAGGTCGGCCATGCCACGCTACGTGAGGAGACGGCCGAGGCGCTCGCGCAGGCGCTGCAGACGGTCGGTGTGCAATTGCAACGTCAGGCGCAGGTCGCCCCGGTGATCGCTGCACTGCGTGGGCAGCGCTGATGCAGCGGCATCGCTGTCGATGCGTGTCCCGGTGCAGTGATGCTTGTGCGATATCGGCGTGCCAGTACTGCCGACATCGCCGGTGCGATCTCAGCGCAGGTTGTTGGAGACAAATTCCCAGTTGACCAGCTTCCAAAATGCCTCCAGGTAGCGTGCGCGGTCGCCGGGGTAATCGATGACGTAGGCGTGTTCCCACATGTCGCAGGCCAGCAGCGGGACATCCTGGCCCGTCAACGGTGATACCCCATTAGCGGTGACGACCACGGCCAAGTTGTCGTCCGGGCGTTGCACCAGCCAGACCCAGCCCGAGCCGAACACGCTCAGCGCCATGCGGGTGAACTCGGCCTTGAAGCTGGCGATGTCGCCGAAGCGCTTGGTCAGCAGTTCGCCAAGCGCCCCACTGGGCTCGCCGCCGCCGCGCGGGCGCAGGCCGCGCCAGTAGAACGCATGATTCCAGACCTCGGCGGCCTCTTCGAACAGGCGACCCTGGGCGCGCCGCAGCAGATCCTCTAGCGGCAAATCCGCCAATTCGCTGCCGGCAATGCGTGCATTGAGCCGTTCCACCAGGTTGCGCTGGTGTTGGCCGTGATGATGCTCCAGTGTCGCCACCGAAAGATGCGGCGTCAGTGCGCTGTAGTCGTAGGGCAGCGGGGCGAGTTCGATGGCCATGGATCCTCGGTGGCAGGGTGCGCGTGTTTCGGTACGATCACGCGCAGGGCTTACACTATGCGGCGATGCGAAAGTCTAGTCGACCGTCGAGGTCGTTCTTTCGCCCCAGCAGCAGGAGGAGAACCCGCAATGCAGGTGATGGAGCGCATCCAGGCCGATGTTGAACGGCATCCCATTGTGTTGTTCATGAAGGGGACGCCGCAGTATCCGATGTGCGGTTTCTCCAGTCGTGCGTTGCAGGCGTTGCTGGTCGCCGGCGCCGACCGGTTGCATACGATCAACGTGCTCGATGAACCGGAAATCCGCGCCAATCTGCCTCGGTATTCGAATTGGCCGACTTTCCCGCAGTTGTTCATCCATGGCGAATTGATTGGCGGTTGCGACATCACTCTGGAGTTGTTCGAGTCCGGTGAGTTGCAGCGCATTGTGACCGAGGCATACCTGTCGTGATGCAGGCGGTGGTGCCGCAGGCCGGCGCGCTGGCCCAGCGGGTGGTATTGATTACCGGCGCGGCCGGTGGTCTGGGGAGCGCTGCGGCCCTGGCCTGCGCCCAGGCCGGGGCCGTCGTGGTCCTGCTTGGCCACAAGCCCGCACGGCTGAACCGGGTTTACGATGCGGTTGCCGCAGTCGCCGCGGCACCGTTGCTGTATCCCTTGGACCTGCTCGGGGCCACGCCGCAGGACTATGCGACCCTGGCCGAACGCCTGCAGGCGGAGTTGGGGCGTCTGGATGGACTGCTGCATTGCGCGGCCGATTTCATCGGCCTCACGCCGTTCGAGCATGCCGATCCGGCGCACTTTGCGCGTGCCATTCACGTTGGGCTGACGGCTCCTGCCTGGTTGACCCAGGCCTGCCTGCCACTGCTGCGACAGGCACCGGATGCGGCCATCGTGTTCGCATTGGACGACCCGGCGCGTGTCGGCCAAGCCTACTGGGGCGGCTATGGCGCGGCCCAGTACGGACGTCGCGGTCTGCTGGCGAGCCTGCATGGTGAGCTGGCTGCCTCGCGCGTGCGTGTGGCTGGGTTGCAGCCTGGCCCGATGCGCACAGCGTTGCGCGCGCGCGCTTATACCCATCACGAAGACCTCGATGCGGTCGATCCGGCGCGTTACGCTGCCGCTTGCGTGGATTTGCTGTCCCCTGCCGGTGCAGTGCACTGCGGCACCATCTGGACTCCTGCGGTATGACCATTCTCTCGGCGGCACTGCTGTTATTTCTGATCCTTGATCCGCTGGGCAACATCCCAGTGTTCCTCAGCGTGCTCAAGCCGTTGTCGAGCAAGCGCCAGCGTGTGGTGCTGGCGCGCGAGTTGCTGATCGCCTTGATGGTGCTGATGGGGTTTCTGTGGGGTGGCAAGTACGCCCTGGAAGTGATGCATCTGCGCCGAGAGTCGGTGGCGATCGCCGGTGGCATCGTCTTGTTTTTGATCGGCATTCGCATGGTCTTCCCGCGTCCGGAAGGGTTGCTGGGCGAGCTTCCCGATGGGGAACCTTTCATCGTGCCGTTGGCGATTCCGTTGATCGCCGGCCCGTCGGGCATGGCGGCGGTGATGCTGATGGGCAGCAAGGAACCGACGCGCCTGGACGAATGGAGCCTGGCGTTGGTGTTGGCCTGGCTGGCGACTTCAGCGCTGCTGTTTTCCGCCACCCTGTTGTACAAGTTGCTGGGGATGCGCGTGTTGACCGCGGTCGAACGGTTGATGGGGATGTTGCTGGTGGCGATCTCGGTGCAGATGTTCCTGGATGGCATCAGTACCTATCTGAAATCGCCGCTTGTGGGTTGATCTCTCTCTCCGTATCCCGCATCCCGTCTTAGCGCCGTGCGCTTGCCCGAGTGATAGGCGGCAAGAGCGTGCGTCAGGCACCCGCCACGACGGCTGCGGCGGGCCACGCGTAGAGCCGTATTGGTGTTTGGCCCATGCGCGGCCCTGTGCGGCCACCGGCGCATTGCCTACCGACGTCAGCGAATAGCCAAATAAATGGCGGATACGCCCTTTTCATGTCCGTTCGTATGGAATTGTCGTGGTTCTGCAACACGCTTCTCGTATAATGTTAATTTAAAGTTAAACCTTGCGGGGGCAGCAAGGGATAACGCCTCTTCACTACTCCGCTTGCCGTGCGCCCGCACCAGCACGGCGTGCTATGCGCATTTCGTCAAATTCCATTGAGGCTATTGCAATGATTCAACCCCGTCTGCGGATGTCCAAGCTCACTGTGGGCTTGGTCGCAGTTCTCTCTGCTGCGCCCGTATTCGCCCAGAGCACCTCCGCCAGTGTCGGTGGCTTGGTGACCCATGGTGGCCAGCCGGTCGCCGGTGCCGAGGTGACGATCACTCATGTCGAGTCGGGCACGGTCAGTCGGGCGGCCACCGATGCCAGCGGTCGCTACAATGCGCGTGGCCTGCGCGTTGGCGGCCCGTACACCATCACCATCACCAAGCCGGGCGAGGGCACCAAGACGGAAGATGGCCTGTACCTGGGCGTCAACCAGACCGCCAGCATCAATGCCGAGTTGACCGGCGATATGGCGGCGCCGACCACGCTGGAGACGGTCAACGCCGTCGCCGTGGCGAGTGGCTCGGAAATGTTCAGCGCCACCAAGATGGGTGCCGGGACCAACGTCGGTCGCGAGCAGATCGAGGCGCTGCCGTCGATCAATGGCAACATCCAGGACTACATGCGTCTGGACCCGCGAGTGGCCTTCGTCGATCGCGCCTCCGGTACGATCAGTGCCGGTGGCCTGAACCCGCGCTACAACTCGATCAATATCGATGGCGTCTCGGCGAGCGACACGTTCGGCCTGGAAGGCAACAATATGACCACCCGGCGTCAGCCGGTGTCGATGGAGGCCATCGAAGCCATCGACGTCAACGTGTCCAACTATGACGTCAGTATTGCCAGTGCGGCCGGCGCCACCGTCAATGCGGTGACCAAGTCCGGCACCAACGAGTTCCATGGTTCGCTCTACGGCTCCATGCGCGATGGCGACTGGTTCGGTAGAAATCCCGATGGCAGCAAGTTCAATGGTTTCAATAAAGAGGCCACCTACGGTGCGACCTTCGGTGGTCCGATCGTCAAGGACAAATTGTTTTTCTTTGCCAACTACGAGAAGTTCAAACAGGACGCGCCGGGCATCGATCTGGGTAGCACCGCATTGGGCAATGCCAACGCCAATTACGGCATGGCCGATGTGACCCGCGCGCAGCAGATCGCTAGAAATTATGGCTTCGACGCCGGTAGTTTGAACAGCAACGGCAACACAGACCTGAAGGAATACGCACTCAAGCTGGACTGGAACATCAGCGACAACCATCGCGCCAGTTTCCGTTACAGCAAGCTGGACCAGAGCAAGCTGCGCATCAACGGCGCTGGTAATCTCGGTGAGGCATCGCTGAGTTCTTACTGGTACCAGCACAACAAGAATGTCGAGAGTTACGTCGGTCAGTTGTTCAGCGATTGGTCGGAGAATTTCTCCACCGAGTTCAAGGTGTCTTACCGCGATTATTCCGCGATCCGTGTGGTCCCGACCGACGCGCCGAGCATCGCCGTGTACTTCGCTGGTTCGGTCGCCAACCCGACCGGCGACGTGCTGTATCTGGGGACAGAGACCAATTCGCAGGGCAATATCCTCACTACCAAGACCTGGAACTACTACGGTGCGGGTACGCTGACCCTGGATAACCACACCCTGAAGTTCGGCGTCGATGACAGCACCAACGACATCTACGACCTGTACGGTCGCAATACCTGGGGCGTGTACAGCTTCTTCGGTCTGGACAATTTCGCCAGTGGCCGATGGAGTTCCTACAAGCTCAACCAGGAGCGGACACCGGGTTCGATCGCGGCCCGCTACACCAACACCAACCTCGGCCTGTTCGTGCAGGACACTTGGTACGTCAACAGCAACCTGACCCTGACCCTGGGCCTGCGTGGCGACCGTCCAAGCGTCAGCCCGGATCCGGCCTACAACGCGGGTGCACAGGCGGCATTTGGCTATGACAACAGCAAGATATTCAGCAGCAGCTTCCTGATCCAGCCGCGTGTGGGCTTCAACTACACCTTCGACACCGAGCGCCCGACCCAGCTACGTGGCGGCGCAGGCCTGTTCCAGGGCGATGCGCCGGAGGTATGGATCGCCAACAGTTATTCCAACACCGGTTTCAATTACAACGCCTACAGCTTCACCACCTACGATCCGCGCCTGCCGTTCAGCGCCAATAAGAACACCCAGCCGGTTCCCACCACGCCGGGTTCGGCCACCCAGGGCGTGAGCTTCGTCGGCAAGGACTTCAAATTGCCATCGCTGTACAAGGCCAACCTGGCGCTGGACCACGAATTGCCGTGGGAGGGCATCGTGGCGTCGGCCGAAGTGCTGGTGACCAAGGTCAAGCAGGGCCTGTACTACAAGAGCTTGAATATCGGACCCATCGCCGCCCCGGGTCAGGACCCGAGTCCGGCCTACTACGGTCCGGATGGCCGCGCGCTGTATTGGAATCCGTCGCAGACCGGCCGTCCGTGGGCCGCTGGCAATAATCGCTTCGGCCGCAACGCTGGCTACAGCGATGTGTATCTGATCGACAACACCGACAAGGGCAAGACGCAGCAGTTGACCTTGTCGCTGTCCAAGCCGTTCGGCGAAGGCGGCGATTGGTCCTGGAGCTTGGCATATACCTACACCCACGCGACTGAAGTCGGCTCGCTGACCAGCTCCACCGCCAGCTCGGGTTGGGGCAACCAGTACGCGTTCAACGCCAACTCCGAAACCGAAAACAATTCGCGTTACGCGATCAAGGACCGCATTTCCGGCTCGTTGGACTGGAAGCATATGTTCTTCCGCGATTACGAAACGCGTGTCGGTCTGGTGTACGAAGGCCGTAGTGGCCGTCCTTACAGCTATGTGTTCAACGGCGATGCCAACGGCGACGGTCGTTCGACCAACGACCTGTTCTACGTGCCGAAGGGGCCGGGCGACGTGCTGTTTGGTACGCTCAGCAATAACGGCACGTTCACCGCCAATCCGGCGATGCAAAAACAGTTCTTCGACTGGCTGGCGCAGAACCCGCAGTTGGCTAAGTACGCTGGTAGTTACGCCCCGGCCAATGGTTTCCGTTCCGCCTGGATCAACACGTTCGACGTGCGTATCAGTCAGCAGTTGCCTGGCCTGTTCAAGGGCCACAAGTCCGAGCTGTGGCTGGACATCCAGAACGTGGGCAATTTGCTGAACAAGAAGTGGGGCCGGATCTACGATTATGGCTTCTATGCCGATGCCCGAGGTGCCAACCTGCAGGGGATCTACAAAGGTAAGTACGTGTACAACACCCTGTACACCGATCAGCCGACGGCCGCCAATGCCGACGCCGATGGGTTCAACACCGGTGTGTCGCAATGGTCGCTGCAGTTGGGTTTCCGCTATCAGTTCTGATCGCGGCGCAAGCTGAAGCGCGGGAAACGGCCGGGGTGACTTGGCCGTTTTCTTTTTGTGTGGGCTGACGTTAAAGTCGCCCGTTCACCACAAACGACACGACATCCGATATGACGACCAGCAATACGGCGGCGCATACGCTGCCGGTAGTGGATGCGCGGATCTACCCGCGCGGCGGCCTGGACATTCTCTCGCGTGTGGAAGTGGCGCGCTTGCGCGATGCTTCCAGCGGCGGCCTGCACGAACTGTTGCGGCGTTGCGCGTTGGCGGTGCTGACCAGCGGTAGCGCTTCCGACGATCCCGGTGCCGCTGGCGATCTGTATCCGGATTTCGATATCCAGGTGCTGCAACGCGACCGTGGCGTGCGTATCGACCTGTTCAACGCCCCGGCAATGGCCTTCGTGGATGGCGAGATCATCAACGGCGTGGCCGAACTGTTGTTCGCCGTGGTTCGTGATTTGGCTTACATGTCTATCGAACTCGGTCCGGAATCGGCGTTCGACCTGCAATCCAGTGCAGGTATCACCAACGCGGTGTTCGGGCAGTTGCGTAACGCGCGCATTCTGCAGCCTGACGACCCGAAACTGGTGGTGTGCTGGGGCGGGCATTCGATTTCGCGCGAGGAATATCTGTACACCAAGCAAGTTGGCTACGAGCTGGGCCTGCGCGGGCTGGATATCTGCACTGGTTGCGGCCCGGGTGCGATGAAGGGGCCGATGAAGGGCGCCACCATCGCCCATGCGAAGCAACGCAAGCACGACAACCGCTACATCGGCCTCACTGAGCCGGGCATTATCGCTGCCGAATCGCCGAACCCGATCGTCAATCATCTGGTGATCCTGCCGGACATCGAGAAGCGTCTGGAGGCCTTCGTTCGCATCGGTCACGGCATCATCGTGTTTCCCGGTGGTGTTGGCACCGCCGAGGAGATCCTGTACCTGCTCGGGATCTTGATGCGCGAGGAAAACCATGGTTTGCCATTCCCACTGATCCTGACCGGCCCGGCCATCGCAGCGCCGTACTTCGCGCAGATCGACCGGTTTCTACGTCTGACCCTGGGCGAGGCCGCCACCTCCCGCTACGAGATCGTGGTCGGTGATCCGGTGACGGTGGCGCGGAAGATGGCCGCTGGTATCCAGCAGGTCCGCGCGCACCGTAAGGAGCACAAGGACGCGTATTACTTCAACTGGTCGTTGCATATTCCACTGGAGTATCAGCGTCCGTTCGAGCCGACGCACGCGGCAATGGCGGCCCTCGATCTGCACCATGGCCGGCCGCCGCATGTGCTGGCGGCGGATTTGCGCCGCGCGTTTTCTGGCATCGTCGCCGGCAACGTCAAGCAAGACGGTGTCCGTCGCATCGAACAACATGGTCCGTTCGAAATTCATGGCGATGCGGACATGATGCAGGCGTTGGACGCGCTGCTGCGTGCGTTCGTCGAGCAGCGCCGGATGAAGATCTCCGGGGAATACCAGCCTTGCTACCGGGTCATGACCTGAGCGCGATGTGGATCGTGGCGACGAAGCTGTCGCCATCGCTGGTGGTGCGTAGCGAGGCGCCTTGCATACTCTCTAGCCGGGTACGCAAGGCCGATAGGCCAACGCGGTGGCCGCGCTGGAGATGCGGCGCCGCGCCGCTGGGGGGCAGGGCATTGCGGATGTTGATTTCAAGCGCGTCGCTGCGTTCGTCGATGGCGATACCGATTTCGCCGCCCTCTGCGGTGCATTCGATGCCGTGGTGAACCGCGTTCTCCAGTAGCGGTTGCAGCGACAATCGCGGAATCCGTATCGGCGCAATGGCGTCGGGCAGGGTCCAGTGCACACGCAGGCGCGGGCCGAAACGGATGGCTTCGATATCCAGGTAACGCTTGGCTAGATCGATTTCGTCTTGCAGGTCGACCAGATCTGGGCGCGCCAGCGCGGCGCGGAACAGGTCCGACAAATCCATCAGCAGTTGTTCCACCCGTTGGGGTTGCCGATGCACCAGCATCACCGCGGTGTTGAGTGTGTTGAACAGAAAGTGCGGCTGGACTCGCGCGGTGAGCGCGTCGATCTCGGCTTGCTTGGCGCGTTCCACCAACTGTTTGATGCGCACATGATTGTGCAACGCGGCCATGCCGAGCAGGCCGATCAGCAGCGCGATGCCCGATAGCTGCAGCGATAGGGTCAGCCATGACCCGGTAGGCAGTTGCCAATAATCGCCCAAGGTGGACAGGACCAGGCCGCTGATGAGCCAGGTCAACACCTGCATCAGGCACAGCGTTGAGGTGGTGATCGCCAAAAATCCGCGCGTTGCCAGGATTCGGCGCAGCAGCAGCAGACTGGCCAGGGTGAGCAGCGCGATCCACTGGATGCCAAGCGACGCCAGGCCGAAATACACCCAGCGATTGCTGGCCGTGCTTGTGCCTGGGAACGGCGTCAGAGCCAGAATGGCCGCAATACACTCGCCGGCCATCACGATCCAGATCAAGGTGGACGGCTGCTTGAGGACCTGCAACTGATCGTTGGAATAGGCGGAGGCGGGCATCGTGGGGTGGCGGGATGAGAACTGAGGCACATCATGCCGACTGGCGTTGCCTGGCGCACGGGCCGTCTACCCATGGATTCCTGCCATTCGTCGGTAATGGCTGGCGGATCGGCAGCCCCACAGTTAGCGTTAGCCTGGGGAAGCAATGGGGGATCTATGGCCGGTCATGGGAAGCGCGCTCTTGTCGAGCCGGCGCGGCAGCGTGGTTTCACGGTGGTCGAATTGATGGTGACCATCGCCATCCTGGCGATCCTGGTGGCGCTGGCGGTGCCTAGCTTTACTGCGCTGATGCGCAGCAACCGCCTGACCAGTACCGCCAACGAGCTGGTGGCCGCGTTGCAGTTGACGCGTTCGGAGGCGGTTCGCCTGAACGGCGGCGTGAGCCTGTGCCGTAGCGCCGATGGCAATGCTTGCGCTAACGCAGCCGGTAACTGGGCCCAATTCTTGATCGTCACCCGTGATGGGACGGTCCTGCGCGCGAGTACGTTGCGCGCTGGTTTGGCAGTTCGAAGCTCCGTCCTCGGGGGCTTGAAGGACAAGCTGACCTTCGGCGCCGATGGCGTCGCTCGCGACGGCACCGGCAATCCGCTGAATATGGTCATCACGGTGTGTATGCCGGTGGTCAACCCCACTAGTCCACCCGACAACATCAGGAATGTGGCGATGGTTGGTGGTAGCCGTATCCGAGTTGAGTCGGCGAGTGATAACGGCACGTGCCAAGGCAACGGCTAAGCCGGTTTCGGCAAGCGGAGAGACGATGAAACGGTTCGACAGCGGTAGACACATGGCAGGCGTCACCCTCATCGAGGTCATGATCTCGGTGCTGATTCTTGGCGTGGGCATGCTGGGGGTGGCGGCCATGCAGACCACTGCACTGCGCAACAACCAGAGCGCGCTGCAGCGCAGCCAGATCGTGATGGAAACCTATACGATCCTGGACGCGATGCGTGCCAACCGCGCTGCGGCGATGGCGGGTGGCTACAACACCACCGGCATGTTGTGCAACGCGCCCAACGTCACCGATCTCATCTCCGGCGATCAGGCAATGTGGCTCAACGGCTTGAAGGCCGCGATTAGCGGCATCCCGGGTGGAGCCCCGCCGGCAGAGAACACCACCTGCGGCACCATTGCGTGCGCAGCCAATAATGGCACAGTCCAGTGCACGATTACCGTGCAATGGGACGACAGCCGCGCCAAGAACGCGGGCGGCGTGAACGGTGACAGGGCCCAAACATTAGTGACGGTGACCGAACTGTGAAGCCTCTTTTTGTCTATGCGCGGCCGCGCCGCCAGTCGGGTTTCAACCTGATCGAATTGATGATTTCGATGCTGCTCGGCCTGCTGGTGGTCGGTGCGGCGATCGGTATCTTCATTTCCAACCGTAAGACCTACTCGGCGACCGAAGGCCTCAGCCGGATTCAGGAGGCCGCACGAACCGGCTTTGAAATGATGGCGCAGGACATCCGCGAGGCCGGCGGAAATCAATGCGATTCCGGGCTGCCGGTGGTCAACGTGCTGACAGATTCCACCCAACAGTGGTTTACGAACTGGGCGCTGCCGTTGAGTGGTTACGAAAATGGCGGTCCGGCAGACCTCAAACTTACCCTCGCGCCTGCGGACAGAAGCGATGTGATCCAGATCCTCTCGGCTGGTACAGGGGGAGCCACCGTGATCCAACACGATCCGGTGGCCAATACCCTAATGCTCAACGCGGCGGCACCCGACCTGCATGCCGGAGCGATCATGTTGCTGTGCGACCGCCAGCAGCTTGCGGTGCTGCAGGTCGCTACAGTTGCCGGCACAAACGTCACCTATGCGACGGGCGGGCTTAATGCCTGCGCGCAATTGGGGCGGGTGCCGTCCGTTTGTGCCACTACTGGCTCGAACAGCTACAAGTTCGAGATGAATTCCATCCTCTCCGAACTGCGAGCGGTGCGCTGGTACGTTGACACAGCCACCTCGAATGTTGGCAGATCGTTGTATCAGCAGGTGATCGGTCCGGGTGGGGCGCCTGTCAAGAATGAAATCGCCGAAGGCGTCACCAGCTTGAATTTCACTTATCTGCTGACCGGTGCTAACGCCTACGTCGATGCGGGTGCGGTGGGGGCGAACAATTGGGCCAATGTGGTCGCTGTGCGGATCGTCATGACCGTCAATTCCAACGACCCGGTGGCTGCTGGCCAGCAGCCGGCGCAACGCACCTTCAGCACGACCGTGAGCATCAGGAACCGGAACCCATGAACATCTCTCCGCCTCCAACCCGGCAAGCCGGTATTTCTCTCATCGTCGTTCTGTTATTGCTGTTGATTATGACGTTGTTGGGATTGGCGGTGCTGCGCAGTACTTTGTTGCAGGAGCGCATGTCCTCCAATATGTACGACCGTAGTCTCGGGTTCCAGGCTGCCGAGAGCGCGCTGCGCGATGCCGAGAAGTTCATCCAGGCAAACGCGGTCAACGGTCAAACCGTCGGTTTCAATTGTTCCGGTGGCGTGACCGTATGCCCTGCCGTTCCCACCAATACCTATACCGACACTGCAACTGGCGGTTGTGCGGTGGGCACGCAGGAGTGCTGGGTGAACGGGACTGTGACCCCAATGGGGCAGGCGGGCCCGTCACAGTATTACATCCAGTATCTGGGGCAGCGCACCAGCCAAGATCAATTGGGTTTGGGTGGAAGTATCAACCAGAATCAATATGGCGGTACTGGTGGTACCTCGATGGAGAGCTACTACCGCGTCATCGCCCGCAGCGTCAGCCCAGCCTTGGCCAGTGGCCGGGCCATCGTCGTGTTGCAGACCAATGTCACAGTCAAGTAAGGATCTCTGTATGACCAGTCGAGCAAAGAACCCGCGATGCCGGGACTGGCTCCTTGCTGTGATGGCAGGCGTGTTGATCGGTGCCGCAGGCAGCGCTGGCGCGGATGTGGATGTCTCCCAGTCGCCACTGTATCTGGGGAGCGCGGTGCCGGGAAACCTGGCATTCGTGGCGTCGACCGAATACCCCACCGTTATCAGCAAGGCGAATCTGTCCGACGTGTATTCGCCCACAGTCAAGTTCGTTGGCTATTTCGATTCCAATAAGTGCTATCAATATCATTACAGCGCCGACGAGACGGATCGTTACTTCTATCCGGTCAGTTTGCTGGGCAGCAATCCCACCAGTTATGCCTGCCCAAGTCCTAGCCCTGGACAGCAAGCGGTGCTATGGTCCGGCAACTTTTTGAACTGGGCCGCTACCCAGACCATCGATCCGTTCCGCTCCGCCTTGACCGGTGGTTACCGTTCGCGTGACACCACGACCGAAACCATTCTGGAAAAGGCGATTGCCGATCGGCAGTCACCTAGCGATTTTCCGCGTCGCACGATCAGCAATAATCCGGTGCTCATCGCCGGTGGCACGCCAGCACGCTGGCAGAACTTCAATATGCGGATTGATGGCCTCGGTAATAAAATGGACTTCGGCAACAGCAATCTGGGAACGCCGGTATCCTATAATCCAAGCATTCATAAGTTGAATGGAAGTGGTCTTTCGCCCGATGGAACGCCTTGTAGGTCGTTCTTTGGCTGCGTTTCGGATACGACCTTGACTTTCGAGGTGTCGGTTCGGGTTAAGGTCTGCGACGCCAGCAACGGAGTCAATTATTTGGAAGATAATTGCGTTGCCTATCCGAACCGCATCTATAAGCCAGAAGGTTTGATTCAGGAGTATTCCAAGCGGGTTCGCTACAGCATTTTCGGTTACAAGAACGTTGATATTCAGCAAGGTCCAGGTGCCGATAGCGGGATTCTACGCGCCAGGCAGAAGTTTGTTGGTCCCTACACCTACAATCCTGATGAAGGGACGCTTTCCAATGCAGCCAGTGAGTGGGACCCGAGTACCGGTATCATCTACCCGAATCCCGATGCGGCCGATGCTCAAAATACAACCAATGTCATTGGTCAGAATCCCATCGTCAACAGTGGTGTCATTAATTATCTGAACAAATTCGGTCAGCTCAACACGGGCAAGAACGTCAAAACCTTCGATGATGTCAGCGAGCTTTACTACGCGGCGATCCGCTATTTCAAGAATCAGGGCAACGTCGCGGCGTATTCGGCCTTGAGTGGTTCATCGTTGAACATGTACCAGCAGGCCGATGGGTTCCCGGTCATTACCAATTGGGATGACCCGATTGCCTACCGTTGTCAGGTTAATGTGATTTTGGGTATCGGTGATACCAATACCCACTATGACAAGAATTTGCCGGGCAATAATACCAACCTGCAAGGTGAGCCACCCAAACCTCCGGAAGTGTCCAGCGATAACACCGTGAACGTGATGACGCGCATGACGCAAATTTGGCAGAAGGAAGGGTTCACTCAAGCCCAGGCGGCGTCCCGTACAAACAGCCCTCAATTCAACCCTGGAGGACCTGGTAATTCCGCTTACATCGCAGCGCTTGCCTACGATGCCCATACCAAGGATATGCGGCCTGACATGACGGGTATGCAGACCCTGTCCACGTATTGGGTGGATGCTGTGGAGTATAATCAATACTACGGGCCAACCACCAATCAATACTGGTTGGCCGCTAAGTACGGTGGTTTCCAGGTGCCGCAAGGCTACGATCCGGACACCAATCTTGGCCCCTTGCCAGACTCCACATGGTGGGATGGAAGTTCCTACGTCAACGGGAATACTGCGTTCAAGCAGGCCAATAATTACTACGGTGTAGGTGACGCGACCAAGATGCTGGCAAGCCTGCGCAATGCGTTCGAGCACATCTTGCAGCAAGTCGTAGGTTCCTCGTCATCGCTCGCCAGTAATACCAGCAAGCTGGAAGCCGGTGCCAGGGTTTACCAATCCTTGTTCTACAGCGGCACCTGGCGTGGCGATGTGGTTGCCTACAATGTCAATCAGGCCACCGGTGCGCTGACCCAGGTGTGGAGCGCGAGCGCTAATTTCCCGGCTTGGGATAGCCGCACGATCAAGGTCGCCAACGCTGCGGGGCTCATGACCAACTTTGCCTTTGGCAATCTGACCGGTACACCGCTGTCATCCGCGACTAAAGCTCAGATCGATTATCTGCGCGGTGATCGTTCGCAAGAGAAAGGGAGTGGTAATGGTGGTACTTTACGTACACGTACCGGCATCATGGGCGACATCGTCGATTCGCAGCCAGTCTACGTTGGCGCGCCAAACCCCCAGCTCTACAGCGCCGCCAAGTTCACCGGGGCTAGCAGCTATGCTGCTTTCGCTGCCAATAAGTCATCGCGCACACCGATGCTGTACGTGGGGGCCAATGACGGTATGCTGCATGCGTTCGATGCCACGTCAGGTGTCGAGAAATTTGCTTTCGTTCCCAAAGCGGCGATGGACGGATTGCTAGATTATACCGACCCAAATTACCAGCACCGCTATTATGTCGATGGCGAGCTTACCGTGTCGGATGTCTACACGGTGGCCAGTGGCTGGCGCTCGGTTCTGGTTGGTACCATGGGGCGGGGCGGCAAGGGCATATTTGCACTGGATGTGACCGATCCCAATAACATTTCCTTACTCTGGGATAAGACCTCCACGGATATCTCAGCGCTAGGCAATAATCTCGGTAAGCCGATTATTGGGCAGCTTCTCGATGGCCAGTGGTATGTGATGCTGGGCAACGGCCCGAATAATAGCGCCGATTCGGCCGCTCTGGTGCTGGTCAACGTGTTGACCGGCGTGGGGACTAGCATTAACACCAAGGCCACTGGTGGCAATGGCTTGTCGCCGGTACTGGCGTGGTCTTCCAACAATAATTTCATCATCGACCGGATTTATGCGGGCGATTTGCAAGGCAATATGTGGCGCTTCAGCATGAGTGGCGTTACCGGCACCCCGAATAAATTGTTCAGTGCAACCTACGGGTCCACGGTGCAGCCGATCACCGCAGCTCCGGCTGCGGCGAAGGATCCGGCCACAGGATTGAGCTGGGTGTTTTTCGGTACCGGCAAATATCTGTCCACTTCGGATTTGAGCAACAAAGATGTGCAGACCTGGTATGGGCTCATCGATCGTGGCAATACCATTCCCTCCAGCCGCTCTACGTTGAATCAGATCAATATCTTGCAAGAGGGCGTGGTCAAGGGCTATCCGGTTCGGGTGATCGACGACAAGCCAGTACCTGGACAAGATGGCTGGTACATGGATCTGCTGTCACCTCCAACGCCGCCGCAGACCAAGAGGATACCGCAGGGTGAGCGGATGGTGGTTTCCAACTTTTTCCAGGGGACGGCGTTGATCGGCACCACGCGCATTCCCGATTCTGGCGATGTGTGCAGTCCCAGTGGCAAGGGCTTCGTGATGGCGATCAATCCATTCACGGGTGGACGCTTGCCGCAATCGTTCTTCGATTTGGATGGCAGCGGTGGTTCCAGCAATGGCGATACACTCAATGGCGTTCCGGTCTCGGGCATCGGCTTGAACAGCAGTCCCAATAATCCGATCTTCATTGGTAATCAGATGCAGGTCGGCTTAGACAATGGCGGTACGACGACCCTTAGCACCAACAGCGCTGCGCTCGGTATGAAGCGCGTATCCTGGCGAGAAATTCAGAGGAAAGATTAATGAGACAGTTTTCTCTACCGGCACGGCGTCGGCAGTTCGGCTTCACCTTGATCGAGTTGATGATCGTGGTGGCAATCGTGGGCATTCTGGCGGGGATCGCCTTCACCAGCTACCAGTGGTCTATCGTCAAGTCGCGGCGTGCGGCGGCGCAGGTTTGTTTGCAGCAGGGAGCTCAGTTTATAGAACGCTTCTACACTACTCATCTCACCTATGCGGGCGTTCGGGTTCCCCCGTGCGATAACAACGCGTTGCAGTTTTACGATATCAATTTCACCGGTAATCCAACCATCAACACGTTTATCTTGACTGCAAACCCGACCGGTCCCCAGTTAGCCAAAGACGTGCAGTGTGGCGCGCTTAGCATCGATCAGGCAGGCAACCGCACCACCTCAACGGGCGCGGCTCAGGGTGTATGCTGGTAAGCTGCGTCGCCTTTGTAGGCTCGGTTAACTAAGACGGCGATGTGGTCAAAGCCCTCTTGCCATGCCAATAGAGCCTCTATACAATGCGCGTCCCCGCCCGAATAGCTCAGCCGGTTAGAGCACTTGACTGTTAATCAGGGGGTCGTTGGTTCGAGTCCAACTTCGGGCGCCATATGATTCAAGCACTTAGGGTCGCGAAAGCGGCCCTTTTTGCTGGTGGACGTAAAATTGGACGTAAAATTGGACGTAAAATTGAGGCTCGGATCGGACGGCAGCGCATCTCACAGTCGTGGATGATGCGAGGGGTTGTGAGCTTGTAGGCGGTTGCTTCATCCCTACCGCCCTGCGGCGCATGATCGAGACGTGGCTCGGTTGCAGCCGGCCAGAGCAAGAGGTGTCCGGGCGTTGCAATCGCACGGCCTTGGCGGAGTCCAGAACCGGCACTACGACCGCCACGACTGCGCTGGAAGCGTTGCAGAAGTTACTGACAGGGAAACCGGCGAAGGTGACGCAGATACGAGGGCGCAACGCCGGCTGATCTAGGTCACCTGCATCCCTACTAATTGCTAGGAGATAGCTGAGGATGTTTGTTGATCACAACAGTCTGGATGTATTCGCCGCCCTCGCCGTAGATCACAATGATCTTGGTGTTAGCGTCGTCGTACACCGTTTGAGCACTACAAGGACATGTTGCCGCAGTAGTGACCATGCCGATAGGCCGTTGCTTATCATCATTGACCACCGCCATGGTCCCCTCCGCAGCACGACCAAGCGGCAGGATAGTCTGGACACCTGGCGTCACGATTGTGATCGAAAGAACTTCGTCTTTCAGCGAGTTGACTTGGACATATCGGACGCCGTCTTTCTCGAACTTGTACACCTTAAATTTTGGCGAGAGACTGATGTTCTTCATGCCAGCCGGCACACCTTCGCCCATGCCAGGAATTAGATCGGCAGGATTGGGTTTACTGTTTCCTGCAGCCGCCGTTGAAGCAACGATTGAGAGCAAAATTGCCGGCAAAATCAGCTTCATATTGCGCATGTAACACTCCGTTGTCGGGTTGCAACACCTACGCTAGACCCAAACATCTTCGATGCGCAATGCATCAACATACCGAATAAAGCATTCGTCTACGCATTAAACCGCGCCGCAAAGGAACTGGGACATCTACTGGCGAGCAGCGGGCAGACAATCAAATTTCAGGTAGCCGAACGCAGCAGGTCTTGAGCCGGAGAAAAGCTCCCCAAAAGCTGCGTGCATCTTTCTGTCGCCCGACTCCCAGTATTGCCAGACTCTCAACTCGCAATACACGACCGCAGCGGCCTGCGTTTGCGTCAGCCTAGCCGCCTCACGTGCCGCCCGAATTTGCGCAGGCGCAGGCGTCATCGCACGGGCCTTACAACTGCAGGCAGCGCATCCATGTCGTCTACATTAACGGCAATAGGTGGCAGCCAGCGCAAAGCGCGTTTGTGATCCTGCGCGTCGATCAACATGCCATCTTTAGTTTTGCGCGGGCCGCTCACGACCGTGTGCCTCGGCCCCGCCGTGCAAGCGGGGTTTGCGACCATCGCTCACCTGTGCACGCAACCCTTCCGAGCGCATCAGCCGATGCTCACGATGACGACTGCAACGCTCGGCCAGATCGCGCAGATCCTGGGTGATCTTGCGATGCCCATAGACACTGCAACTGGTCGGCCATTGATGCTTGATCAACCCCAGCAGACGTTCGTCTTCCTTGCGCTATGTCAGGCTTGCCGAACTTGCGCAGCTAGGCGCAAAGGCTGTGCGTGGTGACGCCTAGCCGCTCGGCGAGCTCTGCCAGGGCTAACCTACGATCCGTCACTTGCCGGACCGCTCCCACCTTCGCACGGTCGCCCTAGTTGGCGCGCTCATGTGTCGATGGATTGAGCGCGGCATGTGGTGAAGGCCGATGCGTTTCAGTGCCTCAAGTCATTAGCACTGACACGCGGCCATGTGTTGGGATAAGTACCTGGGAAGTCGCGCACATTCCGTCTCTTTTGGTAGACAAATATCCGTCGTGTCTGTGCCTCCGTCAGGCCGCTGAGTATTCTTATGTAGACAAAGGGGACCGGCGCAGGCTCGGTTGTTGTTTGATTGTGTCACTGGGCTGGAGCGCTTCATCCATATATGGATATTCGCAGCAAGGGGATGGCGCGCAATCGCGCCAAGTGGTGTATTGCCTTATTGGCAGGGGTTGGTTCGCCGGTGTTGGCGCAACAGGCGAGCGATCCGGCGGCGCAGCAGTTGCTGCTTCAGCAAGAGCGCGAGCGGGTGTTGCGCGAGCAGCAGGAGGCTCGGCCGGATGTGCGGTTGCAAGCCGCGCCGGCCGATGGCGTGCAACGCCTGCCGGCCCAGGAATCGCCGTGTTTCCGCATCAACCACATCGTGCTTGATGGCACGCAGGCCAAGGCGTTTGCCTGGGCCTTGAAGGCGGCCGATCCGAAGCAAGATCCGGCGACCGGACGCTGCTTGGGCACCGAGGGCATCAATCTGGTGATGACGCGGGTGCAGAACGCGGTGATTGCGCGTGGGTATGTGACCACGCGGGTGCTGGCGGCACCGCAGGATCTCACCGGCGGCACGTTGCGCTTATCGCTGGTGCCCGGTTACGTGCACGCGGTGGGCTTTACCACGCCAGCGACGGCGCATGCGGCGGTGTGGAACGCGGTGCCCACCTATAGCGGTGCATTGCTCAATCTGCGCGATATTGAACAAGGCCTGGAGAACTTCCAGCGCGTGCCGACGGTGACGGCGGATATCCAGATCGCCCCGGCGCAGGGCGAGGGCGTTGGGCCGGGCGAGAGCGACCTGGCCATTGCCTGGCAGCAGCGCCGGCACCTGCGTGCCAGCCTGAGCTTGGACGATGCCGGCAGCAAGGCGACCGGCAAGATGCAGGCCAACGGCACGGTGTCCTGGGACAACCCGTTGCACGTGAACGACCTGTTCTACGTCAGCCTGGGCAAGGGCGTGTTCAACGCCGCCGGCCAGTCCACCGATAGCTGGACGGCGCATTACGATGTTCCCTATCGCTACTGGCTGTTCGGGGTGACCGCCAGCGCCTACGACTACGTCCAGCCGGTGGCCGGCGCCACCCAGACCTACGACTACAGCGGCCGTAGCCACAATGCCGAAGCGCGTGTGGATCGTCTGCTGCTGCGCAATGCCAAGACCAAGATCGGGATATATGGGCGTGGCTGGTGGCGGCAATCCAGCAGCGCCATCGACGATACCGAGATTCTGGTGCAGCGTCGGCGCACTGCCGGCTGGGAACTGGGGCTGACCGATCGGCAGTTCCTGGGCGCGGCCACGTTGGATGGCAGTGTGGCCTATCGGCGCGGCACCGGCGCGTTCGGCGCGCTGCGTTCGCCGGAAGAGCGCGCACACGCCTTCGCACCGCAGCTACCGCTGGACGGGACCTCGCGGATGGCCTTGATCCTGGCCGATGCGCAACTGGTGGTGCCGTTCCAGCTTGGCGGCCAGCGCCTGCGCTACACCGCCGCCTGGCGCGCGCAGTGGAACCGCACGCCGCTATCGCCGCAGGACCGTTTTGCCATTGGCGGGCGCTACACGGTGCGTGGCTTTGATGGTGAATTGACGCTCAGCGGCGAGCGCGGCTGGCTGCTGCGCAACGAACTGGGCCTGGTACTGGGCAGCGGCCTGGAAGCCTATCTGGCTGCCGATACCGGGCGGATCGGCGGGCCGTCGGCGCAATTCCAGGCGGGTCAGGGGCTGACCGGTCTGGCGTTGGGCCTGCGCGGCAATTGGCAGCACATCAGCGTGGATGGTTTCGTCGGCGCACCGCTACAGCATCCGGCGCATTTGCCCACTTCTTACAGCACGTTCGGCATCAGCCTGACCTGGCACCTTTAAGCGCTCACAAGGAGCAGTGACATGAATCGCATCTATCGACTGGTGTTCAACCGGGCTCTACGCGTGTGGCAGGTCGCTTCCGAACAGGTGCGCCGCCCGGCGGGCAGTGCGTTGAGTGGCGCGGACGCGGGCCCGACACGGATGACTCGCCTGTGCTGGGCGCTGTGCTGGGTGCTTGCAGGTGTGGGGATGTCCGGTGCGGTGCAGGCGCAGGCGATGGGGCGCATCGTGGGCGATCTCAATGCGCCCGGCGCGCAGCGCCCGACGGTGCTCAACGCCGCCAATGGCGTGCCGCTGGTGAACATCACCACGCCCTCGGCGGCGGGGGTATCGCGCAACAGCTACAGTCAGTTCGACGTGGGCAGGCAGGGAGCGATCCTCAACAACTCCCCCGTGCAGAGCCAGACCCAACTGGGCGGTTGGGTGCAGGGCAATCCGTGGTTGTCCACCGGTGCCAAGGTGATCCTCAACGAGGTCAACGGGCCGGTTAGCCACTTGGGTGGCTACGTGGAAGTGGCCGGGGCGCGGGCGGAAGTGGTCATCGCCAATCCGGCGGGCATCCAGGTCGATGGCGGCGGCTTCCTCAACGCCAGCCGGGTCACACTGACCACCGGCACACCGCTGGTCTCCAACGGTGCGCTGGATGGGTATCGGGTGAGCGGCGGGACGATCCAGATCATGGGCGCCGGCCTGGATAGCCGTGGCACCGACTACACCGGCCTGCTGGCGCGTGCAGTGCAGGTCAACGCGGGGATCTGGGCCAATCAAGTGCAGGCGGTGCTCGGCAGCAACGTGGTTAGCGCCGACCAACACCAGATCACCGCGCAGGCGGCCAGCGGCACGGCACCGACGTTCGCGCTGGATGTCGGGGCGCTGGGTGGCATGTTCGCCAACAAGATCTGGCTGATCGGCAACGAGCACGGCGTGGGTGTGCGCAACGCGGGCAACCTGGGCGCGCAGGCGGGCGAGCTGGTCGTCACCGTCGATGGCCGTCTGCAGAACAGCGGCGCGTTGCAATCGCAGCAGGACACGCAGATCGCGGCCAGCGGCGGCATTGCCAATGCCGGCGTGGTCAGTGCGCGTGGCACCTTGCAGGTCAACACCGCGGCGGATGTGGACAACAGCGGCGGCACGCTCAATGCGCAGCGCTTGCAGATCGCGGCGGCGACGTTGCGCAACCAAGGCGGCAAGATCGAGCAGACCGGCCTGCAAGCACTGGGAGTGAATGCCGGCAGCCTGAGCAACCGCGCCCAGGGCAGCCTGGGGATGGTGGCCAGCAGCGACGGGCAGGGGAACACGCCTGCCACCGGAACTGGCACGGGCACTGGGACGAGCAGCGGCACCGGCACCGGCGGCGCTGGCAACACGTCGGGTAGCGGCACGACGCCAAACTCCGGCAGCGGCCAAACCACGACTAGCGCGCCGCTGGCCGCAGGCCTGCTGAGCATCGCCGGTGCGCTCGATAACGACGGCGGGCGCATCGATGGTGCTGGCCCGATCGCCGTGTCGGTGGCTTCCGGGCTGGATAACAGCGCCGGACGTCTGGGCGTGGCCGCGCTGAGCGTGCGCGGAGACCTGCGCAACCAGGCCGGCACCCTGGCGGTGTACGGCGATGCGGATTTGCAACTCGGTGCGCTGGTCAACGACCAGGGCCATCTGGACGTGGCCAACGCGCTGGGCTTGAACGCGGCTTCGTTGAGCAACCAAGGTGGCAGCCTGCGCCATGGCGGTAGCGATGCGACCGCCTGGCACGTGCAGGGCCTGCTGGACAACACTGGCGGCGTGCTGTCCAGCAACGCGGCGGCGTGGCAACTGGACGCGCAGACGGTGGTCAACGTCAATGGGCACATCACCCACAGCGGTGCCCAAGGGCTGAGCCTGACCGCGCAGGACTGGTCCGGTGCCGGCGGCCAGATCGCCACGCCGGGTGCGCTGGTATGGCGGGCTGGCAGCATCGACCATCGCGCCGCCACGACGAGCGCCAGCATGCTGGATGTGCAAGCCGATAGCCTGGATAACCGCGGCGGCAGCTTGCTGTCCACCGGCACGCAGGCGGCCAGCGTGCAAGTGCGCGATCTGCTGGACAACGGCGCCGGTGGCAGCATTGCCAGCAATGGCGATCTGAGCCTGGGGGCCGCTACCTTTGGCAATGCCAACGGCCAGGTGCAGCAAGCTGGTAGCGGGATGTTGCGCATCGCCGCCGGCAGTCTGGCCGGCAGCGGTGGTCGCCTGCTCAGCAACGGCGGATTGACGGTGAGCGGCGGTGCAATCGACCTGAGCGGGGGCAACACGTCGGCGCAGTGGATCGGCATCCACGCCGATAGCCTGAGCACCGCTGGCGGCCAATTGACTTCGCTGGGCACGCAGACGCTTGCCCTGCAGGTGCAGGGTGCCGTGAACAACCATGGCGGTCGCCTGCTCGGTAACGCGGGGATCACCCTGCAGGCCGGCACGCTGGACAATGGCGGCGGCACGCTGCTGGCGGCCGGCCACGATGGGGCGCAACTGACCATCGGCGGCACCCTGGACAACACGGCCGGGACACTGTCGGCCAATGGCGCGGTGATGGTCCAGGCCGACAGCGTGCTCAATCGCGGCGGCAGCGTGCTCGCCGCTGGCGGTGCGGCGTTGCAGATCGGAGCGACGAGCCTGTTGGATAACAGCCAGGGCGGTCGCTTGGCCGCCAGCGGCGACGTCAGCGTGCGCGCGGCGACACTGGACAACACCCTGGGCGCAATCGAGCACGCCGGCGACGGCACCTTGAGCGTGGCCGCGCAGACCCTGCATGGCGCCGGCGGCAAGGTGCTGACGCAAGGGAGCCTGCAACTGAGCGGCGGCGATCTGGAACTGGGCGCGGGTAGCACGACCCAGGCCAAACAGATCACCCTCGTCGCCGACACCTTGAATACCGCGGGCGGTCACGTGATGGCCACCGGAGACCAGGCCATGACGCTGCACCTGAGCGGTACGCTGGACAACGACGGCGGCAGCATCGCCGGCAATGGTGCGCTGGTCTTGCAGGCCGGCGCGCTGTCCAACCGCGGCGGCACCCTCACTGCGGCGGGCAGTGCCGAGAGCGACATCGTGGTGAGCGGGCAACTGGACAATACCCAGGGCACCGTGGCCAGCAACGGCAGCCTGCTGTCCATCAGCGCGGACCAACTGATCAACGCCCACGGCACCCTCAGCCACACTGGCAGCCAGGGACTGACGCTCACCGCCAACGGCGTGACCAACACGCAAGGCAGCATCGTCAGCAGCGCCGCGCTGACCTTGACGGCCAACACGGTGGATCAACGCCAGGGCACCCTGGGCGCGGCCAGCCTCCAGGTGCAGGCCGGCACGCTGGACAACAGCGCAGGTGGGCGGATCGTGGCCAGCGGCAATGCCGCCAGCGTGCTGCACGCGCAGGCATTGAACAACGCCGGCGGCACCGTGGCCAGCAATGGCGATCTGACCGTGCAAGCGACATCGCTGAACAACATCCAGGGCGCGATCCAGCACGCCGGCAACGGGCAATTGCAGATTGCGGCGGATACGCTGAGTGGCAGCGGCGGCAGCATCATCAGCAATGGCACCCTGGGCATCACCGGGCAGAACACCGACCTGAGCCATGGCACCACCACGGCGCAGACCGTCGCGATCACCACCGGCACGCTCAGCACTGCTGGCGGCCACCTGACCGCCAGCGGCACTCAGGCATTGAACCTCACCGTTGGCGGCACGCTGGACAATACCGGCGGCACGATCGGGAGCAACGGCGTGCTGGCCTTGCACGCGCAGCGCCTGCTTAACGCGCAAGGCAGCGTGCAGGCGGCGGGCCAGGGCCTGTCGAGGCTGCGTATCGCCCAGGATGTGCAGAACCAGCAAGGCAAGCTGTTGCTGGGTGGCGCGGGGCAGCTCAACGCGGCCAGTCTGGCGAACCAGGGCGGCATCGTGTCCGCCGCCGGCAGCGCCTTGCAGGTGCAAGTGGACGGGGCGCTGGACAACCACGCCCACGGCGTGATCTCCAGCGGCGGCCAGTTGCTGCTGACGGCGGGCACGCTGGACAACAGCGGTACCGGCACGGTGGTGGCCGGCGGCGACCTGAGCGCGCAGATCGGCGGGGCGCTGGACAACGACGCGGGCATCCTCCAGGCGAGCGGCGCGGCGCACCTGCAAAGTGCGGGGCTGTCCAACCGGGCCGGTAGCGTGGTCGGCGGCACGCTGAGCGTGGACACCCAGGGGCAGACGCTGGACAACAGCGGCGGCACCCTGGGCAGCCAGAGCGGCGCACTGTCCGTGCACAGCGGTCCCCTCCTCAACGCCGGCGGGCGGGTGCAGGCCAAGACCGACCTGTCCGTGCAGACCGACGGCCAGGCCATCGTCAACACCGGCTCCGGGGCCACCGGCGGCCTGCTGGCCGGGGGCGGCCTGCAAGTGGCCGGCGGCGGCCTGGACAACCGTGGCGGCGTCGTCTTTGCCCAGGGCGATGCGCAGCTGGGCCTGAGCAGCGTGGACAACAGCGCCGCCGGCAGCCTGAGCGCGGCGGGCAATCTGGCACTGAACGCGGCGACGTTGAACAACGCCGGCGGTCGGGTGCAAGGTGGGCAGACCCTGGCCCTGAGCCTGGGCGGGGACCTCAACAACCAGGCCGGGTTGCTCGCGGCCAACGGTGTGTTGCGTCTGACCGCGGCCACGCTGGACAACCGCAACACCTTCACTGCCAGCAACGCGCTAGGCGTGCAGGCCGGACAACTACAACTGCAGGCGCAGGCGCTGAACAACCAGCAGGGTCAGGTGCTCAGCAACGGCGCCAGTAGCGTGCAACTGAGCGCGGGGCTGGACAACAGCGGCGGGCGGATCGCCTCCGGCGGCAGCTTGAACACCCATGCCGACGCGCTGACCAACACCGCCGGGGTGCTGCGCTCGCAAGGCAACCAATTCCTGGCCGCGCGCGCGCTCAGCGGCGATGGGCAGGTGCAATCCCAGGGCGATCTGAGCCTGACCCTGCACGATGGCCTGACCAATACCGGGCAACTGATTGCCAATGGCACCCTGTCCGTGCACACCGATGGCGACCTGGACAACCAGGGCGTGCTGCGCGCGGGCAATGTGGATCTGTCCGCGGCCAATGTGGACAACGCGGCCAGCGGGGAGATCAGCAGCCAGGGCGTGACCCACGTCCAGGCCAGCGGGCAACTGACCAATCGCGGCCTGATCGACGGCGCGCTGACCGAACTGCAAGCGGCGACCGTGGACAACGTGGGCACCGGGCGGGTGTATGGCGACCAC
This sequence comes from Xanthomonas sp. GPE 39, assembly GCF_000963005.1. Taxonomy (GTDB): domain Bacteria; phylum Pseudomonadota; class Gammaproteobacteria; order Xanthomonadales; family Xanthomonadaceae; genus Xanthomonas_A. Next base: position 1,407,315 of record NZ_JZHZ01000007.1, read on the forward strand.
GTCGCCATCGCTGCCGGCACGTTGCTCAACCGGGCCGAGAGCGTGGCCGGGGTGACGCATGCCGGCACCGTGGCCGCGCGCCAGCGCCTGGACATCGGCGTGGGCCAATTGACCAACACCGACAGCGCCTTGATCTACAGCGATGGCGATGGGTCCATCGGCGGTGCGCTGGATGGCAACCAGCAGGCCATCGGCAATGCCGCCCGCGTGGACAACCTCGGCTCCACCATCGAGATCGCCGGCACGCTGGCGCTGCACGCCAGTGCGCTCAACAACATCCGCCAGAACGTAGTGGTGACCCAGACCACGAGCACCGCCGCGCCAGTGCGGCTGGATCAACCGAGCTGGCGCAACAACGGCCAAAATGCCCACAACGATCTGCGCAGCACCAGCAACTACAGCGCGCTGGAGATCTATTACCTCAACCCGCAGGACATCCTGCAGGACACGGTGTACACCACGCCGGATGGGTACCAGGTGCACCAGGCGACGATCCGGCTGACGGCGCAGACCAGCGCGTACTTCTTCGCCCGTGGCGCGCTGTACTCGGCCACCGGCGAGCGCTCGCGGCTGGACCCGCGCACGGGCACGGTGACGATCTACTACACCGGTCGCCAGGACAACCAGGTCAATCCGGACCAGGTGAGCAGCGGCGCCAGCGATCCCTTCGCCGCCGTGTCTGCCGACGAACCGGGCGCCCCGCCGTTCCACTACGAGCGCGACACCGTCACCTACTCCAACGCGTACGGCACCTGCACGCGCAACTGCGTGCAACTGATCGCGCAATCCGCCTACACCGATCCGGACCACATCCTGAGCAACCCGCAAGGCACCGGCGGTGGCGGGCTGGAGGACAACGAGCACTACCGCATCGCCACGCGCACCACGGTGCAGGACGTGCTGCAACCGGGTGCGGGTCCGGAGGCGGTGATCCACTCGGGCGGGGCGATGCACCTCGTCACCGACAACCTGCACAACACCTACGCGCGCATCGCCGCCGGCGGCGACCTGAGCATCGACGGCATCACCGGCGCGGCCAGCGTGACCAATCTGGCGCAGACGCTGTACCGCACCGACAGCTTCGACAACGTCTCGCATGCGTACAACGGCACCACGCGGCAGTGGAGCAACCCGTCGATCTCGGTGCAGATCGGCCAGATCGGCGGATCGATCACCAGCGGCGGCACGCTGCACATCGACGTGGGCGACCTGAGCAATCTCAACCAGGGCCGCAACGCGCCCAACGTGCAGGGCGCGGCGGCGCTGGCCAACCTGGGCGTGCAGGGCGCACAGACGAACATCGGCGGTGGCGGCGTCGGTCCGCTGCACGGCCCGGGCGGGGTGTCCGGGAGCAGTGCGGCGCTGGCGTACTCCAGCGGCGCGCAGCGCGCCAGCGCGACGACCGCGCAGGCGGGCGCGCAGACCGGCACGGGCAGCGCCATGGGCGCGGTGAGCGGGCAAGGCACAGTGAGCGGCAGCGTGGCGGTCAATGCGGCAGGCGGTTCGTCGGACCGCATCGTGATGGGCACGCCGGACACGCAACTGCCCAGCGCCAGCCTGTTCAACGTGCAACCCAACGGCGGCCACGCGCTGGTGGAGACCGATCCACGCTTCACCAATTACCGGGTGTGGCTGAGTTCGGACGCGCAACTGCGGCAACTGGGCTACAGCGCCGACACCACGCAACAACGCCTGGGCGATGGGTACTACGAACAAAAACTGGTGCGCGAACAGATCGGGCAACTGACCGGGCGTCGCTTCCTGGACGGGTATAGCAGCGACGAAGCGCAATACCAGGCATTGCTGGATGCCGGTGCGACGGTGGGCAAGGCCTGGGGCCTGCGTCCGGGCGTGGCGCTGACGGCGGCGCAGATGGCGCAGTTGACCAGCGACATCGTGTGGCTGGTGGCGCAGACGGTGACGCTGCCCGATGGACGCACGACGACGGCGCTGGTGCCGCAGGTGTACCTGCGTCTGCATCCGGGCGATCTGGACAGCGGCGGTGCGCTGTTGGCCGGCGCCAATGTCGATGCAAAGGTGAGCGGCACGCTGACCAACACGGGCACCATCGCCGGTCGTCAGTTGGTGTCCTTGGAGGCGGGTCGCATCGATCACCTGGGCGGCAGCATCAGCGGCAATCAAGTCGCGCTGCGCTCGGCCAGCGACATCCGTATCCAGGGCGCGAGCGTGAGCGCGGTGGATGCGTTGAGCGTCAGTGCGGCAGGCAACATCGCCGTGGCCTCCACGGTGGAGACGCTGCAAGGCGGCGGACATCAGGAGGCGATCACGCGCGTGGCCGGGCTGTACGTGACCGGGGCCAACGGCAGCGGCGTGCTGTCGGTGGTGGGCGGCGGCGACGTGACCCTGCAAGCGGCGCAGGTGCATAACGCTGGCACGAATGGCGTGACGCAACTCATCGCCGGTCATGACCTGAGCCTGGGCGCGCAGACGCTCACGCACAGCACCGACGCCACGCACGACGCACGCAACTACCAACGCAGTAGCGAGACCACGCATGTGGTGAGCAGCGTGCAGGGCGCGGGCGACGTGGTGCTGGCGGCGGGCCACGATATGACGCTGCAAGCAGCGCAGATTGGCGCGGGCAAGACGCTGGCGTTGCAGGCCGGCCACGACCTCGACAGTCAAGCGGTGGTGGACAGCCACACGCAGTCGAGGAGCTACGCGAGCAAGCACAACTCGCTGGTCACCTCGAACGACGACGAACACGTGCAAGGCACGCAACTGGGCGCCGGCGGCGACATCGTGATGCGCGCAGGCAACGACCTGACCCTGGCCTCGACGGCGGTGGCGAGCCAGAACGGGGCCATCGCCCTGGCGGCCGGCCACGACGTGGCACTGACGGCCACGCAGGAACAGCACGACAGCGTGGTGGACCAACAAACGCGCAAGCACAATCTGGTGTCCAGCAAGACCACGACCACGCACGACGAGAGCCACGACAGCATTGCGGTGACCAGCAGCCTGAGCGGGGACACGGTGCACATCGCCGCGGGCAACGATCTGTTGGCGCAAGGCGCGCAGATCGTCGGCACGGGCGATGTGGTGCTGGCTGCGGGCAACAACCTGACCCTGGAGACGGCGCAGAACACGCATAGCGAAGACCACGAAAGCCAGCGCAAGAAGAGCGGCCTGTTCGGCAATGGCGGCCTCAACGTCACCTACGGCAAGCAATCGCTCAAGACCGATGCCACCAGCACCACGCTGACCCACACCGGCAGCACGGTGGGCAGCCTGGAGGGCAACGTGACGATGTTGGCGGGCAACACGCTGGCGATCAGCGGCAGCGATGTGATGGCGTTGCAGGGCGACATCACCGCCAAGGCGAAGGACATCGCCATTACCGAAGTACACGACACCAGCGACAGCACGCAGAAGACGGCGTTCAAGCAAGGTGGTGTGACATTGTCGGTGACCTCTGCGGCGCTGAACCTGGCGCAGTCGGCGGTACAAAGTGCGCAGGCCGGCAGCCATGCCAAGGGCGATGCGCGGATGCAGGCGATGGCCGGTGCGTCGGCGGCGTACAGTGCGTATGGGGCGAGTCAGTCGCTGGGCAAACTTGCCTCTGCCGATAGCGTCAAGGACGCGGCGCAAGCGGCGAGCCTCAACATCGCCATCACCGTGGGCGGCAGCCGCAGCCATAGCGAGAGCGAGCAACACAGCGACACGGTCAAGGGCTCGACCCTACATGCCGGCGGCAATGTCACCCTGATCGCCACTGGCGGCGGGGACGACAGCAACATCTTGATCCGTGGCAGCGACGTCAAGGCGGGCAACAACCTGCTGCTTGCGGCGGACCACGACATCACGGTGGAGTCGGCCCAGAACAGCAGCGAGCAACACAGCCGCAGCAAGAGCGGCAGCGCGGCGATCGGCGTGGGGTTCAGCTATGGCTCCCAGGGCGCGGCGATGGG
>NZ_JZHZ01000007.1:1411346-1420445 GCF_000963005.1 Xanthomonas sp. GPE 39
CGTGCGGCGGCGGTGGCTTCCTCGACCAGTGCGGCGTTCTGCTGGGTGGCTTCGTCCATCTGGTTCACGGTCTGGTTGACCTGCTCGATGCCAGCGGATTGTTCCTGCGAGGCAGCGGAGATTTCGCTCATGATGTCGGTCACGCGCTTCACCGAGGCGACGATCTCCTCCATGGTCTTGCCGGCCTGATCGACCAGCGCCGAGCCTTCGGCGACGCGGCCGACCGAATCGTCGATCAGGTCCTTGATCTCCTTGGCGGCACTGGCCGAACGCTGGGCGAGGGTACGTACTTCGCTGGCGACCACGGCGAAACCGCGCCCTTGTTCACCGGCACGCGCCGCTTCTACCGCCGCATTCAAGGCCAGGATATTGGTCTGGAACGCGATGCCGTCGATGACGCTGATGATGTCGGCGATTTTCTTCGAGGAGGTCTCGATGCCGTTCATGGTCTGAACCACTTGACCGACCACGGCACCGCCTTGCGAGGCAACCGAGGCGGCACCGATGGCAAGTTGGTTGGCCTGACGCGCGTTTTCGGCATTCTGCTTGACGGTGGAGGTCAGTTCTTCCATCGAGGCAGCGGTTTCCTCCAGGCTGGCGGCCTGCTGCTCGGTGCGGCGCGATAGGTCGTCGTTGCCGGTGGCGATTTCGCTGGAGGCGGCATTGATACTCGTGGCGGCGGTCTGGATGCGGCCGACGATATTGGTCAATTGGTCGGCGGTGGTATTGGCGTCGTCGCGCATCTGAGCGAATACGCCCTGGAAGTCGCCGTGCATGCGTGCGGTGAGATCGCCAGCGGCGATGGACTGCAGCAGTGCCGAGAGTTTGCCCAGGTTACTGTCACTGACCTGCATCATGGCATTGAGGTCCTGCACCATCAGCCGGAAATCGTGCTGGAACTGCTCGGCGTTGCCACGTGCACTGAAGTCGCCAGCGGCGGCGGCGGCGGCCAGTCGCTTGATTTCGGTGTTGATCGCCAGCAGGCTGGCCTTGGCTGCATCCATGGATTGGTGCAGGACGGCCCGGCTGCCGGGCAGGCGACGTGCGTCGCGGCGCAGGTCGCCGTTGGCATATTCGTTGAGCACGGCGATGGCATCGACGATGGCATCGAGATGCTCGAACATCATGGTGTTGATGCCCTTGCTCAGCTCGCCGTAGACGCCGGGGAAATCGGTGGGCATGCGATGGCTCATATCCTTGTCGGCATGCAGTTCGATCATGCGCGCGGTTTCGCTGGAGAAACGCTGCAACTGTTGCTGCATGACGTCCATGGCGACCAACAGGCGGCCGGGTTCATCGCGTGCGTCGGTGGCGACGTGGTTGTCCAGGCGGCCGTTGGCGATGGCCTCGGCGGCGCGGGTGGCGCGGTTGAGCGGTTCAGTGAGGCTGCGGGTGATAGCCCAGGCCAGCAGACTGCTGATGACCAGTACCGCCACGCCACCGGCAATGAGCATGTTGCGACCATTGGCCATCGCCTGACTCGCGTTGGCGTAGGCGACTTTCATCTGCGCTTCCTGCAATTGTGCGTTTTCGCGGATCTTCGACTGCCATGCCTGAGTGGTTGGCCGCGCGCGCTCGCTCAATAAGGTCTGCGCTTCGGCATTTCGGTCTGCGAGAGAGAGCTCGATGACCTGATTATTCATTGCACGCGACGCGTCGCGTCCGGCATCGATATCCGCGCGTAGCTTCACCACGCGTTCGTTGTCTGCGGGGAAGGTATCGAGTTCTTTGCGCAGATCGTTATAGCGTTGGCGGTTTTCCTTGATCGCGGCCAATGCCGGCGCATTCAGCTCTTCCCTGGTGACCATCGCCAACGTGCCCAGGGCGACTAGGATGCCGGAATTGGCATCGAGCATGCCGTTGCTGATCCGAGATTTTTCGAAATTCACCTTCACGATGTTGTCCAATTCGCGCCGGGCATTCGACATGGACAGCAATCCCCCCGCGACTAGCAGGCACGACAATAGGATCAGTAGGCCGAAAGCGCCTCCGAGCCGATGGCCGACGTTGTAGCGTTGCAGGAACGAACTCATGATCGACCTCTTCTTTTGACTGAAATGCCTGGGGAGTACCCAGGTTCTGCTGCGTCCTTGCAGGTTTCGACAGATGTATGACTTAGACGGTGACGCTTGCCAGTCAGGCAATGAAGAAGAACGCAATGTCGTTTTTGTTCGACGCTGGCTTCTACGCTTGTGATTCAGTATCGGCGGAACCTCGTGTAATCCGATGCTGCTTTGGTCGTAAGGTAATTCCTGACATCGTGTGATGTCGTTCGCGACGGCGGCAATGCTGGTCGCTAGCGCAATCGAGATCGCTGGCTCCTGCTTGGGCTGGTGCGCGTTGCGGCTGTTGGGCGCGTTGCGGTTGTTGCCTCTGTAGCCAACTCACCTACACAGATGCAATTTTCATCTACATTGCCAACTCAGAAACGGAACGACACACCTGCACTCAATGTGTGATCCGGTGAGCGATCGTTGAGGCCGTGGCTGTACAGCAGGTCCAGTTGCACGTCCTGTGTGACCAACCAGGCCGACCCGACATCGAGCATTGCGACAGTACCGCCGTCGTCGCTGTGAGCGATCTGTGGGAGTGCCAATTCCACGAACGAACGGTAGCGTTCGTTCCAGGCCTTACCTAGCACCACGCCGAAAATGCCAGCCGTGTACTGGTGTCCGTGTTCATCTTCTTCGCGGATCACACCGGGCATTGCCCCGACCGAAATGCTGTCGCTGAGCGTCCATTCGGCGACCAGGCGCAACGAGGGTCGGGCGCTGCTACCACGCAGCTTGCGTGTGCCGCTGGGCAGATCGACATGCACCAGCCAGGCCAAAGACACGTTGTCGGCATCGGTGCCAGCGAAGTGATGCTTCAGCCCCAACGAGATGTCAGAGAGCCCGAAGACATCATTGCCAATCGGCACATCAATGTATTGCCAGCCGTCGGTCTCCAGGCGCAGTTCCCAGGTTTGACCGATGCCATAGCGGAACAAGGTCGGTGTCGTGTAGCCATCCTCTGCACCAGCCTTTTCCCAGGCGATGCCGGTTTCCACTTGCAGGCGGCGATCTCCGACAGTAAGGCTGGATTCGACGAAATCTGGGCGATCAGTGACGATCGGTGCTTGTTCGGCGTAGGCCATGTTGGCGACAGCGGACAAGAGAAGGCACCCGATAGAGACAACGGATTTCATTGCGATCCTTTTGGTGTTCTGAGCCGAACACCGATAACGTGAGAGATGGCCTCCTGTATCAGGAAGCGTGAGTGCTGAGATTCCCCAGCATCGTTTTGGTGTCTTTTCTAGATCCAAGCTCAACCTGTTTGCTCGACCAACCTGATGCCACACATCCGGGTTGAGCCGCATGCCTTGTGCGATGCATGCGCTTACCGATTCCCTGGCAAGGTGGGTGTTGCAGAAGAAAACTGGTGCGTCGCCTCATCGCGACGCACCTTGCAATCTTCGCAACCGCATTAATTGCTCAGAACTCCTGCCACTGGGCGTTGTCCGCATGCGCGGTGGCACGCGCAGTGGTGCGAATGGGAGCTGCGCTGGTGGTCGCAGGCTTGCGCTTGGCGGTGACGGTCGTGGGCGCAAGATATTGGACGTTTGCCGGGCGGGCAGTGGCGGCACTCGTTGCGTTATCGAGTTTGAACAGCGCCACGGCCTGACTCAACTGGACTGCCTGATCTTCCATGGAGCGTGCCGCAGCGGTGGCTTCCTCGACCAGGGCGGCGTTTTGCTGTGTGCTCTCGTCCATCTGCGTCACGGTCTGATTGACCTGCTCGATGCCGGCAGACTGTTCCTGCGACGCAGAGGAGATTTCGCCCATGATGTCGGTGACGCGCTGCACCGAGGCGACGATTTCCTGCATGGTCTTGCCCGCTTGATCGACCAGCGCCGAGCCTTCGGTGACGCGGCTGACCGAGTCGTCGATCAGGTCTTTGATCTCCTTGGCGGCATTGGCCGAACGCTGGGCGAGGGTACGCACTTCGCTGGCGACCACGGCGAAACCTCGGCCCTGTTCACCGGCACGCGCCGCTTCCACGGCTGCATTCAAGGCCAGGATATTGGTCTGGAAAGCGATGCCATCGATGACGCTGATGATGTCGGCGATTTTCTTGGACGAGGCTTCGATGCCGGTCATCGTCTGCACCACCTGGCCGACCACGGCGCCGCCCTGGGACGCGACGCTGGCAGCACCCGCGGCGAGCTGATTGGCCTGCCGGGCGTGTTCGGCGTTCTGCTTGACGGTGGAGGTCAACTCTTCCATCGAAGCGGCGGTTTCTTCCAGGCTGGCGGCCTGCTGTTCGGTGCGGCGCGATAGATCGTCGTTACCGGTGGCGATTTCACTCGCGGCGGAGTTGATGCTGACCGCCGCAGTCTGGATGCGACCGACAATGGAGGCCAACTGTTCGGTGGTCGCATTGGCGTCGTCGCGCATGGTGGCGAACACGCCCTGGAAATCGCCGTGCATACGTGCGGTGAGATCACCAGCGGCGATGGATTTCAGCAATTGGGACAGTGCCTGCAGGTTGCCGTCGGCGGTGGCCATTAATTGGTTGAGGCTCTCGACCATGGCGCGGAAATCGTACTGGAAGCGCTCTGCCTCGCCGCGCACGCTGAAATCGCCCGCGGCGGCGGCGCCGGCCAGGTGCTTGATCTCATGATTCATGGCGGTCAGGTTCTGCTTGACCTTGTCCATGGTGTCGCTAATGACCGCCTTCTCGCCGGGCAGGCGATCCATGTCCTCGGACAGGTCGCCGATGGCGTAGCGGCCCATGATCTGCGCCAGACGCATCTTGACTGTGATGTGAGAGGCGACCAGCGCATTGCTGTCGTGGACCATGCGACCGTAATCGCCCGGGAAGGCTTGCTCGTCCATGCGATAGCTGATCTGTCCGGCATCGTGACGCTGGGCCATCTCGGCCTGCGCGGCGAGGACGGCCTGCAACTGGCTCTGCATCTTGTCCATGCTGAGCAGCAGGATGCCGGCTTCGTCTTTGCGGCGCAGATCGATCGTATTGTCGAGCTTGCCCCTGGCGATGGCATCGGCCACACCGATCGCGGTGCCGAGCCGCTTGAGCAATTGCCGACGGATCAGGATGGCCATGACGATTGAGGCCACGATCACCAGCAGATTGCCCAACAGGACGGACCACTTGTTCTGCGCGCGCACAGTCACCAGGGTCTCGCTGCGCTTTTCCAGCAAGCGGCGTTCTTCATCGGAAAACGCACCGAGCAGGTTACGGATCGATTCCATGGCCTGGCGGTCACGGGCTTCACGGAACACGGATGTGATCTGCCCCGTATCGGTGGAGCGCTCGCGCAAGTCGATGATCTGCCTCTCCGCAGCGATCAACGCTTCAAAAGACGTATGCAGCTGTTCCAGACGCGCCTGCTGTTTTGGGTTGTCCGAAGTCAGGTGCTTGGCATCCTTGAAGCTCTGTTCGAAACCGGCCAGGCCGTTGGTGAAGGGCTGCAGGTGCTGCTTGTCGCCCGATAGCAAGTAACCCCGCGCTCCGGTTTCCACGTTGAGGGCGTTGGTCCTCATCATCTCCCCGGTCGCCAGCACTTTGTACGTGTGATCGTTCATGTCGGCAGCGGTGTTGAGCGAAGAAAGACTGCTCAAACTGATCGTGCCGATGATCACCGTCACCAGAACGATGGTGCAGAAACTGAGCGCGAGTTGGGCGGAAAGACTGAGATTCTTGATGTTCATCGTGGAGTCTCGGAAGTTAGAGAACGTTCGGAGGTTGGAGCGGCATGTCGCGTGGTGAGGCATGCGAGCAGATAGCGCCCTGAAATATATAGCGGCAAACTATTGATACCCTAAAATCAATAGTTAATATTGTTTCGATAGGTTTTGACTATTAAAAATTCTTTTTTTGGCTTTATTGCGCGCAGAAAATAATGTAGAACCTATCAAAAATTTAAATTTTTGATATGTATGTATACGAATTGTTTAAAGTGACTATCATATCGACGTCGCCAGGGATGTCTTGACTAGCAAAGTGCGATACTGGGAAGCGATGCACTTTCCGCGTGTGATCTATCGCGGTGCGCTTGCCGATGAGCGCATGCAATGCGACGTTTGGCGAACAAAAAACCCCGGGAGATTGCTCTCCCGGGGTTGGACTGGCTTGCAGGGGCCTTTTGCGAAGGTCGGCCTGTGGATCAGAACTCCTGCCAGGCGCTGTCGTTGGTGGCGACGGCGACCTGCTGTTTGGCGGCTTGATGCGGTTTACGAATGGCAGCCTTTGCGATGGGCTTGGTGGTACGCATGGGTGTCGCGACGCTGGCATGCTGGGACTGTGCGGCCACGGCGTTGTCGATCTTGAACAGCGCCACCGCATTGCTGAGTTGCCCAGCCTGCTCTTCCATCGAGCGTGCGGCGGCGGTGGCTTCCTCGACCAGCGCGGCATTTTGCTGGGTGGCTTCGTCCATCTGGGTCACGGTCTGGTTGACCTGCTCGATACCAGCGGATTGTTCCTGCGACGCAGAAGAGATCTCGCCCATGATGTCGGTGACGCGCTGCACCGAGGCGACGATTTCCTGCATGGTCTTGCCGGCCTGATCGACCAGGGCCGAGCCTTCGGCGACGCGACCGACCGAGTCGTCGATCAGTCCCTTGATTTCCTTGGCCGCATTGGCCGAGCGCTGGGCGAGGGTACGTACTTCGCTGGCGACCACGGCGAAACCGCGGCCTTGTTCACCGGCACGCGCCGCTTCCACCGCCGCATTCAAGGCCAGGATATTGGTCTGGAAGGCGATGCCGTCGATGACGCTGATGATGTCGGCGATTTTCTTCGAGGAGGCCTCGATGCCGCTCATGGTCTGCACGACCTGGCCGACCACGGCGCCGCCTTGAGAGGCGACATTGGCAGCGCCGGCGGCGAGCTGATTGGCCTGGCGCGCGTTTTCGGCGTTCTGCTTGACGGTGGAGGTCAGTTCTTCCATCGAAGCCGCGGTTTCCTCCAGGCTGGCGGCCTGCTGCTCGGTGCGGCGCGACAGATCGTCGTTACCGGAGGCGATTTCGCTGGCGGCAGAGTTGATGCTGACAGCGGCGCTCTGGATGCGACTGACGATACCGGTCAACTGCTCGACAGTGGCGTTGGCATCGTCGCGCATTGTGGCGAACACACCGTGGAACTCGCCGTGCATCCGCGTGGTGAGGTCGCCGGCGGCGATGGACTTCAATAGTTTGGACAGCGCGTTGAGGTTGCCATCGGCGGTGGCCATCAACTGGTTGAGGCTCTCGACCATGGCGCGGAAGTCGTACTGGAAGCGCTCGGCTTCGCCACGCACGCTGAAGTCACCTGCAGCGGCAGCGTCGGCGAGCTGTTTGATCTCGCGGTTCATGGCGGTCAGGTTCTGCTTGACCTTGTCCATTGTTTCGGTGAGCACGGCCTTTTCGCCGGGCAGCCGATCCATGTCCTCGGACAGGTCGCCGATGGCGTAGCGGCCCATGATCTGCGCCAGGCGCAACGTGACCGCGATATGCGAAGCGACCAGTGCATTGCTGTCGTGAACCATGCGACCGTAATCGCCCGGGAAGGCACCTTCTTCCATGCGGTAGCTGGTCTGACCGGCGTCATGGCGCTTGGCCATCTCGGTCTGTGCCGTGATGACGGCCTGCAACTGGCTCTGCATCTTGTGCATGCTGACCAGCAGCACGCCGGCTTCGTCCTTGGTCTGCGTATCGATCGGGTTGTCGAGCTTGCCCCCCGCGATGGAATCGGCGACCACGATGGCGGCACCAAGCCGGTTCAGCAGCCGGCGACGGATCATGACCGCCAGGCCGATCGAGGCCAGGATCACGAACAAACTGCCGAGCATGATGGCCCACTTGCTCTCCGCGCGCACGGAGACCAATGTCGAGCTGCGCTTGACGAGAAGGTCTTGTTCTTCGGCGATGAAATCGGCAAGCATCTTGCGGATCGTGGTCATTGCCTGGCGGTCGCGGGCCTCGGCGAACAGGCTGGCGATTTTTTCTTTATCGTTGGTGCTGTCGCGCACCGCGATGATCTCTTTCTCAACCTCGATGAGTTGCTTGAACGACTTTCCCAGCTGTTCCAGGCGTGCCTGCTGGTTAGGGTTGTCGACGCTGAGCTTCGTGGCTTCGTCGAATTTCTTCTCAAAAACCTCGCGGCTGGGCTCGAACGACTGAATGTGCGACTTGTCACCCGATAGCAGGTAGCCACGCGAACCTGTTTCGATATTGAGCGCGTTGATCTGCATAATTTCGCCGGTCGACAAGATCTTGTAGCTCAAGTCATTCATGTCGGTCGCATGATTGATGGTCGACAGGCTACTCAGGTTGATCGTGCCAATGACCAGCATTACCAGAACGATGGCCGCAAAGCTCAGTGCGAGCAGTGCGGAAAGGCTGAAGTTTTTAAGCTTCATTGTGGGGTTCCTATTTCGGGGAGAGTTCGGTGCGCATGCATGGCCTATCGGCGTTCTGTTCAAAGCATCACGGCGAGTGATCGCAAGGTGTTGCTACGTCGATGCGGCTTGGCTTATGTGGTCAAGAGGGCGGGGTGTTCATGCGGTGGATGGATGTTCGATCGGTGTCTGAACGGATTTAAGTGTCAATCTTCAGTGTGGTTGATGCGCACAAAGTGCATGACTCTCCTAGCGGCATCGCATTGACTTTCTTGATCGCTGCGATTTTTTTCTTTAATAATGTGATATTCGCGTGATGGATATTTGATGTTTGAATTCATGGCGCCGTCTTCACCTAGCAGGCTTTCATGCAGATGCAGGCTATCGATCGCGATAGCCTGCATCGTCATCATGTGGTCCGTGGATCTGTGCGGACAGCAGTTCGCTCGCATCGGTGTATTCAGAATTCTTGCCAATCGGTGGCAACTGCGCTGGATGCTGTCTGCTTGGAATTAGAACGCTGCGTTGTGCGCTGACGTTGTGCCGGATTTGGCTGAGCCGCCACTCGAACAGTTTTTGCTGAAGTGCTGTCGATCTTGAACAGGGCCACGGTGTTGGTGAGTTCTCCTGCCTGTTCTTCCATGGAACGTGCGGCGGCGGTGGCTTCCTCGACCAGTGCGGCGTTCTGCTGGGTGGCTTCGTCCATCTGGTTCACGGTC
>NZ_JZHZ01000007.1:1420545-1589132 GCF_000963005.1 Xanthomonas sp. GPE 39
TTTGATCGATCATGATCTGCGCGGTGTGCCTGATCGTGAGAAAGCGCTTGAGAAACTGCTGACCGAGGAGGCGCATGCGCCATTTGCGTTGGAGCAAGGCCCACTCATCCGTGGCCGGCTGATACGGCTTGCTGACGACGAATCCGTCCTCTTCGTCACGATGCACCACATCGTCTCGGATGGTTGGTCGATGGGAGTTTTGATCAACGAGCTGAGCGTGTTGTATCGGGCCTTTGCACATGGCGAAGCCGATCCGCTAGCACCGCTGCCAATCCAGTATGCCGACTATGCAAGTTGGCAGCGGCAATGGCTAGCGGGCGAGGTACTGGAGCAGCAGGCCACGTATTGGCGCGAGACGCTGTCTGGTGCGCCGGTGTTGCTGGAACTGCCAACGGATCGTCCACGTCCAGCGCGNCGATCCGCAGCGGACGCATGCACTCAAAGCACTGAGCCAGCGGCATGGTCTGACGCTATACATGACCCTCCTAGCGAGTTGGGCGCTACTGCTGTCACGCCTCTCCGGCCAGGACGATGTCGTCATCGGCAGTCCAGTGGCTAATCGTGGTAGATCCGAGACCGAAGGGCTGATCGGGTTTTTCATGAACATGCTGGCACTGCGGGTGGAGTTCTCCAACTCGCCGACGCTTGCGCAATTGCTGGCCTTGGTGAGGGAGCGTGCACTGCAGGCGCAGGCGCATCAGGACATCCCGTTCGAGCAGGTGGTCGAACTGATTCAACCGCCACGCAGTCTGGCGCATACGCCACTGTTTCAGGTGATGTTCGCGTGGCAGAACACACCGCAGGGCGCGCTGGATCTTGGCGAAATCGAGGTCAGTGGATTGGGTGTTGCACAGACGAGCGCGCAGTTCGACCTGTCGTTGTCGTTGGTCGAGAGTCAGGAGGAGATCGTCGGTAGTCTGGCTTATGCCACGGCATTGTTCGAGCGTTCGACGCTGGAGCGGTGGATGGGCCATTGGCGGCATCTGTTGGATGCGATGGTGGCCGAGGGTGCCGAGCATCAGGCAGTAGATCGTCTGCCGTTGCTGGACGATGCCGAGCGCTATCAGGTACTGACGCAGTGGAATGCAACGACGAAGGACTATCCACGCGAGGCCTGTGTACACGAACTGTTCGAGGCACAGGTGGCACGGACACCATCCGCCATCGCGGTGGTGCAGGGTGAAGTGTCGCTGACGTATGACGAGTTGAATGCACGTGCCAACTGTCTGGCGCATTCTCTGCGGGAGTTGGGTGTATGCCCGGATGATCGCGTGGCGATCTGCATGCAGCGCAGTGTGGAGATGGTGGTCGCGGTGCTTGCGGTGCTGAAGGCCGGTGGTGCCTATGTACCACTAGACCCGGCTTATCCTGTCGAACGTCTCGCCTATATGCTGGAAGACAGCGCTCCGGTTGCGGTTCTGGCGCAGACATCGACCTCGAATCTGCTACTGACCGCATCCGCGCCGATCATCAATCTGGATGAGTCGCACTGGCAAGATCGGTCCGTGTCGAATCTGTCGATGGATGGTCTGACCTCGGCGCATCTGGCTTACGTGATCTACACCTCCGGCTCCACGGGCCGGCCCAAGGGCGTGATGATCGAACACCGCAATACGGTGAATCTGCTGGCTTGGGCACAGCGTTCTTTCGCAGCATCGGTCCTGGAAAAAGTCCTGTTCTCCACGTCGTTGAACTTCGACCTATCGGTCTATGAATGCTTTGTGCCTTTGGTGTGCGGTGGTGCAATTGAGGTGGTCGACAATCTGCTCGCCATGCAGGCGGATGGGCAGGGCGTCACGTTGATTAACACCACGCCTTCCGCATTGAAGGGGTGGTTGGAATCAGGCGGACGAGGCGAGGGTGTCCATACGGTCAACGTGTGTGGTGAAGTGTTGAAGCGCCAAGTGGTGGAGGATCTTTTTGCCAAGACGCAAGTCGAACGGCTGTGCAACCTATATGGCCCGTCGGAAACCACGACGTATTCGAGTTGGGTGTCGATGGAGCGCAGCGACGGTTTTGTGTCTCATATCGGCACGCCGTTGGACAATACGCAGTTCTATGTGCTGGATACGCATCGTCAGCCTGTGCCGGTGGGTGTGACGGGTGAACTGTATATCGGTGGTGCCGGTGTAGCGCGTGGTTATCTGAATCGCGGTGATTTGACTGCCGAGCGCTTCCTTATGGATCCATTCAGTGCCGATCCGACGGCACGGATGTATCGCACTGGCGATCTGGGGCGCTGGCGTGCCGATGGCACGCTTGAGTTTGTGGGACGCAACGACCATCAGGTCAAGATTCGTGGTTTCCGCATCGAGTTGGGAGAGATCGAGGCGCGGCTGAGCGCGCATGTGGATGTGCGCGAGTGTGTGGTGGTGGCGCTGGAAGATGCCACGGGCAGCGACAAGCGATTGGTGGCGTATTGGGTTGCGACGCAGGATGCGATGCACGAGTCCCTTGGCGTGGAAAGCTTGCGTAGTTGGCTGTCGGACACGTTGCCGGATTACATGGTGCCGGCGGCTTATGTGCAGTTGGATCGCCTACCGCTGACCCCGAACGGCAAGCTGGATCGCAAGGCATTACCCGCGCCGGATGCTACAGCCTATGCCGCGCCTGCATATGAAGCACCGCAGGGTGAGGTTGAACACACCATTGCCGCGATCTGGCGTGAGTTGCTGGGTCTGGAGAGCATCGGGCGGCACGATAACTTCTTCGCGCTCGGTGGACATTCGTTGTTGGCGGTGCGAGTTGCCTCTCGCCTGCGTCAGGAATTGGGTGTCGAGATCGGCGTGGCGGAGTTGTTTGCCAATGCAACGCTGAAGGACCTTGCCGCGTGTGTGGCCTCTTCGTCTGGCGCGATCTTGCCGCCGATCCTGCCCTTGCAGCCGGATGCGCCGCGGGTGCTGTCGTTTGCACAACAACGGCTCTGGTTCCTATCGCAGTTCGAGGGTGTCAGTGAGGCGTATCACATCAGCGGCGGCTTGCGTTTGCGTGGTGTGTTGGATGCGCAGGCGTTGCAACGTGCGTTGGATCGCATCGTGGCCCGGCATGCGTCGCTGCGCACGAGCTTCGCGCTGGTCGATGGGCAGGCGTTGCAGCATGTCGCTGACGAGGACAGTGGTTTCCATCTGATCGATCACGATCTGCGTGAGGTGCCTGATCGCGAGGCTGTGCTGGAGCAGCTATTGGCGGAGGAGGTGCAGACACCGTTCGCGCTGGAACAAGGTCCGTTGATCCGTGGTCGACTGGTTCGGCTTGCCGATGACGAGTCCGTCCTCTTCGTCACGATGCATCACATCGTCTCGGATGGATGGTCGATGGGAGTTTTGATCAACGAGCTGAGCGTGTTGTATCGAGCGTTCGCACGTGGCGAAGCCGATCCGCTAGCACCGTTGCCAATCCAGTACGCAGATTATGCAAGCTGGCAGCGGCAGTGGTTGATGGGAGATGTGCTGGAGCAGCAGGCGAGCTACTGGCGCAAGACGCTATCGGATGCGCCGGTGTTGCTGGAGCTGCCCACCGATCGTCCACGTCCGGCTCAGCAGGATCATGCCGGCGCGATGTTGGAGGTGATCGTCGATCCGCAACAGACACAAGCGCTGAAGGCCCTGAGCCAGCGCCATGGCCTGACGCTATATATGACCCTCTTGGCGAGTTGGGCGTTGCTGCTAGCGCGTCTTTCCGGTCAGGACGATGTGGTGATCGGCAGTCCGGTGGCTAATCGTGGGAGATCGGAGACAGAAGGATTGATCGGCTTCTTCGTCAACACGCTGGCGTTGCGAGTGGAGTTGTCGAGTTCGCCGACGCTTGCGCAACTGCTGGCGTCAGTGAAGGAGCGCGCACTGCAAGCGCAGGCGCATCAGGACATGCCGTTCGAGCAGGTGGTCGAACTGCTGCAACCGCCACGCAGTCTGGCGCATGCGCCGCTGTTCCAAGTGATGTTTGCTTGGCAGAACACGCCGCAGGGTGAGTTGGATCTTGGCGAGCTCGATGCCAGTGGACTGGGTGTTGCACAGACGAGCGCGCAGTTCGACCTGTCGTTGTCGTTGGTCGAGAGTGAGGAGGGGATCGTCGGCAGTCTGGCCTATGCCACGGCATTGTTCGAGCGTTCGACGCTGGAGCGGTGGATGGGCCATTGGCGGCATCTTTTGGATGCGATGGTGGCCGAGGGCGCCGAACATCAGGCAGTAGATCGTCTACCGTTGCTGGACGATGCTGAGCGCTATCAGGTACTGACGCAGTGGAATGCAACTGCGGCAGATTATCCAAGCGATGCCTGTGTGCACGAGTTGTTCGAGGCACNTCTTCGTCACGATGCATCACATCGTCTCGGATGGATGGTCGATGGGGATTTTGATCAACGAGCTGAGCGTGTTGTATCGGGCGTTCGCACATGGCGAAGCCGATCCGCTAGCACCGTTGCCAATCCAGTACGCCGATTATGCAAGCTGGCAGCGGCAGTGGTTGACAGGAGATGTGTTGGAGCAGCAAGCAACCTACTGGCGCAAGACGCTATCGGATGCGCCGGTGTTGCTGGAACTGCCCACGGATCGTCCGCGTCCGGCTCAGCAGGACCATGCTGGCGCGATGTTGGAGGTCATCGTCGATCCGCAGCAAGCACAAGCGTTGAAGGCCCTGAGCCAGCGCCATGGCCTGACGCTATATATGACCCTCCTGGCGAGTTGGGCGTTGCTGCTATCGCGTCTTTCCGGGCAGGACGATGTCGTCATCGGCAGCCCAGTGGCCAATCGTGGTCGTTCGGAAACCGAAGGGCTGATCGGGTTCTTCGTCAACACGCTGGCGTTGCGAGTGGAGTTGTCTGGCTCGCCGACGCTGGCGCAATTGCTGGCCTCGGTGAAGAACCGCGCACTGCAAGCGCAGGCACATCAGGACATCCCGTTTGAACAGGTGGTGGAGTTAGTACAGCCGCCGCGCAGTCTGGCGCATACGCCGCTGTTCCAGGTGATGTTCTCGTGGCAGAACGCGCCTCAGGGTGAGCTGGATCTTGGTGCAATTGAGGCGAGCGGTCTGAGCGCAATACAGACGAGCGCGCAGTTCGACCTGTCGTTGTCGTTGGTTGAGAGTCAGGAGGGGATCATCGGCAGTCTGGCTTATGCCACGGCATTGTTCGAGCGTTCGACGCTGGAGCGGTGGATGGGCCATTGGCAGCATCTGTTGGATGCGATGGCGGCCGAGGGCGCCGAACATCAGGCATTAGATCGTCTGCCGTTGCTGGACGATGCCGAGCGCTATCAGGTGCTGACGCAGTGGAATGCAACCGCAGCAGATTATCCGCGCGATGCCTGTGTACATGAATTGTTCGAGGCACAGGTAGCACGGACACCATCTGCAATTGCGGTGGTGCAAGGCGAAGTGTCGCTGACGTATGGCGAGTTGAACGCACGTGCCAACCGTCTGGCGCATTGCCTGCGTGAGTTGGGCGTACGCCCAGATGATCGTGTGGCCATCTGCGTGCAGCGTAGTGTGGAAATGGTGGTGGCGTTGCTTGCGGTGCTGAAGGCGGGCGGTGCGTATGTGCCGTTAGATCCGGCTTATCCACCGGAGCGACTGGCCTATATGCAGTCAGATTGCGGCGCGGTGGTGGTGTTGACGGATACCGCCAGCCGCCACTTGGTCGAGCATCCGACTGCTTCAACGGTGGTCGTCGATCTGCAAGCCGACGGCCAGCGCTGGGCACACCTGCCCGACAGCAATCCGGATCGCAACGCCGTTGGTCTGACCTCGCGTCATCTGGCGTATGTGATTTATACGTCCGGATCGACCGGTATGCCGAAGGGCGCGATGAATGAACATCGCGGGGTCGTCAACATGGCTTTTTCTCAGAAAAATAAATTATCCTTGGATTTAAATAGCCGTATATTGCAGTTTTCTTCATTTAGTTTCGATGCTTGTACGTTCGAAATTATGATGTCACTCTGTTGGGGTGGGGAGTTATCAATTCCATTTAAAAATGAGATTGTTGCTGGTCGTGATTTATTTGAAATAATAAAAAATAAAGAAATNGTATGCCCAAAGGCGTCATGATCGAGCACCGGGGTTGTGTCAACTTATATCATCACTATGCCATTTGCTATTTAAGGAGTGGCGATAAGGTATTGGTCTTATCTTCTTTTTCCTTTGATTTGACGCTTAAGAATATTATTTCCCCATTGTTTTTGGGCTGTGCTGTCGAATTGGCACCGGCGGGTGTGGTGGTCGGATCACGTATCCTGAATCTTCTTGAGTCAAGTGGCGCTGCATTGATAAATTGCGCGCCAAGTCAATTGCATGGAGTTTTAGATGATTTTGAATCGAAACTAAGAGTAGCCTCGCTAGCGAAACTTCGCTATATCATACTGGGGGGAGAGAAGATAAAAATTGATCTGATTTCTGAATGGATTTCAGGTTCTGAGAAATATGTATTTATAAATAGCTATGGGCCAACTGAAATCACCGACGTTGCGGTCGATGGCGTCATCAAGGGGGGGGATGTTTCAGAGTCGATGCCGATTGGCCGTCCAATCGCTAACACGCGCATCTACATCTTGGATATGCACGGTGCACCGGTTCCGATTGGGGCGGTGGGCGAGTTGTATATCGGCGGCGATGGTGTGGGGCGTGGATATTTGAATCGTGACGATTTGACCGCCGCGCGCTTCCTCGCGGATCCATTCAGTGCCGATCCGACAGCGCGCATGTATCGCAGTGGCGATTTAGGGCGCTGGCGAACCGATGGCACGATTGAGTTTGTGGGTCGCAACGATCACCAAGTCAAGATTCGTGGTTTCCGTATTGAACTCGGCGAGATCGAGGCAAGATTGAGCGCACATGCGGATGTGCGCGAGTGCGTGGTGGTGCCCATGGAGGATGCCACAGGCAACGACAAGCGACTGGTGGCGTATTTAGTCGCTGCCGAGGGTGTGATGTCCGAGCATCTTGGCGCAGAAAGCTTGCGTAGTTGGTTGTCGGACACGTTGCCCGATTACATGGTTCCAGCGGCCTATGTGCAGTTGGATCGCCTGCCGCTGACTCCCAACGGCAAGTTGGATCGCAACGCATTGCCCGCACCGGATGAGGCAGCCTACGCGGTGCGTGCGTATGAAGCACCTCAGGGTGCCATCGAACAAGCCATTGCGGCGATCTGGCGCGACCTACTTGGCCTGGAGGCCATCGGGCGGCACGATAACTTCTTCGCCCTCGGCGGCCACTCGCTGCTGGTAGTGACGCTGACCGAGCGGATGCGTCAGCAAGGGTTGCAGGCCGATTTGCGCACCCTGTTTGCCACCCCGACGCTTGTGGCACTGGCCGCAGCGAGCGGTGGCGTGTCGGTCAGCGTTCCGCCCAACGGCATTATGCGCGATACCACGCTGATCACACCGGAGATGCTGCCGTTGGCGGTCCTCACTCAGCAACAGATCGATAGTATCGTCGCGATGACCCCTGGCGGCTCTGCCAATATCCAGGACATCTATCCGCTTGCTCCATTGCAGGAAGGCATCTTTTTCCATCATCTGTTGCAGCGCGAAGGCGATGCCTATCTGCAACCGAACCTGATCGCGTTCGACAACCGTTCGCGTCTGGACGTGTTTGTCGATGCACTGCAATGTGTGATTGATCGTCACGATATCCTGCGCACAGCGGTGGCCTGGGAAGGACTTGCTGCACCGATGCAGGTCGTGTGGCGGCATGCGCCACTCCTGATTGAGGAGGTGTGCCTGGACGAAGCCGATGGCGATGTGGCCATGCAACTGCAATCGCGTTTCGATCCGCGGCACTGGCGTTTGGATGTACGTCATGCGCCACTGATGCGTGGTTTTACTGCATACGACTCGGTCAATGGTCGCTGGTTGCTGCAATTGCTCAGCCATCACATGGCCCTGGATCACACCACGCTGGAAATCCTATTGGAGGAAGTCCGGTGCCACTTGTGCGGTGATGCCGACAGTTTGCTTCCCCCACTGCCGTTCCGCAATTTTGTGGCGCAGGCACTGCTGGGCGTGAGCCACGAGGAGCACGAAGCATATTTCAGCACGATGCTCGGCGATGTGGATGAGCCCTGTGCACCATTCGGTCTGATCGACACACAGGGCGATGGATCCGACCTGGAAGAGGTGCGGCTCAATCTGCCGGATCGACTGTCGTTGTCGTTGCGCAACCATGCGCGCACGCTTGGGGTGAGTACGGCCAGCCTGTTCCATCTGGCCTGGGCGCAAGTGGTGGCGCGCGCCACGGGGCATGAGCGTGTTGTGTTCGGAACGGTGCTGTTTGGCCGTATGCAGGGCGGAGCGGGAGCTGATCGTGCACTGGGCATGTTCATCAATACCTTGCCATTGCGGATCGAGATTGATGGGTCCAGCGTAGTAGAGAGCGTGCGTCTGATGCAGCAGCGCCTTGCCGGGCTGTTGCGACACGAACATGCGCCGTTGTCGTTAGTGCAGCGTTGTAGTGGTGTTCCTGCGCCCGCGCCGTTGTTTACCTCACTGTTCAATTATCGGTACAGCGGCCAGGCAGAAGGCGTTGCCGAGACGATGGCGTGGGAGGGGATCGAGACATTGTCCAGTCACGAGCGGACAAATTATCCGCTTGGCGTTTCTGTGGATGATGTGGGATCTGCTTTCGTGCTGACGGTGCAGGCGCAGCGACCTCTGGTTCCGGAACGGATATGTGCGTTCCTGCTGAAGGCGCTGGAGAGTCTTGCCAATGCGCTTGCCGATGCGCCAAAGACGCCGGTGTGCGATCTCGACGTTCTGCCTGAGGCCGAACGGCATCAGCTGCTGACCCAGTGGAATGCAACCGCGACAGATTATCCGCGCGATAAGTGTGTGCACGAGTTGTTCGAGGAGCAAGTGGCGCGGGCACCATTGGCCATCGCGGTGGTGCAGGGTGAAGTATCGCTGACCTATGCCGAGTTGAACGCGCGTGCTAACCGTCTGGCGCATTATCTACGCGAATTGGGTGTGCGCCCGGATGATCGTGTGGCGATCTGTGTGCAGCGCAGCGTGGAAATGGTCGTGGCGGTGCTTGCGGTGCTGAAGGCGGGTGGTGCGTATGTGCCGCTTGACCCTGCTTATCCGCCGGATCGAGTGGCTTATATGCAGGTCGATTGCGACGCGGTCGCGGTGCTGACAGATTCGGCCAGCCGTCATTTGATCGAGAACAATGCCACTTCGGTGGTGATCGTTGATCTGCAAGCCGACGCTGCGCAGTGGCAGCATTTGCCCGACAGCAACCCCGACCACCACGCGATTGGCCTGACTGCGCGGCATCTGGCGTATGTGATCTACACGTCCGGATCGACTGGTAAGCCGAAGGGGTCGATGAACGAGCATCGCAGCGTCGTGAATCTTGCGTTGGCGCAAATAGGTGCATTCCATGTTGAAGAAGACAGCCGCATCCTGCAGTTTTCTTCGTTGAGTTTTGATGCCTTCGCTTCTGAGTTGCTGGTGACGCTGTTTTGTGGAGCTTCGCTGTATATCGCCGACCAAGGTGATGTATTGGCAGGTGAGACGCTCACGAAACTATTGGCGGAAAATGAAATCAGTCACGTCACGTTGCCTCCTTCGGTACTGCATCAAATGCCTGAAGAGCCAAGGCTTTCGTCTCTGAAGACACTCGTCGTTGCCGGCGAAGCCCTCTCTGTGGCCATCGTGGAACGTTGGGCTGAAGGAAGACGCTTGATCAATGCATACGGTCCCACGGAGACGACGGTCTGCGCCTGTGTGCATGAATGCGATGCGAATGTGGCGGGTGCACCACCGATTGGTCGTCCGATTGCCAATGTGCGGATCTATATTCTGGATATGCACGGCGCACCAGTTCCTGTTGGAGTGGTTGGCGAGTTGTATATCGGTGGTGATGGTGTGGGACGTGGTTATCTGAATCGCGACGATTTGACCGCCGCGCGCTTCCTCATGGATCCATTCAGTGCCGATCCGACGGCACGGATGTATCGCACTGGCGATCTGGGTCGCTGGCATACCGATGGCACGATTGAGTTTGTGGGACGCAACGATCAGCAGGTCAAGATCCGTGGTTTCCGTATTGAATTAGGCGAGATCGAGGCACGGCTGGGCACACATGCGGATGTGCGCGAGTGTGTTGTGGTGGCGCTGGAAGATGCCGCGGGCAGCGACAAGCGATTGGTGGCGTATTGGGTTGCGACGCAGGATGCGACGCACGCGCCGCTTGGCGTGGAAAGCTTGCGCAGTTGGCTGTCGGATACGTTGCCGGATTACATGGTGCCGGCGGCTTATGTGCAGTTGGATCGCCTACCGCTTACCCCGAACGGCAAGTTGGATCACAAGGCATTACCCGCGCCGGATGCTACAGCCTATGCCGCGCCTGCGTATGAAGCACCGCAGGGTGAGGTTGAACACACCATTGCCGCGATCTGGTGTGACCTGCTGGGTCTAGAGAGCATCGGGCGGCACGACAACTTCTTTGCGCTCGGTGGACATTCGTTGTTGGCGGTGCGAGTTGCCTCTCGCCTGCGTCAGGAATTGGGTGTCGAGATCGGCGTGGCGGAGTTGTTTGCCAATGCAACGCTGAAGGACCTTGCCGCGTGTGTGGCCTCTTCGTCCGCTGCGATCTTGCCGCCGATCCTGCCCTTGCAGCCGGATGCGCCGCACGTGCTGTCCTTTGCACAGCAACGGCTCTGGTTCCTGTCGCAGTTCGAGGGTATCAGTCAGGCGTATCACATCAGTGGCGGGCTAAGGTTGCGTGGTGTGTTGGATGCGCAGGCGTTGCAACGTGCGTTGGATCGCATCGTGGCCCGACATGCGTCGCTGCGCACGACCTTCGCGCTGGTCGATGGGCAGGCGTTGCAGCAAATCGCTGATGAAGAAAGCGGCTTCCATTTGCTCACCCACGATCTGTGCGGTGTACCTGATCGTGAGGAAGCGCTTGAAAAACTGCTGACCGAGGAGGCACATGCGCCATTTGCATTGGAGCAAGGCCCACTCATCCGTGGCCGGCTGATACGACTTGCCGATGACGAGTCCGTCCTCTTCGTCACGATGCACCACATCGTCTCGGATGGTTGGTCGATGGGAGTTTTGATCAACGAGCTGAGCGTGTTGTATCGGGCCTTTGCACATGGCGAGGCCGATCCGCTGGCGCCGTTGCCGATCCAGTACACCGATTATGCAAGCTGGCAGCGGCAATGGCTGGCGGGCGAGGTACTGGAGCAACAGGCCACGTATTGGCGTGAGGCACTGTCCGGCGCACCGGTATTGCTGGAACTGCCAACGGATCGTCCGCGTCCAGCGCGTCAGGACCATGCCGGCGCGATGTTGGAGGTGGTCGTCGAGCCGCACCAAGCACAGGCGTTGAAGGCGCTGAGCCAGCGCCATGGTCTGACGCTATATATGACCCTCCTGGCGAGCTGGGCGTTGCTGCTATCGCGTCTATCCGGCCAGGACGATGTGGTGATCGGCAGTCCGGTGGCTAATCGTGGGAGATCGGAGACAGAAGGACTGATCGGCTTTTTCGTCAACACGCTGGCGTTGCGAGTGGAGTTGTCCGGTTCGCCGACGTTGGAGCAACTGCTGGCCTCGGTGAAGAACCGCACACTGCAAGCGCAGGCACATCAGGATATCCCGTTCGAGCAGGTGGTCGAACTGCTGCAACCGCCACGCAGTCTGGCGCATGCGCCGCTGTTCCAAGTGATGTTTGCTTGGCAGAACACGCCGCAGGGGGAGTTGGATCTTGGCGAGCTCGATGCCAGCGGATTGGGTGTTGCGCAGACGAGCGCGCAGTTCGACCTGTCGTTGTCGTTGGTCGAGAGTGAGGAGGGGATCGTCGGCAGTCTGGCCTATGCCACGGCATTGTTCGAGCGTTCGACGCTGGAGCGGTGGATGGGCCATTGGCGGCATCTGTTGGCCGCGATGGTCGCCGAGGGTGCCGAAGATCAGGCAGTAGATCGTCTGCCGTTGCTGGACGATGCCGAGCGCTATCAGGTGCTGACGCAGTGGAATGCAACGGCAGCAGATTATCCACGCGATGCCTGTGTGCACGAGTTGTTCGAGGCACAGGTGGCGCTTGATCCATCAGCCATCGCGGTAGTGCAGGGCGAGGTATCGCTGACCTATGGCGAGTTGAACGCGCGTGCCAACCGTCTGGCGCATTACCTGCGCGAGTTGGGCGTGCGCCCGGATGATCGTGTGGCGATCTGTGTGCAGCGTAGTGTGGAGATGGTGGTGGCAGTGCTTGCGGTGCTGAAGGCCGGCGGTGCCTATGTGCCGTTGGATACGGCCTATCCGCCGGAGCGCTTGTCCTACATGCTCACGGATTGCGGCGCGGTGGCGGTGCTGACGGATGACGCGAGCCGTCCTCTTGTCGAGGACAATGCCAAATCAGGTGTGATCGTCGATCTGCAAACCGAGGACGAGCGCTGGCAGCATTTGCCAGACCGCAATCCCGACCGCGATGCCAATGGTCTGACCGCAAATCACCTTGCATATGTGATCTATACGTCCGGATCGACGGGGATGCCGAAGGGCGCGATGAACGCGCATCGCGGCGTCGTCAACCGTCTGGTGTGGATGCAAGAAGCCTACACGCTGGATCGATCCGAGGTTGTTTTACAAAAAACACCGATCAGCTTCGATGTCTCGGTCTGGGAACTGTTCTGGCCGCTGCTGAGCGGTGCGCGTGTGCAGTTGGCGCAACCAGAAGGGCATAAAGATCCGGTGTATCTAAAGGCGTTGATCCGCGATACGCAGATCACCACCTTGCATTTCGTACCGTCGATGCTTCGGGCGTTGATCGAGCATGGCGATGATGATCCGTGTACTGGGGTCAAGCGAGTTATTTGTAGTGGCGAAGCCTTGCCGGCAGTGCTTGCAGAGCGTGCCCAGGCGGTTTTTCCATCATCTGAGATTTTCAACCTTTATGGACCGACAGAAGCGGCAGTGGATGTCACCGCCTGGCGCTATTGTGCGGGATGGGAAAATGCCGCAATTCTCCCGATTGGTCGTCCAATCGCGAACACGCAGATCTATATCCTTGATGTACAAGGTGCACCGGTTCCGATTGGAGTGGTGGGCGAGTTGTACATTGGCGGCGATGGCGTGGGGCGTGGGTATCTGAATCGCGAGGACCTGAGCGCCGAACGCTTCCTCACCGATCCATTTAGTACCGATCCGACGGCGCGGATGTATCGCACTGGTGATCTGGGGCGTTGGCGTGCCGATGGCACGATTGAGTTTGTCGGACGCAACGATCACCAAGTCAAGATCCGTGGTTTCCGAATCGAGTTGGGCGAGATCGAGGCGCGGTTGAGCGCGCATGTGGATGTGCGCGAGTGTGTGGTGGTGGCGCTGGAAGATGCCACGGGCAGCGACAAGCGATTGGTGGCGTATTGGGTTGGTAGGCAGGATGCGACGCACACGCCTCTTGGCGCGGAAAGCTTGCGCAGTTGGCTGTCGGATACCTTGCCGGATTACATGATCCCAGCAGCCTATGTGCAGTTGGATCGCTTGCCGCTGACTCCGAACGGCAAGTTGGATCGCAAGGCATTACCCGCGCCAGATGGCTCGGCCTATGCAGCGCCTGCGTATGAAGCACCGCAGGGCGCGATTGAACAAACCATTGCCGCGATTTGGTGTGATCTGCTGGGTCTGGAGAGCATCGGGCGACACGATAACTTCTTCGCGCTCGGTGGACATTCGTTGTTGGCAGTGCGAGTTGCTTCGCGCCTGCGTCAGGAATTGGGTGTCGAGATCGGCTTGGCGGAGTTGTTCGCGCATGCAACGCTGAAGGACCTTGCCGCCTGCGTGGCATCTTCGTCCGCTGCGATCTTGCCGCCGATCCTGCCCTTGCAGCCGGATGCGCCGCGCGTGCTGTCCTTTGCACAGCAACGGCTCTGGTTCCTGTCGCAGTTCGAGGGTGTCAGTCAGGCGTATCACATCAGCGGCGGGCTAAGGTTGCGCGGGGCGCTGGATACGCAGGCGCTGCAGCGTGCGTTGGATCGCATCGTGGCTCGACATGCGTCGCTGCGCACGACCTTCGCGCTGGTCGATGGGCAGGCGTTGCAGCACATCGCTGCCGAGGAGAGCGGCTTCCATTTAATCGATCACGATCTGCGCGGTGTGCCTGATCGTGAGAAAGCGCTCGAAAAACTGCTGACCGAGGAGGCACATGCGCCATTTGTATTGGAGCAAGGCCCACTCATCCGTGGTCGGCTGATACAACTTGCCGATGACGAGTCCGTCCTCTTCGTCACGATGCACCACATCGTCTCGGATGGTTGGTCGATGGGAGTTTTGATCAATGAGCTGAGCGTGTTGTATCGGGCCTTTGCACATGGCGAAGCCGATCCGCTAGCACCGTTGCCAATCCAGTACGCCGATTATGCAAGCTGGCAGCGGCAATGGCTGGCGGGCGAGATACTGGAGCAGCAGGCCACATATTGGCGCGAGACGCTGTCTGGTGCGCCGGTGTTGCTGGAACTGCCAACGGATCGTCCACGTCCAGCGAGACAGGACCATGCCGGTGCGATGCTGAAGGTGGTCGTCGATCCGCAGCGGACGCATGCACTCAAAGCACTGAGCCAGCGGCATGGTCTGACGCTATACATGACTCTCCTAGCGAGTTGGGCGCTACTGCTGTCACGCCTGTCCGGGCAAGACGATGTGGTGATCGGTAGTCCAGTGGCTAATCGTGGTAGATCCGAGACCGAAGGGCTGATCGGGTTTTTCATGAACATGCTGGCACTGCGGGTGGAGTTCTCCAACTCGCCGACGCTTGCGCAATTGCTGGCCTTGGTGAGGGAGCGTGCACTGCAGGCGCAGGCGCATCAGGACATCCCGTTCGAGCAGGTGGTCGAACTGATTCAACCGCCACGCAGTCTGGCGCATACGCCACTGTTTCAGGTGATGTTCGCGTGGCAGAACACACCGCAGGGCGCGCTGGATCTTGGCGCAATCGAGGTCAGTGGATTGGGTGTTGCACAGACGAGCGCGCAGTTCGACCTGTCCTTGTCGTTGGTTGAGAGCGAGGAGGGGATCGTCGGTCGTCTGACCTATGCCACCGCGCTGTTCGAGCATGCGACGGTGCAGCGATGGATGGGCCATTGGCAGCATCTGTTGGATGCGATGGTGGCCGATGGTGCTGAAGATCGGGCGGTGGACCGTCTGCCGTTGCTGGACGATGCCGAGCGTCATCAGGTGTTGATGCAGTGGAATGCAACGACGAAGGACTATCCAAGCGATGCCTGTGTACACGAACTGTTCGAGGCACAGGTGGCACGGACACCATCCGCCATCGCGGTGGTGCAGGGTGAAGTGTCGCTGACGTATGACGAGTTGAATGCACGTGCCAACTGTCTGGCGCATTCTCTGCGGGAGTTGGGTGTATGCCCGGATGATCGCGTGGCGATCTGCATGCAGCGCAGTGTGGAGATGGTGGTCGCGGTGCTTGCGGTGCTGAAGGCCGGTGGTGCCTATGTACCACTGGACCCGGCTTATCCTGTCGAACGTCTTGCCTATATGTTGGAAGACAGCGCTCCGGTTGCGGTTCTGGCGCAGACATCGACCTTGACCCTGCTACTGACCGCATCCGTGCCGATCATCAATCTGGATGAGTCGCACTGGCAAGATCGGTCCGTGTCGAATCTGTCGATGGATGGTCTGACCTCGGCGCATCTGGCTTACGTGATCTACACTTCCGGCTCCACGGGCCGGCCCAAGGGCGTGATGATCGAACACCGCAATACGGTGAATCTGCTGGCTTGGGCGCAGCGTTCTTTCGCAGCATCGGTCCTGGAAAAAGTCCTGTTCTCCACGTCGTTGAACTTCGACCTATCGGTCTATGAATGCTTTGTGCCTTTGGTGTGCGGTGGTGCAATTGAGGTGGTCGACAATCTGCTTGCCATGCAGGCAGATGGGCAGGGTGTCACGTTGATTAACACCACGCCTTCCGCATTGAAGGGGTGGTTGGAATCAGGCGGACGAGGCGAGGGCGTCCATACGGTCAACGTGTGTGGTGAAGTGTTGAAGCGTCAGGTAGTGGAGGATCTGTTTGCCAAGACGCAAGTCGAACGGCTGTGCAACCTATATGGCCCGTCGGAAACCACGACGTATTCGAGTTGGGTATCGATGGAGCGCAGCGACGGTTTTGTGTCTCATATCGGCACGCCGTTGGACAATACACAGTTCTATGTGCTGGATACGCATCGTCAGCCTGTGCCGGTGGGTGTGACGGGTGAACTGTATATCGGTGGTGCCGGTGTAGCGCGTGGTTATCTGAATCACGGTGATTTGACTGCCGAACGCTTCCTCATGGATCCATTCAGTGCCGATCCGACGGCGCGGATGTATCGCACTGGTGATCTGGGGCGCTGGCGTGCCGATGGCGCGCTTGAGTTTGTGGGGCGCAACGACCATCAGGTCAAAATCCGTGGTTTCCGCATCGAGTTGGGAGAGATCGAGGCGCGGCTGAGCGCGCATGTGGATGTGCGCGAATGTGTGGTGGTGGCGCTGGAAGATGCCACGGGCAGCGACAAGCGATTGGTGGCGTATTGGGTTGCGACGCAGGATGCGACGCACGAGTCCCTTGGCGTGGAAAACTTGCGCAGTTGGCTCTCGGACACGTTGCCGGATTACATGGTGCCGGCGGCTTATGTGCAGTTGGATCGCCTGCCGCTGACCCCGAACGGCAAGCTGGATCGCAAGGCATTGCCCGCGCCGGATGCGACAGCTTATGCCGCGCCTGCGTATGAAGCACCGCAGGGTGAGGTTGAACACACCATTGCCGCGATCTGGTGTGACCTGCTGGGTCTAGAGAGCATCGGGCGGCACGACAACTTCTTTGCGCTCGGTGGACATTCGTTGTTGGCGGTGCAGATGGTAAGTCGCCTCAATCACGCTGGGATTGAAAATAAAATTAGTGATTTGTTCTCCAATCCAATCCTGATGTCGTTGGCGGCACATCTACAAAATGAAGTGTATAGGGGGAAATTTAATGGATTGATTCCTTTTAGGGAAGAAGGTGATGAGAATCCACTTTTCATGCTATATGAGGCATCAGGAAGTGTCCTGTATGCAAAAAATATTGAAAAATTCTTGCGCGCGGGAATGCCGATTTATGGGATCGAATGTCCTGTGGATTTTTCAATAGATACCATACAAGGCATGGCTGCTGATGCGATCAAGAAGATGCGCAATTTGCAGAGTTCAGGTCCATATCGTCTGGCTGGCTGGTCTTTTGGTGGGCTAGTGGCTTATGAAATGGCAAGTCAACTTGTAGATGCAAATTTGCAAGTCGAATTTTTAGGTCTTCTCGACACTAGCCATCTGTCGACTGACGCTAAAATTAAGAATTCAATGGACTCTGCACGCAAAATAGATTGCGATTATGTAATTAGAAAGTTGTTTGAAACAGGATTTGGTCATAAAGTTGATTCGAGTGAAAAAATTAATGAATTAAGTGATCTTGTTAAGTTGTATCAAGAGATGGGTTTTTCTTCGGATTTTATCAGGGAAGGTGAGTTGATGGACTACGCCATGCGCGTCAGTCACCACATCAATGCGTCTATTGCATATTATGCAAAATCAATTCCGATGCGGGTGCACTTATTTGAGGCGTCCCAATTTTCCGAGGATAATCCATTCCTGGGGAGTCCAGCTCAGAGTTGGCAAGGCGTATTGCCTGAGAATTTAATTCGCGTCATCGAAGTGCCTGGCACACATCAAACTATGATGGAGTCACCTAATGTCGAAATTTTGTCACGGGTTCTTTCAGAGGCTATTAAGAACGGTTTGACTGACCCACAGAGCTGAGGCGCTTGCGGCTGCTGGAAGAGGAAAATCGCAAGCTCAAACAGTTGGTTGCCGACCTGAGCCTGGACAAGGCGATGCTGCAGGAGGTGGTCATAAAAAAGCTCTGAGGCCTGCCCAGAAGCGCGACTGGGTAGGCCGGCTGAAGGAGCGTTTTGGGTGAGTGAGCGGCATGCGCTGCGTGTCGTTGCAATGTCGCGCTCGGCGTTTTCCTACAAGGCCAAGGCGCGCGATTGCAGCGCCATCCGTCTGCGGATGCGCGAGATCCCCCAGACGTGTGTGCACTTCACTGATGGTGGTGGATCACTTCACTCATGAGTGTCTGGACATGGTCGTGGACCAGTCGTTGAAAGGCGAGGACGTTGCCGATGCGATGACACGGCTGGTGGTGCAGCGGGCAAGCCTGCGGCGATCAAGCTGGACAAAGGGAGTGAGTTTGCCGGCAAGCTGATGGATCGATGGGGACATGAAAACGGGGGCAGCCGGACTTCTCCCGACGCGGAACGCCAACCGAGAACGCCTTGGTGGAAGGCTTCAACGGACGCTTGCGGCAGGAAGTCAAACTCCGGACTCTAAGCCCGATCACGACTTAAGGCGGTGGGCGTCGGAGTCGCGCCAGCTCCGCGTCAAGATGTTCGGCTAAGACCGCGTGTCGATGAGTCCGCTATGAAAAGCCTGGTGACACACTCGGCTTGACAGGTCAGGCCGTCGGTCGCATGATGTAGGTTATTGATTTGTAAGGTATATGTAATTTATACTGCAGAGTGCCATGATCCAGCTCCTTTTGATGTGTGTTGATTCGTTAGAGGGGTTTTTCGGAATTATCTGAGAGCTCACAGTTTGGCATGTCGATATTTTATGTATTGCCTGGATTTGCTTTTTGCGGATCAATGAATGGGCAGTATAAACCAATTAAACGTATGAGGTTTTATTTTTTATGTGCTGGAATGGACAAGCTTCCACGGCCGTAGCTGCTTGTGGATTATTAGGTTGCGCGTATTCTGCTTATAAAAAAGAGCCGTACGCATTGTGGGGATGTCTGGCGTTTTTTTCGCTTATGGAAATACTTCAGGCGTTCACCTATACGGTGATTAACTCCTGTAGCAACCCCATGAATCAGGTCGCCACGTTACTTGGTTTTCTTCATATCGCGATACAGCCGTTTTTCATAAATGCAATATCTCTTTATTTTATTCCTGAGGCGGCAAGGAATAAGGTGAAGAATTATGCGTATTTCGTCTGTTTTGTTTGTCTCATCTTGATGATTATGAAGATATATCCCTTCGAATGGGCGCATCACGTCCCCAGGGGAGCTGCACTTTGCGCCGACCGTCTATGCTCGGTCAGTGGTAACTGGCACATCGCTTGGGAGCTGCCTGTTAACGATATTCTCAACATCACCATCTTCAACATCAAGATCGTGTGGGCGCCGTATATTGTCGCCGCCTTCGTCGTTCCGCTGTTGTATGGCTCGTGGCGCTTCACGATTTTCCACCTGGTGATGGGGCCGTTCCTATCCCGACTCACCACGGACAACCCGAATGAATTTCCTGCGGTCTGGTGCTTGCTCTCGATTGGATTTTTATTGCTGGTGATCAAGACACCTGTGCGTAGTTGGCTTTTTGTCAAGACGGTCTGGTGGTATAGAGGCGGCGCCCCGAAGAGTCAGTCTGCATAAGCGCGGCAAGCAGGGACTGATTCAAGCCGCAAGCGCAACACCTGCAGCCCGATAAGGGCTGCAGGTGTCTTAATTTCACCGCCGCAGTTCGGTACAGCCAACTTTGGGTCCGCTCCCTTCTGCCTGTTTTCATGGAGCGTGTTGGATCCAGCGAGGATCAGCGACGGGTCAGTTGTCGCAGCACGTATTGCAAGAGGCCGCCGTGGCGGAAGTATTCGACTTCCTTCGGTGTCAGTAGCATCACCGCCACCGTGAAGGTCTGCGTGCTGCCGTTGGAGGCGGTCGCGGTGACGGTGGCGCGCTTGCTGCTGCCGTCCTGCAGGCCGGCGATGTGCAGGATCTCGGAGCCGTCCAGGCCCAGTGTCTGCGCGTTCTGTCCATCCAGGAACTGCAGTGGCAGGACGCCCATGCCGACCAGGTTGGAGCGGTGGATCCGCTCGAAGCTCTCGGCGATCACCGCCTTGACCCCGAGCAGGTGGGTGCCCTTGGCCGCCCAGTCGCGCGAGGAGCCGGTGCCGTATTCTTTGCCGCCGATCACCACCAGCGGCACGCCATCGGCTTTGTACTGCATCGCCGCGTCGTAGATCGACTGCTTCTGCGGTTGTCCGCCGCCGGCTGGGTGGTACAGCGTATTGCCGCCTTCTTCGCCGCCGAACATCAGGTTCTTGATGCGGATGTTGGCGAAAGTGCCGCGGACCATCACTTCGTCATTGCCTCGGCGGCTGCCGTAGCTGTTGAAGTCCGCCGGTTGCACCCCGCGTTCTTGCAGGTAACGGCCTGCCGGTGAATCTTTCTTGATGTTGCCGGCTGGGGAAATATGGTCGGTGGTGATCGAGTCGCCGAATAGCGCGAGGATGCGCGCGCCATGCACGTCCTCAATGTGGCCGACCTGCATGGTCATGCCGTCGAAGTAGGGTGGGTTCTTGATGTAGGTCGATGCCTGGTCCCAGGCGTACAGCTCGCCATCGGGCGAGGCGATGGTGTTCCAGCGGCTGTCGCCCTTGAACACGTCGGCATAGTTCTGCTCGAACATCTCCGGGCCGACGGTGGCGGCGATGGTGTCGCCGATGGCTTTGTTGCTTGGCCAGATATCGCGCAGGTAGACCGGCTGGCCGTCGCGACCGGTGCCCAGCGGCTCGCGGGTGAGATCGATGTCGGTGGTGCCGGCGATGGCATAGGCGACCACCAGTGGCGGCGAGGCCAGGTAGTTCATTTTCACTTCCGGATGCACGCGGCCTTCGAAGTTGCGGTTGCCCGATAGCACCGAGGTCACGACCAAGTCGTCCTTGGCGATGGCTGCCGACACATCTTCCGGCAGCGGGCCGGAGTTACCGATGCAGGTGGTGCAGCCATAGCCGACCACGTAGAAGCCGAGCGTCTCCAGGTCGTGCATGACGCCGGCTTTTTTCAGATAGTCGGTGACCACCAACGAGCCTGGGCCGAGCGAGGTCTTGACCCACGGTTGCGCCTTCAGCCCTTTGGCCACGGCATTGCGTGCGAGCAGACCGGCGCCGAGCATCACCGCTGGGTTGGAGGTGTTGGTGCAGGAGGTGATCGCGGCGATCACCACTGCACCATCGCGTAGCTGCCAGCCGGCGCCGCTGGTGTCGGCGTGCTGCGCCTGCGCCGCTTGGGTGCCGACGGCAGTGCCACCGCCGCCTTCGTTTTTGAGCCGGTCTTCCTGCATGGTGTCGCCGCGGCGCTTGGCACGCGTCTGGGCGAATGGCACCAGGTTGTCGCGGAAGTTGCGCTGCATGTCCTCCAGGAGTACGCGGTCCTGCGGCCGCTTGGGGCCGGCCAGCGACGGTTTGACCTGGCTCATGTCCAGCTCCAGCGTGGCGCTGTAGTGGGCGTGCGGACTCTCGGCGTCGTGCCACAGGCCCTGTGCTTTGGCGTAGGCTTCGACCAGGGCGATTTGCTCGGCATTGCGTCCGGACAGGCGCAGGTAAGTCAACGACTCGGCGTCGATCGGGAAGATGCCGCAGGTCGCGCCGTATTCGGGGGCCATGTTGCCGATGGTGGCGCGGTCGGCCAGCGGCAGGTGTTGCAAGCCATCGCCAAAGAACTCGACGAACTTGCCGACCACGCCATGTGCGCGCAGCATTTGCGTGACCGTCAGTACCAGATCGGTGGCGGTGACGCCTTCGGGCAGCTTGCCGCTGAGCTTGAACCCCACCACCTGCGGAATCAGCATCGAGGAGGGTTGGCCGAGCATCGCCGCTTCCGCTTCGATGCCGCCAACGCCCCAGCCGAGGACACCGATGCCGTTGATCATGGTGGTGTGGCTGTCGGTGCCGAACACGGTGTCCGGATAGGCGATTGCCTCGCCGTCGCGTTCGCCGGTCATCACCACCCGCGCCAGGTGTTCGAGATTGACCTGATGCACGATGCCGGTATTGGGTGGCACCACTTTGAAGTTGTCGAACGCTTTCTGGCCCCAGCGCAGGAAGCCGTAGCGTTCTTTGTTGCGCTGGAACTCGATCTTGCCGTTGAGGTCGAGGGCGTCGGGTTTGCCGAACACATCGACCTGCACCGAGTGGTCGATCACCAGTTCCGAAGGGATCAGCGGATTGATCTGCTCGGGCCGCCCGCCGAGTTTGACCACCGCGTCGCGCATCGCCGCCAGATCCACCACGCAGGGCACGCCGGTGAAGTCCTGCAACACCACGCGGGCCGGCATGAACGCAATCTCGGTGTCTGGCTCGGCGGTGGGATTCCAGCGTGCCACCGCTTCGATGTGTTCCTTGCTCACGGTCGCGCCGCCGTCCTCGTGGCGCAGCAGGTTCTCCAGCAGGATCTTCAGCGAGTAGGGCAGGCGGGCGATGTCGAAGCGCTGGCCTAGCCGCGACAGACTGAAGTATGTGTAGCGCTTGCCGTTAACCTCCAACGAGGCGCGGCTGGAAAAGGTGTCGTGCATGATCGAACTCCTATGGCATCGAGGCTGTAGGGACGTACCGCAGTCTGACTGATTCAGTGTACACGTTGGCTTGCGGCCGGGGATCGCCTACATGCTTGAGTATGTGCAATTTAGTATGTAAAATTTGTACGTACTTGAAACGGAGCCGCCATGGAAGCCATCGTCGCCGAGCGCGGACAGATCACCTTGCCCAAGGCCGTGCGCGATGCTCTGGGTTTGAGCAAGGGCACGGTGCTGAAAGTGGAGCTAGACGGCGGCCGCATCGTCCTGCGCAAGAGCGTGGACGATGCGATCTCGCGTGCGCGCGGTCGCTTCAAGCTCGACGGCTTCGCCAGCACCGATGAGGCGATGCGGGCGATCCGTGGCCGTGCGCCGGGCGATCCATTCGAGTCGGACGCCACGGCGTGATCGCGATCGACTCCTCGGTGCTGGTGGACCTGCTGGCCGACAGCCCGCAGGCTGATGCCGCCGAAGCCTGTCTGCGCCAGTGCTTGAGTACCGGCCCGGTGGTGGTCTGCGGTATCGTCTTGGCCGAGGTCTGCGCGGCGCTGCGCGATGGCGCCGAGGCGCTGTCGGTGCTGGAGGAAATGAGCATCCGTTTCAATGCCCTGGAATCCAAGTCGGCGTTGCGCGCTGGCGAGATGCAACGCCGGTTCCGTGCTCGCGGTGGCCAGCGCGAACGGGTGGTGGCCGACTTCTTGATCGGTGCCCATGCCATGCTCCAGTGCGATGCCTTGATTACCCGCGACGATGGCTTTTTCCGCGATTATTTCAAGGGCCTGAAGATCATCGTCCCCAAACCTGCGGCCTGATGTAGCGCCGCCGCCCCATCTTTCGTCTTTTTCCGGAGAACCCGCATGTTGGAAGCCTATCGCCACCACGTCGCAGAGCGCGCCGCGCTCGGTATCCCGCCGCTGCCGCTGAGCGCGACGCAGACCGCGCAGGTCATCGAATTGTTGAAGCATCCGCCTGCGGGCGAGGAGCAGTTCCTGGTTGAACTGTTGAGCCAGCGCGTACCCGCTGGCGTCGACGATGCCGCCAAGGTCAAGGCCTCATATCTGGCTGCGGTCGCCTTCGGGACCGAGAAGACACCGCTGATCTCGCCGACCCGCGCGACCGAACTGCTGGGCACCATGCTGGGCGGCTACAACGTCCATCCGTTGATCGAACTGCTGGACAACCCGGAACTGGGCGCGACGGCGGCTGAGGGTCTCAAGCACACCTTGTTGATTTTCGACGCCTTCCACGACGTGCAGGAGAAAGCCGAGGCCGGTAACACGCACGCCAAGGCAGTGCTGCAGAGTTGGGCGCAGGGCGAGTGGTTCACCAGCAAGCCGGAAGTGCCGCATAGCCTCACCATCACCGTGTTCAAGGTGCCCGGCGAGACCAATACCGATGACCTGTCGCCAGCGCCGGACGCCACCACGCGTCCGGACATCCCGCTGCACGCGCTGGCGATGCTGAAAAACAAGCGCGATGGCGCACCGTTCGAGCCGGAAGAAGACGGCAAGCGTGGCCCGATCCAGGCCGTCGCCGATCTCAAGGCCAAGGGCCATCTGGTCGCCTATGTCGGCGACGTGGTCGGCACCGGTTCCTCGCGCAAGTCGGCGACCAACTCGGTGCTGTGGTGGACCGGCGAGGATATCCCGTACATTCCCAACAAGCGCTTCGGTGGCGTGTGCCTGGGTTCGAAGATCGCGCCGATCTTCTACAACACCATGGAAGACGCCGGCGCGCTGCCGATCGAACTGGACGTCTCGCAGATGGAGCACGGCGACGTGGTCGAACTGCGTCCCTACGATGGCAAAGCGCTGAAGAACGGGCAGGTGATCGCCGAGTTCGCGATGAAGTCGGACGTGTTGTTCGACGAAGTGCGCGCTGGTGGCCGCATTCCGTTGATCGTCGGTCGTGGCCTGACCGCCAAGGCGCGCGAATTCCTCGGCCTGCCGCCGTCGGAGCTGTTCCGCTTGCCGATGAACCCGCCGGATACCGGCAAGGGCTTCTCGCTGGCGCAGAAGATGGTTGGCCGCGCCTGCGGCCTGGCCGACGGACAGGGCATGCGCCCGGGCACCTATTGCGAACCGAAGATGACCTCGGTGGGCTCGCAGGACACCACCGGCCCGATGACCCGCGACGAACTGAAGGACCTGGCCTGCCTGGGCTTTTCCGCCGACCTGGTGATGCAGTCGTTCTGCCACACCGCCGCGTATCCCAAGCCGGTGGATGTCAAAACCCACCACACCTTGCCGGAGTTCATCTCCACCCGTGGCGGTGTGTCGCTGCGTCCGGGCGACGGCGTGATCCATAGCTGGCTCAACCGCATGCTGCTGCCCGACACGGTGGGCACCGGCGGCGATTCGCACACCCGCTTCCCGATCGGCATCTCGTTCCCGGCTGGCTCCGGTCTGGTGGCGTTCGCCGCCGCCACCGGGGTGATGCCGCTGGATATGCCCGAGAGCGTGCTGGTGCGCTTCAAGGGGCAGATGCAGCCGGGCGTGACCCTGCGCGATCTGGTCAACGCGATCCCGCTGTACGCGATCAAGCAGGGCCTGCTGACCGTGGCCAAGCAGGGCAAGAAGAACATTTTCTCCGGTCGCATTCTGGAGATCGAGGGTTTGCCCGACCTGAAAGTGGAGCAGGCGTTCGAGTTGTCCGACGCCTCCGCCGAGCGTTCGGCCGCTGGTTGCACGGTGCGCTTGAACAAGGCCCCGATCATCGAGT
The DNA here is from genome assembly GCF_000963005.1 of Xanthomonas sp. GPE 39. Classification (GTDB taxonomy): domain Bacteria; phylum Pseudomonadota; class Gammaproteobacteria; order Xanthomonadales; family Xanthomonadaceae; genus Xanthomonas_A. The sequence goes on from NZ_JZHZ01000007.1 coordinate 1,445,636, forward strand.
ACCTGACCAGCAACATCACCCTGTTGAAGTGGATGATCGCCGAGGGCTACGCCGATGCGCGTTCGCTGGCGCGGCGGATCAAGAAGATGCAGGAATGGTTGGCCGATCCGCAGTTGCTCGAACCCGATGCCGATGCCGAGTACGCGGCGGTGATCGAGATCGACCTGGCCGACATCCACGAGCCCATCGTGGCATGCCCGAACGATCCGGACGACGTCAAGACGCTCTCCGATGTCGCTGGTGCGACCATCGATGAGGTGTTCATCGGCTCGTGCATGACCAACATTGGCCATTTCCGCGCGGCGGCCAAGTTGCTCGAAGGCAAGCGTGATATCCCGACGCGTCTGTGGGTTGCACCGCCGACCAAGATGGATGCCTCCGAGCTGACCAAGGAAGGCCACTACGGCACCTTCGGCGCCGCCGGTGCGCGCATGGAAATGCCGGGTTGCTCGTTGTGCATGGGCAACCAGGCGCAGGCCCGCGAGGGCGCGACCGTGTTCTCCACCTCCACCCGCAATTTCCCCAACCGTCTTGGCCGCAATACCAACGTGTACCTGGGGTCGGCCGAACTGGCGGCGATCTGCTCGCGCCTGGGCCGTATCCCGACCAAGCAGGAGTACATGGCCGATGTTGGGGTGATCAAAACCAGTGGCGAGCAGATCTATCGCTACATGAACTTCGATCAGATCCAGGACTACCAGGATGTGGCCGATACGGTCACCGCCTGAGATAAAGTGCTGTCATGCGGTCACGAAAAAGCCCGGCAATGCCGGGCTTTTTCTTAAGTCGTCATCTGCATAAATGCGCCGCTGGCGCGTTCTGATATCGATCGTGGCCCCATTCGTGGATCCGGCCATGCTCATGGCCAGGTTCGACGCTGCGTGCTTATTGCGTCGGTGTGCCAGCTTGCGCCTGCAGCCACTGTTCCAGCGCGCTTGCGGGCAGCGCACGCGAGAATAGAAAGCCTTGCAACACGCCACAGCCCAGTTCCGCTAGGAGGCTGCGCTGCGCGTCGGTCTCTACGCCCTCGGCCACGGTGTGCATGCCCAGGGTTTCGCCGATGCGCAATACCGAGGTGGTCAGGGCACGGGAGGTCGGGCTGTGCTCCAGGTCGCGCACGAAGCTCATGTCCAGCTTGAGTTCGTTAATCGGTAATTGGTGCAGATGGCTGAGGCTGGAATAACCGGTGCCGAAGTCGTCCAGCGACAGCAATACGCCGCTGCTCTGCAATTGGCGCAGATTAGCCAATACTGCAGCGGTATTGGACAGCATGACGCTTTCGGTCATTTCCAAGGCCAGGTCGTCGGCGACCAGGCCATAGCTGCTCAGCATTTGTTCTACTCGCGCAGGTAATTGCGGATCGGCGAAATTATTGGCGGACAGGTTCACCGCCACGCGTGGCACCGCAATCCCGCGCAGACGCCAGTCGGCCATCTGACGGCAGGCTTCGCGCAACGCCCATTGGCCGAGCTCCTCGATCAGGCCGCATTCCTCGGCCATCGGTACGAACCGTGCCGGCGAGATATTGCCGAGATTGGGATGTTCCCAGCGCAACAGCGCTTCCACCCCATACAGCGCGTGCGGTGCCTGGCTGAACACCTGCGGCTGATAATGCAGTTGCAGTTCGTTATGGTGTAAGGCATCGCGCAGCGCGGTCTCCAGGGCCACGCGTTCTTGCGCCATGCGGTTCATGTCGGAGCTGAAGTAGCGGAAACTGCCGCCGCCCTCGTCCTTGGCTCGGTACATGGCCAGATCGGCGTGGCGCAGCAGTGTTTCGATGTCGTCGCCGTCCTCGGGAAACATCGCCACGCCGATGCTGGCACTCGGATGCAGGGTGACATGACCGACCACCACCGGCTCGGCCAGTGCCAGCAATAGGCGTTCTGCGGTGCCAGCGGCTTGTTCGGCTCCGCATTGCGGCAACATCAGCACGAATTCGTCGCCGGACTGACGGCTGAGCAGGTCGGTGACTCCCATTTCTTCGGACAACCGTTGCGCGATATCGCGCAGCAGTCCGTCGCCAGCGTGATGCCCCTGGGTCTCGTTGACGCGTTTGAAGCGGTCGATATCCACGAACAGGATCGCGACCGGGGAGCCGTGGTATTCGGCATCGGCCAGTGCTTGTTCGGCGCGTGCGCTGAACATTACTCGATTGGGCAGGTTGGTCAGCGCATCGTAGAAGGCCAACTGATGTACGCGTTCCTTAGTCTGTTCGCGTTCCATTGCCAGCGCGCATAAATGTACGCACAGTTCGATCAAACGCATGTGCCAGGGCAGTGGCTCGCAGACCTCACGGTAGTACAGTGCAAAGCTACCCAGCACACGCCCGCCGCTGGATTTGATCGGGGTGGCGACGCAGGTGCCAAGATGCAATTCTTTTGTCAGTGAGCGGTAGTCGGCGAACAACTCATCTTGCTGTGCATCCTTCACAATGACCTGTTTGCCGCGCCACATCGCGGCGCCGGAAGCGCCGACATTGGGGCCGATGGGGACGTTTCCTACCTTTTTCTGCAATAGCTCTGGCATGCTCGGTGAAACCAGCAGATGCAGATTGCTGTTGCTGTCTACGCTGAAGATCGAGGTCAATAGCTGCGGAGCGATGCGCTCGAACTCTCTGCAGATCAGCGTTGCGACATCGGCCAGTGGTTGTTCGCGGACCATCGCATCGAGCACGTTTTTGTGCAGCACCTCGTGCATCTTGCTGTGCGTGATGTCGGTGAATGACACCATGTAGTGCTGGACAGTGCCGTTTTCCTCGGTGATCGGATTGGCCACCATCGTGGTCCACAACGGTGTGTTGTCCTTGCGATAGACCAACAAATCGACCTGGTGGCCGAATCCCGCGCGCATGCGTTCGCGGGTCTGCGACACCACCTGCATATCACTGCTAGGGCCAGGCAGTACTTCGCTGGGAAGTCTCCCAAGGATTTCTTTTGCGTCATAGCCGAATACGCGGCTGAAACCTGCATTCACATAAAGAATATGCAAGTCTTTGTCGCACAGGATAATAGCGCTGTCGCTACGTTCCAGTGCCAGCGAGAGCAAGCGCATCTTGGTGTTGCGCTCGTTTTCGGTGCTGATGTCGCGCACTTGCAGGACCTGCAGCGGTGCACCTTCCTGCGGCACAGGCGAAGCGCTGATCGATATCCAACGCTGCACGCCTTTGTCGCTTTGCAGTGGCAGCGTGTAATCGTTGCCGCCACGCAAGCAACTGGTAAGGAAATCGGCACGAATTTCCTCGTCGATGAGTTCCCCGAATTCGCGCCCCAGCACCTGTGCCTGAGACAAATTCCACAGAGTTTCGGCAATGTGGTTGAAGGCGACAATGCGCGACTGCGCATCGATGACCACCACGCCATCGCCCGTGCGCTGCGTGGAATGCAACGGCGCCAGCTCGTGGCTGGACGCTACATGCGTCTGGATCGTCGCATCCGCGCTGGTGTCGGACGCGATCGGTTTAGTGACGCGGCGGTGCGGCATGGTACTAGCGCGCCTGTACGGACAGCGCGATCAGTCGCTCTGCGATCTTGTGCAATGGCAGCACTTCCTGCGCAGCGCCAAGTCGGAAGGCGGCGCCGGGCATGCCCCAGACGACGCTGGTCGCCTCGTCTTGGACAAGGGTGCTGGCGCCTGCCTGTAGCATTTCGAGCAGTCCGCGTGCGCCATCGTCGCCCATGCCGGTGAGGATCGCGCCAATCGCATTGGCGCCGGCGTTGCGCGCCACCGATTGGAACAGCACGTCCACTGCAGGTTTATGCCGGTTGACTGGCGGGCCGTCGTCGATTTTGCAGCGCCAACGTGCACCATCGCGGATCACTTGCAGATGCTTGCCACCGGGGGGCAAATAGGCATGTCCGGGCAAAATCGCTTCGCCTTCGCTGGCTTCACGTACCGCCATGGCCGAATGACGGTTGAGGCGATCGGCGAAGGCGGTGCTGAAGCCGGCAGGCAAGTGTTGAGTCATCACCACGGCCGGTGCGTCGGCGGGCATGCCTTCCAGAACCACGCGCAGCGCTTCGGTGCCACCGGCGGACGCACCGATGGCGATCAATCGGTCGGTGGTACGGAACTTCAGTGACGACGGGGCGGTGGGCGTCACTGCCGCAGTACCGGTTGGTTTCGGTATGTTCGCGCGGTCCAGCGCACGCACCTTGGCCTTGGACGCGGCTTTGACTTTACCGATGATCTCCTCGGCGTACTCTTCCAGGCCGCGTGCCACGTCGAGTTTTGGCTTGGAGACAAAGTCTACCGCACCCAGGGAAAGCGCCTGCAATGTGGTGTCGGCACCGTGCTCGGTGAGCGAGGAGATCATCACCACGGGTGTGGGCCGCAACCGCATCAGGTTTTCCAGGAACGCCAGCCCATCCATTCGTGGCATTTCCACGTCCAGGGTGATCACGTCCGGATTCAGGCGTTTGATTTTTTCGCGTGCCAACAATGGATCGGCAGCGGAACCGACCACTTCGATGCCAGGGGCGCGCGAGAGAATTTCCGTGAGGATTTGTCGCACGACGGCGGAGTCGTCGACGATCAGCACACGGCAAGGGGCTTCTAAATTCATTCGAACAACTCCACGGCTCCGGTGACAGGAGCTTTGGCGAGACGGGCGCGCACGGCCGATTCGGCGGCGGCGACTTCTGCTTCTTCGTGTGCGTGTGGCAGACGCTGTACGACAACGCGACCGGTGGCAGGAAAGAACCAGATTTTACGCGGATGGATGCCACGTAGATCCTCGGCGATCACCGGGATGTGTTCGGCTTTGAGGTAGTTCAGCACGAAATCCGAGTTGCGGGTACCCACCGGATTGTTGGTGAAGCCCTTGAGCACATTGCCACCGCCGAACACCTTGGCTTCCAGCCGGCTGCGGGCGGCACCGCGCTTGAGCAGGTCGTTGATCAGCATTTCCATTGCGTAGCTGCCGTAACGTGCCGGAGCGCCATCGCCGCTCTGGCCGTCCGGCAACATGAAGTGGTTCATGCCGCCGATCTTGAGCAGGGGGTCGCGGATGCACGCCGCAACGCAGGATCCCAGGATGGTTGTCAGCGCGGTGTCATCGTCCACGACGAGATATTGCGTCGGCAACAGTTTGGCTGCCGTCGTCTTGAAGCGGGTATCGTGATACCGCATCACCTGGTCCATAGACATGGTGGCGGTACTCATGTGTGCGCCTTATTGCCCGCGCGATACAGGGTGCGACCGCAGGGTTGGATCAGGTCTGCGGCGTGCAGATAATTCTCTGAATGACCGGTGTAGAGCATGCCGGCGGCGTCCAGATGCGGTGTCAGCCGCGACAAGATGCCGCGCTGAGTCGGCTTGTCGAAGTAGATCATCACGTTGCGGCAGAACAGAGCAAGATACGGCCCTGCGACGTCGTAGCGCGGTTCCAGCAGGTTCAATTGGCGGAATTCGAGCAGATCGCGCAGGGCTGGGATCACCCGGCATTGGCCTTCGTTGGCGCCGCTGCCACGCTGGAAATACTTGCGCTTGATCGCCGGGTCCAGGCTCGCGATACGCTCGAGCGCATAGACGCCGCGCGAGGCGGTCGCCAGCACCTGGGTGTCTACATCGGTGGCCAGGATCCGTACCGGAGGGGTCAGCGTTCCGAATGCCTCGCAAGCGGTGATCGCCAGCGAATAGGGCTCTTCGCCGGTGGATGCGGCGCAGGACCAAATCTTCAGCGGTGCCGAAGCAGCATGTTTTTTCAGTTCCTCGTTCAGCCGTTCGAAATGGTGCGGTTCGCGGAAGAACGAGGTCAGATTGGTGGTCAGCGCATTGGTGAATGCCTCCCATTCATCGCCGCCTTCGCGTTCGAGCCAGTCCAGGTAGTCGCGGAACGAGCGCAGCCCCAGGGTGCGCAGGCGTCGCGAAAGCCGGCCATACACCATGTCGCGCTTGGCTGGAGCCAAGGCAATGCCTGCCTTCTGGTAGATCAAGTCGCAGACACGCTTGAAATCCCGATCACTGAATTCGAAGTCGCGGTTATCAAAACCGGGGGGCGGCGGAGCAGAGATCGGAGTGGCCATAGGTCTCAGCGGTAGTCGGTCTACAGAGGTATCGGCGAGGAGTCGAAAAAATTGACCCGTCTCGCAGGTAGTGTGTTGCCCATCACCCGGTACGTATCGATCCTAGCGCTGCCACTGCTGTTCTCCCAGAGGCGATTGCAGTGTAGTGGGTGATATGAGGAACGCTGTGTCCCAAATGAGACGATTTTGGGTGTAATCCTTCAGCCATCAGTGCTCGTCCACCTCGCGCGTGACATGCCGGTCGCGCTGAGCGAATGCGGTGAAGCCAAATGGCAAAGATCCCAGGCGCTGGGGCCGGGGATCGGGATGACGGTGATGATGGAGCCGGGAGTAACGTTTTTCCCAGCCTGAATTTTGTGAATTATTCAGGCATCGAGGAGCGCGCGACCTTGGCGAGTTTGCTTGGGGCGGTTGCTCCAGGCTTCTTTTTGGACTGCATTTTTGTGTGTGTCCTTGCCACGTGTTGTGGCGAGAACGAGTGATGCATGTCTGGCGTCGATCGTGCCACTCGGAAGATCGAGACCGATTCGATCAATTGGCCTGCCTGTTCTTCCATCGAGTGCGCGGCAGCCTTGGCTTCTTCCACCAGCGCCGCGTTCTGCTGGGTGGCTTCGTCCATCTGGCTGACAGTCTGGCTGACCTGATCGATCCCGGCAGACTGTTCCTGCGAGGCAGAGGCGATCTCGCTCATGATGTCGGTGACCCGCTGCACCGAGGCCACGATTTCGTTCATAGTCTGACCGGCTTGGCGCACCAGCGCCGAACCATTCGAGACTTGGCTCACCGAGGCATCGATCAAGCCTTTGATTTCCTTGGCGGCGCTGGCCGAGCGCTGCGCCAGGGTGCGCACTTCGCTAGCGACGACCGCGAAGCCGCGGCCCTGTTCGCCGGCCCGGGCCGCTTCCACTGCGGCGTTGAGCGCCAGGATATTGGTCTGGAAGGCGATGCTGTCGATGACGCCGATGATGTCGGCGATCTTCTTCGAGGACGTCTCGATGCCGCTCATCGTGCTCACGACCTGTCCGACCACCTCGCCGCCCTGCGACGCGACCGAGGCAGCGCCGACCGCCAACTGGTTGGCCTGGCGTGCATGCTCGGCATTCTGCTTGACGGTAGAGGTCAGCTCTTCCATGGAGGCGGCGGTTTCTTCCAGGTCCGACGCCTGTTGCTCGGTGCGGCGCGACAGGTCGTTGTTGCCAGTTGCGATTTCCCCGGCGGCGCCGTTGATCGCGTTCGCCACATGTTGGATGCCGCTGATGATGCTCGATAACTGTTCGGCGGTGGCGTTGGCGTCGTCGCGCATCGTGGCGAACACCCCGTGGAACTCGCCTTGCATGCGGATGGTCAGATCGCCCTGCGATAGTGCAGTCAGCAGCTTGGATACTTCGCCGATGCTATCGCCGTTGGCCTGCAGTAGACCGTTGAGTTGCTCGGCCAACATCAAGAAGAAGCCCTGCTTGCCGTCGATGGTGATACGCCCGGACAGGTCGCCGGCGCCGGCGGCCTGCACGATCGTCGCTACTTCCCGTTCGACTTGCGCCTCAAGCGTGCGATCACGCGATTCGCACACATAGCCGATATGGTTGCCGTGTCCATCGCGGATGGAGGTGATGATCTGGGCAATGCGTGCATCGCCATAGGCCATCTCGCGTTCGACCACGCCTTTATGTTCGATCTCCGCCGCGGTTCTGGGATCGACCTGGTTGCCATACTCGATCACCGAGACCGAGGAGCCAACCAGTGGCAGTTTGGAGTCGAACGCCGGCGCGACCGAGCGGATCTCGTCAGCGTACTTGTCGGTGATGCTCTGCATCGACGGGTTGGCGTAGACGATGCGGTAGTCCAGGTCGGCGATGAACACGCCAGTAGAGGAGTTGTCCAGAGCGGTGCGGATGCGCAGGTTCTCGGCGGATGCCGCGGCATCTTGTTCGATGCGTGCGCGCAGGTCATGCTGCATACGCTGGAGTGCTTGCATCAGTTCGCCGACTTCGTCCTGACTGCTGGCGTCGATATGTCCGTCGAGCTTGCCGCCAGCGACTTCGTTGGCCACCTTGACCGCGCCACGCACGCTGTTGGCCAGTAGCTTTCCGAACAGGAACGCCAGGGAGACCGCGCTGCCGATGCCGATCAGCAGGCACACCAGCAGCATCGCCGACGCCTTGCCATAGGTGCTGCCGGCGTTGTCTGCCGCGACCTTGGACTGGCGGTCGTTCTCGGCGATCAACGCGATCAGGTCATCGGTCACCTTATTGTCCAGAAGGCTGGTTTCGCTGGTGAAGGTGTCGATTGCGTCATCGCGTAGGTCGAGCTGCAACATCTCGTCCACGGAACCATAGGACGCGATTGCCTTTTTCCAGTCCTTCACCAGGCGCTCGTAGGCTACTTTTTCCTGGGCTGTGCTGATCTTTTTCGGATACTGGGCGATGATCTCGTCCATCTGCTTTTTCAGAGCGATCTTACGCGTCTGCGATTCTTTCTTTACCGCATCGCTGCTGCGGATCAGGCTTTGATACGCGGCGCTACGGTAATCGCCGAGGATTGCGCGCATTTCACCGCCGATACGCACGCTGGGCACTACCGAACTGGAAAGGTTCTTGGTCTGATGATTGAGCGAGTTCAGTCCACTGTAGGCTGTCAGTCCCTGAATCAGCATCAGGGCCAGTACGATGCCGAATGCCAGCATCAATTTTGGCATCAGCTTGAGATTTTTTATCCACTGCATTAGCGCATTTCCCTTGTGTTGACAGCCACTGCGAAGGTAAAGACAGCGATAGCACGCCGTGCTGGATGGCCAAGGGCCCCAGCACGGTGATGCACAGTGGTTATTTGATGGTTGCCAACTTCAAGCTAGAGGGAGCGCTGACCTGAATTTCCGCGCGCGAGCTGTCGCGTTCGATCTTGCCGATCACGCACACATCCTTGCCTTCCAAGGCTTCCGGCGGAAAGCTGAACTTGCTGCGATCAGCGCCAGCGATCCGTGCGGAAAAGGTGTGGCGTGGAAACATGCCGCCCATGTACAAAAAAGTGGGTTCGCCCTCGGAATTCTGCGCATATTTTGCCTTCTCGACCTTGCCGCAGACCATGCCGTCCTTGCCGACGAACTTGGTCGCCATTTCCGGCGGAATCATCTGCTGAGATTGGGCAAAGGCGCTGGGGCTGGCGGCGAGTAGAAGGACCAAAAGCAGCGGCAGGTTCGATTTCATAGAACGATTCCTTGAGGGCGATGGATGAAGTAATGGTGATATGAGTCAGCCACTCTTCAGCTATCGGCAACTTTTCTATGAACTTGATTCACTCAAATGATATGCAGTTCGCACTTCAAATGAAAACCCGCCATTGCGGCGGGTCGGAGTGGGGGAGGCTGGAACGGCTGCTTGATGGATCAGGCAGCTTCCTCGATATGCTGTATATGCTGGCCGAATTCGGCGCTGTCTAGTAGGGTTTCGATGTCCAGCAGGATCAACATCCGGTCGTCTTGAGTGCCGATGCCGGAGATGAAGCGGGTGTCTACCGCTGCACCGAACTCTGGAGTCGGACGGATCTGTTCTTCGTTCAGTGGAATCACGTCCGAGACGCTATCCACGACGATACCGACCACGCGGTCCACGACGTTGAGCACGATCATGACGGTAAAGGCATCGTAGCGCGCTTCCTTGAGTCGCAGCTTCAGCCGCAGGTCGATCACCGGGACGATGGTGCCGCGCAGGTTGATAACGCCCTTGATGTACTCCGGCGCATCCGGGACCCGGGTGACCGAATCGTAACCGCGGATTTCCTGTACTTTCAGAATATCCACGCCGTAGTGCTCTTCACCGAGCGTGAAGCTGAGAAATTCGCCGCCTGTGGCGCCGGAATTGGAGGTATTTTTTTCGTTCATCGTGTGCTCCTGGTGCGCACGGAATTGCGGTGGGCGGGGAAATGGAATCGTGACTTATCCGTAGATCGGCGTGCTGCCCCAGAACTTTAGCGATGCTGTGCCGCCCATTCAGGGCAGCGTGCCGCTCTTGCGGGCGTTGCGTTGGCGCTCGATGCGGAAAATGTACCGTTGGATCGCCGCATCCGCGCCGCGCGGCAGGTCGACAAAGCGCACCCCGAGCCGTAGCGTTTCCTGCCCGTTGGCCAGCTTGGAGGTGTACATATTGCAGACCTCCAGGGTCAGTCGGATCGCAGGGGTGTCAGGTAACTGCAACTCGCAGCCTTTGTAGCTCTGTTGCAACTCCGGTAGCGATTGATTCGGTGCAATGGTCATGGAGAGCGCGACCGCAAGACCGCCGTTGCTGATGTCCAGCACGCGCAGTAACAGTTCAGTTTCCGGGTTGGCTTCGTCCAGGCGCAGGATGCACATCGGTGATTCGGTCACCGGCGTTTCGAGGCGGAAATGCTCGCGGCGTTGCAGGTAATAGAGCGAGTCGGGCAATGGGGCGCGGAATCCGCCGATGCCATCCACCTCGACCCGTTCCTGGTTCTGGACGCGAAAACGCACGCGCACTTTGTCCAACTGAGCGAAGCACAACAGGTATTGCGCCTGTTCGGCTGCTTGGTTGCAGGCATCGTTGACGCTGAGATCCAGCAATAAGCTGTCCTCGTCCAGAGCCAGCAGTGCGGTCGAGAAAGACTGGTCGCGGCCGCTCAGGTGTGCGCTGACCTGTGATCGTTGGTTGATCAAGGAGTGCAGCAACTGGCGAATCTGCCGCTTGTTGGTGAGCATGAAGCGATCGTCCGCCTCCTCCTCTTCCGGCGAAGATGGGAGGGGGGCATCGCTGGAATTACCTTCGGCCATGGTGGGAAGTGCGTGCTCTGGTAGGGTGGGACGGCGCATTTTTGACTGCCATAGGTATGCTATCGGCTGAGTATGGCGTTTTTGTAGATCGCGCGCGTTATCTGGGCAGTGCTGGCTGGGCGTGAGCATTCGGTAGATTGCGGCCGATGCTACGTTGGTTGTCTGGTTTTCCATCGCGCGTAATGGCGCTGTCTCTCTCCACGAGCCGGGCATCCGATGGGATGGCCCGGTCTATGTAGTCGATTATCTGCGTGATTGGCAGTGCTAGCACCCACACGGCACGGTGTACGCACCGCCTTGGCTACGCTTGTCCTCAGCCGAGTTAGCACATTGCTTCGGCAGTGGCACGCATCTGTGGCCTGGCCGGAGTCACCGTAATCTTGAACAGCGACACAGCCTGGCTCAACTGGCCAGCCTGTTCTTCCATGGAGCGTGCGGCGGCTGTTGCTTCCTCCACTAGGGCGGCGTTCTGTTGCGTGCTCTCGTCCATCTGTGCAACGGTCCGGTTCACCTGTTCGATGCCGGCAGATTGTTCCTGCGAGGCGGCGGCAATTTCGCCCATGATGTCGGTGACGCGTTGTACCGAGGCGACGATCTCCTGCATGGTCTTGCCGGCCTGCTCGACTAGCGTGGAGCCCTCGGCGACGCGGCCGACCGAGTCGTCGATCAATCCCTTGATCTCCTTGGCGGCATTGGCCGAGCGCTGGGCCAAGGTACGCACTTCGCTGGCCACAACGGCGAAACCGCGGCCTTGTTCGCCGGCACGCGCGGCTTCCACCGCCGCATTCAAGGCCAGGATATTGGTCTGGAAGGCGATGCCGTCGATGACACTGATGATGTCGGCGATTTTCTTGGACGAGGCTTCGATACCGCTCATGGTCTGTACCACCTTGCTGACCACCGCACCACCTTGCGAGGCGACCGAGGTGGCGCCGACTGCCAACTGATTGGCTTGCCGCGCGTTTTCCGCGTTCTGTTTGACGGTGGAAGTCAGTTCTTCCATCGAAGCGGCGGTTTCCTCCAGGCTTGCAGCCTGCTGCTCGGTGCGGTGGGAAAGGTCATCGTTACCGGTGGCGATTTCGGTGGAGGCAGCGTTGATGCTGAGCGCCGCGTTCTGAATGCGGCCGACCATGGCCGCCAACTGTGCGGTGGTGGCATTGGCATCGTCGCGCATGGCGGCGAACACACCCTTGAAATCGCCGTGCATGCGTGCGGTGAGATCGCCGGCTGCGATTGCTTTTAGTAATCTCGACAGCGCCTGTAGGTTGCCGTCGGCGGTGCCCATCAACTGGTTGAGGCTCTCGACCATGGCGCGGAAGTCGTACTGGAAGCGTTCTGTTTCGCCACGCACGCTGAAATCGCCGGCGGCTGCGGCGCCAGCCAGATGCTTGATCTCATGATTCATGGCGGTCAGGTTCTGCTTGACCTTATCCATGGTATCGGTGAGTACCGCTTTTTCACCTGGGAGGCGGTCCATGTCTTCTGACAGATCGCCGATAGCGTAGCGGCCCATGATTTGCGCCATGCGCATTTTGACCATGACATGCGCGCCCACCAGCATGTTGCTGTCGTGGACCATGCGGCCGTAATCGCCTGGGAAGGCATGTGCGTCCATGCGGTAGCTGATCTGCCCCGCATCGTGGCGCTTGGCCATTTCTGCCTGTGCGGCAAGAACATCACGCAACTGCTGTTGCATACGTTGCATGTAGGCGAGCAGTTGTCCGCTTTCGTCTCGGCTAGGAACCGTGATTTCGGCGTCCATGCGACCTTCGGCGATATCGGCGGCGACAGTTGCGGCACGTCGTACATTCCGCGTTAGCGCACTCAAGGTTTTTATCCACACCGCTGCAATCAGCAGGGTCAGCAGGCCCAAACCGGCAATCGCCCCCCACATCGCTTGACGCGATGCATCCAGATGCCGTTGCGACTGTTCTTGTAAGGCTTGCAAGGAGGTGATGCTTAATTCACGCAGGGCTTCGTCCCACCCATGCAATGCTTGGTTCCACTGCTGGTCGGCATCGGCTGTCTTGCTGTTGAGCGCTTCTTCGAGTTTGGGTAAGGCCTGCTCGGCCACTTGCGCTTCTTTCGCCTCAGCCTGCGCTAGCGCCGGATTTGGCTGTTCGAGTAGGCCGATCGCTTTCTTCAGTTCATGTTGGAACCTTGCGTGGTCGTGCTCGAGTTCGCCGATTTGTGCCTTTAGCAAGGGGGCGTCGCCGCTTGCCTTGGAAGGATCTTCTAGCGCCTCCAGGCGTGTGAGTGTCTCGCTGGTGTTGGGCGCATCGATCAAGCTGGCGACCACCAAGTGATAGCTTTCCACATAAGGTGTATAGACCAATTTGCTTTCGTCGCGCAGGGCATCCAATGCATCGGCTGCTTGTTTAGACTCCGCGACGGTATCGTTGCGTCGCGTCTGCAACGTTTGCTCCAGCAGCTTCAGCTCCTTGCTCGTTTGCTCGAATCCTTCCATCTCTGTCAGGGTATGCTGCAGTTCGCGCAAGGATCCATCCGTGCTTTGCGCGGCTTTGCTCGCATCGGCACCGTTCTTTGCCTGCTCGGTTTGTAGTGCATCCAGCAACCCCAGCATCTGCCGCAGCGGAGCATAGCTGCGCAGTTCATCGCGGCTGACCTGTACGTTCTCGTTGAGAGTGCTGGTGTAGAGAACCAAAGGAATCGCCAGGCCGATCAGCGCCAGAATGCCGACCAGACTCAGTTTGCGGGCGATAGGAAGGTCTTGCCAGGTCCGTAATAGCGGATTGCGGTCCGAGGCGATCAATGTCGTACTAGTGGTGAGGCGTGACGTCGTCATTGCAAGAGATCTCTTGGCTTTTACGAAAAAACACATGCGATAAGCCTCAGATCACAAGCACCGGACAAGGACTGGGGCCGGTTCATCGGCATATCCAAGCAGGTTACGAGGGCATTCCAGCCGCAGTCAGCGTTATCCGCAGTTTCCCTAACGGCAAACTGGGCAAATTCTGAACCTGTGACGGCGGTGGAGTTATTCCGCGTTAGGGATGGCCTGTCGCAGTCGATGCGCATGCGCGCGGTAGGCGACGGATGTGTCGCCAGAGCATGCGAGGGCGTATGGTTGCTCGGAAGTATGGCGGCGCGAGCAAGCGCCCTTGCGTGGTTTAACAGTGCCGAGAATCCCATCGCCGCAGTTTCTAGCCCAGAGATGCTACTGCGTTGCGTAAAACCGACGTTCTACCGACATGTGATGCTGGTGTCATCCAGCACAGTACGGGGAGGTACTGTGGTGATTGTCCTGGTGGAAGGATGCTGTTGTCGTAATCGCCGCATTGCCAGGGTTGGTCGTCATGCCGTCGTCGGCATGACGACCAACTGGATCAGAACTCCTGCCACTGCTTGTCGTCACCTGCGGGTGCAACCTGCTTGGTGGGCCGATGTGCGACACGGGCAGGCGTCTTGTACGGGGGCTTGGCTGCCTGCGTTATCGCCTTGGACGCGATGCTGCTCGGTCGGCGTGGGGCAGTCGCCGACCCGGTGCTGTCGATCTTGAACAGGGCCACGGTATTGGTGAGTTCTCCTGCCTGTTCTTCCATCGAGCGTGCGGCGGCGGTGGCTTCCTCGACCAGTGCGGCGTTCTGCTGGGTGGCTTCGTCCATCTGGTTCACGGTCTGGTTGACCTGCTCGATGCCAGCGGATTGTTCCTGCGAGGCAGCGGAGATTTCGCTCATGATGTCGGTCACGCGCTTCACCGAGGCGACGATCTCCTCCATGGTCTTGCCGGCCTGATCGACAAGCGCCGAGCCTTCGGCGACGCGGCCGACCGAGTCGTCGATCAGGTCCTTGATCTCCTTGGCGGCACTGGCCGAACGCTGGGCGAGGGTACGTACTTCGCTGGCGACCACGGCGAAACCGCGCCCTTGTTCGCCGGCACGGGCCGCTTCTACGGCTGCATTCAAGGCCAGGATATTGGTCTGGAACGCGATGCCGTCGATGACGCTGATGATGTCGGCGATTTTCTTCGAGGAGGTCTCGATGCCGTTCATGGTCTGAACCACTTGACCGACCACGGCACCGCCTTGCGAGGCAACCGAGGCGGCACCGATGGCAAGTTGGTTGGCCTGACGCGCGTTTTCGGCATTCTGCTTGACGGTGGAGGTCAGTTCTTCCATCGAGGCAGCGGTTTCCTCCAGGCTGGCGGCCTGCTGCTCGGTGCGGCGCGATAGGTCGTCGTTGCCGGTGGCGATTTCGCTGGAGGCGGCATTGATACTCGTGGCGGCGGTCTGGATGCGGCCGACGATATTGGTCAATTGGTCGGCGGTGGTATTGGCGTCGTCGCGCATCTGAGCGAATACGCCCTGGAAGTCGCCGTGCATGCGTGCGGTGAGATCGCCAGCGGCGATGGACTGCAGCAGTGCCGAGAGTTTGCCCAGGTTACTGTCACTGACCTGCATCATGGCATTGAGGTCCTGCACCATCAGCCGGAAATCGTGCTGGAACTGCTCGGCGTTGCCACGTGCACTGAAGTCGCCAGCGGCGGCGGCGGCGGCCAGTCGCTTGATTTCGGTGTTGATCGCCAGCAGGCTGGCCTTGGCTGCATCCATGGATTGGTGCAGGACGGCCCGGCTGCCGGGCAGGCGACGTGCGTCGCGGCGCAGGTCGCCGTTGGCATATTCGTTGAGCACGGCGATGGCATCGACGATGGCATCGAGATGCTCGAACATCATGGTGTTGATGCCCTTGCTCAGCTCGCCGTAGACGCCGGGGAAATCGATAGGCATGCGATGCGTCATGTCCTTGTCGGCATGCAGTTCGATCATGCGCGCGGTTTCGCTGGAGAAGCGCTGCAATTGTTGCTGCATGGCGTCCATGGCGACCAACAGGCGGCCGGGTTCATCGCGCGCGTCGGTGGCGACGTGGTTGTCCAAGCGGCCGTTGGCGATGGCCTCGGCGGCGCGGGTGGCGCGGCTGAGCGGCTCAGTGAGGCTGCGGGTGATCGCCCAGGCCAGCAGGCTGCTGATGACCAGTACCGCCACGCCACCGGCGATGAGCATGTTGCGACCGTTGGCCATCGCCTGACCCGCGTTGGCGTAGGCGACTTTCATCTGCGCTTCCTGCAATTGTGCAATTTCGCGGATCTTCGCCTGCCATACCAGGATGGCGGGGCGTGCGCGTTCGCTCAGCAGGGTTTGTGCTTCCATATTGCGGTCTGCCATGCCAAGCGCGATGACCTTCTCGTCTATCTCACGCGCAGCATCTTGTGCCGCATCGATGTCCGCGCGCAGCTTCACCACGCGTTGGCTGTCTGCGGGGAAACTATCCAGCTCTTTGCGCAGATCGTTATAGCGCTGGCGATTTTTCTTGATATCGGCCAATGCCAGCGGATTGAGTTCTGGCCTTGTCACCATCGCCAAGGTGCCCATGGAGATGAGGATGCCGGAATTGGCATCGACCATGCCATTGCTGATCCGGGTTTTCTCCACATTCACCTTGACGATGCTATCCAACTGCTTGCGTGCATTGGAGATGGAAAATACCCCTCCGACGACCAGCAAGCACGAGAGCAGGATCAGCACACCGAAAGCTCCCCCGAGCCGGTGGCCGACGTTGTAGCGTTGTAGAAACGAATTCATTGGATGCCTTCTTGAAAAAATAGATGGCGAATGACGTAGGTTTCTACGTGCTCGCCAGGAGTCTGGCTGGGTGCTGGTCGTTCAATGCAGCATGAATCGAACGACACCTTGCAAGGTTGCGTACTGTGTTCGAGTGGCCCTCGCCACGTGTGCGTAGGTGATGGGATACAGCGCTTTGCTTCAGCGAATGGAGCGTTTGTCGTGCAGGCCGATCCCATCTGAAGCGCCGATGGCGTGGTTCATTTGGTAGACAAATTCGCTGCGAACCGAATATCGGCGGCTCCGGCGAAATCTTGAGTGTTGCTCTTGTCGTCGCAGCCCGCTAGCGCGGTGCCGCGTTCGTTCGAGCACCTTGGCCGCTTCGATGGGGTGGTGTTAGTGGTGATGGAGGGCCATATAAGCAAAAGCCCCGGCAGTTTTGCCGGGGCGTGTGGTGTGGTGTGGTGCATGGGGCGCTCGGGAGGCGATTGGGCCTGGGAAAGCGTTGACTCAGGCCGCTTGTTGCACTCGCAGCGAGCGGACCAGACCGCCGATATCCACGATCAACGCCACGCGGCCGTCGCCGAGAATCGTCGCACCGGAGATTCCGCTGATGCGGCGGTAGTTGTTCTCGATATTCTTGACAACCACCTGCTGTTGACCGACCAGTTCGTCCACTTCCAGTGCCAACTTCTGTCCATCGGCTTCCACGACCACCACCAGTGGCTCGCTCTGCGGGTTTCCACCAAAGCCATAGGAGTCGCTGAGCGATAGGATCGGCAGGTATTCGCCGCGGACCCGAAGCACCCGGCCTTCGCCTGCCATGCTGCGAATATCGTCGGCCTGCGGTTGTAGCGCTTCGATGACGTAGGCAAGTGGCAGGATCAGGGTTTCGCCGGCGACCGAGACGGTCATGCCGTCCAGAATCGCCAATGTCAGCGGCAAGCGGATCAGCACGCGGGTGCCGCGACCGAATTCGCTTTCCAATTGCACTTCGCCGCCCAGGCCCTGGATATTACGCCGGACCACGTCCATGCCCACGCCACGTCCGGACAGGTCGGTGACCGCATCGGCGGTGGAGAAACCAGGAGCGAAAATCAGATCCCAGACCTGCGCGTCGCTCGGATTATCCGGCACGGTCAAGCCACGTTCGGTGGCCTTGGCCAGGATGCGATTGCGGTTGAGGCCGGCGCCGTCGTCGCTGACTTCGATGACGATATGTCCACCCTGATGAGACGCCGCCAGGGTGATGGTGCCGGTCTCGTCCTTGCCAGCGGCCCGACGGGCTTCCGGCATTTCCAGGCCGTGGTCGATCGAGTTGCGCACCAAGTGCACCAGCGGATCGGCGATTTTTTCGATCAGGCCCTTGTCCAGCTCGGTGCCTTCGCCGATGGTGCGCAGGCGTACCTGTTTGCCCAGGCGCGAGGAGAGGTCGCGGACCAGACGCGGGAAACGGCGGAATACCGCATCCACCGGCAGCATGCGCACGCCGATGACCGCTTCTTGCAGGTCGCGGGTATTACGTTCGAGCAGATCCAGGCCGGCAAACAAGCGCTCGGCGGCGGCGGGATCCAAGCCACTGGAAACCTGCTTGAGCATGGCTTGGGTGATAACCAGTTCACCGACCAAATTGATCAACGCATCGACCTTATCGACGCTGACGCGGATCGAGCTTTCCGCTTCCTGCGCGGCGGCGGCGTTGCCGGCGGGCGCATTGGCGGCAACCGTGGCCGCCGGTGTTGCGGTGGCCGCAGCCGGTGCCGGAGTCAGCACAGGCGCCGGTGCGGTGGCCAGACTCGGCGGTGGCACGGCGCGGATATCCAGTTCGCAATCGTCGATCACCCAGGCAAAGGTGTTTTCGATCGCGCTGCGCGGGATTTTGCCGACCAGGCCAAGATCCCATGCCATGTAGGCTTCCAGCGGATCGAGATCGGCGAAGCTGGGCAGGCGGCCTTCACGGCATGCAACCTGTAGCGGGCCGAGATGTTCGAGTTCGCGGATGATACGTAACGGATCGTTGCCGCTCATGAACAGCGACGGCGACGGGGTAAAGCCGATCTGCCAGGCTTCCGGTTCGGCGGCCTGATTTGCGGCCGGCGTCGCGGTGGTCGGTGCGACGTCTTTGCCGTTCAGTGCGCGCTGTAGGCGGTCGTGGACAGCCTTGACGGCAGCCGGGTCGGCAGCAACCCCGTGTTCGGCTTCGCGTAGCAGCGCACGCAGTACGTCTACCGATCCAAGGATGGCGTCGATTGCGTTCGCTTCGACTTCGCGCTTGCCGGCGCGCAGCTCATCGAGCAGCGTTTCTAGGACGTGGGTGAGTCCGGCCATTGCTTCGAAGCCGAACGTGGCGGCACCACCCTTGATCGAGTGCGCGGCGCGAAACACCGAATTGATGGTTTCGGGGTCGCGGTTGCCTTCTTCTAACGACAGCAATCCGGCCTCCATCGCGTCCAGCCCTTCGCGGCTTTCCTCGAAGAAGGTGGCGTGGAAGCGTTGCAGGTCCATGCTCATAGGGAGGGGATCCGGAAAAGAGAGAGAAAATCAGCCCAGAACTTTCTGAACGGTGGCGATCAGTTGTTCGGGGTTGAACGGCTTGACCAGCCAGCCAGTGGCGCCGGCGGCTTTGCCTTCGGATTTTTTTTCTGCCGCCGATTCGGTGGTCAGCATCAGCATTGGGGTGAACTTGTAGTCCGGTAACTGGCGCAGTTCGCGGATCAAGCTGATACCGTCCATGTTCGGCATGTTGACGTCGGTGACCACCGCGTTGAAGCGCTGGCCCTTGGCGCGACCCAAGGCGACCTGGCCGTCCTCTGCTTCTTCGACAGCGTAGCCGGCCGAGGTGAGGGCAAACGAGACCATTTGGCGCATTGACGCCGAATCGTCCACTACCAAGATACGTGCGCTCATGCAGCGTTCTCCACAGATTTCAAATTTTCAGAGGTGGCAGGAAGGCCCAGCGATTCGCTGACCCCTAATAGGCGTGCCGCGTCGCTGAAGGTCGCGGTGCAGGCCTCGAATTCAGTGCGTTTGCCTTCTTTGCGGCGTGCATCCACGAACGCGCACAGAACCTGCACGGAAGCAGTGTGGATGCGGCGGACTTGGCTGGCATCCAGCCGCAACACCTCGTCCGACGTCAGGAACGTGGTGAGGCGTTGTTTCAGGTCTGCGCTGATCTCGATGCCCAGATCCTCGCCAAGTGGGACTGTGCTCATCATTACTCCGCACGAATGGTTCTATCGAAGGTAACGGCCGTGGCTTGAAAAGCTTTAGGCGGCATATGGAAAGTGCGGTGTAGTCTGCAGTTTCTATTTATTTTTTCGCTCAATGCAACAGTTGTTCAGCGTCGAGCAAGATCATCGGGTGCTGCGTCAGTCGCGCGACGCCGCGGAAAAGATGGTTGGAAATACGGCAGATACGGGCATTGTCCGGTGGTTCGATCTCATGATCGGTCAAGCTGGCGACGTCCTCGACAGCCGATACGCGCAGGCCCAGAGTTTCGCCACTTTCTTCCAGCACCACGACCCGCGTCTGCATGTCCATTTCGATTGGTGCCGATCCCAGGTGCAGTCCCAGATCCAGGACCGGCACCACCTGGCCGCGCAGGTTCATGATGCCTAGCATCGATGGTGCCGTACCACGCAGTGCCAGTAGCGGCACCGGTAGTACGACTTCTTGCACTTTCAGTAGCTCCAGTGCGTAGG
Source organism: Xanthomonas sp. GPE 39 (assembly GCF_000963005.1). GTDB lineage: Bacteria > Pseudomonadota > Gammaproteobacteria > Xanthomonadales > Xanthomonadaceae > Xanthomonas_A. The sequence continues at coordinate 1,465,719 of NZ_JZHZ01000007.1, forward strand.
CCTGTTCGCCGCAGCGTAGACGTAGCCAACGCGTGCTACGTTCGGTCGCGCGCTCGGGGACGGTGGCCGAGCCCTGTGGCAGGGACGGTGCCATGAACGCTTGTAGGTTGGGCGTCAGCCGCGTTGCGCCGGCTTTTGCGCGTTCGGCTTCGGCGCGACGCTCCGGTGGCACCGCCATCGCTGGGCGCTTGACGGCGCGTGTGCTGGCGGCATCGTCCTCGGCGGCAAGATCGCGCGCAACAGTGGAACGTTGTCGTTCCATCGCTGCCACTGCTTCTAGATCGGCCTGACGGTCGGCGTTGGGTGCCTGCTGCGACATGATGCCGGCCAGTGCGGGGTCTGAATCGGCTTCGGCCAGGACGGCGGCGGCGATTTGCTCCGGGGTTGGGCCGGTCGGCGCAGGCGTCGGTGCCTGCTGCGACATGATGCCGGCCAGTGCGGGGTCTGAATCGGCTTCGGCCAGGACGGCGGCAGCGATTTGCTCTGGGGTTGGACCTGTCGGTGCTGGCGTTAGCGCCTGCTGCGACATGATGCCGGCCAGTGCGGGGTCTGAATCGGCTTCGGCCAGGACGGCGGCGGCGATTTGCTCCGGGGTTGGGCCGGTCGGTGCTGGCGTCGGCGCCTGCTGCGACATGATGCCGGCCAATGCGGGGTCTGAATCGGCTTCGGCCAGGACTGCGGCAGCGATTTGTTCGGGGGTCGGACCGGCTGGCATGGGCGTTGTCGTATTAGCAGTAGCCGCTGAGAGCGGTGATGTGACGTTCTGCGCTTCGCTGGTCGTGTCGTGCAACAGACCTTCCAGATAGTCGTCGATGATGTTTGGAGTACTCATGCGGCTTGTTCCATCAGCGTCGCGTCGTTGAGCAGCAGCCATTCCAGCGCGCGCCGATAAGCGGCCAGGCCGCGACCGGGATAGTCGCCGCCACCGCTCGCGATGGTCAGTGCCTTGACGTTACAGATCTTGGTGTCTACCGGAATCGCGTCTTCCCACACCCGTTCGCCATAGCTGTCTTGCATCTGTCGCAGGGTTTCGTTGCCGGCGCGGGTGCGCTTGTCGAACAGCGTCGGCAGGATCGATGCGGGTAGGGGGCGGCGACGCGAACGCTCGACCATGTCCACGGTGCGGACCATGCTGGCCAAGCCGTGCAGTGCGAGCGGCTCGGCTTGCGTGGGAATGATCACGCGATCGGCAGCGGCCAGTGCGTTGATCATCAATAGGCCCAGGGTCGGAGGGCAGTCGAGCAAAATGTAATCGTGCTGTCCGGCATGTCGGGCCATGGCCTGCTGTAACGCCAGACCTAATCCCGGCTGGTTGGCGCTGCGTCGCTCCAGCGTGGCCAGCGCGGTCTGCCCGCAGACGAAGCTCAGGCGTTCGATCGCGGTGGTGTGGGCAAGCGTGGAGAGTTCACTGGATGGGGTGGAAAACAGATCCACCACGCCAGCCGGTTGCGGTTCCTGGGGCACATCGAACGCTCTGGTCAGCGATGCGTGCGGATCGAGATCGAGCATCAACACGCGATGGCCGAGCATGGACAGGCCACGGCCCAGTGCCAGCGTGCTTGTCGTTTTACCCACGCCACCTTTTTGGTTGGCAATCGCCCAGATACGCATCAGTTCACTCCTTCAATGTCAGCAGGGACTGCCCGGGGGCTGTCGGCGCTGCCGTGGCGGGGGTTGTCGAGGTGGTCGGCGCTGCACCGGCGCTGAAACGCTCTAGTGTCGATGGCGCGTTATTCGTGCTATCACCGGAATCGGCCAAAATGACCAGCACCACGCGTCGGTTGGCGTTGCGTCCGCTTGCGGTATCGTTGCTGGTATGCGGGCGGAATTGGCCATAGCCGATCATCGATAGTCGAGAGGGTTGCAGGCCCTGGTCGGCGAGCAGATGCACCACACTGGCCGCGCGCGCCGCCGAGAGTTCCCAGTTGGATGGGAACTGTGCGGTGGCGATCGGTGTGTTGTCGGTATAGCCCTCCACGCGCACGCCGTTAGGGACGCTCGCCAATACCTGCGCTAGCTGTGCCAAGGTCGCATGTGCGCTCTGATCCAACGTTGCAGAGCCGGAGCCGAACAGGATGTCGCTGTTGATCTCCACTTCGATCCACAGCCCGGAGCGGTGTACGTTGATCAGTTTTTTCTGGATCAGTGGTGACAGTGCGGCGTCAAGGCGCTCGGCAATGCGGTCGAGCTGTTGTTGCGCGCGTCGCAGTTGCTGTTCGTCACGTAGCGCATCGGCTGGGCGTGGCAGCGACGTTGCTAGCAGCCGGTTCGGATCGGCAATGGACAGCGCCGGGCTGGATCGGATGGGTGTCGGTCGCGTGTTGCCCTGGCCTTGCATCGGCTGCTCGCCCACCTGCACCGGATGCATGGTCTGCTCGGTGCCACCGAAGGCTGCGTTCATCGCGCTTGCCATGACCCGATATTTGGCCGCGTTGACCGTGGACAACGCGTACATCACCACGAAGAAAGCGAGCAGCAACGTCATCAGGTCGGCGTATGGGATGGCCCATGCCTCGTGATTGGTGTGCTCGTCGTGGGAATGTTTGCGGGCCATGTCGGACTCAATGCAGGAATCCGGCCAGTTTCGATTCGATGTTGCGCGGATTCTCGCCCTTGGCAATGGCGATCAATCCTTCGATGAGCATTTCCTGCTCGCCGCTGCTGTGCTTGATCACGCTCTTGAGTTTGCTGGCCATCGGCAGGAACAGCAGGTTGGCCGAAGCAATACCGTAGATGGTGGCGGTGAAGGCAGCGGCGATACCCAGGCCGAGCTTGCTCGGGTCAGCGAGATTTTTCATGACAGCGATCAGCCCCAGCACGGCGCCGATGATGCCCAGAGTCGGAGCGTAGATGCCCATGCCCTCGAACACCTTGGCGGCGGCTAGATCGCGGTGGGCCTGACCTTCCAGGTCGATCTCCAGCATGTGTCGGATGGCGTCGGGTTCGACGCCGTCCACCAGCATCTGTAGTCCCTTGCGGACGAATGGATCCTGTTGCTGCGGCAGTTCCTGCTCCAGGCCGAGCAAGCCCTGGCGTCGTGCAATATTGCTCCACTCCACGATCTGTTGCAGTACCGCCTGACGGTCGCTCGGTGGCGGCAGCAGGATCCACTTCGCAATTTTGAACGCGCGCTGGAACACCGCCGGTGGTGTTTGCACAAGAATTGCCGCAAAGGTCCCCACGATCACGATGACGAACGCAGCCGGCGACCACAACGCCGAAATCCCGGCGCCTTTGAGGATGCTGCCGCCGATCAGCGAAATGATCGCCAGCAGCAGGCCGATGAGACTGAGTTTGTCCATGCAGGAGGTATCGGCAAGGGAGCGGGGGACTTAATGGGCAGCCGGGATTGGAGACGTGCGCGAAACGAAATGTGACAGCACACAAATACAAGTATTCGAGGTAAAAAGTGCAAATATCCTTGGCAGGACGTTGCGATGGCTTCTTCAACGTGTTGCGGTTTGTTTCATCAACGCGTTTGACAATGGTTTGGATAAGGGCGGCACTGTTGCCGTCCCGAACCCTTAGCTTTTCAGGCCATCCACATCCAGGATCAATGCCAGGCGGCCATCGCCGATCAGGGTGGCACCGGCATACCCTTGCAGGCCGCGCAGGGCGCGCGGTAGCGGTTTGATGACCACCTCCTCGCGACCGCGAACCTGGTCCACCACCAGACCCATACGCGATTCACCAGCTTGCAGCACCACGATGGTCAGTAGTGGCAGTTGTGGGGCATCGACGTTGAGCCACTGGCGCAGATCCACCAACGGCAGCGTATGCGATTGCCGGTCGAGTACGGCGCGGCCGTCGAACCAGCCCAGCGAGCGGCGTGGCGCATGCAGTACTTCGACCACGCGCGCCAAGGGCAGTGCATAGACACTATCGCCGGCCTGCACCAGCAGGGTTGGCAAGATCGCCAGGGTCAGTGGCACGCGGATCAGGAAGCGGCTGCCGCGGCCCAACTCGGATTGGATCTGGATTTGTCCGCTGAGTTCGCGGATGCGCGACTGCACCACATCCATGCCGACACCACGGCCGGAAATGTCGGTGACCTCGGATTTGGTCGAGAAGCCAGGCAGGAACACCAGATGCAGGCACTCCTCGGTACTCAGTCGTGCAGCGGCTTCCGGATCGATCAAGCCCTTTTCGCGCGCCTTGGTACGCAACCGCTCCGGATCGATGCCGGCACCGTCGTCTTGCACCTCGATGGTGACGTAGTCGCCTTCTTGTTGTGCAGACAGGCGCACATGGCCGCCACGCGGCTTGCCGGTGGCTTCGCGTAGCGCGGGCGCCTCGATGCCATGGTCGATCGCGTTGCGCACCAAATGGACCAGCGGATCGGCCAATGCCTCGACCAGATTACGGTCCAGTTCGGTGTCGGCACCGATCAGTTCCAATTCCACTTCTTTCTGCAAAGAACGGGCAACGTCGCGCGCGACCTTCGGAAAGCGCGAGAACACCTTGCCCACCGGTTGCATGCGTGTGCGCATGACTGCCGATTGCAGCCGCGCGGTGGCGATATCCAACGTGCTCACTGCACGATCCAGCTCTTCGTCGCGCAAGCGCGCACGCAGTGTCTTGAGTCGATTGCGCGATAACACCAGCTCGCCGATCATGTTGACGATGGCGTCAAGGCGTTTGGTGTCCACGCGCACGGTTTGTTCGGGTTCGCTCGCCTTTGCCGCAACGCCCGGCTTGGCTGCCGCTGCTGGCGCGTTGGACTTGGGAGTTGGTGCTGGCGCAAGTTGTGGCTTGGCCGCAGGCGCGGCACCGCCGTGTAGATTGTCGAGTAGGGCTTCGAATTCGTCGTCGCTGATCAGGTCCGAATCGGCACCATTTCCTCCAACCGGCATACTGCTCTTGCTGGCTGTTGCAGCGGGGGGGGGCGTTGCGGCTCCCTCGTCACCTGCGGCGAATTGCGCGATCAATTGTGCCGGGGCGCGTGGTGGCTCGTTGCCGCTACCGAACGCATCGAGCATCGATTGCAGGTAGTCCAGCGATTGTTGTGCGGCGTCGAAGTGACGCGCTTCCAGTGTGGCCTGGCCAGCGCGGGCCATGCCCAGGGTCTCTTCGGCGGCATGGCACAACTCGACCATGGCGTTGATCGACAAGAAACCGGCGCCGCCCTTGAGGGTGTGGAAGCCTCGGAATACGGCGTTGAGCTGGCTGCTGTCATCAGGCGCCTGTTCCAGCGACACCAACTGTTCGCCTAGGCGGTCCAGGATTTCCTGGGCCTCGATGATGAAGTCGGCAGCGATGTCGTCTGATACGGCGCTCATACGATTACAACCCCAATCCGGACAACAGGTCGTCGGCGTCGTTTTGCGACACGCCGTGGCGATCCAAGCCGGGCAATGCCGGGCCAGCCAGGCTGCCATCGGCCTTTTTTTCTTCCTTTGGCGGTAATCCCAGCGCGCCGAACCCTTCGTGCACACGGCGCACGATTCCGGCGACGCGGCGGATGATCTGCCCGGTCAGGTCCTGGAAGCTCTGCGCCAGGGCCATTTCGGTGAGGTTGTGGCGGATCTTGTCCAGGATCTCGCTCTGGTCGTCGCTCAAGCCGCCGGCACGCAATTGATCGGCAAGTGCACGGCATTGCTCTGCTAGATCCAAGGTGCGGTGACTGGCCTGTTCGGTCATTGCCACCACATGGTCCAGTCGGGAACAGGCGTCATCCAGTTCGCCGGCGTCGCTGGGCACCACTGGCAGTTCGCCCAGTGCTTGGCCCAGATCGCGTGCAAGTCGGCTCAGGCCCTGCATCATGGGGCGTGTGCGCCAAGCAGCGAGGGTGTCGATCTCTCTGCGCCAGCCGGCTTCGTCACCGCTCTCCAGGGCATCCAGCGCACCTTGGAGGCGTTCGATCAGGGCAGTGCGTTCAGCTGTCACTTCCATCAGGCCGTTGCTCCAAGGCGTTCGAAGATCTTGCCCAGTTTTTCTTGCAGTGTTTGCGCGGTGAACGGTTTGATGATGTAGCCGTTCACGCCGCACTGCGCGGCTTCGATGATTTGCTCGCGCTTGGCCTCGGCTGTGACCATCAGTACCGGTAAATGCTTGAGCTTGTCGTCGCCGCGGATGTTGCGCAGCAAATCGATGCCGGTCATGCCGGGCATGTTCCAGTCGGTGACCACGAACTCGAACGGGGCCGAGCGCAATGCGGCCAGCGCGCTGTTGCCGTCTTCGGCTTCAGCGGTGTTGGTGAAGCCAAGATCGCCGAGCAGGTTCTTGACGATGCGTCGCATCGTCGAAAAATCGTCCACGATCAAAATCCTCATATTTTTATTCACCACTAACTCCCTAGGTTCTTATTCTTCGTCTTCCAGGCCTGCGTCGGCGGCTTCGAATGCCTTCAGGCGTCCGCGCAACCGTACCGTGGCCTGACCGTGGATCTGGCACACGCGCGACTCGCTGACTCCGAGGACCGCGCCGATTTCCTTAAGATTCAATTCCTGCTCGTAGTACAGGGACAGCACTAATTGTTCGCGTTCGGGCAATTGCCCGATCGCTTTGCCAAGTTCGCGGCCGAATTCGCTGCGTTCGAGCATCTGCTGCGGATTGGGGCCGCCCTTGGCGATGGTGTCCAGTTCGCCATGATCCTCGATACGCGATTCCAGGCTCAGTACTTGTCCGCGTGCGGCATCTTCCATCAACCGCATGTATTCGGGCAGCGGCATTTCCATCGCTGCGGCCACTTCATTGGCGGCAGCGGCGCGACCGGTATTTTGTTCAATCTTGCGGATCGCCGAGGCGGCGTCACGCGCGCGTCGGTGCACCGAGCGGGGCACCCAATCGCCACGGCGGATCTCGTCGATCATCGAGCCGCGGATACGGATCGAGGCGTAGGTCTCGAATGAGGCGCCCTGGTCGGCATCGTAGCTGCGCGAAGCCTCGATCAGGCCGATCATCCCGGCCTGGATCAGGTCGTCGATCTCGACGCTGGCCGGCAGCCTGGCTGCCAGGTGATGGGCGATGCGTCGCACCAGGTCCGAGTGTTGCGCGATGTAGTCATTGGAACTATTGCGCTGCACGGCGCGATAGTGGGCGGCGGCGTTCATGCGGCGACTCCACGCTGGATGATGCGTTCGACGAAGAACTCGACGTTGCCGCTCGGAACGGTCGGTGCCTGCCAGCGTGAAGCGCGCCGTGCAATATCGGAGATCGCTTGGGCCGAGGGGCTGGAGGGGTAGGCTTTGACCACTGGTTGCTGGCGTTGCACTGACAGTCGCAGCCAGTCGTCCTGCGGTACGCAACCCAGATAGTTCAGTGACACGTCACCGAGGAACTTCTCGCAGACACGGCTGAGCTTTTCGTATAGCAGGCGGCCTTCGTTGGCGTCGCGAACCATGTTGGCGACGATCTGCAGTCGGTCCATGCCGCGCTCGCGTGCAAGGACTTTGATCAGGGCGTAGGCGTCGGTGATCGAGGCAGGCTCGTCGCAGACCACCACCACGGCGTCCTGCGCGGCCTGGCAGAAGGTCAGTACGCTGTCGGTGATACCAGCGGCCGTGTCGATCACCATGATGTCCAGGTCGCGCTGCAACTCGGAGAACACATTGACCAGGCCGACGTGTTGAGCGGGAGGCAGTTCGGCCATGTAACGGCGGCCGGAGGCGGCGGGTACCACCATCAGCCCGTTGGGCATGTCGATCAGGGCTTCTTCCAGCGTGCAACGCCCAGCGACCAGATCGGCCACGGTGAATCTAGGCGTCAACCCCAGTAATACATCGACGTTGGCCAGGCCGAGGTCGGCGTCCAGAAGCAGCGTGCGCTTGCCCATGTCGGCCAGCGCCATCGACAGATTGACCGAAATGTTGGTCTTGCCGACGCCACCCTTACCACCGGTCACAGCGATCGTGCGCACTGGACCCAGCGGTTCGTTGCGCGTCGCCGATAGGGGAAACGCGTTGGTCAGATTGGCGTAATCACGCGACGGCATGGTTCTGCTCCGGAGTACAGGGCTTATCGGCAGCGCGCCGCAAATCTTCAAGGCGCAATACCAGGCTGGCGGCGTTGGCGCGGTGTAGGTCGTCCGGCACACGCTGTCCATCGGTCACCCAGGTGATGGGAAGGCGATGGTCAACGACCACCGATAAGGCACTGCCAAACCGTCCGGTTTCGTCCAGCTTGGTCAGGATGACGCCCTGTGGATCGGCGCTGGCGAAGCGGCGCACCACTTCGTCCAGGTCGGAAAAATGGGCGTTGGTGGGAAGCACGAGCAAAGAGCGGACGACGCGTGAGGCGCGCAGCCAGTGCAGTTGCGCGGCCAGGGCGCGGTCGCGCTGGCCCATGCCGGCGGTGTCGATCAGCACCAGTTTGTAGTCGGCCAGACGCTGTAGAAGCTGCTGTAGCGAGGCATCGCTGTCGGCCTCGTGGACGGCGATCCCGAGCTGTCGGCCATAACTATGGAGTTGTTCGCGGCCACCGACGCGGACGGTGTCAGTGGTGACCAGGGCCACGTCGCGTGCGGCGTTGCGCTCTAGGAAGAGAGAGGCCAGCTTGGCGATGGTCGTGGTCTTGCCGGCGCCGGTGGGGCCGATCAGGGCGATCACGCCGCCTTGCTCGAGCGGATCCAACGCCGCGATCGGCAGGCGTTTGGACAACAGGCCCAGCATCATGCCGCGGCCGCGGTGCAGTTCCAGGTCGGCGGGAATTTGCATGACAACGTCGCGGGTGATGCCGCCGTCGAAGCCGTAGTCGTCCATCAATTCCAGGGCCTGGGCGCGTACCGGCGAGCCGCGCAGGCGCTCGTCGGTGAGCCGATTCATTTCACGCTCGATCATCTGCCGCATCAACGCCAGTTCGTCGCGCAGTTGCGTCAATTGTTCGTCGTTCTGCGGCGCCGGGAAGTTGGGAACTGCGGTGAGCGTGGTGGCCGCCGGAATTTCGGCGCTCTTGATCGGGGCCTCGGCGACGAGCTTGGGGGTGCTCGCTGGCGCCAGTGCCACGGCGGGGATGTCTTCGTGCCAGGCTGTATCTGCGGCGGTGGGCGCAGCGGCGAGGGTTGTACTGGCAGCGGGAAATGGTGTCGGCAGCGAGACGTTGATCGGCGCGTTGCGGAACACATCGTCGGGGATGCTGCTCTGGGCAGTGGCCGGTTCCTGGACGGCCGCCGCTGGCGTGAGCGTCGATGTCGCAGTGCCGAGCTTGCCAAGCGGCCGTGCCGACGTGGCGGCGCTGGCATTGCTGCGGCGCTCGCTGATCGCGGCCATCATCGCCATCGCCGAGTTTGGCCCTGTCGCTTTTTGACGTGTGGGCCGTGGCGTTGCCGCTGTGGTGGCCGGACGTGGCGTTTCCTCTGGACGCACTGCGTCCAGAGCGCGTTGTACCAGTGTCTCGTCGTAGTTGCTGGCGGCGACGATCTCGATACCTTCGTCGGTTCGCCGGTTGGACAGGATCACCGCATCCGGACCCTGCTCATCGCGCACCATACGGAACGCGGTACGCATGTCTGGAGCGACGAAGCGTTTGATTTTCATGGGGACACCTTGGCGCCGTGACGCGTGAGGGGGAGCGCGGGACTGAAAAATCGGCACAGACGCTGTTGTCGTTCCGAGCGGTGGTATGCGGGTGTGCAGATATTCATATGTCCTGTCCGATTCATGCCTTTACACTTTTCCGAGTCCGAAGTCCCCGGATCGGGTCTTTCAACTGATCGTTCCCACCAACTTCAACCGCTTGTCTTCCGGCACTTCGCTGTAGGACAGCACCGATAGCGAGGGGACGCTGTGGCGGACCAACCGTGCCAGTGCCGCGCGGACCTGCGCCGGCACCAGCACCACCGCTGGCTCATTGCGTGCTTCTTGCTTGCTCACGCAATCGGCCAGGCTTTGGTGCAAGCGTTCGGCCAGTCCGGGTTCCAGCGCTGCACCGTTGCCCTGACTGGAGTCTTGCAAGACACGTTCCAATTGCGGTGCCAGGGTGAATACCGGCAGTTCCGATGCCATCCCGGCGATCTCCTGGACGATGAAACGGCCCAGGGCGTTGCGTACCGCGGCGGTGAGCACTGCCGGTTCCTGGCTTTGTGGGGCGTTTTCCACCAGGGCCTCGACGATTTTGCGTAGCTGCCGTACCGGGATTTTTTCGATCAACAGGTTTTGCAATACGCGTACCACCACCGACAACGGCAACGCCTTGGGGGTGAGGTCCTCGACCAGCTTGGGCGCGCTCTTGGCCAGGGTGGCCAGCAATTGCTGGACTTCTTCATGCCCAAGCAGTTCCGGGGCGTGCTCGCGGATCAGGTGCGAGAGATGGGTTGCGATCACTGTGGCCGGGTCGACCACGGTATAGCCCATGGTTTCGGCCTGTGCGCGCTGATGCGGCTGGATCCATACCGCATCCAGGCCGAATGCCGGGTCCTTGCCAGGGATGCCCTCGATCTTGCCGAGCGCACCGCCTGGGTCCAATGCCAGTTCGCGGTCCGGGTGGATGTCTGCGGTGGCCACCGGCACACCGTGGACCAGCAGGCGATAGGCATTGGCTTGCAATTCGAGGTTGTCGCGGATGTGCACGGGCGGCACCAGAAAGCCGATGTCCTGGGTCAGCTTGCGCCGCACGCCTTTGATGCGCGCCATTAATTCGCCGCCCTGGGTCTTGTCCACCAGGGGGATCAGCCGGTAGCCGACTTCCAGGCCTAGCGGATCGATCGGCCGTAGTTCGTCCCAGCCCAATTCGGCATTGGCTTGTGCTGTGGCAGCGGCAGCCGGCTGCGCCGCATCGGCTGCCGCTGGTGACGGTTGCAGGCTGCGTTTCCACATTTTCCAGGCCAACAGGCCCAGGATCAGCGCCAGTGTCAGAAAAGCGACGTTGGGCATGCCCGGGATCAGGCCGACCAGGCCCATGATCGCCGCAGCCACCGCCAACGCTTTGTGTTGGCCGAACACCTGGCCCATCATCGAAGCGCCCATGTCCTGCGAGCGAGATGCGCGGGTGACCAGCATGGCCACCGCCGAGGACACCAATAGCGCGGGCAACTGCGCGACCAGGCCGTCGCCGATCGACAGCAAGGTATAGGTGGAGGCGGCCTGACCCACCGGCATGCCGTGCTGGAGGACGCCAACCGCCATGCCGCCGATCAAGTTGATGAACAGGATCAAGATGCCGGCGATTGCGTCGCCGCGGATGAATTTGCTGGCACCGTCCATCGAGCCGTAGAAATCCGCTTCCTCGCGGACTTCCTCGCGTCGTGCTTTGGCTTCTTCGCGGGTGAGCAGGCCGGCATTGAGATCGGCGTCGATGGCCATCTGTTTACCGGGCATAGCGTCGAGGATGAAGCGCGCGGTCACTTCCGACACACGCCCGGCGCCTTTGGTGATGACCACGAAGTTGATGATGGTCAGGATCGCGAACACCACGATGCCGACCGCGTAGTTGCCACCGATCACGAACTCGCCGAAGGCTTCGATCACCTTGCCGGCGGCGCTGTGTCCGTTCTGGCCGTTGATCAGGATGACGCGGGTCGAGGCCACGTTCAGTGCCAGGCGCAGCATCGTGGTCATCAGCAGCACGATGGGAAAGATGCTGAATTCCAAAGGCCGTTTCACGTACACCACGGCCAGCAGCACCATCAGCGAAATCGCGATGTTGAAGGTGAACATCGCGTCCAACACCGGGGCGGCCAGCGGTACCACGACCATCGCCAGCATCACCAACACGATCAGCGGGGCACCGAGCCCGTGCTTGATCATGTCCATCATCTTGCGCGTGTTCATCTGCGCGGCGGGCTGGCTCATGGCGTGTTCTCCGGGGCGAACTCATCTACGTTCAACGGCGGCATCGGCGGCATTGGGCCGCTGCGCCAGGCGCGCAACTGGTAGACGTAGGAGAGGATCTGGGCGACCGCCGAATACAGTCTCACGGGAATTTCCTTGCCGAGTTGGCCTTCCCTATACAAGGCGCGTGCCAATGGTGGCGCAGACACCACTGCGATGCGGTGCTGCTCGCCGACTTCGCGGATGCGGAAGGCGATCTCGTCCACGCCCTTGGCGAGCACGGTGGGTGCGCGCATGCGCCCGCTTTCGTATTTCAGCGCCACTGCGTAGTGGGTCGGGTTGACCACGACCACGTCGGCCTTGGGCACGGCTTCCATCATGCGCCGCTGCGACATTTGCATCTGCATCTGGCGGATGCGCCCCTTGACCTCGGGATTGCCGTCGCTTTCCTTCATTTCTCGACGGACTTCCTCGCGGGTCATCTTCAATTTTTTGATGAAATGCCACTTTTGATAAGGAGCATCGATCGCAGCCAGGAGCGCCAGCGCCCCGGCGGTGTACAGCAGCAAGCTCAGGGTGAAGCCCAGGCCATGGCCGATGGCTTGTTCGAGCGGCTGCTGTAGCAGGCCGCGCAGGCCGTCCAAGCCTTTCCAAATGGACAAGAACGCGGCACCACCGACGAAGCCCATGCGCAGCAGCGACTTGAGCAGTTCGACCAGGCTTTCGCTGCCGTATAGGCGGGAGAGCCCGGTCATTGGATTGAGCCGGTCGAATTTGGGGATGAGCGCTTGGCCAGAGAAACGTAGGCTGCCCATGAGCAGCGGTGCGATGAAGCCAGCGGCCACACAGATGCCGATCAGTGGCAGGACTACCCAGAACAGCCCGATCAGCAGATCACCGAAATAGCCGAACAGGGCCTGCGGAGTGTCGCGTAGATGCGGGTCCGGCTGCAGTGCGTGTTTCATCCATGCCACCGCACCGGCGCTCATCGAACCGGACATGCCCATCAACGCGAAGATGCTGGAGCTGAATACCGCCGCTGTAGCCAGTTCGCGCGAGCGCGGGATATTGCCCTGTTCACGGGCTTCGCGCAGACGCTTTTCGGTCGGTTGTTCTGTGCGTTCTGCGCCTTCTTCGTTTTCGGACATGGGCTTGTGCGTGGCGGGGGAGTGCCACTGCCCATTGCAAGGCCTATGCCGCGATGCCGATGTCCACCAGCGCTGTTGTTGCCAATACGCGTTGGCGGGTTAGGCTGGCTGCAGTTCCACCCGGTCGCGGCCGAGGCGCTTGGCTTGATAAAGCGCTTTGTCGGCACGGGCCAGCATCTGCTCCAGGCTCTCTCCCGGGCGATACCAGGCCACGCCGATCGATGCGGTAATCCACAATTGATGTTCGTCCAGGTGCAGCGGTTGTTCGCCGATCACCCTGCGTAGGGACTCCAGCCGTTCGTGCGAGGGCGGCGGCAATCCTGGCAGGACGCTCAGCAGTTCCTCGCCGCCGTAGCGCCCGATCCGATCGTCGTCACGCAGGTTGCTGCTCAGGCGCTGCGCGACTTCGATCAGTACCGCGTCGCCGACCAGATGACCGTGGTTATCGTTGATCCGTTTGAAGTGGTCCAGATCGATCATCGCCACCGCCAGCGGGTTACCTGTGGCATCGCTGTAGCGCATCTGCGCGGTCAGAGTTTCGAGGATGCCGGCACGGTTGAGCAGGCCGGTGAGGGCGTCGTGCGAGGCTTTGACTAGCAGCGCTGAGCGGGCCAGCTCCAATTCGTGTTTGTCGCGCTCCAATTCCTCGGTGCGAAGTGCAACCAACTCGGCCAGTTCGCGTTGGTGCTGGCGCATGCGGCGTTCGCGCCAATGCAGTGCCGCCACCACAAGTGCTCCGCCGAGCAGTAGATAGAGTCCCTGCATTGGTTCACTGCACCACCATACTGGCGCCACCGAGAACGCCACCCGGATTGGTGCCGAGGCGGTATGCCGGTAGGCATCGAACAATTGGACTTCCAGGACATAGTCACCGGGTTCCAACGGTGGTTGCTCGATCTCGAGGTTGGGAGTGTGGATCCAACGCGCGTTCTCGCCCTGGAAACGATAGCGGATCGAGATCCTGTTGCGATCATCGTAGAGGTCTGGCGAGCCCAATTCGATGTGCAGGGGCTCCTCGCTCCAGGATAGGCGTGTTCCAGCGGTGATTGGTTTGTCGTCACGGCTGAACTTGTTGAGCGTCAAGCGCGGTTTCTGCGCATCGAACAGGCGTCGAGGATCCAGTACATGGCTGACGCCCCGGCTGCTCCCGATCCACATCGACCCATCGGCATCCTCGAAGAGGGCTGAATCGGAGATGTCGTTCCAGAGCAATCCTTGGGTTTGGGTCAAGCGCGACCAGGCGTGTCCGTTGAAGACATCGATGCCCTGATTGTGGCCGATCCACACCCAGCCATTGCGCGTGCGTCGAATGGCATAGACCTGCAGCGTCTGTAAATGCGCGGTTTTCTGCGACAACGTCAGGGTGCCGCCGTCGAACCGGCCTTGATGCAGGCCAGGTGCGTACAGCGTCGCCCAGACGCTGCCGTCGTCCTGGACGAGCAGCTTGCTCAGTTGTGCGTCAGTGGGCTTACCATCGAGCAATAGCTTGATCGGCGTCCAGACGGTGCCGCGTAACTGGAACAGCCCCGCCACGCCTGCGATCAGGATGCTGCCGTCTTTACGTTGTTGGATGTCGGAATATTCCCCGCCCGGCAGTGCCTGTATCCGTTGCGGAACTGCATCGGAGTGTGCGGAATCGAGCATGTAGATGCCGTCCAACGTCAGGATCCAGATCCGGCCTGCGGTGTCCAGGTAGAGTCGGTTGGCGGTGTGACCAAGGCGAGGATAGACGCGCAGCAATTGTCCTTGAGGGTCGTAATGGCGTAACTGTCCAGGCGAATCGATACACCATAGTGATCCGTCCGCTGCCCGAGCGATGCTGACGACCTGCGTGTCGGCGTCTTGGAGCCAGGGTTGGAACCGTCCGTTACTGAGCTGGCGGTTCATGCCGCCTTCGTTGCCGAGCAGTAGCTCGCCGCTGCGGCTGCGTTGAATGCTCCAGGTCGGCGCTTTGCTCATGCCCTGCGAGGTGTCCCAGTTCTCGATCCAGCCATAGCCGTTCCAACGCAGCACGCCTTCGCCATCTATGCTCATCCACAGCTCGCCGGCCTGGTCGAATGACAGGGCGACGATGCTGCTGTCGGGCAGACCGTTGCGCAGGTCGAAACTGCGCCAGTGACCGTCTTCCCAGCGCGTTAGACCTTGCCCTGTGGGCACCAGCACACGCCCCTGCGGATCGAGCAGGATTTGCGTGCGCATCATGACGCGTTCCGGGCCATCTAGCGTGGGTGGGGTTTGCTCCTGAAACTGGCTGGCCCCTGCCGGTAACCGCATGATGTTGCGATCGCCCAGCACCCACAAGTTGCCATTTCGATCGTGGACGATGCTGCGCCATTGTGCGGGCGGCAAGCCTTGTGATGGCCCGTAGAGCATGACGCTGCCGTCTGCGTGGACCCGGCATAGCGCCTTGCCGCAGCCCAGCCACAGGCTGTCGGCCTCGCCTTTCACATCGTGGACCTCGCCCAGTTGCGGTAGCCGTGCCAAGGTGGCGGTGTTGAACATCGGGCGTAACTGCCAATCACCGTTCTGGTCGGTGACGGCGCGTAGAACCTGCTTTCCATCGAGGACGATGGTGCCCCAACTGGTGTTTGCCAGACGCAAGCGATTCTTCAGCAGTGGCCCGGTTTGCTCTGGTGTCAGTCGGCGCAATTGTGCGCCGTCGCTGACGAACACCGCGTCGAAGGTAGTGACCCAGACGTGCTGTTGGGCATCTTCAATTGCATCGATGACATAGAGGCCGAGCTGGCCTTGCAGTGGCACTTGCTGGAAATCGTGGCCGTGGAAACTGTACAGCCCGCTTTCCGTGCAGACCCACATGCTGCCGTCGTGGCGCTGTAACAAGCAGGTGCCAGCCAAGCCCAGCAGGCCTTGATCCTGTCCGTAGCGCCGCAGCGGGATCGTCTGGGCGTGCGCGGCATCGCTCAATCCGGATCCCAGCAGCAGGCACAGCCATAGCAGGCACAGGCGTGACAGGGTGTGCATGTGCGGATCAGTTGCCTTGCCGCTGCATGGCGCGCGGATATCGTTGACGAGCGTGCGCTAGAGATGAGGAGTGCATGGCAGGCCGGATCACAGGTGGTGGAGAAAACCTCGAGTAGAGCGACCTGCGAGGATGGCCGTGCTGCCTGCCAACGCAGCATCGCGCCGATACACGTCAGTAGTATCGGCCGCTGTGTTCTTTAACTTGAGGTATCTACGCAGTGAGCTGGCGCGCGGCATCGAAGGCGGCGTCGAACAGCCGTTGCACCGGCGGTCCCATTTCGCTGACCAGCACTGCCAGCAGCGCTAATCCCAGCACCATCGCCACTGGCAGACCGATCTGGATCGGATTCAGCGCCGGCGCGGCTTTGGACAATGCGCCGAAGGCCAGGTTGACCGCCAACATCGCCACGATCACTGGCAGCGCCAAGCTGACCGCACCGCGCATCATGCTCATGAAGAAGTCCGGTGCGACCGCGATCATGGCCTGCGCGTCCGGCAACGCATTGCCGATTGGCAGTGCTTTGTAGCTATCCACGAGTAGCGCCACGACCGCCAGATGCCCATTGGCGGTGAAGAACAGTAGGCCGAACGCCAAGTAGAACCATTGCCCGATCACACCGGAATTGACTCCGCGCAGTGGATCGGCCATTTGCGCGAAGCCCAGCCCCGTACTCTGCGAGATCATTTCACCGGCCATTGCGCCGGCCTCGAAGATCATCCGCAACATGAAGCCCATGCTGGCGCCGACGGCCAATTCGCGTGCCACGCTGAGGACGACCGCTGCATCGAAGCCATTCCAGTCCGGCACTGGCGGTAACAGCGGTGCCAAGGCCATGGCCAGGGTGGCCGCCAGGATCACTCGGATACGTGCTGGAATCGCGCGGGTGCCGACCAGGGGCATCACCATCAGCATTGCGCCGATGCGTAGCATGGTCCATAGGATTGCGCCGACCATCGCGAATGCACGCGAGCCGTCGATGACCATTTGTGTGGCGGCGTCCATCCCGGTACAGCCGCTAGCCGATCAGATGCGGAATACGCTGAAACAGCATCGTGGTGTACTCCACTAGATGCGCCAGCAGCATGCTACCGGTAGCGAACAGCATCGCGGTCAGGGCGATGACCTTGGCGATGAAGGCGATGGTCGGCTCGTTGAGCTGTGTCGCGGCCTGAAACACGCCGATCACCACGCCGACCACCAGCATCGCCAGCAGCAATGGGCCGGCGACCCATAACACGGTGACCAGGCCGCCACGCAGTTCGGTCAGAGCCAGTTCGGGACTCATCGGCTCACACTCCGTTGAAGCTGGCAGCGAGCGTGCCGACGGTCAGTACCCAACCGTCGACCAGCACGAATAGCAGGATCTTGAACGGTGCCGAGATCAACATCGGCGACATCATCATCATGCCCATCGACATCAGTACGCTGGCGACGACCAGATCGATGATCACGAACGGAATGAAGATCAGAAAGCCGATTTCGAAAGCGGTTTTCAGTTCGCTGGTGACGAAGGAGGCCACCAGTACCGGGAACGGGATCGCGTCCGGACTGCTATAGGTTCCGTTGCCGGCCATGCCGGCGAAGGTCATCAGATCGCTCTCGCGGATCTGGGCCAGCATGAAGGCGCGTAGCGGCTGAGTGGTCAGCGTCCAGGCGGTCTGAAAATCGATCTGGCCGTTGAGGTACGGGCTCATGCCATGGCCCCAGGCTTTTTCCCACACCGGCATCATCACCAAGGCGGTCAGGAACAGCGCCAGACCCATTAATACCTGGTTGGATGGGGTTTGTCCGGTGCCCATCGCTTGGCGCAACAGGCCGAGCACGATGGTGATACGGGTGAACGCGGTCAGCACCAGCAGCATCGATGGCAGCAGGGTGATGGCGGTCATCAACATCAGCGTCTGCAGCGGCAGGCTGACCGACTGCCCGCCGATTTTGCCGACGTTGACGTCCGGCAGCGAGGGCAGGGTGGGGGCGCTGTTCTGTGTGGTCGCTGCCACGGTGTGCGCCGCCTGCGCCCAGACCAGTGCCGGCAGCAGGCTCAACGTCAGCAGGAGCAGTAACAGGCACAGGCGGCGCGCGTTGCGGTTCCAACGAAGCGACATGATTATTTTTCCTTGCGCAGCTTCTGCGCCAGCAACTGGGCGAAATCGGGAAGTTGCTTGAGTTGCTTGAGGTTGGGGAGCGATGGTGCCGATGCCTGCGGTAGCGGCTCGGGCAGGCGATGCAAGGTACTGACTCCACCAGGCGAGACCCCGAGCAGCAGTTGCTCGCCGTTGACATCGATCACCACCACGCGCTCCTTGGCTCCGACCGCCAGGCTGGCGACGACGCGCAAGCCATCGGTTGGACGGAAGCCGCTGCCGGGCAAGCGCTTGAGTACCCATGCCATCGCCAGAATCAGGCCCAGCACGAGTAGCAGGGCGAATACCGCGCCGAGCAGGCTGGGCGGTGACGGCGCGGCGCTGCCGATTGCCGAGCTGCTCTTGGCTGCCTGCGTGGCGACCGCAAGCAATGTGCTCACCGCAGTCTCCGGATGCGTTCGCTGGGGCTGACCACATCGGTCAAACGCACGCCGAAGCGATCGTTGATCGTCACCACTTCGCCGTGCGCGATCAGGGTGCCGTTGACGTACACGTCCAGCGGTTCCCCGGCGCCGCGTTCCAGTTCCACCACCGAGCCCTGGTTGAGTTGCAGCAGGTTGCGGATCGGGATGCGGCTGCGACCGACTTCCAGCGACAGGGTGATCGGCACGTCCAGGATCACGTCCAGATTCAGGTCGTTGGTCTCCGCCACGGTCTCCTGCTGGAGGTTGTCGAACTGGGCCGGTTCGGCCTGGTTAGTCTCGTTCTCACTCATGGTGCGTCTTCCTGGAAAGCAGGGCGGCGGCGCAGTGCGCCGGGGGGATGGGTGGCGGTGATCTTGACCGCATTTTGACCTTGGGAGACGCCAAATTCCCCGGTGAACACCGGGATGTTCTCTACGCACAGCGGTACTTGCTTGGGTAAGTCGATCGGCAGGATGTCGCCGATTCTCAGCCGGGTCAGGTCGCGCAAGCTCATTTCCTTCTGTGCCAGCACACTGGAAATGGTGACTTCCGATCCGTACAACTGCTCGCGCAGCATGATGTTCCAGCTTTCGTCGCGGTCCACGCGGTCACTCTGGATACCGGCGTCGAGCAGTTCACGGATGGGTTCCAGCATCGAATACGGCAGGGTCACGTGTATTTCCCCGCCGCCGCCTTCCAGTTCGACGTGGAAGCGGCTGACCACCACGTACTCGCGTGGGGTGACGATGTTCGCGAAGTGCGGGTTGACCTCGGAGTTGAGGTATTCGAACTCCACGTTCATCACTGGTGCCCAGGCTTCGTGCAGGTCGGCGAAGGTTTGCTTGAGCATCAGTTGGATCACCCGCATCTCGGTCGGGGTGAACTCGCGGCCTTCGATGCGGGTGGGGTAGCGGCCATCGCCACCGAAGAAGTTGTCGACCACGGTGAACACCAGGGTCGGTTCGAACACGATCAAGCCGGTACCGCGTAGCGGTTTGAATTTAATCAGGTTCAGGTTGCTGGGCACGTACAGCGAATGCATGTAGTCGTTGAACTTGATCAGATCGATGCCGCGCACCGATAGGTCAGCCGAGCGCCTGATCAGGTTGAACAAGCCAATCCGGCACAGCCGTGCGAAACGCTCGTTGACCATCTCCAGCGTGGGCATGCGCCCACGGATGATCCGATCCTGACTGGAGAAGTCGTACTGGCGAGCTTCTCCAGGTTCCGTAGGCGCAGGCTCGGTATCCACCACGCCGGCATCGACCCCATGCAACAGGGCATCGATTTCATCTTGAGAAAGCAGGTCGCTCATGGTGATGGCGCCTTATTACTGAGTCACGAAGCTGGTGAAAAGCAATTCTTCCACGCATTTCTTGCCGGTCTCGCCGGTCATCAGTTTCTGCGCGTCGGCAAGTGCGTTTTCTTGTAGCTTTTTCCGTCCGGCGATATCGGTGATTTCCTGTGCCTTGACCTGCGAAAACAACATCAGCAGGTGCGCGCGGATTGCCGGTGCATTTTCTGTGATCAGTTTCAGTTCTTCCGGGTCACGGGTCATCAGTTGCACTTCCAGTTGCAGGTAGTGCGGGCCGTCTTCGGGCGCCCCGTTGAGATTGACCACGAATGCCGGTTCCATCGCGAAGTATTGTGCTGGCTTGGGGACCTCGGCGGGCTTGGCCTCTGCTTTCTTGTGGCCTGTTTCCGGCTTCTTATTCAGGAAGAAAAATGCGCCAGCGCCACCGCCGCCGAGCAACAGCACCGCCGCGATGACGATGATCAGCAGTTTCTTCTTCGACTTGCCGCCCTCGGGGGCGTCCTTGGCGTCTTTACTCGATTTGTCGGGGGCTGACACGGATCGTTCCTAAAAGAGAGGCTCTCTGTGTGGATGCAATCGGTGTGCCGAAATGATGCCTGCAAAACGCCGGACATTTGACGGATGATCTTCCCCCGCGCGTCATCTGGGAAAGCTTGAGTTCTATGGGGTTCAAGCTTTCCCGTGCGATGCCTCGCCCTGTTCAGTGCGACCGCGTGGGCCGTGCTGATTATGCGTAGGCGTCCAACAGGCCACGTTGGCGCAGCAGCATCGTCGGAATTTCGACGTTGCCGATCCGCTCTTCGGCCACTTCGCCGCTACCGTTGGCATACTGCTGCGGCATGCTCTGCGTTCCGGCCTGTTGCTGTTGTGGCTGCTGGCCAACATCGGCCTGGCCGAGCTGGAATCCGTGTTGACCCAGCATCTCGCGTAGCCGTGGCAGGCTGTTTTCCACTGCCTGGCGGACGTTGGCTTGAGCACTGGTGAAGCTGGCGTTGACCTGGTCGCCGGCCAAGTGCAAACGCACCTCGATCGGACCGAGTTCGGCTGGATTGAGTTTGATGTGTGCATGGCCGATTGTCTGGTCGGCCAACCAACTGATGCGTGCCCCCAGTTCTTCGTCGAAGTGCATGCTGTGCAGGTTGGGGGTCGGGGTTGGCGAGCCAGTGAACGGCGTGGCCGCGTCGATCACCCTTGCTGGGGTTTGGATCCCAGTGGATGCGAGCAGATTGATCGGTGTGCTATCGCCGGGGGCGACGTTGCTGCTCTCGGTATGCTTGTCCTCGATCACCGCGGTGATCGCTGCCAAATTCGCCATTGGGCTCGCGCTTTCGCTGCCCGTCGTCTTGGCGTTGCTGGCGACTTCGGCCAGCATTGCGCCGAAGCTATTGGCGGTGCTGCCCCCAGCATTGGCGGTTGCGCTGGTCGCCGAGGTGGTCGTGGGATCGGTGCCGCTCGCGGTCGTTGCAGCCGTTGCGATGGCGCCCATGGCCTGGGATACGCCAGCAGCTAAGGTGTCGCCGCCGAGTAGGGCGCCGATTTCCTTGGTGGCGGTTCCGGCCACGCCGATCGCCAGTCCGGCGGCAGCGCCTAGAGGAGTGGTATTGGCGGCAGGCAGTACGGCTGCACCAATCGTCGGCAACAGGCCCAAGCCGATCCCGGCCAGGCCAGCCGGCGGCCAGGTGCTATCGTCCTTCTTTTCGTCGCCCAGCTTGGCTGCCGTCTTGCCCTTGGTTGGTGCTTTGACATCGACGCTGCTTTTGTCGCTTTCCTGTGCAACCTTGTCACCTGCCTGTGCGCTGGGTGCCGGATCGTTGCTGTGGTCGTCGCTCGTTGCAGGGCGTTTGCCGGCGTCGGCTTGGCTTGGCGCCGACGATGGTGCTTTTTTGGCCTGCTCCGTGGTCTGCTCGCTGTTCTGCTTCGTGGTCTGTTGTGTGGTCTGTTGTGTGGTCGGCCGTGTTGTTGGCGTGGATGCGTCACGCGGCGTGTCGCCACTGAGCAGCTTGTCAAAATCCTTGTCGCCGCTGCCGTCGTTGCTTTGCGTCTCGCTGCCGGTATTGCCGAGTTGACTGGAACGGCTGCTGCCGCCCAGCGCAGAAAGTGCGTTGTTCATTGTCCGTCTCCGTTGCTGTGCTCGTGCTGCGCTGTCGCTGCGGCAATGCGCACGCGACGCGCGCCCAGGTCGTCCATTTCGCGCTGGCTGCGACGGTCATCGACTTTGCGTTCCTGCGCGTGATAACTGGCGGCGAGCTGCTCCAGCACTTGTTTGTCGCGGCTGGCCAGCAGCAGCCGGCTACGTTCTATTTCCACTTTCTCGCGGTTGCGGTCCACGGTCTGGCACTGCTGTTGTACGGCACTTTCCAAACGGTCCAAGAATGCACGGCGGTTGGCTAGCTGTGCCAGGTTGGTGGCCGACATATGACTGTTGGCATATTCCTCGGCATAGCGGCGCAATTCCTCCAGTCGCGATTCGTGGGTCGCCAGTACGCGCTGGCGTTCGGCCAAATCGCGCGCCACCTCGTCCTGGTGTTGCTGGGCGCGGTGGAGCAAGGGGGCGAGACGCTTTGACTGCATCATGGGTTAGTTCTCACGTTCAACCAGCCGCTTCAGTGCGTCTTGGCTATGGGGAAGGTCTGCAGCTCTGGCGACGTCTTGCCCGAGGAACTCCATGATCTCCGGCCAGCGTTCCAGTGCTTCGTCCACGGCTGCGTCGTTGCCGCGCTGGTAGGCGCCGATGGTGATCAGGTCGCGGTTGGACGAATACGCCGAAACCAGCCGCTTGAGTGCGCGGATGCGCAACCGCCATGGTTCGTCGGCAATGTCCTGGACCACGCGGCTGACCGAGGATTCGATGTCGATGGCCGGATACAGGCCGCTATCGGCGACGCGTCGGGAGAGCAGAATGTGGCCGTCGAGAATGGCGCGGGCGGCGTCGGCGATCGGGTCCTGCGGGTCGTCGCCTTCGGTCAGCACGGTGTAGAAGGCGGTGATCGAGCCACGGCCCTTGGCGCCATTGCCGGCGCGTTCGACCAGGGCCGGTAGCTTGGCGAAGACCGAGGGCGGATAGCCGCGCGTGGTCGGCGGCTCGCCGACCGATAGGCCGATTTCGCGTTGCGCCTGGGCGAAGCGGGTGAGCGAATCCATCAGCAGCAGGACGTTCAGCCCTTGGTCGCGGAACCATTCGGCGATGGCGGTGGCGCGGTAAGCGCCATGCAGGCGCGCCAGCGGTGGCCGGTCCGCCGGTGCGGCGACGACCACGGCGCGACGCAGGCCTTCCTCGCCGAGGGTGGTTTCGACAAAATCGCGCACTTCGCGGCCACGTTCGCCGATCAGCCCGACGACGATGATGTCGGCAGCGGTATAGCGGGTCATCATGCCGAGCAGCGTGGACTTGCCGACGCCGGAGCCGGCAAACAGGCCGACACGCTGGCCGCGGCCGATGGGCAACAGGGCGTTGATCGCGCGCACGCCCACGTCCAGCGGGGTAGTGATCGGTTCGCGGGCCAGTGGGTTGATCGACACGCCCGCCATTCCCACGGAGCCTTCGGCGCGGATCGGACCCTTGCCGTCCAGCGGCAAGCCGTCGGAGTCGATGACCCGGCCGAGCAGGCCTTCGCCGACTTCCACGCCGCCACGGCGATGCAGTGGCACCACCCGTGCGTTGGGCAACAGGCCATGGGTTTCGGCGCTGGGCATCAGGGAGGTGCGGTCGCCGGAGAAGCCGACCACTTCGGCATCGACCCAGCCGCCATCGACCTCGACCCTGCAGATCGCGCCCATCGGCGCTTCGCAGCCAACCGCTTCCAGCGTCAGGCCCACTGCGCGGCGCAGGATGCCCTCGCGGATCAGCCCACGACCGTTGGCCGGGTCCAGGTCGAGATTGCCCAGGCGTGTGGCGACACGCAGGTTGCGTGCTTCCAGCCAGTCGCCCGGATGCGTGCCGAATAGCGCGCTCACAGTCCGGCTCCGGACTTGCGCATGATCGTTTCCAGCGCCGCGCGCAGACGCGCATCGAGAGTGCCGTCAATCCGCACCGACTCGGCGTGTACGCGCAGATCGCCGCGGCTCAGGCTTAGGTCGGGCACCAGCCGGATACCGGCGTCCATTAAGGTCAGCAGCGGGGTCAGCGCGGCGATGTCGTCCGGATGCAGGCGCACCTCGACGTCACGGTGCGTGCCGCCGACCGCGTCCAGTGCTTCGCCGACCAGTTCCGAGAGCAATCCCGGGTCGGTCTGGTAGGCGCGGCCGACCAGGCTGCCGGCAATCCGCACCGCCAGTTCGCCGAGTGCCCCGACGACCTCGTTTTCCAGCCGCGCCAGTGGACGCGAGAAATTATCCAGAATGCCTTCGATCTGTGCGGTGAGGCGGCGGATTTCCGATTGTCCCTGCGCCAGACCTTCGGCGTGGCCGCGCTCGAAACCTTCGTGTTGGGCGGCCGCCTCGATTGCCTGGATTTCTTCCAGGCTCGGCGGTCGCAGCACCGGCACCTCTGGCAGTGTCTCTTCCAATACCGCAGGCGGCGCAGGGGCATCCAGTTCCGGTGCCAGCCAGCGCACGACGTTGTTGTTCATACCATGGCCTCCGCACCGCTGCCGCCGAGGGCGATCACACCCTCATCGGCCAGGCGCCGCACGATGGCAAGAATTTCCTTCTGCGCCGCTTCCACGTCGGACAGACGCACCGGGCCGCGTGCTTCCATGTCTTCCAGCAGGATTTCGGCGGCACGCTGGGACATGTTCTTGGTGATTTTTTCGCGCACCTTGATGTCGGCACCGCGCAGGGCCAGGCCGAGGCGGTCGCCGCTGACCTCGCGCAACATGGTCTGTAGTGCGCGGTCTTCCAGTTCGACCAGGTTGTCGAACACGAACATCAGATCCTGGATGCGGCTGCCCAGGTCGGCGTCGATCTTGCTGATCGCCGCCAGTACGCCTTGGTCCGAGCCGCTTTCCATGAAGTTGAGGATATTTGCAGCGACTTTGACGCCGCCGACGTTGGACGATTTCAAGTTCTGGTTGCCGGAGAACTGCCGCTCCATGATCTCGTTGAGTTCGTTGAGCGCATTCGGCGGAATCCCATCGAGGGTCGCGATGCGCATCAGCACATCGGCGCGGGTGCGTTCGGGGAGTAACTTCAGCGCCTCTGCGGCCTGATCGCTATCCAGATGCGCCATCACGATGGAAATGATCTGTGGGTGTTCGTTGCGCACCAAGTCGGCGACCGCGCGTGGGTCCATCCACTTCAGCGTGTCCAGACCTGTGGTGTTACGCCCGAGCAGGATGCGATCGATCAGGCTGCCGGCCTTGTCGGCGCCTAATGCCTGCACCAGCACGTTGCGGATGTAGTCGTCGGCACCCACGCCCAGTGATGTTTTGCTGCCGAGTTCGGCGTTGAATTCCTCCATCACCTTCTCGACCTGATCGCGCGAGATGCCGGTCAAGGTGGCCATGGCGATGCCGATCTTCTGCACCTCTTTGGGGTCCATGTGCTTGAGCACTTCTGCCGCATCGGCCTCGCCGAGCGATAGCAGCAGTATTGCGGCGCGCTGGGTGCCATTCATTGGGCTCGCATCAGGCTTCACTGGCCACCCATCCCTTTACGACTTGCGCCACGCGCTTGGAATCCTGTTTGACCGCTTCGCGTGCCAGACGCAGACGTTCTTCGTAAGCGTCGGGCAGGGCGATGGCGGGATTAGCGCCGCCGGCGATGCTGGCGGTGTCTTCGCCCAGCGACTGCAGCAGCGGGTTGTTGCCGTCTTCCAACATCGACAACTTGGCGTCCTGCGGCGTTGCCTTGTCCTTGCCGCCGGCCTCGGGGGCTGGACCGGCGATCTGGCGCAACGCCGGACGCAGCACGCCGAACAGTAGCGCCAGCACCACGGCGGCGCCGACCAGCAGACGCAATCCATTCATCACCCGCGGATCCTGCCACCAACTCGGCTTGTCTGTTGCCTCCGGGGCCTCGTGCACGAACGGGGCGTTCATCACCGAGACCGTGTCACCACGCTCGGCGTTGAAGCCGACCGCCTGCTTGACCAAGCCTTCGATACGGGTCAGTTCGGCGGCGCTGAGCGCCTGTTCGACCATCTTGCCCTTGGGACCCGGGCGCGGCACATTGTCCACCAGTACCGCGACCGACACCCGCTTGATCCGGCCTGCGGGTTGCCGCGTATGTTGCAGGGTGCGGTCCAGCTCGTAATTGCGGGTCGCGCTCTTGGAGCTCTCGGTCGGGTTGGCGGCCTGCTGGTTCGCCGCTGCCGCGGCAGCCGGGGTGCCGGCGGCTGCGGCGGCGGGCTGAGCTTGCGCGCCGGTACCGGGCGAATTACTGGTCGCGCCGGGGACGCCTTGCGGACCGCCCTTGCTGGTGTTGCTGTCGCTGACCTGTTCGCTGCGCAGCTTCGGCGGATCGCCGTTGTACAGCTCTCGCGCTTCTTCGGTCACGGAGAAGTCCATGTCCACGCTGACTTCCGGATTGACTCGGCCGGGGCCGGTCATCGGTTCCAGTAATTCGCGAATGCGTTGGTTGAAGGAGCTTTCCTGGCGACGGATCTGATCGAACTGGGCGGCGTTGAGTGCTGCGTCGCTGTTAGGATCGGCGATGGTCAGCATGCGTCCACTCTGGTCGACCACCGTCACCCGGCTCGGCGAGAGATCCGGAATGCTGGAGGCCACCATGTTGACGATCGCATCGACCTGGTTACGTTCCAGGGTATTACCGCCACGCAGTTCCAGCACCACCGAGGCACTAGCGGCTTCGCGCTGACGGGTGAACGCGCTCGGCTTGGGGATGGCCAGGTGTACCCGTGCTTCGCGCACCGGGCGAAGGCTGGCGATGGTCCGTGACAGCTCGGTCTCCAACGCGTGCTGGTAGCGCGCGTTCTCCACGAATTGGCTGACCCCGAAGCCCGGGTCTTTTTCCATCACTTCAAAGCCCATGTTGCCGCTTTTGTCGGTCAGGCCGGAGCCGGCCAGCTTCAGTCGGGCGTCGTAGAGCTTTTCCTGCGGCACGGTGATCGCGCCGGTCGTGGGGTCGAGCTTGAATGGGATCTGCGCAGTGCGTAGCAGGTCGGTGGCCTCGGCTGTGCCTTTCTCGTCCAGGCCGGTGTACAGCGGGGTGTAGTCCGGTTTTTGCGACCAGAAGAATACGAACAGACCGGCAGCCACGGCCACCGCGATCATCGCCATCAAGCCGATGCGTCGGGTGATCTGCAGGCTTTGCAGGCGATCGAACCAAGCGCCTGCTTTTTCGCTGTTGATTGTTTCTTTGCTGAGCGCAAGCGCCATCGTCTTCTACCTTACAGCGGCATGTTCATCACGTCCTGGTACGCCTGGACGAGTCGGTTGCGGACTTCCACGGTGGCGCGGAACGCCACCTGGGACTGCTGTGCGGCCAGCATGACTTTGGCCAGACCCGCGTTGGGGTCGCCTAATTCAAATGCCTTGGCAAGATTGCTGGAGTTCTGCTGAGTCTCGTTGACGCTACTGATCGCGCTGCGCAGGGTCTCGCTGAAGCTCGGACCCTGGACGCCCTGGTTCCCAGTCAGGCCTTCGATCGCATTGCTGCGCGCCGTATCGCCCACCCGCGCCGGGGCTGCCTGAGCGACTTGGCCCTGGTAGCTGCGGATTTGCGAAAGAATGGAGCTGATGGAGTCGCTCATACCTGAAAGTCCATGCCGGAAGGCGGCTTATCCACCAATGCAAACAACGTGCCGAAACTGCGGGCAAGGTCGCCTGTCGGAAGTGATATGTGCCGCGTCGACTTCCTGACGCAGTTACATGTGCTGCCAACGCCCGACATGCCAGGCGATTGACGGCCCGGCGGTTGACGCTGCCGTCGGCGGACGTGGCGACAGCGTTGGATTTCACTGGTGAACGGGGGCGGCAGTGGGGTGCTAGGGCTCAGTTCGGCAGCCAGGCCGCGCGCCATTCGTCCAGGTTGGTGCCTTGTAGCATCCAGTCGCGTTGTACCGCAGCGTGCAGTGTGGTGCCTGTCGCGGCCCGCGCATCGGCATCGGCAAGGTGCGCGCGGATTGCCGTGATCCAATCGCGGAAACGATTCTTCACCAAGGTCACGGGGAGTCCGCCGTCCCGGTAGGGCGGCAGGTCGCTGGCTACCACCGGGTAGCGGCAAGCGCCATATTCGAGCAGGCGCAGGTTGCTTTTGCAGCGGTTGAACAGGTTGTCTTCCAGCGGCGCCAGGGCAAGGTCCAGGCCGAGCGCGGCCAGGGCCTGCGGATAGCGCGCGAAGTCCACGCCAGCGTGTACCTCGGCCACATGCGGCCGCAGCCGCTCCGGGCACATGCCCATGAAGACCCAATGCACTTCGCCGGCCAATGCCTTGACCACGTCGGCGATCAGTTCGAGATCGCCGGTATGGCTGGCGCCACCGGCCCAGCCGACCCGTGGCTTGTCCGAGGGCATGCGGGCTCGTGCGTTCAGTCCGCCCCACATGTGCGGGTCCAGGCGATTGCGCACCACGCGGATGTCCGCGTGCAGGCCGGCCAGGGCATCGGCGAGGGTCGGCGTGGACACCACCACGCGGTCCACCAAGTTGGCGGCGCGGCGCAACGAATGCAGCACATCTTTGGGCATCTGTGCGCGGTGCGCGCTTTTCAATGGCAGGTTGGGGAGGTAGTCGTCCAGCTCGTAGACTTTGAATGCGCTGGAGAGGCGGCGCAGGCGTTCCATTTGCGCCAGTTCCGCTTCACCCACCCGGCGCTGCACGATCATTGCGTCGACGCCAATGCGTTCGCTCTCCACTGGGTCGAGCAGCCGTGCGTAGTAAACGCCATCGATCTGTCCTGTGGAGGCCAGCGCCTGGAACGGTTGGATCACGCGGTAATGACCACTGCCGAACGCATCGCCGGGATACGCCAGCACCCGTTGCAGGGGCTTCCACGACAGTGGTTGCCAGGAAAAATCGGATTCGCCCAATTTGAAGCCGCCAGTTTGGTCCAGGCTCAGGCTGGGCGAATGGGCGGGGTCGTGCGCCATTGCCGGCAGCCAGCGCTGTAACAGGGCGTCGGTGGCGGCGTCCGCGCGTGTTGCAGCGGCGGGTTGCAGCAGCAGCGCGTCGGGAGTCCACAGTGTCCATTGGCCCTGCGCCGCGGCACGCAGGCACAGATCCACATCGGCACCGCCTGCGCCGAACGCGGCGGCGTCGAAGCCCGATAACTGCTCAAACAGTGTGCGCCGGACCAATAGGCAACGGTCGGAGACGGCGCTGTAACGATGCGTCACCTGCAGCCGCCCCATATAGCCAGGCTGCGCCATCGCTTCGCCAGCGAAGGCATGGCCGGCGTCGCGCAGCAGGCCCGGCAATAGCCCAGCGTGGGTGATCGCGCCATCGCTGGAAACGCCCTTGGCGCCGACGATGCCGACTTCCGGACGCTGTGCGTGGTTCATCAGTGCGTGCAGCCAACTGCCCTGGAGCAGATTGCTGTCGGCGTCCAGGAACAACAGGTACTCGCCCTGGGCTTGCGTCGCCGCCAGATTGCGCGCCTCGGCCTGGCTGACACGCTGTTCCAGCGCGAACACGCGGATGCGGCCGTTGCCTAATTCGGCCACGGCTTGCATCCATTGGGTCACGGCGGGTGCGATGCTGACATTGTCGACCAGCAGCAGTTCGTAGGCCGGATAGGTGGTGTGTTCGAGCAGGCTGACCACCACGCTTTGCAGTGCCGGTAGATTGTCCTGTCCCAGCAGGATGATCGAGACCAAGGCATGTTGGGTGTGGCCGTAGTCGATCCGCCACAGTCCGCCCGGCAGCGCATCGACCCTGCCGTCGGTATAGCCGCGTGCCTGCAAGTGCGCCAAGATCGCCCGTTGGCGTGCCTCAGCGCCGTTATCGGCCACAGCCGGCGTGGCGATCAGTAGCGGTTCGGGCAGATGCGCGATGCTGGCGCCGGCATCGCGCAGGAACAGGCGCAGGATCAATTCCAGTTCGCTGGCACCATCGTAGTTGGGATCGAAACCGCCCAGTTCGCGGACCAGAGCGAGGCGGAAGATCCAATGGCCCGCAGTGGCGAGCGGGTTGCCCAGCAACAGGTCCAGGTCTGGATCCGGGCGCAGCACCGGCGCCAGGGTGTGTGCGTCCAACGCCAGCCATTCGTCCGCATACAGCGCGCTGCACTGCGGATGCTGGGCCAGTTCCAGCAGCAGGCGCAGCAGGCCTCCGGCGCAGAAGCGGGTCCCGGCCGTCACCCGCAGGCACCAGTCGCTTGTCTCGGCTGCCTCCACTGCGGCGTTCATCGCGGTGGCATCGGCGTTGGCCGCCAGTGGCGCTAGTGATTGCACTCTCGGGTCCGACCATGGCGTGGTGGCGCCCTCGCTGAGGACGAGCACGCGCAGATGCACGAACGCGGCCCCTTCCAGCAGCAGGCTGTGCAGCGTCGTCTCCACGGCGGCGATGTCGGCTGTGCGCGCATCGATCAGCACCGTCAGCCGCGCCGGGCCGCCCAGTGCGGCCATGCGTGCGTCGATGAGCGTGCGTTGGACGGGCGTCGTTTGCCGGCGCGCTTGCCAGTCGCCTAAGGCAGCTTGTATGCGTTGACGTGCATAGGCGGCTTGGATGGCCTGTATCAGGTCCACCGGTGTGGTGCTGCCGCCGGCCAAGGGCGTCACTCCGACCAGGCGCGCGTCGCCATCCCCGCGATACCAGCCCATGGCGCGCACGCCGCGGCGGAAATCGTCGTGGCCTTGATCGCCGATCCCGGGTTGGTCGCGGCCTGTCTGACTGTATTGTTCCTGCGACACGCGAAAGCGGGTCAGCGGTCTTGCCAGCAGGGCCAGATCGCCGCGATGCAGGAGCTTGGCGTACATCGACAGGTCGCCGACCCAATGCGTCACCCGGCCATCCAGCGACATCAACTGATCGCCGAACTCCAGCAAATCGTTGCGCCGGCACAGCACACAACTGGGCTCGCCGATGAAGTTGATGGTGTGGTCGGCGAGGAAGGACAGCAGTTGTGGGCCATCCAGCCGCACATCCTCGGCGAATGGGAAAGCGGTGGCGGGGATGTCTTCCAGCGGCGCATCGTCGCTGCCGATACGCTGGCGTCGCGACGAGGCCAGCACCACGTCGGGGTGGCTTTGCATGGCGGCGACCAGCGCCGTGATGCAGTCCGCTTCCAGCACATCGTCGTCGTGCAGGAATTTCAGGTACTCGCCCTCGGCCAGCGCGATACCGCGCACGGTGCTGCCCAATTCGCCGTAGCGGCTGGGGTTGCGGTGGTAGCGGATCGGCAGGCGTGCGTCGATGCGACGGCGCTCCACGATGGCCTGGATCATGCCATCGGGATTGTCGTCGCAGATCACCAACTCCAGCGCCGGGTAGGTCTGCGCGAGTACGCTGTCGAGCGTCTGCTCGAAGTAGCGGGCCTTGTAGGCCGGCATGACCACACTGACCAGGGGGAGGGGACTCATGAATGCTGGGCCGTCTCAAAGCAAATGGCGTGGAGCGCATCGCGCCCGATCCATGCTTGATGCAACATGTATGCCGGTCTCGGTATGCCCTTGCGTCGGTGACATGTCGCTGACCAAGCGAGTTGATGTCTAGCGTGCTGGATCTGCGAACGGCGCGCGGTTTTTGATCCAGGTCATACGCAAACGCTTCTTGCCGTTATTCCACGTAGAGGACGGTATCGAAGAAGTACATCGCATACTGGCGTAGACGCAATTGCGCATCCGGCAGTATTTGATCGAGGACGGCGACGATCTCCAGCAGGTCCAGTGCGTTGTGGTAGCAGGTGATGGCCATGCGCGGGCGGCAGCGCTGGATCAGCCCGGCGGCGCCGCGCAACACCTGCGGCTCGAATCCCTCCACATCCATTTTCATAATCGTGACGTGCTCGATCAGCTCGTCCAGGCGTACGCTTGGGACCATGACCGTGCCGTTGGCATCGAGCCGGCTGCCCATGGTGCCTTCGGCATGGAAGGCCAGGGTTCCGGCGACATCGGAGACCGCGGCATTGTGCAGCAGCGTGCGCCCGGCATCGTCGGCGAGGTCGCGTTGCAGCGCGGCGAAGTTGGCCGGGTCCGGCTCGAACGCGTGGATCGAGGCGTAGCGATAGCGCGAGGCGGCGCGGAATTTCTTCACGGTGTCGCCACGGTAGGCACCGATGTCCACGTAGTGCTCGTCGGTACCGATTCGCAGCGGATGTGCGTTGGTGGAGTAAACGGAGAAGTATTCCTGCTCCATCGGGCACAGTACGTCCAGTAACGGCCGCCGGTCGCCATTCATGCGCATTTGCAGCACGGCATCGAGTGTGCGCATGCTCAGGGGATCGGCGAAGCGTTCGCGTAGCGCGGCGAATTGCGCGCTGTGCGCCAGCGTCTGTTCGCGAGTCAAACGACCAGTTTGATACACCAGTGGGATGTCCAGGGCGTAAAACAGCTCCGGAAGATCGATGCGGCGTCCGCTGCCTGCATCTTGTAGTTGCGCAAAATGCAGCCATGCTGTTGGCATGAATGCGCAGTTGATGGTGGGCAGCGCCATCAGTTCCGGGTCGTTCCGGAACGCATTGGTAGGCCGTATATCGCTGAAACCCATGTCGGCGGTATGACCCGCATACAGCACATCGTCCAGGGCAATGATCCTGATGCCAGGAGCGCGCTCCACCAGCGCAGTGGCTGCGTGCGTTGCATAAATCCTACCGAGAGTGGAACTGGGCGCCATGAAGATTGCGCTGCCCGCGTCGGCGCAGTGTGCAATCAGGTCTGTTTCGTCGCGAGGCGTGCTTGAGGTGTCGTTCATGGGTGCACTCCTGAGATGGGTGTTATTGGAGATTTCCGCGATGATCGTCAGTGCAGAGACCAAGGTGGTCTGGTGCAGCTTCGCTGTGTCTGTTTTTCCTGATTAGATGTCGCCGCTAGGTCGTGCTGTTTGACTGTTCAAGGCCATTGACCCGACTTGGCGGAGGCGGCGTCAGCACAGAATCCGTGCTCCGTTTGGCATCAGTGCATCGTAAAAACAACGATCGGGTAATACATCCGGCAGCATCCCAGGCAACAGCCATTCGCAGTGCCGGCCGATTTTGCTGCCGCTGCGGGTCATGCTGGCGCTGCCCAGGGTGCTGCCTTGGCCGATCTGGGTGCCGCGTCCAAGATGGACGCCGGCATGCAGGGTGGCGCAGGCGCCGATTCGGACATCCTGTTCGACAATCACCTGCCGTTCCAGCCAGACGCCTGCGCCGAGACTGCTTCCCGCCGCGAGATTGCAGCCAGGCCCCACGTACACATTGCCCATCAGCCGCACGTCAGCATCGAGATGCGCCTGCGGCCAGACCAGATCGATGCTGCGGTAGCCGGCCAGTCGCACGTCAGCCAGTAGCTTGTGCCGCGACTGATTGACCGCGCGTTCGTCGAGTGCGATGAACACGTCGGTCTCCGTCGCGGCATGGCTGGCGTGCAGTTCGCCCAGGTCGAAGTTGTAGCGGTCAGGTGAGTGCAGCACGAGGCTGACATGGACCAAGCCGCACGCTTGCGCGGTGCGTCGTGCCTGCTCCAGCGCGTCGCCTTCGCCGAGCAGCAGCAACGTTTTCATGCCGGTTGCTCCAGCACGTTGGTGCGGTACCACACGTGCTGGCGGACCAGTTCGGTTTCGTAGTCGCCGTGCATGCTGTGTGGGGAATGGGGCCCGAGGTGTGCTTGCAGGCGTTCTAACACTGCGGTGTCCTCAGCGATGACTTGATGTTCGATGCGGATCAGCGTGCGCAGCAGCGCAGTGAAATCGGTACGCTCGCTCTTGCGGCGTGCGGTTGCTACCCACAGATGGTAGTCGCTCTCATGGGGCGAGACCGGGTCGTACTGCTGTAGCACGAAGGAGTCACCGCGCACGCTGTAGAAGTTGACGTTCGGATAGACGAACCAGTTGTAGAACGCCGAATCCTCGCCATAGCGCTCGCACAGTGGGCGGTACCAGTTGTCGTGGTCAGCCATCTCGGCCTTGGCTGGGAAGCTCAGCGCATCGAGGGCAGGGGCGTGGCCTGCTTGCAGCAATTGCTCGACCACGGACGGCACATCAGCCGGTCTTTCAACCTGGGCGGATGACTTGGGAGTCGCTGTCATCAGCGGATTGAAGGTCTTTGGATGGATGAACGGTAGATGGTTGTAGTCCTTGACGTTCTCCATATTGAGCTTCCAGTTGTAGCGCACGCGATGGCAGCTATAAATGATCTGCGAATCCAGGTGCGAGGATGCGACGCGCAGGTTTTCCAGGAACTCGGGAGTAAATTGCTCCTCCAGCGGCAACGGTTGCTCTGCCAGGTTCACGAACAGCAACTCGCCGACCTGCCGCAGGTGCAGCTTTTTCAGGCAGATGCCGGCTTTTTCTTCCGCGCTGAACTGGTACAGGCCGGAATTGGGCAGCCCACGTAGCTCGCCCTCGGCCCCGAACGACCAGGCATGGTACGGGCACACCAAGGGGCGTTTGCCGTGGGGTTCGCTCTGGATCGCCGATTGCCGGTGCGGGCATTGGTTGAGGAAGGCGCGGATACCGGCGTCGGTGCGTTGCACCAGCACCGGCACACCCGCGACCTGACGGGCGAAGAATTGGTTGCGCTCGCGCACCAGCGAGGCGAAGCCGACGAAGATCCATAGCCGACCGAACAGCCGTTGTTGCTCCAGGCGCAAGGTGTCCGGGCTGGTGTAGTGCGTGGCGTCGAGTGCGTGACGGGACATGCGCGAGGATCCTGTTCGCCAGTATCAACGTTGGAAGATGATGCGCGCGGGATTGCCGGCTACGGTCACCTGTGGCGGGACATCCTTCACCACTACGCTGCCAGCGCCGATCACCGCGCCATCGCCGACCGTGATCCCGGGGATCAGGGTGGAATGCGGGTGGATGACCACGTCGCTGCCGATGCTGACGCCGCCACCGACGAACACGAAGTTGCCGATCTGCACGTAGTCGCCGATGCGCACGTCGTGGCCGATGATGGTGGTGGACAGGATGGTGACGAATTCGCCGATGCGGCTGTCCGCGCCGATCGATACGCCGACCTCGAACAGGCTGCCGCGCCCGATCGGGGTGGCCGAGGCCTCGCGCAGGCGCGGGCGCAGCACCATGAAATCCGCGCCGCGCGCCAGCAGGGCCTGGCTGTAGCGGCGGCGCGCGGTTGGGTCGCCGAGCGCGCAGACGAACAGGTCGCCGGGGACGGGCGCGTAGCTGTCCGGGTCGCCGACGATCGGCCAGGGGCTGGTCGCTGCCAAGGCGCTGCGGCTATCGAGGAAACCTTTTATGTCCCAGTCCCGCCCGTAACCGGGGTCGTCATGGCGGGCCATCGCCGCGATGCCGCGACCGAAGCCACCGGCGCCGATGATCAGCACGTGTTGAGGAGGGGCGTTATTCATGCGAATTCCACGCCCCCGTCCATGCTGAAAGCCTGCCCGGTCACTTTGCTGCTGGCGTCGGAGAGGAAGTACAGGCAGGCCAGGGCGACGTCGTCGGGCTCGCCGATGCCGAGTGGATAGCGCTTGCGGCTTTCCTCGAACCATGCCTTGTCCTCGTTGATCAACGAGGTCTCGACCAGGCCCGGACACAGCGCATTCGCACGGATCTTGCGTCGCGCCAGTTCTAGCGCCAGCGGCCGCAACATGCCGATCAGCGCGGCCTTGGAACCAGCATAGGGTCCGACGCCGACAGTGCCGGTGAGCGCGGCAATGGACGAGAGAAAAACGATGGAACCACCGGGGCGCAGCGACTGGCGCGCGAGCAGATGTCGGGTGAGCATCGTCGGCGCGATGTAGTTGATCGTCATCACCTCGGTGAGGAAGCTCTCGCTCACCAGTTTCATCGGCGACAGGCCGCGGATGCCGGCGCTATGCACCACACCGTCGAGCGGGCCGCTTTCGGCCGCCAGACGTTGCACTGTGGCCGCATCGCTCAGGTCGCCAGCGAAGAGGCGGTGGTCTTGGCCGGGTAATGCGTCCAAGACGGCTTGCAGCCGGGCTGTATCGCGCCCAGCGATGAGCAGATGTGCGCCGGCGTTGGCACATGCCCTGGCAACGGCTTCGCCGATGCCCTTGGACGCGCCAGTGACCAGCACGGTCTTGCCGTGTACGCCGTACAGATCACGCAGCAGTACGGATGTCGCATCCGCAACGGACATGGGGTTCTCCAAAGTCATAAGCGGATTGGCAGGGAGATCCCGCCGTCGATGGTCAAGGTGCTGCGGGTGATCCAGCGGCTGGCGTCGGACAGCAGGTAGACGGCGCCATTGGCGATATCGTTCGGGTCGATCCGTCCCAACGGAGTCAGCCCGATCTTGTCGTCCATGTCGGCGGTGCTGCCCAACCTGCTCAGCATCGGCGTGTCCACGTAGCCTGGGGCGATGCAGTTGGCGCGAATGCGATGTCTGGCGTTTTCCAGCGCCAACGAGCGCACCGCGGCTTCCAGCGCCGCTTTGGATGCGCCGTAACCTGCGCTGGCCTGTGGTGCCGCGCGTGCGGTCAAGGCGGACACGTACACCAGCGACGCGCCTTCGTGCAAGCGGCGTTTGGCCAGCAATTGCTGGGTCAGCAGGATCGGCGCCAGATAGTTCACTGCCAGCATCTGTTGCAGGTGTTTTTCCGCCGCCATCCGGAACGGCACCAGCGCGGCGATGCCGGCGCAGGAGGCGAGGCCGTGGTAATGCGTTGCGGCGTCCAGCAACCGGGTGCGAGTGGCGTCCTCGGTCAGGTCACCGGCGACTGTGCGATGGTCGCCACCGTGCAGGGTGGAAGCCACCGCGTGCAGCCGTGCCTCGTCGCGTCCATTCAGTACCAGCGTCGCTCCCAGCCTTGCACATAGCGTGGCGACGGCGGCACCGATGCCGGAGGAGGCGCCGGTCACCAGGATGGTCTTGCCCTGGAGTGCGAAGGCGTCTGTGCTTGCGACAGGCGCCATCGTCACGACTCGATCAAATCGGGAAACACGGCGCCCTCGATGTCCACCAGGCAGGTGCCCCACGATAGGCCGATGCCGAAGCCGCATAGCAGCACGCGCTTGCGCCCGGATTCCAGTTGCTTGTTGATCCGGGCGGTCATCGTGACCGGAAGCGAAGCGCCACTGGTGTTGCCGAAGTCGTGCAGGGTGGAGGGGACTTTGTCCGCCGGCAGACCGAGCTTCTTGCGAATGGTCTCGTTGATTATCCGGTTGGCCTGGTGAAACACGAAGTAGTCGATCTGATCCTTGGACACGCCGCTGTAGTCGAGCAGCTTCTGCACCGCCGGCGGCACCCGTTGGGTGGAAAAACTCAGGACCGCCACGCCGTCCAGTTGCAGGTCCACGCCACGGTGCCAGTAGTCGTTCTCGTCGGCACGGTAGGGCATCAGATGCTGTATCCCGACCGGTTCGCGATGTCCGCCGACCGGCAGGATGATCGCGCGGTAGCCGCTACCGTCGCTGTTGAGATCGAAGTGCATGGGCGGTGCATCGGCACTGAATTCCAGTGCGGTCGCGGTGCCGGAATCGGAAAAGATCGGATCGTCGAAGGTGGCGCTGCGGTCGCCGACCAGCAGCAGGCCCTTCTTGACTCCACCGGAGGCGATCATCGAACCCAGTAGATTGATGCCGAACGGATATGCCGAGCAGCCCAGGTTGACGTCGAACGCGACCGTCGCATGCGATAGACCGAGGCGGTCTTGCAGGATGATCGCGGTCGCCGGAACCGGATAGTCCGGCGACTGCGTGACCACGATCAGCGCATCGATTTCCTCGCGCTGCCACTGCAGTTGTTCCAGCAGCACCTGTGTCGCATCGAATGCCAAGTCGGAAAAGCACTGCCAATCGGCGGCCATGCGCCGGGTTTCGATGCCGATGTTGCGCACCAGCCGCTCGCGCTCGGAGCGGATCTGCGGCCGGCAATCGGTCAGGTTGGAGACGATGCGCTTCGGGACGCAGGTCGCCATGCCGGCAAAGCGCACATTGTGCAGCGTGGAAGTCGGCATGGACTATGCCTCGGTCAGCTGATAGAGGTCGCCTATGGTGATGGCCGCAGTCAGGTGCTCGCCGGTGATGGTCTTGCCGTATTCCATATCGAACATCACGATGACCCCCAAGGCCGCCAGCGAATCCCATTCGGGCAACGCGCGCAACACGGTTTCCAAGCTGACCTCAACTGGATTCTGGAAATCCGTCGCCGACAGGAAGTTTTCGATAAATGTTGCTTGGCTCATGCTATTTCCACGGGATGTGCGAAGGAGGAAGGGGTGCAATTGGAGGTGGTTGACGCGGATGCGCTGTCGCCCGCTGTGGCGATCAGATCGGAGATCGCATCGACCTGTTCCTGAGTCAGACCGGGATAGATCGGCAGGCACAACACGCGTTCGGACATCTGCCGGGCAACAGGCAGTCCGGCCGGGTCTGCGGAGGGCAGGTCACGGTACATGGGGAAATCGCTGATCAGCGGGTAGAAGTAGCGCCGCGCCAGAATGTCGTGGCTGCGCATCAAGCGATGCAGGGTGTCGCGATTCAATGGGAACGCTTCATCGACGAGAATCGGGAACGATGCGTAATTGGCCAGCCCTGGCGCGCGCGGTGGCAGGCAGCGCACTCCAGGCACCTGCGCCAGCCGTCGCCGGTAATGCGCATCGATCGCGCCGCGCTGCGCCAGCGCGGCGTCGATGTGCTGCAGTTGCAGCAGTCCGAATGCGGCGTTGATTTCGCTCATCTTGCCGTTGATGCCGGTGGCGACCACGGTAGTCTCATCGACGAAACCGAAGTTCTTGAGCCGGCTGATGCGCTGGTAGGTTTTCGCATCCGGGCACACGATGGCGCCGCCTTCGAAGGTGTTGAATACCTTGGTGGCATGGAAGCTGAGCACGCTCAGGTCGCCGTGACGCAGCAACGAGCCTCCCGCGTCCTTGACCCCGAACGCATGCGCCGCGTCGTAGATAATCTTGAGGTTGTAGGTGTCGGCGATGCGCTCGATCGCGGCGGTGTCGCAGGGCGTGCCGTAGCAATGCACCGGCATGATCGCCGTGGTCTGCGGGGTGATCGCCGCCTCGATCTTGAGCGGATCCAGGTTCATCGTCAGCGGGTCGATGTCCACGAACACCGGTTTGATCCCTCTCCACAATAGGGCATGTGCGGTGGCGACGAACGAGTAGGGTGTGGTGATGACCTCTCCGGTGATGCGTAACGCCTGCAGCGCGGTGAGCAAGGCGAGTGTGCCGTTGGTCAGCAGCGCTAGATGGCTGACACCCAGGTAATCCGCCAGCGCCTTTTCCAGTGCCTGGTGCATGTCGCCTCCGTTGGTCAGGATGCGACTGCGCCAAATCTTTTCCAGATACGGGACGAACTCTTCCAGGGGCGGCAGCAGCGGACTGGTGACGGGGATGGGCATAGTGGCCTGCCTGGCGAGGGGTGGAGAATCCAAGGGCACGGATGTATGCGATCGGTTCACTGCAATCTGAAGCAAGCCACATGCCAATGATGCCTGTCCACTATCTTCGAGTCGCGTTGTCGCCACCGGCGTAGTGCTTGCGTGTGGTGTCGAAGTCAGCGTCTGCGAATGTATACGGTTCCTCTTTGCAGGCTACCAGAGGACGACGATAGCGATGAGAGGGCAATGTGCCGCGGCGGGTCGCTTCGGTCGTTTTTGCAGGCCGTCTTAGCTGGCCATTTCGGCCTGATCGCGATCAATGCCGTACTTGCGCAGTTTTTCGACCAATGTGGTGCGGCGAAGGCCCAGCAATTGCGCTGCGTGCGCGACCACACCTTGAGTGCGCTCCAGCGCCTCGTTGATGAGCGCTAACTCGATGTTGGCCATGTGTCCGCGCAGATCCAGTCCGCTCTCCGGCAGCGTTGCAGCCACCTGCGTCGCCTGCGATTGCTCCCCATACAGTTTGCCGCCGGTACGCAGGTCGACCACGTTGGGGAGCCGCCTTGGCTCCGTTGTCGCGATTGGCGACGGTGGCGCAGAGACGTCGATTGAGGAGGTGAAATCGCCACGGTAACGCGCCGGCAAGTCTTGCACACGCACGAGACTATCCGGGTGCAACACGGCCAAGCGTTCGACCAGATTGGTCAACTCGCGCACGTTGCCTGGCCACTCGTAGTTGCGCAATGCTTGCAACGCCTCTTCGGAAAAGCGTACTTCGCCGCGTCCAGTACGTGCCAGTTGCGCGGCGATCGTGTTGACCAGCGCGGGCAGGTCGTCGCTGCGTTCGCGTAGCGCCGGCATCTCAATCGGGAATACGTTGAGGCGGTAGAAGAGGTCTTCGCGGAACTGGTTGCCGGCGATGCGTTCTTCCAAGTTGCGGTGGGTTGCCGCAATCACCCGCACATTGCAGCGGATAGTGACGTTGCCGCCGACACGCTCGAAGCTGCGCTCCTGCAGGACGCGCAGCAGTTTGACCTGCATCGGCAGACTCATGTCGCCGATTTCGTCCAGCAACAGCGTGCCGCCTTCTGCCATCTCGAAGCGACCCTTACGCGCGCTCAGTGCGCCGGTGAAGGATCCTTTTTCGTGGCCGAACAGCTCGCTTTCCAGTAGGTCTGGCGGGATCGCGCCGCAGTTGATCGCGACGAACGGGCCGTCGCAGCGTGGTGATTTCTGGTGGATCGCGCGGGCGACGACTTCCTTGCCGGTACCGGACTCGCCGAGTACCAAGACGGTGGTGTCAAAGGCAGCCACTTGGTCGATCAGCCGCCGCAACATGATGACCGCTTCGCTATTGCCGGTTGGCCCATTGTCTTGTGCGGCACCGGCCTGGTGCTCGGCATCCAGGCGTTTGAGGCTGGCGCGGCGCAGCAGGGTCTCCAGTTGCGCATGGCGCAGCGGGGCCTCCAGTTGCCACACATTGGCCTCGTGCAGGCCATGCCGTTGCGCGAACGCCTGGGCGTCGTCGTTGAGCAGTAGCACCGGCGGTGGCAACGGGCTGCGCGCGACCCAACCAAAAAACGCATCGGCCTGCGACTTATCCTCCAGTCCGCCGACCAGGATTGCCATCCACTCGCTCTGGCGGTGGCGACCCGGCTGGACGTCCGCTACATCGGTGACCCAGCGTGGGTTGAGATCCATGAACTCGAGCAGGCTGACAGTGCGCTCGGCGCGCGGGGCGTCGTCATCGATCACCAGGATCCGCGATTCGCTCATGTCGGTACTCCTTCGGTACGTAGCCCCTCCAGGATCGGCATGACTTCCTGGATATAGGACAGCTTGCTGACGAAGTTGTCGGCCCCGGCACGCATGGCATGCTCGCGGTGTTCGGCATCGTCGAAATGGC
This sequence comes from Xanthomonas sp. GPE 39, assembly GCF_000963005.1. Taxonomy (GTDB): domain Bacteria; phylum Pseudomonadota; class Gammaproteobacteria; order Xanthomonadales; family Xanthomonadaceae; genus Xanthomonas_A. Next base: position 1,506,621 of record NZ_JZHZ01000007.1, read on the forward strand.
TGGCGATGACTATATATGGCGCCTGGTCCTGGGTCTTGATCAGGCGGGTGGCCTGCAGTCCACCCATCTCCGGCATCGCCAGATCCATCAGTACCACTTGCGGGCGTAGCGACTCGGAACGCTCGATGGCTTCCAGGCCGTTGGCGGCGCTGCCGATCACGTCCATCCAATCCAGCTTGCGGAAGTGGCGCATCGCGGCGTTGATGAAGCCTTCGTGGTCGTCGACCAGAAGCACGGACAATTTGTTCATATGCGGTAGTTTCCTTAGCCCGTGCGGGCCAGTAGTGGCTTGCTGCCGCGGCGGCGCTCGCGTGCCGGAGCGATATCCAATTGTTCACGATACTTGGCCACGGTGCGTCTGGCCACGTTGATCCCCTGGCGTGACAGTAGCGCAGCGATTGCCTCGTCGGCTAGCGGCCGGCTACTAGGCTCGGATTCGATCAGCCGGCGCACCATCGCGCGCACCGCCTGACCGGACACCGCCGCGCCTTCCAGGCGCACGGCGAAGAAGTGCTTCAGCTCGAAGGTGCCGCGCGGGGTTTGCAGATACTTGCCGGTGGTGATGCGCGAGATGGTGGACTCGTGCATGCCGATTGCATCGGCCACTTCTTTCAGGGTCAAAGGCGCCATGGCTTCTTCGCCCTTGTTCAGAAACGCGGATTGACGTTCGACGATGCTGCGCGTGGTGCGCAGCAGGGTCTCGTAGCGCATCGACAGGCCACGGGTCAGCCAGCGTGCCTCTTGCAGCATTTCGCGCAGTGGCTGCGCCGCTTCGCCGGCTTGGGCCAGGGCACGCTCGTGCATGGGGTTGATATTGACACGATGGGTGGTTGCCGGGTTCAGCGCCACGCGCCAGCTACCATCGGCTTGCCAAGCGACCACATCGGGGATGACATGGCCCAGATCCTGCGGTTGCAGGCTGTCGCCGGGGCGCGGTTGCAGCGACAGGATGAGCCGGATCGCCTCGCGGACGTCATCGGTTTCGGCGTCGAGTTTGCGTGCCAGCAGTGCGTAGTCGTGGCTGGCCAGTAGATGCAGGTCGCCATCGAGGATGCGCGCGGCCAGATGGCGGCCGGGGACTGGGCCGGGCAGGTCGTGCAGTTGTACGTGCAGGCACTCGCGTAGATCGCGGGCGGCCAGTCCGACAGGATCGCCGTGCAGCAGGCGCTGGCGCACCGCCTCTACCTGTGCGGCCGATAGGTCCAGGCGTGTACACGCCAGCAGGGTCAGCGTGTCCAGCGCGTCGTTGAGGTAACCGGCATCGTCGCAGTGTTCCAGCCAGAACGCAGCCGCTTCAATCTCGCGCGGGGGTAATTCCAGCGCCAGCCGTTGCAGGACGCGTAGGTGCGGGTCGGTGGACTCGCCAGCGGCGATATGCTGCAGGCGGTCGTCCTCGCCGTCGTTCCAGCCGGCGGCCGGGACATCCCACATCGAGGATTCGGGTAATTCGTCGAATGCTGCGGTTTGTAGGGCGGCTTCGACTGTGGTTTCCGGTTCGGCCACAGCCTCGGGTTCTTCCAGTTCCAGCAGCGGATTGTTTTCCAGAGCGCGCCGGATCTCCATTTCCAATTGCAAACCATCGAGCTGCAGCAGTCGGATCGACTGCAAGAGTTGCGGTGTTAGATGCAGTTGTTGGCCCAGTTGGGCGGAAACGATCGGCTTCATGCGAACTTCCTCGGTTCGACGCAAAACCTTCAGCGCCTGTGGCATGCATAGTGCTTGCCGCCCGACGTTAACAGAATCAGGGGGTTTCTGAGCTAGGTAGTCAAATTCCTGACGGTGCGTAGGGAAAATCCTGACGGGCGTGTCAGGAGCGTCGGACTGTCGACGGTGTCAGGACAAGCTGGGCGGAGAGCTACGCCTTGGTTTTGTCTGTTCGTTCGGTACAGGCAAACGTCATGCCAACGCAAGGTGATGGAATGACGTCACGATCGTTCAGATCAGCTCGTTCTGGTGGCGTGCGGCCAGCAACACCAAGTCGTTGGCACGCCTGCAGCCTAGCGATTCCATCATCCGGGCGCGATGGGTTTCCACGGTCTTGACGCTGATGCCCAGGTCCGATGCGATTTCTTTGTTGCTTTGACCGCGGCCGATCTGACGCAATATTTCGCGTTGCCGTGGCGAAAGCGCGGCAATGCCGACCGGGCGTTCGCGCCCGAGCATCGGCGCGATCATTTTGGAGGAGATCTGCGGGCTCAAGAACATCTGGTTGGCACTGGCCGCGCGCAGCGCCAGCTCCAACTCCAATGGCGCGGCATCCTTGACGACGAAGCCGGTGGCGCCACGGTCCAGCGCATCGCGCACATGCACCGGGTCATCGTGCATGGACATCATCACCACGCGGGTTTTGGGCGCGCTTTGCAAGACATCGGTGAGCGCATCCAGTCCGCTACGTCCGGGCAGGGAGAGATCCATCAACACCAGGTCGGGGCGATGCAGGACGGTCAGGTCCAGCGCCTGCTGGGCATTGCTGGCCTCGGCGACCACATCGACGTCCGCAAACGTCTGTAGCAACCGGCTAAGGCCGGCGCGTACAAGGGTGTGATCGTCGACAATGATGACTCGCACGGTGCAAGATCCTTCTTTTCAGAATCGCACATTAGCCCAGTCGGCGGCTGCCGCCAACCTTGCCTTGGCTTACCGGACAGGGGGATGTGTGCTCAGCGGGCGCGCCTGCTGCTGGCGATCTGTCGGCGGTGCAGGCGAAACAGATGACGTTCCATCGCTTCTTCCATGCTTGGCGGTTGTGTCTCGAATTGTAGCCAGAGATGGAAGCGGCCCGCGTCATTGGCTTCGTCAAGAACCCGCACCGGCAGTTCCAGGTGATCGGGTAGCCAGTCGGAGGGTTGTAGCCGTAGTAGTCCTGCCGCCCCTGGGAGGGTGCCAGCGTGCTGGCTCAATTCCAGCCGGATGCCGCGCCGCGACCAGCGCACTGGGCGCAGTGGCAGTATGTCTTCGTGTTGCCGGGCCAGCCGTCCTAGCAGTACCAGCATCAGGTCGAGCTTGGCGTCCATGCGTTGTAAGTGCAGGGAGGCATCGCCGCGCTCGTCGCTACCATCTTCGGCACGTAGATCCTCGACCTGGGCGAGTCCTCTCAGCAGTGTTTCGGCTGCGCTCAGCCGGCCAATGCCGTGACCGGGCACAAAGTCGGCGGGCAGTGTCAGTTCGCAGCTCAGCGTGTCGTGGAACAGCTCGGTCTCGGCACGATGCTGCAAGGTGCCGTCTGACGCGCCGTTCATCTGAGTAATCCAGCTTGCGCATATGCGCGGGTGGCATTGTTGAAATAGTGATTGGCGCGTAACCAAACGGCGGCCTCGTCGCGTAACTGGAGCATCTGCGTGGTCAGCGCTTGTTGCTTTTGCAGCAGCTTCTGCAAGGTTTCACGCGAGATATCGGCACCGTCTTGTTGCAGATATTGCTGCAATTGCTGGGCGTGATCGCTGAGGATGCGCTCGGCAAGAGCATATTCGTCGGTCTTCAGCACCTGCTGCAACTGCGTTAGTTGGGCATGCAGCGAGGCGAGGCTGATGGTTGGAGTGTTCATGCCACGGCAGCCGTGGCCACTTCCCGTTGCTGCATGGGAATGGCGTTCCAGGCGTTGCCGATCTCGCTGAGCAATTCCAGCGATTCGATCAGCGCGCTTTCGTCGTTATGCAGATTGGCTGCGGTCAGTCGGCGCATCACGTAGTCGTACAGGGCAGAGAGGTTATTGGCGATCTCGCCGCCTGCTTTGTGATCGAGCGAGCCGTTGAGATGGCCAATGATGGCGCAGGCCTGACCGATCGCCTTGCCTTTGCGTGCTTGGTCGCCCTGGGCCATGGATGCCTGTGCTTGGCGAATACGCTGGCAGACACCATCGAACAACATTGCCACCAGCTTGTGCGGGTCCGCATCGGTAATGCTCGTGGAGATGCTCATCTTGCGGTACTGCTCGGCGCATTGGCGACTGGAACCATACATATAAAAACCTCTCAAGTGCTTTATTTAATCGCATTTCCACCCGTGACAGAAAATGTCCTGCGGCGGGTGCATACTAGCAGTCTTGAATGACTGTCGATACTAAATATATCGGCCGAAACGCGCTTGGACTTGAGTTGTTTTGATGTCGATTTCATTATCCGAATTGCTTGGAGAGACTATCTTGAATGGACTGCATCTGTGCGACGAGGGTATTCATTGCGCTGAATCTGGCAGTGTACTGGTCGCTGAGTGCCGACATGCGTTGGTCCAGGTCGCTGAGTTGATCGGTCAGGTCGCTGATGTGCTTGTTAAGTGCGTTGGTGCGTTGTGTCAGTGTCCCGTTGGTCCCATCCAGATTGCCGTTGAGCAGGGTGTTCATCCCGGAGCTGAAGCTACCATTGGCACCGAACATGCTCTTGGCCGAAGCTGGGTTGCTGGCCATCGCGCTGTCGAACTTGCCGCTGTCGAAACTCATCACGCCGTCCTTGTCGATGCTGACACCTAGTGCGCCGAGGGCGACGATATTGTCGCTGACCTGCTTGCGCAATGATCCCTGCAGCCCACGCACCATCGCATCGCCGGTCAACGGCGAGGCTGTCTTGGTGGTGGCATTGTAGTCGCTGGAGGAATTGAGCACGGTATTGGTTGCGTTGTAGGCGCTGACGAGGGCGGTCAAGTTTGCTTTCAGCCCGCTGTTGTCGTTGGCGATGCTGAGTTTGAACGTGCTGCCCGGCGTGGCCTTGGTCAGGTTCAGGACGGCGCCAGGTACCAGATCGGCGATGGAGTTGCTGCTGGAGGTGCGTGTAAAACCGTCCACGCGCACGACCGCGTCGGTTGCGGCGGTATTCTGGGTCATGCCACTGGCGCTACTGCTGCCGCTACTGTTGCTACTGCTTGGATAGGCGAATGCGGCCAGACCGCCGTCGCCACCGGAGGCGGTGACGGTCAATGCACCCTTAGTGCCGGTATTCACCGCATTGAGGACCAGGTGGTTGCCATCGTCGGCGTTGACCACGCTGGCGGTTACACCATTGCCGCCGGCGGCCTTGTTGATTGCCGCAGCGATATCGCTGAGTGTGCTGCCTGGGGCGATGGTGACATTGAGCGAGCTCGTGCCGTAGGCGATCGTCAATGTACCGTTGCCGACCGTCGCGGTGCTGGCATAAGCAGCCGATGTCAGCTTCTGCGCCTGCGCCAAACTGACCACCTCCACGTTGTAATTGCCCGCAGTAGCGTTCGAGGTGACGCTGGCGGTATACCCGGCGCCAGCGTCGACGGAGGCGGTGAACGCGGGTGTGTCGGCGCTAGTGGAGACGGAGTTGATCGCGGTCTGCAGGTTGGACATCGCCCCCTTGATCGTCCCCAGTGCCGAGAGTTGGGCGGTGGAGGCGGTACCGTCTTTGTTGATCCGGTCTTGCTGGGGCGCGCGCTCCTGGGCGACCAGATTGGCGACGAAGGTCGGGATATCCAGGCCAGAGCCGATGGACGACATGATTGAAGAAGTAGCAGCCATGGTGGCCTTCCTTACGGTGACTGGCACAGGAATGGCCAGCGCTTGGGAGAACTATCGGCAGGTGACGTCGATGCTTGAGTATCTTGTCTACAATGTGTGATTATTCGGATGTGAAGGCAAGTTTTGTGCCCGTCAGTCCGCGGGTAAAAAAAAGCCCACCCTTGCGGGTGGGCCTGATGCGACCTGTGTCTGCCTTTGCTTAGCCTTGCAGCAAGCTCAGCACGCTCTGCGGGGCCGACTTGGCCTGCGCCAGCATCGCGGTACCAGCCTGCTGCAGAATCTGCTCGCGGGTCAGGTCGGCGGTTGCCTTGGCGTAGTCGGTGTCCAGGATGCGGCTGCGCGATGCAGACAGGTTCTCCGAGGCCGAGCTCAGGTTGGCGATGGTGGAAGTGAAGCGGTTCTGGATCGCACCCATGTCGGCGCGCGAGGAGTTGACCGCGTTCAGCGCGTTGTCGACGATGCTCAGGGCCCTCTGCGCACCTTGGAAGGTGGTGATGTCCAGATCCTTCACGAAGTTCGTGTTACCTGCCACTGCAGTAGCAGTAGCGGCGATGCCGGCGTTACTGAAGGTGATGCCGGTGGCGCCAGTGGCGCTGCCCGCGGTGAACGAGAAGTCCTGATTACCCTTGATCGAGTCCAGTTGCAGTGCGCCCGTGGTGCTGTTGATCGAGGCATAGACGCCGGTCTGGTCCATCTTGTTGTTGATCGCGGCGGCGATCTTGGTGGACACAGAGGAGTCGGCATCGCCAACGGCCACGGCGACGGAATCGATGGCGATGCCGTTGATCACCATGCCGCTGAAGCTGCCGCTGGCGGTCGCGGTGCCCGAGGCCAATGCGGCCGAACTGGTCTGGGTGGCGGCGAAGCCGGTCTTGCCCAGGACATTGACGTTGGCATCGACGATCGAGCTGATGCCGATGGTCTGGCCAGCGTTGGCGCCGACCTGGAACAGGGCGCCAGTGAATGAGCCGTTCAGTAACTTGGTGCCGTTGAAGTCGGTCTGATTGGCGACGCGGTCGATTTCCGAGGTCAGCTGAGTGACTTCCGCGTTGAGCGCCTGACGGTCGCTGGTAGAGTTGGTGGCGTTGGCCGACTGCACCGCCAGCTCGCGGATGCGTTGCAGGTTGTTACCGATTTCGACCATCGCGCCTTCGGCAGTCTGCGCCAGCGAGATGCCGTCGTTGGCATTGCGCCCGGCGACGTCCAGGCCGTTGATCTGGGTGGTGAAACCCTCGGTGATCTTCAGGCCGGCGGCGTTGTCCTTTGCGCTGTTGATCATCTTGCCCGTCGACAGCTGTTGAATCGTCGTCGCCAGACTGGCGCTGTTGAGATTCAGGTTACGCTGAGCGTTCAGCGACAGAATATTGGTGTTAATTACTTGTGCCATTTTGATATCTCCTCTAAGCGATTTATCCGGCAACCCAACGGTGCCTGGAGCCTCCGCAGGGGGGCCATCAATTGGCCGTTGCCGCTGCTGAGATAAATAACGGCGGCGTGTTGGCAAGCTTTAGCGATTTGCTGCGGAAAATATCGTGATCCATGATGTGGCAGCAATGCAGGCACGCGGCGAAGAGCTTGTTTCGGCAGCGCTTTGGCAAACTTTAGGGATAAGAGCGGCTTGTTTGTGACGCTGTTTGCAATGGCGATCTTTTTATAACGATTAAAGGCCGGGATGCATTGCGACGTCGCTGGTCCTTTTCCGTGCGCGGGTTAAATCACCTGAAAAGTGATTTTGAGCATTGTCAAAAAATGTAGACGGGTTGTCGGCACAGAACTTTCGTTTGGTGACGATTGTCACGTTTCGTGCCTTCGGCTATTGGTGGTGGTCGGCCTTGCCGGCTTCCGCAGGGCGAGTATATCGAGGCTGATCCAGTCCGATTGGGGCAAGCCCGATAGCGTACCTGCGTGGGCATCGAGCTTGACCATGAATAGTGCTTGAATTGCCCTTGCCGTTAAACGGCCACCATTGCCTAGTCTGTAGGAATGATCAGGTTGGGCATCGGCTTGGAACGCTGGATCGATGTCCAATGGCGCGGCTGTCGCGTGTTTGTCCCATCCTCGGTTAACGTCACCCTGGCGGAGCCGTTGGCCAGGATGTGTGTAATACCAGGATGATTGGGGTGCTTCAGCGGATCATGTTGAACAGCGACATCGACTGCATCTGGGTGAAGATGGTCTGTGCCGCTTTCAGCGCCGATTGCTCCAATTGGTACTGGGAGATGGCGCTGGCGTAGTCCAGGTCGCGTATCGAGGACAGTGAGGTTTTCAGCGAGACATCGTTGGCAGAGCGTAGATCGCCCGCATTGTCGATCGCCGCTAGCTGTGCGCCGCCAGAAGCGCGCGCATCGCTCATCTTCGAGGTCGCCTGGCTGATGTCGCGCATCGACGATTGCAGGCTGTTCTGCAACGTGGCCTTGTCGGTCGCTGTGACAGGGTCGGTGTTGAGCGCATTGACCAAGTCATCGATGGTGGAAAACACATCCTTGTTGGTCGAGGGGCCGATCTGAAAACTGTCGCCAGCGGCTGGAGCGCCGTCCAGGCGCATGTTCAGGCCGGCAAAGTTGAGGGTTTCGCCGGCTTTATAGGTGCCGCTATTGATCACGGTACCGCTGCTGTCTTTCACCTGGTAGGTGGTGGGGTCGGTGAAGACGACGCTATAGCTGCTCCCGTTCCAGCCTGGACTACTGCCATCCCGGCTGAAGTCCAGCAGCAGACCGGTACCGGTGTTGGCGGCGGCGGGATGCGCATCGACGGTGCCGTCGCCGGTACGGATGCGCATGAAGATCTCACTGCCGGGCAGGGTGTCGCTGACCTTGGTGTCCGGCGCCACTTCCACAGTGCGCTGGGTTTGATTGCCATTGTAGACAGCCTTGCCGTTCACCATAGAAAACGGTGGATTGCCGTCTGCTGTGCCACCGAACAGGTAGCGACCAGATCCATCGGTGCTGTTGGACAGGCTGAGCAGGCTGTCGTGCAGTGATTTGAGTTCCGAGGCGATCGCCTTGCGGTCGGAGGTGTTCAGGGCGCCGCTGTTGGCCTGCACGGTCAGATCGTTGACGCGCGCCATCAGGCTTCCGGCCTGAGATAGCGTGTTCTCCTGCAGGTTGAGTCGGTTCTGCACGATGTTGGCGTTCTGGCCGAACTGGGCCAGCGCGGCGTCCGCGCGATCCATGGTGACCGCAGTGCCAAAGGCGACCGGGTCGTCGGCAGCAGTGACCAGGCGCTGTCCGGTGGACAACTGCTCTTGCAGGTGCGCGATCCTGGCCTGTTTGTCGATCATGGTGTTGAGCGACTGGTTGAAGATCATGCCGCTGGAGATGCGCGTACTCATCGGATCGCACTCAAAATGGATTGAAACATCGTGTCTGCGGTGGAAATGATATGCGAGGCCGCTTCATAGGCCTGTTGCAGCTGGAGCATGTTGGCCGCTTCCTCGTCAAGATTGACTCCGGAAAGCGAATCGCGTGCATCCTTCGCATTACTTTGGATCACATTCTGCGCATCGGATGAATATTGCGCCTGACGTGCTGCCGAACCGATAGTGGTGCTCAGTCCTGCAACCGCGCCGTTGAGGGTGATGGTGCCGCCGTTGAACGCCTTGGCGTTGTCCAAGTGCGAGAGCAATTGGGCGTTGCCGTTGTCGCTGGAGCCTGGGCCAGTGGGGCTGACCGCGAAGCTGTCGCCTGGGGAGGGTTTGCCATCCAGCGTCATGCTCCAGCCGTTGGCGCTGATGGTCTGCCCGGCGGTATAGGCAAATGGCCCGGTCCCATCGATGGTGTAATGGGTGGCATCGACGAACGCGATGTTGGACGGCGTCAACAGGTTGGCGTTGGTGGCATCCACCGCCTGCACCTTGCTGACGATACCGGTTCCCTGGTTATTCAAGCTGACCGTGGCTTTGATCGGCGTGGCCGCCGCGATCCGCGACGGATCGGTGATGGCGACGGACAAGTTATTGATGGCGCTGGCGGTGGGCTGCACCAGGAATTTGTCCCCGGCTGCGGCGGTACCTGAGACCTGCAGGGACACGCCATTCACCATGAACGGATCGGCCCCCGTGCCGCTGCCGGTCATGGCGACACTTGCCCCGGTATCGGCGCGGCTGGCACTCCAAGTGCTGCCGTTATAGGTGAGCAGTAGATTCTGCCCGTCGAGCTTGCTGACATCGCTGACGTTGGTGGTGAACGCTGCATTGCCGGTGTTGGCGCTATTGCCGTTGACGGTCGGTGGGGGCAGGTTGAAGAAATTGCCGCCCATCTGGCCGTACAGGTCCATGCCGGCTTTGTGCTGTTGGTTGTAGCTGCTGGCCAGACCGGTGGCGATGCGGCCCAACTCTGCCGTGGTCGGATCTAGCACCGAACTGCGGAATTCCAGGTAGCCACCGATCTTTCCGCCAAGTGCCTGGCTGCTCAGCGGGGTCGAGCCGCCTGGCGTCTTCAGCGCAATCTGCAGCCGCTGCGGTTGGTAGGGGTCCTGTGTGGTGACCAGGACCGATGCGGTGGTTCCGACCACCATCGCCTGACCGCCAGCGGTGTAGACGTTCATCATCCCGCCGTCTTGCTGGACCACGCTGCCACCGGTAAAACTGACCAGTTGGCTGATTAACTGATCGCGGTGATCCAGAAGGTCCGGCGGGGCATTGGTGGCATTGCTGCCGATCTGGCCGTTGATCTTGGCGATCTCGGTGGCCAGGTTGTTGGCTTCGGTGGTGCCCGACACCAAGCCACCGTTGACTTCATTGTTGAGCGAGTCGATCTGGCCGTTGAGTTGCTTGAACCGGGTGACCAGCGCATTGCCACTGTCCAGCAGACTCTGCCGGTTGGCGGTGGTGGGGGCGCTGGAGGACAAACTGCTGGTGGCGTCGAAGAAGTTCGACAACGGCCCGGCGATGCCGGTGGCCTTGTCGGAAAACACGCTATCGACGCGACTGGACATGTCCGACAACTGCTTCAGCCGGGCTGCCTCGCCGGTACTGTCGAACAGGCGCGAGATCGCCAACTGGTCGGCAACGCGCGAGATATCGCTGACATGGGTGCCATTGCCGACGTAGTAGTTGCCGAACTGATTCGGCACGTTGGTGGCAAAGCTGGTGCGTTGCCGGCTATAGCCATCGGTGTTGGTGTTGGCGACATTGTGACTGACGGTTTGCAGTGCGCGCTGGAAAGCGATCAGGGCGCCGGTACCGGTGGACATGACGGACATGGATGGCTACCTCAGCGTCGCATGATGCTGGAGGGGTCGACACTGCTGGCGATCATGCCAATGCCGCTGGCAGCCGCGTTGCTGATCGCCGCGACAGCGCGGCCGATGGTCGGCCCTGCCGCGATGGCGGCGATCTTGGACGCGTAGGACGGATCGGTGGCATAACCGGCGCGTTGCAGGCCCTGTGCGAAACCACGGATGTCGGTACCGGCCTTCAACGCCTGTTGGTAGCGCGGGTTGGTCTTCAACATTTGCACGTAGTCGGCGAAGCTGTCTGCCGGGGACGCATAGGCGCGGAAGTCCGCGGTCTGCGACTGCTTGACCCCGTCGACATACTCGTGAGTCTTGGCGGTGATGCGGTCTCCACTCCAGCCGGTGGCTTTGATCCCGAACATGTTGTTCGAACTGGGGCTGTTGTTGTGCGCCATGCCATGGCGACCCCAACCGGTTTCCAGTGCAGCCTGCGCGACCAGTGCCCGCGCATCCACTCCCAGCTCGTGCGCGGCTTTTTGCGCATGGTTCCAGATTTTGGCGACGAAACCTTCCGGCGTGCGTTCGCCGAGGCTTGCCGCCGCCGCGTTGGCCGCTGCGGCGGCGCTTGGATCGATCACGGTGGCGTTATCGGCAGGCTTCTGGACGTTCGACCAGCGATCATCGGTGCTATCCCAGGACAGGCCAGCACTACCATCGAGCTGGTTGACGCCGGGCGACTGTTGTCGGGTGTTGCTGTCGCGACCGGCGATCATGTCCAGCACCTGTTCGACCTGATGTTGTGGTGTCCCCGCCACCTCCATGCCGCTCAATCGACCGCTTTCAGTCCCATCGGCCGCTGCGGCGAGGGGAATGGCGCGGCTGCTCTGGTCCGATACCAGCGAATAAGCCTTTGCCGCTTTGGCCGCGCCGAGCGCGGTATTGGTAGCCGGCGCTGCGCTAGGTTGGCCGCCACCGAGTTGTTTGGCGATCAGTGCAGATAGGCCCAGCCCTTTACCGTCGGTCAAGCCTTTCGCCAACTGCTTGTCGTACATGTCGCGAAAGGTCTGGTTCTCGCCCGGAAACAGGGAATCGCCGAAACTGGCGTCGCGCATGCTCTTGACCAGCATGTTCGCAAACTGTCCTTCCAGCTGGCGCGACACCTTGTCGATCTTGGCGGGATCGTTCTGGGTGCTCGCGTGCAGGTCGAGGGGAGAGGCCGAAATGCGCATGTCAGATCACCTCTAGCTCCGCGCTCAGGGCACCGGCCTGCTTGAGCGCTTCAAGAATTGCAATTAAATCGCCTGGCGCGGCGCCGACTTCGTTGACTGCGCGCACGATTTGATCCAGCGAGGTGCCGCCCTCGAACTTGAACATGCGGCTGCCTTCGTTGGTTGCGGTGATGGTCGACTTCGGCACTGCCACGGTCTGGCCATTGCTCAGCGCGTTTGGTTGGCTGACTTCCGTGCCTTCGCTAATGGTGACGGTCAGCGAGCCGTGCGAGATCGCCGCCGGGCTGACCCGTACTTGAGAGCCGATCACCACGGTGCCTGTGCGAGCGTTGACCACGACCTTGGCCGGCGCCGAACCGGGCGATAGCTCCACGTTTTCGATCCGCGCCAGCAGGCCGATCCTTGCGCTTTGATCGGTGGGCGAGCGTACTGCCACGGTAGAGCCGTCCACCGCGTGTGCGCTGCCGGGGCCGAAGGTATTTTCCAGCGCCGCGACCATCCGCGAGACGGTGGTGAAATCGGCCTGGTGCAAGTTAAGGGTGATTTCGTTGCTGCTGCCGAACACATCCGGTAATGCGCGCTCCACGGTTGCGCCATTGGGGATAAGGCCGACGCTGGGTATGTTGACCGAGATGCGCGAGCCGTCCTTGCCCTGTGCGCCGAAGCCGCCGACCACCAAGTTACCCTGAGCGATCGCATAGACCTGACCATCGGCCCCCTTCAGCGGGGTCATCAGCAAGGAGCCGCCACGCAGTGAGATGGCATTGCCGATCGAGGAGACAGTGACGTCGATTGGCTGTCCAGGTTTGGCGAATGCCGGCAGTTGCGCACTGATCGCTACCGCTGCCACGTTTTTCAACTGAGGGTTGACGTTCGCCGGCACGTTGACGCCCAGCTCGCCGAGCATGTTCTTCAAACTCTGCACGGTGAATGGCGCTTGGCTGGTGCGGTCGCCGCTGCCGTCCAGGCCGACCACTAGGCCATAGCCGACCAGCGCATTGCCGCGCACGCCGCCGACCTGGGCAAGATCTTTGATGCGTTCGGCCGCGGCCGGGGCGACCAGAGCAGCGCACAACGCGAAGGCGGTGAGCAGGCGGCAGGGCAGGGACAGGAGAGTCATGGCAGGTCTCAGTAAGGCGAGATGCGTGAATTGAAGAAACGGCTCAGCCAGCCCATGGCATTGGACTGCGCTACCGCACCGCGACCGCCGTAGGCGATGCGCGCGTCGGCAACCTTGCTGGATGGAATGGTGTTGTCCGGGGCGATGTCGGCGGCGCGGACGATGCCTTGCACCTGCACCAGTTCGTCGCCCTGATTCAGACGCAGATTCTTGTCGCCCTGGATCACCAGGTTGCCGTTGGGCAAGCGCTGCATCACGGTCACGGTCAGGCTTCCCTGCATGGTGTTGCTTTGCGCGGTGTTGCCCTTGCCGGCGAAGCTGCGATCGCCGCTGGTGGAGTTATTGAGCACGTCGGTGCCGTTGATCGAGAACGGGGTGCCGAGCAGGGTCGGCGTGGACATTTTCACGTTGTCCTTTTTGCTGATGCTGGTGCCAGCGGTGCTACTGGCATTGGTGCTTTCCACCAGGGTGATGGTCAGCAAGTCGCCGACATCACGGGCACGACGGTCCGAATACAGCGACAAACCCGGGCCGGCGGCGTAGATCGCGCCGGCGCTGGGCTGTGCCTGCGGCGCGACCACCGGGACGATCGGGGCCATCGGCGAATATGGACGGATGTCGCCGGCAGCGATGCCCAAATTGGCGCAGCCGCCGAGCAGGGCTGGCAACAGCGCGGCGGAGAAGCAGAGAGAGGACAGGTGCGACATGGCGGATTCCGGAAACGGCAGGATCAGGCGTTGTTGTTCAAGTAACCGAGCATGGCGTCGGTGGTGGAGATCGCCTTGGCGTTCATCTCGTAGGCGCGCTGGGTTTCGATCATGCTCACCAGCTCTTCCACCACATTGACGTTGCTGCCTTCCAAAGCGCCCTGCACGGTGGTGCCGAGGCCATTGAGGCCGGGCGTCCCGCTTTGTGCCGGACCCGAGGAGGCGGTTTCCACGTACAGGTTCTGGCCGGTGGCCTGCAGTCCCGAGGGATTGATGAAATCGGTCAGAGTCAGCGAGCCGACCTGCAGTGCGGCCGCGGAGCCAGGAACCTGCACGCTGACCGTGCCGTCGTTACCGATGGTCACCGACTGCGCACCTTCCGGAATCTGGATGCCAGGCTGTATGGCGTAACCGCTGTTGGTCACCAGTTGGCCCTGCGCGTTGACCTGCAAGCTGCCGTCACGGGTATAGGCGGAGGTGCCGTCGGGCATCTGCACTTCAAAGAAACCGCGACCGTTGACCATCACATCCAAGGCCTTTCCCGTCTGCTGTTGGCTGCCTTGCTCGAAATCCTTGGAGGTGGCGACCACGCGCACACCAGTGCCTAACTGCAGGCCAGAGGGCAATTGCGTCTGTGACGAACTGGCACCGCCGGGTTGACGCCGCTGTTGGTACAGCAGGTCTTCGAAGCTGGCGCGATCGCGCTTGAAGCCAGTGGTGCTGGTGTTTGCCAGGTTGTTGGAGACGACTGACATACGTGTCTGTTGTGCATCCATGCCGGTCTTGGCGACCCACAAAGCCTGATTCATGACCCGATTTCCTCTGAAGAATGTTCCCCGAGCGATGCCGGGGTGCATGAAGACTGATGCATGCGCCGTGCCAAACACCGCGCCAGCGGTGGCCTCAGCCGCTCATACGCAGCAGGGTGTTGGCCGACTGCGCGTTTTCGTCGCCGTTTTTGATCACTTTCACTTGCATTTCGAACTGGCGTTGCAACTGGATCATCTGCACCAGCGCACCCGCGGCATCCACATTGCTACCCTCCAGCGCGCCGGTGTGCAGTGCGATGCCGGTGGCAAGTGGAAAGGCCTTGGTCGGATCTTCGCTGACGTTGCGCATCAGGCCGTCGAGACGGCGGGTGAGCTGATCGGCCGGTGCATTCACCACCTTCAGCGTGCCGATCGCGCTCATCGCCTGCGGTCCTTCGCCCAAGGGCACGATCGAGACGGTGCCGTCGTTGCCGATCTCCAGCGACTGGTGTGGCGGGATCGACATCGGGTTGCCCTCGGTGTCGAGTACCGCACGGCCACTGGAGGTGACCAGTTGTCCGTTCGCTGTCAGTGCCAATTCACCGCCGCGCGTGTATGCCTCCTTGCCGTCGCTGGCCTGTACCGCCAGCCAATTATTGGCACTCATGGAGACATCCAGTGGATTGCCGGTGACTTGCTGCGCGCCGACATCGCGATCAAAACCCTGGTCGATGTGCAGTGCATCAATGCGCGACGGATAGCCGTTGCCTTGAATGCGGAATGCTTCGGTATTGGCGAGCTGCGCCTTGAAACCGGCGGTCTCGACGTTGGCCAGGTTGTGCGACACCGTCGTTTGCGCCTGCAATGAAGCGCGGGCACCGGTCATGGCGACGTAGAGTGCTTTGTCCATGGGAAATCCTCGAAAGCCTTGGCTCGGGTCTTTGGGCTGGTGGCCCGGAAAGGCGCGAAGTGGAAGTGCTTGAACGGTCGGGAGTAGGACGCGGCGCGATGTATCGATCCGCGTCCTTTACAGCGTTTGATCCAGAGAATTCCAGATCCCGAGCCACCAATCTCGGCTTTACCCGTTAACGGATATTGATGACGGTCTGGGTGACCTGATCCTGGGTGGAGATCATCTGCGAGTTGGCCTGGAAGTTGCGCTGCGCCACGATCATGTTGACCAACTGCTCGGTCAGGTCGACGGTGGAAGACTCAAGCGCGCCGGACTGCACGCTGCCGAAGTCCGAAGAACCCGCCACTCCGGTACGCGGACTGCCCGATCCCGCGCTTTCCGCCCAGGCGTTGTCGCCCAGCGAAGTCAAGCCTTGCGGGTTGACGAAGTTGCTCATCGCGACCTGTCCCAATGCCTTGTTGGCATTGTTGGAGTAGCGCGCGTAGACGACGCCGGTGGGATCGATGCTGATCGCGTTGAGCTTGCCGCTGGCGTAGCCGTCCTGAGAGGCCGCGCGCAGGGCGAAGGTTTCGCCGTACTGCGTTGAACCTGTGACGTTCAAGGTGAGGTTGAGGGGGCCAGCGCCGGTACTCGGGGTAAAGGTGCCCAGCGCGATTTGGCCGTTGGCGGGGTTGCTGAGCATGCCATTGTTGGAAAACTGCAGTGTGCTCGCACCGCCTGCGGCGACGCCATCGATATAGTTGTAGACCTGCCACTGGTTAGGCGTAGCGGTCTTGACGAAATACGAGGTCTGGATATGGCTCACGCCCAGCGAGTCGTAGACGGTGGTGCCGCCGGTGGAGCTGTTGTAACTGTTGGCGTTGTTTGGATCGAAGGTGGCGACCGTCGGCGGTTGGGCATTGCCGGGCAGGGTGAAGGTCAGATTGAGCGTGCTGGTCGGATTCGGTGGGCTGTCGGTGGTTTGTAGCTGCAGGTCGCTCAGGCTGCCGACCGCGAAGCCATTGCCACTGGCTGTGGGCGGGAACACCTGCAACCTGGCGCCCTGCGGATTGACCACGTAGCCGTTGGCATCGGTCTGGAAGTTGCCGGCGCGCGAATAGATCCGGGCACCGTTGTTGGAGAGGGTGAAGAAGCCCGAACCGGAAATGGCCAAGTCCAGGTTGCGTCCGGTCGGGTCGATGTTGCCCTGCGAGAATTGCTGGGCAACGTTGCTGACCCTCACGCCCGAGCCCACGGCATTGCGCGCTAGGCCGTAACCGCTGACCGTGAACTGGTCGGCGAACTCGGCACGCGAACCCTTGAAGCCGGTCGTATTGACGTTGGCGATATTGTTGGCGGTGACGTTGAGGTCGGTGTTGGCGGCTTTGATGCCTGACAACGAAGTGTTGAAACCCATGGTGGACTCCTGTGGATTGGCTGGCTCAGCTGACGCGGATGACGTTTGACAGAGGCGTGGTGCCTAGCCCTGTCAGATCGAGATAGATGCCGTCCGAACCGATGATGGCGCTTTCGACCGGTGCTTGAACGTAGGTGGACAGTGTGGTGGAGGCGCCGGTGGTGTCGTTTTGCGTGGCGGTGACGCTGTAGGTTCCCGCAGGCATCCGCGCACCGTTGGCGTCGGTGCCATCCCAGTTGAAGGGGATCTGACCGGCCTTGTCGGCCGCCACGCTGATCTGCTTGATCGCCTTGCCGTTGGCGTCACTGATGGTGAGGTTGACCACGCCGCCACTGGTCGCGGCGACCATTCCGCTGGCACCGCCATCGTTGCCTAGCGGGAGGCCGGCCGACGGGACCAGCACCTTGTGCCCGATCAGGTTGGCGCCGCGCAGGACTTGATCGGTACTCATCGATGACGATAGCGCCGTGACGGTCTTATTGAGGTCACCAATCCCCTGCACGGTGGACAGTTGCGCCATCTGCGACACCATCTGGCTGTTGTCCATCGGCTTGAGCGGGTCTTGATGCTGCAACTGCTCGGTCATCAGCTTCAGGAAGTCGGCTTGTTTGAGTGCCGGGCTACTGCTGGCGGTGGTGCTGGTGTTGCTCGCTGCGCCAAGTCCCAGGCTCGAATAGGGATCGGTGGAGGAAGAAACGCTGGTCATATGGAATTCCAGGTAGAAGGAGGCGACGGAAGGAGGACGGCTCAGCGGCCGATGGTCAAGGTGGCCAGTGCCAGTTCCTTGGCGGTGTTGAGGACTTCCACGCCGGCCTGATAATTGCGTGAGGCGGAAATCAGGTTGACCATCTGCGAGACCGGATCGATGTCCGGCGAATAGATGTAGCCGTCTGCATCGGCGAGTGGATGGCCGGGTTCGTAACGCTTGATCGGCGGATCCTTGCTCTGGCTGATTTCCTTGACGTTGACACCGGTCAGTGCGCTGTCGTGCGGGTCGCGCACCGCCTGGAAGATTGGCTCGATTGGTTTATAGGCCGCTTCTGCCGAGCCAGCCACCGAATCGGCGTTGGCCAGATTACTGGCGATCGTGCTCATTCGCACCGACTGCGCTTGCAGCGCAGAGCCGGCGACATCGAAAATTGGCAAATTGCTCATGGCTTATTGGCCCGTGATTGCGGTGAGCATGGTGCGCACCTTGGATTCGACGAAACTCAACGAGGCGCGGTATTCCAGTGCGGCACGGCCATAGGCGGCGCGCTCGGCATCCGGGTCCACGGTGTTACCGTCCAAATTGGGCTGGCTGGACTCGCGGCTGATCTGGAACGGATTCAGGCCATCGCCGCCGACCGCAATGTGGCGGCTGTCGGTGACCTGGAGTTGGGTGCCGTCGCGTTGACCCTGTGCGGCGCGCATCGCCGCATCGAAATCCAGATCCTGCGCCTTGTAGCCCGGGGTATCGACGTTGCTGAGGTTGCTGGCAATCAGCTTCATCCGTTGCTCGCGCAGCGGCAGGGCGTCGCCGTGGACGCCTAAATAGGATGAAATCGGATTGGACATGGCACGCGATCCCGCGGTTCGTTACTGAAACCACAGGCAAAACGTGTGCCAAACTGAGTGTCTGCCTTTAGCGGGGCAGGATTATCGGGCTAGTTGTTCGCGCCCGCATGTACTGCTGACGCCGGGATGTCGCCAGCGCCGAGGATTAAGCGGCCTGAGAATCGGCGACGGCCCGTAGTCGTGCCAGCACGTAGTCGGCCAGCTCGTTGGCGCTGTACTTGGCGACGAAGGCGTTGGCGCCGACACGCTCGACCATCGCATTGTTGAACACCCCAGAGAGCGAGGTGTGCAGCAGTACGTATAGCCCAGACAGACCTGGGTGACGGCGGATTTCCGTCGTCAGCGTGTAGCCGTCCATCGCCGGCATCTCGATGTCGGAGATCACCATGGCGTAGCGGTCGGCTGGATTCTCGCCGCCTGCGTGGATCTGCAGGAGGTGATCCAGTGCTTGACGCCCATCGGAAAGCAGGGTCGCGCCCACGTCGAGCTGGTCGAGCACACTACGGATCTGTTGCCGCGCAACGCGCGAATCGTCCACCACCAGCACCTGCAACTGCCGGCCGGTGAGCGCCAACGACGGGTCGATCTGCGCTTCCGTCCGGGTTTGTGCGATGTCAGCCAAGACGCTTTCCACGTCGATGACCTGAATCAGTTCGCCTTGGAAGCGGGTCACCGCGGTCAGATAGCTGGATTCTGCTCCCAACTCCGGCGGTGGATGAATATCTTCCACGGCGATATTGACGATGCGCTCCACGCCGCTGACAAGAAAGCCCTGGACCGAGCGATTGAATTCGGTGACGACAATGTACCGTGGCCCTGCCTCCGTGTTGGGTTCGCGCTCCGGGTGGCCGATGGCCAGGCCCAGATCCAGCACGGGTACCGAGCGGCCGCGAACATCGGCGACGCCAGAAAATTGCAATGGCAGCCCCGGCACCTGGAATAGCTCCGGTCGGCGCAATACTTCTTGCACCTTGAAGACGTTCACGCCAAAAAGCTGACGACCACCCAGCCTGAACAGCAGCAAGGCAAGCCGATTGTGACCCGCCAAACGGGTGCGCTGGTCGATTCGGTTGAGCAGATCGTGCGACATGGCTTTCATATCGGCGTCAGCGCAGTGGAACTTGAGGCTGTGACGGGGATTGACTACATCAAATCCCGGCACATGATTTGCTATGGAGGAGGCGACACTTACGTTATGAAGAGACACGGTGATGCGTCCGATCCTGTTGCTGATGCTACTTGTGGCCACGCCTGCCTGGGCCGATGAATTCCAACCGGTGGAGACGATCCGTGCGGCAGCACTGTCGACACTAGGCCCAGGCACTGAGGCTGAGGCGACGCTGGATCCGGCGGTTCGGGTGCCGCTGTGTCCGGTGCCGCTGCAAGCGCAGCCGACCGGCACCACGACGGTGGAAGTGAGTTGTCCGCGCGATGCTGGCTGGCGGCTGTTTGTGCCGGTCAAGGTTCGGCGCATGCAACAGGTATTGGTGTTGGCGCGCGGCCTGAGCGCTGGAGAGACCATCGGTGCCGCCGATATCGTGGCTGAGACGCGCGATGCTGCGCGGATCGTCGGGGCCGTGATGACCGACCCGGCCGTGGCGGTGGGCAAGCTGGTCCGGCGGACCTTGCCTGCCGGTACCTTACTATCGCTCAGCGATTTGGTCTCGCCGAGGCTGGTTCGGCGCGGCGACAATGTGGCGCTGGTGGCACGCAAGGGTGGGTTGGAAGTGCGTATGGCCGGTCGAGCCATGAGCGATGCAGGCGAAAATGAGCGGGTCACCGTCGAAAACTTGTCGTCTCGCCGCATCGTTCAGGGAACTGTGTCACAAAATGGAGACGTTTTGGTGACGCGATGACAAATCCCCTAAAGTTCTGGATCGTAACGTCGTTATCACATTCGAACCCGTAGCAGGACCAGCGTGATGAGCCAGAAAATTGAAGGTAGTTTGTCGACCTCGGCCACACTCCGCACTTCGTCTGTCAGAACCAAGAGCGCCTCTGGCGCATCCGAGGAAGATCAGAGCCGTGCGGTCGGTGCGACTGCCGCCACCGATAGCCTACGCCTGACCGGCGAGGCCTCCGGACTACAGAACATACAACGTAAATTGGCGGCCGCCCCGGCGGTTGACACGCAGCGCGTCGAGGCAGTCCGCAGCGCGTTGCAGAACGGTAGCTACAAGATCAACCCGGAGGCCATTGCCAGCCGGATGATCGATATGGATAGGCAACTCGGCGCATGAACACATCCGTGACCACTCCCTTGCAAGAACTTAGCGACGCGCTCGTCGGTGAACGGCAAGCGTTGTTGGATCACGATGTGGAAGGTCTGATGCAGGCCACCAGCGCCAAATTGGCCGCATTGCGCGCACTGGAAGCAGACGTGCCGGCGGGGACTGAGGTGGAATTGCGCCTACGCGAGCTGGCCGACGCCAATCGCGCCAACGGCGCGCTGTTGGCACGGCGTCGGCGTGAAGTGAATTGGGCGCTACGTCATTTGGGCCGCAGCGAGAGTGCTTCGGCCTACGACGCCAAAGGCCAATCGAGCACGCCGCTCATGCAACGTCACCTGGCGATCGCCTGATCTCTCCGCGCCCCTTTGTCGGGGGCGCGCACGCAGCGGTGGCAACGGCGTATATTGAACGCCCGTCGACCACCCCGCCCACCGTCGTGAATTTCGTCGATATCGATTCCGCTGCCCCGGTCGTCCTACCGTCTCGGGAGCACCTGGTTGCATTGAGCGAACTATTGTACGAAGGCGTGGTGCTGTTCCGCGCCGATGGTCAATTGGTGTTGGCCAATAGAGCCGCTCGAGCTTATCTATCCGGTGTCGATGCTGGCACGCTGAGTGCGCATCTGGCGCAATGGTTGCCGGGCGATGCGCTGTCGCAAGCACGCAACAGCGGCCGTTGGAGTGGAAGCTTACCGACCGAGCAGCACGTGGTGCTGGCGCATCTGTATTTCCAGGTCGGCTTCGGTGTCGATGACGGCCATTACCTGATGCTGATCCAGGGCATCGAAGGGCAGCAGGATTACGAGCAGGAATTGCAGCGACGCCACGATGAGTTGCGTCAAGCCTATTTGCGTCTCAACGGCGCACAGGAAAAGCTGCTGCAGTCGGAGAAAATGGCTTCCATCGGCCAACTCGCCGCTGGCGTCGCCCACGAGATCAACAATCCGATCGGCTATGTCCACTCTAATTTGGGTAGCCTGCAAGAGTATCTACGCAGCCTGTTTACTTTGATCGAGGCATACGAGCGCGCGTTGCGTGCGCCGGAACCGAAAGCGTTGATTCCGGAAATCGACGACATCCGCAACCGCTTCGACATCGACTTCATCAGCCGCGATCTGCCGCAATTAATGGCCGAGTCGCGCGAGGGCATCGAACGAGTGACGCGCATCGTTCGCGATCTCAAGGATTTTTCGTATTCCGGTCGCGAGGATTCATGGAAGTTGGTGGATCTGCATTCGGGCCTGGAATCCACGATCAACATCATCTGGAACGAGCTCAAGTACAAGGTCACTCTGGAGCGCCACTACGGCAACCTGCCGCTGGTCGAGTGCCTGCCATCTGAGCTCAATCAGGTGTACATGAACCTGCTGCTCAACGCTGGTCAGGCGATCGGAGAGCGTGGCACCATCGTCGTCAGTACCGGTCAGGATGGCGATCAGGTCTGGATCGAGTTCAAGGATTCCGGCTCCGGCATTGCGGCCGATCTGTTGCAACGCATTTTCGATCCTTTCTTCACTACCAAGCCAGTTGGCAGTGGGACTGGGCTGGGCCTGTCGATCTCCTACGGCATCGTCAACAAGCACCATGGCCGTATCGACGTATCCAGCAGTGTCGGTGAAGGCTCCACTTTTAGAATCGTGATTCCGGTACGCCAACCCAAGTGATGTGACTGTGCCGGTGACTTGCCAGGTCAACGCCATGGTCGACATGCAGACGTGGCGAGCGTCGATTCTTTGGAGTTTGGCACGCCAGTGGCGGCACCATCTCAGGCCTGTCCGTCCCGGCGCTGATCGTCGTGCGTGCGGAATGCCTGGCGGATATGTTCGCGCAGTTCGTCGTCGTTCCAGGGCTTGGTCAGGAAGCGATAGATCGCGCCGCGGTTGATCGCATCGGTGACCGTGGCCAGGTCGGTGTAGCCGGACAACACCAGGCGGATCGTATCGGGGTAGAGCATCTTGACCCGGCCGAGGAACTCGGTGCCGCTCATGTCGGACATGCGCTGGTCGGACAGGATCACCTGCACGTCGTTGGTGGCAAGCAGATCGAAGGCATCGCGGACGTTACCGGCGGCAAGGATCCGATAGCCGTCGCGGCGGAACAGGCGGACCAGGGAGCGCAGTACGTTTTCCTCGTCGTCCAGCAACAGCAGGGTACGGTCCGGTCGGGTTTCGGCAAAGGATTCCGGGCGCAGGTAACGGCGCCGCAGCGCCATGCCCGCTGCTTCGGCCGACATCGGCTCGCCGAACAGGTAGCCTTGGAAAATATCGCAGTCGTTGCGCCGTAAGAAACCCAGTTGCGCCTGCGATTCAACGCCGTTTGCGATCACCACCATGCCTAACTGGTGTCCCATGGCGATAATGGCGCGGGCGATGGCGGCCTCGCGGTTGCCGGCCGGTGCGCTTTTGATGAAGCTGCGGTCGATTTTGAGTTTGTCCACCGGATAGCGCACCAGCGCGCTGAGGCTGGAGTCGCCGGTGCCGAAGTTGTCCAGGCTCAAGCTGATACCTTCACGGCACAGGTTGGCAAGGGTCTCGTAGACGAAATTGACGTTATTGGTCAGTGCGCTCTCGTTGATTTCCAACACCACCATCTGGGGTGGCACGCCGGCTGCTTGCAGCGCCGACATGACCTCGTTGAAGAAGGTCGGGCGCAGCAGTTGCAACGTGGACACATTGACCGCGATGGTGAAATCGTCGAAGCCCTGGTCGCGCCACAGCCGCGCCTGGCGCAATGCGCCTTCCATCACCCAGGTGCCGATCTGCACGATGACCCCCAGGCGTTCGGCGGTACGCATGAAGCGCTCAGGGACGAGGATTCCAAGCGTCGGCGACTGCCAGCGCAGCAGCGATTCCATACCGACCACGCGACCATCGCGCGCGCTGACCATGGGTTGGTAGCGCAAGCGCAGCTCGCCGTTGGGAATAGCGTCGACGATCTGCCGCGAGATGATGCTTTCGCTGTGCGCGCTGGGTGGGCCGTCGGCGGCGTAGAGGCGAACCAGGTTGCCGCCCTCACGCGCGGCTTGATAGACCGCGTCTTCGGCATAGTCGAGCAGTTTGGACAGACGGGTCGAATGTTCCGGGCACAGACTCACGCCGACTTTGCCGGTCATGAAGAGTGTGTAGGGCAGGACCGAAAGTGGCAGTTCGATCTGCTGGCGAATTTCCTCGGCGAACATTTCCGCGGGCGGTACGTCAGCGGTGCGCGGCACCGCCATGACCAGTTCGTCGCTGCCGTGGCGCCATAGCAAGCCGCGACCACGCAGGTGGGCCTGCAGCCGGTGCGTCAGCAGCGCCAGCGCCTGATCGCCGACCTCCGGATTCATGTTCTCGTTGATCGAGGCGAAGTGGTCGATGTCGATGTGGAGCAGCATCACTCCCGGTCCACCGGCCAGCGCTTCGGCGATCATTCCGGCCAGCGCCGGGTGTCCGGCACCCAAGCGCGAAGGGAGTTCGTCGTCCGCAGTGTCGGCGGCAGCGGGATTCCACATCGAGTCAAGATCCAGGTGAGGGAGGCGTCGCCGCGGTTGTGTAGGGTAGGTACAGTGTCACCCGAGTGCCAGTGCCCGGGGCCGTATCGATTTGCAGGGTGCCGCCGGCGCTCTGCGCCCGTTCGCGCATCACGATCAGGCCTAGGCCACGCGGGCCGGTCGGATCGAAGCCATCGCCATCGTCGACCACCTCTAGATGCAGTTGGCCGTGTTGCTCGTCGCTCAGCGTCATCCGCACTTCACCGGCGCTGGCGTGACGCAGTACGTTGGTCAGGCTCTCCTGAGCGATGCGGAAGCAGGCCTGCTCGACCTCACTGCTGGGACGCTGGGGCAACGTGGCGATGTCCAGATGCAGGCGCACCGCTGAAGCGCGAAACAGCATGCCTGCTTGCCAGCGCAATGCCGCTTCCAAGCCGAGTGCGTCCAGTTGCGGGGGGCGCAGTAGGGTGGATAGGTTGCGCAGCTTGGTGATGCTGCTGTCTGCCAATTGTACGATCTCGGCGAGATCCTCGCGGCGTCGTGAGGCGTCGGTTTCGTCCAGTGCGGCATGTGCGGACAGTTTCATGGCGGTAATCGCCTGGCCGATGTCGTCGTGCAGGTCGCGCGAAATGGCGCGGCGCTCATCCTCCTGCAATGAAAACAGACGTCGTGCCATCGCCTGTAGTTCGCCGTTGCTCTGCGTCAGCGCATCGCGCATGCGCTCGGGTTCGCTGAGGTCGCGCACGATCAAGAGCTTACAGTCGCGTCCACTGTAGCGGACGTTACCGAACGACAACCCTGCGTGGAATAGCGAGCCATCGCGACGGCGCATCAGCGCGGCGTTGCCGGGTTTACCCTTGTTTGCGGCAGTGCCCATCTGCTCGCGTACCTCTGCCAGGCTGGCCTTGTTGACTAAGCTCTGCAATGGCTCGCCGAGCAGGTTCTCGCCTTCATAGCCGAACTGCACTGCACAAGCCGCATTGGCGTACAGCACATGTTCCTGGTGCAGGATCACCACACCGTCCGGCAGCACGCGCACCAGTTCGCGAAACTGCTCCTCGCGTTCGTGCAGCAGGCGCCGTGAGCGTTCGTGTTCGGTCACGTCCTGAAGGGTGCCGCGCACGCAAGCGGAGCCGTCCTCGGCGTTCGCCGATTCGGCGCGCAGATGCAGCATCCGCGCCTGACCATCTGCGGCCAGCACCGGCAGCAGCATGTCCAGTTGTAGCGGCTCGGCGCCGCACAGATCTTCGATGACACGCTGCAGGCGCACTTGCGATGCGACATCGCTTGGGACAAGCAACTCTTCCAGGCGATGCTGTCGCGGATGCTCCGGTACGCGCCGGCCAAGCATGCGATAGACCTGGTCTGAGTAGATCCCCAGACCGCTGGCTCTATCGAGTTGCCAGGACCCTAGGCGTGCGATGCTCTGGGCTTCTTGCAGGTGCTGCAAAGCCTGATCGCGGCGTTGTTGTGCATCGTATTCGGCGCTACGGTCGCTGATGACCACCAGGCGTGCCTGATGCCCCATGTAATCCAGGCTGCTGCTACGCGCCTCGGCCATACGCTGGCTGCCGTCGCGCATACATAGCGGCTCGGCGACCACGCAGATTTTCGAAGGCGTTTGCCGGATCGTCTCGATCACCTCGGCCATGCGGGCACTGACGCTGGGGGGCCACAACTTCACCAGTTCCAGCCCGACGAATTCATCGTGGGACCAGCCGAAGAAGACCACCGCGGCTGGGTTTGCGTCGATGACCCGCAGGCTTTCCAAGTTGTAGACCAACATGGGGCTGGAATTGGCCTGGAACATCTGCCGATAACCGGCTTCCGACAGCGCCAAGCGCGCATGTGCCCGCATCGCGCCACGAACCAGTGGATGCAGCAAACGGTAGAGGGCAACCGCGGTGATGGCCAGGAACACCGCTTCGTTCAGCAACTGCAAGACAACCAATGTTGCGGAGTCTTTCACAAAATAGGCGAGCAGCAATTGGCTGGCGATGGACCAGAGCAAACCCAGCGCAAGATACAGCAGCACAGTGCGCCAGATGCCGCGATCCAGCCGTCGCGCCAAACGTATGCCGGATGGAGCCTGGGAAGGTGGAGAGCTCCCGCGTTGTGATTGCATACTCCGGCAGCCTGTTGCAGTGGTTCGTCTCTGACGAACATCTTAGCGGGTGATGGACGCTGCGGCCCATCGACGGCTTCCAGCGCTCAATTAATCCTGCCACATGCCGCTATCACCCCTGTCCACAGCTCTTCTGCGTGGCGAAACGGAGCATCTGGGCGTGGACCAAGGCCTCATTGCAAGCTTGCTGCAGCATCCGCTTACCTCGGCAATTGTCCTGCTGGACGCCGAAGGTAGGCCTCTGGCTGCCAATCAGTCAGCGCAGGTGTTGGGCTTGCCGCGCACCGTTGAGGCCTATGCCCAGCTCATGCGTGATATGCGCGAGCGATTGGTCGATGGTGAGAACATGCTGGCCTGTACGCTGCCTGGTAGCGCGGGGCGGCGGCTGGACGGTTGGTTGCGCTCCGTGCGCGACGAGAGCGGCGCTCTGCTTGCATACACTTTGAGCGTTCCTGAGCCGGTTGGCAGCGATGGCGCCACGCGTTGGGAGATCGCCCTTGAGAGCGCTGACCACGGCCTATGGGACTGGGACATTCCCAGCGACACAATCTTCCGTTCCGAGCGCTGGAAGCAGATGCTCGGTTACGCGGGTGACGCCCCATTCCACGGGTTCAACGGCTTGCTGCCGCTCGTACATGAGCAGGACAAGGAGCGCCTGCAGCAGGCGATCCGTGCCCATTTCGATGGCCGTACCGCGACCTACATGTGCGAGTTCCGCCTACGTGGGCAGGACGGGCATTGGCACTGGATCTTGGACCGTGGCCGGATCGTAGCGCGGACCGCCGATGGTCGTCCGCTGCGCATGGTCGGCACGCATACGGATATCCACGAGCAGAAGCTGTTGGAGCAGCGTCTACTCGACCAACAGACCTTGCTGCGCGAGGCGCAGCGCATGACGTGCATGGGCAGTTGGTCCTGGGATCCGCGACATGACCAGCTCTGGTGCTCGCACGAATTTCAGCGTGTCACCGGCTTGAATGAAGAGCAGGTACCCAATAGCCGCGCTTGGCTGCGTTTGCTCAGCCGTGATTCGTCGGTGCAATTGGTCTCGAGCTGGCGCCGCATGCGGCGCGATAAAAAACCTGTCAATTTTGAAGTGGAACTGCGCTGTGACAACCACGCACCATTGCATCTGCGGGTCTGGGCACAGCCGCAGTTGGGAAGCGATGGCGCCATTCAACGTATTTTAGGCCAAGTCCAGAACATCACCGAGCAACGCCAGACCGATGCGCTGATTCGCTGGCGTACCGAACTCCTCAACCGTGTTTCGGCGCTGGGTAAAATCGGTGGCTGCGAAATCGAAGTGTCCACCCGGCGCATGCAGTGGACCGAGGAGTGCTATCGGATTCATGGCCTGCGCAAGGAAACCATCGAGCTGCACCAGGCGCTTTCGCTATATACCCAAGACTCGCGCGATGCGTTCGAGGCTGCGTTGGCGCGGATCGTCGAAGGTAGCCTTCCGGAGCAATTGGACCTGTGTTTCCATCGTCCGTCGGGTCAGCGTATCTGGGTGCAGGTGCTGATCGAACTGGACGAACGCGATGGTCTACCGCCGCGCTTTGTGGTGCTGTTCCGCGACATCACTCACGAACGCGAGGCCAACGAACGCATCGAACTGCTGGCGCACTACGACCTGTTGACCGGATTGCCGAACCGGCAATTGCTGCGCGAACAGTCCGAAAAGGCAATGCACGATGCGATAGAACGAGGCAGTACGTTGGCGATGCTGTTCGTCAATTTGGATGGCTTCAAAAGTATCAATGATTCTTTCGGCCATGCCGCCGGCGATGCTTTGTTGAAGCTGGCCGCATCGCGGATGCACCAGCAACTGCGCACCAGCGACCTGTTGGGTCGTTTAAGCGGCGATGAGTTCTTGCTGGTATTGCGCGATCTGGCCGAACCCGGTGATGCCGAACACGTCGCCCGTAAGCTGATCACGGCGCTGGCCGAGCCGTTGCCCAACGGCGAGAACGTCATCAAGATCGGGGCCAGCATCGGCATCGCGCTCATGGAGGACGGGCGTCAGGATTTCGACAGCTTGCTGCGCGCCGCCGACGCGGCGATGTACGCTGCCAAGGAATCCGGCCGCAATACTTGCCACTACTACAGCCAGGACGTGTTGCTGCGCGCGCAGCGGCGTTTGGAGATCGAGCACGCGCTGCATGGGGCGCTGGACCGCGAGGAATTCTCGTTGGTGTACCAGCCGCTGGTGCATACGGCAGATGGTCATCCGCCGGCGGTCGAAGCGCTCCTGCGGTGGTACCGGCCCGGCCATGGCCATTGCAATCCGGCCGAATTCATTCCGATCGCGGAGGAGTGCGGGGAGATCGTGCGCCTGGGCGACTGGGTGATCAGCGAGGCTTGCCGTCAGGCGGCCGCCTGGGATGCGGCCGGACTGAGTTTCGACCGGGTCTCGGTCAATGTCTCGGCGATGCAGTTACGCGACCGTGGCTTTGCCGAGCGGGTGATCGAGCTATGCCAGCGCAACGGTTGGTCGCCGAAGCGACTGGAACTGGAGCTGACCGAGTCCGCTTTGATCCGCGACACCGAATCGTTACGGCGCTGCTTCGAACTGTTCGAGCAGGAAGGCGTGCTCCTGGCGGTGGACGATTTCGGCACCGGATTTTCCAATCTGCACTACCTCAATCGTTTCCCGGTACAACGGCTCAAGATCGACCGCAGCTTCGTGCAGGACATGTTGCACGATAGCGGTACCGCCAAAGTCACCCAGGCGATCGTGCAGCTGGGCCACGCATTGGGCATGCAGGTGGTGGCAGAGGGCGTGGAAACAGTGCAGGAAGATGAGCTGCTGCGCGAGCAGGGCTGCGACGAAATCCAGGGCTATCTGCATTCGCGGCCGCTGCCGCCGCGTGAACTGGCCGCCTGGTTGCGCGCGCGCCAGCATGCCGAATCGGTACCGCAACCCTGTCTGGAGCTGGCGACGCCGTGAATGTAAGCCAGCCCTGATCACGCGCTGGACTTGCGGTGTCTGATGGGCTGGCTATACTGCGCCACCATTGTTCCCGGCCAGAGGCCACTCACCTTGGACAGTCATCCTAGACCGACGCTGCAGCTACCTAGCTGACAGGATTGCCATGGTCTGGGTTGTCCCAGATGGATCCCGTCCGCTCAGGATGGGATCATTCGCCAGCCTCGCTGAGTTGCTGGCTCGATTCCCGCGCAAAGCAAGCCCGATCCGCGAAGACCCCAAGTGTTGGCCTACGGCATTTCCGTATCCGGAGCCATCCATGTGTCTGTCATCGCGATTGCTACTGCCCGCTACCATGACGGCGAGTCCGTCTGCTCACCTGCGCTGGTGTGCGCTGCGGCGCGTCTCAGTGCGGCGATACAGGCGGGTGCGCGCTGGCGTATGCAGGGCGCCCGGCATCGGCTACGGACCGGCCGAAAGCGGTTGACCCGCAGCGTACATTTTTCCCGGTCAGACTGATCGTTCGGCTGCGCGATCGCGCCAGCGTATTTTTCAATTGCCGCGGCTTCTTGCCGCCTTTGCCGGATCTTCCACATGGTTCCATTCGTTCGCGACCGTTCCGCGCCTGGACAGAGCGGGGCACGTCCCGGTGTGTTGCCCAACCTGCACGATCTGACGGTGTTCGCACTGCTGCTGGGCTTGGGCGTGCTGTTGCTGCATGGTGCCGCCGACATGCGCGCGCCGCTGCCGCCGCCCGGCACAACCTCGGTGTCGCTGGACCTATGGCAATTGCCCGAGTACGGCCTGCGCACCACCTTGCGCATGTTCGCGGCCATGGCGGCCTCGTTGTTGTTCACCTTCGTGGTGGCGACCCTGGCAGCCAAGAGCCGGCGTGCAGAGCGGGTGATCGTGCCCGCGCTGGACATCCTGCAGTCGGTGCCGGTGCTGGGTTTCCTTACCTTTACCGTGACCTTCTTTCTTGGCCTGTTTCCTGGTCGGCAGATCGGTGCCGAGCTGGCCTCGATCTTCGCCATTTTCACCAGCCAAGCCTGGAATATGGCGTTCTCGTTCTACCAGTCACTGCGCAATGTGCCGCGCGATCTGGACGAGGTGGCGCGTGGTTTCGGCTTGAGCGCCTGGCAGCGGTTCTGGCGGCTGGAAGCGCCTTATGCCACCCCATCGCTGATCTGGAACATGATGATGTCGATGTCCGGCGGCTGGTTCTTCGTCGTTGCCTCCGAGGCCATTACCGTTGGCGATCACACCTTGCAGCTACCAGGCATCGGCGCTTACCTCGCACTGGCGATCGGCCAGCGTAACTTCGGCGCGGTCGCCTGGGCGGTGCTGGCGATGGCGGTGCTGATCGCCTTGTACGACCAATTGTTGTTCCGTCCCATCGTTGCCTGGTCGGACAAATTCCGCGTCGAGTTGACCGCCTCGCAGGACAAGCCGCAGTCGTGGTTGTACGACTTATTGCGCCGTACTCGTCTGATCAAGCGCCTGGCCGCGCCCTTGGCGTGGGCCTGGCAGCGCACTTTGCTGCTGCGATGGACGCCGCGACGAGCATCGGTGAACACGGCGCAGGCGTCGCGGGGGCGCGGCGCGGTCTGGGGGGATCGTGTATGGGGTGCGTCGCTGGCTGCCGCGGGCTTGACGGCGGCTTGGTTTGCCTTCGACTACGGCCGCCACCATTTGAGTCTGCACGATCTGGGCGATGCGTTCTGCGGTGGCCTGGCCACCTTGCTACGGGTGGTTGTGCTGATTGCGCTTGCCAGTCTGGTATGGGTGCCGATCGGGGTCTGGATCGGTCTACGCCCGAAGGTGGCGCAACGGGTGCAGCCGTTGGCGCAGTTCCTGGCTGCGTTCCCCGCCAACGTTCTATTCCCGTTTGTGGTCTTGGCAATCATCGCCACTGGCGCCAACCCGAACATCTGGCTGTCGCCACTGATGATATTGGGCACGCAGTGGTACATCCTGTTCAACGTGATTGCTGGCGCCAGTGCTTTTCCCACCGACCTGCGCGAAGCCGCCAGCATCTACCGGCTGCGCTCGTGGACGTGGTGGCGGCGAGTGATTCTGCCGGGCATTTTCCCGTATTACGTGACCGGCGCGCTGACCGCTTCCGGTGGCTCTTGGAATGCCAGCATCGTGGCCGAGCTGGCCAGTTGGGGCGATCGCCATGTGCAGGCCTACGGCCTGGGCTCCTATATCGCGCGTGCCACCGCGGCTGGCGATGGCGCACGGGTTCTGCTCGGTGTGGCGGTGATGTCGCTGTTCGTGAGCATCTTCAACCGTGCGGTGTGGCGGCGGCTATATGTCTTTGCCGAACGCCGGCTGCGTTTTGACTGATCCAAGGAGACCGATCATGAGCTTTTCCGCAAGCGCTCCCGAGCGCGCACCGCTGGTCCGCGTACAGGGTGTGCGCAAGAGCTACGACAAGGGTGGGGCGACACCGTTGGTGGTGCTGGAGGACGTCGACCTGACCCTGAACTCCGGGCAGATCGTCGGTTTACTCGGCCGTTCCGGTTCGGGCAAGTCGACCTTGCTGCGCGCCATCGCCGGCTTGCTGCAGCCCAGCGCCGGCAGCATTGCCTTCCGCGACGCTGCGCCGAATCAAGCGCCCGACGACATTGCGATGGTGTTTCAAAGCTTCGCGCTGTTCCCATGGTTGACCGTACTGCAGAACGTGGAAGTCGGGCTGGAGGCGCGTGGGGTGGAGGTCGACGAACGGCGCCGCCGCTCGCTGGCGGCGATCGACCTGATTGGCCTGGATGGCTACGAGGGAGCCTATCCGAAGGAGTTGTCCGGAGGCATGCGCCAGCGCGTGGGTCTGGCGCGGGCGCTGGTGGTGCGACCGAAGCTGCTGCTGATGGACGAGCCCTTCTCTGCGCTGGACGTGCTGACCGCCGAAACCTTGCGCACCGACCTGCTGGATCTGTGGTCGGAAGGACGTATGCCGATCGAATCGATCCTGATGGTGACCCACAACATCGAGGAAGCGGTGTTGATGTGCGACCGCATCGTGATCTTCGGCGCCAATCCGGGCCGGGTGATCGGCGAGATTCAAGTCACCCTGCCGCAACCGCGCAATCGACTTGCGCCAGCGTTTCGCGCGCTGGTCGACGACATCTATGCGCGCATGACCGCCAGTCCGCAGCGTCCACAGGCACGCGAGGGCGTCTTTCCTGGCAGCGGCATTGCCATGGTGCTGCCGCGAGTGTCGAGCAATCTGCTGGCTGGCTTGATCGAGGCGGTCGCTGCCGAGCCCTACCATGGCCGCGCCGACCTGCCACCTCTAGCGGCCGGTTTGCAATTGGAAGTCGACGAACTTTTCCCGATTGCCGAGACCCTGCAATTGTTGCGCTTTGCCGTCTTCGAAAAGGGCGATCTGCAGTTGACCCCAGCAGGGCAGCGTTTCGCCGAACTCGGCACCGATGCGCGCAAGCAACTGTTCGCCCAGCATCTGGCCACCTATGTGCCGCTGGCCGCGCACATCCGGCGCGTGCTCGACGAGCGTCCAGCACACCATGCACCGGCGCGACGTTTCCGCGACGAGCTGGAGGATCACATGTCGGAGGACTATGCGACGGAAACCGTGCAGGCGGTGACCAGTTGGGCGCGTTACGCCGAGTATTTCGCCTACGACAAGCAGGCCGACCTGTTCTCGTTGGAAAACCCGAGCTGAAGGGCGCGCGACGCAGCGACCTCAACGTGACAGCGGCGAGGATCGCTCAGTCGATGTCGTGCAAGACAAAATTGATGATCGGTTCCGGCGTGCCGGCAGCGTCGATGTCGGTTCCGTTCAGTCCCATGTCCCAGGCCAGACTGGCCCAGACGCTGTCGTCAATGCAGGCGTTCTGCGGCGTGGAGGGACGGGCAATCTGCATCTTGTGCAGCTCGGCCTGGGCCAGTGTTTCCAGTTGGCGCAGGACGCTGCCCGTGTGCTGACGCAGCGGCACTGCTGGAGCAACTGCGTCCGCTGCCGGTGCGCATGTATCGCTCGGTACTGTGTCGCTCGTATCGCTGCGCGCATCGCAGGACATGACCGCACCTCTGGGAAGGGACTGGAAATGCATCGGCTAGGCCAAGCGAGTAGGGCATAGACGACACGCCCCGGTAGAACCGGGGACGTGTCGATTCATAGTGTGGAAGCGATCAAGCCAGACTCAGAACAATTCCACCGTGCCTGCGCCCATGCTCTGCTGCGCCACCGGCTTGTGCGGCGGGCGCTCCCATTCCGTGCGCATATCGCGCAGACGCTTGCCGACCCGCTGCAGCGCATCGATCAGTTCGCTGTCGAATACTCCGCCATTGCGGTGCAACAGTTCCTGCAGGGCCACCGCTTCGCGGTTGATCGCGGCCAGACGGTCCATGTGGGTATGCACGCCCCCCAGCGCCTGGGTCGCGATGTCCTCGAACTGCAGGGCGCGCACTGCTTCGGCGACACTGCTGTCGATGGAGCGGCCGCATTCGGAAATCTCGCGCATGCTGTCGCCGAGGGAGTGATTGATCGCCGCCACGTTATCGAGCATCGCCGCAGCCTCGGCGCGTGCCTCGCGGGAGCGGTCCATGTCGCGCGAGGCCATGTGTGAGACCGTCTCGCGCACCTTGGCGATGGCGTCCTTGGAGCTGTGCGCCAGCTTGCGTATCTGTTCGTTGAAGGTGGTGGAACGCTCG
This sequence comes from Xanthomonas sp. GPE 39, assembly GCF_000963005.1. GTDB lineage: Bacteria > Pseudomonadota > Gammaproteobacteria > Xanthomonadales > Xanthomonadaceae > Xanthomonas_A. The sequence continues at coordinate 1,540,370 of NZ_JZHZ01000007.1, forward strand.
GACAGATTGCGTACCTCGTCGGCCACCACCGCGAAGCCGCGGCCCGCTTCGCCAGCGCGCGCCGCTTCGATGGCCGCATTCAACGCCAGCAGGTTGGTCTGGTCGGCGATCGACTTGACATCCTCCAGCAGGGCGAAGATGCCGTCCAGGTGCTGCGACATGTCGTCGATGTAGTGCACCGTGGTGCTGCTCTGGCCGCTGACTTGTTCCAGTGCTTCCACCAACTGTTCCATGCGCTGGCTGGCATGTTGGGCGAACCGGGCCACGTCCACCCCGGCGCCGCCTTCTTCGCCAGCACGATCCACGATCCGTGCCAGCGCCACGCTCTGCTGACGCGATTTACGATTCATTGCCTCGAAGCTGTTGCCTAAGCCGCTGACCGCCTGGCGGATCAGTTCGCGGGCACGTTCGATATCCCCGCGCGATCCATCGATCTCATTGCCTACGAAGCTGCGCAGCTCGTTCAGTAATTGATCCTGTTCACGCATGATTTTGGCCTGTTCCGGCGAGCGCCGGCCTTGGCTGTAGATGGTCCAGGCGGCGAAGCCCAACCAGCTCAACGTCATCGTGGAGAGAATGGCCCAACGGACCGGGGCTGGCCAATCCAAGCCGGCAGCGATGGGGAACAGCAACGTCAGGGCAAGCGGAGCGGCCAGACGGATCAGGAGGCGTGAATACATGGACGTTCTCGGCAAAGTCACGATTGCTGTATCGGCCGCCCCCTGCTGCTCTTTAGGTGCGGACTGGCGTTAATCGTCTTAAGGCTATCGGATCCATTAACGTATCTGGCGAGTATTTGATGGCAAAAGCGTTGAGGTTCAGCGCAATGCCCGGTCTACGGCTTCACGCATGCGCCGCTTGGCCAGGAGGAAATCCCACAAACTACCGCCCAACTGCCGCCACAGGACCGCAGAGCGCACTGCGGCCAACAGCAGAGCACGGATCTCCGCGACCACCCCGGCCTGACCGAGATAATGTGGATTACCCTGTACCATCACCCGAGGACGTAAGTGGCTGATAGTCTGAGCATAGAGCTGGCCCAGTGCTTCGATTACCTCAGGATGCGTACTGTCGCCATGCCGTTCCAGCAGTAAAGCGGCCCCAGTGATGCCGCGGCTGATTTTGCCATCGGTTTCGGTGTCGCTGACGAGACGACGCTCCAGTTGGATGACCGCCAGCGCCAGGCGTGGTAACACCTCGTCCTGACCCTGATTGCGAAAGTATTGGTGCAATAGGCGCATGCCAGGCACCAAGTCGCTGCGGTGGCCGTAAACCGCCTCTGCGCTCGGTGCATCGATCCGGAACACGCTGTCGAGCAGAGTGCGGACCAATGATGCCTCCGAGTGGCCGGTTTCGGCGATACGGCGTACCTGCTGCAGGGCCTGGGCCATGCCTGCCAGCGCCAGCATGCGCGTATCCATGGTGTCGATCATCGGTTGGTGTCCTCGTGTGTTGCAGTCGCCCGCTGCGCCAGACGGCGCTCCAGCGGGGCATCGGTGGTGGCGATCACGGCCCCGCCTAGGCACTCTTCGCCCTGGTACAGCACCAGGGATTGTCCCGGCGTCACGGCCCGTTGCGGACGCTCGAAGCGTACCGTCAGGGTGCCATCGTCGCTGACTTCGACCATGCACGGTTCGTCGGCCTGCCGGTAGCGGGTTTGCGCACGACATGCGAAATGCCGCGCTGGTGGCGCGCCGGCAATCCAATGCGCGTTTTCCGAGCGCAGTTGCGTGGCCATCAGATGGGGGCTGTCGCGGTCCTGGTCGACGTACAGCACATTGCGCGCCACATCTTTGCCGATCACGTACCACGGCGCTGCGGCCCGACCGCGCACACCGCCGATGTTCAGGCCTTCGCGCTGGCCCAGGGTGAAATAGAACACGCCGGGGTGCTCGGCCACGATGTGCTCGTGCGGGTCGCGGATCTCTCCGCGCCGGGCCGGCAGGTAGCGGCTCAGGAATGTGCGGAAGTCGCGTTCGCCGATGAAACAGATGCCAGTGGAGTCCTTCTTGGCGTGGGTCGGCAAACCCGCTTGGCGGGCGATGCGTCGCACCTGTTCCTTGGGCAGCTCGCCTACAGGGAAGAGGGTCGCAGCGAGTTGCGCCTGGCCCAGCTGGTGCAGGAAATAGCTTTGGTCCTTGTTGCGATCCAGCCCGCGCAGCAGCCGCCAACGACGATCAGTAAATGTCACCCGCGCATAGTGGCCTGTCGCGATGCGCTCGGCGCCAAGGTCGCGTGCCGCGTCCAGGAAATGCTTGAATTTGACCTCGCGATTACACAGCACGTCCGGATTGGGAGTGCGCCCGGCGGCGTATTCGGCCAGGAAGTGCGCGAATACGCCTTGCCAGTACTCCTTTGAGAAGTCGCGAAAATGGAATGGAATGCCGAGCATGCCGCAGACCGCCACCGCATCGCGTCGGTCGGTCTCGGCGCGGCATGCGCTCGCTTTCGGTTTCCCGCTTTCGGCGTCGCTCGCTCCTTCTTGCGCATCGACGCTGCCGTCGTCGGCCCAGTTCTGCATGAACAGTCCGGACACCGCGTGCCCCTGTTGCACCAGTTGCCAAGCCGCGACCGACGAATCCACCCCTCCTGAGACGCCGACCATGATGTGTGGTGCGCTCATGCCAACTGTCGCACCAGGTCTAGTGGGTAGCGTTGCCCTGCAAGGAAATCGGCCACGGTCTGCCACACCAACGGACTGCGCCAGCGCGGTTGGGCGCTCTGCAACTCGGCCGGAGTCATCCAAAGCGCGCGCACGATACCGGTATCCAGCGGCCTGTGCGGGTGGTGTTCCAGCGGATCGGCAGCAAACGCGAAGCGTAGGTAATGGCGGCCGTTATCAGCCTTCCATTGGTAGGCACCGATAAATGCGCTGGGGCGTACCTGCCAGCCGGTTTCTTCCAGCGTCTCGCGCACAGCGGCCTCCACCAGGCTCTCGTCTGGCTCCAGATGACCCGCAGGTTGGTTCAGTACCAACGCGCCGCCAATGGCTTCTTCCACCTGCAGCAGGCGGCCATCGTGCGCCACGATGGTCGCCACGGTCACATCCGGCTGCCAGTGGGACGCTGCCAGTGTCGTCACAACGCATCCTTGCGGTCGTTGAGTTCGGTATCCATCGCAATTGTCGAATGCATGCGAAGCGCCATCGGAGGGGAGAGAATTGTGCGGGCAGTGATGGCGATCGTCCAATCCGGCCGGACAGCGGGCGTATATAATTGCGCTATGCCCCGTAAGAATTCCCCTGAGCACGACCATGGCGTCATGGTAGAGACCGGTAAGCCGGAGACTGCCCGCCCGCCGATGTACCAGGTGCTTTTGCTGAACGACGATTACACCCCGATGGAGTTCGTGGTGACCGTGTTACAGCAGTTTTTCGCCTTGGATCTTGAGCGCGCCACCCAGGTGATGCTACATGTGCATACGCGCGGCCGCGGGGTGTGCGGCTTGTATACCCGTGAGGTGGCTGAATCCAAGGTGGCTCAGGTGAACGAGTTCTCGCGGATGAACCAGCACCCGCTGTTGTGTACGATGGAAAAAACCTGATAGTGCTAGGCGTATGTGATCGGCCTGCAAGGACTTACTAACGCTGTCTGAACACACTGATCCGATACGGTTGTGGTAATTCGCAACTCAAGCCAAATATTGTCGGCAATAGACGTCGGAGTGAATCATGTTCAGCAAAGATCTAGAGCAGACCATCGGCCAGTGCTACAAGCGCGCCAGGGAAGCCCGTCACGAATTCATGACGGTCGAACACCTGCTACTGGCTTTGCTCGATAATCCCTCTGCGCAAGCTGTGCTCAAGGCATGTGGAGCGGACGTTGATCGCCTGCGCAACGATCTGGAACAAGCCATCGACGCCTCGGTGGCGCGGCTTGCCGAAGATGACGGTCGCGATACCCAGCCGACGCTGGGATTCCAGCGGGTTCTGCAGCGTGCCGTCTACCACGTGCAGTCCTCCGGCAAGAAAGAAGTCACTGGCGCCAATGTGCTGGTTGCGATCTTCGGCGAGAAGGACTCGCATGCGGTGTATTTCCTGAACCAACAGGACATCACCCGGCTGGATATCGTCAATTACCTTTCCCACGGCATCGCCAAAATGGGCGAAGAGGGCGAACATGCTGCGCCATCCGTCGATGGAGAAGCCAGAAGCGAAGTGGGCGAGGGCGAGCCTAAAGGCGATGCGCTTGCCGAGTTCGCCACCAATCTGAACGAACAGGCGCGCAATGGTCGGATCGATCCTCTGGTCGGCCGTGCCGACGAGATCGAGCGCACCATCCAGGTGCTATGCCGCCGTCGCAAGAACAACCCGCTCTACGTGGGTGAGGCGGGTGTCGGTAAGACCGCGATCGCTGAAGGCTTGGCCAAGCGCATCGTCGAAGGCAGCGTGCCCGAGGTGCTGGCCGATGCGGTGATCTTTTCTCTGGACCTGGGCGCCCTGGTCGCCGGTACCAAGTACCGTGGCGATTTCGAAAAACGCCTCAAGGGAGTGTTGAGTGCGTTGAAGAAGGTGCCCAATGCGGTGCTGTTCATCGACGAAATCCACACCATCATCGGTGCTGGCTCGGCATCCGGCGGCACCATGGATGCCTCCAACCTGATCAAGCCAGCGCTATCATCGGGCGAATTGCGTTGCATTGGCTCGACCACCTTTCAGGAATATCGCGGCATCTTCGAGAAGGACCGGGCGCTGGCTCGACGCTTCCAAAAGATCGACATCGTCGAGCCGACGGTGGGCGAAACCTTTGAAATTCTGCAAGGCCTCAAGCCCAAGTATGAGGCGCATCATGGCGTGACCTACGCCGATGAAGCGCTGCAGGCAGCCGTTGACCTATCGGTCAAGCACATCGGCGACCGCTTGCTACCGGACAAGGCAATCGACGTGATCGATGAGGCCGGCGCGCGGCAGCGGCTGCTGCCGGAGGGTGAGCGCAAGGAATTGATCGACATCGAGGAGATCGAAACCATCGTCGCCAAGATGGCGCGGATCCCGGCCAAGCAGGTCAGCGCCACCGACAAGGACGTGCTGCAGCACCTGGAGCGCAACCTCAAGATGGTGATCTTCGGTCAGGACCCGGCCATCGAGACACTGGCGTCGTCGATCAAGTTGGCGCGTTCGGGCCTGAGCAATCCGGAGAAGCCGATTGGCAATTTCCTGTTTGCCGGTCCCACTGGCGTCGGCAAGACCGAGGTGACCAAGCAACTGGCGCTGCAGTTGGGGATCGAACTGGTGCGCTTCGACATGTCCGAGTACATGGAGCCGCATTCGATCAGCCGGCTGATCGGCGCTCCTCCAGGCTATGTCGGTTTCGACCAAGGGGGCCTGCTGACCGAGAAAATCGTCAAGACACCGCACTGCGTGCTGTTGCTGGACGAGGTGGAGAAGGCCCATCCGGACATCTTCAACATCCTGTTGCAGGTCATGGACCGCGGCATGTTGACCGATACCAACGGACGCGAGGCCAACTTCAAGAACGTGATCCTGGTGATGACCACCAATGCCGGCGCGACCCAGGCCTCGCGGCGCTCGATCGGTTTCACTCAGCAGGATCACTCCACCGACGCGATGGAGATCATCCGCCGCAGCTTCACGCCGGAATTCCGCAATCGTCTGGACGCTGTTGTGCAGTTCGAAGCGCTGGCCTTCAACCACATCCTGCGCGTCGTCGATAAGTTTGTGATCGAACTAGAGATGCTGTTGCAGGAAAAGCATGTCTCCTTGTCGGCCACGCCAACCGCGCGCGACTGGCTGGCCCAGCACGGCTTCGACCCATTGATGGGGGCACGCCCGATGTCACGCTTGATCCAGGACAAGATCAAGCGTCCATTGGCCGACGAGTTGCTGTTCGGCAAGCTGGTCAATGGCGGTCGTGTCACCATCGACGTTCGCGATGGCGAGCTGGTGGTGGACACACAGGCCGAGCCGGAGCGCCTGCTGCCGGCGACGGTGGACTGAGGTCAAAGCTGCGCCAGCGACGACAGCAAATCCGTTGTCGCTGCGCTAGCTTCCCGGTTGGCGTGTGATGTCGCAGACGTGAAAAGGCGGCCGCCGGCCGCCTTTTCGCTATCCGCGCCGCAGGGATTACTTCATGCGGTAGGTGATCCGACCCTTGGTCAGGTCGTAAGGCGTCATCTCGACCTTCACCCGGTCGCCGGTGAGGATGCGGATGTAATTCTTGCGCATGCGTCCGGAGATGTGGGCGATGATCTCGTGGCCGTTTTCCAGCTTGACCCGGAAGGTGGTGTTGGGCAGCGTCTCGCTGACGGTGCCTTCGAATTCGATGGAGTCGTCTTTCGACATGTAATCCTGTGCGATTCGTGTGCGGCCAATGGCCTTAAGAGCGGGAATTCTACTCGCCCTGCTCGGGTCATGCAAAGTTTGCGTTAATCCCGCTCAGGCGCCGGCAATGTCTATCACTGCCAGATCCCCGAATCGCTGGGTCCACGATGCAGTTTCGGTGGATGCCGCGACGAGCGGCGCGATCTCGGCGAGAAATCGCGCACGCGGCCATTTCTCGGCACCCAGGCTGAGTAGGTGCGGATTTTCCACTTGCGCATCGATCAGCGGCCAGCCCCATTCGTGCAGACGCATCGCCAGTGCCGCCAGGGCCACCTTGGAGCCACCGCTATGCGCACTGAACATGCTCTCGCCGAAGAACATGCGCCCGCGTGCCACCCCATAGAGACCACCGACCAGTGTAGTGCCATCGAAGACTTCCACCGAATGGGCATGTCCGTCACGGTGCAGGGTCACGTAAGCGTCGCGCATTTGCGTGGTGATCCAGGTGCCATCCTGGCCGGGCCGGGGTGTCTGCGCGCAGGCGTCGATCACCTGCGCAAAGGCGGTGTCGGCACGGACAACCCAGGGCGACTGCCGTAGCCAGCGACGCAAGCGCGAGGACAGCCGCACCCCGTCGCTGCGGAACACCGTGCGCGGATCAGGGCTCCACCACAGGATAGGTTGGCCGTCGGAGTACCAGGGGAAGATGCCGTGCGCATAAGCGGCGAGCAGGCGTGTGGGGGTCAGGTCGCCACCGAGCGCGAGTAATCCGTCCGGATTGCGCAAGGCCCGTTCAGGTGGCGGGAACGGAGCGGTGGGGTCTGCTTCCAGTAGGACGGGAAGACGGGGCACTGTGAGTAACCTGGATGACCGGCTCAGCCGTCGTGGCGAAATGGCGAGGAGCGCTGCAGCGCCTGTGCCTGTTCGTGTACCGCCGTGCGCTCCTGTGCACACCAGTCTGCCAAAGGCGCGCGGAATCCGGGATCGGCGATCCAGTGGCGGCTGCGAACCAGGCGCGGCAGAAAGCCACGGGCGATCTTGTGCTGCCCCTGTGCGCCGGGCTCGAAGCGGGTCAATCCCTCGCGCAAGCAGTAGTCGATGCCCTGGTAGTAGCAGGTCTCAAAGTGCAGGCCTGGTAGGGGCGCGCCGCCCCAATAACGGCCGTACAAGGTATCGCCGCCACGCAGGCAAATGGCTCCGGCCACTGCAATCCCTTCATGAATTGCTAAAAATATCAAAAGTTTGCGAGGAATTTCTCGTGCAAGATGTGAGAAGAATTCGAGCGTCAGTGCCGGCGAGTTGCCATAGTCCTCGAAGGTACGCAGATAGAACCCATGCATCGCCTGCAGATCGGCGGCCGTGGCCTCGTCGCCATGCACGACGCGGAACTCGATCCCCGCGCGCTGCACCTTGGCCCGCTCCTGGCGGATATTCTTGCGGTGTTTGTGATCCATCGCGCCCAGGTAATCGTCGAATTCAGTCCAGCCGGCGTCGTTATGCCATTGATATTGCACGTCGTGACGTGCCAGCCAGTCCTCGCCGAACGCAGCGTCTTCCTCGGTGCAATGAAAATTCACGTGCGCCGAGGACAGGCCGCTGCTTTCGGTCAGGGCCTGTATCGTCTCCAGCAGTTCCTGCCGCGTTAGTGCGTCGTTCGCCAACAGTCGTGGCCCGGTGACGGGCGAGTAAGGCACGGCGCACAGCCATTTGGGGAAATAGTTCTGGCCATAGCGCGCGTAGGCGTGTGCCCAGGCATGGTCGAACACGAATTCGCCGTGCGAGTTGCTCTTCAGATAACCCGGCGCGGCGGCGACCAAGGTGTCCCCGTCCCAGAGGGTGAGATGCAGCGGACTCCAGCCCCAGTCCGGGCGCAGGCAGCCGTGCCGTTCCAGCCCTTCAAGGAATGCATGGGTGACGAACGGGTTGCGACCGTCGTGCAGTGCGTCCCAAGCGGCTGCAGGCACCGCGTCGAGCTGGCGTAACCAGCGCACCCGGCTCATGGCGATGGCCTGTGCGGCGGCTCTGCCCGCCGCAAGGGCAGGCAGATGCGGGTGCGCAGTAGTGCGGCAGGAGTCCGTCGCATTCGGCTAGCGCGTGGGGCTGACTCAGGCACTCTTGTCCAGATAGCGCTCGGCGTCCAGCGCGGCCATGCAGCCGAAGCCGGCGGAGGTGATCGCCTGGCGATAGTGCTGGTCGGCGACGTCGCCGGCGGCGAAGACGCCTGGCACCGAGGTTTCGGTGGCACCGCCGGCCAGGCCGGAGCGAATTTCCAGGTAGCCGTTGTGCATGGTCAGTTGGCCATCGAACAACTGGGTGTTTGGATGATGGCCGATGGCGACGAAGAAGCCCTGGGCCTGCAGTTCGCGCATGCTGCCGTCGAGGACGGATTTCACTCGCACTCCGCTCACCCCGGCGTCGTTACCGAGCACCTCGTCCACCGCATGGTGCCAGATGGTCTCGATCTTGCCCGCGGCGACCTTGGCGAACAGCTTGTCCTGCATGATCTTTTCCGCGCGCAGGGTGTCGCGGCGATGCACCAGATAGACTTTGCGGGCGATGTTGGACAAGTACAGCGCCTCTTCCACGGCCGTGTTGCCGCCGCCGACCACGACCACATCCTGATCCTTGTAGAAGAACCCATCGCAGGTGGCGCAGGCGGATACGCCACGGCCCTTGAACGCTTCTTCCGAGGGAATCCCCAGGTACTTGGCGGTGGCGCCGGTGGCGATGATCAGCGCGTCGCACGTGTAGTCGCCGCTATCGCCGCTGAGCTTGAACGGACGCTGCGACAAGTCGGCCGTGTGGATGTGGTCGAAGATCACTTCGGTCTCGAAGCGTTCGGCATGCGCCTGCATCCGCGCCATCAGGTCTGGTCCCATCAGGCCATGGGCGTCGCCCGGCCAGTTGTCCACTTCGGTCGTGGTCATCAACTGGCCACCCTGCTGCAGGCCGGTGATGACCACCGGCTTGAGGTTGGCGCGCGCGGCGTAGACCGCGGCGGTCCAGCCGGCGGGGCCGGAACCCAGGATCAGAAGGCGTGAATGCTTGGCAGAATGGGGGGCAGAGGGGCTCATGTATACTCGCGAACAGGGTGAAGTGGTGGCGGAATCGTGGCATTGCGCCAACTCCGGCGATGGTCCATAGAGTGGCGGCCGGTCTGGGACGAATCAAGCTGTGCTGTGGAAACGCTGCGGCATGCAGTGCCATGACGCCAGCGCTTGCGTTCGCGTGCATGTTCGCCGATCCATGGCGGGCACATTGCTCTTGGTAGGGGAGCGTGACTCAGAGGGCTGCTGCTGAAATTCTGAGTAGAGTCGTTTACTATCAAGCACTAACGGTATATTTCTAAGGTCTGGTTATAGCGTGGCGAAGCAGGTTCCGGAACGCGGTAAATCCCAGGGCGGCAATGCGCCAGCACGCAAGCAGGCCGCCGCTCCCAACCCGCGTCGGCAAAAGCTATGGCGCGATCTGGCACTGATCGCCATTGCGCCATTGTTGCTGTATCTGCTAGCCAGTCTGGCGACATATTCGGTAGCCGATCCAGGGTGGTCGCATACTGGCAGCGTGGTCGCGCCGGTCCACAACATGGGCGGTAGGTTCGGTGCCTGGATCGCCGACATGCTGTTGCAACTGTTCGGCTATGTGGCGTTCCTGCTGCCAGTGGTGATCGGTGCGATTTCCTGGATCGCGCTGTTTGGGATGGACCGCGATGGCGATGATGAGGCCGACCTGGGTCCCGCGTTACGCTTGGTCGGCATCGTCGGTTTGATGATCGCCGCGACCGGATTGCTACACCTGCGCTTATTCGCCGGCGATGTAGGCGTGGCTGGCGGCATCCTTGGCAAGCTGGTGGGCAATTCGCTGGCGGCGGGTTTCGGCGCGCTCGGCGCCAACCTGTTCGTGCTGGTTCTACTGCTGGTCTCGATCACCTTGGCCACCGGCCTGTCCTGGTTCGCCCTGATGGATCGCATCGGCAAAGCGGTGATGACGCTACCGGCGCTGGCCCGGCGTGGCACTCAGCAGGCCAACGAATGGCAGCAGACCCGCGCCATGCGCGAGGAACGCGAGGAAGTCCGCAAGGTCGATGCGGTGCAGCGTGCCAAGCGCGAGCCGGTCAAGATCGAGCCGCCACCGACGCCAGTGGTGGAGAAGAGCGACCGCGCCAAGCGCGAGCAGCAGATTCCCCTGTTCCATGGCACCGGCGGCGATGCGTCGGGCCTGCCGCCGCTGGCCTTGCTGGACGATCCCAAACCCCAGGCCAAGGGCTATTCCGAGGAGACTCTGGAAACCCTATCGCGGCAGATCGAGTTCAAGCTCAAGGACTTCCGTATCGACGCACAGGTGGTCGGCGCCTATCCGGGGCCAGTGATCACCCGCTTCGAGATCGAACCGGCGGCAGGGATCAAGGTCAGCCAGATCAGCTCCCTGGATAAAGACATCGCCCGCGGCCTGTCGGTGAAGTCGGTCCGCGTGGTCGACGTGATTCCGGGCAAGTCGGTGATCGGCCTGGAAATTCCCAACGTCAGCCGCGAGATGATTTACCTCAGCGAGCTGTTGCGTTCCAAGGAATACGACAAATCGACCAGTCCGTTGACTTTGGCGCTGGGCAAGGACATCGCCGGGCGCCCGACCGTGGCGGATTTGGCGCGCATGCCGCATTTGCTGGTCGCCGGCACCACCGGCTCGGGCAAGTCGGTGGCGGTGAATGCGATGGTGCTGAGCCTGCTGTACAAGGCCTCGGCCAAGGAACTGCGGATGCTGATGATCGACCCGAAGATGCTCGAACTGAGCGTCTACCAGGGTATCCCGCACCTGCTGGCACCGGTGGTCACCGATATGAAGGAGGCCGCCAACGGCCTGCGCTGGTGCGTGGCGGAGATGGAGCGCCGCTACAAGCTGATGAGCGCGGTCGGGGTCCGCAACCTGGCCGGCTTCAATAAGAAGGTCAAGGATGCCGAGGAGGCTGGGCAACCGTTGATGGATCCGCTGTTCAAGCCCAATCCGGATCTTGCAGAGGCGCCACGGCCGCTGGACACGTTGCCGTTCATCGTCATTTTTATCGACGAATTCGCCGACATGATGATGATCGTCGGCAAAAAGGTCGAGGAGTTGATCGCGCGTCTGGCGCAGAAGGCGCGTGCCGCTGGCATCCATCTGATCCTGGCGACCCAGCGGCCATCGGTAGATGTGATTACCGGCCTGATTAAGGCCAATATCCCGACCCGGATTGCCTTCCAGGTCAGTTCCAAGATCGATTCGCGCACCATCCTCGACCAGTCCGGTGCCGAAACCCTGCTGGGCCATGGCGACATGTTGTACCTGCCGCCTGGCACGGCGATGCCGGACCGCGTGCATGGCGCCTTCGTCAGTGACGAAGAGGTGCACCGGGTGGTCGAGCATCTCAAGGCCAGTGGCCCGGTCGACTATATCGAAGGCGTGCTCGACGAAGTCCAGATCATGGGCGACGGCACCGTGGTCGGCGCGACGGGCTTGCCCGAAAGCAGCGCAAGCGGTGGCGACGAATCCGATCCGCTGTACGACGAAGCGTTGCGCATCGTCACCGAGACCCGGCGCGCCTCGATCTCCGGCGTGCAGCGGCGGCTGAAGATCGGCTACAACCGCGCTGCGCGGCTGATCGAGGCGATGGAAGCGGCCGGCGTGGTCAGCCCGCCCGAACATAACGGCGACCGCAGTGTGCTGGCGCCGCCGCCGCCGAAGTGAACCGCGCGGCGTTGTTCGCTAGGTCGTTTGGCGCCATGAGGGCGTCTGCCAGCGCCTTGGTGGCCTTGTTGTCGTGCGCAGCATGGCTGCTTGTTGCCGGTGCTGCCGCTGCCGCTACGGTGCAGCCCGCGCCGAAAGCGCCCGTGACCAAGACCGTCAGTACCACGCCGGAAGTTGCCAATAACTACAGTTACGTGCGTTATCGCGCCGACTACGTCGTGGGTGAGGACGCCACGAGCGTGGAAACCGACGAGTACGAGTTGCTGCTCAAAACCAAGGCGGGTGTCGACCAGTTCAGCCAGGTGCGCTTGAGCTATAGCGAAAAGCTGGAGACGCTGGAGGTGCTGACGGCCTATACCATCACCCCCGACGGCATCCGTCACGACGTGCCGGCTGACAAGATCTACACTCAGGAAAGCTATTCCAGCGCCTCGGCGGCGATGTACGCCGATCGCAAGGTCAAGGCCGTGGTCTTCCCGAACCTGATGCCCGGCACGCGGCTGGTGTACCAGATCCGTCGCACCCGGCATATGCCGTACTTCCCTGGTTACTTCAGCCTATGGGAGACTTTCAGCGTGTTCTCCCAGTACGACGACGCCACGGTGACACTGGTGGCACCGCGTCGCATGCCGATGCAGGTGTACACGCGCGGCATACAGGGCAGCAACACGCCGAAGATCGACGGCGAGCATGCGCGCTGGGAATGGCATTACAGCCGCCGCGAGCCGATGAAGAGCCAGAACTGGGCGGCGGCGACCTGGGAGTTCAGCCCGACCATCATGGCCAGCAGCTTCCGTCGCTGGGCACAGATGGCACAAGCCTATCAGCGCCGCAGTGCCGTGGCCGCGCAGGTGACACCGAAGGTCCGCGCGCGTGCCGAGCAGATCACCGCCGGCCTCCACGACCGTCGCGCGCAGGCCGCTGCGCTGTACGAATGGGTGGCGCGCAATATCCGCTATGTGGCGGTGTATCTGGGCAACGGCGGTCTGCAGCCGAACAGCGCCGATAGCATCCTCGACAATCACTATGGCGACTGCAAGGACCACACCGTGGTACTGGAGGCGCTGCTAGCGGCCAAGGGGATTGCCAGTACGCCGGTGCTGATCGGTGCCGAGGGCGGGCCGACCCTGCCGGACGTGCCAGTGCTTGGGCGTTTCAATCATGCCATCACCTATCTGCCCGAATTCAAGCTTTACGTGGACTCGACCAATCCGTATGCACGCTTCGGCCAGTTGCCTGCCAGCGATCTGGGGGTTCCGGTCCTGCACACCGCCGACGGCACCCTCGCGCGGACCCCGCCCAACGATGCCAAGGTCAATCGATACCGTGTCGAGGTCGAATATCGCTTCGCCGCCGATGGCAGCCTCAGCGGAACCACCCATCTGGACAGTGGCGAGATCGGCGAGATCAGCCTGCGCGCAATGTTTGTGCAGCTCAACGCACAAAACCGTAGACGCATTGAGGAGTCTATCCTTGCAGATTCCGGTTTCGATGGCAGCGGCGAACTGCAATTGCAGGGCACACCACAGGATACGAGTCGGCCATTCGGTTATGCCTACCGTTTTCGTGCCGACGACGCGGTTGACTTCAGTGTGGTCGGCGGCATGACATTGCCGCTGATCCCTGGCGCCGATTCGATACGCGCCGCTTACACCACTACTTCGGCGGAGTACAACCTGACCCCGTTCTATTGCAACGATAACGCGCACAGCGAGACCTATCGGCTGACCTTCCCCGATAGCGTGCCGATCATTGCGATTCCGAATGACATGCGTTTCCGTAACGCTGCCGGTGAATACACCGCGAAGTGGGTTCGCGAGGGGCAGACTGTGATCGCCACGCAGACGCTGCACCGACGCGCGATCCATGGTCCGGCCGCGCTGTGCCAGCCGCAGGATTACGTGGCTTTTCGCGAGTTGTACCAGCAGGTTCGGCGTGGTTTCCGCGGGCAGATCCTCTACGGCGACCTGCGCCGGATGCAGACCGCACCCTGAGCGACACGCCACCGTCTGATCGCCGATTCAGCCCCTGCGCCTCACACTTCCCATTCTTCGTCCGGAATCTATCGGTATGTTTTCCACACTCCGCTACACCGTCCTCGCCACCGCCTTGTTGGCCAGCACCGCTTATGCCGGTGCACGCGAAGACCTCACGACCTTCACCCACGGGCTTAAAGGCCTGGACGGTCAGTTCGTACAGAAGGTTTACGACGGCAAAGGCACGCTGAAGGAAAGTTCCAGTGGCCGTGTCGCTCTGTCGGCACCGCGCTTGTTCCGTTGGGAGTACCGCAAGCCGTATAGCCAATTGATCGTGGCCGATGGCAGCAAGGTGTGGGTCTACGATCCAGACCTGAAGCAAGCCACGGTGCGCACGCAAGGGGCCGAAGAGCAGAACAGCCCACTGACTGCGCTGATCGACCCGGGCAAGCTCGATCGCCAGTACGACGTCAGCGAGGAGGCGGTGGCGCGCGATGGACTGCAGTGGTTGACCATGACCCCGAAGGTCGGTACCGAGGCCAACTTTCAGTTAGCCAAGCTGGGTTTCGACGGCAAAGGTCTCGCCAGGATGGAGGTGGTCGACCCGGTCGGCCAGCGCACCGAGATCAGCTTCACTGGCTGGGAGCGTAACCCGCGCTTTGCCACAGGTACGTTTCGCTACGTCCCCGAGAAGGACGTGGACGTGGTCGGCGACCGCTGAGGCGTGCCCGCCCCGTGACTTGCATGCGGCACGTATGCACAGTCGCTAACAGAACGATGGCGTTGCCGCCGGACGGGCGCGGGCAGTGCTCGGAATCCTCATGTGTCCCGTGGGGTTCCTGCGCGCTCCGCGCCTACCCGGCAGCGACTGGTGACGGTTTGTTAGCCACTGTTAGTCGCAACAGGTCTGCACTTCGATGCTGACATGTCCCAACGTCGCAATATCGTGCAGGCGTGCGTGATAGAACGCGACCGGCCGTGGTCGATGGGTCACCAACGACACGATGGCGGCGTGTTGCCCGGGGCCGATCCGCCACACGTGCAGGTCGGCGATGCGTTCGTCGTCCTGTTCCAGGCGTTCGCGGATCTGCGCTTGCAGCGCGGGCGGGGCTGACGCGTCCAACAGCACGGCGCCGGTATCGCGCAGCAGTCCCAGCGACCAGCGTGCGATCACGATGGCACCGACGATGCCCATGAGGGCGTCCGTCCACTGCCAGCCCAAGTATTTGGCCAGCAGCAAGGCGACGATCGCCATCACCGAGGTCAGCGCATCGGCCAGCACATGCACGTAGGCCGAGCGCAGATTGTGGTCGGCATGCGCGTGCGTGTCATGGCCTGCGGCAGCGTGCGCTGCAGGGTGATGCGCGTGGTCGTGATGGTGATGATCATCGTGCCCGTCGTGGGAGTGCTGGTGATCGTGGTGAGAATGATGATGGCCGTGATGATGGCCATGCGCATGATCGTGGTGGTGATCGGCGCCCAGCATCCAGGCACTGAGCAGGTTCACCAGCAGGCCCAGCGCGGCGATCCACAGGGCTTCGTCGTAGGCGATCTGCACCGGCTGTGCCAGCCGCAGCGCCGACTCCACGCCGATGCCGAGTGCGATCAATGCCAGGATCAGCGCGCTGGAAAACCCGGCCAGGTCGCCGACCTTGCCGGTGCCAAAGGTAAAGCGTGGATTGTTCCGGTGCCGTAGCGCGAACCAATAGGCGAAGCCAGCCAGCGACAGGGCACCGGCGTGGGTGGCCATGTGCAGACCATCGGCCAAGAGCGCCATCGAACCGGTCCACCAGCCGGCGACAATCTCCACGCACATCATCGTGGCGGTCAGCGCCACGACTGCCCAGGTGCGGCGCGCATTGCGCTCGTGGCGCGCGCCCAGAAAATTGTGGGAGTGCGTGAATGTATCCAGGGTGCGATGGTGGCTCATGGCGGGATTCGCTAGGCAAGTGTGACTGAGCGACGATTGTAGCCGCATGCCGCTGCCGCGACGCTGCGGCGGTTGCGGCGATAGAATGCGCAGGTGACCAAGCGCAGACGTCTCGCCTCCGATATGCCCGATCTGCTGCGCGTCGATCGCGAAGCGCTGCGGCCTCTGGCCGAACGCATGCGCCCGCAGACGCTCGATGAGATGGTCGGACAGAAGCGTCTGCTGACGCCATCCAGCGCGCTGCGCCGTGCCGTTGCCGCCGGGCGTGTGCACTCGATGATCCTGTGGGGGCCACCCGGTTGCGGCAAGACCACGTTGGCCTTGTTGCTGGCGCACTATGCCGAGGCCGAGTTCAAGGCGATCTCGGCGGTGCTCTCCGGTTTGCCGGACGTGCGGCTGGTGCTGGCCGAAGCCGCGCAGCGTTTCGCCGATGGGCGCCGCACGGTGCTGTTCGTCGATGAGGTGCACCGTTTCAACAAGGCGCAGCAGGATGCGTTTTTACCGCATATCGAGCGCGGCACCATCCTGTTTGTCGGTGCCACCACAGAAAATCCCTCGTTCGAGTTGAATTCAGCGTTGTTGTCGCGTTGCCGTGTGCATGTGCTGGAAGCGGTATCGCCGCAGGACATCGTCGAGGCCTTGCAGCGTGCATTGCACGATGCCGAACGTGGCTTGGGTGCCGAGGCGATCCAGGTATCCGATGCGGCCTTGTTGGAGATCGCCAGCGCCGCCGACGGCGACGTGCGGCGTGCATTGACGCTGCTGGAAATCGCCGCAGAGTTAGCTCAGGACGAGGGCGGCGAAATTACCGCGCAGACCTTGCAGCAAGTGTTGGCTGATCGTACCCGCCGCTTCGACAAGGGCGGCGAACAGTTCTACGACCAGATTTCGGCGCTGCATAAATCGGTGCGTAGTTCCAATCCGGATGCGGCGTTGTACTGGTTGACGCGCATGCTCGATGGCGGCTGCGATCCGGCCTATCTGGCGCGGCGGCTGACGCGTATGGCGATTGAGGACATCGGCTTGGCCGATCCACGCGCGCAGTCGATGGCGCTGGAAGCCTGGGACATCTACGAGCGGCTGGGCAGCCCGGAAGGCGAGCTGGCGTTCGCGCAACTGGTGCTGTACCTGGCCAGTACCGCAAAATCCAATGCGGGCTACGCCGCGTTCAATCAGGCCAAGGCGGAGGTGCGCGAGAGTGGAACCCAGGAAGTGCCGCTGCATCTGCGTAACGCGCCGACCAAACTGATGAAGCAGTTGGGCTACGGTGCGGAATATCAATACGACCACGACACCGAAGGCGGTATCGCCCTGGACCAGACCGGGTTTCCCGACGCGATGGGCGAGCGTGTGTACTACCGGCCAGTGCCGCGCGGGTTGGAAATCAAGCTCAAGGACAAGCTCGACCGGCTGCGCGCCGAGCGCGCACAAGCCCGTGCCGAGAAGGCCAAGCCACCGCGCAGTTGACGCAGTGAACCAGGCGGTGCGTTGCTCTGGCTTGTGCTGCGTATCGGGTGAGTAGGCATGAGGCATCGACCTGCGTTGCCGTGGCTGGACACGTCACGGGCCATCTTCCATACTGCGCCGTAGGAGATGGCGTTCCTCCTTTAACCACCGTGCGATCCGCATGGTTGATGACGCCTACAGTCGCCCGATCAAGTCGGGGCTGTAGGCGCATGCGTCCACATCCCTCGCTTCGGTCGGCCATATCCATTCGTGCGGATACCACCGATGCCTAAATTCCAACGTCCCGAACAATTCGATGTCGTGCCTCATCTGGGCAAATGGCTGCTCATTTCCAGTGTCGTGGGGGGGATGGCAGGCAGTGCCTCGGCACTCTTTTTGTGGTCCCTTGACCGTGCCACGGCTTGGCGCGAAGCACACCATTGGGCGATCTGGTTATTGCCTGTCTCCGGATTCGGCGTCGGTTTGGTCTATCACCTGCTGGGCAAGGCGGTCGATGGCGGCAACAACCTCATCATCGACGAGATCCATGACCCGAAGAAGGTCGTGCCCTTGCGCATGGCACCGTTGGTGCTGGGCGGTACCGTGGTTTCGCATCTGTTCGGTGCCTCGGTGGGGCGCGAGGGAACGGCAGTGCAGATGGGCGCAGCCTTGGCCGACCAACTCACCCACGGATTGCGCATGCGGCGTCAGGACCGGCGCATCCTCTTGATGGCGGGCATCAGCGCTGGTTTCGCGTCGGTATTCGGGACACCGTTGGCAGGCGCGGTGTTCGGCCTGGAAGTGTTGGCGATTGGACGCATGCGCTACGACGCGTTGTTCCCATGTATCGTCGCCGCGATCATCGCCGACCAAGTTTGCTTGGCCTGGGGCATTCATCACACAGCGTATGCGATAGGTCAGTTTGTTCCGGTCGGTGCCGGAAGCGTCATGGCCGTGGTCGCCGCAGGAATCGTGTTCGGTCTGGTCGGCATGCTGTTTGCCACCGCCACGCATTGGCTTGGCGCGTTGGTCAAGCGCACGATTGGTTACCCGCCCTTACGGCCGGCCATTGGCGGCATCGTGATCGCGGCAGCAGTCTGGGCACTCGACGCCTACCATTATGTCGGCCTGGGCATTCCCGATATCGTGCGTTCGTTTCAGCAACCGATGCCGCCGTTGGATTTCCTCGGTAAATTGGTATTTACCGTGACCTCGTTGGGGAGCGGCTTCAAAGGCGGGGAGGTCACGCCGTTGTTCTATATCGGTGCGACGCTCGGCAACGCGTTGGCGCCGCTGCTGCATCTGCCATTTTCGTTGTTGGCCGGGATTGGCTTCGTTGCGGTCTTTTCCGGCGCGGCCAATACGCCGATCGCCACCACGTTGATGGCGATGGAGTTATTTGGCGCCGACATCGCTCCGCTGGCGGCCATCGGCTGCGTCACGGCCTATCTGTTTTCCGGTCACAGCGGGATCTACCGTTCCCAGCGCGTGGGGCATGGCAAATATCGACGCGGTGCGCAGACGCTTGCGCAGGTTGTGCGGATTGCCGGCCTGGCTTCCCGACTGCGTCGCGTTGGACAGTCGCAGCAAACGCCGCCAACCCCGCAGACACAGGAGCGCAACGATGAGCACATGCGATGAATGAGCATGGCAGTGCAACGGCACAGCGCCTGCGGCATGCTGATCGGGATGGTGCGGGCATTCGCCTATCCACACTGGGTGTGGTTGCTGGATGGTGATCTGCTCAAGCCATTTTTCAGTACCGACTCACGGGCGCTCGTGAATCGCCTGAGGCGCTCAAGGGTTGGGCGAGCGGGGCGCGAGTGCTGTGGTGCCGGCCCGCTTCTCTGCAATGGCGATCTTCTGTGCCACTGCTGCACGCAGTGGCGTGGCCTGCGGCAGCAGACGTTGTAGCTGGCGCCAGTACGCGGCGGCTTGCGCGTAGTGTTGTTGCTGGAATGCGGCAATGCCGAGCATCCACAGTGCACGCTCGTTGTCCGGTTGCAGTGCCAGGACCCGTTCGAGCCTGTCGCGCGCTATCGTGACGATGGCGAAATCGGGGCGTTGTGCCATGTCTGCTTCGACCCAGCCGAGTAAGGCGTCGATATTGTCCGGGGCGAGTTGCAACGCTTGCGCATAGGCTTGCGCTGCGTCGGCGTGGCGTTGTGCCTGCTGTGCGTCCCACCCTTGTTGCAGCAGAGTGGCTAGCGTCTTCTGGACACCTGATGAAGGCATGGCGGACGCTGCCGGTTGCAGCGGCACGCCAGCCAGTGCGCCGGGATCGCCGATGGACCAGTACACGCTTGCGCCAAGCATGGGCAAGGCGATGGTCAGCACGGCGGCGCTCGCATAGTGCGCACGCCTACCATCGCCACGGGCCAACAACGGACGCAACACGGCGGCCAGGGCAATTCCGAGCATCGTGGCGACTGTCAGCAGGAAAATCGCGATCACCAGCCATCCTCCGCTTCCGGCTGCGCTGCGCCTGCATCGGGCCCATGTCGGCGCTGTCGCAGTGTCGCCACGACCATGCCAGCGCCTGCGACCAACAACAGGGCCGGCCCGAACCACAGCAGCCAGGTGGCCGGTGCCAGCGGCGGGTCGTACAGCACGAAGTCGGAATAGCGCGCCACCATGTACTGTTTGATCTGTGCATCGCTACGCCCTGCTTGCAACTGCGCGAACACTTGATGGCGCAGGTCACGCGCCAGTGGTGCGTCAGAGTCGGCAAGGTTTTCGTTCTGGCAGACCAGACAGCGCAGTTGCGTGGTCAACTGCTGAAAGCGTTGCTCCTGCGCGTGATCTTTGAACGGCAGGGGATCCACCGCCTGAGCGAAGCTTGGCAGGCTGCAGGCGAGCCACAACAGTGCCAGCAACAGGCACCAGCGCAGGCGCAAAGCGTTCATCGCCGCTCCTCCGCAAGCAGCGCTGCGATGGCTGGGCGGAGTTCTTCGGCGAGCACCGCCTGGGTCAGGACGCCGACGTATTTGTAGCGCACCACACCATGTGCGTCGATCAGAAAGGTCTCTGGCGCGCCGTAGACGCCGAGGTCGATCGCCTGCTGGCCGTCTTCGTCGAGCAACACCAGCGCATACGGGTTGCCGCGTTGTGCAAGCCAGGCTGCCGTGTCGCGCGGATTGTCCTTATAGGCGTATCCGATCAAGGTAATGCCAAGCTTAGGTGCCTGCGCCATCAGCAGCGGATGCTCCTCGTTGCAGGCCATGCACCAACTGCCGAAGACGTTGAGCAGATATGGACGACCGCGTAGCGCGGCGCTGCCACTTTTTTCAGTGGGACGGTCCAGGCGCGGCAGCGAAAATGCGGGCACCGGCTTGCCGAGCAACGGCGATGGCAGTGCGCGTGGATCGTGGGTGCGGCTCCACCATAACCCGACTCCGAACAGGATGACCAACAGCAGGAAACCCAGTAGCGGCAGCACACGGCTCATGGCGTCGCCCCCATCGTCTGCGCCGTGCTGCTCGCGAGGGCTGCTGTTGCTGTGTTTTCATCGTGCCGTGCACGCAGCCGGCGCGCGCCAGCGCTGACGAAGCCGCCGAGCATCATCAGCAGGCCGCCTGCCCAGATCCAGCGGATGTAGGGCTTGTCGTACAGGCGCACGGTCCAGCCGTATTCGATGTGCTGGTCGTCCAGCGGCTCGCCCAGGGCGACATAGAGATCGCGCACAATGCCGGCGTCGATCGCCGCCTCGGTCTGGATCCGTTCGCTGCTGTACAAGCGTTTTTGCGGATGCAGCACCGCCACCGTGGCGCCATCGCGTAGCACGGTCAGCGTGCCTTGTTCGGCTTTCCAGTTGGGGCCGTCGAGCAGGCGCACGCCATCGAAGCGGAAATCGTAGGCACCGATGCGGGTGCTTTGTCCTGGATCCAGGCGCACGTCGCGCTCCACCGAGAGACTTTCCGACAGCAACACGCCTGCGACGAATACCGCCACGCCGATATGGGCCAGCAGCATGCCGGTCATCTCTGCCGGAAAACGGCGGCCGCGTGGTGCCTCGCGCCAGCGCGTGTAGGCATACAGGACCGTTCCCACGCCGACCCATGCCGCCGCCGCAACGCCGAGCACCGCGCGCAGGGTGCCGGCCGTCAGCAGCCAGGCCAGCAGTGCGCAGCCCAGTGCGGCCAGGCCGGCGCGTGTGGCCACCGCGCGTAGCGCGCCGGGTTCGGTGCGACCCCAGCGCAGATAAGGACCGAGTGGCATGAGCAGTACCACTGGCAGCATCAACAACGGGAACAGTAACCCGAAGTAGGGCGGTCCCACCGAGATCTTGCCCAGCCGCAGCACTTCGCCGAGCAGTGGGAACAAGGTGCCGAGCAGGACCATCGCCGCGGCCACGCTCAACATCAGATTGCCGACCAGAATCGCGGTTTCCCGCGACAGCGCGGTAAACGGTTTACCTGCCGCCAGCCGTGGCGCGCGGAATGCGTACAGCAGCAGCGAGCCGCCGACTGCCAGTACCATGAAACCGAGAATGTACAGGCCGCGACGCGGATCGGCGGCGAAGGCGTGGACCGAGGTCAGCACGCCGGAGCGGACCAGAAAGGTCCCCAGCAGCGACAACGAAAATGCCATGATCGACAGCAGCAACGTCCAGGCACCGAGCGCACCGCGCTTTTCGGTCACCGCCTGGGTATGGATCAGCGCAGCGCCGACCAGCCATGGCATGAAACTGGCGTTCTCCACCGGGTCCCAGAACCACCAGCCGCCCCAGCCGAGTTCGGCATAGGCCCACCAACTGCCGGCGACGATGCCAGCGGTGAGGAAGCCCCAGGCGACGTTAGTCCACGGGCGCGCCCAGCGCACCCAGGCCTGCTGCTGTTCGCCGCCCAGTAGCGCGGCGATGGCGAAGGCAAAGGCGACCGAGAAACCGACGTAGCCGGTGTAGAGCACCGGCGGGTGAAACACCATGCCGGGGTCCTGCAACACCGGATTGAGCTCGCTGCCGTCGCGTGGCATCGGCGAGAGTCGTGCGAACGGATTGGAGGTGAACAGGACGAAGGCCAGAAAGCCACTGGAGACCAGTCCCAACACAGCGAGCACGCGTGCGGCGAAAGCTTCCGGCAGGTGTCGTCCGCTCCACGCCAGCGCCACCGTCCACAGGTTGAGGATGGCGATCCACAGCAACAGTGAGCCTTCGTGTGCACCCCACACCGCCGCCAGACGGTAGTACCAGGGCTGCGCCAGATTGGCGTTGGCGGCCACGTAGCGCACCGAGAAATCCAGGCGCCATAGCGCATACGCGAGCAGCGCGAAGGCCAGCCAGGCGAACCCGGCCTGCGCATACGCCGCTGGCCGCGCCACTGCCATCCAGGCGCGCTCGCCGCGCCAGGCGCCGAGCAGCGGCAGTACGCCTTGCACAAGCGCCAATAGCAACGCCAGGATCAATGCGCACTGGCCCAGTTCGGCACTCATCGCGGCACCATGACGTGGTGCGCGGCCATGTGTAGGCTCATGGGTGCGGCGTGACCACGCTGGTGCCGCTGTGCGGGTGCGCGGCGTGGGCCTGGGCCATGGCGTCCTTCAGTTCCTGCGGCATGTAGGTCTCGTCGTGCTTGGCTAGCACTTCGGTCGCGACGAAACCCGCGCCTTGCATCGAACCGGTGGCGATCACCGCCTGGTTATCGCGGAACAGGTCCGGCAGGATGCCGGTATAGGTCACGGTCGTGGCACCGGCTTTGTCGATGACAGTGAAGTCCACACGCAGGGAATCGGTGCTGCGTCGGATCGAACCGGCCTTGACCATGCCGCCGAGACGGAACACACGATAGCCTTTCGCCGCACCGGCCTGTACCTGGCTCGGGGTGAACAGGTAGCTGATATTGTGTTGCAGGGCCAGGACGAACAGGCCGCTAGCCAGGGTCGTCGCACCGAGCAATAACAGGACCAGCAGCAAGCGACGTTTACGGGTGGGATTCATCGTGTTGCCAGGTGCCGACGGAGGCGCCGCGTGCGCGGCGGGCGTGTTCGCGCATGACATGCGCGCGGGCGGCGGCGAGCAGGCGGCGTTGCCGCACGCGCGGCAGCACATAGTCCATCACTAGCACCAGCAGTGCCAGTGCGTAGGCGGTCCATACGTAGACGGCATAGCCGCCCATGGCCCAGAAGCCGCTGTTCATTGCGCATGCTCCGGTATCGACATCGACAAATGCGCATTGGCCGGCAACCGTGACGACGGGTGTGCGGCCATGGCGATCGTGCGCACCCAGGCTTTGCCACACTCCAGCGCCAATAGATCGTTGCGCATGCGTGCCAGTAGGCTGGCCAGGTAATAGCACTTGCTTGCCAGCATCGCAGTCAGCAGCGGCCACAACATGGATAGGGGCATCGTCGAGGGGCCGAGAACACGCACCGTAGAGCCTTGATGCAGCGTATTCCACCATATCACGGAGAAATGCACGATCGGCAGATTCAGCAGCCCGACCAGCGCCAGCAGCGCCGCGGCGCGCGCGCCCTGACGTGGATCGTCGATGGCGCGGTGCAAGCCGATCACGCCCAGATACAGAAACAGCAGCACCAACTCGGAGGTCAGCCGTGCATCCCAGGTCCACCACGCGCCCCACATCGGTTTGCCCCACAGTGAGCCGGTGCACAGGGTGATGAAGGTGAATGCCGCGCCGATCGGGGCCGAGGCCATGCACGCCACTTCCGCCAGCTTGATCCGCCACACCAGCGCGATGAATCCGCTCACGCCCATGGCGGCGTAAACGAACAGGCTCATCCAGGCGCAAGGCACGTGTACGAAGATGATGCGATAGGCGTCATGCTGCTGATAGTCCGGTGGTGCCAACACCAGGCCGCCGTAGAGGGCGATGGCGCCAAGCACGACGGCCGCGCCAAGGCTCCAAGGTCGCACACGACCGGCCACGCGGAAGAAGGTCGGCGGTGACGCCAACCGGTGCAACCACGCCGGAATCCACGAGGTCATGGCGCAGCACTCACTGAACGCTGCGGCGGATGCCGGGCAGGGCTTGCACCGCCGCGGCCGCATCCACTTGCAGCAAGCCATCGCGCTGCTGGCTGGTACGCAGTAGTAAGTCATGCACGCTGCGCGCGTCCAGATGTGGCGAGAGCGCCAGCAGCAACGCGACCACGCCACTGACGTGCGCGGTGGCCATCGACGATCCGGAGGTGAAGTCGTAGCCGCCGTCGGGTTGGGTGGTGAGGATGTCCTGCCCAGGCGCGCTCAGCACTCCCGGTGGTGCCGTCGTGGTCGCACTGCTGCGGACCACGATGACCCCGGGCGTGTTGTCGGGAAAGCCGTTCATGCGCCCGTCCGGCGGCATCGCCGCGACCACGATGCGGCCCTGTCGCAGCAGTTGTTCCAGCAGTTTGCGCAGCAGTGGGTCGGCGGGTCCGCCCAGGCTCAGGTTGACGATGCGTGCGGGGGTATCGCCGATTGCCGCCAGCGCCTTGGCCAGAGTGAAGGAATTGCAGCCAGCACCAACGCCGGGTTGTTGCGGATACCAGCAGGCTTTGTACACGTCCAGCATCGCCTTGGGGGCCATGCCGACGATGCCCAGATGGTTGTTGCTTCCAGCGCCGATGATGCCTGCCACTTCGGTGCCATGGTGATCGCGGTTGAACGCGGTGGGATCGGCGGCGACCAGGTCGCGCACGTTGCGTAAGCGTCCATACAGGTCCGGATGGGCGGTATCCACGCCGGTGTCGACGATTGCCACGTCAACGCCCTGGCCCTGGCTCAACACCTGCGCGGCGGCGGCGTTGGTAGTGACGAAGCCGCGTTGCATGTCCACGTAGGGATCGTTGTAGCGTAGCGCCTGTGGCGAGGAAGCGGACTTTGGTGAGGAAGCGGACTTTGGTGTCGGCGCTGGCGCAGTTGCGGCTGCGCTTGGATCTGCATAGGTACCGAATTCCTGCAGCGGCTGCGATAGCGCGACGCGCTCGTCCTTGGCCAGTTGTGCGAGCAGTGCCGCACGGTCGCTGCCGGGTGCAGGTTCCAGCACCACGCAGTACAGGCCCAACGCCTTGATCGGCCAACCGGCGACCTGGCGTAGGCCGTAACGGCGATTCAACGCCTCCAGCGTGGCGACCGCCTGGGTGCCGGCGCCGTAGTAGCGCGCCGAAGCGTAGCCGAGCAGATCCGAGCCAGCATGGCGGCTCGGCGCGGCCATCGGGTTGGCGACGGCAAGGACGATCTGGCGCTGGCTGTCCAATGCCGGTGACGGGTCCTGATGCGGCAGTAGTGGGGCATTGCTGGCGTGGGCCGTGCCGGTGAGCGCGCCGGGTGCGCTGTGCGCACAAGCGGCGAGGATCAGGCAGGTCGCCAGCAAGCTGACGAGACGTAGGCGGATGGTCATGGCGCGGAAATCGGTTCCGCTAAACGGATGCCGGTGCTGGCCCGCAACTGCTGCACGTTACGTTGTGTCTGTGCCGCGGTGTTTGCCTGCGCCGGTGCCACTGTATAGCCGCCAGCGCCATTGGGGCCGTCGATCACACGCAACTGTAGCTTGTGCAGCAGGGCGTCCCAGTCGGCCAGGGCCATGCGTGCGTCCGGCACCACCCGGATCGCCCCGGTGGCCACTGGCGGCGCGGTATCGCTGAGGGTGCGGTAGACGCTGCCGCGGTCGTGATCGGTCGACAATCTGACGCCAAGCACGCCCAGGCCGACAGCCTGCAAGAGGGCCGCTGCGACCAGTGCCCGTGTGGTCCAACTGGAGCGCGGACGCAGCGCTGGCTGTTGCGGTACTGGCGTATCCAACTGTTGCAGCAGGCGTTGCAGGCCGGCTTCGGCGTCCACGGGTACATCGCTGGGCAGCGACATCGCCATACGCAAGCGGCTCTGCTGCGCGAACTCGGCGCTACAGAAACGGCACTTGGCCAAGTGTGCCACCAACCATTCGTTTTGTTCTTCCGTCGCACTGCCTTGCAGCACCCACGGCATGAGATCCCAGGCATGTGTGCATTCGTTGCCTGGTTCGTTGCAGCTTGTTTTCATGAAACGCTCCCCGTCAGCGTTGACGTGTCGCCGGCCAATCCCGGCAATACATTGCGAAGCTTGACTCGCGCATGGAAGAGGCGAGCCTTGATGGTGCCCACCGGGCACTGCATGATCGCCGCCACCTCTTCCAGCTTGTGGCCCAGGCCGTACACCAGCTCCACCACCAGGCGCTGGTCGGTCGATAGACGTTCCAACCCTTTGCCTAGCCAGTCGCGCAATTCGCGATCTTCGTCCGGATCCGCTGCGGTGACGTGGTCCTCGGCGTTGGTGTCGTCGTCGATGGCGTCATCGCAGTGGTGGCGAATCGCCTTGAGTCCGCAGCGGTAGGCGATGCCCATGATCCAGGTCGAGACTTGCGAGTCGCCGCGAAAATCGCGGGCTTTTTGCCACACGATCCAGAAGCAATCGTTGATGGCTTCTTCGATGATGTCCGGGCGCCGGGTCAACCGCGATAGGAACCGGCACAGACGCCCATGGTAGGCGCGATACAGACGCGCCAGCGCATCGCGGTCGCTGGCCGCCATACGCTGCAGCAGCATGCGGTCGGTGGCATCGCCGAGTAGATCGTTGTCGTTCATGGGGGAGGACTTGGCAACGGACACACGTATGTGTGGAAGTGGGAAGGAAAGGTTGCACCGGGATCAGAAACTGCGTGAGACGCTGGCCACCCAGGGCCATAGGCCGTGGTCTGGGTAGCCAGTATGGGAGTTGCTGAATATTCGGTTCAGTTCCACGTTCCAGTGGCCGGTGGTGTAGATCAGCCCGGCGTGTCCGTAGTTGTAGTGCGATGTGTGTTCCATTCCATAAATGGCCGCTGGCGCCTGACTGACGCCGATCCCGGCCGACAACGACAGCGCACCGATCAATGGCTGGTGTGTGCTCAGGTCGGCGGCACCGTACCAGCGCTGCCTCAGGCCGTTGTCGGGCATCTGGAACGCGGCCAGGGAAATGCTCAGGCGGTCGCGGTAGGTCCAGCCGAGGCTGGCCTCGTTGCGGTTGAACATCCGGTTGATGCGATTGGTGGGATAGCTGTAGCGCAGGACCTCGACCTGCATCTGCCAACTGTCCGACAGGGTCCAGTTCCGCGACACTCCAGCGGTGACCATCAGGATCTTGCCCGGGGCGTTCAACGCGGAGCTGGCCGAGACGCTCACCGACCAGTCCGGAGCGGGCAGCCAGAACAGCGTGCCTTGCAGGACGCTGGTATCGCGGGTCAGTGCAATGCCGCGATCAACCAGTTGCGAGCTGAGCCCGGCGGCACCACCGAAATCGCTCGCAGCGGCCACGTCGGATATCGATGCGGTCGCGATGGTCAGCGCCAGTAGAGGTCCGGCGGCCTTAAGCTGCGGTGCCAGCCAATGTCCCACGAACGGGATGGCGACCTGCAAGAACCTGTTCAGCATGCCTGAGCAGGCCTGCGGCAATCTAGGACAAGGACAACGGCGTGGGTAAAAACGCTAACGAAAACGGGACTGGAGTGCACGGGGGGCTCGATGCTCGCAGGTCAGGGCTTCCAGCTTGGCACGGCACGATGGCCGGCCAAGCCGGCCACCGAATATGACCTGATCGCGCAGCGACTTCAATGCAGGCTGTGCAGATAAGAGATCAACTCCTGTAATTGTTTTTCGTC
Source organism: Xanthomonas sp. GPE 39 (assembly GCF_000963005.1). GTDB lineage: Bacteria > Pseudomonadota > Gammaproteobacteria > Xanthomonadales > Xanthomonadaceae > Xanthomonas_A. Next base: position 1,568,330 of record NZ_JZHZ01000007.1, read on the forward strand.
GTCGAGTCCGTCGTACTTCATCTTGGTGCCTGGCAGTGCCTTGGACGATGTTTGTGACAAGTAGCTGTGCAGCTTCTCGTCGCTCCAGGTCCACTGGCTTTGCTTCATGGCGTCGGAATAGTTGAAATCCGGCACGCTGCCGGCACGACGTCCGGCCACTCCGAACAGGCTGGGGCCTTTCTTGTTCTTGCCAGCGGTGGCGCTGTGGCATTCGGCGCACTCGCTGGCGAACACGCCAGTGCCAGGTGGGCCGCTGCCGGCATGTGCGGCGGGTACAAGGACCAGGCTCAGCGGCAACAGAGCGACGATCAGGGTGCGCCACAGCGCGATGGTGTTGGCCGGTTTCATGATGAATGAGGTTCTGGGCATGAGGGAGATCAGAAGGCAAGGCTCAGCGACAAGGCGAACTGGCTGAGGTCACCCGGGCGGGTGGGTGGCAGCGCCCCGAAAATATTACCTGTGGTGCCGTTGAACTTGCTGAAACGGAACCAGCTTGCCGATAGGCGCAGGTTGGAGATCGAAGAGAACGAATCGTCCTTACCGAATGGCGCCCAATAGGCGACGACCAGATTGCTTGTGGTGTCCGGGGCGCCATACGGGCGATAGCGGAACGGATCGTTCGAGCCGGTGTTGATGAAGTGCGCCAGCAGCAGGCCGTAGGTTTGCTGGTAGGCGTAACTGAGGCTGACCGATTGGTCATGGATGCTGGCGCGGCGCGCGCTGCTCAGGCCGGGGGTGGTCGGGTCGAACAGCGTACTGCCGTAGCGGCGGCGCTCGTAGATGTCGAGATAGCCGAGTTTGAGCACGTGTTCGCGGGTACCCAGGAACTGGTAGTTCAGGTCGTAGCCCAGGTCGGTGTAGGTGTCGCGCGGGCCGGTGTCGCGTGGCAACTGGAGGTGGGTCGTCAGGGCGATCACGCCGGCGGAGAAGAACTGTTTTTTCAAGTCCTTCATGTAGCTCAGCCGCAGGTAGCCGGTATCGCTGAGCTTGCCTGGATCGCCACCGATGTCGTAACCCAGTTTGTCCTGGGTGGACACGGGCAGCGCGGTGTAGGTGCCGACCTCGCCATACCAATTGCGATCGTAGAGACCGTAGACAGTGGCGCCAATCACCCGGTTGGACAACGCGGATTGGTTGAGCAAGGTGGTCGAACTGGGGTATGCGGATGCCGGGCCGAGGCCGGAGGCATTGGGCAGCATGCCGATCGGATCCTGGCTGCCGGGATTGTTGTTGACGCTCACGCCCACCAGCGCGTCCTTGCCGCCGACCTGGAAGGTCTTGGCGACGGCGCGCAGATCCACGTTATCCAACTTGGTGGTGTATTTGTTGTTGCCGTTGTTGGTGGTGCTGACTTCGATATAGCCACCGACGTTGTCGGTGATGCGGCCCGCCAGATACAGGTTGGCTGTGCTTAAGCGCGCAGGGCTTGGGCCGTGCTTGGGCACGCTTTGGGTCGCGGTGAGTTCCGCGGAGACAGGAATCTTGGTGCCTTTGCCGTCGCTGTCGGTAAAACCGCTCATCTTGAAGCGAATGCCGTAGGGAGTCAGTGCCGGACCATAGGAGCCGATGTGGCAGTCCGCGCACGAGGAGCCTGTCTGCCGCGCGAAGGCCGGAACCGCTGCCGCACGTGGGCTAAGCACCAGTAAAAGCGAGCCGAGCGCTGACCACAGCAACATTTGCTCGGCGCCGCGTGTCCTGTCGTGACGGGAGAAGGAAAAGACGGACGGGACGTAAGGCATGCGATAGGTCCTTGGGCTGGTCGGTTCGGCGACGGGCGGGATCGTGGGGAGGAGGGGAACGCAACGCGGGATTCAACGGCGAGGCAGGAACGGCAACATGCGCCTGAGTATCTCGTCGCGGCGCACGAAGTGGTGCCACAGCGCTGCACCGATATGCAGCACGATCAGACCAAGCAACACCCAGGCAGCATCAAGGTGCCATGCGCCCAAGGTGTCGGCCAAATCAGGGTCCGCTGCGACAAATGTGGGCAGCGTCGCACCCAACAGATGCACCGGCTTGTCCAGCGCCTGACTCAGACCAATGCCCAGCACCGGCAGCGTCAGCAACAGCGCGTACAGGACGATATGCGTCAGTGCCGCTATAGCGCGCATCAGCGCCGAGCCGACCTCTGGGGCATGCCTGCGGCCGAGCCGCAGGCGCAGTGCCACGCGCACGCAGAACAGCACGAGGACGAACAAGCCAAAGTGGCGATGACCTTCCAATAGCCATTGGCGCAGCATTCGCCCATCGAGCTCTTCGCGCAGCAGGATCAGGCCGGCCGCCAACACCAGGCACAGCACGGTGAGCCAGTGCAGCCATACCATCGGGCGCGGCAAGGCGGCGGAGGGCACGGGCCCGATGGGAACGTGCGAGGTCATTTCTGCATCGGCCTGCGTGGTGGAAGTCATGGCCTTGTCGCTTTGATCCTGGTGAAGCGATATCGGGGGCAGTGGCATGGGGCGGTGCGCCGCTGCAGCGGTTGTCCTGCATAGGTGCCGGGGAGGCGGAAAAAGGTTGCATGGTCGCGACGACATCGCCGCAATTGCCTTGTCGGCAACGCACGCTTATGGCAATCGAACGCATCAGCGTGCCTTGCACCAGCGCATTCAGGCCGGTCCGCTACGCCAGAGCACTGACCGCCTGCGCGACATCAACGACACACTGACCGCGATCCAGGCCGAGCGCGAGGCTCTGCTGCAACGACAACGCCAGGCCCAAGGCAGTGCCGAGCAGCAATTGCTGATCCATCTGCTGATGTCGGAAAAGGCCACCTCTCTGCGCACGCTCAAGGCCGAGCGCGACGATCTACTCAGCCGACTCGACCCACGTTACACCTACGACACCTCGGCGCCGTGGGCGACCGACGTGCCGCGACAGCCGGCATTCCCCAATTCGGTGCTGGTGCTGGGGTTGGCGCTACTGTTGGGCGGCGGTGGTGGTGTACTGGCTGCGGTGATCAGGAACGCGCTGCGCCGGCGTCAGGCATGTGCCGCTTCCCACACCATTGCCACCTCGCAAGCGGTATAGAGCCACGGTCGAAGAAGAATTCAACCAAATCGCCTCGCCCCCGCACTTACCTCAGTGACCGCGCGTTTGGCCCTGCGCGGCTTCCCCCAACGATGCAGCTAGGGCAGTGGAGAGAGGCATGTGATGGCAAACGGCAAGCTTGGCGCGGCCGCCCGCGCGATGACGATCGACCCGTCGCAACTATTGGAGACGCAGCGCGCCTTCGACAGCGTGGCTGTCGATTACGACGGCCCACGCGGTAATAACGCACTCATCCAGCGGATGCGCTCCACGCTTTGGGATACGGTGAGAGCGCAGCTTCCCGTCGGCTCGCGATTGATCGATCTGGGTTGTGGTACCGGTTTGGATGCTTACGCCTTCGCCCAGCTCGGCTATCGCGTGCTAGCCACCGACTGGTCGCCGCAAATGGTGGCGCGTACCCAGGCCCGCGCCGAAGATCCGACGCTGCATGGCCGCCTCAGCGCCACGCATGTCGGCATCCAGCAGTTGGACCAGTTGCATGGCGAGTTCGATGGCATGTATTCCAACTTCGGCCCGCTGAATTGCGCGCCGGATTTGCCGCAGGTGGCAGCGCAGTGCGCGCGTCTGCTGCGTGGCGATGGACGCTTGGTGTTTTCGGTGATCGGTCGTTTGTGTCCGTGGGAACTGGGCCATTACTTGCTGCGCGGACGCCTGCGTCGTGCCACGGTGCGCGCGGCGCGCGGCGCTACCGCCGTCGGCATGAACGGGCACACGATCTGGACTTGGTACTACCTGCCGCGCGAGTTCTACCGCGCCTTCGCCCCGCACTTCGCGCTGGAGTCCTACCGCGCACTCAGCCTTTGCCTGCCGCCGCCTTATCTGGTCGAACACTACCGTCGCCATCCGCGTGTGGGCCAGTGGCTTGGCCGTGTGGATGATCGCATCGGCGGCTGGCCGTTGCTGCGCGACATGGGGGATCACTTCCTGATCGTGATGCGCAAACGCTAAACCATGCGTGTGCCTTCCGCCGCCGCCGAAGCGTACCTGTACGGTGCCCGCCTGGCCCATCCGATGGGCGCCGAACGTGCACCACTGGCCCTGCGCGCGGGCCGTATCGTGGAGCGCGTCGGTGCGCGCGCGTGTCGTATTGCGCTGCATGGGCACACGATCTTTCCCGGATTGATCAACGCTCACGACCATCTGCACGTCAATGCGGTACCGCCCTTGCCGCAATGCACGCCATTCGCCAACAGCTATGCCTGGATCGCCGCCTTCGCCGCGCATTTCAAGGAGCCGGCCGTGATCGCCGCCTTGCAACGGCCCAAGGCGCTGCGTCTGCGCCACGGCGGACTGAAAAATCTGCTGGCGGGAGTCACCTGCGTCGCCCACCACGATCCCTGGCATGCCGAACTGGAGACCGCCGATTTTCCGGTCGCGCTGCTGCGCGATTTCGGCTGGGCCTACACCTTGCACGGACCTGCCTACGGTCCACCACTGCTGCCGAGTTTCGCCGCTGCGGCTGCCGCAGGCTGGCCCTGGATGATCCATCTGGCCGAGGGCACCGATGCGGTAGCCGCCGGCGAATTGGCCGAGTTGGAGCGGCGCGGTTGTCTCGCGCACAACAGCGTGCTGATCCATGGCGTGGGCCTGAGCGAGGCGGATATCGCGCGCGTCATCGCCTGCGGTGCGGCGGTGGTGTGGTGTCCATCGAGCAACCTGACATTGCTTGGTCGAACCCTGACGCCGCAACGGCTGTGCGCGGCAGGACGTCTGACATTGGGTAGCGATTCGCGTCTGAGTGGCGGGCGCGATTTACTCGACGACCTGGGTCTGGCCGCAACCCATGGCTTGGATGCGACGCAGGCCGTGGGCTTGGCGACCGTTGCCGCCGCCGACATTCTGCGTCTGCCTCGGCGTGGCTGCCTGACGCCCGGCGCGCACGCCGATCTGGTGATCGTGGCCGACTGCGATGGTGCACCGGCGCAGAGTCTGGTCGGCCTGACACGCAGCGCATTGCGTGCGGTCGTGCGCGATGGATGCCCACAAATCGCCGATCCGGATTTTGCCGACTGGTTTGCCGCCGCTGGCGTGGAGACGGTGCCGGTGACGTTGGATGGCGTGCCCAAACTGCTGGCGGCCGATCTGGCCGACCCGGCGTTGCTCGCACTGGAGCCGGGGCTGGCGTTGCTGAGCGCGCCGTCGCCTCTGCACGAGATCACATCGTCTACGGCCTGTCTGGCATGAGCGCGATGCCAACCCTGGATCCGCTCGACGCTTATGCACTGTGGGCGGAACATTATCCGGCACACGCGCACAATCCAGTGATGCAAGCCGAGCAGCGTGCAATGCTGGGGTTACTACCGGCCTCGCTGCAAGGCCAGCGCGTGCTCGACGCAGGCTGCGGCAGCGGGCGCTACCTACTGCATGCGTTGCGGCGCGGCGCGATGCACGTCACCGGTGTGGACCTGTCCGCGCAGATGCTGGCACGCGCAGCATGCGAACTGGCCGATATCCAGGACAGCCGCTACAGCTTGCGCGAAGGGTGTCTGCAGGCGCTTCCGCTGGCCGATGCCAGCGTCGAGCTGAGTCTGTGTGCGCTGGCCATCGGACATCTGCCGCAGTTGACTCCGGCACTGGCGGAATTGCGCCGTGTCACCCGGCCCGGCGGTTGGGTGCTGTGCAGTGATGTGCATCCGATTGGGTCGGCACTGGGGTGGCGTCGCGACTTCAAATCCGCAGGCAAGCACTATGCGGTGCGCCACACCCAACACCTGTATAGCCATTGGCACGCGGCCTGTACCGCGCTCGGGTTGGCTATCGAAGTGGTGTGCGAACCCATGCTCGACCCGGCCGATATTCCGGCCGGCGCCCATTTCGATCCTGTCGCGTTGCAGGTGCCGGTGGCGTTGGTCGTGCGCCTGCGGCGTTGGTCGTGAACCAGGTGCTGGGCGCGTCCGCCATGCCGCAGTGCGTGCTCAGGCCACTGCATGCGGTGCAGATCAATTTTGTCCCGGTGCCGGCGAACATACCGCCAACGCGGGTTTTCGCGCATTGGCCGTCGCTGGCCGACATCGCCGAAACCGCTGCCAGCGGCGGCACCCGCGTCTCGGTGATCCAAGCCGCCGCCAGTGACACGCGGCTACAGCGCAACGGGGTCGATTACCATTTCATCGATCTTGGCAGCGGTCGCCGTGGTCGCCATGCACACCGCGCCATCGCGCGGCTGGACACGCTGGGCGCCGACGTGGTGCACATCCATGGCCTGGAATTCGCGCGTCAGGCATGGGCGCTGCGACAGCAATGGCCAACGCTACCCATCTTGCTGCAGGACCATGCCAACCGCCCGCCATGCTGGTGGCAACGCACGCGCTGGCGACGGTTGTACGCGGCAGCCTCCGGCATCGCGTTCACTTCGCTGGAACTGACGCGCAGCTTCGTCCAGCACGCGTTATTTGCTCCATCCACGCGCCTGTTCGCGATCCCCGAATCCAGTTGCCGCTTCACTCCCGGTGATCGCAGTCAGGCACGAGGCGAGAGCGGATTGAGCGGTGCCCCCTGCGTGCTGTGGGTCGGGCATCTGAGCGCGGGCAAGGATCCGTTGAGTGTCCTCGACGGTGTGGCGCGTGCGGTTGGTCGTCTGCCTGAATTGCAATTGTTCTGCGTGTTCGGCGATGCGCCGTTGCTGCCTGCGGTACAGCAGCGCATCGCCGAGGATGCGCGTTTGCGTGGTCGCGTGCATCTGCTCGGCAGTGTGCCGCATGCGCAGGTGCAGACGCTGATGCGCGCGGCGGATGTCTTCGTCGCTGGCAGCCACGGCGAGAGCTGCGGCTACGCGGCGCTGGAGGCATTCGCCTGCGGCACCGTGCCGGTGTTGACCGATATTCCCGCCTTCCGCATGCTCAGCGATCACGGCCGGATCGGCGCACTGTGGCCATGCGGCGACGCCGCCCGCCTCGCCGAGGCGCTGGTACACGTCGTCGAGCAAGGGCCATCACGCGCATTGGTACGCGCGCATTTCGATGCACACTTGTCGTTCGCGGCGGTGGGCCGGCGCTGGGCGCAGGCCTACGCGCAATTGCGTGAACACTCGCCGCGAGGTGAGCGATGAAACTGGCGCTGGTCGTTCCCGGCGGAGTGGATCGCAGCGGCGAATATCGGGTGATTCCGGTGTTGCTGAGCTTGATCGAGCGCTTGGCGCGCGAACATGAATTGCACGTTTTCGTCCTGCATCAGGAGCCACAGCCGGCGCAGTGGCATCTGCTCGGTGCGCAGATCCACAACATCGGCCAAGGCCGTACCCGCTGGCGCGCAATCGCCGCGATCTGCGCCGAGCATCGCCGTGCGCCGTTCGATCTGCTGCAATCGATCTTCTCCGGGCACTGCGGCCTGATCGCGGTCGCTGCGGCGCGCTGGCTACGGCGTCCCAGCCTGATCCATATCGCCGGTGGCGAGCTGGTCGCATTGCACGCGATTGGCTACGGCGGGCGACGCAAATGGCAGGGACGGCTACGCGAGGCCGTGGTGTTGCGATTAGCCAGCGTGGTGACTGCCGCCAGCGCCCCCATCATCGATAGCCTGAAGGCGCTGGGAATCGCCGCCGAGCGTGTGCCTTTGGGCGTGGATCTGCGTGCATGGCCGCCGTCTGCGCCGCGTGCGCGTGGCAATGGACCGGCCCGCTTGTTGCACGTTGCCAGCCTCAACCGGGTCAAGGATCAGCCGACGTTGCTGCGTGCGTTGGCCGCATTGACTCGTGCCGGGGTGGATTTCCGTATCGATCTGGTTGGCGTGGATACGCTCGACGGTGCGATGCAGGCATTGAGTGTGCAACTTGGCCTGGCCGAGCGCGTGCGCTTCCTCGGCTTCAAGACCCAGCGCGAATTGCGTCCACTGGTGCAGGCGGCGGATCTACTAGTCATGTCCTCGTTGCACGAGGCTGGGCCGTTGGTGTTGCTGGAAGCCGCAGTCGCCGGCGTGCCAACGGTCGGCACGGCGGTTGGGCATCTACTCGAATGGGCACCGTCGGCGGCCTTGGCGGTGCCCGTCGGCGACTGGGCCGGCCTGGCCGACGCATTACGGCAGGTCCTCAGTGACGATGATTTGCGCCTGCGTCTGGCCTGGTCGGCGCAGTGTCGCGCGGTGCGCGAGGATATCGATCACAGCGTGCGCTGCTTCAGCGCCCTGTATGAGCGCCTGTGCGGGGCAGCGAGCTGATCGCTACCGCTGCCGGCAACTGCGCGATGCGTTGCCTCCTGTGTGCTCGGCTATATGCAATGAAATCAAGTGTCATCGTCGGCATGGCGTGCGTGATCGGCATGTGATGTCGATGGTTGTTGCAGATAGCGTCGATGTGCTGCGATGTCAGCTCTTCGTGATTTTTCATTGACTGATGTCTTGGCTGCAAAAAATTTTATTTTTAAAAAATAGCGCCGATATTTTAGACGAGTGTCACTGAGTAACTGTGCGACACGCGGATACGTGTTTTTTATCAAGATAATGGTTGCATTAATTTGATTGAATTTTTTTGCTGCATTGCAATGAACGATCAAGAAAAACATCTTGAATTTATCTCTAACAAACAGGACGCTACTGCCATTGCTTTGTTTTGCTCGCAGATTAATCAGGCGCGAGAAACACATTGTGCGTGTTCTGGCACACAGCCTCATCGCCGCTGATTGAACCGTTGCGCCAGCATGATGCGGCGTAATTGCGGCTCCCCCGTCACTTGTTGCAGGTGAGAATTCCATGCTGAAAAAGTTACATCATGTTGGATACCGTTGCAGGGATGCTGCCGAAACAGTCGATTTTTATGGGCGCGTGATCGGGCTGAAATTCGCTGCGGCATTGATCGATCATGCGCCATCGGAAGGAGTGCGGCCGTCCAATAACAATGTCTTTTTCGAGATGGAAGATGGCAGTTATCTATGTTTCTTCGACATTATCGACGATGACGGCCCATCAGCGCCCTTGAGCGATACTTGGGCGCAGCACTTGGCACTGGAAGTCCATGATGTGGAACGTGCCGAGCAGATCGCCGCTCGTCTGCACGCGCACGGCACTGCAGTGGAGGGACCAGTGATCCACGAAGTAGCAGGCGATCAAACCTGCGGTGAACTGGCCCGCTCTTGGTACTTCCGCGACCCTAATGGGCATCGGCTGGAATTGCTGGTCAAACCTGTAATCGCGCAGACTGCGATCTGGGACGATCTGGCGAAGAATGCCCACGCCGAGTTGGCCCGGTGGGTGGCATTGAAGCAGGCCGCTGCCACATGAGCACGATTGCCCCCGTACTGAACGCACGTACCTGTTCCAGTAAGCCAGGCGAGCGCAGCAAGACGGCGAAGGCGATGAATTACTGGGACTACATCAAGGTCGAGCAGTTGCTTGCCTTGCAGGGTGGGTTGAACGATGACGAGGCTTCTGTCGGCAACGACGAAGCCTTATTCATCGCGGTTCACCAGATCTACGAGCTCTGGTTCAAACTCATCCTGCGCGAACTCACCAGCACGCGTGATCTACTCCAGGTGCTGCAACCGGAGGACCCGCGCATGACACTGGCTGTGCGCTCGCTGCGACGGGCGACTGCGGTGTTTGAACAGGCCAATTCGCACTTCAAATTGATGGAGACGATGACGGCACGCGATTTCCTGGAATTTCGCGCGCGTTTGGCGCCGGCCAGCGGCTTTCAATCCGCTCAGTTGCGCGAGATCGAGGTCTTGCTTGGGCTGGAGGAGGGCGAGCGTATCGCGATGGGGCAAGTCGGCTCCTTCAAGGATGCACTCAAGCTTCCCAATGGAGCCTCATCCAGTTCCGCACGGCGGCTGCAAGCACGGATCTGCTCCGGCCCGAGCTTGAAACAGAGTCTTGATGCCTGGCTTGCGCGCATGCCAATCAATGGCTCGCACGATCCAGTGGTCGCCACCCGATTCGTGCATGACTACATCGACGCACTGGATGCCGAAAGCGAACGTCGGTTCAGGGCTGCCTGCACGAGCGGAGCAAGTGCAGAAGCTGTGGCGCAACAGCATGCGCGTTTGGCGATCGAGAGCACCAATGCCGCCTCATTCCTGCTTGGCGAAGACGATCCGCAGGCAAACGCAGCGCAAAGAGCGCAGCGGCGCGCGGTGCGCACGGCGCTGATTTTCATCGAGAGTCACCGTGATCTGCCCATGCTGACCTGGCCATGGGAGTTGCTCGAAGAGATCGTCGCACTGGAGCAGTCGATGCTCATCTGGCGCCAGCGCCATGCAAGGATGGTCGAGCGTTTCATCGGCCATCGCGTCGGCACCGGCGGATCGCCCGGGGTCGCGTATCTGGATCAGACGGCATTGCAATATCGGATATTTTCCGATCTATGGACGGTGCGTTCCTTGCTGCTGCCCACGGCGAGTTTGCCGCCACTGCGTCATGCTGTGTGCGATGAGCGTGCGCTGGAGCGGGGGCGATGACGGTGCCGCATGTCGTCGTGCTGGGTGGCAGTGTCGCCGGACTGACGAGCGCGCTGGCCTTCGCCCGACAGGGCGCTCGGGTCACCTTGATCGAGCGCGATCCGATTGACCATCCGAACGTTTCGGATCTGCGGCAGGGTGCGTCGCTCAAGGCCTGGTGGCGCAAGGGCGTGGCGCATGCACGGCATACGCATGCCCTGGCAGCCCTCGGTCGCCAGGTGCTGCGGGAGCGTGCGGCAGACGTCTGGCATGCCTTGCTCGCGGCCGGTGCTCTTGAGATGCCGTTCGGCGCAACTCTGGACGGGCGGGGACGCATCCCGCGTTGCGAGGATCCCGATCTGTTCGGCCTATCTGTGCGGCGCTCCTTGGTCGAGGCGGTGTTGCGGCCCATTGTCTGCGCGGAACCGAACGTGCAACTGCGCTCGCAGACAGCGGTCACGGGCCTGATCCTGGACAGGGCCGCAATCCCGACGGTGCAGGGTGTACGCACCACCGCTGGCGATGTACTCGGCGACCTGACAATCGACGCATTGGGACGCGGCTCGCCGCTGGCGAAGTGGCTGTATGCGGCCGGAATGCCGGAGCCGTCGGAGAGCGTCGAGCCATGCGGACTTGCGTACTACACGCGTTGGTATCGTGTGCGTCAGCCGCCTTCGGTGCGGTTGCAGGCGGGATTGTCTGCAGGCGGATATGCCGCAGCGAGCGGGTGCGTGGTGTGTCCTGCCGACAACGGTTACGCCTCGGTGACGCTGATGGTGCCGCAAGCCGACAAGCGTCTGCACGTCTTCGACGATCCTCTGTTGTTCACTGCCGTGGCGCGGGCGCATCCCGGTGTGGCCGACTGGCTGCAACCGACAGTCTGCACGCCGTTATCCGATGTGCTGCGTTGGCCGGTCTGCGAGAATCGCTTGCATCGCTTCGTGATGGACGGGCGCCCGCTGCTGTTGGGCGCGGTCGCGGTTGGCGATTCGCTATGCATCACCAATCCGACCTATACCCGTGGGATGTCGCTGGCCATGCGCTATGCGTTTGCGCTCGCCGATCTGGCCGCCTGCGAGGGGGTGCACGATCCCGTAAGTTTCGCGCTGCAAGCGGACCGACTGGCGGGACGCTGGGTCAGACCTTGGTACCAGGACAGCGTCGAACAGGACCGTGTGCGCACCGCGTGCTGGGCCGGGATGCCGCCGTCGCCCCGGTCGGCGGACATCACGCTGCAGGACATCGCCGCGACCGCTCGCCATGACCCCCTGGTCTGGCACGCGCTGGCGCGCCGCACCGGCATGCTCGATGCACCCGAGGCGATCTTCGCCCGCGAGGACGTCTTGGTCCGCGTCCACGCGCATCGCGCGCAGGACATGCCGTCACCACCGCAACCGAGTCGAGCGGCGCTGATGCGGCTGATCGCCGACAACCGAATGGCCGACTGCGTCCATCCACCTGCCTGATTTTCTCTTCTCTGGAGCGTTGCATGCCGCATCCCATCTGGAATACGGACGCCGATCCGCCCCATTTCCGTGATTACTTCGCACTGGATCCCGATGTCCGTTGTCTCAACCACGGCATGCTCGGAGCGTGCCCACTCCCGGTTCTCCAGCGGCAGGACGCGTTGCGCGCGCGCATCGAGCGTCAACCCGCCGCCTTCGTGTTGCACGAGCTGCCCGCGCTGCTCGACGAGGCCCGGCATAGCTTGTGCGATTTGATCGGTGCCGACGCCGAGGACGTGGTCCTATTGCCGAACGTCACGACGGCGTTGAACGCGGTGCTGCGCTCGCTGGACTTCGCGCCAGGCGATGAAATCCTGACCACCAACCATGCCTATCTGTCCTGTTTGAATCTGCTCGACTACATCGCCAAACGCAGCGGTGCGGTGATCGTCGTGGCGATGGTGCGAACACCGGTGGATGGACCGAAGCAGGTGATCGACGCCGTGCTGGAGCGCGTCACTGCGCGGACACGGCTGGCCGTGCTCGACCATGTCACCAGCCCGACGGCCATCGTGTTTCCCATTGCCGCGCTGGTGCAACGGCTCGCCGCGCTCGGCGTGGAGACGTTGGTGGATGGCGCCCATGCTCCGGGCATGCTGCCCATCGATATGCACACGATCGGCGCGGCGTATTACGCAGGCGATTGCCACAAGTGGTTGTGCAGCCCACGTGGCGCTGGTTTCCTGCATATCCGAGCTGATCGCCAACGCGGTCTGCATCCTCCGGTGATCAGTCGCGGCTACGGCAACACAACGACGCCGCGTCCGCGTCTGCATCTGGAATTCGATTGGCTGGGCACCGCCGATCCGACCGCACTACTGTGCCTGCCGACGGCCGTGCAGTTTCTTGCCGGATTACTGCCTGGCGGCCTGTCGGCGCTGTACGCGCGTAACCGCGCCTTGGCCATCGCGGCGGCGGCGCGTGTTGCCGCAGAGTTGCCGTTGACACGCCTGGCAGCCGATACGATGGTCGGCAGCATGGTCGCATTCGACTTGCACGACGCTGATGCCGCGAGGTGCGCGCTGAGTGCAAGCGCATTGCAGGAGCATCTGTACACCACTCATGCCATCGATGTGGCGATCTGCGCATGGCCGATTCCGGCAAGCCAAGTCGTGCGGATATCCGCGCACATCTACAACACGCTCGATGATTATGCGTCGCTTGCCGATGCCTTGGCATCCAGCATGTTGCCGACACCGGCGATGCGGACAGGCCAGCGCCCTGCATACGCGGTAGAAGGCGTCGCGTCATGAGCTTGGCATTGCAGGACAAGCATGTCTTGATTACCGGCGGAGCCGGCGGCATCGGCATCGAGTTGATTCACGCGTTCGCGCAGGTCGCGCACAAGGTGACGTTCACGTATCGCCCGGGAGAAGACAGTCAGCGTCGGGCTCAGGCCCTGCTCGAGAGCGTCGGTCCGGCCGCCGTGGCCGCGCACGTACTCGATGTCGGTGATCGCGATAGCCACGCCCGCTTCATGCAGACCTTGCACGATCCGGTGGATATCGTCATCCACAATGCCGGGCTTGGCACCAAGACCGTCGAGCGTGCGGCGGCCACCCACAAGGAACAGGACGAAGCGTTTTTCCGGGTCAATACGTTAGGGCCGCTTTGGTTGACCGAAGATCTGCTACCGGGAATGCAGAACAGAGGGCATGGCAAAGTGCTGTTCATGAGTTCGGTGGATGGTGGGATTACCCATTTCCCACGTTTCCGCGCCGCCGATGGCATGAGCAAGGCGGCTGTGGCGTTCCTGGGCCGGCAGCTCGCCGCCGCTTGTGCCTGCACCGGCGTGGATGTGTTCACCGTGTGTCCCGGCGCGACCGATACGCCGATGTTCCAGGCCAGTACCTTGAATGCGCTTTCCGCCGTGCAACGTCAGACATTAGAAGCCTCGTTGCCGGGCGGACGCCTGATTCATCCGCGCGAAATCGCCGATCTGTGCCTGTATCTGTGCCGCGACGAAGCCCGCATCCTGCGCGGGGCCGTCATCGACGCATCGCTTGGCCTGGGCGTGTGCCCAGGCATCATGGACTAAGGAGCCAGCTATGCCCGTCCCCTCGAACCGCTTCTGGGAACAATGGCTCACCGCACATCGCGCCAAGCCCGATGCCTGCGTGACCTATTCGTTGTCGCCATCGCCACCGTTGCAACGGTTTCTCGCCGAGCTGGACACGGCGCAGTCGCTGGACTGGTCCGCCGAGGATTACCAGGGCCTGCCGAAGCTGCGCGAGCGCGTGCTCGAACAGTACGGCTATGCTCCTGCCTGTGGCGTGGAGGATGTGCTGATCACCGCTGGCGCGCAGGAGGCCAATTATCTAGCGCTAACTCAGTTGCTACAGCGCGGCGATGAGTTCGTCATCGATGCGCCGGGTTGGCAGCAGCCCTTGGTGCTGGCCGAGCAAATCGGCGCGGTCGCCAAGCGCGTGCAACGCTTCGAATCCAATGGTTGGGCGCTGGACATCGCCCAGCTCGAAGCGCTGGTCACGCCGAGGACCAAACTTATCTTCCTGTGCAATCCGAATAATCCCACCGGTCGGGTGGAGGATGCCGCGACGCTTTCGCGCATCATCGCCGCCGCTGACCGTGTCGGTGCCTATATTCTCTCCGATGAGGTCTACCGTGGCCTGGAGTGGGATGCGCAGCAGACGCCGCGCATCGCCACCCTATACGAGCGTGGTATCAGTACCGGCAGCGTCTCCAAACTGCTCGGCTTGCAGGGCTTGCGCACTGGCTGGATGGTGACCCGTGATCGCGCTGTGTTGCAGGCGGCCATGGTCTTGCGCGAGAACACCAGCGAGATCATGAACGTCCTCGGCGAACGGATCGCCGAGATCGCATTGCGTCCGGAACACTTTGCAGATGCGGTCGCACATGCCCGTTCGGTCGGACGCAAACGTATCGATTTGCTGGATCGTTTCGTCGCCACGCAACCGGCGCTGAGCTGGACGCCGCCGCAGGCGGGATTGCTCGGGCTGGCCCGGTTGCATCTCCCCGTCGGTGCGGAAGAGTTTTGCCGAAGATTGCTGGCGCCGCCATACAACACCTTCGTGATGTCCGGCGATGCCTATGCGTGTCCCCAGCATCTGCGCCTGGGTGCCGGCGGTGCGCGATTAGCACAATTGCTCGCCGCTTCGGCCTCGAGAGGATGATGCCGGTGTGCGGGGGGCGTCTGCTCCCGACCTACTGTGGCGACAGCAGGCCACAAGATGTGTCGCGTCGGCCCTTGCCAACGCGCAGTGACGGCAAAGAGTCGCCAACACAACCATGGCGACTCCTGCGTGCTCTCCGCGCCGATCCGATATCGCATCGCGAGGTTTTTCTAGCCACTCTAAGCTGCGTCACGATCCGGCGTGGGTGATCGTTGCGCCGAGTTCCGACGATGGTGCGCTGCGATCACCGAGGCATCGCAGCAGCCGCATCGGCAGCCACGACTCATGAGGTGTTTCATGATGCGTTCGGCGCATATCCTTGCAGTGCATTGCGTACCACGTACAGGGTATCCATGCGCGGCACCGGGCGTAGCAACCGCTGCAACACCCGGTGCACGTGCGGCAAATGCACCCATGTTTGGCCCTGCAGCCAGAGTTGGGTGCGGATCATCTCGGCACGCTCCTGCTGGCTTTCCAGTGATGGTTGCAGTCGCTGACGCAGATAGCGCAGCGCCGCACCGCACGAGCGCGACCAGGCGATTCCCGGCAATGTCGGCAGCCACAAGTGCGAACACGACGCTGCCGTCAAGTCCAGTAACGTTGTCTGCAGGCGGAGTAGTGGTGGGCACTGCGCACGCAATTGCACGAGCACCGTTGCAGGGATGGCGGCACGGTAATAGCGCAGCATCAGGCTGATTGGTGGCCATGCCCACCAGGCACCAGCGTCATCGTGCGCATTGCACAGCATCTCCCAATCGCTGGCACGCATGCGCGTTGCAAGCAAGGCGATGTCGTGCAGGTGCATCAGTCGCAGGCTGCGGTTGCAGATTCCACCGGCCGCATGCAGTAGCAGGTGACTCATCAATGCGCCGTTGCTGGGGTAGGGGTGTAGTCCGGCGGCCTCGTTGCCAGGGAAGATCCGTGAGCTGATCTCCACCGTCTCCAGCGGCAGGCGCTCCTGGATGCGCACATGCAGTTCGATGTTGATCGGGGTATCGCGATGTTCGCCCAGCTGGTGCGTTGCCTGTACCTGCGCGGGACGGAAGGTTTGGTGTTTCCATAGAGCGCACTCTGCGACGTAGCCCAATGCGCTCAATAGCGTGGCGGTCCGCTGCGCATCTTGCTCGCGGACCAGCAGGTCGATGTCGGCCATGGGGCGGTCGCCAGGCCGATACAGACCTTGCGCATGCAGTGCCGCACCTTTCAGCGGCACGATGGCGATACCGGCGGTCTGCGCCAGCGCATCGATGCGTTCGAGCAATGCGGCGATACGCTGATAGCGCGCGGCGACGTGGTCGCGCTGTGCGGTCAGGAACTCCTGCCAGTCGCACCGTGGCCATTGCGAGCGCTGGCTGAGCAACGGTGCCACGCCATGCGCGACCGCCGCCGCCGCCGCCAGTTGCCACTGCAATGGGTCCCATGTTGGCGACGCAGTCCCCGGCTGCGCCAGTTCGCGCGCCAGCGTTTCGGTGCTCAGGCGCAGGCCGCGACCGATCCGTTTGAGTCCAGGCAACGTGGCTTCGAGTGGCGAGGGGTGCGGCGTGGCCGTGGCGGTCGCAACTGGCGCGGAAGGCTGTGGCGTCATGAACGTTGCACCAGCGCAATGCGCCGTGCGGAACTGCCAGTACCGGCGAGTACCGATGCCGGCAATGCGGCGTCGGTGCGGTGCAGAATCTCGCTGGAGATCAGTTTGTCCCAGTCGGTGTCCAATAACGCAACGTCCTGCGCCTGCTTGGAGCCATCGGCTGTGTCGCGTTGTAGATCCACTTGCCTGTGCAGTAGATCGCGTACTCGACGGTAGAAGTCCGAGTCGTAAGCGCCATGGAACATCATCGCCAGATCGTCGCTGTCTTGCCAATGTGTCTTGCGTCCGAGTTGGTTTTTCACCTGCTGGTAGAACACGGTGCCGGGCAGGGGATAGGACACGCTGACGCCGATGTCGTCCGGACGTGCCTGCGCCAGCAATCGACGGGTGGCGAGGATGTCTTCCAATTGTTCGTCCAGATAGCCCAGTTGCAGGAAGAAACCAACGCGAATGCCCTGCGCGCCCAGGCGCTGACGTGCGGCGATCACTCCGGCCACGTGCGTTCCTTTGGTCATCTTGTCCAGGATGCGCTGACTGCCGCTTTCCGCACCGATCCAGGCTTCCACGCAGCCGGCGCGAGCCAGTGCTGCGGCCATGCGCTCGCTCCCCAGGTCGGCACGGGTCTGGATGGTGAAGGGGATCGAGCCTTCGGCAGCAGCCAATGCTTCGGCAAAGGCTTCCACCCATTCGACATGGAAGCCGAAGATGTCGTCGGCCATCCAGATGTGGTCCGGTGCGAAGTTGCGCTTGAGATGAATCATTTCCGCTGCGACATCTTGCGCATCGCGGCGCTTGTAGTGGTTCCCCCAGATCGGCTTGGCGCACCAGTTGCAATGGAACAGGCAACCGCGCGAAGCGGCCATGTTCAAACTGAAATAACCGTGCCGTTCTTGCCACAAGCGTCGGTAGCGCTCGATGTCCACCAAGTCCCATGCGGCCATGGTGGACAGGCGCGGGTCTGGCGGCCGCGTACCGATCTGCGCGCGTCGCAGTTGCGGCGATGCCGCGCTGGCGACATCGGCCACGTTGGCCACCCAGTCGGTGGGGGCGATGTGCGGGGTCTGTTGCAATCGCGCGACAAGATCCAGTAACGCGGCGATGCCTTCGCCGATCAGCACGGCATCCGCACCGGCGGCGAGGAACGCCTCGGGATGATCGGACGCATCGGATCCGGCGACGATCACGCGGCTGCCGTTGGCGCGTGCCTGCGCAATCATCTGACAGGCGGCTTCACGCATCCGGCTCAGACACATTTTGGTGAGGAAATTGAAGTTGTCCTCATAGAGCACCACTAGGTCCGGCTGTTGTCCGCGCAGCGCGTCCGCATAGTCCTGCACACCCTCGGCCAGCATCGCGTCAAACAGCGTCACCTGATGCCCATGCTGGCGCAGCAGCGACGCCACCTGCAACGTGGCCAGTGGCGGATACGGCTTGCCACGCTCCCATTGCTTGGGGTCGTAACGCAAAAAATACGAATGGCTGACCTGGATTTTGAGCATCGGTGAAAGATCTCGTTCGGCGACAGCGTGCAAGCGGCGCATGCAGCAATGACTGCGCAAAGGTGGTTGTGGCGGTAAGTGCCACCCATGCGGCGTTTGGTTGTGCGCCGTTTGCGGCGACCTTGTCGTCGGATGTGTCCGCAGCGCGGCATGCAACCTTTGTGCGCTGCGCATGCACCAACGCAACATTCAGCTCAAAACGAAGTTCTCCAATGCAGCGATCCACTGCGCGCAGTCAGTGCGTTGACGGCACCGAGGCGATGCCCTCTTCAGTCGCATGCTTCGCCAGCGATCCGTTTGGTGCGCAATTACGCCGCACGCATACGCTCGACAAGCAATTGCTTGGGGGCCGTTTCCATTTCCAGAGCAACAGCACCGCGCTGTTGGCCTTGGTGGAGGCGGCATTTGGCGAAGTCCCGCCGCATCGTTTAGCGCAGAGTGCCGAGTTCCGTATCGAACTCACCCTGCTCACGCACGTCGATGCGCCTTATGTGCTGGCGATGGAGCCGCCACCGGTGCAGACGCATTGCGGTGCCGGCGTGCTGTGCGGCGTCGTTGATGCGCACAACTATGTGGTGATAGCTCCGGAGCAGGGTAGGGCCATGGTGATGGTGTCCGAGGACATGCTCGACCATCCCTATCACGTGCGCTACGAACTGATCGAGTTCGCGGTGTTCGTGCTGGCGGCACGGCGCATGGGCCTGGTGCCGCTGCACGCTGCCTGTGTTGGTCGCGACGGGCGCGGCGTGCTACTGCTCGGTGGCAGCGGCAGCGGCAAATCCACATTGGCCTTGCACAGTCTGCTGCGCGGCTTGGACTTCATCGCCGAGGATGCACTCTTCGTCGCGCCGACGAGCATGCTCGCCACTGGCATCGGCAACTTTCTGCATCTGCGCACAGACCTGTTTCCTCTGCTGGACCCGCCGACCCGAGCGTGGATTGCCGCCGCACCGGTCATTCGCCGCCGTAGTGGCGTGCTCAAGCACGAAGTGGACATTCGCAGGGGGATCGCGCGACTCGCGCCGGCTCCGTTACGTCTGGTCGGGGCGGTCTTTGTTTCCGCTACGCTTGCCGCCGATCCACACCGGCTGTTACAGCCGATCGCCGAGGACACGGCGTTCGAGCGCCTGACGGCGGACCAACCTTATGCCGCAGGCCAGCCACACTGGTCACTGTTCGCCCACCAGTTGCAATGCCTGGGCATGTACGAATTGCAGCGTGGCCCCCATCCGGATACGTCGGTGGATGCCTTGCAGGCACTACTGGCATGAGCAGGCACGCGCAGGTGATGCACTACCGTCGAGGCAACGCGTATCGCCAGAGGGGGGGCGATGACACCGATATCTGGCCGCAGTGCAGCGTCATTGGAGACGGCCAGTGATCGCGTCCGCGGATACCACCACGCCGCAACCGCTGTCCCGCTTGCTGGGTATCTTTCTGTCCACGCTCCAGCGCGACGAACGCCGACGCATCGCCTGGTACGTGCTGGTATCGCTGGGCACGGCGCTGGCCGGCGCTATCGCCACCGTCGCGTTAGTGCCGCTGGTGCAGCCCGGACATGCTTTGATCCTTGGCGGACAGACGCTGCCCTTACCCGATGGCTTGTTCGCTCAGGCCATGCTGTTCGTCATTGCCAGCGTCAGCTTTGCCCTGTTGCGGTGGCAATGCACACGTATGGCCGCGCACCTGGCCAGCCAGCATGCACTGGAGTTGCGTCGGCGGGTGCATGCGCGCTTGTTGCAGGCGCCGCTGCATGCGTTGGCAGACGCTAGTTCGGCAGAAATCGCCAATCTGCTGACCTATAACGTGGAGATTGTCGTGCAGGGCTTCAGCGCCTTGCTGCAGTTGCTGGTCGCCGCCATCACCGCAGTGGTGAGCTTTGCCATCGCGTTTCTGTTCTCGCCGATCCTGGTGCTGGCGTTGCCACCGCTACTGGCGCTGGCCATGCTCGCCTTTCGCATCGCCGGTCACGAACAAGCACGTGTCAGTCGCCAATACGTTGCCGATATGACCCAGCTGTTCTGGCTCAGCGAGGACTTCCCGCGTCGCCTACGCCACGTTCGCTCGTTCGCCCGCCAGGAGCATGAGCAGGCCGCCTACGACCGCATCTCCGCACGTCTTGCGCACGGCTATTGGCGCCAGCAGGCGCTGGTCGCTTCCGGACGCCTGGTGTTGGAATTGGTCGCAGTCGTCGCCATCGCGACGCTCATGCTGCTGGCCGCGCTGTGGCATGGGCTCGACCGCGGCGCGCTCATGACCGTGGGCCTGCTGCTGGGACGACTGCTGCCTTATCTGGTCGCGACCCGACAGAGCGTGCAGCAACTGCGTTCGGCCGCACCGGCGTTGGCGTTGTGGCAGCGCTACGTCGCCCTGGGCACGGTGATGCCAACGCAGACGGCGAGCATGAGCGCAGCGCCAGTGCAGATGCCGATTCATATCCAGCGACTCAGCCTGGCACCTCCATTGGAGGCACTGAGTGTGTGTGATTTGATCCTGGCACCCGGTACCCTGACCCTGATTAGCGGCCCATCGGGTGTTGGCAAAAGCAGCCTGATGGACGTGCTGGCGGGGATGGTCGCTGATACGCCCAGGGTTCCCTAGACATCTCAAGGCCATGGAAAATGGCTAATTCGGAGGTGTCCATGAGCAG
>NZ_JZHZ01000007.1:1589232-1599844 GCF_000963005.1 Xanthomonas sp. GPE 39
TTCGTCGTCTTCTCAATGCTCATGCTTGGAAATGCAACGTCTCTACTTCAAAGTTCATAACACGCTCTAGGCGCATAAATGGCGGATGGGAAAATCTACCCGGAAAACCCTGCAAAGGCTGACAAAAATACTAGATGGGCAACATAGTAAATATAGAATGCAGCACGTGTACGCGGTAACGAAATTGGCACATAGGCAAGTGAGAGCATCGGAATAGCCAGTAACGACCAGGCGCTGCCGTTATAGACGCACAGCGCAGCAGCCGGAACGGCGACGCAGAAAATACCCGTCAGGATCGTTGGCCGGTGCGAGCGGAAATACCACCAGGCACCCAGCACAACAGCGATACCGGCCCACTGGTAATCGACAAACAAGGGCGCAGGCAGCGCGCAAACAGCCAGCAATACCCATCGCCTACCCTGCACTGCGCGAATACAGCAGACGGCCAGCGCGAACGCACACAGGACGTTGAGCGGGAAGATCACACCGAAGGCCAGCCAGTACGCCGGCATCGCAGCAGCACCCCAGGCAAGCAGCCGGCGCATCACCTTTGCGGTATCAGCGGCAGGCTGCGCCAGGTTGTAGGCCAGCACCATCGCGAACAGCGGGAACGCGACACGGCCAGCTTCGGAAACGACCGGGACGTAGCCGAGCTGGAAGACCTTGACGACATGGTCGCCGGTCATGGGCTGCTGACGCTAAGGATTGAGGTGCAATGATGGCGACATGAGTCCGAAAACGTACCATCCTAAATGGACGAGAGCGAATGTTTTGGTGGAATTCGGCGTCTTTTTACTAACCTTAGCGACGGATTCCGTGAAGCAGCGTCAAGGCTTGGTCGAAAAACGACCGCGAACGGTCTATGGTGACCATTTTCGGTCGCTTTTCCACGACTGAAAAAAGTCGGAAAAGTACGTGAGATTGCGTGACAATCGATGATAAAAGTGATTTCATCATGTGCAGGATTGAAGCGTGGCTCGCATTGAGTAAATCACACAATGCGAAGCGCTTTCTGGCTCTCCATCTGCATATACTCCATGGGCATACATTGAACGATCAGTGCGAGCGTCCTCTCATTCGTCTTGAGTCGGTTTCGAAGGTCTTTCAAACGGAAGAAGTCGAAACCCACGCGCTTTCCAGTGTGAATATCGAGATCAAGAAAGGCGAATATGTCTCGATCTCCGGCCCATCCGGCTGTGGAAAATCGACGCTGCTTTCGATCCTCGGGCTGCTGGATGCACCCTCCTCCGGAACCTATTCGCTCAACGGTACGGCCATCCAGAGTCTCAGTGCCGGTCAACGCGCGAAGGTCCGTAATCGCGAGATCGGGTTCATCTTCCAAGCCTTCAATCTCATCGGCGATCTGAGCATCTTCGAGAACGTCGAGTTGCCGCTGGTGTATCTCGCAGGCGAACAGGCCCTGTCACGCAAGCAGCGCAAAGAGCGTGTCCTCGAAGTGCTGGAACAGGTGGGCATCGCCCACCGTGTGAATCACTATCCGACGCAGCTTTCCGGCGGTCAACAGCAGCGCGTCGCCGTCGCGCGCGCGCTGGTCACACGGCCTGCCGTCCTGCTTGCCGACGAACCGACCGGCAACCTCGATTCCCACAATGGTGAAGCGGTGATCGCTCTGCTCGATCAGTTGCACCGTTCGGGGTCGACCATCTGCATGGTGACCCATGATCCGAGGCATGCGAAGTTCGCCCAACGCAGCATCTACATGTTCGATGGTTGCGTGGTCGACGAGGAAATACTCAATCACCTGCGACCCAAGGAGGAGGGTCTGATTGACGAGCGCCTGAGCCTTGCACGTAGCTCCCGGACATGAGCGTGTCCATCGTCCACGCATGCCAGGCAGCGGTGCGCCGTCTGCTCAAGCGGCCAGGGCATTCGTTACTCGCGGTCGCTGTGCTCGGTGTCGGTCTCGGCACCGTGCTGTTCCTGCTCAGTCTCGTCAACGGCCTAGTGCTCAAGCCTATGCCGTTCCCAGACCCGGATCGGCTCGTGGCGATCGGCTACAAGACCGAGAACGACGTCGGTCTCGAGGTCATGGGCAATGACGACTACGAGCAGATCCGCAACAGTTTGAAAAGCATCGAAGCCACCGGCGTTTATCACGAGCAGGCCGCCGACATCGTCGTGGGCGGTGTCGCCAAACGCTACAACGGTTGTCTGTTGTCTGGACAGATGTTGGCGTTCCTCGGGACCGCACCGCTGTCGGGACGTCGCCTTGGCACAAGCGACGAGCGACCCGGCGCGCCGCTCGTCGCGTTGATCAGCGAAAGCCTCTGGCGCAATGACTTCGCTGCAGCCGAGGACATCATCGGCAGGAACGTGCAGATCAACGGCGAAGCCGCCACGGTCGTTGGCGTCATGCCGAAGGGCTTCGCTTTCCCCGCAATTGCGGATGTCTGGCTGCCGACCCGTTTTCTGCCAGGAACTTACACCGACGTCAACGTGGTGGGCAAGCTCAAGCCCGGCGTCGCACTGGGTCAGGCGCGCGCCGATCTGGAGACGGTCGCTTCCGCCCAAGGCAAGCAACTGCGTGGCCAGCGTGCCGGTCGAAACCTGACGGTCAAGCCACTCGCGCTGAGCTTCATCACCGAGAAGGTCCGTTCGTATGTGTGGCTGATGTTCGCGACTAGCAGTCTGGTGCTGCTGCTGGCCTGCGCGAACATCGCGAACCTGCAACTGGTGCAGGCGATGAGCCGGCAGCGTGATCTGGCGATCCGCTGTGCTCTGGGTGCCAGCCGCGGGCGCCTGCTCTGCGATCAGCTCATGGAGAGCTTCGTGCTGAGTGTTGCCGCGACTCTCGTCGCACTGCTCATCGCCCAGCTCGGCAACGACTGGATTGCGGGCATTTTCGCGGCAAATGGCAAACCGCCGCCGTATTTCATCCGGTTCGGCATCGATGGGCGGATGCTGGTGTTCGCGGCCATCGCCGCGTTGTTCACGACGGCGGTCGCCG
Source organism: Xanthomonas sp. GPE 39 (assembly GCF_000963005.1). Taxonomy (GTDB): domain Bacteria; phylum Pseudomonadota; class Gammaproteobacteria; order Xanthomonadales; family Xanthomonadaceae; genus Xanthomonas_A. The sequence goes on from NZ_JZHZ01000007.1 coordinate 1,592,201, forward strand.
GTTTCATTCCTGCCTGGCGCGCGTCCCGCACCGATGTGCAGGAAGTGCTGCGCGAGGGTGGCAAAGGTTCCCATGGTGGCTTCTTTGCTCGAATTTCCAAGGTCCTGGTGGTCTTCGAGATCGCGTTGACGGTGATCCTCTTGGTCGGCGCCGGCACGTTCATCCAGGGCTTGGAGCATGTGCTGGAAACCAAATTCGGCAATGCCAGCGATCCTGAGCGGATTCTCACGGCGCGAATCGACCTTCGCCAGAATCGCTATCCCGACCAGGCTTCGCGCATTCGCCTCTACGACCAGATCGGCGAGCGGTTGCGCAGCGATCCGGCCATTGCCAACGCGACGCTGGCCAATACGATTCCCGGCGCACTGCTCGGAAGTCACGAATACATTGCCGGTCTGGGCCAGCCACGACCAGCCGGTGGATATCTTAAGGCGCAGTTGGGCGTGGTGGACAAGCACTTTGCACAGACCTACCGATTGAAACTGATGGCGGGTCGCTTCTTCGACGAACGCGATGCACAAAATCCGGTGGTGGTCATCGATCGCGAGACCGCGGCACTGTTGTGGCCGGGCACAGACGCCATCGGCAAGCGGATCGCGCTGCATCCGGAACAGGAAAACCCAGACATCCTCACAGTGATCGGTGTGGTTTCCGATTTGCAGTTGGACGGGGTTTTAGAAGATTCGCTCCCGAGCATCCTGCTGCCGATGCGTCAGTTGCCGCCCTACTCGATGGTCATCGCCGCTGAAATCAAGGGCGGTGATCCGCTCGCCAGTGCCTCCAAGATCACTCAGACCGTTTCCACCATCGACCCCGACATTCCGGTCTACGCTGTCCGCACCCAGGCCAAGGGCATCGACATGGGACGCACAAGCATCCTCGTGCTCACCCAGGTCTTCACCCTGCTCGGCCTGATCGCGCTGATGCTCGCTGCAGCGGGGCTGTACGGCATCCTGTCGTTCGCGGTCGTGCAGCGCACACGCGAGATTGGCATTCGTCGGGCGCTGGGTGCGGACTCGAAGACCATCGTTTCGAACATCGGCAAGCAGTTGCTCCTACAACTGGCAATCGGACTGACGATTGGTATCGGCTTGGCTTTGCCCTGGTCGGTCGCGCTTACCGATCCGAAGTTACAGACCCATGGCGATGAAGGGTCGGTGTTTGCCGTGGTTGTTCTGACGATTGTGATCGTCGCGGTGGTTGCCTCGCTCGTCCCCATCGCGCGAGCACTGCGCGTGGATCCGATCGTCGCACTGCGCTACGAATGAGCTGTACCAGCGAGGGGCGACGCCATCGCCTGTGCGCCCTTCCCTTCGTTTCCCGGCCTGGCGCGACGGCGTTCAAGACGTTCTCACCAAGTGCGAAGTATGCGTAGGTCGATGTGCGACAGCAGCGACCTACCTCAGTGCCGCATCAAGACCTGACGATGGCTTTGCGGTACAGGCGGCGGACCATGATCCACGCACCAAGAAAGATCAACAGCGCGGGCGACCACTTCGAGAAGATCCGATCGTATTCGATCAGCCAACCGAAATTCTGCATCAACAGGTAAGCTCCGATTATCATCAGCAAGATCGGACCAATGATCGTTCTCTGGCGCATTTTAGTCATCCTTTTCGTAAACCAGGGTGGGCGGTGATGTGCCGGATGGTACTGAATCACTTCAGCCGGATCCGGTCGTATTGCAGCCATTGCGTACTGTCGGAGAGGATAACGCGCTCGCCTTCCTTGAGGCCATCGAGGATCTGTACCCGATCAGCCGACATGGTACCCAAACGGACTTGCACGCGACGTGCGCTTCCACCGGAAGGATCGAGGCGGAAAAGCGATATCTGGCTACCGATCTTGGCCTGTGCCGGTTTGCCGACCGACAAGGTGGCGACGAGCTTGTCGATATGGACAACGCCCTCGACCGAGAGATCCGGGCGCGTGCCTGGCGGGAGTGTGCCGTTGAGCGCGATGTCGACACGGACGGTACCGTCGATGACCGCAGGATCCACTCGCGACACGCGACCCGCCACGAGGCCGTTGTAGGTGTCGATTTCTGCTGACTTGCCCACCACGACATCCCTGGCTTGCATCTCGGGCACCTTCAGCCGTGCGATCAGGACGTCCTGCTTGGCGACGCGGGCGAGGTTGCTGCCCGGTGAAACCCGTTGGCCTTCCTGCACCGCCACTTCCTGCAGCATGCCGTCGATGCCGGCGCGGACCTGAAGCGCATCGTGTTGCCTGCGCTGCAGCAACAGGTTGCTCTGCTTCTGCTGTAGCTCGGCCTGCACCGATGCCATCTGCGAGGTCATGGCCGCTTGCATTGCGTCCAGGCACTTTTGTTCGACATCCACGCGATAGGCGAGCTGCTTGAGTGCGATCTTGCCCTGTTCGAACTGGACTCTGGGAATGAGCTGCTGGGCAGCGGCCTTCGCATCGATATCGAACTTGACCTTCGCCGAGGCGTAGTCGGACTGGGCCTGCGCCAGCTTTGATCGCTGGCCGAGGAGTTCCAGTTGTAACTCGGAACGTCGGACCTGCACCCGTGCGGTCGCCGCCGCCACCTCGGATTGCGCGTTCCTGAGTGCATCCTCCACATCTGGATTGCTGAGTGTGAGCAGTACCATGTCCGCCTTGACTGGATTGCCCGGCAACACTTCGATCTTCACCACTACCGCCTGAGTCGACGCGGACACCCAGCGGATGTCGAGCGGCACCAGCGTGCCTTGCGCGCGCACATCGCGCAGCATGTCGCCGCGTTTGACGGTATCGATCCACACACTGGAGGTATCGATCGATGGCATCGCTGAGGAGAGGCGATAGAAGATGGCGGCGACGAGCACGACAAAGATCGCCACGATGCCGATGACGATCTGCCGTCGGCGCTTTTTCTTGATCTTGAAATTGGGGTTTACGATGTCCATGAACGCAATGGCAGCAAATAATGTGCCAGCGTTTGATTATCGTGCAAAATATTGATTTGAAATATTTTTTATGCCCTGCCTTGTGCTCGAAGTATCCGCTTTCGATACGCCTGCTTCGAAATCGGACGTTTCGGCCGGATCGTTCGATCCATCGCACCGATCCCTCCTATATCATGCCGTCCGAACACAGTCGTCCACGAGCGGATTATTCGATACCGTATCGGTGCACGTGTCGATGCCGGTAATTGCGATCCGCCCGAAAAGCATTCACGAGACCAGCAACGATGCGAAGCTGGACCGTTTCTTACATCGAAAGCCATCATGAGCCTTGCACCTTGAGAAACGTTCTCGCAGTCGATGATCAGAAAAGCATCCTGGATGCGCTGCGGTTGCTGCTGAAGTCCGAAGGCATCGCCTGCACCCCTGCCACCAGTCCGGCGGCTGCGCTGGAGGCCCTCAATGATGGGCAGTTCGACGCCGCCCTAGTGGATCTCAACTTCTCCCGGGACACGACCTCTGGCGAGGAGGGTCTGGATCTGCTCAGGCAGCTACGACAGCGGCGGCCCGACCTGCCTGTGGTCGTGATGACCGCCTGGGGCAATGTCCAGCTCGCAGTGAGGGCGATCCAGCTCGGCTGCATCGACTTCATCGAAAAGCCGTGGGAGAACGCCCGGCTCTTGGATGTGCTGCGTCGCCTCCCTGGCCTCAGCGAAAGCCGCCGACACCCGGAAGATGCTGGAGGCGATGGCGGGGCCGCGAACGTGCTGGGAGAGTTGATTGCCCGATCCCCCGCGATGAAGCAGGTGATGTCGGTGGTCGCGCGGGTCGCCCCCAGTGATGCGAACGTCCTACTCCTCGGCGAGAACGGTACCGGCAAGGGCGTTATTGCCCGCCATCTCCACAACCTGTCGCCGCGGGCTGAAAAGCCCTTCGTCAAGATCAACATGGGTGGGATTTCCGAGAACCTCTTTGAATCGGAAATGTTCGGCCACGTCCGTGGCGCGTTTACCGATGCCCGTGGCGACCGCGTCGGCCGTTTCGAGCTAGCCAATGGCGGCACCCTGCTCCTCGACGAAGTCGGCAACATGCCGATCTCGCAGCAGCCCAAGCTACTGCGTGTGCTGGAGGATGGCGGCGAATTCGAGCGGATGGGGTCCTCGCACACGCAGCGAACCGACGTCCGCCTGATCGCGGCGACCAATGCGGACCTTGAGAAGGACGTGGCGAGCGGATCGTTCCGGCGCGACCTGCTCTATCGTCTGAACACCATCGAGATCACTCTGCCGCCACTGCGCAACCGCAGCGAAGACATCCTGCCGCTCGCACAGCACTTCCTGTCCCAGTCGGCCAAGTGCTACGGCCGCGCCAAGATGCGGATGAGCGCGGCGGCGCAACGGGTGTTGCTCGAATCCCCTTGGCCCGGGAACGTGCGCCAGCTTCAACACGTGATCGAGCGTGCCGTACTGCTGAGCGACGGTGACGAGATACGGCCCGAGGCGCTATCGATCGGCAAGCCCGCTGCGCTTGCCGACGATCTCGAACGGATGACCCTTGACGATGCCGAGAAGTGGCTGATCCGACGCTGCCTCGACCGCTACGACGGCAACCTCCAACGCTGCGCCGACGCGCTCGGCATCACTCGCCAAGCGCTGTATCGGCGCCTCGAAAAGTACAGCCTGCGCGCGACAGGCGGCGATGGCTGAATCGGGTTCCAGAGCCGCTGGCGCGTGGATGCCCTTCATCCGCCTGCTCGCCTCAGGCGTGGCCCTGTCACTGGTGCCGTCGGCCTCGATGCTGGTGGCGCTTGTCGTGTTCGACTGGCCTGCGCATGCCGCCCGTGGCTGGATGCTGGGGGGCGTGGTGGTGGTGACCGCAGCCATCGTGTACTGGCGCTTCCAGCGGATGCACTACCTGCTGCAAACCCTGTCCGGTCTGCTTGAGGCGCTGCGCGAAGGCGACTACACGCTACGCGGCAGATTGGGAAACCCGCTAGGCAAGGTGATCTACGATGTCAACGCCTTGGCAGTCCAGTTGCAGAAACAGCGGATCCACTTCGAGGAAAGCCTGCGTCTGCTGAACAAGACCCTTGACGCACTGGATAGCGCGGTGCTGGTCTTTGACGATAAGCGCAAGCTGCGCTTCCTCAATCCAGCAGCCGCGAGTCTGCTCGATGCCGGTGCGCAGATCGCCCTCGAACGCAGCGCCACCGACCTTGGCCTGGACGCCTACCTTGACGAGAACGGCGCACGCGCGTGGAGCTGCACATTTCCCGGGCGCACCAGTCGCTTCTTCATCCGTACCGCAGCGTTGGTACACGAAGGGCGCAAAGGTTGCCTACTGGTCATCAGCGACATCGGCCGCGCGTTGCGCGAGGAAGAACGGGATGCTTGGCAGCGGTTGCAGCGGGTGCTGAGCCACGAAGTCAAGAACTCGCTGACCCCCATCTCCTCGATCGCCGATACCCTCGCCACCATCGCCACCCGGCAGCCTCTGCCAGAGGACCTACAGGAGGATCTGGTGACAGGGCTGCGGGTGATCGGCGACCGGGCGCAATCCCTGGACCGCTTCTTGGCAGGATACGGCCGGCTGACCCATCTACCAACGCCCGAACGTCGCGACATCGATCTGGGCGAAGTGGTCCGTAAAGTCGTGCGTCTGGAACCCTCACGCACGCAAGTGCACGAAGGCGAAGCACTGCAGGTGCAGGCCGACCCCGACCAGATCGAGCAGGCGCTGATCAATTTGTTGAAGAACGCACTCGAAGCGATGCATGGCACCGACGCGAAGGTCCAGGTCCGCTGGCGGCGGGAAAACGACTTGGCGGTGATCGAAATAGTCGACGACGGCATCGGTCCACCGCGAAGCGAAAATCTGTTCGTTCCATTTTTTACGACCAAGCCCGGCGGATCCGGCATCGGCCTGATGCTCGCCCGTGCGATCGCCGAGGCGCACGACGGCAACGTGTCGTTGGAGGCCAGGACGGATGGTCCGGGCGCGATCGCACGGTTCTGGCTGCCCTTGGTCGCCGATGGCGCTGCGTCTGCCTGATCGATGCTGCGATTGCGGTGTCAGCATCGCTGCGCGGGTCGCCCAGGTTTTCGTGGATCATGCGCGATGCGCGGAAAGTCGCCTGCATGCAATCGATGCGGAGCGGCACTTCGTTTGTGCTTCGCCCGTCAGAATGCCGTCTGCGTTTAACAGGCCGCGCGAAAATTTACAGGCCCTGGTTTCTACGGGTGCGGGGCGCCTTGCTTGCTCGCCACTTCCATCTCAAAGGTGATGCAGTTGCTGTGAGCCAGTTCTCCTTGAGCAGTAAGCCAGCCTGCCTCGTGCGCAATCCCGCTCTGCACTTCAGACAATTAGGCAGTTTTTGGCCCCGGCACTTCTGACGCATGACCGGCTAACGCATCTACGCCGGGGTGCGCCCCTGTCCCCAGGCCAGTAAGGATATTTCGTCGCGAATCTGGGCAACATTTGGCATCGACTTCACATGCCAACGAATCATGTGTAGCCCAGCGTCCGTAATCGCTTTCGTTTTATCGGCATCCGCCTGATGATGCCCCGGACGATCATGGCTTGCGTCGTCAAGCTCGATGACAGTTAGTACAGAAAAATCTTTGTTGCACACAATAAAATCCGCACTCTTTTGATTGACCTTATTAAGCCATTGAATTCGCCCACTTCCTTTGCGAATGCCTAGAAATCTTGATAGCTGGACCTGAGCTAGAATAATATTTTCAGGAAGCGCCTCAATCAATCTCCAATAAAGAATCTGTTCCGAATTTGTCAAAACCCGCATGCCGTAAAAAGGCCACTGTACCTGTGCATTTTGCTTCAACTTATTTTTTTGACCCGCGAGAGCGGAAATAAGTGCCATCAACAAAAAAAGAGCAAAAAGGCACAGCAGCAATATCCATGCTCATCCCCAGCCTAAGATATGGTCTCAGATGATGATACCCTGGCAGTTCACCTGATAGGTCTACGCAGGAAGAGTCCTCGGCCAACTCTTTTACATGGCTAACGTTGTAGCCGGCGTCACCGTCTCACTTTGTATGCCTTGTTTTCCGGGAACGATCCCCGCACGCTAGATTGGCGCGGAATGGATGCGCCAAGAGGGAGCCGCCGTCAGTCCCGTTTGTGTTTCGCTGGCGCTCGTCGCACACGAGCCAGCACGGGAGTGAACGCGTTGCACCGTTAGGCAGCGGTCGGCGATGGTCGATAGGCCAATCCGGTGCGAGACGACCACCAGTGCGGTATGCGGCAGACGCCGCCGCATCATGCGCAATACGTGCTGTTCGGAGATGGCGTCGAGTGCGCTGGTGGCTTCGTCGAGCAAGGCGATGCGAGGTTGCCGCAGCAGCACCTGGGCCAGCAACAGGCGCTGCAATTCGCCACCAGAGAGTTTGGCGGAGGCACCATGCACGGCGGTGTCCAGCCCCTGCCAGGCAGCGTGCAGGCGCGTGGTCAGGCCGACATCGCGCAGTGCTTGCCACATCGCTGCCTCGCTGGCCGTCGGCGCGGCCCAGGCCAAACAATCGCGCACCGTGTGTTGCCATGGGCGCACGCTCTGCGCAACGTAGGCGGCCGAGTGCAAGCGCGCGCGATAGCCGGCAAAATCCAGCACGTCGCCGTCGCAGTGTGCGCTGAAGACTTGCGGTGCGTGATACGCCCAGGGTTCCGTAGACACTCAAGACCCTCGTTGCGCGTAGCGCCGTTCAAACTCTACAGGAGA
>NZ_JZHZ01000007.1:1599944-1607994 GCF_000963005.1 Xanthomonas sp. GPE 39
CGCGCAGATCGTGATCGATCCGATGGAAGCCAATGTCCTCAGCAGAAATGTGCTGCAACGTCTGCCCATCGAGCAACGCGAAGGTCGTGCGCAGCGACGCATGCCGGGCCACGATACGGTCTAATGCACGCTGCAACGCCTGCGTATCCAATGCCCCACGCAAGCGCAGGCCGCCGCTGACGTGATACGCCTGGCTAACGCCCTCGAACTGCGACAGGAACCAGAGCCGTTGCTGCGCAAACGATAGAACGCGCGGTGCATCTGTCTCCAGCGGCAGGATCGGCGGCAAGATCGCGCTGGACGAAGACGCCACACAAGCGGCAAGGTCTTGCAACGTCGCATGCGTAAACAGCTCGGCCACGCCAATCTCGACACCCAATTCCTTGCGCAAGCGCGAAGCGACCCGCACCGCCAGCAGCGAATGTCCACCGAGCGCGAAGAAGTTGTCGCGCCGCCCGATGACCTCTAGACCCAATAGATCGCACCAGATCGCAGCGATGATTTGTTCAATCGCGCCCTGTGGCGCTTCATACGCACACGCCGCATAGGCTGCGGCATCCGGTGCGGGTAACGCCTTCCGATCCAGCTTGCCGTTCGGGGTCAGCGGCAAGTCATCTAGATGTACGTATGCGCTGGGAAGCATGTAATCTGGCAGTACGTCCGATAGCCAATTGCGCAGGGCCTCTGCACCCAGATCTTCAGACATCACGTCCTCGGCACCGACCCAATACGCCACCAGCCGTTTGCCGTTACCTGTCGCATCTTCCAGCGCCACGACCACGCACTCGCGCACATCCGCATGTGCGCTCAACCGCGCCTGGATCTCGCCCAGCTCGATACGAAAGCCGCGCAGTTTGATTTGGTCGTCATTGCGACCGAGATAATCGAGATTGCCATCTGCACTCCAACGCGCCAGATCGCCGCTGCGGTACATGCGCGCACCGGGATATTCCGCGAATGGATCGGGCACGAAGCGTTCGGCGGTCAGATCGGGGCGTCCCAAATAACCGCGCGCCAGCTGTGGTCCGGCGATATGCAGCTGACCGGGCACGCCAATCGGTGCCAATTTCCCGTATGCATCGAGTACGTACAGGCGCAGATGCGCAATCGGTTGACCGATCGGCACGCGACCGTTGCGCGCACGCGCATCGTCGGCAGTGGTCGTATGGACTGCGCAGCCGACCACCGTCTCGGTGGGGCCGTACTCGTTGATGATACGGGTGTGCGGTGCAAGGGCTTGCCAACGGGCTAGCGTGGCCGGCGGCAGGGCTTCGCCGCCGATCACCATGACGGCGGGGCTCAGCGGTGCTGGATGGCCAGCCAATTGCTGACCCAACACTTCCAGATGCGCCGGGGTGAGCTTGACCAACCCCAGCGGGGTCGAATCACACAGGCGTTGCCGCAAGGCATCGAGGGTGTCATGTTCGGGCAGCAGTTCGACCTGGGCACCACACAGCAACGGGGCGAGCAGACTGGTCAATGTGGCGTCGAAGGACAGCGACGAGGACACCACCGCGCTTGGCTGCGGCTGATAGTTCTGCACAGCCCATTGCAGGTAATGCGCTGCACCGGCATGGGTGAGCAAGGTGCCCTTGGGTCGGCCGGTGGAGCCGGATGTGTAGATGACATACGCCAAATGGTGAGCGGTCAAACCATTGGCATGGTGGTCGGAATTGTTGTATGGAAGATGCTCCCAGCGCTCGCCATCGGCGTGTAGATCAACAATAACCGCCGAAGTGGCACTGTCCTCGAACAGACCGCGGCTGGTGGTGTCCGTTAGCACCGCCACCGCGCCGCAATCGGCTTGCATGTAGGCCAGCCGCTCTGGAGGATAAGCCGGATCCAGCGGCACATACGCACCACCGGCCTTCAGCACCGCCAGCAGCGCCACGACCATCTCGACACTGCGCTGTACGCAGATTGCCACGCGATCATCCGGGCCGACGCCCAATTCACGCAGATAATGCGCCAGCCGGTTGGCACGTGTATTCAACTCGGCATACGTCAGCGACACTTCGCCCTGCACTACCGCGATGGCCGAGGGTGTCCGCACCACCTGTGCTTGGAACAATTCATGCACACACGCATCGCGGGTATAATCCGCTGCCGTTGCATTCCACTCCATCAGCAGCTGATGGCGCTCAGCCTCGGGCAGAACATCGAGATCGCGCACCGCCGTTTCAGGCGCATGGACAAGCGCGTCGGCAAGCCCTTCCAGCGCCTTCACCATGAATGCGCAGATCCGTCCCGGAACCAGTGGCCGTTGTGACTGCACCGTCAGTACAAAACCCGAGCCTACATCGTCGATAGAGATTCCAAGCGGATAATTCGTCCGCTCGTGAACTGACAGCATCTGGATTCCCTCCCAGGCCATCGCTTCGGCAGCGCCTTCCGCCTGGACGCTATACCGATAATTCAGTAGTGAGGTAAACAACGGTGCCGGCGCTGGGACATTACTGCAACGCTGCACCAGCGATAGTGGTGCATGCTCATGCCGCAACAGCGCTGCAAGGCGTTGTTGCACTGAACGCACACTCTCCAACACGCTGGACCCATTAATCTCAATCCGCAGCGGCAAAGTATTGATAAACATACCCAGCGCACGGTCGGAGCCCGCGCCGCCCTGCATGCGGCCAAACAACACGGTTCCGAATACAACACGCTCATGACCCGTAGCACGCGCCACCACCTGCGCCCAGGCCAGATGGAACAGGCTGGCCACACTCACGCCAAGTGTGCGTGCATGGCTGCATAACAATGCCGACAGCCGAGCCGGCAGCTCGAACCGCACTTCCTCCACATCCGATCCATCGCTCTGTACATCGGCCAGACCAAACGGCGCACAGGATTCATCCACATCACCGAGCAGCGTGCGGAAATACGCCTCGTGTTCCTCGCGGCTCACGCCAAGTAGCGACTGCGCCACAAAATTGCGGAACGGTACCGAAGGGGGCAAGCTGGCGGCTTCGCCGCATAAGTGACATTTGACTTCTTCTAACACAATCTCCAGCGTGGTGTGATCGAGCGCAAGGTGATGACTGAGTAGCTGCAGCAACCAGCGATCATTCGCCGGATCGTACGCAGCAAAGCCGCGCATCAGCGGTGCCTGACGCACATCCATGCGCCAGTGCCGTGGATCGAAGCGCGATTGCAACTGTGTGGCTACATCGCCATCGGCCTCATCCAGGCAAATCTCCTGGATCATCAACGGCGCATGCCGCCACACGACCTGTACCGGTGCGGTAAGCTCTTCCCAGAGTACCGCCGTGCGCAGGATGTCGTGACGATCGATCACGCGTTGCAGCGCATCGACGAACGCATCCAAACGCGAACGGCTGTCGAACGCGATCAGATTCGGCAGCACATAGGCATCGCCTTCGCGCTGCATTAAGTGATGGAAAAAGATGCCCTCCTGCAATGGGGCGAGCGGATAGACGTCCTGGATATTTTCAGAACCACCAGGCGTCATTTTTGAAATATCTTGAATTTCACCTCTTGATATATTTAATAAAACCCTATTGTCCCGAATAAATTCATCGCCATGCCTCAAGCGATCGAAATTCCCTTTATTTAACTCATTAATTATAGCCTCCTTGTTATTTTTAATTAACTCACGAGCACCTACATCAAGCGCCCCCTTTCTACAAGAAATCCGCAGATTGAGTCCATCATCACTCAATGAGAGAGATATTTTATTTAATTTAAATTCAAGGAATAGATCTGAGATATTCATATGATAACCTCCTCAATTGAATCAGCATCAAAAGAGGATGAGCAATATTTCATTTGATTATTATCACTTAATGGCATGGTATGAGCTGCCAGAGCAACCAACGTTGGCGTAGCGAAAAGACTCTGAATATCGGCCTGTAGACCCAGCTGGCGCATGCGCTCAATCAGCGTCACCGCCAACAGCGAATGTCCACCTAATGCAAAGAAGTTGTCGTGCCGCCCGATCGTCTCCAGACCCAGCAGGTCACGCCAGATCACCGCAATGGCCTGTTCGATTTCACCCTGCGGTGCTTCATAAGCACTCACCACATAGGCAGCACCATCAGGTGCAGGCAATGCCTTACGATCCAGCTTGCCGTTCGAATTCACGGGCAAGCAATCTAGCTGTATATAAGCGGCAGGCACCATGTAATCCGGTAGAGTCGCCGACAGCCAGCTGCGCAAATCCTCTGCACCAAGATGTTCGGAGGTCACGCCCTCGGCACCAACCCAATACGCCACCAGCCGCTTGTCGTTACCCCCTGCCTCTTCCAATGCCACCACCACGCACTCGCGCACGTCCGGATGCGCGCTCAGGCGTACTTCGATCTCGCCCAGCTCGATACGGAAGCAGCGGATCTTGACCTGGTGATCGTTACGCCCCACAAACTCGATCGTCCCATCGGCACGCCAACGCCCCAGATCGCCGCTGCGATACATCCGCGCCGTCGGATCGGCACTAAATGGATCCGTGAGAAAGCGCTCGGCATTCAAATCTTCCCGATTCAAATACCCAAGCCCCACGCCATCGCCTCCGATATACAACTCACCCACGACCCCGATCGGGACTGGCGCGCCGTACCTATCAAGAATGTAGATTTGCGTGTTCGCGATCGGACGACCGATCGGGAGACTTCTTGAGCCATCATCGACACCCTCGATCTCATAAAATGAAGCAAATGTCGTCGTTTCTGTTGTGCCGTAAAAATTCAAGAAATGTTGTGGCCTATCGCCATCCATCACCTTCGCCACTACGCTTGGATCAAGTGCATCGCCGCCGATCAACAGATAACGTAAGCGACCGAATCCAACCTTCATGCTATCGGCATATTGATAAAACAAACCTGTCGACATCCATAATATATTGATCCCTTCACACTCGACTGTTTCTGCCAAGCGTGCCGGGTTCATCAGAACATCGGATTCGATGACGACCAGGCGCGCGCCATTAAGCAGCGCACCCCAGATTTCGAATGTGATCGCATCAAAACTCGGGTTGGCGGCCAAAGCAACACAGTCACTCGGCATGAAGGGAAGATACCCATTGTTCAATACCAGACGATTGATCCCTCGATGCGGGATTTCGACTCCCTTCGGCATTCCTGTCGAACCGGAGGTGTACATGACATAAGCACTCTTACCGCCATGCGAGTGCAATGCTGGACTGTCAGATTGCGCCGCATTCACCGCAGTATCGTCAACGTTGACCCGCAAGACCTCAAGCGGCGCTGGCAGGATGGCATCTGTCACAGCCAACACCATCACGGCACCGCAATCGGCGAGAATGTGGGCCAATCGCTCAGGCGGATAGGCTGGATCCAGCGGAACATACGCCGCCCCCGCCTTGAGTACCGCCAGCAGCGCCACCACCATTTCAATACTGCGCTGCATGCAGATCGCCACGCGATCATCCGGGCGTACACCCAACTTCCGCAGGCAATGGGCCAACTGATTGGCACGTGTATTCAGCTCGTCATACGTCAGCGCCAATTCGCCATGAACAATGGCGATTGCCGCGGGCTCACGGGCCACCTGTGCCTCGAACAACTCGTGCACACAGGCATCGCGTGGATAATCTGCCGCCGTTGCATTCCACTCCATCAAGAGCTGATGGCGTTCGACCTTGCCCAGCAACGGCAGACGGTCCACCGCAAGATCTTCAGCGCCGTCGGCCACCATCGCATCCAACAAATGCCGCCAATGCCCCATCCACCGCTGCAATGTCGCATCCTCGAACAGCGACGTGGCATAGGTCAGACTACCGACAATTCCCTGCTCGCCCTCTGCTAACGACAACGACAGGTCGAACTGCGCACTCGTCTGTGCGATGCCAAGTTCACTGGCGTGGACTTCACCGAGATCTAAAATGCCCTGCGGCGTGTTCTGCCAAGCAAACATCACTTGGAACAGCGGCGCATGCGCCAGACTGCGTGGCGGTTGAATCAGTTCGACCACCTGCTCGAACGGAATATCCTGATGTGCCTGCGCTTGCAGTGTGCGGTTCTTCACCAACGCCAGCAATTGCGCCAGCGTCGGCGAGCCGGACAACTCAATTCGCATCGCCAGCGTGTTGACGAAGAAGCCAATCAATCCTTCGGTCTCATGGCGGCCACGATTGGCCACCGGACTGCCAATCACCAAATCGTCCTGCCCGGACAGACGCGATAGCAGCAACGCCCAACTCGCCAGGAGGGTCATATATAGCGTCAAGCCATGGCGCTGGCTCAGGGCCTTCAACGCCTGTGCCTGCTGCGGATCGACGATGACCTCCAACATCGCGCCGGCATGGTTTTGTCTAGCTGGACGTGCACGATCCGTCGGCAGTTCCAGCAACACCGGCGCATCGGACAGCGTCTCGCGCCAGTAGGTCGCCTGCTGCTCCAGCACATCTCCGGTCAACCACTGCCGCTGCCAGCTTGCATAATCGGCGTATTGAATTGGCAACGTTGGCAGCGGATCGACCTCATCACGTGCAAAAGCTCGATACAGCACGCTCAACTCGTTGATCAAAATTCCCATCGACCATCCGTCCGAGACGATGTGGTGCATCGTGACGAAGAGGACGGATTCATCGTCTGCAAGTCGAACCAATCGGCCACGAATTAATGGGCCTTGCTCCAGTGCAAATGGCGCTTGCGCTTCATCGACTAACAGTTGCTGCAGCGCCACCTCACGATCAGGCACACAGCGCAGATCGTGGTCGATCAAATGGAAGCTATTGTCCTCGTCAGCGATGTGCTGCAACGCCTGCCCATCGAGCAACGCGAAGGTCGTGCGCAGCGACGCATGTCGAGCCACGATGCGATCCAACGCACGCTGCAGCGCCTGCGCATCCAACACACCGAGCAACCTTAGCCCGCCGCTGATGTGATACGCCTGACTGACACCCTCGAACTGCGACAGGAACCAGAGCCGTTGCTGAGCAAACGACAGCACGCGCGGCGCATCCGGCTCCAGCGGCATGATCGGCTGCAAGGCCACACTAGAGGAAGAGGCCACACACTCGGCAAGACGCTGCAACGTCGCATGCGTAAACAACTCGGCCACACCGATCTCGACACCCAGCTGCTGACGCAAGCGCGAAGCGACCCGCACCGCCAGCAGCGAATGCCCGCCGATGGCGAAAAAGTTATCGTGCCGCCCGACCATCTCCAGACCAAGCAGGTCGCTCCAAATTCCAGCAATGGCCTGTTCGATCGCGCCCTGCGGCGCTTCATACGCACGCGCCGCATAAGCCGCGCCATCTGGTGTCGGCAGGGCCTTGCGATCCAGTTTGCCGTTCGGAGTCAATGGCAGGCGATCCAACTGCACATAGGCTGCCGGCACCATGTAGTCCGGTAGCGTGGCGGACAGCCAATTGCGCAATACCTCCGCACCCAGATGGTCGGACGTCGCCCCCTGGCTACCGACTAAATACGCCACCAGTCGCTTGTCGTTGCCGGTGACATCCTCCAGCGCCATCACCACGCACTCGCGCACATCCGCATGCGCACTCAACCGCGCCTCGATCTCGCCGAGTTCAATACGGAAACCACGGATCTTGACCTGGTGATCATTGCGCACAACAAATTCAATCGTGCCATCGGCTCGCCAGCGCCCTAGATCGCCCGTGCGATACATGTGCGCCGTCGGATCGTCACTAAATGGATCCACCAGGAAGCGTTCAGCAGTCAAGTCATCCCGGTTTAGATACCCACGCCCCACGCTATCGCCAGCGATATACAACTCACCCACCACGCCGATGGGAACTGGGGCACCATTCACATCCAAGATGTAGATGCGCACATTGGCAATCGGACGACCAATCGGTGGCGCGCCCATTGCGCTCGGATCGCATTCATGCATGCAGGCACAGACCGTCGCTTCCGTGGGTCCATATGCATTGATTAAGCGCCTTCCTTGACTCCAATATTTCGCGATGCTGGAAGAGAGCGAATCGCCCGCAACAACGATCGTTTGCAAAGAAACAAGTTCTTCAATGTTTTCTACTGTAGGCAACACTGAGGGAGGCAGCGTTGCGTGAGTGATTTCTTTATTTTTTATTATTTCAAATAAATCA
>NZ_JZHZ01000007.1:1608094-1613626 GCF_000963005.1 Xanthomonas sp. GPE 39
CCTTGTTCCAGCGCGAACGGTGTCTGCACCTCCTCCGCCAATAGCTGCTCCAGCACAGCCTCGCGATCAGGCACCTCACGCAGATCGTGATCGATCAGATGGAAACCGCTGTCCTCGTCAGCGACATGCTGCAACGCCTGCCCATCGACCAGCGCGAAGCTCGTGCGCAGCGACGCATGTCGAGCCACGATGCGATCCAACGCACGTTGCAACGCCTGCACATCCAACACACCACGCAAACGCAAGCCGCCGCTGATGTGATACGCCTCACTGACACCTTCGAACTGCGACAGGAACCAGAGCCGTTGCTGTGCAAACGACAGCACACGCGGCGCATCCGGCTGCAATGGCAGGATCGCCGGCAAGATCGCAGCGGACGAAGAGGCCACGCACGCGGCAAGGTCCTTCAGCGTTGCATTGGCAAACAACTCCGCTACGCCGATCTCGACACCCAATTCCTGACGCAAGCGAGAGGCAACCCGCACCGCCAACAACGAATGTCCACCAAGCGCAAAGAAGTTGTCGTGCCGCCCGATGCTCTCCAGACCCAGCAGCTCACGCCAGATGGCGGCAATGGTGTGTTCAACCTCACCCTGCGGTGCTTCATACGCAGGTGCGGCATAGGCTGTCGCATCCGGCGCGGGTAATGACTTGCGATCCAGCTTGCCATTCGGGGTCAGCGGTAGGCGATCCAACTGCACATAAGCCGCCGGCACCATGTAATCCGGCAACGTGTCCGACAGCCAACTGCGCAAGCTTTCCACGCCAAGGGATTCGTGCGTCGCATCTTGCGCACCAACCCAATACGCCACCAATCGCTTGTCGCTGCCCGTGGCATCTTCCAGCGCCACCACCACACACTCGCGCACATCCACATGCGCGCTCAGCCGCGCCTCGATCTCTCCCAACTCGATGCGGAAACCACGAATCTTGACCTGATGGTCGTTGCGTCCCACAAACTCAAGCGTGCCATCGGCACGCCAGCGACCCAGATCGCCAGTGCGATACATCCGTGCCGTCGGATCGGCACTGAATGGATCCATGAGGAAGCGCGCGGCGGTCAAATCACCGCGATTCAGATAACCACGCGCCACACCGGCACCACCGATATACAGTTCACCCGTCACACCCACCGGCACAGGCTGACGATGCGTATCCAGCACATAGAACTGCGTATTGTCCAACGGCGTGCCGATATGAGACACAAAACCGTCGCTGCGCTCCATCGACACCCAACTCGAATACGTCGTGGTTTCCGACGGGCCATATAGGTTGCACAGCCGTTCGATTTGCGTCTTGGCAAAAAGATCTTCCACCACCTGACGCTTCAACACTTCACCACACACGTTGACCGTATGCACGCCCTCGCCTCGTCCGCCTGATTCCAACCACCCCTTCAATGCGGAAGGCGTGGTGTTAATCAACGTGACACCCTGCCCATCTGCCTGCATGGCAAGCAGATTGTCGACCACCTCAATTGCACCACCGCACACCAGAGGCACAAAGCATTCATAGACCGATAGGTCGAAATTCAACGACGTGGAGAACAGGACTTTTTCCAGGACCGATGCTGCGAAAGAACGCTGTGCCCAAGCCAGCAGATTCACCGTATTGCGGTGTTCGATCATCACGCCCTTGGGGCGACCCGTGGAGCCGGAGGTGTAGATCACGTAAGCCAGATGCGTCGAGGTCAGACCATCCATCGACAGATTCGACACGGACCGATCTTGCCAGTGCGACTCGTCCAGATTGATGATCGGCGCGGATGCGGTCAGCAGCAGGTTCAAGGTCGATGTCTGCGCCAGAACCGCAACCGGAGCGCTGTCTTCCAACATATAGGCAAGACGTTCGACAGGATAAGCCGGGTCCAGTGGTACATAGGCACCACCGGCCTTCAGCACCGCAAGCACCGCGACCACCATCTCCACACTGCGCTGCATGCAGATCGCCACGCGATCATCCGGGCATACACCCAACTCGCGCAGAGAATGCGCCAGACCGTTGGCACGTGCGTTCAATTCGCGATACGTCAGCGACACTTCACCCTGCACCACCGCGATGGCGGATGGTGTTCGTGCCACCTGTGCCTCGAACAGTTCATGTACACACGCCTCGCGCGGATAATCATTCGTCGTTGCATTCCACTGCATCAACACCTGATGACGCTCGGCCTCAGGCAAGACGTCGAGATCTCGCACCGCTGTCTCCGGTGCATGGGCAAGCGCATCGGCAAGACCCTCAAGCGCATTCACCAGGAAAGTGCATATCCGTGCCGGAACCAATGGCCGCTGTGTCTGTACTTTTATCGAGAAACCAAACCCAACATCGTCTACAGAAACACCAAGCGGATAATTCGTACTCTCATGTCCTGAAATCCTCTCTATCCCATCCCACGCCATCGTTTCGGCAGATCCTTCTGTCTGGACGCTATACCGGTAATTGAGCAATGAGGTAAACAAGGGTGCCGGTGCGGGAACACCACTGCAACGCTGCACCAACGACAACGGCGCATGCTCGTGTCGCAACAGCCCGGCAAGGCGCTGCTGCACTATTCGCACACTTTCCACCACGCTGACATCATCAATCTCAATGCGCAGGGGCAAAGTATTGATGAAAATGCCAAGCGTTCTGTCGGCTCCCGCTCCGCCTTGCATCCGACCAAACAGCACGGTTCCGAATACAACACGCTCATGACCTGTGGTACGCGCTACCACTTGTGCCCAGGCCAGATGGAACAGGCTTGCCACACTCACGCCAAGCGCACGCGCCTGGCTGCGTAGCAATGCCGACAGCCGATCCGATAGATCGATCCGTACTTCCTCCACATCCGATCCATCACCCTGTACATCGAGCAGGCCAAATGGTGCACATGGCTCATCCACATCGCCGAGCATTGTGCGGAAATATGCCTCGTGCTCTTCGACACTGACACCCAGAAATGCCTGCGCCACAAAATTGCGGAACGGCAGCGGAGCCGGCAAGCTCGCTGTTTCAGCGCACAAATGGCATCTGATTTCATCCAGCACGATCTCCAACGTGGTGTGATCCAGGGCAAGATGGTGACTGAGCAACTGCAGCAACCAGCGACTACTGGCCGGATCGTATGCGGCAAAACCCCTCATCAGCGGCGCTTGACGCACATCCATGCGCCAGCAGCTTGGATCGAAGCGCGATTGCAGCAGTTCCGCCACATTATCGCAGGCGCCATCTAGGCAAACTTCCTCGATTAGTAATGGCGCATGCCGCCACACCACCTGCACAGGTGCGGCGAGTCCTTCACAGAGCACCGCCGTGCGCAGGATGTCGTGACGATCGATCACACATTGCAGTGCATCGACAAATACGTCCAGACGCGAACGACTGTCGAATGCGATCAGATTCGGCAGCAGATAGGCATCGCCTTCGCGCTGCAGCAGGTGATGGAAAAAGATACCTTCCTGCAATGGAGCAAGCGGATAGATATCCTGGATATTGGCCGAGCCGCCAGGGGTCATTGCGACGATGCTATCGATCTGTTGCTGAGTGAGCTCCACCAGCGGCAGCATTTCAGGCGTGATCTCTACGCTATCAGGCTCAATGCGGTTAGGCGGCACAATGATCGATAAGCCACCGCTCGCCGCGGCCAGTGCCGCAAGCGTCGGGTTGGCGAACAGTGTGCGCAAATCGGCGTGAAACCCTTGCTGACGCATCCGCTCGGTCAGCGTCACTACCAACAACGAATGTCCACCGAGCGCGAAGAAGTTATCGTGCCGCCCGATGCTTTCCAGACCCAGCAGATCACACCAAATCGCGGCAATGGTTTGTTCAATCGCGCCCTGCGGTGCTTCATACGCAGGCGCTGCATAGGCCGAGCCATCCGGTGCGGGTAATGCCTTGTGATCCAACTTGCCGTTCGGAGTCAACGGCAAGCGATCCAACTGCACATAGGCGGCAGGCACCATGTAATCCGGCAAGGTATCCGACAACCAACTGCGCAAGCTTTCCGCGCCAAGAGGCTCGGACGTTACATGCCCGGCAGCGACCCAATACGCCACCAGACGCTTCTCGGTGCCAGCAGCCGCACCTTCCAGCGCCACCACCACGCATTCGCGCACATCCGCATGCGCACTCAGTCGCGCCTCGATTTCACCCAATTCAATGCGGAAACCACGGATCTTGACTTGATGATCGTTACGTCCCACATACTCGATTGTGCCGTCGGTACGCCAACGCCCAAGATCGCCGCTGCGGTACATCCGTGCATCGGCTGTATCGGAGAACGGATCGGCAATAAAGCGCGCGGCGGTCAAGTCCTCGCGATTCAGATATCCACGTGCCACACCCTCGCCACCGATATACAACTCGCCCACCACCCCGATCGGCACCGGCGCACCATGTCCATCGAGGATGTAGGTACGCGTATTGGCGATCGGACGACCAATCGGACTACCACCACGCCAGTCCACATCGGTCACGGTGAGAGACCGCCACGTCACATGCACCGTGGTTTCCGTAATCCCGTACATATTGACCAGATGCGTCGCCAGGTTGCGCTCACGCTCGAACCAAGGCTTCAAGGCCGCGACGTCCAATGCTTCGCCACCAAAGATGACCATCCGCAGACAATGCTCCGAACCGCTGGAGCCCTGCGCGGCAATGAATGACTTAAAAGCACTCGGCGTCTGGTTTAAAACCGTCACGGATTCGCGACAGACAAGTTCATGGAACGCATCTGGCGAGCGCGCAGTCTCCCATGGCACGACGACAAGACGTCCTCCATAAAGCAATGCGCCGAATATTTCCCAAACCGAAAAGTCGAAGGCGTATGAATGAAAGAGTGTCCACACGTCATCCGAGGAAAATTCGAAGCGCTCTTCTGTTGCCCCAAAGAGACCCACGACATTCCGATGTTCGGTCATCACACCCTTCGGCACACCGGTCGATCCAGAGGTGTAGATGACATACGCCAGATGGCTTGCAGTCAGGCCATTGGCGTAGCGGTCGGGATTGCTGTCTGGCAGGTGCGCCCAATGCTCACTGTCAGTTTGCAGATCGACGATCACCACCGAAGTTGTAATGTCCTCGATCAGCTGGCGGCTGGCGGTGTCCGTCAACATCGCCAGCGCACCGCAATCGGCTTGCATATAAGCCAGCCGCTCGGATGGATACGCTGGATCCAGCGGCACATACGCACCGCCCGCCTTCAACACCGCCAGCAACGCCACCACCATCTCGACACTGCGCTGCACGCACACTGCCACGCGGTCATCTGGGCGCACACCCAACTCGCGCAGGTAATGCGCCAACTGGTTGGAACGCGCATTCAACTCGCCATACGTCAGCGTGACATTGTTTTGAACAATCGCAATTGCCGATGGATCACGCGCCACCTGCGCCTCGAACAATGCGTGCACACAGGCATCGCGAGGATAATCCGCCTTGGTCGCATTCCACTGCGTCAGCACCTGATGGCGTTCGGCCTCGTCCAGCAACGGCAAACGGTCTACCGCCTGATCTTCAGCCCCCTCGGCCACCATCGCCGCCAACAGATGC
>NZ_JZHZ01000007.1:1613726-1752802 GCF_000963005.1 Xanthomonas sp. GPE 39
TCGCTCACCCTGTACAACTGCGATTGCCGAAGGCGCACGTGCTACCTGCATCTCGAACAATTCATGTACACACGCATCGCGTGGATAATCCACCGCTGTTGCATTCCATTGCGTCAATAGCTGATGACGCTCGGCCTCGTCTAGCAACGGCAGACGATCCACTAGCTGATCTTCGGCGCCCTCGGCCACCATCGCAGCTAACAAATGACGCCAATGCTCCATCCAGCGTTCCAGGGTCGAATGCTCGAAAAGCGAGGAGTCGAAATTTAAAAGAAAAAATATCTTATTTCCGGATTTGACTGCTTCCAGGATAAGGTCAAGCGCTCCAGCACCGGAAATCGGAGGATGACAAAAATGAGTAAGATGCAAGCCTCCCCAAGATACAGGTGCAAGATCCTCACCACCAGCCAAAATGTTCAACACATCAGAAGAGCCACGTGCATCCTGAAACAAAAACATGGTCTGAAAAAATGGCGAACGATTCTTCTCGCGAGGAGGATTGAGTCTCGCCACGAGCTCGGAAAATGGAAAGTCTTGATTTCCCATTGCGCGTCTGACACGACTACGCACCATCTCCAGCAATTCCCTGACCGTCAGGTCAGAATTAAAACCAGCGCGCAAGACGATCTGATTAAAGAACATCCCGACAACTTCAGACCATTTCCGCCCTCTCCTAGCCGGCATCGGAGAGCCAACATGAAAATCATCCTGTCCCGTAAGCCGGCGAAGAAAAATAAAATAAGTGGTTAGAAGAACCACATAGAGCGAGGCATGATTGCGCGCTGCCATCTCGCTCAATTTAACGGACAACCCTGCATCCAGATTAAATGACATGCAACCTCTGGATGCAGGAGGCAATAGCGCAGACGGCGCACGCGCTGGCAGATTCAAGGATGGACACTCATCCTCAAGCATTTTCTGCCAATAGGTGAATTGCCTATCGCCGTCTTCCCCATTCAACCAGTCACGCTGCCATTTTACATAATCCGAGTAACTCAGTTCGGGTTCGTGACCATAGGAATGACATGGCTTCAATGGGGCCACCCCAACCATTTCATCCAAAATATTTCCTAGCTCTTCGATCAAACGCCAAAATGACCAACCATCCACTACAAGATGATTGAATGTCACCAATAGAACACCTTCTCGCACGCCAACTTGGTAAAGATCAACTCTAAATAGCGGGGCGACTGTGACATCAAAAGGCCGAAAACTATCCTTTATAACTAGCTCATCAAGAGACAATGGATCCAACTCAGAAACGTCGACCAATCGGAGCTGCGCCTCTACAAAACGCTCGCTCATTTGTTCAGGGACTGAGTTTAACTCGCGAAAACGAGTGCGCAGCATTGCATGACGACTTGCCAGCTCTACAATCGCCCGTTTCAACAGGTTAAGATCGATCTCACCAAGAATTCGCGCAAAAAAACTTATATTGTAAGTTCCCTGCAAATCCGGATGAAGTTTATATAAAAACCATAATGCGCGCTGATTTTCCGACAAAGGAAACCATGCATCCTCATTCGCGCCCATGCAAATATTTAAACCTTCATCCATCGCAAAAACCTCTTGGATTACTTCTATTTCGAATTCGAAAAATTAGTTTTCAACCGAAAACCCATGATTAAACTAAATTTTAATTATTTAGCGAATGGAAAGCTCTATCATCACCAAATTAAAGTATGATTAAATTAAATTAAATTAAATTAAATTAAATTATAAAATAATAATTAATTTATTTTTCATGGATTGCGCAGCCGCAGGATCCAATGAAAAATTAATTTCAATCTCTCGATATTTCAATGCTGAATTTTTAGTCCATGAATGAATTACCTGTCGCAGCCTCGTTGCCAGCCCGACAATGAGCGAGAAGCTAAAAAATACATGCCTCATAATGTTAAATTATATTAATCTTAATTTTCACATTGCCTTAAAAATAAATCTTATTGTACAAATTAATTGTTACAGCAATAGCGACTGATACGCCCAGAGTTCCCTAGACATCTCAAGGCCATGGAAAATGGCGAATTCGGGAGCGTCAATGAGCAGCGTAAGCTCCCCTATCTGGCAGACACCGCATCAGTAGATCTTTCTGGCATCTTTCCCAAGCCAGCAAGCAGGCTGACGCCGGGCTACCGGTCAAAGACTCTGCCGCCAGGCCGGCATCAGCACGGCAACGTATTACCAGTGGAAGAGCAAGTACGGCGGCTTGGAGGCTTCCGAGCTACGGCGGGTCAAGGAGATCAAGGCCGAGAACGCCAAGCTCAAGCGGATGTACGCCGAGCTGGCCCTGGACAACGTGGCGATGAAGGATTTGATCGCAAAAAACTCTAGGGCCGGCGCGCAAGCGAGAGGCCGTGCGGCACATGGTGCAGGTGCATGGGCGATCATTGCGTCGGTCCTGTGTTTGTGTCGGACTGTCCACAGCGGCGTGGTACGCGCCAATACTTGCAGCGTCTGCTTATGACACCTGTGGCAGACGCACCCGTGCGCACAACCCACCACCATCGCGGTTGGCGAATTCGAGGGTGCCACCATGTGCTTGGCAGATCGCTGCGGCAATGGATAAACCCAGGCCACTACCGCCAGAATGGCGAGCACGCGAATCGTCGGCACGCCAGAAGCGATCCAGCATCCGCGACAGGACCTCCGGCGCGACCCCGGGACCACGGTCAGCGATACAGATCAGCACATCGCCATTCTCGGACTGTCCCTGGATCGACAACTGCTTGCCGGCGACGGCATAGCGCAGCGCGTTGTCGATCAGCACTGACAGAACCTGACCGAGGCGGTCGCGATCGGCATGCATGCTCAACTGCTCGGGAATACACAGTTGCACCTCCATCCCGGCTTCCTGCAGCGGCTGTGCCACCCAGGCGATGCGTTCGCGCACCAGTGCGCCGAGCGGGAAGCACTGCGGCTCCAGTAACAACTGGTTTGCTCTGGCCATCGACAGCAAGTGCAGATCGCCGACCAGGCGATTGATCTGCTCTAACTGGCGCTGCACCATGGATAACTGTTCCGGATTGCTGGGGAATACGTCATCGAGCATGCCCTGTATCCGCCCCATTGCAGCGTTGAGCGGAGTGCGTAACTCATGCGCCAGCATTGCGCTTGAGTCGCGCACTTCGCGTTCGTATTGCTGCAGTTGCGCGGTCATGCTGTTGAAATCCATCGCCAAGCCGGCCAGTTCATCGGGCGCACCCGGCACTACGCTAGCGCGCGCGGCGAAATCGCCATCGCGGATCCGTCGTGCGGCTTCGGCTACGTTGGAGAACTGTCGCGACAATGGGCGCGATGCGATCAGCCCGCAGATCACGATCACCGGGATCGAAGCCAGCACCATCTGCGCCAATAACCACCAGTCGCGACTGGCCAGTCCGGGCAGGAAATCGACCACGTCGTAGTAGGTTTCGAACAGTTGCCATAGGCGTTGCGCGTTACTGTGCGGGTCCTCGCGCAATAGCAGCATTTCCTGCCGCACCTGCGGTGGCAACCGATGTAGGGTGGAGAAATCCCAGATCGCGAAGCGCAGCACCATCCCCAACGCGATCACCACGATGGTCAACACCGCCAAAGCACTCATGCGCAGCCCTACCCATTGCCACAACGGCGCGTGGGCGGTGCGACGGCAAAATGGCCACATCATTGGAAGCGATAGCCGATTGCGCGCACGGTTATCAGCAGGCCATGAATCCCTTCCTGCTCCAATTTCTTGCGTAGGTTATGCACGTGCGCGTCCACCACACGCTCCAGGGCATCGCTGTCTGGCAGGCAGATTTCCAGCAATTCACTGCGCGTGAACGCTTTGAACGGGGTCTTCATCAGCGTCGCCAGGAGATTGAACTCGGTCGGCGTCAGTTCCAGCGGCGATTCGCGGCCCTGACCATCACGCACCGTGGCCCGCACCGCAGCCGTATCGACGCTGAGCCGGTCGTGGCGCAACAGCTCTTCTTCTTTGCCTCGCGCCGATCCGGTGCGGCGCAGCACGGCGTAGACCCTTGCCACGACTTCTTTGGGGCTGTATGGCTTGACCACATAGTCGTCGGCGCCGTAACGCAGCGCGCCGAGCTTTTCCGGCTCATCGCCCATCGCAGTGACCATGATCACCGGCGTATCGCTGCTGCGGCGGATCGTGGACAGCACCTCGGTACCGCCGAGTATGGGCAACATGATGTCCAGCAGGACCAAATCCGGCTTCCACTGCGCATGCAGCGCCACCGCCTTCTGGCCATCCTCGGCCACCGCAACGTCGAAACCATCCCGGCGCAGGTAGGCCTCGAGGATGCTGGCGCTGTCCGCATCGTCTTCGACCAGCAAGATCTTCTTTGCATGCATGAAATGGACCCCTTCATGGAATCTTGAAAATTCCTAAAAAGCGGCTTGAACATGCCCGCCGATACTGAGGGCCAAGATTGGATACCAGACCACCCCTCATGATTCTAACGCCCCGCATCCACCGCCGTCGTCATGCCAGCCCCCTGCTCTGCGTGCTCGCCATCGCGTTGGGAGGCTGCTCCTTGACACCGGTCTACCAGCGTCCGCAAACAGCTCTGCCGCCCACGCTGGGCGCATCCACAGCGGTGGCCGCAGCCGGCCACGATACCGCCACGACCGCCGTGGCCACGCTGACCCCGGAAGAACAGCAGTTCGTACATACCTTCTCCCCACAGCAAGATCTGACGCCGCTGGTGACCCAAGCCTTGGCACACTCGCCCGACTTTCGCAACAGCGTGCTGCTGGTTCAGCAGGCGCGGGCGCAGTACCGCATCGAGCGTGCGCAGCAACTGCCGCAACTGGGCATCAACGCACAGGGCGTGCGACACAGCTACGATAACCCGGCAACCCAGGAACGCTACGGACAGAAGCTGTTCACCACTGCGGTGGGTGTGAATGGTTTCGAACTGGATCTGTTCGGTAAGCTGGCCTCGCTGTCGGCCGCCGCACAGCAGCGCTATCTGGCCTCGCGCCAAGGTCAACAAGCCGCGCGCGGCGCGCTGATCGCCGAAGTACTGCGGGCCTATACCGTCGAGCGCGCCGCCGCGCAGGCTGAGCAGCGCCTACAGGCAATCGCCGAGCACACGAACGCGCTGCAGGCGATTGCCAACCGACAGCACGAGGTCGGGCTACTCTCCACCGACACGCTGAACCAGCAACGCCATGAGTGCGATCAAGCTCGGGTCCGTGCCCTGCAAGCCGGCAGCGACCACGCCGCGGCCCGCCGTGCGCTGCAACTGCTGACCGGCTACACCGCGCCAGATAACACCGGCACGTTGCAGTCGCTCCTGCCAGAGGCAGGCAGCGCCAACGCTGCGGCATGGCGCGAGCTGGATTCGCAAGTGTTGTTGCAACGACCGGATATCCAGCAGGCCGAAGCCGAACTGCGCGCGCGCAATGCCGACATCGGCGCAGCGCGCGCCGCCTTCTTTCCATCGATTCAACTGAGCACTTCGCTGGGTACCGCCAGCGACAGTCTCAACGGCCTGTTCATGCCTGGCAGCCGCAGTTGGAGCTTCATGCCGCAACTGCTGATGCCGATTTTCGACGCTGGTCGCAACCGCGCCAATCTGGACATCGCGCAACTGCGCAAGGATGGCGCGGTCGCCGATTACGAGAAAGTCGTGGAAGCCGCCTTCCGCGAAGTCGCCGACGCGCTCGATGCCCAGCCCGTCCTGCAACAGCGCGCGGAGGACGAGCGCTCAAACGCGGAGCGCGAACGCCAGCGCGTGGCGCGCATGCGGCAGCGCGTGGCGCAAGGCCTGCAAGACCGCAGCGACCTGCTCGCCGGCGAGCTCAAGGCCGAGCAAGCCGAACTGGAGCAACTGCAAGCACGCCAGGCCCTGCTGCTGAACCGCATCGCGCTGTTCCACGCGTTCTACGGCGTGCAACTGCCACACGCGTCCTGATCCCCACTGCCCCGCCACGAGGTTGCTCATGAATCCTGTCTACTCCGCCCTGTCTTCGGCGCTGGCCGTCGCCATGCTGACACTGTCCGCATCTGCGCATGCCGTCGATGCCGATACCCCGTCGCACAGCACAAATGCCAGTGCCAGTCTTTTTGGCGACAAGACCGAATTGAGCCTGGGTACCGGTGCCATGCTGACACCACGCTATGCCGGCTCGGCCGACGACTACATCCAACTCCTGCCGGTGTTCTCCCTGCAGCGCGGTATTGTGTTCGTAGATAGTGTGCGCGGTGCTGGTGTGCAGTTTCAGAATGCGCACGGTTTCTCCGCTAGCCAATCGTTTTACTACGACCTGGGACGGCTGCAGCGCAATAGCACTTGGCGCCCCGGCTCGGATCGGTTGGCCGGTATGGGCGACGTCGCCGGTGCAATCACCGCGCGCAGCCTGGTGATGCAACAACTCACACCTTCCGTGGCGCTGGAGGCGGAAGCCGAATTCGCGCTCAAGGAAAACGCACGGCGCAACCGCTACCGCGCGGGTGCCCAGTTCACCCTGCTGCATCGCCCCACCGACAACATCACCATGGACCTGAATGCCCACTGGGGCGACCGCCGTTTCAACCAGTCCTATTTCGGTGTCGATGCCGCGCAGAGCACGGCCAGCAACTTCCGGCCATACCGTGCTGATGCGGGAATATATGCCTATTCGGTCGGTGCCGACTGGGACCACACGCTCTCCAAGCACTGGACCGTTTCGCTGCTGCTCAACGCCACGCGCTATGTCGGCCCGGCCGACGGCAGCCCCGTCGTGCAACGCCGCGCCTTCGCCAGCATCGGCGCAACCATGACCTATACCCGCTGATCGTGACCAGGACACCGCCGACCATGAAATCACGTCACATCCTTCTTATCACCCTGTTGCTGCCGCTGGTCGTGCTGTCGCTGTCAGGCTGCAGCCAGGACACAACACCGGCGGCCGATGCACCGCGCTCGGTCAAATTGGAAATCGTCGCCAGTGGCGTTGATCAGGGCAGCGAACGCTTCGTGGCGCAGGTGCGTCAGCAACAGCGGGCCGAACTCGGTTTCGAGGGCGGCGGCCGCATCGCCGACATCGCCGTGGATATCGGCGACCGGGTGCATGCCGGTCAGGTCCTGGCGCGCCTGGATCCGGAGCCGAACCGGCTACGCTTGCAACAAGCCGAGGCCAACGTCGGCATCGCCAGCGCCGATCTGCAACAGCAGCAGACCCAACTCGCTCAACAGCAAGCGATGTTCGACGACGGTGCTACTTCGGCAGCCACTCTGACCGCGGCCAAGAGCAGCTTCGCTGCGGCTCAGGCACGGGTGCGCAGCGCACAGTCTGAGTTGGCGCTGGCGCGCCGCGCGGTGCGCCAATCGGAGTTGCGCGCACCGTTCGACGGTAGCGTGGTGAGCCGCTTGCAGCAGCCAGATGCAATCGTCAGTGCCGGCCAGAGCGTGCTGCAAGTGGATGGTCAAGACCATGCGCAAGTCGTAGCCGCATTACCTGCGGCGCGCGCAGCGATGCTGCAACCAGGTCAGGCGATCACCGCTTACCGTAGCACCGCGCCTACGCAAGCCTTGCCGTTGAGGTTACGCAGCGTCTCAACGCGTGTGGAGGGCGGCGACACCGTGCAAGCGCTGTTTGATAGTGCCTCGGCTATGATGCAACTGCATAGCGGCGAAACCCTGTTGCTGGCACTGCCCGCCACTGCCTCCGTGCAACCGCCGAGCGTCCCGCTCAGTGCACTGATCCCGAGCATGACGAATCAGAAGATGACGCTCTTCGTGTATCGCCAGGACAACCAGACTGTGCATCGGCGTCAGGTCGACACGGGCCGCATCCAGGGCGAACGCGTGCAAATCCTCGCTGGCCTGCGTGCAGGCGAATACATCGTCGCCACCGGCGCCGCATTTCTTAACGACGGCCAGGCCGTCCTCCCCTTCCATCCCGCCACCCGTCTCAGCACAAGCGCCACGCCATGAACCTGACCCGCGCCACTCTCAATTCGCACCGTCTGGCGCTGTTCAGCGCGGCATTGATCCTGATCGGCGGCATCATCACCTTTCTCGGTTTCCCCTCGCAGGAAGAACCCAGCGTGAACGTGCGCGAGGCCATCGTGCAAGTCGGTTTTCCTGGCATGTCCAGCGAACGTGTGGAGAACCTGCTGGCGCGGCCAATCGAGGAACGGCTACGCGAAATCAACGGACTGAAGAAAATCGTCACCACCATTCACCCTGGCAGCGCGATCGTGCAAGTGACCGCGCAGGACAGCGTCAAGGACCTGCCGGCGCTGTGGCAACGCGTGCGTAGCAAGGCGGCCCAGGCTGGCGCGGAGTTGCCGCAAGGCACGCAGGGGCCGCTGGTGGACGACGATTTCGGCCGCGTCGCCATCGCCTCGATCGCCATCACCGCGCCAGGCTTCAGCACCGCCGAGATGCTCGGGCCATTGCGACAACTGCGCGCGCAGCTGTACACCGTGCCTGGCGTGGACCGCGTCACCTTCCACGGCCTGCGGGAGGAACGCGTCTACGTTGCATTCGACCGTACCCGTCTCGGCGAAGCCGGCCTGACCCCTGCCACGGTGGCGCAGCAGTTACGTGCGCAGAACGTGGTCACCGGCGGTGGCCTGGTCGCCGCGTCCGGATTGGCCATGACCGTCACCACCTCCGGCGAAGTGCGCGACCTCGATGATCTGCGCAAAACCCTGATCGCCACGCAAGGCGCCAACGGCCCACGCCAGATCCCGCTCGCGCAGTTGGCGAAGATCGAGCTGATGCCGGTGGATCCACCCGAAGCTGGCGCGATCTATCAAGGGCAGCCAGCGGTGGTGGTGGCGGTCTCGATGACGCCCGGCAACAACGTCGCCGATGTTGGCAAAGCTTTACGGCTCAAGCTAGAGGAGACCGCCAAACTGCTGCCGGTGGGATTTTCCCAGCATGTCGTCACCTTCCAGGCCGACGTAGTCGAGCGCGAAATGGGCAAGATGCACCACGTCATGGGCGAAACCATCGCCATCGTGATGGCGGTGGTGATGCTGTTCCTGGGCTGGCGTACTGGCCTGATCGTCGGCGCGATCGTACCGCTGACCATCCTCGGCGCGCTGATCGTGATGCGTATGCTGGATGTAGAACTGCAGACCGTGTCCATCGCCGCGATCATCCTGGCGCTCGGCCTGCTGGTGGATAACGGCATCGTCATCGCCGAGGACATTGAACGGCGTCTGGCTGCGGGAGAACCCCGCCGCGAAGCCTGCGAGGCCGCCGGGCGGAGCCTGGCGATTCCGTTGCTGACGTCCTCGCTGGTGATCGTACTGGCGTTCTCGCCGTTCTTCTTCGGTCAGACCAGCACCAACGAATACATGCGCTCGCTGGCAATCGTGCTGGCGGTGACGCTGCTCGGCTCGTGGTTACTCAGCATCACCATCACGCCGCTGTTGTGCATGTATTTCGCACGACCGCATGCCACTGCCCATGGCGAAACCTACGACTCGGCACCGTACCGTGTGTATCGGCGCATCATCCAAGCATTGCTGGCGCACAAGGCGCTGTTTCTCGGCAGCATGCTGGCGTTGCTGACACTGGCCGTTGCGGTATTGGCCTCGATCCCCTACAGCTTTTTGCCCAATTCCGACCGCCTGCAGTTCCAGATGCCGGTGACCCTGCAGCCGGGCAGCGATGCGCGACAGACGCTGCGTACCGTGCAGTCGATCAGCCAGTGGCTGGCTGATCGCAAACAGAACCCGCAAATCGTGGACAGCATCGGCTACGTCGCCGACGGCGGTCCGCGCATCGTGCTTGGACTGAATCCTCCGTTGCCGGCAGCCAACATCGCCTACTTCACCATCAGCGTGTTGCCAGGCACTGACGTCGATGCGCTGATCGCCAAGGTCCAACGGCATCTGCGTCAGCAATATCCAACGGTACGTGCCGATCCTAAGCGTTTTTCGCTGGGTTCGACCGAATCGGGCGTCGCGATGTATCGGGTGATCGGCCCGGACGAGGTGCAGTTGCGTCGCCTCGCCGCCGGCATCGCGCAGGCGTTGCGCTCGCTACCGGGGACCGTTGACGTGAGCGACGACTGGGACAGCCGTATCCCGCGCTACGATGTGCACGTGGACCAGGCCAAGGCGCGGCGTGCTGGCGTCAGCAGCGAGGACATCGCCCAGGCACTGCAGTTGCGCTACAGCGGCATGGACGCCTCGGTGATTCACGACGACGGGACCAATGTGCCGATCCTGCTGCGCGGCGGCTCCGAAGAACGCGAACGCGATCGGGATCCCGGCACGACCCTGATCTACCCGCAGTCCGGTGGCACACCGCTGCCGCTGGCATCGATCGCCGACATCCAACTGAGCTCGGAGCCTTCGACGATGATACGCCGCAACCTGAGCCGCGCGATTACCGTCACCGGACGCAATCGGCAACTCACCACCGAGCAGATAGTCGCCGCATTGGCCGACAAAGTGGCGTCGCTGCATCTACCACCAGGCTACCGCATCGAAATGGGCGGAGAACTGGAAGAAGCCGCCGAAGCCAACCAGGCCCTCTTGCAATACATGCCGCATGCGTTGGGCGCGATCCTGCTGCTGTTCATCTGGCAATTCAATTCGTTCCGCAAATTGTTCATCGTCATCGCCAGCATCCCGTTCGTGTTGATCGGCGCCACCATCGCTCTGCTGGTGACAGGCTATCCGTTCGGCTTCATGGCCACTTTCGGACTGCTTGCGCTGGCCGGCATCATCGTCAACAACGCGGTGCTGCTACTCCAATGTATCGAGGCGGAACTGGCTGATGGCCGCAGCCGGCACGAGGCGGTGATCGCTGCGGCACTCAAACGCCTGCGCCCGATCGTCATGACCAAGCTCACCTGCATTGTCGGCCTGATCCCACTGATGCTGTTCGCCGGACCATTGTGGACCGGCATGGCCATCACCATGATCGGCGGTCTGGCGCTGGGGACGCTGGTGACCTTGGGTGTGATCCCGGTGTTGTACGAGCTGCTGTTCTCGCGGAATGCTCAACGCGAGGTCACTGACGTCAGGGCTTCGGCGTGAACAGGCCACGGCAGACTGACCATCTCA
This sequence comes from Xanthomonas sp. GPE 39, assembly GCF_000963005.1. GTDB lineage: Bacteria > Pseudomonadota > Gammaproteobacteria > Xanthomonadales > Xanthomonadaceae > Xanthomonas_A. Next base: position 1,624,735 of record NZ_JZHZ01000007.1, read on the forward strand.
ATGCTGAGCTGTTGTGGTTGATGCGCAGCACGCGCAACTGTACAAAGCCCATCTTGCAGCGCGTCGCCGCAGACGCGCCGCATCGGAGGGGTGCCCTGCCGATGCTGGGCACCGACTCCAACAGCGAGCAAGGTATGCGGATGTATCGCTCTGCGCGGCCACTGCGCCGCACACAAAAAAACACACCCGGCATTGCCGGGTGTGTATTGAAAAGTGGCGTCCCCACGGGGATTCGAACCCCGGTCGCCACCGTGAAAGGGTGATGTCCTAGGCCTCTAGACGATGGGGACGCTGATAACGATGTCGCTTTGCGGACGGCCTATGTCCGAAAAGTTGGTGGAGCCAGCCGGGATCGAACCGGCGACCTCTTGCATGCCATGCAAGCGCTCTCCCAGCTGAGCTATGGCCCCATTGGGACTGGCAGAAGCGGAATCATACCCGATTTTTCACCGATGTACAAAACAGGCGGATCACACAGTTCGATGAGACTGGACTTGTGTGCGCATCATGATCGAAAAATGGCGTCCCCACGGGGATTCGAACCCCGGTCGCCACCGTGAAAGGGTGATGTCCTAGGCCTCTAGACGATGGGGACGCTGATAACGATGTCGCTTTGCGGACGGCCTATGTCCGAAAAGTTGGTGGAGCCAGCCGGGATCGAACCGGCGACCTCTTGCATGCCATGCAAGCGCTCTCCCAGCTGAGCTATGGCCCCACATGCTGCGAGGAGCGGAATATTAACGACCGCCCCTGCCCCACGCAAGCTTTTTTGCAGAATTTTCCGCACGACCGAATCGGCTGTCGCAATTGATCGCGTGGTGAGATCTACATGCACATGGACAGGACAGACCTGACAGCCACTTTTCCGACTAGGCGCGAATGTCCAAGCATCATTGAAGCGGGGCATAGCAAGCGCATTTCCTTGGCTTACGACTTCTTCGACACGCCTAATCACTCCCACTCAATCATAAATAACACCAAAACAATCATACAAATCAACACATTACCAAATGTTGTCCTGAAAGTGCCATGAAAAATACCATGCTCAACTCCACAGCACTTGGGTGACGCCAAGGATTCAGGGCAACCTCGCAGCGCCCTGACGCTGCCGAAGGCTGTCCGCCCAGGCCGCCAAGGTATCAATCTCCGCTGTCAGTGTCTCTGGCCTCGGCAGCGGGCGGTTCAACGCAGCGGCGGCGCTGTGCAGCAGCTCGGAACAGCGACCGAAGCCGTCACGCATGGCCTCGCAGTCGGGAACCGTGATCGCGGTCAGCTTGACCAGGCCAGGTGTCTTCACTTCGTTGGACAGCCGCCGGATGACGTGCCCGACAGCTTCTTCAACCGCGATCTCCCACGTATCGCGCAACGTTGCGGCGATGGATTTGACGGACTTTCGCCACTCGTCTTGATTGCCTTGCTCGAAATGGTAGCGTTCACCGGCAAGTTGGTTGCTCAGACTTGTGGTGATGTCACTGACCCGACGCGCTTTGAATGGCGGCTCGCTGCGGCAGAAGCCTGCCTTGTCAGCCCCCCGACTGATGGAGCTAATCGCAACCGGCGGCTTAGGCTGCGCGTCGTCGGCCGCGCGATTCAACTCGAACAGGAACGCAAGGTCATGAGTGAAGACGATGACCTGGCGATGAGCGGCCTCAGCAACCAGGCGTTTAGCTACGGCCTCCCGGTGCATGTGGTCGAGCGAGGAGACGGGATCGTCAAAGACGATGCCGGACTTGTTTTCCGTGGTGGCGAGTTCGGCCATGAACGCGGCCAACGCAACGCAGCGATGCTCGCCTTCGCTCAAGACCTGTCCTACCGCAGCGGCGGGCTTCCGGGTAAGGGCGACCTTGAATCGGGGAATGCCCTGAACGCTATTTTGCTGGCGAAGCTCCACCGCAAGGCCGGCAATCTCGAAACTCGCCACCTCGCGAGCAAATTGCGCGCGTAGCGCGTCCGTCACCAAAGCCTGAGCGATCTCGGTGCTCTTTGTGGTGACACGGTTGGTAGCAGTGTCCCGCTGGGCCGCCTCAAGCCGTGCAATTTTCTTCTGGCGTTCGATTTCGGCGAGAACATCGGCTTTGATGCCACCAAGCCATTGCCGATCCACAAGCTCGGCCTTTTCAGCAAGCAAGGCGACGCGAGCTGGAGAGCCAGCCTCCGCGGCAAGGGCGTTCGCCCGAGTCTCAATACCCGCTGCTTGATCGACCAGCGCCTGACGCGAATATTCCGTAACGGGCACGTCAATAGCGGCGCTTGGACTTGCGTGGCGTCGTGTGATCTGGCGATGACGCCACAGGGCGCGCAGGGCCGCGCCCCTGATCTCCATCGCCAAGGCATCCTGGCGCAGTTCGTCGCGGACGGTTGCCACAATGTTCGCCAGCTCGGCCAACGAAACAGCCACACCCTTGAACGTTGCCAGCGCCCTGTCGTATGCGACGCGCGCAGCCTCGGCACGTTGCTGGCTGTCGTCGCGCACAAAAGCCTCGAAGCGATTGAGCCGGTCAGCGGCAACGGGCGTCAATTCCTGCTGGCAAAGCACGCAGACGCTGCCGGGGTCTGTGACGGGGAATCGCCGTTCGGGATAGGCTTCCGCGTCAGAAAATGCTCGGGCACTGGCCCATAGCGCCTGCCAAACCTCCGACCCTATCTGCGGCAACGGTTCGTCGCGGAAAAGTGCACTGGAGGCAGCTTCCGCTGCCCGGCGTGCGGCATCGCTATCTACGGCAAAGCGGCGCAGGTTATTGGCGGTATCGTCGCTGATTGAAGCAAACAGCCGATCCAGGCGCGCAACGTGCCCCTCAACCTTGGTCTTCAACGCAACAAGCTGGCGCGCCGCGCGAGCCGGATCACCAGCCAAGTCCGCCGTGAGCTGCGCCAATCGGTCTTGCTCTGCTTGCGTGAGCGTGGCCAACTCTTCGACCGTCGCCGGCGCGGTGCTGGAGGTGAGCCGGGCCATGAGCTTGCCGACCGCTGTGTCCCGGCTGCATGCCGGCGTCTTGATCGCTTCGGGCGTTTGCGCCTTTATCTGCGCAATCTCGGCTGCCAGCTTGTCCTTTACAGACTTGCAGAGCTGCGCCAGCGCACCCAACAGTTTGAGCGGAAACGGCGTGTAAGCCACGTCATTCGTATCATCAACGTGGACATTCGCGGTACGAGAATCGAACACGCTGATGCCTGAAAGCGCAGTGTCGGCAGCCTGTCCAAGCCGCCAAGCACAAGTGCGGTTCTGGCCACTGATCGCATATTCAATCGTGGCGCTCGGCGTGCCTGGCGCAGCGTCATAGATGTCGGGGGCGATTTCCTCTGCTCGGCCTGACATACGAGCGCGACACACCTTCTTGAGAATCCGCGCGTAGCCGGATTTTCCCGATCCGTTGTCGCCGTAAATGATGGTCAAACCGACACGGTGAAGCGTCAGACGCTGGTCGGGAGCCAGGGCGTTGACATGCCGAACTCCATGCACCTGGCGTAGATAGACTTCCCCCTGATCGCGGTTCAGGCCGCGAAGGTGCCGCGCTTCCAGCGGGGCCGCCGGATTGTCACCCTTGCAGATGGAAGCCAGCTCGTCGATCTCGGCCGCCTCCAGGGCCGCTTGCGTTGCAAGTCGGCGCAATGCGTCGCGCTGCCAGCCAGGACTATCAGCAGACCACGCAAGGATGTTGGCGAACGCCTCGGCTTCCGTCGTCATACACCTTCGCCTTTCCGTTCGCACTCGCTAGCTGCATCAGCCTTTCCCTGGTGCCTGCGTATGGCCTCCTCCAGCGTCTCGCCGAATTGCCATCCGAAAAGGTCGCGCACGCTCTTCGTTCTGGCATGGCCTGGTGGCTTGAACTCGTAGCCGGCAGCGGCCATCTCGGCCGCCACATCCTCGGTGATGAAAAACGGCTCGTCTTGATCTTCCTGATGCAGCTTCGTCATGCGACCTCCTCCTGGTGTTTATCCTGGCAGGCGGCCAGTGCGTCGGCTTCCGTGATGGCGTCCTCAACGAACGCACCGCGCTTCGCGGCCTCGGCTTGGCTAACTTCGGCCCAAATCCTTTTCACCTGGGCCGGACTGCACCCGGCCAGCTCGGCGGTCTTGCTGATGCTGTGGCCGGACTTGCGCAGCGCGACAACCCGGGCGCGGCGCTTCGGGTCAGCACGGCGGCCCTTGTAACGCCCGGCCTGGCGGGCCAGCTCGATGCCCTGGCGCTGCCGCTCGCGCCGATCCTCGTAGTCGTCGCGGGCCATCTGTAGGGCCAGCTTCAAAAGCATGTCCTGGACGGACTCCAGGACGATCTTGGCAACGCCCTGGGCCTCGGCCGCAAGGTCGGATAGATCGACCACGCCAGGGACAGCCAGGCGCGCGCCCTTGGCCCGGATCGAGGCCACCAGGCGCTCGGCCTCTGGCAAAGGTAAGCGGCTGATGCGGTCGATCTTCTCGGCAATGACCACCTCGCCCGGTTGCAGATCAGCCACCATGCGCAGCAGCTCGGGCCGGTCGGCGCGTGCGCCGGATGCCTTCTCGCGGTAGATGCCGGCCACGTAGTACCCGGCGGCCTTCGCGGCCGTGATGATCCCTTCCTGGCGTTCAAGGTCTTGCGCTTCGGTGCTGACGCGCAGATAGACCCGCGCCACCAGCGGCGTGGCCGCCGGCTTCGTCCTGCTCATGCTGGCTCCTTTGGGCATACCCGAATGCGCCTATACTAACCAGGCAAGCTCGTTTTTGAAAGTGCAACCTATGTGCGCCTGGCTCAGGCTACGGGCCTTGATGCGCCATCTGTAACCAGACCTCGATCTTTTCATTGCGCCGATGATGGGCAAGCGGCATAATTGCTGCAATTTGCAGCAATTTGCCGCAGGAGACGATTACATGGTTAATGACAGCCGAGATTCGGTAAGGGTCACAACCACGCTGACACGCCAGCAGCACACCGACCTGGAGCACATTGCGGAACAAAACGGCGTGAAGGTTGCATGGCTGGTGCGTCGCGCTGTGGAAAACCTGATTGAACAGGCGCAAGGCCCCCTGTTCTCCCTTGATCTCAGAGAGGGACGCCAGAATGCGTAGCGTCGAACTATTCACCGGCTGCGGCGGCTTGGCGCTGGGTCTGTCCCGCGCCGGTTTCCACCATGAATTGATGGTGGAATGGAACGGCGACGCGGTGGAAACAGTGCTGCACAACCGCCGCCGCCGCATCAAGCATGTGAGCGAATGGCCGCTGGAAAAGGCGGACGTGCGCGAGGTAACTTGGCATCGCTTCGGCGGTCTTGACCTAGTGGCCGGCGGCCCGCCCTGCCAACCCTTCTCCATCGGCGGCAAGCACAAGGGGCAAGGCGACAACCGCGACATGTGGCCGGAAGTGATTCGGGCCGTGCGCGAGATTCGCCCGCGCGGCTTCCTGTTTGAGAACGTGCGCGGCCTGGCCCGGCCGGCCTTCGCCGACTATCTGCGCTGGATCATCGCGCACCTTCACCATCCAGAAATCACCCGCTTGGACGGCGAGGATCACGCGCGCCACACGCGCCGCCTGGAAGCCTCGCGCCTGGCCCCCGCCTATCGCGTCATCGTCGCTCAGGTAAACGCGGCCGACTACGGGGCCGCGCAGAAGCGCCATCGCGTCATCGTCGCCGGCATCCGCTCTGACTTGGCCGATAGCCTGGCCGCGCCCATGCCCACGCACTCGCGCGAACGGCTGCTGTGGGATCAGTGGGTCAGCGGCGAGTATTGGAAGCGTCACGGCCTGCGCCAGCCGGCCGATGCGCTCATCCCCTCCACCGATGCCGCCGCGGTTCGCGCACTGCGCGCCTCGCGCATGGCACCGAAGGGAAAGCCCTGGGTGACAACCCGCGATGCCTTGATGGGCCTAGGCGAGCCGAACGGGAAGAGCAATCACGTTTTTCAGGACGGTGCCCGCGTCTATCCGGGCCACACCGGAAGCCCGCTCGATCAGCCCGCTAAGGCGCTGAAAGCGGGCGATCATGGCGTGCCTGGTGGCGAGAACATGATGGTTAGGGACGATGGCAGCGTGCGGTACTTCACCACGCGCGAGGCCGCCCGCTTGCAGGGCCTGCCCGATACCTACCAGTTCCCGCGGTCGTGGACGGAAAGCATGCGCCAGCTCGGCAACGCCGTGCCGTCGCAGCTCGCCGAGGCGATGGGCACTTGGATGGCCGAGACGCTGGCCGCCGCGCCGGCATCCGACATTGAGGCGGCCTGAATGGCGAAGGCTCCGAGACTCCGCCCCGAGCAAACGGTAATTGTCGAGCTGCGCGAGCGGCTGGCCCGTCTGCGGGAAATCTTGCCCACGCTGTCACGCCCGGCCGCCACGAAGACGATGGCCGAGCTGCTGGCGCTGACGGGCGAGATCGAGGAAGCCCGAAGCAACCTTGATCCGATCAAGGAACCGGGCGCCTCGTTCGATCCCGCCAACCCGGACACCGCCGGCCGTCTCGTGGCGCTGGCCCTGGTCGCCCAGGACAGGGTGCCGCTGGCGCGCATCGCGCGCACCTACGGCTCCGGCGTCTATGCAATTTATTACCACGGCGATCATCCGGCCTATGCCGCCGTGTCGGGCACCGAAACGCCCATCTATGTTGGCAAGGCCGACCCCAAGAGCGCGGACGCGCGCACGTCGCGCGAACAGGGGCCGCAGCTTTACGGCCGTCTGGCCGATCACCGCCGGATGATCAAGACGGTGGGCGACTACGCCACCGCCCAGGGCCTGCCGCACCCGCTCAAGGTGGACGATTTCACCTGTCACCGCTTGGTCTGCGCCACCAATGCGCAGCTTGTCGCCGAACGGCACCTGATTGGCACCTTCCGGCCGATCTGGAACAACGAAATGGGTATCTGCTGGGGAATCAGCAAGCATGGTGACTCGGCCACCACGCGCGCGAATAAGCGTTCACCGTGGGACGTGATGCACCCCGGCCGAAGCTGGGCGATGGCCGAAAGCCTCGAAGACAAAATGTCCCCGGAGGTCATCACCGCGCGGATCGCGGAGCACTTCGCGGCCAACCCGCCTCATCGCAGCCGGGCGCGCATCGTGCGTGGATTCCTGAGCGCCTTCGTCCAGAACGCGGCCATGACCCCGGCTGAGGTCGTGGACGATGATGATGCGGTGGCGGCCGCCGTCAGCGGCGAGCTTCCGCCCACGGAGTAAGCCAGGCGTGGCGGTCGATCCCGCCCGCAGCGCGCAAATGGCGCTCATCCGGGGGCGCGACACCAAGCCGGAAATGCGCGTGCGCAAGGCACTACATGCCACCGGCCTGCGCTACCGTCTCCATGATCGGCGCTTGCCTGGCGCGCCTGATCTGGTGTTTCCATCACGCCGGATTGCGCTGTTCGTGCATGGCTGCTTCTGGCACCAGCATCCTGGCTGTACTGCGGCCCGCATGCCGAAATCCCGTCTGGACTTCTGGGAGCCGAAGCTGGCAGGGAACGTCGCGCGCGACGCGCGCCATATGGTCGAGCTAGAAGCGGCTGGCTGGACACCACTGGTAATCTGGGAGTGCGAAACGCGCGACGCGCAGCGCCTCGCCGCGCTGGCAGCGCGCATCAAAGAGAAGGGAAAGGTATGAGCGAAAAGAACGCCACCATCAGCGCCGCCGTTCCTGTGGCCGTGAAATCCGAAGCCACCACCGTCGCAGTAGCGCACGGCATGAGCCTGGCCGCCCTGGTGCGCGAGCTGATGGCCCGCGTGGCCGCCCGTGACGCCGCAGTGCTGGCCTGGCTCGATGAGGCCCGCCGATGACCGACCTGAAGAACCTAGAAAGCTGGCTGCATAAGACAGCCGGCCCGGCCCATGACGCATTGAAGGCCGACCCGGCCCGCGCCGTCTTGGCTGACCGGGTGCGCTACACGCTCGATGAGCTGCTGGCCCAATGCGACCCTTCGGCCGAGCTGGCCGCGCAGGAACGGGAATGGCTGGATGCGCCAGCGGTCGGCCGTGAAGTGCTGACGTCCTTCGACCCAGCCGAACACCTGACCAATGCTGAGGCCGTGGCCGCGCTCCTGGCCGATGCGGAAGCCACCGGCGACCCGACCTATATCGCGCACGCCCACGAAGTTGCGGCACGTGCGCGGGTCATGCACGGCCTCAAATAGCGAAGCTGGCCAGCATCGCCATTTCTGGCGGTGCTGCAGGTGGATCTCATCGCCGGAAATGACGATGCGAGATCCACGCCAAGGGAAAGGCGCAGGGCGGCCGTCATCGCTCGATCTGGCGATGCTCGAGCACGCCGGCGCGCATCGTCGGAAACGGCGATGCAGACTCAAAAACGACAAGGGCGGCCGCTGGCCGCCCTTGTCGTTCTTGGTGGAGCCTACGCGGCGAGTGACTGCCGCACCGCTTCCAGGGCCTGATGGAAATCGTCCCGCGTGGCCTGGCCCGTCTCGGCTTGGTAGTACAGCACCATGAACATATTGGCGACGGCCTCGGCCATTGGTGAGAGCTGTCGTGCCGCCTCTTGGTCGATCCAGTCCAGGGCCGCGAGCTGCGCGGCCGCATGATGAACTGCCTGGGTTGCGATTGCATTGGTAGGATTCAAAGTTGCCATGATTCACCTCTGTAGTAGGTGGGTTGTGGAAGTGTCGGCCGGCCCCACGCCGGCCGGCGCGCCTTATCGCTGACCGCTGCTGTAGATGCCGGCGGCCTCGGCCAGCGGCGTGTTCCTATTGCTGCCGCTGTAGCTGTTGCTCGATGACCTGGGCGCCGGCCTGGTGGCCTCGATGGCAGACGGAGCAGAGCGATCAACAAAGGCCGAAACTTCCGCCGCTGCATCAAGCTCGGTTGATTGATCGCCAGGCTGCTCAAACTCCACTGCCAGCCGCTGCACCTGGTCGAGCGCCAGGCAGTCGAAAAAGCCACTGCGTTTCATGGTCACGCCTCCGATTTACCGTGCTCGCGGTTGGCGAACGCGGCCACTTCATCATCAGGATCAGCAGCGGCCGAATCGGCCCCTGCCAGGTTGTTGCCGCCGAATGTCGGCACCGACTCGACAGCGGCGGCCTGGTCGCTCTCTGCGCTGGCTCGGATAGCCGCCGCGATCTTCCCGCCGGTGGTGTCTGCGATGCGTTCGACAGCGGCGTCGCGGATGTTGGCGGCCTTGGCCTTGGCAACCTCGCCAACGCCTTGCACCAGGTTCGCGCCGGCGTCGGCCGTCACGCGGCCCGCCGTACCGAGCGCCGCAGCGGCCGAGGCCAGCAAGCCGGGGCCGGTGCTGCCTGGTGCTGCCTGCTGGCCGCCTTGCGAGGCTTTCGCGCCGGTGTCGCTGCTGCCTCCCTTCGAGCTGGAACCTCCATCCGATTTACTGGACTGCTGCCCATTGCGACCACCCGATCCGCTGGCACCGCTGCCCGAGCTGCTGCCGAAACCGGCGGCCTGTGCAAGTGGTGTAGTAGTTCCCCCGCCTGAGCCTGAACCGCCACCAAAGCCCGCCGCTTGCGCAAACGAGCCGGCATCACTGCCGGAGCCAGCGCCACCGCCAAGCATGGGCATTCCGCCCGATTCACCGCTGGCGCTCGCCCCTGCTTTCTCAAACGCTGCCTTGACCGCCGATATGCCGCCAGCGGCCGACGCTGCACCGCCCATCACGGCCGCACCGGCCGCGCTCGCCGCACCGGCGGCCATGCCCGCAGCGCCCATAGCCGCACCGATGGCAGCGCCTGCCCCGAAGTTACCAATGCCGCCAGCGCCACCGATGCCCGAGCCTGTGATAACGCCAGCGACAAGGGGAGGAACACGATTGACCAGCATGAGCAGCGCCACGCAGAAAACCAGCATCACGCCCAGCTCTTCAAAATTCAGCGTGCCGGTGTTCATCCTGGCGTAGAAACTGGAAAGCAGGTCGTTCCCGATGCCGACCAGGAGCACCATCGTCATGATCTGCACGGCCACGCCCAGCACGGTCTTGTAGTAGTTGATCGCCATGTCGGACGTCCAACGCGAGCCGCCGAAGCCGAGGAAGAAGATGCCGGCGTACATCAGCAGCCAGCCCGAGACGAGCAGCAGCAGCATATTCACAGCAACAACGGCCAGCAGGATCAGGATGCCGACGCTCAAGGCCACACCGATGAAGCTATCCACGGGCGACCAGATCGACGAGTTCCTGAATGCCTGCTTCAAGATCATGAAGCCGATATCCACGATGCCGGAGGGCGTCACCGATGCCACCCCGGACGCCTGCTCACCGATCCGGGCCAGTGACTGGATGATCGAATTGGCGAAGGCCGGGCCGTTGCGCAGCAGCCAGAGGAAGAAGCCGAAGAACAGAATGAAGCGGATGAACTCGGCGAAGAACTCGCCAATGTCGGCCTTGCGTAGCGCCATGAAGCCGAACGTGAAAACCAGCGAGATCGTGCCCAGTATCCAGAACAGGAACATGGCGGCATTCATCACCACCGTCTGCCAGGATGTGGCCCGCGTGGCGAACTCCGTCACTACCTGGTCAAGCATCCCTTGGTTGGTGAGCTGGGCCGATGCGGCGGTGGAGTAGAGCGCGAGCGTGACGCCGATCAGCGCCGCCTTGTGCAGTGCTTTCATGGCTTCGCCTCCTTCTGGTCTTTCGGGTCGGCCAGTTCGAGCCAGTTCATGGGCTTCTCGGTCGGCACGATGCCGCCGGCGGTCGGCGACCGGCGCGAGCACAACCCGGCGAATTTCTCGCGCGTGGCCCTGTCCTCGATCTTCTTGATCGCCTCGATCTGGCAATTGGTGTTATTGACCTCGGGCATGGGCGGGATGGCCGGCTTGTTGTCGCAGCCAGCCACCAGCACCACCACGAAGCCGGCAAGCAGCATCGTTTTCTTCATGGTGCAGGGCCTCCGTCAGCGGGTCAGTTCGAGCCAGTTTCTCGGGCTGGCCGTGCGCTCGATCCTGGATTCCCTGGAAGTCGCGCCGGCGGCCTGCTGTTGCGCCTCAAGGTCGGCCTGGGCCTGCATCCTGGCCGTCGCGGCGTTCTGCTGCGCGATCAGCAAGCCACGGATTTGCAGAAGCTGGTTTGCCTGGTTGGCTGCGAGCTGGTTGGCGAAACCGATGGCCTGCATCTGGCCGGTCGCGCCTTGCGCGGCCGACTGGAGCCGTTCGAGCTGGCGAGCGTCGGCGGTAAGGTTGCGCTGCTGCTGCTCCAGGCCCTTGAAAAGCGCGTCGTTCGCCTTCTTCTGGCTCTCGCTCGCCAGGTTGCGGTTCTGCTCCATCGCGGCGCGCTCGGCATCCGAGCATCCGGCGGCCGAGAAGCACGGCGAGCCACGGTAATAGGCCACGTCCTGGAACTTGCCCAGGTAGCTGTCCAGGCTGCCGAGCTGGTTCCGGTAGTAGTCCAGCGTGTTGACGGCATTCATCAGCCCGTTGATCGTGGACTGCGCCTGATCCCAGATATAGGCCGCCGGCGCGACCGTGTTCTGGATCATGTTTTCGTACTGCTGGAGCTGGGTTTGGTACTGCTCGATTTGCTTGAGCGTCTGCGCCACCGACTCGATGGCCGTCATGACGTTCTGCACCAGGTTCCCGCCGTCGATGACGGGAATGCCGGCTTGCGCCGGGGTGATGATGATGCTGCCGGCCAGGGCAACGGCGAGCGCGGTTTTAGCCGCTAAAAGGCGGACGTGTTTCATGGTCGAATACCTCGATGTGATGAGCGGCTGCGCTGCGCCGGCCTGCTGCCTTGTCGGCAACTGGCGGCGTTGGGCCATCACAGAGACAGCACGCCGTATCGCTGTCCCGGTACCCCGACCTGAGCGACACCGTAGCGCCCGGCCATTTGTGTTGAACATCGGTGTATGGGGAAGCTCGCACTGCGCCTCCCAGAGAGTGAAAGCGCTCGTCATCGACCACGCCCCTTGCCGTTCTCTTGGCGTTTGGCCCTCTTGGCCTCCATCTGCGCCCGTAGCCGCGCCTCGCGCTGCGCCAGTTCGGACGGTGCTGATGGTCGTACTTTGGCTGGCATCGGTGCTTGCGTCGGCCGCTGGGCTCCGCCCTCGATGTACAGACCGCCGAGCTGGCCCAGCGTGTGCAGGCCATGCCGACGATGCGGCGGTGGTTGCCGGCCGACAGGTGGCGCGCCGGGACGGACTCTGGCCTGAGCCTTCGCGGCCTCGACCAGCCGCCGACGCTCCAGGATCGGATCGGTGAAGACGATGGGCAGCCGCGCTTCCACGGCCGCCCGGATCGCGGTGGCCTTGAACGCCACGCTGCCGCTGACGGTGATGCGTTCGCCGTAACGCTCCATCGCCATGCGCAAGGCAGCCAGCACGCCGGCTCGGTCGGCCTCGCGGGATACGGCGAGACGCTCGCCGTCATCACGCACGGCCGAACTGCCCGCACGATAGATGATGGTGCCCTTCTTCGTGATGTTGTCGATCACCGGGACACCGTCGGGCTTCGCCACGCCCTCGCCCTGAAGAGTGTTCCCCTTGAGGCTCTGGCCTGCCTCACGGGCACGCAAGGCATCGATGGCCTGGCCATCGCCGGCCATTGCCTGTTGCTTGAGCCAGTCAGCCCACGTGCGCCGGCTGTGCGCTTGGTAGATAGCTGCCTGTTCGTGGTCGTGGCGCTCGTGGATCGCCGCCAGATCGGCGCGCAGTGCCGCGCTGGCCTGGCCGTACAGCAGTCGCTTGGTCAGCCGGCCATCGGTCAGGTGCTTGATCGCCGCCCGCCTCATCGCCGCCGCCTTCTTGGCGTTCTCCACGGCCTTGTCTTTCTGGCGCTTCGCCTCGGCCAGTGCGCCGGCCCTGGTCGCCGTGAGGCCCTGCTGTGCGTCCTTGTACCGGGCGTAAAGCTCAGTCGTGTCCAGCCCACCACGCAAGCGCATCGGCTGGCCCTTCTGATAGCCGCGCCGCGTCGGCGCGGCCTGATGCTCGGGCGAAGCCTCGAAGACCCCGAAACGCTTCTCCAGCGCCGACTTGGACAGGTCACGGGCGACGGTGCTGGCCTTGATCGTGGTGCCGTCGCCGGCTTCGATGACCAGGCCATTGCCTCGGGCGCGCAACGTCAGGCCGTTCTCACGCATGACCTGGTGCAGTTCGGCCCAACTCGCCGCACTCTTGATCTCGGCCAAGCATTCACGTTTGATCCAGCCGGACAGGCTTTCTTGGCCGGAATGCCGCTCCATGTCGGCGGCCCGCCCCTCCGCGCCGCGCCGGCGCGGCTCGTGGTTGTCGCGCTCCAGGCCGTAGTCGTGTTCCAAGGTCGTGCAGAGTTCCGCCAGCGCCCGGTGCGAGTAGTACGGCTCGTGCATCGTGTGCCGCGTCCGTTGAATCTTGTTGATGGCGATGTGGATGTGCAGGTTGTCGGTGTCGTTGTGAACGGCACTGACGCGCTGGTGTTCGCCGTAGCCCAGCCCGGCGCAGATACGTTCCTCAATCGCGCGCAGGGTGTCGGCGCTGGGCTGCTCGCCGGCCCGGAAGCTGACGATCAGGTGATAGGTCTTGTCTCCCTTGGCCCGCGTGTTCGTGTGCTGGGTCGCCAGAACCTCCGTGATGGCGTCCTGCACCGACACGGCATCGCAGTTCGTGATTTGCACCTGGCCCAGCCGGTGATCCTTGCTCTGCGCGTCGGTAACGTAGTTCACCAGGCCGGCGAAGTCGGACTTGCCCAGCGAACGCATAGGCACGTGCTTGGCGATCATCGGCCGGCCTCCGGCTTTTTAGCCGCTAAAACGCTCAAGGCTCTGCCCTCGGCTGCACCACGGACTTCATGAGCCGGCTCATTTCGTCCTGGGTGGCTTCGATCCGGCCCAGCAACGCCAAAATGGTCGCCGCGCTGAATTTCGCCGTGCGCGCATCATCGGTCAGCCAAAGTTTGAGCAAGCCGCCAAGGCGGCCAAGGTCGCCGTTGACGCGCACCAGCTCGCGCACGTGCTGATAGTCCATGACCCCCTTAACCTGGTAGCCCTGGCCCACGTCGCGCAGATAGCGCGCTACGCTGACGCCGGCCCGCTTGGCGTTCGCCTCGATCTCTGCCCGCTCTTCGGGCAGGCAATAGACCTTGATGGGCGGGCTGCCCTTCCTCGTCACCTTGTTTTCGTTGGCCTCCATCTTGGCGTCCTCATGTCGTTGCCGGCGGTCGCCGGATGCCTCGCAGAGCAGGATGCCCGTTGAGCGCCGTAGGCGCGAATAAGGGAAAGTGAAGGGGAACACCGCGCTTGCGCGGTGGGCCTACTTCACACATCCTGCCCGCATCGCGGCGTTGATTACTCCACGGAAAGCACCTCGAATCTGTCGCTGTGCATGCGCTGCTGATGCGCTATCGACGTGCAACAGCGCGCGGACAGTGCGGCAATGGCCGAAGAAGGCCAAGAACAGTGCAGCTACAGCGCCAGGGTTGCGTGTCAGCAGTGCATCGACGGCACACTGACAGCGATGCAATGCGGTCATCACAGCACCGCCGCGTTGTCGAGCTGCTGGAAAATCTGGGCCTTCACGATCTTGAGCCGCTGCCGCGTCATGATCGTGAGCGCGGGATCGGCCAGGGCCTCATCGAAGGTGCGGCGCTCCTGGAGCATTTCCGAGAAGTCGCGCCCGTAGGTTTCCGCCTTGAGGGTCGGAAGTTGGACGATGGCCGACACGCGGGCCTTGTTGTCCGTGTACGCCTTCATCTTCTCGAAACCCTTGCCTTCGTGCTCGATTGGCCCCCAATAGGGATTGAGCCAGACAACGAAGGTGCATTCCGCCGGGAACTGAGCGGCAAGCTGGGCGAGCCCCATCAACGTGTCCTTGAATGCCTGACCGCCGGTGACAACGGTATGAACGATGAGTTCATGCCCCATGTCCTGGAGCATCGCGGGAACCTGGTTCCCGATGAGGTAGCTGGACAGCGGCACGAACGAGCTAGCCCCGTTGTCGATGATGACTTCACCGTCCGCTGACGCAATCATTTCGATCAAAGTGTCGAAGGCGCGTGTATTGATCTCGTCGCCCTCCATGATGTTGAGGCAACGCACGCCCAGGGCTTTGTAGCCCTCGAAGGTCGAATTGACGGGATCGGTGTCGATGCAAAGCGGCTTCTGGCCCTTGCCGGCTTTGTACTGCGCGATGGTGGCCGCGATCATCGATTTGCCGACGCCGCCTTTGCCTTGCAGAACCATGTGAATCTTGGCCATCAGATTAAGTCCTTTTCGTCCATTCTTGGGTTGTAGTTGAAGGTGGGAATTCCAACGGGCTCGACCTTTCTCGGCTCACGGATTGGTGCCGAGTTCTCGCGGCCATTGCTTCGCTTCACCGGCGTTGGTTTTCTCTGCTCGGTCGGCGAGTTCGTGATGTGTCGGCGGACGTACTTGAGAAAGGTTTCGTAGCGGAACGACACGCGCCCCGCTTCGTGCAGGTGTTCCCAGATGGTCTTGAGCGTGTAGCCGGCGGCGGTCGCCTCGATCACGTCGGCACGCACTGCCAGAAACGCCACCAGAGCCTCCTTGCGCTGGGGCCTTTCGGCCTGGTCTCGCTGCGCAACCCAAGTGGCCAGTTCGTCCCGAAAGCTCTTTTCGACGGCCATCGCGTCACACCTCATAGCCGTGCGAGGTGAAGACCTGCGCCATGTTCGCACCCTCCCAGCTTCCGGGGCGGGTGATGACCAGGCCGGCATCCTCGGCCAGCATCGCCAGAAGCGACGAGACAGTGAGGGCGCCATGGCTGGTGAAGCCATCAGAACCGCCGTGTGCAGCCGTGCACCTCCGGGCGAGTTCGTGCAGGCTTGCCGCCGTGGCTTCACTGACCTGAATCGTTATCCGCTTCATCAGTCCTCCCCAGGTCACAACGAAGGGGAATCCTCGCCCACGGCCAGAGGGCCGGGGCGTCGGGCCAGTTCGCCCGACGACTTGCGCGCTTCGATCCACTGCTCGACCTCCGCCAAGTCCCAAGCCACATTGCGGCTGGTGAGGGTGATGCGATGTGGAAACTCTCCCCGCAGCTCCATGTTGTAGATGGTGCGGTCTGACAGCGGGATCATCGCCAGCAGCTTCTTGCGATTGATAAGGGTCTTGCCCTTCACCGCCTCGGCAATAGGCTGGCGTGGTTTTTCTGTTGCGTGCATCTTCTGGCGTATTCAGTCACTTGCGAACGAGTGCCTGATACTGCCCGGACAAGCCGAAGGCGTAAGCAACTTAATTATCCAATCAGGTTGACATGAAGACTGGGTGCTTTCTGCGTTGTATGTTGTAGCGCGATACAACATACAACATACAACACGCTACAACGAACCAAATCCATCTGGCGGCCGCCATCGTCGGAAGCGGCGATGCTGGCCAGCTCGTCGGCCTGGTCAGCTTGAAGCCGCCGCCCCCTTTTCTTGGCGTTCAACCTGCGACCATTCCGACAGCGCGGCAATCTGTTCGTGGCGCTGTCGTCGGCCTGCCTGGCAGCGCCCAGGAAACCCATAGGAGCGTTTCAGGAATAGGAGCGCCCTCTCGGCCTCGCCTTGCCGACTTTTTCGTCCTGAGCGTTTCTGGCGCGTTCGGCGCGGCGTGTGCCGCGCCCCTCTCAGCTCACCGGCTGGAGGCCGGCACGATCTGCCGGAGGGGGAGCCACCGCATGGCGGTGGGGGAACCCCGCAGGGGTGCCCCGGCGAAGCCGCCAGCGCACGAACTGTCAAGTTTTCCACAGCCCTGCCGCGTTAAAGATCTTTAAGTTAAAAAGACAGTTAAAGGCGCGCGCGCGTTACAGGTTTCAAAAACCCCTGCGCCACAACGCCTTGCGGGATGGTCGTGCAGGTAAAAGCACGAGGTTGGGTGCAGGTGAAAGCACGATGCAAGTGCAGGTAAAGGCACGCTCCCATCCACAGACGGCGCAGGTGAACGCACGTGCCAATCCACAGAAGGCATCCCTGGAAGCCCGAAGTCAAGTGCAGATAAAAGTACGTGCCCTGCGTGGAGGCAGGTGTCAGCCGGATCGTTTCCCGGTCTTCCGGGTATGGGCCTTCTCGTGGGCCAGCAGCGAAGCATGCGGCCTCCCAGCCAGCATGTCCTTGGCCTCGGCGATGCGGCCCTTGGGGCCATTGGCGTAGAACGTCACCATGTCTCGGCCGCCGTCGAACGCCATGAGGAAGTCGGGCAGCACGCCAGATTCGGCCAGCGAGCGCATTGCCGCACGGAAATTCCGCAGCGCATCGCTGCTGCCGCTCTTCTGGTATAGGACGGCCAGTGACACGCGCCAGCTTGGTTGACGGCCGCAGTGCTTTCGCACCAGTTCGTAGATGCGCCGGTCAAGCGGTTTGCGCAGTCGGTAATAGCTGCGCGAGAGCGTGAGGAATTCGCCGGCGTCGATGGCCCGGAACAGCCAATCCGGCAAGGTCACTTCCAGTGACACCATGCGACCGTCGTTGGGCGACCTCTCGATGATCTTGGCCGATTCCACCAGGCCCCAGAACGCACGAGTGCGCCGCCCGCCTGTCTCGATGTTGGTTTCCACCCGCGTGCCGGTGAGTCGCCCAAGCATCTCGCCCGCCCGCTCGTAAGCGCGACCGCTGGTGTCGCGGTTGGTGGCCGTGAGGAAGTCGTACATGGTGAGGCGCACCGTGCGCGAGATTCTTGCCCCACGGTTCTTTGCCTCGACGAGCTGGCCAGCGCAGTAGAGCCACAAATCCTTATCGTGGATCGTTGCACGGCCGTCCGGGCCGGGCTTCACCGTCACGGTATTGCCGTTGCGCTCGTAGGTACGCACGCGAGTGTCGCCAGCCTTCAATGCGAACAACGGATGTTCCATGCTGGCGAGGTCATCTTTCGGCGCGGCATCGGGGATGCCGAGCGTGAAGAAATCGCCCTGCCTGCCACGGTCAGGCGCAAGGTGTGTTGTGGGCTCAGCGGCTGTGCGCTCGTCCTTTTCGTCACGGGGCGAGCGGAGCGGCCCCGGTGATGAAAAAAGCGAGTCCGGCATTCGTGGTCTTCAATTGAGCACCACAAGGCTAGCCGTCACACCAATTGACTGTCAGCGATTTAGTTGTACACTTTGGTTGACATGGAAACGGAAGATCAAGCAAGAGAACGCCTAGGGCGGTACTACATCCATATCTGGGATGGATGCGCGCCCATCGTTTCTCAAGCAATCAAGGAGTTCCGAGAACGCTGGAAACCCTACTCCGCGTCCTCGCGCCAGTACCCCATCGTCCGACTGGTAGAGGAACGCATCGATCCCTCCGTGGCGGCGTACATGGCGACTCTTCCGGCGCGCTACTCGGGCTTCGTGCCCGGAGCCAGCGCACGGGCAGGACTCAGCACCATCATTCGTCAAGTGGGGCTTGATGAGATGGTTCGATTGCAGCGGTGGTTGCTGCGTAACTTCATCAAAACGGAGAACAACTGGACTGCCAGAGATCAGCGCTTTATCGCAACCATCGAATCCTTAATCGAACTGATTTGGGACTGCGCCTGCAAAAGACCGGCACGATCCAAGATACCAGGCGAACACCAGCTCCCTTTGCTCCCCTTCGGGAACGCGCAGCGTCGTCAAGGTTTTTGTAGGTTCTGCGGCGCGCTGACGGAATTAGCCTCGTTCATCGAACATGGGAATTGGCCCCAGGGGGATCAAGAGAAACTACGCTTGAGCCACCGTTACTGTGCCGAGCATCGGCCAATGCTCCCGGATGGCACCCAGAATCCAGCCTATCGACGCGCCATGCGTTCGGCGGATCACTTCGACGTGGAGCTGCTACGGCTGAGCAAGCAAAGCGCCAAACCGGAGAAGCTGCGGGCAGGCTCAGGGGATCGGTCGGTTGACCACTACATCCAAGGCCACGTGACCCAAAAATCCCTACAGCCAGCCGACAAGGCCGAGTTGAGGAACCAGGCTCGCCAGATGGCCGACGAGCGGTTGACCGACCGCAAGAAGACGATCATCACGATGATCGCCTCGGGACAAAATCAATCGCAAGTCGCTAAGGCACTCGGAATCAGCCGACAAGCCGTTTCCAAGGCGCTCGCGACGATCCCCAAGGACTTCCGCCTCGACGAAGTACAGTGACGGCCATCGACTTCGACGGGCCTCTTTTTTAGCGGCTAAAACGCCTTCCTGGCTGTCCAGCCGTCGATCATGTCCGCCCAGTCTTGCAGCATAGCGGTGCGTTGCTCGCGGTATTCAGCCTTGTTGTAGACGGCCCTGACGCCACGCTGTTCGTGCGCCAGGCACTTCTCGATCCAGTCGGTGTTATAGCCCGCCTCGTGCAGCAGCGTGCTCGCCGTGCGTCTCAAATCGTGCGGCCCGAACTTGCCAAGGATCTTCCCCTCCTTCTGCGCCAGCCGGTAGGTCAGCGTCAGCACTTGGTTGAGTGTGGCGCTGCTCATCGACGTGTCTGAGTCGTACCGCGAAGGCAGCACGTAGTCCGATCCGCCGGCGAAGGTTTTCAGGGCAATGAAAATGTCCAGCGCCTGCCTGGACAGAAAGACCAGGTGCGGGTTGCGCCGCTTCATCCGCTCCTTCGGGATCGTCCAAAGCGCCTCGCTGAAATTGATCTCGCTCCACGTCGCGTTCGTCAGCTCGCTCTTGCGCACCATCGTCAGTAGCAGCAGCTTGGCCGCCGCCCGGATCGACGGCGTCGTGCCGATGCGCTCCATGTACTGGTACATCAGCCCGATCTCATCAGGCGTCAGCGCCCGGTCGCGCGGCTCGAACTTGGCGATGCTCGTGGGGCGCACCAACTCTGCCGGGTTCTCGACCTTCTGGCCGCGCTCGATGGCCCAGCGATAGACCTGCATCACCACCTCGCGGACATGCACTGCCGTTGCCGGCGCGCCTCGCTCCACGATGGCATCGGTCAGCGCCCGCAAGTCCTCGTGGGTGATTTCGACCAGCTTCTGGTTGGCGAACTTGGGCTTCAGCTCGCGCTCGTAGACCGCTCGGCGCATGTCGCGGGTGGAGTCGGCCATCTGGTAGCCGCGCAGCCACTTTTCGGCCCAGGCGTCGAATGTCTCGGCATCCTTGATGCGGGCCTTGTCCCGCGCCTTCTCCTTGGCCGGCGACTTCCCGACCGCGATCAGCTTCTTGGCCTCGCCCAACTGCTCGCGGGCTTCCGACAGGGTGATGCCGCCGACACCGTAGCGGCCGAAGGTGATGGTCTCCTGCCTGCCGTTGATGGAGTAGTTGTAGCGAAACGAGATCGCCCCGGCCGGCGTGACGGCCACATAGAGGCCGTCACGGTCGTTCACCTTGTAGAGCTTGTCCTGCGGCTTGAGATTGCGCAGCTTGGTATCGGTCAGCATGAGCACCCTTCTTTTCAGGCTACCGATACCATGCTCAAAAAGACCAGAAAAATCTCAAAATTATCGATATAAATCAATATCTTAGAGTATTTCAATACCATGCTTCACCGCGAAGTGGCCGCATGGTATCGGATCAAGATCATGGCATCGGTTCAGCCAGTGCCATGCACCATACCATGAAAAATTCGTGCTTGGCGATGCCTGAGAGTGCTCGAATTTGCCAGACAAAAAACACCAAAATCAATCTACATCAATGATTTGTAAGAACTTTTTGCCTGCGATTGCCAGCCCATGCCAGACGCCCAATCACTCCCACTCAATCGTCGCCGGCGGCTTGCCCGAGATGTCGTAGACCACCCGCGAGACACCGCGTAATTCATTGATGATGCGGTTGCTCACCGTGCCCAGGAAGTCGTAAGGCAGATGCGCCCAGTGCGCGGTCATGAAGTCGATGGTTTCCACTGCGCGCAGTGCGATCACCCATTCGTAAGCGCGGGCGTCGCCCACGACACCCACTGATTTCACCGGCAGGAATACCGCAAACGCCTGACTGGTCTTGTCGTATAGATCGGCTTTACGTAGTTCGTCGATGAAAATGGCGTCGGCCTTGGCCAACAGTTCGGCGTATTCCGGCTTCACTTCGCCCAGGATGCGCACGCCCAGGCCTGGGCCGGGGAATGGATGACGGTAGACCATGGTCCGCGGCAAACCGAGTTCGACGCCCAGACGCCGCACCTCGTCCTTGAACAGTTCGCGCAGCGGCTCGACCAGGCCAAGCTTCATATGCTCGGGCAAACCGCCGACGTTGTGGTGGCTCTTGATCACGTGGGCCTTGCCGGTCTTGCTGCCGGCGGACTCGATCACATCCGGATAGATGGTGCCCTGTGCCAACCACTTGGCGTTACGCAGCTTGTTCGCTTCTTCGTCGAAAATCTCCACGAACAGGTTGCCGATGATTTTGCGTTTGGCTTCCGGGTCACTGACGCCAACAAGTGCTTTGAAGTAGCGCTCGGCGGCATTGACGCGAATGACTTTGACGCCCATGTGCTCGGCGAACATCGCCATCACCTGGTCGCCTTCCTGCCAGCGCAACAGGCCGGTATCGACGAAGACGCAGGTGAGTTTATCGCCGATGGCCTTATGCAACAGTGCGGCGACCACGGAGGAATCGACCCCGCCGGACAAGCCGAGGATCACCTCGTCGCCACCCACTTGGGCGCGGACCCGCGCGATCTGGTCGTCGATGATGTTGGCTGCAGTCCACAGCGTCGCGCAGCCGCACACCTCCACCACGAAGCGGCGCAGCAGAGTCTGGCCTTGCAGGGTGTGAGTGACCTCCGGATGGAACTGCACGCCGTACCAGCGCTTGGCCTCGTTGGCCATGGCCGCAACCGGGATGCGGTCGGTCGTGGCAGTGATGGTGAAGCCTGGCGGCACGTTGGCGACGTGGTCGCCGTGGCTCATCCATACGTTCAGACGCGCACTGCCTGGGTGATCGGTCAAGCCGGAAAACAAGGCATCGGGCGCGACCACGTCCACTTCGGCATGACCGAATTCGCGCTGATCGGCGGCCTCGGTGGAGCCGCCGAGCTGCGCGGCCATTGTCTGCATGCCATAGCAGATGCCCAGCAGCGGCAAGCCGCTATCGAACACGTCCTGCGGCGCGGCCGGCGCGCCCGGCAAGGTGGTCGACTCCGGGCCACCGGAAAGGATGATGCCCTTGGCACCGAAGCCGGCGATCTCGGCCGGGTCGTGATCCCAGGCCCATATCTCGCAATACACGCCAAGTTCGCGGATGCGCCGCGCGATCAGTTGGGTGTACTGCGCGCCGAAATCGAGAATGAGGATCTTGTCGCTGTGAATGTTGGTCATCGGGACTCGGGGGGGATGCGGGACTCGGGCTCCTGCGATCCGCTAGCGCTGTGACGATGAAAAAACGGCGAGGAGAAATTGCTTCCTGCCCCGCCGTTCGAAGGTGATGCCACGTCTCGAGTTCCGAGTCCCGAGTCGCGGCATTCAGCCCATACGGTAGTTCGGCGGCTCTTTGGTGATCTGCACGTCGTGGACGTGGCTTTCGCGCTGGCCGGCACCGGTGATGGTGACGAACTTGGGCTTGGCGCGCATGTCCTCGATCGTCGCGCAGCCGACATATCCCATGGTCGCGCGTAGGCCGCCAACCAATTGGTGGATGATGCCGCTGAGCGGGCCGCGGTACGGCACGCGGCCTTCGATGCCTTCCGGCACCAGCTTGTCGGCATCGGAAGCGTCCTGGAAGTAGCGGTCCTTGCTGCCCTTCTCCATCGCGCCCAGGCTGCCCATACCGCGATAGCTCTTGTAGCTGCGACCCTGGAACAGTTCGACCTCGCCCGGTGCTTCCTCGGTGCCAGCGAACAGCCCGCCCACCATCACCGTGGAGGCCCCGGCCACCAGCGCCTTACCGATGTCGCCGGAATACCGGATACCGCCGTCGGCGATCAGCGGGATGCGGTCCTGCAGCGCCTCGGCGACCATGTCGATGGCGGTGATCTGCGGCACGCCCACACCGGCAACCACACGCGTGGTGCAAATCGACCCCGGCCCCACGCCGACCTTGACCGCGTCGGCACCGGCATCCATCAACGCCAGCGCGGCGTCGCCGGTCACGATATTGCCGCCGATCACCTGCAACTGGGGGTAGGTTTTCTTGACCCAGGCCACGCGGTCGATCACGCCCTGCGCATGGCCGTGCGCGGTATCGACGATGACCACATCCACACCCGCTGCGGCGAGCAGTTCCACGCGCTGCTCGGTGTCGCCGCCAACGCCCACCGCCGCACCGACCAGCAGACGCGTGGACGCATCCTTGGCGGCATTGGGGTTGTCGGTCTTCTTCTGGATGTCCTTGACCGTAATCAGGCCGCGCAGTTGGAAACTGTCGTTGACCACCAGAATCTTCTCGATGCGATGGCGGTGCAGCAATTGCAGCACTTCCTCGTCACTGGCGCCTTCGCGCACGGTGATCAGGCGATCCTTTTTGGTCATGATGTGGCGGACCGGATCGTCGAGTTTCTTCTCGAAACGCATGTCGCGGCTGGTGACGATGCCGACCAATCCACTGCCGTCCACCACCGGCACGCCGGAGATGTTGCGCGCGCGGGTCAGTTTCAGCACTTCGCCGATGGTGGTTTCCGGGCCGACGGTAAACGGTTCGGTAATCACGCCGGCTTCGAACTTCTTGACCTTGACCACTTCGGCCGCCTGCTGCGCCGGAGTCATGTTCTTGTGGATGATGCCGATGCCGCCAAGCTGCGCCATGGCCACCGCGAGGCGATGTTCGGTCACCGTGTCCATCGCCGCCGACAGGATCGGCAGTTTCAGGCGCAGCTCGCGGGTCAGCCGGGTCTCCAGGCAGACATCCTTGGGCAGCACGGTCGAATGAGAGGGGACGAGCGAAACGTCGTCGTAGGTAAGAGCTTCAGCCTGGATGCGCAGCATCGGCGGACCGCAAATGTGGGGAAGCGCGACATTTTAGCCCGAAAAATCGCGTGAAGCTATGCGCGCATGCAACGGCATGCGGGACGCGGCGTTCCACCGCCCCCCGCGCCGCTGCCGCGCGCTGGGGCTCAGCGGAGCAAGGCCGCGTCCGCCGCCTCGATGGTGTTCTGCATCAGCGTCGCCACCGTCATCGGCCCCACTCCGCCAGGCACCGGGGTGATCCAGCTAGCACGCTGCGCCGCCGCCTCGAAGCCGACGTCGCCGACCAGGCGACCATCGTCCAGGCGGTTGATGCCGACATCGATCACCACTGCACCGGGTTTGATCCAATCGCCCGGGATCAGCCCAGGCCGCCCCACCGCCACCACCAGGATGTCGGCATCGCGCACGTGCGTCTGCAGTACGTGCGCCGGGGTGAACTTGTGGCAGCAATTGACCGTGCAACCGGCGATCAGCAGTTCCAGCGCCATCGGCCGGCCAACGTGATTGCTGACCCCGACGATGGTCGCGTTGCGGCCACGTACCGGCTGGTCGGTGTGCGCCAGCAAGGTGACGATGCCGCGCGGAGTACAGGGTCGCAGGCCGAACTCGCGCAGCGCCAGGTGGCCGACGTTCTGCGGATGAAAACCGTCCACATCCTTGCGTGGGTCAATCCGGTGGATCAACCGACTCGCATCGGCAATGCCGGGGAGCGGCAACTGCACCAGGATGCCGTGGATCTTGGGATCGGCGTTGAGCTGATCGATCAACGCCAGCAACTCGGCCTCGCCGGTGCCCGCCGGCAGGTCGTAATCGAACGCCTCGATGCCGACTTTCTCTGCCGCGCGCCGCTTGTTGCGCACATATACGGTGGAGGCCGGATCGCCGCCGACCAACACCACCGCCAAACCGGGCCTGGGCTGCCCTGCAGCCAACCGGGCATCGACCCGTGTTTTCAGTTCATCGAGCAAATCTTCGGCGATGCGCCGCCCGTCGAGAATGCGGGCCGGAACGGAGGAGACAGGCGCAGAGTCGGTCATCGGGGCGAGCGGGTGTAGAGTCGGGGGACGCCCATTGTCCCCGATTCCATCATGACCGACACCACCCACATCGAGGCCGCCGCATTCCGTCGCTTGTTGCAGCACCTGAATCAAGACCGCACCGACGTGCAGAATATCGACCTGATGATCCTGGCCGGCTTCTGCCGCAACTGTCTGGCCGACTGGTACCGCGAGGCGGCAGCGACCGAAGGCCAGATTCTGAGCAAGGAACAGGCACGCGAGCGCGTTTACGGCATGCCATTTGCCGACTGGAAAGCGAAGTACCAGGCCGAAGCGACACCGGAGCAACTGGCCGCCTTCGCCGAGGCGCAGCGTCGGCATGGCTGACAAATCCATCCAGGGCATCCCCGGAAGCCATCGCCGACTGCGATAGCCCCCTCAGTGCGGCGTGCCGCAGAATTGCGCGTAATCGATATAACCTGGGAAAGGCCGCCCCGGCGCGCATAGCCGACAATGCGGATCGGCGGCCAGACGGGTCTCGCGGAAGCGCATCGCCAACGCGTCGACATGCAGCAAGCGCCCACTCAGCGACTCGCCAATGCCAAGCAACAGTTTCAGCACCTCGTTGGCCTGTAACAAGCCAACGATACCGGGCAGTACCCCCAGCACGCCTGCCTCGGCACAGTTGGGCGCAAATTCCGGCGCTGGCGGTTCCGGGAACAGACAGCGGTAGCATGGTGCCAGACCGCGCTGACGGCCAGCATCGAACACGCTGACCTGCCCCTCGAAACGCTGCACCGCGCCGTATACCAGCGGCTTGCCCAGCTTCACGCAAGCATCGTTGAGCAGGTAGCGTGCGGGAAAATTGTCCGAGCCATCCAGCACCACGTCCACCTCCTGCAGCAGGCGTTCGACGTTGTGCGCCGTGACCCGCTCACGCACCGCTTCCACCTGCACGCCCGGGTTCAGCGCGGCCAACGCCGTTGCCGCCGAGTCCACTTTGGGTTGCCCGATCCGCGCGTCGCTATGCAGGATTTGGCGCTGCAGATTGCTGCGCTCGACCACGTCATCGTCGGCGATGCGCAGATGCCCGACGCCGGCCGCGGCCAGATAGACACCGGCCGGAGAGCCCAGCCCACCGGCACCGACCAGCAGCACCCGTGCAGCCTGTAGACGACGCTGGCCGTCGATGCCGACCTCGGGTAGGCGCAGGTGGCGCGCATAGCGCTCCAGGAAATCCTGCTGCTCCGGCGCCAACGCCGGACGTTGCAGCGGCAAGCCCTCGCGCTGCCAGCCAGTGGTGCCACCTAGGACCGAGACAACCTGGCAATAGCCGAGCTGCTGCAGGAACGCGGCGGTCTCCTGCGAGCGCCTGCCGCTTTGACAGATCAGCAGGATCTCGGCGCTCCTATCGACATAGGCGGCCGGATCGGCCTGCAACTGCGCACGGGCCACACCAAGGGCACCTTCGGCCATGCCCAAGGCACGCTCGTGTTCCTCGCGGATATCAATCAGCCGCGCGCCCTGCGCAACGCGCGCATGGGCCTGTCGCGGCGTCAGTTCTCGAATGCTCATGGGGACATTATCGACGTAAACCGTATCGCCAATGCAGTGGCCTGCAATGCTCAGTAAGGCACCACCTCGACCACCTCGCCCGCCTCGAAACGACGCTCGCCTTCGTCCAGGCGCAGCAGCACATCGCTGTCGGCCGCGCCGCGCAACCGATGCGAGCCATCGGCCGGATTCGGCTCGACCCACAGTTGTCCGTATGCGTCACAGCGCATGCGCCCACGCAGGAACTCCAGTCGGTCGTGACGCTTGTCCCACGCGGTTGCAAGTCGGGCGCGCCAGGCGCGGTGAGGCTCGGCTCGTCGCTGTAGGGCGTCCAGCAATGGTCGGCCAATCGCCAAAAACGTCGCCAGCACCGATACCGGATTGCCGGGCAAGCCCAGGAACAAAGCATGATCCCATTCACCGAACAGCACGGGCATACCTGGGCGCATGCGTACCTTCCAGAAATGGACGCGACCGCGCTCGGCCAGCAACCGGGGCAGATAGTCCTTTTCGCCAGCGGACACGCCACCGCAGGTCAGTACCACGTCGAACGCCGACGCCGCATCGGCCAGCATGGCCTGGATACATAGCGGATCGTCCGGCAACGTTGGCCAGGCGGTGGGTGCCAGGCCGAGCAGGCGCAATTGCGCCATCAACATGTCGCGATTGCTGTTATAGATCTGTCCGGGCTGCAACGGCATGCCTGGCTCGACCAATTCGTCGCCGGTGGCAAACACCGCCACAGTCGGTCGCGCCGCGACGGAGAGCTGGGACACACCCAGTGCCGCAGCCAGGCCAATGCGCGAGGGCGTCAGCAGCATGCCAGGCTCAAGCACACGCTCGCTCGCACGCACGTCCTCGCCCTGGGCCCGCACATGCGCGCCACGGGCAGGCATCTGCGTGAACTCCACGCATCCGTCATGCTCGACCGCGTTTTCCTTGATGACCACCGTATCCGCCCCCAGCGGCAGCGGCGCGCCGGTGGTCACGCGCAGGCATTGGCCGGCAGCGATGGCCTGTTGCCGGTCGGTGCCAGCGAACTGCTCGCCAACAAGGCGCAGGGCATTGGGTGCGTCGGGTGTCAGGTCCGCATGGCGCAGCGCGAACCCATCCATCGCACTGTTGGCGAACGGCGGCAAATCGATCGGCGCCTCCAGCGGCTCCAACAGGATGCGACCATCGGTACGTTGCAACGCGAGCCGTTCGGCATTGACCGGACGCGTGCGTGCGGCGGCAACGACGATGGCCAACGCGTCCGCGTATGCGATTCGGGTGGCAGATTCGGTCTTGATCTCGGTCATGGCATCGGCAGGATACCCGCTACGGATAAATCCTGGGGCGTGTTGAGATTGCCGAGGACAAGATCGGGCAAGCGCAACGGGACCATGTTCAAACGCTGTTGTAGTCGCCACGGCGCATAGGCCGCCGCCGCCAGGGCGGCGTCCAGTGCGGGACGCAATGCGGCGAGTCGATACAAGGCCACCAACGGCTGCACTCCAGCCGCATCCTCGAGCCAGGTGCCATCGCCAGCCGCGCCCACTGCGGCCAACAGCGCCGGCAATGCCGGTGGCAACTGGCACGCATCCACCGGCACGGTCAGCAGCCAGGGCGTGGCGCAGGCAGCCGCCAAAGCGTCTACGCCGGCGATCGGACCAAGCGAACACGGTGCCTGGGCTGGTGCGTGAACCCGGTCCGGCACCGCCCGCAAACCGATGGCCGCGTAACGCGATAGATCGCGATTGGCACTGACCAGCACCGCTGCCACGCTCGGCGCGAGCGTCTGCGCAAGACGCTGCACCAACGGCTGGCCGTCGTGCTGCAGCCAGGCTTTATCGAGACCCCCCAAGCGTTGCGCACGACCACCGGCCAAGATGCCGAGGGTGATCGCACGCTGCGGGTCCATGCGCGGCTACTTGCCGCGCACGTGCTTCATCAAACGCCGCTTCTTGGCGATCTGGCGTTCGGTGAGCACGTTTTTCTTGCCTTCGTAAGGATTGGCGCCTTCGCGGAACATGAAACGCACCGGCGTGCCAACCAACTTGAAACGCTTGCGGAAGAAGTTTTCCAGATAGCGTTTGTACGACTCCGGCAAAACCTTCAAGCGAGTGCCGTGCACGATGAAGGTCGGCGGATTGCTGCCGCCCGGATGGACGTAGCGCAGCTTGGAGACATGGCCGCGAATACTCGGCGGCGGATTGCTCTCGTAAGCCACTTCCAGCGCCTGATTGACTTCGCTGGTGCTGAACTCGCGCACTGCCGAGGCATGGGCGTTATGGATGGCGCGAAATAGTTCGCGCAAACCCGACCCGTGCTTGGCCGAAATACGCACGGCTTCGGCCCAGGGCACAAAACCCAACTTGCGCGACAGCAATGCCTCGGCCTGTTCTCGCTGGTAGTCGGTCAGTCCGTCCCACTTGTTCACCGCCACCACCAGGGCACGGCCTGCATCCAGGATCGCCCCCAGCACGCTGGCGTCCTGATCGGTGACGCCTTCGCTGGCGTCGAGCAGAAGCACCGCCACCTCGCATTGCTCGATCGCCTGCAGCGTCTTGAACACGCTGAACTTTTCCACAGCTTCTTCGACCCGGCCACGGCGACGCAGGCCAGCGGTGTCGATCAAACGGTAAAGACGGCCATCGCGCTCCAGGTCCACCGCAATCGAATCGCGGGTGGTCCCCGGCACGTCGGAAGCGATCATGCGCTCCTCGCCCAGCAAGCGATTCACCAGGGTCGATTTGCCAACATTGGGGCGACCGACGAAGGCAATGCGCATGCGCCCAGGGTCGGTATCCAGGGTTTCGCCAGCGCCCTCTTCCGGCAATCGTGCCAGTACATCATCAAGCAGGTCGTCGATGCCCTGGCGATGCGCGGCGGATACCGCAATCGCCTCGCCCAGGCCGTAGCGCGCGAACTCGGCGCGGACCTGGTCTTCATCGGTGCCGTCGATCTTGTTGATGAGCAACAGCGTCGGCCGCGCCAGCTTGCGCAACCAGGACAGGATCTCATCGTCCAGCGAGGACGAGCCTTCGCGGCCATCGACCACGAACAGCACAAGATCGGCCTCGCCAGCGGCGGCACGGGCCTGACTGGCCGTAGCACCAGCCAGCCCCTCCTCTTCACCGGAAATACCGCCGGTATCGACGATCACAAACGGCGTCTCCGGCTGCAGCCGGCACACGCCGTAATGACGGTCGCGGGTCACGCCCGGCTGGTCGTGGACCAGCGCGTCGCGACTGCGCGTCAGCGCGTTGAACAACGTGGACTTGCCGACATTCGGCCGTCCAACCAGGGCGACCAGCGGCAGCATGGCGACGTCCTTCCCTTCTTATTGACCCAACCGGAACGCGGTCAGGTCGCCTTTCGTGTTTTGTATGAGCAAGATGCCATCGGCAACCACCGGTTGCGCCACCAGCGGCTTGCGCCCCACCCGCTCGCGCGCGGCGAACTCGCCGTTGTCGAGCTTGAGCCAATGCAGATAGCCCTTGTAGTCGCCGACAACCGCATAATCTCCATGAATTGCCACCCCGGTCAGCGAGCGGCGCGCCAGCGCCGGTTGCGACCACATCGCCGACCCGGATGCTTTGTCCAGCGCCCACACGGTGCCGGCATTGTCGGCCACCACCACGCTACCGGAGCTCACACCTACACCGCCGGCACCGCCATGATCGCGATCCCACAGTGGGCGACCACTTGGGCCTTCGAGCGCCACAGTATGGTTCTTGAAGCTGGTCGCATAGAGCGTTGTGCCATCGATTACCGGCGCACCATCCACATCGGACATGCGCTCAAGTTCGGTCCGACCTTCCGGCACAGCGATGGTCTGTTGCCACAGCACGCGGCCATCCTGCATCGCCAAGGCACTCAGGGTGCCGTCGTCGTTACCGATGAACAGCACACCTGGGCCGGCTACCACCGGTGCATTGCCACGTACAGTCAGACTCGGCAGTTCCTGCGCGTTGAACCAACGCTGCTGGCCGGTCGCGGCATCGAAGGCGGTGGTGCGGCCGTCGTTGCTACGCACGAATACCGTATTTTGTGCAATCACGGGTGCGGCGATCACTTCGTTGTGTACCTTGGCGTGCCACTTCTCGGTACCGTTGGTGGCATCGAGTGCGAGCACTTCGCCGTTCAGGCCACCGACGACCACCAGACCGTCGCCCACGCCCGGGCCACCAGCAAAGCGCGGCAGCGGACGATGCTTCTCCAAACGCTTGCGTTCCTTGGCCTGTTGCTTCTCATTGCGCAGACGCTGTTTGTAGGCCGCGCGCTCCTCCTTGGACAGGTTTTTGCCGGATTCGCTCTCTACCTGGCTCTTCGGCTGCTGCTCTACGACCTGCGACTGTTGTTCCTTGCGCGCCTTCTTGGCGTCGTATTCCCATAGCGACTTGCCGGTTTGCAAGTCCAACGCGTACACCGTGCCGGAGGCGGCAGCGACATACACCTTGCCATCGGCCACAACTGGATGCTGGCGCACGCCGATCCGACGCTCGCCTTTACCGACATCGGTGGACCAAAGTTTGACGACTTTGACAGTCGGGTTGAAATCGACCAATTCGGCTGGCTCGGCGGCTTTCTTGGCGGCGGAGTCCTTACCAGCGAACCACCCTTTGACCGTGCTGCAACCAGACAGCGTCAACCCCAGCAGCGCAACGAGCGCGACGCGCTTGAACATAACTACCTTCATCAGATCGGCTCCGCGGCATTCGGCACGCTGCCGCCCGCATCCATCAATTTTATTTCCAGCAAACTCCGCTGCGGCGCCGCCACATCCAGCCCAGCCAGCGACTTGACGTAAGCATCGCGCGCCGCATCTAGCTTGCCTTGTGCAACCAACGCATCGCCGCGAATTTCTAGGCTACGTGTATCGTCGGCCAAAGCGAGCAGCTTGAGCGCATCTGCGGGCTTATTGGCCTGAAGCAATAGAGAAGCCATACGCTGATCCACCAGTGGCTTCATCTCGGCATCGGCTTTGAGTGCACGTAGCGTTGCCAGCGCCGCGTCGTTCTTGTCCGCATCGGCCTGCGCCTTGGCCAGACGCAGCCCCGCCAATACGACATACATATCGGACGAGCCCTGCTGCAACTGCGCAAGGTCCTTAGCGGCCTTGTCAAGTTGCTTGGCCTCGATGCTCTTGAGCAGCGCCTCGTAACGCGAATTGGCCTGTGCCAAATCATCGGACCGGTGCTTGGCCCAGAATTGCCAGCCCAGAATTGCGCCAAGGCCCAGTAGGATGCCACCAATCAGGCCAGCGCCATTTTTTCTGAGCCAAGTGCGAACGCGTTCGCTTTGTTCGTGCTCGTCGAGCAGGTCGTCGATCGCCATGCGTACTCTCGCCCCACCGCTACGGCAGGGCATGGAATGTGGAAGGAGGAAACCGCGCTGCCGTCACTCGGAGGCAGGCACCACGGAACCATCAGAGGATACCGCAAAGCGCGCCACATTCGCGCGTCTGTAGGGAGTCAAATCCACCGTACTACCGGATTGCTGAACCTGAACCACCGAGGCATTACCCAAAACGACACGCCCGACTTGACCTGGCGCGTAGGTACGGTTCTCACCAGACTTGAGCATGGCCTTTTCGACCAACCTGCCGTCAGGCGCACTGACCTGCATCCAACTGTCCCCCTGAAAAGACAAGGTCAGCCCCCCCTTTGCGGTTTGCTCCTCATGCGGCAGAGGGGTCAGTGAAGCGATGTAAGGGGTCGCGCTCGGTGCAGAGTGATTGACCGCCTCGGCTGCCGCCGGAGCCGCACGCTCCTTGGCCACAGATGACACGCCAGGCGTCTGCACGGCAATTGGCCCGCTGGGCACCACATCGAGCGAAGCGGTGTTTGGGCCATCCTCGGCAAAATGGCTGCGTGTGGCATACCAGACAGGTATCGCCAGGCCAGCGGTGATCACCACGTACACCATCCGCCGGGTAGCGCTCTCGAAGATACGCCGCAGCGGTCGGGTATGCGTATGACTGATCAAATCGACCGGTTGTACGGGCGCAATCTGTGCGGCCTGCAACAACGGATCGAGATCCACGCCAAGCAAACGCGCATAACTGCGCAACTGACCTCGCACGAAGACCGGGGCACCGAGGCGCTCCCACTCTTCCGATTCGAGCGCCTGTATGACATGCATTGGCATACGCAGAGTGCTGCCAGCGTCGTCGATGCTCAGACCCGCCGCCTCGCGTGCATCGCGCAGTTGTTGCCCGCAGCCTTTGGCACAACCGAAAACGTTAGGATTTGAATCATTGCTCACTATGGATTATTCCCAGATATCGTGGTCGCAGCATTGGGAAACTCCTTACGCAACCTCTGTTGATAACGACTGGAGGCGGCCTTGTCCCCCAGCCCTTGCTCAATTTTCACGGCGAGTTGTAGCACGGAAGAATTAGCAGGCGCAGCGGCAATGCGTCGTTCTGCGAACGCGCGCGCCTCGAAAAAGTGCCCCTGCGCAAGCTCATCTCGCGCCATTGCCTCCAAGGCATAGGGATTATTCGGTTCCATTGCCAGCGCCTTGCGCAGATCGCGCAGGCCGCGCTCGCGCTGCCCGACCTGCAACGCGCAGCCACCGGCATTTGCCAGTGCCGACGCCGGCGTGGGGTAATCCGGCACCGCCAGTGCCCGGTCGAACCAGGCCAGCGATTCAGCCGCAGCGCCGTTCGCGCATAGCCAAGCGCCGTAATTATTCAAGGTTTCGCCGCTATCCGGAGCCAGTTCGGCAGCCCGACGATAATGCTCGCCAGCAACAGCATGTGCGTCGCGACGATCCGCGATCACCGCTAACAATGTGTGCGCTTGCACAGAGTTGGCATCCAACGTCAGCGCTTTGTTGGCGTACTTCTCGGCGTCATCCAAATCGCCGGAACCGAGCCGGTTCACCGCCAACCCAAGTTGCTCCTCCAGTATGAAGCGCGACTTGACTGCCCGGCTGTCGTGGAAGTGGTAATCCGGCTGCACCTGCTCGACGGTACGTAATTTGCCGGACTTGGCGGCAAGCCAGTTACAACCCGGCAACGCCAGCAGCGCCGTCAGGATCACGGCGATGGTCAAATGGCGGCTAGGTTGTCGCATCCTGCTCCGCCCGCGTCTGCAGTTCGCGCTGGAACTGGGCCTGGCGACGGGTCCGGTCCATGACCTGCCCCTTGAGTTGCCCGCACGCCGCATCGATATCGTCGCCGCGTG
Source organism: Xanthomonas sp. GPE 39 (assembly GCF_000963005.1). GTDB lineage: Bacteria > Pseudomonadota > Gammaproteobacteria > Xanthomonadales > Xanthomonadaceae > Xanthomonas_A. Next base: position 1,658,077 of record NZ_JZHZ01000007.1, read on the forward strand.
TGCGCCGCACCATCGTCAATACCTGCGCATCCAGCAATATCTTCTGGAAGGCGCGAATCTCGGTTTCGCCGGAGCGCGTGTAGCGTGTGCCCGGAAACGGATTGAACGGAATCAGATTGACCTTACCAGCGTTGGCGGCTTGCACCGCGTTATCGAACTGGCGCATCAGCCGCGCCAATTGCCGCGCGTGCTCGGGCTGGTCATTGATTCCCTTCATCAGGGTGTACTCGAAAGTCACCGATTCACGACGCTTATTAGCTCGCAGATAGCGCGCGCAAGCCGCCATCAATTCGGCGATCGGATACTTCTTGTTGAGCGGCACCAGTGTTTCGCGCAAGGCGTCGTTCGGCGCATGCAGCGAGACGGCCAAAGAAACGTCGCTCTCGCCGGATAAACGATCAATTTGCGGCACCAATCCCGAGGTCGACAGGGTCACGCGCTTATTGGCAAGGCCGTAACCCAAATCGTCGCGCATGACGCTCATCGCACGCACGACATTATCGAAATTCATCAGCGGCTCACCCATGCCCATCATCACCACGTTGGTGAGACGGCGCTGCTGGTGCGGCACGTTGCCCAGATGCCGCGCCGCCACCCACACCTGGCCGACGATCTCGGCAGTGGACAGGTTGCGATTGAAGCCCTGGGTCGCGGTGGAACAGAAACTGCAATTCAACCCGCAACCGACCTGCGAGGACACGCACAAGGTGCCGCGGCCCTTGTCGGGGATATAGACGGTCTCGATCGCATTCTTACCATCCACGCCCATGGCCAACAGCCATTTGTGGGTGCCGTCTGCAGAAGGTTTATCGAACACGACGTTGGGGACGACGACCTCGGCATGTTGCTGCAACTTGGCTCGCAGCGCCTTGCCGAGATCGGTCATTTGCTCAAAATCGGTGACGTAGCGGTGGTGGATCCACTTCATCACCTGATGGGCACGATAGCGTGCTTCGCCGAGGGTTTCGGCGAAGAAACGCTCCAGGCCCTCGCGATCAAGGTCGAGCAGATTCTGTTTGGCTGCCGCGCCGCTGGGAAGCGGATCGGCAAGCACCAACGGAGGATGGACGACCTCGTTCACGACGAACCTCGAGTCAGCGCGACACCACTTCGGTGGCAGCAAAGAAATAAGCCACTTCATTAACGGCATTTTCGACCGAATCTGAACCATGCGCGGCATTGGCGTCGATCGAATCGGCGAAGTCTGCGCGAATTGTGCCCGGAGCCGCGTCCTTCGGATTGGTGGCGCCAAGCAGTTCGCGATGTGCAATCACGGCGTTTTCCCCCTCCAGTACCTGGATCATCACCGGACCGGAAATCATGAACTCGACCAGCGCATTGAAGAACGGACGCTCGCGGTGCACAGCGTAGAAGCCCTCGGCCTCCAGGCGCGAGAGTTGCTTGTACTTGGCGGCAACGATCTTCAAGCCAGCTTTCTCGAAGCGGGAATAAATCTCGCCGATGACATTCTTGGCGACGGCGTCGGGCTTGATGATAGACAGGGTGCGCTCCAGCGCCATGGGACGTTCTCCGTTGGGCGGGTCACTCTCGACCCGAAGTTAAGATTAAAAAACCCGTGCCAAAACGCGGGCTTAGCTAGGATTCAGATGGACGATTCTATCCAATTGCGACGTGCTTTGCACGGCTGCGGCTGAATTGTGCTGCAAGGCAGCATGACGGACCCAGCGACCCAGCCTAGAATCAAACAATCGTTTGATTGATTTTGGCGATCACATGACAAAGCAGGTGCATTTCTCGACCAAGGCTCGCATCCTCAGCGCGGCCGAGGAACTGTTCGCCCAGCATGGCTTCTCCGGCACCTCGCTACGACAAGTCACCAGCCAAGCCGACGTCAATATCGCGGCGGTGAATTACCACTTCGGCTCCAAGGAAAACCTGGTCAACGAGGTGTTCCGCAGGCGGATGGACGAAATGACCTCCGCGCGCATGACCCAACTGGAAACCGCCAAGCGTGAGCATCCCGGTGAACTCGGCCCGGTGCTTGCCGCCTTCGTGGAACCAGCACTGGCAATGGCGCAGGAACACCAGAGCGGCGGTGCCTTCGTCCGGGTGATCGCCCGCGCCTATGCCGAGAACAACGACAGCCTGCGCCAGTTCCTGTCCGACCACTACGGCCACGTGCTGCGCGAATTCGCCAAGGCGATCGCGGCCTGCGTGCCCGGGTTGAGCAAACAGGAGCTCTACTGGCGCCTGGATTTCCTGGCCGGTGCTCTGACCTACGCCATGGCCGATTTCGGCCTGATCAAGCGTCCCGCCGGTGTCAGCGAAAGCGCACACCGCGCCCACGCCGCAAGCGAACTCATCCGTTTCGCCGAAGCGGGTTTCCTTGCCCACTGCGCACATTCGCTCCCGCACCCCCTGACCCACAGAGGCTGATCGCTATGTCCAACCCCCTGCTAGTCCGCCGCGCCGCCGTCCTGGGCGCGGGCGTGATGGGCGCACAGATCGCTGCGCACCTGACCAACGCTGGCGTCGACACCGTGCTGTTCGACCTTGCCGCCAAGGACGGCCATCCCGATGGCATCGTCCTCAAGGCCATCGCCAACCTGACCAAGTTGAGTCCTGCGCCGCTGGCCAGCCCTATCCTGGCCGAGTCCATCGCATCGGCCAACTACGATACGGGCCTGGAACAACTGCGCGGCTGCGACCTGATCATCGAGGCCATCGCCGAGCGCATGGACTGGAAGCAGGATCTCTATAAGAAGATCGCGCCGTTCGTGGCCGAGCATGCGGTACTTGCCTCCAACACATCCGGCCTTGGCATCAACGCGCTATCGGAGGTGTTGCCGACGCAATTGCGCCCCCGCTTCTGCGGCGTGCACTTCTTCAATCCGCCACGTTACATGCACCTGGCCGAGCTGATTCCAGCCAAGCACACCGACGCGGCGTTGCTGCAAGGCCTGGAGACCTTCCTGACCACCACCCTGGGCAAGGGAGTGGTCTACGCCAAGGACACTCCGAATTTCATCGGCAACCGCATCGGCGTGTTCTCGATCCTGTCCACGATCCACCACACCGAGCAATTCGACCTGGGCTTGGACGAGGTGGACGGCTTGACCGGCCCGCTGATCGGTCGTCCCAAGTCGGCCACATACCGCACCTGCGACGTGGTCGGCCTGGACACCATTGCACATGTGGTCAAGACCATGGCAGACACCTTGCCGCAGGATCCTTGGCACGCGTTCTTCAAAACGCCGAAGTGGCTGGAGGCCCTGATCGGCAAAGGCGCGCTTGGTCAGAAGACCGGCGCAGGCCTGTTCCGTAAGCTCGGCAAGGACATCGTGGTGTTGGACCTGCAAAAACAGGACTATCGCCCGGCCCAGCGCGGCGCCACGGCGGACGTGGTAGAGATCTTGAAGATCAAGCATCCGGCGGAAAAGTTCGCCAAGCTGCGTGAAAGCCCGCATGCGCAGGCGCAGTTTCTGTGGGCAACCTTTCGCGACCTGTTCCACTACAGCGCCTATCACCTGGACGACATCGCGCAGACCGCGCGCGACGTGGATCTGGCAATGCGCTGGGGCTACGGCTGGACGCTGGGGCCGTTCGAGACCTGGCAAGCGGCTGGCTGGAAGCAGATCGCGCAGTGGATCGCCGAAGACATCGCCACCGGCAAGAGCATGAGCAGCGCGCCGCTGCCGAACTGGGTGTTCGATGGCCGCGACGGCGTGCATGCCGCCGAGGGATCCTACAGCCCCGCACGCGATACCAAACTACCGCGCTCGGCACTGCCGGTATACAAGCGCCAGCGTTTCCCCGATGCGCTGCTGGGCGAGACGTTCCCGCAAGGCGAAACCGTGTTCGAGAACGACGGCCTGCGCCTGTGGCACGACGGCGACGACATCGCCGTGGTCAGTTTCAAGACCAAGATGAACACCGTTTCCGACCAAGTACTGGACGGCCTGCAGGAGGCCGTTCGTCGCGCAGAGAAAGACTTCAAGGCCATGGTGTTGTGGCAGCACAAGGAGCCCTTCTCCGCCGGTGCCGACCTGGCGGGCGCCCTGGGCCTGCTGCAGGCCGGCAAGCTCGACGCGTTCGAAGCCATGGTCGCCAATTTTCAGGCCACCAGTCAGTGCCTGAAGTACGCGCTAGTGCCCGTGGTTGCGGCAGTACGCGGGCTAGCCTTGGGCGGCGGCTGCGAGTTCCAGATGCACAGCGCCAAGACCGTGGCCACACTGGAAAGCTACATCGGCCTGGTCGAGGCTGGCGTGGGCCTGCTGCCGGCCGGCGGCGGCCTGAAGGAGATCGCGCTGCGCGCCTCGCAAGCGGCGGCAGCCACCGGAGGCGACGTATTTACCGAACTGAAGAAAATCTTCGAAACCGTCGCCATGGCCAAGGTCTCGACCTCGGCCGTCAACGCCAAGGAACTTGGCCTGCTGCGCGGGACCGACCAGGTCGTATTCAACAGCGACGAGTTGCTGTACATCGCCAAGGCGCAGGCCCGCGCCCTGGCCGAAGGCGGCTACCGCCCCCCGTTGCCGGCGCGACGCATCCAGGTCGCCGGCGACGTCGGCATCGCCACCTTCAAGATGTTGCTGGTCAACATGCTGGAAGGCCGCTTCATCAGCGAATACGACAACGAGATCGCAACCCGCATCGCCACCGTATTGTGCGGCGGCGAGGTCGATCGCGGTGCGCTGGTGGACGAGCAATGGCTGCTCAAGCTCGAACGCAAGCACTTCGTCGAACTGGCGCAACAGGAGAAAACCCAGGCACGTATCGACCACATGCTCAAGACGGGCAAGCCGTTGCGGAATTGATTGAAGCCGGGCACCGAATCTCAGGTAACAGACCCGACACCCACACTCCCCGTCATTCGAGAACTCCGCCAATGACCAGACAGATCCAAGACGCTTACATCGTCGCCGCCACCCGCACCCCAGTCGGCAAGGCGCCCAAGGGCATGTTCCGCAACACGCGTCCGGACGACATGCTGGCGCATGTGCTGCGCGCGGTGGTCGCGCAGGCGCCGGGCATCGACCCTGCACGCATCGACGACGCGATCATCGGCTGCGCCATGCCCGAAGGCGAGCAAGGCATGAACGTGGCGCGCATCGGCGTATTACTGGCCGGCCTGCCGAACTCGGTCGCCGGGCAGACCATCAACCGTTTCTGTTCCTCTGGCCTCCAGGCAGTGGCGCTGGCCGCCGACCAGATTCGCTTGGGCAACGCCGATCTGATACTAGCTGGCGGCACCGAATCGATGTCGATGGTGCCGATGATGGGCAACAAGGTCGCCCTGTCGCCGCAGGTATTTGTCGAGGACCACGTCGCCATCGCCTACGGTATGGGCATCACCGCCGAGAAGGTGGCAGAGCAATGGAAAGTGTCGCGCGAGGATCAGGACGCCTTCGCCCTCGCCTCGCACCAGAAAGCCATCGCGGCGATCGCCGCAGGCGCGTTTCGCGAGGAGATCACGCCTTACGACATCGTCTCGCACCAACCCGATCTGGCTGGCAACGTCATCGCGCTGCGCAACACGCGCGTGGACACCGATGAAGGTCCGCGCCCGGATAGCTCGCTGGAGGGACTGGCCAAACTGCGCCCGGTGTTCCGCAACGGCCAATTCGGCGGCAGCGTCACGGCCGGCAACTCCTCGCAGATGAGCGATGGCGCCGGTGCGCTGCTACTGGCTTCGGAGCAGGCGATCAAGGACTACGGGCTGACGCCGCTGGCGCGTTTCGTGAGTTTCGCGGTCGCGGGCGTACGCCCGGAGGTGATGGGGATTGGACCGATCGAGGCGATTCCGAAAGCCCTCAAGCAGGCTGGCCTGCGCAAGGAACAACTGGACTGGATCGAACTCAACGAGGCCTTCGCCGCGCAAGCGCTGGCAGTGATACGCGACAGTGAGCTGGACCCATCCAAGGTCAATCCACTGGGCGGCGCGATTGCGTTGGGTCATCCGCTCGGTGCCACCGGGGCCATTCGCACCGCCACCCTCGTGCATGGACTGCGCCGACATCAGCAAAAATACGGCATGGTCACCATGTGCATCGGCACCGGCATGGGCGCTGCAGGCATCATCGAGGCACTGTGATCCATCCGTGATGGGGACCAGCGCATCATGGGCCTGAAGAGGTATCCATACTGCACGACGCATGGTCAAATCATTGCCTGCGCGCTTGCAGCTTGCTTGCCTGCGCCTGGAACGTTCGCTCAATGGCTGCGGCCAGCAGCTCCAGAGGATAAAAAGCAGCCTCGCGGCTGCTTTTTATTTCCATGAAAAACATGACGGCGTCTCGACTCCACGCATGATGCGTTAGCTGGAGGGAGCGCCGAACCCGGCTTAGTCTTCCGCCAGCATCTGAGTGAGTTTCTCGCGCGCTGGCTTGGCAAGCTTCTTGTTTTCCAAAGCGAAACGGATGGTCGCTTCGACCAGACCCAGATGAGTACCACAATCGAAACGGGTCCCTTCGAAACGATAGGCGTCCACTTGTTCGCTCTTCAACAACGTCGCGATCGCGTCGGTGAGCTGGATCTCGCCACCGGCACCAGTCCCAGTGCCTTCCAACAGTTCAAAGATCTTCGGGCTGAGTACGTAACGCCCCACCACGGCCAGATCGCTCGGCGCGTCTGCCGGCTTGGGCTTTTCTACGATCTGTTTGATACGGCCCTTGCGGCCATCGAACACATCCGTTGCCACGATGCCATAGCTGGCGGTGTTCTCGTGCGGTACGTCCTCCACGGCGATCACGCTTGCACCACTGGCAGCGTTGAGATCGGCCATCTGCTTGAGCGCGCCGTCACCTCGGTTCCAGATCAGATCATCCGGCAACAGCACCGCAAATGGCTCGTCACCGACGACCGACTTGGCGCACAGGACCGCATGCCCCAGGCCCAAGGCTTCTGCCTGGGTGACGAAGATCGCGCGCACGCCATCGGGCAGCACATGGCGGATCATCTCCAACTGTTCGTGCTTGCCAGCCCGCTCGAGCTTCTGCTCCAGTTCGTAGGCCTTGTCGAAATAATCCGCGACCGCATGCTTATAGCGATTGGTCACGAAGATCAACGTATCGCATCCGGCCTCGATCGCCTCATCCACAGCGTACTGAATCAACGGCCGATCAATGATCGGCAGCATTTCTTTGGGGACGGTCTTGGTGGCAGGAAGGAAGCGGGTACCCAGACCTGCGACCGGAAATACTGCCTTGCGGATTCTCTTGCTCATCAGAGCCTTCTGGCCTCGCGTGCGGGAAATGGAACAATCGTAGCTGAGCCCTCGTGAGCGCCTTGCTGACGCAAGGGCGTGAATTCGGGCATGGTCGTGCGCAGTACCTGTTCGATGGTTTCGCTATCGTAGTCGGCGACCGCGGCACGCAACTGCTGCAGGCCACGCAACACGTCTTCGCGTGAAAAACTGCGCACACCGGCCTCAAGAATCTTCGGATGCGAGGTGGGACGATAGTCCTCGTCGGAATAGAAGAGCGTCTCGTGCAATTTCTCGCCCGGACGTAGGCCGGTGTAGAGGATTGCGATATCGCGCCCGGGCTGTTTGCCCGCCAAACGGATCATCTGCTCGGCAAGCAAGCGAATCGGCACTGGCTCGCCCATGTCCAGGGTGTAGATCGCGCCCCGCGAGGCCGACGCAGCCGCCTGCACGATCAACTGACAGGCCTCAGGAATGGTCATGAAATAACGCGTCACCTGCGGATCGGTCACCGTGACCGGGCCGCCCTGGCGGATCTGCTCGCGGAATAGCGGTACCACACTGCCAGCCGAGTCGAGCACATTGCCGAAGCGCACCGTCACGAAACGCGTCCCTACCGATTGATCGTCCAACGACTGGCACACCATTTCCGCATAGCGCTTGGAGGCACCCAGGACATTGACCGGGTTGACGGCCTTGTCGGTGGAAATGAACACGAAGGTCGAGACATTGGCGGCAACGCAAGCGCGCGCCACATTCTCGGTCGCCAGCACATTGTTGCGGACCGCTTCGCGGAACTGCCCCTCCAGCAACGGCACCTGCTTGTAGGCGGCGGCATGGAACACCGCATCCGGTTCGGCCACGCGCATCGCGTGAAGGATCACCGCCGGATCGCCGCAGTCGCCGAGAACGCAGTCGATTTCCAGATCAGGGAAGGTGCGACGCAGATCGGCATGGATGGTGATCAACGCCAATTCGTCGATCTCCAGCAACAGCACCTTGCGCGCACCATGACGCGCGCACTGCCGACACAGTTCCGAGCCGATCGAACCACCGGCACCTGTCACCAGGACGGTGCGCCCGGAGAGCCAGCCTTTGATCAATTTCCAGTCAGGCTTCACCGGCTTGCGCCCGAGCAGGTCCTCGATCGCGACTTCCTTCAGCTCGCCAGGCAGATAGTGGCCCTCAAGCACATCGACCAGGCGCGGCACCGTGCGGAACGGCAGACCGGTGCTTTCACACAGTGCAACCACACGCTGCATGCCCACGGCGTCCAACGACGGGATTGCGATCACCAACAGCTTGGCTGCGGTTTCCTTGGCGATCTGCCCAGCTTCGTCGATACGGCCAAGGATCGGCAAGCCCTGCAGCTTGGCTCCATGCAGATGTCCGGCGTCATCCACAAAGCCGACCGGATGGTAAGCACCGGAACGGCGCAAATCGCGTACCAACGCCTCGGCAGCGCGCCCGGCGCCGACGATCAGCACACGTCGCGCCGTCTCGTCCGAGTGCGCAATCTGATAATCCTTCCACGCGCGGTAAAGCAGGCGCGGCGCACCCAACAACGCCGACAGCGCGAACGGATAGACCATCAGCACCGACAGTGGAATTGCGTCAAAACGGCTGTATGCCAGCCCCAGGACGATGGCGATCAGCCCATAAAAGCTGGCTTTGAAGATATTCAGCAGATCGGGAACGCTCGCGAAGCGCCACAGACCGCGGTACAAACCCACTTTCCACAGCACCAAGCCCTGCGCCAGCAGCACAATTGCCGTATTCAGATTCCACAGCGGTAGTGGATGTTCGCCTGGCAGCATCGTGTAGCGCAAAGCATGCAACAACTGCCAGCAAATCCACACAATGACAAGATCGTGGACAACCACGGAAATCTTGGGCAACAGCTCGGTGATTCGGTCGCGAGTGGAAAGCATCAGTAATCCATGAGAGTTCAGCGTATTCCCTTACGCAAAGCTAGCCAAAGCACAGCTACCGAAAAAAACCAGGCGATCGCCAGACTCGCTTGCCACGCCATTCCCAGGCTTAAACCTAGACTAGCGATTGTAATTGCCAGGATGCTGAACAGAGCGTATGCAAAGGTAACTGTCGTGTGACTTCTCCCAGTATGTACCCAGCGCTGGTAAAAATGTTGCACGTGCGGTTGCCACCAACGTTCGCCAGCCAACATGCGCGAAAAAAGTGTGCATCCGGCATCAATCGCGAATGCCGAGAGCGGTATCGCGAATAACCAGGGTATATGCCCGGAGACCAGCCCCCCCCAGGCGAATAGCCCGGCGATCAGGTAGCCGAGTGCGCCGCTGCCGACGTCGCCGAGGAAAATCCGTGCTCGCGGATAGTTGAACGGCAAAAAGCCGGCGCAGCTCACCAACAGCACCCAACAGGGCCAACGAGACCAGACGGGGAGCAGGCAGGCAAACCCCAACGCCGCCAGTATCGCCTGACTGGCCGCCAAGCCATTGATGCCATCCATGAAATTCCAAATATTTATCAAAGAAACCGTTGCCAGCCAGGTCAATCCTGTCAGCAACATCGACTGGCTCGACCTGTAGACAAGTGCAGCAAGCAGACTCGCCGCCAATACATGCACCAGCAAACGCCACGCGGCCGACAGTGGTCGGTGATCGTCCCACCAACCGATTCCCGCGACCAGGAGCAGGCCTGCCGCAAAAACAGTCGCGTCGACGGCATGAGCCGGCCAGTGCGCCGCTGCCCAGCCGCAGGCGACCAACACCGCCACCACAATCGCTATCCCGCCGCCGCGCGGCGTCGCCACGGTATGGCTGCGACGCTCGCCGGGTGCATCCATCAACTTGCGTTTGATCGCGTAGTGGCGCGACAACCAAGTGCCGGCAGCACTCAGCGCCGCCAGCGCGAGGAGCATTGTCCCTACCGCGACCTGCACTTACACCACCGCGTAGTTAAGCAGGGGCTTGACCGTCCCCCATTCCTTGCAACTAGGGCATTGCCAGTGGTGAGTCCGCGCACCGAACCCGCAGCGGGTGCAACGGTAGCTGGGATTGCGCACCAGCAACTGGTCGGTGATGTGCTTGAGGTCCTGCAGAGTGGCGGTGGAGTCGGCACCCTCGGCCAGGGTCAGGTCGATCAGGGCCGACTCGCCACGCACCGATGGCCGATCCTTGAGCTGACGGCCCAGATAGGTCCGTGCAGCGGAAACGCCCTCCTGCGATTCCATCAAGCGGGTCAGCGCCAACACCGGAGCGATGCCGCGATAGTGTTCGGTCATCTCCGACAAGAACGCACGCGCGCCGCTAAGATCGTTGCCACGGCGGTAGCACTCCATCAATGCCGGCATGATCTCGGGCAAGTAGTCCGGATCGTGGCGAGCCGCGCGTTCGAAGGCGCGGATCGCAGCGTCGTTATTGCCGGCATCGACATCGATGCGGCCCTCCAGAATGCCGGCACGCACCGACTTGGCGTCCGCCTGGTAGGCCCGCGCGATCGCCGCGCGCGCCAGATCCTGCTTGCCGGAAGCAAGACAACGGTCGGCCAGCTCGCATTCGAACTGCGCAATCAGCTTGCCCATCGGCTCGCCGGTCACCTCTTCGTACCGTGTGGCGTTATCGATGGCTTTTTCCCAGTCGCGCTCGGCCTGGTAGATGCTGATCAGGTGCTTGAGCGCCTGTGGGGCACGCTGGTCGATCTGCGCCAGTTCGCTGAACACGGTTTCGGCCCGGTCCAACAGGCCGGACTTCATATAGTCCTCGCCCAGAGCCAGCAACGCCTGTACACGTTGCGCGTCACTGAGGTCAGTCCGCTGTACCAATCCCTGATGCAGACGGATCGCACGGTCCACTTCACCGCGGCGACGGAACAGGTGTCCGAGCGCGACCTGTGTCTCGAACGTTTCCTTGTCCAGTTCGGCGATATGCAAAAACAGTTCGATTGCCTTGTCGGGCTGCTCGTTGAGTAAGTAGTTCAAGCCACGGAAATACGTGCTGGACAGACGGCTGACCTGGGAATCGCCGTGGCGCTGACCGCCACGACGGCCAATCACCCAGCCGCTCAGCGCCGCCAGCGGCAGAAACAGGAAGAACCAGAACCATTCGGTTAGAAAGTCCATCGAAGATCAGCGTCCGTCTACAGTCTAAAGATGGGAGGAAACCGGCGCAGCAACCGCGTTGGCGGCCTTGTTGGCGCGGCGCAGCTTGGCGTACAGCGGGATCGCGACCATGACCAGTACCGATGCCGCACCGATGACCACGCCAGCGAACAGCGACACAATGATGGCGATGCCGGAAGTGGTGGCAAGCGCACTAACACCGAAATTGATGACGATCGGCTGCGAATTGAGCGAACCGACGACCAGACCGGCAACTAGAAACACCAGCAATATCAGCAGTCGGACGATTTTCATGAGGAACTCCAGCGCCGGGAGACAGCAGATTAGCCCAACGGGCGTGGATTGCAGCAACCGCAGGATGCAGGTCTAGAGCGCGTCGGACTCAATCGGGACAACGGCACTGACACGCTCGCGCAACTCCTTGCCGGGCTTGAAATGCGGCACGTGCTTGCCGGGAAGCGCAACGGATTCGCCGGTTTTGGGATTGCGACCTAGGCGCGGCGGCCGGTAATGCAAGGAAAAACTACCGAAACCGCGGATTTCGATACGGTCGCCGCCTGACAAGGCACCGCCCATCATTTCCAACAACGACTTCACGGCCAGATCGACGTCATCCGACTTCAAATGCACTTGCTTGCGCGCCAGGATTTCGATCAGCTCGGATTTGGTCATACGGATTCGTGCAGTGGAGGCGAAACCTAGTACGGCCCGGAATAACCGGGCCGTACCAGTAACGCTGCGTGTGACGGATTACTCGGACTTGTTGCCGTTCAACTGCGCACGCAACAGCGCGCCCAATTGTGTGGTGCCGCCAGATGCTGACTGATATTCCTCCAGCACTTCACGCATTTCGGCATCGTCCTTGGCCTTGATCGACAGCTGCAGGGTGCGGCCCTTGCGATCCATGCCCACGAACTTGGCTTCGATCTTGTCGCCGACCTTCAGGTGCTGGCTAGCGTCGTCGACACGCTCGTTGGCGATATCGCGTGCAGCGACGTAGCCTTCGATGCCATCGGCCAGATCGATCATGGCGCCCTTGGCATCCACTTCGCGAACAACGCCCTCGACCTTCGAGCCCTTCGGGTTGGCCGCCATGTACTGACCGAACGGATCCTGCTCCAACTGCTTGACGCCCAGGCTGATGCGCTCGCGCTCCGGGTCCACTGCCAGCACCACGGCTTCCAGCATGTCGCCCTTCTTGAAGTTGCGCACGATGTCTTCGCCGGTGGTGTTCCAGCTGATGTCGGACAGGTGCACGAGGCCGTCGATGCCGCCATCCAGGCCGATAAAGATACCGAAATCGGTAATCGACTTGATCTGGCCGGACACCTTGTCGTTCTTCTTGTGGGTAGCAGCGAAGGTTTCCCACGGATTGGCGGCGACCTGCTTCATGCCCAGCGAGATGCGGCGACGCTCTTCGTCCACGTCCAGCACCATCACTTCGACCTCGTCACCGACCTGCACGACCTTGGACGGGTTGACGTTCTTGTTGGTCCAATCCATTTCCGACACGTGCACCAAGCCTTCCACGCCCGGCTCGATCTCCACGAACGCGCCGTAATCGGTGACGTTGGAAACCTTGCCGAACACGCGGCTATTGGCCGGATAACGGCGGGCAATGTTGTCCCACGGATCCTCGCCCAGTTGCTTCAGACCCAGGCTGACGCGGTTACGCTCGCGGTCGAACTTGAGTACGCGCACGTCCAGCTCGTCGCCGACGTTGACCACTTCGGACGGATGACGCACACGCTTCCAGGCCATGTCGGTGATGTGCAGCAGGCCATCGATGCCGCCCAGATCCACGAACGCGCCGTAGTCGGTCAGGTTCTTGACCACACCCTTCAGGATCGTTCCCTCCTGCAACTTATCCATCAGCTGCTCGCGCTCTTCCGAGTGCTCGCTCTCGACCACGGCACGACGCGAAACCACGACGTTGTTGCGCTTGCGGTCCAGCTTGATCAGCTTGAATTCCAGTTCCTTGCCTTCCAGGTAGGCCGGGTCGCGCACCGGGCGCACATCCACCAGCGAACCGGGCAGGAACGCGCGGACATCCTTGATATCCACGGTAAAACCACCCTTGACCTTGCCGCTGATGCGGCCGAGGATGGTTTCGTTCTTCTCCAACGCTTCTTCCAGCTCGTCCCACACCATGGCGCGCTTGGCCTTCTCGCGCGACAGCACGGTCTCGCCGAAGCCGTTCTCGAGCGAGTCGAGCGCGACCTTGACCAAGTCGCCTTCGGCGACGTCGATCTCGCCAGCGTCGTTACGGAACTGCTCGATCGGCACAATGCCTTCGGACTTCAGGCCGGCGTTGATCACCACCACATCGCCGCGAACTTCCACGACGGTGCCGGTGACGATGGCGCCTGGCTTCAGCTTGGCCAGATTGGCTTGACTGGCTTCGAACAGTTCGGCAAAAGATTCGGTCATTTGAAATTACTCTAGTGGACACACGGACAGGGCGTTTCTCGATGGAAACGGCGACTGCCCACCCTGGTTAGTCGGCCCAAACGGCGGCCGGGTGTGGAGTGGAAAAACCGCAACGCACGATTGCGCGGCGGAGCCTTGGAACTACGATTTGGAACGCGTGACGCTTGCGGGTCTTGCGAACGACGGGCACGGCACCGATGGCTCGCTTGCCACCGCACCACCCTACGCACCGCTCAGACGTGCAACAACAACTGCATGACGTGGCCCACAACCTGGTCGATGTCCATACCGGTGGTATCGAGGAGGACGGCATCGTCTGCCGGCCTCAGCGGCGCCACTGCGCGCTGGGCATCGCGTGCGTCGCGGGCCATGATCTCGCGCAGCAGGTCACCGAATATAACGGAAACCCCTTTTTCCTTCAACTGCTTATGCCGTCGCTGGGCGCGTTCCTCGGCACTGGCGGTCAGGAAGACCTTGCAGGGCGCATCGGGGAAAATCACCGTCCCCATGTCGCGCCCATCGGCCACCAGTCCAGGCGGGCGGCGAAATGCGCGCTGCCGCTGCTTCAGCGCCGAGCGCACCTCCGGGATGGCGGCAATCGCCGAGGCCACCGCGCCAGCGGTTTCCAGACGCAACTCATCGGTGGCGTCAACGCCATTGACCAGAACCCGCAAACCACGGTCGGCAACCTCTTCGAAGTCCACACGGGTATCGAAGGTACAGCGCACCAGCGCGGCAGCATCGGAGATGTCCAGATGGGCCCAACTGGCCGCGACTCCGACTGCCCGATACAGCGCACCCGAATCCAGGTAATGCCACCCAAGTCGCGCGGCGACGATGCGGCTGACGGTACCTTTGCCGGCCCCGGATGGACCATCGAGAGTCAGGACGGGAGCGGGTTCGTTCATGCGGTTCCTCGGAGCATTGGCCGTGCATTGTAACGCCGACCTCCACCCGGCTGGCGCAACCAGTTGAAACAATGAAGAAAAACAGGCTATGATTGTTGGCTTACCCATCTAGCGGCATGGACTTTGTCCGTACCGCCTCCCTTCGAATCCACACGTTTACGCCGAGGTGTGCCATGAAAGTCCTTTCCTCCCTGAAGTCGGCGAAGGCCCGTCACCGCGACTGCAAGGTGGTCCGCCGCCGCGGCAAGGTCTTCGTGATCAACAAGACCAACCCCCGCTTCAAGGCGCGCCAGCGCTGATTGCAAGACCGCTCGCATCGCCGCGCCTGGCGTAGCGATGGCCGATCTTGGACGAAAGCCGCCTTCGGGCGGTTTTTTGTTGCCGAAGTTTGCTGTAATCGTTCTTCGTCCTCTGGGGAGTAACCGTGATGAAGCAAAGTTTGTCCATTTTGCCGCTGCTGATCGCCCTAGGCCTAGCGGGCGGTGTCCACGCCGAGACGCTGCTTGTGGAGCGGGTCAAGCAGGAACCTGTCGCATCGATGCCGACGCGCGGGCTGAGCATGGCCCAGGTGCAGGCACGCTACGGCACCCCGCAGCAGACGCTGGAACCACGTGGCGGCCAAAAGCGGCAGTGGCCGACCATCAACCGCTGGGTCTACCCTGCTTTCACCGTGTACTTCGAGAAGCAAAAGGTCGTCGACGTGGTCGCCAACAAGGTGGACCCGAACGAGATCGGCCCCAAACCGGCGATCCGTTGACGCGTACCCGCAGCCAACGTTCTCGACAACGGCCAACCCCACCAAGCCAGGGCATACCGCTGGCGGCAGCGGCCAAGCCGATGCCTCTAGCGACGAACGGCTGAGCGCAAGCGCTCGCATGGCGCGATGCGAGAAATTGATTCATCGCCCGACTTCGGTCGGGCAGTACTTGAGCGACGATCCAGCATGAGCGACAACCTCCGTCTTCCAGCAGAATGGGAACCCCAATCCGCTATTTTGATCGCCTGGCCGCATGCCGGCACCGACTGGGCCGCGCGCCTGGCCGAGGTCGAGGAGACCTACATCGCGCTAGTCGCGGGGATCGTGCGTTTTCAGCATGTCGCGATCTGCGTCGCCGACACCGATCTGCAGATCTATGCCGAGGCACGACTGCGCTCGGCACGGGTGGACATGCAGCGGGTGCGATTCGTGGAGGCCCAATACGATGACACCTGGCTGCGCGATTCCGGCCCAATCACCCTGACGCGCACGGACGGCGGCTTTCAGTTGCTGGATTTCCGCTTCACTGGATGGGGCGGAAAATTCCAGGCGAGCCTGGACGACCAACTGGTGAGCCTGCTCGCCGAGCACGGACTGTTCGCCGAAAGTACCGTGCGCCGTATCGATTTCGCGCTGGAAGGTGGAGCCATCGATTGCGATGGCGCCGGCACCTTGCTGACCACTTGGAAATGCCTGCACGAGCGGCATCCGCAGCGCACGCGCGCCTCGCTCAGCCACGATCTGGCCGACTGGCTGGCACAGCAGCGGGTGCTGTGGCTGGAGCACGGCTACCTGGAAGGCGACGACACCGATGCACATATCGACACCCTCGCCCGCTTCGCCAGTGAGGATGCGATCGTCTATCAGGCCTGCGACGACGCCGACGATTCGCATTACGCCGAACTGCAGGCAATGGGAGCCGAACTGGCCGCATTGCGCACTGTCGACGGACGTCCTTACAGACTGTTCCCACTGCCTTGGGCGCAGCCGGTGATCGACCAAGGCAGGCGCCTGGCCGCGTCCTATGCCAATTTCCTGATCGTCAATGGCGCAGTGCTGATGCCCGCCTACGGCGATGCCGCCGATGCACAGGCGCAGGCGGTGATGGCACAGGCGTTCCCACAGCATGAGATCGTACCGATCCCATGCCGGGCATTGATCTGGCAGAACGGCAGCCTGCACTGCATCACCATGCAGTTGCCCGCGGGGGCACTTGCGGACTGAAGGTGCGCTCGCATGGCCTGCTTGGCCGCATGTGCAGGAGCATCGCTCGCACCCTGCATCGAGCACCAAGCAGCCGCCAATGGCAATGCACCCGATGAGTCTGGTGCGCTAACGCAAATACCCGACCGAGACACCGCGCTCCGACCTCTGTGCCTGTACCCACAGTTCATCAGCCCAGGCGCTGCCGCGCGGGCATCCGCGTTACCATGCGTGCTTTCGCCGATCTCCCTTTCGTCATGACCCGACATTCTCTCTCCGTTGCGCTGATCCAGGAGCGCAACCATGGCGATGCCGCAGCGAACCTGAGCGCAATCGAATCGCGTGTCGCCGAGGCGGCCGCGCAGGGCGCGCGCCTGGTGCTACTGCAGGAATTGCACAACGGTGCCTATTTTTGCCAGCACGAGTCGGTCGAGGAATTCGATCTGGCCGAGACGATTCCAGGCCCCAGCAGCGAGCGATTGGGCGCGCTGGCCAAGCGCCACGGCGTGGTCCTGGTCGGCTCGCTGTTCGAGCGCCGCGCTGCGGGCCTGTACCACAACACTGCCGTGGTGTTCGAGAAGGACGGCAGCCTGCTCGGCAAGTACCGCAAGATGCACATTCCCGACGACCCGGGCTTCTACGAGAAGTTCTACTTCACTCCGGGTGATCTGGGCTTCACCCCGATCCAGACGTCGGTCGGTCGTCTCGGCGTGCTGGTGTGCTGGGATCAGTGGTATCCGGAGGCCGCGCGCTTGATGGCGCTGGCCGGTGCCGAGCTGCTGCTCTACCCGACCGCGATTGGCTGGGATCCCGACGACGCGCAAGCCGAACAGGAACGCCAACGCGATGCCTGGGTACTCAGTCACCGCGGCCATGCCGTCGCCAATGGCATCCCGGTACTGAGCTGCAATCGGGTCGGCCACGAACCATCGCCGCTCGGTGCGTCGGGCATCCAGTTCTGGGGCAACAGCCACGTGCTGGGTCCACAGGGCGAATTCATCGCCGAGGCCGGAACCGACCCGACAGTGCTGGTCTGCGACGTGGACCTGCAGCGCAGCGAACACGTCCGGCGGATCTGGCCGTTCCTGCGCGACCGCCGGATCGACGCGTATGGCGACCTGCTCAAGCGCTATATCGACTGAACCCGCCGAGCGCATTGCATGAGCTGTTCCTGCGCACAGCACACCGAGCTGGTCACCAGATCTCAATACCTACCGACCTCAACACACCACCACGCCTGTTGCGCCACTGCGCCGACGAGGCCCTTCCGACGAGTCATGGCATGAACGCACTCCCCCAGGCCGACGAGGCACTCTTCGCCGACCAGCCGTACCGCATCGTCGAACGCGACGGCATCCGCTACACCTTGCTCGGTACTGCGCACGTCTCCATGGCCAGCGTCGCCGTGGTCGAGCGTGCCATCGAAAGCGGTCGCTTCGACGCAGTCGCGGTGGAACTGGATCCGCAACGCTTGCAGGCACTCACCGATCCGGACGCGCTGACCAAGCTGGATCTGGTGCAGGTGATTCGCAAAGGACGCGTCGCCCTGTTCGCAGCCAACCTGGCCCTGGCCGCCTATCAACGTCGCTTGGCCGAACAGCTCGGCATCGAACCTGGCGCCGAACTCAAACGCGCCGTGCTGCTGGCACGCGAACGGCAGTTGCCGGTCTATCTGGTGGATCGCGAGGTCGGGCTGACCTTCAAGCGTGCTTCCAGCCGACTCGGTTTGTTCGGCAAGCTCAAACTTGCCAGCGGCCTGCTCGGTGGATTGTTCGCCTCAGAGGAAGTCGGTGAAGCAGAGATCGAGAAGCTCAAACAGGGCGACATGCTTGAGGCCAGCTTCGGCGATTTCGCCAGCGAAAGCCCAGAGCTTTACGCAACCATCATCGCCGAGCGCGACTGTTACATGGCAACACGCCTGCGCGAAGAACACGCGCAACGCGCATTGACCACGCCCCCCAGCGACGAAGCGCACGCGCACAACGACGCGCATCGCACCGGGGTACGCGAAGTACTGGCGGTAGTCGGCGCCGGCCATCTGGCCGGCCTGGCCAGACACCTGCAGGACGATCAAGACGACCCGGCAACGCGACGCAAGACACTGGAAGAGGTACCGACCAAAAAGAAAGTCCCCTGGATCACCATGACCCTGACCACGCTGGTGCTCGGTGGCGTGGCCTGGGGGTACTGGCATGGCGGCTTCGCGCTGGGCACCGATTTGCTGCAGCAGTGGGTGCTGTTCACTGGCGGACTGGCCGGACTCGGCTGCCTGCTGGCCGGCGGCCATCCACTGAGCGTGATCGCCGGTGCGATTGCCGCACCGCTGAAACCATTTCGGCCTGGGGTTCCTGCCGGTGCATTCAGCGCACTGGTGGAAGTACACATGCGCAAGCCCGCCTACGGCGACTTCCTCGCACTGCGCGACGATGCGCAGAACCTGCGCGGCTGGTACCGCAACCGGGTCTCGCGAGTGGTGCTGACCTTCCTGCTCACCAACCTGGGCAGCATGCTAGGCGTATGGCTGGCCGGATTTCGCATCCTGAGCAAACTCACCAGTTGAGTCCGCCGCATGGCGACCAGGCTTTGGCCTCATGGCACGCGGGCAATCCTTTGTGCCATGGCTGCACGTAAGCCAAGGCAGGACAGTGCAGCGCTTCGGCGCTGAAGCCGTGTTCCAAAACCATCCAGCCATTGGATGGATGGCCCTCGCTGTGATTTGCGCAATTGTCGGGCGAGCGAATCACGCATGGGACATTGATTAGCATCACATGCGGCAAATTGCGCTGTCCGCCATGTCGCGCGTGGCCAGTTTCGGAGCCACGAAAGGTAAGGCTATACTCGGTTCGTTCCGTATTCCCCCACGCCGGAACACCCGTCCCGTCCTTCCGGACCACGAAACCATGCGCACGCAGCCGCTCGCCGCTTGTCTTGCTCTGGCCTTACTTGTCTCTTTCGGGAGCATCCCGGCAATGGCGCAAAACGCACCAATGCCCGCCGCTCCCGCCGCCTCCGCCCCTGTACAAGGCAATGCCGCAAACGGCCGATTGCTGACCTACACCTGCCAGGGCTGCCACGGCGTTACCGGTTACAAAAATGCCTATCCCAGCTACCGCATCCCCAAGATCGGCGGGCAATCGGCCCAATACCTGACACAGGCGCTGACCGAATATCGGCTCGGCAAGCGCAAGCACCCGACCATGCAAGCCCAGGCGGAAAGCTTCTCTGAGCAGGATATCGCCGACATCGCCGCTTTCCTGTCCACACTCAAGTAGGCTTTCCCATGTCGAACGCCGCGCACGCTCTGCGTCCAGCCATCGTCCTGCTTGCAGCCCTGTGCTTGGGGGCGTGTTCGCAATCGCAGGTGGAATCCTCCAGCACCTCGGCCGGCGATCCCGGCCACGCCAGCGGCGAGCATGGGGCCGGCTCCTCCGCCGGACTCCCCAGCGGACGCATCGCCATCGGCGAAAAACTCGCCCAGGCCAAGGGCAAGGCCACAGGGCAAAGCTGCATCAACTGCCACGGCGCCGAGGGCAACGCGCCAATCGACGCGACCTACCCCAGGCTCGGCGGCCAATACGGCGATTATCTGGCCCATGCGCTGCAGGCCTACCGCAGCGGCGACCGCCAGCACCCCTTGATGAGTCAGCAAGCGGCGCAACTGAGCGACCAGGATATCGCCGATCTGGCGGCCTACTTCGGTTCGCGCCCGAGCAGGTTGCGCGATCTGCATGGAGTGAACTGAGCACGAGCCGCTAGGCGTGCCGGCAGCCATGGCCTGGATTGGGGCTCAGCGGCTGCCGTTGTCTTCTTGCAATGCTGGCTTGAACGGCACTTTCGGTGGCGGCCGCGCACCCGCCGGCTGATCGTTGAGATTGGGATCGGTGATGCCGCATCCGCCGCCGACCTGCAGAATCGAGATCACACAGGTGATGCTGCTGCTGGTACCCGGGATGGGAATGCTGACAGACTGGATCCCGCGTCGCACCCACTCTTCCAGTAGGGTGGCATTCGGCAGCCAATACTTGTCGAAGGACGTCGGCGTGTAGTCGTATGGCGGGCGCTTGAGCCATTGGCCGGCGTTCGCGATGCGCTCGCGCGTCCAGGTATCGGTGTCGGCCCCCGGCGCGCCGTGCTCGGCGGTCTTGTTCGCGCCAGCGCCATCATCAGCCAGGCGGACACTACCATCACCATTGAACAGGCCGTTACGCGCGCCGCCCCCGACATCACCGGCCCGGTTGCGCGCCGCCGCACCCCAGTCGTCGCTACGCTGTGGCGTGGCCCAGCTTCCTTCGCGGGCGGCGGTCGCCGGCCCACTGCCTGGCGTGGCAGCATGCTGACCGGGTGGCGCCGTCGCTGATGCCGGTGCAGCCGGTGTGGCCTGCTGCGTGGTTGGAGTACTGGTTTGTGTCACCGGCGCCGGCACCACAGCAGGCACACTTGACTCCTTGACCGCTGCGGCGGCGGTGGGCACCGGTACGCTGGCTGTCGCCGGCGTCGGGACCTCGATCTGCCGCACCTGCGGTGCCTGCGCTTGAGCCAGTTCCGGCATCGGCATGGGGTTAGGCATCGGCAGTGATTGGACCTGCACCTGCGACAGTGGCGCCGGCACTTCGCGTTCGCGCACCTGCAGCGTCGGCGCAGCCGGTCGCGGCACGACCACCTCGCGCGGGCGGATCTGCGCTAAGGCGGGCGCTTCGGTGACCACCTGAACATCGCGTTCCGTCACCTGAATCTCGGGCGGCACGATCGATCGCGGCGTCGGCACCGCTGTGTGCAAGCGTGGCGGTGGCGGCAACACGAAATCGCTGGTGGGCGTGGGCGTTTCGGTGACCTGCAGCGACTGCTCTGGCGGCGGCGGGCTTTGGGCCGCAACCGGCACGTTGGCGCTCGCAGCCGCCACGGATGCAGGTGATGTCGAGGTCTTGGCTGTGCTGCGCGCGCGCTTGACCACGGCATGTGGAACACGAGTGGCGCTAACGGGTGCAGCACTGTTTGGGGGTGTCGTCAGCGCTGCCGACGCACCACCACCGGTGTCGGCAGGCGTGCCGCGACCGACGAACTCCACCTGCACCCGGCTTGCCTGACCATCGTCGGTATGCAACGGCAACCAGCGCACGAACGCAACCCACAACAAAAACACCGCGAACAGTAGGTGCAACAACAGGCTAATCAACACCGCAATGCGTCGCCACCAGCGCTGGTCGTGCGGTGCCGGATCCCAATGCTGCCACCACAGCCGGCGCAATGCCTGCCATGGACTCAGCGCCGGCAGGCGCATCGATACCGCAGGCCGTGGCGGCGGCAATGCCGCGATCAACTCGGACGCCACGAACGTGCGTGGCGCGACCGGTTGCGATGCGAGCCAATCCGCCCAACGGTCAGGTAATCCGGTAAGAGGGTCGCACGGCAGCCCGCCGGACATACGCGCCAATAGCGCGTCGAGAATGTCGGCGGCGCGTGTCACCGAGCGCGCGGACTAGGCGACCGTATCGCGCGGAATGTACGGTGCGCTGCCACTATCGTGGTCGGTCGCGTCGCGCACGGCGGTCACGCCGGGTACGCGCCCCATCAGTGTCTTCTCGATGCCCTGTTTCAGCGTCACATCGGCCATACCGCAACCGTGGCAGCCGCCACCAAAACGCAACAGCACCACGCCATCGGCAGACACTTCCTGCACCGCGACGCGGCCGCCATGCTGGGCCAATTGCGGATTGACCTCGTTTTCCACGACCCAGCGCACCCGCTCAACCAGCGAGGCCGCCTCGCCCGGTGCCTGGCCTTTGATCTTGGGTGCCTTGATCGTCAACTGCTGACCGGTTCCCTGCGTGACATAGTCGATCTCGGCTCCGTCCAGCCAGGCGACACTGTCGGCGGCGACATACAAGGTGAAACCGGCGCAATCAATCGCCCATTCGTCGCCGGCCAGGTCGGCCGGCTCTGCGAACTCCAGCCGCGCGTCGGCGCGCGCGGTTCCCGGATCGACCGCGCTCAGGCGCACCCCCATGCCGGGCACCGCCTCGCGTTCGAGCAGTTTGTGAAAGTGGGCCTGCGCGCTGTCTGATATCTGGATCATTTGGCTATTCTAGCCTTTCGCATGTCATTGGCTCATCATCAGTGCTGTTCTTTTCCGGCATCTTCAGCCACTTCGCCGTACAAACTTCATCATGAACGATCTGATCCCGCTCGCGCAGGCCCATTGTTCGCCTTGCAAGGGCAGTGAATACAAACTCACCCAGGCACGCTTGGCGGAACTGCTACCGCAAGTGCCCGGCTGGGAATTGGTCGAAAGCGACATGGCGATCAGTCGCACGTTCCGCTTCCCGGATTACCACCGCACGCTCGCGTTCGTGAATGCGCTGGCCTGGATCGCACACCGCGAAGACCACCATCCCGACCTCGGCGTGCACTACGACCGCGTGGTGGTGCGCTATTCCACCCACGACGTCGGCGGCCTGAGCGAGAACGACTTCATCTGCGCCGCCAAGGCGTCGGCCCTTTCGGAGTGAACCGTATGCCTGCCCTTTCCCGCCTTCTTGCTCATCTGGCCTGCATGAGCGCCGTGCTACTGAGCGGCTGTGGTCCATCGTCGCAATCCCAGAGTGAGGCCACCGCACAGGCCCCGACCGAGGTCGCGGCGGTGCGAACGCCACCGCCGGATTACCCGATCGAACTGGCCTGCGCGGGACTCGGCGGCAAAGTCGTGCTGAAAGTGGTGGTCGGCGTGCAAGGCAAGCCCACCGAAGTCAACGTCGTCAGCAGCAGCGGACAGGCCGCATTGGATACAGCGGCACAACAAGCCGTGCACGAATGGATGTTCAACCCCGCTACCCGCAACGGGCAGGCGGTACCGTGGACGATCCAGGTACCGGTCAACTTCACCCCACCGCAACCGCGCCCAGACCGCTGCTTCGCGCTGGACGCACAGCCCAAACACAGCGGCTGATTCAATCGAGTCAATGGGGTCGCCGCTGGGGACTGCGGCGACGCGTGCCCGCATGCCGCATCCGCAATCGATTGCGTCCAATTCGAGCAACACCCAAGGCCTGCGCGCCATTAGCGCGTGCTGTACACGCTGGCCTGAACAAGTGCGCTGATGCCAGCTGAACGCAGGCCAGCATGCTGCCACGCAGTGCGTTTTCAGCAAGCTGGCAGACACCTGACGCAGGGCATGCTGCGCCCACAAGCCACCCCAATCCTGCTAGATGAGGTACCGCATGGAGATCCGCTCACTGCCTCCCACCAAAGTCGCACTGGTCACTGCCCTGAGCGTGTTTGCGCTCGGCGCATGCCAGCGGCAACCCGCTGCGACACCAGAACAGAGTGCCATCGCTCCAGTACCGGCACAGAGCGCCCCCGCTCCTGCATCTGCAGCCTATGTCCCACCAACAGCAGATCAGTTGTACCAGTTGGTGGCACCAATTGCCCTGTTCCCCGACAAGTTACTGGCGCAGACGCTGGCCGCTTCGGTCTACCCGGACCAAGTCATGGCGGCACAGGACTGGCTACGCAACAACCGTAACCTGACAGCAGGCGACCGCCTGCAAGCCTCCGCCTCGCAACCGTGGGACCCCAGCGTCAAGGCGCTGACCGCCTTCCCCGATGTTGTCGACCAATTGGCAAGCAACGGCGACTGGACCCGTTCACTCGGCGATGCTTATGCGCACGATCCCAACGAAGTTCTAGACGCCGTCCAGGTCATGCGTGAACGTGCGCAAGCGCAAGGACACCTGCGCGATACCCCGCAACAGCGCGTGCAGGTGGTGCAGCGTACCGTCGTGGAACCTGCTCCCTATGCCGACGCAGTGCCGCCACCGCGCCGCACCATCGTGATCGAACCGGCGCAACCTGACGTGGTCTACGTGCCGCGCTACGATCCGGAGGTGGTCTACGGCGAACCGATCGGCGTGTACCGCGAGTACAGCTACCGTCCGCCGCGTCCTTACTACGATACCGGCGACCTGGTGACCACAGGCATCGTGTCCTTCGGCGTCGGCGTACTGATCGGCGAAGCCCTCGAACACCATCACCACCATATGTTCGGCTGGTTCGCACCAGAGCCCGCTTGGCACAATTGGGGCTGGAACAACTGGGGCGTGAACTGGAACGCGCCACCGTCGGTACCGAACTACGTGGTGTACAACAACAACGTCTACGCCCCGCGCACGACCATCATCAACAACCGCATCGTCAACAACCATATCGATAACCGCACTTTCGTGCGTAACAACACGGGTCCGACGCCGATGGGCGCGGGCATCGCCGCCCCTTCGCAATCATTCCCCGGGGCGCGGCCAACGGCTGCGGCGGTGGCTGCCGCAACGGCAATGGGAACGCGCATGAATATGCCGACCAACGCAAATATGCCGACGAGCGCATTTGCCCCGCAACACGCCCGCGCCATGCCCGGATCGATGCCGCAAACCATGCCGCACTTCACCGCACAGATGCTGCAAGCCGGACGCCCGGTCGCAGCGATGCCATCCTCGCAACGGCTGCAACCGTCAGGCGCATCACTCGCCGAACAGGTGCCGCGCGATCCACGCATGCCCTTGCATACTCTGGCGATGGCACAACCGAACGGGTCAAGAGCTCCCCAACCGATGTCGCTGCCGAATTTCCGCGGCCAACCCATGCCTCAAACGAGGCAGGCAGGAACATTCGCCGAACATCCCAGCATGCCTACCACGCGGATGGTCGAGCCTGCCCGTCATAGCAATGCGGGCATGCAGCCCGATTTCGCTCGCGAAACCTTCGCGCGCGACATGACCCACGCACAACCACCGCGACAAGCAACAGTGGCGCAGCCTCAGCACATACAAACCTGGCACGAACCCGCAGCGCCTGCCTATCAAGCGCGCGCAGCAGAAATGCCGCGAGAGTCCATGCGGCAGATCATGCCGCAACAACGCATGATGGAGCAGCAAATGCAAGAACAGCGGATGCAAGAACAACGCATGCAGGAACAGCGGATGCAGGAACAACGCGTGGTTCGCTTCGCGCCACCGCCGCATATGTACATGCCACGCTCCGCTGAACAGCCACAACAGGCAATGCGACCAGCACCGTCGCATAACGAGCAGCACCACGAGCACCACGACCACCACAACGGCTAAGTACTCGGCGCCGGGCGGCGACAACGCCGCCCGGCCCGGCAAGATCAGCTCCCCAGTCGGCTCAGTGCATCGGTCAATTCGTCAGCCAAGGGGGCATTCAACAAGTACGGTACCTTGCCGCCGTCCAGAGTGAACTCCAACGACGCCGCGTGCAGGAACAACCGTTTGAGTCCAATCTGCTCGCGCAAGCGCTTGTTGACCTCAGAGTCACCATACTTGTCGTCACCGGCAACCGGGTGGCCGAGATGCTGTGCATGCACGCGGATCTGATGGGTTCGGCCGGTTTCGATCCGTACTTCGCAATAAGAATGCCCTCCGCGCCGTTCCAACGTGCGGAAATGACTCAACGAAGGCTTCCCAGCCGCATGCACCTGCACATGACGTTCGCCGCCCTGGCGCAGACCGATATGCAGCGGCACTTCCACACTCATCGTCCCGTCTGGCAGGCGTCCGACCAACAAGGTCAGGTAACGCTTGCTGATGCCGCGCCCCTGCACCCGGTCATCTTCGCGCATCAACGCCTGTAATTCAGTCAACGCCGAGCGCTTCTTGGCCACGATCAGCAAACCCGAGGTGTCGCGATCAAGCCGGTGAACCAGCTCCAGCGTCTGATTCGGACGCAGGGCGCGCAGAGTCTCGATGGCACCGAAGCTGATCCCACTGCCGCCATGACTGGCTACCCCAGATGGCTTGTTCAGTGCCAGCAGACGTGGGTCTTCATAGACAATCGCGGCCTCCAGCCGTGCCATGAATGCCTCCGGCGGCGTCGTTTTTTCGCCCTCCTCGTGCAACCGCACTGGTGGAATGCGCACCTCATCGCCGACCTCCAGCTTACGCTCGGCCTTGGTACGGCCACCGTTGACACGCACCTGACCACTGCGCATCAGCTTGTAGATCAGGCTACGCGGCGCGCCCTTGAGCTGGCCGAGCAAAAAATTGTCCACACGCTGCCCAGCCCGATCCTCGGGAACCTTGAGAATGCGCACCACGCTGGTCGCGCCGTCACGCGACTTTGGAGGAACCGGAGGGGAAGTCATTGAGCGGTTTATTCTGTTACACTCGGGCGGCGAGATAAGGGTTTGATTTCGTTGGAAGTTAGCTAAGGGCCAGAAGCCCGGCTTGCGACGATTCCGGCACAGTGCGCGACCACCGCCCTCGGGGCGGCCATGTTAGCGGCTCACCGGCCTACCCCGCCATCGCCGGATGCCTCAACATCCGCGCTGAACATGCCCCGTGCGGCGTCCCCAGCCTGGCTGGAGTTCGCCGCCGGCCCTGAACCACCAAGAAAAGAAGCGCTCCCGCGGCTCGCCGTGGTGTCGTAGCGCTGGAAGCTCAAGCCGCCCTCCCCGCGCCTGCGCGATGGGCGGCGAAGCGTGACCAGAAGCGAAACCCCATGGCGTTCCGCGCGGTAGCAGCGCGAGGAACGCAACAAATGAAACGTATGCTGATCAACGCCACGCAGGCGGAAGAACTGCGTGTGGCTATCGTGGACGGCCAGACCCTGTACGACATCGACATCGAGCAGCCGTCCAAGGAACAAAAGAAATCCAACATCTACAAGGGCCGTATCACCAGGCTCGAACCTTCACTGGAAGCCGCCTTCGTCGAGTACGGCGGCGAGCGTCACGGCTTTCTGCCACTGAAGGAAATCTCCCGCGATTACTTCCAGGCCGGCGTCGACCATCACAAGGCGACAATCCGCGAGCTTCTGCGCGAAGGCCAGGAAGTCGTGGTACAGGTGGACAAGGAAGAGCGAGGCAATAAGGGCGCAGCCCTGACCACGTTCATCTCGCTGGCCGGCCGCTACATGGTGCTGATGCCGAACTCGCCCAGTGCCGGCGGCGTCTCCCGACGTATCGAGGGCGAAGATCGCGCTGCACTGAAGGAAGCATTGGACAAGCTGACCATCCCCGATGACATGGGGGTGATTATCCGCACAGCCGGTGTTGGCCGCGATGCCGAGGAGTTGCAGTGGGATCTGGAATACCTGCTCCAGGTGTGGAAATCGATCGCCGAGGCCGCACTGGCCAAGCCAGCTCCCTTCCTGATCTACCAGGAATCACGGCTAATCATTCGTGCCCTGCGCGATTACCTGCGTGCCGATATCGGCGAGATCCTTGTCGATACCGTGGAAATGTATGGCGATGCCCAGGAGTTCATGCAGCAGGTGATGCCGCAAAGCCTGCGTAAGCTCAAGCACTACACCGATGACATCCCGCTGTTCAACCGCTTCCAGATCGAATCGCAGATCGAGGCCGCCTACGAGCGCAGTGTGCGCCTGCCTTCCGGCGGCTCCATTGTCGTCGACCAGACCGAGGCACTGACTGCGGTGGACGTCAACTCCTCGCGCGCAACCAAGGGCAGCGACATCGAAGACACCGCGTTCCAGACCAACCTGGAGGCGGCCGAGGAGGTGGCGCGGCAACTGCGCCTGCGGGATCTGGGTGGCTTGGTGGTGATCGACTTCATCGACATGGCCTCCAACAAGCACCAACGCGAGGTCGAGAATCGCCTGCAAAACGCGCTCAAGTACGACCGCGCACGCGTACAGATCGGCCGGATCTCGCGTTTTGGCCTGTTGGAGATGAGCCGCCAGCGGCTGCGTCCATCGCTAGGCGAATCCAGCCAGATCATTTGCCCGCGCTGCGACGGCCATGGCCGCATGCGCAGCGTCGAGTCGTTGTCGCTGTCGATCATTCGCGTCGCCGAAGAGCACGCGATGAAGGAAAACACCGGGCAAGTCCTGGTGCAGGCCCCGGTAGAGATCGCCAACTATCTACTCAACGAAAAGCGTCGCGCGCTGAGCGAGATCGAAAAGCGCCACGACGCACCGATCGTCATCGTCGCCGACGAGCAATTACAAACCCCGCACTACGAAGTGACTCGCCTGCGCGAGAACGAGCTGAGCGAGGAAAGCACCAAGCCCAGCTACCAGCGCGGCACCCCACGCAAGCTGCCGGTGCATGCCTTGACCAAGGCACAGCTCAACATTCCGCCCGCGCCCGCTGTAACCCATGTGCAGCACTCGCAGCCGGCCCCATTGCGCGAAGCGGCAGAGGAAACGGCCGCCGCACCTGCGCCGATGCCCTCATCCGCTGCGGTCACTGCCACGCCAGCGATCGGCATCGTCGGCTGGCTGAAGCGTATTTTCGGCGCCAGCGAGAGCCTGGCGCAGACAGCGACGACATCGGAACCAGCGCAACGTCAACGTCCACAGGATGGAAACCGTAACCGCAACGAGCGTGGCGAGCGGCATGATCGCAATGCACGCCGCAACGGCGGCCAGGGCGGCAACGCAGCACGTGGTAACGGCGGCGGCAACGCGCGCCGCGACGAGCGCCGGACCGGCAACAACGGCGCGGGACACAGCGGCGGCCAGCAGACTCCGTCGCCCAAGCCAGCACGCAGCGAGCAGACGTCGCAACAAGCCAAGCAGCAGCAAGCTCCGAAGCCGCAGAAACAGCAAACGCAGAACCCACAACGCCAGCCCAAACCACAACAGGAAGCGCCCCAGGCTGCGCAGCAGAACGAAAAGCCAACGCGTCAGCCGCGTACCGAGGAAACCGCCAAGCAAGTTGCCCCCGCCCCCGTCGCGCCTGTCGCACTGGCACAGACTGCCGCCACCAGCGCCCCTGCTGTCGCGGTCGGTGCTGCACCGCAGCGCCAAGAGGCTCAAGCCGCAACCAGCCAGGCTCCACTCGTCGCTGCTAACCACACGAACGCCAATAGCGACGAGCACGAAATTGCCCTGGAAACCGAGCAGGCCGTGCCAGCGGGCGAGCACAACGATGGCGACGAGGTGAACGGCGAAGCTGGTGGACGCCGCCGGCGCGGACGCCGCGGTGGACGCCGCCGTCGACGCGGTAACGGTGAGACAGGTGCTATCGGCGAGGGCGAGGTTGCTGGTCTAGACGATATCGATTTGAATGCTGCAGACAACGATGGTGAGACCACCCCGGCACCAAACCGGAGTCAGCCGGAATTCGACTTCGACGACGACGCAACCGCCAACAGCAGCAACGTCAAGCCGCAATCACCATTGAAAGCAACCTCTGCAGCGCAGGAAAAGCGCGAGCCGCAGCCGCAGCCGCGGCGCGAGCGGACGCCAGCCATCGACGCGCAGGCGGCCACACGCCCGAGCATCGCGGTGTCACCGGCTTTCGTGGACAGCGCGGCACCGCAGGCGGTTACCCTCACTCAGGCCACAGTGATCGCTCCCCCTGAAGCTCACGAAGCCAACGAAGTAAGAACACAGCCAACAACCTCAGCAGACACTGCTGCCCACGCAGAGGCGTCTCGCGCGCACACCGACGCGGCAACGGCAACGCTCAACGTCGACAAGGCTGCGTCCGCCATGCGGATGGAAAGCGCAACAGAACAGACGTCTGCAATGGAGCGCCCTATCGCATCAGACGCTGCGCCGACTGCTCCAGTCACCACGATCGAGCAGCCACAAGCGGCCGCCACGCCGGCACCGACTCCGGCACCGGCCGTCGTGGCTACGCCAGTGAGAAGCGAGGATCAGATCGGCATGGCCGCGCCGGCCAGCGCACCAACGCGTGAAACCGCAGCTACTCCCTCGCGGCCTCACGATGAGCCCGCGCCTGCCAAGCCAACCTACGCCCCAGTGCAAACGACGCTGTTAGACGTCCTCAAGCCAAACACGCATGAAACCGCCACTGGCCACAGCGGCGGCACGACGTCGACGCCGGATACTGGCACCACGCCTGTCGTCGTCCAGCCTACCCGCAAGACAGAGGGCCAAGACAACGAAGACAAGGAACAATAGGATCGCAACTGATCCCATACGGATATCCCACCACAAAAAAGCGGCCTTCTGGCCGCTTTTTTGTTCTCGGCTCCCAGTGCGACACAGGCACATGTCAGCCTTGCTGACGCCGACACGGAACTGGCTTTGGTTCATCATCTCGCCAAGCCAACAGCACACCGAACTGCCGTCAATGCACCGAGCATCGTACACATGCCGCAAACGCAGACGCGGTCGGACGCTGATGCAGAACGGGGATGACTGCACCACGCTTACAACACTGTCATTCACGGAAGATGACGAAAAATAAAACGGATCCAGACCGCCTCGAATCCGTGTTGGAACGCACCCCACTATAGCGGCTGCGTGGGATCCAATAATCCGTACTGCGCGGCCAAACGTGCCAATGCGATATTATCTTGGATACCGACCTTTTCGAACAAGCGCGCCTTGTGCGTATTGACTGTTTTGGCACTGAGACTCAGGCGCTTGGCGATGTCTTCCTGACGTAAGCCACGCGTCAAAAGCAGAGCAACTTCAAGCTCACGTGGAGACAGGGCATCGAACGGCGAACCACCACCTTCCAGGTTCGCCAGCGCCAGATTCTGCGCGATGTTCGCACCGAGGTAACGCTTTCCCATCGCGACATCGCGCACTGCACGCAGCAGTTCTTGTGCATCGCTGGCCTTACCAAGGTAACCGTATGCACCGGCTTCCAACAGGCGCCTGGGCAATGGGCCATCCTCCAACACCGAGACAATAATGACCTTGGTGCCATAGTCACCCTTAACAATGCGCTCGGTGACTTCGAGTCCGCTGACGCCCGGCATATGCATATCACACAGTACGATGTCGGGCTTCAACTGACGGATTTGCGGGATTGCCGCCTCTCCGCTTTCTGCCTCACCGACTATTTTCATATCTGTCTGATTCGAAAGAATCAGGCGCATTCCCGTCCGAACAAGAGTGTGATCATCGACCAGAAAAATCCTGATGGTCATACCATGTAGCTCCATCGCAGCAAATGCCGCGCTGGCAGACTATCCGGGTGAATTATTCAGATCAATACACATTTGTAGACAAAAAATAAAACGCGTAGCACAATTTTTCATGCACTGCGAAAAGACATCTTATTGTCACAACAAAGTACCTTGCCGAGCTTACTCAAGGCTAGGCCCGCAGGGTCGAGTGACCTGCCGGCTTGTTTTCCGGGGAAAACGCGACGGTCCCTGCGTTAGGTGAACCTAGTATGGCTGTCGTAAAGAAGAAACATTATCAGGAGAACCCTGATCTCAAGTCAGAATTTTCGGATGCTATCCGACCGTGATTCCTGACACCATTCCGCTACGACAAGCGGTGTCGCCAAACGCACTTTTCAGACACGCGCACATGCACATTGGATAAGTGTCTGGCGACACAGGCTGGAGCGTGACGTAATGCCCCACTACGATCAGGTAGAGTTCGAAAGACGTGACCTGCAGAGCGGCTACTGAATATCTATGAAAGTCCAGCCGGGACAGCATCTGGTTGGAACATCGATTTGCAGTAACGGCGATGTAGCTGCTCCCTACTACTGATTCAGCAGGACAAGATCCGCGCGAAGCTGTGGGTCAAAGTCATTGTCGAGCTTCCGCTTTGCCGTAGCGCATCCGTGCACACAAGCGCAGATACAAGATCGACAACACCCAGCAAGTCATCAACGAACGGGGCAGCGCAATGGGCGTCAACGCAATGTCCAGGCGCTGAGCCAAGGCATGCACTGCCGCGAGGGTCTACGGCCTTCAGCCCCAGGACCTCCGGGCCAATTGTTGTGCCTAGCGCTCCACACAGTGCTGGAAACGCTTGCCTCGTCCAGACTTCCCGGCACGCCTGACCATGCGCCCGGCGACCCGGGTTGCCGGCGAGGTTCTGGGGTGGCGCGATCAAAACCGCGTTGGCCTGCCAAGGGGCCGGAAACGATAGCGGCCCGCCAGGATTACGCCAAGCGGGCCGCTATGCTTTGTGCTGCAATGTTCGCTGGTGCCGAAGGTGGGACTCGAACCCACACGCTTTTAAGGGCGGCGGATTTTGAATCCGCTGCGTCTACCGATTCCGCCACTTCGGCGCGGCCGGCGAGTATAGCTGACTTGGCTTCCAGAACACCATAGGCACCAACTTCAATCTCGCAGCAGGGTGCAAGTCTACCCGCTAGGATTGACGCTGCCGCTATACTCTCATTTCTGAAACTTTAACGAGCAAGCGATGTCGGCATTGGGGGGCCTGCGTATCTTGGTGGTCGAGAACGACGAAATGAACGCGACGCTGCTGGAGCTACAGCTTGCCCAGGCCGGCGCTGATGTCGTGGGTATCGCCGCGTCGGTGAAGCAGGCCCTGGCCTTGATCGACAGCGAACGCCCAGATCGAGCGGTCCTCGATTTCCGCTTGGCAGCCGGGGAAACCAGTGAGCCAGTCGCCCGGGTGTTGAGCGAACGCGCCATCCCCTACGTGCTGGCCACCGGGGTGGCCGCGGCGTACCTTCCGACCAGTTTCGCCACTGGGGTGGTGCTGACCAAACCCTATCTGTCCGAGCAGCTCATCAAGGCATTGGGAGACGCTCACACCAAGATGACCACTAGACCTTGAGAATCCTTGATTGCTAGCTTGTCATCGCGGCAAGCTCGATTCGAGGAACATCGCCATCAACGCACACGAACGTTCACCGCCTACTGTCAGGCTCCCTGCCGACAGCGTCACGGGGGAACTGTTGCGCGGAATCGACTGGTCCAACCACGCACTGGGCCACATGGAAGGGTGGCCGCAAAGCCTGCGGACCGCCCTGTCCATTTGCCTGACGTCGCGTTTCCCGATGGTGATCCGCTGGGGCGAGCGGATGAGCAGCCTATACAACGATGCCTACATCCCGCTTCTGGGACAACGTCATCCCGCTGCATTCGGATGCCCCGCTGAAGAGGCATGGCCGGACGTGTGGCCAGCAATGAAGGCGCAGGCCGAACAGGCCTTCGCTACCGGCCAATCCACTTGGAACGCACACATACCCTTGACATTGCTGCGCAATGGCCACAGCGAACAGGTGTATTTCACCTTTTCTCATAGCCCGCTCTACGACGACCACGGCGATATCGGCGGTGTGCTGTGCGTTTGCATGGAAGACACCACGCACCTCACCCTGGAGCGCGAGCGCGATAGCCTGCTGAGGGCTCTGGACGTGCAACGCACCCAGATGGCCGATGCCTTCGAGCAATCCCCCGCCGCGCTGGCGATTTTACGCGGCCCCGACTACGTGATCGAAAGCGTCAACCCACGCTATCAGGAACTGATCGGGCCACGCGAACTGGTCGGCCGGCCGCTGGCCGAGGCGATCCCGGAGGTTCACCAGCAAGGCTTGCTGGAATTGCTGGACGGCGTGCGTGCCAGCGGCATACCGTTCACCGGCAAGTCGATGACCTTCAACCTGTGCCGCACCGCACACGGGGCGATGTCGGAAACCAATGTGGACTGTGTCTATCAGCCCATCCGCGATGCCGATGGCAACGTCACCAGAGTGTTGGTGCACGGCATTGATCGTACCGAGCAGATTCGTGCTCAGGCGCACGACAGTTTCCTGCTGATGCTCGAAGACACGCTGCAGAATTTGGATAACGCCGAGGCCATCTGCGAAACCGGCGCGGCGATGCTCGGCAAGCATCTGCGCGCGAACCGCTGCGCCTACGCGATCGTCGACCCCGACGAAGACACCTTCGATATCCGCGCTGACTACGTCGACGGTGCCGCTCACCGCACCGGACGCGCGTGCCTGAGTGAGTTCGGTAGCGATCTGCTCGACTGCCTGCGCGAGAACCGCCCCTGGGTCGTGGCCGATACCCAAACCCACACTCCTGCGCTGCGCTTGGACGATCTCGACCAGCAGCGGCTGGAGCTGCGCGCGGTGTTGACCGCGCCGCTACACAAGGCAGGACGTCTGGTTGCGGTCATCAGCGTGCACCAAACGCATCCACGCGTGTGGACGTCGGCGGAAATCGAACTGGTGCGGCTGGTGGCGGCACGCTGCTGGGAATCGATCGAACGGGCGAGCGCACAAGCGGAACTGGCCAGCAGCGAAGCACGCCTGCGCGAGTTGGCCGATGCAATGCCGCAGATCGTATTCACCGCCATGCCCGACGGCCATGTCGACTACTTCAACAAACGCTGGTACGAGTACACCGGCCTGCCGGTCGGCGAAGCCGGTTACGAGAGTTGGCGCAAGATCCATACCGCAGAAGGTTTGGCGCGGGTAATGCAGGTGTGGCCGGAAGCCTTGCGTAGCGGCGAACCCTACGAAATCGAGTATCCGCTGCGCCGTCATGACGGTAACTATCGCTGGCACCTTGGGCGCGCCCTGGCGATCCGCGACGAGGCTGGCCAGATCGTGCGCTGGATCGGCACCAACACCGACATTCACGACCGCCGCATGGTCGAACAGCGCCTGCAGGAAAGCGAGTTGCGCTTCCGCAACCTATGCGACAACGCCCCGGTCATGATCTGGATGTCCAATGCCGATGGCGATTACGAGTACATCAGCCGCCAGTGGTACCTCTACACCGGCCAGAGCGAACAGGAAGCAATGGGGACCGGCTGGCTGGAAAAGGTCCATGTCGACGACGTCGCCGCGACCGGACGCATGCTGGCACGCGCGTCAAACGACCGCCGTGCCTACACGGTCGAATACCGCTTGCGCCGCCACGACGGCGAGTACCGCTGGTGTGTGGATACCGCGAGCCCTCGTTTCAGTTCATCGGGCCAGTTCCTTGGCTTCATCGGCTCGTTGATGGACATCGCCGAACGCAAGCGCATCGAACACGCCACCGCCGCCGAGCGCTCGGCGCTGGAGATGATCACCACCGGAAAACCCTTGAACACGGTGTTGGAAGCAATCACGCGGGGTATCGAAGCGCAGAGCGATGTCGGCTTGCGCTGCACCATCATGCTCGTCGACGAACACCAGCAATGCTTGTTGGTGGGCGCGGCACCGAGCATGCCGGACGGATTCCGCAAGGCCATTCATCGCCTACCGATCGATGCCAACACAGGCTCCTGCGGACGCGCGGCGCACTTGCGCCGGCAGGTCCTGTGCAGCGATGTCCGCCTGGATTCGCACTGGCAAAAGTATCTGACCGTGGCCGTCGAAGCCGACATCATCGCTTGCTGCTCCACCCCGATCATCGCCAGCGATGGCGATGTGTTGGGCGTGGTCGCGCTGTATTTCCCATTCGTGCACTACCCCAATGCAAACGAACAAGAACTGGCCCGCTCGGCCTCGCGCCTAGCCGGCATTATCATCGAACGTCGTAAAACCGACCTGCGCCTGCAGCAACTGCTCGACGCCGAGCAGAATGCGCGCAGCGAAGCCGAACGCGCCAGCCGCATGAAAGACGAATTCCTAGCCACATTGAGTCACGAACTGCGTACCCCACTCAATGCGATCCTGGGCTGGGCGCGACTCATGCAGGAGACGGCGGTGCGCGAAAAAGATCTCAGCAAGGGCTTGCAAGTGATCGAGCGCAGCGCCCATACCCAGGCGCAGATCATCGACGACTTGCTGGACATGAGCGCGATTCTTTCCGGCAAGGTCCGCCTGGAACCGACAGAATTGGATCTGCACGCTCTGATCTGCGAAACGATCGACGCAGCCCGGCCCAGCGCCGAAGACAAGGGCGTGGATATCGCGCTGATCCCGCATAGCGCGCCGCTCCCCCCGTATCTGGGCGATACGGTACGCCTGCAGCAGGTGTTGACCAATTTGATCGGCAATGCGATCAAGTTCACTCCCAGCACAGGCAAGATCACGGTGACGCTGAGCAACAGCAGCACCCATATGAGCATCGAAGTCAGCGATACCGGCTTGGGTATCGAACCGCTGTTTCTGCCGCACGTGTTCGATCGCTTCCGTCAGGCCGATGCCAGCAGTACCCGCAGTGCCGGTGGACTCGGCCTGGGCTTGGCCATCGCCAAGCAATTGGCGGAACTGCATCATGGGCAATTGTCGGTCAGCAGCGATGGCCTGGGCCTGGGCTCGACCTTTACCCTGCTATTGCCGCGTAACGATCTGCATGGGCTGGATCACATCAGCAGCCAAGACGGCAGCGCGATCACCAGTGGTGGATTGCGTCCTGGCGGCATTCGTGTGGATGGAGTCCGCGTGTTGGTGGTCGACGACGATATGGATTCTCGCGGCGTCACCCAGCGCTTTTTGCAGGAAGCCGGTGCGACCGTGGAAACCGCAGTCTCCGCCGACGACGCCGAGGCACTGTTGCGCGAGCGCCCTTATGCGCTGTTGATCAGCGACGTGGGCATGCCGCGCCGCGATGGACATAGCCTGATTCGCAGCATCCGCGCACGCGGGGCCGGACCGACCAGCCGCATTCCCGCAATCGCACTGACCGCCTACGTGCGCAGCGAAGATCGTGCGCTGGCCTTGGAAGCCGGCTTCGATGCACACCTGGGTAAACCCGTGGATCCGGTGAAGTTGATCGAACTGGCGGCTTCGCTGGTGACGCCACCGCCAGTGACCGAACAAGGCTCCAACTCCAACTCCAAGACCGAACCAGCCTGAGTCTGGCTGCCAAGATCGCGCGGCAGCCAGCGTCTGCACTTCAGCCGCGCTTTGCCCGCGCGAACGCGTCGGCCAGGGCGTTGTTGGCCGGTGCGATGGCAGGTTGCCGTGGTTTGGCATTACCGCCGCCCCTGTTGCCATCGCGTTGCTCGCGACGCGCCGCATCGACCGGCACGCGTGCGCCACCGTCGCGTTCGCCTGTCCGCGTCGGCGCCGGCGTGTCGTCCAGGCGCCGGGTCAGTGCGATGCGCTTACGCGCCACATCCACTTCCAGCACCTTGACCTTGACG
The DNA here is from genome assembly GCF_000963005.1 of Xanthomonas sp. GPE 39. Taxonomy (GTDB): domain Bacteria; phylum Pseudomonadota; class Gammaproteobacteria; order Xanthomonadales; family Xanthomonadaceae; genus Xanthomonas_A. The sequence continues at coordinate 1,695,399 of NZ_JZHZ01000007.1, forward strand.
ATGTCGCCGGCCTTGACCACCTCACGCGGATCCTTGACGTAGCTGTCCGACAAGGCGGAGATATGCACCAGGCCATCCTGGTGCACGCCGATATCGACGAATGCACCGAAAGCGGCGACGTTGCTGACCACCCCCTCCAGCACCATGCCCGGCTTGAGGTCCTTGATGTCCTCCACGCCGTCGGCGAAACGTGCGGCCTTGAACTCCGGACGCGGGTCGCGCCCCGGCTTTTCAAGTTCCTTGAGGATGTCGCGCACGGTCGGCAAACCAAACGTCGCGTCGGTGAACTGATCCGGCTTGAGGCTACGCAGGAAACTGCCATCGCCGATCAGCGCCTTGATCGGCTTGCCGGTGGCACCGACGATGCGCTCCACCACCGGATAGGCTTCCGGATGCACTGCCGAGGCATCCAGCGGTTCCTCGCCATCGGCAATGCGCAGGAAGCCGGCGCACTGTTCGAAGGTCTTCTCGCCCAGCCGCGACACTTTCAGCAGTTCCTTGCGGCGCTTGAACGGACCATTGTCGTCGCGATGACGCACGATGTTCTCGGCCACGCTGGAGGAAAGCCCCGACACCCGCGACAGCAGTGCCGCCGAGGCGGTATTGACGTACACACCCACCGCGTTGACGCAGTCCTCCACCCTGGCATCCAATGCCCGCGCAAGGCGGTACTGGTCCACGTCGTGTTGGTACTGGCCCACGCCGATCGCTTTCGGCTCGATCTTGACCAGTTCCGCCAACGGGTCCTGCAAACGCCGCGCGATTGACACCGCTCCACGCAGCGATACGTCCAATTGCGGGAACTCCTTTGCCGCAAATTCCGAGGCCGAATACACCGATGCCCCTGCCTCGCTGACCACGATCTTTTCCAGCGACAGTTGCGGATTGTGCTTGATCAAATCCGCCGCCAGCTTATCGGTCTCGCGGCTGGCGGTGCCGTTGCCGATGGCGATCAGTTCCACGCCATGCTGGGTGCACAACTGCTTGAGGGTGTGCAACGCCTGATCCCATTGCCGGCGCGGCTCGTGCGGATAAATCGTCTCGGTGGCGAGCAGCTTGCCGGTGGCATCGACCACCGCGATCTTGCAGCCGGTCCGGATACCCGGGTCCAGCCCCAAGGTCACGCGCGGACCGGCCGGCGCGGCCAGCATTAAATCCTGCAGGTTGTCGCCGAACACGGCGATGGCCTCGGCCTCGGCTTTTTCGCGCGCCTGATTGAACAGATCCAGCAGCAGATGCATGTGCAGCTTGGCACGCCAGGTCATGCGGCAGGCATCGAGCAGCCAGCGATCGCCGGGCCGGCCCTGGTTGGCGATCCCCGCACGCAATGCGACCCGCCCCTCGGCGTACTGATGGCCAGCGTCGGCGTCGCTGCCCGGATCCAGTTCCAGGGAGACGATATCTTCGCGACGCGCACGAAACAGGGCCAACAAGCGGTGCGAGGGAATTTTCGCCAGAGCTTCGGCGTGATCGAAATAATCGCGATACTTGGCCCCTTCCTGCTCCTTGCCTTCGGCGACGCGAGCGCGGATCACCCCGACCTCGCTCAACCAGGTACGCAATTCGCCGACCAACGACGCATCTTCGCCCCAGCGTTCCATCAGGATCGCACGCGCGCCTTCCAACGCCGCCTTGACGTCGGCCACGCCTTTGTCTGCATCGACGAAACCGGCGGCAACGGTTTCCGGCACCTGTGACGGATCGGCCAGCAGTCCATCGGCCAGCGGTTCCAGCCCAGCCTCGCGGGCGATCTGCGCACGCGTGCGGCGCTTGGGCTTGTATGGAAGGTAGAGGTCTTCCAAACGCGACTTGGTGTCGGCGGCGACGATTTCCGCGCGCAGCTCATCGCTGAGCTTGCCCTGCTCGGCGATGCTGCTCAGGACCGCGGCGCGGCGCTCCTCCAGTTCGCGCAGGTAGACCAGACGCACTTCCAGATTGCGTAGCTGGGTGTCGTCCAGGCCGCCGGTGACTTCCTTACGATAGCGCGCGATGAACGGGACGCTGGCACCTTCATCCAGCAGCGCGATGGCAGCGCGCGCTTGCGCTGGCTGCGCACCGATCTCCACGGCGATGGTGTTGGCGATCTGCTGGGCGAGCTGAGTGTCTTGCATTGCGTCCGGCCGAAGCCGCCTTGCGGAAAACCGCTATTTTCGCAGTGCGCACGCCACCGGGGAACCCGTTGACAGGCGCACGCAGACCTGTCGCGCTCAACTCACTCCGTTCGGGCCGTCCAACACCATGCGGACCTTACGGGTCAGTTCCTGGCGGTTGTAGGGCTTGGCCAGCACTTCGAATTCGTTGCCACCGGCATCGGTGCGCTCGATCGAAGACTCCGCATAGCCGGTCGTCAGCAAGACCTTGATACGCGGGCGTCGACGCCGCACCTCGCGCGCCAGCATCACCCCATTGAGGCCACCGGGCATAATCAGATCCGAATACAACAAGTCCACGTGGATGCCGGTATCGATCAGCGCCAGTGCTTCGCGCGCGTTGTACACCACATGCGTGATGTAGCCCTGGTCTTCGAGGAACAGGCGCGCCAAGTCGGCGATGTCCGGCCGGTCCTCCACGATCAGGATGGTTTCGTCGCCCTGACGATCGAATGGGCGGCGTGTGCGCGAGTCGCGTGGCGCCATGTTCTCGACGTTGTCGTCGATCGGGAAATACAAGCGCACGGTGGTGCCATGGCCATCTTCGGAATACAGGCGCACCGCCCCACCGGATTGCTTGGCAAAGCCATAGACCATCGACAGGCCCAGTCCAGTCCCCTTGCCTTCGTCCTTTGTGGTGAAGAACGGATCCAGCACACGGGCCAGCACCTCCGGCGGCATACCGCTGCCGTTATCGGTGACCGATACGCACACGTAGTGACCGGGCAGCAAATTATCGTAGGTCGTCGGCTCGTTGACGCGTACCGACACATTGCGGGTATGGATCACCAAGCGCGGCACGGGCTGCTCGGCCATCGCATCGCGTGCGTTGATCAAGATGTTTAGTAACGCGACCTCGGCCTGGGTCGGATCGATCCGGCAGTTGCGCAAATCCGAGGCCAGTTCCAGCGAAAATGCGATGCCCTCGCCGAGAGTGCGCTTTGCCACATCGCTCATCCCCGCTACCAGCGTATTGAGATTGAGTACGCGTCCTTCCAACTTCTGCTTGCGCGCGAACGCCAACAATTGTTGGGTCAACCGCGCTGCCTGGCTGGCGGCATCGCGGGCACGCTCCACGCTCTTGGACAACAATGGCGAAGTGGCCGGTTCGCTCTGCACCGCATTTTCGATCAGCTCCAGATAACCGGACATGATCTGCAGCAGGTTGTTGAAATCGTGCGCGATACCACCGGTGAGCTGACCCAAAGCCTCCATCTTCTGCGCCTGACGCAAGGCATCCTCGGCATCGCGGCGACGGCTGACATCCAATTGCGAACCGAAGAAGTAAACCAGCTCGCCACGCTCGTCGTAGACCGGAGAGATGTACAACGCGTTCCAGAAACTGGAACCATCCTTGCGGTAGTTGAGGATCTCCACGGCCACTTCTGTGCGCGCGGCGATGGCATCGCGCACGCTGCGCACGGTTTCACGATCTGTGTCGGGCCCTTGCAGGAAGCGGCAATTATTGCCGATCAGCTCCTCCTGACTGTAGCCGGTCATCTCCAGGAACGCGCGATTGACGAAGATGATCGGGTTATCCGCCTGGTGCGGATCGGTGACGATCATCGGCATGCGCGTGGTCTGCACCGCCGCGAAGAAGATATCGCTGCGCCGGCTGGACCCGGCATCAGGTGCGTCCGGGTCGACGCTTGCAAGCAAAGAATGGGGGGGGCTGGAGTCGGATGCGGACATGGTCGGGACAGGTCGATGCGAACCATCGCTGGCCCGACTAGGCGGGCGACCACCCCAGGGTTCGCACGCCGGGGTCAACGCGAATCATACCTATGCAAACGCCTCACAAGAATATTGTCTTGCAATGACTCCAGCACCATGATCCTTGACTGCCGCTTGCTCAGCTAGAGCAGACACTCGACGTCAATCTCAGATCCACGCTTGGTGTCTTTCATGGACATGCGCCAGTGCTGAGGTAGCAGTTGCTTCTCACCACCATTGCTACGGCCGATATCAACAGCAACCAGAAATCAGGTTTCCTCTAACGGGAACTCAGTGGAGCCGACGTGCACACTACACAGCGCCATGTGAGGAAGTTCTGCACCAAAGCCCATCCAGGGATATTGCTCTACGGGTAAATTCCAAAAATCACATAAAATTAACCAAGCCAACAACTTCTCTGGAAGCGCCTGGAGCAGATCGCCACCGTCCACCTGGCGTGTTCACCGCCGGGGCAAGTGCAGCCAACGTGGTGAACGGCGCAAGTCGGGCATTTCGGCATGAAACGCTGGTCGGGGCGCTGCCGAATGGGCGAACCACGGCAGACGGCAACCTCAATGTCCGCCGTCGCGCTCGGCCAGCCAGCGATGCAGCGCTGACGGTACTTCACGCTGGGCGCGGCCAGAGACGTAGATGCCGATATGTCCACCACGGAAACTCAGTTCAGCGTAGTCGTGGCTACCGACCACCCCACGCAGCGCACGCGAGGCGTCCGGCGGCACCAGATGGTCTTGCTCGGCGTAGACGTTGAGCACCGGCATCGTCACCTGTGCGAGATCCACCGTGTGCTCGCCGATCCGGGCGCGGCCATGCACCAGCGCATTGTCCTGATAGAACTGTTTGACGAATTCGCGAAACGTCTCGCCCGCCAGATCCGGCGAGTCGAAGATCCACTTCTCCATGCGCAGGAAATCCTCCAGCGCCTGCGGATCGTCGAGGATGTCGAGCAGGCCGACATATTTCTGCAGATTCAGCCGGAATGGTTTGAGCATCAGGTAACTGACGTTCATCATATCGGCCGGTACATTGCCCAAGGTATCCACAAGCAGGTCCACGTCGAGCTGACGTACCCAGTTCGAGAGCATGTTGTCCGGCGTGTGGAAATCCACCGGAGTCACCATCGTGACCAGATTGCGCACTTTCTCCGGTCGCAATGCGGCATAGCACAGCGAAAACGTGCCGCCCTGACAAATACCCAGGACATTCACCGGCGCACAGGCGTTGCTGCCGCGCAGATGATCCACCGCACCGTCGATGTAACGCAGCAAGTAATCTTCCAGGGTCAGGTAGCGCTCGGATCGATCAGGGTAGCCCCAGTCCAGCACATACACATCCTCGCCCAGAGCCAGTAGACCCTGGACCAGCGAACGATCAGCCTGCAAATCCACCATGTACGGGCGGTTGACCAGGGCATACACGATCAGCAATGGCACCTTGGCCGTCGGTGCTTGACTGCCGAGGAAGCGATACAACACGACCTTGCCATCGCGCCATACCTGCTGGCGTGCAGTGGCCCCGTACTGCACCTCGTCCAGGCCGGGCAGTACGCGCATACCTTCGAGCAGCTTGCGCTGCAGCTCCAGGGTTTCTTGCAGCAGATCCTCGCTACTGAAACTCAACGGCCCCTTCATGCACGGCTCCGTCGTGGCGGCGACGCACCGAGGCCACGGTGCGCTTTGGCAGGTGCCGACGGCATGGCCTGAGCCGTCTTCGCCGGTGCCTTCTTGGATGCGGCGCGTTTAGCCGGCGCGGCCGGAGGCGTCGAGAGGGCGGCGGCTGAGGCACGCTCCGCTGCTGGCGGATGCGCCGTGCCAGCACCCTGCCCCGCGCCGCGCTCCAGCCGACGCAGGCGTCGCTCCAGATCGGCGATGCGGCCATGCGCGGCATCCAGCTCGGTACGCGTCGGCAAGCCCATTTGCTCGCAGACCTGCTCGAGCTCGCGTTGCAGCAACGCCCGTAACCGCATCTGCGCATTGGCGAAATCGGCGTAGACCTGTTGGAACTGCGGCGACAACGCCGCCGCCGCATAGGCCTCTTCGGCGGCGTCGATCCACAGGTCGAACATCGCCCGCGCGTTGGTCAATTGCCGGCCTGGGTCCTCGTGTGCGCGCAATTTCTCCTCGAACACAGCGAACGCGCGGTCGATGGCCGCATGCAGCAGCGCCAGATAAGCCTGCGACTGTGCCAGATACTCCTGCTGCGCCTTGGTCAGCGCCCGCCAACGCGCATGATGGTTGCGGGCGGGGCCGAATCCAGGCATCTGCAGCCATGGGCTGCTATCGCGTTGCAGGCTCTGCATCCACTGCGCCGTTTGCTGCAGCCACGGGTCGAGCGTGGCGCCACGCAGCGAACCAAGCAACCACTGCAGGCATTGCTCGCGTTGGCTCTGCACCTGAAGCTTCCAGGCATCGGCCACCTCGGCACTGCTGGCATCACGCCCGGCGAAGCTGGCGGCCACTTGCTGCATCGCGCCAAGCCAAGCGCAGGCGTGCTGCTGGAACTTTGCAACCGCGTCCTCTGCCTGCGTTGACGTGCCACTCGGCAGCCATTGCGCCCAGGCATCGATGGCCTCGCGCCAGGACCCGCTCTCGCGCATGGGCGCGGCCGCCGCTGCGGTGCTCCCATGCTGCAGCATGGCGCTCCAGGCGCCCCAGTATTGCCGTGCCATTGCTTCGAAATCGCCGGGGCTCGTGCCGCCGCTAGCTTTCATCGCCACTCTCCCAAGCAGGTTCGCGATGATAGCAATACGTCGCCGCTCAGGGCTTGGGAATGCGCAGGGTCTTACTGATCATCAGCGACCCAGACAACGCGAACAGCAACACCAATGGGTGCAGTAACCAAGGGCCCAGGCGACATTGGCCCCACCACAGTGCATCGCCGATGCGGCCAAGATGCGCGGCGATCGCCAGCACGATCACCAAGCCCAGGCTGCTGGGAATCGGGGTACCTTCGAAATACGGGACCTTGTCGTCATCGCCGGCCAGTTGCTCGGCGGTGACGTTGTAGCGTGCCAGACGGCTGACCCCGCAACACACGAAGAAGCTCAGCACCAGCCAGTCCCAGCCACCTTGCATGCCGCAGGCGTAGGCCAACGCCGCCGGAGCGACGCCGAAGGAAATCACGTCGGCCAGCGAATCCAACTCGCGCCCCAGAGTGGAGGCCGACTTGCGCCAACGCGCCACCCGGCCATCCAGGGCATCGAACACGAACGCCAATGGAATCAGCGCCATGCCGAAGAGCAGGTCGCTGCATCGGCCATCCTGCAGAAAACGCATCGCCGCGAACACCGCGCCAGTCCCGCAGAAGGCATTGCCGAGGGTGAACCAATCGGCCAGCCGGAACTCGCGCAACATCGAAAAATGACGTTTCATCGACATGTCATTGGCATGTGTGGCGGATTCGACGTAGACGTCCTAATGGACGAATACAGAGTAGCGTGCCGCCGCCGCACTGGCGAGCGCCGCCGCTGCGGCTTGTCGCGTTGCGCTGTTACGCTGGACGCCCTACTCCCGCACAGGTACGCCCCATGCAGACTGTCCTGATCACCGGCGCCGCCAGCGGCATTGGCGCTGGCATCGCCCGCGAACTCGCCAGCAGTGGCCACCATATCGTGGTCAGTGACCTCGACGCCGCCGCCGCTGCCAGCGTGGCCACGCAATTGCGTGAGGCTGGCGGTTCGGCCGAGGCGGTGGCGTTGGACGTTGGCAGCGCGGCCAGCATCGAGGCGGCCCTGGCCGCGTTGTCGCGACCAGTGGACGTGCTGGTCAACAATGCCGGGTTGCAGCACGTGGCACCCTTGCAGGACTTCCCGATGGACAAGTGGAGCCTGCTGGTGGAAGTGATGCTCACCGGCGTGGCGTGCCTGACCCAGGCGGTGTTGCCGGGCATGCGCGCGCGCGGTTTCGGTCGCATCGTCAATATCGGCAGCATCCACTCGTTGGTCGCCAGCCCGTACAAGAGCGCCTATGTCGCGGCCAAGCACGGGCTGGTCGGGTTTTCTAAGGTGATCGCACTGGAAACCGCCGATACCGACATCACCATCAACACGCTCTGCCCCAGCTACGTCAAAACGCCGCTGGTGGACAAGCAGATCGCCGACCAGGCCCGCACGCGCGGCATTTCCGAAGCCGACGTGGTCGCGCAGGTGATGCTCAAGCCGATGCCCAAGGGGGTGTTCATCGACTACGACGAACTGGCCGGCTGTGTGGCATTCCTCGCCTCGCCTGCCGCGCGCAATATCACCGCACAGACCATCGCCATCGATGGTGGCTGGACGGCGCAGTAGTTGCAGTCATCCCCGTCGCTGTGGGGAAGGCGGCCGCGCTCTTGTGGCCGCCCTGGCGCTATTTTCGCCAACGCCGATACTCGCCTTACGCAGCAACACAGGGCCGTGCTTATCCACAGACTTGCGGCGATTCCATCCACAGCCGCTGTGGAGAACCACGCCAATGTCTGCCGATTTTTTCACCACTCACCGTATACGACTAGCAATTTCAGTCACTTGTCGACGTTGCCCACAAGCTTGTCCGGCATCGATCCACAGCCGTTGTGGACAACCAGCGCGCGCCGACACCGATGTGCAGCTCACACCCGCGAATAGCGCCAGGACAGCATGCGTCCATCGCGGTAAGGCATGACACCATGGAAAGGACGCGGATCGTCGTCGAACACCAACGGCAAGAAATGGCGGTCGCCTTCCCACAACGGCAGCGTCGCCATCTGCGCCACCGGCACCCAGGCCAGACTGCCCTCGGCATTTTCGGAATAGGGTTCGCCGCTGTAGGCATCGATCAAGAACACGAAGCCCAGCCAGTCCTCGCCCTGCTTGCCGAAGCCCGGCCAACTGATAGTGCCGCGCAACTGCAAGGTTTCGCACTCGATGCCGGCTTCCTCACGGATTTCGCGGCGCATTCCGGCCAAGACATCCTCGTCCGCCTCGACCTTGCCGCCGAGGCCGTTGTACTTGCCCAAGTGCTGGTCACCGGGCCGCGCATTGCGATGCACCAGCAACACCTGGGAGCGGTCGGGAGAAAGCACGTAGCCGAGGGTGGCGACAATCGGGGTATAAGGCATGCGCTGGCGGAGCGATGGGCTGTGGCACAGTATGCCGTATCGGCGTTTAGACTGCGGGAGCGGCCGTATCGTGTCGCAGGCGTGGCAGCGGCGGCGCCGGCTTCAATGTGGCCACGCCATGGCCGCGCTCGGCCAGGTAGTCCAGCCACTTGCTGAGAAACGTATTCATGCGCATGCGGTGGCTTATAAGCTCCGCTGGCGGCGGATACAAGCCCATGACGTCCTGCCAGCGGCGACCGACATAGCAATGGGTGGTTTCGGCCTGGCGTGCGTCGCGATACAGGCGCACATAGGCCGACGGATCCGGTTCGCCAGTCACCGGATCGCACAGGTCGTAGGTGATGCGCAGTTCGACGGTGTAGCGATGGTGTTCGATCACGTCCAGACGCAGGTCCAGACCGTCGCCGATGCTGGAGAGATAACTGCCCACGACCAGATCGGCCGGCGCGAACAGGCGATTGAGATGCTGATAATTCTCGGCATACAACCCCATCAGCCAGGCAAATCGGCTCAGCCGGGGGATACGTTCGCTACGGGTCAGGGCGTGCGGCATGGTCCCGATCGTACACGCTGGAGGGTGTAAGCGGCAGCATTGACGGATCGGACCAGCCGGCCTACCGTGGAAACCCACTTCGCGAACGCGAGTGCGCCGGTTCAGCCAGATTCTGCGCCGCTCAGGCCCGTATCGCTGAACCTGCCCTCAGAACATCTCCCGCTGCAGCCCCAAGGTGGTCAGTACCTTGCTGGAAATCTCCTCGATCGAGGTATGCGTCGTACTCAAGGTTGGGATCCGCTCCATGCGGAACATGCTCTCGGCTGCGGCGACTTCGCGCCGGCACGTCTCCAGGTTGGCATAGCGCGAATTCGGCCGCCGTTCCTGGCGGATCTGCTGTAAGCGCTCTGGGTCGATGGTCAGCCCGAACAGTTTGTTGCGATAGGCGCGCAGACGCGGCGGTAGACGGTCGTGATCCAGATCTTCATCGGTCAACGGATAATTGGCCGCACGCACGCCATAGTGCAGCGCCAGATAGATGCACGTCGGTGTCTTGCCAGCGCGCGAGACGGCCACCAGGATGAGATCGGCTTCGTCGTAAGTCAGCGCGATGCCGTCGTCATGGGTCAAGGCGAAATTCATCGCATTGATGCGGCGATGATAAGTCTCGAAATCCACCATGCCGTGCGCCTGCCCCACCCTTGCGTGCCGCGGCGCGTTCAATTCGCGCTCCAGTGGCTCGATAAACGGTGCGAACACGTCCAGCATCAGCGCTCCGCTTTCGGCCAGCAGCATGCTCAAGCGCGGGTCGACGCAGGAATTCACCACGATCGGCCGCACCTGATAGCGCTCGCCCGTGGCATGGATCCGCTGCGCCGCCTCGCGGGCTTTTTCCGCATCGTCGACGAATGCAATGCGGTCAGTGACGAAATTGAAACCGGTGAACTGGGTCAGCAAGCTATGCCCAATGGTTTCAGCGGTGATACCGGTTCCATCGGAGACGTAGAATACCGGCCGGATCGTCGACATGGTCTGCATGTTCCTGGCTGTCACGCAAAGGACACGCTCCATTGCGCTTGTGCGGATGTGCGGATGCGCTGCATGATACGGCGTATTTTCTCACGGATGCGGCTGTTCAGCCCGCCTCGGGTGATGGCCAAGACGGAGCCTCGCACTTGAACGAGAACATTCTTTGGCTGCATGAGTTGCGCCTGACCGATCTGGCCCGCGTCGGCGGTAAGAACGCCTCTCTCGGCGAAATGATCGGCAATCTGGCCGGATTGGGCGTGTCGGTACCGGGCGGTTTCGCCACCACATCAGACGCATTCAAGGCGTTCGTCGCACACAACGCGCTTGATCGACGTATCTTCGACAAGCTCGCCACCTTGGATGTAGAAGACCTCACTGCGCTGACCGCCGCCGGCAAGGAAATCCGCGACTGGGTCATTGACGCGCCGCTGCAACCCGCATTGGATCAGGCCATTCGTCACGCCTATCTCAAGCTATGCAACGACAACGGTGGTGGCGAGGTCGCAGTGGCCGTGCGCTCCTCGGCCACCGCCGAAGATTTGCCCGATGCCAGCTTCGCCGGTCAGCAGGAAACCTTCCTCAACGTGAGCGGCGCCGACGCTGTCGTGCAAAAGGTCAAGGAGGTGTTCGCCAGCTTGTACAACGACCGTGCCATCGCCTACCGCGTACACCATGGTTTCAAGCACGAGGACGTGTTCCTGTCCGCTGGCGTGCAACTGATGGTGCGCTCGGGCGTCGGCGCATCCGGCGTGCTGTTCACGCTCGACACCGAATCGGGCTTCTGCGAAGTGGTGTTCGTGACCGCGAGCTTCGGCCTCGGCGAAATGGTCGTGCAAGGCGCGGTCAACCCCGACGAGTTCTACGTCTACAAGCCCACACTGAAGGCCGGCAAGCCGGCGATCCTGCGTCGCTCACTCGGCAGCAAGGCGATCCGCATGGTGTATTCCGAGGTGCCCGGCGAACGCGTACGCATCGAAGACACTCCGGCGGCACTGCGCAACACCTTCTCGATCAGCGACGAGGACGTGCAGGAGCTGGCCAGACAGGCGCTGGTGATCGAGCAACACTACCAACGTCCGATGGACATCGAGTGGGCCAAAGACGGTGTCAGCGGCAAGTTGTTCATCGTGCAGGCGCGCCCAGAGACGGTGAAATCGCGCGGACATGCCACCCGGATCGAACGCTTCGTGTTGCAACAGCGCGGCGATGTGATTGCCGAAGGCCGCGCCATCGGCCAGAAAATCGGCGCTGGTGTCGCGCGTGTGGTGCGCAGCCTGGACGACATGCATCGAGTGCAGCCCGGCGACGTGCTGGTCGCCGACATGACCGACCCTGACTGGGAGCCGGTGATGAAACGCGCCTCGGCCATCGTCACCAACCGCGGCGGGCGTACCTGCCACGCGGCGATCATCGCGCGCGAACTGGGGGTGCCGGCGGTAGTCGGCACCGGCAACGCGATGAGTTTGATCGCCGACGGCAGCGACATCACCGTCAGTTGCGCCGAGGGCGACACCGGTTACATCTACAGCGGACGCCTGCCGTTCGAGCGCATCAGCACCGATCTGGACAACATGCCACCGGCCCCCTTGAAGATCATGATGAACGTGGCCAACCCGGAGCGCGCGTTCGATTTCGGCCAACTCCCCAATGCCGGCATCGGCCTGGCGCGACTGGAGATGATCATTGCCGCGCACATCGGCATCCACCCCAACGCACTGCTGAACTACGCCAAGCAAGACGCGGCGACCAGGCAAAAGATCGATGCAAAGATCGCCGGCTACGCCGATCCGGTCAGCTTTTACGTCAACCGCCTGGCCGAGGGCATCGCCACCTTGACCGCATCGGTCGCACCGCACCCGGTGATCGTGCGCCTGTCGGACTTCAAATCCAACGAGTACGCCAACCTGATCGGTGGCAATCACTACGAACCGCATGAAGAAAACCCGATGATCGGCTTCCGTGGTGCCAGCCGCTACGTCGATCCGAGTTTCGCCGCCGCGTTCGCACTGGAATGCGAAGCGGTGCTCAAGGTTCGCAACACCATGGGTCTGGACAATCTGTGGGTGATGATTCCGTTCGTGCGCACCCTGGAAGAAGGCCGCAAAGTCATCGAGGCACTGGCTGGTAACGGACTGCGCCGGGGCGAGAACGGCCTGAAGATCATCATGATGTGCGAGGTGCCATCGAACGCCTTGCTGGCCGAGGAATTTCTCGACATCTTCGACGGCTTCTCAATCGGCTCCAACGATTTGACCCAGCTCACCCTGGGGCTGGACCGCGATTCCTCGATCGTGGCGCACCTGTTCGACGAGCGCAATCCAGCGGTCAAGAAACTGCTGTCGATGGCGATCCAGGCCGCACGGGCCAAGGGCAAGTACGTGGGCATTTGCGGCCAGGGGCCGTCGGACCATCCCGATCTGGCCGAGTGGCTGATGCAGGAAGGCATCGAGTCGGTATCGCTGAATCCGGACACGGTGGTCGATACCTGGCTGCGGCTGGCCAAGCGCAAGCACGAAGGTTAAGGCAATGGCAGGCAGATGGATGACGGCATGGGCAGCGGCCACGGGCACTTCTTCGGTTGCGCCAACAACGCCCACGTTCGATTGGACACAACTGGATTGGGCTCGATATGCGCTCAACTTAGCAGTGGCGTTGCTCATCCTGATCGCCGGGATGTGGATCGCCAAGCGGCTGAGTCTGTGGTTACAACATGCGCTGCTACGCGCTGGAGTGGAAAGCACGCTCAGTAAATTTCTGCGCAACCTCAGCTATGCCTTGATGCTGGTGCTGGTGCTGGTGAGCGCACTACAGAAAATCGGGGTACCGCCGACCTCGTTGTTCACCGTACTCGGTGCCGCTGGATTGGGCGTCGGCCTGGCGCTGAAGGACTCACTGTCCAACATCGCTTCGGGCGTGATGCTGATCGTCCTGCGGCCGATACGCGACGGCGATCATGTCGTGGTGGCCAGCCAGGAAGGCGTGGTGGAAGAGATCCGTATCTTCCAGACCCGCCTGCGCACGTTCGACGAGCGTATGGTCACCCTGCCCAACAGCACGATCACGACCGCACCGATCGTCAACTACAGCACCCTGCCCAATCGGCGTCTGGAGATCACCGTCGGCGTCGGCTATGGCGACGACCTCAAGAAAGCGCAAGACCTGCTTGTGCAGATCGCCGAGAACAATCCCACCATCCTGAAAACGCCAGCACCGTTCGTACAGGTCGCCAAGCTCGGCGAAAGCACGGTCGATCTGACGCTATTCGCTTATACCAAAAACAGCGACTTCGGCACCGCCAAGAGCACCACCCTGGAACAGATCCGCAACCAACTGCTGGAGAACGGTCTCAGCATTCCCTACCCACAGCGTGACCTGCACGTGTATCACCACGCCGCCGATGGGACTCTGATCGCCGAGCTGTTGCGCAAGAGCGTCATCGATCAAGGCGGCAGCACGGCCGAGCCGCCACAGACACCCTGATCTGGACGCAAAAACGACAACTGCGCCTAGATCGCGCGGGCCTGCCGATACGAAGCAGGCCTTAGCGTGGCTAACAAAACGTCGCGAAGCGACTCTTAGGCGATGTCCTGCCCGCCCAACGTGCCCATGAACGGCCGGTAGTAACGCAGTTCGGCGATGGAGTCGTGCACGTCGCTGAGCGCGGTATGCGAGGAGGTCTTGACGAGCCCGGCGGACACCGTCGGCGCCCAGCGCCGCGCCAGCTCCTTCAGTGTGGACACGTCCAGATTGCGATAGTGGAAGAAACGCTCCAGTCGTGGCATCTGCCGGTGCAGGAAGCGCCGATCCTGGCAAATCGAGTTACCGCACATCGGCGAGACGCCAGGCTTGCACCACTGTGTCAGGAACGCCATCGTCTGCGCCTCGGCCTGTGCCAGACCAACCTGGCTATCGAGCACGCGCTGCCACAGCCCGGACTGACGGTGCTGATTGCGGTTCCACTCGTCCATCGCTTCCAGCGTCTGCAATGGATGCGCGATGGCGAACTCCGGCCCCTCCGCCAACACGTTGAGTTGCGCATCGGTGACCACCGTGGCGATTTCGATGATCGAATCGCCTTCGGTATCCAAACCGGTCATTTCCAGATCGATCCAGATCAGTCGATCGTTCGCCGCGTGGGTTTGCGCCATATCACCATCCTATCGTTCGCAACGGCACTGCCGCGCGAGAGTGTACGTATCGTGCTTTCATGATACCGCGTGGCCTGCGACACCGGCAGGGGCGCGCAGGCTCAGCCGCCGACCAGCGGCTTGCCGCGTTTAGCGCGGAAGTAGTTGGTCAGCCGCGTGCTGGCCACCGCCGCCAGCACGCCACTGCGGACCTGTACACGGTGGTTGTGGCGTGGATCGCCCAGCAGATCGAACACGCTGCCGCAGGCGCCAGTCTTCGGGTCGGCGGCGGCGTAAACCAGTTCCGCCACACGTGCGTGCACGAGCGCCATCGCACACATGGCACACGGCTCCAGGGTCACGTAGAGCGTGCTGCCAGGCAAACGATGGTTGCCCAGCCGGCGGCCCGCCTGTCGCAACGCCACGATCTCCGCATGCGCGCTGGGATCGTGCTCGGCAATGTTGAGATTCCACCCCTCGCCCAGCACCGTATCCTCGGCCGACACCAACACCGCACCAACCGGGATCTCACCGAATTCGCGCTCGGCGCGCTCGGCCAGCGCCAGTGCATGGCGCATCCAGCGTTCGTCGCGCGCCTGCTCGCCGTCGCTCATCGCAACGCGCCGTGGCTGCGCACGAACTCGGCGAATACCGCCAGCGTCGCCTCGCTGACGTGATGTTCGATGCCTTCTGCATCGCGGCGCGCCGTATCCGCATCGATGCCCAGCGCGAGCAGAAACTGTTCCACCGTTTGATGCCGCTGCCGGCTGGCTGCGGCCAGTGCCTCGCCCTCGGCGGTCAGGAACACCCCCCGGTAGGGCCGTTGCACCACCCAACCACCTTTGACCAGGCGCTTGAGCATCTTGGCCACCGTCGGCTGGGCCACGCCCAGGCGCGCGGCGATATCCACCTGCCGCGCTTCGCCGCCATCGGCGAGCAGATCGGAAATCAGTTCCACATAGTCTTCGATCAGCTCCAGGCGGTGCGCCTGCCGCACCTGACGGAAGCTTTCGACCTGCACTTCGGCATCGAGCAGTGCCGCCACCGGCACCATCGACTTCCCGCTTTTCTGCATCGCAACGCCCTTGTCCGGTGCCGGCGCATGCCGGCCACCTGTCTATTCTGGCCGAAATCGCGGCTATCGCAGCGATTTAATTTACCAATGCTAAAGCATATAGCATCTGCTATATAATGACGCATACTTCGTCGCTGCGCCCGTTGCCATGGCCGACCCCCTCTCCCTGCCCACCTCCGCCAGCCCATTGCCCACGACAAGCGGCGATGCGCGTCCCACGCTGGGCCACCTGCATGCCAGCGTCGCCGTACCTGGGAACGGACGCGGATGGCGGCGTTTCCTGGCCTTCCTGGGACCGGGCTACATGGTCTCCGTCGGCTACATGGACCCCGGCAACTGGGCGACCGACATCGCGGGCGGCTCGCACTTCGGTTACCTGCTGCTCTCGGTGATCCTGCTCTCCAACCTGATGGCGATCGTGCTGCAAGGATTGGCCGCGCGGCTTGGCATCGCCACCGGCCACGACCTGGCACAGGCTTGTCGCGCGCACTACTCCAAGCCGGTGAACATCCTGCTGTGGCTGGCTTGCGAGGCGGCCATCGTCGCCTGCGACCTGGCTGAAGTGATCGGCACCGCGATCGCGCTGAAGCTGCTGTTCGGCATCCCGCTCACTCTTGGCGCGATCATCACCGCCATCGACGCACTGCTGGTGCTGCATTTGATGCGTCGTGGCTTCCGCGCCCTGGAGGCATTCGTGATCGCCTTGCTGGGGGTGATCTTCGTTTGCTTTCTGGCGCAGATCGCGCTGGCCGCGCCGCCGTTGCGCGAAGTGCTGGCCGGCTTCGTCCCGCACGCACAAGTCGTCACCGACCCCGCCGCCCTGTATCTGGCCATCGGCATCATCGGCGCGACGGTGATGCCACATAACCTGTACCTGCACTCGTCGATCGTGCAGACCCGCGCTTACGAGCGCAGCGATCAGGGCCGCCGTTCCGCGCTGCGCTGGGCGCTGACCGACAGCACCATCGCGCTGAGCCTGGCCCTGTTCGTCAACGCCGCGATCCTGATCCTGGCCGCCGCCGTGTTCCATGCGCATGGCCGCACCGACGTCGAACAAATCGAACAAGCCCATCAACTGCTGGCACCGATGCTCGGCGTCGGCCTGGCCTCCACGCTGTTTGCAGTGGCACTGCTGGCGTCGGGCATCAACTCCACCGTGACGGCCACGCTGGCCGGACAGATCGTCATGGAAGGCTTCCTACATCTGCGCCTGCCGGCCTGGACACGGCGCCTGCTGACCCGTGGCCTGGCGATCATCCCGGTGATCGTGGTCACCTGGTTGTATGGCGAACAGGGCACCGCCAAGTTGCTGGTGCTCAGTCAGGTATTACTGTCGATGCAACTGCCGTTCGCGGTCATTCCGCTGGTGCGCTTCGTCACCGACAAACACAAGATGGGCCCATTGGTGGTACGGCGCTGGCTGGGCTGGTTGTCCTGGGCCATCGCCGGACTGATTGTGGTGTTGAACGTGAAGCTGCTGGCGGACATCTGGCTGCATTGAGCACTGCGACACCGCAGCCGCAGTGCCGCACACAGGCATCGTCTTCACGAATCCGCGGACAGATAACACCGCTCTACAGCCGTAATCCGGCATCCACGATGCACGCCTGATCGCCACAACCGCATCGATGCCGGAACCTGCGCCGCGACCAGCCCGACCACAACGCATCGCGTCTGATCGGCGTTTTCGCGTGATCGTCATGTTGATGGTCGCCCACCATGCTTTTGCTATTGCTAGTCGGCATGTCAAATCGTCTACCGACACAGAACTGGCTCACGCAGAATATCGCAACGATACGCATGACAGCGACAGACCGTGGGCACCACGGCAGTACGCGCCCAGCCAATGGAGAAGAGACAGACGATGAAACACTTCACCCTAAAAACCCTATGCATGACCGCGCTGTTGGCCACCACCAACCTTGCATTCGCCGCAGATACCGGCAAGGCACCGTTCTCGCTTCCACCACTACCGTATGCGAACGCAGCCTTGGAGCCAGCCATCGATGCGCGAACGATGGAAATCCACCACGACCGCCATCACAAGGCTTACGTGGACCATCTCAATGAAAAGGTGAAAGACTATCCGGACCTGGCGACGACCTCGCTGGAGGACATCCAGGCTCACATCTCGCGTTACGACACGACAGTCCGCAACAATGCCGGTGGTCACTACAACCACAGCCTCTTCTGGACGCTGATGGCACCGGTCGGCAAAGGCGGCAGTCCCTCGCCCGCACTCAAAGCCAAGTTGGTGCAGACATTCGGCTCGGAAGCCGCCTTCCAGACCAAATTCGCCGAAGCGGCCGGGAAATTATTCGGCTCTGGCTGGGCATGGCTGATCCTCAAACCAGATGGTTCACTCGCCATCACCACCACGGCCAATCAGGACAACCCACTGATGGACGTCGTCGCCGAGCACGGCACGCCGCTGCTGGCACTGGATGTGTGGGAACACGCTTACTACCTGCAATACCAGAACAAACGCACCGACTACATCAAATCATGGTGGTCGGTGGTGAACTGGAATCAGGTCAACGCACGCTTCGAGAAAGCCGTCGGCAAGCATTGATTAGCGATGTCATGACAGCAGCGTTCTGCTCAGGTAATGCGGCTATCGCGGCATACGCCATATCCGGGACCTGAGCAGGCGCAACTTGCAAGTGCGGCACGAACACCGAACTGAGCGATGTGCTCATGCAGGGCTTCGTACATGTCACATACTGCCGACCGCGTGCGGCAGCTCAGCAAACGCCGCGAGGTCACCAGACCAGATCGTCGGGGATCTGATACTTTGGATCGGCATACGGGTCTTCCTCGGCCGCTGCGTTCGGATCCACTCGCAGCGCCACCGCCGCCGGGAAGATCGCCTCCGCCTGATCCAGCAGTGCCGCAGTCACCAACAGATAGCGGCCATTCTGCTGCAGCACGCCCAATTCACCGGCGTTGAGCGACTTGAGCTGGTCGGCGGTGACGTAGATGCGCTTGATCTTGCCGCCATAAGGGAAATGCCGGGCGATATCGGCCTCGGCCTGATTCAGCGCCTGCCCCTTGAGCAGCTCGTCGAGCTTGGCCCGGGCCTCGCGACGCAGTCGTGCTTCTTCCTGCTTACGCCGCTCCGCCTCGATGCGTTCGTCCTTCTCACGCTGGGCGCGAATCGCATAGGCCTTGGCCAGATCGATGTCCTCGCGACGACGCGATGGCTGGCTGACCGACTGTACCTTGCCAGCATGCGGCCGCCCCGGCTTATTGCCAGGCTTGCCGGTGGCCGGTGCCGCACCGGACGCACGTTCGCCGCGCCCTCCGGCAGGCACCGGTCGCTGCCCCGACCGCCCACGTGACGACGGTGGCGCGGCAGACGGAGCCTGGCGTTCGGGTTTGGGCGCGGGCTTAAAACCCAGGCCAAGCAATTGGTCGCGGAGGGTATCGCTCATCGGGACGGGATCGGATCGATTCGGGGGGATCAGTAATGCGGCGGCGGCGGTTCGTCGGAGGAATCGGCATATAGCGTGCTGCGCACTTTGCCCAAATCTTCAAGCAAATGACGCAGCAACGCCGCGTTACGCTGGCTTTCGGCACGCGCCTCGGCCAACGCATCGCTCAATTCGGATAACGCCTGTTCCTGGAAGGAAAGGCGCGTCTCCAATTCGATCAGACGGTTTTCCAACAGCCTCTCCTGGGTAGAGACATCATGCTGCATGGATCGAACGTCCACGGCCGATACCGTAATAAGCCAAGCCGAAACCCTCCATTTCCTGCGGATCGTAGAGATTACGGCCGTCGAACACCACTGCGTCGGCGATCATTTCCTTCATCCGCATGAAATCGGGACTGCGGAACTGCTTCCATTCGGTGACCACCACCAACGCATCGGCACCTTCCAGGGCCTGGAAAGCATCGCGGCAGAAGGTCAGATCGGCACGTTCGCCGAAGATACGCTTGGCCTCCTCGGCCGCCTCAGGATCGTAGGCACGCACACTGGCACCAGCCTGCCACAACTGCGCCAGCAATCGACGACTGGAGGCTGCGCGCATATCGTCGGTATTGGGCTTGAACGCCAGTCCCCACACCGCAAAGGTCTTGCCGGCCACGCCCTGCGCGGTACCGTAATGGCGCTGGATCAATGCGTACAAGTGGCCCTTCTGGGCCTCGTTGACCGCCTCCACCGCCTCCAGCAATTTTGCCGTGTGGCCATGCTGCTGCGCGGTGCGCGCCAGCGCCTGCACGTCCTTGGGAAAACACGAACCACCATAGCCGGCACCCGGATAGATGAAGTGCCAGCCGATGCGCGGATCCGAACCGATGCCCTGGCGCACTCGCTCCACGTCGGCACCGACCCGCTCGGCAATGTTGGCGATCTCGTTCATGAAACTGATCTTGGTCGCCAGCATCGCATTGGCCGCGTACTTCGTCAGTTCGGCCGAGCGCACGTCCATCTCCACGATACGGTCATGGTTGCGGTTGAACGGCGCATAGAGACGGCGCAAGCGGCTCGCCGAGGTCGACTTGCTGCTACCGATCACGATGCGGTCCGGGCGCATGCAGTCGGCGAGCGCGTCGCCTTCCTTGAGGAACTCCGGGTTGGACACCACATCGAACTCGACTGTCTCGCCACGCGCTTGCAATTGCGCAGCGATGACAGCGCTCACCTTGTCGGCGGTGCCAACCGGAACCGTGGATTTATTGACCACGATGGTCGGCACTTGAATGTGCTGGCCGATGGTGTGCGCCACCGCCAGCACGTACTGCAGATCGGCACTTCCATCCTCGTCCGGCGGCGTGCCGACGGCGATGAACACGATATCCCCATGCGCGATGGCGCTTGCCGCATCGGTGGTGAACGACAGTCTGCGTGCGGCGTGATTGGCCTTGACCATCGGCGAGAGACCCGGCTCGTAGATCGGAACCACCCCCGCGTTGAGCCCATCTACCTTGGCTTGGTCGATGTCGACACAGACTACATGGTGGCCGACCTCGGCCAGACAAGTTCCGGTGACGAGGCCGACATAGCCGGTTCCGAATATCGCGACACGCACGCAATGTCCTTTCGCTTACTTAAGGATGCTCAGCAGTTCCACGTCGAAAGTCAACGTCGCATCCGGACCGATCGGACCACCTGGCGTCCCCTTGGGGCCATAGCCAAGGTTGGAAGGAATCCAGAAGCGGTACTTGGAGCCAACCGGCATCAGCGCAACGCCCTCGCTCCAGCCCGGAACCACCTGGTTCAGCATGAACTCGGCCGGCTGGCCGTTCTTGTAAGAACTATCGAAGACGGTGCCATCCAGCAGCTTGCCTTCGTAGTTCACCCGCACTTTGCTGGTCGGCATCGGCCGCTCGCCGCTGCCCTGACGCAGCACCATGTACTGCAACCCCGACGGCGTGGTGATCACGCCTTTCTGGGTCTTGTTATGCGCCAGGAAAGCATTGCCCTTCTCGCGATTCTCCGTGGCCATCGCGGCCTGCTTGGAGGTGCCGAAGGCCTGCAAAATGGCTGCCGACTGCTCCTGGGTCATGACCGTCTCGCCCTTGGCAAACACGGTGCGTACCGCCCCCATCAGCGTCGGCAGGTCGATATCGCTCTGGATGCGCGCCAACGACGGGCCGACCGCACGGTCGCCCAGCATCAGCCCGACATTTTCCTTGGACACCTGCGGCGGCTTACTACCCGGCGCCACGCCCGGCAATGGCTGACCGCTACGCGCGGCCAACTGGGTGCGCAGCGCCGTGTCGGTCGCCTTGGTCTGCTCGTCGGACAGCAACGGCTTGCCGCCCTTGAACGCATTCTCGATCGCACGCTGCAACGCATTGAGATCGATATCCTGGGCAATCGGCTCGAACGAACGCGCTACATCCATGCCGATCGCATAACTGACTTTTTGTTTCTCACTGGTCAGTGCCGCTGCCTTGTTGACCGCCGGCCCTTCCGCGAACGCATTTCCCATCAGCACCACCATCCCCATCATCAGTGACGCCGCGGCGCCGCGTATTGCCATCTTCATTCGCTTACTTTCCTAGACAGTGAATTGCACGCGCCAGGATGGCGCAAGAGCCGCATTGTCGCACGCGCGGCAGAGATGTTGCTTCGCATTCAATGTGAACCCGATTGCGCTTTCAGTTCGCGCTCGATGGCACTGAGCAATGCCGGATCGTCCGGCTTGACCTTACTCGGGAACTGCGCCACCACGTGCCCATCGCGGGCGATCAAATATTTGTGGAAGTTCCAGCCTGGCGCAACGCCGGTGGCTTGGGTCAACTGCCGGTACAACGGCGTCGCCTCGGCACCGACCACATGCACTTTCTCGAACATCGGAAACTTGACGCCATACGTTAGCGTGCAGAACTCCTGAATCTGCTTTTCCGATCCCGGCTCCTGCCCCATGAAGTCGTTGGACGGGAAACCCAGCACGCTGAAGCCCTGTGCCGCGTAGCGCTGCTGCAACTTCTCCAGGCCTTCGTACTGCGGGGTATAGCCGCATTTGCTCGCAGTATTGACCACCAACAACACCTTGCCGCCATAGGTTTTGTTCAGATTAATCGCGTCCTTGCCGGCCAACGGACGGTAATCCACATCCAGCACAGAGGCCGCCCAGGCGCTACCGACGACACCGGCAGCAGCCATAATCATCATGAAAAACAATCGCTTGGGAGCTTTCATCAGAACACCACCAGGGTATGAAGACATGGAAGACAGCTGCGACCATACCGAAGGTTGAGATGAGGTGGGTTGACATGTCGCGCTATAGTGTTATAGTTAAATACAACACCACGCATACAGTACAGACGCGATGCGCAACGAACGTCTCCGGCAGCACTTCCAGACCACACTGATCGTCGGCGCTGTGCTCCTGGCTGGCGGGATCGGCAGCCTTTACAGCCTGGGACGGCTGCCAGCTGATGGCGGCAGCCCCCTTCGTACCGACAACGCCGACGAGGCACCGGCCGTCACTACACCGACGAGCAGACAGCTACGCAGCTCGCTGTCGATGCCTTATTTCTCCTTCGCACGCGCACTGCACTCACGGAGCTAAGCATGAGCGATATCCACTGGAGCGACGGCGCTCCAATCTACCGGCAGCTAAAAGACAAGGTCATCGCGATGATGCTCGATGGCCTTATCAAACCCGGTGACGCGCTGCCCTCGGTGCGCCAGGTCGCCGCCGAGTACAAGCTCAACCCGATCACCGTCTCGCGCGCCTACCAGGAATTGGCCGACGATGCCCTGGTCGAAAAGCGCCGCGGGCTAGGCATGTTCATGACCGAGGAAGCAGCACAGAAGCTGCTCGGCAACGAACGCGAACGCTTTCTCACCGAAGATTGGCCCTTGATACTGGAACGCATCCAGCGTCTTGGCCTGACGTTAGAAGACCTTTTGTCAGAGGGAAGAACACCATGAACGCCGCTGTCGCCGCATCCGAACCCGTCGTTTTCGCGCAAGGATTACGCAAGACCTACAACAACGCGCCAGCACTGGCACAGACCTCCTTCGTCATCCAACCCGGGCGCATCATTGGCCTGATCGGCCCCAACGGCGCCGGCAAGACCACCGCACTGAAGGCAATGCTCGGCCTGTGCTCAGTGGAAGGCGAACTGCGCGTGCTCGGCCTGGATCCACGTAAGCAGCGCGACGCGCTGATGAACCAGGTGTGCTTCATCGCCGACGTCGCGGTGCTGCCACGCTGGATGCGGGTGCGCGAAGCGATCGACTTCGTCGCCGGCGTGCATCCACGCTTCGACCGTGCCAAATGCGAGCGCTTCCTCGCCAACACCAAACTCTCGCCCAAACTGCGCGTGCGCGAAATGTCCAAGGGCATGATCGTGCAATTGCACCTGGCGCTGGTGATGTCCATCGACGCGCGCTTGCTGGTGCTGGACGAACCGACCCTGGGGCTGGACATCTTGTACCGCAAAGAGTTCTACCAGCGCCTGCTGGAAGACTACTTCGACGCGGAAAAGACCATCATCATCACCACCCATCAGGTGGAGGAAGTCGAACACATCCTCACCGACGTGCTGTTCATCCGCGACGGTCGCATCGTACTCAGCGCCGAGATGGAACACATCGCCACGCGCTACACCGAACTGCTGGTTCCGGCCGAACGCAGCGAGCAGGCACGTGCACTGCACCCCATCGACGAGCGCAGCCTGCCGTTCGGCAAATCGGTCTTCCTGTACGACGGCGTGGCGCAAACAGACCTCGTCGCACTTGGTGAAACCCGTAACCCCGGCCTGGCCGATCTGTTCGTCGCCATCATGAAAGGGACCTACGCATGAATGCTCCAGCCAAGACCATCACGTCCATGTCCACGTTCAAGTGGCTACTCAAGCGCGAATTTTGGGAACATCGCGGCGGCTTTCTATGGGCACCGATCATCACCGGCGGCATCATCGCCGCGCTGTACGCGCTGCTGGCAATGGTCGGCAGCGTGGCAGGCCATGATCGCGGCATCAACGACATGCGTTGGAGAGATGCTGCGGAAAATGCCAACGAAATCATCGGCAAGATCGGCGACGGCACCATGCTGGCAGGCGTGCTACTAGCCTGTATCGTGATGGCTTTCGTGGTGTTCTTCTACGCATTGGGCACGCTGTACGACGACCGCCGCGACCGTAGCGTGCTGTTCTGGAAATCGCTGCCGGTGTCGGACCTGAGCACGGTGCTGTCCAAGGTCGTGTGGGCGCTAGTGCTAGCGCCGATCCTGGCGCTGGGAATCGGCCTGCTGTTTGGTCTGGTGCTGTGGCTGGTCACCGCCTTGACCATGTCGTTCAACGGCGTCCAACAAAGCGGCGCGGTCTTCACCCATTCGCACCCACTGCAGATCATCGGCGGCGTGCTGTCCAACCTGCCGATCTACGCGATGTGGTCACTGCCGACAATCGGCTGGCTGATGTTCTGTTCGGCCTGGGCACGTTCCAAGCCGTTCCTGTGGGCGGTGCTGATTCCGATCCTCAGTTGCGTCACCGCCAGCATGATGAACATCCTGCCGATGCTGCATTTGAACAACAATCTGATCTGGTACACGGTGATCTACCGCGGCTTGCTGAGCGTGATGCCCGGAACCTGGCTGTCGGTGCTGCGCGAAAGCGCGCCGCCGACGCAAATCGACAGTGCCCAAGACTTGGCCGACACGATCCAGCTCAGCGGCGCTTGGCGCATCTTCCAGCAACCCGATATCTGGATCGGTGCCGTGATCGGCGTCGCCTTCATCGGTGCGGCGATCTACCTGCGTCGCTGGCGCGACGAAGCCTGAGCACTGCGCCGCCCCCGTCTGTGCTTTTTGATCAACAAGGAGTTCCGCCATGCGCAAGACCTTCGTCCTGTGCGCGCTACTGTTACCCGCCGTGGCCATGGCCGAGGAGTGCAAGTATTCCGAACCGCGCGAACTGAAGCTAAAACTGGACGGCATCAAGTCGGTCCTGTTGGACATACAACAAAACGCCATCAAGCTCACCGGTAATGGCAACGGCAGCTCCGAATTGCGCGGCAGCGCCTGTGCTTCCGATGCGGACATGCTCAAGGAACTGACCGTGCATCAACGGCGCGATGGCGACACGCTGGTGGTGACCCTGCAGCATGAAGGCACGATTCACGGCATCAACCTGGGCAATCGCTATGCCTATCTGAACATGGCCGGCAGCGTTCCGGCGAACCTGCAAGTGCAATTGCGCCTGGGTTCCGGCAATGCCGACATCGGCAGCGTTGCATCGCTCGAAGCCAGGGTCGGCTCCGGCGACTTACATGCGCATGCCATCAATGGCCCTGTCACCGTCACTGTGGGATCGGGAGACGTGGAGTTGCACGGCATCGGCAGCCTGACCATGCCGACGCTCAATTCGGGCAACAGCACGGTCAATCAGGTCGTCGGCGACATCAAGGTCGGCAACGTCGGCTCCGGCGAACTGAGCGTACACGGGGTACATGGCAATGTGCAGATCGACAGCGTCGGCCCAGGCGACGTAAGGTTGAATGATGTCACTGGCAATGTCGCGCTCCATAGCATCGGCTCTGGAAATGTGAGCGTCGACAACATCGGCGGCAATCTGAGCGTGCAACGGACCGGCAGCGGCGACATCCACCAGCGCGGAGTAAGCGGCAGCGTCCACTTGCCTAAACCACGTTAATCTAGCGACCCTATACACCACGCTCCACACCATACGAGAACACGACTAATGCAGCACTCCTCCTCACTACCTATGTCCGCCATCGCGCTGGCCTGCTTACTGACGCTGTCCGCCTGCCACCCCTCGACCCCGGCCGACAACACAGACGCAGATCGCAATGACGTGCAAAGCACGATGACCTCAGACGGCGACATCATGCTCAATGCCCCAGGCCAACCACCGGCTATCATCGGCCACGACGGCAGCTTGTCGATCGACGGCAAACACGTCGCGCTTAACCCCGAGCAGAGCTCGCTGCTGATGGCGTATCGAGGGCAAATCCAAGCGCTCGGCAAACAGGGCATGGAGGTCGGCAAGCAAGGCGCGGCACTGGGAGTCAAGGCAGCTGGTGAGGCCGTATCCAACGTTTTCAGCGGCAATGCCAGCCACACCGGCGATAGCATCAATGCCCAGGCCGAGCAGGTGAAACAGGCAGCCATGCAAATCTGCGGTCAGATCGGGGCACTCAAAACGGTGCAAAATCTACTTGCAGAGAAACTGCCGCAGTTCCGTCCGTATGCCCATTTGCAGCAAAGCGACATCCAACGCTGCAAGGATGCGAACAAGTAATCGGCACCGGGCTGGCCATCAGCATCACGATGCCAGCCCACCGGTTTGCCTTGGCGCCAACGCAAAACCCTCTACACGACGCTGAAGAACAACGCATCTGGCTTAGCACGCTCTAAGATAGGCGGCACTTTCCTGCACCATCGCCGACCAATGAAGAACACACTGCTCGCCTGGCTTTGTCTGTTTTCGCTCTCTGTGCTGCTGGCCGCCTGTGGCGGACACGGTGGCGACGCCGCATCCGCGCGCGCCGAGCGCAGCAAGCCGCGCGTGGCGGTGGACAGCATGACCGTGATGCTACGCCGTGCACCGGCCGCCAACGCCAGCATCGGCCCCGATGGCAGCTTGCGCGTGGACGATATCCAACTGCCATTACCCGAGGCACAACGCGCTCAGTTGCAACAGTTGTTCATGCAATTGCAGATGCAACGCCAGCGCACCCTGGAAACCGCACCGGCGGATCCGAACATGCGCTCGGTGGGCTTCCCGTCCACACCGGAAATCCACGCGTTGCAGGAGACACTCTTGCGCGACATTCCGCCGCTGCAAGCGTATCGCGAGAGCTTCGACAACCTGCAGGCCGAGCGGCACTGAATCCGGCGGCACCGGCTAACCGCATTCGTCAACGCACACGCGACTCAACCACTGCCGCTCGCACCGGCATGAATACCACCTTCGGTCAGTGCTGCAGGATCCAGCAAACGGCGCAGTGCATCCTTGCCCAGGCCACTGTCCTGTGCAGCCACGTCCAGCACCGGACGGTTTTCCTTGTAGGCGCGCTTGGCGATTGCCGCCGCCTTCTCGTAACCGATGATCGGATTCAGTGCAGTGACCAGGATCGGATTGCGCTCCAGCGCCTCGCGCACCCGCTCCTCGCGCACGCGCAGGCCAGCGATGGCGCTGTCCGCCAGTAACCGCGCCACATTACTCAGTAGATGGATCGATTCCAACAGATTGGCCGCGATCAGCGGCAAGGTCACGTTCAACTGGAAGTTGCCAGTCTGCCCGGCGACGGTGATCGCGGTATGGTGGCCGATGACCTGCGCGCACACCATCACCGTGGCCTCGGGAATCACCGGGTTGACCTTGCCCGGCATGATCGAACTACCCGGCTGTAGCGCCGGCAGCTCAATCTCGCCGAGACCGGCCAGCGGCCCGGCATTCATCCAGCGCAGGTCATTGGCGATCTTGATGAGCGCCACCGCCAGCGCATTGAGTTGGCCGGACAACTCCACCGCATCGTCCTGCGCAGCCAATCCTTCGAACTTGTTGTCGGCGCTTTCGAACTTGCACCCGGTCAGCCTCGACAGCGCTTTGGCAACCTTACCGCCGAAGCGCGGATCGGCATTGATGCCAGTGCCAATCGCGGTGCCGCCCAGCGGCAACCGGCGCAGCCGCTTGAGGCTATCGCTCACCCGCTCCTGCGCCGATGCCAATTGCGCCGACCAAGCGCCGAATTCCTGAGCAAAGGTCAGCGGCATCGCATCCATCAGATGCGTGCGCCCGGTCTTGACCACGTGCTGCAACTGCCTGGCGCGCTTGTCGATGACCTTGCGCAGGTGTTTGAGCGCCGGCAACAAGTGCTCCTGCGCGGCCAGCAACGCCGACACGCGAATCGCGGTGGGCACCACGTCGTTAGAACTCTGACCAAGGTTGACGTGGTCATTGGGATGCACCGCCGATGTGGCCTTGGCAGCGGACTTGCGCGCGCGCGAAGCCAGCGTGGCAATGACCTCGTTGGCATTCATGTTCGACGAGGTCCCCGAGCCGGTCTGGTAGATATCGATCGGGAAATGCGCGTCGTGGCGGCCCTCGGCCACCTCCAGTGCGGCGGCCTGGATCGCCTTGGCGAGCGCCTTGGGCAGCAGCTCCAGTTCGGCATTGACGCCAGCGGCGGCGGCCTTGATCAATCCCAGCGCGCGAATGAAACCGCGCGGCATCGGCCGCCCGGAAATCGGAAAATTCTGCACCGCACGCTGGGTCTGCGCGCCCCACAGGGCATCGATGGGGACCTGTAGTTCGCCCATGCTGTCGTGTTCGACGCGATACTTTTCGCTCATGCGCAATCTCCGGATTCGGTGATGAGGGGTAACGCAATACGCCGCTGACACCCCCACACAATACGCTCTGAGGCACGTCGCGGCAGCGGTCAGAGCGCCCCGCCCTCCCGCCTGATGGCCACTTCACCCCCACCCATCTGGCCGAGGACATGGCGGGCAGCGACATCGCCGCCAGGCGCCACCAATGCCATGCCGACCCGCAACGCCGATGGCATCGCAGCAACGTAGAATGGCGGCCCAGCCGTCACCACCCCACGCCCAGCCATGTCCGATTCCGCCCTGCTCGCCTTGTCCCCGCTCGATGGCCGCTATGCCGGCAAGGTCGATGCCCTGCGACCGATCTTCTCCGAATATGGTCTGATCAAGGCACGAGTGAAGGTGGAAATCGAATGGCTGCTGGCGTTGGGCGCCGAACCGGGCGTGGTCGAACTGGCCGCGTTCTCGCCGGCCGCCACGCAGCGCCTGCGCGCCCTGGCCGAGCGCTTCAGCGTCGAACACGCCGCGCGGGTCAAGCAGATCGAGCGCACCACCAACCACGACGTCAAGGCGGTGGAATACTTCATCAAGGAGCAGCTCAAGGACGATGCCGAACTCGGCCCGGCGCTGGAATTCGTCCACTTCGCCTGCACCAGCGAGGACATCAACAACCTCAGCTACGGGGTGATGCTGGAGCAGGCCCGACGCGACGTGCTGCTGCCGACGCTCGACAGCGTGATCGCCTCGCTGCGCACACTGGCCCATGCCCAGGCCGCGCAGCCGATGCTCTCGCGCACCCATGGTCAGACCGCCTCGCCCACCACCCTGGGCAAGGAAGTGGCCAATGTCGTCGCGCGCCTGGAACGCCAGCGCAAGCAGATCGCCGCAGTGGAACTGACTGGCAAGATCAACGGCGCGGTCGGCAACTACAACGCGCACGCGGTCAGCTACCCGGACGTACACTGGCCGGGCTTCGCACAGCGCTTCGTCGAGAGCCTGGGCCTGGTGTTCAACCCCTATACCACCCAAATCGAGCCGCATGACAATGTTGCCGAACTGAGCGATGCCACCCGCCGCGCCAACACCGTGCTGATCGACCTGGCCCGCGACATCTGGGGTTACATTTCGCTGGGCTATTTCAAGCAGAAATTGAAGGAAGGCGAAGTCGGCTCCTCGACCATGCCGCACAAGGTCAACCCAATCGATTTCGAGAACGCGGAGGGCAACTTCGGCATCGCCAACGCGCTTTTCGAACATTTTTCGGCCAAGCTGCCGATCAGCCGTTGGCAGCGCGACCTGACCGACTCCACCGTGTTGCGCGCACTCGGCACCGCCTTCGGTCACACCCAGGTCGCACTAGACTCGCTGACCAAGGGGCTGGGCAAACTGACGGTGAATCCGCAGCGCCTGCAAGACGATCTGGATGCCGCCTGGGAAGTGCTGGCCGAAGCCGTGCAAACGCTCATGCGCCGCCACGGCCTGCCCAATCCCTACGAACAATTGAAGGCGCTGACCCGGGGCCAGGGCATCACTGCCGACTCGATGCGCGCCTTCGTAGAGAACTTGGATCTGCCCGAGGACGCCAAGCAGCGCCTGCGCGCACTGACACCAGCCAGCTACATCGGTTTGGCCGAACCGCTGGCGCGCTCGATTTGAACCAGCCGATAGCACCTGGACAATAGGCGATCAGACACCGGCATCCCGAAACAAACTCAGGCGCCAAGTGATGAAACGCACTCCATTGTGGCATCTCCCGCTCCTTGCGCTTGCTAGCTGCGTGCAGCAGGCGCCATCGCCTGCCGGCGACACCGCCTCGCTGCACAACACCTCCTCGGCGCAGACAACCAAGGACATGGACAACGATGCACGCGATGAGCAACCCACCATCAACATGGTCAGCGCGCTCAACGGCGACATCGACTGCGACGGCCATGATCTCAACATCGTCGGCCCGGATGCGGATCTGGTGCTGCGCGGGCATTGCAACAAAGTGACCCTGTTCGGCCGCAACGACAGCTTACAGATCGAACAAGCAGACGCACTGCGCGTACTCGGCGACAACGCCCAGGTCACCATGCATGGCGATGCCAAACGGGTAATGCTGCTCGGACGCATCGGCAACCTGCAGATGCAGCACATCGCCACACTGGAAGTATTCGGGGACGAAAATCAACTGCATGCGACCACGATCGACAAGATCGCATTGCACGGCAACCACAACCAAATCGTCCAAGACAGCGGCACCGCGGTGATCGACAATGACGGCAGCGACAATCGCATCGCCGGCCAATGAGACGCGAGGACAAGCCAGACATCGTGTGTGGCGATGGCCCCGACTCACTGACATGACGCTCTCTCGATAAGACCATCGGCTCCATGCACGGGCGCGCATTGCCGGCATACGACCACGACATCGACTAGGCCGAAATCGCGACGCTGCGCCCCGCGATGCGCCGCATCGGCCATGTTTCGCATCCCATCGCGCAACCTCCAGCAGATTGGCTGCAGCACCTGCTTGAACATGCGCGACGCGGCGTGCGTCGATTCGGCGACAATGCGTGATCGTCGGCCACCTCGCCGCCTTTCCCCTGCCGAATGTCATCATGAAAAAAACCGCCTCGCTCCCAATCGAACGCCATGCCACCCGGCAACATCCGCTGGGCATGTCCGCCGCGACTTTCCTGCGCGACTACTGGCAAAAACGTCCGCTGTTGATCCGCAATGCCTTCCCCGACTTCGTCTCACCGATCGAACCTGAGGATCTGGCCGGGCTGGCCTGCGAGGAAGCCGCGCTATCGCGCTTGGTGGTGCACGAGCGCGCGAGCGACCGCTGGAGCGTGCGCAACGGACCGTTCCAGGAACACGAATTCCCCGGCATGCCCGATCACGACTGGACCTTGCTGGTACAGGATGTGGACAAATGGGACCCGGATATCCGCGCCCTGCTTGCGCAGTTCCGTTTCCTGCCGCGCTGGCGCGTGGACGACGTAATGGTCAGCTTCGCCGCGCGCGGCGGTTCGGTCGGTGCCCATGTGGACCACTACGACGTCTTCCTGCTGCAGGCGCATGGCCGGCGCCGCTGGCAGATCGACGCCAGCGCCGCGATGGGGCGCACACCGCCGCCCACCGAGTTTCGCGACGATGTGGAACTGAAGCTGCTGCGCCAATTCACCCCGACCCACGACTGGGTGCTGGAACCAGGCGACATGCTCTACCTGCCGCCGATGGTGCCGCACCATGGCGTCGCCGAGGACGCCTGCCTGACGTTCTCGGTGGGCATGCGCGCGCCATCCTCGGCCGAACTGATCGCCGATTATCTCGACACGCTGATCGACGATGCCGACGAAGCACTGCGCTACCAAGACGAGGACCTGAAGGCACCGACCGATCCCTACGAGATCGACGCAGCGGCGATGGGCCGAGTGGTCGAGGCATTGAACGCCCTGCGGATGAACGATCCGGACCGCCTCGGCGCCTGGTTCGGCCGCTTCATCACCACCTACCGTGCGGGCGGCGAGATCCTGCCAGCGCACAATCAGCCATCGGCCGAGGAGACTGCCGCAGCACTCGCGCAGGGCACGATCCTGCAGCGGCATCCATGGGCAAGGCTGGCTTGGCGCCGGGCCAGCCGTGGCGCCGTCCTATTCTGCAACGGAATGGAATTCGCGCTGCCGATCCAGGACGCCAAGCGTCTGGCGGCAGCCGAACACTTCGACTCAACCGATTACGCAGCGCTATCGGTAACCGGTCGGAAAACCCTGCTGCAACTGATCGAGAACGGTTTCTACCAGACATTGGATGCGCAGGACGAGGACGACAGCGAGCACTGACCCCCAATGCCCACGCCCTCTTTCCGTCTGGATGTCCTGGACCCCGCCCAGCAGGGCGCAGAACTGCGCGCGCTGCGCCCCCAGGCCGGATGTATCGAGGATTCGACGGATGCCGCCGTCGATGCGTTGAGCTACCACCTGCTGGCGCGCAGCGACGACGGACAGCCAATTGGCAGCGCGCGGCTTGGTGCCGATCGACGCGTCGGCGCGATGGCGGTACTGCCAGCCTGGCGTGGCCGCGGCGTCGGTAGCGCGCTCCTACAGGCTCTGCTGCAAGAAGCGCAACGCCGGCAATGGACACAACTGGAGCTGCTGACGCCGCCGACGGCTGTGGCCTTCTATGCACGCCAAGGCTTCCTGCCACAGCCGTTGGCCGATCACGACCACAACGGCGACCAGCGGCTACGCTGGCAGCTTGGCGCCAGCGCGGTGGAAAACGTGGCTGGGGCCATCGCGGCCTGCACCGGGATCCTCGCCCAGGCCCGACGACAGGTGCTGATCCACAGCCGCGCACTGGACCCTGGCCTGCTGGACATCCCGCAAGTCCTGGCGCAACTGCGCCGTTTCGCCGTCGCGCCGCATGCCAAGCAGGTCTGCGTGCTCCTGCACGATGCAGCCACCGCACAACGCGCCAGCGCGCCACTGCTGGCGATGGCACAGCGACTCCCAAGCGTGTTCCAGTTCCGCGCGGTGACCGATCCGGTGGACCGCAACGACGCCACCGCCTACCTCGTCAACGAGGCGGGCGGCTATTACTTTCGTCCGCTCGGCCACCGCTACGAGGGGGAGGCCGACCTGATCGGCGATGGTCGCGCACGTCAGCTGCGCAGCACGTTCGCCCCGGTCTGGGAGCGTGCACGGGTCTGCACCGAACTGCGTGCGTTGGGCTGGTAAGACCCGTGCACCGACACCGCAAAGGAGCCAAGCATGAACCAGCATCCGACCGACGGCCAGCCAATGCACACCCTGGGTGGTTCATGAGAGTATAATTTTTACGTTTGATTACACCCGCGCGCGGCCTCGTGTCCGCGGCTCCTACTAAGCACCCATCAAAAACGAGCTGACCCCACCATCGTGGACAATCTACTCAAGCAGTTTGCGCAGTCATCGCAACTCGCCGCCGGCAATGCCGCCTATATCGAAGACCTGTATGAGCAATACCTGGTCTCTCCCGACAGCATCGACCCCAAGTGGAAAACCTACTTCGACGGCTTCCAAGGCCGCGATGCCGGTGACGTTCCGCATTCTGCGGTGATCGCCCACATCGCCAGCGCCGCGCGCCAGGCGGTCAACAGCGGCACCAGCCAGAGCGGGGACGAGCGCGAGCGCCACGTCGGCCGCTTGATCACCGCCTACCGCTCGCGCGGCCACCTCGGCGCGCGTCTGGACCCGCTGGGCCTGACCCCGCCGATCAATCCGCCAGACCTGGGCTTGCCGTTCCACAGCCTGTCGGAAAGCGACCTGGGCAGCGAGTTCAGCACCGGCGGCCTGGGCGGACAGCCGCGAATGAAACTGCGCGATCTGCTGGCACGGCTGAAGGCGACCTACACCGGGTCGATCGGCAGCGAATTCATGCACATCTCCGAGTTCGAACAGCGCCAGTGGATCTACCAACGCCTGGAGAACGTCGGGGGCCAGATCGCCGCCGACGTCGCCAGTCGTCGCCGGATCCTGGAGCGGATCACCGCCGCCGAGGGTCTGGAGCGCTACCTGCATACCAAGTACGTGGGCCAGAAGCGCTTCTCGCTGGAAGGCGGCGACGCGCTGATCCCGCTGATGGACGTGCTGGTGCAGCGCGGCGGCAACGACGCGGTCAAGGACATCGTGATCGGCATGGCCCACCGCGGCCGCCTGAACGTGCTGGTCAATACACTGGGCAAGAACCCGCGCAAACTGTTCGACGAGTTCGAAGGCAAGTTCGAGCACGCCCACGACGACCGTGCCCATACCGGCGACGTGAAGTACCACATGGGCTTCTCCGCCGATGTGGCGGTGGGTGACAGCAAGTCGGTGCATCTGGCGCTGGCCTTCAACCCCTCGCACTTGGAAATCGTCGACCCGGTGGTGGCCGGCAGCGTGCGTTCGCGCCAGGAGCGCTACGGCGATGCCGCGCGCAAGTCGGTGCTGCCGGTGATCATCCACGGCGATGCCGCGTTCGCGGGTCAAGGCGTGGTCATGGAACTGTTCCAGATGTCGCAGGCGCGCGGCTTCGCGGTCGGCGGCACCGTCCACATCGTGATCAACAACCAGATCGGTTTCACCACCAGCGCCCGCGACGATGCACGTTCCACGCTGTACTGCACCGACGTGGCGAAGATGATCGGCGCGCCAGTGTTCCATGTGAATGGCGACGATCCGGACGCGGTGGCGTTCGTGGCCGATATCGCTTACGACTTCCGGCAAAAGTTCAAAAAAGACGTGGTCATCGACCTGGTCTGCTACCGCCGTTGGGGCCACAACGAGGCCGACGAACCGGCAGCGACCCAGCCGGTGATGTACCAGACCATCCGCAAGCACAAGACCACCCGCGAACTGTACGCCGCGCAGTTGGAAAGCGAAGGCGTCCTCCAGGCAGGTGAAGCGCAGGCGCTGGTCGATGCCTACCGCAACAAGCTCGACTCGGGCGAGTACACCACCGAACTGGCGACTCGCAAACAGGACGAATTCGCCATCGATTGGTCAAAGTACCTGTCCGGCAAGCTATCGGACAAGGTGAACACCACGGTCAAGCGCAAGACGTTGGACCAGTTGGCCAAGATCATCACCACCATCCCCGATAGCGTGGAACTGCATCCGCGCGTCGCCAAGATCTACGAAGACCGGGTGAAGATGGCCGCTGGCGAGCTGCCGGGTGACTGGGGCTTCGCCGAAAATCTGGCCTACGCCACCCTGCTCGGAGAAGGCCATAAGCTACGCCTGGTCGGCCAGGACGCCGGCCGTGGCACGTTCTTCCACCGTCACGCGATCCTGCACGACCAGAAGAACGACAGCTACTACCTGCCGCTGCGTCAGTTGGTGGAGAACCCGGAAGACGCCACCGTGATCGACTCGCTGCTCAGCGAGGAAGCGGTGATGGGCTTCGAGTACGGTTACTCCACAACCGACCCGAATACCTTGTGCATCTGGGAAGCGCAGTTCGGCGACTTCGCCAACGGCGCGCAGGTGGTGATCGACCAGTTCATCGCCGCCGGCGAAGCCAAGTGGGGACGTATCGCTGGCCTGTCGCTGTTCCTGCCGCACGGATACGAAGGCCAGGGTCCAGAGCACAGCTCCGCGCGCCTGGAGCGCTTCCTGCAACTGTGTGCCCTGGAGAACATGCTGGTCTGCGTGCCCACCACTCCGGCGCAGGCATTCCACATGATCCGTCGGCAGATGCGCATGTCCACGCGCAAGCCGCTGGTGGTGATGACGCCCAAGTCGCTGCTGCGCCACAAGCTGGCGGTTTCGAGTCTGAAGGAACTGGCCGACGGCGAGTTCCAGCATTTGATTCCCGACGCCAAGGCCGAGGCGAAGAAGGTCAAGCGCGTCATCGCTTGCTCGGGCAAGGTGTACTACGACCTGCTCGAAGATCAACTCAAGCGCGGCCAAGAGGATGTCGCCATCCTGCGCGTGGAGCAGTTGTATCCGTTCCCGCGCGCACTGCTGGCGGCCGAGTTGAAGCGTTACGGCAATGCCACCGACCTGGTCTGGTGCCAGGAAGAACCGCAGAACCAAGGCGCCTGGTATCAGATCAAGCATCATCTGCAAGCCTGTCTGGCCGACGGGCAAAGCCTGCACTACGCCGGTCGGCCGCGTTCGCCCTCTCCCGCTGCCGGCCATTTTGCCGAGCACCTGGAAGAGCAACAGAAGCTGGTCGCCGATGCGCTATTGAATCCGTTCAACGACCAAGTCGCTGAATAAAACTCCTCTCACATTTCAAAAAGACACCACTAGGACGCTCCTGCAATGGCCACCGAAGTCAAAGTTCCGGTACTGCCCGAATCCGTATCCGATGCCACCATCGCCACCTGGCACAAGAAAGTGGGCGACGCGGTCAAGCGCGACGAGAATCTGGTGGACCTGGAAACCGACAAGGTCGTGCTGGAAGTGCCCTCGCCCGTCGATGGCGTATTGAAGGAAATCAAGTTCGAGACCGGTGCCAGCGTGACCAGTTCGCAGGTCTTGCTCATCATCGAGGAAGGCGCAAGCGCCGCTGCGGCCCCGGCCGCAGCCAAGGACACCGCTGCACCGACGCCGAGTGCGCCCAAGGCCGCCGCTGCGGAGCCGCCCAAGGCGGCCAAGGTGGAAACGCCGAAAGCCTCCGGCGACGTGTCCAGCCTGCCGCCGGGCGCGCGCTTCAGCGCGATCACCCAGGGCGTGGACCCGGCACAGGTTGAAGGTACCGGCCGCCGCGGTGCAGTGACCAAGGAAGATATCCTCAATTACGCCAAGAACGGCGGTGCCGGCAAAGCATCCGGCGCGCGTCCGGAAGAACGCGTACCGATGACCCGCGTGCGCAAGCGCATCGCCGAACGCCTGATGCAGTCGAAGAATTCGACCGCGATGCTGACCACCTTCAACGAGGTCAATCTGGCCAAGGTCTCGGCCGCGCGCAAGGAACTACAGGACGAGTTCCAGAAGGTCCACGGCATCAAGCTCGGCTTCATGAGCTTCTTCGTCAAGGCTGCGGCCAACGCGCTGCAACGCTTCCCGCTGGTCAACGCCTCGATCGATGGCGAAGACATCATCTACCACGGTTACAGCGACATCTCCATCGCCGTGTCCACCGACAAAGGCCTGGTGACGCCGGTGCTGCGCAATGTCGAGCGCCTGTCTTTTGCCGACATCGAACAAGGCATCGCCGACTACGCCAAGAAAGCGCGCGACGGCAAGCTGAGCCTGGAAGAACTGCAGGGCGGCACCTTCACCGTGACCAATGGCGGCACCTTCGGCTCGCTGCTGTCGACCCCGATCATCAACCCGCCACAGAGCGCGATCCTGGGCATGCACGCGATCAAGGAACGTCCGATCGCCGAGAACGGCCAGGTCGTGATCGCGCCGATGATGTATCTGGCACTGTCCTACGACCACCGCATCATCGACGGCAAGGATTCGGTGCAGTTCCTGGTGGACATCAAGAATCAACTGGAAAACCCGGGCCGGATGCTGTTCGGCCTGTAAGGTCCAGTGGCTGGGACGCGGGAGACTCGGGACGCGGAACTCGGCTAGCCAAACACGCGAAGAGAGGCAACATGCCGGCAGTGCGCCGGTGTGTTGCCGCCTCCGACTCCCGACTCGCGTACAACACAGGACTCGCGCAATATGTCTGAACAACATTTCGACGTCGTCGTCATCGGTGCCGGTCCTGCCGGTTATCACGCAGCCATCCGTGCCGCCCAGTTGGGCCTGAAAACCGCCTGCATCGACGCGGCGCTGGGGAAGGACGGCAAGCCGGCCCTGGGTGGCACCTGCTTGCGGGTGGGCTGCATCCCGTCCAAGGCGCTGCTGGATTCATCGCGCCAGTTCTGGAACATGGGCCACCTGTTCGGCGAGCACGGCATTAGCTTCAAGGACGCCAAAATCGACGTCGAAGCGATGGTCGGGCGCAAGGATAAGATCGTCAAACAGTTCACTGGCGGCATCGCCATGCTGTTCAAGGCGAACAAGATCACCCCGTTCTACGGCTTCGCGCAGTTGCAAGCGGGCAACATCGTCAAGGTCAAGCAACACGACGGCGAAGAAATCGCGCTCAAGGGCACCAACGTGATCTTGGCCGCAGGTTCGGATTCGATCGAACTGCCGTTCGCCAAATTCGATGGCGACAGCATCGTCGACAACGTCGGCGCGCTGGACTTCACCGAAGTCCCCAAGCGCATGGCGGTGATCGGTGCCGGCGTGATCGGCCTGGAACTTGGCAGTGTGTGGAAGCGTCTAGGCGCCGAAGTCACCATCCTCGAAGCGATGCCTACGTTCCTGGCCGCTGTCGATGCCGAAGTAGCCAAAACTGCGGCCAAAGAATTCAAGAAACAGGGCCTGGACATCAAACTGGGAGCCAAGGTCTCCAAGACCGAAGTCGTCGGCAAGGGCAAGAAAAAGGAAGTCGTGGTCACCTACACCGATGCTGCCGGAGAGCAGACCCTGACCGTGGACAAGCTGCTGGTGGCCGTCGGCCGCCGCGCTGCCACCAACGGCCTGATCGCGGAAGGGACTGGGGTCAAGCTCAACGCGCGCGGCCAGATCGAAGTGGATGCGCACTGCCATACCGGCGTGGACGGCGTGTGGGCAATCGGCGATTGCGTGCGCGGGCCGATGCTGGCGCATAAGGGCTTCGAGGAAGGCATCGCGGTCGCCGAACTGATTGCCGGCCTGCCTGGTCACGTCAACTTCGACACCATCCCGTGGGTGATCTACACCGAGCCGGAAATCGCCTGGGTCGGCAAGAACGAGCAAGAGTTGCAGGCCGAGGGCGTGCCGTACAAAGCCGGCAGCTTCCCGTTCGCGGCAATCGGCCGCGCGGTCGCGATGGGGGAGCCGGCGGGTTTCGTCAAGGTCATCGCGCATGCCGAGACGGACCGTGTCCTGGGCTTGCACCTGGTTGGCGTGGGCGTCTCCGAACTGGTCCACGAAGGCGTGCTGACCATGGAGTTCAACGGCTCGGCAGACGATCTGGCACGCATTTGCCATGCCCACCCCACCCTATCCGAAGCAATCCACGATGCGGCGATGGCGGTGAGCAAGCGGGCGATCCATAAGGCGAACTGAAGCCGGGACTCGGGTCCCGGAGCCCGTGCGGCATCTGCTCCACTGAAGAACGCCGGGCCTCGCCCGGCGTTCTGCTTTTCGGAACCAGAGTCCCGAGTCCCGAAAAAATCATCCCACCTCTAAAACGTCCAATCCCATGAAAAGCCTCTGCGTCTACTGCGGCGCCAATTCCGGCAATAAACCCGCCTATATCGAACACGCCACCGCACTGGGCACACGTATTGCCCAGCAGGGCCTGCGCCTGATCTACGGAGGCGGCAATGTCGGGCTGATGGGCACCATCGCTAACGCGGCACTGGCGGCAGGTGGCGCGGTCACCGGCGTCATCCCCCAGCAACTGGCCGACTGGGAACTGGCACACCACGGCCTCAGCACACTGGAGATCGTCGGCTCGATGCACGAACGCAAGTCACGCATGTTCGCGCTATCCGACGGTTTCGTGGCCCTGCCTGGCGGCTTCGGCACAATGGAAGAAATCTTCGAGATGCTCACCTGGCGTCAGCTACGCATCGGCCATAAGCCGTGCGCCTTTCTCGATGTGGAAAACTTCTACGCGCCGCTGATCGGGATGATCGACCATATGGTCGAAGAAGGCTTCCTGCAGCCGCAGCAGCGCGCGGACCTTTGGTACGGCAGCGACATCGACGCCATGCTGGGATGGATGCGGCACTACAACCCGGTGCGGACATCACGATGAATCGACACCACAACCGTCAGGCACGGCCATAACATCGCGATAAAACACCGCACCACCGCGATAGCGAGATACGCGAATAAGGTGGAAGAAGGTTGCGCTACAGCAGCACAGCGATCGCGCTCATACGACCAGTGCGGGTATCGGCCGCCCAAGCAAATATCCCTGCCCGTATGTGCAACCTAGCTCACGCAACGTCGCCAGTTGCTGCTCGGTCTCGATGCCTTCACCAACCGTCTCGATGCCCAGTGTGTCGGCCAGGGCCAGGATGCCACGCACCATTGTATGCCTGCCGACGCCCGCTTCATCATGCAGTGCAGCGACGAAACTCTGGTCGATCTTGAGCACAGAAATCGGGAAGCGGTGAAGGCAAGACAACGCCGAAAAGCCGGTACCAAAATCATCCAGTTGCGCCAGCACACCGCGCTCGCGCAAGGATTGCAGAATATCGTAAGTACGCGTCGTATCGTCCAGCAGTGCAACCTCGGTGATCTCCACCCGCAAGCGGGACGGATCAACGCCATATGTCTCGATAAGGCCGAACAGACGTTCGGCAAAATCCGCAGAGCGAAAATGTCGCGGGGACACATTCACCGAGACATAGCCGTCCTGCTCCTGCACGAGACGCCGGATCACCTGTTCATACAGCAACCAATCGACTTGCTCGATCAGTCCGCTTTCTTCACCAATGTCGACGAACTGGCCCGGCAACAGCATGCCACGTCTGTCGTGGTGCCAACGCAGCAACGCTTCGTGGCCGATCACCTGACCGTCGTCCAAGCGCACGATCGGCTGATAGAACGGCTCGAAATCTCCGTGGTTGATCGCCCGGCGCAGGTCCACTTCAAGATCCCGGCTACGCAACGAGGCCTCGTGCATGGCCTCGTCGAATACCGCGCAACGGTCATGGGTTTGGGCCTTGGCCCGGTACATCGCTGCATCCGCATCGCGTAGCAACTCATGGCCATGGGTGTAGCGCGGATGCCAGAACGCAATCCCAAGGCTGCCGGAGGGTAACACTTCACGACCAGCGATCCAGATCCACATCGGCTGACCAAGCACATGCAGCAGCCGCCGCGCCAATTCACAGGCACCGTCCACCCCAATGTCGCACGACATGAGGATCGCGAACTCGTCGCCCCCCAGACGCGCGACTAGATCGTCGGAGCGAATCGTGGAGACGATCCGCTTAGCGACCTCTATCAGCATCTCGTCGCCAGCGGCATGGCCGATGCTGTCGTTAACCGATTTGAACCGATCCAGATCAAGGAACAAGACGGCGAAAGTCTTGCACTGGCCACCGCGTGCGTGCTCAATCGCCTTGCCGAGCCGGTCGAGCAATTGCAAACGATTTGGCAGGCCGGTCAGCGCATCGTGCAGCGCCTGGTGGGTCAAGCGTTGCTCGGCGAGTCCGCGCTCTGCAATCTGGGCCAGCAACTGCTCATTGACCTCGGCCAGTTCGCGGGTGCGTTCGTCCACCCGATGTTCCAGTTCGGCATGCGCCAGACGTATGCGCTGCTGCGCGTGCTGCCGCGCTAGACCGCTGACGACATTGTGTGCGACGAAGGTCAGTAATCGCTGATCGTCTTCGGTGAAGCGCACATGCTTGGTGTAGCTCTGCACGGTGATCACGCCAATCACCTTGCCCTCATCGAACAAGGGCACGCTCAGCCAACTTTGCGAGCGCGGGCCATTCGTCTGAACCTCTCCCTGCTCGATGAGCGCGTCGATCGCCTCGCGTTCCAGCAATTGTGGCCGGTGGATACGCATGACATATTCGGTCATGCCACGACCGAAACGTCGCTGCGGCCGGTGCTGGGTGTATTCGTCCACCGAATAGACGAAATCTAGCATCGTCGCGTCGTCGGACAACAAGGCGATATACAGGTTACGGGCTTCGATCAACGCGCCGATGATGGCGTGCACCTCGGCATAGAACTTCTGCAAACTTTCCGAGCGAATCGCCAACTCGGTGATGCTAAATAACGCCAGTTGCAGGGCTTCTGAACGCTCGCGCTCCTGAATCTCGTCCTGAAGGTCGCGATTGGCGCGCTGCAATTGCTCGGTGCGTAACTGCATACTCTGCTCGAATTGCATCCGGAGATGACGTCGATCCATCGCCGTCTGCACGTACTGCGCCACATAAGCCAGCAAGGC
Organism: Xanthomonas sp. GPE 39; assembly: GCF_000963005.1. GTDB lineage: Bacteria > Pseudomonadota > Gammaproteobacteria > Xanthomonadales > Xanthomonadaceae > Xanthomonas_A. The sequence continues at coordinate 1,737,260 of NZ_JZHZ01000007.1, forward strand.
ACTGTCGGCATCGGTATAGCGCAACGCATGGTCGTAATTCTGCACCACGATGGCGCCGCACACCCTGCCATCGCGCAACATCGGTACGCCCAGCCAATGCTTGCTTTCTGGGCCATGCGCGGAGCTATATTCCACATGCAGGCGTTTGCGCACATGTTTCGATGGCCCCCGCACGGCACGGCCATGTCGTAACAGCGCGCCGATGAGGCTATGCGGCATATCACGCAATAAGTACGTCTGCTGCGGATCGGCAGAAAAGTCATCGTAGCGATCGCAGAAGTACAGAAAGCGCATGCTCTGCTGATCTTCGTCATACTCGACGATGTAGCAATTCTCCGCGTGCATCAATGATTCCAGCACGGCATGCACGCGCTGCAGCATCTTCCCTATTTCCAGATCGGCAGCTGCAAGGTTGGCGATCTCGTACAACGCTTGCTGTAGTTGCTTGGACTTTTCCAGGCTCTGGATGCGTAGACGCATCCGCTCGCTATCGAGCAAGCACTGACCGAACGCGATAGCGATATCGCACCAAGCCTTGGTCTGTGACGCGGATAATGGCTGCGCCAGTTGCGCCGCCACCGCAACGCAAGCAGCTTCGTCCATATGCTGCACATGCAGCAGAGCCGGCACTGCCGACACCACCAACGCCGGATCGGCCAACGCATCAAACACCATTGCAGGCAACCATTCCGGCGCCTGCGAGGTAGCACCGCACAGACGTCCGGCCACGCCGTCGCCGCAGCCAATCGCCACCGCGCTACCAGGCGGCAATAGTTCACATAGCACCTGCGCGCTGTAGGCAAGCGCGCTAGTGCTGCTCTGTTGAGACTCGCTGGCGATAGCGGACGGATTGGACAACATCGACGACGACTCTGCTGCCGGCTAGACGTCAGACTACCCCACACACCCCATATTGACGACAGCATCTTCGTTAGGTAATCAACGCATTTGTGGAGTTGACCCCATCTCCAAGGCACCGGCACCGGCCGAGTCTGCCCGAATACCGCACGCCTGAAGGCGTGCGATCATCGGCGAGCCGTGGAACAAGCGTGATCGCGGCAATCGGGGCTGAATGCGTTCCTGAACATGCGGATAAACAGGCCCATCCCCCACCACGCTCCCAAGTACGACCAACTGCAACGCCAGCACGTTGGAGCACTCCAACAGAATTGAACCTGGGTCGCTACTTGCAGCGAACGCAGACGGCAAGCCGTGTTCTCAGCTCGTCTACAATGCCAGCGATGCCCGATACGCTCACCCACACCATCCGTCACGGCATAGAGATCAAGCGCAGCCGCTTCCTCGCCCATGCCGCGCCGATTGCTAACGCCAGCGCGGCACTGACGTTCGTCCAACAAGTCGCGTCAGCCGATGCCACCCACAACTGCTGGGCCTACCGTCACGGCACCGCGTACCGCTCTAGCGACGACGGCGAGCCCGCCGGGACCGCCGGGCGTCCGATCCTGGCAGCCATCGACGGCCACGGCATGGATCAGGTGGTGGTCGTAGTGACGCGCTGGTTCGGCGGCACCAAGCTTGGTGCAGGTGGCCTGATCCGCGCCTATGGTGGCTGCGCGGCACAATGCCTGCGGCAGGCATCGCGACAACCACTGCTGACGTCGAGCCTACTGACCGTGCACTGTCACTTCGACGATCTAGGCACAGTGCATGCGGCGCTGAACAGCGGCGCGGCGGAAAAACTCGATGAGCGCTTCAATGCCGACGGCGCCGAACTGCACCTGCGCTTACCCCAAGAACGTCTGAACGCCTTGAAAACTCGTCTTCGCGACGCCACTGGCGACCGAGTCCGTTATTCGGAACCCCCAACTGCATGAACATCCCATCGACCGACCGGGCCAAATCGCTACGCAAGCTCGGCAATCTGCGCGCCCTATGGCCGTTCGTTCAACACCGACGTGGCCTGCTCGTGGCCTGGCTGGTGGCCCTGGCGATCTCCTCCAGCTCCACGCTGAGCCTGCCAATGGCGGTGCGGCAGATGATCGACCACGGCTTCAGCGACCCCAGCCGTATCAACCAATCCTTCGCCTTGTTGTTCGCGGTGGCGGTGGTGTTGGCAATCGCCACCGCAGCACGTTTCTACTTCGTGTCGCTGCTCGGCGAGAAAGTCATCGCAGACCTGCGCGAGCGGCTGTACGCGCATCTGATCGGCCTGCATTCCGGCTTTCACGACCGCAATCGCAGCGGCGAACTGGTCTCGCGCCTATCGGCCGACAGCGAGTTATTGCGCGGCGTCATCGGTAGCACGATGTCGGTCGCATTACGCAGCATGGTCACCGCGATTGGCAGCATGGCGATGCTGTGCGTGACCAGCCCACATCTGGCAGCCTATACCCTGCTGGGGATCCCACTGGCAGTGTTGCCGATCGTGATCGGCGCACGCCGTCTGCAAAAGATCGCCCGTGCCAGCCAGGACCGCATCGCCGACGCCAACACACTGGCCGCCGAAACGCTGGGCGCGGTACGCACGGTGCAGGCGTATGCGCGCGAACCTTACGAGCGGGAGCGGTTCGGCCAGGCGCTTAGGCAGACCGTGGCAGTGGCGCAACGCAGAGTGCGTGCGCAGGCGCTGATCACCGTCATGGGGATCCTGCTGGTGTTCGGTGCCATCGTGCTGGTGTTGTGGTCCGGCGCGCACGAGGTTGCCGCCGGCACACTCAGTGCCGGCACACTCGGCCAGTTCGTGCTGTATGCCATGTTCGGCGGCGGCTCGGTGGCCTCGCTGGCCGAAGTCTGGAACGAACTGCAGCGTGCAAGCGGCGGGATGGGCCGCATCGCCGAGTTATTCGACGAACGCTCCGAGGTGGTGGCGCCAGCACAACCGCGCACCCTGCCGCAGCCGCTGCGCGGCGAAGTCCGCTTCGAAAACGTCAGCTTTCGCTATCCACAACGCGACGAACATCCGGCACTGGATGGCTTCGATCTGCATGTCCGCCCCGGCGAGAGCGTGGCCCTGGTCGGCCCCTCCGGTGCCGGCAAGAGTACCGTGCTGGCACTGTTGATGCGTTTCCACGATCCGCAATCGGGCAATGTGCAGGTGGACGGCATCGACGTGCGTGCACTGGATCCTGCGCATCTGCGCGAAGCCATCAGCCTGGTACCGCAGCACCCCACCCTGTTTGCAAGCAGTGCCGCCGACAACATTCGCTACGGCCGGCTCCAAGCCAGCGACGCCGAGGTCGCGGCCGCCGCACGCGCGGCGGAAGCCGATGCCTTCCTGCGCCAGTTGCCTGAAGGCTATGCCAGCGAGCTCGGGGAGCGCGGCGCGCGCCTGTCCGGCGGCCAGCAACAGCGCATCGCCATCGCCCGCGCACTGCTCAAAGACGCCCCGATCCTGCTGCTGGACGAGGCGACCAGCGCACTGGACGCACAGAGCGAATACGCCGTGCAACATGCGCTGGAACGACTGATGGCAGGACGCACGACGCTGGTGATCGCGCACCGCCTGGCGACCGTGCTCAAGGCAGACCGCATCGTGGTGATGGACCACGGCCGCATCGTCGCCCAGGGCACCCACGACACGCTGCTCGCACAGGGCGGGCTATACGCCGAACTGGCGCGACTACAGTTCATCGATTGAATCCAGCACACACCTGGCGCGGCCAGGTTCGCATTGCAGCCGGTCGCTTCACCCCGGTCGCTTCACCCTTGTCAGCACGGCGCCGTGCAGTGTGCGGCGACCAGACCGACGGGAGAGCGCTGACCCGCCATGGTCAACCGCTCAAGGAGCGTCGTTCGACCAGCGCATCAGGGCCAGGGGCACCTGCCCATGTACCGCCTTGTTCCAGCCGCTTACCCAGAAGCAGGTGTGACGCCGGTCAATTTTTCACCACACCTCTTGACAGGCCCGCCAGGCAAGGCATTCAAACGGTTGTCCACAGGTTTATCCGAGATCCATCCACAGCATCTGTGGACGACCCTCTCCCTGTGGGAGCAAGCCTTGGGACTATCGACATCCGTTCCCGCAGATGGATAAACATGGAGTCGTCCACCCCGATCAATCCGCCAAGACCCGGCCGATGCCGCTGGCATCGATTTCGGCTGCCGCAGCCTGTAACGCGACAGCCTCGGTGGCCGGATCGAAGCCCAGACGGAAATGCAACTCGCCTGCCGGGGTACGCGAAGAATGGATCGATGCCAGATTCACCCGATGGCGCTCGAACACATACAGCAGGGTCCGCAGCGAGCCGGCACGGTCCTGCGGCAGATAGACGCTGAGCGTGAGCTGCTCGGTGAGATCGGCAAGCAAATAACCGACTCGCTCGTAACTGTAATTGCCTTGGGCGATTACCTCGGCCCCCATGGCCTGGCGATTGGCGTCGAGGAAATCGGCACGGAACTGCGCTCGCGCGACATCGTCGCCACAGGCGACCTGCGCGCGCAACCGCGACAATTGCGCAATCAACCCGTCCAGCACGGCACCGACATGCGGATTGCCGAATTGGATGTCCTCGTAGATGGCCGGATTCAACGCCAGAATGCGCGCGATGATCGCCGTATCCAGTTCGAACGAGGCCGAGCGATACGGCAGCAATGCCTGCAACGATCCCAGCGTCGGCGCGTACTCGCGCAACACACCCGCCTGCGCCAGATGACTGGCATGGACCATCGCCTGCACCAGGGCCATGACCTGGTCGTGGTGGTCGGGGGTGGTGCGCACGCATTCGGCTTCCAACGCGGCGTACAGGTGTTGCAGCCAGGGCTGCCACTGCGCCACACGCGCTTCGCACACCACCATCACCCTGCCCTTGAGCGTAGGCGACTTCGGCGGCGCGGTCATCGGGTGCAACCCGGCCACGTCCGCCTGCGAGGCGAGCATCGCCGCGACGGGTTCACGCTTGACTGAAGTCACGTCGAGCCAGAGTTGTCCGCGTTCGCGTCCAGCGGCACGTTGCACGTACTCACCGATCAGCGCCGGCGTGTGCCGGATCGGGACCGAGAAGATCAACACCTGCGCGCGTTGCAGCAGCGTGTCCGGGTCGCACGATTGCGGATCGGTCGGATCGTGGCCCACGACCTGCAACTGCATGCGCTCGCGAAAAAAGCGACTCAGCCAGCGACCATAAGCCCCCGCACTGCCCACGATGCCGACAACCGGCTGCAGGCTGCTCATTGCAAACGCTCGGCGGCGCACCGCAACGGCGAGGCGGGAATGGAAACGACGTCGACCGTCACTGGCCCGTCGAGCCATCGCCAACGTGGATGAAGAAGATGACGCTCGGTGGATGCGTTCATCACGCTAGTGTAGCGCCGCGATCTGGAACCGCAGGCAGCCATGAGCGTGTCGCATTGCGATCACGCGATTTGATAAAAACGACTGGCTGCGAACGGAACAGCCGCGCTGCCTGCGTCAGGCATCGCGGCTGATGTGTGGAGCCGGTCCAAATCGCCACACGCGTCGCGGCAAACATCGCGACCGAAGCAACCGTCACGATCACACACGACAGAACCGCCATACAGCAGCGGATTGGCGAAGAGCCGACGAATCGGCACCGCTAGGACGTCATCCGATCCCAGAACCCCTTCACCCCATCGATGAAGGTTGCCGACTTCGGCGAATGCTTGCGTGCGTCCTCGCCAGTGAACGTCGCCTCGAACTGCTCAAGCAACTTACGCTGGTCGGCAGTGAGGTTGACCGGGGTCTCAACCACCACGCGACAGTACAGATCGCCTTCGCCACGGCTGCGCACCGAACGCACACCCTTACCGCGCAGGCGGAACAGCTTGCCGGTCTGAGTTTCGGCGGGAATGCGGATTTCCGCTTCGCCGCCCAGCGTCGCCACACGCACGATATCGCCCAGTGCCGCCTGCGAGATGCGGATCGGCACTTCGCAATGCAGATCATCGCCGTCGCGCTTGAAGATCGGATGCTCGCGCACCCGCACTTCCACGTACAGGTCGCCTGGCGGAGCACCGGCAGGGCCAGCCTCGCCCTCGCCGGACAGACGGATACGGTCGCCGTTGTCCACGCCAGCGGGAATCTTGACCGACAAGACTTTGGTCTCTTGCACCCGCCCGGCACCATGACACACCACGCAGGGGTTTTTTATGATGTGACCGCGCCCGCCGCACTGCGGACAGGTTTGCTGCATGGCAAAGATGCCGCGCTGGATACGCACCTGACCACGCCCATTGCAGGTGCCACAGGTTTCGACTTTGCCGTCTTCCGAGCCGCTGCCATGGCAATGCTCGCACTCGGCCAAGGTCGGGATCTCGATACGCCGCTCGATACCGACCACCGCGTCTTCAAGATCCAGTTCCAGCACGTAACCGATATCGGCACCGCGCCGCGTCGTCCGCCCCCCCGCACCGACACCGCCAAAAATATTGCCGAAGATATCGCCGAAGATATCTCCCATGTCCGCGCCGCCGGGCCCACCGCCCATCCCACCCATGCCATGCTCGAAGGCCGCATGGCCGTGTGCGTCGTACATGCGCCGCTTGCTGCCATCGGACAGCACTTCGTAGGCTTCCTTGCATTCTTTGAAGGCGGCCTCGGCGGCCTGATCGCCCGGATTGCGGTCCGGGTGGTACTTCATCGCGCAACGCCGATACGCCTTCTTCAGGTCCTCGTCGCTGGCAGTGCGGGCCACACCCAGCACTTCGTAATAGTCGCGTTTGCTCATTGGTCGTGGCTCCGGACGCGGGATGCGGGACCCGGCATGGCGAAAGATTGATACACGATAGTCACTCCAGACGATAAGAAACCTTGGACGCGGACAGCAACGGGACCCGGCAAGCTACCCTGCCGGGTCCCGGGTCACGCATCCCAGCTTTACTTCTTGCCGTCCTTGACTTCGGTGAACTCGGCGTCGACCACGTCGTCGGCCGACGAGGACGCGTGCGCGCCACCGGCACTGGCACCGGCCGGCTGCTCGCCACCGGCCGCGGCCGCCGCGTACAACGACTGGCCGACCTCCTCCAAGGTTTTGGTCTTGGCCTCGATCTGGCTCTTGTCCTCGCCCTTCATCGCGGTTTCCAAATCCGCCAGTGCGGCTTCGACCTTACCGATCACGTCACCGCCGACCTTGCTGCCATGCTCGGTGATCGCGCTGCGCGTGGAGTGGATCAAGCCGTCGGCCTGGTTGCGCGCCTGCACCAACTCGTGGAACTTCTTGTCTTCCTCGCGGTTGGCTTCGGCGTCGGCGACCATCCGCTGGATTTCCGCATCTGACAGGCCCGAGCCAGCCTTGATCTCGACCTTCTGTTCCTTGTTGGTCTTCTTGTCTTTGGCCGACACGTGCAGGATGCCGTTGGCGTCGATGTCGAAGGACACCTCCACCTGCGGCAGGCCGCGTGGCGCCGGTTCGATGCCGGACAGATCGAACTTGGCCAAGGACTTGTTGTAGCGAGCCTGTTCGCGTTCGCCCTGCAACACATGCACGGTCACTGCCGACTGATTGTCATCGGCGGTGGAAAACACCTGCGCGGCCTTGGTCGGGATGGTGGTGTTCTTCTCGATGATCTTGGTGAACACGCCGCCCAGGGTCTCGATTCCCAGGCTCAGCGGGGTCACGTCGAGCAGCAAGACGTCCTTGACGTCGCCGGCCAGCACACCGCCCTGGATCGCCGCGCCCAACGCCACCGCCTCATCCGGGTTGACGTCTTTGCGCGGGTCCTTGCCGAAGAACTCGGCCACGGCCTGCTGCACCTTGGGCATACGGGTCTGCCCACCGACCAGGATCACCTCGGTGATGTCGCTGGCGCGCAGACCGGCGTCGTTCAGCGCGGTGCGGCACGGATCGATGGTGCGCTTGACCAGATCTTCCACCAGCGCTTCGAGCTTGGCCCGGGTCAGCTTGATGTTCAGATGCTTCGGGCCAGACGCGTCGGCGGTGACGTAAGGCAGGTTGACTTCGGTCTGCTGCGAGGACGACAGCTCGATCTTGGCACGCTCGGCGGCATCCTTCAGACGCTGTAGCGCCAACGGATCCTTGCGCAGGTCGATTCCCTGATCCTTGTTGAACTCGTCCACCAGATAGTCGATGACGCGCTTGTCGAAATCTTCGCCACCCAGGAAGGTGTCGCCGTTGGTGGCCAGTACTTCGAACTGCTTTTCGCCGTCGACATTGGCGATTTCGATGATCGACACGTCGAAGGTGCCGCCACCCAGGTCGTACACGGCAATCTTGCGGTCGCCGCCGTGCGCCTTGTCCAAGCCATAGGCAAGCGCCGCCGCCGTCGGCTCGTTGATGATGCGCTTGACATCCAAGCCGGCGATACGACCGGCGTCCTTGGTCGCCTGACGCTGGCTATCGTTGAAGTACGCCGGCACGGTGATGACGGCCTCGGTCACCGTCTCGCCGAGAAACGCCTCAGCGGTCTTTTTCATCTTTTCCAGCACCTGCGCGGAAATTTCCTGCGGTGCCAGCTTGCGTCCGTCGGCGGTGGCCACCCAGGCATCGCCGTTGTCGTGCTGGGCGATGGAGTAAGGGACCAGGCCAATGTCCTTCTGCACTTCGGCATCGCCGAATTTACGGCCGATCAGACGCTTGACCGCATGGAAGGTGTTCTTCGGGTTGGTCACCGCCTGGCGCTTGGCCGAGGCGCCCACCAACACTTCGCCGTCCTTGGTGTAGGCGACGATCGAAGGCGTGGTGCGGTCGCCCTCGGAATTCTCGATGACGCGAGCCTTGCCGCCGTCCATGATCGCCACGCACGAATTGGTCGTGCCCAGGTCGATGCCGATGATCTTGCCCATTGGAATGACTCCTGAAATGTCGTGTGTCCGGCCTGTGCCGGGGGTCTGGTTCGGATATAGGGATGGCCGCAGATCATTCAAGCCATCGCCGCAAATTTGCGTTCTACCGCCACCGCCGCATCCGGTTCATGCGCAGGCGGTAGCCGCGCTCAATCGTGCTTGGCCACCACCACCAGGGCTGGACGCAGCAGGCGCTCGTTGAGCAGGTAGCCTTTCTGGAATACCTGAATCACGTGTCCCGGAGCGACGCCCTCTACCTCGGCCTCACTGATTGCCTGGTGGTGCTCGGGGTCGAACGGCTGCCCAGCCGGGTCGAGCAGGGTCAATCCATTGTCGGCAGCGACCTTGAGCAGTTGCTTGTAGGTCAGTTCCAGACCATCGCGCAGCGGACTGGATTCGCTGCCGGCGGCGGTCAGCCCCGCATCCAGGCTGTCGAACACCGGCAATAAGTCGCCGAGCAGACGCTCGTTGGCGAACTTACGCGCCTGCTCCACATCGCGCGCGATGCGCTTGCGCTGATTTTCCAGGTCGGCCCGTTCGCGCAGGGCATCGGCCTTGACCAGGGCCAGTTCGCTGCGCAGCGTCTCCAACTCCGCCTGTAGCGGATCGGTCGCAGGCTGTTGCGCCTCGGTCAGATGTTCAGAATCGAATTCGGGGTGATCTTGGCTCATGTCTGGTCTGTGTCCCTGGCGGGAGGTACACCCGCGCTACCGGACCACCTAATGTGGGCGATGCGCAAGGATTCAAGATGCTGTGTTGCAGGGAAAGGGCGGAACGGGAGATAGAAGCGATGGCGCACAGCAGAAGGCCTGATCGACAAGGGCTAACCGCGCCGACCGTCAACGTTCATCAGACGGAGCCGGGTCGAGCCTTGCACCCAGCACCTCGGCGGCGATCTGCACCAGCGGGATGACCCGGTCGTAGTCCATGCGCTTGGGGCCGATCACCCCCAGCACGCCAAGCACCTGACCACCGGCCATGTAGGGCGCCGTCACCAGCGACACGCTCTCCAGCGGCACCATGCCGGTCTCCTCGCCGATGAAGATGCGCACCCCTGGGGCACGGATGGTGCGCTCCAGCAGTTGCAGGATTTCGCGCTTGCTGGCGAAAACCTCGAACAGTTCGCGCAACCGCTCCAAGTCCGACAGATCCTGCACCCCCATCAGCTTGGTCTGCCCGGCCAGCACGACATCGTCGCCGACCGGGGCCAGCGCTTGTTCGGCCAATTCAACACTGTGGGCAAGCAATTGTTCCATCGCGTCGCGTGCGCGGCGCAGGTCGCGCAACAGGCTGGCGCGGATGTCGGCCAGGGCGCGCCCGGCGAAATGGGCGTTCAGATAATTGGCGACGCGTTCCAGTTCCGCCGGCTCGTAGGCCTTGCGCGGCTCGATCACCCGGTTTTGCACTTCATTGTCGGCGAACACCAGGATCGCCAGCACGCGCCGCGCATCCAGCGGTACGAAGTCGATGTGCCGGAACGCGAACTGCTCGCGCTTGGGCGCACTGACCACCCCAACGAAATGGGTCATCGCCGACAACAACTCCGAGGCGCTGCCGAGCAGCGCCTGGGTGCCGGCGGCATTGGCCATCTCCGCGCGTAGTCGCGCCACTTCGTCCTCGGCTGGCGGGCGCATCTGCACCAAGCTGTCGACGAACACCCGGTAGCCGGTGGCGGTGGGCACGCGTCCGGCCGAGGTGTGCGGCGAACTGAGCAAACCCGCGTCTTCCAGGTCGGCCAGGATGTTGCGAATCGTCGCCGGGCTCACATCCAGCCCGGCGTGGCGGGCCAGGGTCTGCGAACCGACCGGCTCGCCGTCACGGATGTAACGCGAGATCAGGGTGCGTAGCAATTGCCGGGCACGCGGATCGAGGGCGGACTGGAACAGGGAAGCAGGCATGGGATCAACCCGTGAGACTGGACAATAGATAATCCTTACCTGCCCGCCTGGCAAGTCAGTCAATTGGCCCACCTACCCGCGCATGCTAGCGTTGCGCGGCCCTGGATGTAGACCTCATGCTCAGACACCTATCGATCAAGGATTTCGCCGTCGTTCGCAGCACCGAACTGGAATTGGGCCCCGGCATGACCGTGGTGTCCGGTGAAACCGGGGCCGGCAAGTCGCTGATGGTCGATGCGCTCGGCTTCCTGTCCGGACTGCGCGCCGACAGCGGGGTGGTCCGTCACGGCGCCGAGCGCGCCGAACTGTCGGCCGAATTCAGCATCCCCGCCACCTCCCCCGCGCGTGCCTGGCTGGACGAGAACGAACTGGACGACGACGCACACTGCCAACTGCGCCGCGTGATCCGCGCTGATGGCGGTTCCCGCGCCTGGATCAACGGACGTCCGGTGACATTGTCGCAACTGGCCGAACTGGCCAGCCATCTGGTGGAAATCCACGGCCAGCACGAACACCAGGCGCTGCTTTCGCGCAGCAGCCAGCTCGGCCTGCTCGACGCCTACGCCCGCAACGAAGCCGAGCGCGCCACGGTCCGCAACGCAGCCACGCACTGGCAAGCACTGCTGGCCGAGCGCGAGACCCTGCTGGCGCAGGGCGAGGTGTCCGACCGCATCGGCTTCCTGCAACACCAATTGAGCGAACTGCAGCGCGAGGACCTGGACCCAGCGGCAATCGCTGCGCTGGACGCCAACCACCGTCGCCAAGCCCATGCCACCGCGCTGATCGCGGCCTGCGAGAGCGCAGCGCAACGGCTCAACGGCGACGACGCACCAGCGGTACTCGAAATGCTGCAGCAAACCCGCCATGCACTGGGCAAGGTCGGCGAATACGAGCCGCGCCTGAGCGAGGTCCAGGCCCTGATCGACAGTGCCAGCATCCAACTGGAAGAGGCGCTGACACTGCTCGAACGGGCGAGCGACGACCTCGATGCCGACCCCGCCCAGTTCGAGGAGATGGAACGCAAGCTTGGGCGCCTACACGACCTGGCACGCAAACACCGGATCGGCGTGGACGCGCTGAGCGCGCACCGTGACGCACTGCTGGCCGAAGTAGAGCGCCTACGCGGCGCTGGCGAGCGCCTGGACGGGCTCGATGCGGAAATCGCGCAGGCCACCCATGCCTGGCGCGAAGCCGCGACCGCCCTGACCGCCAGCCGGATACAAGGCGCCCAAGCGCTCTCGCGCGACACCACTGCACTGATCGGCGAACTCGGCATGAGCGGAGGGCATTTCCTCATCCAGCTCGAACCGCACGAGAGCGTGCGCCCCGATCCAACAGGGGCCGAACGGGTCGAATTCCTGGTCGCCGCCAACGCCGGACAACCACCTCGTGCCCTGCGCAAAGTCGCTTCCGGCGGCGAACTTTCGCGCATCTCGCTGGCGATCGAAGTGGCCGCGCTGGGTCTGGATGCCGTGCCGACCATGGTTTTCGACGAAGTCGACTCGGGAATTGGCGGTGCCGTGGCCGACATCGTCGGCAAGAAGTTGCGCGCGCTGGGCGAGCAACGGCAGGTCCTATGCGTGACGCACCTGCCGCAGGTCGCGGCGCAGGGCCATGCCCATTACCGGGTCAGCAAGGCACCGGTCGAGGGCATGACCCAGAGCGCGGTGGAACTGCTGCAACCGCGCCAGCGCGAAGAAGAACTGGCACGAATGCTCGGCGGGGTCGAAGTCAGCAAGGAAGCGCGCGCGGCAGCCAAGCGGCTCCTCCTCAGCGTCGGCTAACGCGCACCGGGCACATCGCGTCACGGCCTACAAGACGGATCGGGGTACGATAAGGTCAGGCATCGTCGATGCTGCGCCCAGCAGGGGCGCGTCGCCCCGTCACATTCGACGCATGACGACCGCATTACCGGGGCTCAGCCCCGCCTGCCGACCAAGCGCTTGCTGCGCACATACAGCACCAGCGAGTGCTCTTCCAGCTCATAGCCGTGCTCGGCGGCGATCTTGCGCTGTAACTCCTCGATTTCCGAGCTTTCGAACTCGATGATCTTGCCGGTATCCACATCCACCATGTGATCGTGGTGAACGCCGCGGTCCAGTTCATAAACCGCCTGACCACCCTCGAAGTTGTGCTTGAGCACGAGCCCCGCCGCTTCGAACTGCGTCAGCACCCGATACACCGTGGCCAAGCCAATCTCATCGCCATGGTCGATCAACTGACGATAGATTTCTTCCGCCGTCATGTGGTGACGCGCCGACTTCTGCTCCAGCAGCTCGAGTATGCGCATCCGAGGATGCGTGACCTTCAAGCCGACTTTGCGCAGATCGTGGGATTCCATGGTGTCTCCGTTCATAGCGGGTTTATCGCCAACTCCCCTGGATCGGTCGCGGCGGTCGCGGTAAGTGTATCATCGGCGTGATTTCCCTCAGTCCTGTCCCCGATGCGCACTCCTCTGCTGGTCGCCGCTATTGCCTTGTCCACCGCTAGCTGCGGCATCGTCTACAAGCAGCCCATCTACCAGGGCAATCTGATCAAGCAGTCGGCCGTCGAGCAGCTCAAGGTTGGACAAAGCAAGCAGCAGGTCAATGCACTGCTGGGCAGCCCTTCGATCCCGGATCCGTTCCATGCCCAACGCTGGGACTACACCTCAACCGAGCGCACCAACCGGCTGGGGCAGACCACGATCAAGAATTTTGTGGTGTTCTTCGAGAACGATCAGGTCACCCGTTGGGAAGGCGACTACTTCCCTGACCAGGATGCGGAACTCTCCAAGAACAGCGTGCGTCAATTCGGCCGCAATCTGGCCAAGGACAAGAAGAAGCAGCGTCGCGGCGAGTAAACGTCGCTAACAAAGCGACCGCCTCGCCGCCGGACGGGCCCGAGCAGTGCTCGGAATGCCCCCTAACCGACTGTCACTGGCGACGTTCTGCTAGCCGCTCCACGCCCATCGCGCCTATCGGCCGCCAAGCAACAACGCTCAACGCGGCTTGGCGCGCCGCCGACGGGCATCCTTCGGGTCGACCAGCAGCGGCCTGAGCAGCTCCACCCGATCACCATCCTGCAATACCCGGTTCGGCGCGGCAATCTCACCGTAGATCGCACAGGGCATGTCCGGCGTCGCCTCGGCCAACGCCGCCAAGGCCAGCGCATCGGCGACCGTCGCGCCATCGTGCAACTGCAACGTCTGCGACACGAATCGCTCCGGCCAGGCCAGCACCACCTCGATCTGCACGCAAGCTATTCCCGTTCCTGGTCAGCGACGCGAACGAAGTCGTTGACCATGCGATCAGCCAGACTCTGGAAACCCAGCGCCAGCGCTGGCCCCAACAGCCGCGAGGCAGGCTCGAAGTCCAACATCAAGCTCACCTTGCTGGCGCGCTCGTTGAAGCCCTGAAACTCCCACTGGCCTTGCATCCGTTTGAATGGGCCGTCACGCAGCAGCATTTCGATCCGGTGCGGACGCTGCAACAGATTTTCGGTGGTGAACCACGTGCGGAACGACCCCAAGCCCAGATCCAGCCGCGCCACCAGAGACTGGTCGCTCTGCTCCAGGATGTGGGCCGCATCGCACCAGGCGAACCGGCGCGGATAAGCGGCGACGTCGTTGACCAGATCGAACATGCGCGTTGCGGGGTGTTCGACCAGAGCGCTGCGGCGGATGATAGGCATTCGATACGAGGAAATCAGACCAAGACGATTCGGGAGGCCCCGAATCGGAGACAATAGCAAGATGAGCAAGAAACCTGGCAAGGATAAAGCAAACGGCGCGACGGCCAACAAGACCATCGCCCTGAACAAGCGCGCGCGCCACGAGTACCACCTGGAGGACCGATACGAAGCCGGACTGGCCCTGCAAGGCTGGGAGGTCAAGTCGATCCGCGCCGGCCGCGCCAACATCGGTGAAAGCTACGCGTTCGTCCGTCAAGGTGAACTGTTCCTGTTCGGCGCGCAGATCACACCGTTGATCCAAGCCTCCACCCATGTGGTCGCGGACGATAGACGCACACGCAAACTGCTGCTGCACCGAAACGAGATCGACAAACTGATCGGTCGCGTCGAACGCGACGGCTACACCCTGGTCCCCACGGCGATGTATTGGAGCAAGAACAAGATCAAGCTGGAGATCGCACTCGCCAAGGGCAAGCAGGACCACGATAAGCGCAACGCGGCCAAAGACCGCGACTGGGCCCGTGACAAACAGCGGATCATGCGCAGGCACAACAAGAACGCTTGATGCACCGGTAATTGGTGAAGGGTGGATCGCTCTCCACCAGCGCGTGGCCGCCGTCGGGTTGCACGTTGAACAGACTGGTGCTGGGCAACTGCGTGTTCGGTGTGCCCATCACGATGCGGTCCGACGAACCGCCTGCCGCATTGACCACGTCCTGCCTGCTCGCGGTGCCTTGCCCGCTCACCGTACCCATGGCGGCAATGCACGCATAGGTATTGTGCAGATTATCGGTTGACATCGAACGCAACCGACTGCAATCTCTTCGGCAAGGAGCTTCGAAACTCCTCAGACAGCGGTACCCACCTCCGTCAAACTGGTGGGTTTTTTGTGCCTGTTCGCAGGTGCAAGCCGACGCAATGCCTGCGTCGGGAGGGCGGCTAATACAACACCCTTCGGGGAAATAAGCCCGCCGTCTGTCTGCGGTTTCGAACCTCCCGACATCCCGTCGCCGTTGGCGGCGGCTCCTGTACAACCGAGGAGGCTTTAGCCATGCGTCAACCTTCATCACGCCGCAGTAAGACAATCAAGCATTCGCCATGCAAAGCGACGCCATGCACGGACCTGCAATGGACGTTTGTGGAACCAACGCTCAGCCCGATGATGACGCACGAGCAGGCGGAAGTGATACGCCCAGGGTTCCCTAGACATCTCAAGGCCATGGAAAATGGCTAATTCGGAGGTGTCCATGAGCA
>NZ_JZHZ01000007.1:1752902-1756747 GCF_000963005.1 Xanthomonas sp. GPE 39
ATTCTCGTCGATGGCATCGGCGGCGGTCGTGTTCGCATCGCCGGTGAACAGCCAATGGATTTCCTTGTCCAGGTCGTCGGTCATCGTCTTATGCAGCAGTGTGCCGTTGGCACCCACACCGGCGGCAATGCCCAGGACTACCGCCACCTTGCCGGCCTTGATCATGGTCGCCATCGCCGATTCGCGCAGTTGACCACTGGCGATGCGATAGCCAAGCAACATCACCCAGAAGGTGCTGGCCGTCAGCGCGATCACGCTCACCCACTGCATCGCGCGCGCCATCGTATGCAGGAGCGCTCCATCGGTGCGTTTTGGTCGTTGCAAGCGACCGACCACCGGCAGCATCAACGCTGTCATGTCATGCTATTCCCTGCATCATTGATCCCAGTCATCGCCCCAGCGATGGTCGCTGCTGGCTGCGCGCCATCTGCTGTTCCAACTGCTGTTGCTGAGCATACAGCTCATCGCCTAACTGGATCATCCGCTGCCCTTCGGGGGATTGCGAGAATTCAACGGCAATACGGTCAAGCGCATCGTTGTCGCCCANGGCGGATTGTTGTTGGGCGTGCATCACCGCCTGCGGTTGCGGCGACGTCGCCATGCTCGGCACAGGTTCGTTGTCGGGCACCTGCAATGGCACTCGCCATGCCTCCTGGATGGCTGTGCCATGTTCGTGCTTTGCATGAAGATGCTGCATCTGCTCGGGCCATGTGGGCGCGTCCATCGCACGGCGGCCTACACCTGGCGCTTCGGCGCCGCGCAGCACATCGACGGCATCGTTCATTGCACCCTGCACGCCACGCGCGCCCAGGGTCAAACCGGCGCGTAATGTCGCAACATCGTGTCGGTAGTGAGAGATCATCGGCTCGTGCTGCCGCGCTAAATCCTGCGCCGAGGAGTCTTGCAGTACCGAGTGGGCGTGCCGCCCCATGGCATCGACTGGCAGGAAGTTCTGGATCCCGTGCGCCGTCGTCATCAACTGCTCAGCCGCGCTCAACGGATTGTGCGTGTGTAATCCATGCGGATGATCGACATAACCCGCTTGCTGCAAGGTGGCGACATCTGCTGTCCTGGCATACACCCGCACCTGTCCGTAATGCTGACTGGCGGCACTGACCGGGTCGCCGGCTATCACATGATTGATAACAGTGTTGCCGCCTTCGGGGATGCGCCGGTCCAGACTCACCGCGCCGTAGGCGTTGAAAGTTTCTCCGTGTAAATCGAAATAATGTGCGGTGACCTGCGCCAGATTGCCGCCAAGGGAGTGACCGGTGACGGTGACAGATGGCGCTTTACCATCCTCGGCGATGTTTTTTGCATATTCCAACGCATGTTGGGTAAATGCAATTGCATCGGCAGCTTGTGCGTTGTGGCGGGTGAAAACCATGCCACCATCGGTGAAAAGACCATCCATCATCATCTGATGCTCAGACTCGGTGCCACGATGAGCGACGATGAGCTCGCCTGTCTCCATCCTCTGGTAGAGAATGCCTTGATAGCCTGATGCACAGTCTGCGTATTCGAGGCGTCTATAATACACGCCACCAATGTAGGTAGCCTTGCTATTTCCTCCAGTCTCTTTCGGCAGGTAATAAACGTCATTCGCAAGCGCGGCATATTGTTGGCTGGTCATACTCATTGACTTACCTTCTCCGTGGTCAGTGTAACTTTGAAAATTTCATGACGTGCCGCTTCATTGAAATCACTGGCATTCACTCGCCCACCATCTGGGAAATCTTCCATCTCCTCTCTTGGGTAACGCCCCTTCCAAAAATAGATGACCCGAGGGTCTCCTTTCTCAATATCGCTCTTGATTAGCCAGGGCTGGAAGCGCGTTTCCTCGCGTTTCCCGGTCGCACGCAGGGTAATGCCAACGCCGGTCAGCTCGAACCGGCAGACGCCCATGCCATAGTAGTCAGCATCGATCATGCCATCGGCATACAGTATTGCTATGTAAGTGGATTCATCGAGCTTATTGAATTGAAGCGGAATGTCAGCTTCATTGGGCTTTGTCGACATGCCTAAGAGATGGTTGTCAACCGGCGTACAGCCGTCGTGATTCATCATCTGATAGCCAGCAACACCCGAAATATAACCGAATGGCCCAGGCGCATCTTCGATTTTCATCGTAATGCGGTAAGCCTGGGCAGGATGCGGGTTTTTGCGATAGATGGGGTTGCCATCGGCATTCACTTGCGCCGCGCCTGTCTTGCCAGATGTGGCACTCATGGGATTGCATCCCGCCAGAAACAGGGCGAGCAGAAAAACCCCGTGCTTTCTGCACTCCATTCACATCACCAGATTGTGTCGCGTCGCCTGGCTGGCGACGCACACCAGATGCGCATCGAAAACCTCTCTTTCACCCATAGCACATCTATCCTTGATAGAGTTAGTGGATAAAATTCACTCTTTTCCCGGATTAAAATCTCTGGAATATTTGCTTGGTACAATCCGTATATCCAATCCTACATTCACTACCTGCATTTTTCTTCTCGCACTCTGTAACAGCTCTATTGCTTGTTTCCCCCAGAGAAGGGCCAGAAGCTGCAATTGTGACACTAGAGCCGATTTTAGCTGGCTCTGCGACTGCTACACATTGATTTTCATAGGCACTGATTACGTGACACTTATGCCCGCTCGAATTTTCGCATTTTTCTAGTGCATCATTCACAGCATCTGCTTTACTCAACTTCCCTGTTGATACACCGACATCATCAGCGCTGTCATAGGCAACAGCCCCCCAAGTCTTGAGCCATTCCCCTGAAGCTCTTGGCTGTTGAGGTTGTGGATTGTCTTGTGGGATCGGCGCACAACCAACTGCTCCCTGGCCGCCAATCGGATACTGTCCAGGGGGGCAGTTACCTTCTGTATTTACATCAATTGAAAAAATTAGCATGAAAAAAGCCATGCATTTCAAGTACTTCATAGGTCCACTCTCTTTTTAATGCTAACTTGCGATGACGTGCATTTGATATGATCAAATCATCGCACAGCACCCCATGAAGAAATAAATAGTTGCACACCTTTAAGAGTCGCTCTGCAAGCAGATCAAAATCTCTGAAATATCTGCTTAGTGCAGTCTGTATATGCAACACTACATTCACTTCCTGGATTTCTTCTCTGGCAGCTCATTATTGCCCTACTACTTATTTCATCAAGAGAAGGACCGGACTCGATGCTCCTGATGATATCACCCCTTCGATTTGGCTCAGCAACTGCTACGCATTGATTTTCATAAACATGGACAACGCTACATTTCTTCTTAGTTTCTCTCTCGCAGTTATTTATTGCATCATTCTCTGCATCTGCTTTTTTCAACTTCCCTGTTGATACACCAAAGTCATCACCATCATTTGCTGCAAGCGCCCCCCATGTCTTGAGCCATTTTCCTGCAGGCCTTGGCTGTTGAGGCTCTAGATTGTCTTGCGGAATTGGCGCGCAACCAACCGCTCCCTGGCCTCCAATCGGATATTGGCCAGGAGGACAATTACCTTCTGCATTAGCATCGAAGGACATCAGCAGGATTGCGCAAAAAATATAGACCATGCATCTCATGAGTGCATCCTTATAAGTCATTGACCAATATTAAATATATTAATTTAAATTAAACATCATCTCGATATTTTCCCGCCTGCCCACGTGAGCCGGCTGGCGGGGCGATGGAATGAGGAGATTCAGAGCCTATAAATCTGGCTGGTGCTTGCGATTTTCCTGACTGCTGGCCTGAAGCATTAGAAGTGTTTTCTCTCGCCTGCGCCGGCACATAAGACCCCGGCGGCTGCCCCTGCGGTCCTGGCGATCCAGAAGAGCCAGTTGGATTGAATACCGTGTAGGCCATAAAGTTG
>NZ_JZHZ01000007.1:1756847-2228253 GCF_000963005.1 Xanthomonas sp. GPE 39
TCCATCAGCGTCAAATATGGTGCAGCGAAGGCCCATTCTTCATCGGATACGTCGGTCGGATAGGAGCGTGCTAGCTTCATCCGCTTACGATAGCCGCGAAAGCCTCAAGTTCATAACACGCTCTAAATTTCATTCCGTTTATGCATCTTACTTCGTCGGAAGACATCCATTTTATTAATCGCGCATTTTCTGCGCGTTCTGCTTCTGCGCGTTCTATTAGTTCTGCGCGAATTTCAGCTATTCGGCGTTCCCTGTATTCGATCTGTTGTGCGGCTAACGCGGCGCTCCCTGCGTTTCGTTGTGCGGTCGTCCTCGCTGCTTTGTCATCCCTGGCGCTTTGCCAGTCTGCGACCGTGTCTAGGTAGATTTTGGCACCGCCTGCCAGTGCGGCTGCTAGGCATGTCCCTACGATCAGCGTTAGCCATATTCCGGATCCTTCACGCTTTGGTGCATGCAAGTATTCCGGTCGTTTTCCTGCGGTTATTTCCTGCGCCTCTTCGGTCTCTTCCATATTCCGCCCCTTGTCTACACATACCCTGGCTGGATTGTGGGGTGCAGGGGCCTGCCCCTGCGTAGACGCTTCAGCCGGCCATGCGTCCGAAGTGTCGATCCCGCCAAGTTGCGAGGTCCACGACAACAACTTTTACCATGGCCTGCTGACGCGCTTTTCTGGCCTTGTTCCGGTTTCGTGTTGCGTCACGCAAGTCTGTTGCATCGGCACGCCAGAGCAAACCGCGCAGCCTGTGTTCCGGGATTCTTTCCCCCGTTGGTGCGACTAGGTCGCGTCCAGCCAGTCGCCAGCCTGCCCAAGGTCCATGCAACTCAACATGGTTGTCTATGACGTGCCGCGCGTGTGCTTGTGCGCAGTGGTTCGGACATGGCTTTCCAGCTTCCCAGCACGGTGGCCGGCGGTCGATGTTGTAGGTGTCGCTCATGCTGCGATTTCCTTGTCGCTGGGCTTTCGTGATGGTAGCCACGAGGTCAACCACAGCCACAGCCAACGGAGTCGCAGTTTCGCGATCCTGCGCATTTCGCATAATGTCTCTTATGTCAGGTGCGGGTGAGGCGAATACTGGACCGACTTGTCGCACGTGTCGCCTTCGCGTTCTTGGCGGGCTCGCGGTCAACTTCCGCATGAGTCCGATCTTCGATCATCCGCACGTGGTGAGTTGACGTGTCTCGCTCAATGCGTGCCGACTCCTGCATCTGCTGACGTTGGAGCTGTAGCACTTCGTAAGTTATGCGTAGCCTGCTTTCACCGGTTGGCTTCCTGTGCCCGAAACATCAGCGCCGCACCGACGCCGAAGACCGCCGTATAGCCTGCCAGCACCAGCAGCGCCAGCCAGCTGGCTTCGTTGGCGTAGCCCAGCGCGGCCAGTGCTAGCCGGTTGAAGTGGTAGCTAGGCAGCAGCTTCGCCAGTCCCTGCAGCCATGCGGGCAGTTGCTCGATTGGCAGCCACAGTCCGCCGCACAGCGACAGCGGCAGGTAGACCAGGTTCATCAGCCCGGCGGCCGAGTCCGGCGGCATCAGCATCCCGGCAAAAACGCCGATGGCCGCGAAACAAAGCACGCCCAGCGTGATGACGGCAAGGAACTGCAGCACCTGCACGGCGCTGACCTGCAGGTTGATCACCAGTCCGGCAATGACCATCAGCATCAGGCCGATGCTCAGGCCGAACACGACACTGGCCGCCAGCTTGGCCAGTACATAAGCCGCGGGCGGCATCGGCGACGCGCGCTTGAGTTCGAGCCAGCCGCGTCCGCGCTCCAGTGCCAACCCCGCGCCGATGGCGAATAGCGCCGAGCCCATCGCACCAAAGCAGGTGTAGCTAGCCAGCAGATAGCGCGGCATCGGGTAGCCGAGAAAATCTGCGCTGCGGTTGGCCAACCCGAAGATCAAGAAGAAAGCCAGTGGCAGGCCGAGCATGGAGAACACGTACATCGGCGAGCGCACGAGTCGCAGCAGTTCGTATTTGAGTTCTAGCCAATAGACGCGGCGGGTCTTGCCGAGCATGAGGATGGAGTCCATCGGGTGGTTTCCGGTGTGGTGTTCGAGGGGGCGCTTCAGCGTCCAGCCGGGGTGGTATCGGTCAGCGACTCGATCGCGTCTTCAAGGGCGATGTCGGCGATGTGGAGCTGACTCAGCATGGGGTCACGCTGCATCAGCGCCAGCACGACCTGTTCGGGCTCGCTGGCCAAAATCGCCGTGATGTCGTCGTCGATACGGCTGGCCGAGGCGACGCCGGCGATGCGCTCGACCTCGGCCAGCGTCAGCGACGTGCGGCAGCGGATCGCGCGTACTCCCTGGCTGGCCTTGATCTGCTCGGGCGTGCCTTCGGCGATCACTCGGCCGCCCTTGACCAGCAAGATGCGGTTCGCTAACTCGTCGGCCTCGGCCAGATAGTGCGTGGTCAGCAGCACGGTCTTGCCGCGCGCCACGAAGTCGCGCACATGCGTCCATAGTGCGCGCCGCGCTTGCGTGTCCAGCCCGACCGTGGGTTCGTCCAAGAACAGGAAATCGGGATCCCCGCACAGTGCCAGCGCGAACATCAGCCGCTGCTGCTGGCCGCCGGAGAGCTTGCCGAATCGGCGCTTTTCCAGGCCTTCCAAACCGGCTAGACGGATCACCTCGGCGGTCGGCAGCGGATGGTCGTAGTAGCTGCGGAACAGCTCGATGTGCTCGCTGACGTGCATGTGTTCAGGCACGGCGGCTAGGCCGACCTGCAGCATCACGCCCACGCGCTTACGCGCCGCGCGCGAACGCGGGTCACCCCCGAAGAGCTCGGCGATGCCGGCCGTGGGTTCGGTCAGGCCAAGCAGCAGGCGTACCGTGGTGGTCTTGCCGGCGCCGTTGGGGCCCAACAGCGCGATCACCTCGCCGGCGTACAGTTCAAAGCTGAGGTGGTCCAGCGCCACACGTTTGCCGAAGGTCTTCGTCACCGCGGTGAGCCGTGCCACCACCTCCCCGCGCGGCGCTGTCGGCGCGCGGTGCGGCCGCTGGGTCGAATCCATCTGTGCGGCAGTCATCGTAAGGTCCTTGATGTAAGAGATTAAAGAGCGTCCGGGCGTTCAACGCGCCGGCAACAGAGCAGCGTGCGCATGACGTGGTTTGATCGTATAGGGATGCGTTTCGTTACCCCGCAACGCGGGAAGCGCTTGGCTCAGCAAATTGCCCTTCATGCTCGCGTCCTGCCGCATCCGATCGAATGCATAGAAGAGTGCCACAGCGGCACGCGAAGCAGCCAGAGGTGCGGTATCACCCATCGGTAGACAAATGGTGCGCAGCAGATAGCGCGAGCCGACGCGGGTGGACGTCGGCCTCCATTACTGCTGTACCAGACGCACCCGCTTGAACTTGCCGGGCATCACTAGGTCAAGCACCACCAGCCTGATCTCATCGGACGTGTTCCATCGCTCAACCGACATTCCCATCCGCACCGGGCTGCGGCAGCTTTGCTACTGCGCACGGCACGCCCCGGTTCACTTACTTTGCATGGATCGCATGTAGGAATCGAACGGCTCCATCTCCATGACCTCTCGCCTCTGATCCAGCGATGCCTTGTCCTGGATAGGATAAGGCTCGACCTTTCCGCCGTCCTCGCTGAACTGGGAGCCTCAGCGCGTAGTCATGGCGCACCATCTCGCCACGGAGCATCAGCGGGCGTGCTTTTGCGAGTGCGTCCCGGATCAACTCAGGGCTGTGGGAGTGCTGCACAAGGATGAAGAACTCCATGACGCCCTTGCGACCGACCATCTGCACGTCAGGGAAGCCCTGCTCCTTGAGCACCTGTGTCACAAACACCGCGTTCTTGGCGTCGTCCGCATCAGCGGCCTTCGCTTCCACGGAATTTGCGCCTGTTCCTGCCAGATCCCACACCTCTCTTAACTTCTGGTCTCTCGCGTACCGCTCATCCAGAGACCGCCTCAGATCGGCATGCGTGATGGGTGGCTGTCGCTGGCACAAGGCGTTCGCACCGATCACCTGATCGTAGGGTATTCCGACAGCGATCAAGTCGTTGGCGGAACGAAGATCTAGCGCAATCGGAGCCAGTCCTAGATCATCGCGCTCCTGGTTCACGGCCATCGCGTTCAAACCCTGCGGCAATCTGAGCACTCCGTCCTTAATCTCAGGGAACGCACCATACGTCTGCTTTTTCCTGCGAGAAAGTGACACGCGGTCGGCCAGCGCGGCGTAACCCCGTGGATCGACGTCATCCCCTACACGCTCATACAGCGCGTCCATGAGCATTCGCTGTAACTTTCTCTCGCCACGCAAAGCGAGGACGATGGGGCCGAGGGCATTGACCCCTTCGCATCCGACTTGGGCTTCGGTCGGTACTCCACCATCCAGCACCTTTGCCACTTCGCGCAACTCTTGTGCCTTGAGAGGCCCACTGCTCGCCTTGGTTTGGAAGGCTAGAAGTTTGTCCAGCACATCCGGTTGAGCAATCCCTGTCGCGTGCACGGACGCTGCCAAGACGCCGAGAAACAAACAGATCCAAACCCTTAACAGTCTGCGCATCGCTGCCTCACCAAGGGTGCTTGTCAAGATGTTTCGTATCGACTGTTCGGGACGCGGCAAGCTGCCGGGCAAGCTGCTTGTACCGGCTGGAGTCGCAGATAAGCTGCAACTCCAAACTGTTGAAGTCAATGGCTCCGGGCCGCGGTTTGCCCGGCATCAGACCGATGACAAATTCGCAGAATCCAGCCAGCGCTCTCATCTCAGGGAGGTAGTCTTCAATCCAGAGAAACTGCCCTTGCTGATTCACTTCGACAAACACGAAATCGCTTGAGCGATCCACGATGAAGTCTAATGCCAGAAGCCCCGCCAACACTGGGGTTCCGGGCAGAAAAAAACCCAACCGAGAGCGGTTGGGTTCTGGATGAATGGTGGAGGTGGGCGGAATCGAACCGCCGTCCGAAGGCACTCCATCCCCGGCACTACATGCTTAGCTCATCGTTGCATCTCATCCCGGAACAGCACGATGTGCGAAGCGCATCCCGGGACCAGCCTGCTTGATTTAGCCAGTGGCTGACAGGCAGCCACCACCGACGATTCCGTGATAATGACCCTACGTCGCGAGCACGGACACAAGCGATTTCGGGGCTAGGCCTTAAGCGGCCAGAGCGTAGTTGTCGTCGTTGGCAACTATAAGTTTGCGGCTGGATTTACGAGGAAAGCTGCCCCCTCGGCATGCGCCAAGCGATTTTGCAACCCCCGTCGAAACCAGTGCACCCCCGGGGACAACGTCAAACGCTGACGGTCACAGTGTAAGGATTGGCGAGGACCGTCACAAGCCTGAGGCCGGCGTTATTTCCTTGCATGCCGCCGACGATCATATTTGCCAATAACCGCCGAGCATCGCAATCCAGCAGGCCCGACCTCCGGGGGGACACAGTTGCCGCGATGGTTTGTTACCATGTGATGCCGCCCCTCGCCGGGTGCATGCTATGGAAGACGCATCTCATCCCCCTTCGCTGCGCCGCCAAGGCGCCCAGGTCCCCGCCTCCCTCGCCGCCAGGGAGCGTGCGCATGCTTGAACTGTTGATCGTGGCCGCCCTGGTGCTGCTGAATGGCTTCTTCGCGATGTCGGAGATGTCACTGATGACGTCGCGCAAGAGCCGGCTGAAGCAGATGGCGCAGTCCAGTTCGCGCGCCGCCAAGGCATTGGCGCTGGCCGAGAATCCCGAGAACTTCCTCTCCACGGTGCAGATCGGCATCACCGCCATCGGTATCCTGACCGGCGTGTTCGGCGGCGAAGCCATCGGCGCAGCGATTGCGACCCGGTTGCAAGCACTGTTCCCGACGTTGGCCGCGAACTTCACCCTGATCGGGCAACCGCAGCCGTATTCGGCCGTGATCGGCAAAACGCTGGCAATCGTCCTGATCACCTTCCTGACGCTGATCTTCGGTGAACTCGTCCCCAAACGCCTGGCACTGACGCGTTCGGAAACCATCGCCAGCATCGTCGCGATCCCGATGAGTTGGCTGGCACGAATCGCCGCCCCCGGCGTTTGGCTGCTGTCGCGCTCGACCCGACTGGTGCTGCGCCTGTTCGGTCTGGGCAAGGACGAATCGGCATCGGTGACCGAAGAAGAAATCCGCATGCTGGTCGCCGAAAGCCATGAGGCCGGCGTGATCGACGCGCACGAACGCAACATGATGAACCGGGTCATGCGACTGGGCGACCGCACCGCGGACAGCCTGATGACCCCGCGCAATCGTATCGCCTGGCTGGATGCCAACGCCGAGCCGCAACGCAACTTGCAGGTGATGCACGAACATGAATTCTCGCGCTACCCCGTGTACCGCGGCAACGATCAGGACATCGCCGGCGTGCTGGAAGTGAAGTCACTGGTGACTCGCATGGGCAACGGTGGTGAGCAGTTGTTCCAAAGCCTGCGCGACACGCTGTTCGTGTCCGAATCCACCCATGCGATGAAGCTGCTGGAGATTTTCCGCGAGGAACAGCAGTCCATGGCGCTGGTGGTGGACGAGTACGGCGAGATCCAGGGACTGGTCACGGTCAGCGACCTGATGGGCGCGGTGGTCGGCCGTCTGCAATCGGTGGACAACGCCGATGAGGACGCATTGGTGGTGACCCGTGACGACGGCTCGCTGCTGATCGATGGTTCGCTGGCAATCGAGGACCTGCGCGAGTTGCTGGGTGGCGCGGAGTTGCCCAGCGCCGAGGAAAACGACTACAACACGCTGGCGGGCTTGTGCATCTCCTACTTCGGACGCATCCCGCATACCGGCGAGTTCTTCGACTGGGCCGGCTGGCGAATCGAGATCGTAGACCTGGACGGCGCACGCGTGGACAAGCTGCTGTTGCGCAAGCTGCAGGACGAGAACAGCGATGACATCACCGCGTGAATGGCATTGGCAAACGCAAGCAAAGGCCGCTGTGTCTAGGGCAGCGGCGCGGTAGTGCGTAGCCAGGCACAGGTTTGCGCCTCAGGGCTGTCGATGTACCACGCGTGGTAGCCAACGCCACGCTGCAACGCCGACACCCCCTGCCTCACCCCTGCAGAAGACGCAGGTCCGATTCGCTGACGAACATGTGACTCACGCGCGGCACGCTGGTGTGCATGTCAGGGGCATCTGCAACATGACCGCGTAAACGCTCCAGATAGATCGACATCTGCTGCAAGGCGGCTTCCAGTCCACAGTCGTGCACAGAAGGCGCAGCATGTTGTTCGCTCATGTCGTCATCACCTATAGAACCTGATTGACCGAAGCCGCATTACTGCGACCGATAGCCGCAGTGGAACACGGTGCGAGCAGATGACACACCCGACAAAATCAACTAGCCGTGAAGACGTTTCGATCCTGTGATGCACATCGACACAATAGACCCGGCAACCGGAGCGGCGCCCGCCTTCTGCGCATGCAATTGCGCAAATACTTCCAGAATTCATGCCGCAGCGCTGGCCGCGCTCACGACATCGGCGAGAATGTAAGACGTACATAAACTGTGCGATGTCGCCGTAGCTGTTGGCAATCAACAGCAGCCACGGGTCACGGCAATGTTGCAGCAACAACAACCCGAACGCGGATGTACGCTGGCATCGCTATCGGTCATCAGCGGCGACGCCTGCCACACCGCATCCCCGACACGCCGTGCCCCCACCCTGCCCGAGTGCCACCATGTCTCTTGTACCGCCGTCCTCTAGCGTTCCCCTGTTGCCGTTGCGTGATCGTGTGGTACTGATTAGTGGCGGCGCGCAAGGTATTGGCCGCGGTGTGGCGCATGCGGTGCTGGACGCCGGCGGCTATGTCGCAATCGGCGATCTCGATATCGAAGCTGGGCGTGCCTGTCTGGCCGAACTGGATGCAGCAGACCGCGTGCTATTCCGACGCCTGGATGTGACCGCCGAGGCGAGCGTGCGCCGTTTCATCGACACCGCGCTGGCGCGATTCGGACACATCGACGGCCTGGTCAACAATGCCGGTATCGCCGATCCATACACAGGACCGATTGAACACCTATCGTTGCGCGAGTGGCAACGGCGCCTGGGCACGAACCTGGGCGGCGCGTTCCTGTGCAGCAAACACGCGCTGCCCGCCCTGAAGGCCAGCCGCAGCGGCGCGGCGATCGTCAATATCGCATCGACACGCGCCCATCAGTCCGAAGCGGACAGCGAGGCCTACGCCGCAGCCAAGGGGGGGCTGGTGGCATTCACCCATGCGCTGGCGATCAGTGCTGGACCTGCGGTGCGGGTCAACTGCATCAGCCCAGGCTGGATCGCCACGGACGCATGGCGCAAGCCGAGCACGCGACGTAAACCAATCCTGTCGCGGCAGGATCACACCCAACACCCCGCTGGCCGCGTGGGCACGCCGCAGGACATCGGCGCACTGGCGGTGTATTTACTCTCGGAACAGGCAGGCTTCATTACCGGTCAGGACATCGTGGTGGACGGTGGAATGACCCGGAAGATGCAGTACGCCTGAGCGCAACAGGCTGGCACAGACATGCTTACGTCCAGGCCACGACGGCGGTCAGATTTGACAGCGCGCTGGAGGCATCGCAGATAGCAACTGCTATCTCCAAACCCAGCTTCAACCGCAGCGCACATGCGAAAACGCGCGCGGAAAAATCAGCACCGGCGGCGACTGGATCTACAACGCACGCCTGATGCCGACGCAGGCATCTACGGTACCAACGGCTGCAGTTGCGGATCCAGCGCCACGCGATCATCAAAGACGAAGCAGCGGCCCTCGTACCCCTCGCCGCCCACTTCCTCGAAGTAACCGAGAATGCCGCCATCCAGTTGCAGCACGTTCTCCATGCCATCGGCGCGCATCCACAAGGCCGCTTTCTCACAGCGAATCCCGCCCGTGCAGAAGCTGACCACGGTGGCGTCGGCCAGTGCCGTGCGATGCGCTGCCAACGCCTCGGGCAGTTCGGTGAACTTGACGATCGGCAAGGTCAGCGCGCCAGCGAAGGTGCCATGTTCAACTTCCTGCGCATTACGCGTGTCCAGCAAAACCACGCGCCGACCGCTGTCGTCATGGCCCTGGCGCAGCCAACGCTGCAAGGTGAGCGGCGCTACCGCCGGCGCGCGCGTGCCGGCCAATGGCGAGGCGGCGTCGCGACGGAAACTGATAATTTCAGGTTTGACCTTGGCTTTCAGCCGTGCGAACGGTTGCTGCGCGCTGACGCTGGTCTTGACCCGCAGATCGACAAAGCGCGGATCTGCGCGCAACTGCGCGTAAAAGGCATCGATGGCCGCTGTCGCTCCGGCCAGGAATAGATTGATGCCCTCCCCCGCCACCAGGATGGTACCGCGCAATCCGCCCTGTTCGGCCGATGTGTGCAATTGCGCGGCAAGCGCATCCGGATCGTCGACAACGACGAAGTGATAGGCAGCGGTATTGGCGATCATCTGCGTATTTTAGCCTCGCAACTGCAGCTCTAGCCGCGCAGTAGCACGAATGGCAACAGCACCAGCGAGGCGACCAGCAGCATGCCGAGCAAGGTGCCCAACACGAACAGTGGACGCCGTCGCAACAAACTGGCGAAGGTCTCGGCGCTGCCATCACGCAACGCCGCCGCGCGCTCGGCACGGGCACGCGCCCCACGCTGTGTCTGGTAATCGGCCAATAGCGCCTTGGCACGCGCTTGGTCGGCATCCTCGCGCAGCCAGATGCCGCCAGCGGAGATGCCAAACGTGCCGGCTCGGGTTTGGTAGTAATCGATGCACGCAGCATCGAGTAGCGCGCACACCTCGGTGTGTTCGTCCTCTGGCACGTCGCGCAGGTTGAGCAATAGTTTGGCCATGCGCCGATGATAGCCGCTGCGGCGATGCGCTACCCTTGCACGCCCTGTCCGCCGTGGATGTTGCTCATGCGCCGTGTCCTGCTGTTGTTGAGTCTGTCGTTGCCAGCCTGGCTGTCGGGCGGCTGCACCCCGCCAGGCCCGCCGCCAGGAGGCCGGATCGCCAGCTTCCAGGCACTCGACGAGCGCGTCGGCAACGGTGCGCAGGCGCACTCTGGCAATCGAGTGACCGTGCATTACACCGGCTGGCTGTACGACGAACACGCCAAGGACAAGCAAGGCATGAAATTCGACGCCTCCGCCGACCATGGTCAACCCTTTTCCTTCCTGCTCGGCGCCGGTCAGGTGATCCGTGGCTGGGACGAGGGTGTGACGGGGATGCGCGTGGGCGGTAAGCGCCGATTGCTGCTGCCACCGGAGTACGGCTACGGCGACAACGGCGCAGGCGGCGTGATCCCGCCTGGCGCCTCGCTGGTGTTCGACGTCGAACTGCTCGACATCACGCCGCATTGAGCCGGTTGCCGCGATGTCCGTCAGCAAGCCCGGCGCCCGCGTGCACGGTCGTATCGCCATCGTCGGCGGCGGCCCAGCAGGGCTGATCGCCGCCGAAACCGCGCGCGCGGCCGGCGCCGAGGTTGATCTGTACGAAGCCAAGGGCTCGGTCGGGCGCAAGTTCCTGATCGCTGGCAAGGGCGGACTCAACCTCACCCACTCTGATCCATTTACCGACTTCGTCTCGCGTTACCGCGAACGTGCCACCACCGTCGGCGACTGGCTGGCCGATTTCGATGCGCAGGCGCTGCGTGCCTGGGCGCAAGCGCAAGGCGTGGAAACCTATGTCGGCAGCTCCGGGCGGGTGTTCCCCCTAGACCGCAAAGCGGCACCGCTGCTGCGCGGATGGGTGCGCCGACTGAAGGACGCAGGGGTCCGCTTCCACGTCCAACACCACTGGCATGGTTGGAACGCCGATGGCGCGCTGCGCTTTTCCAGCGCCGACGGCGAATGCCTGGTCCAAGCCAACGCCTGCGTGCTGGCGTTGGGCGGCGGCAGTTGGCCGCAGCTCGGTTCCGATGGCGCCTGGCAGGACACACTTCGCGCGCACGGTGTGGCCCTGGCACCGCTGCAGCCGGCCAACTGTGGCTTCGATGTGGCCTGGAGTGCGCATTTCCGCGAACGTCATGCCGGTGCGCCGCTGAAGCCGGTGATCGTGCACTGGCACGACACCGATCGCCGTGCGCAATCGCTACAAGGCGAATGTGTGGTCAGCGACGGCGGGATCGAAGGCAGCCTGATCTACGCGCTGTCGGCGCAACTGCGTGAGACG
The DNA here is from genome assembly GCF_000963005.1 of Xanthomonas sp. GPE 39. Lineage (GTDB taxonomy): Bacteria > Pseudomonadota > Gammaproteobacteria > Xanthomonadales > Xanthomonadaceae > Xanthomonas_A. The sequence goes on from NZ_JZHZ01000007.1 coordinate 1,767,957, forward strand.
ATCAGCACCCACGGGCCGACCACATTGTGGCTGGATCTGGTGCCAGGGCGCACACTGCAACGTCTACAGGACGAACTGTGCAAGCCGCGCGGTGGGCGCAGCTTCGGCGAACACCTGCGCCGGCAGGCAGGAATCGATGGGGTCAAAGCCGCTCTACTGTTCGAAGTGCTGGGCAAGCAGGCCGGCCAGGATCTGGCCCAGGCCGCTGCCACACTCAAGCGCCTGCCGCTGACCCTGTTACGACCGCGCCCCCTGGCCGAGGCGATCAGCAGCGCCGGCGGCGTGCGCCTGGAAGCGCTGGACCCACACCTGATGCTGCACGCCCGGCCAGGCACCTTCTGCGCGGGCGAAATGCTCGACTGGGAAGCGCCGACCGGGGGCTACCTGCTAACCGCCTGCTTCGCCAGCGGGGTGCGCGCCGGTCGCGGCGCGGTTGCCTGGCTACAACGCGCCACTGGCTGAACACGGCAACGCCCGGGAAATGGGCGCGCCAGTACCGCGCTCAGAGCGTCGCGATCTGCACGCGACGGTTCGGGTCGCGCTTGGCCGCATACATTGCCTCGTCCGCGCGCTGCGTGAGCAATGTCGGGTCAAAGCTGGGGCCAGTCTGCACGGCAATGCCGATGCTCGGCTGCAAAGGCAGCCGCTGGCCCTCGACCAGACAGCCCTCGGCGGCGACAGCCAGGACCCGCTCCGCCGCCGCGATCGCTTCGTGCTGCGGATCCTCGAGAATGTCGAACAAGACCACGAATTCGTCACCGCCCAGCCGCGCGATGAAGTCTTTCTCGCGTAGGCACGTCTTGAGCAGGCGGGCGAAATGCACCAGCACCGCGTCACCGACATGGTGGCCGTAACGATCATTGATGCCCTTGAAATCGTTCATATCCAGGAACATCAACGCAGCGTGGGCATCGCTGCGACGCCCAGACTGATTGAGCATTTGACGCAGAGCCTGATTCCAGGCCATGCGGTTGGGCAGCCCGGTCAGCTCGTCGTGCAGCGCACGCGCTTCCATCATTCGCGCAGACCGGGTCTGCCCGGTGATGTCGCTGACCATCATGTGGAAACCGGCACGTTGCGGCGCCAAGGCATCGTCCGGCACTAAGCTGAAATGCATGATCCGCGCCTCGCCGGCCGCATCGTTGAGCTCGGCGTCGAACTGCGCCGGCTGCCCATCCAGCGCCGGCAACATGTGCGGGGCAAGCAGTTCGAACTGCACCGTATCCAGCACCTCGCGCAGATGACGGCCGACGATCTGTGTCGGCAGCAGCGCGAACCAATCGGCATAGGGCTTGTTGACGAACTGAAAGCGCAGGTCACGGTCGACGTAGGCGATCAGTGCCGGCGCATTATCGGCAATTGTGCGTAACTGCGATTCGCTGTGGCGCAGACGCTGCTCGGCCAATTGCCGCTCGGTGACATCCTGAATTTGCGAGACGAAATGCACCGGACGTTGGTGTTCGTCGCGCACCAGAGATACCGCAAGATGCCCCCACAAGGTGCGGCCATCACGACACAGGTAGCGCTTGTCCAAGTGGTAATCGTTACGCTCGCCGGCAACCAACTCCTCCAGCAACATCCCGTCCCTGGTAATGTCCTCCGGGTGCGTAATGTGCTTGAAATCCATATCCAGCATCTGCTCGCGAGTGTAACCGAGCATCGCGCACAAGGCGTCGTTGACCTCTAGCCAGCGTCCTTCCAACGACACCAGCGCCATGCCATGAGCTGCTGCCGAAAACGCACCGGAGAAGCGTTGCCCAGCAAGCAGCGCCGCACGCGTGGCCTCACGTTCAGCGGTGATATCGCGCATCACGCACACCGCGCCGAGAAGGTGCCCATCGGGTGCATACAGACGCTCTGCATTGCACAGCACGCTCCGCTTCTGCTGCCCCTTGGCTGCGATCACAATCTCCACGTCGCGTATCGATTCGCCACGCCAGGCGCGCACCAGCGGCACCTGTTCCATTTCGAGCAGGCGTTCGCCATCGGCGTCGAACAGGTTGAAGTACTCCGGCCATTGCGCCGGCGGTAGCGCGCGAGGGTCGGCGCTATGCCATTGCCGCGCAACGTGGTTGAACTGGCCCAGAGTGCCGTCGGCGGTGCACGACACCACCGCATCGGGCATGGTCTCCAGCAGCAACGACAGGGTCTGCGCCTGGGTCTGGGCGATACGGCCATCACGGCGTGTCTCCAGTTGTGCAGTGACCTGCTTGGCTAAGCGTTGCAGTCCTTCGCGCTGACGCTCACTCAACTGCCGCGGCTTGGTGTCGATCACGCACAAGGTGCCGTAGATGTAGCCGCCACTTCCCAGCAAAGGCATGCCGGCATAGAAACGGATGTGCGGTGAACCCAACACCAGCGCATTGTCGGCAAAGCGCGGGTCCAACAGCGCATCGGGGACCTCCATCAATTGCGGCGACGACAGCGCGTAGGCGCAGAACGCCAGCTCGCGCGGAGTCTCGATCACGTCAAGCCCACAGCTCGCCTTGAACCATTGGCGCCGCTCGTCGATCAGCGACACAATCGCAATCGGGACCTCGCACAGTTGACTGGCAAGCCAGATCAGATCGTTGAAAACCGACTCAGGCGGCGTATCCAACATCTCCAGTTCGGCCAACGCACGCAATCGTTGCGGCTCCACCTCGGGCAATGGTACGGGCATGAAAGAAGGAGGTTGGGTCTGGCTCATGCCGGGCATGCAGTTCAAATATAACGATCACAATAGCCGGCCAAGGCGTCAAGGGAGAATGAGCCTGAAGGGGCGGTGGAGCGGACCAGACCCGATGCTGGCGACGGTCATGCCCCTGCCGCCGTCATCGGCGCACTCTGGCATCTCTTATCATCGGCCAGGACTGGCCCGGACTGAAGGCTTTCGGCATTCAGCGTGCTTTGCTGGCGGATTGGCGACGAATCCGTGCCGGCGGCTGAAACGAATCGCTGCGCGCATCGGTCCAGTAATCCCGGAACACAGCATGGTCGGGGAGCGTCCGCAACAGTTCGCCCGGCTCAAGATAAGAATAGAGCGACGCCAGCGAGCGGATCTCCACATGCGAAATCCGACGCATAATGTGTTCAGGCGCAAGCTGTGCTGGGTGTTGCAAGCCAGCGGCACTGAGCAACTCGGCCAATGCCTTGAGCGTATTGGCGTGATAGTGCGCGACCCGGTTGGCCTTGTCGGTCGGATCCAGGTGCTGCCAGCGGCGGCGGTCCTGGGTGGCGATGCCGGTCGGGCAACGGTCGTTATGGCAGCTCAAAGACTGAATGCAGCCCAACGCGAACATGAAGCCGCGCGCGGCATTGCACCAGTCCGCCCCCAGCGCCAGGGTCCGCGCGATGTCGAAGGCACTGGTGATCTTGCCAGCCGCGCCAAGCTTGACCCGCTCACGGATGTCCAGTCCGACCAGGGTGTTGTGCACCAACAGCAGGGCCTCCTGCATCGGCACGCCGACATGGTCGATGAACTCCGCTGGCGCCGCGCCGGTGCCGCCCTCGGCCCCATCGACGACGATGAAGTCCGGGTACATCCGGCTCTCCTGCATCGCCTTGGCGATGGCGAACCACTCCCAGGGATGACCGATGGCCAATTTGAACCCCGTCGGCTTGCCGCCAGACAGCGTGCGCAGCCTGGCGACGAACTGCAGCAGCTCCAACGGCGTGGAGAATGCCGTATGTCGGGACGGCGAGACGCAATCCTGACCCAGCGCCACTCCACGCGTGGCCGCGATCTCGACGCTGACCTTGGCCGCCGGCAGTACACCGCCATGACCAGGTTTGGCCCCCTGCGAGAGCTTGATCTCGATCATCTTGACCTGCGCCAAGGTGGCGCTGGCGACGAACCGCGACTCGTCGAAGTGCCCGTTTGCATCGCGGCAACCGAAATAACCCGAGCCGATTTCCCATACCAAGTCGCCACCACCTTCACGGTGATAGGGCGAAATCGAGCCTTCCCCGGTATCGTGATAGAAGCCGCCCTGGCGCGCGCCGCGGTTGAGTGCGCGGATGGCGTTGGCCGACAGCGCACCGAAACTCATCGCCGAAATATTGAATACGCTGGCCGAGTATGGCTGCGCGCAATCGGCACCCACGGTGAGGCGGAAGTCATGATCGGCAATCTCGGCGGTGGCCAATGAGTGGTTGATCCACTCGTAATCGGCTGCATAAGCACTACGCTGAGTGCCGAACGGCACAACATCCATGACGTTCTTGGCACGCTCGTAGACCAAGGCACGCTGTTGACGCGAGAACGGTGCCTCTTCGATATCGCTCTGCATGAAGTATTGACGCACCTCCGGACCAACCGATTCCAAGCCATAGCGGAAATGCGCCAGGATCGGGTAGTTACGCCGCAACGTACTGCGCGTCTGCAATAAATCCACCGTGCCAAGTACGGAAAGCACAGTGAATGCGACCACGCCCAGACCCCACAGCGGCCAGATCGTGCACAGCGCGATAGACAACGCCAGCAACAGACAACTGGCGATATAAGCTAGGTAACGACGCATGACGTTCCTTGCGGGAGTCGAAAGCCAGCGGCGAGTGTAGGCCCTGACGGTGGGCAATGACGTCGGAACGTGACTACCCCGCTCCACCCGCGTACCGCGTCAACAAACCACCTGCACAAGGACGACGCGGCTACAAACGGTCGTCCACCGCCTCGCGCGGCCATACCGACTTGACGTCGTAGACCACCAGATCCGAGTTACCCAGCGCACGAATCTGCGCGGCAGCGAAGCGACGATAAGCGTCGTGCGCCACCGCCAGCACCACGGCATCGTAACGACCCGGGACCGGCTCGGGCAGCAGGTCGACGCCATGCGCACGCGCGGCCTGCGGATCGGCCCACGGATCGCAAGCGTCCACGCGGGCCCCGGTGGCAGCCAGCGCCTGGACCAACTCCAGCGCTCGACTGTTGCGCAAGTCCGGGCAGTTTTCTTTGAAGGTAACGCCGAGCACCAGGACATGGGCCGCCACCATCGGCACACCCTTGCCGGCCAGCAACGCCTGCACCCGCGCGGCGACATGCGCACCGACCCGGTTATTGACCTTGCGCGCAGTATGAATCAGATCCGGGTGATAACCGACGCTTTCGGACTTGTGCAGCAAGTAATACGGGTCCACACCAATGCAATGACCACCGACCAGACCGGGCCGGAACGGCAGGAAGTTCCACTTGGTCCCCGCAGCCTCCAGCACATCCTGCGTATCAATCTCCAGCCGATCGAAGATCAACGCCAATTCGTTGACCAGCGCGATATTGACGTCGCGCTGGATATTTTCCACCACCTTGGCCGCCTCGGCCACGCGGATCGAAGGCGCACGCCAAGTGCCTGCCGTGATGATCTGCGCATACAGTGCATCGACCGCAGCGGCGGCGGCGGCATTGGAGCCGGAGGTGATCTTGCGGATATCGGTGAGGCGCCGCTGACGATCACCGGGACTGACCCGCTCCGGGCTGTAGCCGCAGTGAAAATCGACGTTGCAGCGCAAGCCCGAGCCCTGCTCCAGCAGCGGCACACACACTTCCTCGGTCGTGCCCGGGTACACCGTTGACTCGTAGATCACCAGATCGCCGTGCTTGAGTACGCCGGCCAACAATTGGCTGGCCTGGCGCAGCGGCTGCAAGTCCGGCTGCTCATGTGCATCGATCGGGGTCGGCACGGTGACGATGTAGACCGTGCGGTCGCGCAACGCGGCCACATCATCGCTGTAGTGCAACTGTACGCCAGCGCGCAACTCCTCGGCCTGCATCTCCAGGGTCTGATCGTACCCAGCACGCAGTTGTGCCACGCGTCGTGCATCGATGTCGTAGCCAAGGGTGTCGTAGCGCGCACCGAACGCCACCGCCAGCGGCAGGCCGACATATCCGAGGCCGATGACGGCAATGCGCGGGGACGGATCGAACAGAGTTTCGACAGGCATGCCGTTCCTTTGCTGGGCATCTGCGGCAGCGTGCCGCTGGCGCGGGTGGCGAGGGGTGCGAGCTTCCGCAGTCCGCAGAAGATGTCCATGGTAAGCCCGACCGTGGCGCGTACCAAGCCATGGGCCATAGCGACGGCTACAGGTTCGCCAGCGATATGGGGTAGCCCTGTGCCGCCATCTCTTTTGCCAGCAGTGGCCCTGCATCTTTCTGCAAATTGTCCTTGAACGGGATGTAGAGCAAACCTTGAATGTCAGACGGGCGCTCCATGTTTTCCTGCTGCTTCATAAGGATGGCAACGTTCTTGCGCCCAAGTAGCGTAAGCACCACGCCCAATTCCATGACGACGTTTTGCCGCGCACGGAATGCTTTTTCATCTTCGTGGCCAACGCGGTATCCCTCGTCATCAGGTGTGGCGAGCACTACGGCGAATTTCACCTCTGCCGTGTACTTCTCCAGCTTCTCTATGATGGTCTGACCTTCTGACGGGAGTTGATCCAAGATCAAAGGTTCAAGCCTCCATCGGCGCAACATTGCTTCAAGTTCGGTACGTGCCACCGTGTCGTGCCCATAAACGACGAACACCTTGCTGAGCATCGGCTTGGCTGGGGCGGCACCGTTTTGCGGCGTGGCGGCGGCTTTTTGAGCGACCGTCACACCAAGACACTCTTTCACAGCCTGTTGGTTCTTGCCTTGGACGTTGAAATTGCCGGTGTGGTAACTGTTAACGATTGCACCGTTTTGTAAGCGCAGTTGAGTGCCCGAACCATTGGACAAAGCTGTCTCATTTGCAACTTGGAAGGTACCTGCTTGGAGGCAAGCTTTGATTTCATCTAATGTCATGGGCGCTCCGTGTTGTCAGTTATTAGGCGAGAACCTCGAGGTAGGGATTTTTGTCGATGATGGCAGCTTGTGACTTCTTCTTCAGCAGTACAACCAAATCACCTTGCCTCTGAAGCAGCATCACGAACTCCTGCAATGAACAAAGGAACATGGTCTTTTGGTTCAGGGCGCTTTTGCATTCGGTCAAAACTGACTCTGTGTAGCCGTTCGTCGCAATGAAGATGCCTTGTGCATTCGCACGCATGAACAAGCGGCTCAGGTGTGGTGAAAACTCACCCATGCCCACCGGCGCGTTCAGCCACTTCATTTCGACAAGATGGATCGCTCCATCCAGTTCAATTACCCCATCAATCTGTTCAAGGACCGTGCCGGTGTCTGGGTCTTTGCGACGGAAATTCTCAAGAACATAAATGCCGTAAGCCTTGAACAAATCGCTCAACACAGCCTCAAGCAGCTTGCCTCGCTCTTGGGGCCTGTCGTCCATGCTGAATAGGGCAAAGAGGCGTCGGCTAACGTCTTCAATGGCAGCACGCTTGGCAATGGCGGCGGCTTGCTCCGCACGCTGACGTGCTAGCACCTGCTCGCGCTCGGCATCCCGTTCCTGCTTCATACGTGTGAAAGAGTCCTTGACGTTGACTACATCCCGCAGGCTCGCAACCAAGCCTTTAGCCTTGAGTTGGTCATTCGGCCAGCATGTGGAGTAGTCCTCGAACTCGACAACCCGCTTGATGATCTCGCGGCGCGGGCGCAACCCGCTATCCCCCCTAGTATTGACCTTTGCCAAAACGGTGCGGGTGATTTCGTACTTGTTGATGGACTCAGGAGCCGTGCGGACGGTGCGCGACAAGTCTGCTAGATCGCTTGGGTCAACGCCAGCGCCTTGCATGAACAGTACGACATCCTTCTTGCTACGACAGAGCAGCGGGATCGTATCCACAAGCAGGTTCAGCACCTCGGGTGGGTAGTGGAACTGTTCTGCCATCTAGGGATGCACTCTCTATAGCCTTACGGTCCCTTGCAGGAATTGTTAAACACACGACAAGCTAAACGAGCCGCTTTGGTCATCGTGCTGAGGGCCGCCGATTCAAGCCCTGCCGTGGTCAGTTGCGAGGCTTATTTTTACTTACTGGGCAACACGCAGAACCCCGCCAAGCTATTGTCTTAATTGGCGGAAGCGGTGAGATTCGAACTCACGAACGGTTGCCCGTTGCCGGTTTTCAAGACCGGTGCAATCGACCACTCTGCCACGCTTCCTACAACTGTTTTCAAGACCGGTGCCTTAAACCGCTCGGCCATCTCTCCGATTGCGAACCACTGCATACCGCCGTAAAAACTCAGCGGCATGTGCGCACGCCATGTCGACCATATCGACGTGCACATGACTTCTAGCTGTGCCAAGGCAGACATTCTACATGCTGCTGCCTGCCGACACCGCCGTACATTTTCGCACGCCAGCGCCTGTTTTGCTCGCCGACATCGGCCGACATCGAACTGATCCGCTATCGACTGTCACCACCACAGTGCAAGCGCGAGGCTTCGAGCTGCCCTGGCAGGTGTTCGGCGAGGAAGTCAATGAACACCCGCACGGCCGGCAACAAGCCACGGCGCGAGGCGAACACCGCATGGCAGATGCCCTGCGGCAAGGACCATTTCGGCAATACCACTTCCAGTTCGCCGTTGCGCACCGCCTCCGCACAGACCGTCTCGGGCAGCAAGGTGACACCGAAGCCATCCTTGACCATCGATTGCAGCAGCGGGAAGTCGAACCCAGCCACGCGCGGCTGCAAATCGACGCGACGTACTTCGCCTGCAGGGCCATGCAGTTCCCAATGCTGCCGCACCTCGTCCTCGCTGATGCTCAGGGTCACGTGCGAGGTCAACTCTTCCGGCTCTTTCGGACGCCCGGCGCGGTCAAGATATTTGGGGCTAGCCACCAGCAATTCCTGCACGTGACCGAAGCTGCGCATCACCAGACTGCCATCGTCGTCCAGGCGCGAACGCACACGTAAAGCGACGTCGTAGCCTTCGTTGATGATGTCCACGCGACGGTTGCTGATGTTCAACTGCAACCGCACCTTGGGATATTGATCCAGGAACATCGGCAACAATTTAGGTAGTTGCATCTGCGCCAGCGATACCGGCACGCTGACCCGGACCAAACCACGCGGCTCGATACTCAGTCGGTCCACCACTTCGCGTGCAGCCTGGGCTTCGGCCAGCATCATCTGCGCATGGCGGTGCACGTTCATCCCCAGATCGGTAACGGCGAAGCGGCGCGTGGAACGCTGCAGTAGACGTACGCCGAGGTCGCTTTCCAACTGGCTGATGCGACGGCTCAGGCGCGACTTGGGAATCCCCAGCGCACGCTCGGCAGCGGCGAAGCCACCGTGATCGACCACCATCGCGAAGTAGTACAGGTCGTTGAGGTCGTGCATGTTTTTTCGATCTTCAGAACGATGGGGACAATCGGATCCAATCGACTCTTATCTTACAACGACATCCGCTGTATAGAGCGATCGCATTCGTTACGATGCCCTATCATGCTCCAATGCCATGCATATCGCCGAACGAACTGTAGACGGACGAGCGCAACCAGCGCAGTCCGTGTCCGTCGTCCGGCAAGGACTCAGGCGTTTTGTTAGCCGCTCTCAACCGATACGTTCGACACCCCCCATATAGGGCTGCAATGCCTGGGGCACACTGATCGAGCCATCGGCGTTTTGATAGTTCTCCATCACCGCGATCATCGCGCGACCAACGGCGGTACCGGAGCCGTTGAGCGTGTGCAGCAGCTCGGGCTTGCCGGTGGCGGGATTGCGCCAACGCGCCTGCATGCGCCGCGCCTGGAAATCGCCGCAATTGGAGCAGGAGGAAATCTCGCGATAGGTCTGCTGCGAGGGTAGCCAGACTTCCAGGTCGTAGGTTTTGCTCGCCGAAAACCCCATGTCGCCGCTACACAGCAGCATCTTGCGATACGGCAAGCCGAGCGTCTCCAGCACCACTTCGGCACAACGGGTCATGCGCTCGTGTTCGGCGGTGCTCTCTTCGGGGCGGCATACGCTGACCAATTCCACCTTCTCGAACTGATGCTGGCGGATCATGCCGCGGGTATCGCGGCCACCGCTACCGGCTTCGGAGCGGAAGCACAAAGAATGCGCGGTCATGCGCAACGGCAGCCGCTCGGCTTCGACGATCTCGTCGCGGACCAGATTGGTCAGCGAGATCTCGGAAGTGGAGATCAAGTAGCGTTTCTGTTCGCCCAGTGCGGTGGCGAACATGTCTTCCTCGAACTTGGGGAGCTGACCGGTGCCGTACAGGCTGTCGGCGTTGACGATCACCGGCACGTTGGTTTCTTGATAATCATGCGGGCCGGTATGCAGATCGAGCATGAACTGCGCCAAGGCGCGATGCAGCCGCGCGATCGGGCCACGCAACACGGTGAAGCGCGCCCCCGACAGCTTGGCGGCGGATTCGCCGTCCAGCCAGCCGTGTTGCATCCCCAGCTCGACGTGATCCTTGACCTCGAAATCGAACGTGCGCGGCGTGCCCCAACGCTGCACTTCGACGTTGTCGGCCTCGTCCTTTCCGGTCGGCACGTCGGCATGGGGTAGATTGGGAATCTCCAGCGCCAACGTCTCCAACTGGGCGCGGATCTCGTCCAGACGCTGCTCGGAGGCCTTCAGTTCGTCGCCGAATCCAGCTACCTCGGCCATCAGTGCAGTCACGTCCTCGCCCTTTGCCTTGGCTTGGCCAATCGCCTTGGAACGACTATTGCGCAGGCTCTGCAATTCCTGGGTACGCACCTGGATGCGCTTGCGGTCGGCCTCCAAAGCCTCCAGAGCGACCACATCCAGGGCATAGCCACGGCGGCTGCGCAGCTGCTCGGCAAGGACGGCGGGCTGTTGGCGAAGCAAAGCAGGATCGAGCATGGATGCGGCAGGCAGTGGCAACGAATACGCCATTATCGCCTGTCTGAGGTAGCTTTGCCGACGCTTGGCAACGCAGTGTGCGATTCACCAGCGCCATGCCAGAATCGATGCGCTATCCACGGTGAATCCCATGCCCACCCCGCCCCCGTCCTCCCGCTCCGCCCGCGTATTGCATTTACCGTGGCGCCTGCTCGCGATCACCGGCAGCGCCTTCGCCGCCGGCCTGCTGTTGTTCTGGGCGGTCTGGCTGGGCGGACGCAAAGACGACGATTCCCATCAGCCACAGACAACACAGGTGCCGCAGGAAACAGCAGCGATCAAACCGCTACCGGAACCGCTACCCGCCAGCAATGACGCCGCCAGCGAGATGCCGCAGGCCAAACCGGCACCGTCCCAAGAGACGCCGAAGCTGGTCGAAACCACCCCCGCCCCACCACCTGCGCGCACCTCAAGCGCAGCGACAGCCAGCACCGCGACCAACGTTGCTTCCCATGCCACTGGATCGGCGACCAGCGACCGGCCGGTCCCGATCGAAGGTCAGATGCCGCCGCCACGCTATCCGGTAGAGGCGTTGCGGCGTGGCGAGGCCGGTACGGTGTTGGTCCGCGTCGACGTGGACAACAGCGGGATACCCACCGGCGTAGCCCTGATCAAGCGCAGCGGCTCGCGCGATCTGGACCGCGCGGCGATGGACAGCGTGCGCCGCTGGCGCTTCCGTCCCGCGCAACAGGCCGGCCGGCCGGTGCCGGCCAGCATCGAGATCCCAATCGACTTCAAGCCGGGGCCATAGCTGAATCCAAGCCCTGACACACCCACCGTGTTCACATGCAAGTGACACGGTGCGCGAGGATCTTCGGCAACACTACCGGCGTCCTCTCACGGTGCAGGAGTGCCGTCATGTCGAGTCACTACAAGACGACACCGCATCCCAATAGTTGGCGACAGGCCCCTGCGCCACCGGTAGGTGCCGACCAAGGTTCTCCATGGGCATGGATGATCGTGATCGCGCTGGCATTGGCGGCGTGCGGGTGGTGGCTAGCGTTCGATCAGGACTCGGGCATCGGCAGCCCACACACGTCATCAGCGACACCGGCCAACGACCCGCCACGCCCAAAGGGCGCAGGCTGATACCCTGGGGTGGCGCGCTAGACGCCCCCCTGCTCCTACTCCGCTATCAGGCTTCGCGCAAAGCGAAACCCGCATGACGCGCCAAGGCGTCGAAGCCGGGGAACGACGTCGCCACATTGGCAACCTCTTCAATCCTCACTTCACCCTGTGCCAACTGCCCCGCGATGGCGAAGGCCATCGCGATGCGGTGATCGCCATGACTTTCGATCCTGCCCGCGCCCAAGGTGCCGCCGTGGATGGTGGCACCATCCGGCGTCTCATCGACAACGATGCCGAGCGTGCGCAGACCGGTGGCCATCGCCGCCAACCGATCCGACTCCTTCACTCGTAATTCGGCAGCGCCACTGACCACGGTCTGCCCCTGCGCCGCAGCGGCAGCGATAAACAGCGCTGGGAACTCGTCGATCATGTCCGGCACCACCGTTTCCGGGATCTTTGCACCGCGCAGCGAGGCATGGCGCACGCGCAGATCGGCCACCGGCTCGCCACCATGCTCGCTGTGGTTGTGCTCGACGATGTCCGCGCCCATCAGCCTGAGCGCCGCAAGCAACCCGGTGCGACGCGGATTGAGTCCGACCGCCTTCAAGGTGATGTCCGAGCCTGGAATGATGCTGGCCGCGACGATAAAGAACGCGGCAGAAGAGAAATCCGCCGGGACCGCGATATCGGTGGCGCGCAGGCGCTGGCCGCCGCGCAAGCGCGCCTGCCCAGGCGCGAACGCAATCTCCACTCCGAACGCGGACAACATGCGCTCGGTGTAGTCACGGGTGGGATTCGGCTCCTGCACCGAGGTGACACCTTCGGCATACAGACCCGCCAACAGCACAGCGGACTTGACCTGCGCGCTGGCCACCGGCGAGACGAAATCGATCCCGTGCAAGGCCTGACCACCATGGATATGCAGCGGCGGCACGCCATTGGCCTGGGTGTCGATCCGCGCCCCCATCGACGCCAGCGGCTCGGTCACCCGACGCATCGGCCGCTTGGACAACGACGCATCGCCGACCAACACGCTGTCGAAGGGCTGTGCCGCGAGCAGGCCCGCGAGCAGACGCATGCCGGTGCCGGCATTGCCACAATCCAATTCGCCCTGCGGTGCCCGCAGCCCATCGACGCCAACACCATGCACGAGGCGCTGCGATGGCGACGGTGTTTCGATCCGCACCCCGAGTTTGGCGAAGATCGCCGCAGTCGAGCGGGTATCCTCGCCTTCGAGAAAGCCATCGATCCGCGACACACCATCGGCCAGCGCCGCGAACATCACCGCCCGGTGCGATACCGATTTGTCGCCCGGCACCGTCAACGTGCCCTGCAGCGCCGTCCCTTTCGTTGCGATCCAGCTTTGCTCGTTGCTCATCATCGTTCCTGAAATTCTTCACCAAACCCCGAAGGGCCACTGCCACATCAAGGCGATTGCCGCTGTGACTGCCGGCAGCGCACTGCGGGCATGGACAACACGATCAAGGTACCGACACCGGATACGACCCCAACACCTTGATCTGCGCCGAGTGCGCCTTCAATTCGGCCAACGCCTGCTTCATCGCCTCGTCCTCCACATGTCCGGCCAGGTCGATGAAGAACCCGTACTCCCACTTGCCCTGATGCGATGGACGCGACTCGATCCGATTCATGCTGATGCCATGGCGCGCGAATGGGCTGAGCACATCGAACAAAGCGCCAGGCTTGTCGTGAATGAACACCAGCACCGAGCTGCGATCATGCCCGGACGGCGGAAAAATCTTGCGCCCGATCACCAGAAAACGCGTGGTGTTGTCGGCATCGTCCTCAATCGATTTGGTGACGACCTTCTTCAGCGCGTACACCTGCGCCGCGCTCTCGCCGCCAATCGCGGCCGCATCGTCGGCATTGCGCGCGCGTCGCGCGCCCTCGGCATTGCTGGAGACGGGGATCTTCTCAACCTTGGGCAGTTGCGCACGCAGCCAGCCTGCGGTCTGCGCGAAGGCCTGCGGATGCGCGTAGATGCGCTCGATTGCATCCAGCCGCCCGCTGCGCGAGAGCAGGAACTGATGCACACGCAACTCGGTCTCGCCGCAAATCTTCAGCTTGGAGGTGATGAACATGTCCAGAGTGACCTGGATGGTGCCCTGCCCTGAGTTTTCCACCGGCACAACGCCGAAATCGGCATTGCCGTTCTCCACTTCCTGGAACACCTCCTCAATCGACGCCATCGGCAAACCCACCGCCGAGCGGCCGAAATGCTTGAGCACCGCCTGCTGGCTGAAGGTGCCTTCCGGGCCGAGGTAGCCGATCTTGAGCGGCTCCTGCTGGGCCAGACACGCCGACATGATCTCGCGGAACACGTGGACCAGCACTTCATCGCTGAGCGGGCCCTGATTACGGTCCACCACCATCCGCAACACTTGCGCTTCGCGCTCGGGACGGTAGTAATCCACCGCCGCGGCAAGCTTGCCCTTGGCCAAGCCGACCTGGCGTGCGAACTGCGCGCGCTCGGCGATCAAGGCCTGGATGTTGCGGTCGATCTCGTCGATCTTGGCACGCACGTCAGCCAGCGCGGGGGCGTTGGACTTGGCGACGGTGCCGGAGGTCGGCTTGGACGCTTTATTACCAGCGGAAGGGGATTTTTTAGGCGTTGCGGCCATGACTCATGATTCCTCGATGTTCCGGATATGCCGACAAGGCCATCCGGTCGCGGCTGACGCCGCTTCTACAGTGACGACTCAACCGTTGCGTTGCTGAAAATCGCGCATGAAATCGACCAATGCCTGCGCTCCGGCCAGTGGCATGGCGTTGTACAACGAGGCGCGAATACCACCGACCGCCTTATGCCCCTTCAGCGCCAGGAGCCCGGCCGCCTTGGACTCGGCGACGAAACGCGCGGTGAGCGTGTCGTCGGGCAGGAAGAACGGGATATTCATCCGCGAACGCGCCTCAGGCACCACCTGGTTGCGGTAGAAGCCGCCGGAGGCATCAATCGCCGCATACACCAGCGCCGACTTGGCGCGGTTGCGGCGCGCGAATTCTTCCACCCCGCCCTCGGCCAGCATCCACTTGAACACCAGCCCGGCCAGATACCAGTTCCAGGTTGGCGGCGTGTTGAGCATCGAATCGCGCGCCACGTGCGAGCGGTAGTCGAAGATGTCCGCTCGCGGCTGGCCTGCGCGCTGCAACAGATCGCGACGGACGATCACCACCGCCACGCCCACCGGGCCAAGATTTTTCTGCGCACCGGCATACAGCAGCGCGTACTTGGAGACGTCGATCGGCTCGGCGGCGATACTGGAACTGAAATCGGCGAACAGCGGCACCGCTCCAACGTCCGGCGTCTGACGAAACTCCACGCCATGAATGGTTTCGTTGGCGGTGATGTGGACATAAGCGGCATCGTCGCTGAGCTGCCAAGCACTGCGCGCGGGAATATCGCAAAAACCGCCGGCCTCGCTGCTGGCAGCCACATGCACATTGACGTAAGGCGTGACCTGCTTGATCGCCGTCTTGCTCCAGTGCCCGGTGACCACGTAGTCCACGGTCTGCCCGGGCGCGGCGAAGTTCAACGCCAGCAACGCCTGCTGGGTGGTGGCACCACCGGACAGGAACAGCACGGCGTAGTCGTCGGAAATGCCGAGCAACTGCCGTAGATCGGCCTCGGCCTGCGCGGCGACCTCCATAAATTCAGGGCCGCGATGACTCAGTTCGACGAGGGAAGCCCCCACGCCATTCCACTCCAACATCTCCGCCTGCGCCTGACGCAGGACCGATTCCGGCAAGGCAGCGGGGCCGGCACTGAAATTGAACGCGCGGGTCATGGGGCACCTATCCGAAAGATCCCCTAGTATGCCGCAGCGCAACAGCTTGCGGCCTGGCAATTTAGGTTGCAGATGCATCCATTGGCCTGGCGGACGCGTAATCTGTGCTGAAGTCACTGTCATCACTCACTCGCCTGCAGCCAGGAGTCCGCCATGTCCTTGCGCGATGCCCTCAACATTCCCAGTCGTGAGATCACCGACGAGGCGGTCTATCGCGACCGGCGGCGTCTGCTGCAAGTGTTGGCACTGGGCCCGATGTCGAGCCTGGTCGGCTGCGCCTCCGCCGAGCCACCGGCACCACCCAAAACCGTGGTGACCGTGGAACAAGCGCGCAGCGGCTTTCGTACCAACGAAGAACTCACCCGCTACGAGGACGTGACCAGCTACAACAACTTCTACGAATTCGGCACCGACAAGACCGATCCGTCGAAAGCGGCCAAGACCCTGCGCCCCTCGCCCTGGTCGGTCAAAGTCTCCGGCGAATGCGAGAAACCCGGCACCCTTGCATTGAACGACCTGCTCAAGGGAAGTACGCCAGAGGAGCGTATCTACCGCCTGCGCTGCGTCGAAGGCTGGTCGATGGTGATTCCATGGCTCGGGGTGCCGTTGGGCGAGGTGCTCAAACGCTTTGCGCCGACCTCCAAGGCCAAGTACGTCGCCTTCACCACCCTGGACGATCCGCAGCAAATGCCGGGCATCCGCTACCACTCGATCGACTGGCCGTACAAGGAAGGCTTGCGTATCGACGAGGCGATGCACCCGCTCACCCTGCTCGCCACCGGCCTGTACGGCAAACCACTGCCGCAGCAGAACGGTGCGCCGCTACGCCTGGTGGTACCGTGGAAATACGGTTTCAAGAGCATCAAGTCAATCGTCGAGATCCGTTTTGTCGAACGCATGCCGGAGACCGCCTGGCATGAACTGCAACCGTCCGAATACGGCTTTTTTTCCAACGTCAATCCCGCCGTGGATCACCCGCGCTGGAGCCAGAAGACCGAACGTCGCATCGCCGGCAAGGCCAGCAAACTGTTCGCCGAACGCATCCCAACCCGCCCATTCAATGGCTATGCCGATCAGGTCGCGGCGCTTTATGCTGGAATGGATCTGAAGAAATGGTACTGAGCGTGCGCGATTGTGGATGGCTGATGGAAGACTGGAAAACCACGCACGCAACGGCAATGCAGCGCGAGATGGCGGCGTGAGCCGTCAGGCATCGGGCAGCCTGATTGCCGCCAAAACGCTCGTGCATGGATTGGCGATGCTGCCGATGGCCTGGCTGGGTTGGCAGTTCTGGCAGGTCTGGCAAACCGGCAGCGATGCACTCGGGGCCGATCCGGTGGCTGCCATCGAACACCGCACCGGCATCTGGGCGTTGCGGTTGTTGTTGCTGACTCTGGCCATCACGCCGCTGCGGCAACTGACCGGGCAAGCCGTGCTGCTGCGCTTCCGGCGCATGCTCGGGCTGTACGCGTTCTTCTACGCCTGCGTGCATCTGGCCGCGTATCTGGGACTGGATCTGCGCGGTTACTGGGCGCAGATCTTCGAGGAGATCGTCAAGCGTCCCTACATCACGGTCGGCTTCATCGCCTGGCTGCTGCTGATCCCGCTGGCGATCACCTCCACCCAGGGTTGGATGCGCCGGCTCAAGCGCAACTGGGGCAAGCTGCACAAGGCCATCTACGTAATCGGCGTACTCGCCGTACTGCATTTTTGGTGGCTGGTGAAATCGGATATCCGCGAACCGCTGCTGTATGCGGCGATCCTGGCCTTGCTGCTGGGCTGGCGCGCTTGGCGTGCGCTCAGCGCGCGCCGAACCACAGCAGTCCGCTGAGCGCGGCGGCCAGCAGCAGCGCGCTGAGCAACAGCCACGGCCACCGACGCGCAGTGGCTGGGCGCGTGATCGCGGTCTGCGCCGGAGTCTGCGTCGCACGCGCAGGAACCTGCATCTGCGGCTCGCCGCCGCTTGCCTGCGGCATTTCCAATACGAAGCGGTGTTGTGCGTCGAACACCACTTGATCGCCCGCTTGCAGCCAACAGTTGCGCACCACGATGCCATTGACCTGGGTCTGCGCGTCGCCAAGACCGCGCAATAGCACTCCCTCGCCATGTCGCTCCAGGCGTGCATGGCGCTCGGCGAAGGCCGGGTCATCGATGCGGATGTCGCACTCGCGCAGGCGGCCGACATGGCGCACCCGGTCAAGGGTGAAACTGCGTCCGTGATGCTGGCCACCGAGGCCACGCAGGACCAGGCAAGGATCCTCGTCCGTAGTATCGCGGGGATCGGGCGGGCGTTGCAGCGATTGACACTCGCCCTGCACCATCATTTCCACGCCGTCGACATAGACCGCGTCGCCAGCGCGCAGCAGCGCCATCCGCCGCACCGGCCGTCCGTTCACGTGGATGCCACGACTGCCTTCAGCGACCTGCAACCACAAACCACGCCAATCCAGGCGAAACTGCGCCAGCAGCCGCGCTCCCTGGCTGTCCTCGACCAATCTCACCTCACCGCTAGCCAATCGCACGATGCGATGTACGCCCGCGCACAGGGGCCAGTCGGGTTGTTGGCGGTTGCTGAAATGGACTTGCAGGTCGGGCACGGCGCGCAGCCTAGCAGGTTGAACGCGTGCGCAGAAGAGAAGCGCGCGGCACCTGGACAATACGGCGCACATCCGCACAATGCAGGATCGTTTATGCGGGCCGTTCGCCCGCGCAGGAGCCAGCATGTCCAGCATCGACATCCGTCACGACCATGGCAAGACCCCAGCGCAAGCGCGCAAGGCGATCGACGCCGCCGCCAAGAAACTGGCCGAACGCTTCGATCTGGAATCGCGTTGGGAAGGCGATGCGCTGCTGTTCTCGCGCTCCGGGGTGGACGGGCGCATCGAGCTGTTGCCAAAACAGGTGCATGTGACTGCCGAACTGGGCTTCCTGCTATCGGCAATGAAAGGCATGGTGGAAAGCGAGATCCAGCGGGTTCTCTCCGAAAAACTCAGCTGAACAGCGCACTCGCTCCCCTATCCCGCTCCCCTGCGGTCATCGCTGCGGTGGAGATGACGGACTTTGACGGCAGGCGCGCACGGCACTGTCAGTCAGGCGCGAACGGCTGTGGGTGACCGGCGAACAGCCGCTGCGACGCGGTGCGTTCGGCAGTTTCGATATCGTTGATAAAGCCCTGCGCATCGTCGAGGCTGGAGAACGCATCGAAACCCCGCTCCAGGAATCCCTGCAATTGCGACAATCCTGCCGCCTTGGCCGGCCCGCGGGAGAAGCGCAGCAGCATGCGCACGCCAGGGGTCCGTACCGCCGAGGCCAGACCCAGGCCGACGTCGGCGATCAGCTCGATTTGGCGCCGACGTAAGCGCGGCAAACTCGTCCGCCGGTACGCCTGGGCATAGAGATCCACCTCAAGGCGCTGCTCCTGCGGCGCCAGTGCATGCAGCACGGCGGCCATGCGCAGGTCCAGGGCGTGCGTCAACGCGCCCAGCTCGATGCCATCGACGACCGTGTCCAGCAACGCAGCGGGCATCAGCCGCTGCATCATCGGCAGTACTTTGACGATATCGGCATCGCGACGGCTGAAGTCGCGGTCAGCATAGACGTCGGTAAGAAAGAACATCGCCGCAGGACGACGCTGCGGATCGTGCAGGAAGTGCGCAAAACTGCGCTCCAACCGCTGCGACTGCCAGCGCCGTAGCGCCTGCAACCAGGGCAGCGCGTTACGCGGCTCGCGTGCCGGATCGTGCAGCGCCTGATGCCAGGCCAAACGGCGGCCGAGTCGTTCCAGGACGGGATTGCTGCGCGCCATGACTGCCGATGATCGTCGCAGCCCGCGACGACCGCAAGCAGTGGCGCTCGGCTACACTCGCACCACTGCCTCCTGCGGACCGCGCATGCTTTCCCTCCACAGCGCCTCGCCACGTCCCCGTTCCCACGGCCGCATCGGCCTGGCCATCGCCGGCGGTGGCCCGATCGGCGGCATGTATGGCCTGGGGGCGTTGCGGGCGCTGGACGAGGCAATGGACGGGCTGGACCTGACCCGTCTGGATTGCTACGTGGGTGTCAGTTCCGGCGCGTTCCTGACTGCCGGCTTGGCCAACCGGGTGAGCAGCGCCGAAATCTGTCGGATCTTCGTCACCGGCAACAGCGACGATGCGCATTTCCGGCCCGAGGATTTCCTGCGCCCCAACGTCTACGAATACCTGCGCCGTGCCGCCAACCTGCCAAGGCTGGCCTACGATTGGTGGCACGACCTGCTGACCGAGCCGCACAAGACCCGCTGGTCGGATCTGATCAGCCGCTTCGGCGGTCTGGTCCCAAGTGGGCTGTTTGACAATGCCGGCGTGGAGCGCTTCCTGCAGGACGTGTTCAGCCGCCGTGGCCGCAGCAACGACTTCCGCGCACTGGACACGGATCTGTTCGTGGTCGCGGTGGACCTGGACAGCGGCCGTACCGTGCGCTTCGGCGAACGCGGACTGGATCAGGTGCCGATCTCGCTCGCGGTGCAGGCCAGTGCGGCGCTGCCCGGGCTATATCCGCCGGTGGAAATCGACGGGCACCACTACGTAGACGGCGCGCTGCGGCGCACGATGCACGCCTCCACCCTGCTGGAACGCGGCATCGACCTGATGATCGGGATCAATCCGCTGGTGCCCTACGACGCCACCCACGCACCACGGCGCAACGGCCACATCGACCGAGCACGGCTACTGGCCGGCGGTCTTCCAGCGGTGCTGTCGCAGACCTTCCGCACGCTGCTGCAGTCGCGCATGCAGGTCGGGCTGGAGAAGTACGCACGGCAATATCCGCAGATCGATCAGATGGTGTTCGAGCCCAATGCCGACAACAGCGAACTGTTCTTCACCAATTTATTCAGCTATTCCGCACGCCATCGCGTATGCCAACTTGCCTACCGCAACACACTGTCCGATTTACGTCGCAACGCACAAACGCTGGAGCCGATGCTGGCCGCGCACGGCATCGTGCTGCGCCATGCGATCCTCAACGACCGCCACCGGACCTTCCTCGATGGCGTTGACGTGCAGCCGCGACGCATGACCGAAACCACCGCACGGCTGCGACGTGCACTCGACGATGTGGATCAGGTGGTCGCACGTCACCGTGCCAACAGCCGTGCCAGGCAGCAACCGCTGGATCACAAGTAACCCCACCGCCGGCCAAGCGCTGCTACAGCGACAGGATTGTGTGATTACTCTAGTGGACGTCGTAAATTTAAGTCTCCAACTCAGCCACCCATCTGCCGAAGGAAGCGTATCGTCATGGCTACTTTGAAGAAATCCGCGCGTAAGCAGCGCAGTTCCACTGTCACTGACGACAGCCTGCAGACACAAGCCGAGAAACTGTCCAAGCGCCTGGGCGAATCGGCACAGCAAGTCTGGCTCGCTGGTGTCGGTGCGTTCGGTCGCGCCCAGGCCGAAGGTGGCAAGCTGTTCGAGACCCTGGTCAAAGAAGGGCTGAGCCTGGAAGAGAACACCCGCAAGCTGGCCGGCGGTAGCGTCGATGCGGTACGCGATGCGGTCGAAAACCGGGTCGGTCAGGCCCGCGAGCGTGCAGCCGATACCTGGGACCGGCTGGAGAAAGTGTTCGAAGACCGGGTGCAACGCGCGTTGCGCCGTCTGGAAGTGCCGAGTCGCGAAGACCTCGGCGCCCTGATCGAGCGCGTGGACACGTTGAATGCCGAACTACGCCATCTCGGTGGCAGGGGGCGGAGCGCGCGACCAGCAGGCAAGACATCCACGGCGGCGAAGCAGCCATCCAAAACCTCGGCGACACGCACAAGTGCGGGCAAACCTGCGACACCAGCGCGACGGCCGGCGAAGTCCGCAGCAACCAAGGATGCCCCCACCAAGCGCGCCAGCCGCCAAGCTAGCAGGACACCGAAGGAATAACGGCGTTGCCCTGACTGTCGCTGCCGCTCAGTCAGTCCGGCAGAAGATCCTTCGCCCACCGCCCTTGGCGGTTTCCGCATTCGCGTGCCGTTCCTAGTCGGCCGCCTGGCTGCTGCGGCAGCGGCCTTGGCGGGACCTTGACACGCCAACGATACACTCGTGTCTCGAATTGTATACACGGGTGTAAGCATGTCCTCCTGGATTGCGGCAACAGGATTGGCAGTGACGGCATGGCTCGCCAGTAGCCTTTACCTCTGGCTGGTGAGGCGTCGCGAGAACGAGACTGCCGCTGGGTTGAATGCCTTGGTGGGCCTGCATTGGCGTGATTTTTCCCGCATGGTGCGGCGCGCGATGCGCGAGCAGCGCGACCTCCACGACCCGACCCTGGAAACAGACACCTCCCTGGAACCGAAAAGCGATTTCGTGATGGTACGCGGCGGCGAGCGCTGGCTACTGTCTTGCAAACATGGCCGCGCATACCGGATCGGCTCAAGCGCAGTCAACGAATTAGGTACGACGGCACGGCTGATGGGCGCTCGGGGTAGCATCCTGATCACCGAAGGCAAGGTGGAACGCGACGGCATCGCCGCTGCCGAAAAACAGTCGGTGGAGATCCTCGATGGTCGCCGCATCTGGCCGATGCTCAAGCCATATCTGCCGAGCGAACTGGAAGACGAGGTCATCGGTGCCAGCCGTCGACGCGCACAACGGCATATCACTATCGCGGCGCTGGCCGCGCTCACCCTCGCACTTTTACTTGGCATCGGCGGTCTGCTACAACACGTCGGCGTGGCCGAGCCCACCACAGGCACGGCGCAGGTAGCAATCGCGCAAACACCTGTGGCAATCCACAGCGCGACAATCCTCGGCGCTGACTCAGCCCCGTCTATTCACGACCACGCCGCGGATGGACAGGCGGACAGTCGTGCAGATATTGCGCCAGCGGACCCGGCGAGCGAGCAGAATCAACGTCACTCGATCTCCAAAGTCCTGGCACGCACCCCTGGGGTGATCCGCGGTATCTGGCAGACACCGATCACGCTGGTGATCGACCGCAGCGGCGAAGACGACCAAGTGTGGCCGCGCATCTGCAACGAGGTGGAGCGCTATTCCTCACTGCGGACCGTTCGCATCCAACTCAACCCACGTCCCGGCCACGCTGAGCCGGTACGCTGGCGGCAGTGTCAAACGTTTTAAGAGTGGCTCACCAACACGGCCAGAACCAGAGCTTTCCTCACCAATGCACCCCGCGCATCAGCGCGGCGAACGCGATCTGCTCCTGACTCGGCTTGGCCTCGCGCAGTGCCTTGCGGTCGCCCTTGGCGGCGGCCGAATCCGGGAAGAGTTCGAAGGCGGTGTTCATCACCACCTCGTAGGCTTTCGGCGCCAGCGCGTTGACCAGCGCGGCGAAGATACCCAAGCGCGTTGCCACGCGACTGGGACGCTCGATGATTGCCTTGACCATCAAGTCGGCGGCCTCCTCGACGCTCAACGTCGGCACGTTGTCGTACATCTTGGTCGGAGCGATCATGGGTGTTTTCACCAGCGGCATATTGACCGTGGTGAAGCTGATGCCCTTACTCGACAATTCGCCCTGCGCACAGCGGCTCCAAGCATCCAGCGCTGCCTTGGAGGCGACATACGCGGAGAAGCGCGGCGAATTGGCCAACACGCCAATCGAACTGACGTTGATGATGTGGCCCTTGCGCCGCGTGGTCATACCCGGCAGCACGCCCATGATCAAGCGCAGACTGCCGAAATAGTTCAATTGCATGGTCCGCTCGAAATCGTGGAAGCGCTCGTAACTGAGTTCGATCGAGCGGCGGATCGAGCGCCCCGCGTTGTTGATCAACACATCGACACGGCCATGCGCATCGAGCACGGTCTTGAGCAACTGATCGCACTCGTGCATATCCGACAAGTCGGCGGTATAAGCGAACACCTTGCCGCCCTTGGCGTTCATCGCATCGCGTGCGGCATGCAGTTCCTGTTCGCCACGCGCAACGATGATAGTGATGGCACCGGCCTCGGCGACACGCTGTGCGGTGGCCAGGCCAATCCCAGATGAGCCTCCGGTGATCAACACAACTTTGCCGCGCACTTTGCCCTTGAGCGAGCGGTCGACGAACAGGTCCGGATCCAGTTGCCGTTCCCAGTAATCCCACAGACGCCAGGCGTAGTCTTCAAGCCGTGGCAAGGTAATGCCGCTGTCCTTGAGTGCGCGCTCAGTCTCGCGGCTATCGAAGCGGGTTGGATAGCTGATGAACTTCAGCACTTCGCGCGGGATGCGGAAATCCCGCAGCAGCATGCCGGTGAAACGCTGGATTGGCGGCAAGCCACCGATGGCCTCGCGAATATTGGCAGGTACGAAGGCAAACATCCGCGTATCCACGCGCAAGCTCATCTCCGGCGCATGACCAGCGCGGCAAAACAAGTTGAGCACCTCGCCAATGCGCCGCGGTTCCGGATCGGTCAGATGGAACGCGCGACCATCGAGCTTGGGTTTATGCGCGATGTGGTCCATTGCATTGGCGACAAAATCCACCGGCACCAGATTGATCCGCCCGCCTTCGATGCCCAGCATCGGCGCCCACGACGGCAATAGCTGACGCAGCTTCTTGATGAGCGGGAAGAAGTAATACGGCCCATCGATCTTGTCCATGGCGCCGCTGCGCGAATCGCCGACCACCATCGCCGGACGGTAGATGCGCCACTTGATCCGGGTCTCGGCACGCACCAGCGCCTCGGCGTCGTGCTTGGTACGTAGGTAGGGATCATCCAGCCCTTCGGCTTCTTCAAACATGTCCTCGCGAAAAACACCCGGGTACAACCCGGCTACCGCAATCGAACTGGTGTGGTGGAATACGCCAGCGCCGATCTGCGCAGCCAGCTCCAACGCATTGCGGGTGCCTTCGAGGTTGGCGACGCGTTGCGCCTGAGCCTTGGCGGTAAAATCGTACAACGCGGCCAAGTGGAAGAAGTGCTTGACCTTGCCATTGAGCGCCTTGCACTGCGCGGCATCCAATCCGCAAGACGCGCTCCCCACATCGCCGTGCAACACCACCAGGCGCTTGGGGTCCCAGCCGTGCTCACGCACCAGCGCATCGAACTTGCGCTGGGATTCTTTGCGCAACAGAACATGCACGATGCCTTTGCGGCGCAACAGATTGGTCATCAGATAGCGGCCGATAAAGCCAGTAGCACCTGTCACGAAATACGTCATGCCCAGCTATCCCTCGTTGCGTGGCCATGGCCCTTCGCCCGCCCTCGGTGCTAACTTGCCAGAGAGCGGCGAGCAGGACAAATGCACGCTGGAGTATGGTGCTGGAGCCGATGCCACCGCGGCAGCGCTTCTACGCTCCCCGGGCGAGAACAGCGCGACCAGATCGTAGCTGTCGCCGAGGAACAGCTGACGCACGAAGGTCACCGGCAGCTCACCCCGCCAGGTGCGGCGATCGATCGACAGACAGGCCGTGCCTGCCGCTACCTGCAACCGCGCGGCCTAAGCGGCGTCGACGCCGACCGCACTGATGCGGTGTTCGGCGCGCGTCCAGGAGACATGTTGCAACACAACTGCCGGGCACGGTGATCGCAAAATCCATGTGCAAGGCTTCCGGTACCGCCACCGGGTTGATCACCCGCTCTTCCAACGCGAATGGGCGACCATCGGCGAAATGCAGGCAATGCAGGGCCAGTAAAGTCCCTCCCGTGGCGACCTCCTGCTCCTGTTGGCCGTTGCTCAACGCCCTACTCAACACCTCCAGCGGCGCGACCTGGGTCTCGCTGCACCATGGCGGTGGCGTCGGCATGGGCTTTTCGCAGCATGCCGGCATGGTCATCGTCTGCGACGGTAGCCAAGCCGCCGCCAAGCGCATCGCCCGCGTGCTGTGGAACGACCCGGCCATCGGGGTGATGCGACATGCCGATGCCGGCTATGCCGTCGCGATCGACTGCGCTAAAGAAAAACAGTTGGATTTGCCAGGCATCCTGCGCTGACCGCCCGCCCGCAGACCACACCTGCGGGCCCAGCACGCAACGGCCCCCACCGCGTCATCCAGCCGGAAAATGGAACAGCCTTCCCTGCTTGCCTGTTGCCCCCTCAAGATTACGGCCAGCGTGCCGACAAGAGCTCCAACATTTCAAGGAGCCTGTATGGGCATCCTGATCTATCTGACTCCTGCAATCGCGCTATGGGCGGCCGTGGCAACCGCGTTCGCGCACGGCCTGTTCCAGCGGCTTGGGCAGGCGTATCGGCGCGATGCCAGCGCCCAGGAGATCATTGGGCGCTATCAGGCGGCGGTGACGCAACTGAAGGCCCAGGCCACCGCACAGATGCAGGAGCTGGAGACCCTGCGCCACGAATACGAACTCATGCAAGCAGCTCCGCCGATGGAGTCGGAAGCAACGCCCGACACGGAGCAGCAACCAGCCGGCACCGCGTCATCCTCGCCCGCCCAGTCACATTCGCATTCACAATCCCAGTCACATTCCGAAGCATACACACCCAAATCCAGCATCGCGCTGGCCCAGATCGACATCGCCGACGAGGTCGGCACCCTATTGGCGCACGTGGCCCGCGTGGCCCGCAGTATTCGCCGTTACAGCGCCTACAGCCGTGGCAACAACGGACCGGAACCCAACAGCGCACGCTACGACCTGCACTGGCTCTCCGATTGCCTGCATAACCTCGACCAGGTCGGCCATGCTCTGGCAAGGAACAACATGGAGACCCTAACCGCGGCCTGCATCGAACTGCTGGAAATGTACGAGCACTATCTGCGCGACGGATCTGGCTACAACAGCCGCGACACCTTCCAACGCCTGAGCAATCAAGTTCCACTGGCCGAAGTGACCGATGCGATCCGCTCCATCGCAGCCAAGGCCTCATTGGCGCGACAGGCGCAGACCGCACAGGAACCCGACGCCACACTCATGCGTGCCGATGCCATGCGTGCCGATGCACTGCCGATGATGTAACGCATACAGCCGCTGTGCAGCAACCTGCAGGAACAAGGGATAGACCTCGTCCATGCCACAGTTTGCGTTGACCCGACCTTTCACCCATGCTGTGATGCCTGCCGGTCAGCACGGAGCGACATCTAATGGCGGATATCAAAGCGGCGTTCGAAAAAGCCGCCCGTGACATCAAACAACGCGAAGAGCGCCCAGACAACGACACCTTATTGCGACTGTACGCGCTATATAAACAGGGTGCGGAAGGTGATGTGAGCGGTAAGAAACCTGGTTTCTTCGATTTCGTGGGCACTGCCAAATACGAGGCGCGAGCCAAGCTCAAGGGCATGCCCCAGACAGAAGCACAAAAGAAATACGTGGATTTGGTGAAGAAGCTGCTTGCCTGATGGCGCGCGACACCCGACGACGCATTCTCGATACCGCCCTGGCGATGTTCAACGCGCAGGGCGAGCCGCACGTCACCACCAATCATATCGCCGACGAGCTGGAAATCAGCCCTGGCAATCTGTATTACCACTTCCGCAACAAGGACGACATCATCGAACACCTGTTCACGCGCTACGAGGAGCGCATGGACGCGGCGATGGTACTACCGGGCGCGCGAGTGCCGGGACTGGAAGACTTTTGGCTGCAGCTGCATCTGGTGTTCGAATGCATCTGGGACTACCGCTTCCTGTACCGCGACCTGATCGAAATCCTTAGCCGCAGCCGACGCTTGCGTCTACGCTTCTCGCGCATCCTGCAGCGTGCCGACGACAGCACACAAGCCGCATTGCAAGGGCTAGCCCAGACCGGTGCGATGCACGCCACGGCACAAGAACGACACGGCATCGCCACCAACGTGCTGGTGGTGGCAACCTTCTGGCTCAACTACGCCGCCGCGCACGGCGAGAAGAACGAGCAACTGGCGATTCGCCATGGCATCGTGCAGGTGATGCGCTTGATCAGCCCATTCCTGCGCGAGGCCGAACGCGCGCATCTGGCCGCATTGACCGACGCCTATCTGGTGGACTGAGCGCGGCGTCGACGCACCAGCGCAACTGCGCATCATGCGACCAGGCGTGAGCCCGCTGCATGCCTGCGCGCGGCCCCTCAGGCCCGTGCCTGACGGGTCCGCGGCGGCGTGGCGGCGGCCTTCCTCGCCGTTTTCCTGGCGGTCGACTTGGCCGCTGCCGCTCGCTTGCGCGGTCTGGCGCGCGGTGCCGATTGCAAGCCCAGCTTGACCAACACCGGCTGCAAGCGCGCTTGGACTTCGGCACTCAACGGCTGCACCTGACCGCGCAACGCCGCCGCGCCCTCGCGCACGCTATGTTCAGCGCCATCGCTCCACTGGGCCAGGCGCGCTTTCAGGCTGGTCGCACTATCCACGGCACCGCTGGCAGCCGCCAACGCGCGCCGATGGGTCAGCGACACCAGGCCCAGACTGGCCAGCCATAAATATCGCCGGGCCGGCAGGCCCGACTCGGGAATAGACGAACGCTTATTCATCTTCTTCATCACCATCGCAGATCTCCCGATGCCAACACAGCAACGTGATGCGCATGCTGGCGAGAGCGGCTTGAGTAAACACACTATCCCTTGCCAGCCGACGATGACCAGGCCATGCTCGGCACAGATCACAGGAATGCCACACATGGCCACACCCCCAAGCGCATGGGTGTCATTTCCGCACGACGCCAAGGCCTATGCCTATCCCGGCGAAGCGTTGAAAAAGGCCTGGCCCACGCTGCATGCCGGCGACCGCGAACCCTATCCAGATCTGGCACGTGCGCAGGCGCTGCTCAATGCCGTCGGCAAAGCGGGGAAAGGCCACGATGCGCAGACTTTGTCGGCGGCGCTGATCGAGGCATGGCGCGCTTTCCACCATGGTCAGTTCGAACGTGCCTACACGGCCGGACAGACGCTGGGTGTGCTGGGCGCATCGGTGGCGATCAAGGCATTGGGCATCCACACCAGCTATCTGGTCGCCGACGGCAAAGACAAACTACAACGTCTGCAACAGGCCGCCACCCTGGCCGAGGCGGCCATCGCCGCACTGCCGGAGGAAGCCAACAGCCACTATCGCCATGCCTTTGCGCTAGGCCGCTACAGCCAGGAACTGAGCATCGCCAAGGCGATTAAACAGGGGATCGCCGGCAAGGTGCGCAAATCGCTGGAAACCGCGCTGGAACTGCAGCCCAAGCATGCCGAGGCGCACATGGCGCTGAGCGTGTACCACGCCGAAATCATCGGCAAGGTTGGCGCGATGATCGGCGGGCTCACCTACGGCGCCAAGGCCGCCAGTGCCGAGCAGCATATCCGGCAAGCGCTGAAATTAACCCCGGAGGCACCGATCGCGCATATCGAACATGCCAACGTGCTGTTGCTGTTGCACGGCGACAAACGCGAGGACGAGGCAGCGCAGGCATTCGAAAAAGCCGCCACGCTCACCCCGCGCGACGCGATGGAGGCGTTGGACGCGGCATTCGCGCGCGACCAGTTGGAGTAATCGCGCCGCAACGCGCACGCTGGCGATACGCAATCGCATCCCTGCCAACTCTAAGCAGTCATCTGTCCAAAACAACGATGCCGGCGTAATGCCGGCATCGTCATGTCTTTTACGAGACGTCCCATGGACGCGGCGATCAGTCCTGCGGCGAGGCGATGCTGGCGGTGTCGGTCACGCTGTCTTCGCCGGACAGCGATTCCTCTTCAACCAGCGAACCGTCCAGGCGCTCCACGGCCTGCAGCTTTTCGCCCTTGGACAGGCGAATCAGGGTCACCCCCTGGGTATTGCGACCGACACGCGAGATTTCCGAGGCACGGGTGCGCACCAGGGTGCCGCCGTCGGAGATCAGTAACACCTCGTCCTTAGCGCTCAGCAAAACTGCACCGACCAGCTTGCCGTTGCGCTCGCTGGTCTGGATACCGATCACGCCCTGGGTACCACGGCCCTTGCGTGGATACTCGCCCAACGGAGTGCGCTTGCCATAGCCATTTTCGGTCGCGGTGAGGATATAGGCGTCTGCCTCGTCGGCAGTGCGCGTCTGCGCATCGGCTTCGGCTTCCTGCACCAGATCGGCATCGTCGGCATCCTCGTCCTGGTCTTCGGCCGGATCGGTCACGATCAGGCTGACCACATACTCGCTCTTGGCCAGGCGGATACCACGCACACCGCGGCTGCTACGGCCGGTCGGCTTGACCCCGCCACGGCTCTTGCGCCGTGCACCGCGTGTCTCCTCGCCATCCTCTCCCATAGCATCGTCGTCAGCGGCCGAGGCATCGTCTACCGCGATCTCATCGACAACCGCCTCGTCGCTCTCCTCGTCCTTGGGGCGCTCGGAGAAACGCACGGTCTTGCCATTGGAGGCGAACAGCAGCACATCGCGCTCGCCATCGGTCAGCGCCACGTCGACCAGGGCATCGCCCTCGTCCAGGTTGATCGCGACCTTGCCGCGCTTGAGTTGGTAGGCAAACTCGCTCAGCGGGGTCTTCTTGACCATTCCCTTGCGGGTGGCGAAGAACACATAGTGGCCGTCGGCGTATTCACGTACCGGTAGGACCGCCTGCACTCGCTCGCCCGGCTCCAGCGGGATCCAATTGATAACCGGACGGCCACGCGCATTGGGGCCGGCCTCGGGCAACTGGTACACCGGCAACCAGAACACCTTGCCGCTACTGGTGAAGGTCAACAGCGTATCGTGGGTGTTGACCAGCCATAGATGATCGATGAAATCCTCTTCTTTGGTCGCCGCCGCGCTGCGGCCACGTCCACCGCGACGTTGTGCCCGGTAGGCACTGACCGGCTGGCGCTTGGCGTAACCGGCATGCGACAGGGTGACCACCACGTCTTCCGGCGCGATCAGGTCGAGGATGTCCAGATCCTCCTCGCTGTGGCGGATCTCGGTGCGACGCACGTCGCCGTACTCCTCGCGGATGCTGACCAGCTCCTCGCGAATCACCTGCAACAGCACGTCTGGGTTTTCGAGAATCCGGATCAGTCCGGAAATCGCCTCCAACAACTGCTTGTACTCTTCGGTGAGCCGCTCCTGCTCCAGGCCAGTGAGGCGGTGCAGACGCATTTCCAGGATCTGCGTGGCCTGCACTTCGGTCAGTTGATAGCCGCCAGCGCCCAAGCCGACCCCGCTGGGCAGATCGTCCGGGCGCGATGCCTCCGCCCCGGCCGCGCTCAGCAAGGCACCGACCAGACCCGGTTGCCAGGTTTTGGCCAGCATGCGTTCGCGTGCTTCGGTCGGGTTCGCCGAGGTCTTGATCAGCTCGA
This sequence comes from Xanthomonas sp. GPE 39, assembly GCF_000963005.1. Classification (GTDB taxonomy): domain Bacteria; phylum Pseudomonadota; class Gammaproteobacteria; order Xanthomonadales; family Xanthomonadaceae; genus Xanthomonas_A. Next base: position 1,798,700 of record NZ_JZHZ01000007.1, read on the forward strand.
TCATCTCGTCGATGTTGGCCAACGCAACGGTCAGGCCTTCGAGGATATGCGCGCGCGCGCGCGCCTTGCGCAGTTCGAAGATGGTGCGGCGGGTGACCACCTCGCGGCGGTGACGGACGAACGCCTCCAGCATCTGCTTGAGATTGAGCAACTGCGGACGGCCATCGACCAGCGCCACCATGTTGATGCCGAACACCGACTCCATCTGGGTCTGCTGGTACAGATTATTCAGCACCACGTCGGCGGCTTCGCCACGCTTGACTTCGATGTAAATGCGCATGCCGTCCTTATCGGACTCATCGCGCAATTCGCTGATGCCCTCCAGCTTCTTTTCCTTGACCAGTTCGGCGATCTTCTCGATCAACCGCGCCTTGTTGACCTGGTAAGGGATTTCGGTGACGACAATCGCCTCGCGGCCATTGTCCTGGATTTCGATCTCGGCCCTGGCGCGCATGCGCACGCGGCCACGACCGGTGCGGTAGCCGGCGATGATGCCGGCGGTGCCATTGACGATGCCGGCCGTGGGGAAATCCGGGCCGGGAATGTATTCCATCAATCCATCGACATCGATCTGCGGGTTATCGATCAGCGCGATGCAGGCGTTGATCGACTCGCTCAGATTATGCGGCGGAATGTTGGTCGCCATGCCCACGGCGATACCCGCCGAGCCGTTGACCAACAGGTTCGGAAAGCGCGTCGGCATGACCGACGGCTCCTGCTCTTTCTCGTCGTAGTTAGGCTGGAAATCGACGGTTTCCTTGTCGATATCGGCAATCAACTCGTGGGTGAGCCGCGACATCCGAGCTTCGGTGTAACGCATCGCCGCAGCGGAATCGCCATCGACCGAACCGAAGTTGCCCTGCCCGTCCACCAGCATGTAGCGCAGCGAGAATGGCTGCGCCATGCGCACCAGGGTGTCGTACACCGACTGGTCGCCGTGCGGATGGTATTTACCGATGACGTCGCCGACGATACGCGCCGACTTGTAATAGGGCTTGTTGCTGTGCGCGCCCAGCTCGTTCATTGCGAACAACACGCGGCGATGCACCGGCTTGAGGCCATCGCGCGCATCCGGGAGCGCACGCCCCACGATCACGCTCATGGCGTAATCGAGGTAGCTCTTGCGCATCTCGTCTTCCAGGTTGACCTGGATGATTTCCTTGGCCGATTCTGCCATTCTGATTCCGAAAGTCTGGTGGCGGATCAACCATGCCTCCGGCCTGCGGCAAGCAGAGCTGCCGGTGCCGAACGCCGAGGACACGCAGCGGTCGATCTAACCGCCGAATTCTATCACGGCGGGCGTGCCGGTGCCCGGTTTTGTCGGCGCGAACAAGCACTTGCACGTGCTTGCCGGCGCGCCTGGAGGGGGGACGCCCTGCCGAGTTCAGCCGCCGAAGGCCGCACGCATACGCGCATGGTCCGGGCGCTCGATCACCCCGCGCTCGGTGACGATGGCATCGATCAAGGCCGCCGGGGTCACGTCGAACACAGGGTTCCAGGCGGCGATGCCATCGGCCACGGTGCGCACGCCGCCGACACCGAACAACTCCCCCGGGTCGCGCTGCTCGATGTCGATCTGTGCGCCGTCGGCGGTGTCCATGTCCACCGTCGACGATGGCGCCACCACCATGAACTTGACGCCGTGATGGCGGGCGGCAATGGCGAGCTGATAGGTGCCGATCTTGTTGGCGGTATCGCCATTGGCGCAGATGCGATCGGCGCCAACGATCACCCATTGCACCGCCCCCGTCTTCATCAGGTGCGAGGCGGCGGAATCGGCGATCAGCGTCGCATGAATTCCATCCTGCTGCAGCTCCCACACTGTCAAGCGCGCGCCCTGCAACCACGGCCGGGTTTCACCGGCGAATACCTTGGCGATCCGCTGCTGGGCGACGCCAGCGCGGATGACACCCAGGGCAGTGCCGAAGCCGGCAGTCGCCAGCGAACCGGTATTGCAATGGGTCAGCACCCCGCTACCGGACGCGATCAGTCCGGCGCCGAGCGCCCCCATCTTGCGGTTGGCGGCAAGGTCTTCCTCGGCGATGGCCTGCGCTTGGCGCGCGAGTACGCCGCGCCAATCGCCACCGGCCGTGCTTAGCACCCTGCGCATGCGTGCCAGCGCCCAAGCCAGGTTCACGGCTGTTGGACGCGCGGCATTGAGCCGTTGCAACGCAGGCTCAAGCGCGAGCAGCGCCTCGGCGCCAGTCTCGGCCTGCACCGCGTGCGCTGCCAGCACCGCTCCCCAGCCGGCAGCAATACCGATCGCCGGCGCACCACGCACCGCCAGCGTATGGATCGCCTCGGCGACCTGATCGCTGTCAGTACAGCGCACGTGCTCCACAGCAAAAGGCAATTTGCGCTGATCCAGCAGTTCCAGCGCATCGCCCGTCCACAAAATCGGGCGGATATGGTCGTAGCGTGCGTAATCGATGGCGAGAGAGGCGTTCATCGCACCATTGTAACCGTCTGGCCCTGCCTGCTTGCCGGATCCACGCACGGGCAAGGCTCAGTTGACAGTGAACTCCGCGCGACAGCCCTTGTCGACCCAAATGCCATCGCGATCCCACCCCCAACTGTCGTCCTGCACGCAGGGCGAACCGGAAAGTTGGCGAAGCAACTGCGCCGAGTCTTCGATGCTGGCCCCACAACGCCTGTGCGCATGCCCCTTGGATTCACATAACACCACACGCGCACCCGGTGGAAAACCGGAACCGTCGCTGGCGCCGATCTCGAATTCGCCCCGGCACCCGCGCGCAACCCAGATCTCGTTACGCCCCACGCCCCAACTGCGTTCTTTCTGGCAAGGCATGGAGGAGAGTTGCCGCATCAGCCGCACTGGTGCCCCATGCAACATCACCGGGCAACTCTCGACCCGACCGCTGGACTCGCAATGCAGCAGACGACGCATGGCGCTGTGGTGCGGTTGTTCGGATGGAATGGAAAGAAATTCGGCGCGGCAGCTCTGCGTCACCCACACGCCGGTGGCGTCCACTCCCCACTCGCTGCCGCGGATGCAATCGTTGTCGGAAAGTTGCCGCACCAATTGCACTCCCTGCGCGGTGGGCATCGCGCAATGCGTCCAGAGCATGTCGCGCGATTCGCAGCGCACCACCGCGTCGGCATAGGCATCGACAGGGGCGTTCTGCTGCGCCGCCACGGGCGATACGCTCATAGCCAATGCCAACCAACAGCCACCCGCGAGCCCGTAAGACCATTTCATACTTGGCTGCGCACCTCTGCCTAGGATCCTGAACATCGGAGACAACACGGTGTACATGCTAGCGCATGCCCGGCCCGATCAGACCATCATCAACATGGATAGCACAATCGCATCCGGATATTGCCCATGAGCATCGGCTCAGGCATGGGCGAAATCGTAAGCGAGTACCGCACCGATCTGCGTCGTGCCGCACATCGCCATCAACAAACGATCCACACCAACCGCCACACCTGCACAATCGGGTAAGCCCGGCAAGGCCTGCAACAACCGCTCGTCCAGCGGCGGCAGCGGCATGCCGCGCGCGTGGCGCACCGCGTGGTCGCGTAGGAAGCGCCTGCGCTGCTCGCTGGCGTCATTGAGTTCATGATAGCCGTTGGCTAGTTCGTAGCCGCCCAGGTAGAGCTCGAAACGCTCGGCGACCGGCGGAACCTCATCGCGCACGCGCGCCAAGGCACACTGGCTGGCCGGCCAATCGTGCACCACGGTGATGCGATCAGACGGGAATCCAGGTTGCAACCGATGGGTCATCAACAGATCCAGCCAGTCGTCGCGATTCAAGCCCTGCGCCTCGATGCGGATATCGCACAACGGCTGTTGCAGTGCTTCCAATGACGCGACGAACGGATCCAGGCCCAGCGTTTCCAGAAATAGCTGCCGATAGCTGAGCACCTGCAACGACGCACTGCGCGCGACCAAGGCCAGCGCTTCGCGCACCAGCGCCACGGTTTCCTCGACCAGTTGCAGATGGTTCCAGCCGACCCGGTACCACTCCAGCATGGTGAATTCGGGATTGTGGCGACCGCCCGCCTCGCCATTGCGAAATACCCGGCCCAGTTCGTAGCAATCGCCAACGCCGGCGGCCAGCAAGCGCTTTAGCGGATACTCGGGCGAGGTGCGCAACCAGCGCAGTGCTGCACCGGCATCGACATGGCCACTGAAGCTTGTCTGGAAACTCTCGATATTCGGTTCGGTATTACCGGCCACCGACAGAATCGGCGTCTCCAGCTCAAGCACGTCGCGGGCGGCGAAGAAACGGCGAATGCAGGCATTGAGCGCGGCGCGCAGCCGCAGCGCCGTCAGGTCGACGTGCGTCCCGACGGCGACCGGTGGCACGAGTGGATTCATCCCTGCTCCTCGTGTTCGGCCAGGAACGCCAGCAGTTGCACCTCATCCCAGACCGCCACACCCAGTTCCTGCGCCTTGTCCAGCTTGGAACCGGCCTCGCTACCGGCGACGACGAAGCTGGTCTTCTTCGACACACTGCCGGCGACCTTGGCTCCCAGGGCTTCCAGCCGCGCTTTTGCCGCATCGCGGGTGAGTTGCGTCAGGCTGCCGGTCAGCACGGCAGTCTGTCCGTCCAGTGGACCTGAGTGGCGCGTCGATTGTTGCGGCGCGGCATCGAGCAAGCGTCGCATTGCGGCCTCCGCATCCAGCAATGCCTGCCGCTGCGCAGGATCGGCCAGATAGGCGGCCAGATTGGCCGCGCCCGCCGCCGATAGTCCCGCGCCGGTCCAGCCGCTTTCGTTGGCGCGCAGCAACGCATCCAACGTGCCATACGTGGCCGCCAAACGCTGCGCGCTCTTATCGCCGAGTTTATCCACCGGCAGTGTGCCGAGCAGGTGCGCCAGATCCAGGCGTTCGCGCAGTGCTGCGGGCGGACGGCCTTCGTCGGCAAAGCCAATCCCGGCTGCGATCAAGGCATCTACTACAGCGGCGTTGCCGGGCTGTTCGAAGAACGTGGCGATCGCACGGGCAACCTCGCCACCGATATCCGGCAGCGCCTGCAACACCGCCGCCGGAGTACTGCGCACGAACGCCAGCGATCCCAGCCAGTAGGCCAACGCCTTGGCGGTGGTTTCGCCCAGATGCGGGATACCCAGTGCGAACAGAAAACGCGGCAGCGTGGTGGCGCGACTGGCATCGATGCCGGCAAGCAGATTCTCCGCCCACTTCGTCGCCAATTTGCCACCGAGGTCCACCGTCAAGTGCGTGCGCAGGAAATCGGCATGCCGCCATCGCGGCGCCTGCTGCGCCAACGCGGCGCGACCGGCAGCATCGAGCACCAGCGCTCCCTTACTCTCCTCCACCGCCTGCAGCAGATCGGCGGCGCTGGCCGCATCCAGCGCCGCCTTCATCCGCACCAGATCTTCCACGCGCAACGCATACAGATCGGCCAGCGACTGCACGAAGTCGAATTCGACCAGCGCATCGGCCTGACGTTCTCCCAGGCCTTCGATGTCCAGTGCACGACGCGAGGCGAAATGGCGTACCGCTTCCTTGCGCTGTGCTGCGCACGCCAAGCCACCGCTGCAACGCCAGGCCACCGCATCGTCTTCCTTGACCAGTTCCGAACCACACACCGGACATGCCGCCGGCATCGTCCACGGGCAAGTGTCAGGTGGGCGACGTGCTTCGATCACCCGCACCACTTCGGGAATCACATCGCCAGCGCGGCGCACGATCACCGTGTCACCGACACGCACGTCCAGCCGCGCGATCTGGTCGGCATTGTGCAAGGTCGCATTGGTGACGATGACCCCGGCGACCTGCACCGGCTCCAAGCGTGCCACCGGAGTGGCGGCACCGGTGCGGCCGATCTGCACCTCGATCGCGCGCAGCACGGTGGACTGCTCCTGCGCCGGAAACTTGTGCGCCAGCGCCCAGCGCGGCGCGCGTGCGACGAAACCCATCGCCGCTTGCTGATCGTAGTCGTCGAGTTTGTAAACCACCCCATCGATGTCGTAGGGCAAGCCATCGCGCAGCGCACCGATGCGGCGGAAATAGGCAATCAGGCCATCGAAGCCGGTCGCGGTATCGGCTTGCGGCGCCACCGGGAAACCATAGCGGCGCAGTAACTGCAGGGTCTGCGAATGGGTTTCGGGCAGTTCCAGGCCACGCACCTGGCCTACCGAATAGGCGAAGAATGCCAGCGGTCTACGCCGGGTCACCGCTGGATCGAGTTGGCGCAACGAACCGGCAGCGCCGTTGCGTGGGTTGGCCAGCAGTTTCTCGTTGCGCTCCAACGCGCGTGCGTTCCACGCGGCGAACGCGGCACGCGGCATGTAGATTTCTCCGCGCACTTCCAGCACCGCCGGCATCGGCATGCCAAGCTCGCGCAACCTCAGCGGGACCGAACGCACCTGACGCAGGTTCGCGGTGACGTCCTCGCCGGTGCTGCCGTCACCACGCGTGGCGCCCTGTACGAACACGCCATCCTCGTAGCGCAGGCTGATCGCCAGGCCATCCAGCTTGGGTTCGACCGAGAAGACCGGCGCGGCCAACTCCAGTTCGCGCTCGATGCGGCGCTCGAAGTCGGCAACTTCGGCAAAGCGGATGCGGTCGTCGGCATCCTCGGGCACGCCGGCAGTTTCGAACGCATTGGCCAACGACAGCATCGGAATCGCATGGCGCACTTCGGGAAAGCCGCTATCCGGCCGCGCACCGACGCTGCGGGTCGGTGAATCCTCGCGCGCCAACGCCGGATGCGCGGCCTCCAGCGCCTCCAGTTCGCGCATCAGCGCGTCGTACTCGGCATCAGGAATGGCAGGATCGGCCAGGACGTAGTAGCGGTGATTGGCATCCTCCAGCTGACTGCGCAGTTCGGCGACACGTTGCTGAGGAGTGGGTGTGACAGTCATGCGTGGCAGGAACGGGATAACCAAGAGAGGGGGCGATAGTAGCGGGCGCGTCGGCATGGCGGAACGTTCGGCAAACCGAAACAGCGGACACGGAGCCAGCAAAAACCCGATTGCCGTGCTTGATCGATAGCATGACGCTCCTTGTTCAGGATGGCGCGTTGCGTGCGCGCAGTTGCAGCCGATCCGCATTGGGCATCCACGCGGCAGGTAAAACCGCCGAAGTCCGGTTCAATCAAGGCAGGCCCGCTGGCAATGGGATGGGCACCAAGGACTGAAGCGATGTCCGTTCTGCGAACTCGACTTCATCCCTGCATCTCTGGTTACCCTAGGATGAATGGAGCGGTGGCGTTACCCCCTTCCCCCTGGAGCATCCCGTGTCCTTACCGGTATCGCGTCGTTCGTTTCTGTCTCTGGCCACCTCGGGTCTGACGCTCGGTGCCGTGGGCCTGGCCCCAACAGCCGAGGCGGCTCGGCGCAAGCTCTCTGCCGCAGCGGCCACACCCAGCGTAGCGCCGGCCACCGGGACGGTGTATCTGAACTTCAACGAATGCCCACTCGGCCCCTCGCCTGCCGCACTGGAGGCCGTGCAAGCGATCCTGCCGCGCGCCGGCCGCTACCTGCTGGAGTTGTCCGACACGCTGGTCACCGCATTCGCTGGCCAAGAACATTTACCCAGCGACCACGTGGCGGTCTATCCAGGATCCAGCGAAGCACTGGCGCGCGCCGCACGCGCGTTCACCTCCGCGCGCGCCAGCGTGGTGGTGGCCGATCCGACATTCGAGACGGTGGCCGATGTCGCCGCTGCGCAAGGTGCGCCGGTGCGGCGGGTGCCGCTACGCGCCGACGGCGCACACGACGTCAAGGCCATGGCCGGCGCCGATCCGAACGCCGGGCTGATCTACCTGTGCAATCCCAACAATCCGACCGGCTCGATCACCCCGCGTGCCGAGATCGAATGGCTACTGCACAACAAGCCCGCTTCCAGCGTGCTATTGGTCGACGAAGCCTATCTCCACTACAGCGAACAGCCATCGGTGATCGACCTGATCGACCAGCGCCAGGATCTGCTGGTGCTACGGACGTTCTCCAAGATCTACGGTATGGCCGGCCTGCGCCTGGGCCTGGCGGTCGCTTCACCAGGGCTGCTGGGCAAGCTCGCCGGCTTCGGCCAAAACCCGGTGGCGATCACCGCAGCGGCGGCGGGCATCACCAGCTTGAGCGATGGGCAATTGGTGCAGGTACGCCGTGCCGAAAACGCACGCATCCGCGACGCCACCATCGCCTGGCTGAAGAGCAAGGGCTATACCTGTTTACCGTCGCAGGCCAACTGTTTCATGGTCGACGTCAAGCACGATGGCAAGGCTTTCGCGGCGGCGATGGCCAAGCACGAGGTGATCGTGGGGCGCACCTGGCCGAGCTGGCCGACGCGAGTGCGCGTGACCGTCGGCACCGAGGCGGAGATGCTGCGCTTCCGCGATGCGTTCATGCAGGCACGCAAGTAAGTCGGCACGGCAGGCAAGATCGTGTTCGCCCGCAATGGCGGATCGGTCCAATGTCGCGGTCGCGACCGTGGTGCCAGCAAACACGACCGTGCCACGCGCGTCTGGCGCAGCCTCAGAAGCTCGCCGTTACCCAGCGCCTACCAGCGCGGGGTCTTGGTCAGCGGCGGCGCTTGGTGTTGGCGATCGTAGGCACGCAGATCGTCGCGAATGTGGGCAATCCGCTGGCGACCAAGCGCATTGCGGCTATCGTCCAGGACCACACCGTCGAGTAGTTCGCCCATGCGCTGCACGGTCGGCAGCATCTTCTCCCAGGCATCGAGCGCGGTCAGCGGTGCCGGCAAGGTGAGGAAGAAGGCAATCGCCGGGGTCTGCATCTCGCGGATGTTGGCCATATCGAAACTGCCCGGCTTCATGATGCTCGCCATACTGAAGATGGGACCACGCTCTGGATGGCCTTCGACCAGACGGTGGAACACGTCCATGTGCCCGAACACCAGCCCGGTCTTCTCGGCGGCGACCACGATGTCCTCGCCGCGCAACATCTGGCCGGCACGCGCGGCGACATACAGCGAGACGATCTTGTCGAAATCCTGGCTCGGCCGTTTGCCGAGTTCGGTCCCCAGTGATTCGACCGCCGGCAGGCCCAATTCGGATTGGCGCGCCTGACCATCCAGATCGGCATCGGACAGCGCGGTGTCACCGAGGGAGGGCTCGCGGCGCGGGCTGGCAGGGTCGTTCGCTTCCACGCGCCGGCCCTGGCTCGGTTTCTTCGGACGACCGAACACAAAGATCGCCGCAATCAACAGCAAACCAACAGCGAGGATGCCGATGCGTAGCATTGCCATGTCGGACATTCAGGGGGTACTCCGGCAAGGGTGCACAGAAAGGTAAAGTCGCTTTAGCATGTCACGTTAGGCAGCGCCCGCCAAACGCGCGGCCTCTTCCAAGTCCACGCTGACCAGGCGGCTGACGCCCGGTTCGCGCATGGTGACACCGCTGAGCTGGTGCGCCGCTTCCATCGTCGCCTTGTTGTGGCTGACGAACAGGAACTGCACTTTTTCGCTCATTTCCTTGACCATCGCCGCCAGACGGCCGACGTTGGCCTCGTCCAGTGGCGCGTCGACCTCGTCGAGCAGGCAGAACGGCGCAGGATTGAGCTGGAAAATCGCGAACACCAGCGCCACGGCGGTCATCGCCTTCTCGCCACCGGACAACAGCGAGATGCTGGACACCCGCTTGCCCGGCGGCCGCGCCATGATGGCCACGCCAGTGTCGAGCAGGTCTTCGCCAGTCAGTTCCAGATAGGCATGGCCGCCGCCGAACAGGCGCGGATACAGCGCCTGCACACCGGAATTGACGCGATCAAAAGTATCCTTGAAGCGGCCACGGGTCTCGCGGTCGATCTTGCGGATCGCTTCTTCCAGCGTTTCCAACGCCGTGTTCAGGTCCACATCCTGCGCTTCCAGGTACTCCGCGCGCTGCGCGGCCTCGCCGTATTCGCTGATCGCTGCCAGGTTGACCGGTTCCAACCGGCGCATGCGCGCATCGATCTGCTGCACCGCCTGCTCCCATTCGCTGGGATCGGCATGTTCGGGCAAGCCATTGATGACGTCTTCCAGCACGAAGCCGGCCTTGACCACCGCTTCGGACAGTTGCTCGGCATTGAGCACCAGCGCCTGCTGATCGAGTCGGCGCTGGGCGATACGCTCGCGCTGCGCCAAGGCGTGTTCGTCGCGCTGCTGGCGGGTCTGCTCCAACCCACGCAATTCGTTGTCGATTCCATCCAACTGCGCGCGCGCCTCGCCCAGCACGCGGTCGGTGCGCACGCGCTCGCTCAGCGCGGCCTGGTGTTCGGCTTGCAGCGCCTGCACCGGCGAGTCGCCTTCATTGAGTTGTGCGCTGAGTTCGCCCAGGCGCGTATCCAATTGTCCACGCTGGTTGCCCATGCGCTCCAGCGCCTGGCTGAGCGAGGCAATCTGGGTACGCTGCGATTCCAACGTCAGCGCCAGTGCGTGCGAAGCCTCGCGCACCCGGCGAGCGGCGTCACGGGCCAGATCCCGCGCTTCAGTGAGTTGGCGACGCTCGCTTTCCAGCGCCTGCCGGAGCGACTCCAGGTCGCCCATGCTGGTCACCGCGTCCTCTAGCTTGGAACGCGCCTCACGCGCCTGCGCACGGCTGCCGTCCAGGGTTTCCAACAACTGTGCGATTTCGATCTCGATCCGCTCGATGCGGGTACGCGCAGCATCGACCTTGCCTTGCTGGCTCTGCAATTGCCCTGCCAGCTCGGAAACGCTGCGATGGGCCAGGTACAACTGGCGCTGCGCGTCCTCACGCTGCTGCTCGCCAGCCAGCAACTGGTCGCGTAAATCCGCCAGACGCCGTTCCAATTCGGCTTCGCGATCCTGCAACGCGTCGATCTGCCCGCGCAAGGTCTGGATCTCGCGTTCGCGCAGCAGCGCGCCCTGCTTGGCGGCGCCGGAGCGCGACACACGCAGCCAGCCATGTCCGAGACGCGCGCCATCGCGGGTGATGATCGCATCGCCCTCGCTCAGTTGCGGCAAGAGCGCGCGCGCGGCGACCAGATCCTCCGCCGCGTGCAGGCGCGCCAGCAGTCGGCGGATCGCCAGCGGCCCCTGCACCTTGCACGCCAACGAGGTCGGCGCGAATTGTGCGGCGCTCGCGTCATCGCTGACCAGGGCGATGCGACCCTCGCCGAGTTCGCTCAACGCATCGACCAAACTCTCCGGCGCTTCCACCAACACGCCTTCGATCAACTGCCCGAGCGCGCCTTCGACCGCGTTCTCCCAGCCGCTTTCCACGCTGAGTCGCTCGCCCACACGCGCCGCCGAATCCAGCCCGCGCGCCTGCAGCCACGCCACTGCAGCGCCCTGTTCCTGGCCCAAGGCGGCCTGCTGCAAGGTTTCCAGCGACGACAAGCGACCGCGCGCAGCCTGCGCCTGCTTGCGCACGTCGGCCAGTTCCGTCTGCGCGCCACGCTGCTGCTCTTGCAATGCCGCCACCGCCTGCTTGCGCGCCTCGACCTGCTCATTCAGACCATCCAGCGCGGCACGTTGGGTCTCGTGCTGTAATTGCAGTTGCTCGAAAGCCTCCGCCAGCGCATCCAGGTCCAACCCGGCGCGTTCGGTCGATAGCGCTTCGCGGCGGCGCTCGGCCTCCAGCGACTGCCGGTCCAGATAATCGACACGGGTGCGCTCCACCTCGCCGGCACGCGAAGCCTCGGCGGTATGCCGTTGATGCGATTCCCAGCGCAGCTGCCAGTCGGCCAGGCGCGCTTCGGCATCGCGTAGAGCGTCCTGCTTGTAGGTGTTGTCTTCCTGCAGTTGTTCAAGCTGGGGGCCAGCAACATCCACCGATTCGCGTAGCAACGCTAGCTTGGCCTCATCGCTGCCGATGTGCTGACCGAGTTCGGCCAGCGCCAGTTGCGCCTCGTCGCGCGCCTTGTGCAAGCGTTGCGAGAGATCACGCTGGTGCTGAATCTGCTGTTCGATCCGGGCCAAGGTGCTGCCGACCTTGTAGACCTCGGCTTGCGCGGTGCTGAGCGCCTCGGCGGCTTCTTCGCGACGCACGCGCCCGGTCTCGATACGCGCTTCGGCATCGCGTTGCTCGGCGATCAGTTGCTGCAGCCGGGTTTCCTCCTGGTCCAACGCCTCGCGCAGCCCCTGCAGGCGTCCGTCCAGACCGCGGTACCCCAGTGCTTTCCATTGCGCATCCTTGATCCGCCGCTCTTCCTGCAACGCCTGATATTGCTCGGCCTGACGCGCCTGACGTTTGAGATGTTCGAGTTGCTTGCCGATCTCTTCGCGCAAGTCGCCCAGGCGTTCAAGGTTCTCGCGGGTATGACGGATGCGAGTCTCGGTTTCCTTGCGCCGCTCCTTGTATTTGGAGATGCCAGCGGCTTCTTCCAGGTACACGCGCAGATCTTCCGGGCGCGCCTCGATGATCTGGCTGATCATGCCCTGTTCGATGATCGAGTAGCTGCGCGGCCCCAGGCCGGTGCCCAAGAACAGATCGGTGATGTCGCGGCGACGACACTTGGTGCCGTTGAGCGAGTAGCTGCTGCTGCCATCGCGGCTGACCTGGCGCTTGACCGAGATCTCGTTGAACGCGGCGTACTCGCCAGCGATGGTGTGATCGGAATTGTCGAAGATCAACTCGACCGTGGCCTGCGACACCGGCTTGCGCGCCGAGGAACCGGAAAAAATCACGTCGGTCAACGAATCGCCGCGCAGGCGGCTGGCCGAGCTTTCGCCCATCACCCAGCGCACCGCGTCGATGATGTTCGACTTGCCGCAGCCGTTCGGACCGACGATGCCGGTCATATTGGTCGGCAGGTGCAGCGTGGTCGGATCGACGAAGGACTTGAAGCCGGACAGCTTGATGGTCGACAGGCGCATGAGGCGGGGAATCCATGGCAAGTGCTGCCGGCATCCCGACACGCGCTGCCGCTAATGAAAATCTAGGTAAAGTCCTACGTCCAACCGATTGATGCGCTTGCATCGACGGGCTGGAGACAGACGCGGGCCACTGAGTATAGCGGCCCCTGCGCACGGTGGGGCCAGCGGCATCGGAAAGGCCCCAACCTGAGCCAGCCTTGGGCACCACCGCACATGCGGATCCAGAAACGACACGGGCACCTTGCGGTGCCCGTGTCGGTGAAACCAGGTACGCCGATCAAGCTTCCGCTTCGACCACGACCTTGACTGTGGTTTCCACATCGGCGTGCAGGCGCACCAGCACCTCGTATTCGCCGATATTGCGGAACGCGCCTTCGCCCAGCACCACTTCGCCCTTCTCCAGCGGCATACCCGCTGCGGTGAAGGCCTCGGCGATATCGCGCGGGCCGACCGAGCCGTACAGCTTGCCTTCGGTGGAGGCGTTGGCCTTGACTGTCACGCTGGCACCTTCCAGCTTGGCAGCGCGGGCGTTGGCGTCGTCGTGGATGGCCTTGGCCTTGGCTTCGTATTCGGCGCGCTTGGCTTCGAATTCGGCGATGTTGGCGGCGGTGGCCGGCACCGCCTTGCCCTGCGGCACCAGGTAGTTGCGGCCGTAACCCGGCTTGACGTCGACTTTGTCGCCGAGGCCGCCCAGGTTGGTGACTTTCTGCAGAAGAATCAATTGCATGGGATTGCTCCGTTATTCGTTAGCGGTGGCATGTGGCCACCGCAACGCGTGCTGTCCGAATAGGACGGGATTGGATTGCGCGGAATCGGCCATGTCCCCGACCGACACCCGGCTGTTGTTTCGCTCGCCGCACACGCAAATGCGTGCGCTTGCGAACGACTCGGATCAAACGTCGTGGTTGTCCGTGTACGGGATCAGCGCCAGGAAACGCGCACGCTTGACCGCCGTGGCCAGCTGACGCTGGTACTTGGACTTGGTGCCGGTCACGCGGCTCGGCACGATCTTGCCGTTCTCGGTGAGGTACTGGCGCAGGGTGTTGAGATCCTTGTAGTCGATCTCTTTGACGCCCTCGGCGGTGAATTTGCAGAACTTGCGACGACGGAAGAACTTGGACATGAGCGTGCTCCTTAGGCGGCTTCGACGGCGTCGCCGTCGGCTTCGTTGGCGGTGGCGGATGCATCGCCATCGTCGTCGTCGCGACGACGACGCTCACCACGGTCGGGCTTGTCGCCCTTCTCGTCCTTGCTCTTCATGATCAGCGACTGCTCGGTGTCGGCAGCATCGCGCTTGATCGCCAGGTGGCGCAGCACGGCGTCGTTGAAGCGGAAGCTTTCGAGCAGCTCGCTCAACACGGTCTGATCCACTTCGATGTTGAGCATGACGTAGTGCGCCTTCACCAGGTTCTGGATCGGGTAGGCCAACTGCCGACGGCCCCAGTCTTCCAGACGGTGAATGGTGCCGCCGCCATTCTCGACCAGCGACTTGTAGCGCTCGATCATGGCGGGGACTTGCTCGCTCTGGTCCGGATGAACCAGGAACACGATTTCGTAATGACGACTCATGTGGTTGTACCTTTCGGATGTGGCCCGAGGGCCGGTCAGCCCCCCGCAGGTGGCGGTGGAGCAAGGGTTCCCGCCTCAATCGACGCAGGAAGCCAGAAATTATGGCAGCCTCCTTCACTAATGACAAGGTCAGGCGCCCGCGACGCCCGCCCTACCCCGCTTCCTCTGTCCTCTTGCATCACTCCCAGCGCATCGACTCCAGGCCCGACGGCGAGCAGTGGCGATTCTGCGACACTAGCGCAATGTTACCGCCAACATTCGCCTCCATGGCCCTCAGCGCAACGCGGCACTCAATCATGTCTTGCCGCTGCGGCAGGCGCCGGAACTCCTGCCGTCTCAACCGATGAACGCGCAGTCGCACAGCGCCGCCTGCTTGAGCGTGGGTCAGCCATTGCGGCTGTCGTTAGCGCCGGAACTGCTTGCAGCCACGCGCAGTGCCCACCGCCATCTGCTTGAGGACGGCACGGCGCTGTACCTGTTGGGGTTCGATGCCGCGCAGTTCGATCCAGGGGCTTTCGCGGCAATGACGATCGCCTGCCCGGACAGCATTGCCCGCAGCGTGCGCAAGCGTCAGGCCGAGTTTCTGTTCGGCCGTCTGGCCGCGCGATTGGCGCTGCAAGAGGTGCTGGGACCTGCACAAGCGCAGGCAGACATTGCAATCGGGGCGACGCGCGCACCCTGCTGGCCTGCCGGCAGCCTGGGCAGCATTTCCCACTGCGACGACTACGCGGCCGCCATCGCCGTGGCCGCCAACACGCGCCAAGGCGTCGGCATCGACTTGGAACGCATGATCGCACCTAGCGCACGCGCGGCGTTGCTGAGCATCGCCATCGATGCCGACGAAGCGGCGCGTCTGGCAAAGGCGGCCGACGCGCAGTGGTCGCACGACCTGCTGCTGACCGCACTATTTTCGGCCAAGGAGAGCTTGTTCAAAGCCGCCTACGGCGCGGTTGGACGCTACTTCGACTTCAGCGCGGCACGCCTGTGCGACATCGACCTGGCACGGCAACGCCTGCATCTGCGCCTGACCGAAACACTCTGCGCGCAATTCGTGGCGGCCCAAGTGTGCGAAATCGGCTTCGCGCGTCTGTCGCCAGAGCTGATCTTCACCCACTACGCTTGGTGAGAGACGAACCGTCATGCCCGCCAGCGGCGGCGCATCACGCTCAGGACGCCGCGTGCGCCGCGTCGGTGGTGAAGCTCTCGCCGCAGCCACACTCGGCTGTGGCATTGGGATTACGGAATACGAAGGTCTCGCCCAGGCCCTGCTTGGCGAAGTCGATTTCGGTGCCATCGACCAAGCGCAGACTGGCGGCATCGACATAAATGCGCACTCCGTCCTGCTCGAACACGGCATCGTCCGCGTGCGCCTCGCGCGCCAGATCGGTGACGTGCCCCCAACCGGAACAGCCGGTGCGCACCACCCCGAAACGTAGCCCCAGCGCACCGGGAGTCTGAGCAAGGAAACGCTGCACACGGGCAAACGCGGCGGGGGTAAGGCGGATGGCCATGGCGAACGACTCCAACGACTGCGATAGAACATTATACGGCCGATGCCCGCGACGCCTCGCAAGCGCAACGCTCCAGCCAGTACACTTGTTCATTCCATATCGAGCCGCTGCGGCGAGGATTCAAGTCATGACGGTGGTGAGCGTTGAACATGCGCTGGCGGGGAAGATCCCGGTCGGCGGCGAAGTGACCGTCCGCGGCTGGGTCCGTACCCGGCGCGATTCCAAGGCGGGGTTGTCCTTCGTCAATGTCAGCGACGGTTCCTGCTTCGCGCCGATCCAGGTGGTGGCTCCGGCCGAATTGCCCAACTACGAGTCGGAAGTCAAGCGCCTGACCGCCGGCTGCGCGGTGATCGCGCGCGGGCATCTGGTCGCCTCGCAAGGCCAGGGCCAAAGCTTCGAGATCCAGGCCGCGAGCATCGAAGTATTGGGCTGGGTCGAAGATCCGGAGACCTACCCGATCCAACCCAAAGTGCATTCGCTGGAATTCCTGCGCGATGTGGCGCACCTGCGCCCGCGCACCAATCTGTTCGGCGCGGTGACCCGGATCCGCAACTGTCTGGCGCAAGCGGTACACCGCTATTTCCACCAGAACGGCTACCAATGGATCAGCACGCCGATCATCACCACCTCCGACGCCGAGGGCGCCGGACAGATGTTCCGCGTCTCCACGCTGGACATGGCCAACCTGCCACGCGACAGCAAGGGGCAGGTCGATTTCGGTCGCGACTTCTTCGGCAAGGAAACCTTCCTGACCGTCTCCGGCCAGCTCAATGTCGAGGCCTACTGTCTGGCGCTGAGCAAGGTCTACACCTTCGGCCCGACCTTTCGCGCCGAGAACAGCCACACCACCCGCCATCTAGCCGAATTCTGGATGATCGAGCCGGAGATCGCCTTCGCCGATCTGGCCGAAGACGCGCGGGTCGCCGAAGATTTCCTCAAATTCCTGTTCCGCGCGGTGTTGGAGGAGCGTGGCGACGACCTGGCGTTCCTTGCCGAACGCGTGGACAAAACCGCCATCAGCAAGCTGGAGACGTTCGTCAATTCGCCGTTCGAGCGTATCGAATACACCGATGCGATCAGCCTGCTGCAACGGTCCGGGCAGACGTTCGAGTTCCCGGTGGAATGGGGCCTGGATCTGCAGACCGAGCACGAGCGCTGGCTGACCGAGCAACACGTCGGCCGCCCGGTGGTGGTGACCAACTATCCCGAGCACATCAAAGCTTTCTACATGCGCCTGAACGACGACGGCAAGACCGTGGCGGCGATGGACGTGCTGGCCCCGGGCATCGGCGAGATCATCGGCGGCAGCCAGCGCGAAGAGCGCCTGGATGTGCTGGATACGCGCATGCTGCAATTCGGCCTGGACCCACAGCACTACGGCTGGTATCGCGACTTCCGCCGCTACGGCACGGTGCCGCATGCCGGCTTCGGCCTGGGTTTCGAGCGTCTGGTGGTCTACGTGTGCGGCCTGAGCAACATCCGCGACGCCATTGCCTACCCGCGCGCGCCGGGTAGCGCCGAATTCTGAGGCCATTGGGAGAGGACGCGCCATGATCCTGTTCTTCGCGCTGTGTTTCGTCGGCGTGGCGATCGCCGGGGCCAGCGCGTTCCTGATCTTTTGGCCGTTGACCCTGGTGCACATCCGCGACCGCCACCGGCCACTGGTTGAGACGTTCGGACAAGGCGCCTTTCTCAAACCGATTGCGCTGGGCTGGCTACTGACCCGGCGCTATCGCCCGCTCGGCGACCGCGCGCTCTCCGGGCTGGCGACACCGGCCTGGCTGTCGCTGCTGACCATCTTTTTCGGCCTGGGCATGGCCGCCCTGCTCTGGCTGCTCTCCATGGTGACCCAATGACCTCAAACGACTCCACCCACGATCAGTGGTACCTGGCCAGCCTAGGCCGCCTGCTGGTGTGGGCGCGCCTGCGCGTGCGCGCTGCCGGCACCGCCGAAGTGCTGGACAGCGACGGCAACACCCTCAGCTACGACAGCGAAGACAGCGCGCGCGCCGCGCTGTTCGACGCCGAGTTCGTCGCATTCGACGGCCTGGACGAGGACGACGCCCGAGCGCGCGGTTTCTCCCTGGAAGAGATATCGCCACCGCAAGCCAAGGACGATGCCAGCCTGCGCGGGCGCATGACCCAGAGCCTGGGCGCGCGGGCCTAAACGCCAACGATGCACATCCCACCCGCGTTCGCCGAAACCGATCTGCGTGCGCTCGACTGGCTGATCGCACACGATCCCTTTGTCACCCTGGTGACCGTCGCCGACGGCCTGCCCTGTGTCACCCCCTTGCCGGTGCTGTACCACCGCGATGGCGCGCATCTGCTGATCGAAGGCCATTGGGCACGCGCCAATCCGCAGTCGCGGCATCGCGGACCGGCCCTGATGATCGTGCACGGTCCGCATGCCTATATCTCGCCGAGCTGGTATCCGGACAAGCAGGCGATGACACGAGTACCGACATGGAACTACGCCACCGCACACTTGCATGGTCACCTGCAAATCAGCGATGACGAAGGATTGCTGGCCGATGTCGTCGCGCGGCTGAGCGAACGCCACGAGCATGCACTGGGGAGCGACTGGCGCTATGAGCACGACAACGACGTGCAAAGACGGATGTTGGGCGGGATCGTCGGCTTCCGTTTCGAGGTCGAACGCGTGGAGTTGAAACTCAAGCTCAATCAGAACCATCCCATCGCCAACCAGCGGGCCGTACATGACGCGTTACAGGCGCAGGCCGATCCAAGTGCGCAGGCGGTGGCGGCGCTGATGCGTCAACGGTTGCCGCCTGACTGAGCATCACATCGCTCAACCGCAGTGGCTGGCCGGTCCATATACTGGGTGGTCTGCGCGTGGCGAGCGCCGGCATGGCCGCCGTCCAGCGGCGACAATGTCTCGCCGATGGCATAGCGGGTCCATTGCGCGATGCTCTGCATGCCCAGCTTGAACATGATGTGCTCGCGGTGGGTACCGATCGTCTTGACGCTGATATGCAGCCGCGCCGCGATGTCCTTGGTCGATAACCCCTCGGACAGCAATGGCACGATCTCGCGCTCGCGCGAGGTCAACAGCGTGTAAGCCGAGGCAACGGATCGGCAACACTCGCGGCACAGGGATGCGCGCAGATGTTGCGATCGGCAGGCACACTGCCGACACTCAACTCAGATCGGCAAACGCATCCACCCTAGCCAACCAACCCTTGAGAAACTTGCCAAGTAGCAGTCTCGCCGCGACCAGACGCTGGCAGTAATCGCGGCGTCCCCGCTTGTAACGCATGTACAGATCACGCTTGTCCTCCTGGAGTGCACCATGACAGGGCGTGGAGGAAGTCTGGCGAGCGGTCACGCGCCAGGGGATCGGCAAATATCCGATCCGGTGGTGCGCTGAGGCTGAGGCCGCGCTGCGGCGGAGGCGAGCAACGGCGCTCCATACGCCGAGGTGTCTATGAAAATATGCAAACCCCGACGCCCCAGCACATTCGCGACGAGGTTCTGGGATAATGCCCAGCCATGAGCAAAATCGACCAGCTACTGCAAAACAACCGTAACTGGTCCGAGCGCATCAACCGTGAAGATCCCGAGTTCTTCAGCCGCCTGTCCAAGCAACAGACACCGCAATACCTATGGATCGGCTGCTCCGACTCGCGTGTGCCAGCGAATCAGATCATCGACATGGCCCCGGGCGATGTATTCGTCCACCGCAATATCGCCAACGTGGTCGTGCATACCGATCTCAATTGTCTGTCGGTCATCCAATTCGCGGTCGATGTATTGAAAGTACGACACATTCTGGTCGTCGGCCATTACGGCTGCGGCGGTGTGCATGCCGCCCTGACCCAGGCACGCCTGGGTTTGGTCGATAACTGGATCCGCCACGTCACCGATGTGGCCGAAAAACACGAGCACTGCCTGCAACAAGCCGGCGACCTCGGCCTGCAGCACGCACGCCTGTGCGAACTCAATGTCGTCGAGCAAGTGGTCAACGTCAGCCGCACCTCGATCGTGCGCGATGCTTGGTCACGTGGACAAGAGTTGACCGTGCACGGCTGGGTTTACAGCCTGCGCGACGGCCGCGTCAACGACCTGGGCATGGAGCTGGACCGCATCGAAGACCTGGAACCGCGCTACACCGCCGCGCTAGCGCGTATCAGCCAAGACCATCAAGAGCGCTGAACCGCTCGCCGAACCTCGCTACCCAGGAGTCCCCGCATGCTGCCTGCCCCGCTGAACCTACACGCATGGATCGACGAACACCGGCATCTGCTCAAGCCACCGGTCGGCAACAAGTGCATCCATGCCGAGGACTTCATCGTGATGGTGGTGGGCGGGCCCAATGTGCGCACGGACTTTCACTACGACGAAGGTCCGGAGTGGTTCTACCAGCTCGAAGGCGAGATGGTGCTGAAGATCCAGGAAAACGGCACGGTACGCGAGATCCCGATCCGCGCCGGCGAAACCTTCCTGTTGCCACCGAAAGTGCCGCATTCGCCGCAGCGGCGACCCGACTCGGTGGGCCTGGTGATCGAACGTCGGCGCCTGCCGCACGAGAAAGATGGGCTGCTATGGTTC
The DNA here is from genome assembly GCF_000963005.1 of Xanthomonas sp. GPE 39. Lineage (GTDB taxonomy): Bacteria > Pseudomonadota > Gammaproteobacteria > Xanthomonadales > Xanthomonadaceae > Xanthomonas_A. The sequence continues at coordinate 1,819,127 of NZ_JZHZ01000007.1, forward strand.
TGCCAGCAGTGCAACCACTTGCTGTACGAAGAATACTTCCCGCTGCAGAACATCGAGACCGATTTCCCACCGGTATTCGCACGGTTCTACGCCTCCGAGACCCTGCGCACCTGCGCACGCTGCGGGCACGTGCACCCGCTACCGGCGCCTGCTGCCGCGCCGTGAATCTTCTGCGCCAAGCGCTCGGGCAACGATGCTACGTAGCCTGATCGCACTGAAGCCGCGCGACGTCCCGATGCGGGTCGCGTTGCGCAATACCGTCGCGGTGGTGGCACCGCTGGCACTGGGCGTGGCCAGCGGGCATGCCGCAATCGGCCTGGCAGTGGCCACCGGTGCGCTCAATACCATGTTCTCCGACTTGCCAGGTCCATACCGGGCCCGCATGCAGCGCATGCTGATGGCCGCGCTGGCGGCAGGCGTGGCTGCCCTGCTGGGCATGCTGATCGGTACGCAGACCCTGACGCTCGCGCTGGCCGCCCTGGTGCTGGGCCTGGGCGGTGGCCTGTTGGTCGCGCTGGGTCCGGTCGCGGCCAGGGCCGGGCTGACCAGCATGATCCTGCTGGTGGTCAGCGCCGACGTACATCTGCCTGCGATGCAAAGCCTGGGCGTGGCCGCACTGATCTTCGCCGGTGGCGTGGTGCAGATGCTGATGGCGCTCGCGGCATGGCCACTGCAACGGTACCGCCCCGAGCGCTTCGCCCTGGCGGACCTGATGCGGCAAATAGCCGGCATTGCGCGTCAACGGCCCAATGCGAGCACCGTGGCACCGGCAACCGAAGCCGTGCTCGAAGCAATGGTGATGCTGCACGGAGAGCACCGTTCGCGCGGACTGGCAGTACAGTCGTTACGCATCATCGCCGAACTCTGCGAACGCACGCGGCAAGAGCTACTGACCCTGTCCGACCTGCACGGGCGTCTGGAGACGACCTCCCCGGCACGAGTACCGATCGAGCGCGTGCTCGAACGCAGCGCGGTCGTACTGGACCAACTGGCCTATGCCATGGATAACGCCGCCGATCCCAAAGCCGCAGCCGACTCGATGACCGGCTTCGACGATCTTGTCGCAACACTGGCACAGGTGCAGGCGCAAACCGAAGACACCCGCGAGCGCCGCCTGCTACGTATCGCGGTGGCCCGCGTACAAGGACTCGGCGGGCAGTTACGCGCGCTGGTCCGCAACGGCCACTGGGCCAGCAGCCGCGGCGAGATCCAGGCCGAACTGGCCGAGGCACGCCTACCGGCCGCACTGCGACCAAGGGCGCCACTGCAAACCTTGCGCGCCAACCTGCGCATGTCCTCGGTCGCGTTCCGGCATGCGTTGCGCTGTGGAGTGTGTCTGGCGCTGGCGGTGCTGTTCGCGCGCTGGCAGGCGATCCCGCACGGCTACTGGATCCCGATGACCACCGCGATCGTGCTCAAGCCGGATTTCGGTGGCACCCTGCGCTTCGGCGCACTACGCGTGGCAGGCACCCTCGTCGGGCTGCTGCTGGCCACCGTCCTGACCCACGCCGTGATGGACGGGACGGTGGTGCGCCTGCTGTTACTCACCCTCTTTTGCCTGGGCTTCCGTTTGCTGACCCAAGTCAACTACGGCCTCGGCGTGGCATCGCTGACCGGCATGCTGGTGCTGCTGCTGTCCTTCGAGGGGATGGCCCCAGGCCAGGCCATCGGCGAGCGCATCCAGGCCACCCTGCTCGGCAGCGGCCTGGCACTGGTCGCCTACGCACTATGGCCGACCTGGGAACGCCAACATCTGCGCGCCACGCTGGCGCAATTGCTGCTGACCTATCGTGACCATCTGCTCGCAGTGCTGGAAGGACAGCCGCAGGCCCTGCCGGAAACCCGCGCCGCCGCACGCACCGCACGCACCAACGTGCAGGCCTCGATCGAGCGGCTGCGTGGCGAACCGCGGCGCAAGCGCAACCTACGCGAACTCACCCTGGCCGAATCGGTACTGGCCAACGGCAACCGTCTGATCCGCGCCTCACTGATGTTGGAAGCCGTACTGCGGGAAGCACCAGCGCAACCGGCACTACCGGAGTTGCAGCACTTCCACCAACAGGCCCACAGCGCCTTGACCCAACTGGCCGACAGCCTGCACGAGGGCACCCCACCAGCGCCGGCGACGCTGCGTACCGACGAACGTCGCCTGGCCGAAGCGCTGGCCGCACATGCACAGGAGGGGGTCGAGAGCAGCGTGCTATCGGCCCTGGCCGATACCAGCGACCGTATCGCCGACAGCATTGGCACCCTGACCCACGTACTGCGCAGCGCGCTCTTGCCGGGTGCGCCCAGCGGCCTCGACAAAGCCGCACTGCGCCAGCGGTAAACTCTTGCCCTGTCTCCGGAAATCACCGCCGATGCACGCGCCCCTGTCCCGCCAGCACGCCATCGCCCTCGACGCCGCCGATCCGCTGCATGCGCTACGGCAGCAATTCCTGTTCCCACAGCATCAAGGCAGCGACCAGGCCTATTTCGTCGGCAACTCTCTGGGCTTGCAGCCACGCAGCGCGCGCGCCGCCGTGCAGGAAGTGCTGGACACATGGTCGACCCTGGCCGTGGAAGGACATTTCAACGGCGCGACGCAGTGGATGAGCTACCACGAATTACTCGCCACGCCACTGGCGCGCCTGGTCGGTGCGCAACCACACGAAGTGGTGGCGATGAACACGCTGACGGTGAACTTGCACCTGCTGATGGTCAGCTTCTACCGCCCGACCCGCGAGCGCCCGGCGATCTTGATCGAAGCCGGTGCATTCCCCTCCGACCGGCATGCGGTCGTCTCGCAGATCCGCTTCCATGGCTTCGATCCGGCAACCGACCTGATCGAAGTACAGCCCGACAGCGCCGACGGCACGGTGTCGCTGGAGGCGATCGCGCGCACCATCGAGGAACACGCACCGCGCCTGGCGCTGGTGCTATGGCCCGGCGTGCAGTACCGCACCGGTCAGGCCTTCGATCTGGCCGCAGTGGCGCAGTTGGCGCGCAAGGCCGGCGCGGCGCTGGGCTTCGACCTGGCCCACGCGATCGGCAACCTCCCACTGCATCTGCACGACATCGGCGCGGATTTTGCGGTGTGGTGCCATTACAAGTATCTCAACGCCGGCCCCGGTGCGATCGCCGGTGCCTTCGTGCATGAGCGGCATGGGCATGGCGATACCCCGCGTTTTGCCGGCTGGTGGGGCCACGATAAGCGCAGTCGGTTTCAAATGCAGCGGGACTTCGTCGCCGCGCCGGGTGCCGACGGCTGGCAACTCAGCAATCCGCCGATCCTGAGCATGGCGCCGCTACGCGCCTCGCTGGAATTGTTCGAACGCGCCGGCATGCCCGCATTGCGGCACAAATCGCAACAACTCACCGGTTACCTGGAGACGCTGATCCACGCACGACTGGCCAACACCTTGCAGATCCTCACCCCCTCCGATCCGGCGCAACGCGGCTGCCAACTGTCGTTACGCGTGGCCGGTGGTCGCGCGCGTGGCCGCTCGTTGTTCGAATACCTGCAATCGGTCGGCGTTCTCGGCGACTGGCGCGAGCCGGACGTCATCCGCATCAGCCCGGTCCCACTGTACAACCAGTATCACGATGTCTACCGCTTCGTCGAAGCCGTGGAAACCTGGGCCGGCCTCTGAGCCGCGCCTTCCTGCGCGGCACCTCGCCGCGTCTCTGTCGGACACCGCATTGAATCACTCTTCTCGCAACATCACCCTGATCGGCGCTGGCTTAGCCGGCTCCCTGCTTGCCATCCTGCTCTCACGCCAAGGCTGGCAGGTCACCGTGTACGAACGCCGTGGCGATCCGCGCATCCACGATTACGAGCGTGGTCGCTCGATCAACATGGCCCTGGCCGAGCGCGGCCTGCATGCGTTGCGCCAAGCCGGCGCGGACACCGCGGTGATGGCCAAGGCGGTGATGATGCGCGGGCGCATGGTGCACCTTGCCGATGGGCAAGCGCAGTTGCAGCGCTACGGGCGCGACGACAGCGAAGTGATCTGGTCGGTGCACCGCAAGGATCTCAACATCACCCTGCTGCAGTTGGCCGAGCAGGCCGGTGCGCGCATCCACTTCTACCACCGCCTGCACACGGTGGATTTCGACGCTGGCTACGCGCGCTTCATCGACGACCGTAACGACCAGCCGCACGACATCCATTTCGATAGCATGATCGGTGCCGATGGCGCCGGCTCGGCGCTGCGCAGGGCGATGCAACGTCAGGCGCCGATGGCCGAGCACATCGAATTCCTCGACCATTCCTACAAGGAACTGGAAATCCCTCCCGCCGCCGATGGCAGCTTCTGCATCGAGCCCAACGTCTTGCACGTGTGGCCGCGCGGCCATTACATGTGCATCGCCCTGCCCAATCACGAAGGCACCTTCACCGTTACCTTGTTTCTGCCCAACAAGGGCGAGCCAAGCTTCGCCAACATCCGTAGCGGCAAAGAGGCAGTGGCGCTGTTCGCGCGCGACTTCGCCGATGCGCTGCCGCTGATGCCGCAACTGGCCGAACACTGGGAACAGCATCCACCTGGCCTGCTCGGCACGCTGTGCCTGGAGCGCTGGCACCTGGGCGCACGCGCGGTGCTGCTCGGCGATGCAGCGCACGCGATGGTGCCGTTCCACGGGCAAGGCATGAATTGCGCCTTCGAAGACTGCGTGGCCCTGGCCGCACATCTACAACGCGAACCGGACCTTGCCCGTGCCTACGCCGCATTCGAAGCCGAGCGCAAACCCAACGCCGGGGCCATCCAACAGATGGCGCTGGAAAACTACATCGAAATGCGCGACCGCGTCGGCGATAGCGGTTTCCTGCTGCAACGCGAATTGGAACAGGCACTGCAAGCACGCTATCCGACCCGCTTCGTGCCGCACTACAGCATGGTCACCTTCCTGCGCACGGGATATGCGCAAGTGCTCGAACGCAGCCAGATCCAACGCGACATCCTGGTGCAGGCGACGCAGGGCCACTGCGATTTGAGCCGAATCGACTGGAACTGGCTGGAACGCACCGTGCATGCGCGCCTGACACCGCTGGAGGGCGCACGCTGAGACGATCTGGCTTACCCTGATGGGCGCAGCCTTGGCCGCGCGAGCAGCAACGTCCATCGCGGCGGATCGCACCAAGGCCAGCCAGAATCCCACCAATCACCACACCTCCACGGATTGGCTGGGTTCACGACGCACACTCGCCCACACCATCACGATGCAACCATGCCAGACAGCTTTCTGTTCTACGACCTGGAAACCTTCGGTGCCGACCCACGACGCACACGAATCGCCCAGTTCGCGGCGGTGCGGACCGACGCGGCACTGAATCAGATCGAGGAACCAATCAGTTTCTTCGTGCAGCCAGCCGACGACCTGCTGCCCTCTCCGGTCGCCACGCTTATCACCGGCATCACCCCACAGCAAGCGCTGCGCGAAGGCATCAACGAAGCCGACGCGTTCGCGCGCATCGTCGAGCAGATGGCGCGGCCACAGACCTGCACCTTGGGCTACAACTCGCTGCGCTTCGATGACGAATTCATCCGCCACGGCCTGTTCCGCAACTTCCACGATCCCTACGAGCGCGAATGGCGCGGTGGTAATTCGCGCTGGGACCTGCTGGACATGTTGCGGCTGATGCACGCCCTGCGCCCGGATGGCATCGTCTGGCCGCAGCGCGAAGATGGCGCCACCTCGTTCAAGCTGGAGCAGTTGGCGCTCGCCAATGGCGTGCGCGACGGCGACGCGCACGAGGCGCTCTCCGACGTCTACGCCACCATCGGCATGGCCCGACATTTCCGTCGCTGCCAACCGCGCTTGTGGGACTACGCACTGAAACTGCGCGACAAACGTTTCTGCGCCAGCCTGCTGGACGTGACCGCGATGCAACCGGTCCTGCATGTATCGATGCGCTACCCAGCCTCGCGTCTGTGTGCCGCCCCAGTGCTGCCGCTGACGCGACACCCGCGCATCGACAGCCGGGTGGTGGTGTTCGACCTGGAAGGCGACATCGACGCACTATTGCGCTGCACACCGGAAGAAATCGCCGACCGTCTCTACACCCCGCAAGCGGACCTGCCCGAGGGCGAGCAACGCATCCCGCTCAAGGAAGTGCATCTGAACAAGGCACCAGCCTTGGTCGCGTGGGCGCATCTGCGCGAGGCCGAATTCGAACGACTGGGCATCGACCCGGTACAAGCGCAGGCCAAGGCCGCGCGCTTGCGCGAGGCCGGCCCGAGCCTGGCGGAAAAGGTACGCCGCGTCTTCGCCAGCGAGCGAGCCAGCGCACCCGCCGACGTCGATGCCTCCCTCTACGATGGCTTTCTGGCCGATACGGATAAGCGCGCAATGGCACAAATACGGGCGACGGCACCAACACAGTTGGCGCCACTGGAGCGCAGCCTGCGCGATCCACGCCTGCCCGAACTGTTGTTCCGCTACCGCGCGCGCAACTGGCCGCAGACGCTATCGAGCGCCGAACAGACGCGCTGGGACGATTACCGACGCCAGCGCTTGCAAGTCGATAACGGCCTGTCCGAGTTGACCTTCGAGCGCTATGCCGCGCAACTGACCGATTTACGTCTAGCTCACCCTGAAGATGCTACCAAGCACATTCTGCTCGACCAATTGGCCGCTTGGAGCCAAGACCTGCAACGCACCCTATGACCAGCTATTTCAGCGACGCCAGCCTCAAATTTCTGCGTGCCCTGGCCCGGCACAATGACAAGACCTGGTTCAACGCCAATCGGCATCAATACGAAGAACATGTGCGTCAGCCGTTCCTGCGCCTGATCGTCGATTTACAGCCTGACTTGGCCCAGCTCAGCGAACATTTCCGCGCAGACCCGCGCGGCGTGGGCGGCTCGCTGTTGCGCATCCACCGCGACGCGCGCTTTTCCCACGACAAATCGCCCTACAAGACCTGGCAGGGTGCGCGCCTGTTCCACGCACGACGCAAGCAAGTGCCGGCGCCATCGTTCTACATCCACCTGGAGCCGGGCGAGAGCTTCGTCGGCGCCGGGCTCTGGCATCCGGAACCGGAGACACAGCGCAAGGTGCGTCAGTTTATCTTCGACAATCCCGGCAGTTGGAAGAGCGCCGCGCACGCGCCGTCGCTGCGTCGACGCTTCGAGCTTGAAGAAAGCGAAGTCTTGGTGCGACCACCGCGCGGCTTTCCGGCCGAATTCCCGTTCATCGACGATCTCAAGCACAAGAACTGGGTGTTCTGGCGCCACCTCGACGATGCGGCCATGACCGGGCCAAAGCTGCGCGCGCAGATCGCCACCGACCTGCGCACGCTGGGGCCGTTCGTGGATTACCTGTGCGCGGCGCTGGATCTGGAATTCTGAAAACCCATCGCGACAACGACACCCGCACACCCGGAGACATGCGATGAAGAAATGGCTGGCGTTGCTGTTGTTCGCGCTGGTGGGGCTCGGCGGCTACATCGTCGCCGGTCCGTATCTGGCGATCCACGGGATCGAACAGGCGCTGCGCCAGCGCGATGCCGCCGCGCTGGAGAACTATGTCGACTTCCCTACGCTGCGGGTCAATCTGAAAGCACAATTGGACGATGCGCTGTTGCGCCGCGCCGGACCCGACATGCAAGCAAACCTGTTCGGTGGCGCGTTGTTGTCGCTGGCCGGCAGCGTCGGTGGCATGAGCGTGGATGCGCTGGTCACACCGGCCGGCATCGGCGCGCTGCTGCAGGGCGATGCGCTGTGGAAACGCGCCAGCGGCGATACCGTCGGCGGCGACACCTATGCCGCGCCGCGTCCACCACAGCCACTGCAACAGGCCGAACAACGCTTCGAGTCGACCTCACGCTTCGTCGCCACGATACACACGAAAGATGGCACTGCCGTGCCGTGCGTGTTCACCCGCGATGGCCTGCACTGGAAACTCAGCAACATTCTGTTACCACTGTAAATGGCGGGTTTGCTGCGACAGACCTCGGCAACCTCGCCTACACCACACACCAGCGCAATGTAGCGGACCCGCACGCGCCGTAGCGCTTACGGCGTGGCAATATCGTTGGCTACCCCATGCGGCACATGACCGGCGGCGACCCGCTCGCGCGCGGCACTGTCGATGTTGTGCTGCGAATCGTCGAAGAAGATGTCCGCGCCGAACGCCTGCAGAAACGGCCCCTTATGACGGCCGCCGAGGAACAAGGCTTCATCCAGGCGCACACCCCAGTCGCGCAGCGTGCGAATCACACGCTCGTGCGCTGGCGCCGAGCGCGCGGTGACCAATGCCGTGCGGATCGGCGAGGCATCACCGGCCGGAAATGCCGATTGCAAGGCCTGCAAAGCCGATAGGAAATTGCGGAACGGACCGCCGGTCAGCGGCTGGCGTGCGTTTTCGCGCTCGTAGCGACCGAATGCCTCCACGCCCTGCTCGCGCGCGAGTCGCTCGCCCTCGTCGCCGAAGATCACCGCATCGCCATCGAAGGCGATGCGCAACTGCGTGGACAGACGTCCAGCGTCCAGCGCACCGGCCGCCACAGCCGCTTCCTGCGCATGTTCGCCCGGTGGCTTGGGCAGGATCGTCGCCGCGGCAACCCCATGACTGAGCGCACGCCGCACCGATTCCGGATTGGCCGACAGGAACAAATCGGTACCGAACGGTTTGACATAGGGCCAGGTCGCTTCGCCGGAGGTGAACGTCGCGCGGACGATGCCCAAGCCGTAATGCTGGATCGAATTGAAGATGCGCAGACCGGTGTCGGCGGAGTTGCGCGAGAGCAGGATCACCTCCACCGGCGGAGTCTCCGGCGGCGTGCCCTGGTTCAGCGCCAATAGCTTGCGTACCACCGGGAAGGCCACTCCTGGCAGGAGCACATCGTCCTCGCGTTCGCGCTGATAGACGCTATACGCCTGAACCCCCTCGCGTTCGAACAAGGCATGGCCTTCTTCCAAGTCGAACAGCGCACGCGAGGTAATCGCGACAGTGAGCAGACGGGGAGCATTGTCAGGCATGGACTGGGAACTCGAAACTCAGGACTCGGGAAACATCCAACCGCACCAGTGTAGCCGAGCCTGCGCAATGCGCGCCGAACGCACTGCAGCGCCTGAGCGAAGCTGCAGCTCCACGTTCACGCTCACACAATGAACTGCTCGCTCAGGATCCGCTCTTCCAAATTGTGTTCCGGATCGAATAGCAGCGTGACCAGCCGATCGCGCGATTCACGGATGGTCACTTCGACCACGTCGCGGGTTTCGTGCGAGTCGGCGGTGACGCTGACCGGACGCTTGTAGGGATCCAGGACCCGAATGCGCACTTCGGTATCGGCCTTGAGGATCGCACCACGCCAACGCCGTGGCCGATATGGGGCAATCGGTGTCAACGCCAGGGTATGCGAGCCCAATGGCAGAATCGGCCCATGCGCCGAAGAGTTGTAAGCGGTGCTACCGGCCGGCGTGGCGACCATCACGCCGTCGCCGATCAGCTCATCGATCTTGGTCTGGCCGTTGAGATCGATGCTCACATGCGCCGCCTGACGGGTCTGCCGCAGCAGTGAGACCTCGTTGTAGGCCAACGAGCCAGTGGTGGCGCCGGATTCGGTTTGCGCCAACATTTCCAGCGGTCGCAGCTTGGCCGGTTCGGCCAAAGACAAACGCGCCAGGAAGTCCTCGGCACGAAATTGATTCATCAAGAAACCGACCGTGCCCAACTTCATGCCGAATACCGGCTTTCCCATTCCGCCGTGGCGATGCAAGGTTTGCAACATGAATCCATCGCCGCCGAGCGCGCACAGCACATCGGCCACAACCGGCTCGTAATCGCCATAGCGCGCAACCAACTGCGCATGCGCCTGCTGCGCCTCCGGCGTGGCACTGGCGAGGAAACAGATCCGGGGCGAAGACGGCAATAAAGGGGCATTCATCGCGCCGATCATAACCGGCCTGGCATGACTGCGTCGCCGCATAAAACCATGTTTAAAACATTGTCGCACCGCGAGCGCAACCCGCATCACCACGAGGTACCGAAACACCACAGCCGCCCACTTCCAGCAGCGGCGTGGGCGACTCAGCCAATCGGCCTGTGGACCGGAGCATTGCGCTCCACCTGGAGCAATGCGGCACTTTCCAGATACGCAGCAGGCAGCAACGCCGCGAGGCAGAGACAAAACGCCCCACGCTCACGATCGTCTACGAACGAACGCTCGGCGCAGACCCGCACGCACGGGCCTGAGCATGCGGGTTACACCGCATGCACCGCCAGTTGGCTCAGACGCTGCACCGCCACCGACAACGTCGGGTAATCCAGAGTCTTCTGCGCCGCCAACTCCTGCAGCATGCTCAAGGTGAAGCGCAGACTACTGTCGTCGCGCTGCAACCACTGTTGCACCTTGACTTCGGCGTTGGCACCCGGCACGGCCAGCACTTGCCCAGCCAGCGCGCTGTGCTGCTTGGCCAATTCGTCGCGGAGCACGCCACGGGCCACCGCATGCCAGCGCCCGTTGACTTCCAACGCGTCGATTTGCTCTAACAACCACGGCAACTGCAGCGCCTCGCCGAGGCGGAAATGTACCTTCGACACCTCCACCGGCTTGAGCTTGCGGGTACGCGCCATTTCGATGATGTCAAATGCCGGCTCCAGGAAGCGCAGTTCGGACAACTGCTGCGCCAACGCCGCAGGCAACCCCTTGTCCTGCCACTGCTGCACCAGCGCCTCGTACAGTGGCCGCTGCGTTTCCGGCAATACCCCGGAGGCGACACGAATGGCGTTGAACGGCTCGTGGTAGCGCTCTACCGCCGCGGTGATACCGGGCATCGTGCCCGGACGGAACAACAGCCAGCGCACGAACGCCCGCTGCAATGTCCAGATCACTTCCAGGGCATCGATCTGCACCGATTCGGGCACCTTGCCGTCGAGCGCATCGATCTGCGTCCACAACGCGCGCGCATCCAGCGTCTCGCGGCTGATGGTATAGGCCTTGGCGACCTCGGCAATGCTGCGGCCGGTGTCCTCCTGCATCCGCATCAGGAAGGTGGCCCCCATGCGGTTGATGGTGGTGTTGGTCACCGCAGTGGCGATGATCTCGCGCTTGAGGCGGTGCCGCTCCATCGCATCGGCATACTTTTTCTGCAGCGGCCGTGGGAAGTAACGTTGCAGCTCCTTGGACAGGTAAGGATCCTCGGGGATGTCCGATTCCAGCAGTTGCTGGAACGTGACCAGTTTGGAGTAGGACAACAGCACCGCCAACTCCGGCCGGGTCAGACCCTGACCGCGTGCCTTGCGCGCGGAAATCTCCGCATCCGAAGGCAGATATTCGATTTGTCGATCAAGCAGCCCCTGCGCTTCCAGGGTGCGGATGAAATGCTGCTTGGATCCCAGGCGTTTGACGCTCATCCGCTCCATCAGGCTAAGCGCCTGGTTCTGGCGGATGTTGTCCCACAACACCAGCTCGGCGACCTCTCCGGTCATCGAGGCCAACAGCGTGTTGCGTGCCTGCAGCGTCAGTTTCTTGGCCTGCACCACATCGTTGAGCAGGATCTTGATGTTGACCTCGTGGTCGGAGGTGTCCACACCGGCCGAGTTGTCGATGAAGTCGGTATTGAGCAGCACCCCCGTCTGCGCCGCTTCGATACGGCCAAGCTGAGTCAGGCCCAGATTACCGCCCTCGCCCACGATCCGACAGCGCAATTGGCCACCGTTGACGCGCAGGCCGTTGTTGGCACGGTCGCCGACATCGCCATGGGTCTCGCTGGTGGCTTTGACATAGGTGCCGATGCCGCCATTCCAGAACAGATCCACCGGCGCCTTGAGGATGGCGTGCATCAGCTCGTTGGGCGACAGTTGCTTGATTCCAGGCTCAAGACCCAGCGCGGCGCGTACCGGCGCGCTGATCTCGATCGACTTGAGGGTGCGCGGATAGACACCGCCGCCGGCACTGATCCGCTTGGCGTCGTAGTCAGCCCAACTCGAACGTGGCAGTTTGAACAACCGCTCGCGTTCGGCGAACGCCGCCGCCGTGTCCGGGTTCGGATCCAGAAAAATATGCCGATGGTCGAACGCGGCCAGCAGGCGCAAATGCTCCGACAACAGCATGCCGTTGCCGAACACATCGCCGGACATGTCGCCGATCCCCACACAACTGAAGTCCTCGCTCTGACAATCGCGGCCCAGCGCGCGGAAGTGACGCTTGACCGATTCCCAGGCACCGCGCGCAGTGATGCCCATGCCTTTGTGGTCATAGCCCACCGAACCACCAGAGGCGAACGCATCGCCGAGCCAGAAGCCGTGGTCCAGCGCCAACCCATTGGCGATATCGGAGAACGTGGCCGTGCCCTTGTCCGCGGCGACCACAAGATACGGATCGTCCTGGTCGTGGCGCACTACCTGCGGCGGCGGCACGATCTTGCCGCCCACGATGTTATCGGTAATGTCCAGCAGGCTCTGGATGAACAACTTGTAGCAGGCGATCCCTTCGGCCAGCACCGCATCGCGCTCGCCGCCAGCGGGCGGGCGCTTGCAGAAGAAACCGCCCTTGGCACCCACCGGCACGATGACCGTGTTCTTGACCATCTGCGCCTTGACCAGACCAAGGACCTCGGTGCGGAAATCCTCGCGACGGTCCGACCAACGCAAGCCGCCACGCGCTACCGCACCGAAGCGCAAGTGCACGCCTTCCACGCGCGGGCTGTAGACGAAGATCTCGCGATACGGACGCGGCTTTGGCAGGTCCGGCACCATCGACGAATCCAACTTGAAGCTGATGCAATGCCCCAGCCCACCCTCGGCAGTGCGCTGGTAATAGCTGGTGCGCAGCGTCGCTTCGATCACGCCCTTGAAGCTGCGCAGGATACGATCCTCATCCAGGCTGGCGACCTGATCGAACAACTTCAACAGCGCCGCACCGACCGCCTCCAGTTGTGCCTCGCGGCTGCCGCTGCGCGCGTCGATCACTGGCTGTAGCGCTTTCAGCGCGACCTCCTCGCCCTTGGCAAGCGGCCACAATTGCGCCGACAGTGCCGCCTGACCATCGGCGATTTGCGCCTTGCTCTGGCTGCCGGTCGCCGGATCGAAGCGTGCCTCGAACAATTCCACCAACAAACGCGCCAACAGTGGGTAGCCGTTGCAGGTCGCCTCGACGTAGACCTGCGAGAACGGCACCCCGGTCTGTAGCAGATACTTGTAATAACCGCGCAGGATCGCCACTTGGCGCCAACTCAGGCTTGCGCCGACGATCAGGCGATTGAAGCCATCGTTCTCGGCCTCGCCGCGCCAGATCCGCACGAATGCCTCGCACAGCGGTGCATCGGCAGTGTCCACGTCGATCATGCCAGCCAGTGGCACAACCTCGAAATCCTGGATGGACAACGGCGTCCCATCCACGGTGAGCCGATAGGGACGCTCGGAAATCACCCGCAGCCCCAGGTTCTCCAGCATCGGTAACACGTCCGACAGCGGCAAATCGTCGTGCTGACGATAGAGTTTCAGACGCAGGCTGTCGCTGCCGTCGCGGTACAACGCCTGCAAGCTCAGATGCAGGTCTTCCGGACCACGCAGCGCGGCCAGGCGTTCGACATCGCGTGCGGCGATCTGCGCGGTCGATTCCTCGATGTAACCGGCCGGCAGCGCGCGGCCATAACCGGCCGCCAGACGCAAACCATCGCGCTCGCCGCAGTTGGCAACCAACGCCTCGCGCAAATCGTCGTGCCAGTTGCGCAACAGGTGCGCTAGGCGCGACTCCAATTCGGTGGTATCAAATTCCAGCGCCTCGCCCAGCTTTGGCCGCGCAATCAGGTGCAACTGCGCCAACGGCGATTCGCCCAGCACCACGTTGGCGTCGATGTACTCGGCATGCAGCGCGTCCTTCAGCAGTGCCTCGATGCGTAGGCGCACATCGGTATTGAAGCGTTCGCGCGGGATGTACACCAACGCAGAAATGAAGCGACCGTACTTGTCGCGGCGCAGGAACAAGCGACTACGTACCCGCTCCTGCAGGCCGAGGATGCCCATCGCGGTGCGGTACAGTTCTTCCTCATTGGATTGGAACAGCTCCTCGCGCGGCAGCGTCTCCAAAATGTGGCGCAAGGCCTTGCCACTGTGGCTACTCGGAGTCAGCTCGGATTTGCGCATCACGTAGTCGTAGCGCTCGCGTACCAGCGGGATTTCCGATGGGCGGCGGTTGTAGGCGCTGGAAGTGAACATGCCGAGGAAACGCTGCTCGGCAATGATGCGTCCCTTGGCATCGAACTCCAACACGCCGATATAGTCCATGTAGCCACTGCGGTGCACCCGCGAGCGCGCGTTGGTCTTGGTCAGGATCAAGGCATCCTTGGTGCCTGCCTCACTGAGGCCCTGCGCGGCAAGCGTGCGCACCGGACGCGCCGGCGACTTGTCCTGACCACGCAGAAGACCCAGGCCGCTATCCTGCAACGGCGCCAGCATGTCTTCGCCGCCCTGCTTTTCCACCCGGTACTCGCGGTAGCCGAAGAAAGTGAAATGGTCGGCCGCAGCCCACCGCAGGAACTCCTGCGCCTCGCGCCGGCCCTTGTCGTCTACCGGGAAACGCCGCGTGGTCAGGTCGTCGGCCAGGGTCAGCATCTTCTCGCGCATGCCACCCCAATCGCGCACGATGGTGCGCACCTCGCCGAGAATGCGCTGGATCGCCGCCTGCACCCGTGGCATTTCCTCCGGTGGCTGGCGATCAATCTCCAGCGCCATCAGCGATTCCGGCTTGCCTTCGCCGATGCTTTCCAACGCGCCGTTCTTGTCGCGTTGCATGCGCAACACCGGATGGCCAAGGACATGCACGCCGATGCCCAGGTCCGAGAGCAGGATGCTCACCGAATCGACCAGGAATGGCATGTCGTCGTTGACGATCTGCAGCACGGTGTGGGTGGACTCCCAGCCATCGTCTCGCAGCGTCGGATTGAACACCCGCACGTTGGCCGTTCCGGGTTTGCGCTTGCGCGCGAATTCCAGCATCGAGGCGGCCAAGGCGGCCCATTCCTGCGGGATATGGTGCGGGAATTCGTCCTCCTCCATACGCCTGTAGAACGCCTCGGCAAAGGCCTGCGCCTGCTCCTGGCGAGCGGCGGGGTAGCGCTTGCGCAGCGCGGCGAACACCGGCCCCAAACTGAAACCCGCCGCCGCTATCGGTGCGGCATCGATCACCTTGGCCATGGCCTCCACGACCGGCACAGGCTTGCGCGAGGTCGCCGCAGGCTTGGCTTTCGACTTGGATGCTGGTTTGGCAACGGATGGAGTCGCTGGCTGACGGGCGGCGACCGAGGACTTGCTGGAACGGGGAGCGACGTTTTTAGGCTTCATGGCGGAGAGCTGCAACGATGCTCGATAGTAAGGCCAAGATTGTACTGGCGACACCTGTCAATCAGGTGCTACATCGCAAACCAGATCGTTCCATACCGTCAAGCGCCAGCGCACCACAGAACAGCCACAATCGCCCCGTCACACTCATCCTTCGTCATGATCGAGCGCCACTCACTCCATCCGGATGAGGTGTGAAACGTATGGCGGTCATGGCTATTCAAATTATAAACTGGACGGTATAGTTCAAAATCATGAGCCTCTTTTCATGCTCCCGCCGCCGGTTGTGTCAAGCACACGACCACCGCATCCGCGAGGCTGTGCGCAGCCTGCGTTCCGGGCAAAATATCGCCCTGGATGGCGACTTGCATCTTCACATTCTGACCGGAGTATCGCCCAGATGACCTCCACATTGCGCGCTCTCGCGCTGACCTGCGCCGTCGTGGTGTCCCTTGCATCGTGCAAGAAGCAAGAACAAGAGCAGGCTATGCCAGCGCCGGAAGTGGGCGTGTTGCAGGCGCAGCCGCAGACCGTGCCGCTGCAACGCGAACTGGTCGGTCGGCTGACCGCATTCCGTAGCGCCGACGTGCGCGCACGCGTTGCCGGCGTGCTGGAGAAACGCCTCTACATCGAAGGTAGCGACGTCGAGCAAGGCCAACCGCTGTTCCAGATCGATCCTGCGCCGCTGCATGCGGCGCTGGCCTCGGCGCAGGGGCAACTGGCCGCGGCCCAAGCCACCTACGCCAATGCCAAGGCCGCCGCCAGTCGCGCCCGCAGCCTGGCGCCCAAGGCCTATGTGTCCAAGTCCGACCTGGACACCGCCGAAGCCAACGAACGCAGTGCCTCGGCAGCGGTACAGCAGGCCAGCGCGGCCGTGGAAACCGCGCGCATCAATCTCGGCTACGCCACCGTGACCGCTCCCATCGCCGGCCGCGCCGGCAAGCAGCAGGTCACCGAGGGCGCGCTGGTCGGCCAGGGCAGCGCCACCTTGCTGACCACCATCGACCAACTCGATCCGCTGTACGTCAATTTCTCGATGAACGCCGACGAGCTTGCGCAACTGCGTCAGGCACAGAGCACTGGCAACGTCACCCTGAATGCCGAGGACCAGTCCACGGTGCAGGTCAAACTTGGCGACGGCAGCACCTACGCGCATACAGGCACCCTGGATTTCTCCGGCGCCACGGTCGACCCCAGCACCGGCTCGGTGACGCTGCGCGCGCAGTTGCCGAACCCCGAGCGGGTGCTGTTGCCGGGCGCCTTCGTCAGCTTCACGGCCAACCTCGGCCAGCGCAAAGACGTCTATCTGATCCCGCAGGTCGCGGTGTTGCGCGATGCCAAGGGCGCCTACGCCATGGCAGTGGGCAAGGATGGCAAGGTGCTGCGTAAGGATCTCACTCTGGTCGGCCAACAGGGCGACCGTTGGATCGTCGGCGCCGGCCTACAGGCTGGCGATCAGATCGTGGTCAGCGGCCTGCCCAAGGTCAAGGAAGGCGCGGCGGCCATCGCCAAACCGTGGACAGCGGACACCCCAAGCCAGCCGGGAGGCCCCGCGTCGGCCAAGCCGGGCAGTGGCCAACCGCAGGGCGCGGCGCACGGCGACACGCCGGCCGCCGCGACCGCTTCCGCCCAGCCGAAACAGCCGTAACGGACCTGCGCCATGCCTAAGTTCTTCATCGAGCATCCGGTCTTCGCCTGGGTGGTGGCGATCTTGATTTCGCTCAGCGGCGTGATCGCCATCCTCAACCTCGGCGTGGAGTCTTATCCGTCGATCGCACCGCCGCAGGTCATCGTCAACGCCAGCTACCCCGGCGCCAGCGCCAGCACCACCGAGCGCTCGGTCACCCAGGTGATCGAGCAACAACTGACCGGCATCGATCACCTGCTGTACTTCAACTCGTCCTCGTCCTCCAACGGCAGCGCCAGCATCACCCTCACCTTCGAGACTGGGACCAACCCGGATATCGCGCAAGTACAGGTGCAGAACAAGGTCTCACTGGCGACGCCGCGCCTGCCCTCGGAAGTGACCGCCCAGGGCGTGGTGGTAGCCAAAGCCAACGCGGGCTTCCTCAGTGTGATCGCGCTACGTTCGGACAATCCCTCAATCGACCGCAATGCGCTCAACGACATCGTCGGCTCGCGCGTGCTGGAACAGATCTCGCGCGTGCCCGGCGTCGGCAGCACCCAGCAGTTCGGTGCCGAATACGCCATGGATATCTGGCTCAACCCGGAGAAATTACAGGGTTACCACATGTCCGCCAGCGACGTGCTCAACGCGATCCGCGCGCAGAACGTGCAGTTCGCCGCCGGTTCGATCGGCTCCGATCCAGCACCGCAAGGGCAGTCGTTCACCGCGACGGTCAGCGCCGAGGGCCGCTTCAGCTCGCCCGAGCAGTTCGAGAACATCATCCTGCGCGCCGATGGCAACGGCACCGTGGTGCGACTGAAAGACGTGGCACGGGTCGCGTTCGGCCCGACCACCTTCGGCTTCGACACCCAGTACAACGGCAAGCCGACCGGCGCCTTCGCCATCCAGTTGCTACCGGGTGCCAATGCGCTGAATGTGTCCGCCGCGGTCAAGGCCAAGATGGACGAACTGCAGCCGAGCTTCCCGCAGGGCGTCACCTGGTTCACGCCTTACGAGAGCACCACCTTCGTCAAGATCTCGATTGAGGAAGTGGTCAAGACCCTGGCCGAGGCAATCGTGCTGGTGTTCCTGGTGATGCTGATATTCCTGCAGAACTTCCGCGCCACCATCATCCCCACGCTGGTGATCCCGGTGGCGCTGCTGGGCACCTTCCTCGGCATGTGGATCATCGGCTTCACCATCAACCAATTGACCCTGTTTGCGATGGTGCTGGCGATCGGCATCGTGGTCGACGATGCGATCGTGGTGATCGAGAACGTCGAACGCATCATGTCCGATGAGCATCTGGCACCGAAGGCAGCCACGCACAAGGCGATGAATCAGATCACTGGCGCGGTGGTGGCGATCACCGTGGTGCTGGCGGCGGTGTTCATCCCCTCGGCCATGCAGCCTGGCGCTGCCGGCGCGATCTACAAGCAGTTCGCGATCACCATCGCGATGTCGATGGGCTTCTCCGCATTCCTGGCACTGAGCTTTACTCCGGCGCTATGCGCGGCCTTCCTCAAGCCGACACACAACGCCAATCCGAACTGGCTCTATCGCACCTTCAACACTTGCTACGAGAAGCTATCGCAGCGCTATGTCGGCGCGGTCGGCGGCAGTATCCGGCACACGCCACGCTGGATGGCGGTGTTCGCCCTGCTGGTGGTGCTGTGCGGCTTCCTGTTTACGCGCATGCCGGGCAGCTTCCTGCCGGAAGAGGATCAGGGGTTCGCTCTGGCAATCGTGCAGTTGCCGCCGGGTGCGACCAAAGCACGTACCAACCAGGTATTCGCGCAAATGCGCGGCATATTGCAGCAGCAGAAAGCGGTCGAAGGAATGCTGCAGGTGACTGGCTTCAGTTTTCTGGGACGTGGCGAGAATGTGGGCATGGGCTTCATCCGGCTCAAGCCCTGGGAAGAACGCACGGTCACCGCAAGCGAACTGATCGAGCAATTGAACGGGATGTTCTACGGCATCAAGGACGCGCAGATTTTCGTGGTGAACCTGCCCACGGTGCAGGGACTGGGCCAATTCGGTGGCTTCGACATGTGGCTGCAGGACCGTAGCGGCGCGGGCCAGGAGGCACTGCTGCAGGCCCGCAACATGCTGCTCGGCAAGGCTGCGCAGCGTCAGAACACGCTGGCCGGAGTCCGCCCGAACGGCCTGGAGAACGCGCCGCAGTTGCAACTCAAGGTGGATCGCGTGCAGGCGCAGTCGATGGGCCTGTCGATCAGCGATATCTACCAATCCATCCAGTTGCTGCTGGCGCCTGTCTACGTCAACGACTTCTTCTACGAAGGCCGCATCAAGCGCGTCAACATGCAGGCTGACGCACCGTTCCGCACCGGTCCGGAGTCACTGCGTAATTTCTATGTGCCCAGCAGCACCGCCACCGACGATAGCGGCCTGCGCCAGATGATCCCATTGAGCACCGTGGTGAAGTCGAACTGGGAGTACGGCTCGCCATCGCTGAGCCGCTACAACGGCTATTCGGCGATGAACATTGTCGGCAACCCGGCCCCGGGCAGCAGCTCCGGCCAGGCGATGAGCGCGATGGAAGACATCGTCACCAACGATCTGCCCAAGGGCTTCGGCTTCGACTGGAGCGGCATGTCCTACCAGGAGATCATCGCCGGCAATACCGCCACGCTGCTGCTGGTCCTGTCGATTGTGGTGGTGTTCCTGTGCCTGGCAGCGTTGTACGAGAGTTGGTCGATTCCGGTCTCGGTGCTGTTGGTGGTGCCGATCGGCGTGCTCGGCGCAGTCGCGTTCTCGCTGCTGCGCGGGCTGCCCAACGACATCTACTTCAAAATCGGCTTGATCACGGTGATCGGCCTAGCGGCGAAGAACGCGATTTTGATCGTGGAATTCGCCGTGGAGCAGCGCGCGATGGGCAAGACCTTACGCGAGGCTGCGGCAGAAGCGGCGCACTTACGCTTCCGTCCGATTCTGATGACCTCGTTCGCGTTCATCCTCGGCGTGCTGCCGATGGCCATCTCCAGTGGCGCGGGTGCCAACGCACGCCACGCAATCGGCACCGGTGTGATCGGCGGCATGCTGTTCGCCACCCTGCTCGGCGTGCTGTTCATCCCGCTGTTCTTCGTAGCGGTGCGGAAAATGCTCGGCGACAAGCTGGACGAGCCTTCGCAGGAATACGTCACCCGCCAGGAGCAGGGCATGAACCTGCATCAGCAGGATCGGTAAAGCGTCGCTCGCCTGGACACCGGGCACGCGCAAAACAATCCGTGCAGCGACAAAAAAGCGGCTGAAACGCCGCTTTTTTGTCTGTAGACATCAGCGACTGTGGCTCAACGCAATCCCGTCTCGTTGCGCGCGATCACCAGCCGCTGGATTTCCGAGGTTCCTTCGTAGATTTCGGTGATCTTGGCGTCGCGGAAATAGCGCTCCAGTGGCATTTCCTTGGAATACCCCATCCCGCCATGGATCTGCACCGCCTGGTGGGTGATCCACATCGCCGCCTCGGAGGCGGTGAGCTTGGCCACCGATGCTTCGGTGGTAAATCGCTGTCCCTGCCCCTTCAACCAAGCGGCACGCAGGGTGAGCAGCAATGCCGCATCCAGCTTGCACTTCATGTCGGCGATCTTGGCCTGGGTCATCTGAAATGCGCCGATCGGTGAACCGAATGCCTTGCGCTCCTTCACGTAGTCCAACGTCGCCTGGTAGGCCGCCCGCGCAAGACCGATGGCCTGCGAGGCAATGCCGATACGCCCTGCGTCGAGCACGCTCATCGCGATTTTGAAACCCTCGCCCGGCGTCCCCAGCACCTCGTCCGCCGTCGCCAGATAATCCTGAAATTCGATCTCGCAGGTGGCCGAAGCGCGGATGCCCAGCTTGGGTTCGGTCTTGCCACGATGAAACCCCGGCTTGTCGGTGTCGATCACGAAGGCGGTGATGCCGCGTGCGCCCCGCTCCGGTTCACTCATCGCAAATAGCACGATGTACTTGGCAACCGGACCGGAGGTGATCCAGCTCTTCTTGCCGTTGATCAGGAAGCTGCCATCGTCGCGACGCAGCGCACGGCAGCGCATCGCGGTGGCATCGGAGCCGGACTGCGGCTCGGTCAGCGCAAAGGCACCGATCTGTTGCCCCTGCGCGATGGCGCGCACATATTTCTGCTTCTGCGCCTCGTCACCGTTCTTGAGGATGCCGCCGCAGAACAGCGAATTGTTGACCGACATGATGGTGGAATGCGCGGCGTCGCCAGCGGCGATCTCGATCATGGCCAGCACATAGGCGATGGGATCCATGCCAGCGCCACCGTATTGCTCCGGTACCTCGATGCCCATCAAACCGTTCTCGCCCAGCAGGCGGATATTTTCCAGTGGAAACTCACCGGTCCGGTCGTAGTGTTCGGCGCTGGGGGCGATCCGTTCCTGGGCGATGCGTCGCGCCACGTCCTGGATCATCAATTGCTCATCGCTAAGTTTGAAATCCACCTCGCGCCTCCCGGTCGTGTTGGTACGCACATCTTAACCACCGACCATACGCCAGCGTTTGCCTGACTTGACCCGACCTACGTGGCAACCGAAAATATCTCTATATCGCGATATGGAGATATTTATGGATCTGGAGGACTGGTCGACCAGATTGAAGGTGTTCGCCGATGCGACCCGGGTACGCCTGTTGGCGCTACTGGAGCAAGAAGAACTGACCGTGGCCGAACTCTCGGCGATCACCCGCCTGGCGCAACCGCGCGTCTCGACCCATCTGGCCAAACTCAAGGAGGCCGGGCTGGTCCGCGACCGCCGTGCTGGCGTGTCGGCCTATTATCGCTTCGACGAAAGTCTACTGGATCCGGCGCAACGCGCACTGTGGCTGGCGCTGAGCACCGGCAGCGACGACCCGCTGCTGCGCCAGGACGCCGAACGCGTGGCAGCAGTCCTGGCCAACCGCGCCACCGACCAGAACTGGGCCGACTCGGTCGCCGGCGACATGGAACGCCACTATTCGCCCGGGCGCACTTGGGAAGCGCTGGCGCGCACCGCACTGCCGCTGCTGGAAACCGGCGACGTCCTGGATATCGCCTCCGGCGACGGCGTCCTGGCCGAGCTGGTCGCCCCGCATGCGCGGCGCTACGTGTGCATCGACACCAGCGCGCGCGTGGTGGCCGCGGCCAGCGAACGCTTGCGGCGGCTGAGCAACGTGGAGGTGCGCGAGGGCGATATGCATGCGCTGCCATTCGCTGATGCCAGCTTCGACCTGGTGGTGATGATGCACGCGTTGACCTACGCCACCAAACCGGCGCACGCTGTCTGGGAATCGGCGCGCGTGTTGCGCCCCGGCGGTCGCTTGTTGCTCTGCAGCCTGGCCCACCACGAACACAAGGCCGCCGTGCAGGCCTACGGGCATGTCAACCTCGGCTTCTCGGCCAAGGAACTGCGCAAGTTCATCCACAAGGCTGGACTGGAGGTCTCCAGCCTGGAAACCGTGACCCGGGAAAAGCGCCCGCCGCATTTCGAGGTGATTTCGTTGATCGCGGTCAAGCCGGGAGAAACGAGCACGCCCGCGCATCCGGAAAATCTTCCATCATCCAAGATCAGTACGGGAACCCTGTCATGAACGCCTCCGCCTCTCCTCAAGGCCCAAGCCTGCCCTGGCTGCATCCGCAGCGGGCGCAGGCGCTGCTGCAGGCGCTGTCCGAGCGCATCCTCATCATCGATGGCGCGATGGGCACCATGATCCAGGGCCATGGCTTGCAGGAAGCCGATTATCGCGGCGAGCGTTTCGCCGCCGGCTACGACAGCGCGCAAGCCCAGCATGTGCATGGCCCTGGCTGCGATCATGCGGTGCATGGTCACGACCTGAAAGGCAATAACGATCTCTTGCTGCTGACACGCCCGGAAGTGATCGCCGAGATCCACCGCGCCTATCTCGAAGCCGGCGCCGACCTGCTCGAAACCAATACCTTCAACGCCACCGCGATCAGTCAGGCCGATTACCATCTGGAACACTTGGTCTACGAACTCAACAAAGCCGGCGCGCGGGTCGCGCGCGAGTGCTGCGACGCGGTGGAAGCACAACAAGCCCGCGACGGCGGACCGGACAAACCACGCTTTGTGATCGGCGTCCTCGGCCCGACCAGCCGCACCGCCTCCATCAGCCCCGACGTCAACGACCCCGGCTACCGCAACACCAGCTTCGACGAACTGCGCGCCACCTACCGCGAAGCCATCGATGGCCTGATCGACGGCGGTGCCGACACGCTGATGGTCGAGACGATCTTCGATACCCTCAACGCCAAGGCCGCGCTGTACGCGATTGAGGAGGTGTTCGACGCGCGCGGCGGACGCCTGCCGGTGATGATCTCCGGCACCATCACCGATGCCTCCGGACGCACCCTGTCCGGACAGACCGCCGAAGCGTTCTATGCCTCGGTCGCGCATGGTCGGCCACTGTCGGTCGGTTTGAACTGCGCGCTAGGGGCCAAGGATCTGCGACCACACGTGGAGACCCTGGCGCGGATCGCCGACGGCTACGTCAGCACGCACCCCAACGCCGGCCTGCCCAACGCATTCGGCGAATACGACGAAAGCCCAGAGGAAATGGCCGCCACGCTGAAAGAATTTGCCGAAGCGGGGCTGTTGAATCTGGTCGGCGGTTGCTGTGGCACCACCCCGGCCCACATCCGCGCGATCGCCGAGGCAGTGCGCGGGCTGCGTCCACGCCTGCCGCTGGCAGCGCAGCGGCAGGCCGCCTGAGATGCACACACAGCGCGGCGCTGTCGCCACCGCCTTACCGATGGCTCGGCGCCTGCGCGCCGCCGCGTCTGTGCGCTCGTGCACCTGCCCGCTCCTGGAACGCTGATCCAATGTCTTCCGCTCGCATCACCCGCTTGTCCGGTCTGGAACCCCTGCTACTGACTCCGGATCTGCTGTTCGTCAATGTCGGCGAGCGCACCAACGTCACTGGCAGCGCACAGTTCCGCAAGCTGATTAAGGAAGAACGCTACGAGGAGGCTGTGGAGGTGGCGCGCCAGCAAGTCGCCAATGGCGCGCAAATTCTCGACGTCAACATGGACGAGGGTCTGATCGACTCGGAGAAAGCGATGGTGCGCTTTCTCAACCTGATCATGTCCGAGCCGGACATCGCACGTATTCCGGTCATGGTCGACTCTTCCAAGTGGAGCGTGATCGAGGCCGGACTGAAGTGTCTGCAGGGCAAGAGCGTGGTCAACTCGATTTCGCTCAAGGAAGGCGAAGCGGTGTTCCTCGAACAGGCGCGCAAAGTGCTGCGCTACGGCGCCGCAGCGGTGGTAATGGCGTTCGATGAAGTCGGCCAGGCCGATACTTGCGCGCGCAAAGTCGAGATCTGCACCCGCGCCTACCGCATCCTGACCGAGCAGGTCGGCTTTCCGCCCGAAGACATCGTGTTCGATCCCAACATCTTCGCCGTCGCCACCGGGATCGAGGAGCACGACAACTACGCGGTCGACTTCATCGAAGCCACCCGCATCATCAAGCGCACCCTGCCCCACTGCCACGTCTCCGGCGGCGTCTCCAACGTTTCCTTCTCCTTCCGCGGCAACGAGAGCGTGCGTCAGGCGATTCACTCGGTGTTTTTGTACCACGCGATCTCCGCCGGCATGGACATGGGGATCGTCAATGCCGGCGGCATGCCGATCTACGACGAGCTGGACGCCGAACTGCGCGAGCGAGTGGAGGACGTGATCCTCAATCGCCGCCGCGACGCCACCGAGCGACTGCTGGAAATCGCCGAGCGTCACAAGAAGACCGGCACACGCGAAACCGGACTTGCCACGCGAGAAAAACTGGTCTGGCGTGAGAAAACCGTGCGCGAGCGCCTGAGTCACTCGCTCGTGCACGGCATCGACGAGTTCATCGAGCTGGACACCGAAGAAGCCCGGCAACAGTCCTCGCGGCCGTTGGACGTCATCGAAGGGCCGTTGATGGACGGCATGAATGTGGTCGGCGACCTGTTCGGTGCCGGCAAGATGTTCCTGCCGCAAGTGGTGAAATCGGCACGGGTGATGAAGAAGGCCGTCGCCTACCTGCTGCCGTACATCGAAGCGGAAAAGCGGCGCAGTGGCGATACCGCCAAGTCCAACGGCAAGATCATCATGGCCACGGTCAAGGGCGACGTGCACGACATCGGCAAGAACATCGTCGGCGTGGTCCTGGCTTGCAACAACTTCGAGGTGGTCGATCTTGGTGTGATGGTGCCAACCCAGACCATCCTCGACCGCGCCCGTGCCGAAAACGCCGACATCATCGGCTTGTCCGGGCTGATCACGCCATCGCTGGAAGAGATGACCCACGTCGCGCGCGAGATGCAGCGGCAAGGCTTCTCGATTCCGCTGTTGATCGGTGGCGCCACTACCTCGCGTGCGCATACCGCATTGAAGATCGACCCGCACTATGCCGCACCAACCGTGTGGGTGAAGGACGCCTCGCGCGCGGTCGGCGTGGCCCAATCGCTGATTTCGCGCGAACTGCGCGCTGCATTCATCGCCTCCAACGACGCCGATTACGCCGAAATTCGCCAACGCCACAAGAATCGCGGCGACGCCAAACGCCTGGTCACACTGCAACATGCGCGCGCACAACGCTTCGACGGTGGCTGGGACACCTACACGCCCCCCGCGCCGCTACAACCGGGGCTGCATGTATTGGAGGACTACCCTCTACCCGAGCTGATCGAACTGATCGACTGGACGCCTTTCTTCCAGGCATGGGAACTGGCGGGCAAGTTCCCGGCGATCCTCACCGACGAAATCGTCGGCCAGCAGGCCAGCGAGCTGTATCAGGACGCACGCGTCATGCTCAAGCGCATCGTCGAGGAAAAATGGCTGACCGCCAAAGCCGTGTTCGGACTATGGCCGGCGCAGTCGGTGGGCGACGATGTGGAGGTCCTGATTGCCGACACGCACTGCGCGACTGATGACGCGGCAACACCCGATGCGCCCAGCGGCTCCGCTCTTGGCGCATGCGCATCGTCAGCCTCTATTCCAGCGTCCCAGCATGTGCTGCACTTTTTACGCCAGCAAGTGGACAAGCCCGTCGAGCGCCCGGACTTCTGCCTGGCCGATTTCATCGCTCCGCGCGATAGCGGCAAACAGGACTGGATTGGTGCGTTCGCGGTGACCGCCGGGCTCGGCATCGAGCCGCATGTGGCCCGCTTCGAGGCCGCACACGACGATTACAACGCGATCCTGCTCAAGGCACTGGCAGACCGCCTGGCCGAAGCGCTGGCCGAACGCCTGCATCAGCGCGTGCGTACCGAGTTCTGGGGCTACGCCAACGACGAGACGTTGGACAACG
Source organism: Xanthomonas sp. GPE 39 (assembly GCF_000963005.1). GTDB lineage: Bacteria > Pseudomonadota > Gammaproteobacteria > Xanthomonadales > Xanthomonadaceae > Xanthomonas_A. The sequence continues at coordinate 1,845,323 of NZ_JZHZ01000007.1, forward strand.
ACGCCCTCATCTCCGAACGCTACCGTGGCATCCGTCCTGCGCCCGGCTACCCGGCTTGTCCCGACCACAGCGAGAAACACACCTTGTTCGCCATGCTCGACGCCGAGCGCAACGCGAGCATGTCGCTGACCGAAAGTTTTGCGATGCTGCCGACCGCGGCGGTATCGGGTTACTACTTCAGCCACCCGCACAGCCAGTATTTCGTGGTGGGACGGCTGGGCAAGGAACAGGTCGCCGACTACGCACGGCGCAAGAACGTGCCGCTGGCGCAGGCTGAACGCTGGTTGGCCTCGAACCTGGACTACGATCCCGAATAAAAGCGGACATCCAAATTCAGCAAAGCGATGCCGGGCAAAGCCAGCAGCGCAAAGGGCATCCGTCGCCTGGGGTGCCCACAATGGCATCGAGACTGGATACAGCGGCCGCTCCCAACAGCAGCGCTGGACCAAACAGCCTTGTGAAGCTGGACCTGCGCTGGAGCAGGCATGTCAAAAGCGCGCGGTGTCGTTGTAAACGACCTGGCATGCCAATGACCATCGCGCCTGACGATCAGCCAACCAGGCGTGCATGTTCAGGCTTTTCCAACGCCCCACAGCACGCAAGGCGGACCTTACCAGGTGACAGCAGCACGGAACGCAAGCACAATTATCGTCTGCGTTAAGTGAAAAAATCCATCGTAACGATTCCGTTAACGCCAATTACGACGGTTTCCCAACACCCTGGCTGCAATCATTCACAGGTTATGCGCATCTTGGTCGCCGAAGACGATACTTCCATTGCCGTTGCGCTACGCGATTCGCTTATCGAATGTGGCCATGTGGTCGACCACGTCAGCGATGGTGCCGCTGCCGATCACGCGCTCCTGGCCGAGTCCTACCATCTTCTGGTGCTGGATCTAGGCCTGCCACGCCGCGACGGGCTGCAGGTGCTGCAACGCTTGCGCGAACGCCGCGACAAGATTCCGGTTCTCGTCGTGACCGCGCGCGACGCGGTGGAAGACCGTATCCAAGCACTCGACCAGGGCGCTGACGACTATCTCATCAAGCCATTCGAACTGTCCGAATTCCTAGCCCGCACGCGCGCACTCCTGCGTCGCAGCAGCAGTGGCGGCGTTCCTGAGCTGGTCATGGGCCAATTGCGGATCAACTTGGCCGGGCGCCGGGTCTGGCTGCAAGATAAGCCACTGGATCTGACCGCACGCGAATTTGCCTTACTGGAAACCCTGCTGCTGCGCAGCGGGCGCGTGATCAGCCGTGGCCAGTTGACCGAAGCGCTGTGCGATTGGCAACAAGAAATCACCGACAATGGCCTGGACATCTCCATGCACCGCCTGCGCCGCAAGCTGCATGGCACGGGGGTCGGCATCCGCACCATCCGTGGGCTAGGTTACATGCTGGAAGAATCGCACGCTGCTGCATCCACCACTGATGCGCCGCCTCAGCAGTGAGCACAGCCGCAGCGGCGCGACAGCCGGCATACCGCCATCCCAGCCTACGTCGACGATTGCTGGCGTTCCTGCTGATTCCAACACTGCTGTTGATGCTGCTGGTGTCGGCGCTGTTTTATGTGGCGATGCTCAAATACAGCAACCATGTGCACGACATGGACTTGAAGGAAGAGGCACAAGCCCTGGCGAAGGCCATCAACGACACTGGCGAGCAGTTGCCATTATCGCTGCAGACACGGCGACTGTTGGAGTACAGCAACAGCAGCCGGATCTTTTTCGAGGTGCGCAGCCGCCGTTATGGCGTCATCAGCAGCAGCGCACAGCACATTCCCGAGCACCCCGCTCCTGCCCAGACGGGGCGAGTGATGCTGTACAGCACGCGCATGGCCAACGGCGTACCAGTGCGCGCGGCCAGCCTGTTGCTACCCTCCACCCGCAGCGCAGAGGACTGGCTGACGGTCTCCGTCGCCGAAACCCTGGACGACCGCCAACGACGCGCACGCGAGATCCTGTTGTTGATGCTCCCCACCGAACTGCTGCTCACCTGCTCCCTGTTCGTCCTGGTTTGGCATGGCGTGAAAATTGGCCTGCGTCTACTGGGACCGGCAGTGCAACGGCTCGACGACAGCCAGCGCGACTTCAGCCCGATCTCCGGTCCGGACATCCCGCTGGAGGTGCTGCCACTGACACAGGCAATCGATGGCCTGCTCGGCCGGATCAAACAATTGATGGCACTGCAGGAACGCTTCGTCGCCGACGCGGCGCACCAATTGCGCACACCGCTGGCAGGGCTGAGCATGCACGTACAACGCGCCCAGGCCAGCAAAAGCCCGCAAGACAGCGCGCAAGCACTGCAACACATCCGCCGACTCACTGACCGTGCCACTCGCACCTCCACCCAGTTACTGGCGCTCACACGCACCCTGACTCCACGTGAAAGCATCCGGCCTTTGCTGCCACTGGACCTGACGCAATGGCTGCCGCAAGCCCTCACCGAACGCATCCCCGACGCACTGCACGCGGATGTGGACCTGGGCTACGACGGCGGAGACAGCGACACCGCCTGGGTGGCCGCCGATGCCTGGGCACTGCGCGAATTGCTCGATAATCTGCTGGACAATGCCTTCCGACACGCCGCCAACAACATGGTCACCGTCAGCCTGCGCTGCGATGGACAACACGTCCTGTTGGCGGTGGACGATGCGGGCACGGGCGTAGACGAGGCCTTGCTGCCACGTCTGGGCGAGCGTTTCTTCCGTGCGCCCGACGCGCCCGAAGGCGGGACCGGGCTGGGTCTGGCGATCGTCGCCAACATCGCCGCGCGGCATCATGCGAAAATCCGCTATACGCGCTCGGCACTTGGAGGCTTACGCGCCGAACTGGATCTGCCAGCCAACACGGAACCAAAGGCATGAGTGCGCAGCACACGTTTTTGCACAGCATCCTGGCGCTGCTCGTCATCGCACTGGGCGGCTGTGCCAGCACCCCATTACCGGATCTGACTCAGCCACTGCCCACGCACTGGTCCGATGTACCGGAAGCAGCCAACCCGCGTCCCGCAGGCAGCGCCTGGTGGCAGGACTTCCACGACCCGCAACTCGATGCACTGGTCGCACAAGCGCTGCACGAGGACCTCGACGTGGCCCAGGCACTGGCCAAATTGCGTGCGGCGCGGCGCATGAATTCGGTCGTCGACGCTCCCCTTCGCCCGCAACTCCACATCCGCACCGAAGAGCCGATCGACCCTGACGCCAGCGCCTCGTTCCTGGTCGCCGGTGTCAACGCCGAATGGGAACTTCCCCTCTTCGGACGCGACAAGGCGAACCACCTCGTGGCCAGCGGCGACCTGCAGAGCGCGCAAGCCAATCTGGCACAGGTACGTGCCTCCACCATTGCCGATGTGGTGCGCTACTGGATCGATCTGCGTCATGCGCAACAGGCCGAACGTCTGTCGCAGGACATCGCCACCGCACGCCAGCAGCAGGCGACACTGCAGGCGGCACTGGTCCGGTTGCAACTGGCCGCTCCAGCCACCGAGGCGCAGGCGCAGGCCGCCGCCGCGCAGGCGCAAACCGCGGTGGAGGAACCGCGCCGCGCTGCGGCCGCCGCCGCGCAGCGACTGGCGGTGCTGTTGGGACGCTCCGCGCCAGATCCAGCCTGGACCGCGACGACCGCCGCGACGGCTCCACCAGCGTTACAGATCGCCGCAATCGACAGCGTGCCGGCCGACCTGCTGCGTCGACGGCCCGACATCGCCGCGCATGAGGCCGATGTGCTCAGCGCCGCAGGCCAGCTCGGCATCGCCAAAGCCGACCGCTACCCGAGCATTGGCCTGGGCGGTGCGATCCGCTGGTCCACCAAACTGGTGAGCTACCGACGCACGTCCACCCACGGCATCGCCTCAGTCGGGCCGCTCGTCGACATTCCGCTATTCGACTGGGGCCTGCGTAAGGCGAAGGCACAGGCGCACAGCGACTTGCTGGAAGCCGCCGCCCTGGCCTATCGGCAAAATGTGCTGGAAGCGGTGGCAGAGGTGCAGAACGCCCTGGGCACGTTCGAACAGCAACGACAGAACGCCCAGACCCAACAGCAAACACTGCAGGCCCTGCAACAGGTTGCCGACGCCACGCAACAAAGGCGGCGGCTGGGCCTGGCCAGCGATCTCGACGTGGCTACGCAGCAGAGTGAGCGTGACCAGGCTGCCTTAGCCCTGTCGGAAACGCAGCGCCAGCGCGACTTGGCCTACGTCGCCCTGCACATGGCGCTGGGAAGTTCGAACACACCGATGCTGGCAAGCGTCAACGAAGGTACCAAGCACTGATGGTCGCGCTAGCCCGCCAGACCCTGCGTTACGAATGGCGCCGTTTCATGCCGGTGGTCGTGTCGGTCGGCTTCGCCAGCCTGCTGCTACTGCTACAGACAGCGCTGGTGCTGGGCATCTTCGGCAGCGCCAGTGTCTACATCTCTGCCTCCAAGACCGACCTGTGGCTGGGCTATCCAGGCACACAGAGCGTGGACCAGGGCCGCCAGATCGACCCAGACGCGGCCATGCCGCTGTATCTGGATCCACGGGTAGCGCAGATCGAACCATTCGTGTGGCTCGACGGCGACTGGCGCGGCCCAAGCGATAATGGCGCTGTGTCGATCTACGTCTCCGGCATCGATACCCGTGATGACGGGCTGATGTTCGCGCGACTGCTCAGTCCAGCGCAACGCGCAGCCCTGCGCGAGCCGGACACGGTGATCGTGGACCGCTCGGAACTGGACAAACTCGGCGTCGGGATCGGCAGTAGCGCGCGCATCAACGGCCACCGAGTCCGGGTGATCGGCGTCGGTCGCGGCCTACGCACGCTAGGTGGGGTCAACATCCTGACCTCGCTGGATACCGCACGCATCCTCAACAGCGACGCCGCGCATCCGGATTGGCCGACCTACATCGTGGCGCGGCTGCGTCCAGGTACCGATCAGCAAACGGTGGCGCAAGCCATCGCCGGCATGACAACACCCAGACGCGTCCAGGTCTGGAGCGCGAACGATTTCGCCCGGCGCACCATCTTGTTCTGGATGTTCAACACCGGCGCCGGTTCCGGTGTGCTGTTCATTGGCGGCATCGTGCTCCTTGTCGGCATGGCGGTCACCAGCCAGACGTTACTGGCGACCGTCCTCGGTGCCACCCGCGAATACGCCACGCTCAATGCGCTGGGAGTGAGCATGCGTGCACTGCGCTGGGTAGTGCTGGAGCAAGCCGCCTGGGTTGGCGCGCTGGGGCTGGCCGGAGCCAGTGTCCTGGGCGCGGCGCTGGTGGCACTGGGGCGTGCGCACGACGTGCCAGTGGCATTCGACGCTAGCGGCTGGGCCCTGTGTATCTGCGCGGTACTCCTACTGACCTTCGTCTCGGCCTTGGCCGCGCTACGCGGACTGCGCCGCGCCGATCCCGCGTTGCTGCTGCGATGAGCCAGATCTTCTCTCCCACCAAATTGCATCAAGCCACCGCTTCGCTAAGCGGCAGTGGACTGTGCAAAAGTTTCACCTCCGGCAAGCTGCGCACAACGGTGTTGCATGACGTGGCACTGCAGGTCTGGCAGGGCGAACTCACCCTGATTTCCGGCCCATCCGGTTGCGGCAAGAGCACCTTGCTCTCGATCCTCAGCGGCTTGCAACCTGCCGATGCCGGCCAGGTGATTGCGCTGGGCGAAGACCTGGGCCTGCTCGGTGCGACCGCGCTGGAACACTTCCGCCTGCGCCACACCGGCTTCATCTTCCAAGGCTTCAATTTGTTTCCAGCGTTATGCGCCCTGGACCAGGTCTGCCTGCCTCTGCAGTACATGGGCATGGCCGCAACCGAGGTGCGCACGCGCGCCGAGGAAGCACTGGCCGAAGTCGGCATCGCCCACCGCCGGCACCTGCGTCCAGCAGAACTCTCCGGTGGCGAGAAGCAGCGCGTCGCGATCGCTCGCGCCCTGGCCAAGCATCCGGCGCTGTTGTTCGCCGACGAACCGACCAGCGCACTGGATGCTGGCAATGGCCAGATCGTGATCGACTTGCTCCACCGCATCGCGCGCCGCCACAACACCATGGTGCTGTGCGTGAGCCACGATCCACGCCTGATCCGCCATGCCGACCGCGTGCTGTCGATGGAAGACGGCCGCATCCTCGACGACCGTCGCATGACCCAACCCCCCTCGCCCCTGCCCTCTCGGAATCCCGCACCATGAAAGCGTTTGCCATTGCGCCCTTGCTGAGTTTGTTGCTGGTCGCATGCGCGCCGTCGGACCGTGCCTCAGAGACCACGTCGGCATCGGCAGCGCCACCAGCGTATCTGGCGGTCGCACGCGGTCGCATCGATGTGGAAGGCGGCGTACTGAAACTTGGCCTGCCGGTCAGCGCAACGCTACGCGAAGTCGCGGTTCACGAAGGCGATGCCGTACAGCGCGGTGCACTCCTGGTTGCCGCCGACGACCGCGCCGCCGCCTTGGCACTGGACATCGCCCACACCCACGCACAGGCCGCCGCGACACATGTGCACCAATTGCAACAGCGCCTGGGACATGTCCAACAACATCAGCGACGGCTGGCAGAAGCCGCGCGCCTGGGCGCAGGCGACGAACAGAGTGCCGACGACGCCAACGACGCGGTGCAGAGCCTGGACGACGAGTTGCAAAACGCCCGCAGCGACGCCGCACTGGCCGATGCGCAAGTGCGCGCCGCCGAATTACAGCGTGCGCAATACCAGTTGCATGCGCCTGTGGCCGGCCGGGTCCTGCAACTCTCGGCTGCAGTCGGCACCCGCAGCGAGGCCAACACCCCGCTGCTCACCCTGCTACCGGACGCGCCGCGCCTGGTACGCGCAGAATTAAACGAAAGCTATGCCGGCAGTGTTGCACCCGGCATGAGTGCACAGGTCATCAGCGACGACGGCCGCCAGAGCATTCTCGGCGAAGCGGTCGTGCGTTGGCTGGCACCAGCCTACGGCCAAACGCAACTGCACGACGATACGGCACCGGCCGGCAATGATCGCAGCGTGGGCTGCGTGCTGGCGTTCACGCAGCCCTCGACGCTGCGTCTGGGACAGCGCGTTCTGGTGCGCTTCCGCAATCCGGCCGCAACGCAGCGGCACTGAACACAGGCGACATCGATGACGCTGTCGGCACAGCAAGCACACGCGCACGCCACTCAAACACAGCGGACCTGGGATATCGGCACGATGCCCAACGCGTTGCAGCTCCACGCGCATCTCAGGTTATCAAGGCACCACCGATGAAAGGCTGTTGAAACGCGCAGAGGCGAACCTGCGCGGATTACCGATACTGCGCAACCGCGCCATTGCGATGACTCAATCTGCGGAATTTCACTTCGAAGGCGGCCGTAACGGCGTGCTGCTGATCCACGGCCTGACCGGGACTCCCAACGAAATGCGCCTGCTCGGCAAGAGCTTGCAACGGGAGGGCTTCAGCGTACACGGCGTGCAGTTGGCCGGACATTGCGGCAACGAAGACGATCTACTCGCCACCAGTTGGCGCGATTGGTACGGCAGCGTCGAACAGGCAGCGGCACGCATGCGCCCGCAGTACGACAAGCTATTCGTCGCGGGGTTATCGATGGGCGCACTGCTGGCCTTGCAACTAGCGGTCGAACGCCCGCAGTGGGTGGACGGGGTCGGCGTCCTCGGCGCCACCTTCCGCTACGACGGGTGGAACATTCCCAAGCGTGCGCGGCTGGCGTTCATGCTACTGGTCTTCAAACGCCTGGGCATCGGCAAACGGCGTATGTTCATGGAAGAGCCGCCCTACGGCCTACGCGATGAACGCATTCGCGCCCAGGTCAGCGGTGCCATGCTCGGTGGCGATAGCAGTGCAGCCGGCCTCCCCGGCAACCCATGGTATGCCCTGGCCGAAATGTATCTGCTCTCGCGCCAGGTGCGGCGAAATCTGGCCAAGGTCAAAGCGCCGTGCCTGGTCGCACACGCGGCCGATGACGACATCGCCAATCCACGCAACGCGCATCTGGTCGTGGCCAATGTCTCCGGTCCGACGGAATTGCTCCTGCTACACGACAGCTACCATATGATCACCCTGGATCGGGAACGGCGTGTCCTCAGTGCACGCCTGGCGCAGTTCTTCTCCGCACTGACCAACAAGCCACAGCAGGAAGCGTGATGGCGATGCAGGCATCGGTCGTAGGCGTGTGGTTGGCGACGGTGACGTTAGAAACCGTCGCCCAACTCACCTTCAAACACGTCGCCAGCAACCCGCAGGGCAGCGGTGCGACTCGCTGGCTGAGCATCGCACGGCAACCGTATCTATGGCTGGCCTTGAGTTGCTACGCGCTGGAGTTCTTCGCCTGGGCGGCATTCCTCTCGCTGGTTCCGCTGGGCCGCGCTGTGCTGCTGGGTTCGATCAATATCGTGGTCGTCATGCTCGCCGGGCACTGGCTGTTCGGCGAACGGCTTGAACGCATGCAAGTGGCCGGCATGTGCCTGATCAGCACCGGCGTGGCCATCATCGGACTCGGCACATGAGCCGCACCGCATTGCATCGCTATGCAGTGGGCTTCGCCCTGCTGATGAGCTTCGATACCATTGCCCAGATCAGCTTCAAGTTGGCCGGTAGCGACGCATTCCCGCCACAGGCCGAGCTAGCTTGGCTACTGAGGCTGCTCACCAGCCCCTGGCTGTACTGTGCCCTGTTGAGCAACATCGGTTCGTTCTGTATCTGGATGAAATTACTCGAAGACGCGCCGATCGGACCAGCCTTCGCCGCCTCGCATATGGAAGCGGTCAGCGTGATGCTGATCTCCGCATTCTGGTTCAATGAACGTATCAGCGCACTACAGGCCCTGGGTGCGGTCCTGATCGTCACAGGCATCGTATGCTTGGCCTTGGGCGAGCGCGAAACGCGCGCCGATGCGCATTGAGGTGCCACCAAGCGCAGGATTGCCGCTGCGCTGGCGCGACCTGTTACCGGTCCGCAGCGGCACACGCCTGACCAGCGCGATCGGCCTGCCCGACGCACTGCTCACCTGCTCGGAAACCGCTGCACTCATCATCGCCCTGCGCACCCTGGCCAAGACCAGCCGGCGTCGGCAAGTGCTGGTCTCGGCCTACACCTGTCCACTGGTGGCACTGGCGGTGGCGCACTGCGACTTGCAACTTGTGCTGTGCGATCTGTTGCCCGGTTCGCTCGAACTGGACCCGACACAACTGGCACAGCGCTGCAGCAACGACACCCTGGCAATCATCGCCACCCATCTGGGCGGACGCTTGATCGACCTTGCGCCACTGAGGCGTGCCGCAGAAACGTGCAACGCGATGCTGATCGAAGACGCCACACAGGCACTGGGCGGTATCCACGCCGACGGCACTCCCGCTGGCATGGGCGGCGATATCGGCTTTTGCAGCCTGGCCGCAGGCAAGGGCCTGACCCTGTACGAAGGCGGCCTGCTCATGTCCCGGCATGCGTCATTGCGCCGCGCGCTCGCCGACACCGCCGCACGTCTTGGGCAGCGGGACTGGAACTGGGAACTACGACGTAGCGTCGAATTACTCGCTTACGCTGCGTTGTACCGACCCTATTGGCTGCGCTGGGTGTATGGCCTACCACTGCGTCGCGCACTGCGTCGTGGCGACCGCGTGGCTGCCGCCAACGAGCGCTTCGGAACCACGATTCCACAGCACGCCGTCGGAGCGTGGCGTGAGGCGGTGGGGGTGCGCGCCAGCGCCCGCTGGCCGGCATTCATGGCCCAGGTCCGCGAACAAGGCCGGCAACGCAGCGCACGCCTAGCCACAATCCAGGGATTACACGTCATCACCGACTCACCCGGCGCACAAGGTAGTTGGCCGATCCTGATGGTCCTGCTGCCCGATGCCAACACACGCGAACGCGTGCTGACCGCACTGTGCCCGCGCGGCCTGGGCGTGACGGTGCCGTTCGCACATGCCCTGCCCGACTACGACTCCCTGGAGACGCTCGTCGAGCGCACCGCGATGCCCAACGCTGACGATTTCGCCGCACGCTGTCTGAGCATCAGCAACAGTCCATGGCTGGATGATGCGCGCTTCGAAACAATCGTGGCCACACTTCAGGCCGCCTGCGCCACCGCGATACAGGCGCGCGCCGCAGCCGACATGCAGACCATGTCCATCGATGTGATCGACACCTGCAGCTAAGAGCAGATATCCATCAGCCTGCACCACCTGCGGACGCGCCCGAGTGGCATCTCGATGCAGTTTTTCTGATCGCCAACTAGATCTTTTGCGATCACTCGCAGACAACAAACATCGACACGCTAATGTTTACACGCACCAAGGGCCGCCAGCATCTGCTATCGCCTGCAACAAGCGTTGGTTCAACGCATGTTGTTGCGCCTGCCAAGCCGACAGATCAGCGGGCGACGGCGAGGGTTGCGCGTCTAACGCCGCCAGCCTGCGCTTCCACCACTGCGGATAATGCGCCAGCGACACCTCGCCGGTGATGTCACTGCCGCACAAATGCCCATGCAATACCTGGATCGCAGCCAGCAAATGCGGCACACGCAGTTCGCCCTGATCCCAGTTGGTACGCACGTCCTGAGGATCCAGTACGTCCTTGTCCAGCGATAAGTAGGTCGGCATTGGCGTGGTCCGCAGATGCTCAAGGAAAGCATCGATCATCTCGGCACTACTGGCAAAACCGCGCACCGCCCGCCCCAAACCCAGCCCACGCGCCCAACGCACGTCCACACCACTGCACCAATAGCGCAGCTTGCCGCGATACAGCGGCAGCAGATGGTTCTCCCAGGCATGCGCAAGACCGACGTCACCGGAAGTGATACCGGCCACTTCGATCCGCTCCACCTGCGGCAACGCCGCGATCCGCCTCACCCAGGAACCGCAATGCACCGCAAAAGGGAAGCGCATATTGTCCGGGTGATTATCGAACACCACCACGCGCAAAGGCTTGTGGGTACGCTGGGCCAGCCGCGTGATCAGCGGCAAACTCAGATGATGGAAATCGCCGCTACCAAGCAACACAGTGCCATGCTGCACGGGCAGCGCGGCGTCGAGCATCGCGCCGAAACGGCGTAATCGCGCCAGCGAACAGGCAAAGCGCAGACCATCGCACCAATCGCGTAACGACAGGCGCAACGCATCGGGCACCACGCCCTGCGAACCATCAAGATCCAAGACGACCGGAGCGTGCATTTCATCCCTCATCAGTAATGCCATCGTGCAAGCCCACATCGTCGGACTCGAACCACGGCCGCAACAGCCGCAGCACCAAGCGCAACAGTGGGTTGCGCAGGTAGACGGCGTGCCATGTGTAGGTGAAGCTGGCACCTAGTTGTGCCTTCACCTCTGGATCGGTCCAGCCAGCGACGTAGGCACGTAGCCCATGACGGCAGGCGTAGTCGAGGTTCTCCATCCAACTCAGCGCGTACAGGTTGTGCTCGTGCGAGGCTGGGTAGTGCAGGCCGATGTACTTGTCCAGCAAACGACCATCGTGCACATAACACAGATTCCAACCGATGATGCGCCCATCGTGGCGGTACACGAACATGAGACCACCGGAATCGGAATCGGTCAGTAAAGCATCAAAAAACTCTGCAGTCAGCAGGTCGAAATGCACCTCGCTCTGCGCGTAGACCTCCTGATACAGCGCATAGCACTGCGCGCGTAGCGTCGGGTCGGCGAAGGCGGCCCCCGTCTGTAGCACCTCTATCTGCAGATCGGCACGAGAGCGCAACTTACGGCGAATGTTGCGCCGGCGCGCACGCGACAGACGCGCCAGATATTCGTCTGTCGAGGCAAAATCGATCGGAACCCAGGCCAATGCCTGTCCGCGTAACAGCAAGTAGCCACTGCGCTGGCAGGCGTCCAGAAACGCCTGCATCCAAGCGTTATCGGCCGCGTCCAGAAGCGGCGAAGCTTGCGCGAGATCCTTGACGATCAACAGCGGGCGACGCCGCCCCAACTGCGCCCGCCATTGACATGGCAACTGTGCAGGATCGGCCGCACGCGGCAAGCAGGCATATTCGGTGACGGTGCTACCGACGAAACTGGTGCGTAGCCGCAGCAGGCGTTGCCACAGGCGCTGCCACGGCAGACGCGCCACCCACGCACGCAGCGTCGGGTCGGCTGTGGTGAGCAAGTCGAGGTCCGCCTCGAAGGCCGGCACCCCATGATCCAGCGGGCGAGCCAGGAACCCGACCGGCGGATGTTGCAAGAAGTGCTGCAAGAGTACCGGCGGCTCGAGTTGATTGACGAAAGGCATTTGCAAGATTGATCATTTAACGTGAAGGTGAACGTCACGGCAATAAGCCGCTGTGCGCCATATCATTCACTGCGGAGACCCCATGACCGAGTCCATAGAGTCGCAAATTTACAGCATCGTCGCCAAACACGTCGACATCGATATGGGCAACATGACCCCGGATTCCAAACTGCAGGAGCTGGGCGTAACATCGCTCGAGGCTATCGAAATCATGTTCGACATCGAAGAACACTTCGACATCACATTCCCGGAGCGCGATCCCAACCTGGACGACGGCTCGCTCGGCAAGCTATTGCAGGCAGTGGAAGAAGCACTCGCGGCTAAAGCAGCCAAAGCAACACCGTGACCCAAGCATGACATTTTCGACGTCCAAGCAAGCACAGCGCGTCGTCGTCACCGGCATGGGCGCGGTCAGCGCACTCGGCATCGGCACACAAGCGCTATGGCACGGGATACGCGAGGGCCGCAGCGCCATCTCCGAGCTAGTATCGCCGCATCCAGAATTTAGCCTGAAGATGCGCGTGGCCGCCTCTCTGCGGGAATTCGCACCGGATAAAACCCAACTGCAGGGCATCGACACCAACCAGCTCGACCGCATGACCAAGATGGCCTTGGTCGCGACGCATGAAGCGATCATCCAATCCGGCTTGCACATCGACGCTGCGCTCAGCCCGCGTTGCGCGACGATCATCGGCACTGGCACTGGTCCGGAGGCCTCGCGCGAGGAGCAATTACTCCGGGTGTACCGCGACGGAGAACGCATGCACCCGTTTTCCGTCTTGCGCAGCATGATCAACGCTGCGGCCAGCCAGATCAGCATCGCATTCGGCCTGCGGGGTCCAGCATTCGCCGTGTCCAGCGCTTGCGCTTCGGCCAACCATGCGATCGCACAAGCGGTGCTGATGATCCGTCATGGCCTGGCCGACGTGGTCATCGGCGGCGGTAGCGAAGCACCTCTGAGCGTGGGCGTCATCCGCGCCTGGGAAGCGATGCGGGTGGTCAGCCAGGACACCTGCCGGCCATTTTGTGCGCAACGCAGCGGGATGGTGCTGGGTGAAGGCGCTGGCGTGTTCGTGCTGGAAAGCGCCGCGCATGCAGCCGCGCGTGGCGCCGTCGTGTTGGCGGAACTGGCCGGTATCGGCATGAGTGCCGACGCTGGCGACATCGTCGCGCCCAGCGTCGACGGTACCGCGGCGGCAATACAACTCGCGCTGCAGGATGCCGGTCTGGCACCGGAACAAATCGACTACGTCAACGCTCACGGCACTGGCACAAAGGCCAACGACCGCTGCGAAACCAAGGCGCTGCACCAAGTGTTCGGCGCACACGCTCAGACATTGGCGATCAGCTCGACCAAAGCCGTGCATGGCCATGCCCTCGGCGCCTCCGGCGCGCTGGAACTGGTGGCGACGATCAACGCGTTGCGCGAGCAGGTGGTTCCCCCCACCGCCAACTTCCTCGAAGCCGATCCCGAGTGCGATCTGGACTATGTTCCCGGTCAAGCACGCGCACGCGCGGTACGCGCAGCAATCAGCAACTCGTTCGCTTTTGGTGGACTCAACGCGGTGCTCGCACTGCGCGCGGCGGACTGAGGCTTTCCCGCACGTCACCGCAAATCATGAGAGACGACGCGATCAGGACGCGTCGTCTCTCATTCTGCATTAAACAGCCTGCTTGGCGCGGGTCAGCAACTGATCCAGCAGCGACAGACCCAGATCGATTTCCTCGTGGCTGATATGCAGCGACGGCGCCAGAGTGATGACGTTCTTGTAGTAACCGCCCACGTCCAGCACCAAGCCGATGCGCTTGCCGTTATGGCGTAGCTCACCTTCCAGCCCCATATCGACCATGGTGTCGAGCAACTTGCGATTGGGAGTGAAGCCATCGGCCTGGCAGATTTCCGCACGCAGCGCCAAGCCCAGACCATCCACATCGCCGATTTCCGGATGACGCCGCTGCAGGTCACGCAGACCATCGAGGAAATGCGCGCCCTTGGCCATCACCATTGCCTCGTAGTCGGTCTCGGCCAACATGCGCATGGTTTCGAGACCCACCGCAGTTCCCAGCGGGTTGGAGGCGAAGGTGGAATGGGTCGAACCCGGCGGGAACACGGTCGGGTTGATCAACTCCTCGCGCGCCCAAATGCCGGCCAGCGGATTGAGGCCGTTGGTCAGCGCCTTGCCGAACACCAGCACATCCGGGGTCACGCCGAAATGCTCGATCGCCCACAGCTTACCGGTGCGGAAGAAGCCCATCTGGATTTCGTCCACAACCATCAAGATGCCGTACTGATCCAACACCTTCTTCAAGCCAGTGAAGAAATTTGGCGGTGGAATCACGTAACCGCCGGTGCCTTGGATTGGCTCGACGTAGAACGCCGCGTATTCGCACTGGCCGGCCTTGGGATCCCACACGCCGTTGTATTCGGTCTCGAACAAGCGCGCGAACTTGGCCACGCACTGCTCGCCGTATTCCTCCTTGGACATGCCCTTGGGGCCACGGAAGTGGTAAGGGAATTCAATGAACTGGGCGCGGTCGAAATGACCGAAACGACGACGGTAGCGATACGAAGAGGTGATCGCCGAGGCACCCAAGGTGCGACCGTGGTAGCCACCCTCGAACGCAAACACCAGGCTCTTGCCAGCGCTGGCATTACGCACCAGCTTCAGCGAATCCTCCACCGACTGCGCCCCGCCCACGTTGAAGTGAACACGGCCCTTGCGGCCCCACTTGCGCTCGGCATCCTGAGCGATGGTCTTGGCCAGTTCGATCTTGGTCGGGTGCAGATATTGGCTGGCAACCTGCGGCAGACTATCGATCTGCCGCTTCAGCGCATCGTTCAAGCGCGGATTGGCGTAACCGAAATTGACCGCCGAATACCACATCTGCAGGTCCAGATAAGGGACATCGTCGGTGTCGTACAGATAGCTACCATCGCAGCGTTCGAAGATGCGCGGCGGCTCGCTGTAATGCACAGTATCGCCATAGGAGCAGTACAGGGCTTCGTCGGCCAGCATCTGCGCGTCGTCGAGCGCGCGCGCGTGATCAGCGCCAGCGTGTGACTCAAGCGGCGTGGAAAGCGAAACATTCCGGTTCATCAGGATCAGGCTCTTTGGGTAACGGGAAGAGGAAAGGACACTCTGTGCGCAGCCGGCGCGACGAGTGCGGGTAACAACGCGATGGCGTCATCGAAGCCGGTGATTGCGCAATGGGCAATGCCGTTGGCGCGGCAATGGCGCAGCAGACCGTCCTTGGCAAAGACCAGATCCGCCTTGCCGGCCAGACAAAAATCCGAGCGACCATCACCGATGAGTAAGGTCTGGTGCACTGGCGCCTGCTGCGCCATCACCGCGCACTTGCAGGTGCCGCTGGGGCAGTCCGGCTGCGCATGCGGAGAGGCCATCCGCCACTGCCCGGCGTCGGTACGCAACAGGCGGTTGGCGATGATCGGCAACTGGTGCAATCCATGCCGGGCCAGGATCCGCGCGATGGCATAGTCCAGGCCATCGCTGACGATGCTCAACGGTATGCCCAGGCGCTCGGCAAGATGGACGAAGCGCACGAACGCCGGATCGATGCGTACTGCGTCGAGCACTTGGTGCAGTGCCTCCACATCCCCGCCGATCAAGGCGACCTGTCCAGTCATGCACTCGCGGGCACCGATCCGTCCGGCCACCCAATCGTCTTCCAGCTCGCGCCAGCCAGGCTGCCCGAGATGCTCAAGCAGGCTGTCGGTTACGTCCTGCAATGACACGGTACCGTCAAAATCGCAAAGAATGTTCCACTGGTGGTACAAATCGACTCTCCTGCTAGTGGATAGAGAGCCTAGAGCGACAGTCTTTCACAGCCCTTTCGCAACAGGGGAAGTACGAGGCGCAAGCTGAACCGCTCGGCACAAGCGCCGACATGATCGCAGCGCCCAGCGACATCGAACGGATACAGCACCGGACGCATCTACCCGAAAAGAGAGACGGCAAGACCCGATGCATGCCACGACATCGAGATGCTCTACAACCCAATCGCAGAGTTTGTTCCTCTGGCGACTTGTCACCTGCAGAGTTGAACGGCGCTGCGCGCAGAGCGCAGACCGGATGTCCCGATGACCGCAGACAGCGCTCGAACACGCCGCAGAATTACGACAGATGAACGACCGCCGCCCCTGCAAACACAGGAGCGGCTTCCAAATTGGTGCCCGAGGCCGGAATCGAACCGGCACGCCTTGCGGCGAGGGATTTTCTTACCACTTCGGCTTTCGCCGCCAGCGCATGCGCTGTTCGTGGTCTGGAGCACGCCTTCACCATGGCCTTGCGACCGTAGGTGCCCACCGTCTGCTCTCTACACCTTCCCAGACGTTGAGTCTGGACTTGGCTCGGCATTGGCTCGGATACCAGGGCATCCAGGGCTTTCACCGACTTTGACGGGCTTCACTTCGGACGTTTCCCTCCGAAGGCTCAAATTGTTTAAGTCCCTTGTGTCTACCAATTTCACCACTCGGGCAGTGCATGGCGTGCCTGCACACACCATTGCTGCTGCTGACTCGCGCTTGGCTTCTGCCAAGCCGCGAAGCTACATCTTGGGCACTCTCAGACGGCTGTCAACCCTGATCTCTTGCATCGACAGCAACAGCTCGCAAAACTTGACAAAACGGATCTGAACTCCAATGCGCCCACAAGCCTGACCATCCTGACCAAGTGACGCTAGCGTGCCTGATTGCGTGCGAATTGAAAACTAGAACGCGTTCGTCCATGGCGTCAAATTCAGCTCTCATCACGCAGTCCTGATTGCCCAGGCGTTGTTGCGCGGTGTCGGCGTTGTAGCCCATCTGCCATCTGCCGCAGTGACGCGTCCGAACTCAGCCACACCCGGTAATTGGTGAAGCGTGGATCCTCCTCCAGCGTGTGGCTGTCGTTGGATTGCACGTTGAACAGGCTGGCACTGGGCATCTGCGTGTCCGACGTGCCGGTCACGATGCGATCCGGCGAACCACCCGTCGCCTTGAACGCCACGCGGCCACCGACTGCACCCTGCACGCTCAGCGTGCCGATGGCGGCAATGTGCGCGGAGAGAGTGTGCAGCAACAAGCATTCACCAAGCCAGCCGACGCCAGGCAAAGAGAAACCATCGACGTTTGTGAAGCAAATGCTCAGCCCCATGATGACGCGCGAGCGGCCTCCTGCCCTGAATGCTGCGCACAACGTCCGCCGCGACGCGTGCGTCCACCCCAAGAGTGCACCGACGATGATGCCGACAGCCCCCAGCTCGTGCCCGCACTCAGACTGCGTGTCCGCTGGCTGGAACAGTTGGGCTTCGCCATCGGGTGCAAACTGCGCATCACTGTGCGTGATCGTGAGTTGGTGCACTTTGCGGGGTGAACAGCGCATGCCACTGGAAGAACTATGAAGACCGAAGTGACACCGTTCAACTGACAGACTCGCGCTTTCGTGTCTTGGGATTTTTACTGCAACGCCTTCTAGCTCAGGACGATCACTCGCACGATGCGTGGCGACCGTGTTCATTGGGTTATCGCACACCGTCCACTGTGCGTGGTTCGACTTTTCATCTTGGGTCGGTATGCTGCCAGAGTAAAAATACGCTCGATAGCATGCGTCAAACACCCATCAATAGGTCTTTTGGAGTGGCATATGAGTCTGGATCGTCCATGGTTGCAGAGTTACCCGCCCGGCGTTGACGCCACGATCAACGTCGAAGCGTACCGCTCGGTCGCCGATGTGTTCGAAACCTCCGTGGCCAAGTTCAGCGACAAGCCTGCGTACTCCAACTTCGGCACCACCCTGAGCTACCGCGAAGTCGGCGCGCTGTCCCGGCAATTCGCCGCTTATCTACTGGGGGAGCTGCACCTCAAGAAAGGGGACCGGGTCGCGCTGATGATGCCGAACTGTCTGCAGTACCCGATCGCCACCTTCGGCGTGTTGCTGGCCGGCATGACCGTGGTCAACGTCAATCCCTTGTACACCACACGCGAACTACGTCATCAACTGGTCGATTCTGGCGCCAGCGCCATCGTGGTGATCGAAAATTTCGCCAAGACCGTGCAGGACGTGCTGGCGGACACGTCAATCAAACAGGTCATCGTTACAGGGATGGGCGACATGCTCGACTTTCCCAAGGGAGCATTGTTCAACTTCGTCCTGCGCTACGTCAAAAAACTAGTGCCCGACTACGCCATTCCCAACGCGATTCGCTTTCGCGAGGCGCTCGCACTCGGACGCAAGCACACGCTGCCGCAACTGGATATCACGCACGAGGACATCGCGTTCCTGCAATACACAGGCGGCACCACCGGCGTCGCCAAGGGCGCGATGTTGACCCACCG
Source organism: Xanthomonas sp. GPE 39 (assembly GCF_000963005.1). GTDB lineage: Bacteria > Pseudomonadota > Gammaproteobacteria > Xanthomonadales > Xanthomonadaceae > Xanthomonas_A. Next base: position 1,863,852 of record NZ_JZHZ01000007.1, read on the forward strand.
CAATCTGGTGGCGAATATGCTGCAAGCCGGCCATTGGATCACCGCGGCCAGCAAGCTGGAAGAAGGCAAGGAAGTCATCATCACCGCACTGCCGATGTACCACATCTTCGCATTGACCGCGAACGGGCTAGCCTTCATGCAGCTCGGCGGACTCAATCACCTGATCAGCAACCCGCGCGACATGGTCGGCTTCGTCAAGGAGTTGAAGCGCTTCCCCTTTACCGCCTTCACCGGGGTCAATACTTTGTTCAATGGCCTGTTGAACACGCCCGGCTTTGCACAATTGGATTTCTCCTCACTCAAGTGCACATTGGGCGGTGGCATGGCGGTGCAACGCGCTGTCGCCGAACACTGGAAACAGGTCACCGGCGTCACCGTGGTGGAAGCCTATGGACTCACCGAAACCTCACCAGGCGCCTGCATCAATCCATTGACGCTGAGCGAATACAACGGCTCTATTGGACTGCCGATTCCCTCTACCGATGCCTGCATCAAGAACGACCAAGGGCAAATCATGGCACAGGGCGAGATCGGCGAGTTGTGTATCCGTGGTCCACAGGTGATGAAAGGCTACTGGCGCCGCCCAGAGGAAACCGCACAGGTGATCGATTCCGAAGGCTGGTTCCGAACCGGCGACATGGCGCGAATGGACCAACAAGGATTCTTCTATATCGTCGACCGCAAGAAGGACATGATCCTGGTTTCAGGCTTCAACGTATACCCGAACGAGATCGAGGAAATCATCGCGATGATGCCCGGGGTGCTGGAAGTGGCGGTGGTCGGCGTACCGGACGAAAAATCCGGCGAAGCGGTCAAGGTGGTCATCGTCAAAAAAGACCCGAAACTGACCGTCGAAGAGGTAAAGGCACACGCCCGTGCCAATCTAACCGGCTACAAGCAGCCGCGCATCGTCGAATTCCGCGAGGAATTGCCCAAGACCAATGTCGGCAAGATTCTGCGACGGGAGTTGCGCGATATCCAGACGCATTAGGCAACTCTGCGAATGGTGGCGCAGAAGAGTACGGGCTCAGTGTACCCGGGTGTAGCATCCATGGCGTGGAAACGCACTCGCCCGCTGCGCCACACTACTTTTTGCGGGCGCATATTTCGAGACCCCGCCATGAACATGATCGATACCCTGCCCCGTTCCCTTTCCTATTCCAGCATCCGCATCGACGCCAATAGCGAAAACGAGAGTCAATGGCTGTACATGCACGCAAATGCACAACCGGGAGTGCGTCCCTGCTTCCATAGCTATATGATCGACGATGTACTTACTGCATTCGAGGCGATGACCACATCGCCGCATTCTTCAAGAAAAGCAACGCTGAAACATTTGGTTATCGCCTCTGATGCGAGCGTATTCAATCTTGGAGGCGATCTCGCGCTTTTTTCGGAACTCATCCGCAAAAAGGATCGTGCGCGGCTTCTCAGTTACGCCACCCGCTGTATTAACGGCGTCCACCAGCTACACCAGGGATTCGCTGGTGATGTCCGCACCATCGCGCTGTTACAGGGCGATGCACTGGGCGGCGGCCTGGAAATGGCACTGGCATGCCACACCATCGTCGCCGAGGAAGGCGTCACGATGGGTTTGCCCGAGGGCATCTTTGGCCTGATTCCAGGCATGGGGGCTTACAGCTTCCTCTGCAAGCGCGTCGCTCCTCATGTGGCCGAGCGCATCATTCTGGGCGCGGATCTATACAGCAGCGAACAGATGTACACGATGGGTATCGTCGATGTACTGGTACCAAAGAACGAGGGCGTGGAGCGCGTCAAGCAACTCATCCATAACCAGCGCCGCAATCCGCAATCGTATTTGGCGATGAACGCCGCACGCAATCTGGCACAAGCGGTGTCGCTGCAGGAATTGCAGGCGATCACCGAGATATGGGTCGATTCGGCATTGGCGCTGGACGAAAAATCGCTGCGGACCATGGATCGCCTGGTACGTGCGCAAACCCGACGCGTACAAAACCTCGCGACCTGAACGGATAAGACCATGGTCCGCTAATAGCCCGGTTTTACACCGGGCTATAACGCGAACGTCAGCGCAATTCACCCTCTTCGGATGAAGCACTGCGACGAGCACGCGCCTCAAGCGCTTCCCTGCCCTCGGTCAAGGCAGCATTGAGCGCCATTAACCGTGCCCTCCACTCACTACGTATCTGCCAATCGGCCATCTGCATCATTTCACCACCGAGACTCGCCAGTCGGACCAAGCCCAGATTGCTGGCCACGCCCTTGATCGCATGGGCATGTTCGCGCAGACGCTCCCACTGTCCCGCGTCGCCAGCGAGCTGCATGCCGCCCAGGCACCCCTCGGCATCGTTGAGGCATTGCGAGATGAACTCGCGCTCGAATCCATCGCCCATCCCGAGCCCGGCCAATTCATCCAATACGGACGCGTCGAGCACGCCATCGGACACTCCGACAAGCGGGCGCATGGCGGGCTCATTGGCACGGTTCAAGCGGCCTTCTGCTGCGATATCGGCAAGCGTGTCCAATAGCCGGTTAGCAACCACCGGCTTGGCAAGAAAGCTATGCGCACCGGCCTGTTCGCAGCGCTTGATCGACTCGGGCGTGACGTCAGCGCTGAACATTACCACCGGCGTGCGCGGACCACCGGAATGCATGACCCGCAATTGCTTGAGCATATCCAAGCCGCTCATGTCCGGCATGTGCAGATCGACGATCACCGCATCGAATTCGCTTTCGGCCAGCGCATCCAGCACCGCTTCGGCGCCATCGACACAGATGCTGCGATGGCCGGCCTTCTGCAGCATGCGCTGCAACACCATCCGGTTGGCGGCATGATCGTCTGCGACCAAGATACGCATGCTGCGCACGCGCGCCCGGTGACGCAGGAAGGGATCGGAGAACGCAATTACATTCCCTTTCGCATCGAACTCCTCGACCGCCGGCACATCTCTGGCAGGCGTGTCCGTCACTACCTTCGCCGGAACGCTGGCAGCCACGAATGGCAATTCGAACCAGAAATGGCTTCCGCGTGGGGTGCGCTCCTGATACCCGATGCTCCCCCCCATGGCCTCGACCAAGCCCTTGGCGATGGTGGTTCCCAGACCACTGCCTTCGTAACGACGCGTCAAGCCGACGTCGGCCTGTTCGAACGCATCGAACAAGCGTGTCCGCATTTCCGGTGCAACCCCGATGCCGGTGTCGAGAATATCGAATGCCAGACGCGTGGGCTGCTCCAGTTCGTTCCTGTGTAGGCGCACACGGATGTCGACCCTGCCGGTTTCGGTGAACTTGACGGCATTGCCAGCCAAATTGAGCAGCACCTGACGAATATGCCCGGGATCGCCGCACAAGTAATCCGGCACATCCGGCGCGACCTCCACGTAATAGCCCAGGTTTCTTACGCGCGCCTGCGGCTGCAGGATCAAGCTGATGCCCTCAAGCGTTTCGCGCAGCGAGAAATCGCGCTTGTTCATGCGCAGCTTGCCCGCCTCGATCGCCGAGATATCCAGCACCTCTTCGACCAATGCCAGGAGACTGCGTGCGGACGCCTGGATGGTGTTGAGGCACTCGCGCTGTTCCGCATCCAGCCGCGTGGTCGCCAAGACTTCGGTCATGCCCGACAGGCCGTTCAACGGCGTGCGGAACTCATGACTCATATTGGCCAGGAAGCGGCTCTTGGCTTCGTTGGCACGCTGTGCTTCCTTGGTTGCCCGAGTCAACTGACACAGCAATTCAGACAAATACAGCGGCACAGCGAACAAGCCAATGAGCAGACCGACCCCCAGGCCGATGTTATGACGCCAATAAGGCGTCACCAAGACTGTGGCGCCGAAACTCGCCACACCCATCGCCACCGCCAGATACAAATACTGATTGCCGTAGCGCAGGCCATTGCCGACCGTCACCCACATCACCACGACATACATCCAGGCCAACGGCTCGCCCATGCCCACCATGGCAGCGGCAATCAGGCCGTAGTCGGCGATCATGCCGACGACCCGCCGCACATCGCAACGCTCCGGACGCCAAAGTAACCAAGCCACAATGCAAACTGAAAGCAACAGCCCCGACGCAACGACGGCAACCACCTCCATATATTCACGCATGGGCAAGGAGGAACGGGGGCCAAGCAGCAACACGTAACCGAAGATGATCGAAATGACAGCGATACGCACCAGCGCCTGCGCGTGTTCGCTGTCCTTACGTTGAGCGAAGCGCTGTCTAACCCAGGCAATCCAGTTCATCACGTCACACCCCCGGTCGCGCCGATGCGGTGGAGAATTTCTCGCAAACCACCTGCAGTTGCTCGCGACCGCGAAACAGCGCATCCACGCAACGTGGGTCGAACAGGCGACCACGTTGGGCGTAGAGATAGGCAAGTGTCGCATCCATGGTCCAGGCCTCCTTGTAGGGACGCGGCGAAATCAGCGCGTCGAAAACGTCCGCAACGGCGACGATCCGCGCTTCCAGCGGAATCGCTTCGCCGACCAAGCCATCCGGGTAACCGCTACCATCGTAGCGTTCGTGGTGACGCAGCGCGATCAAAGCACCAATCTGGATGAAGCGGTTTTGGCTGCCGCTAAGCAGTTCGTAGCCAATGCGCGGGTGCATGCGCATGACTGCCATCTCGTCCTCGCTGAGCTTGCCCGGCTTGAGCAGCACCGCATCGGGGATGGCGATCTTACCCATATCGTGCAGGCTCGCCGCCATCTCGATGACCCGCACTTCATCCTCGGACAGCCCCAGTTGTTCGGCAATCAGCCCGGCCACATGCGCCATGCGCTCCAGGTAGGCACTGGTGCCGGCATCGCGATACTCGATGGCCCGCGCCAACCGCGACAGCGTCTCGCGCTCGCGCTCCTCCACTTCGCGCATGCTGGCCAGCAGACGTTGCTCCAGCGACATCGCGCGTTGCTTGATGTTTTCGCTCTGCAGACGCAGTTGCAACAGATTGTGGCAACGCGCGCGCAATTCGCGTGGGCGGATCGGCTTGACCAGGAAATCGATGACTCCGGCTTCCAGCGCGGCCTGGCGGATCGGCTCGTCGCCGACCACGGTGATCAGAATGATCGGGATATCGCGGTGCTTGGGCTGCCGCCGCAGGCGCCGCGCGAACTCCAGCCCGTCCATTCCCGGCATGCGATAGTCGAGCAGCAACAGATCAACCTTGCCCACCTCGCACCAAGCCAGCGCGGCCTGCGAGTCGCCAAAGTCGCGCACACTTAATTCTGGCGCGATATCCTCGATCACATGCCGCAACATCGTGCGAGCGGATGTTTGATCGTCAACGATGACGATATTCAAACGATTATCCATCTCTGCCGTCACCAGCGTGCGATCCCCATTCGAGGATGCTCCTGAGAGGCTTATGCTGGCATCATGCATCTGTAATTCTCCGCACGCGGCACAGCGCGTGCTACTGAGACAACGACGGGATCGCCAGGGCGCTGATCACGCCGGAACGTCCACTTCACTTCCTTTTGCGGGCAACCCCTGATGCAGAATGCCGCCATCCTGAGCTTTTGAGTATGGATATTAAGCCTGAGGACGCATGTACGGGAATAGCAGGACGTCACGGATCGAAGCACTTCCGGTTAATAACATGACTAGACGATCGATGCCAATCCCCAGGCCACCGGTCGGCGGCAGGCCGACTTCCAACGCCCGGATGTAATCGGCGTCGAAATGCATGGCTTCGTCGTCCCCGCCCTCCTTCGCCGCAACCTGGGCCTGAAACCGCGCTGCCTGGTCTTCTGGGTCATTGAGTTCGGAAAAGCCGTTAGCGATTTCCTTACCATTGATGAACAATTCAAAACGGTCGGTATAACCCGGCTCCGTGTCGCTGGAGCGGGCCAGCGGCGACACCTCGACCGGGTGATCAGTGATGAATGTTGGCTGAATCAAGGTCGGTTCGACCGTGGCCTCGAAGATTTCCAGCAGCAGCTTGCCCCACCCATAGGACGGTTTGGTGCGGATCTTCAGCCGCTCACAATGGCGTCGTAAGGCCTCGCGGTCGGTACAGTCGGCGGCGCTGATCTGCGGATTATGGTGGCGCACGGCCTCATCCATGCGCCAGCGGCGGAACGCCGGCTCCAGGTCGATGTCGACACCATCCCAGTGGACCTGGGTGGTCCCGAGGACGTCGCGGGCGACGTCGCGGATGATGCTCTCGGTCAGGTCCATCACCTCGTGATACGTGGCATAAGCCTCGTACAACTCCATCATGGTGAATTCGGGGTTATGCCGGGTACTGACGCCCTCGTTACGGAAATTCCGGTTGATTTCGTAAACCCGCTCCAGCCCGCCGACCACCAGCCGCTTCAAATACAGCTCTGGGGCCACGCGCAGGTACAGGTCCAGATCCAGCGCATTGTGATGGGTGGTGAATGGCTTAGCCGTAGCACCGCCGGGGATGTAGTGCATCATCGGCGTTTCCACTTCCAGAAAGCGGCGCGCATCCAGCCAAGCGCGCATCGCGCGGATGATCTTGGAGCGCTTCACGAAGACCTCGCGCGCCTCCGGCGACACGATCAGGTCCACGTAGCGCTGGCGGTAGCGCTGTTCCACGTCGGACAGGCCATGCCACTTGTCCGGCAATGGACGCAGCGCCTTGGTCAGCAGCCGCAGCGCGGTCGCCTTGATCGAAAGCTCGCCGGTCTTGGTCCGGGTCAGCCCGCCCTCCACTGCGATGATGTCGCCGATATCCCAGCCTTTGAAGGCATCGTAGGCGGCGCCCAGCGCATTGGCCTGCAGGTATAGCTGAATACGCCCGGACTCATCCTGCAACTGCACGAAGCTGGCCTTGCCCATGACCCGTTTGGCCAACAGACGGCCAGCCAGACGCAGGCTGCGACCCTGTGCTTCCAGAGCGTCGGCGGTCCAGCGCTCCAGGTCGGCAAACTCGGCCTGCACATCGCCGGCGAAGTCGCTGCGGCGGAAATCGTTCGGATAGGCCACGCCCTGGGCGCGTAACGCGGCCAGTTTGGCGCGCCGCTCGGCGATAAGGCTGTTCTCGTCGACGGGAAGCGACGGCGCGGGAGTCTGCTCGGTCATGGGGAAAAATACGCGTGAGGAAAAGAAGAGGATGCGGCGGTGAATTTATATATGTGACGCCCGACAAATTCCCTGGCACGCGCCATCAGGCGACCGGTCAGGCATCGCTGCGTTTAGCGCCGGCTTCCAAACCGGACTTGAGGCTGGCCTCGACAAACTCGTCCAGGTCGCCATCGAGCACCTTCTGCGTGTCGCTGCGCTCGATGCCGGTGCGCAGATCCTTGATCCGGCTCTGGTCGAGGACGTAATTACGGATCTGACTGCCCCACCCGATATCGGACTTGGTCGCCTCCACCGCATCGCGTTCGGCGTTGCGCTTCTGGATCTCCAATTCGTACAGTTTGGCGGCAAGCATCTTCATCGCATTATCGCGATTCTGGTGCTGGCTGCGCCCGGTCTGGCAGGCGACCACAATCCCGCTCGGCACGTGGGTGATGCGTACCGCCGACTCGGTCTTGTTGACGTGCTGACCACCCGCGCCGGAAGAACGGTAGACGTCGGTTTTCAGGTCGGCCGGATTGATGTCGATATCGATGTTGTCGTCCACTTCCGGGGACACGAACACCGAGGTGAAACTGGTGTGGCGGCGGTTGTCCGAGTCGAACGGCGACTTGCGCACCAGGCGATGCACACCAGTCTCGGTCTTCAACCAGCCATAGGCGAAATCGCCCTCCACGCGCAACGTGGCGGACTTGATCCCGGCCACTTCACCGCCGGAGACTTCCATCAGCTCGGTCTTCCAGCCGCGCGATTCGCACCAGCGCAGATACATGCGCAGCAGAATTTCTGCCCAATCCTGAGCCTCGGTGCCACCGGCACCGGCTTGGATATCGACGAAGGCATTACAGCCATCCATTTTCCCGGAGAACATGCGCTGGAATTCCAGCTTCTCCACCTGCGTCTGGAAGCGCTCGACATCGGCCATCACCCCGTTCGCGGTGTCCTCGTCGTTCTCGCTCTCGGCCAATTCGAGCAATTCGAGCGACTCGTTGAGTCCATCGAGCACGTTAGCAATGCCGCCGACGGTCTTCTCCAGGTTGGCGCGTTCACGACCTAGGCCCTGGGCGCGCTCGGGGTCATTCCAGACGTCAGGGCTTTCCAGCTCGCGGGCGACTTCTTCTAGACGCTCTTTCTTGGCGTCGTAGTCAAAGAAACCCCCGTAGCGACAGCACCCGATCAGACAAATCGGCGATGCGGTGGCGGATGGGATTAAGTTCAATCATTGCGGGGTTTCCGGCAAACAAGAGGGCGATTCTAGCAATTCCGGGTGCGCCTCTGCAGTGCCCATCTGGCGTTTGCGTGGCAAGACCACCCTGCCCGACCTGCGCATGGACGAGCTCCAACGCATTGAACTTGGCCATACATCGCGCACATCGCCGCGACTCAGTCCGCCAAGGGCTGGCAAGACTCCACCACCAGTTGCACGGCATCGCCGCCACGATAATCGTCGGCGACCAGACGATAAGCCACATGCACGCGGCGCCCTGGTTCACTGCCACGCCAACCATTGAAGTAAATCGCATTCAACGGTGCGCGAGAGCCAGCGTAGCGCAGGCTCAACTTGAGATGGCGCTCCTTGAGCACGCGCCATTGCAGCACTTCGAATTCGCCATCGAATAGCGGCTCTGGAAACCCTTGCCCCCATGGCCCGCCCAGGCGCAGCGCTTCGGCGTGGCGATGATCCAACTCGTGCGGTTCCAGCACTCCATCGCTGAGCAACTCGGCATGCAGCAGTTGTGGATCCAGGCTGGAAAGTGCCTGTTCGCCGAATGCCTGCTCGAACTGCGCCAGCGCGTCCTGGCGCAGGCTCAATCCCGCGGCCATGGCATGCCCACCAAACTTGTCCATCAACCCAGGAAAGCGCGCCTCCACGGCCGCCATCGCATCGCGGATGTGAAAGCCGGGGATCGAGCGCGCCGAGCCGCGCAACTGCTCGCTGCCAGGCTCGGCAGGGGCGAAGGCGATCACCGGGCGGTGCAGACGGTCCTTCATCTTCGACGCGACCAGGCCGATCACCCCCGGATGCCAGTGCGGATCGAACAGACATACCGCCACCGGCGGCTGCTCGGGCGCGGCCAGCAACGCCTGTGCCACCACCGCCTCGGCAGCGTCGGTCATCTGCTGCTGCACCGCGCGGCGCTCGGCGTTGATCTCCTCCAGCGTCGCGGCGATCGCCCGCGCCTGTGACCAGTCCTCGCACAGCAGCAACGCGATGCCCAACGCCATGTCTTCCAGGCGGCCGGCGGCGTTGAGCCGCGGCGCCAGCGCGAAGCCGATGTCGCTGGCGCTGAGCCGCGCCGGATCGCGGCCACTGACTTCGATCAGCGCACGCAGGCCCAGACAACCTTCGCCGCGCTGTAATCGGCGCAATCCAGCCGACACCAACGCACGGTTGTTCGCGTCCAACGGCACCAGATCGGCCACGGTACCGACCGCGACCAAGTCCAGCAGCACTCCCAGATCCGGCGCGACGGTGCTAGCGGATGCACCTCGCTCACGCAGATGCCGACGCAACGCCAGCAGTACGTAGAAGATCACTCCGACGCCCGCGAGCATCTTGCTGGGAAAGGCATCGCCGGCCAGATTGGGATCGACAATGGCGTCGGCGAGCGGCAGCGTCAGCCCAGGCAGATGATGATCGGTGACCAATACCCGCCAGCCCAGCGCCTTGGCCGCGGCGACACCCGCATGGCAGGCGATGCCATGATCGACCGTGACCAGCAGGTCCGGCTGCAGCGGGGCCAATTCGGCCACCAACGCAGGCGATAACCCATAGCCATGCACCATGCGATTGGGAACCGCATGCAGCACCTGCGTGGCCCCGAGCAGGCGTAGCCCGCGCACGGCCACCGCACAGGCAGTGGCGCCGTCGCAATCGAAATCGCCGACCACCAAAATACGCTGCCCGGCCATGATCGCCTCGGCCAGCAGGGCGACTGCCGCGTCGATGCCGCTCAAGGTATCCGGCGGCAGTAATTGCGCGAGTTTCGGCTGCGCCAGCAGCGTGTCGTGCGCGCCACGCGCGGCATAGATGCGACGCAACAGCGGCAGGGTGGCATCGCTCCATTGCCCGTCCGCGACCGCGACCGGCCGCCGGGTGATGCGCAACCCCGGGCTCATGCGTGCAGATGTACCAGCGGACGACGCCACAGACGCCAACGTTGCGCGCCGGTGATACGCAAGCAGGTGCCGTCCTCGAAATCCAGCAGTAACTGTTGCAATTCGCCCTCGCGCAGCGCCTGCAGCAGTGGCTGCATCAGCTCACCGACAAATTGCTCAGGCGCGCGCAACTGGCGCAGGTCGATCAACGCATCAACGCGCGAGGCTTGCGCCTGCTCGGCGTCGATCCCGGCCGCCTGGGCCAGTGCGCACAACAGCGAATCGCGGCTGCGCACTTGCGCGTGCGCGGTGGCGACGGTGGCCGGCAACGCGCCACCGCCCCAGAACCACAGCGAATTGATCGCCGGCTGGCCACGGGCGGCACGTTCGCGGTTCCAGGGATGTTGATGCAGCAGCACCTGCGCATCGGTCAGCAAGGCACGCCAGCGGCGCGCGTCTTCTCCCTGCGGCAGATGATCGAATAGATCCGCCCCCAGTACCTGCGCTGGAGCGGCGAACGCAGGCAGTGTGTGCCCAGGCGGCACGCGCAGATACCAGCGCGTGGGATCGGGCGCATCCAACGCCAGCCCGCCCTCTGCGAACAAGTCCTGCAAGGCCGGCAACAGCGCGTCCAGGTCCACTGCGTCGATAGGGAGCATGTCGCCATGCGCCATCAACCGCGCGCCCTGCATATCCGGCACCACATAGGCGGGGTCGGCACGCAACCACAGGCTGTCGCCAGCGTCACCGGCATCGCGTTGCCGAGTCAATGCGGCAACCGGCCAGGAGTCCATCGGCAAGGCGAAATGGCGGCGCAGCTGTGCTTCGCTGCCGGGTTGCAACTGCTCGCGGTCGGCGCGCCCGAAGGCGCGCGCCATCTCGCCGACGAGGACGACGCCGGCCAAACGGCTCCGCTCCGGCAACAGCACACTGGCGACCGCCATGGCGTCAGCCCAGATATTGGACGCTGACGATTTCGTACTCGCGATGCCCGGCCGGCGCATCAATCCCGACGCTATCACCTTCCATCTTGCCGATCAGTGCGCGCGCCAGCGGCGAGGAGATCGCGATCAAGCCCAGCTTGATGTCCGCCTCCAGATCGCCGACTAACTGATAGCGTTTTTCTTCGTCGGTCTCCACGTCGGCCAGGGTCACGGTGGCACCGAACACGACCTTGCTGCCGACCGCCAGCTTGCTGATGTCGATGACCTCGGCATGCGACAGCTCGCTCTCCAACTGCTTGATGCGACCTTCGATGAAACCTTGCTGCTCGCGCGCAGCGTGGTACTCGGCGTTTTCCTTGAGATCGCCATGCGCACGCGCCTCAGCAATGGCAGTGATGATTTCCGGGCGCTTGACCGATTTCAGGTGATCCAGTTCTTCGCGCAGGCGCTGCGCGCCTTGCAGGGTGATCGGGGCTCTCACGCGTCCAACTCCTTATGCAGTTCCTGCAGCGCCCAGACCGGGCCGGTGCCGCGGAATTCCAATGACTGCACCAGCGCACGCGCGCCAGCGACCGTGGTGGAATAGGTGACGCGATGTTGCAGCGCTTCGCGTCGGATCGAGAACGAGTCGGAAATCGCCGGCCGGCCCTCGGTGGTATTGACGATATACACGATTTCGCCGTTCTTGATCAGATCGACGATGTGCGGACGCCCCTCGGCGACTTTGTTGATCTGTTCGCACTGCAGCCCGTTCTGCTGCAGCCAGGCGCAGGTGCCGCGGGTGGCGACCAGGGTGTAACCGCGCTCGACCAGCGCCTGCGCTACCGGCAGCACGCGCTGCTTGTCCGGATCGCGCACCGAGACGAACGCCTTGCCCAACGGCGGCGCCTTGATCCCACCGGCTTCCTGCGCACGCGCGAACGCGGCGCTGAAGCTGCGGCCCACGCCCATCACCTCGCCGGTGGAGCGCATCTCCGGGCCGAGGATCGGGTCCACGCCCTGGAACTTGGCGAACGGGAAGATCGCTTCCTTCACCGAGTAGTAGTCGGGCACGATTTCCTTCAACGCGCCTTGTTCGGCCAGGGTCTTGCCGGCCATGCAGCGCGCGGCGATCTTGGCCAGCGGCACACCGATGGCTTTGGACACGAACGGCACGGTGCGCGAGGCACGCGGGTTCACTTCCAGCAGGTACACGATATCGTCGCCGCTATCGTTGACCTGCACCGCGAACTGGGTGTTCATCAGCCCGACCACATGCAACGCCTTGGCCAATTCGACCACCTGACGACGCAATTCGGCCTGGGTGGCCGGCGACAGCGAGTACGGCGGCAGCGAACAGGAGGAATCGCCGGAATGCACGCCCGCCTCCTCGATGTGCTCCATGACCCCGCCGATCAAGACCTTGCCGTCCTTATCGGCGATGATGTCCACGTCCACTTCCACCGCGTTGTCGAGGAAGCGATCCAGCAGCACCGGCGACTCGTTGGAGACCTTGACCGCATCGCGGACATAACGCGCCAGGTCGGACTCGCCGTACACGATCTCCATCGCGCGACCGCCGAGCACGTAGCTCGGGCGCACCACCAGCGGGTAGCCGATCTCCCGCGCCAGTACCAGCGCCTCTTCGGCGTTGCGGGCAATGCGATTGGGCGGCTGCTTCAACCCGAGTTTGTCGACCAATTGCTGGAAGCGCTCGCGGTCCTCAGCCAGGTCGATCGAATCGGGCGTGGTGCCGATCACCGGCACGCCGTTGGCTTCCAGCGCGCGCGCCAGCTTCAGCGGAGTCTGTCCGCCGTACTGCACGATCACGCCCTTGGGTTGCTCCAGGTCGACAATCTCCAACACGTCTTCCAGCGTCAGCGGCTCGAAGTACAGGCGATCGGAGGTGTCGTAGTCGGTGGACACAGTCTCCGGATTGCAGTTGACCATGATGGTCTCGTAGCCATCCTCGCGCAGTGCCAGCGCTGCGTGCACGCAGCAATAGTCGAACTCGATGCCCTGGCCGATGCGATTGGGGCCACCACCGAGGATCATGATCTTGTCGCGGTCACTCGGCGCGGCCTCGCACTCGTCCTCGTAGGTCGAGTACAGGTAGGCGGTGCTGGTAGCGAATTCAGCCGCGCACGAGTCCACCCGCTTGTACACCGGACGCACTTTGTGCGCGCGACGCAGCGCGCGGATCGCGGCCTCGTTGGTATCGGTCAATTGCGCCAGGCGCGCATCGGAGAAACCGGCGCGCTTGAGCACGCGCAGCCGCGCGGCGTCGAGCGCATCCAACCCCTCGGCAGCCACTTGCTTCTCCTGCGCGATCAACTCCTCCATCTGGTCCAGGAACCATGGGTCAATGAACGACAGCGCATGCACCTGCTCCACGCTCATGCCCGCACGGAAGGCATCGGCGACGTAGAACAGACGCTCCGGGCCAGGGGCTTTCAACTCGCGCCTGAGCGCGGCCAGATCGTCCTCGTTGCACAGATCCAAGCCAGTTGGGTCCAGCCCGATCTTGCCGGTCTCCAGGCCGCGCAGCGCCTTCTGCAGCGACTCGGAGAAGGTGCGGCCCATCGCCATCACCTCGCCCACCGACTTCATCTGCGTGGTCAGGCGCGCATCGGCCTGCGGGAATTTCTCGAACGCAAAACGCGGGATCTTGGTGACGACATAGTCGATCGCCGGCTCGAACGAGGCCGGAGTCAAGCCGCCGGTGATCTCGTTCTTCAATTCGTCCAGGGTATAGCCCACCGCCAACTTGGCCGCGACCTTGGCGATCGGGAAGCCGGTGGCCTTGGACGCCAGCGCCGAGGAACGCGACACGCGCGGATTCATCTCGATCACCACCACGCGCCCGGTCTGCGGGTTGATACCGAACTGCACGTTGGAGCCGCCGGTATCCACGCCGATCTTGCGCAGCACCGCGATGGACGCATCGCGCAGGCGTTGGTATTCCTTGTCGGTCAGGGTCTGTGCCGGTGCCACGGTGATCGAGTCGCCGGTGTGCACGCCCATCGGATCGAGGTTCTCGATGGCGCAGACGATGATGCAGTTATCCGCGGTGTCGCGGACCACTTCCATCTCGAACTCCTTCCAGCCGAGCACCGATTCTTCGACCAGCACCTCGCTGGTCGGCGACAACTCCAGGCCGCGACCGACGATCTCGATCAGCTCCTCGCGGTTGTAGGCGATGCCGCCGCCGCTGCCGCCAAGGGTGAAACTGGGCCGGATGATGGTCGGGTAGCCCACCCTGGTCTGAATCTCCAGCGCTTGTTCCAGCGTGCGTGCCACCGCTGCCTTGGGGCACTCCAGGCCGATTTCGCCCATCGCCACGCGGAACAGTTCGCGATCCTCGGCCATGCGGATGGCCTCGCGTTTGGCGCCGATCAGTTCGACGCCATACTTTTCCAGCACACCGTGGTCAGCCAGATCCAGTGCGCAGTTCAGCGCGGTCTGCCCGCCCATGGTCGGCAGCAGGGCATCGGGTTTTTCCTTGGCGATGATCTTCTCGACCGTCTGCCAGTTGATCGGCTCGATATACACGGCATCGGCCATGTTCGGGTCGGTCATGATGGTGGCGGGGTTGCTATTGACCAGCACCACGCGATAGCCCTCATCGCGCAGCGCCTTGCACGCCTGCGCGCCTGAGTAATCGAATTCGCAGGCTTGACCGATGACGATCGGGCCGGCGCCGATGATGAGGATGGTTTGGAGGTCGGTGCGCTTGGGCATGGGGATTCTCAGTAAAGGCGATCCTGACGCGCCACGGGGGCACGCCAGGTGATCTGATGACGCCAGCAGTAACTCGGCAACGGCAAAACCGGCGCCGCGGCCATCAGGCGGCGGCAGCCATCAGCGCAGTGAAACGATCAAACAACGGCGCCACATCGCGTGGACCCGGCGAGGCTTCCGGATGGCCCTGGAAGCCGAAGGCCGGCGCATCGGTCAGCTCGATTCCTTGGTTGGTACCGTCGAACAGCGAACGATGGGTGACCCGAACATGCGCGGGCAGCGAGGCCTCATCGACCGCGAAACCATGGTTCTGCGAGGTGATCATCACCTGCCCACTGTGCAGATCCTGCACCGGATGGTTGGCGCCATGGTGGCCGTGCCCCATCTTCAAGGTCTGCGCGCCAGCGGCCAACGCCAGCAGTTGGTGGCCCAGGCAGATGCCGAAGGTCGGTATCTTGCGTGCAAGCAGCTCTTTGATCGCGGCGATCGCGTAATCGCACGGCGCGGGATCGCCAGGGCCGTTGGACAAAAACACGCCGTCGGGCTGCATCGCCAACACCTCGGCGACCGGCGTCTGCGCCGGCACCACGGTGACCTCGCAGCCGCGCTCGGCGAGCATGCGCAGGATATTGCGCTTGACCCCGTAATCGTAGGCCACGACCTTGAACTTGGGCTCGGCTTGAACGAAGACGTTGCGGTCCAGATCGAGCTGGCCCTCACGCCACGCATAAGGTTGATCGGTGGACACCACCTTGGCCAGGTCCATGCCCTTGAGCCCAGGGAAGCTGCGCGCCGCCTCCAACGCGGCGTCCACATTCACCGCACCGGCCATCAGCGCGCCGTTCTGCGCACCCTTCTCGCGCAGGATACGGGTCAGCTTGCGGGTGTCGATACCGGCAATAGCGACCACGCCACGCTGCGCCAGCCACTGCGGCAACGCCACCTGGCTGCGCCAGTTGCTGGGACGACGTGGCACATCGCGCACGATCAGGCCAGCCGACCAGACTTGAGCGGCCTCGTCGTCCTGCTCGGTGCAACCGGTATTGCCGATATGGGGATACGTCAGCGTGACCAATTGGCGCGCATACGACGGATCGGTCACGATTTCCTGGTAACCGGTCATGGCGGTGTTGAACACCACTTCGCCGACAGACAGGCCAGTGGCACCTACGGCAATGCCCTCGAATACGGTGCCGTCTTCAAGGACAAGGATTGCGGGTTGAGTCACGAGGTTCGCCTTGGGGGAAAAGAGGAACCCTGCCCCATCAAAACTTGCGGCTGCAAGAAACCGCGAACGCGGCGCTTCTCCGGGTTCGTGGCGATGGGTAACAGGCGAGGAAGAATTCTACCGGCGCGCGGCGGTCCGCGCCAGCCGTTTGTGTCAAAACGCCGTTCAGTCGAGCAAGTCGCGCAATCGGTAGGCCGCCGGCGCGCGTCCCGGCAGGCGTGTGGCGGCATGTAACGCGCCACGGGCGAAGATGTCGCGATTAGTCGCGCGGTGCAGCAGCTCCACCCGCTCGCCAAGGCCGGTGAACTGCACCAGATGCTCACCGACGATGTCGCCGGCGCGCAGGCTGGCATAGTGCGGGGTCGCACCGCCGTGTGCGGCTGCCTCGCCCAGGGTGAGCGCGGTGCCTGAAGGTGCATCCTGTTTATGCACATGATGGGATTCGACGATATCGCAATCCCAGCCGGGCAACGCCGCGGCGGCACGCTCCACCAGTTCGTTCAACACCGCAACGCCAAGGCTGAAGTTCGACGCCCAGATCAGCGCGATGCGCTCGGCCGCGGCCGCCAACGCCTGCCGCTGTGTCGCGTCCAGGCCGGTGGTCCCCGACACCAGCGCCGCGCCACGCGCCACGCACAGTGCCAGGACCGGATCAAAGCCCTCCGGCAGGCTGAAATCGATCGCCACATCGAACTCGGGCACGCCATTGAGTTCGGCCGCGGCGAAGTACGGCACGCCATCGATCACCCGCTGCGCCGGTGTTCGCCGCAGCACCGCAGCCACCACCTGTACCGCCGTATCCTGCGCCGCCAGACGCAACAACGCCTGGCCCATGCGGCCAGACGCACCATGAATCAACACACGCAACGGAGAAGTCGTCATCCGCCAAGGCTAGCGGTTTGCAGCAGAACACAACAGAGGGAAAATCAAAAACCATCGCATCCGATGCGAAACGCCGACCAGCGCACCGCGCACGCAACGATGGATGAAGGATGCAGAACGCCGTCATCGACATCGCATCGCCCCGCACAGACGGGCGCGTCTGCACATGACACGCCGTTGACCGACGCAGCGAGTCTCAATGTCGACGCGGTGGCGCGGGACCGCAGTTATCGCAACCGCCACATCCCCCCGCGCCAACGCTGGGCGGCGGTGCGATCGCCCGCCCCAAAGACTGCAACCACACCGGGCGAGCCGGCCGCAGCAATACCCGCGCCAGCGCACCGCGCAACCAACGCACGCTGCTGGGGAATTGTTTCTTCAATACCACCCAGGCACTCACCAGCACCGCCAGCGCGATCAGCAGATACTGCAGCAGCAACGAGGCACTCATCTCACCCCCCTCCCAACGCCACGACGACCTGGTAGGTGATGAGCGAGGCCAGATAGGCCAACGCGAACAGGTAGCACGCCGCGATGCTCATCTGCTTCCACGAATTGGTCTCGCGCTTGATCGTGGCCAGGGTGGAAATGCACATCGGCGCGTAGATGTACCAGGCCAACAGGGATAACGCGGTGGCCAGCGACCAGCCATTGCCGATCAACGGTGCCAGCGCCTGCGCGGCGGCAGCGTCGTCGCTGGCGGACAACGCATACACCGTCGCCAGCGACGACACCGCCACCTCGCGTGCGGCCAGCCCCGGGATCAGCGCGATACAGATCTGCCAATTGAAGCCCAGCGGCGCGAACACCACGGCCATCGCATGGCCGATGCGCCCGGCGAAGCTGTAATCGATCATCGGCATGGTCGCATTGGCCGGTGCTGCCGGGAAATTCAATAGAAACCACAGCAGGATGGTCAGCGCCAGGATGATGCCGCCCACGCGCTTGAGAAAGATCGCCGCACGCTCCCACAGACCCAGCCCCAGGTCGCGCAGGCGCGGAACGCGGTACGAAGGCAGCTCCAGCAACAGCGGATGCTCGCCCCTATCGCGGCGCCATTTCTTCATCGCCCAGGAGACTCCCAGGCCACTGACGATGGCGGCCACGTACAAGCCGAACAGCACCAACCCCTGCCGATTGAACACCCCCCAGACCTGCTGTTGCGGCACGAACGCGGCGATCAGCAGCGTGTACACCGGCAGCCGCGCCGAGCAGGTCATCAATGGCGCCACGAGAATGGTGGCCAGGCGGTCGCGCGGGTCCTGGATACTGCGCGTGGACATGATGCCCGGCACCGCGCAGGCGAAACTTGAAAGCAGCGGGATGAACGAGCGTCCAGACAATCCCGCTGCCGACATCATGCGATCGAGCAAAAACGCCGCGCGCGGCAAGTAGCCGGATTCTTCCAGCACCAAAATGAAGCCGCACAAGATCAGGATCTGCGGCAAAAACACCACCACGCCGCCTATCCCGGCAATGACGCCATCCACCACCAAGCTGTTCAGCGGCCCGGCCGGCATGGCCGCGCCCACCCAGGCGCCGAGTGCATTGCTGGCGTCTTCGATCAAATCCATCAGCGGCTTGGCCCAGGCGAACACTGCCTGGAAGATCAGGAACATCACCAGTACCAAGGTCAGCAACCCGACGACCGGATGCAGCAGCCAGCGATCCAGCGCGTCGTCGATACGCGCCGTGCGGCTGGGCATCGTCACCGCACGCGCAAGGATGCTGCGCACCTGATCGTGATCGTCGCCGCGCGCATCGACCGACGCCACCACGGGCGGCAACGCCGGTGCCAGCGTATCCAGGTATTGGACCAACGCACGTGCGCCGTGGCGACGCACCGCCACGGTTTCGATCACCGGCACGCCCAGCGCCTGCTCCAGTGCCTGGCGGTCGATACCGATACCACGGCGCTGCGCGGCGTCGACCATATTCAGCGCCACCAGCATCGGCTTGCCCAGCGCGCGCAATTCCAATGCGAAACGCAAGTGCAGGCGCAGGTTGGTCGCATCGACCACGCACACCAGGACATCCGGCGCCGGCTCGCCTGGGTAAAAGCCACGGCACAGATCGCGGGTGATGGCTTCATCGACACTGGCCGGTTGCAGACTGTAGGCACCGGGCAGATCCAGCACCGCGAACTCACGTCCGGATGGCGCACGCAAGCGCCCCTCCTTGCGCTCGACGGTAACGCCAGCATAGTTGGCGATTTTCTGCCTGCTACCGGTCAACTGATTGAACAATGCAGTCTTGCCGCAATTCGGGTTGCCGACCAAAGCCAGACGCAGCGGCGCAAGCGCCTCCTTCATGGCCGCCCCTCGATCAGCGGACTGACCTGCACCCGCGCCGCTTCACTGCGGCGCAGCGCAAACCGCGTATAGCCCACCTGCACCAACAGTGGCTCCCCCCCGATCGGCCCACTGGTCAGCACTTGCACCTGCTCGCCGGCGACGAACCCCAGCTCGCGCAGACGCCGCGCAATGGCGTCGTTGGGCTGGCGCTCGTGCACGGCTTCCACCAGGGCGCTGCTACGCAAAGGCATATCGGACAAGGTCACAACAGGCTCTGTCGATAGGAATGATTATCAATTATAGCATCGCAACGCCGTATCCATGGCGGTCGCGGCGCAGCCGGATATGATCGCACAATGGCAGCCATTCCCTTTCCGCACGAGATCCATCGATGAGCGATGCACTGCTGCTGGAGCGATCGGGCAAGGTCCTGGCGCTGCAGTTGAACCGCCCCGCACTGCGCAACGCCTTCGACGCCGCCTTGATCGCGCAACTCACCGACGCGCTGCAACAGATCGCGGTCGATCCGCTGATCCAGATCGTGGTCCTGGGCGGCACCGGCAGCGCATTCTCGGCCGGTGCCGACCTGCAATGGATGCGCGCGATGGCCGCCGCCAGCGCGCAGGACAATCACGACGACGCGATGGCCCTGGCGCGCTTGATGCGCGTGCTCGACGAACTGCCCAAGCCCACCGTCGCGCGTGTCCACGGCGCCGCGTTCGGCGGCGCGGTGGGGTTGATCGCATGCTGCGACATCGCGGTGGCGTCCACCGATGCGCGCTTCGCGCTCAGCGAAAGTCGCCTGGGCCTGCTGCCGGCGGTGATCTCGCCCTACGTGATCGCCGCCATCGGTGCACGCCAGGCGCGGCGCTGGTTCGCCAGTGCCGAGCCGTTCGACGCCACCACCGCCGCGCAGATCGGCCTGGTCCACGAGGTGGTGGCACCGCAGGCGCTGGACGCAGCGGTGCAACAGCAGGTGGCGCTGCTGGGCCAAGCCGGGCCGCTGGCCGCCGCCGCCGCCAAGACCTTAGTGCGGCGTGTCGCCGCTGGTGGCGAACGCGATGCGCTGGACCAGGCCAATGCCGCGCTGATCGCGCAGTTGCGGGTCTCGCCCGAAGGTCAGGAAGGCCTCGGCGCATTCCTCGAAAAGCGCGCTCCGCGCTGGATCGGCCAGAGCTGACATGTCACCACAGCGCGCCGTATCCGCGTCGACCAGCAGCAGGCTAGCCCCGCTGGCGAGCCACCCGTGCCGCTGCTGGTGGCGATGTGAATCAGCAATCGCCGTGATCCAAACCATCGCAGCCGCGCTCACCTCTGCCACCTTGTATCTACAGAGGCGGCCGGCATGAGCGATATCGTGCGCGTGGTGGAAGTCGGTCCGCGCGACGGCCTGCAGAACGAGAAGACCTGGGTCGCCACCGTCGACAAAATCGAGTTGATCGCCAGGCTGTCTCGCACCGGCCTGCCGAGCATCGAGGCAACCAGCTTCGTCAGCCCGACATGGGTGCCGCAACTGGCCGACGCAGCGCAGGTCTACGCCGGCATCGTGCCGACGCCAGGCGTGGACTATCCCGTGCTGGTACCCAATCTACAGGGCTACGAGCGCGCCATCGCGGTGGGCGTGCGCGAAGTGGCGGTGTTCACCGCAGCCTCGGAAACCTTCAACCGCACCAATACCAATGCCGGCATCGATGCGTCGCTGGCGCGCTTTGCACCGGTACTGGCGCGTGCCGCAGCGGACGGAGTCAAGGTGCGCGGTTATGTTTCCACCGTGCTCGGCTGCCCTTACCAGGGCGTAGTCCCGTTGAACGACGTGGTGCGGGTGGCGCAACGCCTGCACGCGATGGGGTGCTACGAAATCTCGCTGGGCGACACCATCGGGATCGGCACGCCGGCCAAGGCACGGGCGATGCTGCGCGCGGTCGCCAGCGAGGTGCCGATGGCGGCGTTGGCGGTGCACTTCCACGATACCTACGGGCAGGCATTGGCCAACATCGCCGCGTGCCTGGACGAGGGAGTGCGCGTGGTCGATGCGGCGGTGTCCGGCGCTGGCGGCTGCCCCTACGCCAAGGGCGCCAGCGGCAACGTGGCCAGCGAGGACGTGGTCTACCTGTTGCATGGCAACGGCGTGCAGACCGGCATCGATCTATCGGCACTGGCCGCGACCGGGCGCTGGCTGGCGCATCGACTGAACCGGCCCACCGGCAGCAAGGTCGGTCAGGCGCTGGCAGCGGACCAGGACACGACGACGCCAGCACCGTAACCCCACATGCGCCACATGGCCGCTCCCGGCTAAACTGCGGTTTTCCCGCGTCCGCTAAGGAAATCTCGATGCAACTTGCCGATCTGCGCGCCGTGGTCACCGGCGGCGTGTCCGGCCTCGGACTGGCCGTGGCACAGCGCATCGTCGCCGAGGGTGGCAAGGTGGCGCTGCTGGATCTGAACGACGACAAGGGCACAGCCGCGATTACCGCACTGGGCAAGCAGCAGGCTTGCTACCTGCGCACCGACGTCAGCAACGAGGCCCAAGTGGCGGCACACTTGGATACCGCACAGCAGTTCCTCGGCGGCCTCAACACCGCGATCAACTGTGCCGGCATCCTCGGCGCAGGCCGCATCCTCGGCAAGGAAGCGCCGATGGCGCTGGCCTCGTTCCAGAACACGGTGATGGTCAATCTCGTCGGCAGTTTCAATGTCGCCAAAGCGGCGGCGAACCTGATGCAGCACAACGCACCTGGCGAGGATGGCGAGCGCGGTGCGATCGTCAACACCGCCAGCATCGCCGCCTACGAAGGCCAGATCGGCCAAGCGGCGTATGCCGCGTCCAAGGGCGGCGTGGTGGCGATGACGCTGCCGATGGCACGCGAATTTGCGCGCTTCGGTATCCGCGTCAACACCATCGCCCCCGGCATCTTCTGGACACCGATGGTCGATGGCATGCCCGAGGCCGTGCAGCAGTCGCTAGCCGCCGCGATCCCGTATCCTTCGCGCCTCGGACAGCCGGAGGAATTCGCCGACACGGTGATGTTCCTGCTGCGCAACCGCTACCTCAATGGCGAAGTGATCCGCCTCGACGGTGCGGTACGCCTGGCCCCCAAATAACCGCGACAGCGGCCCATGGGCCGCTGTCGCGCACCCCCTCTTCGCTTCCACCCACATCCTGTGCCGCCATGAAAGCCAACGAAATCAAGAAAGGCAACGTCGTCGAATACAACAACAGCGTGTACCAGATCCGCGACATCGAGCGCAGCTCGCCGCAGGGGCGTGGCGGCAACGTGCGCTTCCGCTTCGTCATGTACAGCGTGCCCGGTGGCAACAAGCTCGACGCCAGTTTCGACGGCGACGACGACCTGCGCGAGGTCGAATTGATGCGCCGTCAGGCCAGCTTCTCCTACAAGGACGGCGAGGCGTTCGTGTTTCTCGACGACGAGGACTACACGCCCTACACACTGGACGCCGACGCCATCGGCAACGACGCCGGCTACATCACCGACGGTCTCAGCGGCATCTACGTGCAGGTCATCGACGACCAGCCGGTGGCGATCCAACTGCCACAGAGCGTCACCCTGGAAGTGGTCGAGACACCGCCGGAGCTCAAGGGCGGCACCGCGACCAAGCGGCCCAAACCGGCCAAACTCAACACCGGCATCGAGATCATGGTGCCGGAGTACATCGGCAACGGCGAACGCGTGCTGGTCAACACCACGACAGGCGAGTTCGCCGGCCGCGCGGACTGAGCACCACCGCGCGGCGGCGACAACGACACCTGCGCGACCACACCGCGCGATGGCGGCCACCTTGCATCGACCTGCCGCTCACTGCACTGACGGCAGTGACAACTGCGAGGGCTGATTCAATTGCAGCCCGCCGCCCTCGCGGTTGAGCGTGCGCAGCCGCGCGCCCAGCGTCGCCAGGTTCGTGTCGAGCTGCTGCAACTCCGCCTGCAACGGCGACGGCAACAGATCACGCAGGCGTTTGCGCAGTGCGGTGCCGTCGGCGCGCAGCGGGGTGATCCACGCCTGACTGCGCTCCTGCAGCCAGGCACGCTCCTGTGCCTGCGGCAGGCCGTAGCCCGGCTGACCCTGCAACAAACTGGACGGTTGACTCAACAGCCCTTGCTGCGCGAGTACCGCGCGTACCGCCGCGGCCGCCTCGCGGGTATCGCCGACGGAATCCAAGCTGTTGCCAGGACGCACCAGCGCAAACCAGGACGACGCGCGCAGATAACGCCGCTTCAGCGCGTCGCGAGCGCGCATCTCGGCACGCAAGCGGGCGGCATTCTCCAGCAGCAACAACGCCGCACTGGCGCGCAGATCGCCGCGTTGCAGCCAAGGCGCACGCTGCGCGGCCGGCAGATCCAGCCAAGCATTGACATCGCGTGCCGGCAACGCCAGACCCGCACGCGCCACCGCGAACATCTCGGCGAAATACGCGCTCGCCGCAGGGAAGTAATACCCCTGCCGCACCGCCGCCGCGTTGCGCTCCAACACCGAGGCATCGGCGATACCAGCGCGCAGCAGGCGCTGACGCAGGCCGGTCGGTGTGATGCCGGACAAGTGCGCAGCCGCCAATCGCGGTACCGCGTCGTGCAGCAGGGCGTAGGTCTCTACGGCGCAGTTATTGCTGAGAAAGTAGTAGCGACCGTCGTAGCTCCAATGCAGTTGTCCGGCGCGCTCCAGCAACGCGACGATCTCATCGCGGCGCAGGTTCAACGGCAGCGACTGCAGCCCGCGCAGTTGTACCTGGGTGTAATCGTCGATCACTTGATGCAGCGGCAGCACGAACAACCGCGACGGATACGAACCAATCAATCCACGCAGGTTGGAAATCTGCACATCGTTGACGAAGGCGCGAAACGACAGCACCACGTGGTCAGCCAGATCGAGCCGGCATTGCGGCCCGAGCGGCCGTCCCGGCGCGCAGATCACCAGGCGCAGCATGCTGTGGCCCCAGCGACTCATCGGCTGCGTATTGCCTTCGGCCAGCAGGTAATCCACCGCATAGACCCGTGCCGGGTCCACTTGCAGCAGCAGCGCCTGCTCGGCCAGCGGGTCCTGCACGAAGGTCAGGCCGGGCGCGCAGCGGGTCGGCGGCGGCGTCCATGCCAGACGCTGAGCGAAGTAGTCGGCCAAGGCCGGACGACGGCAGGCATAATCCGGATCGAGCAGGACGTGTTCCAGATTTACCGCCACGTACTCTGCCGGCGATTCCAACTCGTAACGATCCGGACTGCGCTCGGTGAGGGCGTTGTGGTCACGACGCAGGCCCAGGCGCATCGGACTCACCTGCCATCCGGCCAAGTCCAGCAGGCGCGGATCGGACGATAAGTGGCCGGCTGCGGAATGGTCGTAAACATGCGCTAGTTCGTGCAGCAGCGCGGCCATAGCCGGTCGCCGTGCCGGATCGCTGGCCGGATCGGTGCCGGCATTGGCCGCCATCCATTCGCGCAGCAATTGCTTGTTCAACAGCACCCGCTGCGCCAAGGCGCGTCCGTGCACCTGCGGCGGTAGATCGTCGCGCCACTGTAGCGACACAGAGGCAGGCAGTGCCGCCGCCCAGGCCGGTGGCAGCCGTGCCTGCGCGGCATCGAGCAAGCTCCGACTGGCCGCGCGCTCGGAAGCGCTCAGCCCCTGGTCATCGCATTGCAATTGCACCGCTTGCGCCGGGACCGCGCAGGCCAGCGCTGCCAGGACAAGCCACCGCGCCACGCGGCGGCGCAGTGTCACAGTGCCAGGATCGCCTGCGCCAATTCCAGGTCGCTGGCCTGCCGCGCCTGCGGATTGCGCTCGCGCAGCACACGCAGCGCCGCCTCCAATTGCGCGCCACGGATACGACCGGCGCTGGCGACGAAACCGGCGGCGTCATCGCGTGCCTGCAGCACAATCTTGTTGTTCCGGTTGGAACTGCTGTTCGAGGATTCCGAGCTGCCCGCCGAGCCAGCCGATGCGGAACCAGCCGAGCTGCCGGCGAAGCTGGACGCCTGCGCGAACACGGGCACGATCAGAGCGAGCAGCAAGGTCAAGCGCGCAGTCATTCGGGTCATCGCAATCGTTCCAGACAAAAGTCGTGTAAAGGAGCGCGGACAAGGCCACAGCACACCGCCAGGCGATTCACCGCGAGCAGTGGCTGAACCCGTGTCGGGCCGCGACGCCGCATGGGCGCTCAACTATCGAACAGTTTACCTGGATTGAGCAACCCGGATGGATCGAACACACGCTTGACCGCGCGCATCAACGCAATCTCCTGCGCACTGCGGGTGCTGTCCAGATAGGGCTTCTTGACCAGGCCGATCCCATGCTCGGCGGAAATACTGCCACCATGCGCGGCCAGCACCTGCGCGAGCAGCTTGGTGACGTGTTCGCAGGCGGCGATGAAATCCGCCGACGCGGTGGCCTCGGGCTTGAGCACGTTGATATGCAGGTTGCCATCGCCGATGTGGCCGAACCAGACCACGTCGAACTGCGGGTACGCCTGCGCGAGTAGCGCCTGGGTCTGCGCCAGGAACGCCGGCATCGCCGAGATCCGCACCGAGACATCGTTCTTGTACGGCGTGTAGCGCGCCACCGCCTCGGTGATGCCCTCGCGCAGGCGCCATAGCTGCGCCGCCTGTGCCTGACTCTGGCTGATGACCCCATCCAGGACCCAGCCCTGCTCCATGCACGCCTCGAACGCGCCAAGCGCCGCAGCTTCCTGCGCCTCATCGCCACTGGCGTATTCGGTGACCACGTAGTACGGATACAGCGTGTCGAACGGCGCCTGCGCGCCATGCGCCAGCACATGCTCCAGCGCGCGGTCGGTGAAGAATTCGAAGGCCTCCAACTGCAACGCAGAACGGAACGCGTCGAACACCTGCATCAACACCTCGAACGAGGGCAACGCCAGCAACATCACGTTGCTGGGCGGCGGCGGATCGGTCAGCCGCAAGGTCGCCTCGACCACGATGCCGAGCGTGCCTTCCGAGCCAATCAGCAACTGGCGGAAATCGTAGCCGCTGGAATTCTTGATCAACCCGCGGTTGAGATCGAGCAGCTCGCCGCTGCCAGTGACCACTTTCAATCCGGCGATCCACTCGCGGGTATTGCCGTAACGGATCACCCGGATACCGCCGGCATTGGTAGCGATGTTGCCGCCGATCGAGCACGAGCCGCGCGCGGCGAAATCCACCGGATACACCAGGCCATGTTCGCGGGCGGCATTGTGTACCGCCTCCAGCGGCATGCCCGCCTGCACCGTCAACGTGCGATCGACCGGATCGAAGGCCAGCGCTTTGTTCATCCGCTCCAGGCTCAGCACCAGTTCGCCGTGCGCTGCCACCGCACCGCCGGACAGGCCGGTACGGCCACCGGAAGGCACCACCGCCACCGCGTGGGCATTGGCCCAGCGCAGCACCGCCTGCACCTCCTCCACCGTGGCCGGAAGCGCAATCGCCAACGGCGCCGGGGTCCAGCGCCGGGTCCAGTCGCGTCCGTAGTGTTCCAGGTCGGCAGGGTCGGTCTTCAGCCGTAGGGTCGGAACGGCGTGAGCCAGGGCGTCCAGGCGCGGGTCAGTCATGGTCAAAAGTCGGCAACGAAAGCAAGCCCTCAAGCGTGCCAGTGTCGCACCGCTGCGTCCAGCGTGCGTGACAACGGACCGATACAGGAGAAACCATTGTCGGCGCTACGTTTACGCTGCGCCGCCCTCCACATTGCCGCCAATGGCCACGCACCCAAGTGCGGGCGCATCTGGCATAGTGTCCGGCCCGTTGGCCATGGCCCGCTCGCCGCAATGTCGCCCAAGAAGACCTCGTTCCCGAAGCAGGATATCCGTGTACTGCTGCTCGAAGGCATCAGCCAGACCGCCATCGACACGTTTCGCGCCGCCGGCTATTCGCAGATCGAATTGCACGCCAAGTCGCTGCCGGAAGAAGAACTCAAGCAGCGCATCGCCGAGGCACATATCGTCGGTATCCGCTCGCGAACCCAGCTCAGCGCACCAGTGCTGGCGCAGGCAAAGCGCCTGATCGCGATCGGCTGCTTCTGTATCGGGACCAATCAGGTCGACCTGGACGCGGCCGAACTGGCCGGGATTCCGGTGTTCAACGCGCCCTACTCCAATACCCGCAGCGTTGCCGAACTGGTCATCGCCGAGGCGATCCTATTGTTACGCGGCATTCCGCAAAGAAACGCCGAGTGCCATCGCGGCGGCTGGTCCAAGTCGGCCACCGGCAGCCACGAAACTCGCGGCAAGGTGCTGGGCATTGTCGGCTACGGCCACATCGGCACCCAGGTCGGCGTGCTGGCCGAAGCGCTGGGCATGCAGGTGATCTTCCACGATATCGAGACCAAGCTGTCGCTGGGCAATGCACGGGCGGCGGCCGACCTGAGCGATCTGCTGGCACGCGCGGACGTGGTCACTCTGCATGTGCCCGAGCTCGCCTCGACCAAGGACATGATCGGCGCGGCGCAACTGGCGCAGATGAAGCCGGGTGCGCACCTAATCAACGCCTCGCGCGGCAGCGTGATCGATATCGATGCGCTGGACGCGGCGCTGCGCAGCGGCCACATCGGCGGCGCGGCGGTGGACGTGTTCCCGGTCGAACCCAAGGGCAACGGCGAACTATTCGAATCGCCTCTGACCGCGCACGACAACGTGATCCTGACCCCGCATGTGGGCGGCAGCACGCTGGAAGCGCAAGACAATATCGGCGTGGAAGTGGCGGCCAAATTAGTGCGCTACAGCGACAACGGCAGCACCTTGTCTGCGGTGAACTTCCCCGAGGTCACCCTGCCCGAGCATGACCAAAGCCTGCGTCTGCTGCACATCCATCGCAACGTGCCGGGCGTGCTGTCGCAGATCAACGATCTGTTCTCGCGCCACAACGTCAACATCGACGGCCAATTCCTGCGCACCGACCCCAAGGTCGGCTATGTGGTGATCGACATCGCCGCCAGCGTGGAACAGGCCGCGGCGCTGAAGGAGGAACTGGCACGGGTGGCGGGAACATTACGGACGCGAATTCTGTATTGAGCACCGGCACGCGCAACCCCCTCCGAATGCGGGAGCAGAGGTCAGCGCCGGCGAGATTCCCACTAGGCTCTTCGTCCATCACCTCGCTCACAGATTTCTCCGTCGAAAACTAACACCCGTGCAGGATTTCAACGGGGCATGACAACCGCCGCGCGCAATTGCCGCTGTTGTATTTTCAGTCCGGAGCCAGGCACGACCGGCCTCCTTGCGCTTTAACCGAGCGCGTCCGGCCACTGTTGTTCACCACAACCTTGGCGCGTAGCCGTCCACGCTCGCATATCCTGACCGTGAGATTGCTGCCGCTGCTGAGTCCGTCCGGGAAGAAGCGGACCAAGGACCGATCCTGACTGGATAGCACCGCCAACGAGCCGATGGCTGGCGCGGTTTCCTGGCTGAGGATGCTGATGGGCGCGTCGGGCTGACCTCGCCGCTCAGGGTCGCGGAACACCATCCAGCCTTGGCTCCAGTCGCTATCGCTGCGACAGCGGCCGTCCCCAAGAGAAGGGCAAACGCTCACCGGAATGCCGGAACTGATGGCGCTGTTACGCGCCAGTGCGAAATAAGTGCTGAGTTGGTGGATGGTTGCGCTCACCCGATGGCTCGACCGCAAGTCCCGGAACCCCGGCAGACCGATCCCGGTGACGATGCAGATCAGTGCCATCACGATCATTGCTTCCAGCAATGTGTAGCCTTTGCTGCATACTTTGCGCATGATCGCCCTCCTATCCTTGAGAGGCTGCCAGTCTCATGGTCAAGTGACAGGACTTGAATGAGGGGGGGCTGCGTTCCCATGTAGGAGCTTCCCTCGGCGCTAGGTCAGTCGATGCCCATTGCCGTCTCCCACCTTTGAGGTGTGTGCATGTCCGACCGTTTTCAGCTCGTCTCACCGTATTCGCCAGCAGGCGACCAGCCAAAAGCGATCGAGAAGCTGGTCGCTGGCTTCCAGGCCGGTCTGGCCAAGCAGACCCTGCTCGGTGTGACCGGCTCGGGCAAGACCTACACCATCGCCAATGTGGTCCAGGCGATCCAGAAGCCGACCTTGGTGATGGCGCCGAACAAGACGCTGGCGGCGCAGCTATACGGCGAATTCAAGGCGTTTTTCCCGAACAATGCGGTCGAGTACTTCGTCAGCTACTACGACTACTACCAGCCCGAGGCCTATGTGCCGTCCTCGGACACCTTCATCGAGAAGGACAGCTCGATCAACGAACACATCGAACAGATGCGGCTGGCCGCGACCAAGACCCTGCTGTCACGCCCCGATGCGTTGGTGGTGGCCACGGTCTCGGCGATCTATGGCCTGGGCGCGCCGGACGACTATCTGTCGCTGCGTTTGATTCTGTCGATCGGCGAGCACATCGAGCAGCGTCAACTGATTCGCCACCTGACCGACCTGCAGTACACCCGCAACGAGTACGAACTGCATCGCGGCAGTTTCCGTGTGCGCGGCGAAGTCATCGACGTGTTCCCGGCCGAGTCCGACAGCGAGGCGCTGCGGATCGAACTGTTCGACGGTGACGTCGAGCAGTTGGCGCTGTTCGATCCGCTGACCGGCGAGACCCTGCGCAAACTGCAGCGCTACACGATCTACCCCAAGACGCACTATGCGACCACCCGCGAGCGCACGCTCAGCGCGGTGGATACGATCAAGCTTGAGCTCAAACAACGGCTCGAACAGCTATACGCGCAGAACAAGCTGGTGGAGGCGCAGCGGCTGGCGCAGCGCACCCAGTTCGACCTGGAGATGATGGCCGAGGTGGGCTATTGCAACGGCATCGAAAACTACTCGCGCCACCTCACCGGTAAGGCGGCGGGCGAGCCGCCGCCGACCCTATTCGACTACCTGCCGCCCGACGCCTTGCTGGTCGTGGACGAATCCCATGTCACCGTGCCGCAGATCGGCGCGATGTACAAAGGCGACCGCTCGCGCAAGGAGACACTGGTCGAGTTCGGGTTTCGTTTGCCGTCGGCGCTGGACAACCGGCCACTGCGCTTCGAAGAGTGGGAGGCGCGTTCGCCGCGCAGTATCTATGTGTCGGCGACCCCTGGGCCATACGAGTTGCGCGAGTCGGCAGGCGAGATCACAGAGTTGGTGGTGCGGCCGACCGGGTTGATCGATCCGCAGGTGGAGATCCGTCCGGTCGCCACCCAGGTCGACGACCTGCTCTCGCAGATCAACCTGCGCGTGGCCGATGGAGACCGGGTGCTGGTGACCACTCTGACCAAGCGTATGTCCGAGAACCTCACCGAGTACCTGGGCGAGCACGGAGTGAAGGTGCGCTATCTGCACTCGGACATCGATACCGTCGAGCGTGTGGAAATCATCCGTGATCTGCGCCTGGGCAAGTTCGATGTACTGGTCGGCATCAACCTGCTACGCGAAGGACTGGACATGCCAGAAGTATCGCTGGTCGCGATCCTGGATGCGGACAAGGAGGGATTCTTGCGTTCCACCGGTTCGCTGATTCAAACGATTGGCCGTGCTGCGCGCAATGTACGCGGCAAGGCCATTTTGTATGCGGACAAGATGACGCGTTCGATGCAGGCGGCAATCGACGAGACCGGTCGCCGCCGCGAAAAGCAGGTGGAGTACAACCTGGCGCATGGCATCACTCCCAAGTCGGTGGCGCGGCCGATCGTGGATATCCTGGAGGGCGCGCGTGAGGCCGAAGCCAAACCCGGCAAGGGGAAGGCACGTCGTGTGGCGGAAGAATCGCTCGACTATCGCACGCTTGAGCCAGCGGAGATCGCGACACGGCTCAAGGCACTGGAGCAGAAGATGTACCAGCATGCGCGCGACCTGGAATTCGAGGATGCCGCGCGCGTGCGCGACCAGATGAAGAAGCTGCGCGATGCCAGTCTGGTCGGTTAGGTCTGTACCTAGTCGAAGGCGTGCCCAGGCTATTGTTCTTGCCCGTCAGGTGAGCTAAGATGCGCGCCCCTGTGACGGTGCGCTGTTGCAGACAGGGGCGGTTAGCTCAGCGGTAGAGCACTACCTTGACATGGTAGGGGTCACAGGTTCGAACCCTGTACCGCCCACCAATCAAATCAATGATTTATAGTGATTTGATTGCACTTCCAAGTTACAGCAAGGAAGGAATATGAAAAACCGCCCATGAAGAGGCGGTTTTTTCGTTTCTGAGGTTCACCGCACTGCGCGCTTGTGGGTCACTTGCGCGGTGGCGAGCGTGTTGGCCTGCTTGCCGCCAGCAATGATGAAGCTGGCACGGCCAGCGCCGAAACACCGCGCTTATGCTGGCTGGCGTCGTCCTTGCTATGCGTGTTCTGCGCCGTTTCCAAGATCAACTTGTTGCACGCCACCAGTACCACGTGGCGCGTGCCGACGATCTGCGCATCATGCACCAGCACGGCGATGTGCACCGCGTCGTCGCTCAAGCTGTTGGTCACCGCCTGACTGTCATGGCTCTGGTCGTTTGATGGTCCGCCACCGCATCGAGTCGTTCCTGCCTCGCCATCATTCACGCGCTTGGTGATCGTGGACGACGCAACGCATGAGGCTGTCGCGATCAAGCTGGAGCGCACCATCTCCGGCCATGGCGTGGCGCGCGTGCTGGACCGGCTGGCGCACAGTCGCAGCCTGCCGTAGGCGATCCGTCGCAAAGATGGCCAAGCGTTCTGCGGCAAGGCATTGCTTGCCTGGGAATCTGTCCGTGGCATGCAGTCGCGGCTGATCCACCCCCGCAGGCCGAATCAAAACACCTATCTCCAATCGTTCAATGGCCGACTGCGCGACTGATGCCTCAACGAGAACACGGGCCGGCTCCCTACCCTGCGACATCCACAGACTAAAGAGCCTTAGCGATGCGAATACAAACAATAGCGAGCAGATAAGGCCATCGGCGACATCACCGCGTCCGCGCATGCTCGGCATCCGACCAACAGCAATATCATGCGACCCGTGCCCAGACCCGAACACGACTCAGGAACAGGAGCGTCACCCCAACTCCAAACGCCGCCACCGCTTCCGATGACGATCTGTCCCCTGTCGAGCCAGAACGGCGCCACGCACAACGAGAGTCATTGAGTGTCTACGGAACTCCGGGGATGCAAACGCCCGCAGACATTGCACGCGACACATCCTTGTAAAGGATCTAGCGCGATGCTTCGCAGGACTGTAGACTATGCGCTCTGAATGCGGGAATAGCTCAGTTGGTAGAGCGCAACCTTGCCAAGGTTGAGGTCGCGAGTTCGAGTCTCGTTTCCCGCTCCAATTCGCATGATGTGAACTTCCAGCGAAGTCAGTAGCGTCTTGGTCTTGATGCTACATCTGCGTCTACCTGTCGAGCAGACAGCGAAGTCTGCTGAAATCCCCCAAGCCACGCACTTACCGCCAAGTCGCCTTGCAGGCGGCATCACGCCTAATGCCAAGGCGTGATGCGCCACGGACGATCACCAGATGTTGTACATGGCGAAGCGGCCCTCTTCTACCTCAGCATCCCAATTGCCGTAGTGAACGCTACCGTCCCACCAATAACGGTTGCCAGGTTTCATGTATGAGCCCTTTCCAACGCGGCTTATGATTGTGCATGATCCGCCATCGACCCTCCACCAGCCCCCCTGGAAGACACCGCCCTTCCAGCGACGCACAACAACCTGCACGGGCTGCGCGGTACGACCGGGTTCGATAATCTGACTCCAACTGAAGCTCTCCGTATAGCTTTTTTGTTGCTGGTATTCCCCCCCGATGTTGAACATCCCCAAGAATCCTCCGACGATGGGGAGGCTCGCAGCCAGGTTCACACCGATCGACCATTGGTACTCCGAGGTGTTCGACTTGCTCCAACTGTAGGTGCAATTCAAGCCTGCATTATTGCAGTAGAACAACGGGCCTCGCCAGATCCAGTCGTCCCACGTATTGCGAGCCTGGCTCGTAGCGATTCCCCACGAGGTATGGTCGCCCATCAGGCTCACGAACCCACCGTTGCCGTCATTGCTCGGAAAACAGGCATCGGCATGAGCGATCTGAATGGGGGTTGCCGCCAGCACGAAAGCCAAGGTACTACCGATATGAGTGACTTTCATTGCGCAGGCTCCTTACTCTGAATTCCGAAAATATTCTGTACGGAATTAACACTGGGCTTGCTATCGGATTCTTGCGATTGGGCATTGGCCGCGGCCATCTGCAGTTTCTTCTGCACCACTTCGG
The DNA here is from genome assembly GCF_000963005.1 of Xanthomonas sp. GPE 39. Taxonomy (GTDB): domain Bacteria; phylum Pseudomonadota; class Gammaproteobacteria; order Xanthomonadales; family Xanthomonadaceae; genus Xanthomonas_A. The sequence continues at coordinate 1,897,227 of NZ_JZHZ01000007.1, forward strand.
GGGTGTCGATCGGCGTCACATAGTAGCCGCGATCAGCCTTTTTAACCCGCACTGCGCCCGAGTCGATGCTGGTTCCCGCCAGGGCCCTTAGCGTATTTGCGTGGGCCGACTGAGCCGAACCGTCGCTGGCGGCGTCCAACACCACTTCTTTGCCTTCAGCCAGCGCCTTGCGGGCCAGCTCCAGCGTGGCGCTGCCTCCCCGGTCGGCATCGCCGATCACCAGGATGTCATAGTTGCTTTCAGTACCGGCCGGCAGATATGCCGAAAGCGCCTTGGCGACGAAGCCCTTTGTAGGGCCGGCGAAATAAACCTTCTGGCGCACGTCAACATCGGACGACACGGCGTCGATGTGGCTGGGCGTGCCCCTGTCAACGGCCGCCGCTGGAACTTCTGCCGCAATTGCGGATACCTGCAGTGTTAACGTCACCACTAGCGCTGCGCCGGCATTAAGCCGCAACCAGCCGCTACACCAATTACAACTGCGTTCTTTTATGATCATGGGAAACCTCTAGATTAAGGGGGATTTCTAAAAATCTTCCGCATCCAAACACAGTTTCACGCACCCACAACTCAGCATTACATAATTTGCGCAGCGCTTTCAAGCGGGATTTTTTCGCCGACGAGGCGACGACTCCACGCCCTCCGCACACCCTGAGTCGTGGCCGGGTTTAGAGTCCGAGTTTTGATGATATCGATGTTTTGCAAATGCTTGGCGTAGTAAGTGGGTATCATCCCGCCGATGGTGTTTTTGGCGCGTTCTTCGCTGCATTCCCGGCGCCAGCGTTCGATCTCTGCGCAGGCGTGAAGCAGTGTCGTGGGAACCGGTGCTCGCTGAAACATTCATCGCGCAAGCGAGCGTTGAACGACGCCACGTAGGCGTTCTGGTTTGGCTTACCCGGCTGGATCAGCCGAAGCTACACGCCGCGCTCATGGGCCCAGCGGACCATCGCCTTGCCACAGACGTCCTTGCCGCTGTCGGTGCGGATCACCTGCGGCAAGTGGCGTAGTCGTACCAACCGGTCGAGCACGCGCGTCACGCCATGTCCCCAGATCGCACGTTCCACTTCGATCGCCACCGCTTCATGCGTGGCATCGTCCACGATCACCAGGCACTTGAGTGCCCGGCCTTCAGCGGTGCGGTCGAACACCAAGTCCATCGACCATCCCTGGTTGGCCCGCACTTGCCGCAGCAGCGATTGACGCTCGCCGATGGGCGCTTTTTGCGCCTGCGACGCTGCACTTGCAGGTGCTGCTCGCGATACAACCGCTCCACGCGCTTGTAGTTCACGATGCGACCTGCCTGCCGCAGTGTGAGATGGATCATCCCCACGCCATCGCGGCGATGGCGATGGCGATGGCGATGGCGATGCGCCAACGCAAGGATGCGCTCGCGCAACTCGACGTTGCGATTGGCGCGCGGACAATAGCGCAGCGCACTGACGCTCATGCCGATCACTGCCAAAATGCAGTGCGGGTTTGTGTGTGGTGCGGATTTGCAGTTCGCACGCTTGGCCGCTGCGGGGTTGCCAAGCTGTGGAGCTTGGTCCACAATGCACTCCCTTGCTATCTGTTTCATTCAAAAAATTCTTTTGAATCAAACTCTTGGGTTGCAAGCGCAGAAAGTGTAGAACTTCTGCGACACAGGCCCCGGCAGCGGGGCTTTGTTTTTGTCGATCGCGGCGATAGCGCTCCGACGAGATGTTAAGTCCATCGGCCTGGTGGCAGAGTGGTTATGCAGCGGACTGCAAATCCGCGTACGCCGGTTCAATTCCGACCCAGGCCTCCATCTCGATTCAACGACCCGCCGTTGATTTTGCGACTGCTCGCTGCTGCGCAATTAAAACATCCGTTCCGCATCCTGACTGCCTCGACATTACCCTGCCGCTGAGTGCATGGCGCTTTGCAGATGCCGGGAAAGATCATCTTTCATCTCTCACCTGTGCGGATCCACATTGTTTGCGGCATGCAAACTCTGCTGTCACGCCTATCCGTTACCTGATGCCATTCGTTCGGCAGCAGATAGTCGGGGTGCGTGATCGATCTGGGTCACAATGCAAAGAACGCCATCGCCGAGTGGATCTAGGGAAGGGCGAAACGGGGCGAGGTTCTTGATCTGAAGTATTTGCCGCTATCGATGTATGTCGATGGGCCTGAATATGGAGCGGGAAACGAGACTCGAACTCGCGACCTCAACCTTGGCAAGGTTGCGCTCTACCAACTGAGCTATTCCCGCTTGAGGCCGCGAATTCTACCTGGAACACAGAGGCTGTCAACTATTAGCTTCGGTTTTTTTTGCACTCTTTTCCGCCACCGCCGCACGCTCGTCGGCGCGCAGGCTCGGCCACGCCGCATGCAGGTACTGGATCCCCGACAGCAGGGTCAGGATCGCCGCGATCGCCAGCGTCCAATCGCCGACATGGAAGATGAACAAACCCATCCACACACTCTGCGGCGGCGAGCCATCGGGCATCACCGAATACAGCAGGCATAGCAACGCGACCATCTGTGCGGTGGTCTTGATCTTGCCGATCATCGCCACCCGCACCTTGGCACGTTGGCCGATTTCGGCCATCCATTCGCGTAACGCCGACACCGCAATCTCACGACCAACGATCACCGCCGCCCAGACTGCCATCCATGGGGTCGGATGGCCCTGCACGATCAGGAACAGCGCCACTGCCACCATCAATTTGTCGGCAACCGGATCGAGGAACGCACCGAACGCCGAATATTGGTGGTAGCGCCGCGCCACCCAGCCGTCCAGCCAATCGGTGAATGCAGCCACGCCGAAAATCGCAGCGGCGGCGAAGTTGGTCCACGGATAGGGCAAGTAAAACACCAGGACCAAGATCGGGATCATCACGATCCGCAGCAGCGTGAGCCAGGTAGGGATGGTCAACTTCATTGCGCTGCTCTACTCGCCTGCCGGGTCGGGGACCGGCAGTCCATGCAGGTTAGCGTAGATTCGCGCGGCCAGTGCGTCATTGATGCCGTCCACCCGCGCGATCTCCGCTTCGCCAGCGGCCTTGAGCCCAGCCAGTCCTCCAAAATGCTTCAGCAGGCTGGCGCGGCGACGTGGACCGATGCCTGGGATGTCTTCGAGTTTGCTGGTCATACGCGCCTTCTGGCGGCGACCACGATGGCCTGTGATGGCGAAGCGATGCGCCTCGTCGCGCACCTGCTGGATGAACTGTAGCGCCGGCGACGCCGCACCAGGACGCAACTCGCGCCCGTCCGGCATGACCAGGGTCTCGTGACCGGCACGGCGTTCTACGCCTTTGGCGACGCCGATCAACCGCACGCCCTCCACGCCCAGCGCGATCAGCGCCGCGCTGGCTTGCGCCAACTGGCCGGCACCGCCGTCGATCAACAACACATCCGGCAGCACCGCCTCCGCCTTGGCTTCGCCTTCCACGGCACGTCGGAAACGGCGCTCGATTGCCTGACGCATCGCCGCATAGTCGTCGCCCGGTTCAATGCCGCTGATGTTGTAGCGCCGATATTGACTGCGCACCGGGCCGCTGGCGTCGAAGACCACGCACGATGCCACGGTCGCCTCACCCATGGTGTGGCTGATATCGAAACATTCCACGCGTTTAACCGGCTCCTCCAGCTCCAGCATTTCCCGCAACGCCTCGCTGCGGGCATGCTGGGCCTGATGGCTGCTCAGTTCGCTGACCAACGCGATTTGCGCATTGCGGCTGGCCAGCTCCAGATAGCCAGCACGCTCACCACGCACGTTCCATTTGAGTTGGACTTTGCGCTCGGCAGCGGAACTCAATGCCGCTTCGATCAACGCGGCGTCGGTAATCTCGCGATCCAACAACACCTCGCGCGGCGGCGGATGTTCGGCGTAGTACTGCGACACGAACGCGCCCAGCACTTCAGCCGCACTCTCCTCGCCATTGGTCTTGGGAAAAAACGTGCGCGTGCCGAGATTACGGCCATCGCGGAAGGCCAGCAGCAGCACACAGGCATGCGCACCCTGCGTGGCGCAAGCGAGGACGTCCAAATCCGCCGCGCGACCATCGACATATTGCCGGGTCTGCATGCTGCGCAGCGCGCCGAGCAGATCGCGCAGGCGAGCGGCACGCTCGAACTCAAGCCGCTCGCTAGCCATTTGCATCGCCTGCACCAGTTCCTCGCCGAGCTGGTCACTGCGACCGTCCAGAAACAGCATGGCGCGGCGCACTGCCTCGGCGTATTCGTCGGCCGCCACCAAGGCCACGCATGGCGCGCTACAGCGGCCGATCTGGTATTGCAGACACGGTCGCGAACGATTGCGGAACACGCTGTCCTCGCAATTACGCAGCTTGAACAGCTTATGCATCAGGTTGAGCGTCTCGCGCACGGCGGTCACGCCCGGATACGGACCAAAATAGCGCCCAGGCACCGCGCGCGGACCGCGATGCAAGGCGATCCGCGGCCACTCCTCACGGGTCAACAGAACATAGGGATAGCTTTTGTCGTCGCGCAACGACACGTTGTAGCGCGGCGCCAACGATTTGATCAGTTGATTTTCCAGCAATAACGCTTCGCCCTCGCTACGAGTGACGGTCACGTCCATGCGCGCCACCTGCGCCAGCATGGTCATGGTCCGTGCGTTTTTCGGCGAACCGCTGAAATAGCTGGACACGCGCTTGCGCAGCGCGCCAGCCTTGCCGACGTACAGCAACGTGTCGTCGGCGGCATACATGCGATACACACCCGGCGCAGTACTGAGGTTGGCGGCAAACGCCTTACCATCGAACGCGGGCAATGCGGAGGCGCTCATTCGCTGATCGGCAGCTCGCTCAGTTCGCCGCTAGCAATGTCGTAGCGCAGCACGGCATGCGCATCGGTCTCGGCAATCCACACCGTCCCGGCACCGACCGCCAGCCCAGCCGGACCGTGCAAACGCCGTGGCAACGCCACGGTCGACAATTCCCCACCGCCCAGACGCAGACTGCGCAGACTGCCGTTGCCGCTGTCGGCGATCCACAGCAGCGGCGCGTCCGGACTGAGCGCGATCGCTTGCGGGAATTGCAGCCTGGCACGGCTGCGCGGACCATCCTCATGACCGAAATCCCACACTCCCTGACCACCGAGCAAGGTCTGCACCAGGTCCCCGCGCAACTGCATCGAGCGCACCGACGATCCCAAGGCATCGCAGACATACAGCACTTGATTCACCACCGCCAGGCTGCACGGCTGCGCGAACGCGGCCAGATAGGCACTGCCGTCGCGCAACTCCAGCGTTCCCGCACCGGCACAGCGGCGCAAGCTGCGGCTGCCGAGTTCATAACTCCAGATGCAGTTATCGCCGGCCATCGCCATGTACACATGGTTATCGGCGACCACGAGATCCTGCGGGTGGTTCAACGCGACCAGCGGGGGCTGCCCCACCGGGCCCTCGACCGGCTCGCCAGCACGTCCGTTGCCGCATAGCGTGTCGACCTGGCCGGTCAACAGGTGGATACGGCGCAGTGCGTGGTTGCCTGTATCGACGACGTACAGCACCCCACGCTGCACGGCCAACCCCTGCGGACGATGGAACGCCGCCTGGCCCAGCTCACCGTCGATCAAATCCGCAGTGCCTGTGCCGAACTGGCGTAGCACACGGCCACTGGTCGTGCATTCGAGAATGCGATGATGACCGCTATCGGCGATATACAGGCGATCCTCTGCCAGAGCCAGACCCGTGGGGAAACGCAAGGGCAAACGCGGCTCTGGTTGAGTCTCGCGGACATCGCGCAGATCCTCGTCCAACGACAGCGGCTGTTCGGCGCACACCCCTTGCAGCGCCCTGTCCAACACGACGCCACCGATCCCGACCAGACGCTCGTACTCGAAGCCATCGGCGTCCAATAGCACCAACGTCGGCCAGGAATGAATATTGAAACGCTGCCAAATCTTCCAATCCGCATCAAGCACAATCGGCACCGAAATACCTTGGCGACGCAGCAGCTTCAGCGCGCCCTCCGGTTCGCGTTCGCTGTCAAAACGCGGCACTTGCACCGCGATGACCTGCAACCGGCCGGGATTGCGCGTCTGCCAATGGCTCAGTTCGGCCAAGCGCTGCACGCACCACACCGAGGCAGCGTTGACGAAGGCCAACACCAGCGCGCGCCCCTGCTGTTCACGCAGGGTGGTCGGCGCCGCATTCAGCCAGACACTGGACGACAACAGTTCCAAATCAGTAATGGAATTCATCGGTCAATTATGCCGGAGTCGAAGGTAGCCGAGAGCCGCGCCACGCTAGCGACGGCGGCTTCGTCTACCAAGCGCCAGACACGCTCGAAGTGCGTGCTATCGCCAGTGTACGGATCCGGAATTTCCTCACCTGCCGCGACTCCGGCCCAAGGCAGCCACAGCGCCATCTGCGCACGCGCCGTGATCGGAGCGCGCCGACGCACGTCGCGCAGATTGCTGGCATCGGCGCACAAGATCCAGTCGAACGCGGCGAAATCGGCATCGCACAGCGACCGCGCACGCAGCCCGGAAATATCCACGCCGTGACCACGGGCGCAAGCGATCGCACGCGGGTCTGGCGGCTCGCCACGATGCCAATCTCCGGTACCGGCGGAATCCACCTGCACCTGCTCGGCCAGTGGCGAATGCTGCAGGTGATGACGTAACACACCTTCGGCCATCGGCGAGCGGCAGATATTGCCCAGACAGACCATCAATAGCTTCATGCCATGCCCTGTAGGTATGCCTCGGCACGGGCCAGATCCTCCGGGGTATCGACCCCGGGCGGGAACGGAGCCGGCGACAACGCCACCGCAATACGGAAGCCAGCCTCCAACACACGCAACTGCTCCAGTGACTCGATCTGCTCCAGCTGCCCAGGCGGCATCGCCGCGAAGCGGCGCAGGAAAGCGGCGCGATACGCGTAGATGCCGATATGACGCAACCATGGACCAGGCAGGGAAAATTGCGTGCGGGCAGCGGCAAACGCCTCGCGGTGCCATGGGATCGGCGCGCGACTGAAATACAACGCATTGCCCTGCGCATTACGCACCAACTTGACAACGTTTGGGTCGAACAGGTGGTCGGCCGCATCCACAGGCGTACCCAAAGTTGCCATTTCGGCGTCGCTTTCGGCCAATGCCTGCGCCACTGCCACGATGCCTGCGGCAGGCGCGAACGGCTCGTCGCCTTGCAAGTTGACGACCAGGGTCGCATCGTCCCAGCCGGCGATATCGGCGCATTCGGCCAGGCGATCAGTGCCCGAGACGTGCTCGGCCGAAGTCGCCGCCACATGCACACCCTGCAGATCCGCCACTGCTGCGGCAATGCGCGCATCGTCAGCCGCCACCCATACCTGCTGTGCGCCAGCGGCCAGCGCGCAGCGCGCCACATGGCGGATCAACGGCTCACCGCCAAGCAACCGCAACGGCTTGCCCGGCAAGCGCGAGGCCGCATAGCGAGCAGGAATGGCGACCACGAACGACGGCGCAGAAACAGCGCCGCTCATACGACAGCGATGCCGGCAGCGGCAGACGAACGCAGGAAATATCGCGATACGAACATCATCGATGGTCTCTCCGCAGAGTTGTCATGAATGGCAAAGCAGACGCGCCCCGGATGCACGCGCCAAGCGCGGCCGGGGCCTCACGACGCGGCATATCGCATTGTATCGGCGAGAGCCGAAGCACCACGAAGGCCCGACATACACCAGGATTCTATCGCGCTGCGCCATCGGACACTGCGCGCATCACATTCCTCGGCACGCGGGCAGCTCACTCAGCGACATTGCCGGCGCGACCACGCAGCTTGTCCAACCGATCCAGCAGGGCAATCCAAAATGCCGCTGGCAATTCGGCGACCAACGGCACACTGAAGCACCAATCATCGACAAGCGCGGCACACTTGACCGCATCCTTCTCGGTCATCAGCACCGGCAACTCGCTGCCAAAGGCCAGATCTGCCGCACTGTAACGGTGGTGATCGGGAAACGCATGCGGCACCACCCCGATGCCATGCGCGCGTAACATGGCAAAGAAGCGCTGCGGATGCGCGATACCCGCCACGGCATGCACACGCTGGCCGGCAAAACTTTGCAACGACCGCCCGCGACCACCGCGCATAGGCTGTGCATTCTCGATGCGCAGGCGCATAGCCCACTCGCCGAAGCCGACCTGGACCTCTCCGCTGTCACTGTCCTGGCCCAGGTTGACGACCCGAAAATCGCATTCACCGCCGCGCGCGACCGGCTCGCGCAGTGGCCCGGCCGGGAGCAGACGAGCGTTGCCGTAACGGCGCTGACCATCCACCACCTCGATCTCGACGTCGCGTTGCAGCCGATAGTGCTGCAATCCATCGTCGCAGACCACGATGTCGCAACCGGCCTGCAGCAGTGCGCGTGCGGCGGCAACGCGGTCGCGATCCACCCGCACCGGCACGCCGGTCTTGTGCGCGATCAACACCGGCTCATCGCCACCGAGCTCGGCATCTGTTGCAGACTCGATCCAGCGCGCGACCTGATCCTGGCGACGACCGTAGCCACGCGAGGCCACCCCCGGCGTCCAACCCGCTTCTTGCAGACGCCGCACCAGCGCGATGGTCAACGGTGTTTTGCCGGTGCCGCCCGCGGTGAGATTGCCCACCACCACCACAGGCACGGCGAGACTGTGACGCTTACGCCAGCCACGACGATACAGTGCGCGGCGCAGCGCGATCACCCCCGCGTACAGCGGCGTCAGCGCGTGCGCCCACAGCGGCGCGGTGCCGGTGCCGTACCAATAGGCAGGAGTCTGCCGTCCGCGTTCGTCGCTCATTCGAACGGCCTTTCACGAAACTGCATGCGGTGCAGGTGCGCGTAGACGCCGCCCAGTGCCAGCAGTTCGCGATGGGTGCCGCGCTCGACGATACTGCCCTGATCCATCACCAGCACTTGGTCGGCGTGTTCGATGGTGGACAGACGGTGCGCGATGACCAACGTGGTGCGCTCGGGCATCAACCGATGCAGCGCGTCTTGCACCAGGCGCTCGGATTCGTTGTCCAGCGCCGCTGTGGCCTCGTCGAGGATCAGAATCGGGGCATCCTTGAGCATGGCGCGCGCAATCGCCAAGCGCTGACGCTGACCGCCGGACAAGCGGCTACCTTTGGCACCAACCTGAGCCTGCATCCCATCGGGTAACTGCTGGACGAATTCCATAGCGTTGGCACTGGTAATCGCGTGCCGCAGTTGCGCCGCATCCGCTTGGCGCATCTCCCCGTAGGCAACGTTCTCGGCGATGCTGCCATCGAACAGCATCACCTGCTGCCCGACCAGCGCAATCTGCCGGCGCAAATCGGCCAGACGGTAATCTTGCAACGGCTGGCCATCGAGCAGGATCTGCCCGGATTGCGGGTCATAAAAACGTGGAATCAACTTGACCAGGCTCGATTTACCGCTACCGGAACGCCCAACGATCGCGGTCACGGTTCCAGGTGCAGCAACGAAACTGACCTCGGCCAAGGCGGGACGAACCTGTCCCGGATAACTGGCGGTCACCTGGCGGAATTCGATCAATCCTTGCGCACGAGCGATGCGGCGTGTGCCACTGTCCGGCTCCTCCGGCGCATCCAGCACCACGAACAACCGCTGCGCCGAAGCAACACCACGTTGCAGCATGTTCTGCACGTTGGTGAGATTCTTCAATGCCGGAATGATTGCCATCATCGCGGTCATCAGCGAAACGAACTCGCCGGCGGTCAAACGCCCGGCCAATGCCTCGTGACCGGCGATCAACAACAGCGCGGCCAGACCAATCGCACCCAGCAATTGCACCGCAGCCGAGGAGATGCCACGGGTGGACTCGACCTTCATCGCCAAACGCAGGTTGGTATCGGCCAGGCCCTGGTAGCGCTGCATCTCGCTGGCACGCGCGCCGTAGACCTTGACCTCCTGATTGCCGGACAGCGCCTGCTCGGCGGCCTGCATCAATTCCGCATTGCTTTCCTGGATGCGGTGGCTGACCCGGCGATAGCGCTTGGCCACCCGGTCCATGACCCATGCCAGCGGCGGCGCCACCAGCAAAATCGTCACCGTCACCGTCCAGCTGTACCACAGCATCACCGCCAGCGCGCCGACGATCTGCAACGTCTGCTGCACCATGACCTTCATCGCATCGACCGCCGCCTGCGCCACCTGATCGCTGTCCGAGCCCAGCCGCACCAGCATCGAGGCCACCGGCTCGACATCGAAGCGGCTACCCGGCAGGCGCAGGTATTTGTCCAGCACGTTGACGCGAAAGTCGCGAGCGATGCTGCGCGCCGCGCGTCCCATCGCCATATCGGTGAAGTAACCGGCAAGACCGCGCAATACGAACAAACCGACGATCTGCAGAGGCAGCCACATCGCCACCTCGCGGTTGCGGGCAATGAAGGTCTCGTCGGTGATCGGCTTCATCAGCGCGAGAAAACCCGAGCCGGCCACAGCTTCCAACAACGCGCCAACGGCGGCGATCAATAACAAACCACGGTAGCCACCGGCATACGACAACAAGCGGCGATAGGTCCGCCAGGGTGAGTCTTGATCGGGCGTGGCGAATGGTGCGTTCACTTGGTGCCTCCGTCCCTGTTGGTATCGGGTGCAGTGGCGATGGCGATGCGGCGGAAACCAAGCTGACCCAGCGCGTCCTGCACGGTGACTACCGCCTGATACGGGGTCCGCGCATCGGCACGCAGCAGCACAGGCTGGGTGCGGTCCTCGCCCGCGACCTGAGCGATGCTGCGCTTGACCGATTGCAAATCAGTGCGCAGCACTTCTTGATCGTTGACGAAATAATGCCCATCGGCATTGATCAACACGCTCAGAGTACGCGGTGGCACCGCTGTGTGCTGGTCGCTAGCGTTGGGTAGCTGCAATTGCAGCGTGGAGCGAGCCTCGAAGGTCGTCGTCACCACAAAAAAGATAATCAGCACCAGGATGACGTCGATCAGCGGCACCAAGTCGATATGCGGCTCATCCTGACCGCGCTCGTCGCGAATCCGCACCGGCTCAGCCCTTGGCCGCGGCGGTGGCGCTCTGCGCCGCCGGTCGTGCGGATGCCGCAGGTACGCTGGTACGGCCGTGGCCCTCCAACACGTCGGTCAACGCCGTGGCCTCCTGCTCCATCTCGATGATGTAGCCAGCAATACGATTTTTAAAATGACGATGGAAGATTAATGCAGGCACCGCAATGATCATGCCAGTCGCGGTGCACACCAGCGCCTTGCCGATACCACCTGCAAGCTGGTTCACGTCACCGACACCATGGTCGAGGATGCCGAGGAACATCTGGATCATGCCGACCACCGTGCCAAGCAGACCCAACAGTGGTCCGGCCGATGCAACCGTCCCCAAGGCATTGAGAAAACGTTCCATCCGATGTACGACATGACGGCCTGTATCTTCGATGCGCTCGCGCACGATCTCGCGCGAACGGTGGCGCACATCCAGGCCGGCAGCCAACAGCGCGCCTAATGGCGAATTGCGCCGCAACGATTCGATGTGGGTCGGATCGAGCTTGCCACGGGTGGCCCAATTGCGCACTTCCTGACCCAGCCCCGGCGGCAGAACTTCGCTACGGCGCAGGCTCCAGAACCGCTCCAGGACAATCGCCAGCGCGACCACGCCCAACAGCAGCAATGGCAGCATCGGCCAGCCCCCCGCCTTGACCAGTTCCAACACGTCGCATCCCTCCGGCACGTTCGGCCGTTCGTTCACTGGCCGATAGGATAGCAGCCGTCCGCGCTCGCTCCGCCGCATCCCACAACCGCGCCCGCCATGGCCGCCGCTGGCGCAGTTGCACACCGGCATGCCCAAGCCAGACGCGCAATGCGCCTGCCTGGGCGGTGCACGCGACCTGCGCACCGGAAGCTTGCCAACGCGCGACCACCTCCGGCCGCGGATGGCCGAAGCGGTTCCCCTCGCCCGCCGAGATCAGCACCAGCCGCGCGCCGGTGGCGGCGACGAACGCAGGTTGCGATGCCTGCGCGCTGCCATGATGCGGGGCCAGCACCACCTCGGCGTGCAGGTCCTGTGGTGCCTGGCGCAGCAGCCGACGTTCGATCACATCGTCGATATCGCCAGTGAGCAGGATCGCGCCATCGTCACTTTCGACGCGGAGCACGCAGCTGGATTCATTGTCGAGATAGGGAAAGCTGGAAGGCGGATGCAGAAAGCGAAAGCGCACGCCGTCCCACTCCCAGCCGGTTCCCGCAACGCATGGCCGATCCACCCGTACCGGCGCACCGGCCGGTGCCTGCGCCAAAGCAACCGGCAAAGCAGCGCGGACAGCTTCGAAACCGCCGGCATGATCGTTGTCACCGTGGCTGATCACCACGCGCTGTAACCGCGCCACACCCAGCGCATGCAGCGCTGGCACCACTGCCCGCTCGCCAGCGTCGTACCCGTCTTTGACCGCCGGACCTGTGTCGTACAGCAGTTGATGCTGCGCGGTACGCACCAGCACCGATAATCCCTGCCCCACATCGATCATCACCAATTCCACTTCACCGGGTGCTGGCCGCTCCAATGGCGGCCAGAACAACGGCAACCACAACAACGCCGCCAGCGGCTTGCCCGGCACCGCGCGCGGCAACAACAACCAGAACGCACCAAGGAGTGCCAGCGGCAACGCCCAGTCGCGCGGCTCGGGCAACCACCACAGGGCGAAGCGGCTCTCTCCCAGCTTGGTGAACATCGGCCAGGTCAGATCGAAACAAAACGCTGCCGCACGCCACACCCAGATACCCGCCCCGGCGTGCAGCGCATCAAGCGCAGTCCCGAGCAACGCCAAGGGAACCACGACCAGACTCCACCACGGGATCGCCAACAGGTTGGCTAATGGACCGACCGCCGACGCCTGGCCGAAGAGCATCGTGCTCAACGGCAACAGGCCGAGCGTGGCAACGCCTTGCGCCGAGAGAAACTCGCGCAACTTGTCGCGCCAACCGCTGCCCGCCTTGGGCATGCACCAGACCAACCAGGCGACACCGAAGAAACTCAGCCAGAAACCGGCTGACAGCACCGCCAGCGGATCGGCGATCAGCATGACGATTGCCGCCAACGCCAGCGCATCGACCACCCGCACCGGACGCCGCCACAGGCGCGCGATCACGACCACCGCGATCATCAACGCGGTGCGGACCGTGGGCAGCGCCATGCCCGATAGCACGGTGTAACCGGCTGCGCCAAGCATCGCCAGCAAGGCCATCGCCTGGTGCCGTGGCCATGATCGCCCCAGACGCGGCCACAGCCGCCACAGTCCGCCCGCAAGCAAGGCACAGGCTCCCGCAACCAACCCCACATGGAAGCCGGAAATGGCGATCAGATGGGTCAGCCCTGCCGCGCGCAGGATGCGCCAATCGCGCTCATCCAGACGCCGCGTGTCGCCCAACGCCAATGCCTGCACGTAGCGCGCAGATGCGTTCGGCACGGTCGTGGCGATGCGTGCCGACACGCGTTCGCGCCAGGCATCGATGCCCTGCCCGGGCGCTAATTGCATTGCGGCACGCGGCGCGACGACATAACCGCTGGCGGCGATCCGTTGCGCGAGCGCATATGCCTCGGCATCGAAACCACCTGGGTTGCTGAGCCCGCGCGGCGCACGCAGGCGCACGCTCAAGCGCCAGTGTGCATCCGCACGCAAGGCGCTACGTGGCCCTGGCTGGAGCGCACCGAAGTCGTCGTACCAAGCCAGTTGCAGCAGGCGTCCACGCAGCGGTGCCGGTTGTGTCGCATCGGTATCCACGCGGATAAGAAAACGGGTGCGCCGTGGCTGCGACTGTGGCAAGTCCACCACCTGACCACTGAGGGTGGTCACGCGGTTTTCCCAATCTGAGGGTAACTGCTGCGCCAGTACCCTCCCCGCGATCAATCCCAGCCAACCAGCACCGACCGCAAACGCGCCCAACCAGCGCCAGCGTGGCGACACGCCAAACAGCAGCAAGCCGCCCAGTAGCGCCGCCAGCGACAATGGCCATGGGAGCAAACGCGGCAGCCACAGCGCGGCCAGCACGCCGGCAGCGAGACTGACCGCGACGGCAATGCCGAACGGTGCGACCGCTGCGCGCGGACGCGCCAGAGTGACTGGCAACGTGATGCGCATGAACTGAAGACAACCCGGCATGCGACCGGCCCTCCCTGGCATGGATCCGGACACCAGTGCGGATGCCTCGCCAGTACACGCCGCATCGATGCCAGGCTCAGCCTCGCACAGCGGGCACAGCTTCCCTATCGGATAAACACCTCGCAAGGCATCGGAGTTTGCCTATCGCCGCATGCACGCCGCCGCACACACGACAACGCGTCTGCACGATGCACACGCCGCCAAGACAGCGCAGACGCATCACGCCGCACGCGATACCGCAACATCGCGATGACGCATCAGACCTCGGCAGGCGCCAGTTCGCGCAACTTGCCCTGGTGCAGTTCCAATACCCGGTCAAGCTTGCGCGCCAGACTGCGATCATGCGTGACCAACACCAGGCTGGTGCCGTGTGCACGATTGAGTTCCAGCATCAGTGCGAAGACGTTGGCGGCGGTCTTATCGTCGAGATTGCCGGTGGGTTCGTCGCCAAGCACGCAGGCCGGGCGGTTGACCAGGGCGCGTGCCACAGCGGCACGCTGGCGTTCGCCACCGGACAATTCGCCCGGCTTGTGTTCCAAGCGATGACCAAGGCCAACCGATTCCAGCAAGGCGCGCGCGCGCGCATCGGCGTCGTGCATCGGCGCCCCACTCAGCAGCACCGGCATCATCACGTTTTCCAACGCGGTGAATTCGGGTAGCAAATGATGAAACTGGTAGACGAACCCAAGCGAGCGATTGCGCAGTTGCCCACGTGCCGCGTCGGTCAGCGCCGACATGCGCTGACCGGCGACGTAGACCTCGCCGGAGGTGGGGACGTCCAGGCCTCCCAACAGATGCAGCAAAGTACTTTTGCCTGCACCGGAGGCGCCGACAATGGCTACGGTCTCGCCCGGGGCCACGCTCAGGTCCAGTCCGTCGAACACCGGCGTGCGCATCTTGCCTTCGGCGTAGGTCTTGGCCAACGCTTCGGCACGAACGGCCGCCCCGTCCAACGGCGACACCGACGGTTGAGAATTTCCCATCGGCGATTGCGGTTGCTTATTCATAGCGCAGCGCCTCCGCTGGTTGCGTGCGGGCCGCGCGCCATGCCGGATACAACGTGGCCAGGAAACTCATCAACAACGCCACAACGGTGATCACCACCACATCGTGCGGCTGCATGTCGGTCGGCAACCCGGTGATGTAGTACACATCCTCGGGCAGGAGTTTGATATTGAACACCGCTTCGATGCCCGCCAGGATCCGTTCCAGGTTCAAGGTCAGCACGATGCCACCGATCACACCGGCGACGGTACCGATCACGCCGATCAACGTGCCCTGCACCATGAATACCTGCATCACCCCGCCAGGACTCAACCCAAGCGTGCGCAGAATCGCGATGTCGGCCTGCTTGTCGGTCACCAGCATCACCTGCGAGGACACCAGGTTGAACGCCCCCATCGCGATGATTAGCGACAGCAGGATGCCCATGACGGTCTTTTCCATCTTCAGTGACTGATAGAGGTTGGCGTTCTCGCGGGTCCAATCGCTGACCATGTATGGCCCACGTAGCTTCAACGCCAGATCGCGGGCCACGTTCCAGGCCAAGTCCATATCGTGCAATTTCAACCGCACGCCCGTCACGCCGTCGCCCATGCGCAACACTCGCTGCAAATCCGTCATGTTGGTCACCGCCAGACCACGGTCGACCTCGTTGTAGCCTGCCTCGAAGATACCGCTGACGGTGAAGCGCTTGTAACGCGGCACCATGCCCATCGGGCTGGCCTGCGGCTCACCGAGCATCACCACGACCTTGTCGCCCACGGCCACGCCCAACCACAACGCCAATTCCTGGCCGAGTACGATGTTGTAGGAACCGGGAGTCAAGCTGTCGACCGACCCCTGCTTCATCTTTTTCGCCAGTACCGAGACCTTGGCTTCCTCCGCAGGCACAATGCCGCGCACGATCGCCGGCTGGTTGCGCACACCGGTCAACAGCGCCTCTTCCTCGACATAGGGCGCGGCACCGGCCACACGCTGGTCGTGCATCGCAACGTCCACCGCGTGCTGCCAGTCCTGCATCGGCGCGCCCTGCGCGCTGACCGTGGCATGCGCGGCCATCTGCAGCAGACGGTCGCGGATCTCCTTCTGGAAACCGCTCATCACCGCCAGCGTGGTGATCAACACGGTCACGCCCAGCGCGATGCCGAGGATCGAGGCCATGGAGATGAAGGAAATGAAATTATTGCGACGTTTGGCGCGCAGATAGCGCAGGCCGATGGCCACGGGTAAAGGTTTGAACATGCGCAGCCACCATCCAGGAAGCGCTATGGTGCCATTTACGGAGGCGCAGACGAAGCGGCATGGGCCTGTGCGGCCAGACGCAGTTCACGTCGTGCCGGCGCCGGCAACGTATCGGGCCACCACACCAGATGCCGCCGTCGCCCTTGCGCATCGCGCCAGCGCACGAATGCCAATGGCCCGCGCCAATGGACTTGCAACGCGGCGACCGGCACGCCGTCCACGGTGGCAGTGCCAGGCCCAGCAGGGATCAGCACGATGCAAGGAAGACGCACGGCTTCGCTGCGCAATAGCAACAGCGCATACAGCAAGGCGAGCAGTGCCACCGGCCACGCCACGCCGCGCGGCAGGTCAGAACCGAGGATGGACAGCGGTGCCAAAACCCCCAGCAAGCTCAGCGCGGCCAGCAGCCAGCGCGAGGGACGCCACTCAAGCCGGCATGGCGCGGATGGTGGCGATGAGATCGGCGGCATGCGCATCGGGACAAGCCTCATACCCCATGAACCAGCGCCATAATTTATCGTCCTCGCAATCGAGCAGCGATAGGAAAACCCCGCGTTCGACTGTCGGCGCCTGTGCCCAGCGCTGATCAAGGTAACGGCCGAACAGTTGGTCCAGCTCGCGCATGCCGCGCCGGCAGCGCCAACGCAGCTTTTTCAGTTCGGTGGTGTCGTCCATCGTATCGACCCTTGCCTGGTGACGACGCGCCACAGCGGTCGCCGAAACAAACGCGGCACCGAATCGCAGAGTCGGCGCCGCGTGGTCGGCGGGCAAACCCGCCGCAGTGAAACGGCTCACCGAGCCGATCCGATCAGGCGCGGCGCGCCATCATCAATTTCTTGATTTCGGCAATCGCCAGCGCTGGGTTCAGCCCCTTCGGGCAGGTCCGCGCGCAGTTCATGATGGTATGGCAGCGATACAGCTTGAACGGGTCTTCCAGATCATCCAGGCGCGCACCGGTGTCCTCGTCACGCGAATCGATGATCCAGCGGTAGGCCTGCAGCAGGATGGCCGGCCCCAGGTAGCGCTCGCCGTTCCACCAGTAGCTCGGGCAACTGGTCGAGCAGCAGGCGCATAGGATGCACTCGTACAGGCCATCGAGCTTCTTGCGATCCTCCGGCGACTGCAGCCGCTCGCGATCCGGCGGCGGCGGGGTCTGGGTGCGGATCCATGGCTTGATCGAAGCATACTGGGCGTAGAAGTGGGTCAGGTCGGGGACCAGATCCTTGACCACGCTCATGTGCGGCAGCGGGTAGATCGGCACTTCCCGCTTGCCGCAATCGGCAATCGCCTTGGTGCAGGCCAGCGTATTGGTGCCGTCGATATTCATCGCGCACGAACCACAGATCCCCTCGCGGCAGGAGCGGCGGAAGGTCAGGGTTGGGTCGATCTCGTTTTTGATCTTGATCAGCGCATCCAGAACCATCGGACCGCACGCGTCCAAATCCACATCGTAGGTGTCGGTACGCGGATTGCTGTCGTCGTCCGGATTCCAGCGGTAGACCTTGAAGGTACGCACATTCTTCGCGCCCTTGGCGGGATAGTGCTTGCCTTTGCCGATCTTGGAATTCTTGGGGAGGCTGAACTCTGCCATGGCTGTTCTCGTTGGCTCAGGCTTGCGTGCGCGGGAAGGAGATCCGCAGCGAACGCATGTTTAGGAAAAAAATGTCACTGACAATCGAGAGAGTGGCGCAGACCAAGGTCCTCCCCCCTCTCTCGACACCCAGCATCGACCGTTCGAACAGGACGCGCAATGCCAACAGCAGCCCAAGCGCGATCACGGTCAGCGAGAGCATGTTGGATTGCATCGCCGATCCTGCCCTGGGATCAATACACGCGCGGCTTCGGCGGCACCACGTCCACGTCATTGCTGAGCGTGTACATGTGCACCGGGCGATAGTCGAAGCTGCACTGGCCCTTGTCGTCGACGGTGACCAAGGTGTGTTTCTGCCAGTTGGCGTCGTCGCGTTCCGGGAAATCCTCGTGCGCGTGCGCGCCGCGGCTTTCCTTGCGTTGTTCGGCCGAGTTGATCGTCGCCACCGCGTTGAGCAGCAGGTTGTTCAATTCGTAGGTCTCGATCAGATCGGAATTCCACACCAGCGAGCGATCGGACACTTTCACATCCTCGAAGCTGGCGAAGATCTCCGCCATCTTGTCCACGCCTTCCTTCAGCGTCTTGCTGGTACGGAACACCGCAGCATCGGACTGCATGGTGCGCTGCATTTTGTCGCGAATCACCGAGGTCGGGGTGCTGCCGTTGGCGTGGCGCAGCTTGTCGAGCATGCTCAATGCCTTGTCGCAGGCGTCGCCCGGCAGATCCTTGTGCGGCGCATCGGTCTTGATCGTTTGGGCACAGCGGTTGGCCACCGCGCGTCCGAATACCACCAGATCCAGCAACGAGTTGGACCCAAGACGATTGGCGCCATGCACCGACACACAGGCCGCCTCGCCGATGGCGTAGAGACCGGGCACCACCGCATCCGGGTTGTCACCGTCTTTGCGCACCACTTCGCCGTGATAGTTGGTGGGGATGCCGCCCATGTTGTAGTGCACGGTCGGCAGCACCGGAATCGGTTGTTTATGCACATCGACACCGGCGAAGATGCGCGCACTCTCGGCGATGCCGGGCAATTTCTCGTCGATCACGCCTGGCCCCAGGTGAGTCAGGTCGAGCAGAATGTGATCCTTGTGTTCGCCGACACCGCGACCTTCGCGGATCTCGATGGTCATCGAACGCGACACCACATCGCGCGAGGCCAGATCCTTGTAGTGCGGGGCATAGCGCTCCATGAAACGCTCGCCGCTGCTGTTGCGCAGAATGCCGCCTTCGCCGCGCACGCCCTCGGTGATCAGGCAGCCGGCGCCATAGATGCCGGTTGGATGAAACTGCACGAACTCCATGTCCTGCATCGGCAGGCCAGCACGCATCACCAGGCCACCGCCGTCACCGGTGCACGTGTGCGCCGAAGTGGCGCTGAAGTAGGCACGACCGTAGCCGCCGGTGGCCAGCACCACGCCATGGGCGCGGAACAGGTGCAGCGATCCTTCGGCCATATCCAGGGCCAGCACGCCACGACACACACCCTCTTGGTCGAAGATCAGGTCGAGCGCGAAGTACTCGACCATGAAGCGTGCGTTGTGCGCCAGCGACTGTTGGTACAGGGTGTGCAACATGGCATGGCCGGTGCGGTCAGCGGCGGCGCAGGTGCGCTGCGCCGACGGGCCTTCGCCGTATTTGGTGGTCATGCCGCCGAACGGGCGTTGATAGATCTTGCCGTCCTCGGTACGGCTGAACGGCACGCCGTAGTGTTCGAGCTCGATAATCGCCGGGATCGCCTCGCGGCACATGTATTCGATGGCGTCCTGGTCGCCCAGCCAGTCCGACCCCTTGATGGTGTCGTAGAAGTGGTAACGCCAGTCGTCCTCGCCCATGTTGCCGAGCGCGGCGGAGATACCGCCCTGCGCGGCCACGGTATGCGAGCGGGTCGGGAAGACCTTGGTCAGGCAGACCGTCTGCAGACCCTTCTGGGCCAGGCCGAAGGTCGCACGCAAGCCAGCGCCGCCGGCGCCGACGACGACCATGTCGTACTTGTGTTCGGTGATCTTGTAAGCGGACATCGAGTCTGAATTCCTGTTACGGGCGCCGATCAGGCGCTGCCCAGCGCAATGCGGGCGACCGCGAATACACCGACGATTGCGCCGAGCACGGCGATGAACTTCACCATGGTCTGCAGCGCCACGGCCAGCAGCGAGTTGTGCACGTAGTCTTCGACAATCACCTGCAATCCGATCTGCGCATGCCAGAACATCGCGATCAGGAAACCAACCAGCAGCATGGCATTCCATGGTTTGGCGACCGCCTGGGTCGCGGTGACATAGTCGGCACCGAGCAGGCCCAGCACGAACGTCAGGAACCAGATGGTCAGGCCGACCAGGGCGGTGGCAGTGAGTCGTTGCAACACGAAGTGTTCGGTGCCGGACTTGGCCGCGCCCAGGCCGCGCACGTTCTTCAGTGGGGTACGGTAGCGACTCATGCGGCAGCTCCGGTGAGGACGTCCACCCAGATCAGCGCCACGATGACCAGACTGCCGATCACCGACAGCCAGCTACTGCGCACAAACGCAGGAATACTGAAGCCGTGACCGAAGTCCTGCACGATGTGACGCAGGCCGTTGCACAGGTGGTAGGCGAACGCCCAACTCCAGGCGAACAGGAACACTTGGCCGTACCAGGTGCCCGCCATTGCACGGAAGCAGTCCCAGGAGGCCTGCCCGCGCATCAGCACCAACAGCGCGGCGACGATGACCAAAGCACCGAGCGCCAGCACGACGCCGGTAGCGCGGTGCAAGATGGACGTGACCATCTGGATCTGCCAACGATAGACCTGCAGATGGGGAGAGAGGGGACGTTCACGGGTCGCCATGCGCTTGGCTCGTTATCTCGGCTGGGCGGCGTGCTTAAGGCCGCGTTGGCTCACATACTGCTCAGAAATCGATGCAGCGTCCGTTTTTCTCCCAGTCGCCGTAGCGCGTCGGCTCAAGGCCGCCGCGTCCGCCGATCTCCTTCGGCGCAGGCGCCGGACGCGGAGGTGTCTCCTCGGCAGGCCGCTGCGTTTTGGGATCGGACTCGGGTATGGGGGTTGGTTGGCCTATCATAAGGGTCTCACAACAACTCAATTTTAGTCCTCCACTCTCGTGCCTGACAACCTGAATCTGGATTCCGGCGGTTTTTCCGCCCTGCCACACCTGGAGTACGTTGCATTGCGCGGCCCGGATGCAGTCGCCTTTGCTCACGCTCAGTTCGCCAACGACGTGCAAGCACTGCAAGTGGGCCAGTGGCAATGGAACGCCTGGCTCACCACGAAAGGCCGGGTGATCGTGCTGTTCGCGCTGTTGCGACAGGCAGAGGACACGCTGCTGGCTTTGCTGCCCGATGGCGGCGCAGCCGAACTGGCCACGGCGCTGGGCCGCTTCGTGTTCCGGCGCAAGCTGCGCATCGCCGCCGAAGACGATCTGCGCGCCCACGGCCGGCTGAGCCTGCCGGCGCAGGCACACGGGGCGCTGTCGGCGACCGGCGAGGACGGGGCAATCGAGCTGGACATGGGAGGCGATGGCCTGCCGCGCACGCTACGCATGTTGCCGGCGCAGGCCAGCCATGCGGCCGAGCAGAGCGTCTTGGATGCTTGGCGCGAGGCCGACCTGCGCCTGGGCTTGGCCCGGCTGGACCCGACCCAGCGCGAACAATGGACCCCGCAACAACTCGGGCTGGACCGGCTGCACGCCTTCAGCGTCAAAAAGGGCTGTTATCCGGGCCAGGAAATCGTCGCCCGCACCCATTTCCTGGGCAAGGCCAAACGTGGGTTGCAATTATTGGAACTGGAGGTCCCGGTCGCAGCCGGTACGCCGGTCCTGCGCGAAGGCGAGACAATCGGCAGCGTAGTCAGCCCTGCCGGCACGCTGGCGCTGGCGGTACTGCCACTGGAAGAGGCACCGCCCAACGGCCTACAAGTCCAAGCACGCACCGCGCACTGGCAGCCACTGCGCGAAGGGCTGGCACGCTGAGCGCCGCGCCCGCCATGCAGCCACGGCCACATGCGAGCCGTCGCGCGCGGCGCCGTGGCAATGCCCGCGCACCTTCAGGCTGCCGCCAGCCGATTGCCGCTGTCGGGATCGAAGAAATGCAGCGCCGCGCCGCGTACCGCCACCGGCAGATGCTCGCCCAGCCCTGGCAGCGCGCGCGGCGCGACCCGCATCACCAACGGTTGCGCACCATGGCGAAGGTTGACGAAAATCTCGTTACCGACCGGCTCCACCACATCGACGATCGCATCGAATCCTCCCTGTCCAGCCTCGCTAGGCTGCAGATGCTCAGGACGCACGCCGATCGCGATCTGCCGACCAATCCACTGCGGCGCGACCTGCGCGCCCGGCAACGGTACCCGACTGGCGTCGGCCAGTTGCAACTGCAAGCCGTCGTCTTCGAGCAATTGCCCACGCAGCACGTTCATTGCCGGACTGCCAAGGAAGCCCGCCACGAACAGATTGGCCGGGCGCTCGTACAGTGCCATCGGCGCATCGATCTGCTGGATGACCCCATCCTTGAGCACAACGATACGCTGCCCCAGGGTCATCGCCTCGACCTGATCGTGGGTGACGTAAATCATGGTGGTGCCGAGTTTGCGATGCAGCTGCGCGATCTCGGTGCGCACCGTGTGGCGCAGCTTGGCATCCAGGTTGGAAAGCGGCTCGTCGAGCAGGAACACCGCAGGCTCGCGCACCAGCGCTCGGCCCAGGGCCACGCGCTGACGCTGGCCACCAGACATGGCGCGCGGCAACTTGTCCAGCATCGGGGTCAGGCCAAGGGTCTGCGCGGCGGCGGCCACGCGCTGACGAATGACCGCCTTGCTCTCCCCACGCAACTTGAGCCCAAACGCCAGGTTCTCGGCCACGGTCATGTGCGGATACAAAGCATAGCTCTGAAACACCATGGCGATGTCGCGATCCTTCGGCGCCACCTCATTGACCACACGCTCGCCGATACGCAATTGGCCGCCGCTGATCTCCTCCAGGCCGGCGATCATCCGCAGCAACGTGGACTTGCCGCAGCCCGACGGCCCGACCAGCACCATCAGCTCGCCATCGGCCACGTCAAAACTGGCCCCCTGCACGGCCACCTGACCGTTGTCGTAGACCTTGCGAATGTTGTCCAGTCGTACTTCGGCCATCGTGCGGTATCCGGTTTACGGCAAGAGAAACAGGCTGCCGCCGGTCCCGCCCGAAGGCGGTGCATGCGTATGCCCATGCGGGTCGCATCGTGCCGGCTCAGCGGCAACAATGACCCTCGATACGGTATTCTGACATGCAACCGTTTCCACGATCCGCCCTTGCCCCGCGGGAGGTCCTGTACGTGATTGGCCGCCACCGATCCGGCGCGCGACGCATCAGGACGCTGCTGCTTGAGGCATTAGAGAGGTATCCTCAGAGGTCTTGCAGTCGTATTCCTCTCTCGCATCGCACGCTCGCGCCCGACGACCATCCCCCGTTGTGCCTTCGTCTGCGCCGCAGAACAGATACCGTCTGCGCCCGCCACACGCTTCACCAACGCCACGCAACTAAAACCAGCCACTAGTGATTGACGACATGTCACCCGAAACCGAAATCCGGTCGATGCACGATACCCTCCTGTTGTTCGGCGCCACCGGCGACCTGGCCCAGCGCTACCTGTTCCCATCGCTACTGCGCATGCTCGACGATGGCTTCCTGGCGGACGATTTCCGCATTCGCGCGCTGGCACTGTCGCCGCACGATACCGCCAAGTTCCACGCGCTGCTCAAGCCGCGCCTGCACGCGGCGATGCCACAGATCGACGAGTCCATCGTGCAGGCACTGCTGGCCCGCATCGACTACCGCTCGGTGGACCTGCGTAACCCAGAATCGGTCGCCGACGCAGTGCGCGACCTGAGCGCGCGCAAGTGCGTGAGTTACCTGGCGATCCCGCCGGGGCTCTACATCAGCACCTGCCAGGGTCTGGCCTTGGGCGGCGCGCTGGCCGCGCCGAACCGTCTGATGCTGGAAAAGCCGATCGGCCACGACTCGGACAACGCACACGAGATCCTGCAATCGATCGGCGCGCTGATCGACGAAGACCGCGTGTTCCGCCTGGATCACTACCTGGGCAAGGCGGCGGTGCAGAACCTGATCGCCCTACGCTTCGGCAACACGCTGCTGGAAGCGGTGTGGAACCGCAACTACATCGAGTCGGTGGATATTCTGGTCGCCGAAAGCGAAGGCGTGGATGGCCGCGACGCCTACTATGCGCGCTCGGGCGCACTGCGCGACATGGTGCAAAGCCATATCCTGCAGTTGCTATGTCTGGTGGCGATGGAGCCACCGGCCTCACTGGAAGCGGACCGTATCCGCGACGAGAAGGTCAAGGTGCTGCGCGCGTTGCGTCCGCTGGAGGCAGCCCACGCCGCGCGCGACAGCGTGCGCGGGCGCTACACCGCCGGCACCGTCAATGGCGAGCCGGCGCAGGCTTACCAGCCACCGGAAGGCAGCGACGTGGAGACCTTCGTCGCAGTCACCGCCCACATCGACAACTGGCGCTGGGCCGGGGTGCCGTTCCGGCTATGTACCGGCAAACGCATGGCCGAGCGCTCCACCCGCGTGGTGGTCACGCTCAAGCCGGTCACCCACTGGCTGTTCGAACGGCCGACCGCGCAACAGGCGACGCCGAACCGGCTGACCTTCCAGTTGCAACCCCAGGAAAATATCGAACTGGACCTGATGAGCAGCCTGGCCGGCCCGGAATGGGGCGCACTGGAGCTGCAGCCGCTGGAACTGGAACTATCGGTGCCGACCGGGTTACACCGACGCATCGCCTACGAGCGCCTGATGCTCGACGCACTCAACGGCAACCACGCGCTGTTCGTGCGCGACGACGAAGTGCGCGCCGCCTGGGCCTGGATCGACAGCGTCAGCGACGCGTGGGCGCAGGCACGGCTGCCCTTGCAGCTCTATCCGGCCGGCAGTTGGGGGCCGCAGGAAGCGCAAGCCTACGTCTCGGCCACTCCCCCCAAACCCGTGCCGCGAGACACACCATGAGTGCACCGCAGCGACCAGTCCTGGTCGCGGACATCGGCGGCACCAACGCGCGCTTCGCCCTCGCCGACCTGGACGCCTCCACCCCGCTGCTCAACGACAGCACCCAGACCTATGCAGTGGTGGACTTTCCATCGCTAGGCGACGCCGCCCGTCACTACCTGGAGCAGACCGGCGTGGACGCGCGCAGTGGCGTGTTCGCAGTGGCCGGGCGGGTGGACGGGGACGAAGCACGCATCACCAACCATCCCTGGGTGATCTCGCGTTCGCGTACCGGCAGCATGCTCGGCTTCGACGTTCTGCACCTGATCAACGACTTCGCCGCGCAAGCGATGGCGATCAACCTGCTGCAACCGCAGGACGTGGTCCAGGTTGGTGGCGCGAGCTGGAGTCCGGCGACAATCGAGATGTCGCGCAACTACGCCGTGATCGGTCCTGGCACCGGCCTGGGCGTCGGCGGCCTGCTGGTGCGTGGTGGCCGCAGCTATCCGCTGGAAACCGAGGGCGGGCACGTCAGCTTTCCGCCGGGCACGCCAGAAGAAATCCGCATTCTGGAGCTGCTCTCGCAGCAGTTCGGCCGCGTTTCCAACGAACGCCTGGTCTGCGGCCCGGGCCTGGTCAACATCCACCGCGCGCTCAGCGAGATAGCTGGCGACGATCCGGGCCCACTGAAACCGGAAGACATTTCCGCGCGCGCCGCCCATGGCGACTACCGCGCCATGCGTACCATTCAAGTGTTTTGCGCGGTCTTCGGCGCCATCGCCGGGGATTTGGTTCTGGTGCATGGCGCCTGGGACGGGGTCTTCCTGACCGGCGGGTTGGTGCCGAGGATGCTCGACGCAATCCAGAACTCCGGTTTCCGCCAGCGCTTCGAGCATAAAGGCCGCTTTTCTTCGATCATGGCGCGGGTACCCTCGCTGGCGGTGATCCACCCTCGTCCCGGCCTGCTCGGCGCCGCTGCCTATGCAGTGGATGTCGCGCGGCAATCTCCAGGAGCCATGGCATGAGCGCCACGTTGTCCGACCGCATCACCCTGATCCGCTACGACGATCCAGACGAATGGATCGACGCGGCTGCGGCCGAGATCGGCAACGCGTTAGCAGAGGAAATCCAACGCCGCGGTAGTGCGCGCCTGCTGCTTTCCGGCGGCACCACACCGGCGCCGGTGTACCAGGCGCTGGCCGAACTGCCGCTGGATTGGTCCAAGCTGGAGGTCGGCCTGGTCGACGAACGCTGGCTGTCGCCGCAGGACAGCGATAGCAATGCCTATCTGATCCGACACAGCCTGCTGGACCGCGCCGAGGAGGCACGCTTCGAACCGCTGGTGCGTGTCGGTAAGCCGCTGCAGGATTGCGTGCATGCTGCCAACCTGCACGCCCAACACGCGCCGGCCGCGTGCGTGGCGGTGCTGGGTATGGGCGGCGACGGCCACACGGCTTCGCTATTCCCCGGCGCCACCGACCTGAACAAGGCCCTGACCACCCAGCTCCCCTACGCCGCGTTGGATGCCACCGGCTGCCCCGGAGCCAATACTTGGCCGCGGCGCATCACCCTGACACCAGCCGGCCTGGCACCAATCGGTCAGCGCTTGTTGCTGTTGCGCGGCAAGCAGAAACTGCAGGTGCTGGAGCATGCGCTAGCCGGCAACGATCCACACGAATTCCCGATCCGCGTCGCGTTCGATACGCCGGGTGCGCGTTTGCGCGTGCACTGGTGCGAGTAGTCGAGCCGGGACGCTGGACCCGATGCCCCGGACCCGGAACAGCCCCGTGCACCAGCCGCTGTTCCCGGATCCCCGGACCCTACCCTCTCCGTAACCATTTCAGCCAATGACCCTGCATCCCAAACTTCATGCGATCACCGAGCGTATCCGCGTACGCAGTGCGCCGTCGCGGCACGCCTACCTGGCCGGCATCGACGCCGCACTGCGCGACGGGCCATTTCGCAGCCGCCTGAGTTGCGGCAACCTCGCCCACGGTTTCGCCGCCTGCGGGCCCACCGACAAGAGTCGCCTCGAAGGCGGGATCACCCCGAACCTCGGCATCATCACCGCCTACAACGACATGCTCTCGGCACACCAGCCGTTTGAGCACTACCCGGAACTGATCCGCAACACCGCCCGCGCGCTTGGCGCCACCGCACAAGTGGCGGGCGGTGTCCCGGCGATGTGCGACGGTGTGACGCAAGGCCGGCCGGGCATGGAGCTGTCGCTGTTCTCGCGCGACGCGATCGCACAAGCCACCGCTATCGGCCTGAGCCACGACATGTTCGACACCAGCCTGTATCTGGGCGTGTGCGACAAGATCGTGCCGGGTTTGCTGATTGGCGCACTGGCCTTCGGGCACCTGCCAGCGATATTCGTTCCTGCCGGCCCGATGCCACCCGGCATTCCCAACAAACAAAAAGCCGAAGTACGCGAGCGTTACGCCGCCGGTCAGGCCACCCGCGAGGAGTTACTGGCAGCCGAGTCGGCCTCCTACCATGCCCCTGGCACCTGTACTTTCTACGGTACCGCCAACTCCAACCAGGTGCTGCTGGAAGCGATGGGCGTGCAACTCCCCGGCGCATCCTTCGTCAATCCTGGCACCCCGCTGCGCGAAGCACTGACCCAACAGGCGACCGAACGCGCGCTGCGCATCACCGCGCTGGGCAACGACTTTCGCCCGCTTGGCCGTCTCATCGACGAGCGTGCCATCGTCAACGCCGTGGTTGCACTGATGGCCACCGGCGGTTCCACCAACCACACCATCCACTGGCTGGCGGTGGCGCGTGCGGCCGGCATCGTGCTGACCTGGGACGACCTGGACGCCCTGTCGCAAATGGTGCCGCTGCTGGCCCGCGTGTATCCGAACGGCGACGCCGACGTGAACCACTTCGCTGCCGCCGGCGGCATCGGCTTCGTGTTCCGCGAGTTGATGGACGCTGGACTGATGCACGACGACTTGCCCACCGTGGTCCCCGGTGGCATGCGCGCCTACGCCGACGAGCCATGCGTGCGAAACGGCGCGCTGGCCTACGCGCCGAGCCCGGCCAAGAGCGGCGATGAAGCCGTCGTGCGACCGGCCGCCAACCCGTTCGAAGCGCAAGGCGGCTTGCGCCTGTTACGCGGCAACCTCGGTCGCTCGCTGATCAAGCTATCGGCAGTGAAACCGCAATTCCGCACCATCGAGGCACCGGCGGTCGTCATCGATGCGCCGCAGGCGCTGAACAAACTGCACGCCGCTGGCGCGCTGCCGCACGATTTTGTGGTCGTGCTGCGCTACCAGGGTCCGCGCGCCAATGGCATGCCCGAACTGCACTCGCTGGCGCCACTCCTGGGCCTGTTGCAGAACCAGGGCCGGCGCGTGGCGTTGGTCACCGACGGACGTTTGTCCGGCGCCTCGGGCAAGTTCCCGGCAGCCATCCACGTCACCCCGGAAGCAGCGCGTGGCGGCCCCATCGCCTGCGTGCGCGAAGGCGATATCGTGCGCCTGGACGGCGAAGCCGGCACCCTGGAAGTGCTGGTGGACGCCAGCGAATGGGCTGCACGCACGCCAGCGCCAAACACCGCGCCAGCCGCGCACGACATCGGCCGCAATCTGTTCGGGATCAACCGCCGCGTGGTCGGCCCCGCCGACCAAGGTGCGCTCTCGATCTCCTGTGGCCCACCTGCGGCCGACGGCGACCTGTGGAACTACGACGCCGAGTACGAACTTGGACACGACGCCGAAGCCGCTGCCGCACCACACGAGGCCAAGGACGCCTGAGCGACTACCGTAGCTCCGACCAACCCCACCCTGCCCCAGGCCACTCGCGGCCTGGGCCTAGACGCGTACATCAATCAGAGACCCTCATGACCATCGCCGAACACCAGACCAAGGCCGAGCAATTGCTGCGCGCGGCCGGCATCCTGCCCGTCGTGACCGTGCACAGCCTGGAAGAAGCACGCCGCGTCTCTGCCGCGCTGCTGGAAGGCGGACTGCCGGCAATCGAACTGACCCTGCGCACGCCCGTTGCCTTGGAAGCGCTGGCAATGCTCAAGCGCGAATTGCCGGATATCGTCATCGGTGCCGGCACGGTACTCAACGCGAGTCAGTTGCAGCAATCGATCGATGCCGGCGCCGATTTCATCGTGACCCCGGGCACCACGCCGATGCTGGCCGAGGCATTGGCGCGAGCGCCCCTGCCGGTGGTGCCAGGCGCGGGCACGCCGAGCGAACTGATGGCACTGATGGAGCGTGGTTTCCGCGTGTGCAAGCTATTCCCGGCCTCGGCGGTCGGCGGCCTGGCAATGCTCAAGGGACTGGCCGGTCCGCTGGCCGACTTGAAACTATGCCCCACCGGTGGAATCGGCGAGAGCACGGCTGCCGAATATCTGACGCAACCGAACGTGGTCTGCATCGGTGGCTCGTGGATGGTGCCGAAAGAGTGGCTAGCCAACGGCCAGTGGGACAAGGTCCGCGAGAGCTCCGCCAAGGCGGCGGCGATCGTCGCCGGAACCCGGTAAAGTCAACAAGTCCGAATCGCAACAACACTACAATGCGGAGCGGCCGGAGTTATACAGCCACTCAGCGGCAGCTCTGCATGTAGCACTGTTCAAACGCATCCACTGAATGACTAAGAGCCAGTGCTAATCGGAAAAAGCCTGGCAATCACCATCTGGACAGGCACCGTCAAGCAACTGTTGCGGTGCCACGGCTATCCGAAGACGACGACCTCCCGGCTGCCGATTTTCCGGACCCCTTACGCCTTGCATAGAATTCGCTCAACCACTGTTCGGGCCTCAAATCGTCCGGCGCAACGCCATGCTCTTTGGCCTTACGATCCAACACATGATGCATGATGTCGATGTTATCGGTCGAAGCAGAAATGACCGATAGCGCATCGTCCATACCGCGCAGGTTGAGCTGGCATACCGACGATCCGTGTCCCTGCTTGACCAGAAAACAACGCGAACGCTCATCTAGACCCACGACCACTTGATATTCAGCCTCGGTGAGCTTGAGGCCATCCATGTAGTCTTCTTTGCTGGCATTTGGATTGGGCAGCAGGATCATGGTGGCAGTCTGCTCGACCAGCGCGGCAGAGATATCGCTGGCCAACGCATCCTCTGGGCTCTGAGTCGCGAAGATGCCCAGGCCATTCTGCTTACGGATGGTCTTCTGCTTGTTCTTGGCAAACTCTTTCAGCCCGCCCTTCCCGTCGAGGATCTTCCAGAACTCATCCATCACGTAGATCAACGGCCGACCATCAATCAATGCCTCCAAGCGATGCAATAGATAGTTGATGACCGGGGCACGCACTTCCGGATTGTCGATCACGTCGGTGTAGTCGAAGCCGATGATGCTGGCTTTTTCCAAATTGATCGTATCGACCGGGTTGTCGAACACCCAGCCGTGCGAATTTCCTGCCGTCCACTTGCGAATGCGTGCATATAAACCATCGTCACCCATGTTGGGCAAGCTTTTACGGAAGTTGGTCATACTACGCAATTGTATGGGCGTATCCAGCATGCCCTCGACTGCACGGAAGATATCTTCTTCTTCACGCGAGCTGTATTCAGACTTTCCAGCGAGGACTTTGATCAGATCGGACAAGAACTGAATATTGGCTTCGTTACGTTCGCACTGAAATGGATTGAATCCGGTGGGCTGACCATTCTCAAGCGCAAGATAGTTACCGCCACATGCACGCACGAAAATCTCCGCGCCACGATCCTTGTCGAAGAAAAAGATAGTCGGAACGGGATCGAATTTCTGCACCTGACTGAGCAGGAAGTTGATGAGCGCGGTCTTACCTGTACCTGATTTACCGATGACCATTGTATTGGCAATGGCTTTCTCACCAAGCGAATTCTCCGCCGGATGCGTGGCATGAAAATTGAAATAATAAGGCTGCCCGTTCGTGGTCTGCAGAGTGGTGACACACTCGCCCCAAGGATTATTATTGCGCTTGCCCTGCGCGAAATTGTGCAAAGGTGAAAGCCCAAGAAAATTCAATGAACTGACATTGGCCAAACGAGTCCGGTAGCGCCAGTTGCCCGGCAACTGCGCATAAAAAGATGAGACAATCGCCAGATCTTCTTTGGTCGAGACGAAACCAGCATTGGACAATTCTGCGCGCGTGGTGGCGACTTGCTGCGACAACTTCTCTTGAGTATCGGCATAAACAGCGACCGTAAAATGGTACTCGCCCAGCACGAAATTGCCCGACGACAACTGATCCATCGCCAAGTCTAGCTCGTGAATCTGGCTAACCGCCTTATCACCCGAGGAGACCATCATACCCTTGGTCCGATCCAACACCTTCAACGCGTCGTGACGCCCCATCGGACTGAAAGAATGGGTCATAACATATTCAAAATCTAAATACTTAATACCATTAAGAATGCCCGGATAAGTACCGTCGACATACTCTTTAATATTCAGAATTGCACCAAAATGATTAACACCCTCCGGGGTTTTAATCACATAGTCGCCAGTTTTATTGGCAAACATATGCTTACTGACTGGAAGATAAGCAGATACCGGTGCCTGCAGCACTGGCACCGGCTCATCGATACGATTGATGAGATAACCAAAGAATTCCAGCGTTTCGGAAAACACCACGCCATTGCTGGCCTCATACATACTCAGCCGGTAAGGCGAATAATCCTTGAGAACGGCCTCGACATTGCCCGCAAGTTCAAGAATTTTAGCTATCGCCTGATCCTGTTCTGACTGCAGCTGCGTGATGCTAGAAGATTTATTCATCAGCCGCTTACCGGTCACCACCGGACGATAGATCATGGTCATGTAAAGCTCGTTTTGCATGATCTTTTGCGAAGAAAGCGCACTGTAATACTGGTCGGAAAGTTCCTGATTGAAGGCTTGACGGAACTCACCACTGGAATTGATTCGACGGCGACGACGCACGTCATGAACCCAGAACGCCACGTTCGCGAAATCGGGGGCGCGCAGGGTCTGCAACATCCGGTTGAATGTATTGTGGCGATGTTCGATCTCCCACTCTTCTCGCCCTACGAAGGGCAAGCCGCCAAGATGCCAAGTCAACATGAAGTCCCCTCCCGTCGTCTTGAGTACGGACGGCGCCACGTGAGTGGAGATGGAAATGAACTCACTGATCGAAGTATCTGGGATGAACATAATAGTGGAATAACTCGAAATACGTTTCGTCTTACCAAGGCCCAACTTAAGTAAGTCGGGAACAGTCAAAATCACTATAGAAAATTATTGCGCACATACGAGAAAATATTCAGTGCACGCCATAAAAATCGTGCACTGAGATAAAACGGATATCAAATAAATTTAACGATTTTTATCTGACGCATCCTTCCGATATTCATTTGGAGAAAAAACCCACATGCCGGAGTAACGCTGCTGGTTACGCACACGCATTTTGAACATCCAACGCAAACCAAGCATTCTGAAAATCATTTCATCACGCTTGGTCATTTGCTGCATAACAAAAACGATGACAGGAATGAGCAACAGAAAACGCATGTCGAAATAAATTCCCATCAGGAAGCCACCTCCAGCTCCGATGAAAAACGGGATGTAAGGCACCCCGAAGAACATCGCAGGCCGGGTACAACCCCGGAAAAGTACGTCCTTATGCATACTGCAGCGCGTGCTGGATGAGGTCGATACTTGCTTGGCAAGATGCCTGGCCGGTTTCGCCGATCAACATCTTGGCCAACTGACCTGCCCCACCGATCAACACGCCTCCCAAGAGAACTGGCGCAACTTCAGAAACACGCTTATGTGCAAAAGCAATCTGGTAACCCGAAAAAACCGTCGCGATGGTGACGACTACGACCGAGGCCATATTCAGAATGTTGTTCGTCTTACCGAGAAAGCCGCAGACTTTCTGATCAGCACCTGCATAATCGGCACCTGTGCCCGCCGCCATGGCAACACCGGAAGCAAATATGGCAGCAGTAAAAATCGCAGCCTTCAACGCGGCCACACCAATGATCTTGGCGTTCGAGTTGATCTGATTATTATTGGACATCATGGGTATCTCCTTGACTTGAAAAACGTGGGGAAATCATTTAATCATTTACATCAAAACGCCACTTAGACCGGCTAAAATACGAACGCTCCATCATCAGACGTCGGTGGTGGCGCAGCTTTACCAGCAACGGCCGATCCCGCAACAACCGGCGAACTACTCGCGGAAGACTCAGAAGCTGAATTTGCGCCACTGCCAACAGGAACCGCCACTCCCTTGCCGCCACCGGTTGACCGTATTACATAGAGGTCAGCATCTTTTTCTTGTGTCGGCATGAGTGCAGTGGCACTCGCTGGCGACTTTTCTTGTCCCTGCGTATTGACAGCAGCCTGATTTCGCGTCGAAATCTGCGCTTCCGGGATCAAACCATCGGCCAGTTGATTGTTAGACGCCGCGATGCGACGTGCGATGATCGAATCGACCTCATGCACTATCGCAGCCTTTGCAGTTCCAGTCACAGCATGGCGTATGCCGACCGGAATTACCGGGATCGCTACTACTGGAGTCGCAGTTTGAGAGCGCTCTTGGTTGATGGACGCATAGATTTTCTGCACATAACCGTGGCTGTAACCAGTCTCAAAATTTCCGGAATAGTAGCAGCTAAAAGATTTGCCCCAATTCCCGCCAGAGCGGCTATAACATTCCGCGAGAATTTTGGAGGCGACCTGCAGATTTGGACAGGTCCGAAATGCTTTCTCGTATGAATCCAACCCATACTTTATCAAGTTATAGCGATTGACCTGCCCTAGCCCGAGGGAAAAGTTGTAGCCCTTCTGCTCCAACATGTGTGCGGTGGCGACCGCTTCGGAGATATTCTTCGGCTGTCGGATCAAATGCCCACCGACCACACCAATCGCGAATGGATTGCGTGAGGATTCCACGCGCACAACGTGCTGCATGACTTCGGCCGAAACCGCCATTTCAGGGCAACTCAGTAGTTCCATGCCTGGCAACATGCAGCCTTCACTCCGTATGTATCAACCCCATCGCCAAGTGCTTAGGAGTCACAGATGAGACATCGCTGAAAAAATTACAGCCAATCAACCATCAAGCAAATTATTGTGTCAATGAACATCACTCCTAGCACCAGAGAGTGTACGTTCTGGATCGAAATCAATACCAGTGATATAACGCCGCCCAGCATGCGATTTGATGTGCACCACAATGTCGATGGTCATCATGAGCAAGCGCTTGATGACCGAGAACTCCAATCCCGAACCTTCGGCCGATGCTTTGACCATCAGGGCTAACTGATCCCAAGTCTGTCCGATGCTACCAGCATGGCAACTGGTGATGGAGCCTGGATGACCTGAAGCACAGTTGCGAATGAAGTAGAAAGATTCGTCACCACGCAACTCAGCCAGAATAATGCGGTCCGGCTTCATCCGCAAACAGGCTTCCATGCAACTCTTCGCAGTCACATTACTCGCACTTTGCCCGCCCTTCGAGTAAAGCAAATGCACCGCATTTGGCTGCGTGATAAACAGCTCGCGTGCATCCTCGATCGTGACCAAACGTTCTTCATTGGGAATATGATTCACCAGCGACTTCATGAACGTCGTTTTGCCACTCCCCGTAGCACCAGCAACGACAACATTCTTTTTGAACAAGACAGCTTTCTTGAAGAACTCGGCGTAATCGTGCTGACGCCGCAATTCAAGCAACTCACGATCCTGTTCGCTGACACCCGCCTGCATTTCCAGGATTTCCTGGAAAAACCCGTCTTGCTGGTATTGCTCTAACGTTTTGGTGTGCTTGGACGGGAGACGAATCGTGATCGACACTTTCCCTGCATCACAAGCAGGAGGAATGACGAACTGGGCGCGCTGCCCGGTCGGGAAGGTCAGCGACACGACGGGGTCCACATCCGTGATGCGCTGCCCGGTATTACTCTCGTTAACCACTGAGGTACAGAACTGCCGCGCACGCTCGAAGGTCAACGAAGGTATGTCCATTCGCTGCCAGCCACGCAGCGTCTCCAGGTACAACTCACCAGGACGGTTGATGCAGATTTCCGTCACTTCCGGAGAATTGAGATAATCCAGAATTCCCAGCACCGAGTACTGGTAATCCAGGAAATCCGTCGAGATCTGTGCGGTCGGAGATTCTTCGAAAGTCACGTCGGATTCCTCAGGCGATCATCGCGGCAACACGGCAGTGAAATCGACATCCTTGGCAACGTACACATTGACCACGGTGCCTTGATTGATGGTGACAGTCGCTGGGTGACGACGATCCAACGCCTGATCCGCCAAGCGTTGGATGGATTGGGCCGTATTACTCTCGTAGGGCTGTTGGGTGACGACGCCGGAATTGATGCCGACCGAAGTCGTCCTGGGGCCGTGCTCAGCCGCCTCCCATTTGAACGCATCGCTGAGAAGACTGATCATCAGAGCGGACGAGATCCGGCTTGGCCAATGTGCGTTGTACTGGCCTGGATGACCCGCACTGCCAAGATTGTCGACCCCCGGCCCCACCATAGTGACGTCGATCCCAGTCGGGGTCGTGATGCGATCCCAAACCACCTGCATTCGCGGACCGGTCGGTTCTACTGCACCATACTGACCCAACATTTTCGACCCCTTTGGCAGCAATAGGCGCCGGCCGTTGATCGAATATACGGGCTCGGTGATGATGCAGGATGTGAAGCCTGGGAAGTCGGTAATGATGCGCGTCTCAAGCACACAGCGAATGTAGGTGCCGCGCACCAATAATCCGTCCGGATTGGCAATCGGCTTGGCGGAGGTTTCCTGCTCCTGTTGCTTTTGCTGGGCTCCGCCCTGTTCTTGCCCTGGCAATAGCCCGGGGATACCTTGCTGCTGGGCACCACCGGCCTCTTGCATGACCGCCATGCGCCGCTCCAACAACGATGCGCCCCGCTCCTGACGTGAAGGGCGCGTATCTTGCGCCACAGTCG
Organism: Xanthomonas sp. GPE 39; assembly: GCF_000963005.1. Lineage (GTDB taxonomy): Bacteria > Pseudomonadota > Gammaproteobacteria > Xanthomonadales > Xanthomonadaceae > Xanthomonas_A. The sequence goes on from NZ_JZHZ01000007.1 coordinate 1,933,061, forward strand.
CAGGTGGCATCGGTGGCATCGGCGGTAAATTTGGCTGCTCAGCCAACGGAACTGGTTCGGCCTGCTGGATTGGCGGCGGAGCGGCGGTTTGCGGCAGCGCTGGCGCAACTACTGCTTCCTGGCGTGGTTTAGGCGGCGGCGCTGCATCACGCCCGCCACCGATGACCCAGAAAATCGCCATGACCAACAGCAAGGCAACGCCCGCCAAGAAGACCAATGCTTTACGATTGAGCTTCTTGAGATCACTTGACCTGAGAACTGGCTCATTGGCGTCAAGATCCAGATCGGTGGTCTGCCGATGACGAGCGAAATAGGGATTCTCTCGGTTAGCGTCACCCGACTGTGGAGAACGCGGCTGACCCTGATCATGGTCATTATTTTCGTCAGAAGGAGGCATGTTCGAATTCACTTTTGCTTATTCCTACGCAGGCCGACGACATTTTTGCCATGGCGGATGACCAGGAAGGGATAGGTCCCATGAACGATCAGGGTATTTCCCTCAACTGTGGTATTGACCAAGAAATCCTCACCGTTCTCCTTCTCTCGACCGAATACGGCCGGGAAATTTCCTGTCGGGAAACGCGCCAGATCCATTTTTATGTATGTGAACTTTCCATCGTCATAAACGCTGCTCGGCACGATCCACATTTGCTTCGAACGCGTGGAGTAATCGTAATCGAAATAATAATGACGATCTTTGGTCAGCCGCGTATCCAACTGCGACTCATCCTTCACCTTCTCACTCGCCGCAGCGAAACTAGTATCTTTCGGATAGGTGAAGGACACTTTGTATTGAACACCGGACTGTTTAGCCTGCTCCAACCTCTGCCAATCGGTGGCGACCACTTTCAATTCCAGAATATAGGAATGGGTGGCAGTGCGGATCATCATATTGGTGTCAACATCGACGTTCTTCGGCTTCAGATAGAAGACGTTTTCGCGGCGACTTAATTCCCAACCACTGCTAAACCCAGTACTGTAGTCAAGGATCTTCTCGTTCGGACTCAATTCGACCTGGGTGGTGATGCCAAGGCCGGTACGGATCTGATAGATCTTGTCAGGCTCATACTCGTACTGCTGAACCACCTGTGCTGAAGCCAACGGCGCGAACAGCGACAAGGCCAGCGACGCAATATGCACAGGACCCATTTTCGTCAAGAAACTCATCGAACGTTCGCTCCATTGCCATTGTTCTGGGGTGCAACGTTGGGCGCAGGCGGGGCAAGAGCTGGCTGCGCTCCGGGATAAACAGGTGCACTACCAGGATTTGCGGCTGGCATCTGTTGCTGGGCAGGAGCAACCACGTTGCCAGCGGGCATGGAAGACTGTGCAGCCATCGGTCCAGGCGGATGCGACTGCACCGCGCTCACCATCGGCGACTGAACAGACGGCGATGGCGGCACTGGCATCGCCGAGTAGTCGTTATCGACTCGATAATCCGTTACCTGGAAACCCAATGGGTTCTGCACGCGAAGATCTTCATCCATCACCAGGTTGTTGTTATAGCGAAAACCCAGGATGGCAAACTTATTATCAAGAAAAGTGGACTGCCCACTTTTCTTATCATAGACACTACGCTGAAACCGAACATTCGCACCGTTATAGGCTTTTCCAGCACCACCTTGCAGTGTAATACTCAGGATCGCCACACGAATGGATCGCGTTTTTCCGTAAGTATAGTATGGCGCTGATTGATTATTAGGAGCATGCAACGCATAATACTCCGCTCCCACCGATGTATCTTTAGGCGCCATCGAAAACACGGTCGGCCAGTCGTTCAGGCCCATCATTTCGGAGTCGTATGACTCCCTCGCCGTAATGAATCTGGCGACATTACTTCTGGCCAGCGCCTCGCTGGTAGTGATACTCCTAACGTCACCAATATCCCGCAACACAGATACAGTTGAGTTACCGGTATAGGCATCTGCCATCACCAAGTAGGGAACCTTTTCCTTCAGCGGTAACATGTAGTAGTAACCACCGCCGAGCAACAAGCACAGGATGATTGCACTGAACGCAATCCACCATGCGCGACGCTCACTGCGCCGTGCCAAATCAGCAATGCTGATCTCGTAATTGACCGCTTTCGCAACGGCCTTGTTAACGCTCTCGCTCTCAACGGGCTTCTTACCGAACATCAGACTTCACCAGGTTCATAATGTGGCTGCGCAAGCCCATACAGGCTCCCGCATGACGTCACTTTGTTTTTGCGCCGCCGCTGACCCCAGGAGTAATACTGGGCGACGACGAGGGTTTTACTAAAATGCGATTACCCGCAGCAGAGACCGTCACACCTTCTGGCGCATAGATCACGCTCAGTTCGGCAACCGCTTGTTGGATGCTGGCAGTATTGATCTTGGCAACGGGCGCATAGAGCGTGTAGTCGGACTGGATACCGTAGGACAATTCCATATTGGAATCTTTAGACCAACGCTCGAGCATTGTCTTCAATGTGCCATCCATTGGCACAGCCTGATATACGTATGAGGTGTAGAGCGGAATCTCCATCGTCGATGCGGAGAGCCGGTTGACCGGCTTCCAGCCACCACGGAAATTGGGCGCAGAACTGGTTGCGCAGGCGCTCAACAGCGCAATGGCGCTCAACGCAGCAATCAGCCGGAATATATGCGTTTTTTTCACGCTGGCCTCTGAATTACGGAAACGTTTCTGGATGAACAAGCAAAACCCAGCACGATGCCCGCATGACCACGGAATTTTCCGCCGACCCTGCACAGCACGCGCATCGTTTGATTGAGACAGACGCGAAAGACTGACGTACACGCAATTGAGTGAACATTGAACATGCCCACCATCCAGCGATATACGTCTAAAAAAGCAGAATGTGATAGCAAACTTTCCATGTCACCCTTACATGCACCGGCTTAGATACATGCCCCTGTTCCTACTGCTATAGCCGAGCAATCAAAAATTGCGCTCGAGAATCTGCCTCACATTCCCTGCCACGTCAAGTATTTGGCAAAAAAACGTTCAAATACTCGAAACAATGGGAAAATTAAGAGGAGCTCATCACAAAATTTTGCTTGCTGTGCCGAAATGCCGACGACTCACATGAGCAACCGAGTCAAGTGGCGGCATGAGTAATCGTCGAAGTTGTCACGCTCGACCCACTCTGCACACCCCGCCCTATTAGAAGAGCTCCATCCCCAATACACTCACCCCCTACGACAACGCTACACTTTGTCATCCCGCACCACTTTCAACTTCAACACTTCACATTCCTTGGCATACGAGAGTCTTCCTTGGAGTACATCGAGTGACGTAAACCGCTCACTTAGATGGTGCTATCACCATAGAGAGTCATCAGTGGATGATGCGTGATGATGACAAACGCGACCTGCCACCTGTCATTTGGATCAGACAGAACTAGCGTATTCGACGAGATTCCAGGCCCAAGAAGGAGGCCAGTGGCCATTTAAGGAGTTGGATGGCATGGAACGCGGGCCTGAAGAAGCTGCTGACCGAGCAAGTATCAGCAAACAAGCTAAGCAGGATTTCAGTGGACCATTACAGAAGAAACTGGCACGGGTAGCGGTAAGGTTGCTGACGCGGACTCCGTATTGAGCAAGCGCGGAAACTTCACTGACACGGGAGCATGCCTCAGCGCGGGCGAAGTTCCCACTTGCTTGCCATGCGCCGCAGCGATGGATCCAGATCGGCATCATTGCGCAATACCGCAATCGGACGCCAAGCCAGGGCCAGCGACTCGGCGCTGACCGCGAACGTCTCGTCCGCGCCAGCGCACACCACGTAACGCGCATCGTAATGCCAATGGCCCGGCGCCTCATCGCGCGCCGGAATCCAATGTCGATCCAGATCGAAGATGGCGCCATCGAGCAGGAACAACCCAGGCAACCCCGATTCTTCCTGCGCTTCTCTCAATGCTACCTGGGCCAGATCGCGCTCGCCATCGGCATGACCACCCAGTTGCAGCCAGCGCCGCAGCTTGCGGTGGTGGGTCAGCAAGGTGCGGGCGCCGTCGGCACTGACCAGCCACGCCGAGCCGGTGAAATGACCGGCCAGACGCGCGCGCACGAACGGGTCGGCGGCATCGTCCAGCAAGGCGAGAAACTGCGCAGCAAGCTCGGCCTGTTCCGGGCATCGCTCAGCGTATGCGTGCAAAGACTGGCGTAAAGGCGGTTCGGACATACGTATTCTCGTAATCGGGACCGGCCATGGTGGCATACGGCGCGCAGCGCAGCTTGTGGTGGCCGGCCGGCTTTGGCATGGTACGACGCCTGCGCCATCCACTCCTGGGATGGACGCATCTTCACCTCAATACCCGGGCGCTTGCCCCCGACCCTACCTGGGATACACCGAATGCTGAAGTCTCTATTGCGGGTCAAGCCGATCGCCCCCGCCGGCCATGTCGACGCCGGCGAACCGTTCGAGGGCAGTCTGCAGGGCGAAGCCTGCCTCAAACGCAGCCTCACCGCCAAGCACCTGATCATGCTCGGCATCGGCGCGGTGATCGGTGCCGGCATCTTCGTGATGACCGGACAGGCGGCCGCTCACCATGCGGGTCCGGCGGTGATGCTCTCGTTCGTGTTCGCCGGCATCGCCTGCGCCTTCGCCGGCCTGTGCTATGCCGAATTCGCCGCGATGTTGCCGGTCTCCGGTAGTGCGTATTCCTATTCCTACGCCACCTTGGGCGAGGGCGTGGCCTGGTTCATCGGGTGGTGCCTGGTGCTGGAATACCTGTTCGCGGGTTCCAGCGTCGCGGTCGGCTGGTCGGCCTACCTGATGAGCTTCGTCACCGGTACGCTGGGGCTGCCGTTCCCGGCGGAGCTGGCCGGTGCACCGCTGCAATGGACTGGCCATGCCTTCGTCGCCTCCGGCAACTTGGTTAACCTGCCGGCGGTGCTGATTGTCGTTGCGGTCAGCGCGCTGTGCTATGTCGGCGTCACCCAATCGGCGTTGGCCAACGCCATCGTGGTGACGATCAAGGTCGTGGTGATCTGCCTGTTCATCGGCGTCGGCATCGCGCATATCGACCCGGCCAACTGGACCCCATTCATTCCGGAGAACACCGGCCCAGGCACGTTCGGCTGGAGCGGCATCTTCCGTGCCGCCTCCATCGTGTTCTTCTCCTATATCGGCTTCGACGCGGTCTCCACCTCCGCTGGCGAAACCAAGGACCCGCAGAAGAACATGCCGATCGGCATCCTGGTATCGCTGGCGATCTGCACGGTCATCTACATCATCGTCTGTGCGGTGCTGACCGGTCTGCTGCCCTATACCCAACTCGGCACTGCCAAACCGGTGGCCACGGCGCTGGAGCACTATCCCAGCCTGGCTTGGCTGAAGACCGTCATCGAGATCGGCGCCATCGCCGGCCTGTCCTCGGTGGTGCTGGTCATGCTGATGGCGCAACCGCGCATTTTCTACACCATGTCCCGCGACGGTTTGCTACCTCGGCTGTTCGGCAAGGTCCACCGCAAGTTCCATACGCCCTATGTCGGCACTATCGTGGTCGGCGTGGCCGCCACGCTACTGGCCGGATTGATCCCGCTGGAAGTCCTTGGCGAACTGGTGTCGATGGGGACCCTGCTCGCCTTCGCCACGGTCTGCATCGGCGTGCTGGTGCTGCGTTTCACCAAGCCAGAACTGCCGCGCCCGTTCCGGGTGCCGCTCGCGCCGCTGATCTGTCCGCTCGGCGCGATCGCCTGCGTGTTGCTGTTCTTGCAGGCGTTCCAGGAACACTGGAAGGTCTTCATCGTCTGGACGCTGCTCGGCTTGTGCATTTATTTCTGCTACGGCATCCGCAACAGCCATCTGGCCGACAAGGCCTGATCCTCGGCTGCCACGGCCGGCGTACGCGCCGGCCTTCATCCTCATTCCTTCGCACTGCGCGCCACGTCCGGCTGGAGCCGTTCCATGCTCAAACACCTCTTGGCCACCAAACACCCGCACGCCAGCCACGCAGATGCCGGTGGGCTGGGCCTGCAACGCACGCTCGGCCCCTGGGGGCTGACTGCGCTGGGCATCGGCGCGGTGATCGGCGGCGGCATCTTCGTCATCACCGGCCAGGCGGCGGCAAACCATGCCGGGCCGGCGATCATGCTCTCGTTCGTGCTCGCCGCGCTGTGCTGCGGGTTCTGCGCACTGGCCTATGCCGAGTTCGCGGCGATGGTGCCGGTGTCCGGCAGCGCCTACACCTACACCTACGCCACCTTCGGCGAACTGGCGGCTTGGTTCATCGGCTGGATGCTGGTGCTGGAATACGGCGTGTCGGCGGCGGCGGTCGCGGTGAGCTGGACCGGCTACTTCCTCAGCCTGCTCGATCACTTCCACCTCCACCTACCAGCAACGCTGGTCAACGCGCCGCTGGATGGCAAGCTGCACCTCACCGGAGCAATCGCCAATCTACCCGCCTCCGGCATTGTGTTGCTGTTGACCTGGCTGTGCTACGTCGGCATTCGCAAGTCCTCGGCGATGAATATGGCGATGGTCGTGCTCAAGAGCGGCCTGGTCGTGTTGGTGATCGTGGTCGGCTCGCATTATGTGGATCCATCCAACTGGCACCCATTCATTCCCGCTAGCCAAGGCCCAAGCAAGTACGGCCTGGAGGGCGTGCTGCGCGGCGCGGCCATGGTGTTCTTCGCTTACATCGGCTTTGAAGCGGTCTCGGTCGCGGCGCAGGAATCGCACCGGCCGCAGCGCGACCTACCGATCGGCATGCTGCTGTCGCTGATTATCTGCACCGTGCTCTACATCGCCATGGCTGCGGTGCTGACCGGATTGGTGCCATACACCCAACTCGGCACCGACGAGCCGGTGGTAACCGCCGTCGCCGCGCACCCGCAACTGGCCTGGCTGCGCGTGGTCGTGGAGGTCGGCGCACTGATCGGCCTGTCTTCGGTGGTGCTGGTGATGATCATCGGCCAGCCACGCATTTTCATGATCATCGCCCGCGACGGTCTGCTACCACCGCTGTTCACCAAGATCCATCCGCGCTACCACACACCCCACATCAATACGTTGATCACCGGCGTCGGCATCGCCCTGATGGCCGCGCTATTCCCACTGGACGTGCTCGGCGAATTGACCTCGATGGGCACCTTGATCGCCTTCGCCGCGGTCTGCGCCGGGGTGCTGATCCTGCGCAGCACCCAGCCGGATCTACCGCGCCCGTTCCGCATTCGGTTGGTCTGGCCGATCTGCATCGCCGGTGTCCTGAGCTGTCTTGCGCTGCTGTCGGCAATGACCGCGTACAACTGGTTACTGATGGCCGGCTGGACCGCGATCGGGCTGGTGATCTATTTCGGCTACGGCTACCGCCACAGCCGTTTGCACAACGGCCCATCCAGCGCAGGCTCCGAATAGTGCAGGCATTGCGCGAGCGGGCACGATACGCTCGTCCCGGCTAGAGCAGTTGATTGCCGCGAGCGCGATCCTCACAAGGAAGCCAGCAGGCTCTAAACTAAGACCCATGAATGCCCTGCCCTACGACCCCGAACGCCTGCGCACGCTGGCCCAATTGCTGATCGGCAACATCCGCGAACTGTCCGAGGCCGGCTGGACCCCTGCGACCAGCAGCAACTTCTCCCATCGCCTGGACGCGCGCCACGCCGCGATCACCGTGTCCGGCCGCGACAAGGGCCGGCTGGTGGAGGACGACATCATGGTCGTGGACTTCGACGCACAAGCCGTGGGCCGTCCATTACGCCCATCGGCCGAAACCTTGCTGCATACCCAACTGTACCGACGCTTTCCCGAGATCGGTTGCGTGTTGCACACGCATTCGCCGGTACAGACCATCGCCTCGCGCCTGTATGCGGCACAGGGCCATGTCCACCTGGAAGGCTACGAATTGCTCAAGGCGCTGCACGGCAACCAGACCCACGAGATTGCGGTGGACCTGCCCGTCTTCGCCAATACCCAGGACATGACGGTGCTGGCCGCGCAGGTGGATGCACTACTTGATCGCACCGCGCTGTGGGGCTACCTGATCGACGGGCACGGCCTGTACGCCTGGGGTCGCGACATGGCCGAAGCGCGCCGACACCTGGAAGCCTTCGAATTCCTACTGCATTGCGAACTGGAACTGCGCAAACTAGGCGCACAAGGCTAGACATCGTCGCACCGCGCAATACGTTCCAGTGCCGCAACAGTCGCCTGCAATACACCTGCTACCCTCTTCCTCCCAGCATCTTTCGTCTTGCCGCCATGAGCCGACTCCGCATCTTTGCCGACACCATTCCCGAGGCGCCGCTGTTCGATAGCCGCGATGGCGATGCGATCGCCGTCGAGCTGCAGAAAATCGGCGTCGTCTTCGAGCGCTGGCAAGCTAACCAACCGATCCAAGCCGGCGCCTCGCCCGAGGCGGTGATGGACGCCTACCGCGCCGACATCGACCGTCTGGTGACCGCGCACAACTTCAAGACCGTGGACGTGGTCAGCATTGCCCCCGACCATCCGCAGCGCGAGGAGATGCGCAAGAAGTTCCTCGACGAGCATTTCCACAAGGAAGACGAGGTGCGCTTCTTCGTCGCCGGCTCTGGACTGTTCACCCTGCACGTGGAGGGCAAGGTCTACGAAATCGAATGCGTGCAGAACGATCTCATCGCCGTGCCCGACGGCACCCACCACTGGTTCGACATGGGCCCGGAGCCGCGCTTCGTCGCGATCCGCTTCTTCACCGAGCCGGACGGTTGGATCGGCCACTTCACCGGCACCGACATCGCCCAGCGCTTCCCGCGCTACGAGCCGGCCCAGCGCGGCGAGGCGCACTGAACCATGGCCGCTCCGCGTGCGATCTTGACCGATATCGAAGGCACCACCAGCAGCATTTCCTTCGTCAAGGACGTCTTGTTCCCCTATGCGCGCCGTGCTCTGCCCGGCTTCGTCAGCGAGCACGGCCAGCAGCCGCAGGTCCGGCAATGGCTGGACACGGTGGCTAGCGAATGCGGCAGCATCTGCACCGACGCGGTCATCGTGGAGACGCTGCAGGGCTGGATCGATCAAGATCGCAAGCACACCGCACTCAAGGCACTGCAGGGCATGATTTGGGAAAGCGGCTACCGCGACGCCGATTTCACTGCGCACATCTATCCCGATGCCGCGCCGGCGCTGCGCCGCTGGTACGCCGATGGACGCGCGCTGTACGTGTATTCGTCCGGTTCGGTGCCGGCGCAACAGTTATTCTTCGGCCACAGCGACGCTGGCGATCTACGCAGCCTGTTTTCCGGCTGGTTCGATACCGAAATCGGTGCCAAGCGCGAGCAAGCCAGTTATGTGCGGATCGCCGAAGCAATCGGCCTGCCGCCGATGCAAATCGTGTTTCTCTCCGACGTGGTCGCTGAACTGGACGCGGCACGCGCAGCCGGCATGGACACGGTGCTGATCGACCGCCGCGCCGATTATCCGCAACCGCGCCAGGGCGAAGCCTGCAATGGGCACCACCGCGTAGAGAGCTTCGCCGACCTGGATTTTTGAGCGCACGCATGCGTGCATCCGTCGCTACGTTCATCGCATCCCTGACACCGTCACGCCACCACCTGTCACGACGGTTACTGCTGGCATTGCTGCTGGCGCTGGTCGTGCCCGCCTGCCAACTCGATGCCAAGACGACACTGGCGGCCAATGAAGTGCAGGCACCGCAGGATCCGCTCGATCAGGCGCAACTGCGCCGCGCGCTGAACGCGCTGCAACCGCAACGCCCGGGAATCACCGACCTGTACGTCGTCGGCTTCGCCGGCGACGCCAGCGAAGACGTATTCCGCAACGAAACGCTATACCTGCGCCAACTGTTCGCCCAGCGCTTCGGCGCGGCCGGACGCATCGTCACGCTGATCAACCATGGCGACAATCTCGGCGCCCATGCCTACGCGCCGCAGGCCTCCTACGACAATCTGGCAGACACCCTGCAACGCATCGGCAGCCTGATGGATAAACGCGAGGATGCACTGCTGCTGTTTCTGACCAGCCACGGCACCGAACAGCACGAGCTGTATCTGCAATTCGGCCCAGGCGAGGATGCCGAATACGACACCATCACGCCAAAAGAACTGCGCGGATTGCTCGACGACGCCGGCATTGTCAATCGGATTATCGTGCTATCGGCCTGTTACTCCGGCGGCTTCGTACCGGCGCTGAAGACCCCCGACACGCTGATTATCACCGCCGCGCGCCGCGACCGTGCCTCGTTCGGCTGCGGCAATACCGCCAGCGCCACGTATTTCGGCCGCGCCTGGCTGATCGACGCGCTGGCGCGCACCAGCGACTTGGTCGAGAGCTACCGTCTTGCCAGCGCGCAGATCCATGCACGCGAGCGCGAGGAAGGCGAAACGCCGTCGCACCCACAGCTCTACGTCGGTGCCCGGATCGCACCGCTGCTGCAGCGCTGGCGCGCGCAATTACACCCCATCGCGGCACCGGCATATCCCTATCCTGAGCCAGACGCAGCAGTCGCGCCGCCCACAAAAGCGGCGCAAACGTCACACCGCACAGCACCAGCACCAGCACGCAAATCACCATACCCAGTGCTCATGCCACCGGAAAAACCTGAGCACTGAGTGCAGCTCACCTGCTCAGCGACACTCTGCCCTCGCAACTGCATGAAAGCTGCGCCCGCAACACCATCGACAAGCACGCGCATCGGCGTTAACGCATCTCGACCTGCACATCCGCCGGCAGCGTGGGAATACGCAATTGGCCCTGCTCCCATTGCGCAGATTCACCATTAATCTCGGTGCTCCCAGGTTCGCCTGGGTACGGCCACGGAAACACCAGGCCACCGCTCGGCACATGCAGGCCATCGGAAACATTCAACACCAAGCGATTTTTCTGCCGCCGCAGCCGATAACTTAGCAGCCCATGCGGCGTGCGCAGTTGTTCGATGGACACGCCTTTGCCGTCGAACCAGTCGATCGGAATACCTGCCGCCAGCACCAGGCTGTCATCGCTATCGCGGGTGTACGCGAACATGTCCAGCGCTGAGCGCACGAAATCCGAGGCCACCCAGGCATGCGGCAGATCGCCAAGGAAAAATGGCGTGCGCGGGGTGTGCGAGACGACTTCCGCCCACTGGTTCCAAGGCTGTGGCGTGCGATCCTTGAAGAAGAACGTCGTCGCCTCCCAGGCCCGCTCGCGCCAGCCCAGCCGCACGAACGCAGCGACATTACGCCACTCGTAGGGGGTGTAGTCCTTCCACGCGCGCTGACCATCGCGGCGGCTTACGAACTCACTCCAGTAACGCTCGAAGGTGGCATTCAACAGTGCAGACGGCAATCGCACCTGCTCGCGCCCCGGCGCCAGCGCAATGGTGCTGGAGGTCGGATCGAAATCGCCCAGTTCAGCCGAACCCGGCAGGAAATCGATGTGGTGCTGCTGCGTGGCAGCCTGCAACGACGCATTCAGATCCTCGCGGAACTGGTCGCGCGCAGCGGCGAAACTCGCCGCATCCTCGCCACGGCCCAACTCGACAGCCAGCGTTGCCGCGTCCGTGTAGCCGCGCGAGGCCCAGAAATCGTCCCAGTAAGCGTGCATCGGCTTGGCCGAATAGCCTTCGTGACTGATCGACGCCGGCATCATTCCATAGAAGGCCGGATTACGCGCACGATTTTCGTCTGTCCGCTCGCTCAGACGCAGTTGCTCCATGTACTGATACGCGCCCAGCACGTGCGGCCACATCTGTTGCACAAACGCGTGGTCGCCGCTGTAGTGATCGTAGTTGGCGATGGCGAAAATCAACTCGCCATGGCTATCGTTTTCCGGCACTGGGTCGCTGCCACGATCATCCACGCAACACGGCACCATGCCATTGTCGAACTGATGGGGCGCGTACCAGGCAAGGTAGTCGCGAACCACATCGGCGCGTCCCAGGCGCAGCAGGGCGTCGGAAATCATCGCGCCGTCGCGGATCCAACTGCGCGAATAGGAGCGCGTGCCCGGTTGCAGACGTGGCCCGATCCGCGAGATCAACATGTGCGCCAATGCCGTGCGCAGCGTATCGACCAGGGCCTTGCCTTGCGCCGGCACGTGCAATTGCACCCGATCCAGCGTTGCGTGCCATTGCGCCGCCACTTGCTCCTGCGCACGCGCCGCATCGAAGCCCGGCGGCAGCGCATGCAGGCCCGTCTGTGGGATCACCAACGCCACCTCGCGCACCTCGCCCGGCGCCAAACGTCCACGGTACAGCAGTGCTCCGGAAGCCAACCCGTCCGGATCCTGCGCTTGCTGCGGCAAAGCGCTGCTGTCGGCACCCAAACGTTCGATGTCCATTCCGGCGTCGAACGCGGTGGCATAGGTGGCGTCGGGCTTCTGCACCGCGAACACGCGCGGCTGACCATCGACGCGCACCTGCGCGCCGTCGAACGCCAGTGCACGGATCGGACTGACTCCGCCGAGCGTATTGAGGAACTGGCTGGGCGGGTTCACCTGGAACGGACGTACCGCCAAGGCCAAGGTGTAGTCGTGCGCCTGCTTGCTTGGGTTGCTGAGCCGATAACGCGCCACCAGCTGCGCTTGCTCCGGCTCTCCCTGCACGAAGGCCGTCACGCGTAACGCGGCGTTGTCGTGGCGCCAGTCCACGCTGGGAATGGGCAGGTAATCGTCCTGCAAGCTCTGCGTGGTCTTCACGTCAGCCCAGCTCAGGCGCTTGCCATCCAGTAACAGGAACGGTTCGATGCTGAAACCGCCCTTGCCCACTTCGATCGCACCATCCTCGCCGATCAAGCCTTGTTCGCGACCGCCATCCAGGCCGACGATGGTCCAGTACGGCTGCTCTGCACTGAAGCCACGCGGGAACCAACCGCGAGGAGACTGCGCCGCCACCGATTTGATGAAGTCGTTCGTCGTCGCGGCAAACGCCAGCGGCTGCAGTGCGATCTCGGCAATGCCGTAGTGAAAGCTGGGGCCGTCCTCCAGGTCGAAGCGCACGTAGCGCGCCTCGGTTTCCGGTAGCGCCAGCCAGTCGATCACACCGTTACCAGCGATGACAGCGCGCAGTTCGCGCCAACTGAGTCCATCGATCGAACCCAACACCTTGTAGCGCGAGGCATAGACACCAGGCGCCCACTGCACTTTGGCACCGCCGAATTCGCGCACCTTGCCCAGATCCAGCATCACTGTCTGGGTCTTGGCATTGCCGCTGTACCACACTGTGTCCGGCTTGCCGTCGGCAATCCGCTGCCGCAATGCTGGCGCGGTATCGGTACTGACCTGGACCGTCAACGGCGAGGTATCCTGCGGCGGCAACGGGATCAAACGCAATTGATCGAAGCACACCGTGCCGGCACCGCCAACCTGGTTGTAGATGGTGAACTCGATTTGCGCACTGCGCTTGAGTTCTTTTTCCGGACTCGGCCCCCAAGCCTTGTCGATCTGCCGCTTCTTGAAGCTGACCGCGCTCCATTGCGCGGGAAAATCGTAGCGCGGTTGGTTGAACCACCACACATTGTCGCCACTGGCATCGATCAGCTTGAACTGCAGGTCGTTGCGCGGCGAATCACCGCGCAACTGGAACGCGAATTGGTAATTCTCCGGGTACTCGATCGGCAACGCGCGACGGATGCCTGCATAGCCGGACACTCCATTAAAATCGTAGTCCAGACACATGGCCTTGGCCCTGCCGCCGCCGGCTGCCTGCACCAGTCGCGCCGAAGCGGTGACCTGATTGGAAGCGACGATCTGCCAGTTATCCAGATTATTGAAACTATCCAGCGTCACAGGCGCGGTCGGCGGCGCGGCCCAAGCATGCGCCGCCAGCAGGCCCAGAATCGCCAACAACGTCCTTCCGCTCATCCTCGCCACCATATTGCGCATCACATCTCTCATGTCTGGTTATCCTGTTTGCGTGACCTGACCTGAGCGACGCCGCGCTCCATGCCCCAGTGCCACCGCTTCCATGCCGATGGAGGAAAGCTCTCCGCCACTGTTCCCACCTGTGGCCACAGATACCCGATCGCCTGCGCTCGACTATGCGCCCCGATGAAATGCAAGCGCTGCGCCTCAGCCCTTCACACTACCGAGCAGCAAGCCTTGGATGTAATAGCGCTGTAGCGCCAGGAACAATGCCAGTACCGGAATCACGGTCACGACCGCGCCCGCCATCATCATTTCCACGTCCATGATGTGCTCGCGCGACAGTGCCGCCAATGCCACCGGCAGGGTGTAGTGCTCCTGATCGGTCAGCACGATCAACGGCCACATGAAGTCGTTCCATGCGGCCATGAAAGTGAAGATCGTCAACGTCACCAACACCGGCTTGAGCATCGGCAGGACGATCTGGAAAAACAGACGCAGTTCGCCAGCACCGTCGATGCGCGCCGCTTCCAGCAACTCGTCCGGAATCGAGCGCGCATACTGGCGTACCAGGAAAATGCCGAATACCGTTGCCAGCGCCGGCACCACCACGCCACCGAAGCTGTTGACCAGGTGCAATTGCTTCATCAACAAGAACAACGGCAGCATCGCCACCTGCGCGGGGATCACCAACGCCGCTAACAGCACCTGAAAGACCCGCTCCTTGCCGACAAAGCGCAGCTTGGCGAAAGCGTAGCCGGCCATCGTATTGATCAGCAACGAGCCGAGCGTGATCGCGCATGACACCAGCAGGCTGTTGGCAAAATTGCGCGCCATGCCGGCATGGCGGAACAACTCAACATAGTTCCGCAAGGTGGCGCCACTGGGCAGTAGCGGCGGCGGAAAGCGACTGGCTTGCCCTGCAGGCATAAACGACACCGACACCATCCACAACAGCGGCGCCAGACTCATCAGAGCGAGCAGCAGCAGCCCGCCGTTGACCAACAACGCATGCCAACGCGAAGCACCGATCTCCCGACTCTTGCCACTCATACCAAGCCCTTCTTGCGGCCGAAATGCAGCATGACCGTCGTCACTGCCAGGATGATCAGGAACAGCAGGAACGCCACCGCCGACGCACGGCCGAGGTTCCACCACTTGAAGCCTTCATCGAACATGTAATACAGCACGCTGACCGTGCTTTGCAGCGGATCACCGCGCGTCATCACGTATGGTTCGGCGAATAGTTGGAAATAGCCGGACACGGTGATGACACCGACCACCAACAACACCGGCCCCAACATCGGCAGGGTGATATGCAGCAACTGCCGCCACTTCGACGCGCCATCGATGCGCGCGGCCTCGTACAGATCCTGCGGAATGGCCTGCAAGCCAGCAAGGAAGATCACCATGTTGTAGCCGAAGTTTTTCCAGACCGCGAACAGCATGATGGTCGGCATCGCCCAGTGCGGGTCGCCAAGCCAGTCGATCGGGCCGATGCCCACATGCGCCAGCGCATAATTGACCAGGCCATAGCTGGTGTGGAACAGATAACGCCAGATCACCGCCACCGCCACCAGCGTGGTCACCACCGGCGCGAACAGCGCGGTGCGCAACAGCGCCTTGCATCGTGCCACCGGCGCATTGAGCAGCAGGGCCGCGCCCAGGGAGGTGGCAATGGACAGCGGCACGCCGACGATGACGAAGTAAGTGGTATTCCACAGCGACTTCCAGAACATCGGAGTGTGCAGCAACTCAAGATAGTTGCCGACACCGACGAAACGCAAGTTGTGGCGATCGGCCAGCGCGTACAGGTCGAAATCGGTGAGGCTCAACACCAATGCCGACAGCACCGGCACACCAAAGAACAGACCAATTACCATCAGCGCCGGGCCGGCGAACAGCCAGCCGACCATGGAGCCACGTTTCATCGCCCCGCTCCGGCAACCGGCGCGGACGTTGCCTGCCGATGCTGCTGAAGATGGATCCAACGCCGTTTTTCTAGAATCTCGTCGACACGTTTATCCAATTCCCGCATGGCCTTGTCCTGTGGTTCGCCGCCACGCACCACACGCTCGGTGGCAAGGCGCATTTCCTGCACGATACGCTCCCATTCCAATACTTTCGGCGCTGGCTTGACCCGTTCCAACTGATCGGCGAACGCATGCGCCAGCGGATCGTCGGCCAACGACGGATACGCCCAGGTACTGCGGCGAGGTGGCATGTCGCCGATCAGCGCGTGGAAACGCGCTTGGATCTGCGGCCGCGACAGGAATTCGATCAGCTTCCACGCCGCGTCCTTGTGCCCGGATTTACGGAAGATCACCAGACTGGTACCACCAGCGATACCCGCGCCGGGACCGTCGGGACCTGGCAGCGGCAACGTACCCCACTGGTCCTGCAACGCTGCAGGCGCGACCTTACGGAACTCGCGGATGTTCCAGGGCCCGGAAATGTAGAACGCGTAGAAGCCGTTGAAGAACTCGTTCCACACGTTGGCAACCTGGGTTTCGGACATCTTTGGCGCCCAGCCACGCTCGAACATATTGGCGTAGAACGCCAGCGCCTTGCGAAAACCGGCGCTTTCGAAATTCCCATAGTTGTTGTGATCGCGCAGCAGCGGATCGGGCAATTGCAGGCCCAGCGACAATTGCTGCTCGAACTCGTTGAGCGGCATCAAGATCGCATAGCGCTTAGGCCCGACATGTTGCTTCACCGCCGCCATCGCCTGTTCCCACTCGGCCCAGTTCCGCAGCAGTGTCTCCACGCCAGACGCGCGCAGGATGTCCTTGCGGTAGAACAACAAACGCGTATCCACGTACCACGGCACGCCGTAGAGCTGGCCGTCGATGACGCTGGTGTCCCAAATGCCGGGGAAGTAATCCGTCGGGTCCACGACCTTGGAATGGGCCACGTAAGGCTGCAACGGCTGCAACGTCCCCAGCTCGGCGAATTCCGGAATCCAGGTATTGCCTAACTGGCACACGTCCGGCAATCCGTCGGCGGCAAAGGCGGTCAACAGCTTCTCGTGCGCGGCGGTCCAGGGAACATTCTGGATCTGCACGTGAATTTCCGGGTTTTCCTGCTCAAATTGCGGGATCAATTGGGCCACGACCTCCGCCTCGCGCCCCATCGCCCAGAACCGCAGCACCTCACCTTGCGGCATACGCGCACAAGCACACAACGCCACCACCAGCCCCAACAGCAGCAGCCAACGAGGGATCATACGCAGCGTACTCGCAGTCGCTGACACAACAACTGCGTCACTGCCGTGCGGACGCGGGCCGTGCTCAGCGTCATCATGCGCCTGCCGTACACGACGGTTCGTGCGCGCTATCGGCGCCCACCCAGAAGCGACTGGCGAGGTTGTGTTAGCCACTTTCATTTCGAATTGTGCGGCTGACGCGGCACAGGATTCTGTGGTGCCTGCACGGCGGCGGCACGCGATTCGGCGATGCCGATCTCCCTGGCCTTGGCGGCCTGTTCGTCTTTTTTCAGCATCGACTGCGCCTCACCGTCAGGGGTCAACCAACCACCACTGAAATCAGCACGCTCCAGCCCGGTCCGGATGTACTTATTCTTCTTCATGACATTCCAGACGAACTCATTGCGATAGTTCGCGATCATGGCCAGAATCGGCCCCTGGTCGATGCCGATGTAATCACTTGACACCCAACCACGACCAGGAACGACACGCCCGGTCTTGAGCGGAATATCGTAGTTGAAGCTGGGGTTGAACGAATCCAGGAAGCCATAGCTGGAATAAATGAAGTCGCCGTAGCGCTTGTGCATTTCCTCGGTCGTCGGAATCACCACCTCCGGCGCGAACACCAGCGAGGCAATCGCGGCAGTGGGCGCCAGGGTGCCATCGTCGAAATTCTCGCGCAGCCCCGCACCGCGCGAAGAATAATGGCGAAACTCACGCTGATCGCCGTGGTAGTCCTGCTCGGTGTTCTGCGGGCCGTCGCTGGCGGTCAACCCCCATACGTTCTCGCCGTAGTCCTTCCACTTCATGGGGTTGGCAATGGCGTACTCGCGCTGCGCCAGCACCGCGCGGCGGCTGTTGAGGAAGTAATCGATACCGCGTTCGCGCATGTACTCGTCCTGGATGTCGCGGAAATCGATCCAGACATGGCTGTATTGATGCGCGAACATCGGGCCGAAGGAAAGATACTCCTGCCCGTAATACACGCCCCAGTCATTGTTGTAGGTGCGCGTCCAGAGCGTCCACGCATCGGGACTAACCGCGTGGGTCGGCGAACCGAGCGCGAGCACGTACAGCATCATCGCTTCGTTGTAGCCGGTCCAATCGTGGTTGATGAAGCCGCTCTCCGGAAACCAGCCCATCGAGATCAGCGGCTCGCGCTGCTGCAACCAGCCCCAGTCCACGCGCTTGTACAAGGTATCGGCAATCTCGCGGATCTGCTTCTCGCGCGCATCGTTGCCGTCGTAGTACGACTGCGCGAACAGCACGCCCATCATCAGCATCGCGGTATCGACGCTGGACAGCTCCACCCAGCTGTCGTAGCGACGACCATTCTGCATGTCCAGAAAATGATAATAGAAACCTTTGTAGCCGGCCTTGCCGATGCGCTGCGGTCCCAGCGGCGCATCGCGAAAGAAGCGCAGGGTGGTCAGCGTGCGGTCCACAGCTTGGTTGCGGCTGATCCAACCGTTCTCAACGCCGATGGGATAGGCGGTCAGGGCAAACCCAACCGAGGCGATACTGGCGAACGGACGCGACGGGAAGCGATCAGGAGTCAGCCCGTTGGTTTCGTTGGTCGTGTCCCAGAAAAACTGGAAAGTGCGCCGCTCGATGTCGCTGAATAGCGTTGGCAACTCGGGCTTCACCGGTTTCGGCGGAAGCTGCGCCTCGACCAGGATCACCTGGACCGGCTTCTTCTGCACCACCTTCGGCTCCTCGGCTTTCTTGCACGAAGTCAACAACACGCCTGCCGCCATCATGAGCAGCAACATGCGTGCGGAACTACGTTTTTGCCTCATCCTGCCACCCCGTGTACGTTCACCTGCATGCGCCACCCTCCATGCAACAACCAGCGCAACGCCACTGGCCAGCGGGAACCGCAGTGTCGCATTGCTTGTCGATAGCCAGGTTGAATCCTGATCGTCCAACGTGGAATACGGGTCGTACTGCATGATATCGCACAGGCTGTTGCCCGCCAGACAGCAACTGGCGAGGTGTTGTTAGCCACGTTGAAATTGGTCGACCCCATCGCGGCAACAGGCTCGCGGCGGCATCATTGCGCTTGCTCACAACGCCGCAATGCCCGCAAGCCGCTGCGTGCCAGTCTAGAGGCGATGTCAGCGCTCATCCCCCGGAACTTCGGCGCGGATCGACAACGCATGGATATCGGTCTGCATCATATCGCCTAGCGCGGTATACACCGCGCGGTGGCGGGCCAGGGGCGCCATGCCCGCGAAAGCCGCGCTGACCACGCGCACATTGAAATGGCCTCGACCGTCACGCGCACCGGCATGCCCGGCATGACGGTGGCTATCGTCTTCGATCTCCAACGCCAGGGGCGCGAACGCGGTCTGCAGCGCCGCGCGGATCCGCTCGACCCGGTCTGCGGCCACCTGACTCATGGCAACACCTTGCGGAACGGCCGCACTTCGACCCGCGCATAGACGCCAGCGGCGACATACGGATCGGCATGCGCCCAGGCCTGGGCCTGGGCCAACGAATCGAACGCGGCCACCACCACGCTCCCGCTGAAGCCGGCGGGACCAGGATCTTCGGCGTCGATCGCCGGACACGGCCCGGCCAGCAGCAGGCGTCCGGCGTCCTGAAGGGCCACCAGCCGCTGCAAATGCGCTGGCCGCGCCGCCGCGCGCCTTGGCAACGCCTCCTCGCCATCGTACCCCTCGATCACGTACCACATCCGCCACCTGCCTTCGTTACACACCGAACATCGGCAAATTCTACCGCCGCAACGCTGGACACCGACCCTGCCGGCACATTACCCTTAGCAGCATTGCACGCGGCCTGATGCAGAGGTCCGCCGGTAGCTGGCGACCAAAGCCCCCTTCCGACGGCCAATTCGCTGCCTGACACCGCCCGCGCAGACGCCCTCCTCCGTTGTTCCGCCGCCACGACACGCGTGGCGTGCGTCGTAATGTTTCGTTGAATGAGGGGCCGCGTTGCGGGGACGACGCGCCATCAACCGCACTACCGCAGGCAAGGAGCTACGCAAGGTCTTCCCTGCCCCGCCCTTTGCTACCGCAACACCGATGTCCAAACGATGACCTCAGAACTCGCGCTCGACGCGAACCCGCCAATCCAGACGCCTCACCCACAGCAGCAAGAAATGCCGCTGGCGGTGGTGCATGGGCAGCCGGTGCTGCAGATCCCGCAGGATCTGTACATTCCACCGGATGCGCTGGAAGTCATCCTGGACGCATTCGAGGGCCCTCTCGACCTGCTGCTGTACTTGATCCGCCGGCAGAACCTGGACATTCTGGACATCCCCGTCGCCGAAATCACCCGGCAGTATGTGGACTACATCAATGTGATGCAGGAACTGCGTTTCGAACTAGCGGCCGAGTATCTGGTGATGGCCGCGATTCTGGCCGAGATCAAATCGCGGATGCTGCTGCCCCGGCCGCCGGTGGAAAATGGCGAGGAAGCGGATCCACGCGCGGAACTGGTCCGCCGCTTGCAGGAGTACGAACGCTTCAAGCAGGCGGCCGAAGATATCGATGCACTGCCGCGGCAGGACCGCGACACCGCTGTAGTACATGCGCACGTACCCGACCGCACCGCCGTCAAGCTGCCGCCGCAGGTGGAACTGAAGGAAATGCTGCTGGCCTTGTACGACGTGCTCAAGCGTGCCGAATTGTTCAGCGGCCACGCGATCAAGCGCGAGGCATTGAGCGTGCGCCAGCGGATGGGCGACGTGCTGGGCCGTCTGGACGACGGCAAGTTCCACCGTTTTGAATCGCTGTTCACGGCCGAGGAAGGCAAACTGGGCGTACTGGTCACCTTCCTCGCCTTACTGGAACTGGCCAAAGAGCAGTTGCTGGATATCGTCCAAGAGCCGCTGACGCATGTCCCAGCCGATGCCGCCGAACGGCCACCGCTGCCGCCGATCTACGTCAAGTCGCTGGCACTGGGCAACACCAACGCACCACTGCAATTCAACAGCGAGTTCGACGACAGCGACACCGCTGACGCCGCCCCCTGAGTCCACCAAGAACCCACCCACGCATGGATCAAGCGCTGATCAACCGCATCGTCGAGGCCGCCCTGCTCGCCGCCAACCAGCCCCTGCCGCTGGCGCAACTGCACGGCCTGTTTCCCGAGGACGAACCCGCCCCGCCCGGCAGCATCGAGCGCGCACTGGAGCAATTGCGCGAAGCCTGCCAAGACCGTGGCGTCGAATTGGTCGAAGTCGCCTCCGGGTTCCGCTACCAGGTACGTAGCGACGTGCATGCCTGGGTGGCGCGGCTGTGGACCGAACGCAAGACCCGCTACACCCGCGCCACACTGGAGACACTGGCACTGATCGCATACCGCCAGCCGATCACCCGTGGCGAGATCGAGCAAGTGCGCGGCGTGGCGGTGAGCAGCAACATCATCCAGGCCTTGGAAGAGCGCGAGTGGATCCGTGTCGTCGGCCACCGCGACGTACCGGGAAAGCCCGCTCTGTTCGGCACCACCAAAGGGTTCCTGGATTATTTCGGACTCAAACGTCTGGACGAACTGCCGCCCCTGTCCGAACTCAAAGACATTGGCGAACTGGAGCCACAACTACCGCTGGATCGCGACACCCTACCGGTCGGTGACATGGCTCAGGCCAGTGCCGATGCGAACGCCCAAACGCCATCGTCAACGAGCGATGACACCACACCGTTGCCCAACGCAGATGCCGATAGCGGGGACGACAACGCAACACCATCGGTTATAGATGCCAGCGACACTGCCCCGACGGGCGAACCCGAAGCCGCGCCGGGCGAGCGCGCGGCGGATGCGAACCAAGCCGAAGACAACGCCGTCGCGACGACGACCGTGGCTGTTGACGATGCCGATTCCGAACCACAGGCCGACGCGCACCGCGCCGACCGGAGCCAAGTAAATGAGTGACACCACCCGCAAGCCGTCGTTGAACACGCTCTCGCTCAAACGCGACGCGAGCGCCACCGAGCAGCCGAAACTGGAAGAACGTCTGCACAAGGTCCTGGCCCAGGCCGGGCTAGGTTCGCGCCGCGCGCTCGAACAACGCATCGCCGATGGCCTGGTCAAGGTCAATGGCGAAGTCGCGCAAACCGGCATGTCGATCAAGAGCGGAGACAGAATCGAACTGGATGGACGCAACTTTGTCGCCAGCGCACTGACCGAGCCCTCGCGTGTGCTCATCTACAACAAGCCCGAAGGCGAAGTGACCACGCGCGAAGATCCCGAAGGCCGCCCCACCATTTTCGAGGCACTGCCGGCACTGAAGGGCGCACGTTGGATCGCGATCGGCCGCCTGGACATCAACACCACCGGCCTGCTGCTGCTCACCACCGACGGCGAACTGGCCAACGCGATGATGCACCCCTCCTACGAGATCGAACGCGAATACGTGGTGCGCGTACGCGCCCCGGAAGGCGAGGAAAGCGTGCCGGACAGCATGATCGAGCGCCTGGCACGCGGCGTCCTGCTGGAAGACGGTAGCGCGAAGTTCGACGAGATCGAACGCATCGGCGGGACCGATTCGCACGACTGGTTCCGGGTGGTGGTCAAGGAAGGACGCAACCGCGAAGTGCGCCGTTTGTGGGAATCGCAAGGGTGCCAAGTCAGCCGACTCAAGCGTACCCGTTACGGCAAAGTGGCGCTGCCGCGGGAAATACTGCGCGGACAATCCATGGAACTGGCGCAAGACAAAGTCGAGGCGCTACGCGCCGAACTGAAGCTGGAAGAAGGCGCGCCGTCGGCACTGACCTTGCAGCCGGTGATCGGCCAACGCAAGGCCGCCAAGGCGGCCGTGCATGTGGGTCGCGGCGGCAATGCCTACGTCAACGGCCATAACGCCGCCGACGAAGCCCGCGAACTGCGCCGCTTCGACACCTTCCGCGAGGACCGCGGCCGTGGCCGCGGCGGCAAGAAACCGCACGGCGGGCTGACCGTCAGCGGCGAAATGGCCGCCAAACAGGCACAAAAGCCATTCAAACAACGCACACCGAAGGGACCCAAGCCACTACCGGACGGCAACCCCGCCGCCTTCCGCACCTGGTACGTTCCCGATGGCGTCAGCACCGGTCCAAGCGGGCACCGCAACGCTGGTCCAGGTGGTCGCGGCCAGGGGCAAGGGCAAGGCCAGGGGCGTCCCTACGCCAAGCCGCGTCCTGCAGGCGCAGGTGCAGGTGCAGGCCAAAGCCGCAGTCAGGGTCAAGGCCAGCGTAAGGCGCATCCTTACGGACACCCGGGCAATGCACCCAGCTTTCCATCCGACCACGCCAATCCCGGTTTCAACCCTTACGGCGCCGCACCGCGCTCCGCACGTCCAGCCGGCCCGCGCGCCGACGGGCACAAACGTGGTCCGGGTGGGCCAGGCGGTCGCCCTGCTGGTAATCGTCCCGGTGGCGGGCGTCCGGGCGGTGGCCGTCCGGGTGGCGGCAATCACGGCCCACGCGGCGGCGGCTGAGTCTGCTGACACTGGCGCAGGCGTGGACGATCACCGACATCCATCAAGGGTGCCTGCGCAAAGGCACCCTTTGGGGTGGCCAGCGACAGCAAGCGGGAATGCGGAGAAAGTGATGAACGCACATCTGACTGCGTTCGCATTGCATCGCGCATTCGTCGCACAACACAGCCTCGCCCGCGCAAGCAGAGCACCGCACCACAGCGCACGCAGCGGGAGATCGTGACGTTAGTCGTGATACCAAAAAACCAGACGCCAAGCAGCATCACGAGGCATCGAGCAGCACCGGCCTCTCTCTGTCATCCATCAAAACCACACGTGTGGATGTGAGAGCGACCTCACTAGCTGTGCGGTCGGCAGTCGGCCCATAAGCAACGCGGTAAGGCCGGCGCATGCAAAGCGCCAAGCCTTCGACCACGTCAATATTCATTGGCCAGCGCATTTCGAACGTCTGCCCGCCGGGCAATGGCATCCGCAGCATTCCGTGCTGTAGCGGTGGTAAGTCCGCAGACGGCCGCACTGCTTTCAGCGCACGCTTGGCTTTGGCAAATCCCGCGCGATCATGCTCCAGGAACGCAACGGTCGCATCGACATAAGGATTCCAACCGGTGATGTCCTGCGAAGGCGGCTTCTTGGCCGCCTGCATCAACGCGATGGCCGCAGCGCTGTCGCCAGCGAATGCGCGCAATTGCCCTTCGTGCCAGGAGAGCAACCCGACATCAGCCGAGTGGGGATGGGCTTTCCTGTAATCGCGGATCAAATCGGCAGCGGCCAGTTCGCAACCTGGGCACGCCGCCAATGCACGCCAACCACCGCCACCGTTGCTGACATCCTGGTCGAACTGCTGCTGGTCAAGCGCCAGCAATGCCGGCCGGTCGACTGCGCACGACGCCACCGCCAACTCGACAGCGCTGCAAATAGGAACAAGCAATAGCGAGAACAACAGCGCAACAACGGCAGCCATGGCAATTGGCACATCGCCTCGATGCAGGTCGTGCGGGTAAAAAGACATTGGCATCTTCTCCTGGGTCATACGCACTCGGCAGATTTTCTTGTGCGACCAGACCACGCGCTAGCGGCACATTGGCGCGACTCCGGCAAAACCAAGATATTGTGCGGACACTGCGCCCGTCACACGCGACCGGCAGCACCGACCAAAAAGGCGGATGACACGTCGTGTGGTTAGCTGTCGGCGAACATTGCGCATCCTAGCGACACCCTTGCCACTGCGCACCATTGCGTTCGCCTGACCGCATCACACACGAGTATCATGAAGTGGAAAAAGTGCGCTCTATCGTCATCAACGACAGCGCCATAACGCCGAACGCGCGGTATCCGGATATATTCATCTCAGACACACCTCATCCCCCTCGCCCGGCCCCCTTTCGTGGCTGCCGGCAGTAAAAAAGCGCGCCCTTCGACGCGCTTGTACGAGGCGATGGGATGCCACCGACCGACGCATGACAGCGACCGGCCGGCGGCAGTCCGGCTTACCACACCATACCGGCCCCCACTGCCACACCTGCATCGCCACGCGTGGTGGCACTGGCATTGACCTTAAACAGGTAACGGCCACTTTCGCTGATCGTCGACACGCCCACCGCAATCGCCTGCTCCCCGCGGAACGAGCTCAGCGACACACCCGCCGCGCTCTGATCCGGCTGGTACGCCTGCGGCAAGCTGGACATCGCCATCGCCGCCGCTACGCCGGCACTGGCGCGCCGATCGACCTGACCCACACGCGCATCGGTGTAATTGCGCGACCAATCCGCCACACCGCTCAGTCCATCGTTCAATTGGCCTAGGTTGACCGCATCGGTGCGCTGCGTTCCCGCCGCCACATTGGTGATCTGGCGCTGATTCGTGGCCGAACCCACCGACACGCTATTGGCACGATCGGCCACCGATCCCTGGCCCAAGGCGACGCTGTTGTCCTCCGTGGCATTGGCTCCCTTACCTACGGCCACGCTACCGGTACCGGAAGCGACCGCATCCGCACCCATCGCCGTCGCGTTCAAACCACTGGCCTGACTGTTGTTGCCGGTCGCCGTGGCACTGGTGTTACTGGCCGTGGCCATCGGCCCAAGCGCCACCGAGGTCCCGTCGTTGCCAACGATCACTGGCACCACCTGAATGAGTGGGTCGACATTGGCGGAACTGGCATCGCCCGTGCTGCTAGTTCCCCTGCCAGCCGACGAGGCACCGCCGCTGTCGGTAGTCTGCTGAATGGTGGTCATCGAGCTCTGCAACGTGGAGATCGCGCTGGAGTTGTCTTGCACTTTTTGGTTGGTGGCATACAGTTGCGAGCCATTTACCGCATCGGTGCTGCTGGCACTCAGGCGGCCGGCAGCGACATTCTGGATCTGTCGCTCCGCACCCACCGCACCGACGCTGAACGCACCGACCGGCGCGCTGCCCGCGAAGTTGTAGCTGGAGCCACCGAGAGTCGTCGATGCCACCGCCGTGGTCGCCGCCGTGCGGGTACTCGCACCAATCGCCACATCATTCGCGTTGCTGGCGACCGCATCGGAGCCGATCGCGACGCTGTCGGTACCCGTGGCGACGCTATCGTCCCCGCTCGAATTGACCCGCATGTACTTCACACCATCGCCGCTCTTGATGCCCTTGATCGCATCGTCGATCTTGCTCAACTCGGTGTTGGTCGCATGCAACTGCGAACCGTTGACTGCATCGGTGCTGGTGTCGGACAGACGACCAGCAGCGACATTGGTCACGGTGCGCTCCTTGCCTTCACTCCCCACGCTGACCGTGCTGGTCGGCGTGGTACCGGCAAAGTCGTAGCTGCGACCATTGAGCACGACGCTTTCAGTGGCAACCGTCGAACTGGTCTTACTACGGGCCCCCAGGGCGACATCGTTGTCGTAGCTGGCCACCGATTTGCTGCCAAGGGCAAGCGCACTGTTAGCCTTAGCATTCGCGTAGAAGCCCAACGCCGTCGCACCGGATTCGGCGGCTGTGGCTCCATAACCGACGGCGCTGCTGGCTGTTCTGCCTGTGGCCTGGGCATCATAACCGAAGGCGACGCTTCCTACGCTGGCGGCATTGGCCAAGAAACCGACCGCGGCACTGAAGCTAGACGCCTTGGCGTCGCCGCCAAACGCCGTCGCTCTGTCTCCGCTGGTGTTGGCCTTAACACCGATGGCGATACTGTTTGAGCCGCTGGCATTGGCAAACGGACCCAACGCCAGCGCGGCGTTGTTGCTGGCGTTGGCTTGATAACCGAGGGCGATGCTGTATGAGGCGGAGGCTTTGGTCTCCCTGCCCAACGCCAACGCGTAGATTCCGCTGGCATTGGCTTGATAACCGAGAGCGTTCGCGCTGTCGCCACCGGCCGCAGCAGCGTAGCCCACCGCAGTGCTATTGTAGCCACTGGCCTTGGCCGAATTGCCCAACGCCAGCGCGCTGTCGGCATCCGCCGTGGCAGCGTAGCCCAGCGCAATGCTGTTGCCGCCAGTGGCCTTGGCCGAATTGCCCAACGCCACATCGTTGACGATCGTCGAGGAGTTGTCCGGCTGGTCGGTCGTGTTGGCCTTGCCCGCAACCGCACCATTGCCCAGCGCCAGGGCATTGTCACCATACGCCGTCGCCGCTGGCCCCATCGCACTGCTATCGGTGCCACTGGCGTTACTGTCGTCCCCAGTGGAGTTGGTATGGGCGTACTTCACGTCCGTCACCGCTTGTGCATTCACATTGCAGACCAGCATTACTAAGGCCAGACCAAGAAACGGCGAATAGCTCGCCCGCTTCTGCCGCCCTCCCTTGGCCTTGGTCTTGGCCAATTCAGACACGATCACCCATGCGCCCATGACACGATTCCACACGATCTTGAATGCCCTGTTCATTTCTATGCTCCCGCTGAAGACTGCATAGAAATGTAGAATTCGCCCGGCACCACGACGATGGGATCGCCCCCAATTCATCATTGGGCCAACGCCTAAAACAGCCGTGTCGCACGCCATGGTTTGCTTAGCAAAAAGCAAGGATTTGCGGCAGCCACGCGGCTCTTTCCGCTGAGCCATGGCTGCCAGGGTTGCCGTATGATTCGTCGGATAGGCGCGCCGATGACGGCAATTACCCACAGGAACTGAACAATGGACAGGATCCGTGTCGGCATCGCCGACGACCACCCGATCGTGCTGCTCGGCGTCACCAGCGTGCTGAAAGACAATCTGGACATCGAAGTCGTGTTCAGTTGCGATGCCATCGACCAGTTGCTGCGGTCGCTCGCCGAGCAGCCGGTGGATGTGCTGTTGTGCGACTACGAGTTCGAAAGCGACCCACAAGCCGATGGCTTGCACCTACTGCAGCGCCTGCGCCGGTTCTCTCCCAATATGCGACTGTTAGTGCTCAGCGCGCATACGGCACCGTCGATCGTCTCGGCAGCCTTGCAACTCGGCGCTTCCGGTTTCATCGGCAAGAGCCGTGCCGATTTCGGCAACCTGGTCGCCGCGGTACGCGACGTGGCAAGCGGCCGCCTCTATGTACCAAGCTCGCTGTCGGCGGCGCTGCTGAGCACGCGCTATAGCAGGAGTGGCGCCACCGGGGTGAACACCCTCTCCGCCAAGGAAGCCGCGGTGGCACGGATGACCGCCGATGGATTGTCGCTGGGCGAAATCGCCGCGCGACTCAAGCGTAGCCCCAAGACGATCAGCAACCAAAAGATCGCGGCCATGAGGAAGCTAGGTGTCAAGAACGACGTGGAACTGGCCGCCTTACTGCGCGAACTGGACATCCAGGACACCTAGCCCGCCGCAGAGCGGCGACAGACAGGAACCCACGAACCCGGGTCACGCACGCTCAACTCAACTTAGCCTCTATATGCGACAGGAGTTGCCGGCAGAGCGACCTCAGCAACATCCAATCGCCGCCAGCATAAGCCTGCTGCAGCAATTGCAGTTCTTCCACCAGCTCGTCCATTCCCAAGGCCATCAACGCTCCCTGCAGGCGATGTATACGTCGGCGTAGCGACTCCAAGTCCTGTACGGCCAACGCCTGCTCAATGAGCTGCCGCTCACTGCTCCATTCAGCGTAAAACGCCTGACGTAACATCGCGTCCAGTTCATCGGAGCGGTACTCCTGAGGCTTGGCGGAACTTGTGGAGGAGGATCGGGACAACATGGCATTCCTCAAGACGCGACGCAGGTCGCTCAATAACACGGGTTTTTGCAGTGAGTCAGAGAACTGCTCGGTATCGGCACTGATCTCCGCCGCCGCCGACGCGGAGGTCGCCACCACCCGCGCGCCCGGATCGAATTCGCGCAACTTGCGCAGCAAACCGACACCATCCAGGTGTGGCATGCCCAGATCGGTGATGACCAGATCGGCGCGGCGTTCGAGCCATAGCTTGAGCGCTTCCATACCATCGATCGCCACACGTACCCGGGTACACCCCAGCGCGGCCAGTTGGTGTTTGATCAACGTGCGGTTCACCGCATCGTCTTCGGCAACGAGAATGTCCAGATTCTGCTCCACGCCCTCCACCCCGGCTCCGCTCGCGTGCCGCTGTGCATGCTCGGCGGCTGTGCCCGTCAGCTCGGCCAGCGCTTCCAATAGCCCGGCATAGCTCAACGAACTCACTTCGACCTGATTTTCGTGCCGCTTCGGAGTCAGCGGTCCTTTGGCCGAAACAAAGACCGTGCCGAGCACTGGAACCGCACTCAGATCGGCGGTGCGCCAGGCGCGGTTATCGGCTTCGGCCACGATGCGCACATGCAGCGAGGCGTTCGCAGCGTCGGCAGTATTCAAGGTCGCGCCCCAGCGGCGCAGACGCTCGGCGAGCATGGCGCGCCAGGCAGGATGCGGACACAGCACATCGACGACGAAACCCTCCAAAGGTCGCGCTTCGGCAAGCAGAGCGCGGCCAGTGCGCTTGAACGGTAGATCGACCCAGAACACGCTACCAGTGCCAGGTTCGCTGCGCACACTGATGCGCCCACCCATCAGATGACACAGATTACGGCACAGGAACAGGCCCAACCCGGTCCCGCCGAAGCGCCGGCTGATACTATCGTCGGCCTGCGCCAACGGATTGAAAATCGCCGACTGCATCGACGCGGGAATGCCGATTCCGGTATCGGCCACCTCGAAGCGCGCCCATAGCTGGCCGTCGGCCTGCTTCAAGCAACGCGAGGAAATCATGATCGAACCGCGTTCGGTAAACTTGGCGGCATTGCCGAGCAGATTCTGCAGAATTTGCGCCAAGCGTTGATCGTCCCCCTCCAACATCGCATCCAGATCCGGATCGGTGACGCAGTAGAACGCCACCCCACCCAGCAGAATCGACGCACCGAAGCTGCGAGCGCAACGCTCCAGCACCTCGTTGGGCGACATCTGCACCGGATTGATCTTCAGGGCATTGGCCTCGAGCTTGGTCGAATCGAGCAGATCGTTGACCAGGTTCAACAAGGCGTCGAACGAGCGGCGGATCATGTCCACCCACTCGCCCTGCTCGAAGCTCAGCGCACTGCGCGAAAGCAGCTCGAGATGCCCCATCGCCCCGTGCAACGGTGTGCGAATCTCATGGCTGACGATCGCCAAGAACATCGACTTGGCCCGATTGGCCTCGTCGGCGGTCTGCTTGGCTTCCATCAACAGCATTTCGTTGGCTTTGCGCTCGTTGATATCCACCAGACCCAGCAGAATCACCGGTTGTCCGCCGAAACGGGTCTGCGAAGACGCCACGCCGATATAGCTGCTCTGCCCTTCAGCCAGATCCCAACGCACCTCGATGAAGGAATGATGGTCGCCGGTCACGGCTTCGGCGTTGCGTTCGCGCATGACATGACGATAGAAGCCCAGGCTGCCCTCATCGAGGCGATTGCCGAGCATGCGCTGGGCCACCCCGTTCTCCAGCATCACCGCATCGCTGTCTGGCGCGTAGATACCAATACCGATCGGCAAGGTATCGATAATCGCCTTACTGAAATGCTCAGCCTCGATCAATTTCTCGGCATTTTTGAGTAGCGGCTTGGTTACGCGCAGGTCGAAATACACTGCGGCGGCCCACATGAACCCAAGCGCCAGCAAACAGACCAGCGCGCCGGTGACGA
This sequence comes from Xanthomonas sp. GPE 39, assembly GCF_000963005.1. GTDB lineage: Bacteria > Pseudomonadota > Gammaproteobacteria > Xanthomonadales > Xanthomonadaceae > Xanthomonas_A. The sequence continues at coordinate 1,963,539 of NZ_JZHZ01000007.1, forward strand.
ACTCGTGCTGCAGATTGGCCAACACGTCTTCCCAGGTGTAGGCATAGACAGCGATCCAATCCGGGCCACCGATGCGCTGTGCCACGAAGAAGGTGCCACTGCGGTAGAACGCGATCGGCTCGCCACCCACACGGGAAAATTGCTCAGTCTGCGCGCGCACCCTACGCAGCAAGTCCACTTCCTCGGCACTGCGCGGGGAATCCCCCAGATTCTCTTGACCGGCATTGCTCAACAAAAAGAAACCGGGACGCCGCGTCTCCTTGCGCAGAAAAAAGCGCATGAACTGACGATCCGGCAACGACAGCGCAATGGTAAAAACACGCTGCCCATCACGAAACATCGGCACGATGAGTTGCGATACCGACAAGCCTCCGTCACGTTCGTCGGCGGGCCGCCACAGCGGCCGCTGGCTGCGCAGGTCTTGCGTGGGCGTGGCAGCGATCAAACGTTCTGGCTCGTCGATACGTTGGCGGATGAATGCCCTCACTCCGTCGCTGCGTGCACTCTGCAACTGAGCCAACCCCATGACTGGCGACACCGCCATGAAGGTGGCATCGGGTGAGTAAAGGAAACCATCCAGAGTCACTCCGGTTTTCCTGGCATCGATAGAAGGTGCTGCGGACATGTCGCGCACCACGCGCAGCGCCGTGGCCAGCCGAGCCACATCTGCTGTGCCGTTCAATGAACTAATCAAGGTAAACGGCGTCGCGGTGAGGTCGTCCTCGGTGACAGTGACACCCTTCCCCTCTGCAAGCTTGCGCGCATAATGCTGCACCGGCACCACGTCGTTCTGACGCAGATTCCATACGCCTTCGTAAAGATCGGCGAACTGGACCAGCCGCGCCGAAAGTTCGTCCACCTGCGTCTGCACCTCTTCGCTGCTCTTGACGAACTGTGCGATCTGCTTATCGCGGTACTGGTCGATAATGCCGCTGCAGAACAGCAACGCGGCGGCGACGATGGACATGGATAGCGCGGTCGCGGCACCGTAGAGGATGCGCCGGTAGTATCGGCCCGTTCTGGCGAGCAACTTTTGCGGCATGTTTATTCCCAAACGAGCGCAACGCGTGACGGCAGGGCATAAAGAACATTGCGCTTCAGCATAGCCCAGCGTCTGCGCTATCACCAGCGAAGATATTTCCAGCACCTAGCTTACATGCGCCACGCACGCATGTATCGCCAACATGGCGACCATCAGCATTTTGGGCAACCGCCTATGTATAGCTAGGCAACGCGCCATCGCGTAAGAACTTGCATACGCACATGCTGAAACTCCTCGATTGTATCGATTATGCAATCGCACACCATTGCCAGTAGCCTTGAGCGGATCAACCATGAACAGCACCACGCACATGCCTTTTATCAGCATAAAGAATGCCATCGTGGCTTACGAAAACGAATTGCAAGGCAGCTACGTGAGCAAGCTCTTGCAACGTCTCGGTGCAACGCACATCTATAGCGCCCACGATAGCGGGGCAGTGTTCGAACAAATCCGCACGACATCCTTCGACCTACTGGTCGCTTCCGCGCGCCTGCCGGGTGCGTCGATTCTGCAATTGGTGGATGCCCTGACCCAGATCCACTACAGCGGCCACCTGATCGTGAGCGGCTTGACGGACATGCGTATCCAGAGCGCGATCTATGAGTATGCGAGGCAACACGCCAGTAGTTCGATGCAGGTGATCTTCGCTGGAGAACCCCTGCGCCTGTTCGATTTCACCGACATGCTGTATCGGGCGGCAACACCGATCACCGCCGATGCGAATGGTCAGGTGATCGAGGATCCTGCCCCACTCATTGGCGCCAACGAAGTGTTTCGCGCCTATCGCGCCGGCGAGATCGCCGCCTTCTTTCAGCCAAGCTACTACCTGACCACTGGCACCATGGTCGGTGCGGAAGCGCTGGTGCGCTGGCACCACCCAACGCTGGGCGTCATAAGCCCGGATCGCTTTCTGACCAACCTACAAGAGTGCGACCTTGGCTGGGAACTGATCGACCAATTCATCGACACCGCTGCCAGCGTAAGCCAATCGCTGACTGCAACACACCCACTCAAGCTGTCGATCAACATTTCTTCCAGGGATATCGCCTCAGCGACCTGGGCGGACAACATCGTGCAACGACTCAAACACTCTGGTGGCAGCAGCAATCAATTCGCCATCGAAGTGACAGAGAGCGGCAGCACGAACAACAACGACACCCTCATTGCTGGCGCGGTAGCGCATTGGCGCCTGAATGGCATCGATTGCGTCATCGACGATTTCGGCACCGGTGCGTTTTCGCTCAACCGTCTGTGCACCGCGCCGTTCAATCTCCTGAAAATCGACCGGCGAATGGTCTGGCGCTCACGACTCACCCGTCATGTATTCGACATGCTCGAAGCGATAGTGCAATTGGCGCACGGACTGGGCATGCGTGTCATTGCCACAGGCATCGAAACCGAAGAAGACCTGATGCGGATGCGCAGCATCAAATGCGACATCGGCCAAGGCTATTACTTCAGCCGACCGTTGCCGATCACCCAGTTCCAGGATCTTGCCAACTCCCAGCAGAACATCTTCGGGCGGAGCACCAGCAAAGCCTACTAAACAGCGGGACAATCACCGCACCGAACACGCGCGCTTACCTGCACGAATCGATCATCCAATCGCATGCTGCGGCCGTCTCGCCCACACTTGCTTGCAGGGCGAGACGGCCAGGATTGTCGTGGGTGGAGTCAGCGGCGCTCGATGGTGAAACCGGCAACGTCCACGCCAAGGTCCACCCCCTTACCGGTACCGGCCAACGCCAACGAAATGTCGCCCTTGGTCATCACCTGCGCATCGGAGGACTTGACCACACCGGCATGCGCTTCTGCCGAGGCATAGGTACCAAACAGATCGTTGAGCGAATAAGCGCCGGTAAACCGACCACGGCCATTGACGATCTTGGATTTACCCACGCTCAGGCCGCCGCCCTTGACGTTGATCCGGACCGGGATGCTGGCACCGTTGTCGCAGGTGATGGTGCCGTTGCCTTTAGCAGTCTTGTACAACAGCGACCAACCGGACAAGTTGAAATGCAATTGGCAGTCGATATTGCCGGCGGCATGCGCCTGCGGCATGAGGGCAATACCGGCAAGCAACGCGGCAGTCGTGAGCAATTTAGTCATGGCAACGCTCCGTTGGGATAATCCGGGGCGAGCCTAGCAGCGCCTACGACTAGGCGGTGTGTGCGCCGCCAGTGCCGTCACGGTGCCGTTCAGGCATCGGCATTGGGTACGCCGAGGACGAAGCCATCGGCATCGAGCATCGCCGGGAAGCGCGCACGATGTGCCGCCAATGCCTCTGCGGAAATGGTCGTGGTCGCGACCTGTTCACGCCCGCGGATTTCCAACTGCGGCTGACCGAGGAAGTCGATCACCGCGCTGTCTCCCGCGTAATGCAGGTCGTTGCCATCCACACCGACGCGGTTGACTGCCGCCACGAAGCAAAGATTCTCGATCGCCCGTGCACGCAGCAAGGTCTGCCAGGCATAGGCACGCGCCGATGGCCAGTTGGCGACGAACAATTGCAGGTCGAAATCCATCTCCCCCGGACGTTCGACGTCGTAGCGGTTGCGACAGAACACCGGAAAACGCAGGTCGTAGCAAACCTGCGGATTGATCCGCCAGCCTTTCCATTCCACGCATAGGCGCTCGCGCCCAGCGGCATAGCGCAGATGTTCGTTGCCGTAGCGGAACAGATGACGCTTGTCGTAGTGCTGCAAAGCGCCGTCGGGCGTGACCCACAACAAACGGTTGAACACCCTGCTGCCGCCGTGTGCATCGGATACGCGCAGTTGCACGCTGCCGGTCACTGCCGCATTCAAGCCCATCGCCTGCGCGCGCATCCACGCCACCGTCGGCCCCTGCATGTCTTCGGCCTGCTCCAGCGCATCGTTGGAGAAACCGCTGGTGAAGGTCTCCGGCAGAATTACCAGATCGGTCACGCCGGCCAGCGGCGCCAGCAGTTCGGCGTAATACAGGCGATTCCCAGCAGGATCGTGCCAGAGGGTGTCGCCTTGGACGAGAGAAATGCGCAGGTCGTGAGTGGGGTACATGAGATGTCCGCAGGAGTGAAAGATCCGGACTGGTGATCCGGAAAATCAACAGCGAGATCGGCGTCGATGAACGCTTCCGAGTGCCGGGCCCCGGCAATACATCAAAGCCGCCGCAGCCGCTCGATCGCCGTGTCCAGGGTCGCCGCGTTCTTGGCGAAGCACAGCCGCGCCAGCCGCTGGCCGTGCGGCGGGGTCTGATAGAACGGCGATAGCGGGATCGCCGCCACGCCTTTCTCGATCGTCAGCCACTTGACGAACTCGGTGTCCGGCAGATCACTGATCGCAGAGTAATCGACCAGTTGGAAGTAACCGCCCGGCACCGGCAGCGGCGTGAGCCGTGTGCCGCGCAATTGCTCGGCGAAGCGGTCGCGCTTGGCCTGGTAGAACGCACCGAGTTGCTCGTCGTGTTCTGGCTCTTCGCGGATCATCGCGGCGAACGCATGCTGCGCCGGGCCAAAGCTGGTGAACGTGTTGTATTGGTGGACCTTACGAAACTCGGCGCTGAGTGCTGGCGGCGCGATTGCGTAGCCGATCTTCCAGCCAGTGCAGTGATAGGTCTTGCCGAAGCTGGAGATGACGAATGCGCGCTCACGCAGTTCCGGCCAGCGCAGCACCGACTCATGACGGCGGCCATCGAACACGATGTGCTCGTAGACCTCGTCGGAAATCAGAAAGATGTCGCGACCGCGCAGCAGTTCGGCGACCGCCTGCAAATCCTCGGCACCGAGCATCGCGCCGGACGGATTATGCGGGCTGTTGATCATCAGCAGCCGCGTGCGCGGCGTGATCGCTGCACGCACGCGCTCCCAGTCCACGGCGAAACTATGCGGGTCCAGCGCGACATGCACCGCGCACGCACCAGCCAGATCGATCGCCGGCTCGTAGCAGTCGTAGGCGGGATCGAGCACGATCACCTCATCGCCGGGCCGCACAACCGCATGGATGGCGTTGAACAACGCCTCGGTGGCACCGCTGGTCACAGTGACCTCCGTGTCCGGATCAACCTGCGCGCCGTAGCAGCGCAGCGCCTTCTCGGCGATTGCCTGACGCAACACCGGCACACCTGTCATCGGCGGGTACTGGTTGTGGCCTTCGCGGGCCGCACGGGCCAGTGCGTCGATCAAGCGCGCTGGCGCAGGGAAGTCGGGAAACCCTTGCCCCAGGTTCACCGCGCCATGCTCAGCGGCCAATTGCGACATGACGGTGAAGATGGTGGTGCCCACCTTGGGCAGCTTGGTCTGCAGGTGCATGGGAAAAAATGCGGCAATGGGAAAGCACCCTAGTGTACGCAATGCCGTTTGTCAGCGATGCGCCGCAACGGCGCAAAATCGTGTGACCGCCCACCGGCAACAACCGCCGGACGCCCGCATCTCTTACAATGCGTCTTCTCTTGCCAAGCCCGCTGCCGCGCGATCCGTCGCGGCTCTTTGCCGATGACCGATCCGCTGCATGCTTCGCCACCGCTGTTGGCTGCGCACGGGCTCACCTTCGCCCGCGACGATGCGGCCGTGTTCGGCCCGCTGGACTTCCGTCTGGATCCCGGCGAGGCGCTGCTGGTGCAAGGCGACAACGGTGCCGGCAAGACCACCCTGCTACGCGTGCTGGTCGGCCTGCTGCGTGCAGAGGCTGGACGGATCGAAATCGACGGCCACCCGGTCCGACGCGGCGACCGTGCCCGCTTCATGGCCTACCTCGGTCATCTGGGCGCATTGAAGGCAGACCTGAGCACGCTGGAAAATCTGCACTACGTCTGTGGCCTGCAAGGCCGCCGCGCCAAACAGATGCCCGGCAGCGCCTTGGCCATCGTCGGCCTGGCCGGCTATGAAGACACACTGGTCCGACAACTCTCCGCCGGACAGAAGAAGCGCTTGGCGCTGGCGCGCATGTGGTTGTCGCCAGCCCCGCTCTGGCTGCTCGACGAGCCCTACGCCAATCTCGACCTGGACGGCATCAACCTGGTCAACCGCATGATCGCCGCACACCTGCGCAGTGGTGGCGCGGCCTTGGTCACGACCCATGGTGCCTATGCCGCGCCGCCGGTGCGCACCCGGCTACTGCAGTTGAGCGGAGTGGAGGCATGAGCCCGGCAGCGCCCGTTCCCGGCCTGTGGCAAGCCACACGCGCATTGCTGCGGCGCGACCTGCGCCTGCTATGGCGCCGCCGCGGCGATGCGCTGCAGCCCGTGCTGTTGGCGCTGCTGATCGTGGTCCTGTTTGCACTGGCGTTGGGCAACCAGCCACGCCTGCTTGGCGAAGTCGCCGCCGCCACGCTGTGGCTGGCCGTCCTGCTGGCCGGACTGCTGGCACTGGACAGCCTATTCCGCAGCGACGCCGAGGACGGCTCGCTGGAACAATGGCTATTGGCGCCGGTGCCGTTGGCCTGGCTGGTGCTGGTGCGGGTGCTGGTGCACTGGACGACCACCGCCTTGCCGCTGATCGTGGCGACGCCCTTGCTGGGCGAATTACTGCACCTGCCGCATGAGCACATGCTGGCGCTGCTGGCATCGTTGGCGCTGGGAACTCCGCTGCTCAGCCTCATCGGCGCCGTCGTAGCCGCGTTGACGGTGAGCATGCAGCGCGCGGGGATTCTGGTCGCGCTGCTGGCGCTGCCGCTATACGTCCCGGTGCTGGTGTTCGGCGCCGGTAGCGTGGCGGCTGCGGCACAGGGACTGGATCCTGGCGGTGGCTTGCTCTTGTTGGCGGCGGGACTGGTGCTGGGGCTGGTACTGGCGCCACTGGCGGCGGCGGCGGCAATCCGCATCGCGCTGAGCTGAGTACCGTTGGCGCAGCGTCGACGCCGTATGGGCCGTACCATGCAGCGGTGGCGTTGCCGCAGCGCATCGCGCTCGCCGCATCGACGCCCGCCTTCCGCCCGCTAGAATCGACCGCATGGCCTCCTTCGTCCGCTGGTTTCACCAACTCGGTTCGCCGCCCATTTTCGATCGTCTCGCCGCGCGCTGGACACCGTGGTGCTATCTGCTTGCACTGCTGCTGGCCGGCGTGGGCATCTGGCAGGCGCTGTTCGTGGTGCCGGCCGACCGTCTGCAGAGCGACGCCTTTCGCATCCTCTACATCCACGTGCCCTGTGCCTGGATGAGTTTGTTCGTGTTCGGGCTGATGGCCGTATATGCGGCCATCGCGCAGGTGTGGCGGATCAAACTCTGCGAGATCCTGGCGATGGCCTGCGCGCCGATCGGTGCCACCTTCACCTTGATCACCCTGCTGACTGGCAGCATCTGGGGCCGGCCAATGTGGGGCACATGGTGGGATTGGGATCCACGCCTGACCAGCGAATTGATTCTGCTGTTCCTGTACATCGGGGTGATGGGCCTGTACCGGGCGATTGAGGACCGACGCATCGCTGCGCGTGCCGCCGGGCTGCTGGCCATCGTCGGGGTGGTGTTACTGCCGGTGATTCGCTATTCGGTGGTGTGGTGGAACTCGCTGCACCAAGGCCAGACCATCCGCCTGTTCGGCCAGTCCAGCATGGACCCGAGCATGCTGCCGCCGTTGTGGTGGATGGTCGCAGCGACCAAATTCTGGTTCGCCGGCGCGTTGCTGACGCGGGCACGCGCCGACAACCTGCGCCGCGAAGCCGGCAAGGACTGGGTCGCGCAACAGGCGCAGGTGCGCGGATGAACTACCTGCCCTACGTGATCGGTGCCTATGCGGTATTCGCTGGCGTGTTGCTGGCCGACTTCATCCTGGCGCGCGTGCAACTGCGCAGTGCCGTGCGTGCGGCGCGGCTGCGTGCGCAACGCAAGCGCCAGACCAAGACCGAGCCAGCCGCGCCGCTGGATCTGAGCCGATGAATTCGCAACACCTCGGCATCGTCCGCTTAGGCTCTGCCTGGAGCATGGATTCACCGCCCCTTGTCCCAGCTTTATGGTTGAAGGATCGCGAGCTGTGGGACTGGCACCATGTTGCCTGAACTGGGCCAACTCCTGCTGATCCTCGCCCTGCTCACCGCCGTGCTACAGGCCGTGGTGCCGCTGGCGGGGGCGCAACGCGGGGACACGCGCTGGATGGCGGTGGCACGCCCGGCGGTATACGCGCAATTGTTGCTGGTTGCTGGCGCGTTCGCAGTGCTCACCCATGCCTTCGTGACCGGGGATTTCTCGGTGGCCTACGTGGCCGACAATTCCAACTCGCTGCTGCCGCTGGTTTACCGTTATTCGGCGGTGTGGGGCGCGCACGAAGGGTCGTTGCTGCTGTGGACGCTGATTCTTGCGCTGTGGACCGCGGCCGTAGCGCTGTCGTCTCGGCATCTGCCGGCCAGCGTGATGGCGCGGGTGATCGGCACACTGGCATTGGTGAGCACGGGTTTCCTAGCGTTCCTGCTGTTTACCTCCAATCCCTTTGCACGGCTGTTACCAGCGCCGCTGGAAGGGCACGATCTCAATCCGCTGCTGCAAGACCCTGGGCTAGTGATCCATCCACCGCTGCTGTACGCCGGTTACGTCGGTTTCGCGGTGCCGTTCGCGTTCGCCGTGGCTGCGTTGCTGGATGGTCAGGTGGATGCGCGCTGGCTGCGTTGGACGCGGCCGTGGACCAATGTGGCCTGGGGATTTTTGACCATCGGCATCGCCCTAGGCAGTTGGTGGGCGTATGACGAATTGGGCTGGGGCGGCTGGTGGTTCTGGGATCCGGTGGAGAATGCCAGCTTCATGCCGTGGCTAGCCGGCGCGGCATTGCTGCATTCGCAGGCGGTCACGGAAAAGCGCGGCAGCTTCACCGCGTGGACGCTGCTGCTGGCGATCGCCACGTTCTCGCTCTCGCTGCTGGGCACGTTTCTGGTGCGCTCGGGGGTGCTGACGAGCGTGCATTCGTTCGCCGCCGATCCAGCCCGTGGTCTGTTCATTCTGGTCTTCCTGAGCTTGCTGTGCGGTGGCGCGCTCCTGCTGTACGCGCTACGCGCCGGCCATGTGGGGGCCAGCGCGGACGCTGCGCGACAAACCTTCGCCGCCGCCTCGCGCGAGACCCTGCTGCTGATCAACAACCTGCTGCTGACCTGCGCCTGCGCGATGGTGCTGCTGGGCACGTTGTATCCACTGCTGGCCGATGCGCTGGACCTGGGCAAGCTCTCGGTCGGCCCGCCCTATTTCGGCACGCTGTTCGTGGTGCTGATGGCGCCGCTGGTCGCCCTGCTGCCATTCGGGCCGCTAACCCGCTGGCAGCGCGAACAAGCATCGCGGCCACTGGCACTCCTGGCACCGTGGGCGGCGCTGGCGCTGTTGGCCGGGATACTCGGCTTTTTCCTGGCGCCACAAAGCCCATGGAAAACCGGCGTCGGCATCGCCGCAGCAGCCTGGGTGCTGCTCGGCACGGCACGCTTCGTATGGAGTCGGATGCAGCTCAAAGGCAGCCGTTTCAGCGCAGAAATGCTCGGCATGAGCTTGGCTCATGGCGGTATCGCGGTGTTCCTGATCGGCGCGCTGCTGGTGCAAGCACTGGAACAACAGCGCGAGGTAGCGTTAGCACCGGGGCAGCATGTGGAGATAGGCCGTTACCGCTTCGAACTGCGTGATCTCCAGCAACATCGGGGACCAAACTACGTGGCCGAACGCGCCCACCTACAAGTGCTGTACGACGATCACCCAATGACACGACTGTTTCCCGAGAAGCGCCTGTATGCCAGCGGCGGCCAAGCCATGACCGAAGCAGGCATCCACGCTGGTCTATTCGGTGACATCTACGTCTCCCTGGGCGAACCACTGGGCGGCAACGCCTGGGCGATGCGCCTGCACGTCAAACCCTTCGTGCGCTGGATCTGGCTCGGCGCGGCACTGATGGCGCTGGGTGGTTTCGTCAGCGCGGCCGACCGGCGCTTCCGTCGTTCTCCGGAGACCCCATGATGTCCAATCCCACCTCCGCTCGCCTGCCGCTGCCGGTCATCCTGCTCGGCGCACTGTGCGGCCTCTGCCTGCTGGCGCTGTTGCTCTACGCTGTCAAGCATTCTGGCAGCGCCGATCGCGATACGCTGCCATCGGCGCTGATCGGCAAGCCCGCGCCGACCTTCGCGCTGCCCTTGCTGCACGACGCCACGGTAAGCGTGCGCAGCCGCGATCTACTCGGCGCACCCTACGTACTCAACGTCTGGGGTAGCTGGTGCCCGTCCTGCCGCGAAGAACACCCGGTACTGACCCAATTCGCCCTGAGCAAGCGCGTGCGGGTGATCGGCTACGACTGGAAAGACAAGCGCGACGATGCCCTGCACTGGCTGGAGCAGTTGGGTAACCCGTTCCTGGCAGTACTGTTCGATCCCGAGGGCCGCACCGCAATCGACTGGGGCGTGGCCGCAGCGCCGGAAACATTCCTGGTCGATGCGCATGGCGTGGTGCGCTGGAAACATGCTGGCCCACTGAGCGAGCGCATCATCCAGAACGAACTGCTGCCAGCGCTGCGCCAGGCCGAACGCGACGCTCCCGCAGCCACACCAGGCCAGGCCGGCCAATGAACCACTGCCGGCACGCCTTGCGGGGTGGATTGCTGGTACTGCTGGCCTGGTCCACGCTAGCCGGTGCCGTGCCGCTCTCCGACCCGACCCCGCTGGCCTACCGCTCCGCCGCCGAGGAAGCGCGCTTCCATGCGCTGACCGCTGAGTTGCGCTGCGTGCAATGCCAGAACCAATCGCTGGCCGACTCGCATGCGCAGATCGCCATGGACCTGCGTCGCGAGGTGCTAGAGCTGATGCAGCAGGGCCGTTCGGATGCACAAATCAAACAGTTCCTGGTCGCGCGCTATGGCGAGTTCGTGCTGTACCGACCACGACTCGAAGCACGCACCTGGCTGCTATGGTTCGGGCCATTGGCATTGCTCGGTGCTGGTGCGCTGCTGCTGGTCCGACTGGTGCGTCGACGCGCCCCGACCACGGACACCAATCCACTGCTGGATCAACAGGAGTGGTGAGGCGATGCTGAGTTGGCAGATGTCCAGCATCGCCGTGGGACTGGCAGCGTTGCTGTTCACGACGGTGCTGTGGCCGCTGCGCGGTGATCGACGTCGTGGGGTGCTGCTCGTGGTCGCGGTGCTAGCGCTGAGTGCTGCGACCGCCGCGCTGTATGCGCTGGTCGGCACGCCACGGGCGTTGCAGGCGCAACAGCGACAAGCGCCGCACACGCTGGAAGAAGGCGTCGCACAATTGCAGGCGGCATTGCGTCAAGACCCCACCCGCGCCGACGGCTGGGCGTTGCTGGGCCGCAGTCAACGCGCGCTAGGACGCAACACCGAGGCCGCTGCCGCCTTCGCCCGTGCGGCACATCTGGCACCGGACCAGGCACCGATCCTGATCGAAGCCGCACAGGCGCGTGCACTCGCCGACCCGCAGCGACGTTTCGACGACCAGGCGCTCGCCTGGCTAGAAAAGGCCTTGCAAATTGCGCCGAACAGCGAACGCGCGGCGTGGTTCCTGGGGATCGCGCAACGCCAACGCGGCCAGAATGCCGCCGCTGCCGCCACGTGGCAGGCACTGCTGCCACGTGTGGATGCGGGAACCGCGCAGGCATTACGCCCGCAAATCGATGCTGCCCGTGCCGCTGCTGGCCTACCGCCATTGCCACAAGCCGCCATCGCCGGCACCACCCGCGCAACCGGCAGCGCAGCGCCCGCCGCCGCGACGCTGGCCGTGGTGGTCTCGGTGGAGCCCGATGTCGCCGCACGCATGCGCCTGCGCAAAGACGCCAGTCTCTTCGTGATCGCACGCGTTCCCGGTGGCTCCCCGATGCCGGTGGCGGTGCAAAAACAACCGCTGCGGGCACTGCCGTTGCAGGTCACGCTCAGCGATGCGGACAGTCCGATGCCCACGCAAACGTTGTCGCAACTGCGGCAAGTCGAAGTGGTCGCGCGGCTATCGGCCAGCGGCGATGCCATGCGTCAGAACGGCGACTTGGAATCGGCAGCGGTCATCGTGACGCTGCCGACCAGCGCGCCGGTGCAACTGCGCATCGGCAAGCATTGAAGCCAACCTCGCATCCACGCACCACGCTCCATGCCAGAACTGGCGAGGTACGCGAGGCAGTCTACGAGTCGGCACCAAGACGGTGTGGATGCGGCGACAGCGCGTGCCGTATCACGGTGGAACGCGCACTCGAATTGCGTACATCCCCAGTGATCGCACTGGCGAGGCGGCGCTCGGCCGATCTCCACGGCGGCACCACCAACCTACATCACACGCTCTAGAATCGGCACATGACCGAATTCATCCCGCCTGCTAGCCGTTTCCTCGCCCTGCCCTCGCCGTTCCCGATGAAACGCGGCGGCCATTTGCTCAACGCGCGGGTGGCTTACGAAACCTGGGGCACACTGGCGGCGGATCGCGGCAACGCGGTCCTGATCGTCACCGGCTTGTCGCCGGACGCGCATGCCGCCGCGCATGCCGACGATCCCACACCGGGCTGGTGGGAAAACATGCTCGGCCCCGGTAAACCGATCGATACGCAACGCTGGTTCGTGATCTGCATGAACGCACTGGGCAGTTGCAAAGGCTCGACTGGTCCGGCATCGCCGCATCCGGACGATGGCCAGCCGTACCGCTTGCGCTTTCCGGAGTTATCCATTGAAGACGGTGCCGATGCCGCCGCGCATGTGGTGCGTGCGCTGGGCATTGCGCAACTGGCCTGCCTGATCGGTAATTCCATGGGTGGCATGACCGCACTGGCGCTGCTACGCCGGCATCCCGGACTGGCACGCAGCCATCTCAACATTTCCGGTAGCGCGCGGGCGCTGCCGTTCTCGATTGCAATCCGCTCATTGCAACGCGAGGCGATCCGTCTGGATCCGAACTGGAACGGCGGCGACTACGACGAAACCACCTATCCCGAATCGGGCATGCGCATGGCGCGCAAACTCGGCGTGATCACCTACCGCTCTGCGCTGGAATGGGATGGCCGCTTCGGCCGCGTACGCCTGGATTCGGACCAGATCGACGACGATCCGTTCGGCCTGGAATTCAAGGTCGAAAGCTACCTCGAAGGCCACGCGCGGCGTTTCGTACGCCGCTTCGATCCCAACTGCTACCTATATCTAAGCCGCTCGATGGACTGGTTCGACCTGGCCGAATACGGCAATGGCGACGTCCTCGCCGGGCTGGCGACGATCCGCGTCGCGCGCGCCCTGGCCATCGGCGCCAACACCGACATCCTGTTCCCGGTGCAACAACAGGAACAGATCGCCGAGGGCCTGCGCAATGGCGGTGCCGACGCGCAGTTCATCGGCCTGGACTCGCCGCAGGGGCACGATGCCTTTCTGGTCGATTTCGCACGCTTCGGGCCAGCGCTGCGGCAGTTCCTGGACACGCTGTAAATCGCTCGCCGCCATGGCCCAATGCGATCTTGCCGCTATCGCCGCCGATGGCGACGCGCCCGCCCTCGACGGCGGCGCGACTACGCAAACACCATGGTGGCTCGCCGCGGTCGTCCTACGCCGCCGCCAGATTCCGCATCATGCGCATCATCGGCTTTGCGCGCTTTGCCGGCCTGATACCACCCTGCTTACAACCGGCTTCATCTGGGATGCCGGCATTACCATGTTCCATGGCATGAAATTGGAGGCCCGACGAAGTCAAGCAAGGCCGGCAGCCCGACAGGCTGAAAATTTTTCGCCAAGGATCTTGCCGAAGGCGGGGGGGAACCCGTATCATGTGCGGCTTATTCGGGGTGTAGCTCAGTCTGGTAGAGCGCTACGTTCGGGACGTAGAGGTCGCAGGTTCGAATCCTGTCTCCCCGACCATCAATCAAGCCTGGAAAACGAGAGTTTTCCGGGCTTTTTTGTACGTCGAACAGTCGATCCGGCAATCCATCGCAGCGCTGGTGGTAACGCATACGACATGCCATCGCCTTGGCTGAAAGGATATTGACGGCCAGACCAGGCAAAAAAGCACGGGGAGATGGCGGACATCTGTGCATCGCAGCACTTGCGTGCAAAGCACATTGCACAGTCCCAACCGAAGTTGCGGCAGAGCAAAAACACGCGTAAATGGCACTGATCCAAGCACCGAACATCGCAAGACCAAACTGCGCGCGAAGAATGCAACGCCCAATGGACGGAACCTGAGATTGACAGTGCGGCCTGAGTGAATCGTGCTGTATTCCAGCCCTCAGAACGCCACCCTCAGCACCGCGCAGCTCGATACAAGGGACATTGCAAATATTCACTCCGCGATGGTGCGCATGCTGGAGCGTGCGCCAGCCCCCATGGAATGCGCTCTCACGCAGGCCATGGAGGCCATCGCACTGGAGAGCGACTACCAAACCCGCGCCGCACCAATCGACGCACCGCTATCACCACGGCTGTTGGAACTGGCGCTCAGCCGATAAACCCAACTGCCGCTTTCGGAAACCGTGGAAAGACCGATCGCAATACCGCTTTGTCCGTGGAAGCTACTCAATGCCACCGCCATCGCGCTCTGATCCGGCTGATAGGCCTGCGGCAAGCTCGCCATCGCCATCGCGGACGCAGTGCCGGCATTAGCGTGCTCACTGACTTTGCCGATATTACTGTCGAGGCTTGCGAAGCGTTGGTCGGTATAGGACTTCGACCAATCTTTTGCAGCCTGAACACCCGCATTCAGTTGACCGACATTGACCGCATCGCTCGTCGCCGTACCAGCAGCCACGTTATGCACGGCCACCGGAGCGCTGACACCAGCGGGATTGGCACGCCCCAGGGTCAGGCTTTGGTAATTGGCGCTGCCATCGGGATTGGTGTCGTAACCGACCGAACCGTTCTGCACTTGTTGTACCTGCGACTGCACACCTTTGAGCTGCGCGACGTTGACCGCATCGCTGTCCTGCGAACCTGCCGCCACCCCGTTGATCTGGCGATAAGCACCGTTAGCCGCATCGCCGACCGACACACTCGCCAGCGTGCTGGTGGTGGCATTGATCGCGGCGGCCTGACTCGCGCTGGCATTGCCGGGCACATACCCAGCCGCACCGGCAGCCGTGGAGGCCACCGCGCCTGCGCCCAACGCGACGCCGCCAGCCTGGCTCACCTTGCTGCCGGCGCCCACCGCCACCGCTTGCGTGGCCGCCGCCGATGCCTGCGTCCCCAATGCCACCGCATCGGCCAACTGAACATTGGCGCCCTGACCAATTGCAATGCCACCGGGCGCGGCTCGCTGCACCACCGCACCATTGCCGACACCGATGCCGTTATCGCCGTTGACCACGGTCTGCGGCCCCACCGCCACCGATTCGGTACCGATTGCCAATGCATCGGTCGCGGTGGAGTTGGCATGGAAATACTGTACCGGGGTCACCGCAAAGGATGTCAGCGCACCGGCCAACTGACGAACGGTCACTGCATCCTGCGCTTGCGTACCGTCGGCGACATTGGTGATCTGCCGATAACTGGTGCTGCTGCCAAGGCTGAGCGCACCAAGCAAGGTGCGATCGGTGGTGTTGTAGTTGATCAGCGAACTGCCCGCAGGAATCGTGCCGGTAGCGGCGGCCAGCGCACGATTGGAGACCGCACCCGCACCAAGCGCCACGCTGTTGTCGATGCTGGCCGATGCGCCCAGACCAGCCGCAAACGCCCCCTGACCCGAAGCCGATGCGTTCTTGCCCACCGCCGTCGCATTGCCGCCAGTGGCAGCATCGTTCGCGAAATTGCTGCCGACCACGCCATTGTCGTTCGCGCTGTAGTAGTGGATGGTGTTGGCCTGCACCGAGCTGGCCAGGCTTTGCACGGCACTGTTGGTGGCGAACAACTGGCTGCCGTTGACCGCGTCGGTACTGCCGAGACTGAGCCGGCCAGCGGCCAAATTGGTCAGCGTGCGCTCGTTGCCGGCGCTGCCCACGCTGAGCGTACCGACCGGCGCGGTCCCCGCGAAGGAATACGCGGTCCCGTTGATCGTGGCGCCCGTGGTGGCGACCGGCGCCGCGGTCACGCTGCTACCCTGCCCCAGCGCCACGTTGACCCCGGCGATGCCCGCCGCAATGCTCGCGCCACGGCCAATCACCACGCTGCTGGTGGCGCCGTTGTCGCTGGCGCCGCTGCCGGCCACCACCGATCCCACACCGCTCGCAGTGGTGGAGAAACCCAGCGCGAGCGCATTTTGCGCAGCAGCAGTGGAGGCATTGCCCAGCGCCACCGCATTCTGCGCACTGGCGCTGGAGGCTGGACCAATCGCCACGCTATCGGTGCCGCTGGCGGTCGCATCGGCTTGGGTCGAATTACTACGAAAATACTTGATGCCGCCACCGTTATTGATATTGCCAACGCTACTGCCCAAGCTCTGCACGGCACTGTTGGTGGCGAACAACTGGCTGCCATTGACCGCGTCCGTGCTGCTGGCGCTGACCTGACCAGCAGCCAGATTGGTCAGCGTGCGCTCGTTGCCGGCGGTGCCGATGCTGAGCGTGCCGACCGGCGCGGTCCCGGCGAAGGAATAGGTGGTCCCGTTGAGCGTGGCGCCCGTGGTGCCGACCGGCGCCGCGGTCACGCTGCTGCCCTGCCCCAACGCCACGTTGACCCCGGCGATGCCCGCCGCAATGCTCGCGCCACGGCCAATCACCACGCTGCTGGTGGCGCCGTTGTCGCTGGCACCACTGCCCACCACCACCGAGCCCACACCGTTTGCGCTGGTGGAGAAACCCAGCGCGACCGCGTTGGTGCCAGTGGCAGCGGCGGATTGACCAATCGCCACCGCACGTTGCGCACTGGCGTTGGAGTTCCCCCCTAGCGCGATGGCGTTCGAGCCATTGGCCGTCGCGGTATCGCCCAGCGCGATGGCGCTCGCCGCACCGGCGGTGGACGCGTTGCCCAAGGCCACCGCGCCTTGCCCGATCGCGCTATTGGCATTACCGATAGCGACCGCACCGTTGGCCGTGGTGTTGCCAGCGGCATCACCGGCCGCCGTGTTGTTCGCACCCACCGCCACCGCGCCGGTACCGTTGGAGACGTTGGGATCGCCAATGGCCACCGCACCGTTGCCGGTAGCGTTTTGACTCAGGCCGATCGCCACCGCACCGCCCGCCGTCGTGCCGCTATTGGCCGACGCCGAGGAGCCGATCGCCACGTTCTGGCCAGTGGCGCCGGATTGAGCGGTATTGCCGATGGCGATACCCGACGCAGCCTGCGCACTGGAGGACGGACCGAGAGCGATGCTCGACGCGGCCTGCGCACTGGAAGACGCACCGATGGAGATAGCCGACGCGGCCTGCGCACTGGAAGACACACCGATGGCGATGGCCGAGGCATTGGCGCCGGCATTGGCCGCATTGCCCAGCGCCACCGCAGAGGTACCGCTGGCAGTGGCGCCGACGCCAGCCGCCAAGGACCTCGTCCCGGCGTTGGCCCCGTTACCCAGCGCGGTTGCCAGCAGCGCGTTGGCGAACGCGTTGTTACCGATGGCCACGGCTTGCGCCGCCGCCGTCGCATTGGTGCCCATCGCCAACGAGGCAATCGCCGTGGCCTGCGCATTCGTGCCAATGGCAATGGTATTTTGCGCCGAGGCCACCGACTGACCACCGATGGCGATGGCACCGAGGCCAGAAGCTTGCGCGCCGCTGGTGGAATTGCTGCCAATTGCCACTGAATTGGTTCCCGAGGCGGTCGTCGAGTTGGCCTGAGACAGCGGGGTAGTACCGTCGCCGCCGGCCCCACCAATGGCCACGCTGTTCAATGCGCTGGCAGTGCTGCCGAAACCCAACGCGGTGCTGGCCGTGCCGCTGGCCTGGTTTTGCAGACCGAACGCCGAAGCCCAGCGCGCGGCCGTGGACTGAGAACCGAACACCGATGCGCCGGCGCCCGTCGCCTGACCGAAGCTGCCGAAAATACTGACCGCATCCAGGCCGGCGCCGGTCGCATTGCAACCGGCCACGCTTGCAAAGGTACCCGAGCCATCGGTGGGATAAGCATTGGTGGCCCCCGGATTGCTCCTGCCTACGAGAACTCCCCCGCCAGAGGTGCAGGTCGTGACATTGCCAGCGGAATTCACCGGCGCAAAGACGCTGGCCCAGCCCGCTCCCGACCAACCCACACTTGCCAGGGCCACAGCCAATGCGGATGCGGTCAAGCGCAATCGGCGCCGCTGCTCAAGTTCGCCGCCAGTGGAGGCATCACGCACAGGTGCCTCCAAGAACATTCTCGCGTGTGCCGCCATTGCGTTCTGGCGCTTGCCGTATCGCTTTCTCATATTGGGTGTCCTGGGTTTTCGCAAAGGAAAGCACTCGATCAATCGCCCATTGGGCAATTCAAGTATCGAAATGCTGCATTATTTTTTTCAGTTACGACGTCGGAGCGCTGATGAGGCAGCACCGTCGAACAGAAACAATTCGGAGATCTCAACAAAAAACGTCTTTAGATTCACCAACAACACCACTGTAGTGCCGCCGGAAAAACGCGGAAAATGCTGGAAATATTCACGCACCACCTTTGTGCATCGCGATTCCCGCGCGCCGCGCATGCTCACCCCATCACGACTCGCGACGCTTTTTTAACCACACTCAATGCCAATCAAGGCATGGACAGCGCGAACGCAAAAAGATGGCAACAATGTATTTAAAAAGCTCTGAAAGCCCAGAATGAGATTGGCTGCTTGATAATGGAAATTACGCAGATCTTGCAACTTCCAGACTACATTGCACATGCATGAAAATATTTCCAATAGGTATACACCCGGGCACGCAGACCATGGGTAGACAAAATTCAGCAATGAACAATGAACGCGCAACCCTAATTACATTGTGATTTTTATGAATACGCAGCCGCATGAGAAAATAGGCAGAAAATACTCGGAAATCTGACTGAAGAACGCACGAAACCTTCGAATTATTTTCGCACTCGAATCCAGAGACCGTACTTTTTGCAAATGCGGCGATGCAGATGGGCCACTAAAAATGTCTACGTAGCACTCACAACCTGATGCGTTCAATCAGGTTTTTCGCTGATATCTGCGCATCCAGCAGGACTCCGTTTGCTTGCCGGAATCACGCGAGCGGGCTTGGCGTTTTCGGTCCGCATACACACACTCGGCACGAATCGTGCGCAAACGATTGAGCGCATTCGACAAACGCCCAACAGGCCGGCGCTCATGCACGTTCGCGTCACTGACGACACCACTTGCAAGGCGCCATGCGCCGCACTACGGAGCGCCCGGTGGTGGGCGTTCCGCAGTGCGGCACGGATGCGCTCACGGCATGCTCAATACACCGGCAATTCGATGAAGCTGGGCTGCTGCGGCGTGTGCCAGATCCGCTGCGTGGCTTTTTGATAATCGCCGGGCTTGGCGAAATAGATGTTCGGCACGTAGGTCTGCGGGTTACGGTCGTACAGTGGGAACAGGCTGGATTGCACCTGCACCATCACCCGGTGACCGCGCTGGAAGATGTGGTTGGCGGTAGGCAACCCGAACGTGTAAGCCAGCGGCTGGTTCGGCGCTAGCGGTGCGGGATGCTCGAAACTCTCGCGGTAGCGGCCACGGAAGATCGCCAGCGATATCGGCAATTCGTAGCCGCCCATTTGCGGATCGGAGGCCACCTGATCCGGGTACACATCGATCAACTTGACCACCCAGTCGCTATCACGGCCGCTGGTGGAGGCCTGCAGGTGCACCTGCGGCGCACCAGCGATGCGCAACGGCGCTTGCAACGGCTCGCTGACGAAGGTCAACACATCCGGGCGGCCATCGACGAAACGTTGATCGTGGACCAGCCAGGTGGTCCACATGCCGCGGTCACTGAACACAACCGGGCGCGGCACGAACGGCACCGGCTTGGCGGGGTCGGACACATATTCGGTGTACTCGCCCTGCCCGGCTTTAGGCGCATCGAACGACACCGTGCCGCCAGCTTCCAGGTACAGCGGCTTGCTCTGCGCCGCGCAGCCCTGCGCACAACTCAAGGGCCAGTGCTGCAGGCGATCCCAGTGGTTGGCGCCGGTGTTGTAGATCAGCACCGGCGGCGTGTCGGCCTTGGGCGCGCCGTCCACCAGGTATTGGTCGAAGAACGGCTTCAACACGTCGCGGCGGAATTGCAGCGTGGTATCGCCGTCGAACTGCAACGCACCCAACGAGGTGCCGCCGCCATTGACCTGACTATGCCGCCACGGCCCCATCACCAGATAGTTGCGGTCGTTGTCGGTGTCGCGCGGCTCCATCGCGGTGTAACTGTGGATCGCGCCCCACATGTCTTCCTGATCCCACAAGCCCTGCAACCACATCGTCGGCACTTTCAACGGGGTGCGCGCCATGACCTTGTCCAGCGCCTGGAGTTGCCAGAACGCATCGTAAGCCGGGTGCTCGGTGAGCTTGTGCCACCACGGCAGTTGCTCCAGGCCAGCGGCCTTGGCATAGGCACCGACCGAACCGGCGCGCAGGAAGTTGCTGTAGTCGTCGTACCCCTGGCGCGCAATGCTCGTGCCCTTGCCGCGCTTGCTCAGCTGGGCGGTGAAGTAATCCAGGTTGACCTGGCGGAAAGCGCCGTAGTTGAGCCAGTCATCGCCCATCCAGCCATCGATCATCGGGCTTTCCGGCGCTGCCACCTTCAGCGCCGGATGCGGATCGGTCAGCGCCATGACCACGGTGAATCCCTCGTAAGACGAGCCGATCATGCCGACCTTGCCGTTGGACTCGGGCACGTGCTTGACCAGCCAGTCGATGGTGTCCCAGGCGTCGGTGGCGTGATCCACCTTGGTGGAATTGAGCGGGCCGCGCAGTGGCCGGGTCATCACGTAATCGCCCTCGGAGCCGTACTTGCCGCGCACGTCCTGGTATACGCGAATGTAACCGCCGTCCACGAAGACCTCATCGCTCTGCGGCAGCAGCTCGCGCATCTGCGGGGAGAACAGACGTTTGGCGCGCTCGCTGGCCTCGTAGGGCGTGCGCGTCAGCAGGATCGGCGCGCCATGTGCATGCTTGGGCAGCACGATCACCGTATGCAGCTTGACCCCGTCGCGCATCGGGATCATCACCTCGCGCTTGATGTAGTCGTCCATCGCGGTCGGCGCGACGAAAGGCTTGCCGGTGATGTCCGGCGTCATGGGCGCGGTCTGGGCGATCGCGCCATTGGCGATCATGACGGCGACGGCGGTGGCAAGCAGACGGGGAACAAGACGGCGCATGAGCTGATCGCATCACAGTTAAGAGACAAGTGTGTCAGGTTAGACGGCGACAGGCCGCCAGGGGAGTGTCAAAGGTCGCAGATCGTCCGCTTCGATGCTCGCCAGAGAGGACGGTCTGCCGATGACGTATGGCGCAAGCAGACAACACCACTGCTGCGGCCGCCAGCGCGCAGCACAACTTGGTATGAGCGGATACATCAGGACGCAGTGTCCGGATGCCGCACCTGGCCTTCGCCGCGTACCACGAAACGCTCCACGGTCAGCGCGTCCAACCCCATCGGGCCGTAGGCGTGCAGGCGTGTGGTCGAGATGCCGATCTCCGCGCCAAGGCCAAGCTCGCCACCATCGGAAAACCGCGAGGAGGCATTGACCATCACCACCGCCGCGCGCAGCGCCTGCACGAACGCCTCGGCATTGGCGGTATCGGCGGTGGCGATGACCTCGGTATGGTCCGAGCCGTAGCGGCGGATATGCGCAATCGCCGCGTCCAGATCCGGCACCACCGCGACCGCCAGAATCAGGTCCAGGTACTCGGCGGCGTAGTCGTCGTCGCTGGCCGGGTCGATCTGCGGCAGCAGCGCGCGGGTGGCGGCGTCGCCACGCAACGCCACGCCGCGTTGGCGCAACGCCTGTGCCGCCAACGGCAGGAAGCGCGTGGCGATGTCGGCGTGGACCAACAATGTCTCCAGGGAATTACAGGCCGCCGGACGCGTGGTCTTGCCGTCGATCAGCAACTTGACCGCCAGGTCCAGGTCGGCCGAGGCGTCCACGAACAGATGGCACACGCCCTTGTAGTGTTTGATCACCGGCACGCGCGCGTGTTCGGCAACGAAACGGATCAAGCCCTCGCCGCCACGCGGGATCGCCAGATCGACGAGATCGTTGAGCTGCAGCAACTCCAGCATGGTCTCGCGGCGCAGGTCCTCGACCAAGGTCAGCGCGGCCTCGCCGAGACCGGCCTCGCGCAACGCGCGGCGCAACGACGCGGCGATGGCGGTATTGGAATGGATCGCCTCCGAGCCACCACGCAGGACGACTGCGTTACCGGCCTTGATGCACAGCGCGGCAGCATCGGCCGTCACGTTCGGGCGCGCCTCGTAGATCATCGCCACCACACCCAGCGGCACACGGATCTTCTGCACGCGGATACCGTTGGGGCGCACGTCGTCGCGGGTGATCTGTCCAACCGGGTCGGGTAGCGCGGCCACCTCGCGCAACGCCGCCGCGATGCCGTCCAGGCGCGAACGGTCCAGCGCCAGCCGATCCAGCAGCGCAGTACCGACGCCTTTGGCCCGCGCCGCATCCAGATCGCGCGCATTGGCGGCGAGGATCCCCTCGGCATCGGCCTGCAGTGCCGCCGCCATCGCCTCCAGCAACGCCTGCTTGGCTGCGGACGACAACTGCGCCAGCGCCTGCGCGGCATCGCGGCATTGCAGGACGAGGTCGCGGATGGAGGTCATGACTTGGTTCCAGAGGATGGATGATTGAGGCGCAATGAAATATCCGAGAAAAGCGGCGCGTTCGCCGAATCGTATCGAACCAACGCACTGGCGCTGACGCGTGGCCGACGCCAGCAAACCTGGGTACCGCTATGCCGCTGTTCCGCGTCCCGAGTCCCCGGTCCCGGGCCCCGGCTCCTGCAGCACCAGATCGTCCCGATGGATCACGTTCTCGCCATAGTTGTAGCCCAGGATCGCCTCGATGTCGCGCGAGTGATGGCCGGCGATGCGGCGGATGTCCGCCGCCGCGTACTGGCTGACCCCACGCGCCAGGCAGCGCTCGCCAGCGGCTTGACGCAGGCACACCTGGACCATGTCGCCGCGACGAAATTCGCCATCGGCCCCCGCGACGCCGCCCGGCAACAGCGAGGCCCCCTTGTCGACCAGCGCGGCCGCAGCACCGGCATCGATCCAAATCGCACCGGGTTCCACCGGCACATGGCGCAGCCAGTACTTGCGCGCGGCGATGCGGGTGCGTGCGGCATGGATGCGGGTACCACGCAGACGATCCTGCGCCAGCGCACGCACCACCTCGGCATTGCGACCATTGAACAGATAGGTTTCGATGCCTGCGGCACCGGCCTTGACCGCCGCCTCCAGCTTGGTGCGCATGCCGCCGGTACCGACACCGCTGCCGCTACCACCAGCCATCGCCAGCACCGACGCGCTCAATTCCTGCACTACGTCCAACGGCTGCGCCTGCTGATCGCGGCGTGGATCGGCGGTGTACAGGCCGTCGATATCGGTGGCGATAAACAAAGCATCGGCATCGATCAGTGCGGCGACAATGGCGGCGAGATTATCGTTGTCGCCCAGTGTGAGTTCGTCCACCGACACGGTATCGTTCTCGTTGACCACCGGCAGCGCGCCCAGCCGCAGCAGTTCGCCCAGAGTGGCGCGCGCGTTGAGATAGCGGCGGCGGTTGCGCAGGTCGTCGTGGGTCAGCAGCACCTGCGCCACCGGTCGTTCGAAGAAACGCTGCCACAGCGCAATCAATTGCGCCTGACCGAGCGCGGCCAGTGCCTGCCGCGCCGCCAGCGCCGCGCCGGCCTCGGCGGCTTTGGGCACAATCGCGCGGCCAGCGGCAACCGCGCCGGAGGAGACGATCACCAGTTCGCGCCCGGCTGCCAAATTGGCGGAGACGAACTGCGCCAGGCCCAGCGCGAAACGCGGACTGACGCCACCGCCATCGGCAGCCAACAGACTGCTACCGACCTTGAGCACCGCGCGCCGCCACGGCGGCAGCGCCTGCTCGGCAAAGACGGACACGGCGACGGATGTGGTCGGTGTACTCATCGTGGTCTCGTGCGGCTCAGTGGGTATTCCAAGCGTAGATGGTCAACTCGGACGCATTGCGCAACAGCAACGGATCCTCGGCGACAATCGCCCGCGCCTGTTCGAGACTGGCGACATTCTTCAGCACGTAAGCGCCGCCACTGCCGTCGGCGAAACCACCCGTGAGTTCCAGCAATCCCTGCGCACGCAACGCGGCAAGAAAATCACGGTGCGGCTGGATCACCGACTGTGAAAACTCCGGCTTGCGCATCGCCATGACCAAGTAATGTGTCATCGTTTCGTGTCTTGTTGGATCGATTCGGTTGGGTCTGCGCCAAATGCAACGGCGCGGCAACCAGCATCAAACGCCCAGTGCGTGCCAGCGCGCATGCAATTGCGCCAGGCGCAGATCGGCGGCGGCGCCGGGCGACACCCGCGCGGCCAGGCTGCCTTGCGGAGTGCGTCCTTGTCCAGCGCGATCGGCCGTGGCCGCCGCTGCCTGATACGCCTCGCGGAACGGCACACCGGCCAGCGCCGCTTCCACGGCCACGTCGGTGGCGTACATGCCCGAGTCAATCGCCGCGCGCAGTTTATCCTCGCGCCACTCCAGGTTGGCCAGCAACGCCGGCAACAACTCAAGTGCGGCCAGACCACGCCCAAAGCCGTGGAAAATCGCCCCCTTGCTGCTCTGCAAATCGCGGTGATAGCCGGAGGGCAACGAGAGCAACTGTTCGATCTCGGTACGCGCGGCGGCCACGCTGGCATGGGTGGCGCGCATCAGTTCGATCACGTCCGGATTGCGCTTGTTGGGCATGATCGAACTGCCGGTGGTGTACTGCGCCGGCAGCGCGACAAAACCGAACTCGCCACTGGTGAACAGCGACAGATCCCAGGCTAGGCGACGCAGATCCAAGGTGGCGCTGCCGAGTGCTTCCAGTGCCGCCATTTCGAACTTGCCGCGCGACAATTGCGCGTAGATCGGGCTGACCTGCAACCGCGCAAAGCCCAGCGCGGCGGTGGTGTGATCGCGATCCAGCGGCAAATTGACCCCGTAACCGGCAGCGGTGCCGAGCGGATTGCAATCCACCAAGCGGAGGGTGTCGGCAGCGCGCACCGCATCGTCGATGAACGCCTCGGCCCAGCCGGCCCACCACATACCCGCCGACGACACCACGGCGCGTTGGATGTGGGTATAGCCAGGCACCGGCAAGTCCTGCTCGGCCTGCGCGCGGTCCAACGCGACCTTGGCGATGTCGGCGCTGAGCTGGGCCAAGCGGGCCAACTTGTCCTTCAGCCACAGCCGGGTGGCGACCAGAATCTGATCGTTGCGGCTGCGTCCGGTGTGGATCTTGCGCCCGGCATCACCGAGACGCTCGGTCAACCGTGCTTCGATCGCCGAATGCCCGTCTTCAAAGCGCGCATCGAGGACGAAGACACCGCTGCGAAAATCCTCGGCCAGCATCGCCAACTCGCGTTGCAATCCGGCCAGTTCGTCCGTCGAGAGGATGCCGATACGCTGCAAACCTTCGGCATGCGCGCCGCTGGCGGCGATGTCGTGCAGGAAGAATTCGCGATCCAGCAACACGTCATCGCCCGCCAGAAATGCCTGGATTTGCGCATCGACAGCGACGCCGGGTTTTTGCCACAGGAGATTGGTCATGGGAGCCCTTTTTTGCGGTCCCCGGGACGCGGGACCGATGATGTCACACCGGAATCGACGTCAACTCGTCCAATCCCAGCGCCAGGTTGAGATTCTGCATCGCCTGCGTCGCCGCGCCCTTGAGCAGATTGTCCAACGTCGCCACCAGCACCAAGCGCTTGTTGCCCGGCGCAAGAGTGAAACCGCCGATCTGCACACCGTGGCGACCCGCGATACGGCTCACCCACGGTGCGGTGTCCAGCACCTCGATCAAGGCTTCGCCGCTATAGCGCTCGCGATAGCAGCGCTGCACCGCGTCGAGCTTCATCGGCTGCTGCAGCCACAGGTTCACGGTCATGGTGATACCACGGAAATGCGGCGCCACATGCGGCATGAACTCCACCGGCACACCGAGTTGCGTGGACACTTCACGCTCGTGCAGGTGATCGGTCAGCGCATACGGCATCAAGTTGTCGCGCAGCAGCGCCGGGTCGTTCTTGTCCGAGGGCGTGGTACCAGCGCCGGAATAACCCGACACGCCAAAGCATTGTGGTGGGCCGGCGAGTTGATCGAGCAACGGCGCGATCGCCAACTGCATCGCGGTGGCATAGCAGCCGGGATTACTGATGCGCCGCTGCCCGGCATAGCGCGTCCGGGTCAGCTCCGGCAAACCGTAGTACCAACTAGAATCGAAGCGATAGTCCGCGGACAGATCGACGATCAGCGGATCCACCGCCGTCGCATTCGCCTGTTGCGCCTGCTCCAGCGCGGCCACGTAGGGCGCGGCCTTGCCGTTGGGCAGTGCCAGCACGACCACGTCGGCATGCTTGGCCGCAGCCGCCTGCGGATCCAGATTTTCGTAGCGCAGCTCACCCTGGTAGGCGTCGTGATGCGCCTCGACGCGCTGGCCGTCCAACTCGCGCGAAGACACAAAGGCCAGGCGCAATTGCGGATGCGCCGCGATCAGGCGAATCAATTCGGCGCCGGTATGGCCACGCGCACCGACGATGCCAATGGAATAAACGGAAGTGCTCATACGTGCGAATCCAGGCGGAACTGCAGGTGGCGTTTCACCCCGGCCCATTCCGTATCGATGATGGAGAAGATCACGGTATCGCGCGGCGTGCCATCGCAGTGGCGCTTGTGGTTGCGCAACACGCCATCCTGCTTTGCGCCGAGCCGCGCGATCGCCACACGCGAGGCGTGGTTGAACCAGCTTGTCTCGAACACCACGCTGAGGCAGCCGAGGGTGTCGAAGGCATAGCCAAGCAACAGCAACTTGGCCTCGGTGTTGACGCCGGTACGCTGCACGCGCGGCGCGTACCAGGTGTAGCCGATCGACAGCGTCGGCACCTGCGGGTCCAGGGCGTAGAAGCGCGTACTGCCGACGATCTCACCGTGCGCGTCACGTACCACGAACGGCAGCACACGCCCCAGCACCTGCGCCTCCAGGGCCTCGGCGACATAGGCATCCACCCGTTCCGGCGCCGGTACGTTGGTGTACCACAAGGTGTCCAAGCCGCTACCGGCCAGCGCAGCACGCAACCCCTGAGCATGCGCAGACTGCAGCAGCTCTAGGCTGACGTGACGTCCGCGCAGGGTGGGAACGCGGCGCCAGGCCTCGGCAAGATCGCAGGAGGATGCAGACATGGCGACGTCCGGGTTCATCCCAGCAAGGTCGGCGTGCGTGTAGCGCAGTGCGCTACGCAGTGCTGGATCTGCTCGAAATTCTCCAGCCCGTACCAGAACACCTTCCACTTCTCCTGCTTGAAGCAGCCGTCGGATTCGGCGTAGTAAAAAATGTTGACTTGGTTGTTGTGCCGCGAACGCCAGAACAATTGCGGGGTTTCCTCGCGCATCACATTCCACACCGCGCGACCGAGGCCCTCGCCTTGTGCGTCGTCAAGCACCGCGAACTTGTCCAGGTAGGTGTACCCATCCTCGTTGGTCAAAATGACCGCGGTACGATAGTTCTCGCTGACGTAGGCGCGCAGCAACCGGGTCGTATCGAAATAGTCCGGCGCCAGCGTGCGACCGAAACTGGATTCGATCAGCGTCTTCAAGCGTGGCATATCCAGCTCCCGCCACGAGGTCGCGCGCAACACCCTCTCGCCACGTCGCACCAGGGTGCCGGAGCCTTTGTGGGTGAACAATTCCTTGGCCAGATCGGCCGGGCGGGTGATCGACACCGACGACTCCAACGGCAGCCGGTCTAGCAGATCCTTGATCTGCTCGATCTTCAGCCGCATGCCGCCGTTGATCCACGGCTGCTGCATCAGATGGGCATATTCGGTGGACAGATTGATGGAGTCGATCACCGTGCCGCACTCGTCGAGCAAGCCACCCGTGCCGGTGAGGAAGATGATCTTGTACGGCTGCAACTCCCGCACCAGTTCGTTGGCGGCGATATCGGCATTGACGTTGAGAATCTGTCCGCTGGGAGTTTCACCCAGGCTGGTGATGACCGGAATCGAGCCGGCCTGCAGACTGGCCTCGATCGGCGCCAAGTTCACTGCAGTGACTTCGCCGACCAGGCCATACGTGGCTTGATCCAAGTAGTGCGCCTCGAACACTCCGCCGGTGATCGAAGTGGCACGCGCACCGTTTTGCTGCAGTGCCTCGACCAATTTCAGGTTCGAGGTCTGGAACACCCGACGCACGATCGCCAGTGCTTCCGGCGAAGTCACACGCAGGCCATTGACGGTGCGTTTTTCGATTCCGGCGGCGGCCAGTTCCGCATCCAGTTGCGGGCCGGCGCCGTGCAGCACAATCGGCGTCAGCCCCACTTCCTGCAAGAACGACAGCGATGAGGTCAGCGCTTCCAGGTCATCGCGCAGTACCGCGCCGCCGACCTTGACCACGGCGAAACGCTTGGCGTCCAACTGCGAGAAACGCTTCAGATACTGGCTGATTTCCTTCGCGCTCGCCATGCTCGAAAGCAGGCGCACGATGGTTTGACGGGTTTGACGGTTGGCGTGCATGGCAGAAAGGGATGTCCGAAAAAATCCAGTGGGGTCGGGCACAGTGGACGCGCGGATCAGCGCGCGCCGTTGAGGATGCGATGAACACAGGTGGCGTAGCGCTGCAACTGCGCCAGCGTGACGAACTCGTCGGCGGTGTGCGCCTGGGCGATATCGCCTGGGCCATACACCAGCGCGGTATAACCACCTGCGGAAAACAGCGAGGCTTCGGTCCAGAAGTCCACCGCATTGCCAATCGGCAGTTCCAACGCATCGGCGATATCGCGCGCGGCCAATCGACGTTCCTCGGCCCGGGCGATGTCGCCGGATGGCAGGCTCGGCCCACGGAAAGTTTCCTCGAAATGCGCGGCCACCGGATCGGCAAAGCCGGCGAACGTTGCCAGTAATGCGCCCACCTCCATCGACGGCAACGGACGGAAACCAAAGCGCAGCTCGGCTGCCGGCGCGATCATGTTGGCCTTGATTCCACCTTCGACCCGGCCGATGTTGAAACGCAGCCCGGTGAGGCCGCCGAAGCGCGCATGCGCCAGCGATTCCACATGATTCAATGCGCGCTCGCCCCAGCGGATCGCCTGGTGTAGCGCGCTGGCGGACGGATCCTGCTTGCCGGACGCATGCCCAGCTCGGCCAGCAAAACGCATCAGCACCGAACTGATGCCACGATGCGCCAACACCGCCTCGCTCATCGTCGGCTCGGCCACCAGCACGGCGTCATAGGGGATACCACGCGCCAGGAACGCGGCAATGCAACGCGGGTCGTTGGCTTCTTCGTCGCTGGAAAACAGGAAGGCGGCATCGCCATCGCTGGCATTGGCCGCAGCGATCAGCGCGGCCGCCGCGCCCTTGATATCGCATACGCCCAGGCCGATCACCCGATCCTCGGTGCGACGCATGACGTGCGGATCGGCGCTCCAGTGCGGGGAGTCCGGCACGGTGTCCAAGTGCACGTTGAACAGGTACTTCGGCGCACCACGCACCGCGTAGAGACTGACCGCGCCGGCACCGTGATCGATCACCTCGACTCGGAAACCCGGCAGTTGCGCGCGGATATAGTCGAAGATGCCGCCAGTGGTGATCGCGCGCGGCGGATTGCGGGTGTCGAAGGACACCAGCGCCTGCAGGTGATCGAGGGTGGAGGTGAGCAGATCGGTCATGGTAGGTCAGGCCGCCGTGGTGGGGGTGCGGTAGAGATTGGTGTGGGCGATTTCCATCAGCGACTGCGGCAACGCCGGCGCAGTGAAGCCGTGCCGGGCGTACAACGCATGCGCATCGGAGGTCGCCAGCATGAAACGGCGCAGTCCTTGCAGTTGCGGGTGGGCCATGACCGCTGCCATCAACTGCTTGCTGTAGCCATGGCCGCGATGTTCCGGCAGCACGAACACGTCGGCCAGATAGCCGAAAGTCGCCCCATCGGTGACCACGCGGGCAAACGTCACCTGCCCCACTGCACCAAGGTAGCCGCCGAAGCACAGCGAACCGGCGATCGCCCGTCGCAGCGTCTCCAACGGAATGCCCAGGCACCAGTAGGCCTGCTCACTGAGAAAGCGGTGGATCAAGGGCAGATCCAGTTCCTCGTTGTCGGTGCTGATGCGCAGTGCGGGCATGGATTCCATCAGAACAACACTTCCAGCGGGAGAAGCCCACGAAGAGAGCGGATGAAGGGGCGTGCGAAGCCTCGTGCGTAAGCTGCACGAGGGCTTGGCTGCCACAGCCTCAGCCCTCTGGCGAGGGGAGAGAAGCCTTGGGCTTCAGCGATTCACCTGCGCGTACAGCGTGGAGCTCATCCCGAACAGCTTGATGAAGCCCTCGGCCTCGGCCACGCCCCAGTCCGCCGACTGCGCGTAGGTCGCGCCCTTGGCATTGAGCAGATGCGGCGACTTCACCGCCACCGCATCGACGCGACCACCGCGCGTCTCCAGCGTCACCTCGCCGTTGACCATGGTCTGCGAAGAATGCAGGAACGCCTCCAGATCGGTCTTCAGCGGATCGTGGTAGAAGCCTTCGTAGACCAGCTCCACCCACTTGCGCGCCACGTCCGGTTTGAAGCGATTCTGCTGCTTGGTCAACACCGCGTCCTCCAGCGCGCGGTGCGCGGCCAGCAACGCGACCAGGCCCGGCGCCTCGAAGACGATGCGGCCCTTCAGACCGATCACAGTATCGCCGGTGTACATGCCACGGCCCACGCCGTAGGGAGCGAACAATTTATTGAGTTTGGCCAGCAGCGTGGCACCTTCCAAGGGCTTGCCGTCCAGTGCCACCGCCTCGCCGTGTGCGAAGGTCAGCGTCACCGTCAACGGCTCGGTCGGCCACGCGCTGCGCGGCGCGCACCAGCCACGGGTGCCCTCGCCCGGCGCTTCCCAACGGTCGATCTCGCCACCGGACATGGTCACGCCGAGCAGGTTCTCGTTGATGGTGTAGGCCTTCTGCTTGGCGCGCACGCCGAAGCCGCGCTCCTCCAGATACTTCTGCTCGTAGGCACGAGTCTGGGTGTGTTCCTTCTGGATTTCGCGGATCGGCGCGACGATCTCGTAGTCGCCCAGCGCCTTGACCGCCAGGTCGAAGCGCACCTGGTCGTTCCCCATGCCGGTGCAGCCATGCGCGATGTGCTTGGTGCCTAGTTCGTCGGCGCGCTTGAGCGCGGCATCGACGATCAAATAGCGGTCCGACACCAGCAGCGGGTACTGGCCCTGATAGCCCTCGCCGGCCCACACGAACGGCTTGACGAAGCCCTTCCAGATCGCTGGGCCACCGTCGACGGTGACGTGGCTGGCCGCGCCCAATTCCGCAGCGCGCTTCTCGATGAAATCGCGCTCATCGGCATCCACGCCGCCGGTGTCGGCGAACA
Organism: Xanthomonas sp. GPE 39; assembly: GCF_000963005.1. Taxonomy (GTDB): domain Bacteria; phylum Pseudomonadota; class Gammaproteobacteria; order Xanthomonadales; family Xanthomonadaceae; genus Xanthomonas_A. The sequence goes on from NZ_JZHZ01000007.1 coordinate 1,994,918, forward strand.
CGGTGTGCACGGCATAGCCCTTGGCCTGCAGATAGGGAATGCAGAAGCTGGTGTCGAGGCCGCCGGAAAAGGCGAGAACGATGTCTTTGCTACTCATGACGAAGATCCTGGGGGAAGGAGGAAAAGGAAAACGACTGGACAACCACGGCGCGCGGCTCGCAGCGCCCCGGGAAGTTGACCGAACGGGCGATGAAACAGGCCGCATGTGCGGCGCGGTGCAGCGCCTGCGCGGCTGCCGGATCGCCGGCGCTCAGCGTGACAATGGAATGCAACACGACCTCGTTGAGCTGGCCGCCGCCGGCGATGGTGGAAGTCGCCGCTCACGCCCGACCCTGGCCCACCAACGCGGCCATCACCGCCTTCTGCACATGCAGCCGATTCTCGGCCTCGTCGATGGCGATGCAATTGGGCGAGTCCATCACCGCGTCGGTGGCCTTGACGTTGCGGCGCAGCGGCAAGCAATGCGAGAACACGCCGTTGTTGGTCAGCGCCATCTTGCGCTCGTCGACGATGAAGTGCTGATACTGGTCGCGGATCGGTTTCTCCGGCCCCCAGTTGCCGAAGAACGGCAAGGCACCCCAGCTCTTGGCGTAGACCACGTCGGCACCGGCATAGGCACTGTCGATGTCGTGACTGACCGTCAGCGAACCACCGCTCTGTGCCACATTCTGCGCGGCCCAGCCCATGTAGCGTTCGTCGAGTAGATAATCCGGCGTCGGGCACAGCAGGGTCACGTCCATGCCTAGACGAGTCGCGATGGTCAGGGCGGAATTGGCCACCGCCGTGTTCAGCGGCTTGGGATGGTACGTCCAGGTCAGCACGTATTTCTTGCCGCGCAGGTCCTGGGTGCCGAAATGTTCCTGCAACGCCAGCGCGTGGGCCAGTTCCTGGCAGGGATGCGTGATGGTTTCCATGTTGATCACCGGCACCGGCGAATATTTGGCGAAGCTCTTGAGCACCTGATCTTCGCGGTCCTTGGCCCAGTCGATGAACTTCGGAAACGCGCGCACGCCGATCAGGTCCACGTAGCGTCCGAGCACCCGCGCCACCTCGGCGATGTGCTCCTCGGTCTCGCCATCCATCACCGTGCCCAGATCGAACTCGATCGGCCAAGCATCTTTACCCGGCTGCAACACCACCGCATGGCCGCCCAACTGAAACGCACCGAGTTCGAAGCTGGTGCGGGTGCGCATGGACGGATTGAAGAACACCAGCGCAATCGATTTACCCTTGAGCTCATTGCCAAGACGATTGCGCTTGAACAGCGCCGCCTGCGTCAGCAACGCGTCCAGATCGGTGCGGCTCCAGTCCTGGGTGTTCAAAAAATGCTTCAGAGACATCGATCCATCCTTTGCTGCGAGGAACCATCGAGAGTCGATGGCATGCGCGGGGCGCGCGATAGCTTCTTTACGGGTGAAACTTTTCCGGACAATGAAAACGAAAAAACCCAGCCTCTAGCTGGGTTTTCAGAACGCACGCAGCGACGCCCCGGTTACCCAGCCGAAATGTGGGATTCCGGTCGACGCGCACGCGAGGTCATGCCCGAGGCAAGACAAGCGGCACTGAGGACATGCTGAGGCAGGTTCGCTTTCATTGGCGCGCATCCTCGCACGCGCGCGACGCAGGCGCAAGCTGGGCTCATCGCGGCGGCACCACCACCGCGTCTGGCACGTATGGCACCACCGATACGCGGATGCGCAGGCGGTTGCCCGGGTCTTCCGGCAGGCGCGAGCGATACTTGGTGCCCTTATAGACATAATCCACGTCGTAGGCGATCGGCCGGCGGAACTCCCGACCGACTGTCACCGTCCTGCAATTGCGTCCGCCCGATGCCGCCGCCGCAGGCGTTGGAGCGACTGCGAGATCCTCATGCCGGCGGCTGAAAATGTCCTTCACCGAATCCATCATCCGGCCGATCCGGCTATCGTCCTGGGCCGGCTTCGGCAGCTCTGGCTCCGGCTCTGGCGCCGCCACTGGCAGCGGGTCGCACTGCTGTTCGGTACGGGTGGCGCGCAAGGTCTGATAGACCGGCTCCACGTTGAGCACCTGCGCATACTCCAGCCTGACGTTCTCGATCACCACCACCCGATTGCGCGTCTCGCTGTCCTGCGCTGCGGACGCCGACGCAGCGCAAACAAGCATGCCGACTAGCGGCGACAAAAGCTTTAGACGCATTGGAAGCAAGCTTCGCGATTGCAGGCTCGTCAGTGTAGGCATTGCGGCTTGCGTCGGGCTGAACGCACGCCCACGCCCGCATGGCCCACCCGGCCGGCAACGACTGCCGGTAGAATCGGACAGCCCCTCCATGCTCGATGCCGATGCGCCTGCGCCTGTATAACAACCTGACCCGCCAGCTCGATGCCTTCGAACCACTCGATCGCGATGCCGGCCCGACCTTCTACGTCTGCGGCCCGACCGTCTACAACTACGCGCACATCGGCAACGCGCGCGGCCCGGTGGTGTTCGACGTGCTGGCCAAGCTGCTGCGGCGGCGCTACGGGCGGCTGCGCTATGCGCGCAACATCACCGACGTGGACGACAAGATCAATGCCGCCGCGCAGGCTCAGGGCGTGCCGATCAGCGCGATCACCGACCGCTTCGCCGCCATCTACCGGCAGGACATGGCCGCGTTGGGCGTGGCCCCGCCGGACATCGAGCCGCAAGCGACCACCCACATCCCGCAGATCGTGGCGATGATCCAGCGGCTGATCGACAACGGCCACGCCTACGCCGCCGAGGGGCATGTGCTGTTCGCAGTGGCCAGCTTCGCCGACTACGGCAAACTCTCGCGGCGCGACCCGGAAGAAATGCTGGCCGGCGCCCGCGTCGAGGTGGCACCTTACAAACGCGACCCAGGCGACTTCGTCCTGTGGAAGCCCTCCAGCGACGACCTGCCCGGCTGGGACTCGCCATGGGGCCGTGGCCGACCGGGTTGGCACATCGAGTGCTCGGCGATGGCCGCCGCGCACCTGGGCGAGACCATCGACATCCATGCCGGTGGCGTGGACCTGCAGTTCCCACATCACGAGAACGAAATCGCGCAGAGCCAGTGCGCCCACGGTGGCGCCACCTTTGCCCGCTTCTGGCTGCACAACGGCATGCTCACTTTCAGCGGCGCCAAGATGAGCAAGTCGCTGGGCAACATCGAAACGGTGCACGAGCTGATCGCCAAGCATCCGCCCGAAGCACTGCGCTACGCCCTGCTGAGCGCGCATTATCGGCAACCGCTGGACTGGTCGCAGACGCTGATCGCGCAATCGAAAAATACGCTGGATCGGTTATATGGGACGCTGCGCGACCTGTCCGATTATTCCGCCGAACCGGAAATCCCGGCCGAAGTGGACATCGCGCTCGATGACGATCTCAACACCCCACGGGCGCTGGCCGAGCTGTCCGCCCTCGCCTCGCACGCGCGGACGATCCTGTCCAAACCCGAGCGCATTGGCCCGGCCGAACACGCCGAACTTGCTCATGTAAAAGCCAACCTGCTCGGTGCCGGCCTCGCCCTGGGCCTGTTGCAGCAGGATCCCGGCGTATGGTTCAAAGGCAGCGATAACGAGGACGATGCGTCCATCCAAGCCTTGATCGACGAGCGCAGCGCCGCCAAGCAACGTCGCGACTTCGCCCGTGCCGACGCCATCCGCCAACAACTCGCCGACACCGGCATCGTGCTCGAAGACACCCCGCAAGGCATCCGCTGGAAGCGTGCCTGATCGGCATCTCGCCCCCTTTCTCCTGACCCACTCTGCCAGTGACCGACACCGATTTCCCGCTCGAACCCACGCCCACCGCCGCACAGGCCGCCATCGCCGAGGAGTTCGGCTTCTTCGGCGACTGGTCCGAGCGTTACCAATACCTGATCGACCTGGGCCGCAAACTCCCCGCCTTCCCCGAGGCATGGAAGACCGAAGAACATCGCCTGCACGGTTGCCAGTCGATGGTATGGATCGTGCCCGAGGGCAACGCCGAGCGCCTGGTGTTTCATGCCATCAGCGATTCGGCCATCGTCTCCGGGCTGATCTACCTGGTGCTGCGGATCTACTCCGGGCGCAGCGCCGCCGACATCCTGGCCACCGCGCCGGACTTCGTCGCGGCCATCGGCCTGGGTAAGCATCTCTCGCCGACCCGCAGCAACGGCCTAGCTGCGCTGCTGGCCTTCATCCAGGACACCGCCCGCGCGCAACAGACATGAGCGCACCGTTGCCCACGCCGCATACACTGCGCACCGTACTGGCGCATCCCGGCTTCCCCTTGGTACTGGGCTATCGCATCTGCACGATGCTGTCCTATCAGATCGTCGCGGTCACGGTTGGCTGGCACATCTACGAAATCACCCACAATACCTTCTCGCTGGGCCTGATCGGGCTAGCCGAGATTCTGCCGTTCTTCTGCATCGCCCCATTTGCCGGCTACCTGGTCGATCACCTGCCGCGACGCCGGCTGGGTATGCTCTCCTGCCTGGGCCTAATCGCCACCGCTGGCGTGCTGACCGCAGTGAGCGCTGGCTGGCTGCCCGTGCATGGGGTGTGGCCAATCTACGCGGCGATTGCGCTGACCGGCGCAGCGCGCGCGTTCTTGAATCCGGTCTACAGCGCGCTGTTCGCGCATGTTCTGCCCCGCGCAGCGTATGCGCGTGGCGCTGGTGTCGGCAGCGTCGCGTTCCAGGCCGGCAACGTGATCGGGCCGGCACTGGGGGGCCTGCTGGTCGGCTTTGGTGGCAAAAGCCTGGCCTACGGCACCGCCATGGGCGTGGCCACCCTGTCACTGCTGGCGATGTGGCTGTTGCGCGTGGACGAGCCGATCCATGACGGCCCACGCACACCGATCTTCCGCAGCATCGCCGAAGGTGCGCAGTTCGTATTCTCCAATCAGATCATGCTCGGCGCGATGGCCCTGGACATGTTCTCGGTCCTGCTGGGCGGCGCAGTCTCGATGCTGCCTGCCTTCATCCACGACATTCTGCACCACGGCCCCACCGGCCTGGGCATCCTGCGCGGCGCGCCAGCGCTGGGCTCGATCCTGATCGGCGTGTGGTTGGCGCGACATCCATTACAACGCAATGCCGGACGTGTATTGCTGATGGCAGTGGCCGGCTTCGGCCTGTGCACCATCGCCTTCGGCTTATCGCGGCACTTCTGGCTATCGGCCGCGATCCTGCTGGTCTACGGCATGTGCGATGGAGTCTCGGTGATCGTGCGCTCGACCATCCTGCAACTGGTCACGCCAGATGCGATGCGGGGCCGGGTATCGTCGATCAGCAGCATTTTCATCGGTTCGTCGAACGAACTGGGTGCTTTCTACGACGGCGTCATGGCGCGGCTGATCCATCTGGTGCCGGCGGTGATCCTGGGAGGCTGCGTCACCCTGGGCGTGGTCGGCATCACCGCCTGGAAGGCACCCAAGCTGCGCCGGTTGGATTTGCGCGACCTGCAGTAGCAAATGCGCGCCGCATGCGCCGCCGCCATGCTCAATGTGCGACGGAAGACGACAACGCAACGTCATGGCTCCACGCGTGCGCGCAATCGGGCACACCCAAGGGTTGCGCCAGCCCTGCCCGAGTGGCCAAAAACCGGCACGTCGCCGCGAATACCTCCGGCACCGCCCTGGAACGGATCGGCGAGGCCAGGATATGGTCGTTCGCCATCGGAAAATTCACCGCCTGACGCAGCGCAGGCGATGTCCCCAACTGTTTGAACATCGCCTGCATGGACGCCACCGACACCGTTTTGTCCTGATGTCGCGCGTCGCGGTAGTAATACCCCAGGAAGACTGGCACGTGGATCCGCGCGTAGGTCGCCGGCTGCATGCCGCCGCGGGTCAGTGCCGCCAGCGCACGATAGCCATCCACATGCGTTGCCTCGGCCCAGTATGCGTTTTCGACTGGATGGCGCAAGATCGGATCACCGCCGTTGTAGATCAGGGCGAGCATCTGCACGCCCCAGGGCCACAGCATCGGTTGCAACTTTGCGTCGCATTCGCGCACCAACGGCGACCACAACACCAGGGCCTGCACTTGCCGCGGATTCGCAGCCACCGCTTGCACCGCCAACGCGCCCCCCATTGAACTGCCGATCACCACCACCCGCTCGCCCAGTACCCGCGTCACCGCCAGGGCCTCGGCGGCGCCGACGAGCAAGCGTCCGGCATCGACACCGCGCAACGCATCGACCGCAACCAGACCATGCCCCGGCAAGCGTGGCAGATACAGATTGCAACCGAAGCTACGCGCCAGACGCACATGCGTGGGCGCCCCTTCGCCTTGGCTGGCGGTAAAACCATGCAAATAGACCATTGCACAGCCGCGCCGCCCCGGATGTGCCGGGTCGGCCCAGACGATGCGCGCCTGATTGTCCACCCGCAGCCCTGGCGTGGCGCGTTCGCGCGCATCGATCCACTTCTGTAGTGCCAGCGGATCCTGTGGTACCGCTGGCGCCGCGATCCGAGGCAAGACCACACTGACTCGTGGCCCCAGCACAATGATCGCCGCCAGCAGCAGTAGCACGCTGGACAACAACCAGCGCCATCTACCACGGCGACACGGTTGCTGCTGCGCCGTGGCGCGCTCGACAGCATCACGCATTGAGTTCCCCCTGCCCACCCACTCTCACAACGACGATCAAACAGAAACAACGACTGGATGACATGAACGCGAAACAACCACATGGCGATATCGGCATCTGCTCAGCGTGCGGTAGTGGCATGACAAGGGCATGTACGACATTGGTGGCGTATGCCGCATCGTAGTTGAATCACGGTGTCGTCCGTCCACTGCAGTGACGGGAATGCACCGCAACGCCGCACGGGGAAAAGGTTGGCGCAGCATCGGCGTCATCAGCGAGAAAGCGCGCACGCCACAGCGAATGGCACAAAACACAGCGACAATGCGTGGCGCAGACGTCATCGCCACGCGTCAACTTGCCCACCGCTGCATCAGCGGATCGCACCACTTGGCGGCAGGCGACACCAAGCCGGATAGGCGTGAAGATCCACCAGAAAATGCAAAGCCCCGCGCAAGCGGGGCCTTGGCGACGCAGAAGTGGCCGTGGAGAATCAGTCGCCCTGCTGCTTCTGCAAATGCTCCCAGCGTTCCTGCGCGTCGATCGTGCGCTCGGCGGTCAGGCGCGCATCCAAACGCTCCAGGCCAATTTCCTCGCCTGTGTCGACGCAGTAGCCGTAATCGCCTGCATCCAGGCGCTTGAGCGTGCTGTCGATCTTGCCGATCAACTTGCGGTAACGGTCGCGGGTACGCAGTTCCAGCGAGTTCTCGGTCTCACGGGTGGCGCGCTCGGCTTCGTCGCCGATATCGCGGACTTCATCGCGCAGGTTCTCGATGGTCTGCTTGGATTCCTCCACCAGATCGGCACGCCAAGTGAGCAGGCGCTGACGGAAGTATTCCTGCTGCAACGCACTCATGTATTCCTCGTCCGCCGCAGGCTTATAACCCTTGGGCAGGATAGGACGACCGGTCGCCTCGTCGGTCATGTAATCGACCACTTTGTATTTGGCTGGCTTGACTGGCGCGCTGGACTTGGCAGCCACAGCCACGGCAACTTTGCCAGTGGGCCTGGCAACCGGCGCCTTCGGGGTGGGTTCGGATTTGGTGGGGGTTTTCGCGGAGGATTTCGAAACGGACACAGGATTCTTTTGTGGCGGGGCCGGAGACATCACGGGCGCAGCGGCGACGGGCTTGGGAGCCGGTGCCGCAGCAGGCGCGACAGACTTGGCCTGGACAGGCTTGGCCGCAGCCGGCTTGGATGCCGGCGTCGGTACGGAGGTGGACGTCGCAGGAGCGGCGACCGGTTTGGACTTGACGGCCGGCTTGGATTTGGCGGCAGGCGCAGCCGGCTTGGCAACAGGCTTCGGCGCCGGTTTCACTACCGGTTTGTTGGCAACATGCGCAGACTTGCCGACAGATTTGGCGGCGGGCTTGACCGATTTTGCCGCTGATTTTGCCGACGTTTTTTTGACAACTGCGGATTTGGCGGCTGCGACAGGCTTACCCGCCGCTTTTTTGACCGTAGGCTTATTTACGGGCTGCTTCGCAAGCGCAGCCTTTGCCACTGGCTTGGCCGGCGTTTTTTTCGACGGCTTGGCAGCAGCAGCATTGCCAGCCGTCGCTTTCTTGGCGACAGGCTTGGCGGGCTTTTTGACGGCCTGAACGGCCTTCTTTGCAGGTTTTTTGGCAGCCACGAAACGCTTCCTTGATCTTCCCGGGGCCCGGGAAAGCGGGCCTTTATAGCCTACCCTACCCTTAGCGGCAACAACGCCGCGTATACGCCGACCTACACCGCCTAGTCCAGCAGGTGGCATATCATGGTGGCGTGATCGTCCGCGCTCTCATTATTCTGCTGCGCCTATACAAGCGCTTCATCAGTCCGCTGCTGGGGCCGCGCTGCCGTTTCGTGCCCAGTTGCTCGACCTACGCAATGACCGCTATCGCCCGTTATGGCGCGCTGCGTGGCGGCTGGATGGCCGTTTGCCGCGTCAGCCGCTGCCATCCCTTCCATCCCGGCGGGTTCGATCCGGTGCCAGACCCCACCACTCCCCCAACTTGTCGCTGCCGAGGAAAATCCTGATGTCCGCTTCCACACTCATCGTCAACGCGCGCCTGGTCAACGAAGGCCATGAAACCCAGGGCGACCTGCGCATCGCTGACGGCCGCATCGCCGCGATCGCCTCGCAACTGGGCGCACGCGAAGGCGAGACGGTGGTCGATGCCAAGGGGCGCTGGCTACTGCCAGGCATGATCGACGATCAAGTGCACTTCCGCGAACCAGGCCTGACCCACAAAGGCGACATCGCCAGCGAATCGGCGGCCGCAGTGGCCGGCGGCCTGACCAGCTTCATGGACATGCCCAATACCAATCCGCCGACCCTGGACGCGGCCGCCTTGCAGGCCAAGTACGACGCCGCGCGCGGCCGCGCCTGGGGCAACTACGGCTTTTACCTGGGTGCCAGCAACGACAATCTGGCCGCGATACAGACGCTGGATCCGAAGACCGCACCTGGCATCAAGGTGTTCATGGGCGCCTCCACCGGCAACATGCTGGTGGACAATCCGCACACGCTGGACGCGATTTTCCGCGACGCGCCGACGCCGATCATCACCCACTGCGAGGACACGCCGACCATCGACGCGACCCTGGCCGCGTTCAAGCAGCAGTACGGCGAAGCGCTGAATGCGCAGATGCATGGGGACATCCGCTCGCGCGAGGCCTGCCTGAAATCCTCGCAACTGGCGGTATCGTTGGCAAAGAAGCATGGCACCCGCCTGCACGTGCTGCATATTTCCACCGCCGACGAGCTGGCACTGTTCGCACCGGGACCGATCCAGGGCAAACGCATCACCGCCGAGACCTGCATCCACTTCCTGCGCTTCGACAGCGCCGACTACGCCACGCTCGGCAACCTGATCAAGTGCAATCCGTCGATCAAGGATGCAAGCGACCGCGAGGCGCTGATCCGCGCACTGACCGAGGACGTGATCGACGTGCTCGCCACCGATCACGCCCCGCATACCTTGGAAGAGAAGAGCAAGCCGTATGCACAGGCGCCGTCGGGGTTGCCGCTGGTGCAGTACGCGCTGGTCGCGGCGCTGGAACTGGTCCATGAAGGCCGGCTCAGCGTGGCCCAGGTGGTGCACAAATTCGCGCATGCGCCTGCGCTGCTGTTCGACGTGCACGAGCGCGGCTTCCTGCGCGAGGGTTATCACGCCGACCTGGTGCTGATCGACGACAGCGCCTTCACCGTGCAGCGCGAGGACGTGCTGTCCAAATGCGGCTGGTCGCCGTTCGAGGGCCGCCGATTCCGCTCGAAGATCGCCACCACCTGGGTCAACGGCGAGCTGGCCTGGGATGGAACGCGTTTGGTCGGCCATCCGAATGGGCAACGCCTGGTCTTCGACCGCTGATGTCACACCGTCTCTTGCCAAGCCGCGCGTGCTGGGCGCTCGGCCTATTGGTAGCAGCAATGGCCCTCCCATTGTGGACGCAGCCAGCAGCGGCCATCGGCACCGACACGCGCAGCGTATTCCCGCATAGCGCATCGCAAGGCGCGCTGGTGATCGGCAAGGTGCCCTCCGGCAGCCGTGTGAAATACGCTGGGCGAACGCTGCGTGTCAGCGAGGACGGCAGCGTGGTGTTCGGTATCGGCCGTGACGAACGCGGGCCGCTGCAGATCGTGGTGCAACCTGCAGACGGCAGTAGCGAAACAATCGAAATCGCGGTGACAGCGCGCGATTGGCCGCTCGAATACGTCAACGGCGTTCCACCGAAGACAGTCAACCCGCCTGCGGCAATCGCCGAGCGAATCAAGCGGGAACAGGCCCAGGTCAGCGCCGCGCGCGACCGCGACGATCCACGCACCGACTTCGCCGCGCCCTTCATCTGGCCAGTACAGGGCCGTATCAGTGGCCGCTTCGGCAATGCCCGCGTCTATAACGGTCAACCCGGCGCCGGCCACTCTGGGATGGACATCGCCGTGCCCACAGGCACCCCAGTCAAAGCCCCCGCTGCGGGCGTGATCACCTTCGCCGCGCCGGATCTGTACCTGACCGGCGGCACCATCCTGCTCGATCACGGCTACGGCGTCAGCTCCAACTTCCTGCATCTATCACGGATCGACGTGAAGGTCGGCGACCGGATCGTTCAAGGCCAGGTCATCGGTGCGAGCGGCGCCACCGGGCGCGCGACCGGACCGCATCTGCACTGGGGAATGAACTGGTTCGATGTTCGCATCGACCCACTGCTGGTACTTGAACGCACGAAATCACGTTGACGGCACTCCATTCATCGCGACACAACGTGGGATGCGTCATTGACGATGACAGCACTGCCGCCGCAGTGATGCAATTCGATGGGAGCGGCAGCCGGCACGAGACATCCATCTCGACAAAGCAGAGACCTGCGACACGGGGCAACAACTGACGCGCGCAGCATCAGGACGCTGAGATTCTTCACTTGTTATCGGACTCACGCCGTTGATCATACTGGTTACAGCACAATCCACCCCCTGATCGCGCCAGCATACTATTAAGAAACCCCAGCTTTGACTCAAAACAATCAATGCGCCATGTAAGCACCCTTACATGAAATGCAGATGAAATATGCTGATAACAGAGCCAACAACGATACAACCATCAACACCACCACATTCAGCAGCCGACAAGATGACGGCAAGTACCCCATCGCGCCCATTAAGCGTGAAACGACGCTCACAAGACCCGTAAATTTATATTGCATGATATAGAAAATAATAAAAACACATTAAAATCATACACCATGGAAATTCACATAGAAAATTAACATGGACGCGCCACGCTCCATTGAAGAAAACCGCCATAATCTTGAAAGAAAAATCCTTATGCGACTTCCAACTTGGCTGCAGACCTGGGCATTACTGACGGTCGCCCTCCCCCTCGCGGGCAATGCGCAGAGCTTGATAGGCACTGCCGAAAGACCACAATTGAGCGACGCCGATGCAAAGACCTACACCGCTTCCAACTATCTGTCCCGAGCCGGCACGGTCGACTCGCTGGTCACCGACAATTGGGATCCGAGCGCGGGGGTCGCACTGCTGAGCGCAAATTATCGCGTCGCTGCCGATGGCTCGGCACCATTCACCAGCGTTCAAGCTGCGGTGGATCAGGCCGTGGCCGATGGCGGCACCATGCGCCGCTACATCAGCATCGCACCAGGAATCTACAGAGAAGTGGTGTGCATCCCTGAAACGGCACCGCCGATCACGCTGTTCGGCATGGGCCAAACACCCAGCGACACGCTCGTCACCTTCAACAATGCCAATCTGACGCCCAAACCAGTCGGCACACCTACCACCCCTTGCATCAGCAATGCCGATGCCAGCGTCATTGGCACCTCCGGCAGCGCCACATTCACAGTAAGAGCGGACGCATTCCAAGCGCGCAATCTGACCTTCGCCAACGATTATGTGGAAGGCACCTACCCAGGCACCAACCAATCGGCGGTCGCCTTGGCCATCCGTGGCGACAAGGCGATTCTGGAGAATGTCACGGTGCTGGGCAATCAAGACACCCTACTGGTCAGCGCTGTCGACACTACATTGGTGAAACGCGCATACTTCAAGGATAGCCTGGTGCAAGGCGACACCGACTTCATCTTCGGCGCAGGTACCGCGGTCTTTTACCACAGCACCATCCGCTACGATGCCAGACGCTTGAAAAGCGGTGACAAAGCCTATCTATTCGCTCCAAGCACCCATCCTAAGAACCCATACGGCTTTCTTGCCATCGATAGTGTCTTCGACACGGTAGGCGATGCTGTCAGCAATAGCATCTACCTGGGTCGCGCTTGGGACCAGAGCGTCGGCAACCTTTCCAACTATGTCAACGGCAAATCACCCAATGGCCAGGTGACAATCCGCAATTCGATCCTCGGCGCACATATACGTAAAGACGCACCATGGAGCGACTCTACTGCCAAACGTCCTTATTGCAGCAAAAGTTGCACCTATTCCGCAAACCGTTTCTACGAGTATTCCAACAACGGGCCGGGCAGTGCCGATTGTCATCATGTCCACTAGTATCGGTCGAATCGCAGCGGCGACCGTTACAATCAGCAAGCCTACACATATGCTGCCCATCTTTACTTTCTGAGAAACGCACCCATGACGACTACAGCCTCGTCCTCTTTCCCCGCATACGGCTTATCACTACTGGCCGTTTTTTCACTCCATGCCGGCGCAACCTCGCTCCACTCGCATACAACGCCGCAAAAGCCACACCATAAGCAAGACCAAGAAACTTCTATCGTCACCGATTGGGGAAACATAAACGAACCAACGCTGCCGCAGAACGTCTGTACGACATTGAAGGCAACGTTACAACCGGTCAATGGCTCGCTGGACAGCGTCGATGCAGACTCAACCTACTCGGCACCGGATACGCTGCGCATCCAGGATGCCATCAGCGACTGCCCCGCCGGTAGCGCGGTGAAACTGGCACAGGGAAGCGATGGCGAATCCGGCTTCCTTACCGGCCCACTGACCCTCAAGAGCGGCGTGACCTTATGGATCGATAAGGGTGTCACCTTATTCGCCTCGCGCAACCCACAAGATTACGATACCGGCGCGGGAAGTTGCGGCACCGCCGATAACGACAAAACCAAAACCTGCAAACCACTCATTTACGGCACCTCGCTCAGCGGTAACGGCATCGTCGGCGATGGCAAGATCGACGGACGTGGCGGCAGCGTCCTGACCGCAGGCCCCAACGCGGGCAAGCGGAGTTGGTGGGATGTGGCCTACCAGACCGTGAGCCAAGGGCTCATCCAGCACGCGCCGCGTCTGATACAAATCGATAACAGCACCAATATCGTCATGTATCGATTGACCCTGGAGAACTCGCCGAATTTCCACGTGATTACCAACAATGTGACAGGCATGACCGCTTGGGGCCTGAAGATCCTCAGCCCGAGTCTGGTCTACACGCAGCCCGGCTATCACTGCCCAGCCGGCACCACGCCGGATGTGCAAACGCCCGCCACTTGCTTCACTCCGGGAAACACCAAAAACACCGATGGCTTCGATCCGGGCCAGTCCAAGAATGTCCTATTGGCGTATTCCTATATCAGCACAGGCGACGACCACGTCGCCATCAAAGCGCATGCAAGTGGCACATCGAGCATTCCGTCGACACATATGGCCTTCGTCAATAACCATTTTTATTACGGTCATGGCATGTCGCTAGGCAGCGAGACAGATTCTGGCATGAGTAATATCGTGGTGCGCAACCTGAGCATCGATGGATTCAACTCTACCGATGCAAGCAAAGACCCTGCGTCAGGGAATGGCCTAAGGATCAAATCTGATAGCAGCCGCGGCGGACAGGTTTCCGATGTGCTTTTCGAAAATATCTGCATGCGCAACGTGGCACGCCCGCTGGTGTTCGATGCCTTTTACAGTAAGCCGGCGAGCAGCGCCAAAAGCAGCTCTTATCCGCATTTCGATGGAATCACCCTGCGCAATGTGCATTCATTGGGCTCAACCGGCTTTGGCGCTGGTCAATTGAGCTTCTACGGCTACATGGATAAAAATGTATCCTATCCAATCACGATTTCCCTGGATAATGTCGTCCTCGACGGCGGCAAGCCCTCTTTCGTTACCCCGCACAATGGCGGGCCGGGCGCCGATCCAGCGGCCACTCACTTTAGTTTCACCGGCGGCCCGGTCAGCTTTGCTAGTTTGCTATCGCCCTCTAGACAGTACGACGTGCAGTTGAATGGCACACCAGGGCAAGGCGAGCCATTGGACTGCAGCAACGCTTTCGTTACCTATAGCAGCGTGTTGCCCGATTCGCCGATCTGATCGACGATCAAACTCGCAACTCTCTCGTCACCCCGCAGCGCTGGAGCCGTCATGCCAGCGCTGCGTTCTTGATATGGCTGCGGCGGTTACGCTGGGTTACGCCCTCACCCAAGCCCCGCCCACCATGCACGCCATAGCGTGGACATTGCGCTAGGCGAGGTGCGCGAAGCGCGTGCACGTTGTGCAAGCCGTGCCCGCGCCAGCGTCGCGAGAATACGGCGTGGACGCGCACCCTGCACACGCCGCGGCCAGCGCTGCAAGATGGCCTGCGCCCAGCGCTGTTGTGCCTGCGCCTCGTCGCCAGTGCGCAGCGACATCGGCAACGCGGCAATGCCGGCTTCGGCCAGCCGCTGCGCCAGCACCTGGGCTGCCACCGGGCCGGGATCGCCATCGGTGAGGGGATCGAACAGGATTCGCTCGACCGCGACCACCGCATCGGCGAATGGCCGCAGGCGTTCCAGCGCATGCGCCGGATCGGCGGCGGCGGCGCGCGAATCAGGCAACGTCAACAGTGCATCGGCTAACTGCACCCAAGGCGCAGCGACCGGCTCCAGAACCCGCCCCAACGGATGCCGCGAACGCCGCCCAGCCCAACTGCGCAACTCTTCTCCCCACCATGCCAGTTTGGCGTCGGCCGGTAGCGGATCGCCGGCGATGTTGAGGATGTCGTCGAACTCCTGCAGCAAGGCGAACCAGGCTACGCTGCGGGCGCGCTGTGAGGCAGGCACGAAGGTCTCGGCCACGGCCCATTCCGGCCAAAGGCGGCGCCATTTGTCGAGAAAAGCCTCCAGGGCGGACGAACTGCTCATGCAATCGGGGCTCCGGACAATCAGGAAGATGGCGCAGCCAACGGCCACGCCGCAGCGGTGTACAGATCGAGCGGATCGGCCACCAAGGCGTCAGCACGCCAGGCCAGCGGGTCGTCGTCGTGCAAGCGGTAGCCCCACAACACCGCCACCGAGGCCATGCCGGCAGCGCGCGCGGCGAGGATGTCGCGCTCATCGTCGCCGACGTAGACCACATCCTGTGGCGCCATCGCCATGCGCTGCGCGGCGACCTGCAGCGGCAGCGGATGCGGCTTACGCTCGGACAACGAGTCGCCGCCGATCAACACCGCACAGCGCTGCTCCCAGTGCAGTTGCGGCAGGATCAGCCGGGCCAGGAACTCGGGCTTGTTGGTGACAATGCCCCAGACACTGCCCGCCTCTTCCAGCCGTTGCAGCAATCCGGCGATGCCGTCGAACAGATGCGAATAACGACCGATCAGCGCCTCGTAGTGGCGCAGGAACGCCGGAATCAACGCATCGCGGGCATCGGCCACCAAGTCCGGGAAGGCGACAGCGAGCATCGCCCGCGCGCCTTTAGACACCACCGGCCGCAGTTGCTCCAGCGTCAGAGCGGCACGGCCGTGTTCGGCCAATAACACGTTGGTGGCAGCCAGCAGGTCAGGCGCGCTATCCAGCAAGGTACCGTCCAGGTCGAAGAGCACCGCGCGCGGGAACCCACGGCGCGGTGGTTGCTGGCTACTGCTGCGCATCCAGCGCGTCCGGCTTGGCCGCGCAGGCCAGATAGTTGACTTCGGTGCGCGTGGACAAACGCGCGCTGTTACGCCAGGGCTCGTAGCGCAGGCCGGTGACATCGCGCAATTGCAATTGCACCTGGCGCAGCCAGGCGGCCAGCTCCGCTGGCTTGATGAAACCCTGATAGTGGTGGGTGCCGACAGGCAGCAGACGCGCCACGTATTCGGCACCGACAATGGCCAGGGCGAACGAGGCCGGGGTCCGGTTGAGGGTGGACAGGAACAGTTGACCACCCGGCTTGAGCAAGCGTGCGCAGGCAGCGATGATCGCCGCAGGATCCGGCACATGTTCGAGCATTTCCATGCAAGTGATTGCATCGAAACTGGCTGGCTGCGCCGCCGCGAGCTCCTCGACCGACTGCACCCGGTAATCGACCTCGACCGCAGATTCAAACCGATGCAGGCGCGCCACCTTGATCAGCTCCGGTGCCAGATCGATGGCGGTGACATGCGCGCCTTCCTTGGCCAACGCTTCGCTGAGCAGGCCGCCACCGCAGCCCAAGTCCAACACGGTGGCGCCACGTAGCGGCACCCGCTCGGCGACATAACGCAGACGCACCGGATTGAGCGCATGCAGCGGCTTCTGCGGGCCATCGGCATCCCACCAGCGGGTGGCCAGGGCGCCGAACTTGTCCAGTTCGGCCTGATCGAAATTGGCGGAAGCGTTGGCGGCGGGAGCGGTCATGACGGCATCTCGATGGGGCCACGCGCAGCGCGGCGCGGGAAAAACGGATCAGGCACGCACGCTGCGGATGCGTTCGCGCCATTCCCGTGCATTGGCGACCAGCGCCTGGACATCCATATCCACCAACACCCGCTGGGTCAGCTTGGGCTGGCCGGCAATCCAGACATCGCTCACCTGCTGGCGGCCAGCGGCGTACACCAACTGCGAGAGTACGTTGTGCAACGGCTGGGTTTCCAGGGCCGACAGATCCACGCAGATCAGGTCAGCTTGCTTGCCGGGCTCGATCGAACCAATCCTATCGCCGAAGCCCAGCGCGCGCGCGCCGCCCAGGGTGGCCGCACGCAGCGTGCTGGCCGCATCCAGCGCGGTGGCGTCATTGGCCACCGCCTTGGCCAGGAGCGCGGCAGTGCGGTTCTCGCTGAACATGTCCAGATCGTTGTTGCTGGCGCAACCGTCGGTACCGATCGCCAGATTCACTCCGGCGCGTTGCAGCGCGCAGGCCGGACAGAAACCGGAGGCGAGTTTGAGGTTGGATTCGGGGCAATGCACGACGCTGACCCCGCGCTCGGCGCACAGGTGGATCTCCGCCTCGGTCAGTTGGGTCATGTGCACCGCGATCAGGCGGTCGTTGACCAGGCCCAGCCGGTCCAGCCGCGCCAGCGGGCGCTGGCCATATTGTTTGAGCGAATCGGCGATCTCCTGCGCTGTCTCGTGGGTGTGCAGGTGGACCGGCACATCGAGCTGGTCGGACAGCATCCGCACCCGTTCAAAGTTGGCGTCGTTGACCGTGTACGGCGCATGCGGAGCGAAGGCGATGCCGACCAGCGGATCGTCGCGCCACTGATCGTGCACCTCGCAGGCGCGGGCGAAGTATTCGTCGGCGGTCTTGGCCCAGGCGGTGGGGAAATCGATGATCACCGTGCCGACCCGCGCGCGGAAGCCGTGCTGCTTGTACACCGCGGCCTGCACGTCGGCGAAGAAGTAATTCTCGTTGGCGCAGGTGGTACCGCCGCGCAACATTTCGGCAATCGCCAGCGCGGTGCCGTCGGCAACAAACTCCGGGCCAATCACCGCGGTTTCCACCGGCCAGATGTGCTGCTGCAGCCACACCATCAACGGCAAGTCGTCGGCGATGCCGCGTAGCAGCGTCATCGGGTTGTGGGTATGCGCATTGACCAGGCCGGGTAGCAGCACCGCATCGGGACGCGAGACGGTGCGCGTAGCGGCGAAGCGTGCACGCGCCTGGGCGGTGGGCAGCACGGCGAGAATCTCGCTGCCGCGCACCGCCACCGCGTGGTCCTCCAGCACCACTGCATGCGGCTCGATCGGGACGACGTAACCAGCTTCGATCAACAGGTCGCAGGATTCAATCGGAGGGACGGTCATGGCGCGTCTTGGCAGGCATCAAAGTGGCAGCGCCTGGAATGGCGCCTTGTCGGGGGCAACGGGACAATCGCCCTGTTCGTCTTAGCATAACGTCTGCCACACCTCGTCGCGGCGCCTGGCAGTGGGTCCTCGCGGGTCAGCACAGCCGGCAAGCCACGCCTTCCGATCACGCACGCATACGCGGCAGGCCGGCGTTCTCGCCGCGCGCCAGATCCAAGCACAACACCGCCGCGACCCTGCCGGAGACGCACGCTGCGACTCCGGCAACGACGCGCTTACTTGACGCGCGAGAAATATTCGCCCGAACGCGTATCGACCTTGATCACTTCGTCCTGGCCGACGAACAAGGGCACGCGCACCACCGCGCCAGTCTCCAGCGTGGCCGGCTTGCCGCCACCGCCAGAGGTATCGCCACGCACACCTGGATCGGTCTCGACGATCTTCAGCTCGACGAAATTCGGCGGAGTGACCTGGATCGGGGTCCCGTTCCACAACGTCACCACGCAGTCCTCCTCGCCCTTGATCCACTTGGCGGCATCGCCAACGCCGGTCTTGTCGGCCTGCACCTGCTCGAAGGTCTCCTGCTGCATGAAGTGCCAGTATTCGCCGTCGGTGTACAGGTACTGCATGTTGGTATCGACCACGTCGGCCGCTTCCACGTTGTCGGTGGCCTTCATGGTCATTTCGACCACGCGCCCGGACTTGATGAAGCGATATTTGACCCGGGTGAACGCCTGGCCCTTGCCCGGCTTCACGTATTCGGTATCGGTGATGATCGCAGGTTCGCTGTTGACCAGGATTTTCATCCCGTTCTTGACATCGTTCATGCCATAGCTGGCCATCTGAAACTCCTCGGGTAATGTAAACCCGCCGCGTTCGGCGGCCGGCCGGATAGAATGGACGCCCCGCCGCAGCGGCGGGTGCTCGCTTGATAACCTCCTATGATAACCGCAGCCCCACCCTCGATGCAGCCGTCACCGAGCCCCCCCGTCCTCGCAACGCCGCGCTGGCAGCAGGCCTGGCGCGACGCCGTGCGCGATCCGCACGAACTGCTGACACTGCTGGGGCTGGATCCACAGGGACTGGGCATTTCCACCGAGGCGGCGACGCAATTCGCGCTGCGCGTGCCGCGCGGCTTCCTCGCACGGATGCGGCATGGCGATCCACACGACCCATTGCTGCGTCAGGTGCTGCCGCTGGATGCCGAATTGCAGCGGGTGCCAGGCTTCACCCTGGATGCGGTGGGAGACCAGGCCGCCAAGAAGGCCGATGGCGTCATCCACAAGTATCGCGGGCGCGCCCTACTGGTGGCGACCGGCAGTTGCGCGGTGCACTGTCGCTACTGCTTCCGCCGGCACTTCCCCTACGCTCAGGAGAGCGCCGCGCGCGATGGCTGGGGCGATGCGGTGGCCGCCATCGCCGCCGATCCGAGCATCGAGGAAGTCATCCTGTCCGGCGGCGATCCACTCTCGCTGGCCACGCCGAAACTGGCCGAGCTGACCCAGGCGCTCGCAACATTGCCGCAACTCAAACGCCTGCGCCTGCACAGTCGGCTGCCGGTGGTGCTGCCCGAGCGCATCGATGCCCCGCTGCTGACCTGGCTACGCGCCCTGCCCTGGCCGCTGGCCGTGGTGATCCACGCCAACCATGCCAACGAATTCGACGCTACGGTGGATGCCGCGCTGGCACACCTGCGCGATGCCGGCGCGCAGTTGCTCAACCAAGCGGTGCTGTTGCGCGGCGTCAACGACACGGTGGATGCGCTGGCCGCCTTGAGCGAACGCAGCTTCGCCGCCGGGGTACTGCCCTATTACCTGCACCAGCTCGACCGAGTCCAGGGCGCGGCCCATTTCGAGGTGGAC
This sequence comes from Xanthomonas sp. GPE 39, assembly GCF_000963005.1. Lineage (GTDB taxonomy): Bacteria > Pseudomonadota > Gammaproteobacteria > Xanthomonadales > Xanthomonadaceae > Xanthomonas_A. The sequence goes on from NZ_JZHZ01000007.1 coordinate 2,014,770, forward strand.
GATGCCAGCGCATTGGATTTGCATCGAGCGCTGGCCGCGCGGCTATCGGGCTACTTGGTACCAAAACTGGTGCGCGAAATCCCCGGCGACAGCGGCAAGCGCCCGCTGATGCCCTGATCGGCACCATCGCCGCGCACCTGGCGCATCGCAACCGCGCCCAAGACCTGTCTCAATTGCGCGGATAGAGGGTCGGCAGGGATTCGCGCAGAAGAGAGCCAAACGTGAGCTGACTCGCTATCAGCCAAGCACTTTTCATGGAATCCCGACAGACCCTCCTAAGCCTGCCGCGTGGTTCCGGCATACAGCGCCGATTAGCTGGCCCGCAAACGCGCCAGCAACGAAGTGCTAGCGTAACCATCCTGCGGCAATTGCTGACTGCGCTGAAATGCACGGATTGCCTGACGAGTTCGCGACCCCACCGCACCGTCGACGGTGCCTACGTCGAATCCCTTGGCGTTCAGCCGCGTCTGCAGCTCGGTGATCTCGGCCACGCTATTGAGCGGAGGATCATCTTTGGGCCATGACTGCTCTACCCCGGCACCGCCCGCATAACCGTCGGCCAGCAAACCGACCGCCAAGGCATAGGCGCTGGAACTGTTGTAGCGCAGAATGCTGCGGAAATTATCGAACACCAGGAACGCCGGGCCGCGGTACCCGGTGGGCAGCAACACCGATGCCTGCTGCTGAGCCAGCGCGCTCGCAATCGGTTTGCCAGCACACTTCACCCCCAGGCGCAGCCATTCGGCCACGGTTTTCTTGATCGTCAAATCGGCTTGCGCGTAGTCGAAGCCCGCTGGCAGATGGACCTCCTGGCCCCAGGGAATATCGCGAGTCCAATTACTCTGCTTGAGATAATTCGCCGCAGAACCCAAAGCGTCCGCATAGGAATTCCAGACATCGCGTTTATGGTCGCCATCCTCGTCGACGGCATATTGGCGATAGGTAGTCGGAATGAATTGCGTCTGCCCCATGGCGCCGGCCCACGAACCGACCAAGCGCGAGCGATCAATACCGTTTTCCGTCTGTAAAATCTGCAAGGCCGCAAGCAGTTGCGTGTTGCCATATGTAGTGCGTCGCCCCTCATGCGCCAGTGTCGCCAGCGAGCGGATCACGTAAAGGTCCCCGATCTTTTTGCCGTACTGGCTTTCCATGCTCCAGATGGCGGTCAGTATGCCCGGATCCACACCGTACTGCTGCTTCAATTTCTGAAACAGAGCCTGGTGGCTACTCAGTAGTTGCTGTCCTTTCTGGATGATGGAAGGTGTGACACGGTCGTCGAGATAGTCCCACAGAGGAAGGGTGAATTCGGGTTGCTGCTGATCCAGCGCCTGCACCGTTGGATCGGGGGTGACGCCGGCGAATGCCTTGTCCAGCGTGGCTGCTTCGATGCCGGAGGCAAGCGCACGCTGGCGGAAGTCGGCAAGCCACTGTTCGAAGCTGACAGTGGGTGCGTTCTGTTGCGCGGTGGCAGTGGTCGGGGAGGATGAGGTTGTTTCGGGAGCTGTGGTTTGCGCTGCCGCACTGGTAGCAACCACACACCCGCTGATACATAGCGATAAACGCAAAATACGCGAAGGCATAATCATGGCTGGCAATACCTGCAATGAGGGGGCGAATTCAGAATAGCCCTCCTGTTCCCTGGAAAAAAGTATTGCGGTCGTACTTTTATTGAACAGCCCTTGGGTAATCCATCCCAATTATGGACGGCATGAACAAGCCCATCCCCCACTGTTTTTGGCATAAATGATTGATTTTGGAAGGCCCAACATATTCAAGCCATCCTTGATTATCACGACTGAGCCAATTCAACTCCGGTCTGCTGCAGTTCAGGCAATACACCCAGCCCTACAACAATGCCGCGTTGATATTGGGACTGAGCACTACAAAAAAGCAGATAACGCGTCATTCACGAATAGAAGCGACCAGGCTCCAGCGAAAGGCGAAGGCGGGAAATAACATTGCTATCCAGTACTGCACCATATTGGCACCGCCTGGTGCCCACCCCGAACGCCGGCACGCTGGACGCGCGCAACAAATCACCTGGCAAGATGCACGACGGCACGGCAATTAATGCTTGCTCTGTCCCGCCAGGCGCGCCATACGCTGTGCGTCGGACAACACCCCGCGCAACAGCCGCACTTCCTGCTCACTGAGCGCATTGCGCAGGAACAGCCGGCGCAACTTCCGCATCGCCGACTCTGGCGCGCGGCCCTTGTGGAAATCGATGTCATCCAGAGTTTCGGCCAACTGCCCGAACAGGCCTTCCAATTGCGCGTGGCTGGCCGGCGCTTCGCGCAATCCAGGCGCGGCCGCAGCGGGTGCGGCGGCCGCACTGCGCAACTGGGCCAGCCGCACTTCATAGGCCAAGACCTGCACCGCCGCGGCAAGGTTGAGCGAACTGAACGCCGGGTCGGAGGGGATATGTACCGCCGCATGGCACTGTTGCAGTTCTTCGTTGGTCAGGCCGGTGCGTTCGCGCCCAAACACCACCGCTACCTCGGCCGACTCGGCCACTGTCGCCATCAGACGCTGTGCGGCGTCGGCCGGCAATAATTCCTGCAACGCGACCCGGCGACTACGCGCGGTACAGCCCAACACCAGTCGGCAATCGGCCAGTGCATCGGCCAGCGTCGGCAGCACCGGCGCTTGCTGCAGCAGGTCTTCGGCACCAGCCGAACGCCGGTAAGCGTCGACGTCCACGCTGCATTCCGGCGCCACCAGCACCAACCGCGCCAGACCCATGGTCTTCATCGCTCGCGCCGCAGCCCCAATGTTACCGGGATGTTGGGTTCCCACCAGGACGAAGCGAATGTGGGCAGGATCGGTCATGGCAGCACAACAGAGGGAAGCGAATGGGGGCGTAGATGGTAAACTGTGCGGCCGGCCTTCGCGCCGGGGTGCTCTTTTCCTCGTTCAGCCCTACTCCGCCCTTTCGGGAACCGTTGCCGTGCAAAAACCCGTCGTTACCGTCATGGTCAAGGCCGCCCGCCTCGCCGGCAACGTCCTGTTGCGCCACATCAACCGCCTGGAGGCACTGAACGTCGTGCAGAAGGACCGCATGGACTACGCCAGCGAAGTCGATGCCGATGCAGAGAAGGTGATCGTCAAGGAATTGCGTCGCGCCTATCCGGACTACGGCGTGATGGGTGAGGAAGGCGGCGTGCAGGGAGGCGGCCGCTACATGTGGGTGATCGATCCACTGGACGGCACCAGCAACTATCTGCGTGGATTCCCTCACTATTGCGTGTCCATCGCCTTGGTCGAGAACGGCGAGCCGATCGATGCGGTGATCTTCGATCCACTGCGCAACGAGCTGTTCACTGCCAGCCGCGGCAGTGGCGCGGTGCTCAACGACCGTCGCATCCGTGTCAGCGAACGCAAGGAACTCGATGGCACCATCATCAATACCGGCTTCGCCCCGCGCGAACGCAAGCGCACCAGCGCCCAGCTCAAATGCGTGGATGCGCTGATGGTGCAGGCCGAGGACATCCGTCGCACGGGTTCGGCCGCACTGGACTTGGCCTACGTCGCCTGTGGCCGCGCCGATGGCTATTTCGAGGCCGGCGTGAAAGCCTGGGATATCGCTGCTGGTGTGTTGCTGGTACGCGAAGCCGGCGGTCGCGTCACCGACTTCAAGGGCGCCACGCCAGGCCGCATCGATGATCGCGGCGCCCCGCAATTCCAGATCGTCGCCGGCAATCTCAAGGTCAGCGATGCGCTGCAGAAGCTGATCGTCAACAGCGGGTATGCCGGCGAGTTCGACGCCAAGTTCTAAATCACTGGCCCCAGCAAAAGGGCCATCGCACTAGAGAACCGAAAGCCGCGCGATTGCGCGGCTTTTTTATTTCCGACATGCGCGCAATCGGCACCGCATCGACACTCCAAGCCCAGACCGAAACGCTGGCGAGCGAAGCGGCTTAACGCGTTTATATGCCAAAGACGCGCGCTACTCCGATTGCACAGCGGCCATGACCAGCATCTGCCACAAGACTGTCGTCACATTTTCACGAGAAATTGATTGGCGAGTGCGTAGACAGTGATCGCCATATATCCGGAAATTGATCGGTATATCTCCGAAGTTATAGCGATGCGCACAGGTAACGCTCAATCGCAGATGGCAGCCATCGATAGTTTTCCTCAAGAGCGGCGATAGATGGTCGATATAGGTGCGGGTTTTTGCCCAAAGCCAGGCCCCCACCAGAGCTCACCCGACACCGCGTTGATGGCCCGGTCCGATCACGCAGTCGATAGCTCGTACCTTCCGCTCGGAGATTCTACCAAATGTCGTTCAATCACCTCACCGTCAGCAAACGCTTGGCGATCGGCTTCTGCGGCGTGATCGCCATGTTATTGCTGGTCGGTATCGCCAGCCTGATCGGGTTCCGCAAGTTCATCGCAGCTGCGGCAATGGACGCGCATACCTACCAGGTCATCACCATGGGCGACCACATGCTGTTGAGCCTGCTCAATATCGAAAGCGGCGCGCGCGGCTTCGGCCTCACCAAGGACACCACCTATCTTGAGCCGTTCGAGCAGGGCAAACGCGAATTCCGCACGCAATGGCAGCAATCCAAACAGTTGACCGCAGACAACCCGACCCAGCAGACGCGCTTGCAAGCGATCGCGCAGTCCTACGAACAATTCCTCGCAATCCAGGAAAAGACGCTCGATCAGATCCGTGAAAACGCGAGCGATAGAACTTCCACTCTGTCAACGCTCAACACTCAAGGTAAGCAGCAGATGGATGCACTGCGGGACAGTATCAGGCAGTACGAAGCAACCGAACAGGAGTTGTTGGAAGTACGCCAAGCCGCAAGCCAAACACGCGCACACGCGGGCGAGTGGACCAACATCGGCGGCATGCTGATCGGCATTTTGGCAGCGATATCGCTCGGCTTACTGGTGCGCAACAGCCTGATGCGCCAGCTTGGTGGCGAGCCAGCCTATGCCGCCGAGGTGGTCCGCCGTATCGCCACTGGCGACCTGTCGCGGGACGTGCAACTGACTACAACATCACCATCGCTGTTGAACGACATGCGACAGATGCAGGAGCAGTTGCGCGCCGTGATCCAGGCGCAGACCGAGATGGCAGACCATCACGCAGCAGGACAAATCAGCTTCCGCATGGACGAGCAACACTTTCCTGGTGATTATGGGCGCATGGTGCGCGACGCCAATGCGCTGGTCCATCGCCACATCGAGGTGAATCAGCGGGTGATCGCACTGATGGGCGAATACGCCGAGGGCAACCTGAGCCGCGACCTGGAGCAATTCCACGGCGAGATGGCGATCCTAACCGAGACCATGCACAAGGTGAAAGGTAACCTCGGTGCAATCAATCGCGAGATCGACATCCTGGTCAGCGCGGCCGCACAGGGCGATTTCTCTCGTCGCGGCGACGAAACGCGTTTTGGTCATGCCTTCCGTTCCATGGTGACCAACCTCAATCGCATGATGGTTGATACCGAGACGAATCTGGCGGCGCTATCGCAGTTGCTACGCGCGATCGCCGCTGGCGATCTCACCCAACACATGCAGGGCGAATTCCACGGCGTTTTCGCACGTATGCGCGACGACGCCAACGCCACCGTCGGGCAATTGACCGAGATGGTCGGTCGCATCCAAACAGCATCCACGAGCATCGACAACGCCGCTGGCGAGATCGCCACTGGCAACAACGACCTATCGCGCCGCACCGAACAACAAGCCGCCAGCTTGGAGGAAACCGCCGCCTCGATGGAAGAACTCACCTCCACCGTGAAGCAGAACGCCGAGAATGCACGCCAAGCCAATCAGTTGGCGGTTAGCGCCGCGTCGGTCGCTTCGCAAGGAGGCCAGGTGGTCGGTCAGGTCGTCACCACGATGAGTGGTATCGAATCTTCCTCAAAGCGCATCGCCGACATCATTAGCGTCATCGACGGCATTGCCTTCCAGACGAATATCCTCGCACTCAACGCGGCGGTGGAAGCGGCACGTGCCGGCGAACAGGGCCGCGGGTTCGCTGTGGTCGCCAGTGAAGTGCGTACCCTCGCACAACGTTCGGCCAATGCCGCCAAGGAAATCAAGAGCCTGATCGACGACTCGGTGAACCGCATCGCCGAAGGCTCGGTCCTGGTTGCCCGCGCAGGCACGACCATGCAGGAGGTCGTGGCCTCGGTACAGCGCGTCACCGACATCATGAGCGAGATCTCCGCGGCATCGCAGGAACAGTCGACTGGGATCGAGCAAGTCAATCAGACCATCGCCCAGATGGACGAAGCGACCCAGCAAAACGCCACGTTGGTCGAAGAGGCGACCGCTGCGGCACGCTCCATGGAACAGCAGGCAAACCAGTTGGTTGAGATCGTCGGACAGTTCCATGTGCAAAGGGAAACCTATCCGACAGTGGCAAAGATGGTGGCGCGCGTCACTTCACGCGAGGCCCCGGCCATGCACGTCGCCTCCTGATCAGCAGCACGCACGGGGCGGCTGTGGCCGTCCCGTGTAACGCCGCTCGCGGGAAAAACACCGCGCGCCGCTGCAACGACACAGAAATACATTCGCCCCTTATCCCTGTGCGCCACAGGCAATGCCCGCTGTTCGGGCGTATCGGCGGCCACCGTTCCACCGCACACGACACCTCAACAGGCTCCTGACCCTGACTGCGCGCAAAAGAAAAGCCGCGCATTCGCGCGGCTTTTACAGATTGACCACAGCAGCAGAACCGGGCGTTACTCGCGCGCCGGTCGGTCGCGGGCAGGCTAGTTCACGGCCTGCGCGCCAGCGCCTCCACGTCCTTGGTCTTTGGCAACAGATCCTGCTTGGTCACTTGGAACGGACCGATCGACAACAACGGTACCGCCACGATCACCGAGGACACCACCACGATCACCGCACCGATCATGTGGGTCAGGGCCAAGCCTTGCATCGACGCGCCACCGTACAAGTACAACGCCAACGCAGACAGGAAGAACATCACCGCCGTGATCACCGTGCGCGACAGGGTCTGGTTGATCGAACGATTCAACACCTCGACCGGCTCCACGCGCAGACTGCGGAAGTTCTCGCGCACGCGGTCGAACACCACGATGATGTCGTTGATCGCAAAGCCCATCACCGACAACAGGCCGGCCAGCACAGTGAGATCGAACTCGCGACCGGTCAGCGAGATATACGCCACCGTCACCAGCAGATCGAACAACGCGGTCATGCTGGCCACGACCGCGAATTTCCATTCGAAACGGAAGGCGATGTAGATCAGGAAACCGACCAGCATGAACACCGTCGCGTAGACGCCGTTCAACGCCAGGTCCTTGCCGACCTGCGGCCCGACGAATTCGCCTGGTTGCACCGTTGCCGGGTTCTGCGGCGTCGTCACCGCGTTGCGCACCTGTTCGGCCAGGTTCTTGGTGATGTCCTCGTTATTATGTTCGCCCTGCGGCTGCAGGCGGATCACCACCTGGTTACCACTGCCGACATTCTGCACCTGCACGTTCTCGAAGCCGGCCTTGGCCAGCTGCGTGCGCACCTGATCCACGTCCACCGCCTTCTGGAAACTGGTCTGTACCAGCGCACCGCCGGTAAATTCCAATGCGTAATTGAAACCCTTGGCGAAGATGATCCCCAACGAGGCCAACGCCAGCACCGCCATCAGCACCAGGGTCGGATGCCGCCAGCGCATGAAGTCGATTTTGGTGTCGTTCGGAATCAGGTGAAGCGGGAAAATTTTCATAGGATGCCGCTCTGCGTTTTTTTGGAGCCCGCGCCAACGGGCGCGGGTTCTTGCGAAGGATGGCGTGCGCGGCTCAAATCGCCACGGACTTGAGCTTCTTGCGACGGCCGTAGATCAGTACCGCCAGCGCACGCGACACGGTGATCGCGGTGAACATCGAGGCGAAGATGCCGATAATCATGGTCAACGCAAAACCCTTCAGCGGACCGGTGCCGAACGCGTACAGCGCCACACCCACGATCAACCCGGTGAGGTTGGCGTCGAGGATGGTGCCGCCGGCCTTTTCGTAACCGGCCGCGATCGCCGACTTGGGCGGCACGCCCAGGCGCAACTCTTCGCGGATACGCTCGTTGATCAGCACGTTAGCGTCCACCGACAAGCCCACCGACAGGGCCAGACCGGCGAAGCCCGGCAAGGTCATGGTGGCCCCGAATAGCGACATCACCGAGACCACGATCAGCAGGTTCATCAACAACGCCACCGAGGTGATCGCACCGAACATGCGGTAGTACACGCCGAAGAACACCAGGGTGAACAGGAACGCGTAGACCACGGCGGTGATGCCACGCTCCACGTTCTCAGCGCCCAGGCTGGGACCGATCACATACTCCTCGACGAAGTCCATCGGCGCGGCCAGCGAACCGGCACGCAGCAACTTGGCCAGATTCTCGGCTTCGTTCTTCTCCAGCCCGGTGGTCTGGAAATTCTTGCCGAACACACCGGCGATGCGGGTCGGCGCCAGCGCCTCTTCCTTGACCCGCACGCTGCGCACTTCCTTGCCATCGACCATGGTCACGGTTGGAATGCGCTCGATGTAGACCACCGACATCAGCTTGCCGGTGTTGGCGCTGGTGTAATCGAACATGCGCTGACCGGCCGCGTTGTTGAGCGTCACCGCCACCGCCGGCAGGCCGTTCTGGTCGGTGCTGACGCTGGCGTTGACCATTTGATCGCCCGACACCAGCACACGCTTGTTCAGCAGCACCGGCGCGCCATTGTCGCGCCGATAGTAGACCTTGGCATCGGGTGGAATATTGCCCGAGCGCACCGCATCATCGGCATTGCCGTCGACCACGCCACGGAACTCCAAGGTGGCGGTGGCACCGATCATGCGCTTGGCCTCGGCGGTGTCCTGCACACCCGGCAACTCGACCACGATGCGGTCCTCGCCCTGCCGCTGGATGATCGGCTCGGCCACGCCCAACTGGTTGACGCGGTTGCGCAGGGTGGTCAAGTTCTGCTCGATGGCGCCAGCGGCGATCTGCTTCAGCTCGGCATCGGGCACGGTCACCGCGATGGTCTGCCCGGACACCGCATAGCTCAACGTTGGCTGCGCCTTGGCCAGAAGCGCGCGTGCGGCGCTGGCATCAGCACCCTCGCCCAGGTTGGCCTGGATGCTGTTGTCTGGGCGACGTTCCACCGAACGGTAGGCAATGTGGTTATCGCGCAACGTGGTGCGGAGGTCTTCGGCGAAGGCATCCAAGCGTTTCTCCAGCGCGGCCTTCTGATCCACCTGCAGCGCGAAATGCACACCGCCGACCAGATCCAGGCCCAGCACCATCGGCTTGCCGCCGAGCTTGGACAGCCAACCTGGCACCGTCGAGGCCAGGTTCAACGCCACCGTGTAGTTCTCGCCCACCTGCTCACGCAGGATGTCGTTGGCGCGAGTCTGCGCCTGCAGGCTCGGCAACCGCACCATCAGGCTGTCGCCTTCGTTGGCGACCGATTTTGCGGTGATCCCGGCCGCCTTCAGGTCGGCGAGGACCCGTTCGCGCAGGGCATCGTCGAGCTTACCGCCGCGACTGGCGGTGATCTGGACCGACGGATCCTTCTGGTACACGTTCGGCAGCGCGTACAACGCGCTCAACGCCAGCACGATCAGGATGAGGACATACTTCCAGCGCGGAAACTCGAGCATTGCGGGACCCCGCACGACGCCACGCCGGCGTCGCGCCTAACAGTAGGAGGAATGGATCAGGCGGACTTCAGCGTGCCCTTCGGCAGCACGTTGCTGATGGCACCCTTCTGCACACGGACGCGCACGTTGTCGGCCACTTCCACGGTGATGAAGTTGTCGCCGATGTCCACGACCACGCCGGCCACGCCACCGGAGGTAATGACCTCGTCGCCGCGACCGAGCTTGTCCAGCATCGACTTGTGTTCTTTCTGCCGCTTCATCTGCGGGCGGATCATCGCGAAGTACATCACCGCAATCAGGATGACGGGCAGCAGGAACATCTGCAGACCACCACCGGCAGATGCGGTACCGCCGGCGGTCTGTGCCTGGGCGGCGGGAATCAGGAAATCGAGCGGATTCATCGGGTATGTCCTATAAGTTTGTGCAGCCCGCACCCTTAGGGGGCGGAGCGCTGGTTTGCCGGGAGGCAGCAAGCAGCCGCCGATTATGCCACGATCTGCCTTCACTCTCCCAAACCGCCACCGGCGCCTACCCTGCCCCGGGACAAAGGCGAATGCGGTTCCGCAGAAGCGCGCCATCCGAGACGAGCAGAACGTCACAACGCAGTCCGACTGCCTGCCCACGCGCGCGACGAAAAGCCTGACCGACTACTCCGATGGAAGCGGTGTCGCCTCGACCCCACGCGCCATATAGAAGGACCGCCTGAACTGGGCAAAGGTTCCTGCCGCAATCGCAGCGCGCATCTGCGCCATGAGATTTTGGTAGTACCAGAGGTTATGCAAGGTTCCCAGCATCGGCGCCAGCATTTCGTTGCAGCGATCCAGGTGGCGCAGATAGGCACGCGTATAACCGTTGCTGCAGGCGTAGCAACCACAGCCTGGCTCGATCGGGTCCAGGTCGCGCTCGTATTTGGCGTTGCGGATGCGCACCGTGCCGAAGGAAGTGAAGTAATGGCCATTGCGCGCATTGCGGGTCGGCATCACGCAATCGAACATGTCCACGCCACGGGCCACGCCCTCGACCAGGTCCTCCGGGCGTCCCACGCCCATCAGGTAGCGCGGACGGTCGGCCGGCAACTGCGGGTGCAGGTGTTCGAGCATGGCGTTGCGCTCGTGCTCCGGCTCGCCTACCGCCAAGCCGCCGATTGCGTAGCCGTCGAACCCAATCGTCTGCAAGCCCTCGATCGAACGGCTGCGCAGGTCCGCATGCACGCCACCCTGGACGATACCGAACAACGCCGCATCGTTGCCCAGCGCGTCGTGCGCGTTGCGCGAGCGCTGCGCCCAGCGCAGGCTCAGCTCCATCGAGCGCCGCGCCACGTCTTCTGTGGCCGGGTATGGCGTGCACTCGTCGAAAATCATCACGATGTCCGAGTCGAGCACCTGCTGAATCTGCATGCTCTCCTCCGGGCCGAGGAACACCTTGGCGCCATCGGTGGGGGCGGCGAAGGTCACGCCCTGCTCGCTGATTTTGCGCCGATGCGCCAGCGAGAACACCTGGAATCCACCGGAATCGGTCAGAATCGGCCCATCCCAGCGAGCGAAGCCGTGCAGGCCACCATGGTCGCCAATCACCTGCAAACCCGGCCGCAAATACAAGTGGAAGGTGTTGCCGAGAATGATCTGAGCACCCAGCGCCTTGATCTGCTCGGGCAGTACGCCCTTGACCGAGCCGTAGGTGCCGACCGGCATGAACGCCGGCGTCTCCACGGTCCCGCGCGGGAAAGTCAGGCGACCGCGACGCGCAGCGCCATCGGTGGTGTGGAGTTGAAACTGCAATCGGGACATGGCGCTGGAAGGCGAAAAATCGGAAATGGGAAACAGCTAATGGACACCGCAACAGCAACGAGGCGCTAGGACTCCACCTCGGCCAGGGATGCCTGCGCACTCCACAACAACATGGCATCGCCGTAGCTGAAAAAGCGGTAGCGCTGCGCAATCGCGTGACGGTAGGCAGCGAAGATCCGCTCGCGGCCAGCGAAGGCCGCGACCATCATCATCAACGTGCTTTCCGGCAAATGGAAATTGGTCACCATCGCATCGACGCTGCGGATACGGTAACCGGGCAGGATGAAGATCTGCGTCTCACCGGCGAACGGATGCAACTCGCCGTCCTTGGACGCGCTTTCCAGCGCGCGCACCACCGTGGTTCCGACCGCGATCACGCGCCCGCCAGCGGCGCGGGTGCGGCGGACCTGCTCGACCAGACTAGCGCCGACGTTGAGCCATTCGCGGTGCATCTGATGCTGTTCCAGCGCCTCCACGCGCACCGGCTGAAAGGTCCCGGCACCGACATGCAGGGTGATGTGACCGACCTCCACGCCCCCCGCCTGCAGTTGCTGCAACAGCGGCACATCGAAATGCAGCCCTGCGGTCGGCGCGGCGACGGCACCGGCCTCGCGCGCGAACACCGTTTGGTAGCGCTCGCGATCCTCCACCCCCGGCTCGCGCCGGATATACGGTGGCAACGGCAGCCGCCCGGCCTGCTGCAGCCAGTGTTCCAACGTGCCATCGACATGGAACTGCAACTGGTAGAACGCACCATCGCGGCTCAGCACCTCCGCCTCGCCGCCAGCGTCCAGGGCGATGCGCGCACCGACCTTGGGCGACTTGCTCACGCCAAGTTGCACGCGCGCACACTGACCACCGAGCAGGCGCTCGATCAGGATCTCGACCCGCCCGCCGCTGTGCTTCTGCCCGAACAGACGCGCCGGGATCACCCGCGTATCGTTGAAAATCAACAGGTCGCCCGCACGCAGCAACTGCGGCAAGTCGCGCACCTGACGGTCCTGGAATGGCGCTGGGGCCGGCGGCACACACAGCAGACGACTGGCCGAGCGCTCGGCCAACGGCGCCTGCGCGATCAGCTCCTCGGGCAGGTCGTAGTGGAAATCGGATTTTTTCAAGGCCGGCGAATCGCAGAACCAGGGCCGAGCATTGTAGCCGGCAACGGCATCGCCGCCGGGTACTCCCATGCGGGAGCGGTTCTAAACGCAATCGCAGTGCCAGACGCCACGCCTCAACGCTCGAACTTGGTCGCCAGGATGATCGACGAGGTGGTGCGCTCCACCCCATCCAACGCGCCGATGCGGTCGGTCAGTTCGTCCATATCGTTGACCGCCGGCACCACACCCAGCGCGATCAGGTCGTAGGAACCACTGACCGAATGCAACACGCGCAGCGCATCGATCTCACGCAGCGCCTTGACCACCGAGATCATTTTTTTCGGCGACACGGTGATGAAGATATGCGCGCGGATCGCGCCCTGTTCGTAGTCGTCGCGGGTGCGCACGGCATAGCCGCAAATCACCCCCTCCCGCTCCAGGCGCTCGATCCGGCTCTGCACCGTGGTGCGCGACACGCCGAGCCGACGCGCGATCTGCGCGGTGGATGCACGCGCATCCTCGCGCAGAAGCGACAGCAGGCGTTCGTCTGAGGCCGTGATCTTCATGGCAGCCCATTTCGTCGATTCGACGAAATTACCTTATTTCCCCAGCAAATCAACGCTGCCACTCGACGGCCCCATTCGGATAATGGACTCAGGGCTAACCGCTGGACGATCCGTCATCAGGAGAACTTCATGAGCGTACTGAGCCTTCTCGCCTCGCTCCGCGCCCATCCCGGCGAACGCCTGACGCACGGCTTGGACGATGCCGACATTCTCCGCCTGGCGGCCTCGCATCCGCAGCTTAGCGCGGCGATCGCGGCGGCGGCGGTCGAACATGATCACCTTATCAGGGAGTTCGGCGATCTGCTCGACCTCGACGAGGTGGCGCAGATGCGCACCATACAAGCGGGTTTGGTGAATTTTTACGCCGACGACGCGGTGACCCCCTATGTGCCACTGACCGCGCGCGGCCCATGGGTCGTCACCCTGAAAGGCGCGGTGCTGTACGACGCCGGCGGCTACGGCATGCTCGGCTTCGGCCACACCCCGGAGGCAGTGCTGGAGGCGATGGCGCGGCCGCAGATGATGGCCAACGTGATGACCCCCAGCATGTCGCAGCTGCGCCTGACCCGCGCGCTGCGCGCGGAAATCGGCCACCGCCGTGGCGGCTGCCCGTACAGCAAATTCATGTGCCTCAACTCCGGCTCCGAAGCCGTCGGCCTGGCCGCGCGCATCGCCGACATCAATGCCAAACTGCAAACCGATCCCGGCGCGCGCCATGCCGGCGCCAAGATCAAACGTGTCGTGGTGAAGGGCAGCTTCCACGGCCGCACCGACCGCCCCGGCCTGTACTCCGATTCCAGCCGCAAGACCTATCTGCGGCACCTGGCCAGCTATCGCGGCGAAGACTCGCTGATCGCAATCGCGCCCTACGACGTGGACGCACTGTGTCGTGTCTTTGCCGACGCCGCGCGGCACGACTGGTTCGTCGAGGCGGTCTTCCTGGAACCGGTGATGGGCGAAGGCGACCCCGGACGCGCGCTGCCACCGGACTTCTACGCCGCCGCGCGCGAACTCACCCGCGCACATGGCAGCCTGTTACTGATCGATTCGATCCAGGCCGGGCTGCGCGCGCACGGCGTGTTGTCGATCGTGGACTATCCCGGCTTCGAGCGACTCGATCCGCCTGACATGGAAACCTATTCCAAGGCGCTCAACGCCGCGCAATATCCGCTGTCGGTGCTGGCACTGACCCAATCCGCCTCCCAGGTGTACCGCAAGGGGACCTACGGCAACACCATGACCACCAATCCACGCGCGTTGGAGGTCGCCACCGCCACCCTGGCGCAACTGACCCCGCAATTGCGCGCCAACATTCGCGAACGCGGGGCCGAAGCAGTACGAAAACTGGACAGGCTCAAGGCGCAACTCGGCGGCGCGATCACCCATGTCCAGGGTACCGGCCTGCTGTTCTCCTGTGCGCTGGCACCACAGTTCAAGTGTTGCGGCGCAGACTCCACCGAGCAATGGCTACGCCAGCACGGCGTCAACGTCATCCATGGTGGCGAGAATTCGCTACGCTTCACCCCGCATTTCGAGATGGACAACGAGGAACTGGATCTGCTGATCGGCCTGATCGGCCGCGCGTTGCGCGAAGGGCCGCAGATAGCGCAAACCTCGGCGGCCTGAATCCACATGCGACATACCCTCGGCCGGCGCGCGATCTGAGCAACGCACACGCCGTCCGCCTGCTCACCCGTTCGGGCTGAGGTCACATGCCAGGGCGCAGATCACAGCGCATGACCTCCCACGCAGCGTGACATTGGCGCACAACGCACAACGATCATTCAGCGTTGCAACACCTGCAACGCCGTGCTGACGTACACCAACGGGGCATTCCAGTTGATCGCCACTTCGTTGGTCGCGTAGCTACACTCCTTGTCCAGGTAGGACAGCGCCGGCAGCGTCGAGGTGTAGGCATGCTTGCACATCTGTGCATCCTGCTGGCCCGGCTGCGGACCGCCGACGAGCAGGCCGGGCACCGGCGTGGCGAGGCCATCGGCGATGGAAATGCGGTGATGGATGTGCATCGGCGAACGCGCACCGATGCCAGTGACGAAGGACATCCCAAGTGGGTTGCGCCCGAGCACGTAGTCCAATTGCGACTGTGCGGCCTGCAGGTACTCTGGCTTGTGCTGCACCTGATAGGCCTGCAGTAACAGCATCGCCCTCCCCAGCACAGCACTGTTGCTGCCCCATTGGAAATCCTGCGAGGTCATCGCGATCCGCCAAGCCGAGTGTTGCCAGACCTGCGTCAGATGGTCGGCCAAGCCCTCGATCTCACTGGCAATGCGCGCTTGGTCGGCATGCGGGGTCAACCGCGCGCGATGCTGCGCCAGTGACATCCAAGCCAAACCGCCAACATCGCGCCAATCCGGCACGTTGACCGGCACATGGCGCGCCATCGCCGCGTCGTAATACGCGTTGTCGGCGGTGGCCAGATATAACTCGGTGGCGGCCCAGGCGAACTCGTCGTCGAAGTGCTCGTCATCGTAACCGCCGGTATGCACATCGGGCGGTTGCCGATAGACCACATCCGGATGCGCCTGCGCCCAGGCCCAGGCGTGGCGCGCGGCTTTGAGCATGCGCGCGGACACCCCGCCGAATTGCGCATCGAACGGCGCGTAGATGCGACTGGCCTGCGCCATCACCGCCGCGAAGTCGAGCGTGGCCGCGGTGCTTTTCTGCACAACATAGCGCGGCGCGTTCGCCTGATCCGGCATCTGCATGCCGGAGAAATCCAGGTTGGTCAGTTTGTGGTAGACGCCGCCGTCGTGCGGGTCCTGCATCGCCAACAACCACTGCAGGTTCCAATCGACCTCGCGCAGGATATCCGGCACTCCGCCGCCACTGCCGGG
This sequence comes from Xanthomonas sp. GPE 39, assembly GCF_000963005.1. Lineage (GTDB taxonomy): Bacteria > Pseudomonadota > Gammaproteobacteria > Xanthomonadales > Xanthomonadaceae > Xanthomonas_A. Next base: position 2,030,704 of record NZ_JZHZ01000007.1, read on the forward strand.
AATACCTTCCTTGTGCGTGGCGAAATACTCGGGGAACTGCTCGTAGGCGGCCAGCAAGGTGTAGACGGTGATACCGGAATTGACCACGTACTTGTTGTAATCACCAGCGTCGTACCAGCCCTTTGGCGCGGCGATCACGGTACCGGCCGGACGTGCAGGCGACGCCGCCGAGGCATGGATCAGCACGTGGTCGTCGGGATGGCCGGACGCGCGCGCGTGGCGTCCGGCGTACTCGCCGGACAGCGCGGTACTGGCGCGATTGTAGTAATAGGCCTTGAGCGCGGCGCGCGCGAGCGCGTCGTAGGCGTTCTCGGCGATGGCGAAATCGTCCGATGGCTTCAAACCGTCCACCCGTAGACGGTAGCGACCTGGGGCGCGCAAGCTAGAGAAATCGGCGATTCTTACCGTCTCCTGCGCAGGTGGCCACAGCGCCGCAGCGCCGAGGGTACCGCGCAACACCACCTCGCCCGAGTCAGCACGTTCCACCACGAACGCGGTGCCGTGACCATCCGGCACCACCGCCAGCTTGCTGGCAGCCGGCAGGAAACCGACCTGATTGAGCCGAATCGGCGATGGCGTGGCCTCGTCGGCACGCAACGCGCAACCGCCAACGAGCAGGCAGACCAGGGACAAGAACCATAGGTGATGAGATCGTTTCATATGCTGATACTCGCCGGCCACGATGACGGCTGCAAGCACGCCGTCGCCGTCCACCCTGCCATGGCGACGTTCAGCCTGCCAGCGCGTGTGCCTGCAGCGTCGAGAGTGCGTGCGTGGTCACGAAACGCCCCTTGGCATCGCGCTGCAAGTGCGCCAACGCACAATCCGGATCGTGGGTGAAAAACAGACGCACCCCGCGCGCTAACGCATCCTCCAAGAACGCGCGCTTCTCGTCGATCAGCAGTTCGGCGTTGCGATCGTAGCCCATGGTGATCGGCACATGCACCCAGGAGCGGCCCGGAATCAGGTCGGCGCAGAACGCCACCCCACCGTGCGCCTGACCATCGCCAGCATTGGCGGGACCGACGATCTCGGCCAGCATCAGCCCCGGCGTATGTCCGTCACTGAAACGGAACCGCACCGCCTCGCCCAAGGTCTGCGAGTACGCACCGTCGACCAGTTCCAGGCGACCGCTGGCCTGGAGCAATTCTGGCAGTTCGGGGATGAAACTGGCCCGGTCGCGTGGATGCGGCTGCAGCGCGCGCTGCCAGTGCGCCGCTCCCACCAAGAAGCGCGCATTGGGAAACAGCAACTGCGGCGCGGCCCCCTCGCGCCACGGTGCCAGCAAACCACCGGCATGGTCGAAATGCAGATGACTCAGCACCACCACGTCGATGTCGTCATGCGCAAAGCCGGCTGCCTGCAACGACTCCAGCAACACATGATGCGCCTCCAGCACGCCATAGCGCTCACGCAGCGCGGGTGGAAAGAACGCACCGATACCGGTCTCGAACAACACCGTCTTACCGGCCAGTGGGCTTGCCAATAACGCGCGGCAGGCCAAGGCGATGCGGTTACTGTCATCGGGTGCAGCCCATTGCTGCCACATCGCCTTGGGCGCGTTGCCGAACATGGCGCCGCCATCGAGTTTCTGAGAATTACCTTGGATCGACCAGAGTTTCATTGCCAAATGCTAACGCATTGGCATCGGCGCATCTGCACCAATGCGGACTCACCTCCAATCGCTGAGGGCCGGCACCAAATCCACACTGGCCTCAATGGTGCATGCCTTGCGCAACAAAATGCAGTGCCCGCCGCAGTAATTCGCAACGCAGTTGAGCACCCCCTCGGCGAAAGCTCCGAAGCGCGTTTTGAAATGGCATCGCGCGTTCTGGTTGCGACACAGTTGGTGGCTGATCGTGCTCTGGGTACGCTCATATACCTCAGCGACGGCACGCATCGACTGCCGATTTTTACAGCACATGGAGACGGTATGGTGCTGACAGATTCAGGCGTCTGGATGACATGGGCAACTCCACGCGTCTATGAAGTGCTACAGATCAGGTCGCCCGGACCACTTCACGAACAACGCTGTTGCGATCCAGAGTTGAACCTGCCCTACTCACCTTGTCTACCTAGCGCCGACGATAGTCAGCATACTCAATGCTTCGCTGGTCAGCGTAATGTAGTGATGTTAGTCAACGATGATCGCCGATACGCTGCTGACACCGCAGTCCGGCACCAATCCGCAACGGCCGGCCTCGGCAACTTGACAAATACCAAGCTGAAAACCTGTTTCCAGAACAGACACAGCGACTCGCCAAACCCATCGCGGTCGCAGCCTAGTTGTCTCCTCTGCCATATCGTCGTCGCCATCTCCAGCAATGCGATCCCGGCCAGTTGCAAAGGTGAAGAGCAACTCACCCGGCGACAACAGCTTCGGGTTTAGCCGGCTACGCAATCCCCCGACGCTCAACCAAAGTTCCAAAGAGACCCCATGAAACAACGAACGCTCGCCACGCCGCTGACCTGGAACAAGCCATTGCTGCACCAGCACCTGCAAGGTGTGATGGACCTGGAACTGTGGACCATCCCCTACTACCTAACCGTGCTTTACTCGATCAAGGACATCAGTTCGGCCCCCTACCGGCTGATCCAGTCGGCGGTATACCAGGAAATGCTGCATGTACAACTGGTCAGCAACATCGCCAATGCCTACGGCTATTCACCAACGCTGACCATACCTGTCTATCAAGGCACTGAGGTCCCGCATCTGGACTTCAACTTAGACACGCCCAACCCTACCGAGGAATTCAACCCATATAGCGCCGAACTGGGGCCGCTGGACACGACGCGCATCAACACCATGTGCCTGATCGAATATCCGCAATGGCTGACAGAACGCGAGCCGGACCTGTCCGACACACAACAGAAATACGGTTCGATCGGCGAGTTCTACGCTGCACTGCGCAACGGCATGGCGGAACTTCGCCAGCATGTGCAGGGCGGCGTGCGCCAAATGGACGAGTTCGGCCCGTTCTACCAGAAAGCCGGCAACCTGACAGTGAGCGAATATGGCGACGCCGGCTTTCGTCAGGCACTGACCCTGACCGACATCATCATGGATCAGGGCGAAGGCCAGACTGAGGCAAACGAAACCGTGACCGCGCCATACCAGAGCACCGCCGACAGCTTCCACAACGATTGGTCGCACTTCCAGAAGTTCGACTACGTGCGCTGCTTGCCACAATGTCCAGACACCTATAGCGGGCAAGCCAACCCCGCAAAAGATACGCCGGGATATGCGGCACAGCAGATACTGATCCGAGATTTCGCTTCGTTCCTTGGGACATTGAATGGAATTTTCCGCGGCGAACAGATCCCCCCCGCATTCGGCGTGCAAATGGCAAAACTCGGCGGCGATGTGCTGTCGTGCTGGCAGCACAACGCAATCCCACGTTTTTCCTAAGAGGCGCCTATGTCGATATCCAAGGCAGTGTTTCGCATCCATCCGGCGTTCGGCATCGCGCGGGTAGGCAACAGCGAAGAGTTTTATCTCGGACCGGAAACGATGGCGGGCCTGCCGATCCCCGAAGGGATCGACACCGGCAATCCGCATGTCAGCGGCGGCCTGCCGATCAAGCCGGATACCGAGGCCGAGGTCATCTCCAGCAACGATCTGCGCGACCGCAGCGGCCGCATGAAGCGGCAGGCAGCGCGGTTCCGCATTTATCACTATCCATCCGGCAGCAGCGACAACTATCCCAGTGGCGCCGGCACCGAAGTGGTCGTGGGCACGAAAGTGGGCAAAAAACGGGTGCGCGATATCGTCTGGACCGTGCACCTTGCCAACAAGAAAGCCAACGCGCACGTACTCAATGACGAGCTCGGCATAGCGGTCTACGAATCGGCCAACGCCGCGCAGCTACGCCTGCGCAATGCCGCCGAGGGCAGCGATCCGAACAACGCCGCGCGCCTGAAGAAGCTTGTGATCGATCCCGGTCCGCGGGCCATTCGTGGCACACAATCGGAGGGTGTGCATCTGGACAAGGCGACCGTCGCCAGCTATGCAGATGCCGACACGACCATCCGGCCGATCCCCTACTACCCCAAATCGTTTCCGGACGATGGGTTCGCCAAGCTCTATACCCCCACCGGCAAGATCGAGACACTGGGCGAGCTGCGCACCGACGCGCGGGGCCGCCTGCTGGTGTTGCCGGGCTTTGGTCGCGCCTGCAGTTGGCTGCAAGCGGACGGTAAGCCGTTCCCGTTGCTCAGCGGCGTGATCGCCCCGAACGAATATGGCGACGTCAATGCCGACGGCTGGTTCGACGACACCGGCGACGGCCCGGTCTCGGCGCTGATCGTGTTCGATGACGACAGCATTGCCGAGGTGGTGCCGGCCTGGGCCATCACCACCGATCCAAGCTACGCCCCCCAGGCACTGAACGTGGTGAGCCTGTGGGACGACATCTACGACACCTGGGTCAGGCGCATGAAATTAGTGCCGTCTCTGTTCAAGAATCGCTTCGACTCCAAGTTCCGGCCATCGTTCGCAGATCACTTGCAACCGATCTTCCGCGCGCCGGCACTGCAACGCTGGAATAGCAACCTGCCGCAGCGGGCGATCGCCGCACACGACGCCGTCGGCGCGATCAGCGCGCACAACGCACCGGCCGAGACGATCATGAATGGGCTGGCCTACGTGCGCGATCCAAACCCAGCGGCGCAATCGAACATCGGCGCACCGTTCATGCCCTTGGCGATGGGTGACGTTGGCAAAGCATTCCTGACGGTGACGCGGACCCAATACTTTTTCCTCAGCCAGTGGAACCGCGGCGAGTTCGAGGCCGAGGCACAGATCGAATTCGGGCCTGGCGAGTACCTGGACCGCGCAGTGATGGTCAACTGCCAGGGCGGAAGCTTCGCTCCCGGCATCGAGATGACTTTCGTCGTGCGCGATCCGGCGCTCTACCGCGCCGACTGGCAAAGCAGCGGCTGCGGTCCATTCCGAATCCGAGGACGTGCGATGGACTACGCCAGCGTGCAATACGGCCAGCCATTTCTGAGCGTTGGCTATATCCCCTACCAACCCGGTCCGGATGGCATCGACCCCGCGCCGCTGGAGCCAGGCGACCTCTCCAAGTTTATGTCGGTTCCTTGGCAAACCGACTACAACGCCTGCGCGACGTTCACTGCCGACCCGAATCCGGACAACAGCACCACACTTTACTGGGCCTGGCCAGCACAGCGCCCATTCACCGTGCATGTGGCCACCGATGTCAGGGACGGCAAGCCAGGCCCGCAACGCTATTCCATTCGCGGTGCGGGCACCACATCCGACGATCTGAGTAACGCTGGCCGCTTCCAAAACCATATCGACATGGTGAACAACTGGCACCGCATTGGCTTCGTCATCCAGGGCAGCGCGATCGCCGGCGATATTCGCTACAGCCCGGACATGTACCTGGAAGTGGCCAGTCAACTGGACGAACCGGAGATCGCGCCCTGGCCAATGAATTCCAACAGCGCGGACACTTGAAGCATGAATACCCACTGCGACGTGGCAGTGATCGGCGCAGGACCAGCGGGATGTGCGGCGGCCATCGCGTTGCGCCGTGCCGGCGTCGGCAGCGTGGTGCTGATCGATGCAGGCGACGGCCAGCACCCGCGTTACGGCGAGAGCCTGCCGCCAGCGACCGGCCTGCTGCTGCATGCGCTGGGCGTGGCCGATACCTTCGCGGCGCTGGACATGCGCAGATGCATCGGCAACGCCTCGTCATGGGGCGCGCAAACGTTGGGCTACAACGACTTCCTGTTCGATCCACACGGGCCCGGTTGGCAGGTGGATCGCCGCGATTTCGATGCGTTCCTGCTGCAACAGGCGCGCAGCGGCGGTACCAGCGTGCGCTTGCATACCCGCCTGGAGAGTGCCTCCGACGCGGACCCGGATGGCCTGCGACTGCACTTGCGCTCGCACGGTGCGGCACTGACCACGCTGCATGCCCGTTTCGCCGTCGATGCCAGCGGCCAACGCGCACGGCTGGCACAGGCGCTGGGTGCCGAACGCGTCACCGGTGATCGCTTGGTCTGCCTTGCCGCGCTGTTGCCGGTGGACACCACGAGTAGGCTCGGGCAACGCTCGCTGCTCGAAGCAGTCGACTATGGCTGGTGGTATACGGCACCGCTGACGTCCGGCGAAGCCATCGTCGTCCTCGCCACCGATGCGGCGGTCCTGCGCGAACAGCGTCTGCAAGAACCCGCGCGATGGTCGGTGCAGTTGGCACAAACCCACCATATCGGTGCCACCGTCGGCTGGATGCGCAGGGCACCACCAGACTGTCTGTCCACGCGCCAAGCGCGCTCTGCACGATTGAGCCACTGCAGTGGAGCGCGCTGGCTGGCGATCGGCGATGCGGCCTCCAGCTACGATCCACTGTCCTCGCAAGGCGTGCACAAGGCATTGGCCGATGCGGTCGCAGCCGCTCCGCGCATTTGCGCCGTGCTCGAACGGCACCAGGACACTGCGGTAATGGAACAGGCACAGCAGATGCTGGCGCGTTTCGAAGGCTACCAGCGCATGCGCGAGCATTTCTATCGACAGGAAGCACGCTGGCCGGATGCGCCATTCTGGCGCCGGCGCCGTGCCGCGCAAATACCTGCCCCGCCCCCCACGGACCATTACCCTATGAAAACCCGCCGCATGAATGTATCGCTTTGACACATCATCAATACACCACAATACCCACGGCATATGTTCATGCTGGGACAACGCTGCAACTGAGCCACATGCCGATGTTCGGCAAGCAGGATCACATCACTAGCAATTGATGCTACAGGTCGGCCTTGATTCGGATGCGATGCAACGCTGACGGGCTGACAAAGCCGACCATCGGCAACAGACATTACTGTGCAATAACAGCGGTCCGGACAGCTTCAGAGTACTCGACGGTAACCAGACCAGCGACAGCGGCCTTGCCGCCGAAGACATGTTGGTCGCGTCGCCGGTCATCCGGTCTCGCTGCAAGCCCTGAGCTGGGTCGCAACCCAGGAGCCGATCCGGATCACCCATTTGCGCCAGTTGTGGGAGTTCCGCGAGATCGATGGCAAGGCCAAGATCGGCTGCATGCTATGGAACAGCAGCGTCGGCTGAACAACGCTGCCCGTCCGCGCGATGCGCAAGCTCGCCCGGATGCACGGCGTCAGGAACGCCGACGCGTGCAACTGGTCAGTGAGCCGGCATTGCCAGTTGCACCTGAGCACTGCCGACCTTGTTGCGCGGGTCGCTGGCGGCACCGAGCTCGTTGCGGTGTTTGTCCCATTCCACTGTCTGCAGATTGCCCCAGACATGGCTGGAACCCCGCCCATCCTTGGCACTGTCACCAGGCAGTTTGAGCGGATGGCCCATCGCCTTCAGCCCCTGCACGGTCGCCGCATCGAAGGCGTTACTCTCGGCCTCGATCACGTCCGGCAACCACTGGTGGTGGTAGCGCGGCAGCGCGGCGACCTGTTGCGGATCCAGGCCGTCGTCGTAGCCGAGGATGCCGAGCAGGACCATGGTGATGATGCGACTGCCGCCCGGGGTACCGAGTACGATCGCCTTGTCCGCGTTCTCCATGAAGGTCGGCGTCATCGAACTGAGCGGGCGCTTGCCCGGTTTGGGGGCATTGGCCGCATAGCCCATCACCCCGAACACGTTGGGCGTGCCCGGGCGCAGCGCGAAGTCGTCCATTTCGTCGTTGAGCAACACGCCGGTGCCCTTGGGAATCAGCCCGGAGCCATACAACAGATTGACCGTCTGAGTGGCGCCGACGCGATTACCTTCGCGGTCGATGATCGAAAAATGCGTGGTCTCATCGTCTTCCAGCGGAGTCGGCTGACCCGATAGCAAGTCACTAGGCGTGGCCTTGTCCGGGTTGATGGTCGAGCGCAGGCCGACCGCATAGTCCTTGCTCAGCAAGACCCGCTGCGGCACCACGGTGAAATCCGGGTCGCCCAGGAAGAAGGTGCGGTCGCGGTAGGCACGGCGCATCGCTTCCACCGTCAGATGAACCCGGTGCACCGGGTCCATCGCCTTGAGGTCGTAGCCCTCCAGGATCTGCAGCATGCTGGCCAGGGCAATCCCACCGGAAGACGGCGGCGGCGCCGTGGTAATAGTCCAGCCCTTGTAGTCGAAGCGAATCGGCGTGCGCTCTTTGACCCTATAGCTGGCCAACTCGTCAGCGGTCCAGCGGCCACCGGCCTGCTTGACCCCGGCCAACAGCTTCTTGGCGGTGACGCCACGATAAAAACCGTCCAAGCCCTTGTCGGCCAGCAACTGCAAGGTGACGGCCAGTTCCGGCTGCTTGAACAGATCGCCCTCGGCAATCGGTCGGCCATGGCGTAGATAGACCTCGCGCGTGCCCGGATAACGTTCCATCACCTTGCGCCGGGCCTGATAGCCCTCGGCCATACGCGCGTACACCGGGAAGCCCTCCCTGGCGATGCGGATTGCTGGCGCCAGCGACTGCCGCAGCGGCAGCCGACCATGCCGGGTCGCCAACTCCACCAGCGCCGCCGGCAGGCCGGGAATACCAGCGGACCATGGGCCGTTGACCGAGCGGTCGTGGTCCAGTGCGCCCTTGGCGTCGAGGAATTTGTCCGGCGTCGCCGATTCTGGCGCGACTTCGCGCGCATCCAGCATCGTGTCCTGGCCCGTGCTGGCATCGTGGAGGAGAAAGAAACCGCCACCACCGAGACCGGAACTGATCGGCTCGACCACAGACAGCGTCGAGGACACCGCCACCGCCGCATCGAAGGCATTGCCGCCCTCGCGCAGGATCTGCAGGCCCGCCTCGGTGGCGAGGTGGTGGCCGCTGGCAATCGCGTCACCGGGCGGATGCACCACCGGCGCAGTGGCGCTCGCGGCGCGCGGCGCCTGCGCCCACGCCGATGGCATCAGCATCCCAGCAAGCAACAAAACACGAAGAACATGACGCTTCATGCGCAACTCTCGTTATCTTGCGGATACAGCTCGGGGTTCTCGCGGCGCAAGCGCGCCAGCTTGGCCAGCAACTGCGGATGGGTTTCCGGCACCGCAGGATCCGGATCGATACACTCCACCGGGCACACCACCACGCACTGCGGTTCATCGAAATGACCGACGCATTCGGTGCAACGAGCCGGATCGATCACGTAGATCGTCTCGCCCATGGAGATGGCCTGATTTGGGCAGGCCGGTTCGCAAACGTCGCAGTTGACGCAGAGCGCGTTGATCTTGAGGGACATAGTGCGCCATCGGACCGTGACCGGAGCATCTTACCGGATCGCAACGGCACGGCCATGCGCTACCCCTAATAACTGTGCCATGGCGCGTGTGCTATGACGCGAACCCCGCCATGGCGGCACCGCAGGCGATGACGGCAGACAACCCGCGCAATCGCGCACAGAGCAGGCGCGGCTGACCCACCGTTGCTGGCCTGCGCCGCCGCCCGTTGCGGGCGATGACGCCGCCGACGCGCGCAACGCGCGCCGGCGATGCCCGGCTTACTTGGCCTCGACGAAGATGTAATCGGCGCCGGTCGGCTTCACCACTGCCTCGACACGGGCATTATCCGCCGGGGCACCGATATAGACCACGCGCACGCCCTTCATGCTGTTCGGCTCGACCTTGGCGAAGACCGCGGCGATCAGGTCGGCCATCTTGGACGATGCAGAGGAGCCAAACGCCAGCATGTTCCCCGACTGAATACCGCGACCAATGGCGGTGGTGGCGCTTTCGACCTGACGATCGTACTTGGCCTGGAACTCGGCATCGGACTCTGGCGGCAAGTAGTACAGGAACGGGCTGTTGGTGACGTTGCCCATGTTCTGGATCGCCACTTCCTGCAGATATTTTTTCCAACCGGCATCGTCGTCCTTGGCCGGGGCGGTCAGCGCCGGTTGCGCATCGGCGACCGGCTTAGCCGCCTCTTCCTTTTTGCAGGCGCTCACGCCCAGGGCCAACGAAACAATCAACAACGCGCGTGCGGTGGTCTTCATGGAACGGTTTCCTCTGTGTAGTCGATGAATGAGGGGCGGCTTAGCCCTGCGCCACGGTCTGGCGGGCCTGAACCAGCGCCTGCACCACCGACGGCGGCACGAAGCCGGAGACGTCCCCGCCCAAGCGCGAAATCTCGCGCACCAGCGAGGACGAGATGAAACTATGTTGCTCGGCCGGGGTGAGGAACAGCGTCTCCACCTCCGGGATCAGATGCCGGTTCATGCTCGCCATCTGGAACTCGTACTCGAAATCGGACACCGCGCGCAAACCGCGCAGCAGAACCCCGCCACCGACCGAACGCACGAAATGCGCCAGCAGCGTATCGAAGCCGATCACCTCCACGTTGCGATGTCCGGCCAGCGCCTCGCGGGCCAGGGCCACGCGCAATTCCAGCGACAGGGTCGGCCCCTTGGACGGACTCTGCGCCACGCCGACCACCACCTGCTCAAACAGCGGCGCGGCCCGGTTGACCAGATCGATGTGCCCGTTGGTGATCGGATCGAAGGTGCCGGGATAGACGGCGATGCGGCTATGGGCCACGGTCATGCGTTGGATACCGCGTGAAAGTCGCCGGCCAGTGTAGCAGCGGTACGTCGGTACAGGGCAGCGCGGACCTCGCGGCTACCACCCTGGCGGTATAACGCCCAGCCGACCGGTAGTGCCGGCACTTGCCCGGCGGGCGATTCCAAGTACAGCCAGGCATCGGGCGCCAGCCGCGCCGGCAAACGCTGCAACGCCGCTTCCCACAAACCCGCAGTGAAAGGCGGATCGACGAAAGCAATGTCAACAGACGCATCGCCATCGTGCTCGGCCAGCCAGCGCAGCGCATCGCCCTGTACCACCTGCACCTGCGACTGCGCCTGCAATCTGGCGACGGTGGCGCGCAACTGCGCCGCCTGCGCCGGGTCGCGCTCGACCAGGCAAGCGCTGTGTGCGCCGCGCGACACCGCCTCTAGCCCCAGCGCGCCACTGCCGGCGAACAGGTCCAACACGCGCGCCCCCGGCAACATCGGCTGCAACCAATTGAACAGCGTCTCGCGGACCCGGTCGGAGGTCGGGCGCAGCCCGGCCAAGTCCGGCACCGGCAAGCGCGTATTGCGCCAACGCCCGCCGATGATGCGCACCTGCCCCGCGCCGGGCCGGTTCATCGGCAGCCTCGCGCAGATTGGACAGCAATAAGAAACAGGCGCGGGGTCGGCATCGACGGCAAACCGTGCGGAACGGAGCCGGGATGATAGACCAGCACGCTTGTCTGGCCTATGCGTGGCACACGGCTTGAAGCAGGCCCCTGCCGCCACCATGTCCGCTGGCAGAGCCGCGCGCCCCTGCGCACGGCCATCCGTCCTCCATGGAGCACTTACCGATGAGCGTGGAAACCCAAAAAGAAACCCTGGGCTTTCAGACCGAGGTCAAACAACTGCTGCAGTTGATGATCCATTCGTTGTATTCCAACAAGGAGATCTTCCTGCGCGAGCTGATCTCCAATGCCTCCGACGCGGCCGACAAACTGCGCTTCGAGGCGCTGGTCAAGCCAGAACTGCTGGACGGCGATGCGCAACTGCGGATCCGCATCGGCTTCGACAAGGACGCCGGCACCGTCACCATCGACGACAACGGCATTGGCATGAGTCGCGAGGAGATCGTCGCGCACCTGGGCACCATCGCCAAATCCGGCACCTCCGATTTCCTCAAGCACCTGTCCGGCGATCAGAAGAAGGATTCGCACCTGATCGGCCAGTTCGGTGTCGGTTTCTACAGCGCTTTCATCGTCGCCGATCAAGTGGACGTGTACAGCCGCCGTGCCGGGCTGCCGGCCAGCGACGGCGTGCACTGGTCCTCGCGTGGCGAAGGCGAGTTCGAAGTCGCCACCATCGACAAGCCCGAGCGCGGTACCCGCATCGTGCTGCACTTGAAGGACGAAGAGAAAGGCTTCGCCGATGGCTGGAAATTGCGCAGCATCGTGCGCAAGTATTCCGACCACATCGCCCTGCCGATCGAACTGACCAAGGAACACTACGGCGAGGACAAGGACAAGCCGGAAACCCCCGAGTGGGAAACCGTCAATCGCGCCAGCGCGCTGTGGACGCGGCCGCGCAACGAGATCAAGGACGAGGAATATCAGGAACTGTACAAGCACATTGCCCACGACCACGAGAACCCGGTGGCGTGGAGCCATAACAAGGTCGAAGGCAAACTGGAGTACACCTCGCTGCTGTACCTGCCCGGCCGCGCCCCGTTCGACCTGTACCAGCGCGATGCCTCGCGCGGGCTCAAACTGTACGTGCAGCGCGTCTTCATCATGGACCAGGCCGAGCAGTTCCTGCCGCTGTATCTGCGTTTCATCAAGGGCATCGTCGATTCCAGCGACCTGTCGCTGAACGTATCGCGTGAAATCCTGCAATCGGGCCCCGTGATCGACTCGATGAAGTCGGCGCTGACCAAGCGCGCACTGGACATGCTGGAGAAGCTGGCCAAGGACGATACCGAACGCTATCAAGGCGTGTGGAAGAACTTCGGCCAGGTGCTGAAGGAAGGCCCGGCGCAGGACTTTAGCAACCGCGAAAAGATCGCCGGCCTACTGCGTTTCGCATCCACCCACAGCAGCGACGACACTCAGAACGTGTCCCTGGCCGACTACGTGGCGCGGATGAAGGAGGGCCAGGACAAGCTGTACTACTTGACCGGCGAAAGCTATGCGCAGATCAAGGACAGCCCACACCTGGAAGTGTTCCGCAAGAAGGGCATCGAAGTGCTCCTGCTCACCGACCGCATCGACGAGTGGCTGATGAGCTATCTCACCGAGTTCGACGGCAAATCCTTCGTCGATGTGGCGCGTGGCGACCTGGACCTGGGCCAGCTCGACAGCGAAGAAGAAAAGCAGGCGCAGGAAGAAGCGGCCAAGGCCAAGCAAGGGTTGGCCGAGCGCATCCAGCAGGTACTCAAGGACGAGGTCGCCGAGGTGCGGGTCTCGCACCGATTGACCGATTCACCGGCAATTCTCGCCATCGGCCAGGGCGATATGGGCCTGCAGATGCGGCAGATCCTGGAAGCCAGCGGGCAGAAGCTGCCGGAGAGCAAGCCGGTGTTCGAATTCAACCCCGCGCATCCGCTGATCGAGAAGCTGGATGCGGAACCGGATGTCGATCGCTTCGGTGATCTGGCCCGGGTGCTGTTCGATCAGGCGGCGCTGGCCGCTGGCGATAGTCTCAAGGACCCCGCCGCCTACGTGCGCCGGCTCAACAAGTTGTTGCTGGAATTGTCGGCGTAAGCGGTGGCGGGCCCGCATCGCTACGCCATGCGGGCCACAATGCACTGACGCTGAGAACGCAAGCGGAAACGAAAAAAGGGCCTGCGGGCCCTTTTTTCGTCCATCCTCGGCATCGACATCGGCTTGCAGCATGCGAGCAACACTGCAATGCGCCGCAGTCACGCCGCATTAGCAGCGCGAGCGCTAACGGCCACGCCGGCACCAGTCTAAAACTTCTCCGACCTAGAACTTCAGCGTCGCCCGCGCCCAGTAGTAACGTCCGATCAAATCGTAGGTCGCCACATCGGTGTTGGCATTGACGACGTTGTTGGCGTAATACAGCGGCGGCTGTCGGTCGGTCAGGTTGTCCACCCCCACTTCGAAACGGGTGTGCCACGGCTTGACCTGATAGCCGACCTGCACGCTGTGATAGACATAAGCGCCGATATCGCGCACGACATTGGGCTGGCCGACATCGGCCGACAATCCCTGACGCGCGTCGGCACTACCGATCTCGGTAGGACCGACATAACGCATGCGCCACGTCGCGCTCCAGTCACCCAAATTCCAGCTCAACGTGCCGAGGCCACGCCAGCGCGGGAAATTGCCGTAAGCGTAGGTGTACTTGCCGGCGTTGTGGATGGTGACAGTGTCGGGATCGGCGGTATTGGGATTGATATCGTAGCGAATCACATAGGTGCCGTTGAGGCTGGCGTTGAAGCTCCCCCAGGCAGTCTGCGGCAAGCGATAATTCAAGCTGAAATCGGCACCGCTAGCCCACAGCTTGCCGAGATTCACCGTCGGCTCGGCGATGTAGTTGACCGTGCCGTTGTCGTTACGATGAATCAGCGAGCAGAATGGGCTGGCGTCGTTGGCGTAGCACTGATTCAACACCGTCTGCGCCGATACTCCGGTGATGGTGTCCTTCAAGTTGATCTTCCACAGATCCGCACTGAGCGACAGGCCATCCACCCAACCCGGATCGTAGACCATGCCGAAATCGTAGGATTTGCCCGTCTCCGGTTTCAGCCGGTAACCCGCCACCACCGCGCCGGAGGCCTTGGCGGAGACCTGATTGTTCTCCTGCTGATAACTGCCGTCAGTGGGCACATGGGCACAGGCCGCCGCGTGGCCGCCGCGGTAGCCGTCGCACGGATCGTTGACCGACGGGGCGTCGCCGACCACACCGGAATACAGCTCACCGATGTTGGGAGCACGGAACACCTGCGAGACCGTGCCGCGCAGCAACAGGTTCTCGATCGGGCGGTACTCCAACGCCAATTTGCTGTTGGTCTTGCTGCCGACGGTGTCGTAATCGGAAAAGCGACTGCCGACGGTCAAGTTCAACGAATGCACGCCATGCAGCCCGGCCAGCAGCGGGAACAACGCCTCGGCATACGCTTCTTTGACGCTGAAACTGCCACCGAGCACGCTGGCGCAGTATTCGAGCACACCGCAGATGCCATTCTCGTCGCCCGTCCATAGTGGATCGGCAGCGGTCGAGGTACTTTCCTTGCGGTAGGTGACACCGGCCGCCAGGCTCACCGCGCCGGCCGGCAGATCGAACACGTTGCCGTTGACGTTGGCTTCGAACTGTTTGACCGTGTACACACTGGTCACGGTCGGATTGACTTGCAAGGCCCGCAACGCGGCCTGGTTGGCTGGGTTGTTGAGGTTGAACACATCGACCGGGGTACAGCCGGCGATCACCGCACCGGCGCTGCCGCATTTGACCGTGCCGTCGCGATCCAGGAACGATGGCCCGACCGCCGCATTGAAACCGGCGTAGCTCAGGAAGCCCTCATTGATCGACTTCTGCTTGACCTTGCCGTAATTGACGCTGGCATCCCACTGCCAGGAACTGTCGCCGAAGCTACCACGCAGGCCAGGGCTGATCTGAAAATTATAGGTGTTGTACGCATAACGGCGGTTGCCCAGCATCGTGGCGCGGGTATTGAAACTACTGTAGGAATTGCCGGTACTGCGGTCGGTGCCGAAATCGATCCCGAACGGGTTGTAGTAACTGTTCGCCGAAACCAGGAAGTTGTCGCCGTTGGCGAAGAGCGGGATCGGCGCGATGACCGAGGCCGAGGTGGTCTTGCTGAAGTACGTGTTGAGGTAGCCTTCCAGGTGATCGTCGAAACGGAACGTACCGATCACGAAAGCATTGGTGCGCTTCTGCGGCGTCTGCAACAGGTTGTACGGTTGATAATTATAGGAATCGGTGGAAGCGACGTAGCAGTGATACTGACTGGGATCGGTCGGGCTGCTGCTGCCGCCGTTGAAAGTCACCCGAGAACAGCCATTGCGGGCCGCCAGCGCCTTGGCCGCAGGCGAGCCATCGTTGAAGCTGACGGTGCCGGTGGGAGTGGCCGAGGACCCTTGCTTGACCGACTTGCCGTCGATCAGCGACAGCGCGTTCCTGGAGTAAGGACGCTCGCCGGCAGAGACCGGATCGATGTCGTGATAGGACAGCCCCGCGACGAGACTGCTGCGCTCACCGGTCTTGCCCGCTGTGAGCGAAAAATTACGTCTGTTGCCATCGCCGCGCGCACTGGTACCGAAGTCACTACTGAATTCGACACCATCAAAGCCCTTGCGCAGAATGAAGTTGACCACACCACCAATCGCATCCGAACCGTACACCGCCGAAGCGCCGTCGCTGAGCACTTCCACCCGCTCGATCATCGTGGCGGGAATCGCGTTGACATCGTTATTGGCCAAACGCGTGCCATTCACCAGAATCAGCGTGCGCTTTTCGCCGAGACCGCGCAACGACACCACGGATGCACCAGTACCACCACCATTGTTGGTATTGGGATTGGTCGCGTTGCCGGCGATTGACGGCAGCTCCTGCACCAGATCGCCAAGCGTGGCCTTACCGGTCGCCTCGATCTGCGCGCGATTGATCGTCACCACCGGATTGGCGGTTTCCGCATCGACCCGGCGCAAGCGCGAGCCGGTCACCACAACGCTATCCAGGGTCTGCGGTGCACCATCGGCAGGGGCCTGTTGTGCTTGCGCCGACCACGCACTGCCTAACGCAGAAGCGACGGCAATCGCCAATGCCAACGGCGATACGGCATGGCGATGAGAAGATGCGCATGGTGGCGGAAACGGCATGAAAACTCTCCTTGGGCAATGACAAAGCAAAACAGCATTCAAAAAACGCAGGCCGAACGACACCACGCCAGCGCGGAGCCGACGTACCGACCTGCAACGAATGGCACCTTGGCGGTGCCGGGGACGCTACGGCGAGTTCAGTCCGTCCAATGGCCGCATGACGCAATACAAAATCCATATCGCGCAGATCCATGCACCTGCATGCAAAACGAACAAGACCAGCGCGTCGCAATCCCGAGTGCAGTTGGATTCACTGACAAAATCCGGGATAAAATCTTCATAATCTGGTCACAATTTGCACCGGATCGTATATTCGCGTCTTGTCGCAATTAGCGGTTTCGCATGCGGAATAACGCATGGTCGCGGTGACGCGACACGCTAGCGGCAATCACCGGACGGCATGGCGCAAGGTATTGGCTCAGAGCAGAGGCAGCAGCCATCTATCGCTCAATCCAAACGCACGCCCAATATGCACGTGCATACGCGGCGTCGTGGACGCCACGCATGCAACAGCGCATCGTCTTACTGCCGATTCAATGCGTGGCGTACAGCCGGTGGCGGCGACAGCCGCAGTAACACCACGCCATGCGCGGCAACCTGCACGCTGCGGAGTTGATGCGCCGGGTGCGTCTGGCCGTGCCATACATCGCGCCAACGACGGCCCCGCAATACGGTTCCCGCGTCCTGCGCGGTCAACGCCACCCGGTGCGGCTGCGCATCGCGATTGAACACCCCCAGGGCAATACCGCCATCGGCCAATGGCTTGCGCCAGATTTCGATTGCGCCGTCCTTGCGTATCGCCCTGCCCTGCACGCCCAGCGCATCCTGGTCGATGGCCAGCACCTCGCGGTTGCGCAATAACGCCAATGTGGCCGGGGTCATCTGGCGCAGGTCGTTGCCCAGCAGCAACGGTGCTGCCGACATGGCCCACAACGCCAGATGGGTGCGATATTCGTCCTCGCTCATGCCACCGTTACCGACCTCAAGCATGTCCGGATCGTTCCAGCCACCAGGCCCGGCATCGGCCGGATCGCCGTTGTGCTCGAAGCCATTGGCGACCATGCTCGCGTAGGTGTCCTTGATGTCGCCGGTGGTGCGCCACAAATGCCCGCCGACCTCGCGCCCCCATTGGCCGACATGATCGCGCCCGTACTCGCACAGGCTATAGACGATGGGTCGCCCGCTGGCGCGCAACGCCTGACCCATCTGCAAATAGGCGCGGCGCACCTGCTGCGGTTCGCGGAAGATGCCCTCACCCGAGCACAGGTCGTATTTGAGATAGTCGATGCCCCAGCCTGCCCAGGTCCGCGCGTCCTGTTCGACGTGGCCGTAGCTGCCCGGATAGCCAGCGCAACTCTTTGGCCCGGGCGAACTGTACAGGCCGAGCTTGAGCCCCTTGCTGTGCACGTAGTCGGCCAACGCGCGCATGTCCGGGAAACGTGCGTTCGGCTGCAGCACACCGTCGCGGTCGCGCTGGCCCTGCCAGCCATCGTCGATGTTGACGTAAAGATAGCCGGCATCGCGCAGGCCCGAGGCGACCATGGCATCGGCGATGCGACGCACGGTGGCGTCGTCGATGTGCTCGGCGAAACGGTTCCAACTATTCCAGCCCAGTGGTGGGGTCCGCGCCAAGCCATCGCTCGGTAACGGGGTATATGCCGGCAGTGGTGCGATTTGGAACGCTAACCGCACCGCGTCGGCTTCACTGCCACGGGTGGCGCGCAGGTCGATCTGTTTGTGCCAGATGCGGCCGACCACGTGCAGTTGGCCATGCTCCAGGGTCGCGGTCCATGGCTGCGCGGACAAGTGCGCATTGCCGTTGTCGATTGCGAACCGGGCCACGGTGCCGTCCAGGCGCAACTGCTGCATCGGCAGATCGCCGTACCAGTCGGTGGTGATGCTGCCCTGCGCCTGACCATCGCGCTGGGCGATGCGCAGATAACGCAGCCCTGGAAACGTCGGCTCCGGCGCGATGACCCACACGCCCTGCAACGGACTGGCCGCCGCCATGGCGGTACCGGCAGTCGGCGCATGCGCGCACCCCGCGCCGGCAAGCGCGCCCAGACCGAACAGGCCACGCCACAACAACCAGCCGGTCGCGCAGATCACGGCGCGTAGGCGCGAGGCGCTCCTCAGGCGGCCCCCAGACACACTACCGTGTACGCAGCGGGCGATCATGTGCGCGCGACCGGGATCAGCCAGCCGCCGAACAGTGGCCCGGCGGTATCGCCATGCTGCGGTTCCAGGCGGAAGGTCAGCATCGCGGCATCGGCGGTCAATGCCGGCGGCAGTGGGTAGTTGCGATCCACGAAATCGATCACCTGTCCGCCTTCCACTTGCACCTCCACGGCCAGCTTGCCGTTCACCAGAATATTGAAACGGCCCTTGTCGCTCCCCCAGAAACGCAGGCGCAGCACCAATGGCTGTTGACTACCGCGCATCTGAAATTCGACAAAACCCTTGCCACGCACATCGCGACATTGCTGGCGACGGTAGGCACCACCGAAGGAGGTATCGCTGCGCAGTTTGTGCGCTTTCTCCGATGCCTCGTCGCCGAACTGGATCATGTCCACCGCAATCGCACGCAGACTATCTTGCTCGGCCTGCTGGCGCGCGCGCCGCGCTGCTTCCTGCGTCCACTGCGCCGGCTGCATGCGCTTGAAGTACAGCGCACTGCGCCGCTCGTACTGGGCATAGAACGGCACGAAGGTCAGTCCTGGCGGCTGCGTGTCGCTGGCGAGGAAATGCCCCGGCTGCGGCAATTCGGCGAAACCGGCCAGCGGATCGGCCGCCGCCACCAACGCCGGATCCGGCGCATCGTAGGGCGTGCCGACCGGCCCGAGATCGGCGGCCAAGGCCAACGGACCGCGCATCACCACCACGGTCTGCGGATCGCCGGCCGCATGTTCCAGCCGCAGCGGCGTGGCCAGTTCCAATTCGATCACATCGCCACTGCGCCAGTCTCGCTCCAACGTCAGATAGCCATCGCTGGGCGTGCGCCGCAGCCGCTTGCCATTGAGACGCAGCGTATAGCGTCCCTGACACCAGGCAGGCACCCGCAACAATAATCGCCGTGGCGCGCGCGCGCCGGCACGCAGCACCTGCAAACGCACTTTGCCGTTTTCGGGCACGCCACTGTCCAGCTCCAGCGACAGATCGCGCTCGCTCCAGTCCAGCCGCGAGGGAATGTACAGGTTGACATACAACGCCGCCTCGTCCTGCCAGTAGATCGCATCGCCGAACTGCGCATGCGCTTCCATGCCGCTGCCGACACAACACCAGAACGAATCGAACTTATCGGAAAACCCACGCTCGCCGCCGCTGATCATCGGCGTCATGTAAGTAAACATGCCGGTAGCCGGATGCTGCGCGGCCATCGTGTGATTGTGCAAGGTGCGCTCGTAGTAGTCGAAATAGCGCGCCTGCGGCGTCCATTGGTACAGATGCCGGGTCAGCTTGAGCATGTTGTAGCTGTTGCAATGCTCGCAGGTCTGCTCGGTGAGGAACCCGGCGATGCTGTCCGGCTCCTGGAAATATTCGCGGTCCGAATTACCGCCGATCACATAGCTGTAGTGCGCGGTCACGGTCTCCCAGAAAAAGCGCGCCGCCGCCGCCGCATCGGCATCGCCGGCGACTTCGAACTGGCGCGCCTCGCCGATAAACTTGGGTACCTGGGTATTGGCGTGGATGTGCGGCAGTACATCGTGCCCGGCGGCCAGCGGGTCGATGATCTTCTCGTGGCGCAGTCGCTTGCCGATCGCAATCCAGCGCTCCTGCCCGGTGCGCGCGCCCAGCTCGATGAAGGATTCGTTGAGTCCACCGAACTCGGTATCCAACAAGGTCTGCATCTGCGCATGGTCGAGCGCGTCGAAGACTCCGGCGAAGTAACCGGCCACCTTCACCAGCACCGTCAGCGCCTGCGCGTTATCGCCCAGGGCATGCGCGTCGAGCAGGCCGGCGAACAGCTTGTGCTGGGTGTACAGCGGCGACCAACTGCCGTTGAGATTGAACTTGCTGCCCTTGATGATGCCGCGACGCACGTCCTCCATCACCGCCTTGCCGCCTTCGATCTTGCCGTTGTCGGTCTTGCGGGTGAAGCCGCCGACATAGCCGTCCGGATCCTTCGCCTGGGCGCGTGCCAGTTCGGCGACGATGTAGTCGATGCGCACACGCAAATCGCCATCGCGGGTCTGCGCATGCATCTTGGACAAGGCGCTGAGGTAATGCCCCAGTGTGTGCCCGGCGATGGTATCGCCCTCCCAGCCGCCGTAGACCGCGCCCTTCGGCGGCAACCCGGCATACTGCAGGAAGTTGTGCAGCAGGCGATCGGGCTCCAGTTCCAGCAGGTAGCGACGGTTGGTCTGCAGCGAATCCAGAAACAGCGACGGTTTGAGCGTGACCTGCCGCAACGGCAGCGCCTGCACCCGCCCGGGGGTGGACGCGGCGGCATCTTGCGGAAAGCGCAGTAATCCGGCCGCCATCGCCAACGCGCTCCATTGCAGGAAGCGACGCCGTGATGGATCCAACGCGGCGCTTGCGGCGTGATCGCGATGACGCCCGAAGGCATCGCCCATTGCGCCATCGCAGCTCCAGGGTGTCTTGCTCATCGCGCGCGCGCTTGCAGACAGGCGAACGAGATACGGCTCAACATCGGCATCTGGAACTCCTCTTGGACGATCACCCGCACGGCACGGATGGGATTGACGCACTTGCCTGTCCGAATGCTCCAGGCACCGCAGCAGCGCCCCACACCGCACCAAGGCATCCGCACACCCCCCGGACTATCCCATCGCCCCCGCACAGTGTCTTGTCGGCGACCGTGGCAATGTATGCGGAAATTTGCATGAATGGGGAACATCGAACGTCTCCGCGCGGCGTCATCGATGCTCGCTGCGCTGGGTGGTGGGCGAACGGTTCCAGTCCGGGGTTGGCGCGTGCTGCAACCAACGCACGAAGAAATCCAGTAAGCGACGCTCGCCATACGCCCCACCGGCACCATGGTCGCCACCGGGGACCAACAGCAAATCGAACTCCTTGCCGGCCTTGACCAGCCGATCGACCACCTGGAAGGTGCTGGCCGGATCGACGTTCTTGTCCATGTCGCCAGTCACCAGCAACAGATGGCCCTGCAACCGCCAGGCGTTGTCGACATTGGACGAGGCCGCGTACCACGGCCCGATTGGCCAGCCCATCCATTGCTCGTTCCACCAGATTTTGTCCATGCGATTGTCATGGCTGCCGGAATTGGCCACGCCGACGCGGTAGAACTCGGGATGGAACAACAGCGCGCCCAACGCATTCTGGCCGCCGGCGGAAGTGCCGAACACGCCGATACCGCCCTGGATCGCATACCAGGGATAACGCGCGGCGACGGCCTGGTGCCACAGAATGCGATCCGGGAAACCGCCATCCTTGAGATTGCGCCAGGCCACATCGTGGAAAGCGCGCGAGCGGTTGTTGGTGCCCATGCCGTCGATCTGCGCGACCGCAAATCCCAGCGCGGTCAGCGCAGGGACCCAGGTGGTGAACGTCTTCGGCACGAACGAGCCCTGCGGCCCGGCATAGATGGCCTCCACCACCGGGTACTTGCGTGCCGGATCCAGCGCTTGCGGACGGTGGATCACGCCCCAGATTTCGGTGCGGCCGTCACGACCAGGCGCATGAAACGGCAACGGCGGCTGCCAGCCGGCGGCAAGCAGGCGGGAAATATCGGCATGCGCGATGGTGCGCACCACCGTGCCGTCTTCGGCATGGCGCAGCACTAACACCGGCGCTTGATCCACACGTGAATACAGGTCCAGCAGCCAGCGTCCGTCCGGCGACGGGAACACCTGGTGGTCGGACGCCTCCGGGGTCAGCGCCACCGGATCGCCACCGTCCAGACCGATGCGATAGGCATGGCGATAGTACGGATCCTCGCCGGGGTTCATCCCCGAGGCGGTGAACCAGAGCTGCCGCGTCGCCGGATCGACACGATCGACCTTGCGCACCACCCACGGCCCGTGTGTGACTTGCCGCACGACACGCGCACTCTTGCCGTCGTACAGGTAAAGGTGTTCCCAACCATCGCGCTCGGAGCCCCACAAAATCTGCTTGCCGTCGTCCAGATCCTGGCGGAAGTGTTTGCCGCCGTTGATGTGGTCGCCACCGAGGTCGGAATAATCGATGAACGTTCGCGAAGTTTCTTCGATCAAGGTGCGCGTGTGACCATTGCCAGCATCCACTTCGATCACCCGGTAAAGCTGATGACCACGCTGGTTGTACTCGAAGGTGATGCTGCGGCCATCGTCGCGCCAGCGCGGCGGTGTAAGCCCGAACGCAGTGGGAAACAACGCGTTGTCGATCTCAATCGCACGCCCGGAGGCAACATCGAAGAGCACCGGACGGATCACAGGCAGCGGGTCGCCAGGTTTGGTGTAGACCTGTTGATGCAACTTCGGTTGCAACTGATCGGCAGGGGCCGATTCGATGTAGTACACCACGTGCGGCGGCGCGGGCGTCACCCGCCAGGCGATCAGCCGACGCGCATCCGGCGACCAGGCAATGCTGTCGGCGGCGTAATAGCTGTCCTTGCCGCCATCGCGGCTGAGCCGGACCTTGCCGCTGCCATCGGCGCGGTCGACCACCAGATTGCCCTGCTCCACCCAGGCGCGCTGACGGCCATCGGCAGACAGCTGCCCGTATTCGGGGCCTTCCTGGCGTGGCGGGGCCATATCGTAGGAATCGGCATCCTCACCACTATCACGCTGAGGTTCACAGCGATACGCATGCAGATCGCAACGCCAATGTGCTGCGGTACCACGCACGAAGGACAGCATGCCATCGGCGCTCATGCTCACCTGGCGCAGTTGCAGATCGTCGGCAGCCACCGTGCCGTCCCCGCCCTGCGTCAGGGCGTCGGCCAACCGCTGCGGATCGAACAGGGGACGTTGCTCGCCGCTGCGCACATCCACCAGCAAATAGTCCTGCCGTGGTGCCTTGCCCGCGCGTATCCGGCCAATGCGGTAGAGAAAGTGCGCGTTATCGACCCAGGCCGGATAGGCGGGCTCCTGATCCACCAGCGCGGCATAGCGTGTGCGCAGCGACTGTGCGTTCTGATAATCGGCTTCACTGGGCGCGCCGGCCGCCGCCGCGTAAAAGGGCATTGCCGCCAATAACAGCATCAAACAGCCACGCACGCCCATGGCAAGCGGCTGCGACGATCGCAATTGCTGCACAGACCTATCTGCAACCAAAGCGGCCTGCATGGAGTTACCTTCTGATTTCACTGATTTCATTGTCTGCTTTCTCCCACATCACACGATGCCTGCGCATGCGACGGCGCACGCGGCGGCAATATCTGCGCTCGCGGCGCGAGCATTTCCCACTCCTGCACTGCCACCGCAGCGTATGTGCGGCCATCGCCGGAGGCATCGAACACCGCGCGCACGCAGCGTGTGCGCACCGGCGCGAAGGCGACGCGCTGGAATCGCCCCACCGCATTCGGGTATCGGCTGACTCCGGGAATCGGCAACCAGCGTCCCTGCGTGCGGTATTCCAGATGCCAGGCACGTGGCGGCGCCACGCCGATGGCAGCCCCGGCAGGCTGGTCGGCGAAGAACACGATGCGGCTGCCATTCAATGTGACCGGCGCTGCCCAGCCATATTGGATCCATTGTTGCGACGGATTGTGCGAGGTCCAGCTCCCCCACATTTGCGGTGGCAACGGATGCGCATTCACCACGCCATCGTTGAGCGCGGCGATCCAATACTGCACCGGAATGGCCGGGCTATTGGACGCGGTGGCGATGGCCGCCGCGGCGAGGTTGCGCGATGGCGACGGCGCTGGCCTGGGCCGGCACGTCGGCAATACCTTGCGCATGCGCGCAGGGCTCACGCTATCGTCCCACTGCAATGTATCGATGGCCACGCTACGGCGAAAATGACCGCCCCCCTTGGCATCGGCGGTGTGATAGACGAGGTACCACTGGCCCTTGAACTGGACGATGCCAGGATGCGAGGTGGTCGAAGACACCGGATCCAACACCACACCGCGATACGTCCACGGCCCCAGCGGCGATGGCGCGGTGCCATAGGCGATGCAGGCGTGATACAGCGTCGGCGTGCACGCCGAATCGGGGCCGGCGTTGTTGGCGGCGTAAGCCATGTAGTAAGTGCCGCGACGCTTGAACACCCATGGCGCCTCGAAATATCCATCCAAGCTTTTCACCGCGACCACCGGCCCCTTCGGCGTGACCATGTCGCGTTCCAGCTCGATGCCGAACAATGTCCCGAACGTGCCCCAATACGCATAGACGCGGCCATCGTCGTCGACCAGCACCGTGGGGTCGATGTTCTGAATCGTGTTGCGCACCGGCAGCGACTGCGACAGGATCGGCCCCTGCGGATGCGCATCGCGCCACGGCCCCAGCGGACTGTCGGCCACCGCCACACCAATCGCGAACGCATCGGCATTGCGCGAATGCGCTTCTTGCACCGGGGCATACAGGTAATAACGTCGATCCGTGCCCTGCACGATCTGCGCGGCATAGGCATGCCCCGGCGCCGCCCAGGCGAACACCTGCTCCGGGCGCAATAAGTCCGGATAATAGGTCCAGCGACCACTGCCGACAGTGTCAGTGACCAGCAGTTGCCAACGCGGGATGACGAAGTCGTTGACCTGCGCTGGCGCTTCGTCGCGACCGGCGATGATGTACAGCTTGCCATCGGCCACCAGCGGCGCGGGGTCGGCCGAATAATCGCGGCCATCGGCCAGGATTGGATTGCCGAGCGCATGCACCTGACGCGAACGCAACGCCGCTGGGGATGCTGCCAAGGCACCGGTCATCGCGCATATCGCCAGCAGCAACAGCGCCCGCGCGTACAGCCTGCTCATGGTGCCAACGCCGGGTCGATCAGCACTTGCATATGCACCGGCATGCTGCCACTGCCGTCGCGTCCCTGCACCTGTCCCTCCACGCTCACGCTGCCGGGCATGGCAGCGACCGTCGGCGCCAGCGGCGACCAGCGCACCGGCACGCGCTCGCGCGAGCCGTCGTTGTACTGCACCCCGACGAACGCTGGCAGCACCGGCGTTTGCCCGACACGCACATGCAGCGGCGGCGGTGCCTGCACCGTGTTGATCTGACCCGGCGCATTCGCGCGCACCCAGAGGCTGGCGTTCACCGGCACCGCGCCATCGGCCAGGCCCTGCACCTGGACACGCCCCTCGACAGCCAACGCGGCCGGATCCAGTTGCGACCAGTGCACGGCCAACCAAGCCCAGCGACCATCGGCGAAATAACCGGCGATCCTTTCCGGCAATGCCGGCACTTGCCCCGGTGCCACGCGCACGTCCACCGCCTCGGTGGCCACCGCGCGCTCGGCGAACACTTGCCATTCGTCGATACCAACCGCCGCATGTCCGTCGCCCCGCAGCGCCGTTTGCAGGACCACGCGCAGCGCCGTGGTGGTCACCGGCGCGAACGCGACCCGACTCGCCGCGCCACCGCCCAGCACCGGATAATCACCGCGCACAACCACCTCGCGCCACTGCGTGCCATCGCGATACTGCAACGTCCAGCCGCGCGGCAACGCCACCCCGCCCTGCGGCTGATCGTCCCAGAAATACAGCGCGGTCGCATTCAACCGTTGCGGCTGCGGCCATTGATACTGCACCCACACCGACGCCGGTTGCGCACGTCCCCAACTGCCCCAGCGCCGATCCGCCGCTGGCACCTGCCCCGACGCCGGCCTCCAGCCATCGTTGAGTGCCTGCAGACGATGATGCGCCGCAGTGAACTGCGCACTCGGTTCGGCCTCGCCCTGCACTTGCACTGCCTGCTCGGCAGGCAATGCTGGAGCGATCACCTCGACATCCGCATGCCCCTGCAATGCGCCATCGTCGACCTGCAAGCGCAGCGTGTAAGCACCGGGAACGGTGAAGCGCACCGCACTGCTGGCGTCCTGCGCTTGCGCGAAGATCGCCGCACCACCCGGCGGCGTGCGCAGCGCGCGCCACTGCAATGCCAGCGTGCCGTTGGGCCGCGCGTCGTCACCGACGCGGCCACTCACATGCACCGCGCCGTCGGCGGCAGCACCATCCTGCTGCCAGGCTTCGACGTGCGGCGCATCGTTAGCGCTGGCCACCGGGGCCGCGATGCCGGTGGCATAAGCCTGGATTTCCTTGATCCCGGTGCGCTGCGCGCCAGCGTGGGTCACCTGGATGCGCCAGCGCTGCGCGCGCAGTGGCGGGAAACGGATGCGGTTGCGGTTGCCCTGCGCGATCAGCCTGTCGCGAACCTGGCCCGGCACGGTCTTCCAGACGCCCGCATCGAAATACTGCAACACATACAGCCATGGCGGCGCATAACCAGCGCGTGTTCCCGAGGGAAAACCGTGCTGCTCACCGGGGGGCGATGAACTACGATAAAAATACACCCGCACATCATCCAGCGTCTGCGGTTGGCCTAGATCCAGGGCGATCCAGTCGCTATGCGCCGTCGATCCGACGGTCCCCCAGAACGGCTCGTTGGCGGTACTGCCATCCACCGCCGCCGTCGCCGGGAAACCCTCGGCAGCGAAGCTCGCACTAACCGCCGCACCTTGCGCCAGATTGCGCGCGGCGGCTGGCAGGCCGATATCCACCCCGGCATCGGCCAGAACCGCGCCGATCCGCGCGCTGGCCGGGAATCGCACCTGCTGCGGCGCTTGCAGTGCCAGCGTGTGCGCGGCCAGCACCTGCACCTGCGCCGCATCGGCGTTGACCGCATCCGCTGCGGCGCGCACGCGACCACTGGCCGGGTCGTAAATGACGTGCGCGAGGCGATCGACAGTGAAAGCGAGCTTGCCATCCAGGTACAGCGAATACCCCTTGGGCGCAGCGCCAGCGTAATGACGACCATCGCGGTCCCAGACGATGCTCAGATCGCGGTCGCGATAACGCAGGTGATCGGCGACGAAGTGATCCCAGCCGATGTCGATGGGATACAGCTCGATCATGGCGTCGCTACGCGGACGCAGACCCATCGCATCTTCGATCACGGTGAAGTTGCTGGCACCGAGTTGAGTATGGTGGATCCACGAGCGATAACCGATCTTGCCGCCATCGGCAGCGCTACCCTCGGCCCAGAATTCGTTCTGATCGGGATAGCGATTATCGCCATCGATATCATGCGCCCAAGCATTCCAGTACAGCAGCTTGCGATAACTGCTCGCATCCAGATAAGGGCTGGGATAATCGCGCAGCACGCTGCCAAGCAGGCGAAAAGCGACAGTGGCATTGATTACCGAGAAATTATTACTGCCGTCACCGCCGCGCGCGTGCAGATCGGCCTGGTTGGCGGTGTAAAACGGAAACAGCGGAAACTGCCGTGCATCGGCGAACAGACGCAGCGCACGCACGTACTTGGGGTCATCGTCCGGGTCGCCGCGCTTGGGCATCAGGCCGACACTGAAGGGGTAATAGTTATTGGTTTCCTTCCAATCCACTGGCAAACGCGCGTCCTCGGCCTGACGCTGCTTGAGCAGGTCGCCATGCAGGCCCATGCTGTCGGCGCTGGCGCTGTGGTCCTGCCACAGCACCTGCAACACGGCACGGCGGATCTTCGCCGCCAGTGCCTGCATTCGCGTTGCAGTGACGGTGTCGCCCGCCAGTTGCGCCGCCTGCGCGGCAGCCAGCGCATTGGCGTACACATAGGCGCTCTCGCTGCGGTCCATGCGCGCCTGACCATGGCGCTTGGCCCAGTCGAAGGACACCGCATCGGCATCGTTGCCGGTCATCGCCGCCCAGTCGTATTCGATCAGGCCATTGCCGTTGCGATCATAGGCACGCAGCAATGCGTCTACATCGGCACTGGCATAGCGCGCCAGTTGCGCGGCGATGGCCGGCGGTCCGCCATGCACCTGATAGGCTCGCCACGCCGCGGCACTGAGATACTGCGCGTAGGAGTTGGACCAGTTTTCCGGCGCGCCGGGGTTATCCACGTACTTGCCGCCACCAGCGGTCTCGCCCGCACCGAGCCAGGAACCGTAGGCAGCGGTCGGATCGCGCAGATATTTGAGGTCGTCGATGAACATGCCGGTGGTCAGCACGATCGCGTTGTCGTAGCCGAGCACGCCTTCGATCGCCACCGGAAACTGATAGTCGTTGCCGGGCACCACGGCATCGAGAAAATTGAAGCGCAGCAACCACCAGCGATAAAACAGGGTCTTATCGAGATTGCTCTCGGGCGTTTGCAGATACGGCAGGTTGTCGGCCCACCAGCGGTTATAGGCGACCACGTGCTCGGTGTAGGCCTGCTGCGGCGACTGTGCGGCGATGCGCCGGTATTGCTGCAGCGAGGCCGGCAACTCGCGTGTGACCAGGCCCAATTGCAGCTTCAAGGTGGGTGTCGCCCCGGTCGCCGGGACAACCACGCGCCGCACCAGGCTGCCACCATCGACCGCAAAACCATCTCCAGACAGGCGCGGAAAGAGCGTGGTGATCGCGTTGTGGGTGACGAAGGCGCCAATCAATTCCGCGCCATCGGCGTGCGTGGCCATCGGCGAGGTCGCACGCACGCGTAAGCTGCGTGCTACGCCATCGGTACTGGACAAAGTGACCTCGGCCACCGCCACGTTCTGTTCGGTGATGAACTTGACCAGATGCAGGCGCACGCCGGCACCGGTGTACACGCTGCTGAAATAGCTCGGCGTCTGCCGCCGTTGCGCGCTGTCCTCGGTCAACGCCAGCGCTGCGTCAACGCCTTCCACCTGCAACCGGAACAAGGCATCGTGGCCGGTCTTGTGCACATAGGCCACATCGCCGACGAAGCCCGGCACTTCGGGTCGATGCGTGTACATATACGCGGCGCGGCCGCGCGTGAACAACCAACGATTGCCGTCCTGACCATCGCGATCACCCTCGCGACCACGACGCGCGAGCATGCGATCAATCCAGAAATCCTTGCCAGGCGCACTGCCGGCGCCGGCCGCGCGGTCGACCGCGAAGACACGCGGCAAATAGCCGGTCCCTGGAACGAAGGCCACGCCAGTCGCCGGCACGGGCTGCGCATCGCCCTTGAAACGCGGCATCCCGAGTGCAGCGTTGCTGTGGTCCAGACCTTCGTCATCATCGGTCAGTTGCGCCGCGCCGGCCTGCGCGAATAACCCTGCCAGCACCAGCAACGCCGCGCCGATCCGCTGGGTGGTCGCGCGCCGCAGGCACCGCGCGACCACATCCCCGTCTTGCCGCTGCTGCCTCAAAACTCGGTCCTGATCCGCGCCCAGAAATACCGCCCCAACGTGTCGTAAGTGAAGGCATCGGTATTGGCCGCGCTGGAATAACCGTAGTAGCGCGGCGGCGTGCGGTTGCCCAGGTTGTTCACGCCAGCGGACACAGTGCTGTGCAGGCTGTCGAATTTACGACTCAACGTCACGTCGTGGTACGTCACCGTGCCCACGTGGAAGTACACGCAACTGCCATCGGCGGCGGTGTTGATGCAGGTATCCTCATAGGCGCTACCGACCGTGGTGTGCCCGATCAGCCGCGTATTCCAACTGGCATGCCACGGACCGTTGTCCCAACTCAGATTGAAGTTGGCGCGCCAGTGCGGCATGTTGCCGAAAAAGGACATTTCCCCAACGTAGTTATGCGGATCGCCGCTGAAGCTATAGCGGGACAGATAGGTCGCATCGACGCCGGCATGGAAGCTACCCCAGGCGGTGTCACGCAAGGCGTACTTGATGCCGATGTCGTCGCCACGGATATCGACCTTGCCACTGTTGATCGTAAATGGCACGGTCACGCTGACCAATTGTCCAGCCGCATCGCGTTGGATCAAAGGACAAAACGCGTTCTTCCCGTCATAGCAATTCTGCAACACCTCATCCAGACTGGTGCCGTTGAGCATGTCGTCGAGCCACACCCGCCAATTGTCCACATTCAACGACAGCCCCTCGGCCCAGCCTGGATCGTAGACTGCACCGATGTTGTAGGAGCGGCCCTGCTCGGGTCTGATCGCAAAGCCCGCGTTGGCCGACCCGGTGGTGATGACCCTGAACGAAGACGTGTTGACGAAGCTGCCATTGCGCGGCACGTTGACGCACGCCGCAGGATTGCCACCACCGGTGTAGCCATTACACGGATCGCTATAGTCGCCGGTGTCGTCGACTATCCCATTGAACGGCGAACCGTACAGATTACCCAGCGATGGCGCACGGAACACCTGCGAGCCGGTGGCGCGGATCAACAAGTTATCGAGCGGGCGCCACTCCAGCGCGATCTTGCTGTTGGTGGTGTTGCCCCAGTAATCGTACTTGGAATACCGCGTGCCCAGGTCGAGATTCAACGCCTGCGCACCAGGCACACCCTTGAGCAGGGGAATCAACAATTCGGCGTAGGCCTCTTTGACCGTCTCGTCATGGCCCTGATTCATGATGCAGCCGTCGTTATAATCGCAACTGCCATACATATCGGCCGCCGCCACCGGGTTGCTGGTGCCTTGCGCAAAACCATCCTGCCGCAGCGACAACCCAAACGCGGCCTGCACCATGCCGGCAGGCATCTTGAACAGATCGCCATTGACACTGGCTTCGGCGAATTTCATCGTGCTTTTATCCACCAGATCCACCGCGCTTTGCGTAGCCTTGATCCCCGCGATGGTGGCGGGGTCATCCGGATTGAAGATGTTGATCGGGGTGCAGCCGGCGATCACATTACCAGGCGTGCCGCATTTGATCGTGCCATCGCTGTCGCGGAACGAGGCGCCCACGGCGTTATTCAGCCGCGAGGTGACCGAAAAACCATGACGAATCAACGTGTCCTTGTAGTGCGCATAACCGGCGGCCGCATCCCACTGCCAACTGGTGTCGGCGAATTTGCCGCGTAGCCCGGCGACGATGTTGGTCTGGTACATCGTGGAAGTGTAGACGCGGGTATTGGCTTGCACCGAACGTAGCAGGTAGCGGGTCAGTGCACTACCGAACGGGTTATAGTAATTCTGCGCGGCATCGGGCATTTCCAGGCCATAGGCGCTGAGCTGCGAGGTGGTCTGGCTACGAGTCCAGAAGACGTCCAGATATCCCTGCAGGTCCGGCGTGAAATCGAAACTGGCGTGTGCCGAGGCATTCGTTCGCTGCACCGGCGTAATCAGATACTGCCCGTCATAGTAGTTATGGCCATCCGTGGCCACATCGTAGGGATGAAAATTCCCGGCATTGACCGCGCCTGGCGCCAATCCAGCATTTGGGACCAACACCTGGCCATCATTCAAAAACGCACGCGTGCCGCCGCTGCGCAGTTCATACGCAGTGCCGTTGTGATACCCCTGCGCCGTTTGGGCATAAGGGCGATCAGCATCGTAAAGCGCATTCATCGAATTATGACTGACCCCCAGGATCAGCCCACCACGGTCCCAGCTCTTGCCCCACTCCACGCCCAGCCCACGGCGATTGCCATCGCCATGCGTACTCTGGCCGTAATCGGCGGTGACGGCGAAACCATCGTATTTGTCCTTGAGGATAATGTTGACCACCCCGGCGATGGCATCGGAGCCATAGACCGAGGAGGCGCCGTCGGTCAGCACTTCGATCCGTTCCACCATCGCCGCCGGGATCGCGTTGACGTCAACGCCGGGGGCGGCGGACACGCTGCTGGCAGGCCCGGCCATCCGATGACCATTGACCAACACCAAGGTGCGCTCGGGGCCGAGATTGCGCAGCGAGACCAGCGCGCGACCATGGCTGAAACCGGAATTAAGCGCGATATTGGGCATATTGCCGGCCATCGCCGGCAGTTGCTGCAGTAACTGGCCTAGGGTGTTCTGGCCGCTGTCCTCGATCCGCTGGCGGTCGATGGTGATGACTGGGCTTGCAGTCTCGGCATCGATGCGGCGGATATGACTGCCGGTCACGCTGACCCGCTCCAATGTGGTCGCCGCGCCGTCCTGGGTCTGGGCATCCTGTGCCTGCACCGCAAAAACCGGAAGCAGCAACAACGCAGCGTAGATCGCCGCGCTCAGCGGAGCATGACGCTGCGTAAGACGCCATGAACGAGGGAACAACGGCACCACGCATTCGAGTAAGGACGGCATCGGATTCTCCTTGGCTGCACGCGGTGCGATCGGTGAGGCATTCCCTGCATGGGGCCTGCACCTCATCGCCAGCGCCTGTGGGCGAGTACGGAAACGAACGTGTCCACGCGTGCAGCCGGGGCCAAAACGCCCGGACACTGCACGCACGACGACGCGCCAGGTTCCGCTGTGGCGTGCATGAATCCACCCTGAAAATTCACTGCACTGACACAATGTGCGCGTATAGCGGATATCCCGTCTTGTGGTATTTACCGGGAAACCGTGCGGAATACCGCACTGCCCAACCCCAAGGGACGCTCCCGACGACTCCGCACGCTGCTCAACCGTAGACGGCGGCAATCGTCAGCGTTTCTGCACTGCCAGCCGGCACCTGCACGCGCTCGTTGCGCGGACCCGATAGCGGCACACGCTGCCCATCCAGCATCACCTCGCGCAAGCGCGTGCCCGCCGGCACGCGCAAGGTCAACCAGGTCCGCGATGGCCGCGACGGCGGCAAGTGCACACGTCCATCGATGCGCTGCCGTGCCGGATCAGCGCACAGACTCAACGACACCGCACCCCAGCGCGTCGGCGCAGCGGCAATGGCGATTGTCTGGCCACTGCCCAGCCAGTCGCGCGGCAGCGCCCGCGCCAGGAACAGCTCCTCGCCGGCGCTATCCTCGAACACCAGCATCCAGCGCAGCAATAGCGGGATCGTCAACTGCGCCGGGATGCAGAACAACGGCATGCCGCCGGTGATGCCGCTAACCTCGCCCGCGGTCCAACTGCCACGGGTATGCACGTGATAGCGATGCGCGTACAGGAACAGCAGGTATTCCTCGATCCGATCCAGACGCAGCAACTGCTGCGCGTAGCCGTAGGAGATGAAACCCAGCAGGTCGCGTCCTTCGGGCGTGGGCGCGGTGATGTTGCCGACCACGCCGAGGCTGGTGCCGCCATGACCACGCACACAGTCGATGACCAAGTGCGCCAGATCCTCGGGCAACACGTCGGCCTGCAACAATTCGGAATAGGCCCGATGCGGCCAGCCCTGCTCGCTGGGCTGCTCCTGTTGCAGCGATTGCCGGAAGGTGAGTTTCACTCCCGGCAGCGGGCCGATGTAGGGCGGGGTCAGGTCGCGCCGGATATTCCCGCGCACGCTGCGCTGTAGCTGCGTGACAAGCTGCTGCGCATGCCGCTGCCATTGCGTGGCGCTGGCCTGTCCGCCGACGCCGGCAATCGCAGGCCAGACCCCGGCGATGTCCCGCCAGCCGCGCACGGCCAGCGCGCTGTTGGCGTAGTAGGGTTTCCACCATAGCTGCGGATCGGCAGACAGACAGGCATCGGATTCGTTCCAGCCGTGGATCAGCCCGTGCCCTGGTGCCGCTGCCGGCAAACGCAAGCTGGCATCGTGCAGTTCCACCAGCACCTGGGCGGTGGCGGCGATCTTGTCGCGATGCTTGCGCAGCAACGCCACATCGCCGGTATAGCGCAGGTAGCGCGCCAGCAGGGACAGGGTCAGCCCGAACTGCCCAGTCTCCGCGCCGCGCATGTTGATCATGCCGTCGGCCTGCACGAAATCGCTGAAGTACCCATCCAGCACCGCCGCAGCCTGGGCGAAGCGGCCCCACTCCAGGTTGGCGTACAACGAACTGGTGAAGGTGTCCTGGAAACCATCGTATTCGTTGCCGTAGTAATCGCGATCCACTGCGCCGTACTTGGGATAGGTACCGCCCGGGCGCACCACCAGTTCACGCGCGAAGGCAAAGCGCGCCATCTCGCTCCAACTGGGATCAGGCAACTGCGCCTGCGCCATGTCGGCGAGCAAGCCGTGCCAATAGCCAGCGAAGGCGAGCAGGCCACGGTAGAAATCCTCGGCACTGCGTGGGCCGCGTCGCGGTGGGTAATCCGGGTAGCTATAGCCGTAGACCACCTTGCGGACCTTGCCATGTTCGACCAGCGCGCTGCGGTGCCAGGTTTGCACCACAAAGCGGTCCGTCGCCAACACATCGGCGAACAGCAACAAGTCGTAATAGCGGCCCTCGCCCGCCGGCACCACTTTGCGCACGGCCGGCATCCAACCGCCGATCAGGCCTTCGCGACGACGCTGCACCAGCGCGTCTTTGCCCAGTTCCGGGAACGCCTGCACCGCCCGGTAAGTGCGCGTGCGCCCATCCGGATACACCGGCATGGTATCGGCGCATTCGCGGGTCCCCACAAAGGTGGTCCAGGGCAAGCGCCCGTTGTAGTCCTTCGCATCCAGTTGCGACGCTGGCGGCGGCGCCACGTCGCGTACCTCGTCCTGGCGCGGATCGCCATCGCGCAACAGGCGGTCGGCGAGCAGGTCGGCTTCGGCCATCGCCACTTCGGCCAGGGCCATGCCGAAGTACGGCGCTTGTGCGGCGGGATAGACCGGCTCGGTACGTTTGCCCAACACCAGCGCGCCGTCCGGGCCAAGCAGGGTCAAGTCGCCATCGGGATGGCGCAGGTCTTCGTACACCGTCCAGCGCACGCCTGCTTCATCGAAGTGGCACTGCATGGTATGCCCGGCCAGCGCGTCGCTGGATAGCGCACGCAACGGCGGCAACGCGGGCGCGGAACGCGCAGTCGGCGTCGCCGTGGCAGTGCCGGCCAGCGCCTGGACACCGGCCACCGCCCCCACCGCCAGCCCCTGACGCAGGAAATCTCTCCGATCCATCGACCCTCCTCGGATATAGGCAATCGTGCATCGTGCGCTGCGCGTACCGCAGCGTCTTGCGCGCTGTGCCGAGGATCGATGCGGAAAACCGCATAGCCACAAGCCTTCCGCAACCTCACCGCGCTGTCACAACGCGGCACCGGCGCGATGGCGCGGCAGAACGCCTCAGGCGAGGACGTCGAGCAGATGCCCCAGGCTGTCGTCGGCCGCGCGCAGCACCCGCGCATTGGCCTGGAACGCATTGCGCGCGGATAGACCGCCGACCATGTCATCGACCATATCGCTGCCCTGCCCGCCCGCCGCCTGCACCTGACTGACGACGCCACCGCCGGCCGCCTCCTGATCCACCGGCACCGCGCGTTGGAAACCCTCGGTGGCGAGATTGGCGATGTTGTTGGCACGCACCTGCAAGCCGGACGCCGCAGCGCGCATGCCGGAGAGCGCGATCGAAGACGACGAGGCGATGGAGGTCATGACATGCCAACCGGCGGAAGGGAGTTTGTAAGACTATCGGCAGCCGCAAGCGCAACTTGAGCGCGCAGGTGAAACGCGTGAGCACGCAGTGCGTAGTCCTCCGGCCGCCATGCAGCGTCGCGTTCGAGCCTCGCGCTTGCGGGCAGCGCAGCCCGCGCGGCTCATTTGATGAGCGATCGGCTCCGCATTCCAGCGCAGCGTCGCTTCGTCCAGCAGATACCGCACCAAGAAGTCGTACTGGCGGCGCTACACATCATCGATAGGACCGCTGGAATGGCCCACGGAATGTTCGCTACCGGACACAATGAAAATGTATAAACATCCGTCATCGCATGCGCGCTATTGCCTGTTGCCGGAGCAGGCAATCACGCCCTCGCAGCAGAGGGCGGCACCTTTGACATTGATACAGACATGACCGGCTTATCGCGCAATTTGCCTATCCAGGCTATTCCAGTGCGGCGTCGTCTCGCCCAGCAGATGCCGCACAAAGAAGTCGTACTGACGCCGTTGCACGTAGTCGATGGGGCCGGTGGAACGGCCCACGGAATGTTCGCCGCCGGGCACGTTGAGCAAGTCGAAGTCCTTGCCGGCCTTGATCAGCGCATTCACCACCTGCGCGGTCGAGGCCGGGTCGACATTGCTGTCCTGCTCGCCGACGATCAGCAATAGATCACCACGCAACTTGGCCGCGTTGTCCACGCCCGAGGCACGCGCGTAGCTCGCATCCACTGGCCAGCCCATCCACTGCTCGTTCCAACTGATCTTGTCCATGCGGTTGTCGTAGCAACCGGCATAAGCCACACCCACCTTGTAGAAGTCCGGGTGCCGCTCCAGTGCGCCAAGCGTGCTCTGCCCGCCAGCCGAGGCGCCGTAGATGCCGACGCGGCTCAGATCGTAGGACGGGTCTTGCGCGGCCATCGCCTTGTGCCAGGCGATGCGGTCGGGGAACCCGGAATCGCCGAGATTCTTCCAGGCCACATCGTGAAAGGCCTTGGATCGGTTGGCGGTGCCCATGCCGTCGATCATCACCACAATGAAACCCAGATCCGCCTGCGCCTGCATACCGATCTGCTTATCGCCACCGGAGTGATAACCGAATGGCCAGAACGTCTTGGGCACGAAGGAATCGTGCGGACCGGCGTAGATGTTCTCGATCACCGGGTATTTCTTGTGCGGATCGTAATCGCGCGGGCGCACCACCATGCCCCAGATATCGGTACGGCCATCGCGACCCTTGGCGACGAACGTCTGCGGCGCGCGCCAGCCAGCGGCCTGCAACTTGCTGATGTCGCCACGTTCGACCACTTGCAGCAGCGCGCCATCGATTGCATGCAGCTCCATCACCGGCGCCATGTCCGGACGCGAATACACGTCCACGTAATGGCGACCGTCGTCGGCGATGGCCACGTCGTGGTCGGCATCGGCGTCGGTCAACCGGGTCAGCCGGCCACCGTCGAAATCCACCGCGAACAACTGCCGGTCGTAGGGATCCTTCCCCGCATCCATACCGCTGGCACTGAACCAGATGCGCCGTTGCGCATCGTCCACCCGCAGCACATCGCGCACGATCCACGCGCCGTGGGTGATCTGCGTTTTGACCTGGCCGGTAACGCCATCGAACAGATACAGATGGCGCCAGCCGTCGCGCTCGGACACCCACAGGATCTCCTTGCCCAGCCCATCCACATCGTGGCGAAAACTGCGGTCGGCATTGACGAAGGTCTTGGCGTCCTCGCTCACCGCCACATGCGCGCGGCCACTGGCGGCATCCACCGCAATCGCGCGCATGTGCTGAAAACCACGCTGCACTGCATCGAAGACGAAGCTGGCACTATCGCCACGCCACTGGATCGGCGACAACTGATAGGGATTGGCGAACAGCGCATTGTCGATGCTGCTGCGCCGGGGCGCGCCGCCGTGGGCTAATGCGGTGATGTCGAACAACACCGGACGCTCGATATCCACCGCATCGCCGGGTTTGGGATACAACTGGGTGCGCACCAGCGGCTGACCGCCACCTGGCGGCGCCGCCTCCACCCGGGTCACCTGACGCGCAAAGCCTGGGCGTACCCGGTACAACGCCAACCGCTGCGAATCCGGCGACCAGGAGATGGTCTCCGGATCGTAGAAATCGTCGGCACGGCCATCCTCGGCCAGCCGCCACACCCGTCCATCGGCGCGCGCGCGCAGCACCACCGCATGACCGTCGACGTAAGCCTCCCAGCGTCCGTCGGGCGAACGCCGTGGCGTGTTATCCGCTGGCTGGGTCAGATCGCGCACCACGCCAAAACCGCGTGGTCGCGGCTGTCGGCCGCGATCGGCACGCGCGCAGACATACGTGGTCACGGTGCAGCGCCAGGGCGTCTCGTCGATCTCGAACGCAATCGCCGCCTGCGCATGATCGCCCTCGGCCACATAGGCGAAACGCTCAAATGGCAGGCGCAGCGCCGGAAACGTGGTCCCCATCGCGACACCCAACGCGCGCGCCAAGCGCACTTGATCGAACGCTGGCTGCTTGCGCTGGCTGACCACGTCCTCAACGACGAAGGCGAAACCGCCGGGCACCGTCTTGCGGTAATAGAACGCGCCAGCATCGCGCCATTGCGCAGGCCAGCTCACGTTTTCGGTCAAGCCGATCCAGGCCTGGCGCAAACCCAGCGAACGCTGATAATCAGCGACACTGGGCGCAGCCTGGACGGCGGCGGCGGCGGCGAAACACGCCGCAGCACCTACGATCGTTGCAACAACTCTGTTCATGCTTTCCCCATCCACAGCAGATTCGCGGTTTCTCGCAGCAGCAACCGCATCAGATACGGCAGCATCTGCCGCTGCGGCAATGCAGACCGCTGGCTTATTCCCCGTCGTCCTCTTCCAACGCCAGCGCTTCGCTGGGCAGGCCGGTATGCGCGCCCCAGTAGTAGCAGCCCAGCGCGATCACCGCCACGCAGAGCGTATCCCAGGGATGCGCGATTTGCCCAGTACCGCCGAAGGTGCCAAAAAACGACACCAACAGCACCAACGCAAAGAACGCGATCAACCACAGTACGCCACGCACCTGTTGCCACAGGCGCACGCGACCAGCGGCGTCGGGCAACCGATAGAGCACGTACAGCGCGAACATCCCGATCTGCAAGCCGAGCAACCACGACAGCGTGCTCCATGTAGACCAATACACGATCAAGGCGGCGACGATGAACGACAACGGGCCCAGTAGCGCCATGCCGCGTAACCGAAACGGACGCGGCATCTGCGGCGCGCTGCGTCGCAACGCGGCGACCGTCACCGGTGCCACCGCGTAGCTCAGCACCAGCGCCGCCGACACCACCTGAATCAAGGTTTCCCACGACGGAAACGGCAAGGTCCAAAATACCGACAAGCCCAGGCTCAGCCACAACGCCGGACGCGGAATGCCAGATGCCGCATCGACCCGGGTCAGCACCGGCAGGAAACCGCCGCTGCGCGCCCAGCCATAGACCACGCGCGGCGTGGCATTCATGTAGATGTTGCCGGTGCCGCTTGGCGAAATCATCGCATCGCAAATCACCAGCGTCGCCAACCAGCCAATGCCCAACGCCAACGCGATATCGTGGTAAGGCAGCGAGAACACCTTGTCGATGCCGCCCCACCCCTGCGCCAAGTGCTGTGCCGGCACGCCGCCCAGAAACGCCAACTGCAGCAGCACGTAGATGACGGTGGACAGCGCCACCGACAGGATCAACGCAATGGGGATATTGCGCTGCGGATCGCGCACCTCGCTGGCCACCGAGACGATCGGAGTCAAACCGAGATAAGCGAAGATGATGCCGCCAGCGGAGATCGCCGTCTCCACCCCAGCCGCACCGAACGGAGCAAATCCATGCACGCGCAGGTTGCGCGCATCGAAGTGCGCCATCAACAGCACGATCACCAAGACCGGCACCAGGAACTTGAACACGCTGACGATATTGTTGGCGGTGGCGAAGGTCTTGACGCTGTAGTAATTGAGCAAAAAGAACGCGACCAGCAACGCAAGTTGCAGCAACCAGCCGGCGATGCTGGGATGGGTGCTGCCGGCCTGGCTGAGCCACGGGAACCACGCCGCCGCATACTGCCGCGCCGCTTCCACTTCGATCGCAATCAGGCTGGAGAACGCGATCAAGGTGATGAAGCCCATCAGCCAGCCGAGCAAGGCGCCATGCGAATACTCCGGATAACGCACCACGCCACCGGCGCGCGGCAAGGCCGCACCCAATTCGCAATAGACCAGGCCCAGCATCAAAACCGCCACACCGCCAGCGATCCACGACACGATACCCGCCGGACCGGCCATTGCCGAGACATGGCTGGCCGAAAACAGCCAGCCGGAGCCGAAAATCGAACCGAGCCCGATGAAGGTCAAATCGGTGAGGCTCAGTCGCTTATGGAACTTACCTTGTGCCGCCATGGTGTCCCTCGCTGGATCTCAGTTGCATTGGCGAATCACCGAGGCGTCGCCGCCCGTGCACACGCCAGCGCACTGGCGACCGCCGTTCGCCAGCGCGAGGCGCAGCGACGCCGGCATCACGGTGTCGGTGCCGCATCCACCGCGCTGGCCCACGGCGATTTGCCACCTTCGGCGATGAAACGCGCGATGCGCTGTTCCAGTACCGGCAACGGCACCGAGCCGGTTTCCAACACCGCATCGTGGAAAGCACGGATATCGAATTTCTCGCCCAGCGCGCGCTCGGCCTTGCGCCGCAGCTCCAATATCTTCAATTCGCCAAGATAGTAGGACAACGCCTGACCGGGCCAGCCGATATAGCGGTCCACCTCGGTGGTGATTTCATGTTCACTGAGCGCGGTGTTATCGCGCAGATAGGCAATCGCCTGCGCGCGAGTCCAGCCCTTGTGGTGAATGCCGGTATCGATGACCAACCGGCACGCGCGCCACATCTGATAGGTCAGATAACCGAAGCGGTCGTAGGGCGTGTCGTACATCCCCATCTCCTGCCCCAGGTATTCCGAATACACCGCCCAGCCCTCGCCGTAAGCGGAGATGAAGCTGTAACGCCGGAAGTCCGGCAAGTCCTGCTGCTCGGCAGCCAGCGGCATCTGCAGCGCGTGACCGGGCGAGGATTCGTGCAGAGTCAGCGCGGTCAGGTTGTACAACGGTCGCGACGGCAGATCATAGGTGTTGACCAGATAGATCCCAGGACCACCACGACCGCCGGTATAGAACGGCGCCAGTTCCGGCGGCACCGGCTCAATTGCGAAACGCTGCCGCGGCAACCGACCGATGTAATCGCCAATCTTGGCATCCACGCGCTTAGCGATCCACGCTGCATCCTTGAGCAGTTCCTCCGGTGTCTTGGCGTAGAACTTGGGATCGGTGCGCAGGTAGTGCAAAAAGGCCGGGAACGTCGCTTGCCCGGCCGGGGCGACGAAGCCGCTGGCGGCGATGGTCTGGTCCATCTGCTTGCGCAGCTTGGCGACTTCCTTCAGTCCGATGTCATGAATCTGCTCCGGCGCCAGATCCAGCGTGGTGAACTCGCGGATCTGCGCACGGTAGTACGCCACACCATCCGGCAGGGACTCGGCGGCCAGTGTGGTGCGCGCCTTGGGCTGATATTCCTCGCGCATGAAATGCAGCAGCCCGGCATACGCCGGCACCACGCTGTGGGCGATGGTCTCCAACGCCTGCTGGCGCAATTGCGCCTGCACCTGCGCCGGAATGCTGGCCGGCATCTGCTTGAATGGGGCGTAGAACGGATTGGCTTGGCCAGCAGCCTGCGCCACGTCGGCGATGGATTGATCGCGCCCGGTCAGCGTCACTTGCGGCTGGCTGAAGCCACGCGCCAGACCGGCGCGCATGTTGACGATTTGATCGTCGAAATAACGCGGAATGTCGGCGAGGATCTTCAAATAACGCTGGTAATCCTCGCGCGTATGCATGGTGGAGCGCGCACTGAAACCGAGATCGCTCCAGAACGAACTATCGCTGTTGAACGGCATCTCCCAGGTATGGAAGCGCTGCTGATTGAGCAGGACCACAATCTGCTCGCGATACACCTGGTAATCGACCTGTTCCTGCGCCGACAGGTCCGCTGGCTTGATCGCGTCCAATTCTTGCAACACCTGTTGCCAGTAGGCGGTGCGCTGATTCTGCGTCGCCAGGTCCACCTTCGGCAGATGGTCGGCGGGAGCGGCCTTGCCGTTTTCGTCGTCGGCACCAGCGAATTGCTCCTGCCGCCACGCCCACTCGCGCTGATACAGCGCCTTGAAGCGCGCACTTGCCTGCTTGGCCGGCGTCGCCGCCGCCTGAGTTGCCGCCACGGCCATGCCGCTGTGGAAGATCACAGGACAGACCAGCGCCAACGACAATGCCGCGCGAAATGGGGGACTCAGACGCATTGCGATTTCTCCGATGGAGCAGACGGATCGGCCATACCAGCGACGGCCAGGAAACACCAGTGTGCAGTAAAAGAAGGAAGCTTCACCCAGATGTGCAGCATGGGCCGGCGTTGGCACATGCTGCACATCGCACCCGCATCAGGCGAACGGGCGGTCGATCGCCGGCGACGGCGGCGTGAACCACTGCGCGCCAGTGTCGGTCACATAGAAGTGATCCTCCAGACGCACACCGAATTCGCCCGGCACCACGATCATCGGCTCGTTGCTACAGCACATCCCCGGCGCCAGTGCCAACGCGTTGCCGCGCACCAGGTATGGCGCCTCGTGGATGCTCATGCCGCAGCCATGACCCGTGCGATGCGGCAGTCCCGGCAAGCGGTAATCCGGGCCGAGGCCGGCACGCTCCAGCACCTCGCGCGCAGCCGCGTCTACGGCGGCGCAGGCCACGCCGGGACGCACGGCAGCGAACGCCGCTGCCTGCGCGGCATGCTCCAATTGCCAGATATGCCGCTGTTTTTCGCTGGGTTCGCCGAAGATATAGGTGCGGGTGATATCGGAGTGATAGCCCTGCACAGTGCAACCGGTATCGATCAACACCAACTCACCGGCACGCAACGCCTGCACGCCCGGAATACCATGCGGATACGCGGTGGCATGGCCGAACTGCACGATGCAGAACGTAGACCCGTTATCGGCACCGAGCGCGCGGTGCGCCTGGTCGATGAAACGGGTCAGTTCCGCCGTGGTGATGCCTTCGTGGATCAACCCTGCGGCCAGACGTTGCACCTGCAAGGTCATGTCGCACGCCTGCTGCATCAACGCCAACTCCGCCGCCGACTTGCGCATGCGGCAGCCATCAACGATTGGCGCCGCGTCGCGGATCGCGACCGTCCCCAGCACCACCGACAAGCCGGTATGCACGGCGAACGCAATGCCTGGATCCAACGCCAGCGTCTGCGCGTTGCATTGCGCCAGCGCCTCGGCGACCCGTGCGTGCGGATCCTCGTGTTCCTCCCACAAGCATTTGCGTACAGGCAGGGACAGCACCGCATCCAACGATCCTTCCTCGAACGCCGGACAGATCAACAAAGGATCGCCCGTGGCGGTAAGCAGCATCGCCACCAAGCGCTCGCTCGCACCCCACGGCACACCAGTGAAATAGCGCAGCGATGCGCCGGCACCGATCAACAACGCATCCACGCCGTGTGCGCGCATCAAGGCGCGCGCATCGGCCAGACGCTGACGGTATTCCTGCTCCTGGATCGGTGGCGCACGGCGTGAGCACGGTGCAAGCTGCGCGTGCGCCGCATCCAGGCTTAAGCCACCGATCTGCGCCGCATCACTCATGCACTGCGCTCCACGTCGGACACACTCCAATAGCCGTCGATCAAGCGCTGCACGCCACCAGGATTGCGGTCGCGCAACACGACCGGCAGCATGTCGTCGGGCACACCATCGTAGCTGTGCAACGCGGCGAAACGGCGAATCGCTGCCGGCATGCCAACCGCAGTAAAGCCCGAGTGGCCAGTGCTCGGATACGGGCCACCATGATTCATCGCCGGACTCACCGCCACGCCAGTGGGCATCTTGTTGCAGATCAAACGCCCGACACGCGGCCGCAATGCCGCAATCAGCGCGGTGCAAGCCAGATCGTCGCTACCGTCGGCGCCGCGATACAAGGTGCCGGTGAGATTGCCTTCGAAGCTGCGCGCCAACGTGGTCAGCTGCGCCAACCCAGTGCTGCGCACGATCAGACTGACCGGCCCGAACGCTTCGGTCTGCAAGGCCTCGGGCTGTTGCAGAAACTCCTCGGCCGACACGTGCAGCAAAGTGGGCGCATACCGGTACCCAGGTGTCGTCGGTGCCTCGCCACCCACCAGCAGGGCGGCACCCGCGTTACGCAGCGTCGCCACGCTGCGCTGCAGGTGCTCCAACACCCCACGCGAGAACAGCAGCGCTGGCGCAGCGGCGGCAAAGTGCGTGATCGCCGCGGCGACGAAAGCATCGCCCGCATCGCCTTCCGGCACCACCACGATGCCCGGGTTGGTACAGAACTGACCGCTGCCCATGGTGCACGAGGCGAAGAACTCCTGCGCCAGCGCCGCGCCGCGCTCGGCCAACGCGCCAGGCAGCAGGAACACCGGATTGACACTGGACAGTTCGACATAAGCCGGCACGCCGGCACGGTCGGCTGCGGCCTTCAGCGCCAGACCACCGGCGCGACTACCGGTGAAACCGATCGCACCCAAGCGCGCATCCCCAGCCAATTCCAGACCCAAGGTTGTGTCGAAGTGATACAGCAACTGCACCGCCGCCGCCGGCAGGTCGTGATCCAGCAATGCCTGGTGCGCAAGCTGCGCCAAGCGCTGACTGGTCGCCGGATGCGAGGGGTGCGCTTTGGCGATGACCGGATTGCCTGCGGCAATGGCCGAAGCAAAATCGCTGCCGGCCACCGCGTTGAACGCGAACGGGAAGTTGTTCGGGCCGAACACCAACACCGGCTTGTGCAAGGCCCCCAGTTGCGCACGTAAGCCGGCGGCGGTGTCGATCACCGGCTGCGTCCAGCTATGGCTGCGGACCGCCTGCGCGGCCTGACGCAACTGGCCGCTGGCACGCGGCAGTTCCACCTTGGCCAGGCGCGGCTCGACCGGCAAGCCGGTCTCGGCATGCGCCAACCCGACCAAGTGCTCGCCATCGGCATCGATCGCCGCAGCATAAGCATCCAGGAAGGCCGCGATGCGATCCGGCTCGGCCGCGGCCAGCGCGTCGGCAACCAACGTCGCCGCGCTCAAGGCCGCTTCCAGGTCGGCGGCGCCGCTGACCGGAAACTCCGGACCGAACGCTGTGCCATCGCGTGGGTTCTCGGCGCGGAAACGACCACGCTCTTCCAGCGAAGGCTGCCAATGGCCAGCGAGCAACAGCGGTTGGATGCTCATCTCAGTCTCCAGG
Organism: Xanthomonas sp. GPE 39; assembly: GCF_000963005.1. Taxonomy (GTDB): domain Bacteria; phylum Pseudomonadota; class Gammaproteobacteria; order Xanthomonadales; family Xanthomonadaceae; genus Xanthomonas_A. The sequence continues at coordinate 2,075,556 of NZ_JZHZ01000007.1, forward strand.
GTGGGTAGCGATGGCGTGATCGATCACCTTGAGCGCCGCTTCGCGCTCAGCGCCTTCCAGGATCAGGCGCGGCGCACGCACGCGCTCGCTGCCGAGACCGACCTTCTCCTGCACTAGCTTGATCAACTGCACGAACTTGGGCACGGTATCCAGGCGTAGCAGCGGCAGGAACCAATCGTACAGCGCCTTGGCCGCCGGGTAGCCGCCGTCGCGGGCCAGCTCGAACAGCTTCACCGATTCCTTCGGATAGGCGTTGACCAGGCCGGCGATCCAGCCCTTGGCGCCCATGCTCACGCCTTCGACGATGGCATCGTCCATGCCCACCAGCAGCACCAGACGGTCGCCTAGCAATTCGCCCAATGCGGCGAAACGACGCACATCACCGGAGGACTCCTTCACTGCTTCCAGATGCGGGAACTCGGCGGCCAGCTCGGCGATCTGCGCCGCAGTGAAGTCGGTCTTGTAGGCCACCGGATTGTTGTACAGGATCACCGGCAGATCGGTCGCGGCAATCACCGCACGCACGTGCGCGCCCATTTCGCGCCAGTCGGTGGAGTACACGTAAGGCGGCAGCACCATCGCGCCACCGCAGCCGAGCTGCTTGGCCGCCTGCACCAGACGCACGGCTTCATCGGTGGACAACGCGGCGATGCCTGGCACCACCGGAATACGCCCCGCCACGGCTTGCACCAGCGTCTTCAAAATCGCCAGCTTGTCGTCGAAGCTCAGCGTGGCCGCTTCGCCGAGCGAGCCGAGCGGCACGATCGCGCTGCAACCGGCGTCGATCATCACCTGCGCATGCTTGGCCAGGAACGCATGGTCGATGCTGCCATCGGCATTGAATGGGGTGGTGATGGCCGGCAGCACGCCGTGCCAGAAGGAAGCCTTACTCATGGAAGTACACCTTGTGGAGAGTTGCGAAAGGATGCCGTGTGCGAACACGCGGCGGAAACGGGGTCGGACACGGGCACAGGATGGGCCAACGCGTCCAATCGCACCGGAAACAGCGGCGGCCGGCGGCCGTCGTCGGAGAAGTCGTCGCTACGCGGCGTCAGCCCCAGCTCGGTCAGCGCACTGCCGCAGATGCGCCCCTGACAGGCACCCATGCCGCAACGCGAGACCAGCTTGGCGTCGCGCAGATCGGCATGACCGCACAGCGCCGACAAGGGCACGTCCTCGCAGCGGCACACCAGGGTATCCGGCGCGGCCAGCGCGTGGATCCGCGGATCCAGCGCGAACTGCTTCTGCAGCAGCGTGGCGAACGCGCGCGCGCGCATGCGGCGCGGCTGCAACGCCTGCGCCGCCGCGGGCTGACCCGCCGCCATATGCCCGGCGATTGCCCCCTCCACGCGTGCGCAGTCGCGCCCACCGATACCCAGGGCTTCGCCGGCGGCGAAGACGCCATCGACCGTGGTGCGCAGTTGCGTATCCACCGCCACGCACGGATGCGCGCCGCTGCGTGCAAGACGGCAACCGAGCAGTTGCGCCAATTCGACGTTGGGCACCAGGCCATAGCCCACGGCCAGATGATCGCAATCGATCTGGCGGCGACCACGCGGCCCTTCGATCTCCACCGACTGCACGCGACCCTCGCCGTGCGCGGCCACCACCACGCTACCGGCGTGGTAACCGACCCTTGCCAACTGCGCGCGCAGCGCCAGTGCCTGCAACGCCTTGTCCGGCCAGCGCAGCGGCAATTGCGCGGCAAAGCCGGCCAGCGCGCGCAGCGGCGCCTGCTCGATAATGCCCAGCAACTGCGCGCCATGGCGGCGCAGCGTCGCCGCCGAGGCCAGCAACAGCGGTCCACTCCCCGCAACCACGACACGACGGCCGGCCAACGGCCAGCCCTGCTTGGCCAGCGCCTGCGCGCCGCCCGCACCGGTGACGCCGGGCAAGGTCCAACCGGGGAACGGCAGTAACAATTCGCGTGCGCCGGTAGCGAGCACCAGCGCGTCGTATCCCAACCAGCGCGCGCCCTCCGGACCGTCGAGCAGCACCTGCCGGTCCTGCGTCATCACCAGTTGGGTCTGCGGCAGGAACGTGACCGCACTGGCCGCCAACTGCGCCAACGCGCGCGCGGCCAGACGTGGCGGCGCGTGGGTGACATCGTGGCGCCAGATCTGTCCGCCGGCCCGCGCCTGCAGATCGACCAAGGCCACGCGGCGCCCATGGCTGGCTGCCGCCAGCGCCGCCGCCAACCCAGCCGGACCAGCGCCAGCGACCAACACGTCGTAGTGCGCGCGCGGTTCAGCCATCGGTCCACACCTGCATGCCATCGCGCGCCGGAGTGATACAGGCGCGCACCTGACTGACGCGGTCGATACGCACCCGGCATTCGCCGCATATCCCCATGCCGCACAGCGGTGCGCGCGGCTGGCCGCTGCGCGAACGACGAAAATGCGTGGCCACCTGCGCCACTGCGGCAGCCACGCTACTGCCGTCAGCGACGTTTACCGGCTGACCATCGACTTGCAGGCGCAGCATCGACGCGCTCATGCCAACGCCCGCGCTGGCGCGAACGGAGCCGGATCCAGCGCCGGACGCCGCTGTAGCAGCAGGTCCAGCAACAGCCGCGCACTGCCCAGCGCAGTGGTCACGCCCAGCCCTTCGTGCCCCGCCGCGACCCACACGTCGCGACGTTGCGGCACGGCCCCCAAGTACGGGCGACCATCCGGCGTGGCCGGACGCAACCCGGTCCACACGCGGATCGCCTGCAATTGCCGTAATCCGGGCAAAAATCCGAACGCACGCTCCAGCATGCGTTGCAACATCGGCATCGATACGGCGCGGTCGCGCGCGTCGAATTCACGCGAGGAACCGATCAGCAATTGCCCGGTCGGGCGCGGCTGCACGTTGAACGCCACACTGCTGCCGTCACTGCCGTGCGCGCTATCGGCATAGCCCAATTCCAGCAACTGGTGCGCAACGAAACCTGGATAACGATCCGTGATGACCAATTGCCCCTTGCGCGCACGCATCGGCAACTCCGGCAACAGTTCCGGCAGTGCGCAGCCGGTAGCGACCAAGACGGGGCCGTGCAGCGCGGTGCCATCGTCCAGGCGCAGCCCGACGTCGGCCAAGGCCAGCGCGCGGCGTCCGGCATACAGCTGCGCACCCGCGCTGCAGGCGCGATCCACCAGATAACGCGCCATGCGCGGCGGATACACCACGGCCTCGGCAGCCACACGCATGCCCCCCGCCAGACCCGGCACCAACGCCGGCTCCAGTTGGTAAAGGTGCTGCGCATCGACCGCCTCGGCGTGTACGCCGGCCGCGGCCAAACGTTGGATCTTGGCCGGAATCGCATCGAGTTCGCGCGCCTCGCGCGCCACCCACAGCGTGCCGCAACGGCTGAATTCGGCCTCCGGCAGCGGCGCGAATTCTTCCCATAACCGCAATGAATACGCCGACAGCGCCAGCTCCGCCGGATCCTCGTCCATCGCGACCAAATGCCCCATCGCCGCAGCGGTGGAACCGCCACCGATGCTGCCCGACTCGATGATCGCCACCCGCAATCCGGCGGCCGCCGCCGCGTCGGCGCAGGCCGCACCGACGATACCGGCACCGACGACGATCAGGTCGAAACCGCTCATCCGGCGTCGATACCCCAGGCGAATGGGTCCTGCGGCTCGATCAACAACTGCGCCCGCGAGGTGATGTAAGCCTGTCCAGTGATGCGCGGCAGCACGCCACGCTCGCCAGCCGTGTAACTGCCTTCGAACACGCTGCCCAGAATGCCCTGCTGGCGCCAAACCTGGCCCGGTGCCAGCTTGCCGTCGGCCGCCAGGCACGCCAGCTTGGCGCTGGTGCCGGTACCGCATGGCGAGCGGTCGTAGGCCAGACCGGGGCACAGCACGAAATTGCGCGCATCAGCACTGGCGTCCGGCGCTGGCCCGTTGATTTCGATGTGGTCGATCTCGCCCTGTTCGGCGCCACGGATGCCCGCCGTGTCCAGCGCCAACCGGATCGCTTCGGTGTAAGCGGTCAACGCACGCTGGTTGCGCAGCTCCAACGCACACGGTGTCTGCTCGGTGATGAAGAACCAATTGCCGCCCCAGGCGACATCCCCACGCACGGCACCATACTCCGGCACCTGCACTTGGACGCCAGCGGCATAGCGGTAGCTCTCCACGTTGTCCACCGAAACCCGACCATCCTCGTGCAAGGCCACGCCCACCGTCCCCACCGGGGTCTCGATGCGGTGCGCGCCCGGCGCCAACCGGCCCAGGTCGGCCAAGGTCCGCACCAAACCGATGGTGCCGTGGCCGCACATGCCAAGATAGCCGACGTTGTTGAAGAAGATCACTGCCGCGCAGGCGGCAGGATCCAGCGGCGGCAGCAGCAGCGCGCCGACCATCGTGTCCGAACCACGCGGCTCGCAGGCAATGGCGCTGCGCCAGCGATCGAAACGGTCGCGGAACACGCCACGCCGCTGCGCCAGCGTGCCAGCGCCTAGATCGGGAAAGCCGGCGACGACGACACGGGTCGGTTCGCCGCCACTGTGCGAGTCGATGACATCAAGCGTATACATGGATTTATGCTCACATTCGGGGCCAGAATCGGCTAGCAGCGTTTGCCTATGGCCAATGCGGAAATTCGCACAACGCAAACGCGCTCATCATCCCAACTTAGGCTAGCATCGCTACCCCGAGGCCATGCTGCGGCATGTCCGCGCAATCGCTCACAACCGCTGGTGATGCCCCATGGAGACTTCGATTTCAGCATTGGAAATGCAGACACTGTTCGACGCGTTGCCGGACGTGGTGTTCTTCGTCAAGGACTGCAACGGCCGCTACACCCACGTCAACCTGACCCTGGTGCGGCGCCTGGGTAAGAAGTCCCGCAGCGACTTGATCGGCAAATCCGCCGCGGAACTGTTCCCGCTGCCGCTGGGCGGCAGTTACCTGATGCAGGACCGACGCGTCCTGTGCGGGGAGATGATCGAGAACCAGTTGGAAGTGCATCTGTTCCCCAACCGCACTCCTGGCTGGTGCCTGACCTTCAAACGCCCGCTGTGCGAGAACGAAGACGTAATCGGCGTGGTCGGCATTTCTCGCGACCTGGGCCAACCGGACAACCGGCACTCGGCCTACGAACGCATCAGCCGCGCCATGGAACACATGCAGACGCACTACGGCGATAACCTGCGCGTGCAAATGCTCGCCGACATGGCGGAACTGTCGGTGGCGCAATTGGAGCGACACTTCCGCCGCGTGTTCCAACTGACCCCGCAACAACTGCTGACCAAGATGCGCATCGAAGCGGCGATGCGCCTGTTGCACGGCGACAACAGCATCGCCAGTATCGGCCAGTTGTGCGGCTTCGCCGATCAGAGCGCCTTCGCCCGCCAGTTCAAGGCCACCGTCGGCATGACCCCGCGCGACTACCGCGCGATGAAAGGCAAACTGTAGAAGCCTCGACACATGGAGGGGCGACACGCTCGCGCCATCGCGCCACGCGCGGCAATCACATCGTGGTGCATCAGACTGCCGCAAGCCGTAACAGATCGGCATAGATCTGCGGCAACTGCCGCATGTGCTCCATCACCGCCACGACACCGAGCTGACGTAGTGTCGCGGCATGACCGGCGGGAATGTGCCCGGCGCCGGTGAAGCCGATCACCGTCATCCCGGCGGCCAGCGCGGCGGTGGCGCCGGTGACACTATCCTCGATCACCAGACAACGCGCCGGAGTCACACCGAGGGTGTGTGCGGCCAGCAGGTACAGGTCCGGCGCAGGCTTGGGCCGTTCCACCATGTCGGCACTGAAGAGCTGCCCCCCCACCCGCTCGCTCAGCCCGGCGCGCTCCACCGACGCAACCACACTCGCACGCTGGCTGTTGGAAGCTACCGCCAATGGCAGCGGCAATGCCGATAAGGCCGCGCGCACGCCTTCGATAGGCTGCACCTCGGCGGCGATCAGCGCTTCGGAACGCTGGCGAATCTGGAGATATAGCCCCGCAGGCAGGTCGAGCAAAAAATGCCGCTGCACGCGCTGCACGATTTGCTCGGTGGTCTGGCCGAAGCTGCCGTCGAGAAAGCGCTCCAACTCGGCGCGAGGCACATACGCGCTCAGGGTGTCGAACATCACCCGGTCGGCCAGCACCTCGCTGTCGACGAGTACGCCATCGCAGTCGCTGATGAGTAGATCAAATGGGGTTGCGTCCGTCATCGCGGGCTCCTTCGTAAAACCCGCATTATGAAGGACCGCGCATGTACATCGGCATGCCCGCGAGGCAACGCTGCACTGAGCAGATACTTCGATTATCCCCTACAGCTTCATGACCATGCCCTGCCCTTGCATCTGCGCCGCGCGCTGGGCCTGCATCGCCTGCTCGGCGAGCCGCTGCTGCTCCACGCTCTGCAATTGCTGGCTAGCCTGGGCCACGTCCGGCGCTTGCGTCAGTTGCGGTGCATTGACCTGCGCCCATAGCTGTCCGTGGGATTTCGCCAGGTAATTCGGTACCTGGGTCGCGTGGCCCTGTGGCATCCCCAGGTAGATCTTCTCAACTTCGGTATGACCAAACTTGCGCGTCTCCACGACCACTTGTGCCGCATGACGGTCCAACTGCTCCGCATCCGGCACGGGACGACCCCAGCGTTCATGCGCATCGGCGATGGCATCGCGCGCCTGGCCGAACAGCGCATGACTCGCGTGCGCCGGATGGCGCATATCCTCGGCGGTGATCGCCACGGGGGCGATGGCGCGGCTTGGCGGCGCAGGTGCATGGGTCGCTTCGCGTGCCCGCCAGTTCGCGGCATGCTGCTCGGGCGATTGCGCTAACGCCTGCTGCGGATCGATCCGCAGCACCTTGCTTTTCTCGTACACCGAGAAGGGATTTTCATAGGCCAGCAATTGGCCCTGGTGCTGTTTGAAGCCTTTGATGCTGTGTTCGAAAGTGTTATCGACGCCCAGGGTATTGGTGAACGCGGCAGCTAGTCGTTCCTGCTGCTCCGGGCCGTAGGGTAATTTGTCGCCATTCCTGGGCACGATATGGGACTCGTGCAGCGCGTTCTTGAACAGGTTATAGCGCGAGTGCAACGGGTGGTCCGGGTGACGGAAGTCTTGGAGATGCTCATCCGAACGCGGTGTGCGCGTCGGCGGGGTGTACAACATCGCCTCGCCAGCTTGGCGCTGTTCGTGTTGATGCAACCGGGTGTCTTGGCTGTGGCGCTGGTCGTGTTCGTGTTGCTGCGCATCCATGGTTTGACGGTGCAACTGGGCATGTTGCTGCTGCGCGAGGCGGTGTTGCTGCTCGCGCGCTGCCTGCGCTTGCTGTTCCTGTTGCTGCAGTTGAGCGATCCGCGCCTGTTCCTGCATGTCCACGCTGGCCGGTTTTTCATGGGCCGGGTTGCTGTGAGAAGGCGGCGGCTGCGTCTGCCGGTGGACTTGCGCCAGGTGCGCCGCCTGCTGCTGCGCCTGTCGCATGTGTTCCTGGCGCAGCTCGGCGGCATGGTCTTCCTGCAGGGCCGTGTGCCTGTCCATGGCCGGGGGCGGCATGGCGGACGCGGCGGCGGATGAGGATGAAGAGGAGGACGTATCCGCGTGCGTCGCTGTGGGAGGGATGGATGCGGCTTGCGGGCTGTGCTGGAACAACTGACCCGGATGCGTCAGCGTGTCGTAGGCTTGCCCGGCTGCGTGTTCGACCGCGTCGATGTCGTGCGAGACGCTGTGCTTGGCCGCATCGTAGGACTGTTCCNACTCAGCGCCTCGCGGTCCCGATGGACGTCCAGGTGAAATTGATCGAAAGCGGCCTTGTTGTGCGCGTACTGTTGTTGGTGCTGCGCTAGCCTAGCCGGCTCAAGCACACTCTGTGGACCAGTGAAATGGGTGCCGCTGTGATCACCCAGGCGCATCGCCCGCAACGGATTGGGCGGCGCGGCGCCGGGGCTGGCGCCGAGATAACGCCCTGTCCGGAGCGATTGCACATCCTCCGCGCTGGCCAAGATCACCACCATGCCGTAATGGCGGCTGGCCGCGCTCACGACGTCACCCGCCATCACGTAATTGGTCACCTGCCTGCCACCCTCCGGCACGTGGTGGCTCAGACTCACCGCACCGTAGGCATTGAACGTGGCGCCACGCAGACCAAACTCCGCCGCCTCGATCTGCGCCAGTGCGCCGCCGAGGGAGTGACCGGAGACGGTGATGTGGTCTTTGGAAATGCCTTGCTGCTGCGCCTTGTCGAGCATCTCCCGGGTGAAGCTATCGGCAGCCGCCTTCTGCGGATTGACTCGATCCCGCACCATCGTGAGGTCGGCGATTGCATCCGACACGGTGGTGCGCGTGTGGTGCAGCAGATCTGGATCGGTACCGCGATAGGCGATGATGATGTCGTTTGTATCTCTATTGAGATAGGCCGTCGCGTGAAAACCGGTGGATGGATCGTTTCCATATCCAAATACTAAGTATTGCTTGCCACCAAAAATAACTTTCTTTGGATTTATTGGATCAGCATCACTTTGCGGACGATCTTTGTATGCGTCAATTGCTGCATCACCTCTATCTTGATCAGAAAAAGTCATGGCGCAACCTCCTTGACTGTCACTGTGACGGGGAAGAATTCACTCGGATTTTTGGAATATTCTGGATTTACTTCCGAATACCCAAGCGCCCCATTGCTAATGGATTTTTTATTTCCATAATCACTCTTCTTGAAATATTCAGTCTGCGAACTTTTTTTCAAAAATCTCTCAAACACTGAGCCAGAGCTAAAAGGCACGCCACTCCCAATAAATCCCACTGAGACGCTCGTTGTATCCCAATGACATATACCAAGACCATAGTAATTTTCAGCCAGTACGGCGTCTCGATAGAAATATCCTCTCCATATTTTTTCACTCACGTGATTCATTTCAAAATCAATCGCCACATCTTTAGGCGTGATATGCACGCCAAGAAAATTATTCTCTGGCGTACACTCTTTATTTATTACATCGTAGAAAACTCTACCAATTACTTTATCCCAAGGCCCAGGCGCATCTGCCGTAGCGATGACTTCATAGCGCTTGAGCGGATGCGGGTTCTTTTTAGGATTATCGGGATCACCGTGCGACATAGAACATCCTGCGGATAGGCTAAAGAAAAGGGACAATGCAGCCAGAAGAGAGAGGGACTTCATGCGCGCAATCCACGATGGTCGTGCAGCCGCATGGGCAGATTAGTCACCTGCCTGCCGCCCTCCGGCACGTGGTGGCTCAGGCTCACCGCGCCGTAGGCATTGAACGTGGCGCCGCGCAGACCAAACTCCGCCGCCTCGATCTGCGCCAGTGCGCCGCCGAGGGAGTGACCGGTGACTGTGATGTGGTCTTTGGAAATGCCTCGCGCATGCGCCTTATCGAGCATTTCTCGGGTGAAGGAATCGGCGGCTGCCTTCTGCGGATTGACCCGATCCCGCACCATCGTGAGGTCGGCAACTGCATCCGACACGGTGGTGCGCGTGTGGTGCAGCAGATCTGGATCAGTGCCGCGATAGGCGATGATGATGTCATGGGGCGCATCGAACTGCTGGTAAGCGGTGCCATGGAAACCAGTAGAGAGATCATCTTTATAGCCAAATATAATGTATTGATGTCCATTCAAAAAAGCTTTCCCAGGATGATTAAAGTCGAGGTCTTTTTGCGGCCGATCGTTGTAAGAATCAATAGCCGCATCGGCGCGCTCTTGATCTGCAAGATTCATAACCTCACCTCCTTGATCGCCATGGTTATTTTAAAGTAATCGCCAGGATTCTGAATAACACCAATATCGTCAATAGAATAGTTTTGTGCGCCATAGCGAACTAATGCCTTGTCACCATAGGAACTCTTCTTAAAATACTCCGTTTGCTGGCCATTGCGCAAAATTTGCTCAAATACTGCACCAGGGTCAAATGCAACGCCATTGCCAACAAATACAGTAGACACACTAGCAGGCTCCCAGTGGCAATCCCCTAAGCCATAGTAATCTTCATCCTGCATGAAGTCTCGATAGAAATATCCCTTCCAGGTTTTCTCATCGATGCGCGTCATCTCGAAATCCTGCCCCACGATTGGCGGCATGACATGCACACCTAGGAACTTATCTTCCGGGGTACATTCTTGATTTGAAACTTTATATTCCAAGTAGCCTTTTACCGAGTCCCACGGCCCCGGCGCATCCGCCGTGGCGATGACCTCGTAGCGCTTGACCGGATGTGGATTATGTTTTGGATTCTTTGGATCACCGTGCGACATAGAACATCCTGCGGATAGGCTAAGGAAAAGGGCGAGCAACGACAGAGTGGGTTTCATCTTAGTGCGACACCGGAGGCATGGATGATGGTATCCCCATGGCTTGCGCGCTGTCCGTGTTGCGCGAACGTGCCGCCAGACCGGTCAGCGCCCCATGGGGTTCAAGGGAAAAGCCGCAACGCCCGCCCGATGCGCCGCCGAGGCCATGCGCTCGTCCATGTCGTGTACCGCATGGCCCAACGTGCGCGCGGCATCGCCGGCATCGTGCAGCTCGCGTGCTTTCGTACGTATGCGTGATGTTCGATGCCCTCGCGCAGCGGCGTGTCGAAGTTCAACGCCAGGTATTCGTTCACCTGCCGCTGAATATCCGCTGGCAGATGGGTCTGGTCGGGGTGCGCGCGCATCTGGCGTAGCGCCTGGGACAGTTCGGCACGTTCGTGAGCAACCTCCCAGGTGAAATGCTCGAAGGCACTCTGGTGGTCCGCGTAACGCTGCGACGCTTCGCTGAAACGCTGCGGGGCCAGGACGTTGTCCGGACTTTGGCTGCCGAAGTGCTGGGCACCGCCGTGGTCGCCCGGTCGCATTGCCATCAGCACATTCGGTGGTGGTGCGCCGACGGGCGCATCCAGATAACGGCCAGCGCGCAGACTCTGCACATCGTCATGACTCGCCAGCGAGACCACACTGCCGACGTGAGGACTGGCGGCGCTCACCAGATCGTTGGCCATGCGGTAATTGGTGACTTGGCAGCCAGGCTGCGGGTTGCCATCGGTCAGCCCTCGCGCGCCGTAGGCGTTGTATGTGGAGCCGGTCAGGCCGTATTTGGCAGCCTCGATCTGCGCCAGTGCGCCGCCGAGGGAGTGACCGGCGACGGTCACGTGATCTTTGGGTATACCCTGCTCAGCCGCCTTGGCGAGCATCTGCGCGGTGAACGCATCGGCGGCGGCTTTTTGCGGATTGACGGCGTCGCGCACCATCGTGGCATCGACGGCGATGTCCTGGAGGGTCGTGAGCGCATGACCTGCTTTTTCTGCCTTGGTCTCGCCGGTAAATAGACCTGGGTCGGTGCCACGGTAGGCGATGATGATGTTACCAGTCACGATATTTTGATAGGCCGTAGCATGAAAGCCAGTTATTGGGTCGTTCGCGTAGCCGAAAACGGTATGGTCTGCACCTCCTAGAGGTATTTTTTTCTCGCTATCAATATCGCTTTGTGGACGATTGAAATACGAATCATTGGCCGCATCGGCGCGTTCTTGATCGACAGTATTCATTGCTTGGCTTCCTTGACAGCGATGGTGACTGGAAAGAAATCGCCCTGACTCTCTTTGTATTCAGGACGGAGGGCAGAGTAGTTAGGTGCGCCATAGGGAGAAAAGGAAGTATCTCCATACACGATCTTCTTAAAATAGCTCGTCTCAGGACTGTCATGTAGGAGTTCTTGCAACATACCGGACCAATTGAACCTAACTCCCTTGGCAATCGCAGAGATGCCTACACTGGTTACATCCCAGTGGCACACACCAAGCTTGAAATAATCCTCGTCCAGCAAGGCATCACGGTAAAAATACCCCTTCCACGTGTGATCATCCACGCGGGCCATGGGAATATATAGCCCGGTATTGGGCATGTGCTGCTCGCCAATGAACGGGATCATCGGCACGCATTTCGGATTGATGACGTCATACCCGATATACGCCTTGATCGAATCCCACGGCCCCGGCGCATGGGAGGTGGCAATCACTTCGTAGCGTTTGACCGGATGCGGATTGAGGTGACCGGTAGCGCCGTCATTGCCGACATCGATGCCTTTGGAGCAGCCCGCAGCGGTCAGGGCCAGCGGCATGATGGCGGTGGCGGCAAGGTGTTGCAGTTTCATCGGGTCGTCCTCGGGGAAATGGGTCGCGGATGCGGCGGATGCGGCGGCAGGCGGGTACGGCAGTGGCGCGGGTTTACGCTTGGGTTCCACTGGCAATCCGCCAGGTGGCAGTGGCCCCAGCTCGGCGCGCACCCGCGCATTGATGATGGCCATATCACGCAGGAGCTGCAGATCGTGCAACGGATCGCGCACTTTGAGTTTGCGCGGGCGATAGGGATTGTCGCTGTGATCGTCGGTTTCCTGGCTCATCGCGCGTGACCTCTCCTTTTGATTTTGAGCAAGCCTCCCCACTGCGCCTGCGATCTTACGCCACGGAACCGATGCCGCCACTGCCTGACCTGCCCATGGAGTCGGCAAGGCCATGACCGGCGATGACCATGGTCTGACGCAGGATAGGCCAAGTCGCGCAGGTCCGTTAGCCGTTCTCATTGCGACACTCCCGCATACCAGCATCAGGTAAAGTTTTTCAACGTCCTTCGCGTGGAGCCTGCGATGTATCCTCAGTCCACTCTTCCGCCCCAGCCGCTGTGCGACCACCACGCCACACAGATGCCACGGAATTTAGAGGCATTCTGGATGCCATTCACGGCCAACCGTCAGTTCAAGGCACGGCCGCGGCTACTGGCCTCGGCCGAGGGCATGTATTACCGCAGTGTGGATGGACGCCAGATTCTCGACGGCACCGCCGGGCTTTGGTGTTGCAACGCAGGTCATGCGCGGCCACGCATCGTCGAAGCGGTGGCCCGACAGATCGCCACGCTGGATTTCGCGCCCACCTTCCAGATGGGCTCGCCACTGCCGTTCGTGCTTGCCGAGCGATTAGTGGCATTGGCGCCACCCGGACTCAATCATGTCTTCTACACCAACTCCGGCTCCGAGTCGGTGGATACGGCGTTGAAGATCGCACTGGCGTATCACCGCGCACGCGGCGAGGGCCAGCGCACGCGCTTGCTCGGTCGCGAAAAGGGCTATCACGGGGTCGGTTTCGGTGGTATCTCGGTCGGTGGGCTGCCGAACAATCGCAAAGGGTTCGGCCCGCTGCTGCCTGGCGTGGATCATCTGCGACATACGCTGGACATTGAGCGCAACGCATTCGCGCGCGGCCTGCCAACACACGGCGCTGAATTGGCCGACGACCTGGAACGCTTGATCGCACTACATGACGCCTCCACCATCGCCGCGCTCATCATCGAACCGATTTCCGGCTCGGCCGGCGTGATACTGCCGCCACAAGGCTACCTGCAACGCATCCGCGCGTTGTGCGACAAACACGGCATCGTGTTGATCTTCGACGAGGTCATCACTGGCTACGGCCGCATCGGCAACGCCTTGGCCGCGCAACGCTTCGGCGTGGTGCCGGACATCATCACCACCGCCAAGGGTCTGACCAACGGATGCGTGCCAATGGGCGCTGTCTTCGTGTCGGACGCAATCCACGACGCCTTCGCGCATGGCACGGCAGGATCCATCGACCTGTTCCACGGCTACACCTACTCCGGCCATCCGCTGGCCTGTGCTGCGGCATTGGCGACACTGGATACGTATGCGGAAGAAAACCTGTTCGACAAGGCGATACAACTCGGCACGGCCTGGGAACAAGCCATCCACGCACTGCGTGGCTTGCCGCACGTGATCGACATCCGCAACTTCGGCTTGATCGGTGCGATCGAACTGGCCCCGCGCGAGGGTGCGCCCGGCGCGCGTGCCTACGACATCTTCGAACGCTGCTTCCACGAGGGCGACTTGCTGATCCGCGTCACTGGCGACACCATCGCGCTATCGCCACCGTTGATCGTCGAGCACACGCACATCGAACGCATGTTTTCTGTGCTGGCGGAGATAATCCGCAGCACGCCCTGACCGTTCACCCAACCACCCAGCCGCGCTCCCCACGCGCTGCGTCCACTTGGAGAACCGCTCATGCTGGTCGGCATTCCGAAAGAGATTAAAAACCATGAATATCGGATCGGGCTGACCCCGTCCGGAGTCCGCGAACTGGTATTGCACGGACACCACGTGTTGGTCCAGCGTGGCGGCGGCCAGAGCATCGGGCTGACCGATGCCGAATACGAACGCGCCGGCGCGCAGCTTGCCGAGGACGCAGCCAGCGTGTTCGCGCAGGCCGACATGATCGTCAAGGTCAAAGAACCGCAACCAGCAGAATGCGCGATGCTGCGTCCAGGGCAACTGCTGTTCACCTATCTGCACTTGGCACCGGATCCGCAGCAAGCCGCCGCGCTAGTGCACTCAGGTTGCACCGCCATCGCCTACGAAACCGTCACCGATGGCCACGGCGGCTTACCGCTACTGGCACCGATGAGCGAGGTCGCCGGACGCATGGCGATCCAGGCCGGCGCGCACGCGCTGGAAAAAGCCCAGGGCGGCTCCGGTGTACTGCTGGGCGGCGTGCCCGGGGTGAAGCCGGCGCAAGTCTTGGTGATCGGCGGCGGCGTGGTCGGAATCAATGCCGCACGCATGGCGATGGGCCTACACGCGCGGGTGACGGTGCTGGATCGCTCGCTGGAGCGGCTCAAATACCTGGACGAACTTTACGGCCAGCAACTGACAACACTGTATTCCACCCACGATGCCATCGAACACTGTCTGCCACATGCCGATCTGGTGATCGGCGCGGTGCTGATCCCAGGCGCTGCCGCGCCCAAACTTGTCTCGCGTGCGCAACTGGCGCTGCTGCGGCCAGGCTCGGTGCTGGTGGATGTGGCGATCGACCAGGGCGGCTGCTTCGAGACCAGCTATGCAACCACCCATGAGCAGCCGACGTACAACGTCGATGGCATCGTCCACTATTGCGTGGCCAACATGCCAGGTGCGGTCGCCCGGACCTCTACCTTCGCGCTGACCAACGCCACCCTGCCGTTCGTGCTGCTGCTCGCCGAACACGGCGTGCAGGCCTTGCGCGACGATCAGGACCTGCGCAACGGCCTCAACGTACACGCCGGCAAACTCACCCACCGTGCGGTGGCGCAGGCGCTGGGCCAGGAGTTCGTCAGGCCGCTGGACGCGCTGGGCTGATCGTGCATCTGTCTACTGTTGCCTTTCGCAAGCACAACGTATGCACTCACGCCCCCCATTACGTCGAAGCATGCCCGAGCCAAACGTATGGCACGCCCATGGATCGACTGCACCGCTGGGAAATGAACACTGCAATCGAACCTGCCTGACCCCGTGCTGCGTACACTAACCCGGCATGAGCGTCTCTTCCGATCTCCCCTCGCCTCCCGATCCACGCCATACGCAGTTGCGGCGGATGAAACGGCTGGCCGTATGGCTGTTACTGGCAATGCTGTGCGGTTTCCTGCTCAGCCACGCCATGGGCATGCACGGCGCCTGGGCCTGGATCGGTGCGTTCTGCGAAGCCGCCACGGTCGGCGCGCTGGCCGACTGGTTTGCGGTGGTGGCGCTGTTTCGACATCCATTGGGCCTGCCGATTCCGCACACCGCCATCATCGCGCACGGCAAGACACGCATTGCCGATAGCCTTGCCGTGTTCGTCCGCGATCACTTTCTGGAGCATGACGCACTGCTCGCCAAACTCAACGCATTCGATCCTGCAGCACGGCTAGGCCATTGGCTGACCGAACCAGCGCAAGCAGGCAAACTCGCCGAACTGACGCGGGGCTGGGCGTTACAGGCGCTGAATCTACTCGACGAAGCCGCAATGCGACGCCGCATCCACAGCTTCGTCGTGGCACGGCTGCACGAATGGGATGCCACCGCCACTGTCGGCGAGATTCTCGGCCTGCTCACCGCCGACCGGCGCCGCCAGAGACTGCTAGACGAAGCATTGAACCGGCTCGGCGAGCACCTGAACGATGCCGAGGTCAAACAACGCGTATCGAAGATGATCGTCAAATACGCACGGCGCGAATGGCCCAAGCTGGTCGGCACGGTCGCGTGGGTGAAGCCGGTGGAGGGCATCGCCGATAGTCTGGCCGAGCGTCTGGCGCAGGCGCTGCTGGAGGAACTGCAGGAGGTGCTCTCGCAGCCGCAGCATCCACTGCGCCAGGATTACGAGCGCTGGCTCAGCGGCTACGTACAGCAGTTGCGCACCGATCCGGCCATCGCCACCAAGGTCCAGGCGCTGAAGCAGCGGCTGATCGAACACCCCGATGTACAGGACTACGTGCAAGGGCTGTGGGGCCAGATCCATGCCAGCCTGCACGAGGACCTATCGCGTCCCGATGGCGCACTGGCGCAACACTTGCGCAGCGCACTAGGCACCCTGGGCCAGTCATTGGCCCAGGACGGCGCACTGCGCGAGGCGCTCAACCAGCATCTGCTCGACGGCGCCGAACAACTCACCCAGCGCCTGCGCAACAGCGTCACCGCGCATATCGCGCAAACCGTCAAGGGATGGGACGAGCGCCATCTGGTGGATCAATTGGAATTGAGCGTCGGCCGCGACCTGCAATACATCCGTTTCAATGGCACCCTGGTCGGCGGCCTGATCGGCGTGATACTACACGCCACCGTCACGCTCCTTACGTAATGGTCGAAATGTTGCTCCCCGCGCCAGCAATGGGGGCTGGTGCGGTCGCAATGTTCGCGCTAGCTTGGCAGAAGATGCTGTGCGGACCTGCGCGGTCACAATGCATGCCATCGCGCACGGACTACGGGGATGCCGATGCTCACGCCGCACCAGCGTTGATCAGAGCAAGGGGAGCGCATGTCGAATAAACGTTGGACACTCACCGCAGGCCCTACCCGGTCAGCGCGTTTTGCCACATTGGCCGTGCTTGGCGTGGGCCTAGTTGCTGCGGTGTTGGTCGCGCAAAGCGTGCAGCAACGTAACCATCAGCAGAACCAGACCAAGTTCCAGCAACTCGCCACGCATGTTGCCGATGAGCTGCGGCAGCACCTGGACATTTACGAACACGGCCTGCGTGGCCTGCGCGGCGCAGTGATCGTGGCCGGTGGTGATCGCATTTCGTCCGAGGGTTTCGCCCGCTACAGCGGCTCGCGCGAGTATGAACGTGAGTTTCCGGGTGTACATGGCTTTGGTTATATCCGCCGGGTCGCGCGCACCGAGGAAACCGCATTCCTGAGGCAAGCCCACGAGGATGGCATGCCAGCGCTGCAGATCCACGAACTGGCACCACACGATGGCGACCGCTTCGTCATCCTGTATCGCCAACCGCTGGGGCAAAACACCTTCGCACAAGGCTTCGATATCGCGTCCGAACCGGCACAACGTGCCGCGGCGTTAGCCGCCGCTTACTCGGGCAATTCGATCATCACCTCGCCGATCCACCCGTCAAAAACCACACGCAACGACAACAGCCAATTTCTACTGCTGTTGCCGATTTACCGCCCCGGCATGCCACTGGAGACTCCGCAACAGCGCTGGCAGGCCACCACCGGCTGGGCCTATGCGCCATTGAACATTGCCCAGGTGCTGGCCTCCTCGCCCTATCACGGCACCGATCTGCACCTGACAGTGGCTGACAGCCAGTCGCCCGACCAGCCTTTCTATCGCGGCGACGGTCGCGGGCACGCCAGCCCTGTGGCGGGCGCCACCAACCTGCGCGCAGTGCGCACTTTGCCCGTGTACGGACGTCAATGGCGATTAAGTATGCAGGCCACGCCGAGCTTCGTGCGCTCGCTCAACCAATCCTCGCCACTGCTCGATGGCGGATTGGTCGCTGGCGTCTCGCTGCTGCTAGCCGCACTGCTGTATCTGTCCCTGACCAACCGCCACCGTCGCGACCTGTTCCTGCGTGAACAAAGCCAATTGGCCGCACTCGTCAGCGGCACCGGCGAGGCGATCGTCGCCGAAGACCTGCAGGGCCATGTGACCCATTGGAATCCCGCCGCCGAGCGCATCTTCGGTTACACCACTGCGCAGGCCATCGGCCAACCGCTGCACACGCTGCTCGGCCCAAACCTGCGCGATGCCAACGACAGCGACACGCAAGTGCGCGAACTGCGTCACCGCGATGGCAAAATCGTCAACGTGCTGGCCAGCGTCTCGCCGATCATGGACGCCGAGGGCAAGATGATCGGCCACTCGCACCTGTTGCACGATGTGACCGAGCGGGCGCGCGCCCAAGCGCGCGTATTGGAACTCAACGCCACACTGGAACAACAGGTCGCGCAGCGCACCAGCGAACTGGTCACTTACTCGGCGCTACAGCGCGCGATCCTGGCCCATGCCGGCTATGCAATCGTCGCCACCGACCCGGAAGGCACCATCACCCTGTTCAATCCGGCCGCCGAAACACTGCTCGGCTATACGGCGCACGCGATGATCGGACGTAAAGCCACCGGCTTGTTCCTGGATCCGGAGCAACTGGCCGAACGTGCCGAACGTATGACCATGCAGTCCGGAATCACGGTGCAACCAACGTTCGAATCCATCGCCGCATTGTCCACGCTGGGCCGTAGCGATACCCGCGAATGGACCTACGTGAACAAAGATGGCATCGCGTTCCCGGTGCTGCTCACCCTGAGCACGTTGCGCGACGACGACGAGCGGGTGATCGGCTATCTGGGCATCGCTGTCGATCTCACCGAGCAAATGCGCCGCGAGCGCGAGCTGCGTCTGGCAATCGACGCGGCAGAGACCGCCAATCAATCCAAAAGCGATTTCCTGGCCAATATGAGTCACGAAATCCGCACGCCGATGAATGCGATTTTGGGCATGCTCTACCTGCTGCAAAACAGCGAGTTGCCGCAAGCGGCCAAGGACATGATCCAGAAGACCGACATCTCCGCGCGGGCATTGCTGGACATCATCAACGACATCCTGGACTTCTCCAAGATCGAATCCGGGCGTATCGATCTGGAATCAGAACCATTCGATCTGAGCCAGTTGTTGGAAAACATCGCCACCCTGATGACCTCTGCGATCAGCACCAAACCGGTGGAGATGATCGTCGAGCCGTTGCCAGCAGGCTGCCGTTGGCTGCGCGGCGATGCGCTGCGCCTGAACCAAGTGCTGGTCAATCTGGTCGGCAATGCCATCAAGTTCACCGAACAGGGCGAAGTGACGCTCTCCGTGCGTGCCTTCCCCAGCCCCGAGGCGGGCAAAATCAAATTGATGTTCTCGGTGCGCGATACCGGCATCGGCATTGCGCGGGAAAAACAGAGCCTGATCTTCTCGCCGTTTCTGCAGGCCGACACCTCAACCAGCCGTCGATACGGCGGCAGCGGCCTGGGCCTGACCATCAGCCGACGCCTGGTGGAACTGATGGGTGGACAGCTCGAAGTGCAGAGCACTCCCGATCATGGCAGCGATTTTTATTTCGCCATCACCTTCGCGATGCTGCCTGCGCCGGCCGCCGAGCCGGAACTGTCCGAACCACCGAGAGTGTTGATTGCCGACGACCATGATCTGGCCCGGCGCAACCTGACCACCATTGTCAGCGGCTTCGGCTGGCAGGTGGAGGCCGTCGCCAGCGGCACTGACGCGCTCGCCGCCGCGCCGCAGGGCCACGACTTCGATGTGATCCTGTTGGACTGGCGCATGCCCGATCTGGACGGATTGAGCGTGGCGCAACGTATCCGTGCGCAGACAAGCTCGGACAAGCAACCGATCATCGTCATGGTCAGCGCTTACGAACGGCAGCTGATCGAAGAACGCAACCAGGGGTCCATCGACGTGGACGTGGATGCGCTCATGACCAAACCCGTCACCGCCCCCACCCTCTACAGAACCATTGCCACGCTACTGACACACCGACGCGGCGAAGGCCCCAATCCGCTGCTCTGTGGCGACAACACCTCACGCCTGGCCGGCGCACAGCTCCTGGTGGTCGACGACAGCCAGATCAACTGCGAAGTCGCGCAACGCATCCTCGAAGGCGAAGGCGCGACAGTGGAACTGGCCCATGATGGCGAACAAGCGCTGCAGCGGCTGCGACAAGAGCCCAACCGCTTCCAGGTGATCCTGATGGACGTGCAGATGCCAAACATGGATGGCTACGAAGCCACCCGTCAATTACGCGCAGACCCGCTTCTGGCTGCACTGCCAGTGATCGCGCTGACCGCTGGTGCTTACCGTCAACAACAGGAACTCGCTCTCTCCAGTGGTATGAACGGATTCATCGCCAAGCCTTTCCAGGTGGAAAACCTGATTGCGACCATCCGCCAATTCCTCCCCATTCCCACGCCCATGACATCGCAACCGCTCGAACCGACGCCGCCTACTGCCATTGCCACTTGGCCAGCAGCCGACCCAGCCCTGCTCAACATCGCCCAGGCGCAACAGTTCTGGGGCGAACGCGCGCCCTACCAGCGCTACCTACTGAAACTACTGCAGGAACACAGCGATCCAGCAGCGAGTGTGCAAGCATTGCTGAATGAGCAACTGTTAGAGCAGGCCATCTTCCACGTGCATACACTGCGCGGATCGGCCGGATCGCTAGCGTTACCGGCGCTGACCGCAGCCACCGCGATGCTGGAGGAAAAGCTGTACACGGACCCGACACAGGCCGATACCGAAATCGCAGCATTGGCAACGACCATGGCCGCCACCATCGCGGAAGTGCAGCGCTTCGTCGCCGCAATCGACGCCGAGACGGCAGTCGCGGCAGCGTTAACGCCGGCACCGCCGCCGCCCACCGCCAGTGCTCCGACATCGACAGCCGCGCAGGAAGCCTGGCAGGTGTTGCTGCAGGCGCTGGACAGCGACGACCTGGACCGCATCGAGCGCGCGACCCAACGCCTGACCCCGTGGCTAGCAGAACCCAGGGCCACAGAATTGAATCAGCTCGTAGAAAATTTTTCCTTCCGTGAAGCCGAGGCTAAAGTCAGGCAATGGTTGGCCGATGCTAGTTCCTGAGATGTGCTTCGGTGCGGTCTCACTGCGCGCCGCCAAGGAACCCAATGTTCAAACCAACCCTACTCTGCGTCGACGACGAGGCAAGCAACCTGGCGCTGATCCGCCAGATCCTGCGCGAGGACTACACCCTGGTCTTCGCCAAGAACGGCGCAGAAGCGCTGCGTGGCGTCGCCAAACATCATCCTGCCTTGATCCTGCTGGATGTCGAGCTACCCGACATGGACGGCTACAGCATCGCCCGCACGCTCAAGCAAGAACCGCGTAGTGCGTCGATCCCGATCATCTTCGTCAGCGCCAAGGACAATGAAACCGACGAAAGCATCGGCTTCGAGGCCGGCGGTGTGGATTACATCACAAAGCCATTCTCGCCCAGCATCCTGCGCGCCCGCGTGCGCACGCACCTGTCACTGGTCAGCGACGCCAGCCTGGCCAACAGCCACCGCGACGCGATCAAGATGCTGGGTATGGCCGGCCACTACAGCGATGCGGACACCGGCAACCATATCT
The DNA here is from genome assembly GCF_000963005.1 of Xanthomonas sp. GPE 39. Lineage (GTDB taxonomy): Bacteria > Pseudomonadota > Gammaproteobacteria > Xanthomonadales > Xanthomonadaceae > Xanthomonas_A. The sequence goes on from NZ_JZHZ01000007.1 coordinate 2,096,956, forward strand.
GGCGGATGGCCGGCTACGCGCGGGCGCTGGCACTGGCCGCCGGGTGGTCGCGCGAGGATGCCGAACTCCTCGAACAGGCGGCGCCGATGCACGACACCGGCAAGATCGGCATTCCCGATGCCGTGCTGAAGAAACCCGGACCGCTGGATCCGGCCGAATGGGAGGTGATGAAACAACATCCACAGATCGGCTACGACATCCTCAGCCGCAGCAAAGCACCGCTGTTCCGGCTCGCCGCCGAGGTCGCATTGTGTCACCACGAACACTGGAACGGCAGCGGCTACCCGGCCGGCCTCTCCGGGGAGCGCATTCCCGAATCGGCCAGGATCGTCGCACTCGCCGACGTCTTCGATGCGCTGACCTCGCACCGCGCCTACAAGCAACCCTGGTCGTTGGACAAGGTGATGGCGCTGTTCCAAGAGCGCTCCGGCAACCAATTCGAGCCGCGTCTGGTCGAGCTGTTCGGCACGATCCTGCCGCAGATCCTGCAAATCCAGGCGTACTGGAACGAACACAAGCCAGACACCCCCTCCGCCCCGCATCCACTCTCGGCAAAGCCAGAACTGATGACGCCGTGCTGACACGCGGTCACAGCGCCTGATTCAACGTCGTTGCAGACGCCAGGCGCGGTGAATACGCCGGTTGCGTTCGAAATCCGGCGCGATGGTGTGCGCGCTGATCTCCTGGCAACTGGCAAACACGGCGAGCGCATCCTCATCCAGCTTGAACCGGCGGAAATTGTTGGAGAAGTACAACACGCCCTCCGGCGTGAGCCGCATCACCGCCGCGCGCAATAAACGCACATGCTCACGCTGGATGTCGAAATCCTCCGCGCGCGCGGAGTTGGAGAAGGTCGGCGGATCGCAGAAAATCACGTCGTAACGGTTCTTCTCCGCATCCAGCCAGGTCAGCGCATCGGCCTGCACCAGGCGATGCTGAGCGCCCCCCTTGCCGTTGAATGCCAGGTTGTCGGCGCACCACTGCAGGTAGGTGCCGGACAAGTCAACGCTGGTGGTGGAATCGGCCCCGGCCACCGCCGCCTGCACGCTGGCCACACCGGTGTAGCAGAACAGGTTGAGGAAGCGCTTGCCGCGCGCCTGCTGCGCCATGGCACCGCGCAACGGGCGGTGATCCAGGAATAGTCCTGTATCCAGATAATCGAACAGGTTGACCCGCAGCAGCGCATCGTGTTCGCGCACCACCAAGAACTCACCGCGCTGTTCGAAGCGGCCGTACTTGCTACCGCCCTTGCCGCGCTCGCGCGTCTTCAGCGCCACTTGCTCGGCCGGCACCGCGAACACCTCGCGCGCGGCGGCCAGCAGTTCGTTACGACGGCGGCGCACGTCGGCATCGGGAATATTCTCCGGCGCCGCATATTCCTGCACATGCAAGAACGTGCGCGCCTGACCAGCGTCTTCCTGATACACGTCGATCGCCGCCGCGTACTCGGGCAGATCGGCGTCGTAAGCACGGAAGCACGTCACCTGCTCACGCATGCGCCAACTTTTGAACTTACGCAGGTTCTTGCGCAGACGGTTTGCCACCATCTGTGCTCCATCGCTGAGCGAGTGCGCCGCATCGGCACCCACGCGCGGCGCAACCGCGATCGGATCGCAGACGATCAACGGACACTCCAACGCACCGTTGAACATCTGGTATTTTTTCGCCGCGCGCAGGCCGGTGGCGTAGGCCAGCTCGGCATTGCCGCACAGCACACTGGCGCGCCACTGCGGCACCGCACGCTTCAACGCATCCCCCAGGCGCCGATACAACGCGGCATCGGCAATCAGGCGTTCGTCGTAGGGCGGATTGCACACGACCACGCCCAACGTCGGCGCAGGCACACGCAGATCGGCGACGTCGCGCACCTCGAACGCGATTGCCGCAGCAACCCCGGCTGCCTGGGCGTTCTCGCGCGCGGCACGAATCGCGTGCGGATCGAGATCGCCACCGTACAGCACCGGGCGAAGCGCGGCACGGCCGGTGGCCTCGCGCTGTCGCGCCTCGGCCAGCAATTGCTCCCATGCTGCCAGGTCGAAGCCCAGCCAGCGGCTCGGCGCAATACTGGACAGCGTGGGCACCGCATCGCCGTGGCGCGCAGCGGCCAACGCGACACGCAACAGACCCGGGGCGACATCGGCCGCCATCAGCGCCCCTTCGATCAGCAAGGTACCGCTACCGCACATCGGATCGAGTAGACCGCCGCCCTGGGCATACAGCGCCGGCCACTGTCCACGCAGCAACAACGCGGCGGCCAGGTTCTCTTTCAGCGGTGCCTCGTTCTGTGCCTGGCGCCAACCACGCCGATGCAGCGAACCACCGCCCAAGTCCACCGACACGGTCGCGCGGCCCTTGCGCAGCGACAAATTCAGACGCAGATCCGGATGCTCCACGTCCACCGACGGCCGCTCCAAACCAGCATTGCGCAGCGTGTCCACCACCGCATCCTTGACCCGCTGCGCCGCATAGCGCGCATGGGTAATTCCGGTACCGGACACATGCGCATCCACTGCCAAGGTGTGCTCGGGGGTGAGGTGCTCGCACCATGGCACGGCGGCCACGCCGGCGTACAACGCCGCCTCGTCGGGACACTCGAAGGCGTGCAGCGGCCACAGCACGCGACTGGCCAGACGCGACCACAGCACTGCGCGCTGCGCATCGCGCAACGTACCCTCGACATTGACCCCGGACACGGTGGCCGTTGCCTGCGCCACACCGAAGGCAAGCAGCTCATCGACAAGCAGATATTCCAGGCCCTTGGCACAGGAGACGAAAAATTTCACGGCAATGCGGACCACAGCGGACAGAGGAAAGGCGCGACCGGCGTCGCCCCGCCCGACGCATCACCACGCAGCCGGTAACAGCGGAGGAAAGCGGTGCAGACGAACGAGGCCGCCATGGTCGGCCATCACGCCGCGTATTACCAGCCCGACCGACAAGCGCCGCGTCCTCTGCGGCGGATGTCGGCATGCGTTGACGCTAGCCTGAAGAGTGGCTGACAAAACATCGCGAGTCGCTCAGCGACGCAGTCGCTTTGTTAGCGAGTGCAAGTGGAACCGCTGCGGCAGCGGCACAACGCAACGACCACGCCACTCTTGCCGCGCTCAGCGCGGCACTACAGCGCGCAGGCCATGCTTAGGCTTGGACTGCAAATGCCGGGTGATACGCCACCTCGGCCACCGGCAACAAACGATCGCCGAAGCACAGCGCCTGGAAGGCCTCCACTGGCACACCCGGCAGAACCAATCCCGGCTCCTGGCGGAAGCCGAAGCGCGCGTAGAACGCCGGTTCGCCCAGCACCACGCAACCGGCCGCGCCCAGCGCCTGCAACTGCGCCAGCGCTTCGCGGACCAGACGCGAACCCAAGCCTTGTCGCTGATGCCCCGGGCCCACCGACAGTGGCCCGAGTGCGTACCAATCGCGACTGCCATCGGACAGAGTCACCGCAGACACCGCAATGTGGCCGACGATGTAGCCCTCGTGTTCGATCACCAACGATACGGTCAACGCGGCGTCCGCACGCAGGCGTTCGATGATCTGCTGCTCATCGTGGCGGCTGTGCGCGACACGGAAGAACGCGATCAGGGTCAGCGCCTCGATCGCCGCCGTATCGGCCGCGCGCTCGGCGCGCAGCAACAGCTCCGGCGTATCGCTCACAAACGCGCCAGCAATTGCGCGAACGCCTGTGCCGCCGTGTCCACGTGATCGTTCAAACGATGCGTGTCGTCCACTAGCAGCAGCCGCGCCGCGCGGGCCTTCGCCCAACCGATCACCTCGGCGGCGGGAATCAGTTCATCGCGCCAAGCATGCACGATCGAGATCGGCACCGCGGCCGCATCCAACGCCGGCAGCGGCCCCATCCGCGTCGGTGGCACCATCAGGAACAGCGCACGCACTGGTACCTGCAGCGATACCTGCGCGGCGATATAAGCACCCAGGCTGGAACCGGCCAGTACCAACGGTCCTTGCTGCGCCGCATGCTGGGCCCGCTCAAGCAGACGCTGCAGCCGCGCCGGCACGTCACCGAGCTGGCTGACCTCCCGGCGCGCATCCAGATCGGTGTAATCCGGGCGCTCGTGGCTCCAGCCCATGCGCTGCGCGACCTCGGCCAGCGCGGTCGCTTTGGCCGCCTGCGGCCCGCTCTCGAAACCATGCGACACGATGCAGTGACCGCGACTCATAGCGCCACCACCGCATCGCCCACGCGCAAGGTGCCACCGTGGACAATCCGCGCGCACAAGCCGCCATGGCCGCGCATCGCGTTGTAGCCACCCGCGCCCAATGCCAGCTCCATGCGCGAGCACGGATCACATGGCGCGACGCCTTCCAGTTCGACCTCACCAATGCGGAAACGGCGTCCTTTCAGTGCGATCAACGCAATCCCGGAGACCACCAGATTGCGCCGCAGCGTCGCTGGCGCGACTTCGGCCTGGTCAGCCAGTGCGGCGATCACCGGCAGGTGTTCGGCCTGGATGAGGGTCACCCCACGCTTGCCGTTGCGTCCGGCATAGCGGTCGCCGGACAGGCCCGCCGCCGTTTTCGCCACGACCTCGTTCACCACGCGCATCGGCACCTCACGCGCCGCACGCAGGCCGATCCATTCCACCCGTCCTGTACGCGGGAAGGTGGACATCAGTGCCGCCAGCGGGCTTTCCGAATTCAGATTCATGGGCGAATGCTAGCATCGGTGCATGCCGCAGATCCCACCACCATCCATCCACGATACGCCCCTGCCCTATGTCCAGCGACTGGAAACGCGTGCGCTGGACGCCATCGAACTGGCGGTGATCCACTGCACCGAACTGCCGGATCTGGCCAGCGCACGCGCCTACGGCGAACGCGTGCTGTATCCCTCCGGCACCGGCAATAGCGGCCACTTCTACATCGACCGCGACGGCAGCGTGTATCGCTACGTGCCGCTGGAACGCATCGCCCATCACGTGCGCGGCCACAACCGGCAATCGCTGGGCATCGAACTGGTCAACCGCGGACGCTACCCGCACTGGCTGGACTCACGCCAGCAGGCGATGGAAGAGTCTTATCCACCGGCGCAGATCCAAGCGCTGATCGCACTGCTGCGGCAACTGCACGCCGAGTTGCCGCAGTTGCGCCGCATCGCCGGACACGAAGCGCTGGACCTGAGCCTGGAGCCCGCCAGCGACGACCCGCGTTTGCAGGTTCAACGCAAGCGCGATCCCGGGCCGCTCTTCCCGTGGGCGCAAGTTCTGGCCGCAGTGGCGTTGACACCGTACACACCGCCTACGCAATGATCGGCGAGCACGGTCTGCACGCTGCAATGACCGTGCGCGGCCAGCCGTGCCGAGCCAGCGCTCGGCCACAACCTGGGCTCAGCGTGGACCCATATAGTTTTTCTCGCCCGCTGTCACCGCCAGCCCCATAAGATTGCCGAACGGTGCCAGCGGACACACCAAATGCGGCGTGAACGCACAAGGCGGATTTTGCGCCAGATTGAAATCCAACACGATGTGACGACCCTTCGGCAATTCGACAAATAGATAACGCGCACCGCCATAGCTCTCGCGACCACTGGTGCGATCAGAGAACGGAAAGAACAGACGTTTATTGCTCTCATCGCGCAAGGCCTGCAAACGATAACGATGCCCCTGCATCACGAACTCGGCGCTACCAGCCAAGGCCAGCGGCTCCGGCGTTCCGACCGAGGTGAGCAACACGACAGCACGCTGCGTCGGCTGCGGATACCACTCGGCGACCACGCGCCAGTGCACATCGATCGGGAAATAATCGATACCGGGAAATGCGTAGCGCGCGGCGGCGTAGGGATCGCGGAAACGCCAACCGAACAAATTGCCGGTACGCACCACATAGAACTCCTGCGTCCCCAGGTTAAGGCGGGTTTCCGTATCGTGCGTCGCATCGGTATTCAAGCGTCCAGCAACGAACGGGAGCCCCCCCACACGTACGTGTGCATCTTCCGCCACCTCGAAATACACCCCGTCCTGCGGGTCCACCCTCAGCGTGCCAAGGTGCGCAGGACCGCCCGGCAACTGCACATCGTTGTCGGCGGCATTGCCAACGCGGTGTACGCCGTCGCCCAGGCGCCCGGAGCCGATATAACTGAGCCAGCCTGAGGGCGCACGCAGCAATGCCACCCGTTGCATGCGACGTTGCTGCACCAATTCCCGGTAATCGGCGACTGCCTGCGCGCGGGGCGAGGCGTCGGCACCGATTGCGCCGGACATGTCCGCTCCACCACAGGCCACCAGCGCCAACATCATGACTAGCACACACGCTTCACGCCAACGCATTGTTCCGCCCCACTCTCGCCTGCTCCCTTGTCGTGTTGACCGCAATCGCGTTAACGCTTCGTCGCCATCCGCCCTATCCGCTAGCACACGGCCGTGCCGGATCGGCAATCCAGCCACTCCAGGAACCGGCATACACGCGCGCACCATGCAAACCGGCATGTTCCAACGCCAATAGCAGATGGCAGGCCGTCACGCCGGAACCGCACATCACCACCACCTCGCTCGGATCGCGCCCGCACAACAGCGGTTCGAGTTCCGCGCGCAATTCGTGCGGCGAACGCAGGCACCCATCGCGCAGGTTCTCGCCGAGTGGTCGGTTGACCGCACCAGGGACGTGCCCGGCAACTGCGTCGATCGGCTCGACCTCGCCACGAAAGCGCTCGCCAGCGCGCGCATCCAGCAACCAGCCCGGAGCTTCATGCAGCCGCGCGAGCACCTCATCGGCCACGACGATACGACCGACATCGAAACGCTGCGGATACGGCGCGAGCGAGGAAGGCGATACAACCGCATCCGTCTCCGGCAAGCCCAACCGGCGCCATTCGGCGAGTCCGCCATCGAGCACGGCAACGCGACGATGACCAAGCAGACCCAACATCCACCACAGCCGTGCCGCCGCCATGCTGCCGTCGGCCGCGTCGTAGACCACCACCTGGGTGTGCGGCGCGATGCCCCACTGCCCCAAGGTGTGCGCGAACGCGGCATCCTCCGGCAGCGGATGCCGCCCCAGGCCGGGGCGGCGTAGATCGGAAAGATCGGTATTGAGATCGGCGTAAACCGCGCCGGGCAGATGCGATTGCGCATACGCCTGGCGCATCGCGTCTGCGGCGCGCGGATCGAGCAACGCCGCTGGCGCAAACCGCGCATCGACAATGCGCAGGTCGGGATGATCCAGCGCGACAGCCAACGCCGACGCGGCCACCAGATGCTGCCATTCGGGCAACGGTGAACTCATGCAGTTTGCTCCAGTCGTCGACGCAAATTGAGCAGAATCGCGGCGGTCGCGCCCCAGATCCGCTGCTCGGGCCAGACATATTCCAGCACAACTCTCGACTGCCCACGATCATCGATCTCGATGCCACGTAGGTTTTCCGGCACCATCAAGTAAGCCAGCGGCACTTCGAACACCTCGGCCACCTCATCCGGATGCGGCTGCGGCACGAACGCCGGGTCGATTGCCGCGACCACCGGCATCACCCGGAAACCGCTGATGGTGAGGAACGGATCCAGATAACCCAATGGTTCGACCTGACTCGTGGCCAGTGCGATTTCTTCATTGCTCTCACGCAGCGCCGCTGCCACTGCATTGGCGTCGCCGGAGTCGATACGACCACCGGGAAAACTGACCTGTCCACCGTGGTGGCGCAGACGATCGGTGCGCCGAGTGAGCAGCACCCGGGTGCCATCAGCGCGCGGCACCAGCCCGACCAGCACGGCGGCCTCCACCGGCGCCCCAGCAGGCAGCAGATCCTGTAATTCATGCTGGTTCCAACCCGGCCCAAGCGGCGGTCGTTGCAAAGGATGCAGCGCGCACTGCAATTGGACACGTTCGACCAGACGTTGCGCCGGCGATGGCGACCAACCGCGCGCAGGCAATACAGCGTCCATGTATCGGCGGCGTTCGGCGTCGCTCATGTCGCGCCAACGCGCGATTTCCTCGCCGCTGCGCAAGCACCCCATGCAGTAACCACCTGCATCGAGGCGGCACAGACCGATACACGGCGTGAGCACGGCATGGGAGACAGTATCCATCGGATTGAACACTATTACAGGCTAGCGCGATTCACCGCGCCACCGTGGCTTGGCCGACAAAAAAAATTGCGCCGGCATCGCTGCCGGCGCAATCCTCGTACAACTAGATGCCTCGCACTTACTTGACGCTGACCAGCTTGATTTCAAACTGCACAGCCACGTTCGGCGGGAACGGGGTGCGCGGATCGGCACCGTAGGCCTTGTCCGGCGGCAGGGTCACTTCCCACTTGGAACCAGCCGGCATCTGCAGCAGCGTCTCGCGCATGGCCTGCATCTCGACTTCGCTGACCTTGATCGCCGGAATCTGCTGCGCCGGACGCGCCTGCGGCGGGTGCTGACCGAACGGATACGGACCAGCCACTTCCAACTGCACGGTGCTCGCCTGAGTCGGCTTGGCGCCCTTACCGGCTTCGATCACGCGGTACTGCACGCCGCTCGGCAGCGTCTGCACGCCTGCCTTGGCCTTGTTCTCGGCCATGAACTTTTCGCTCTTGGTCTTGTTCTCGGCGGCGGCCTTCTCGTAGTCGGCCTTGGCCTGCTGGGCACGGGCCTGCTCGCGCTTCTGGAACGCTTCGACAGCCGGCTTCAACTGATCGGCAGTGACCGCAGGTTGCTTCTTGGCGTAGGCATCCTGCAAGCCCTTCACCACCGTATTGATATCCAGCTGCTCGCCACGGCCAGACAGTTCGGCAAGATTGTTGCCGTAGTCGTAACCGAAGTAATAACTCAGCTTGCCCTTTTCGGACGATATGTCCTGGGCGAACGCATTGCCGCTCAGGGCCAGGGCCGCAACAGCGACCGCAATAGAACGCAACTTCATCAAACAATTCTCCAGGGTGGTGGCACAGGACGGCCAGTGCCGCCTGAGATGACGCGTTAGGATAGCCGCAGCGGCGCATCACCGCTACCGACAACGCGCTTCACTAGACAGGCGCGGACTGCACAGAGTTCCCATCACCATTTTTTTACATTTAGGAATGGACATGTCCGGCACACCGATCCTCACCGATACACAGGGGGCGATCCGCATCCTCACCGTCAACCGTGCCGACAAGCTCAACGCATTGAATCGGCAGATATTACTGGCGTTGGATACGGCTTTCGCCAGCGCCGAGGACGACCCACAAATCCGCGTGGTGGTGTTGACCGGCGCCGGCGAAAAAGCCTTCGTGGCCGGTGCCGACATCGCAGAGATGAACGAATTGACACCGATGCAAGGCCGCGATTTCTCGCAACTCGGCCAACGCCTCATGCGCCGCATCGAGCGTCTGTCCAAGCCCGTCCTGGCGATGGTCAACGGCTTTGCGCTCGGCGGCGGGCTGGAATTGGCAATGGCCTGCCATCTGCGGCTGGCCGCCGACAGCGCCCGGCTAGGCCAACCGGAAATCAACCTCGGGCTGATCCCCGGATTCGGCGGCACCCAGCGCCTACTGCGGCTGGCCGGTCGCGCAGCGGCGCTGGAACTATGCCTGCTCGGTACCTCGATCGACGCAGCGCGCGCGCTGCAACTGGGCCTGGTCAACCGCGTAGTGGCCGCCGCCGATCTGCGCCAGACCACCTTGCAAGTGGCGCAACAACTCGCCAACGCCGCACCGCTTGCCTTGCGCGGCATTCTCGATGCGATCCAGGTCGGCGGCGAAACCGCGATCGAGCAGGGACTGGAGTACGAGACTGCGCAATTCAGCCTGCTGTTCTCCAGCGCAGACATGCGCGAAGGCACCCGGGCGTTCCTGGAGCGACGCCCGCCGCAGTTTCAAAACCGTTGAGCGCCCTCCACAGATGTCCCACGCCTGCACCCCCGCTACCGTCTCGCCGCTGCAACTATTGCGCTGGATTCTCGACGACAACCTCGATGCCGCAATCGAGGGTGGCCTGATGGATTATGTCGGCGACGATCCCGACCACGACACCCTGGATCCAGCGCAGCCACAGCTACGCGCACAACTGCTGGATGCACAGCAGCGGTTGCGCATCGCCTGGGCCGCACGCGCGCGCCACCGTGCGCGTGCGGCGCGCTTGGCACTGCGCGCACAAGCACGCCAGGCCCGCCGTGCCGCACCGGCAAGCGCCGCCACGGCGCCCCCACTTCCCGCAGCCGCAGCGGCGATCCTGGCCCGCGCAAAAGCCAAAGCGGCAAGGAGCCCGTCGTGAGTGCGAGCGCGACCACCAGCACCACACGACGTGGACGCACGCTGCGCAAGGAGGAAATCCACGAGGTGTTTTCGCGCCTGGCCGCGCTCAACCCAACCCCGACCACGGAATTGCAGTACAGCACTGCGTTCGAATTGCTGATCGCGGTGATTCTGTCGGCGCAGGCCACCGATGTCGGCGTCAACAAGGCCACCCGCCGGCTGTACCCGGTGGCGAACACGCCGGCCGCAATCCTGGCGCTGGGCGAAGACGGACTGAAGCGCTACATCTCCACGATCGGCCTGTTCAACGCAAAGGCCAAGAATGTCATCGCCACCTGCCGCATCCTGGTCGAGCAGTACGACGGCGAGGTTCCGCGCGAACGCGATGCGCTGCAAGCGCTGCCCGGGGTCGGCCGCAAGACCGCCAACGTGGTGCTCAATACCGCCTTCGGCGAACCGACCATGGCCGTGGACACGCATATTTTCCGCGTTGCCAACCGCACCGGGCTTGCGCCGGGGAAAGATGTGCGTGCGGTCGAGGATGCCCTGCTCAAACGCGTCCCGGCGCAATTCCTCTACGACGCCCACCATTGGCTGATTCTGCATGGCCGCTATGTGTGCAAGGCACGCAAACCCGATTGTCCGCAGTGCGTGATCGGCGACCTGTGTCGGTTCAAGGACAAGACGCCGGCAACCGAGCACTGAAGCGATCTCGCGGCACGATGGCATGACCCATGACCTGCGGGCCAGCATCAGAAAACAAAAAGGCGGCGCATCTGCGCCGCCTTCCTGCCGAACTTACAACCATCGCAGATCGGCGAATCAGAACGACATGTCGCCCCAGATGCCGAATTCCTTGGTCTTCACGTCGATCTTGCTGATGTCTTGCTGGTGGGTGTATTTGTACACCGTCGCCAACTTCAGGTTCTTCAGCACCGGGAACTCGACGCCAACGTTCCAGTACTTGTCGTAGAACGAAGGGTCAAGCGTCTTGCTCAGATCGACCTTGTCGTAACGCCCGAACAAGCTGATGCCGTTGTCGGCCAGCACCACGCTGCCCCACGTCGACCAGCCAGAGAGCTTATCGCTGGCAACGGTCAACACATTATTGAGATTCTTGGCGACGAAATATTCACCACCCAAGCGGAATCTCGAATCCGCGTAGGCCACCATCGCGTTGGCGCGGTTGTAAGTGTGGTTGGCCTCAAGGATATCGGTCTCCTTGCCCAGCTTGCCCGAATAGGCACCGAGTGCGATGGCCAGGTTGGGAATCGGCGTGTAGGCGACGCGGCCTTCCACGTCCATCCGCTTGCTGCGCGCGAGGGTCTTGTAGCCAGCGCCGTTGACCACCGACACCGCATAGTTGACCTGCGTGCCGAGGTCACCAAAGGCGTGCAGACCCCAGTCGGAGGAGTTGGCCGTCTTCATGCGGTCATTCAGGGTGTTTTCGACGTAACGGTAACCGTAGTACTTATCGATCAACGGCAACCACGGCATATCGGCCGCACCGATGCGCAAGCCGAAAGCATCGTTGAATTTGCCCTGCACGTATGCCTTCTTGATGAACAGTTCGGTGCTGGAGATGGCCGAGCTGTACTGGAAGTCGGTGGTCAGGTTGGCCGACCAGATATCGTTGAAGGAATGGTCGACGGTCAGATAGAACCGCTTGACGTCCAGACCGAAACCGCTGGCGGCGGTCTTGGCACCGCTGCTGGTCCTGTCGACGTCGCTCAGATCGAAGAACATCCGCCCACCGACCTTGGTGTTGTCGACCAGCTTGGCGAGCTTGTCGACCTTGCTTGCGCTGGCCTGTGCTGCTTCAGTGGCCTGAGCCTGGGTGACATTGACTTCCGACTGGGCATCGGACTGCGCCTGCAACGCTTGCGATTGCGCTTGTAACTGCTGCACCTGGGTTTGCAATGCTTCGATCTGCGCCTGCAGTTGCTGCAACTGGGCCGCGGACACTGCAGGAGTGCTGGTCTTGGTCTTCGCAGCAGCAAATGCCTGCGGTGCCGAGGTCAGACCGAGGCTGACAAGGATCGCCGAAGCGAGTAGATGAGAACGCATTTGAGGATGTCTCCAGTGGTTGGTTGGACAACGATGTGATACGGCTGGGGTGGGCAACAGTCTGACCATTTGTAAAGATTCCGTCAAATATATGGAACTTTTAAGTCAAAACCGTGTCGGAATGAATTTAAATCCCATGGACCCCATGCCGGGGCCAAGTTAAATGGCCGTGCTAATCTGTCACCAAGATGAAACCTATTCTTCTTCAAGCATTCACGAAAAAGTCTTGCAATTTCACTGATGTCGGCAGGGGTGTCGGCATCTCAACCTTCTCAGGAGTTCTCCAGATGCGTTCCCTCAAGCTCCGACTGCTGGCAGCCGCTGCGGTCGTTTCGTTTTCGCTGGCGGCGCAAGCCACCGATGTCACTGGCGCAGGCTCCAGCTTCGTCTACCCGGTGCTGTCGAAGTGGTCGGCGGCCTACGCTGAAAAAAGCGGTAACCGCATCAATTACCAGTCCATCGGTTCCGGTGGCGGCATCGCCCAGATCGAGGCCGCGACGGTGGATTTCGGCGCGTCCGACAAGCCGCTCAGTGCTGCGGAGCTGAGCAAGTTCGGCCTGGGTCAGTTCCCGGTCGTGATCGGCGGCATCGTGCCAGTGGTGAACGTGGCTGGCGTCGCGCCCGGCGCGATGAAGTTGGACGGCACCGTGCTGGCCAACATCTTCCTGGGCAAGATCAGCAAGTGGAACGACCCGGCGATCGCCGCGCTCAATCCTGGCCTGGCTCTGCCGGACATGAAGATCACCATCGTGCATCGCTCCGACGGTTCGGGCACCAGCTTCAATTTCACCAACTACCTGTCCAAGGTCAGCCCGGAGTGGAAGAGTAAGGTTGGCGAAGGCACAGCGGTGCAATGGCCTGCCGGCATCGGCGGCAAGGGCAACGAGGGCGTGGCCGCTTACGTCAAGCAGATACGTGGCGGCATCGGCTATGTCGAGTATGCCTATGCACTGCAGAACAAACTCAGCTACACCGGTATGAAGAATGCCGCCGGTAGTTTCATCATGCCGAACGACAAGTCTTTCTCCGCTGCGGCCGCGACCGCCGATTGGAAGTCCGCAAAGGATTTCAACCTGATCATGACCAACGCGCCGGGTCAGGACGCATGGCCGATCACCGCCACGACCTGGGCGATCATGTACAAAAAAGCCAAGAAGCCGGCCTCTTCCAAGGCGGCCCTGGAGTTCTTCAAGTGGTCCTTCGAGCAGGGCCAGGCGCAGGCCAAGGCGTTGGACTACGTGCCGCTGCCGGAGCCGCTGGTCCAGCAGATCGAAGCCTATTGGGCGCAGAACCTCAAGTAACGGGCGTACCCCAGGTACCCGTCGCAGCGCGCGACGGCACCTGCAACCCCCACCGACGCGGGCCGTAAGGTCCGCGTTTTTGTTTGCGCCCCCCATGCAGTCAGGCGTTGACATCCAATTAGCGCGGTCCGGAACAGCTCCCAACTCCGCGAGCGAATGCACAAGTCATGCCCTTGTAACAAAATTATCATTTCATAGCGCGCGTCAGCCGGACGCACCGGCGCTCTTGGCCACGGAGTGAGTCGATGAAACTGCAGCCAACGCGTGTTGCCGTCCTATCCTCGGCGCTGATCTTCGCCCTCTCTGGCTGCCAGCCCGGCAATGGCGACACCTCGCAAGGTGCCGCCGATAGTACTGGCGGGACGCCCACCGCCGTTCCAACCGCTGGCGTCAGGAGTGCTGCGGAAATCTCCGGTGCCGGCGCGTCCTTCATCTATCCGCTGTTGTCAAAGTGGTCGGCCGACTACAACGCAGCCACCGGCAACAAGATCAACTACCAGTCGATCGGCTCCGGCGGCGGTATCGCCCAGATCAAGAACAGGTCCGTGGACTTCGGCTCTTCGGACAAGCCGCTGGCCAGCGCAGAACTGGCCGCCGCTGGCCTCGGCCAATTCCCGTCGGCGATCGGCGGCGTAGTGCCGGTGGTCAACCTGGAAGGCATGCAAGCAGGCAAGTTGAAACTGACCGGCGCACTGCTGGCCGACATTTTTCTCGGCAAGATCACCACCTGGAATGCCCCGGCGATCACCGCGCTGAACCCCGACCTGCGCCTGCCCAACAGCAAGATCAACCTGGTTCACCGCTCCGACGGTTCGGGCACCAGCTTCAACTTCACCAACTATCTATCCAAGATCAGCCAGGATTGGAAGAACAAAGTCGGCGAAGGCACTTCGGTGCAATGGCCAGGCGGCGTCGGCGGTAAAGGCAACGAAGGAGTAGCTTCGTATGTTCAACAGATCAAGGGATCGATCGGCTACGTCGAGATAGCCTACGCGCTACAGAACAAAATGTCCTATGTCTCGTTGCAGAACGCCGCCGGCAACTGGGTACAACCCAATGCGGACAGCTTCACCGCAGCGGCGGCGTCGGCGGATTGGGCCAGCGCAAAGGATTTCAACCTAATCATCACCAATTCCACCGCCGCGCAAGCATGGCCGATCACAGCCACCAATTTCATGCTGGTGCCCAAGCATGCAAAAGACCCAGCCCGCAATCAGACGACCCTGGCGTTCTTCAGATGGGCGTTCGAGAACGGTCAGCCGCAAGCCAAGGCACTGCACTACGTGCCGCTGCCAACAACATTGGTGCAACAGATCGAAGCATACTGGAACGAGGAATTTAAATAGGCGCAGAGCTGCCATCCGGCAGGTTCTCCTACGACAAGTTCCAAGCCACACCCGCTCCGTGCAGTCCCATCTGTATATTACAAGCCCCCCGACGTCATCTGCGCACGCTGTGATCTGAACTTCCCGGTTCCGATCAGCGCAGCAACGATGCAACCACCCGCCGCGCGCGACTCCACCCGCCGCAGCCACCATCGGAACGTGCGCAAGCACGTCCCGGCGAGTTTCGAGCCATGAATGCCCCTGCCATTCCCGACACAATGACGGCGCCTCGCAGACGCGACCTGCATGACGCCCGCGCCGACCGAGTGTTCCGCTGGATGCTGACCGCCACCGTCGTCTTCGTCCTCGTTGCCCTGGCCAGCGCAGCCATGTCGATGCTGTGGGGTGGCCGCCAGGCGCTGCAACTGCAAGGGCTGAGTTTCTTCTATTCCAGCGAGTGGAATCCGGTCGAGAACAAGTACGGCGCGCTGGCGCCGATCTACGGCACGCTGGTGACCGCGCTGATCGCAATGCTGATCGCAGTGCCGGTGAGTTTCGGCATCGCGTTCTTCCTCACCGAGGTGGCACCACGCTGGCTGCGCGGCCCGGTCGGAACCGCGATCGAACTGCTGGCCGGCATCCCCTCGATCATCTACGGCATGTGGGGCCTGTTCGTGCTGGTGCCGGTGATGACCGACTACGTCACCCCCTGGCTCAACGATCACCTCGGCACGCTGCCTGTAATCGGGCCGATCTTCCAGGGGCCGCCACTGGGCATCGGCCTGCTCACCGCCGGCATCGTCTTGGCGATCATGGTGATCCCGTTCATTTCCTCGGTGATGCGCGAGGTGTTCCTGACCGTGCCGACCCGGCTCAAGGAATCGGCCTACGCGCTCGGCTCCACCCGCTGGGAAGTGAGCTGGGATATCGTGCTACCCTACACCCGTTCGGCGGTGATCGGCGGCATCTTCCTGGGGCTGGGACGCGCGCTCGGCGAAACCATGGCGGTGGCCTTCGTGGTCGGCAACACAGTGCGACTCTCGCCGTCGCTGTTGGAACCCGGCACCACGATCGCCGCACTGATCGCCAACGATTTCGGCGAAGCCACCGACACCTACCGCTCCGCGCTGCTGCTGCTGGGCTTCGTGCTGTTCATCGTGACCTTCATCGTGCTGGCGATTGCCCGGCTGATGCTGGCGCAGCTCGCGCGCAGGGAGGGCAACTGAAATGGCCACAGACATCGCGCACCGCCTGTACCAGCGCCGCCGCATAATCAACGCAATGGCGGTCACGGTGTCCTGCCTGACCGCGCTGTTCGGACTGGCATTCCTCGCCTGGATCCTGTGGACGCTGGTCGGCAAAGGCATCTCGGGCATCCATCTCGATCTGTTCATCCGCATGACCCCGCCGCCTGGCGAGGAAACAGGCGGCTTGGCCAACGCGTTCTTCGGTAGCGCGGTGATGTGCGGCCTGGCCCTGCTGATCGGCACCCCGATCGGTGTCGCCGCAGGCACCTGGCTGGCTGAGTACGGCAATGCGCGCAAGACCGGCCAGGTGGTGCGCTTCGTCAACGACATCCTGCTATCGGCGCCCTCGATCGTGCTCGGCCTGTTCGTCTACACCCTGTACGTGATGCAGACCGGCGGCCGCTTCTCGGCGATGGCCGGCGCGCTGTCACTGGCTTTCATCGTGCTGCCGGTGGTGGTGCGCACCACCGACGAAATGCTGCGTTTGGTGCCGGCGCAGATGCGCGAAGCGGCGCTGTCGCTGGGCATCCCGCAATGGAAGGTGACGATGCAGGTGCTGTATCGCAGCGCCTCGGCTGGCATCGTCACCGGCGTGCTGTTGGCGCTGGCGCGGATCAGCGGCGAAACCGCGCCGCTGCTGTTCACCGCTTTCGGCAACCAGTATTGGAACAACAACATCATGCAGCCGATGGCGAGCGTCCCGGTGGTGATGAACTCCTTCGCCGGCAGCCCCTATCCCAGCTGGCAGTTACTGGCCTGGTCCGGCGCACTGGTGCTCACCGTGTTCGTGTTGCTGGTCAGCCTAGGCGCGCGCGCCCTGCTGCTGCGCAAAAAGATTTCCAACGATTGATTTTCCTATGGAACAGGCCATGAACGATCACCACAACGCCGCACCGATGCATCGCATCGCTATGCCCACCGGGCACACTGCGCTGGCGCCATCACCGGTCAAAATCGCCGCGCGCGGCCTGGACTTCTACTACGACAAGTACCATGCGCTGAAGAGCATCAACTTGCAGGTGCCGGAGAAGCGCGTCACCGCGTTGATCGGCCCATCCGGCTGCGGCAAATCCACCCTGCTACGCATTTTCAACCGCATCTACGCGCTGTATCCGAAGCTGGAAGCGCGCGGCGAAGTCCTGCTGGACGGGGAGAACATCCTCTCGCCGAAGTATCCAATGAACCGCCTGCGCAGCAAGGTCGGGATGGTGTTCCAGAAGCCAGTGCCGTTCCCGATGACCATTTTCGAGAACGTCGCCTACGGCATCCGCCACCACGAAAAATTGTCCAAGGCCGAGATGGCCGAACGGGTCGAACAAGCGCTGCGCCAGGGCGCGCTGTGGGACGAGGTCAAAGACAAACTCGGGCAGAGTGCGCTGGGGCTGTCAGGCGGCCAGCAACAGCGCCTGTGCATCGCCCGTGCGGTGGCGTTGCGCCCGGACGTGCTGCTGCTCGACGAACCCACCTCGGCGTTGGACCCGATCTCCACCAGCCGCATCGAGCAGCTTGTCGAAGAACTCAAGACCGATTACACCATCCTCATCGTCACCCACAACATGCAGCAAGCCGCGCGCGTGTCCGACTACACCGCCTTCATGTACCTGGGCGACCTGATCGAACACGACCGTACCGAAACCATCTTCTCGCAACCCAGCAAACAGCAGACCGAAGACTACATCACTGGACGCTTCGGCTAAGCGCCTGCTGCGGCAGCCCTCTCGCCGCGACACCTGCCCACCGCAGAGCGGACAACAGCCACAGAAAGCCAGCGCCTTAAAGTTTGTAATGATAGCGGCGACAACGCCGGATCAAATGGAGCCACACCATGAATACTCCGCCCAACGAGCACATCGTGAAGAGCTACAACGAAGAACAGCATCGCCTCACCGCAGAAATCGTGCGCATGGGCGAAACTGCGGTGGCGCAATTGGAAGCGGCACTGGACGTGGTCGAACGCCGCGACGACAACGCTGCGCTACGCATCGTCGTCAACGACGAGGCAATCGACGCGCTTGAGCAATCGATCAGCCACGACGTCATGCGCCTGGCGCTGCGCGGACCGATGGCGCGCGACCTGCGCGAGATCCTCGCCGGCCTGCGCATTCCCTCCGACATCGAACGCATCGGCGACTACGCTGCCAATGTCGCCAAGCGCTCGATCGCGCTGAACCTGTCACCGCCGATGCCGCAGACCCTGGGCCTGCGCCAGCTCGGCAAACTCGCCGCGCAGCAGGTCCGGGCCGCGTTGATGGCCTACCAGAACAACGACGCCACCCTGGCACTGCAGGTCCGCCAGGACGATGCGCAACTGGACGCACAGTACACCGCGCTGTTTCGCGAGCTACTGACCTACATGATGGAAGATCCGCGCAACATCACCCCATGCACGCATTTGCTGTTCATGGCCAAGAACCTGGAACGGATCGGCGATCACGCCACCAACATCGCCGAGAACGTGTGGTTCCTGGTGCATGGCGACCAACCGCTGCCGCGGCGCGACAAACGCGACGAAACCAGCTCCACCAGCGGTATCTGAGAACGGATAACCGGGTTTGGCCGCAGCCGCGACTGCGGCTGTGCGACAAAAGGCATTGCGGAGTTTTCCGTGGCGCAGCGCGCCGCCGCATGCAAGCTCCTCCCACTGCGAGTAGGCTTGGCAACGCATCGGCGCGACGTCGGTGCCCATCCCTTCGCCAGGAGTCTGCGCATGTCCCGATCACCACGCCCGTCCCCTACCCTCGCCGGTGCGATCCTGCTCAGCGGGCTGAGCATGTCCACCTCCGCGCTGGCAATGACCGACCTCGACCAAGGCTACGCGCTCGGCACTCAGACGAGCACACCGCCGCAAACAGAAGACCCGACGGCGACACCAACCGCGACGCCAACACCATCGGCCGCGCACATCGAACACAACCAGCCCAGCGCCAAGACTGCCGAAGGCAAGTGCGGTGCGCATGCCCCCACGACCGCAGATAGCAAGAAAAAAGCAGGCAAGGCCACCGCCAAACACCACGACAAGGCCATGACCGAAGGCAAATGCGGCGAAGGCAAATGCGGTGGCGGCGGCTGAAGCCATGCTGCGGCCCCTGGCTGCGGCGAGCGCCGGACTCGGCCTACGCCGCGGCCTGCTACCGGACCTGCTCCACCTGCCCGCAGACGCCTTCGATTTTCTCGAATGCGCGCCCGACAACTGGATCGGTGTCGGTGGCCGTCCCGGCGAAATGCTGCAGACACTGAGCACGCGCCATCCACTCAGTTGCCATGGCCTATCGCTGTCGCTCGGCGGCATCGCGCCACTGGACGCGATGTTGTTGCGGCAGACACGCCAGTTTCTGGATCGGCACCGGGTCGTGCTGTATAGCGAACACCTCAGCTACAGCGCCGACGACGGCCAGCTCTACGAACTACTGCCGTTACCGTTCACTGACGAGGCGGTGCGCCATGTGGCCGCACGCATCGCCCAGGCTCAGGACGCACTCGGCCGACGCATCGCCGTGGAGAACGTCTCCTACTACGCCGCGCCGGGACAGGCACTGAGCGAAGCCGCATTCGTCAACGCGGTGCTGAGCGAAGCCGACTGCGACCTGCTACTGGACGTCAACAACGTCCATGTCAATGCCCATAACCACGATTACGACGCCATGGCCTTCCTCGCCGCCATGCCCAGCGCGCGGATCGCCTCGTACCACATCGCCGGACATCGCGACGATGCCGCCAGCGGCCTGAAGATCGATACCCATGCCGCAGCGGTCATCGACCCTGTCTGGCATCTGCTGAGCACCGCTTATCGTCTACACGGCGTGCGTCCGACCCTGCTGGAGCGCGACGGCCAGTTTCCGCCGCTGACGGATCTGCTGGGCGAGATCCAACAGATTCGCGACCTGCAGCAACACGCACTGCCCTCGCAGTGCAGCGCACATGGCTGAGACATTGCGCAGCCAGCAACTCGCGCTGACCCTGCATCTGCGCGATCCGCAGCGACACGCGCCACCGGCAGACATCGAACCGCGCCGCTTGGCGGTATACCGCGCGCTGTTCTTCGATAATCTCGCCCAGCTACTGGGCGCGCAGTTTCCTGTACTGCGCACGACGCTCGGCACAGCCGACTGGGATGCACTACTACGTGCGTTTTGCGCCGAACATCGCGCGCACACCCCACTGTTCCCGCGCCTGGGCGGCGAACTGGTGCGGTTCCTGGAACAGCGCGCGGCCGATCCACGCCGACCATGGCTGGCAGAATTGGCCCACTACGAGACTGTCGAACTGGACGTCCAGATCGACGACAGCGCACTGCCACCACACGATCCACACGGCGACCTGCTCGATGGCGTGCCGCAACTCTCACCCTGGCTGCGCCTGCTGCGCTACCGCTGGCCGGTGCAGCGCATCGGCCCGGCGTGGCAACCCGACACGGCACCGCCCGCACCGACCTACTTACTGGCGCGACGCGACGCCGACGGTCAAGTCCGCTTCGCCGAACTGGCGCCGCTCACCTATGCGATGCTGAGCGCACTGCAGTCTGGCACGCGCAACGGACGCGCACTGCTGCTGGAGCTGGCCGACACACACAACCACGATCCGGGCACCATGCTGCACGACGGCGCCGCCCTGTTCGAGCGCCTGCGCACGCAGGGCAGCCTGCTCGGCACCCGCCCACCACGCTGAGCCGCAGCACATCCAGGCGCATCGCCGCGACGGGCACTTGACGCTGCTCTGCTACCCTTGTCGCATGAACGATCCACTCGAAGCGCACTCCCCCCAAGCTCTCGCCATTACCCCGATGTCGCGACGTTTCCGCGGCTATCTGCCAGTGGTCGTGGACGTGGAAACCGGTGGCTTCGACTGGAACCGACACGCGCTTCTGGAAATCGCGGTGATCCCGCTCGAAATGGACGCGGCCGGCATGCTGTCCCCCGGCACCACCGCCAGCGCACACGTGGTGCCGGCCCCTGGCACCGTCATCGATCCCAAATCGCTGGAAATCACCGGCATCGTCCTGGATCACCCGTTTCGCTTCGCCAAGCCCGAACGCGAGGCACTGGAACACGTCTTCGCACCCGTGCGGGCGGCGGTGAAGAAATACGGCTGCCAACGCGCGATCCTGGTCGGACACAACGCGCATTTCGACCTGAATTTTCTCAACGCGACCGTGGCGCGCTGCGGCCACAAGCGCAACCCGTTCCACCCCTTCAGCGTGTTCGACACCGTGACCCTGGCCGGCATCGCCTACGGGCAGACTGTCCTGGCACGCGCGGTGCAGGCCGCCGGCTTCGAGTGGAACGCCGCCGACGCCCACAGCGCGGTGTACGACACCGAACAGACCGCGCGGCTATTCTGCAAGATCGCCAATGCCTGGCCCGCCGCGCAGAGCGGAGCGCCCGCGTGAACCCAGTGCCAGGCCGGCACCAGCGCTTCTACAGATAAAACCGGCGGCGTACTCCCGCCGCCGCGCAGCTTTTTACTGCTTGGCCCCGCAATGCAAACTACAGCAGCCCGCACGCAGCACAGCGGCACTCAGCCCATGCGCTGGCGCACCGCCTCGAACAGGGTGACACCGGCCGCCACCGACACGTTGAGGCTCTCGATCTCCCCGGGCATCGGAATCCGGACCAAACCGTCGCAATGCTCGCGGGTCAGCCGACGCAGACCGTCCGATTCCCCGCCCAGCACCAACGCCACATTGCCACGCAGATCCTGCGCGTACAGCGAGGTCTCGGCCTCGCCGGCCAGACCATAGATCCAGACCCCCTGCTTCTGCAGCTCGCGCAGGCAGCGCGCCAGGTTGGTTACCGCCACAATCGGCAGGCGGTCAGCGGCACCAGCGGACGTCTTGCGCACGGTGGCATTGACTGGGGCGGATTTGTCCTTTGGGATCACCACCGCCGTGACGCCCGCCGCCGCCGCGCTGCGCAGGCAGGCGCCGAGGTTGTGCGGATCCTGCACCCCATCCAGTACCAACAGCAGAGCACGCCCTTGCGCAGCGGCTACCAAGCCCTCCAGCTCGTTCTCGGCCCAGGTGCGCGCCGCCGCATAACGCGCCGCCACACCCTGGTGGCGCACCGCACCGCCGACACCGTCCAGCGCCTGGGTATTCACCCGCCGCACCTCGATGCCCTTGCGCCGCGCGTTCTCCTCAATCTCCTGCAGTCGCGGATTCTTGCTGCCGGCTTCGACCAGCACTTCGCGCACGTTGTCGGCATCGTTCTCAATCGACGAAGCCACGGCGTTGACGCCGACGATCCACTGGTTCTGCTTGCTCATGCCACCGGACTACACGAAAGGAAAGCGCGCATGGTAGGCGCTGCGGGCGCTCGCGTCACATGCTCGACCGCGCGACATGATCGGCGGTGTGCACGAACGCCTGCGCGCCGTCGCGGCCATCCTGGACGATCGGCCAGCGGCGGCGCCGCACAGCCATCACCACGATGCGCGTGCCGCCCCATGCGCCATCAGTACTTCTTTTTCTTGCGCTTGGCCGGCTGTCCGCGCGCGGGCGGCGGTGGCAGGTCTTCGTGCGAGGAGCTGCCCTCCTCGACCAGGCGGAAATCGATCTTGCGCTCTTCCATGCTGGCCTTCAGCACCAGGATGCGCACCCGGTCGCCAAGCCGGAATTGGCGGCCGCGACGCTCGCCGGTCAAGGTCTTGCGGCTGGCGTCGAACTGATAATAGTCCTGCGGCAACTGGGTCACGTGGATCAGGCCGTTGACCTTGGACTGGTCCAGTTCGACGAACAAACCGAAGCTGGTGACACCACTGACCACGCCATCGAACTGGCCGCCAACGTGCTTCTCCATCCACGCCGCGCGGTAGCGCTCGTCGACTTCGCGCTCGGCCTCGTCGGCACGGCGTTCGCGCTCGGAGCATTGCAAGGCCAACGCCGCCATCGCGCGCGGCGCATACAGATACTTGTCCGGCGCGCCACGGGTCAGCGCATACTTGATCGCACGATGCACCAGCAAATCCGGATAGCGACGGATCGGCGAGGTGAAGTGCGCATACGCTTCCAGCGCCAGACCGAAATGGCCGGCGTTGTCCGGCGAATACACCGCCATGCTCTGGCTGCGCAGCAAGACCGATTCCAACAGCGCCGCATCCGGGCGCTCGCGCACCTTTTTCAGCAGCTTGGTGAAGTCGCCTGGCACCACTTTGGCCCATGCCGGCAGGCTCAGCTTGAACTCCTTGAGGAACTCCAGCAGATCGGCGTACTTGGACTCGGGTGGACGCTCGTGCACGCGGAACGGCGCCGGAATCCGCGCATCCAACAGACAACGGGCTGCCGCCACGTTGGCGGCGATCATGCATTCTTCGATCAACTTGTGCGCGTCGTTGCGCATCAGCATCCCGGCCTGGGTGACCTCGCCGGTGTTGTCGAGGACAAAACGCACTTCCGAGGACTCGAACTCAATCGCGCCACGGCGCGCACGCGCCTTGGCCAACACCTGATAGAGCTGGTGCAGACGCTCCAAGTGCGGCAGCACCGCCGCCAACTCGCTGCGCACCTGCGCATCGCGCTCGCCCACCGCCTGCCACACCTGGTCATAGGTGAGCCGCGCATGCGAATTCATCACCGCCTCGTAGAAGCGCGCGCCGGCGACCTCGCCCTGACGATCAATCTGCATATCGCAGACAAAGCACATGCGGTCCACTTTCGGATTCAACGAGCAGATGCCGTTGGACAGCGTCTCCGGCAACATCGGCACCACGAACCCGGGAAAGTACACCGAGGTCGCACGCTTGACCGCTTCGGTATCCAGCGGCGTGCCCGGACGCACGTAGTGGGAGACATCGGCAATCGCCACCACCAAGCGGAAACCCTCCGCGTTGGACTCGCAGAACACCGCGTCGTCGAAGTCCTTGGCGTCGGCGCCATCGATGGTCACCAAGGGCGTGTGGCGCAGATCCACCCGGCCCTGGATCGCCTCCGGCGCCACCGTCAACGGCACCGCCGCTGCCTCGTCCAGCACCTCCTGCGGGAAGGCGTAGGGCAGCTCGTGACCATGGATTGCCGCTTCCACCAGCAGCGACGGGGTCAACTTGTCGCCCAGCACCGCGATGATCTTGCCGATCGGCGGACGTCGCGCATCCGGCGTGGAGGTGAGTTCGCACACCACCAGTTGGCCGTCGCGCGCCTCGCCGATGGCATCGTGGGGAATCTGCACGTTGCGCTGGATACGCTTGTCGTCCGGCACCACGTAGGCGATACCCGCCTCCAGGCTGAAACGGCCAATCAAGCGGCTCAGGCCGCGTTCGAGCACGCGCGCGATGCTGCCTTCGCGACGGCCACGGCGGTCGATGCCGGTGACGTTGGCAAGGGCGCGGTCGCCATGCAACACCTTGCGCATCTCGTAAGGCGGCAGGAACAGGTCGTCGCCGCCCTCGTCCGGACGCAGGAAGCCGAAGCCATCCGGATTGGCGATCACCACACCCGCAATCAGGTTGGTCTGCTGCAACGGCGCGTAGCCGCCACGACGGTTCTGCACCACCTGCGCCTCGCGCAGCATCGCCCCCAGGCGCTTGCTCAGCGCCTCCATGCGCGAAGGCTCGGTCAAGCCGAGCTGGGCGGCCAATTCCTGCAGCGTCTGCGGACCATCGCAACGATGCAGCAACTGCAAGATCGCCTCGCGGCTGGCGATCGGCTCAGCGTAACGTTCTGCCTCACGCGCGGCGTGTGGATCGTGGAGCGGCGTCGCAGCGGCGGAGGGGGCCGCTGCGGGCGACTCAGGGTGCAGGGGCTGCAACGGTGGTTTGGGGCCACGGCGCAGGAAACTGGGCATCCAGGCGGGCAGGCGCGATGGCTTCGGCGTGGTGGCGGGAGCGTGTTTGCTAGCGGGTGCGTCGTTGGACGCAGACTTGCCGGACTTGCCGGACTTACTTTTGCGAGTTGTCATCCGCTCATGGTACTCGCATGGCGGGCACCACCAACGCAACCGCAACCCCGCAATGCGCACATCGGCAGAGCCCAGAAACGACGAAGCCCGCGTCGCGGGCCGGTCACGGCGAGAGTTCAGCGCTCTCGCGATCTTGCTTGTGGTGCCCAGGAGAGGACTCGAACCTCCACGGTTTTACCCGCTAGTACCTGAAACTAGTGCGTCTACCAATTCCGCCACCTGGGCGCTGAAGGCCGCGCATTCTGCGGTGCGGCACCGTACTTGTCAACGCGCCTGACGCCGGCACACGCCACAGACAAACGCATCGGCCGCGTGCGCACTGAAACCCGCGCTGCACTGTCGCAACAGCGCCTGCGTAAGCCTCTGCCCAGGCACGGCTCATCGAGTGGCACCTGCCTTGAGCGGAAAACCGCGTTTTGCATGCCACTCGAACATCGCGCGACGAACACAACCTAACCTCGAACACAGTGTGACGGCACCGGGAAATCGCGTTTTTGCCGGTTGACTCGATCCGACAAAACGCTAGCGTGCAATGCACGATCCGTCGCCCTCCCCCATGCTCCGGAGCTTGCATCCCATGAAACCTCTCCACCTTTCCCTGCTCGCCGTGGCCTTGTTCGCCAGTGCAACGGTGGCTTCCGCTCACGCGCCACTGGATTCGCTTGCCGACATCGAACATGCCCTGGACAGCGGCAACTCGGTCGCCGTGGCGATCGATCTGAGTCAGTGCACGCCCACGTCCGGTGGCGCCACGCCGAGCCAGATCCATGGCGGCCTGCGTATCGGTTCTTACCGCGTGACGCCCGACGGCACCCTGTCTTTCGCAGACGATCACATGACCGTTGGGCGCGACGGCAAGCCGATCCAGCAGTTCCTGCGTTACCAAATACATCCGGACAACAGCATCGACTTCACCATGTTCATCTTTGCCCTGCCCAGCTACGAGCAAACCGGCCAGACGCTGGGCTACCGCTGCGCGATCAACCAGGGCCTGCGTTTCAACGCCAGCCACTGACCAGCCGCTGTGGCGACGGCGCGAGCTGCCGCCGTCGCCACAGCGCTTGACAGTCCCTTGCGCCACACAGACAATTGTCGTTCTGAGTTGCCCAGGTGGCGGAATTGGTAGACGCACTAGTTTCAGGTACTAGCGGGTAAAACCGTGGAGGTTCGAGTCCTCTCCTGGGCACCACGACCGAAAGGTCACGTTGGATCAAACAAACCCGCTGCGGCGGGTTTTTTGTTGGCACCACCGCGCGAACCATCTTGCTCAAGGCGGCGATGGGCGAAACGGACCGATCTCCACGCGGACGCCATCCACCCACATCGCCACCACATAGGCACGGTAGCCAGGGTTGCGACGCTCGGCCGCAGATGCGGCCAAGTAGGCATTGGCAGCATGTACCAACACTTGCAAAGACGGCTTGAATTGCGCAATCGGCTTGAGTTTCAGATCGTATTTGGTCACGCGACGCCCTCCATTGTGCATACGCGAACAACACGCTGCGCGGCCGTAGGCCACCTGACAGCAGTAATGCAACGAAAATACGACATCTCCACTCCTGAGGCATCCGTGTCGTGCGTGCCAACGCGCATCGGCGCGTCCGCACCACAGAAGTATTGAATTACCGAACACCTAGAGTCAAGCGTGACTGTACGACAAGTTGGCGGATGCTCCATATCTTGGTAAGCCCGTCGTCTCTGCAAGGCCCACCGCGATGAAAAGCTTCGGCGACCGGTTGCGCGAAGCCAGAAAAGCTGCGGGGCTCACTCAGGAGCAACTGGGGTTCTCCCTGGGCGTTACCAAGTCGTCGATTTCGGCCTGGGAAAACGACCGTGAGACACCCAGCTTCCGGCTACTGCCGATGCTGCGCGTGGTGCTGAAGCGCTCACTCGACGACCTGATCTGCGGGCATGCCTCCAGCGTGCGGCTGCAGGAAGCGTCCCCCGATTACACCCTGCAAGCGCGCGATCAGCACGAGCAAGCCTTGTTGACCCGTTACCGCAATATGCCGGCCCGCCGTCGCGAGGCAGTGCTGGAGCTGCTCAAACCCGACAAAGGCTGAGAGTCGCCACCAACGACGGCATCGCCGCCTGACGGACGCGCAGAACGTTCGCAATCCTCAGGCAGCACCTTGTACGCAGCACTTGCTGTGCGTTGCGCCCGCCCGACAACGACGGGCGAGGTTTGATTGGTCACGATGAGCCGACACACGCGCCATGCCGCACGCGCCGACGTATGCTCAGCCGCCGACGCCGACCGCGCGCAAGGCATCACCCCAAATGCGATAACCATCCTCGCTGGGATGGGTGCTGTCGGGCATCAGCGCCGCCGGCAAGCTGCCATCGGGCTGTAGAAAACGTGTACCGATGTCGAGCCAGCGCACCTGCCGATCGTGGTCGAAGCGCGCGGCCAGCAGACGGTTGGTCGCCAGGATCGGCGCACGCAGCGGCCCATCGGCGGCAAAGCCGCGCGGCAGGATCGCCATCAGAACAATCTTGCTGTGCGGCAGTCGGCGACGCACCTCGGCCACCACTGCGGCAACACCGTCGGCGGTTTCCTGCGGCGTGTTGGTGCGCGCATGATCGGTGCCGGCGAGGTTGTTGGTGCCGATATTGATGACCACCCAACGCGGTGCCAGCCCATCCAATTCGCCCTGACGCAGACGCCACAGCACGTTCTGAGTGCGGTCCCAGCCAAATCCCAGGTTCAGCACCCGCGCGCTGCCGAAGGTTCGCTGCCAGGCTTGCGCGCCGTTGACCCGGGTCGCCAGCGGCGGCCCGCCCCAGAAATGGGTGATCGAATCGCCCAGCAACACGATTTGCGGCTGCAACGGCCGGCCCTGCGCAAGCGCGGCATGATGGCGCGCGTACCAGTCGTAGGAATCCTGCTCCAACCACGGCACCGGGATCAGCGCGGTATTGACCTCGCTCATCGCCGCCAGTGGGACCTGCGGCGGTGCGTCGAGCAGGCGCGCCAGGGTCGGCTCGATGGCTTCGGCCAGACGTTGTTGTGCCTGTGGCGTGGACGCGGACGGCGCATCGCCCGGCAGTGCCGCGACGACATCCAGATAGGTCACGCGCGGATGTTCACCATAGTGCACGGCCAGCATGCGATTGACTGCATCCACGCGCGCACGCGCCTGCGCCGACCCGCTGCCGGGCAGCACGCCAAGCAACAGAATGCGCGTCTTCGGCAGACGTTGCTCCAGCGTCGCCACCAGCGCATCGATTCCGAGCACGGTGTCCTCGGCGCTGCGCATGTCGTGATCCTCCGCTGCGGTCCGCAGCAACAGCATCGCCACCTTGGGCTGGATACCGTCGAGTTCACCGTGTTGTAAGCGCCACATCACATGCTCGGTCGCATCGCCGTCCACGCCCAGATCGAGCGCACCGCGCACCCCGTAAAAGGTCTGCCAGGCCGATGTGGCCACCGCATCCGGCCCGCTGCTGCGGAAGATGGCGTCGCCGATCAACAGCAGCGGAGTCTGCGCATGCGCACGCACCTGCGCAAGAATCTGCTGGTGGCGCTGCATCCATCCAGCCGCGTCCGCGCGCTCGGTCGGCGTGGCCGCAGCGACGATGGACGCTTGCGATATGCCGGCGCTGGCAGCGATGACAACCGCCAGCGAGAGCACGTATGCGCAGGCACGCCACGGCCGGACATGTTCGAAACGACACCACAAGGCGCGCAGAAAACGCTGCATATCCGAACCTGCCGACGTTTGCGAAGGGAGCCGCATTCTGTTGCATCGCGCGCAGCAACGGCAAGCGCAAGAGGGCGACTGGACACGTCAGCGTGCCGACCAGCGATGCACCACCTCCAGCCAAGCATGGCGCCACGCCAGGGCGGCGTCATCGCCACGCAGCAGAGCACGCACCGCAGCGGGGACCGCCGCTCAATGACCTCCGGCCGCCGCCGCTCCACCGCCGCCGCCAAACGGCGGCTTGGCCAGCCACACCAGGAAGATGATCGCCAAGAACCCCCAGCCCAGCAGATAGCAGATGTCGTTGAACCCCATCTGCGATGCTTGGTGATTGATGCTGTTGTTGAGAAGCGCCGCGCCGTTTTGCAGACTGCCGCCGCCCATCGCCTGTATCCGTTCCTGCGTGCTGGGCGAATACGCGAAGATATGCTCGGTCAGATGCGCATGGTGCAATTGGGTGCGCTTGGCCCACAGGTAGGTGGTCAACGAGGCGGCGAAGCTACCGCCCAAGGTCCGCAGGAACGTCGCCAGACCGGAGCCGGCCGCGATCTCGCGCCCGTCCAGATCCGACAGCAGGATCTGCAACATCGGCATGAAGAACAGCGCCACCCCGATCCCCATCAACAACTGGATACCGGCCACGTTTTCGAAGCTGATTTGCAGATTGAAATCCGAACGCATGAAGCTGGTGATCGCCATGACGATGAAGGCGATGCTGGCAAGCAGGCGCAGATCAAAACGCGGTGCGTACTTGCCGACGAACGGCGTCATGATTACCGGCAAGATGCCAATCGGCGCGGTGGCAAGGCCGGCCCAGATCGCGGTGTAGCCCATATCGCGCTGCAGCCACTGCGGAATCAGCAGGGACACGGCAAAAAATCCCGCATAGGCCACGATCAGCGCCATGGTGCCACTGCGAAAATTCCGGTGACGGAACAGACGCAGGTTGACGATCGGGTCGCTATCGGTGAATTCCCAGATCACGAACGTGGCCAACGCCACCACCGAAATCGCCGTGAGCACGACGATCTTGGTCGAGTTGAACCAGTCCTCGTCGTTGCCCAGATCCAGCACCACCTGCAGACATCCCACACCAATGATCAAAGTGATCAGGCCGACGTAGTCCATGCGCGGACGCTCGGTCGGTTCGGGCCTGTCGCGCAACTGCGCGCCGACCACACTGGCAGCGATGATGCCCAGCGGCACGTTGATGAAGAAAATCCACTGCCAACTATAGTTGTCGGTGATCCAGCCACCGAGAATCGGCCCCGCGATGGGCGCCACGACGGTGATCATCGACAACAGCGCCAGCGCATGCCCGCGCTTCTCGCGCGGATACACCGAAACCAGCAGGCTCTGGGTGATCGGATACATCGGACCGCAGACGAAGCCCTGCAACGCACGCGACACCACCAGCATGCCCATGCTCTGAGCCAGACCGCACAGCAACGAGGCCATGGTGAAGGCCAAGGTGGCCCACACGAACAACTTGGTCTCGCCGAAGCGACGACTGAGGAAGCCGGTCAACGGCAGTGCAATGGCGTTGCTCACCGCGAACGAAGTGATGACCCAGGTCGCTTGTTGCGAACTGGCGCCGAGATTACCGGCGATGGTCGGCAAGGACACATTGGCGATGGTGGTGTCGAGCACCTGCATGAACGAGGCCAGCGCCAAACCGAATGTGCACAACGCCACGCTGGCCGGACGAAATCCGGCGACTGGTGCGCCTGGCATGCCGGGCGCGGCAGGAGCAACAGCTTGGTTGGACATGGCAGGCTCAATTCGCCTTGGCGACGGCGGGCAGGTTGGCTTGGATGATCTGCGCGACTGCCGCGTCGGCTTGCTGCAACTGCTGCGCATAGACATCGGTGCCCAACAGCGGGCCGGAGGCCGGCTTGATCGGCAGCACATTGCCGTTTTGCTGGTGCATGTCGACCTCGGTCTTCATCGATAGACCGATGCGCAATGGATGCTCCGCCAGTTGCTTGGCATCGATGGCGATGCGCACCGGCACGCGCTGCACGATCTTGATCCAATTGCCGCTGGCATTTTGCGACGGCAGCAACGAGAACGCACTGCCGGTGCCGATGCCCAGGCTTTGCACCGTGCCATGGTAGACCACCCCACTGCCGTACACATCCGACTCCATGTCCACCGGCTGGCCCAGACGCATGTGCTTGAGCTGGGTTTCCTTGAAATTGGCATCCACCCAGACCTGATTCAACGGCACCACCGCCATCAATGTGGTACCAGGCTGCACGCGCTGACCGACCTGCACCGAACGCCGCGCCACGTAGCCGGAAACCGGCGCCAGGATGGCGGTGCGGGCGTTGTTGAGAAAGGCCTGACGCATCTGCGCGGCAGCGGCCTGCACTTCGGGTTGCCGATCCACGCCAGCGGCGTCGATCAGCACGCTGCTGCGCGCCAAGGTTTCGCGCGAACCGCTGACAGCCGCTTCAGCGGCGGCCAACTGGTCGCGGGCATGCGCCAGCTCTTCGGCGGAGATCGCACCGTTGGCCACCAGGCCGGCGCGGCGGGCCACATCGGCACGGGCGCGCTGCAAAATCACCTGCTGCGCGGACAGTTCGGCCTGTGCGCCGTCGACCGAGCGGTACAAGCCACGCACCTGACGCACGGTGCGCGCCAGATTGGCCTGCGCCTGCTGCAACGCCACCTCGGTTTCGGCAGGATCGAGCTTCACCAGTAGCTGACCGCGCTCCACGCGCATGCCATCGTCAGCGTCGATCCGCACCACGGTACCGCCTACCATCGGCGTGATCTGCACCAGATTGCCCTGCACGTAGGCATCGTCGGTTTGCTCGTACCAGCGACCAATGCAGAAATACCAGATTGCGAAGGCGATCAGCGCCAGCACCACGACGACGGCCAAGCCGCGCAGCAGCTTGCCGCGCCGGCTGGAGGCGGCAACGGAGGAAGCGGGAGTGGATGTCTGATTCATTGCAGCGATCTCAAGAATGCGAAGAAGCGGTAGAAGACGTGGGTGCGTCGGCAGCGGAAGTGGCTTCGTCACCACCGCCCAGCGCCTGATTCAGGCGCACCGAAACCAGGATTTGGTTTGTCTGTAGCAAGGCCAGACGCTGCTGCGCCTCGAACAATTGCTGCTGGACGCTGAGCACGTCCAGATAGTTGCCGATGCCAGCGTGGTAGCGCTGCTGGGCCAGATCGAAAGCGGCTTGCGCGGTGTCCACTGCCTGCGTCTGCTGCTGGGCCTGCTGCGCGAGCGAGCGCGCCGCACTGACCTGATCGGCCACTTCGCGCAGTGCTGCCACCAACGCCTGGTTGTAATTGGCCACGGCCAAGTCGTACTGGGCATCGCGTTCGGCAAGCCGGCTGCGCAGTCGGCCGCTATCGAACAACGGCAGGCTCAACCCTGGGCTGAGAATGCCCAACACCGACCCGCTCTTGAAGAAATCGCCAGGGTTGCTCGAGACCAGGCCGCCCAGAAAGGTGAGGTTGATGCTGGGGTAGAACTGCGTCTTGGCCGCATGAATCCCCTGCGCGGCAGCCTCGACTCGCCAACGCGCGGCGACCACGTCGGGACGGCGGCCGAGCAGGTCGCTCGGCAGCACCGACGGCAGCGACACCGCCTGTGGGTCGAGCAAGCGCGGGCGCTGGATCTGCAACCCGCGATCAGGACCACGCCCAAGCAAGGCCGCCAGCGCGATTCGTGCTTCGTCGATCTGCTGCTGCGCCGCCTGCTGCTGCTGGCGCGCCAAGGGCACGCGCGCCTCGGCCTGGCGCAGTTGCAAGCTGCTGTCGATCCCGGCATCGCGACGCTGCCGCACCAGTTTCAGGCTGTGATCGGCACGCGCCAGTTCCGCGCCGGCAAGATCGTACAAGCGCCAGGCGTAACCGAGTTGCACATAGGCGCGGGCGACAGCAGCGGATAGATCCAGACGCGCGGCCTGCGCATCGACCTGTGCGGCATGCGCCTGATCCACCGCCGCCTCCCACGCTGCACGTTTACCGCCCCACACGTCGACGCCATAGCTGAAATCCAGCAGCGCATGCTCGTCGTGGAGGTATTGGCCGCCGATCTTGTCGCCGACCAGATTCTTGGGCAATTGCAGCCCGGTGTAACCGGTCGACAGCGACAATTTAGCGCCACGATCGGCATCGGCGGCACCGGCCTGCGCCTGCGCCAGGCGCACGCGCGCGTCTGCGGCTTCCAAGCTCGGCGTGCCCTGCAAGGCTTCGGCAATGAGCGCGTCGAGTTGCCCATCACCCAACGCCTTCCACCAATCCTGCTGCGGCCACGGCGCAGGCGTCAGGACGTCGTCACGCAAGGTGTGATCCAGATGCAACTGGCGATCGGCATCGAGCCGATGGCCGTGCGGCTCCAGGCCACGACTGCTGGCGCATGCGGCCAGCGCCAGGGTCAGTGCAGCGACCACCAGCGGACGCAGACGAGGAAACGTGGTGGATGGCTTCATGAGGGTATTCATCAGGAATTGAGAGAATCGCGAACGCGGATCAACAGCGAAGTGAGGTGCTCACGCTCCTCAGCGGAAAGATCGCTCAGAGCGATGGCGATGACCTCGTCGCCACGCAGCCTGAGTTGCTCCCACATGGCGCGGCCCTCGTCATTGAGGACGATACGCAAGGCACGCCGGTCATGCGCGTGCGCTTCGCGGCTTACCCATCCCAGTTCCTCGAACTTGTCCAGCAGACGGGTGACCGCACTGGGGTTCTGGTCGATCGCCTGAGCCAGGGCGTTGGCACTGCACGGCGACATCTGCGCCAGAGCCTTCATGCCGATGTAATGGCTGGCGCCTAAACCGAGCTGCAACTCGGCCATCCCAGCATCCAAACGCCGCATCAGAGCGTCGCGCACCTGCCGCAGGAGCAGGCCGAACGCGGGAGGGTCTGGGGAGGAGAAGGTGCTCATCAGGTCAATTATTTTCATCTAAAAATATTTGTCAAGCGAATATTTTAAAATGAAATTAAGCGTTCCATGCAGGCAGGCCATGCGCCCGCCACGAGAGCCTTCGCTGGACACCTGAGCAGACGCCATGCCTGCCTCGCCACGCTTCATGGATCGTCCACGGCCAGCCACGCGGCACGCACGGCTCGGCATTCCCTGCCGCATCCGGGATCACCGACCCGTTGCTCTGCGGCCTTCTTCGCCGCCTTCGCCTATGTCCGGTCATCAATAACCGTAGGACTGAATCACCGTAGGACTGAATCCGCGCAAGGGAAGACCTTGCGCCCAACATCAGCGCCTAGATCACCCGTGACCTCGGCGTTTCACGGACGATGCACCTGCCCAGGGCCGCCCAGCACCGCCGCTCCACGCATCGATCCGGCTCGCAGCCGCGTCAATACCCACCTTTGTCGCGACGTCGCGGCCACTCTGAGGCCCTGCACCGACACGCGCTCTGGCCATCAAAGACCCGCGGCAACCGCACGCGCGGCTTGGCATTAACTGCCACATCCGGATAATCGATCAGTTGCTGTGCGGCGTCCCTCGCCGCCTTCGCCTAGAGGTGTTTCCTGCGCATGACCGATCTCGCCCGCCCCGCCTTCCATGGTTTCGAGCAGCTACCGCTGCGCGAATACGCCGAACGCGCCTACCTCGACTACTCCATGTACGTGGTGCTGGACCGCGCCCTGCCGTTCCTCGGCGATGGCCTGAAGCCCGTGCAGCGGCGCATCGTCTATGCGATGAGCGAGTTGGGCCTGAACGCGGCGGCCAAGCCGAAGAAGTCCGCACGTACCGTCGGCGACGTGATCGGCAAGTACCACCCGCACGGCGACAGCGCCTGCTACGAGGCATTGGTGCTGATGGCGCAGCCGTTCTCCTACCGCTATCCGCTGATCGAAGGCCAGGGCAACTTCGGCTCCACCGACGATCCGAAATCGTTCGCGGCGATGCGCTATACCGAATCCAAGCTGACCCCCATCGCCGAAGTGCTGCTCGGCGAGCTCGGCCAGGGCACGGTGGACTGGTCGCCGAACTTCGACGGCACCCTGGACGAACCGACCTGGATGCCGGCACGGCTGCCGCACCTGTTGCTCAACGGCACCACCGGCATCGCCGTGGGCATGGCCACCGACGTGCCGCCGCACAACCTCAACGAGATCGTCAGCGCGCTGATCCGCCTGCTCGACGACCCCGACGCCAGCATTGCCGAGCTGTGCGAACACGTGCGCGGCCCGGACTATCCGAGCACCGCAGAAATCATCACCCCGGTCGCCGACTTGCACGCGATGTACGCCACCGGACACGGCAGCGTGCGCGCCCGCGCCACCTACCAAAAAGAAAACACCAACATCGTGGTGACCGCGCTGCCCTACCAGGTCTCCCCGTCCAAGGTGATCGAGCAGATCGCGCAGCAAATGCGCGCCAAGAAGCTGCCGTGGCTGGAGGACATCCGCGACGAGTCCGACCACGCCAATCCGGTGCGCGTGGTGCTGGTGCCGCGTTCCAACCGGGTCGACGCCGACCAACTGATGGGCCACCTGTTCGCCACCACCGATC
Organism: Xanthomonas sp. GPE 39; assembly: GCF_000963005.1. GTDB lineage: Bacteria > Pseudomonadota > Gammaproteobacteria > Xanthomonadales > Xanthomonadaceae > Xanthomonas_A. The sequence continues at coordinate 2,132,161 of NZ_JZHZ01000007.1, forward strand.
TGGAACGCAGCTACCGCATCAACCTCAACGTGATCGGCCTGGATGGCCGCCCGCAGGTCAAGAACCTCAAGACCCTGCTGGAAGAATGGCTGCGTTTCCGCAGCGATACCGTGGTGCGCCGGCTCAACCACCGCCTGGAGAAAGTGGAACGGCGCCTGCACCTGCTGGAAGGTCTGCTGGTCGCATTCCTCAACCTGGACGAAGTGATCCGCATCATCCGCAGCGAAGACGAGCCGAAACCGGCGTTGATCGCGCGCTTCGCGCTCAGCGAGGAACAGACCGACTACATCCTGGAAACCCGCCTGCGCCAGCTCGCGCGGCTGGAAGAGATGAAGATCCGTGGCGAGCAGGACGCTCTGGCCAAGGAACGCGAACAATTGCAAGCGTTACTGGCCAGCAAGACAAAACTGAAAAAGCTGATCAAGGACGAACTGATCGCCGACGCCAAGAAGTTCGGCGATGCGCGACGCTCGCCGCTGGTGCGGCGCGAAGCGGCGCAGGCCATCGACGAGACCGAACTGGTGCCGAGCGAACCGATGACCATCGTGATGTCGGAGAAAGGCTGGATCCGCGCGGCCAAGGGCCACGACGTGGACCCGGCCGCCCTCGCCTACCGCGACGGCGACAGCCTGCTGGCGGCGGTGCGCGGTCGCAGCACCCAGCAGGTGGCGTTTGTGGATTCGGAAGGCCGCGCCTATTCGACCCTCGTGCATACCCTGCCCTCGGCGCGCGGCAATGGCGAACCGTTGACCGGGCGCTTCTCGCCCGCGGCCGGCGTGGCATTCCAGGCGCTGGCGACGGGCGAAAACGATACCCGCGTGGTGTTAGCGTCTTCGCACGGCTACGGCTTCATCACCCGCTTTGAAAACCTGACCAGCCGCAACAAGGCCGGCAAGGCCATGCTCAACCTGACTCCCAACGCCAAGGTGCTGTCCCCGGCCACGGTGAGCAATGCCGAGACCGACCGCATCGTCGCGGTCACCAGCGCCGGCCATCTGCTGGCCTTCCCGGTCGCCGAGCTACCCGAGCTGGACAAGGGTAAAGGCAACAAGATCATCGACATCCCCAAGGCCAAGCTCGGCACCGAGCGAGTCGTGGCAATCGCGGCGGTGACGCCGGGTAACACCCTGCTGGTGAAGAGCGGCCAGCGCACCATGTCGCTGTCGTTCAAAGACTTGGATGCCTACCTGGGCGCGCGCGCCAGCCGTGGTGGCCTGTTGCCGCGTGGCTGGCAGAAGGTGGACGACCTCGCGGTGGAGTAAGTCGGAAAGCAGGAACGCGCGAGCGCATACAGCGCTCGGCACAGTCCAGCCACCTGGGTAATCGCCGCCCGCACGCGGGCGGCACCGCGCTCGGCAGTCGGTCAGGCGTTCTTGGCGCGCGCGTCGATCTGCGCAGTCTGGTACAGCGCCAGGCCCAGACGTTTGATCAGCCCCAGTTGCTGCTCCAGCCACCAGGCATGGTCTTCTTCGGTGTCGCGCAGTTGTGCCAACAGCACGTCGCGACTGACGTAGTCGCCATGTTGTTCGCATAATTTCATGGCCGCAGCCAGATTCGCGCGCACTTCGTATTCGACCTTCAAGTCCTTTTCCAGCATCTCCTCAACCGTGCGACCGGGCTCGAACGCGAGCGCACGCATGTCCGGATCTCCCTCCAGGAACAGGATGCGCCGCAGTATTGCATCGGCATGCTCGGTCTCCTCTTCCATCTCGTGATTGATCCGCTCGTACAGCGCCAGCAGGCCCTGATCTTCATAGCGCCGTGAGTGAATGAAATACTGGTCGCGCGCGGCCAATTCACCACGCAGCAACTCCTTGAGGCATTGGACGACGTCGGGATGTCCCTTCATAGGTGGGCTCTGTGTTGTCGATTGAAGCTGTCATAGTGCCCGAGACGACGCTGTCACGTTCCAATCGGAATCATTCACATCCAGATTCCACGCCCGCCTGCGCGCCATCGCATCCATACGTGATAAGGCGCACAGCCTGCGTCAACCACCATGCAAGCACGACACGCGCAGCGTCTAGACTCGACAGACGCACCACACGCTGACATTAAGCTCACCGGTACGACAATGACGCCTTACCACCATGCCGATACCGTGGCGCACACCGACAACCCCACCTCTCCTACCCCACGTGGAGTCCGAACCCAATGAAGCATCGCCCCCTGCTCGCACTGCTACTACCACTGGCGACGGCCCTGGCGTCCACCGCCCACGCTGCGCCGTCCCAAGCCAAGACCGCTACTGCTGCGAGTACTGCGAGTACTAGTACTGCTACTACCGATTGCAGCGTGCGCGCGGAACCCGGCAACGACCTGCAGGCCATGATCGACAGCCTCCCTAACGATGGCAAACCGGCGACGCTCTGCCTGAGCGCCGGCGACTTTCACTTGAACAAATTGCTGTCGATCCAGCGCAACGGCCTGCGCCTGCGTGGTCAGGGCGATAAGACCGTGCTACGCATGCGCGATGGCGTGCAACAACCAACCATCGTGCTCGGCGACTATCAGCACGAACGCCCGCTACGGCCGATCAGCGACGTGCAGATCAGCCAATTGCAGATCGTCGGCGGCGATGCCCAGAAGGAATTCATGCCCGAACTGCCGTACCTGAGCAACAGCTTGGTGGTGGTGCGCAGCGGACAGAACATCCAACTCACCCATCTGCGGGTAAACAAATGCCGCAGCGCCTGCCTGCTCAGCGAATACGACAGCCACGACCTGCTGATCGCCCACAACGACATCTCCGGCGCGACCTGGGACGGGGTATCGTTCAACCGCAGCGCCAAGATCAAACTGTTCGACAACACGATTCATGACAATGTCGCCGCCGGCATCACCACCGAGCACCTGGAAGACAGCGAGATCCAAAATAACCGCCTGGAGCGCAATGGCAGCCAAGGCCTATACCTGTCCGATTCACGCGGCAACCTGTTTACCGGCAACCAGTTCATCGATAACAAGGGCGCGGGCCTATACCTGACCTGTTCGATCCGCCAGCGCACGCCGGAGATCCTGTGCTGGGACAACAGCATGAGCCAGAACAACACCTTCGAGCACAACATCTTCCGCGGCAATCCGTTCACCTACATGGTCGGCGTGAACAGCGCGGCCAACTGCAAAGGCAGCGATTTCCAACCGAATCTGTGGCGCGATAACGAGGGCACAGCCTCCGGCGTGGACATCCTGCCTGATCGCTACGGGTACTGCGTGCGGTTCAAATAACCGCATGCGGGAAGCAAGACCGAATCACTGGCATGGTTTGGTCTTGACTGAAGAACCAGCCCACTGAGAGCACGGCCAAACACCTCGGCTTCTCCAAGTCGCCGTGACTCAGTGGCAAGGCTGTAGAAAACATCAGCTCACAGGCAATGCCTGAGCTTAGATGGCCGCGCATTTGCGCCACGCGCGCTGCGACATCAGCAGCAACATTCTCCGCATTCGCACTTCCGGCTTGATACGCCACCAATCCGAACCCGATCGGCATTGTCTGCACAATCGCCGGTTCGAATGGCTGGCGGGGAATGCGACCGCACGCCCCGCCGCATCGATCAGGCCAGCGCCTGTTCGTGCACGCCTGCGACCGCACGCCCGGAGGGATCGGCCATCGCCGCGAAGCTCGCGTCCCAGGCGATCGCCGCCGGCGACGAGCACGCAATCGACTTGCCGCCCGGCACGGTCTCGGCTGCCGCCGGCGTGGGGAACGCGCGTTCGAACAGGCTGCGGTAGTAATAAGCTTCCTTGGTCTGCGGTGGATTCACCGGGAAGCGCTTGTCGGCTGCGGCGAGTTCGCGGTCGCTGACCTGGGTCTGCGCATGCGCCTTCAACCCATCGATCCAGCCATAGCCGACGCCATCGCTGAATTGCTCCTTCTGCCGCCACAGGATCGACTCCGGCAGATAGCCCTCGAACGCCTCGCGCAATACCGCCTTCTCGATGCGCTTGCGGCCATCGGCGTGGACGCCGGCCATTTTGTACTGGGCGTCCATGCGCATCGCCACATCCAGGAACTCCACGTCCAGAAACGGCACGCGCGGCTCCACGCCCCAGGCCATCATCGACTTGTTGGCGCGCAGGCAATCGTAGTTGTACAGCGCATCGAGTTTGCGGATCAGCTCTTCATGGAACTCGCGCGCATTCGGCGCCTTGTGGAAATACAGATAGCCGCCGAAGATCTCGTCGCTGCCCTCGCCGGACAGCACCATCTTCACCCCCATCGCCTTGATCCGCCGCGCCAGCAGGAACATCGGAGTGGAAGCGCGGATGGTGGTGACGTCATAGGTCTCGATATGGCGGATGACCTCCGGCAGCGCGTCCAGGCCTTCTTCGAAGGTGTATTCAAAACCGTGATGCACGGTGCCCAGCGCCTCGGCGGCAATCGCGGCGGCGGCCAAATCGGGCGATCCCCTCAGGCCAATGGCGAAGGAATGCAGGCGCGGCCACCAGGCCTCGGCCTGGTCGTTCTCCTCGATGCGCTTGCGCGCAAAACGCGCGGCCACCGCCGCCACCAGCGAAGAATCCAGGCCACCGGACAGCAACACGCCATAGGGCACGTCGGTCATCAACTGGCGATGCACCGCGCGCTCGAACGCCTCGCGCAATTCCTGCTTGCTCACCTCCACGCCCTGCACGGCGGCGTAATCGCGCCACGGCCTGCGGTAGTACTGCACCAACGCGCCGCTGGCGCTGTCGTAGTAGTGGCCCGGCGGGAATTGGGCGACATCGGCGCAAGTGTCGGCCAGCGATTTCATTTCCGAGGCCACGCGCAGGCGTCCCTGTGCGTCATGGCCCCAATACAACGGGCACACGCCCATCGGATCGCGCGCAATCAGCACGCGGCCTGCGGCCTTGTCCCACAGCGCGAAGGCGAAGATGCCGTTGAGCCGGTCGAGCAGCGCGGCTGGCGCGTCCTCACGGTACAGAGCGTTGATCACTTCGCAATCCGAACCGGTCTGGAACGCATAGGGCTGGGTCAGTTGCTGTTTCAGTTCGCGGTGGTTGTAGATCTCCCCATTGACCGCCAGGGCCAACTGGCCGTCCTCGGCCAGCAAGGGTTGCGCGCCACCGGCCGGATCCACGATGGCCAGGCGCTCGTGCACCAGAACCGCACCGTCATCGACATACACGCCGCTCCAGTCCGGGCCACGATGGCGCTGGCGCTGCGAGCAATCCAACGCCTGCCGACGTAATGCCTGCAGGTCGTCGCCCGGTTGCAGGCCGAAGATGCCGAAAATCGAACACATGCGAAACTCCTGATCGTGGGGCCGAGTGGGGATTGTCCCCGGTCATGACGCACCGGGTGATTGCAAAAGGTGCCCACGCACGCACAAAAAAACCCGCATCGGCCGATGCGGGTTGTCTGAGAGCTGGGCGTGGTGTTGCTGGTAACGCCTAGTCGCAGACCCGCATCAGCCACGCAGGATGATTCGCCAGCGCATGGTTACGAGCGTTGGCGCGAATCGGGCGGGAGGCAGACAGCGCGTTCATTGATCGAACGTAACCCGGTGCGCGAGCAGACGCAACTGTTACGAGAGCAACCGTTCGATCAGACGCAGGTAGAGCCCAGGCAATGCGTGCAGGTCGGCCACACGCACATGTTCGTCCACCTGATGGATGCTGGCGTTGACCGGGCCGACCTCGATGCACTGGGCACCCAATGGCGCGATGAAACGCGCATCGGACGTGCCGCCGCCGGTGCTTTCCTCCGGTGGCGCACCGGCGAAGGCACCCAGCACCTCGCGCGCTATCCCGCGCAGAGTGCCTTCAGGGGTATAGAACGGTTCACCGCTGCGATGCCACTGCACGCTGTAGTCCAAACCATGGCGGTCGAGCAGCGCCGCGATCTCCGCTTCCAGCCGTGGCGCATCCCAGTGCGGGGTGTAGCGCAGATTGAAGGCGACCTCCAATTGGCCGGGAATCACATTGTTCGCGCCGGTCCCGGCGTGCACGTTGGAAATCTGCAGACTCGTCGGCGGGAAGCTTTCGTAACCGTCGTCCCAATGCCGCGCGACTAGTTCGGTCAGCGCTGGCGCAGCGAGATGGATCGGATTGCGCGCCTTGTGTGGGTAGGCCACATGCCCCTGTACCCCGCGCACCGTCAACGCGCCAGACAAGCTGCCGCGACGCCCGACGCGCAATAGATCGCCAAGCCGTTCGGTGGACGAAGGTTCGCCGGTGATGCACCAGTCGATGCGTTCGCCACGTTCGGCGAACAGGCGCGCCACATGACGCACACCGTCGAGCGCAGGACCTTCCTCGTCGCTGGTCAGCAGCACCGCCAACGTGCCAGGGTGCTGTGGATGCGCCGCGACATACTGCTCGCACGCGATCACGAATGCGGCCACGCTGCCCTTCATGTCGGCGGCGCCGCGACCGTACAGCACACCGTCGCGTATCTGCGGCGCAAATGGATCACTGGCCCAGGCCTCACGCGGCCCAGGCGGCACCACGTCGGTATGACCGAGCAGCACGAGGACAGGGCCGTCACCACCGCCATGCGTCGCCCACAGGTTATCGACCTGGCCACAACGCAGATGCTCGATGACGAAGCCGGCGTGCGCCAAGCGTTGTGCGATCAATTCCTGGCAGCCGGCATCCTCCGGCGTCACCGAGGGACGGGCGATCAGGTCGCAGGCAAGTTCAATCACATCGGACATGGTCGGTCATCACGATCAGAGCAGCATTGCGTGGCTTTATGCTAGCAGCCGCAAATAGAGGGAAACATGCAGCATCGCGCCTGCGCTCAGCGCTATGCACACACGGGAACAGGCAGGCGGTGCAGCGAGCCCAAGACTCAACTCAGACGCTGCAAGCGCACGCGCATCATGGCGTCAACCGACGCCAAAACGCTGCTTGAACGCATTATCGGAAAAGCCCTGACTGATCCGGCCATCCGCGGTGAGCACCAGCGGCCGTCGGATCAGTTGCGGATATTCGCGCAACAGCAGCTTCCACTCGGCATCGGAACCCGGGGTTTTCTTGTTTTCCGGAAGTTGCCGCCAGGTGGTCGAGGATTTGTTGACCAGCGCGTCGAAGCCGCCGACCTTAGCCGCCCACTCCAGCAAAGTTTCGGGCGTGGGCGTGTTGGCACGATAGTCGACGAACGTATGGGCGATGTCGAAACGCTCCAGCCACTTGATAGCTTTCTTGCAGGTGTCGCAGTTTTTCAATCCGTAGATCGTGATCATTTCCAAATCTCACTCTTGCGCGCCGCGCTTGTTCCAACACATCAAGGGATTAGAGTCAGGACAAACGCGCCGCGATGGGGTCGCATACTGCGCCACACGCATTCACTGCGACGCGCCATCGGCGAACACAACGTGTCAGTCGGCCAGGCCGCGCAGCAGTTCGTTGACGCTGGTCTTGCTCCGGGTCTTGGCATCGACCTGCTTGACGATCACCGCACAGTACAGCGAGTGCGAACCGTCCTTGGCCGGCAACTGGCCAGACACCACCACGCTGTAAGGCGGGACGTAGCCATAGGAAATCTCGCCGGTGGCGCGGTTGTAGATCCGCGTACTCTGACCAATGAACACGCCCATGCCGATCACGCTGTGGTGGCCGACCACCACGCCCTCCACCACTTCCGAGCGCGCACCGATGAAGCAGTGATCCTCGATGATGGTCGGACTGGCCTGCAACGGCTCCAGCACACCGCCAATGCCGGCACCGCCGGACAAATGGCAGTGTTTGCCGATCTGCGCGCAGGAACCGACCGTCGCCCAGGTATCGACCATGGTGCCCTCGCCCACGTGCGCGCCGATGTTGGTGAAACTCGGCATCAGCACCACGTCCTTGCCGAAGTAACTGCCGCGTCGCGCAACCGCACCCGGCACCACACGCACCCCGGCCTTGCGGAATTCGGCTTCGTGGTAACCGGCGAAACGCGATTCCACCTTGTCCCAGAACGGTGCCGGCTGCGCCTCGATGACCGCCATCTCATTGACCCGGAAATACAGCAGCACGGCTTTCTTCAGCCACTCGTTGAGTTTCCAGCCGCCGTGTCCATCCGGTTCGGAAACACGGAATTCGCCTGTTTCCAGGCCATCAATGACACGATTGACCACAGGCCGGGTCGAACCCTCGATCTCGTCCAGAGTCAACATGGCGCGGCGCTCGAAGGCGCTGTCGATCATGAACTTCAGTTCGTCGACACTGGGCGTGGCAGCGGGCTTGACCTGCGCAATGCTGGATGCGGACTTCGGCACCGACCTGGGCGCAGTACGCTTGGCGGCAGTGGCACGCTTGGCCGGCTTAGCTGTGGCAACGGACTTCTTCTTCGCGGCAGGCTTCTTGGTAGCCATCAATGAACTTCTCCAGGCGGGGTATCGGGGTCCAGGCATGCCTGCAACGCGGCATGCAGCGCCTGGCGGGATGCGTCGGTCAACGGTAAGTTGTACTCGTCGGTAATGTGGAACATGTCCTCGGCGCGCTCGCCGAAGGTGGCGATGCGCGCGTCATGCACGCGCAAGCGCTGGCAGCGCAGCACCAAGGTCACATCCGCCAGCAAGCCTGGACGGTCCGGTGCGACCAGGCTCAGACGGGTCAGGCGCTCGTCCAGGCTGTCGGGAAACTCGATGCGCGGTGGAAAACGGAAATACCGCAGTTGCCGCGGCACCGCACGCCGCGCCGGACGCAAACGCGCCAGGTCGCCGGCCAGCGCTTCGCGCAGCGCCGCTTCCAGTTGCACCGTGTCGCTCGTGGCAAACGTATCGCCCGGCACCACCTCGAAGGTGTCGAAGATCGCCCCGTGCGGTGCGTCGAGCGCGCGTGCGCGGTGGATGCCATAGCCAAGCCGGCCCAGGGTCATCACGATTCCGGCGAACAAGCCGTCGCGATCGGGCGAATAGACGAACACTTCCAGCGCAGCATCATCGGGCGTGACCGGACGCACCCTCACCAAAGTGCCACCCAATTCCACCTCCATCAGCGAAGTGGCCTGCCACGCCAGTTGCTCGGGACGAAAGCGCAGGAAACTCTCGTCCGGCATTCCGGAGAACTGACGCGAGATGATGGCATCGTCGTGCCCCTGGAAGTGCATCAGCGCACGCGTGGCATCGCGTGCTTCCTGCAGCCGTTCCGCCACGGGCAGCGGATGCTCCAGACCTTCGCGCAACGCGCGACGCGCGGCGAAATACAGGTCTACCAGCAGTCGGTCCTTCCACGCATTCCATAATTTGGGACTGGTGCCGGCGATGTCGGCACAGGTCAGCAGATACAGATAATCCAGGCGCTCGCGGTCGCCCACCAGCGTGGCGAAGCGATGAATCACCTCCACGTCGGTGATGTCCTGCTTTTGTGCGGTCACCGACATGTGCAGATGCTGCTGCACCAACCAGGCGACCAGCTCGGTGTCGACAGCAATGAGGCCGTGACAGGCGCAGAACGCACGCGCATCCACCGCCCCCAGTTCGGAGTGATCGCCACCACGTCCCTTGGCGATATCGTGGAACAGACCCGCCAACAACAGCAATTCCGGCTTGCGCAACCGCGGCCAGACTTCGCGTGCGATCGAAAAGCGCTCGTCGGCGCGCGTACTGGCAAACGTCTCGATGTTCTTCAACACCATCAGCGTGTGCTGATCGACCGTGTAGACATGGAACAGATCGAACTGCATGCGTCCGGACACCTGCGCGAACGCTGGGATCCACTGCCCGAGCACACCCAAGCGCGCCATTCTGGTCAGCGTCTGTACCGCACGTGGACCGCGCAGCAGCGCCATGAAGCGCTCGCGCGCCAGCGTGCTGGCGCTGTCATAGGACGGCAGCGACGCCAATGCCTCCGCCAGGGCACGCGCGGTCAGCGAATGCAGGCCACGTATCTCGCCATGCGCGGCCCAGGTTGCGAACAACGCAAACACCTGCACCGGATCGGCCTGCGGCCAGCTCTCGGCATCGGCGGCGAGATAACCACGCCGCAGCGAGAATCCACCGCCGAGCGGCTGCGGCTGCGTTTCGCCATCGAACTGTTCTTCAAAGCGCTGCAGCAATCTGTCGCTGATCCGGCGCACGATCGCCGCACTGCGATAGAAGCGCTGCATCATCTTCTCCACTCCCAGGCTCTCGGGATCGTCGGAGAAGCCCATTCGCTGCGCCAAGGCCTTCTGATAATCGAAGCGCAAGCGCTCTTCCGGTCGGTTGGCCTGCAGATGCAGGCCATAGCGCAGCCGCGACAATTCGCAGCGTTCGCGACGCAAGGCCGCAGCCTCGTCGCTACCGACATGGCCCAGCCCGACCAGCGGTTCAAGATCGCGCACACCGAAGGCACGCAGCGCCATCCAACCCAGGGTGTGCAGATCGCGCAACCCACCGGGGCCGTCTTTGATATCCGGTTCCAGATTGTCGGCGGTGTCACCGAAACGCTGATGGCGGGCCTGTAATTCTTCGCGCTTGGCCTGGAAGAACGCACGCGGCGGCCAGCGGTGCGGCGGCGCGATCGCGGCGGCCAACGCCGCCGTCGCGGCGGCATCGGCGAGCAAGGGACGGGCTTCGATCAGCGCGGTCAGCACGGTCTGGTCGGCGCAGGCCGCCGTGCATTGCGCGGCCGAGCGCACCGCATGGCTGACCGGCACACCGGCATCCCAAAGCAATGGAAACAGCCGCGCCAGTGCCTGTTCGTGGACCCCATGGCACGCACATTCGCCGAACACCAACAGGTCGATGTCCGAACGCGGGAACAGTTCGCCGCGACCGTAACCGCCGACCGCGAACAACGCCAAACCTGCCTCCGGCGGCACACAACGCCGCCAGGCATCACGGATGACGTGGTCGAGCGCGCGCGCGCGCAACGCCAACAGGCGGTCGATTTCCTCGCCCTGGTCGAAGCGCTTGCTCAGCCGGGCATCGGCCTGCGCCAGCAATTGCCGGATCGCGAGCGCCCACGCCGCATCGTCCACATCGGCACCCGGCATGCCGGCATCGGCACCGACCGACAACAGGCTCACGGCGCGCCGAGGCCGCCTGGCGACAAGGTGAGCACATCCACCCCATCCTCGGTGACCGCGATCATGTGCTCCCACTGCGCCGAGAGCTTGCGGTCCTTGGTCACCACGGTCCAGCCGTCCGGCAGCACCCGGGTATGGCGCGAGCCCTCGTTGATCATCGGCTCGATGGTAAAGGTCATGCCCGGTTTCAGCACCAGCCCCTCGCCGGGGCGGCCGTAGTGCAACACTTGCGGCTCATCGTGGTAGACCTTGCCGATACCGTGGCCGCAGTATTCGCGCACCACACTGAAACGCTGGCTTTCCACGTATTGCTGGATCGCATGGCCGACGTCGCCCAGCGTGGCGCCCGGTTTCACCGCGCGGATGCCGCGCCACATTGCCTCGTAGGTTGTCTCGACCAGGCGCCGGGCCATCACCGACGGGGTGCCGGCGTAGTACATGCGGCTGGTGTCGCCGTGCCAACCGTCCTTGATCACGGTCACGTCGATATTGACGATGTCCCCGTCCTTCAGGACCTTGCTGTCGCTGGGAATGCCGTGGCAGATCACGTTGTTGACCGAGCTGCACACGGTCTTCGGGTAGCCACGGTAGCCGACATTGGCCGGCACCGCCTGCTGCACGTTGACGATGTGGTCGTGGCAGAGCCGATCCAGCTCGGCGGTGGTCACGCCCGGCTTGACATACGGGCCGATTAGGTCGAGCACCTCGGCAGCCAGGCGGCCGGCGACGCGCATCTTCTCGATGTCCTGGGGAGATTTCAGATTGACTGTCATGCCCCCATTATCGCTCATCCGACGCTTCCTGAACGGACAACGCGAGTCCGGCGGTTTTTCGGCACCCGCATGGCAGGTCGCACGCCATCACAAACATAAATAGAATAAAAAGCGGCTTACATCAAAATTCAGACCGCGATAAATATCTAAAAATACACGTAATGGCGCACGTTTTGCATCACAAATGGCACCGGCGGTCATCCGTCATTTCACCAATAGAGCAGTGCCATGCAAACCCTTCAACGCGCCATCGCCATCGCTGTGCTGTTCACCGCCACCTCCGGCCTGGCATCGGCCCAGACCGATTCGCGCACCTTCAACGTGAAGATCCAGATCGCCAGCGCGTGCAACATCCAGACCGCCCCAACCGATGTCAACTTCGGCACCGTCAACTCGACCCAGACCTCGATCACCAGCACCGGCACGTTGAACGTGCGCTGCACCACCGGCACCCCTTACAACATCTCGCTCAATGCCGGCACCGGCACCGCTGCGACGGTGCTCACGCGCACCATGGGCAGCGCCACTAGCAGCAACACCTCACGGGTGCCCTACTCGCTGTATCGCGACTCGGCAATGACCCAGAACTGGGGATCGACCATCGGCCTGGATACCCAAGCCGGCACCGGCAACGGCAACGTGCAGCCCGTCACTGTCTACGGCCAAGTCGCCAGCGCGAACTATCCTGCCGATTCGTACAGCGACATCGTCACCGCCACCGTGACTTGGTAACACCAAACTCATCGGAGTACCTGCCTGCATGTTTTCGCGATCGCATGACATGCTGCGCCTGACAGCCATCGGTTTACTGTGGCTGGCGGTGGCTGCCGCCTGCACAGCCTCCAGCTTGCAGGTCGCTCCGACGTCGGTGACGCTGAGCGCCACGGACAGCGCTCAAGGCATCTGGCTCAGCAACAGCGGCGATGTGCCGCTGCATGCGCAGGTGCGGGTATTCCGCTGGCATCAGCACAATGGCGAAGACGTACTCGACCCCAGCGACAAAATCGCGATCAGCCCGCCAATGCTCGAACTGGCGCCGCATTCGCGGCAACTGGTGCGCATCATCCGCCTGGATGATGCGCCCAGCGGCAACGAGCAAACGTATCGCATCCTGGTGGACGAATTACCGACGAAGGATGGAGCAACCAACAGCAACAGCGGCCTGCAATTCATCTTGCGCTATTCGCTGCCGATCTTCGTCACCCCGAGCGGCAAGGTCACGCCCGTGTTGCATGCGCGCTTGGTCCGCGATGGCGCGACCCAGTCACTGGAAGTGGTCAACCAAGGCAACGGCCACGCGCAAGTGGTAGACCTTGATTTCGTGACCAGCGATGGCCGCCATCTCCCAATCAGCAATGGACTGGCCGGTTACATCCTGCCGGGCCAGCGCAGACGCTGGCCGCTAACCAGCACGCTCGCACATGCGAAAGGCACGTTCCAAGCCAAGATCAACGGTGCACCCCTTGCTCAGTCGCTTCCATTGGATGCAGCGGCTCCTTGAGTTACTGCTGGCACTGTTGGCCTGCGCCGCCATCATCGACGTCGCCATGGCCCAGCCCAGCAATCCCGCACCCGCGCAGGAGACGCTGTATCTGGAGGTCACCGTGAACCAGACCCGCAAACCTGGCCTGTTCCAATTCCAACGCGATGGCACGCAATTGCGTACCAGCCCCGCCACCCTGCGCCAACTCGGCTTGCGCGTGGACGCCAGCGACAACGCGGCGACACTGTCCTTGAACGATCTGGAAGGGGTGCGCTTCCGCTACGATGCCGCTCTGCAACAGTTGAACATCGACGCGCCGGTAGCCTTGCTCGACGCGCCAGTGACCCACATCGATGCGCAAGGCAACACACCGGCGCTACCGACGACCAGCTCCCCCGGTGCGCTGCTCAATTACGACCTGTACGCCAGCCACCAAGGCGATACCAGCAATCTCACCGCCAGTGGCGAAATACGCGCATTTGGGCTGGGCAATGGCGTGCTCGGCGGTGGTCTGTTGCGGCAATCGTTCGTCGGCCGGCTGACCCACGACCCCCTGCAAGACTGGCGCAGCCAAGCAATCCGCCTGGACACGCAATGGCAATGGTCGCTCCCAGATCGCATGACCAGCGTGGTGGTGGGCGACACCCTGGGCAGCAGCACCAACTGGAGCCGCACCCTGCGCCTGGGAGGGCTACGGGTCGGCAGCGACTTCGGCCTGCAGCCATACCGCGTGACCTCACCGCTGCCGGAATTCCTCGGCGAGGTCACCGTGCCATCGAGCATGGACCTGTACGTCAACGGCATCCGTCAATACGGCGCGCAATTGCCGGCCGGTCGGTTCCAGCTATCGGCCGCACCTGGCGTGGATGGTGCCGGCAATGCGCAGGTCGTCATCACCGACGCCTACGGCCAGACCCGCTCGATCTCCTTCCCGTTCTACGCCACGCAGCAACTGCTCGCCACCGGCCTGAACGACTGGTCGGTGGCATTGGGCCGCGTTCGCCAAGGCTACGGCAGCAGCAATTTCGCCTACGCCAGCGACACGGTCGGCAGCGCCAGTTGGCGGCGTGGCCTCAACCCGCATCTCACCGCCGAAACTCACGCCGAGGCCGGCGCCGGGGTGCGCAACGCGGGTGCGGGAGTCATCTGGCTGCTGCCGTGGACCGGCGTGGTCGCCGCCTCTCTGGCGCACGGCAGCGACGCCACCAGCGACGGCCTCCAGTACACGCTCAGCTACCACTGGAACAACGGGCATTTCAATGTGGGGGTGGACACGCAGCGCGCGCAGCGTGGCTACCGCGACGTCGCCGCGGAGTACGGCGCGCCACCGGCGCGGATCAGCGACCGCGCCCTGCTCGGCACCTCATGGATTCCGCTCGGCAACGTCTCGCTCAGTTATGTGCGCCTGGCCTATCCCGGCAGCAGCCAAGCGCGCTATGGCAGCCTGTTCTGGAGCAAGGTCCTGGGACAACGGTCGTCGCTGACGCTCAGTGTCAATCAGAATCTGGACCAGAGCCGCGATCGCAGCGTCTACCTGGGCTGGACGATCGCATTGGAAGACAGCCGTCAGGCCTCAGTGGCACTGCAACAGGCCCGCGAGCGCATGAGCGCGACTGCCGACCTGAGCCATTCGGCGGCAACCGATAACCTCGGCTGGCGGCTACAGGCGCGCAGCGGCCAGGACAGCGGCGGTCTGGCCGAAGCAAACTTGCGCGGCGACAGCGCACGCTATGCCGGCGGTATCGCCAGCAACAACAACCAGATCTATACCTATGCCGAGGCATCCGGCGGCCTGGCCTGGATCGGCGGCGGATGGTTCCCGCGCCGCGATCTCGATCAAGCCTTCGCGTTGGTCTCCACCGACGGCGTCGCCGGGGTACCGGTGATGCTGGAAAACCGCCCGATCGGCAGCACCGACGCGCGCGGCTTCCTCCTGGTGACACCGTTGCTGGCCTGGCAACACAACCAACTGTCGATCGACCCGATGCGTTTGCCAGCGCAGGCACACCCGGAGAAGATCGACCAGATCGTGGTTCCGCGCGACCGCGCCGGCGTGGTCGTGAAATTCCCGATCCGCGACAGCGACGGCGTTCTGGTGCGATTGGAAGATAGCAACGGTACGCCACTACCGGTCGGCAGCCGGGTCCACGGCCCGGGCATCGACACGATGGTGGGCTACGACGGCGAAGCCTATCTGGAAGGCCTCAAGCACGGCCCCAACGATCTGGAAGTGGAGACCAGCACCGACCACCAGTGCAAGGTCCGCATCACCTATACCCCGCAGCATCGACCGACCCACCTGGAACCGCTGCGCTGCAGCGCGGGAAGCACCCCATGACACTGCGCGAAGCACACACACTGGTTATGGGCATCGGCCTGTTGGGGATCGCGGCGCTGACGCCCGAACGCGCCGACGCCACCACCGTGTGCAGCGCGCAGGCGTCGAACCTGAACTTCGGCAGCATCTCCGATACCACGACGACCGACGCGACCGCGCAAATCGTCGTCACCTGCCAGACCGGGGCAATCAGCATCCTGGGCACGATTTACGTGCGCATGTGCCTGAACATCGACGAAGGCACCCAAGGTGGCGGCCTGGGCATCGCGACACGACGCATGCTCAACCCGCTCAACGACAGCCTCAATTTTCAACTCTATCAGGATAGCGCGCGCACGCTGATCTGGGGCAACGCCCTGAATGGCTCCACCCCGCTGCAAGTGGACCTGACGTATTCCTCGCTCCTGCTGGGCGGCAGCTCCACCGCCACCTTCACCGTTTACGGACGCGTACCGCTGCAGACTGGGCTCGCTACCGGGTACTACCAGAACAATTTCAGCGGCCTGTACACCAACCTGCAGTATCGCTACACCGAGCCACTGATCGGCAATCCCGGGTTTATGCCATCTTCCTGCACCAGCGGTGGTGTTGGAGGCGGCAGTTCGGTGCAGTTCCCATTCGTTGCATCCATCACGGTTCCATCGACATGCGCCATCGGCAGTATCGCGGACCTGGATTTCGGCAGCCAATCGGGGCTGATGGACAGCGCGTTGAACTACACGACAACCCTCAACATGACCTGCCGTTATCGCACCGCCTGGCAGGTGAGCCTGGACAACGGCCAGAACGCCAGTGGAACTGTCCGTCGCATGTACAACAGCACCAACGGCCAGTACCTGACCTACGAACTCTACCGCGACGCTGCCCGCACGCAACGCTGGGGCAACACCCTGAACAGCGACACGCAAACCGGCACAGGCACCGGCAATATGCAATCGCTGACACTGTACGGCCAGGTTCCTGGCGGGCAGACTCCAAGCTCTGGCAACTACAGCGATCTGGTCACCGTCACCGTGACCTACTGAGTCCTGAACAGGGGTATATCCCCCCGATCAAGTTGGACTGGCAAACGCCGTTATCTGCATTGTCCCCCCTGCCTTGCCGTGCCCGGAATCCTAGCCCCATGATAGCGCCAACCTTGCTGAGATCCTTACTAATCGCGAGTCTTTGCCTGGTCTGTGGCGATCTGGCGGCACAACAAACGAGTAGCACCGCACTCCGGATTGGTATCCGAATTCTGCACAATTGTGAAATAAACGCCGACGGTAATGGCCAATCCGGCACAACGCCGGTGGTCGCCTGCAGCCACCCCTTGCCCTATCAAGCGAACATCGATGGCCGCTCGGCGACGAGTAACGACGTTGCGCTGGCCTTGAGCCTACCCACCACCGCCACCTTGCCACGCAACAAGGCAACTTACGCGACGGTCGCGTTCTAGTGGCCAGCTACCGCGCCACACTGGCGAGCCGCTGGCTTGCCACCCTAATGCTTGTGCTGGCAGGAACGGCCAGCGCGGGCGTGCGTATCAGCCCGACACTCGTGCAGATGACGCAGGACACGATGGCCACCGAGATCTGGCTGACCAATACCCAGGATCATCCCTGGCAGGCCCAGGTCCAAGTCTATCGTTGGGTGCAAACCGACGGGGCGGACCAGTTGCAGGACACCGACGCGATCCAGACAAGCCCGCAGTGGATCAACATTCCCGCACAGGGCAAGCAATTGCTGCGGGTGATCCGCACCACAACCACGAGCAGCGCGACCGAGACCGCCTATCGCCTGGTACTGGAAGAACGCGACACCACAGCGTCTGCGGCAGAACCCTCACACACGCTCCTGCGCTATTCCACTCCGATTTTCGTGAGTGCGCAGGACAGCACCGCCACGCCCCAGCTCAGCGCCAGCCTGGTCCCCGGCGCGCGCGGGCCGGAGCTAATGATCCGTAACCGTGGTCGCGTCCACGCCAAGCTCAGCGACCTGAGCTTCATCGGTGCCGATGGCCATCAGCTGACCTTGTATGCAAACCTGTCAGGCTACGTCC
Organism: Xanthomonas sp. GPE 39; assembly: GCF_000963005.1. Classification (GTDB taxonomy): domain Bacteria; phylum Pseudomonadota; class Gammaproteobacteria; order Xanthomonadales; family Xanthomonadaceae; genus Xanthomonas_A. The sequence continues at coordinate 2,149,741 of NZ_JZHZ01000007.1, forward strand.
TCGCCGGGGAGCAGAAACGCTGGCCGCTGCCAGCCGCTGTGGCCGCAGCCCAGGGCGGTCATTTCGCCGCCCGTCTGGACGACGCATCACAACTACAGGCGCTCCCCGCCGAATGACCCGCCCGCCGCGCATTTGTGCTGTCGGTCGCCACAGGGTATAGTTCCGCCGCTACGTCCCGTCGATTCGAGGGTCGTGAACCGTCCACGCCGGACGCACCGGCGAATTCACACCTGTCGTCATTGCCCGTGCCGGGGTGCTCCGCAAGGAGTTCGGCCACGGAGGCAACAGGGAGGCCCAACCCCGGAATCGTCGTGCATGCCTCCAAGGCCAGCACGTTCCTGCGCGTGCTTCACCCACTACATGCCCGCGCATGGCCGATTCCCTATCAGGAGTTACTGTCATGCCCCAAGTCACCATGCGTCAGATGCTGGAAGCCGGCGTCCACTTCGGCCATCAGTGCCGTTACTGGCACCCCAAGATGGCGCAGTACATCTTCGGCGCACGCGGCAAGATCCACATCATCAACCTGGAAAAGACGGTTCCGCTGTTCAACGATGCGATGAACTTCATCTCCAGCATCGCGCAGAAGCGCGGCACCATCCTGTTCCTGGGCACCAAGCGCAGCGCCCGCGATGCGGTGAAGGAAGAAGCCGAGCGTTGCGGCCAGCCGTTCATGACCCAGCGCTGGCTGGGCGGTACCCTGACCAACTTCCGCACCGTCAAGCAATCGGTTGGACGCCTGAAGGAACTGGAAGCGGCAGAGACCGACGGCACCTTCGACAAGCTGGTCAAGCACGAAGTGCTGACCCTGCGCCGCGAGCGCGACAAGCTGGAAGCCTCGCTGGGCGGCATCAAGGAAATGAACCGCTTGCCCGACGCGCTGTTCGTCATCGACATCGGCCATGAAGACATCGCCATCAAGGAAGCCAAGAAGCTCGGCATTCCGGTCATCGCGGTGGTCGACACCAACTACAACCCGGAACTGGTGGACTACGCCATCCCCGGCAACGACGACGCCATCCGCGCCGTGCAGCTCTACGCACGCGCCGCCGCCGACGCTGTGCTGGAAGGCAAGGCCGCCGCGCCGCATGCCGCCAGCGTGCGCGAGGAAGAGTTCACCGAAGCCGGCGACGACAAAGGCCGTGGCCCGCGCAAGAACGGCAAGAAGACCGAAGAAACCGCTGCCGCTGCCGAGTAACCGGCACGCCATGTGGCTGCGCGATCATGCGCAGCCACTCCCCGGCGCGCACCGCGCGTCCGGGATCGCAGGCGTGACGAGCGCCCGCTCCCCAGAATTACTGGCCGGCCACAAGCCGGCCCTTTCCCACCTTTCGTGAGGTCATCCCGTGGAAATCACTGCTTCCCTGGTCAAGGAACTGCGCGAGCGCACCGGCGCCGGCATGATGGAGTGCAAGAAGGCGCTCACCGAGAACGCCGGCAACATCGACAACGCCGCCGAGTGGCTGCGCAAATCCGGCTTGGCCAAGGCCGACAAGAAAGCCGACCGCGTCGCGGCGGAAGGCCGCATCGCCGTGGCCCAGGCCGACGGCAAGGCGGTGTTGGTCGAAATCAACTCCGAAACCGACTTCGTGGCCAAGGACAATAACTTCCTGAGCTTCTCCGACGCCGTGGCTCAGGCCGCGCTGCACTCCAACGCAGCCGACGCCGAAGCGCTGAAGAGCGCCAAGCTGGCCAGCGGCGAAACCGTCGAGGAAGCCCGCGCCGCCGTCATTGCCAAAGTCGGTGAGAACGTGCAAGTCCGTCGTCTGGCACGCATCGACAGCACCAACCACGTCGCGGCCTACGTGCACGGCGGCCGTATCGGCGTCCTGGTAGAGGTCAAGGGCGGCGACATCGAACTGGCGCGCGGCATCGCCATGCACGTGGCGGCGATGAACCCACCGCATGTGAAGGCATCCGACGTCCCGGCCGAGTTCGTGGCGAAGGAAAAAGAAATCGAACTGGCCAAGATGTCCGAGAAGGACAAGGCCAAGCCGGCGGACATCCTCGAGAAGATCATCAGCGGCAAGATCGCCAAGATCGTCAACGAAGTCACGCTATACGGTCAGCCCTACGTGCTGAACACCGAGCAGACCGTGGAGCAAGCCGTGAAGGCAGCCGGCGCCGACGTCGTCGGCTTCCAGCGCCTGGCCGTGGGCGAAGGGATCGAGAAGGTGGTGGAAGACTACGCTGCCGAAGTGATGAAGCAGGCCGGCCTGGCCTGATCGCCCGAAATCCGGGAAGAAAAAGCCGCGCATCGTCGCGGCTTTTTTTTACTGCTCGCATCCTGGATGAATCGATGAATCCAGGCACAGCGTTGCCATCGTTTGCATTTGCATCTACGCAACCGCACCGACCACGACGCGACACACCATCCCGCCACTGGCGGCTAACCCAATCTTCGATGCGCACATTGCCCAATTGACAGCGGCCGATGCGATCACCAGCCGCAGGCGCACACCGATGCGCAGCGCAATCCATACAACGTCGCGTCAGCCAAACGACACCACTGACCACTATCGCTCACCTGCATCGACCCCAGCGTTGTCGATAAAATCGACAACGTCCACGCCAGCACCAACCGTGCCACTTATCTCCCCCAAACACCGCATCTGCAATCCGTTTAACGCACTCGTTGCACGATCACCTCGATTGAGCCGAGGTGGCGGCGCAGACGTGCTCATGCGCATCGGATAGAATTCGCTGGTTTTCTCGTCATCACCCAACGAGGTCGCCATGTCTCAGCTCGCCTATCGCCGCATCCTATTGAAACTTTCCGGCGAGGCACTGATGGGCGAAAGCGACTATGGCATCGACCCCAAGATCATCGACCGCCTCGCGCGTGAAGTGATCGAAGCGCAGCAGGCCGGCGCGGAAGTGGCGCTGGTCATCGGCGGTGGCAACATCTTTCGCGGCGCCGGCCTGGCCGCTGGTGGCATGGACCGGGTCACTGGCGACCACATGGGCATGCTCGCCACCGTCATCAACGCGCTGGCGATGCAGGATGCGCTGGAGAAACTCGGCGCCAAAGTGCGCGTGATGAGCGCGATCAAGATCAACGACGTGTGCGAGGACTTCATCCGTCGCCGCGCGATCCGCCATCTGGAAAAGGGCCGCATCGCGATCTTTGCTGCCGGCACCGGCAACCCCTTCTTCACTACCGACTCCGGCGCGGCGCTGCGCGCAATCGAGATCGGCGCCGACCTGCTGCTCAAGGCAACCAAGGTCGACGGCGTGTACGACAAAGACCCGAAGAAACACGCCGATGCAGTGCGCTTCGACAGCCTGACCTACGACGAAGTCATCGCCCGCAACCTTGAGGTGATGGACACCGCCGCATTCGCTCTGGCCCGCGACAGCGACCTCCCCCTGCGCATTTTCAATATGAGCCAACCCGGCGAACTGCTGAAGATCCTGCGTGGCGCGGAAATCGGGACACTGGTGCAAGGCCGGAGCTGAGCGACGCCACGAGGCAGAACGCGCGCCGCAGACCAGCATTGACCTCATGCTGGCGTGACCGCGTCAGAGCACCTCAAGCCGATGCTGCAACGCGCAATGCGCGTGATCCACACGTCCGGAGTGCCGACCCTAGCCGGTTCCCGGCTATAATCGTTTGATTCAGATTCAGCACGGACATCGGCGATGCTCAACGACATCAAACAAGACGCACAGACTCGCATGGCGAAAAGCATCGACGCGCTGCGCCATACGCTCATCAAAGTGCGTACCGGACGCGCCTCGACCGCCCTGGTGGAACACCTGAAAGTCAACTATTACGGGTCGGAGATGCCGTTGAGCCAAGTCGCCAGTGTCGCCGTCGCCGACGCGCGCTCGCTGACCATTACCCCATGGGAAAAGCAGATGGTCAGCGCAGTGGAGAAGGCCATCCTGGCCTCGGACCTGGGCCTGACCCCGAATACCGCCGGCACCACCATCCGCCTCAACCTGCCCGCCCTGACCGAAGAGCGCAGACGCGAACTGTCCAAGGTCGTGCACGGCGAAGGCGAAGACACCAAGGTCGCGATTCGCAACATCCGCCGCGATGCCAACCAGCACATCAAGGATCTGCTCAAGGACAAGAAGGTCACCGAGGACGAAGCGCGCGGCAGCGAAGAAGACATCCAAAAACTGACCGACAAGGCGATCAAGGACGTGGATGAGGTGGTCAAGAGCAAGGAACAGGAACTGATGGCAGTCTAAGTCTGCGCCGTTACGGCCATGACCTCCGACTCTGCATCCATGTCCCTGCCCCGCCATCTCGCCATCATCATGGATGGAAACGGTCGCTGGGCGCAGCGCCGCCGTCGGCCGCGCGTGATCGGCCACCGTGCCGGCGCCCGCGCGGTCAACCGCACCATCGACTTCTGCCTGGAACGCGGCATCGCCGCGCTCACGCTCTTCGCCTTCTCCAACGAGAACTGGGGGCGCCCGCAGGACGAAGTGGACGCACTGATGAAATTGTTTCTGCACGCGCTCGATCGCGAGGTCGATGAGTTGCAGCGGCGTGGTGTGCGCGTGCGCTTCATCGGCGACCGCGCGCGCTTTGCGCCATCGCTGTGCGAGCGGATGAGCCAAGCCGAAGCGCGGACCCGCGACAATCAGGCACTGCACCTGTCAATCGCCGCCAGCTACGGTGGCCGCCAGGACATCGCCCAGGCCGCGCGCACGCTGGCCGAAGACGTCGCCAGCGGACGCCTGCGGCCGGAGCAGATCGACGAAAACGCGCTCTCGGCACGGCTGGCGCTGGCCGATCTGCCGCCGCCGGACCTGTTCATTCGCACCGGCGGCGACCTGCGCATCAGCAATTTCCTGCTATGGCAGATGGCCTATACAGAACTGTGGTTCACCGAAACCCTCTGGCCGGAGTTCGACGCGCAGGTGCTGCAACACGCTCTGGATGACTACGCACGGCGGGAGCGGCGCTTCGGCCTCACCAGCGCGCAGGTTGCCGACGCAACAGCGGAGAAGGTTCCCGCATGACCCGTACCCGCGTCATCGCCGCGCTAATCATGGCGCCACTGGCCATCTGCGCCATCGTCTTGCTGCCGACCCAGTGGCTGGCCGCGCTGACTGCGCTGATCTTCCTGATCGGCCTGTGGGAATGGCTGAAGCTGGCAGAGATCGACGACACCCTGCCGCGCACCATCCTGCTGATGCTCAACCTGCTGCTGATGGTATTGCTGGTGTGGGCCTCGGCCGGGTCGCTGGTGCTGTTCCAACTGACCACCCTCATCGGCATCGGCTGGTGGTGCCTGGCCTTGCTGTGGCTGCGCTACTTCCACTTCGGTTCCGATCACTCGACCTACGCGCGAGTATTCAAGCTGGCTGCCGGCACCCTGGCGATCGTCCCAGCCTGGTCGGCACTGGGCCTGATCCACGCCAGCCAACTGAACGGCCACCTCTGGCTACTGACCGCCCTGGCCACCATCTGGGCTGCCGACTCGGGCGCCTATTTCGCCGGCCGCCGATTCGGCAAGCACAAGCTGGCGCCGCGGATCAGCCCCAACAAGACCGTGGAAGGTCTGGTCGGCGGGTTGCTGGCCGGCCTGGCGGTGGCCGTGGGGTTCGGCTGGCTCGCCGGAATCACCCTGCCACACCTGCCCGGCCTGCTGATCGTGGCGGCAGTCAGCATCCTGGCCTCGGTGGTCGGTGACCTGTTCGAAAGTCTGCTCAAGCGTCACGTCGGGGCCAAGGACTCGGGCCATGTCATCCCTGGTCACGGCGGCGTGCTCGACCGTATCGACGGCGTGCTGGCGGCGTTGCCGATTTTCGCGCTGGGCAAGGACATCTTCGGGTTCTGACATGAGCGAGGCGGTCCGTACCATCGCCGTACTCGGCGCCACAGGCTCGATCGGGGGCTCCGCCCTGGACGTGATCGCGCGCCACCCGCAGCGCCTGCGCGTCAATGTACTGGCTGCTGGCCGTGACGTGGAAGGGCTGCTGGCGCTGTGTGCGGCACACCGTCCAGCGCATGCGGTCATCGCCGACCCAGCCCTGTACCCCGCGCTGCGCGATGGCGTGGCGAGGGCCGGTTTGCAGACGGAGGCGCACACCGGTGCCATGGCTCTGGATCAATTGGTCGCCAGCGACGCCTGCGACAGCGTGCTCGCCGCCATCGTCGGTGCCGCCGGCCTGGCCTCGACCCTGGCCGCGGCCCGCGCCGGCAAGCGCCTGCTGCTGGCCAACAAGGAAGCCCTGGTGCTGGCCGGAGAACTGGTCACCGCCACGGCAACCGCAGCCGGTGCCGAAATCATCCCGATCGACAGCGAACACAACGCCATCTTTCAGTGCTTACGTTCGCGCCAGACCGGCAGCGAGGTGCGACGGGTGCTGCTGACCGCTTCCGGTGGCCCGTTCCGTGGCTGGGACCGCGCCCGCCTGGAGAAAGTGACACCAGCGCAGGCGGTGGCACACCCGAAGTGGTCGATGGGGCCGAAGATCTCGGTCGATTCGGCGACACTGATGAACAAAGGCCTGGAGGTCATCGAAGCGCACCACCTGTTCGCGCTGGCGCCTTCGTGCATCGAGGTCCTGGTGCACCCGCAGAGTCTGGTCCACTCGCTGGTCGAGTTCATCGACGGCTCCACCTTGGCGCAAATGGGGCTGCCGGACATGCGCACCAGCCTGGCGGTAGGCCTGGGGTGGCCGGAGCGGATCGCCTCAGGCGTCGGCGGACTGGACCTCCTGGCGCATGGCCGCCTGGACTTCGAGGCACCGGACATGGAGGCATTTCCCTGCCTGCGTCTAGCTTGGCATGCAATGCAGGCTGGGGGCAGCGCACCGGCGATCCTGAATGCGGCCAACGAAGTCGCGGTTTCAGCGTTTCTTCAGGGCCGTATCGGTTTCCTATCGATTCCTGCGCTGGTCGAGAACGCCCTGACCGAGCTGCCTGCGGTTGCGGCCGATTCCCTGGACGCTTTACTGGCAGCAGACGCGCAATCGCGCAAGATCACCGAACTCGCCATTGCCCACCATCACTCCCATGCTTGATCCGCACGCTGCCATGAGCCACGCGCATGGGTAACTTCTTCGGCTCCGTCTGGTGGATGCTGGTCAGCCTGGGCGTGCTGGTCACTTTCCATGAGTTCGGCCACTTTTGGGTCGCCCGCCGCTGCGGGGTCAAGGTGCTGCGTTTTTCGGTAGGCTTCGGCAAGCCGCTGTGGTCACGCCACGACCGCCACGGCACCGAATTCGTCATCGCCGCGATTCCGCTGGGTGGCTACGTCAAGATGCTCGACGAACGCGAGGGCGAGGTGGCACCTGCCGAGCAGGCACTGGCCTTCAACAACAAGTCGGTGTGGCAACGCATCGCCATCGTCGCCGCCGGGCCCATCGCCAACCTACTGCTATGCGTGGCGCTGCTGTGGGCAATGTTCGTGATCGGCAAACAGGACTACGCACCGATCATCGGACGCACCGACGGGCTTGCGCTGCAGGCCGGATTCCAGCCTGGCGAGCGCATCGTCCGGATCGGCGAGCGCGACGTATCCAGTTGGAGCGAGGCCAGCATGCAACTGACCATCGCCGCCATGGACCACAAAGATGTTCGGGTGGAAACCGAGGACACTCAGCATGGGGTAAGCCGCGTCCACATTCTGGCGCTATCGCAGTTGCCCGAAGGTTTCGACGAGCAACAGGTCCCCAGCCTGGCCGGGCTGAGCTGGCGCTTTACCCTGCAACCGGCGGTGATCGCCATGGTCACGCCAGGCTCGGCAGCCGACGGTGTACTGCGCCCGGGCGACCGTGTGCTGGCGGTGGACGGCAGCCCGATCATCAGTGCCGAGCAGGTCGCACCGCAGGTGCAGGCGCTGGGCCGCAACGGCGGCAACGGCCTGATCGAGGTGGAACGCGACGGCGAGCGCATGGCCCTGCAAGTGCACCTCAAGCCGGTTGCGCACAGCGGTGCGACGGCATGGAAATTGGGGATCGCGATCGGCCAACAGCCCCGGCCCGCCTTCGACGCCATTTCGCGCTACGGGCCGTTGCAGGCCATCCCTGTGGCCTTGCGCGAAACTGGCCGGATGGCCGGCGATACCCTCGGGCTGCTGCGCCGCATGCTCACCGGCGAGGCATCGCTGCGCAACGTATCCGGCCCGATCAGCATCGCCAAGGCAGCCAATATTTCCGCCCAGCAGGGCCCGGACTGGTTCCTGAATTTCCTAGCATTGCTGTCGCTGAGCCTGGCGATCATGAACCTGCTGCCGATCCCCATCTTGGACGGCGGGCACTTGCTGTATTACCTTATCGAGTTGGTCAAGGGCAGCCCGCTGAGCGAGCGCGCCATGGCGGCGGGGCAATTCGTGGGCCTGGCGTTGCTGGCAGGGTTGATGGGGTTGGCGTTCTACAACGACCTCTTCGGCCAGGTAATGCGATGACCCGATTGCCGATTCCACTCGACCCGCTGTCGTCTTGCGCCGGCGCCCATGCAACAACGCTATCGACCTCTACCGGACGTGATATGACGCGCTTTCCCAATCGCCGCCTGCTAGCCCTCGCACTCGCCGCCAGCCTCAGCCTGCCGGCCCTGGCCCAGGTCGCGGAGCCCTTCACCGCCAGCGACATCCGCGTCGACGGGCTGCAACGCATCTCCGCCGGTACCGTCTTCACCTATCTGCCGGTGGAGCGTGGCGACACGGTCAACGAGGCGAAGGTCGCCGAGGCGATCCGTGCGCTGTACCACACCGGCTTTTTCGAGGACGTGCGCGTTGATCGTCAGGGCAACATCCTGGTGGTCACGGTCAAGGAGCGTCCGGCGATCAATAAGCTGACCGTCACCGGCAACAAGGACATCAAGAGCGAGGAGCTGCTGAAGGGACTCTCCGACATCGGCCTGAGCGAGGGCGGCACCTTCGACCGGCTGAGTCTGGATCGCGTCACTCAGGAACTCACCCGCCAGTACAACAACCGCGGCAAGTACAACGTCCAGATCACCCCGACGGTGAGTCCGCTGGACCGCAACCGCGTGGATGTGGCAATCGCGATCAAGGAAGGCAAAGCGGCCAAGATCCGTCACGTCAACCTGATCGGCACCGAGAAATTCGCCAACAAGGACATCCTGGAAAACTGGGAGTCTCACGAACATAACTGGCTATCCTGGTACCGCCGCGACGACCAGTACTCCAAGGAAAAGCTGTCCGGCGACCTGGAAAAACTTAACTCCTGGTACCTGGACCGCGGCTACGTGGACTTCAACGTCGACTCCACCCAGGTCGCGATCAGCCCGAACAAGCGCGACATGTACCTGACCGCCGGCATCAGCGAAGGCGAGCAGTACAAGATCTCCGACATCAAGGTCACCGGCGACACCGTCCTGCCGCAGGAACAGATCGAGAAGCTGGTGATCCCCAAGGCCGGCGATACCTTCTCGCGCGCGCTGCTGGAATACAGCTCCGACGCCATCACCAACACCCTGAGCAACATCGGTTACGCCTTCGCCAAGGCCACCCCGATCCCGACCGTCGACCGCGAAAAGCGCACCGTGGCGATCAACCTGCAAGTGGTGCCGGGTCCGCGCGTGTTGGTGCGCCGCATCGTGTTCCGTGGCAACACACGCACCTCCGACGAAATCATGCGCCGCGAAATGCGCCAGTTCGAGGACACCTGGTATTCGCAGGCGGCGATCGACCGCTCCAAGATCCGCCTGCAACGACTGGGTTACTTCGAATCGGTCAACGTGGAAACGCCGCCGGTGCCGGGGAGCAACGATCAGGTCGACGTGGTCTACAACGTCAAGGAAACCACCTCCGGCAGCTTCACCTTCGGCGTGGGCTATTCGCAGACCTACGGCGTGACCACCTCGGTGCAACTGTCGCAGAACAACTTCCTCGGCGGCGGCAACCGCGTCGCGGTGGACGCCTCGCGCAGCAGCTACCAGCAGCGCTACGCGTTCTCCTACACCAACCCGTTCTTTACCGACGACGGTGTGTCGCTGGGCTACAACCTGTCCTGGCGCAAGCTGGATTACTCCAACTTCGGCACCGCACAGTACAACAGCACCAACGGCGCGGCGCAGACGATCTTCGGTATTCCGATCACCGAAACCGATACCGTGTCGCTGATGTTCGGCGTGGACAGCAACCAGATCACCGCCTACCCCGGTTTCACGCCGCAGGCCATCGTCGACTACATGGACGCGATCGGGACGCACACCTTCCACGCGTGGCGTACCGAACTGGGCTGGGCACGCGACACCCGCGATGAGTACTTTATGCCAACCCGTGGCATGTACCAGCGCATCGGCCTGGAAACCACCTTGCCCGGCTCCACCGTCGAATACTGGAAACTGAACTATCAAATCTCCAAGTATTGGCCGATCATTCCAGCGCTGGTGCTCAACACCCGCGCCGAGTTCGGCTACGGCGACAGCTATGGCAACGATGTCTCGCGCGACATCTGCGGCAGCGTGCAGGGCACCACCTATACGCCACAGCCGTGCAACGGCACCAACCTGATCCGCCACGTCACCGCCTCGGGCCTGCCGTTCTACGAGAACTTCTATGCCGGCGGCACCAACTCGGTGCGCGGCTTCCAGGACAACACTCTCGGCCCGCGCTCGGAGATGACCACGGCGTACCGGCGCGGCCAACCACTGGGCGGCTCGTTCAAGACCGTGGGTTCGGCGGAAATGTATTTCCCGAAGCTGTTCGACAGCCCATCGGCGCGCATCTCCGCCTTCGTCGACGTCGGCAACGTGTTCAACGGCGTGGACAACTTCAAGGCCAACGCGTTGCGCGCCTCCGCCGGTGTGGCCTTGTTGTGGCGCGCCCCGGTCGGCCCGATCTCGATCAGCTATGCGATCCCGCTGAAAAGGGAAGACAACGACGAAATCGAGCGTCTGCAGTTTACTTTCGGCGGACAGTTCTAAGTACAACCGAGCAGGTAAGGTAGGCTTCTACCTTACCTGCGAATGCTCTTACCTCAAAGACAAGCCATCAATCGATGCGACTTGCCTGCTTTCCTGATCATAATTAGACATGGCGCGCTTAATACCACGATCATTGAGATATTCCATTTTCTCCGGAACATATCCAACAGCACTATCTAGGCACCATTGCAAATTTATCTCACAACCTTCTATCGTAGTGACTGGGTGTGCAAGACAATTACTATAATAGTTATAGCATTCAGCCCGAGTCGTCGCGTTAACAGAAAAAACTGCAAACATACCACCCAAAGCCATAGCCGCATTCAAGATTTTCATACCCATACGCTTAACTCCAGAGTTGGGAAGGAATTACTAGCATATTAAAGTTCCAGAGATATAAAATCTGGACCTTAGACTAAGGCAAACCTGACGCACCTCAGCCTCAGTCAAATTCTTAACACGTACCAATAGGCAAGTCAACGCCCGCGCACCTTGCAATAAATAGTTGCCGCCCATCCGAATGAACTCGCAAATCAGTTTTTGAATCTCAACATTAGAATGGTCAAATGAACACCAAACGCTACCGCGCCGAAGAGATCGCCGAGCGCTTCTGCCTGCAGGTGCAGGGCGACGGCGATGTTGCGGTGCATGGCGTGGCCACGCTGGCGCGGGCCGGTGCCGGGCAGCTCAGTTTCCTGTCCAACCCGCGCTATCGCGCGCAACTGGCCGACAGCGCCGCGGCGATCGTGGTGCTGCGCGCCGACGATGCCGACGCAGCGCCCGGCACGGCGCTGATCGCGCGCGATCCGTATGTGGCCTTCGCCAAGATCGCGGCACTGTTCGAGACGCTGCCGGTGCGCCCGGCTGGTATCGACCCCAGTGCCAGCATCGACCCCAGCGCGCACATCGCGCCGAGCGCGCACATCGGCGCCTTCGTCAGCATCGGCGCGCGCAGCGTGGTTGGCGAGGGCTGCGTGATTGGCCCGGGCTGCGTGATCGGCGAAGACTGCGAAGTCGGCGCCGGCAGCGAACTGATTGCCCGCGTCACCCTGGTGACCCGAGTGCGCATAGGCCAGCGCGTGCGCGTGCATCCTGGCGCAGTCCTCGGGGCCGACGGATTTGGTCTGGCCATGGACGCCGGCCGCTGGATCAAGGTGCCGCAACTCGGTGGCGTGCGCATCGGCGACGACTGCGAAATCGGCGCCAACACCTGCGTGGACCGCGGCGCACTGGAAGACACCACCCTCGAAGAAGACGTCCGCCTGGACAATCTGGTGCAGATCGCACACAACGTGCACATTGGCGCGCACAGCGCCATCGCCGGCTGCACCGGCATTGCCGGCAGCAGCAAGATCGGCCGCTACTGCATGCTCGGTGGCTCGGTCGGCGTGGTCGGCCACCTGGAGATCTGCGACAAGGTCGTGATCACCGGTAGGTCAGTCGTGCGTAATTCCATCCACACGCCGGGCGAGTATTCGTCCGGTACCCCGTTAACCGACAACCGCACGTGGCGCAAGAACGCCGCGCGCTTCAAACAGCTCGATGCCCTGGCCCGTCGCATCCTGTCTGTCAGCAAGGAGAATGCATGAGCCACGATCACACTCTGCCGAGCATCAACAGGATCATGGCGTTGATGCCGCACCGTTATCCGTTCCTGATGGTGGACAAGGTTATCTCGCTCGATTTCGAGAACCGCAAAATCGTCGCGCACAAGAACGTCACCATCAACGAACCGTTCTTCCAAGGCCACTTTCCCAACCTGCCGATCATGCCGGGCGTGATGATCATCGAAGCGATCGCCCAGGTCGGCGGCCTGCTGATCCAACTGATGGCAGGCCCCGACGTGGAGTCCACGCCATTCTTCATGGTCAAGGTCAACAATGTGCGCTTCAACACCCCGGTCGTACCCGGTGACGTGCTGGAGCTGCATGTGGAAATCAAACGCATCATCCGCAACATGGCGGTGTACTGCGGCGAAGCCAAGGTCAACGGCGAGGTCGTGGCCTACGCCGAAGTGATGTGCGCTCAAGCACAGTGATGTCCCCTGGCAGGAGATCTGCGATGAGTGCCAACGCTGCTGTGATCCATCCGTCTGCCATCATCGATCCGACGGCGACACTGGCCGCCGACGTACAGGTCGGCGCTTTCACCGTGATCGGTGCGGAGGTGGAGATCGGCCCAGGCTGCGTGATCGGCTCGCATTGCAGCATCCTCGGCCCGACCCGCATCGGCCGCGACAACCGCCTGATCGGCCACGTCGCGCTCGGCGGTGAGCCACAGGACAAGAAGTTCGTCGGCGAGCGCACCGAACTGGTGATCGGCGAGCGCAATGTGATCCGCGAGTTCGTCACCATCAGCCGTGGCACCGGCAGCGGCGGCGGCATTACCCGCATCGGCAGCGACAACTGGTTTTTGGCCTACACCCACATCGCCCACGATTGCATCGTCGGCAATCATTGCGTGTTCTCCAACAACACCACGCTCGCCGGGCATGTGGAAATCGGTGACCATGTCATCATCAGCGGCTTCGCGGGCGCGCACCAATTCTGCCGCGTCGGCGATCACGCCTTCCTTGGCATGGGTGCGCTGATCAACGGCGACGTGCCACCGTTCATCATGGTCGGCGGCAATTCGCTCGGTCGTCCGCGCGGCATCAACAGCGAAGGTCTCAAACGTCGCGGTTTCGATGCCGAGCGCGTGGCCGCGATCAAACGCGCCTACCGCGCGCTATACGTGGCCGGGCTGCCCCTGGCCGAAGCCAAGCAGCAGTTGCTGACGCTGGCCGAAGGCAACGAGGACGTGCGCGCCATGCTGGAATTCATCGAATCCAGCGAACGGTCGTTGTTGCGATGAACGTCGATGCCGGGGCGCGGGACCTGGAACCCGGGCCCCGGATCGCCAGTTCCGAAGCCGCGCGACCGCGCCGCATTGCCCTGGTGGCGGGCGAAGCCTCTGGCGATCTCCTGGGTGCCGGGTTGATCGAGGCACTACGTGCGCGCTATCCGGATGCGCAGTTCGCCGGCGTCGGTGGCGATGCCATGCGACACGCCGGCTGCCACACCTGGTTCGATGCCAGCGAACTGTCCGTCATGGGGCTGCTGGAAGTACTGCGGCATCTGCCGCGCCTGCTGAAGCTGCGCCGCGCGCTGCGCGAACGCGTGCTGGACTGGCGCCCGGACGTGTTCGTCGGCATCGACGCACCCGACTTCAATCTCGGCATGGAGCGCTGGCTCAAGCAGCGTGGCATCCGCACCGCGCACTACGTCAGTCCGTCGGTCTGGGCGTGGCGCGAGCAGCGCGCAGCCAAGATCGGTGCCAGCGCCGAACGGGTGCTGTGCCTGTTCCCGATGGAGCCACCGATCTATGCCAGGCACGGCGTGGATGCGCGCTTCGTCGGCCACCCGATGGCCGATGCAATCGCCCTGCACAGCGAACGCGAGGCCGCCCGCGTCGAACTCGGTGTGCCGCCCAACGTCTCGGTGCTGGCCGTGCTACCAGGCAGCCGGTTGGGCGAAATCGGTCGGCTCGGCGACACCTTCTTCGCCGCCGCCGCGCAGGTGCTGCAGCAATTACCGGGCATGCACGTGCTGGTGCCGGCGGCCAATCCAGCCTGCAAGGCACTGCTCGCCGAACAAGTGGCACGTTCGGCCTTGCCCACAGCTTCACTGCATGTACTGGATGGACAGGCGCGCACCGCGCTGATCGCTGCCGACGCCGTGCTGCTGGCGTCCGGCACCGCCACCCTGGAAGCCATGCTGGTGAAACGGCCGATGGTGGTCGGCTACAAGGTCTCGCCGCTGACCTACCGCATCGTCAAGGCGTTGGGACTGTTGAAAGTGGAGCGCTATGCCTTGCCCAACATTCTGGCCGGCCGGGACCTCGCCCCGGAACTGATGCAGGATGCCTGTACGCCGGACGCACTGGCCGCTGCGCTGCTGCGCTGGCTACGCAATCGGCAAGCGGTAGCAGCGCTGCAACCGGAGTACGAACGCCTGCACCGGCTGCTGCGCCAGGACGCATCTGCGCGGGCTGCGGATGTGGTGGCGGAGCTATTGCAAGGCTCCACCCCAGCTCCAGAACGCGCAACAGCAGACGCGGAACACCCCGCCTCGTGAACAGGCAAGCACACGAGCTGGCGCTTTTCCCCGAGCCGCCACCGACTCCCGACTCCCGACGATATGCCGGGGTCGACGAGGCCGGGCGCGGACCGCTGGCCGGGCCGGTCGCGGTCGCGGCGGTGGTGTTCGATCCGACCCGTCCCCGTATCAACGGACTGGACGACTCCAAGCAACTGACCGCCGCACGGCGCGAGACACTGTACCCACGCATCATCGAGCGCGCCCTGGCTTGGCATGTCGTGCTGATCGAAGCCGAAGAGATCGACCGCCTCAACATCTACCAGGCGACCATGCTCGGCATGCGCCGCGCGGTCGAAGGCGTGGCGCATGTCGCCGGCTTCGCCCGCATCGATGGCAACCGCGTGCCCAAGGGCTTGCCCTGCCCGGCCGAAGCGCTGGTCGGTGGTGACGCGCTTGATCGCGCCATCATGGCCGCCTCGATCATCGCCAAAGTCACCCGCGACCGGATCATGCAAGACCTGCATGCGCAACACCCGCATTACGGTTTCGACCTGCACAAAGGCTATGCGACGCCAGCGCATCTGGCCGCGTTGGCCGCGCATGGCCCCTGCCCACAGCACCGACGCAGCTTCGCGCCGGTGCGCAAAGCCCTGGAAGGCCGGGACGCAGGGCCGAGCATGCAGGGCTAGGTACGCAATACAGCGCGCGTCAACACACACGCAGCGGGTGCTGGCAACGACGCGAGACGATCCACGCCCACGTGAGACCTGTCCCGAATGCCAGCGCTTGCCCTGTCAAGCCTTGCCCCCTCCCGCCCCCGCCGCTACCCTGCCTGGGCATCGCTCTGGTTCCGCATGTCCACTTCTCGCTTCGCCCACCTGCACATCCACACCGAATTCTCGCTGGCGGATTCGACCATCCGTGTGCCCGAGAAACCGGATCAGGCCGACCCGAAGAAAGCCAAGCAAGCCAATCTGCTCAGCCGCGCGGTGGAACTGGATCTGCCTGCGCTGGCAGTCACCGATCTCAACAACCTGTTCGCGCTGGTCAAGTTCTACAAGGCCGCCGAGGGCGTGGGCATCAAGCCAATCGCCGGCGCCGACCTGCTGATCGCCGACGGTAACCAGGCACCATGGCGGCTGACCGTGCTGTGCCGCAACCGCGACGGCTACCTGAGCCTGTCGCGGCTGCTGACCCGTGCCTGGCTGGAAGGCCACCGCAGCGAAGGCGGCGTGGCGCTGCGCCCGGAGTGGCTGCAGCACGGCAGCGACAACCTGTTCGCGCTGGCCGGGCGCAACAGCCTGGCCGGACGTCTGGCCAGCGAAGGCCGCCACGATCTGGCCGAGCAACAACTGGCCGACTGGCAACGCATCTTCGGCGACGGCCTGCACCTGGAACTGACCCGCACCGGCCGCGACGGCGAGGAAGCGTTCAACCGATTCGCCGTGCATGCCGCCGGCGTGCGCGGCCTGCCCGTGGTGGCCAGCAACGATGTGCGCTTCCTGCATGCCAGCGACTTCGCCGCGCACGAAGCACGCGTGTGCATCTCTTCCGGCCGTGTGCTCGACGACCCCAAGCGCCCACGCGAGTACAGCGATCAGCAGTACCTTAAATCCGCCGAGGAGATGGCCGCGCTGTTCGCCGACATTCCCGACGCACTCGACAACACCCTGGCCCTGGCGCAACGCTGCAATCTGCAGATGCAGTTGGGCACCTACTTCCTGCCCGCCTACCCGGTACCGGACGAGGAGACCCTGGACAGTTGGATCCGCAGCCAGTCACGCGACGGTCTGGCCGCACGCCTGGAAAAGAACCCACTGGCCCCGGGCAAAACCCGTCAGGACTACGTGGAGCGGCTCGAATTCGAGTTAGACACCATCATCAAGATGGGCTTTCCCGGCTACTTCCTGATCGTGGCAGACTTCATCCAGTGGGGTAAGCAGCAGGGGATTCCGATCGGGCCAGGCCGCGGCTCCGGCGCCGGCTCGCTGGTGGCGTGGGCACTGCAGATCACCGACCTGGATCCGCTGCCGTACAACCTGCTGTTCGAGCGCTTCCTCAACCCCGAACGCGTGTCGATGCCCGACTTCGACATCGACTTCTGCATGGATCGCCGCGATGAGGTGATCGACTACGTTGCGCGCAAGTACGGGCGCGACCGAGTCAGCCAGATCATCACCTACGGCACCATGGCGGCAAAAGCCGTGGTACGCGACTGCGGCCGCGTACTCGGTTTCCCCTATGGCTTGGTCGATGGGGTGGCCAAGCTGATCCCCAACATCCTCGGCATCACCCTCACCGATGCGATGGGCGAAGGCAAGGACAGCGAAATGGCCGCGCCGGAGTTGATCCAGCGCTACCAGAGCGAGGAAGACGTCCGCGACCTGATGGACTTGGCGCGACAACTCGAAGACCTCACCCGCAACGCCGGCAAGCACGCTGGCGGCGTGGTGATCGCACCGACACCGCTGTCAGACTTCTGCCCGCTATTCGCCGAACACGACGTCGACAACCTGGGCAAGAATCCCGTCACCCAATTCGACAAGGACGACGTCGAACAGGTCGGCCTGGTCAAGTTCGACTTCCTCGGCCTGCGCACACTGACCATCATCGACTGGGCGGTGAAAGCGATCAACGTGCGCCACGCGCGCGCCGGTATCCCGCCGGTGGAAATCACCGCGATCCCGCTCGACGATGTACCGACCTACAAAGACATCTTCGCCTCGGGCAGCACCGGTGCGGTGTTCCAGTTCGAATCCTCGGGCATGCGCCGCTTGCTCAAGGATGCCAAGCCCGACCGCTTCGAGGATCTGATCGCGCTGGTGTCGCTGTACCGTCCCGGCCCGATGGACCTGATCCCCGACTTCAACGCGCGCAAGCACGGCCAGCAGGCGATCATCTACCCCGATCCACGCACCGAAGCCATCCTGAAAGACACCTACGGCATCATGGTGTACCAGGAGCAGGTCATGCAGATGGCGCAGATCGTCGGCGGCTACTCGCTGGGCGGCGCGGACCTGTTGCGCCGTGCGATGGGCAAAAAGGTGCCGGCCGAGATGGCCAAGCACCGCGAAATCTTCCGCGAAGGCGCATCCAAGGGCGGCGTCGGCGAAAGCAAGGCCGACGAAATCTTCGACCTGATGGAGAAGTTCGCCGGCTACGGTTTCAACAAATCGCACGCCGCCGCCTATGCACTGGTCAGCTATCAGACCGCCTGGCTGAAACGCCACTATCCGGCCGAATTCATGGCCGCGACGCTGTCCTCGGACATGGACAACACCGACAAAGTCGTGGGCTTCCTCGATGAGGTCCGCAACCTCGGATTGACCGTGCTGCCACCACGGATCAACGCCTCGGCCTACATGTTCGAAGCGGCCACACCCGACACCATCCAGTACGGACTGGGCGCGATCAAAGGCGTGGGTCGCGGTGCCTGCGAAGCCATCGTGGCCGAGCGCGAGCGCAGCGGCGCCTACGTCTCGCTGCTGGATTTCTGCACGCGCGTAGAATCGGCCAAGCTCAACAAGCGCACGCTGGAAGCGCTGATCCACGCAGGCGCGATGGACGGATTGGACAGCAACCGCGCCACATTGATGCTGCAATTACCCGAGGTGATGAAAGCCACCGAGCAGATGGCGCGCGAGCGCGCCTCCGGGCAAAACTCGCTATTTGGCAACGCCGACACCAGCGCACCGGCGCTGCACTTGAACCTGCCGGAAAGCAAAGAATGGCCGCTGGGCCAGTTGCTGGCCGGCGAGCGCGAGACGCTGGGGTTTTATCTCAGCGGGCATCCGTTCGATCCGTACCGCGACGAAGTCCGCGAACTGGTCGGCTGCGACCTCGGCGCACTGGAAAAAATCTGCGCGCAATCCAGCGGCGGACGCGGACGCAGCGGCGATGGCGATGGCGAAAAGCGCGCCTGGCGTCCGGAAGTCAGCGCGATCCTAGCCGGCCTGGTGGTCGGCGTGCGCCGCAAGGGCGATAGCCAGGTGTTCGTACAACTGGAAGATGGCCGTGGTCGCATCGAATGCAGCGCATTCTCCGATGCGCTCGCCGAGTTCGGCCACCTGCTCACCCGCGACCGGCTGCTGATCGTCAAGGGTGGCGTGCGCGAGGATGAATTCAACGGCGGCTATGCCATGCGCATCCGCCAATGCTGGGACTACGAACACATCTGCACCCACCATGCGCAGCGGCTGTCGTTGCGGCTGGATTTACGCCAACGCAGCGCCTGGCCGCGCATCGACGGCTTGCTCGCCCGCCACCGCCCGGGCAAGACGCCACTGCGTCTGGACCTGTTACTGCAATCGGCGCAAGGCAGCGTGGCCGGCATGCTCGACCTCAACGGCAATCATTCGGTCCGCGTGGACCCGCACCTGCTGGACGCGCTGCGTGGCGATCCGGCAGTGTGCGCGGTGAAAGTCAAATACACCCCGCCGTGGGCGAACTGATCCGCGCGGCGGCTGTCGCGTTGTCTCTATTGCCGCTTCGCGTGCACTTTCCAGTGACGCTGACACCAGCCCAACCACGCCACCGAACGGCCGCGTACGGGGTAATGCCCGGCATTCGGCTAAACTGCGCACATCACGTTCACCACCGCTTCCAATGAACCCGAACTACCTCGACTTCGAGCAACCCATCGCCGATCTGGAAGCCAAGATCCAGGAAATGCGTAGCGCCAGCAATGGCACAGCCGTCAACGTCGACACCGAAGTGCTGGCGCTGCAGGACAAACTGCGCGCACGCACCGCGCAGATCTTCCGCGATCTATCGCCCTGGCAGATCTCGCAGTTGGCGCGGCATCCGCAGCGCCCCTACACGCTGGACTATATCGACGTACTGTGCGATCAATTCCAGGAACTGGCCGGGGACCGCGCATTTGCCGACGACAAGGCCATCGTCGGCGGCATCGGTCGCATCGACGGTCGCTCCGTGGTCATCATCGGCCACCAAAAAGGACGCGACACCAAGAGCAAGATCGCGCGCAATTTCGGCATGCCGCGCCCGGAAGGCTATCGCAAGGCGCTGCGCCTGATGAAGCTGGCCGAGCGTTTCAAGCTGCCCTTGCTGACCTTCATCGACACCCCGGGCGCCTACCCCGGCATCGGTGCCGAAGAGCGCGGCCAGAGCGAAGCAATCGCACGCAACCTGCTGGAAATGGCCGAATTGAAGGTTCCGGTGATCTGCACCGTGATCGGCGAAGGCGGCTCCGGCGGCGCGCTGGCCATCGGTGTGGGCGACCGTACCTTGATGCTGCAGTACGGCACCTATTCGGTGATTTCGCCGGAAGGCTGCGCCTCGATCCTGTGGAAGGACGCCGGCAAGGCCAAGGATGCCGCCGAGCAACTGGGCCTGACCGCTAAACGGCTGTCCGCGCTCGGCCTGGTCGACAAGGTGATCCGCGAGCCGATCGGCGGCGCGCACCGCAATCCCATGCAGATGGGCAAGCGCCTGAAAGCCGTGTTGCTCAACGAGCTGGACGCCTTGGAACGGCAGCCAATCGCAAAACTGCTGCAAAAGCGCTACGAGCGCCTGCGCAGCTATGGCGCTTACGAGGCAGCCTGACCTTCCCAGCGCGCAGGGTTGCGCCGCATCGCGCCCTTGCCGATGCTGTCGACGCTCTTGCAATCGACCCGCTGCGTGCAGATCACGCGCAGCGATCGATCGCAGCACTGGATTTGATGACGCAAGACGGATGTGCGCATGGACATTTGCGTATACCCCGAGCGAATCGACCGCCAAGGTTTGCCTAGTGGTCGAGCTGACTCAAAACGGCTTCGCCAGCACCAACCAGATCACCACCAGCAACACCAACACCGGCACCTCGTTGAACAGCCGCAGCGCGCGCGAGGACGGCAGCGCCTGCTGCCCCACCCGCTTGAGCCAGCGTCCGGTGAACACATAGTAGGCCAGCATCAACGCCACCAAGCCCAGCTTGGCGTGCAACCAACCGCTGTGGTCTGGCACGACCATGGTCGGGAAATTTGGCAGCACCTTGTAGCCCAGCCAAAGCACCAATCCCAGCAACAACGCCAGACCGAACATGCTGTGGCCGAAACGGTACAAACGCCGCCCCATCAGTGCCAGCCGCTCCTGCACCTGCGGCTGACCCGTGCTCTCGGCCGCGTTGACCAGGATGCGCGGCAAGTAGAACACCGCCGCCATCCAGGCGATCACGAACAGCAGATGCAAGGACTTGATCCACAGATAGAGTTGCATGCGCTGGCTCCAGGTCGCTGGCGTAGGATGTCGTGCCATTTTGTCCCATTCGTCCCGCGACCGCACGGACCCACCCGCGCATGCACAAACAATACGACGCCGACTACTTCCAACGCTGGTACCGCCGCGACGGCATCGGTAATGCCGCGCGTCTGGCACGCAAGGTCGCACTCGCCATCGCGCAGGCCGAGTACTACTTGGAACGCCCGATCCGCAGCGTGCTCGACATCGGCTGCGGCGAAGGGGCTTGGCGCGCGCCGCTGCTGAAACAACGCCCCAAGCTGCGCTACCTCGGTTTCGACAGCAGTGACTACGCGGTCGCCCGCTATGGCCGCCAACGCAATCTGCACCCGGCGCGCTTTGGCGATTTCGCCTGGTTGCGACCGTGCGCCCCGGTGGATCTGCTGGTGTGCTCGGATGTCCTGCACTACGTCCCCAGCCGCGAATTGCGTCAGGGCCTGCCAGGTCTGGCCGAGCTGTGCGGCGGGGTCGCATTCCTGGAGACCTTCACCGCGCAGGACGACTTCGATGGCGACCATGCCGAGTTCCAGCCACGCGCAGCACGCTGGTACCGACGCCAATTTGGTGCAGTCGGCTTGCGCCCGGTGGGCAGTCACTGCTGGCTGAGCCCCGCGATGGCGGGCGATGCAGCGGCGCTGGAGACGACAGCTCTGCCCCCCTATTAAGGAGCAGCCGACCACGATGGGTTATGCTGCACAGCAGCATACGCTCAGGATGGGAACACCGGCATGCTTTACCAATTGCACGAACTGACCCGCAACCTGCTCGCGCCCTGGGTCCACCAGGCCGAGGCCAACGCCAAGATATTCTCCGACGCCAACAGCGTATGGTCGACGCTGCCGGGAGCCGACCGGTTCGCCGCCAGCAACGAGCTACTGCATCGTCTGGGCAAGGACTACGAGAAACCGGCTTGGTCTTTGGATCATGTCGAAATCAACGGCCACGCCCTGCCGATCGTCGAGCAGGAAGTCCTGCACAAACCGTTCTGCCGCCTGCTGCGCTTCAAGCGCTTCAGCGACGACACCGCCATCGTGGACAGCCTCAAGCAGCAACCCGCCGTGCTGGTGGTGGCGCCGCTGTCCGGCCACCATGCCACGCTGCTGCGCGATACCGTGCGCACCCTGCTACGCGACCACAAGGTCTACGTCACCGACTGGATCGATGCACGCATGGTGCCGCAGAGCGAAGGCGACTTCGGCCTGGACGACTATGTCGACTACGTGCAGGAATTCATTCGCCATATCGGCGCCGCATCGCTGCACGTGATGAGCGTGTGCCAGCCGACCGTGCCGGTGCTGGCGGCGGTGTCGCTGATGGCCGCGCGCGGCGAAGTCACACCGCGCTCGCTGGTGATGATGGGCGGGCCGATCGATGCTCGACACAGCCCCACCGAGGTCAACAACCTGGCCACGCGCAACACGCTGTCCTGGTTCGAGCACAACGTCATCCACACCGTGCCGTCGGCGTATCCCGGCCATGGCCGCCAGGTGTATCCGGGCTTTTTGCAGCACATCGGTTTTCTGGCGATGAACCCGAGCCGGCATTTCATGTCGCACTGGGATTTCTACGCCAACCTGATCAAAGGCGATTTGCAGGACGCTCAGGCGCACCGCCGCTTCTACGACGAATACAACGCGGTGCTGGACATGCCGGCCTCCTACTATTTGGATACGATCCGGGTGGTGTTCCAGGAGTTCCTGCTGCCGCGCGGAGAATGGACGGTCAACGGCGAGCGTGTGGATCCATCGGCGATTCGCGACACCGCGCTGCTCAGTATCGAAGGCGAACTAGACGACATCTCCGGCCTCGGCCAAACCGCGGCGGTACACGAGCTGTGCACCGGCATCGCCGCGCAGCGCCGCCAGCATCTGGAAGTGAAAGGCGCCGGCCATTACGGCATTTTCAGCGGCCGCCGCTGGCGCGAGATCGTCTATCCGCAGGTACGTGCCTTCATCGCCGCCAATGCTGGTGCAGCCAAAGCTGCGGTGCCAGTCGGCAATGTCAGCCCACTGAAGCAACGTGGCAACAACAACGGCAAAACGCGCTGAACGCCGCCATGGCGGCATAGGGGATGAGCGCTGACGCGGTGAAACCCGCCGCGTCGTCAACGCATTGGCAGCGACCAGCGCTTCGGTGAAAATCCAACGACCTTCGACCGGATCACGTCCATGCCATTGCGCTCGCCTCTGCTCGTCCTCGCGCTGCTTTGCTCGACCACGGCAGCCAACGCAGCCACGGCTGAAACCAAGCAGACAGCCTATCGCAGTCCGCAGCAGATTCTGGATGCCTCCAAGCCCAGCGATTGGCGCAACTTGGACCCAGCGAACACGCTCTATTTGGAATTGGAAAGTGGACGGGTCGTCATCGAACTGGCCCCCGCATTCGCGCCGCAACACGTCGGCAACATCCGCACCCTCGCCCACGAGCACTTCTGGGACGGACTGAGCATCTACCGCTCACAGGATAATTTCGTGGTGCAGTTCGGCGATCCCGATGCCGACACCATCGGCAAGGCCAAGTCGCTGGGCAGCGCCAAGACGCACCTGCCCGCCGAATTCCAGCGCCCGATCACCGGCCTGACATTCCAGCCGCTGCCCGACCGCGACGGCTGGGCACCACAAGTCGGCTTTGTCGACGACTTCCCCGTCGCGCGCGATCCCAAGGCCGGCACCGCATGGTTGGCGCATTGCTACGGCACCCTCGGCGCCGGCCGCAACAACGACGAGGACAGCAGCATCGGCAACGAACTGTATGTCGTCACTGGTCAGTCGCCGCGGCAACTGGACCGCAACATCACCGTGGTCGGCCGCGTGATCAAGGGCATGGAACTGCTCAGTGTCATCCCGCGCGGCCCGGACCCGATGGGCTTCTACGAGAAGCCCGAACAACGCACGCCCATCCGTGCGATCCGTCTTGCCAGCGACGTGCCGGTCGCCGAGCGCACGGCGCTGCAGTTGCTGCGCACCGATACGCAAACGTTCCGCGACGTGGTCGAAGCGCGGCGCAACCGTCATGACAATTTCTACAAGCGCCCGGCCGGGCATATCGACCTTTGCAACGTACCGCTACCGGTGCGCACGCCACCGCACTGAGGCCAAGTCAGCGCGCGTTTGCGCTGACACGACTGCCCGCTTTTGGACAACACACTCAGACCGGCGCCGCGCTGCGGCGCTGGACTTGCGAACATCGCCGCTCCCGCATTCACTGCACCGGGGTCAATACCAGATCCTGGAAGTCGAAACTGAAATCCGTCAACGGCGAAATCGCCTGCATGCGCGCCTGGCGCACTTTGCCGTCGGCGTTGAGGGCGAAATTTATGAAAGCATCGGCATTGAGCGAGCGATCGCGCCAGCGCACGATGAAGGTGTCGTGCTGCCAATGCTCCAGACTACCCACCAATTGCGCGGTCTTGCTGAAACGCAACTCCAGCCTCTTACCCTCTAGGCGCACCATCACCTCGCCATACCAGGGGTCGCGGTAAGTGCCTGCATAACCGGCCAATGGCAGCGAGGGTTTGGACTTGGCATCGCGTGCGGCCACATGCTTGGCCCAATCCGCGTCGGCGCCGGCATCGGCCTTGGCCTCCGCCGCGGCATACGCCGCAGTCCAATCGGTCGCTGGCGCGCCAAGGTAGGCATCGAGCACCTGCAGGGTGATCGCATTGAAAGCCGCACCGACCTCTTGGTTGGTCAGCACGATCACGCCGAGCTTGCGCTCGGGCACCAGCGTCAAGCGCGACACCATGCCCGGCCAGCCACCGGTATGCCAGACCAGTTTGGCGCCACGGTAGTCGCTCAGGCTCCACCCCTCGCCATAGCCGGCGAAGTTCGGCTTGGCCGGCAGCAACTCCGGCACGCTCGGCTCGGAGATTGCGATTGGAGTGATGACCTGCCACATCTCCTGCTGGCGCTGCGTACTGAACAAGCGCCGCTCCTGCCCGTCGAGCGAAGGCAAGCGGCCACCGTCGAGCTGCACCAGCATCCACTTGGCCATGTCGTGCACATTGGCATAGATGCCGCCGGCACCGGAATTATTGGACCAGGTCAACGGCGACACCGTGCGCAACTGGCGAAAGTCGAACTTGGCATGACCGACCGCCGCCTGATCGCCCGCCTGTAGATGATCGCTGTTGATGCGTGCGCCCTGCATGCCCACGGGCACGAAGATGCGCTGCTGCACGAACGCCGCGTAGCTCTGCCCGGAGACCTGCTCGATCAACTTCTGCGCCACGGCATACAGGATGTTGTCGTAGGCGTAGCGGTCGCGGAAGCCCCCCTTCAGCGGCACATGCGCCAACCGCCGCACCACCTCCTCGTTGCTGTAACTGGTGGCAGGCCAGAACAGCAGATCGCCAGCGCCCAAGCTCAATCCGCTCCGGTGCGCCAGGAGATCGCGCACGCGCATCTCGCGTGTCACGTAGGGATCGGACATCTGGAACCAAGGCAAATGCTCGACGACGCGATCATCCAGACTCAGCTTGCCCTCGTCGGCCAAGATCGACAGCGCCGCAGCGGTAAACGCCTTGGTGTTGGAGGCGATGGCGAACAAGGTCTGCGCATCCACCGGCTCCGGCTTGCCCAATTCGCGCACACCGTAGCCGCGCTCCAGCACCACCTGCCCGTCCTTGACGATGGCAATGGCGATACCGGGGACGTCGAACTGTTTGCGGACCCGCTCCACGCGCGCATCCAAATCCTGCAACGACGACGGCAGCACGGGTGTCGGCACCTGCGCCTGCGCGCTGACACTCATCGCCAACAGCAGGCCACAGCCCATCGATATACTTTTCAAATCCATCGCTCCTGAAGGGAACCTACACATGGTCGCAGGCGCATCACCGACTCCACCCGCAGCAGATACGCAGCGCAGTGTAGGCCAGGACACGAAGCGACGGCAGCGCCAGAGAGTGAAGTCACCCGCATCGTGGACGCGAACCGCAGCACAACATCGATTCGGCAGTTGATCGATTCGCCCGCGCCGGGCTGAGCGGGTGCGGACAACCTCCTGCCGGTGCCATCCACACGTCGCGAGGATGCGGTAAAACCCTCAAATAATCGCGACGTCGGTGATCGCAACACCCGACGCGGTGGCGGCTTCTCCCTCACCTCTCCACTGGACCCACCCAATGCAGATCAAGCAGACCGTAGAACGCATTCCCGGCGGCATGATGCTCGTCCCCTTGTTTCTTGGTGCAGCGCTGCATAGCGTATGGCCGCAGATGGGCACATGGTTCGGCGGATTCACCCAAGGGTTGGTCAGCGGCATCGTGCCGATTCTGGCAGTGTGGTTTTTCTGCATGGGCGCGTCGATCCAGCTACGCGCCGGCGGTCGGGTACTTCGCAAATCCGGGGTACTGTTGCTGACCAAGATCGCGGTGGCATGGCTGGTAGCGGTCGTCGGCGCGCAACTGCTACCACCAAACGGGATCGAGGCGGGCCTGTGGAAGGGCCTGTCGGTGCTGGCCCTGGTCGCAGCAATGGACATGACCAACGGCGGCTTGTTCGCCTCGGTCATGCAGCAGTACGGCGCGCCCGGCGAGGCCGGCGCGGTGGTACTGATGTCGCTGGAGTCCGGGCCGCTGGTCACCATGCTCATCCTGGGCAGCGCCGGTGTCGCCACGTTCGAACCACGCCTGTTGGTGGGTGCGGTGCTGCCACTGCTGGTGGGTTTCGGACTTGGCAATCTGGATCCGCAACTGCGCACTTTGTTCAGTCGCGCGGTGCCCGCGCTGATTCCGTTCTTCGCCTTCGCGCTCGGCAATACATTGGATTTACACGCCATCGTCGAAGGTGGTCCGGCGGGGATTCTGCTCGGCCTGCTGGTCGTTTTCGTCACCGGCATCCCGCTGCTGCTGGCCGACCGGCTGCTGGGCGGTGGCAGCGGTAGCGCAGGCATCGCCGCTTCCGGGACTGCCGGCGCGGCGGTGGCCACACCGGCACTGATCGCGGCAATGGCACCGCAATTCAAGGCGACAGCCCCGGCTGCCACCGTCCTAGTCGCGACGTCGGTGATCGTGACCTCGCTGCTGGTACCGCTGCTCACTGCGCTGTACGCGCGCAGGATCGCACCGGCCTCGGCCACGCAGGACACCAGCCACTGACCTCGCACGCCAGCCAGCCACCGCGCCGATGCCACGCTTTGCGCGACAATAGCCGCATGTCACCCCACCCCACCAGCAAAGCCCAGTTGCAAATTCATTTGTGCGTGTTGCTCTGGGGCATGACCGCCATCCTCGGCAAACTGATCACCCTACCCGCGCTGCCGCTGGTGTGGTGGCGAATGCTGATTGTCGTGCTGGCATTGGCGCTGGTGCCGCGTGTATGGCGTGGACTGGCCGCGCTGAACGCAAAACTGGCACTGGGCTACGCCATGGTCGGCATCCTGGTTGGCCTGCACTGGCTGACCTTCTATGGCGCGATCAAGCTAGCCAATGCCTCGGTCGCGGCGACCTGCATCGCGCTGGCACCGGTATTCACCGCCGTGATCGAGCCGTGGGTGGCCAGGCGTCCGTTCCGTCCCAGCGAATTGGTGTTCGGTCTGGCGGTGCTGCCGGGGGTGGCGCTGGTGGTCGGCGGGGTGCCGCACGGGATGCGTGCCGGGGTCGTGGTCGGCGCGGCATCGGCACTTTTTGTGGCAGCCTTCGGTTCGCTCAACAAGCGCCTGGTCGACCATGCCGATCCGCTCACGGTCACCGCAGTGGAATTGGGCGCAGGCGCTCTCACCCTGACCCTGCTGGCACCGCTACTGCCGTTGGTGCTGCCCGCGTTGAGCGGGCCGTTACTGATGCTGCCGAGCCTGCACGACAGCGTGCTGTTGGTGGCACTGGCACTGCTATGCACGCTGCTGCCGTTCGCGCTGGCGCTGGTGGCGCTACGCCGACTCAGCGCCTACGCGGTGCAGTTGATCACCAACCTGGAGCCGGTCTATGCGATCCTCTTTGCGATCGTGCTGCTGGACGAACAAAAACAACTCACCGCACTGTTCTACCTGGGCGTGACGGTGATCCTCAGTGCAGTGTTCCTGCACCCGCTAATGACCCGCGCCAAACGGGTGCAACATCCCGAGCTACTAGCCACCAGCGAAGCGAAGAACTCACTTAACTGAGTCACGCAACAGCACTCATTCGGCCAGAGACACGCAATCGCGGCCGGCACGCTTGGCCTGGTACAACGCCTGATCGGCACGTTTGAGAAATTGCTCGGCGCTCTCGGGCGCGCGTAACGTGGCCACACCGATACTCGTGGTAATCGGCACGCCAACCCGCAATAAACCCGTTTCCTCGCGTATTACTTCGCACGTATGCACTGCCTGTTCCGTTTGCATCCACGGCAACAGGATCGCGAACTCCTCGCCGCCGTAGCGCGCCACAAGGCCGTCAGACGGCACATGCAGGCGCAACATCCGCGCCAACGCCAACAGCACCTCGTCGCCCTTGTCATGACCATGCAGGTCGTTGATGCTCTTGAAGTAATCCAGATCCAGGATAGCCAAGCTGAGCGCTGTGGCATTCATCTGCGCCGACTCAACCTCCACCATCAACGCGGTGGCAAAGGCGCGGCGGTTGAGCAGACCGGTCAGAGGATCGGTGCGCGCCTGTTCGAGCAGGTCGGCATTGAGCATTTCCAGCGACGATTGATATCGCAACAACTGCTGTTCGTACCATTCGCGCTCGCGCAACTGCAGCGACAGCGCATGGCTGGTGCGGCGCAGTTCGATCAAATGCATCACCTGCCGCGACAGTGCCTGTAGCGCCGCCACCTGGCCCGGGTCCAACGGGTCCAACGTGCGTGGGCGGTTATCCAACACGCACAACGTGCCGACCGCCAACCCATCACCGGTCAACAATGGGGCGCCGGCATAGAAACGCACGCCTCCCTCGGTCACCAACCGATTGCACTTGAAACGCGGATCCTCGGCCGCGTCGGGAACGATCATGACCTGCTGCGGCGACAAAATAGTATGGCCGCAGAACGATTCGTCGCGCGATGTACTCAGCAGATTGACATTACGCTGCGATTTCAGCCATTGACGCTCCTCGTCCACCAACGAGATCAACGCCGAAGGGGTATCGCAGAGGCTGGCGGCGATGTCCACGAGATCCTGGTAGGCGTCTTCCTGCTCGGTATCCAGGATATGCAGGGCGTGCAGGGCGCGCAGACGCGCGGCTTCGTTGTCGGACTTGCAAGGTTTGATCACGGGGTACCGGAGGACGGCGACAAATGTCGCTGCTCAGTATCGCCCAATCCGCGGCCGTTGCCAGCCCCACCACTCGCTGGCCGCTACCACTGCTGGCGCTGCGGCAGGAGCCCGCGTAGTTCCTGTTCGGTGAGATTGCGCCACTGCCCGGGCTTGAGTGCGCCGAGTTTGATGTTGTCGATGCGCACGCGCCGCAACTGGGTGACGCGGTAATCGAACGCCGCCGCCATCAAGCGGATCTGCCGGTTCAACCCCTGCTCCAGCACGATACGGAAGCCGAACTTGGCGATCCGCGCAGTGCGGCACGGCAAGGTCATCTGGTCGTGCACGCGCACGCCGCGCGCCATCCCGCGCAGGAACTCGTCGGTGACCGGCTTGTTCACCGCCACCAGGTATTCCTTCTGGTGGCGGTTCTCCGCGCGCAGAATCTCGTTGACGATGTCGCCGTTGCTGGTCATCAAGATCAGCCCTTCGGAGTCCTTGTCCAGACGCCCGATCGGGAAAATGCGCTGTTCGTGGCCGACGAAATCGACGATGTTGCCCTTGACCTCACGCTCTGTGGTACAGGTCACGCCGACCGGCTTGTTCAGCGCGATATAGACGTGACGGCGGCCACTTTTTTGCTGGACGCGCGCGCGCAGCGGTTGACCATCGACCTTGACCTCATCGCCCTCGCCCACGACCGAACCGACCCCGCCGGGCAGACCATTGACGGTGACGCGGCGTGCGGCGATCAGGCGATCGGCCTCGCGGCGCGAGCAAAATCCGCTCTCGGCGATGTGCTTGTTGAGGCGAGTGGACATGGAACCGGGGCTGGGAACGGGGAACTCGGGACGAGGCACAGCGGGCGATCAGGCGCAGCGGCGATAAAGCGCCAGTTGGCCGGCAACCCCTGTCACGCAGGGGTTGGCACTGAGCGGCACTCGCGGCGTGGCATCAACGCTTGGGTGGCCCTTTGCGCGGCGGACGCTCGCCAGGACGGTCGCCGAAGCGCCCAGATGGACGCGCGGCGGCGGCGTTGGGCTTGCCACCCGGCTTGCCGCCACGCGCAAACTTCGGCTTGAACGGCGCACCGTCGGACGCAACGTCGTCGAGTTTACGCATCTGCAATTGCTGGCCGGAAACCCATACTTTCTTGAGGTGCGCCAACAACTCGCGCGGCATCTCCACCGGCAAATCCAGGATCGAGTGGTCGTCGTGGATGTCGATGCGACCGATGTACTTGCTTTCCAGTCCGGCTTCGTTGGCGATGGCACCGACGATATTGGCCGGCTTCACCCCATGCTGATGACCGACTTCGATGCGGTAGGTCTCCATGCCCACATCCGGCGCACCACGCGGCGCTTTCGGCGCTTTGTCGCGACGGGGCGCCTCGAAACTGCCGACATCGCGGTGGTAATCGAAATCACCGCCCTGTGCAGGCGCTGGACGCGGCGCACGTTCACCCTCGTCGCGACGGGGTGGGCGGGCCTCGCGCTCGAATTTCTGCTCGAACTTTGCACGTTCCGGACGCTCACCGCGCTCACGGCGCTCGCCACCAGGCCGCTCGAAACGCTCGCCCTGCGCTGCCGTGCGCGGACGATCCGGGGCCAGCAGTAAGGGGGTATCGCCCTGTAGCAGACGCGCCAACGCAGCCGCCACCTCGACCATCGGAATATTCTTCTCGGTTTCGAAACGCTGCAGCAGTTCGCGATAGATGTCGATGCCACCCGCCGCGATGGTCTCGCTGATCCGCTCCATGAAGCGACTCACCCGCTGATCGTTGACCGCGTCCACGCTCGGCAATTGCATCTCTTCGATCGGCTGGCGGGTGGCGCGCTCGATCGCGCGCAACATGCCGCGCTCGCGCGGGCTGACGAACAGGATCGCCTCGCCGCTGCGCCCGGCGCGGCCGGTGCGGCCGATGCGGTGCACGTAGCTTTCGGTGTCGTAGGGGATGTCGTAGTTCAACACATGGCTGATGCGCTCAACGTCCAGGCCGCGCGCGGCCACGTCGGTGGCGACCAGAATGTCGAGCTTGCCATCCTTGAGTTGCTGGATCACCCGCTCGCGCTGCGCCTGCTGGATATCGCCATTGATCGCCGCCGCCGCCAGACCGCGCGCCTGCAGCTTTTGCGCCAGTTCGTCGGTGCCGGCCTTGGTGCGCGCGAAGATAATCATCGCGTCGAACGGCTCCACCTCCAGAATCCGGGTCAACGCATCAAGCTTGTGCAACCCGCTCACCGCCCAGTAGCGCTGACGGATGTTCGCCGAGGTGGTGGTCTTGGAGGCAATGATGACTTCGGCCGGATCGTTGAGATACGTCTGCGCGATCCGCTTGATCGCCGCCGGCATGGTCGCCGAGAACAGCGCTACCTGACGCGATTGCGGCAGCTTCTTCAACACCGCTTCGACGTCGTCGATGAAGCCCATGCGCAGCATTTCGTCGGCCTCGTCAAGCACCAGCGTCTTCAACTCGGACAGGTCCAGGGTGCCGCGGTCGAGATGGTCGATGACCCGTCCCGGAGTGCCCACCACCACATGCACGCCGCGCTTGAGCGCGGACAGTTGCTGCACGTAGGGCTGGCCGCCGTACACCGGCAATACCTGGAAGCCGGGAATGGCCGCGGCGTAGCGGTGAAACGCCTCGGCGACCTGGATCGCCAGTTCCCGCGTGGGTGCCAGCACCAGGGCTTGCGGCTTGCGCTGGGCGAAATCCAGCCGCGACAGGATCGGCAGCGCGAACGCGGCGGTTTTGCCGGTGCCGGTCTGAGCCTGGCCGAGCAGGTCGCGCCCGGTCAGCAGGGCCGGGATGGTGGCTGCCTGGATCGGCGAGGGCGACTCGTAACCGATCTCGGCGACCGCCTTCATCACAGCAGAACAGAGGCCGAGATCTGCGAACAGCAGCGGCGCGGGGGTATCTTGGGACATGGGAGACTCCGGAGGCGCCGCAGAGAACCGGCAAGCGCAAAGGAGTACATTGTGCGCCTTGGCAGCTCACATGTCGAAAGTAGGTGAAGGCCACCGTTCAGGCGCGACGCCATCGATGCGGTGCCATGAGGTACCAACAGCGGACTCGCCGCGACACCACCGACCTGCCCGCTCGGCTCGCGAATGATCGACAATAGGCATCGATTTCCGAGTCCCCCATCATGCAAACCATCGATCTCCAATTAGAAAGCGACTACGTAGAACTGAAACACTTGTTGAAATTGACCGGCCTGTGCGACAGCGGCGGCGCCGCCAAAGCCGTGATCAGCGAAGGCCAGGTGCGTGTGGACGGCGAGGTCGAACTGCGCAAGGCATGCAAGGTACGCGCGGGCCAGATGGTGCAGCTTGGCGATGTGCACGTGCAGGTGCTGGGCAAGGTCTGAGCACACTTCCCTCCCCCAGCAGCGCGAGAAACGCAACGATTTGCGCCACGGCCCCCGCCGTGGCCGCTCTCGGCGCAAGGACACGATGACGCGCTGGATCAGATGTGCGGTGAACGCGCACGACTCGCCCGGCCACGTGCAGCGCGCGGCGAGATGATCGAAGTTGTCCTGGCAATACGCAAAACGCGCGTCAAGGCTATTGGCTATCCAGCACAAGCCGCATGACTAGGCCGGGATGACACGCGAGGGCGCACCATCACGCGGCCAAGCCCGCTCAGAACAGCGCCCATACAAATTGCAGGATCGACCATAGCGATGCCACCCAGGCCACGCTGCGCAGATACGGCACACCCAGCGCGTACAGCGGCACGTAGGCCAGGCGCGCCCACACATACAACTGTGCCGCCAGTGCGGTATGCGCACTGCCCTTGCCCAGCAACGTCACTGCCAGCACACCCGCGGCAAAGAACGGAAACGTCTCCAGGAAATTGCGCAAGGCGCGTTCCAGGCGTCCAGCCACCCCGGTTGGCGGCGGCTGTGGCGTGTCGCGCGGGCCAGCGTTCCACTTCAATCCACGTTGCCCGGTGACGAACACCGCGGCAAGTAGCAATTGCCCGATCCCCAGCAGGATCGCCCAGGCCAGCATGCGGATTTCGAAACTCATCATCGGAACCTCCGGCGGGAACGGGGAACAGCTTGCGACTCAATCCGGCAGGGCGACATGGTAGCCGGCCAGACGCCAGGTTTTGTCCTCATCCAGACGCAGCGACACCAACTCGCGCACCGGCTGCGGCGCATTGGCAAAGCGGCTGGGGAAGCTGATGTTGACATAAGTCCCCGGCGGCACCTGCGAGCCCGCAACGTACTGCACCCGGGCCACGCTGGCGACACCGCGCCCGAGCAACGCACCCAGCCGCGCACGGGCGGTATCCACATCGCGCACGAACGCAGCGCGCGTCACCGCCTTTTTGGTGAGCGCCGAGGCACCGTCCCATAATTCGCCGCTACGGCCAGCATCGACCAGTTGTGCGGCGCGCAGGCCGGCCTGTGCCATTTGCGCATCCTGCTTGGCTAAAGGCCCCGGCGCGGGCACAGCCGCGACGGCATGCTTGGACGGAGCCGGCGACTTGGACGGGGCGGTTTGTGCGGACACAGGCAGCGCCACGGCGCACAGCAACATGCCGAACAGGCGATGCGACGGCACGGATATCGGCATGGACAACGCTCGCACGCAACGGTGATGGGACCGGCAGTTTACGTCGCTGCGGGCCGCGCCGCTCAGGTCATCTCCTCTCCTGGCGGTGCCGGGATGGGGGCAACGACATAGCGCTGCCGATGCCAGGCACGCCAACTGCCCCATAACGCCCAGACCGTCGCGCCAAGCAGCGCGCACAGGCTCAGTAGAGAAGCAATGCGCGCGAGCAACGTCGCGTGCTTGCCAGTGGCAAAATGCAGCAGCACTTCGGCAAGCAGGAAGCCGACCAAGGCCAACAGCGCCGGCGGCAGATACAAACGCATCATCAGCTTGGTTCCGGGGGACATAGGTGCACTCCGGGGATCAATACCGCGGACGCTAGCGCCACGCGAATGCCCACAACATGAATGGGCGGCGACGCATCGTGTCCAGGCGCAGCCACCGTTCAGACTCAGAGCGATGCCAGCGACAGCGGTGCCACGTCGTTCTGCGATAACGGTCTTTCCACCGCGCAGAGCGGATCAGGAAGCTGCCCGTTACCGCTATGCAGGACCTCCCAATTGGCGACGACCCGCGCAGGCCGATACCGCCATGGCCGCCGGCAGTGCTTCCGGGAACGCTCCGTCCTGGTGCGTCAGAACGTACTAGACTGGCCGGCGACCCGCCCAAGGGAATTGCCGCATGAACCGCTGCACGCTGTACTACGACCGATTTGCCACGCCAATCGGCGAACTCACCGTCGCCGTTGGGCACGAGGAGAGCGTGCATCATCTGCTGTTCCCGGAAAATCGCTACGACGCGCCGGATCGCGCCGACTGGATCCACGATCCAGCGCCAGTACGCGAAGCGCGCAGGCAATTGCAGGCTTATTTCGACGGCGAACGCACCGGCTTCGAACTGCCATTGGCACCGCACGGCACCGTCTTCCAACGCCGCGTGTGGCAAGCATTGGCCGACATTCCATACGGCGCGACCTGGAGCTATGCGCAGTTGGCGCAACACCTCGGACAACCGCGTGCGGTGCGCGCGGTCGGCGCGGCAAACGGCCGTAACCCGCTACCGATTCTGTTGCCCTGCCACCGCGTGATCGGCGCCAACGGCACGCTCACCGGCTTCGGCGGCGGCCTACCGACCAAAGCCGCGCTACTGGAACTGGAACGCCGCACCAAGGTTGATCCCCACACGCATCGCGGCACGACCACGGCACTGTTCGGCTAACAGTGGCTAACACAACGAAGCGATTCGCTATCGTTTTGCTAGCCACGCTCATGCGCCACGGCGGGGCTATGCGCCATCCACAGCAACACCGCCCCGCGTCACGGTGCAGGTGCTGTCTGCCTGGATCGACAGCCTGCGCACGCGCCGCATCACGCCGAAGCTGAGCCGAAGATGGCCGCAACGTGCACGCATGCGCGCAACACTGCTCATCCATGCGCTGATCGCCTCGCCAGATACCACCGGCACAACGCAGCGCATGCGACAATCCGCGCATGCACTCGCCAGATCACGCGCAACCACCACGCCTGCGCCATCGCTTACGGCCACTGCTCTCGCACGAAAGCTGGAAACAACGCCTCGTGCTGTGGGGCGGCGCAGTGGCGGTGGCCCTAGTCGCGCTCGTCTTTGCCAAAGCCAGCGACGCCGCCTTCCACCTGTTCCAACGCATCACCGCGCATTCGCGCTGGTGGGCCTTGCTGCTCACCCCCGGCATCTTTGCACTGCTCGCCTGGCTGACCAACGGCGCACTGCGGCCCACCCGTGGCAGCGGCATTCCGCAGGTCATCGCCGCGTTGGAACGCAGCGACCATACATTCCGACAAGCCAACCTATCGCTGCGCGTGTCCGCCGGCAAACTGCTACTGACCACGCTGGCGC
This sequence comes from Xanthomonas sp. GPE 39, assembly GCF_000963005.1. Lineage (GTDB taxonomy): Bacteria > Pseudomonadota > Gammaproteobacteria > Xanthomonadales > Xanthomonadaceae > Xanthomonas_A. The sequence continues at coordinate 2,185,543 of NZ_JZHZ01000007.1, forward strand.
TGTTCGGCGGCGCCTCGATCGGCCGCGAAGGTCCAACAGTCCACGTCGGTGCCAGCCTCATGTACGTGTTCGGGCGCTGGTTCGGCTTCCGCGACTCGCGCCATGCCAGCCACTTCCTACTCGCCGGCGGCGCGGCCGGCATCGCCGCCGCGTTCAACACGCCACTGGCCGGCGTGGTATTTGCCATCGAAGAACTCAGCGGACGTTTCGAGCATCACTTCTCCGGCACCTTGCTCACCGCGGTGATCGTTGGCGGCGTGATCTCGCTGGGCTTGCTGGGCAACTACACCTATTTCGGCAAGGTCGCCACGGCGGGGCTGCCACTTGGCGAGGCGTGGCTGGCGATCTTGCTGTGCGGTGTGGTCGCCGGCCTGCTCGGCGGCGGGTTCGCACGCATAGTCCTGGCGACCGTCGCTGGCAAGCCACGCTGGCTGGGCACGTTGCGCCGCCAGCATCCGGTGCTGCTGGCCGCGTTGTGTGGCCTGACGCTGGTCGTGCTGGGCCTGGTGTTCGGCGCAGGCGCCTTCGGGACCGGCTATGAGCAGGCCCGCAGTCTGGTGCAAGGGCATGCCAGCGTCGGCCACGAATTCGGCCTGATGAAACTCCTGGCGAATTTGGTGTCCTACGTCGCCGGCATTCCAGGTGGCCTGTTCTCGCCAGCGCTGGCGGTGGGTGCCGGTCTCGGCCACAACCTGGCCGTGCTGATGCCGAGCGTGGATCCGCGCACGTTTGTGCTGCTGGGCATGTGCGCCTATCTGACTGGTGTTACCCAGGCTCCCCTGACGTCGGCGGTGATCTCGCTGGAGCTGACTGACAGCAGCAACATGTTGCTGCCGATCCTGGCAACAGTCCTGATCGCGCGCGGCGCCTCGGCGCTGGTCTGCCGCACGCCGATCTACAGGGGATTGGCCGAATTGTTGCTGGCGGCACCGGCACCGCCACCGCCTCCCGCGCCCACGACAGAGGAAAAAACATCTCTGGTCGCCGACCTGGCCGGAGACCAGGGCGAGGACGCGCTCCCGCGCTGAGCGCCACACCGCCGCCGTTTTCGTGCAGCCTCCGCCAACCGGGGGATGCAACCCAGCGCAAGCGGTACGACACGAAACCCGCCGCAGCCTGGCAAACTGCGCAAAAAAAAACGCGGCGCAAGCGCCGCGTTTTACGCTGCAGGCGTTGACCTGAACTCAGCCGGCCTTGGCCACCGTCTTCTTGGCCACCGCCTTCTTCACCGCCGGCGCCTTGACCACCGACTTCTTCGCGACCGGCGCAGCAGCGCCCACAGCCACCTTGCTCACGCTGTGCGAGCGCGCATTGCCGTAACTGGCGTTGTAGCGCTTGCCTTTGGCGGTCTTGCGGTCACCCTTACCCATGCTCATCGACTCCTGAATGTATGTGCAAAAAATCCCCACGCGCGGCGCGGAGTTTGGCGAGGGCAACGCAATTGGCGATCCTCACACAAGATCGACAAGCCTAACACGTGCGCTCAATGGGCGCAGCTCGCGTCGTGCACATGGCTGTGATTCAGGCGCAGATTGAGCAGATGGGCAAGCCCGACGAGGGTGCCACCGAACGTCATGATCGCCGCATGCGCCACTGCCGCGTGGTGCAAGGCAGGCACCAGGATCCCGGCCCACACCGACAACAGGCCCAATATCAACAACCCCAGCGCCTGCCAGACGCGATGCCGACGGTAGCCGAGCACCAAGCTGAACAGGCCAAGGCAGGTGACGAACACCACCATACTCAGCTCCAGCCCTTCGCCCAGCCATATCGACAGACCCAACGAGGGCAATAACGCCAGGGCCAACGGCAGCACCGCGCAATGCACCGCGCATAACAACGAACCAGTGGCGCCGAGACGGTCGAGCAAGACACGGAGATTGGAAGGGATAGGCATTGTCGTGAATTTCATGCGCAAACCGCTACGCAACAACTTGGCAAATACTATCGACGCCGCATTGCATGTGAGTTCCGGCGCGTACACGCAGGCGCTGAGATGGCGCCCTAGCCGTTCGCGCAGCGTGCGCACAGGCCATGCACTTCCAGGGTCTGCGCCTGCGGCTGGAAGCCCAGCGCCCTGGCCCGCCGTTCCAATTGTTCGACCACATCGCGGTCTTCCAGTTCGACCGCGCTGTGGCAGCGATCGCAGATCAGGAACGGCACCGAGTGCTGGGCGCTACTGGGATGATGACAGGCGATAAAGGCATTGACCGATTCGAGCTTGTGCACGAAACCGTTGGCAATTAGGAAATCCAGCGCCCGGTACACGGTGGGTGGCGCATCGGCCCCCACGCTCTTGCCTTCGCGCACCCATTCCAGCAACTCGTAGGCTTTGACCGGGCGCGCCGCCTCGGCGATCAACCGCAATAGATTGGCGCGGATCGGGGTCAAACGCAGACCACGCTCACAACTCACTCGCTCAGCCACCGTGACGAAATCGACCGGGTCATGGACATGGTGCTGGGGATCGATACAGGCGTGCTTCTTGCTGGGCATGGCGGTCTCCGGGGAATCAGCTTCCCGCTGGGATCTTGATGAGCGCGGCATCGATGCGTTTCAACGCCTCGCGGCGGCCGGCCAGGTAGACAGTCTGCGAGATATCCGGGCTGACCTGGGTACCGGTGATCGCCACGCGCAGCGGTTGCGCCACCTTGCCCATGCCGATTTCCAACGCGGCGGCGGTGTCGTGCAATGCCGCCGCGACGCTCTCCAGGCTCCACTGCGGCAACGCGGCCAGCAACGCGCGGGCTTTGCCCAGCGCCTGCTCGGCGCCCGGCTTGAGGTGCTTGGCCACGGCCGAGGCGTCGTAGCTGTCCAGCGGTTGGTACCAGACCAGCGCCTTCTCGGCCATTTCTTTCAGCGTCTGCACGCGCTCGCGCAACGCCACCACCACCTCGGCCACGGCCGGACCGGTCGCCGGGTCGATGCCGAGGGCGACGAGCTGGGAATGCAGATGCGGGGCGATCGATTCGGGGGCATCGGTCTTGAGGTAATGCTGATTGACCCAGCCGAGCTTTGCCATGTCCAAACGCGCCGCCTTGGAATTGACGTCCTTGACGTCGAACAGCTCGACCAATTCCTGCCGTGCGAACAGCTCCTGATCGCCATGCGACCACCCCAAGCGCGCCAGATAGTTGATCAGCGCATGCGGCAGGTAACCGGCATCCTTGTACTGCATCACGTCGGCCGCGCCGGTGCGCTTGGACAGCTTGGCGCCCTGCTCGTCCAGGATCATCGGCATGTGCGCGAACTTGGGCACCGGCACCTCCAGCGCCTGGTAGATATTGATCTGGCGCGGGGTGTTATTGATGTGGTCGTCGCCACGGATCACTTCGGTGATGCCCATGTCCCAATCGTCGACCACCACCGCGAAGTTGTAGGTGGGATAGCCGTCGGGACGCAAAATCACCATGTCGTCCAATTCGCTGTTGGCGATCTCGATGCGACCCTTGATCAGATCGTCGAACACCACCACGCCCTCGCTCGGGTTCTTGAAGCGGATCACCCGGTTCGGATCGTCGCGATACGGCAGGTGCTGCTCGCGCGCGGCGCCGTTGTAGCGCGGCTTTTCCTGCCGGGCCATCGCCGCTTCGCGCATCGCGTCCAGCTCCTCGCGGGTTTCATAGGCATAGTAGGCCTTGTCCTGGGCCAACAACTGCGCGGCGACTTCACGATAGCGCTCCAGGCGCTGAGTCTGGTAGACCGGACCTGTGTCGTAGTCCAGGCCAAGCCAGTCCATCGCTTCCAGGATCGCATCGATCGCCGCCTGCGTGCTGCGCTCGCGGTCGGTATCCTCGATGCGCAGCACGAATTGCCCACCACGGTGGCGCGCCTCCAACCAACAGTACAACGCGGTGCGGGCACCGCCGATATGCAGGTAACCGGTCGGACTGGGGGCAAAACGGGTGCGACAGACCATGGAGCGCTCAAAGCAATTGGCAAGCTCACGATTTTACCCCGCCCAACGTGGCACTGTCTGGCAACGCACATCCTGCGCAGCCGCTCTACCGCGACAGCGTTCGCCGCGTCTGCGCGCAGTCGCGCGCGGAGCTGTACGCCACCAGCAGGCAAGGAGACGAGCTGAAGTGCATCCCCATCTTGCCGAGGACACTCGCGTTTGCACATCGTCCAATTCATCGAATGTTCGCTGGCGATGGAAAGCAAAGCTTGCAGGCGATCATGCCGCCCGCACACCTGCGCACCGCTGCCAGTAACTTCATCGCAGCTTTGATCACGCCGACCAGACGCATGAACATGTGAACTTCCGCCGCGCGCCTTCCGTCTACCAAACACACCAGAAGGGAAGATTCGTGATAGATGCACATCGATTCCATTCACTATTAATGCAATAAAAGTGCCTCACGGCTCTCGATTCCAGTGCGAGCCGTGACTCAACATGTTAATCGCAATTTAACACAACTTCATACACCGCAAGATGCGCGAATGCCCTCGACATTTGCCTGACCGCCCTGCGGCAGCCGCATGTCGGCATGAGCCGCCGATCAAGGAGTCACTAATGTCGCTATCCGTCTCTCGCCCAATCGTCGCGCTGGCTAGTCTGCTCACATTATCCGCGTTCGCGGTCGCCCATGCGCAACCGCATGGTATGGGTCTGAAGCCACCCACCTTGACACAACCACTGGTAAAACTCTTTCAAGCTGATGGAAAGCTAGTTAAGACGCCTCCGGAAAGCTTCGACCTGACCCAATGGGCAATCCAACCCGGCGATCAGAAGCAGTTGGGTGCGTGTGCCTCCTGGGCCACCGCGCACACACTGGCGGGCTGGTATGCCAATGTCACCAAGCAATCGGTCAATCTGTTCGCACCGATGTACCTGTACACCCAAGTCAATGACGGACAGGATGAAGGCTCCTCGATGGAAGCGCCGCTGGACGTCGCTTTAGCGCAGGGCATCGATACCGAGGCGGACTACTTCCAGGGCGACTACAACTGGAAGAGCAAGCCGACCAAGCATGAGCGCGCCAATGCCCGTAACTACAAGCAGCCCTTCCATTACAAGATGATCTACAGTAATTCGGGCAAGATCAGCGCTGCCGATGGTCAGGCACTGATCGAACAGATCAAGCTGGCAATCGCCAACGACACCCCGGTCGTGATCGGTTTCTATGTCCGTGCTGGCTTCGAATCGTTGACCCAGAACAATGATCTCGATACCGACACCAATAGCGATATTTTGGGCGCGCACGAGGTCATCGCCCTTGGCTACGACAAAGATGGCCTGCTGATCGAGAACAGTTGGGGAACCGATTGGGGCAAGAAAGGTTTCGGGAGGTTAGCCTGGTCGGTGGTGGCCAAGGACGTGCTCCAGGCGGCTATCGCCTACTGACCGATACCTGATGCGCTGCGGCGATTCCATGGTCGCCGCAGCGTTTGCCACTTACACACCATGGACGAGGTGACATGCTCGGCATCAGCCGACACCGCGACGGGCTCATGGCTGTGCGCGGTGTCGGCCCGTACACTGCGTGGATGAACTATCGTCACGCCTACCACGCCGGCAACCATGCCGACGTCCTCAAACATACCGTGCTGCTGGCATTGCTCGATGCGCTCAAGCGTAAGGACAGCGCCTTCTTCGTCCTCGACACCCACGCAGGGCGTGGCCGTTACCTGTTCGCCGCAAGCGAGGCGCGCAAGACTGGCGAAGCCGCCGCCGGCGTACTGCGCCTGATGTGCCACCCCACCCTTCCGGAGGGAGTGGAACGTTACCTACGCGCAGTGCAAGCCGACAACCCCATCGGCACGTTGCTCAGCTACCCAGGCTCCCCACTGCTGGTGACGCAAGCGCTGCGCGCGCAAGACCGGCTGGTTGCATGCGAACTGCAAACCGAGGAAGCCGCAGAGCTGAAAACATTGTTGGCCCAAGACCGCCGTGTGCAGGTGCATGTCGGCGACGGCTATACAGCCATCAAAGCGTTCCTGCCGCCGAAATCCGGCAACAGCAAGATCGGGCGTGGCCTGGTCCTGATCGACCCACCCTACGAGGCCCAGTCTGCGGAGTACCCGCTGATCGTGACCGCCTTGCGCGAAACGCTGACACGCTGGCCGCAGGCGATGTGCGCAGTGTGGTATCCGATCAAGCAACGGCGCAGCTTGCAACCCTTCTTCCGCAAGACGGCAGCACTGCCAGCAGCATCGATACTACTGGCCGAACTGCAGGTCCGCCCCGACGATTCACCACTGCGACTCAACGGCAGCGGCATGCTGTTGCTCAACCCACCCTGGCAGTTCGAACAGACACTGGCGCAAACGCTGCCGATCCTGCAAACGCATCTGGGCGAAACCGGCGCCAAGACCCGCCTGGAGTGGCTCAAACGCGAAACCTAAGCCGCAGGCACAACGAATGGGAGCGAACACACAGCGCGGCATGCGCAGCGCGAGGATCGCGCCGCATCGACTACGCACCGTTAACGCACGCAACAGCCTGCGCGCAACGACGCGTATCGGCGACGACCTACCGCACCGCGGCACCCGCAGCAACACGAGAAAGACAGCAGGCATTCACGGACGACGACCTGCTGATAATGCGAGAATCGCGAGCCTGATCGAGGACAAGACGGACATGGCGACCCGTAACCGCATGCCCCCTTGGCATGAAACCTTCACCCTGCCCAGCGGACGTGAGCTGCTGATCCGGCCAATCCGGCCCGAGGATAGCGCACCATTGCAAGGTGCCTTCGGCCTACTCGGCCCGAGCGAAATCCGCACGCGCTTTTTGCATTCTGCGCAGCAATTGAATGAAGAAATGGCGCAACGGCTCACCCATCCCAACCCGAAGGAGGAGCTGATCCTGGTGGCCGCCGAACCACTGCCACCCGGCGAAGCGGTGGTCGGCGCCCTCGCCCGCGCCGCGATCACCCCCGGCACCCGCGAGGCCCAGTGCGCGATCCTGCTCAGCAGCTTCGTCGCCGGCCAGGGCCTGGGGCGGCAACTGATGCGCAAGTTGGTCAAGTGGGCGCGACGCAAATATTTGGACCGGCTCTACGGCGAGGTTCTCGAAAGCAACGTGCCGATGCTGCAACTGACCGAATCGCTCGGTTTCCAGCGGATGCCGCATGCGGACACATCCGGCCTGGTGCGCGTGGTGCTGGAATTGGGCAACTGAAACCAGCGCACACGCCGCTCGTATAGAACATTGCTTGTTCTGCGCGGCATCCGTCGCCGCTGCCTCAGGCTGCGGCGTTTCTCTGGGCAAAAGCCAACGGCTCTCGCCCATGGCTTTACTAAACTCGACAATCGATGCCGTCTATTTCCTTCCCCGTTCCGCCGCTGCCCAAGTCCGGCCAGCTCCGCGCGCACTGGCGCGCACCCGCCTCCTCCACCGCGCTGGCCTGGCACATCGCCTGCGCCGCCGCCGCGCATCGCGGACCATTACTGGTGATCGCGCGCGACAACCACAGTGCACACCAGATCGAGGGCGAACTACATACCCTGCTCGGCGGCGACACACATCTGCCAGTGGTGCCATTTCCCGACTGGGAGACCCTGCCCTACGACCAGTTCAGCCCGCACCCGGACATCGTCAGCCAACGCCTGGCGGCACTGCAGCGATTGCCGACCCTGCAACAGGGCATCGTGGTGGTGCCGGTACAGACGCTGATGCAGCGTTTGGCGCCACTGCGCTACATCGTTGGCGGCAGTTTCGACCTGCGCGTGGGTCAACGCCTGGATCTGGACGCGGAAAAGCGACGACTGGAAAGCGCCAGCTATCGTCACGTGCCGCAGGTCATGGACCCGGGCGACTTCGCCGTGCGCGGTGGTTTGCTCGACGTCTACCCGATGGGTGCCGACACACCGCTGCGCATCGAGCTGCTGGACGATGACATCGATTCCATCCGTGCATTCGACCCGGAATCGCAGCGCTCACTGGACCACGTACAAGCGGTGCGGATCTTGCCCGGGCGCGAAGTCCCAATGGACGATGCCAGCGTGGAGCGGGTACTGACCACGCTGCGCGAGCGTTTCGACGTGGACACCCGGCGCAGCGCGCTCTACCAGGACCTGAAAGCGCGGCTGGCACCGTCGGGCATCGAATACTACTTGCCGCTGTTCTTTCAGGAATCGCGCGGCAGCCAAGCAAGCGCACGCGATACCACCGCCACCTTGTTCGACTACCTGGGCGAACGCGTACTGCCGTTGATCGTACCGGGGGTGGGTGCCGCTGCCGATGCCTTCTGGACACAGACCCAGGCACGCTACGAACAACGCCGCCACGACGTGGAACGGCCGCTGCTTGTCCCCGATGAGCTGTACCAGACGCCGGACACACTGCGCGAACGGCTCAACACGCTGGCACGCATCGAAGTGCGCGCGGCCGACCATCCGCGCATCGACGAGGCACAGACGCTGGGCGACCAAACGCTGCCGCCGCTGCCGGTGGCCGCCAAGGACGCCGCGCCGGCTGCGGCGCTGAAGCAGTTCCTCGACCATTACCCGGGCCGAGTGCTGATCGCTGCCGACTCGCCCGGCCGTCGCGAAGCACTGCTCGAAGTGCTGGCCGCCGCCGACCTGAAACCCCATGTGCTAGGCGACTTCAGCGCGTTCGCCGCCGCGACCGGCCCGGCTTTCGCCATCGCGGTGGCACCACTGGATGGCGGCTTCGCGCTGGAGCAACCGCGCATCGCGGTCCTGACCGAGCGCCAACTGTTCCCAGAACGCGCCAGCCAAGCGCGACGCAGCCGCCGCGTCGGCCGCGAGCCGGAAGCGATCATCCGCGACCTCGGCGAGCTGTCCGAAGGCGCGCCCATCGTGCACGAGGACCACGGCGTCGGTCGCTACCGTGGACTGATCGTGCTCGACGCCGGCGGCATGCCTGGCGAGTTCCTGGAAATCGAATACGCCAAGGGCGACCGGCTGTACGTGCCAGTGGCCCAGTTGCACCTGATCAGCCGCTACTCCGGCGCCTCCGCCGAGACCGCCCCCTTACATTCGCTGGGCGGCGAGCAGTGGGCCAAAGCCAAACGCAAAGCGGCCGAAAAGGTCCGCGACGTCGCCGCCGAACTACTGGAAATCCAGGCGCGACGCCAGGCTCGCGCCGGCCTGGCGCTACAAGTGGACCGTGCGATGTACGAGCCATTCGCCGCCGGCTTCCCATTCGAAGAAACCCCCGACCAATTGGCCGCCATCGACGCCACCTTGCGCGACCTGGCCAGCAGCCAGCCGATGGACCGCGTGGTCTGCGGCGACGTCGGCTTCGGCAAGACCGAGGTCGCGGTGCGTGCGGCTTTCGCCGCGGCCAGCGCCGGCAAACAGGTGGCGGTACTGGTGCCGACCACCCTGCTGGCCGAACAGCATTACCGCAACTTTCGCGACCGTTTTGCCGACTACCCGCTCAAGGTCGAAGTGCTGTCGCGCTTCAAGAGCAGCAAGGAAATCAAGGCCGAATTGGAGAAAGTCGCTGCCGGCACCATCGACGTGATCGTCGGCACCCATCGCCTGTTGCAAGCGGACGTGCGGTTCAAGGATCTGGGCCTGGTTATCGTCGATGAAGAGCAACGCTTCGGCGTGCGCCAGAAGGAAGCACTGAAGGCACTGCGCGCCAACGTCCACCTGCTGACCCTGACCGCCACGCCGATTCCGCGCACACTCAACATGGCCATGGCCGGCCTGCGCGATCTATCGATCATCGCCACGCCGCCGCTGAACCGGCTGGCGGTGCAGACCTTCGTCACCCAGTGGGACAACGCCTTGCTGCGCGAAGCCTTTCAGCGCGAATTGGCGCGCGGCGGCCAGTTGTATTTTCTGCATAACGACGTGGAGAGCATTGGCCGCATGCAGCGCGAATTGAGCGAACTGGTGCCGGAGGCGCGCATCGGGATCGCCCACGGGCAGATGCCAGAACGCGAGCTGGAATCGGTGATGCTGGATTTTCAAAAGCAGCGCTTCAACGTGTTGTTATCGACCACCATCATCGAATCGGGCATCGACATCCCCAACGCCAACACCATCGTCATCAACCGCGCCGACCGATTCGGCCTGGCGCAATTGCACCAGTTGCGCGGCCGCGTCGGTCGCTCGCACCATCGCGCCTACGCCTACCTGCTGGTGCCGGATCAACGCAGCATCACGGCCGATGCACAGAAGCGGCTGGACGCGATCGCTTCGATGGACGAACTCGGTGCCGGCTTCACCCTGGCCACCCACGACCTGGAAATCCGCGGTGCCGGCGAATTGCTCGGCGAAGACCAGAGCGGGCAGATGGCCGAGGTCGGTTTCAGCCTGTACACCGAACTGCTGGAACGCGCGGTGCGCAGTATCCGCCAGGGCAAGCTGCCGGATCTGGACAGCGGAGAAAGCGCGCGTGGCGCCGAAGTGGAACTGCACGTGCCGGCACTGATTCCGGACGACTACCTGCCCGACGTGCATACCCGTCTGACGCTGTACAAGCGCATCTCCAGCGCCCGCGATGGCGATGGCCTGCGCGAATTGCAGGTGGAAATGATCGACCGCTTCGGCCTGTTGCCCGAGCCGGTGAAGCACCTGTTCGCAATCGCCGAACTGAAATTGCAAGCCAATGCGCTGGGCATCCGCAAACTGGAATTAGGCGAACAAGGTGGACGGCTGGTATTCGAGAGCAAGCCCAACATCGACCCGATGACCATCCTGCAGATGATCCAGAAACAGCCCAAGCTGTACGCGATGGACGGCCCGGACAAACTGAAACTCAAACTGCCGCTACCGGAGCCCATCGACCGCTTCAATGCCGCGCGCGGCCTGCTGACGGCGCTGTCGCCACGCTGAGTGGCGCGCGCCTTAAAGACCACACGCACCTTGCCACATAGGAGGCGCTGAGCGCGCACATTCGGCACCTCCAACTGGATACCTGCAACGCGACAGTCACTCGTGTAAGCAAGCAAGCGCGACGGCGCAGAAAAAATCCTGCCGCTGAGCGCGATGATGCGCGAGATCGGTCAGCCTCCACATTGACCAGCGACAGCCACCACCCTCTTGCATGGCATGGTCAGTCACGCGCTCAATCAACGTTGATGTATTGCTCGCAGCATAGCCACTGCGATGCACGCGCAATGCGCCGCATGACGATGTGCAGCGAGGCCATCGTTCTCGGCCAACCCACCATGCGTGTGCAAAAGGCTCAGATATTCGCTCCCACCCAATCGCGCAGCAATATCGCTCTACAGTGACGCAACGTTGCGATGCAGCAAAAATTTTGCAGACAACTTTTGCCATGCAGTCGTCACCAGGCAGATCGCAATCGTGCGGTTTTTATCCCGCAGCGCCGCTTGCTACCACGCCCGCGACATGCGAGTTTGGCGCGGCGCCGCAGCAGCGCACGCCCATCAGGAGCCGATCCGTTGAATGCGACCACCACCGAGCATGTCGCCACAACCACTGCTACCACGCCACGGCTTTCGTCCATCGAGAAATTCGGCTACGGCCTTGGCGATGCCGGCGGCACCATCGTCACCTGCCTGATCGCCAACTTCCTGACCTTTTTCTACACCGATGTCTTCGGGCTGACGCCGGCACTGGTCGGCACCCTGTTCACCGTGCTGCGCGTGGCCGATGCGGTGTCCGACCCATTGATGGGCCTCATCGCCGACCGTACACGTAGCCGCTGGGGCCGTTTTCGCGGGTGGCAACTGTGGGTCGCGCTACCGATCGGCATCGCCTGCGTCTTGACCTTCAGCACGCCGCAGCTCAGCCAGAACGCCAAAATCGGCTACGCCTTCGCTAGCTATTTCCTGCTGTCGCTGTGCTACACCGCGATCAACGTGCCGTACTGCGCCCTGATCAACAGCATGACCAACGACCATCGCGAGGTCGTCTCGGCCCAATCCTGGCGCTTCGTGCTGTGCGGCATCGCTGGGTTCCTCGTCTCGGTCGGCCTGCCCTGGCTGGTGCGTGCGCTCGGCAACGGCGATGTCGCGCGCGGCTATAGCCTCGGTGTCGGCCTACTCGCCGTGCTGGCAGTCGCGATGTTCCTGTGCTGCTTTTTTGCCGTGCGCGAGCGGGTGCCATTCAGCCTGCTCGGCAACGCCAGCATCGGCGAACACCTGCGTGGGCTACTGCACAACGACCAGATGCGGCTGGTACTGCTGATGTCGTTCCTACTGATCAACGTATTCAATCTGCGCGGCGGTGGGTACCTGTATTTCATCACCTACGTCCTCGGCGGCGACGGCGGTTACACCTCGCTGTTCTTCGCGATGGTGGCGCTGGCCACGGTGCTGGGCGCCATCGTGGTCAACGCGCTGTGCCGCCGCTTCGACCCACTAACGCTCTACCTGCATACCAACCTGGCACTGGCCGCACTGGGCACACTGCAATGGTGGATACCGACCGGGCCGACCCAGCAGACGCTGTGGCTGGGAGTGATTTTCGTCAACTGCCTGGTGCTGGGCTTCGCACTGCCGCTGCATTTTTCGCTGATGGCCTTCGCCGACGACTACGGCGCCTGGAAAAACCGACTGCGCTCCTCCGGCATCAACTTCGCCTTCAATCTTTTCTGCATCAAATTGGCCTGGGCATCGAGCGCGGTGGTGATCGGCGCTCTATTCGTACACGCTGGCTACCATGCAGGTGCCGCGCATCAGACCGCCGCCTCGCTGCGTGCGATCACCCTGCTGGAAACCCTGATTCCCGCCGGCCTGCACGTGATGCTGGCCGTGGCGATCCAACGCTGCCGCCTGCGTCGACCACTCCTGACCCGCATCGCCGCCGATCTTGCCACCCACCCGGTACGCTGACCCTTCTCGCCTTCGTCCAGGACGCATCCCCCATGCCGAATACTCCCCTGCCCTCCGCCGAGCTGCCGCTGGACCGCCTGCGCATCGCCGCCCCCTTCTGGCAGCGCTACCAGCGCCTGGTGCAGGAGGTGGTACTGCCCTACCAATGGGATGCGCTCAACGACGCCGTGGCAGATGCCGCCCCCAGCCATGCAATCGAGAACTTCCGCATCGCCGCAGGACGCAGCGATGGCACTTTCTACGGCATGGTGTTCCAGGACAGCGACGTGGCCAAATGGCTGGAAGCGGTGGCCTATCTGCTGGCGCAGCATCCCGACCCGGTCCTGGAACGCAATGCCGATGCGACCATCGAACTGATCGGCGCCGCGCAGCAGGCCGACGGTTATCTCAACACCTACTTCACCGTCAAAGCGCCAGAACAACGCTGGACCAATCTGGCCGAGTGCCACGAACTGTACTGCGCCGGGCATATGATCGAAGCCGGCGTCGCCTATCACCAGGCCACGGGCAAACGCACCCTGCTCGACATCGTCTGCCGGCTCGCCGACCACATCGACGCCACCTTCGGCCCCGGCCCCACGCAGTTGCACGGCTACCCCGGCCACCCGGAAATCGAACTGGCGCTGATGCGCCTGTACGAGGCCACCAGCGAACCACGCTACCTGGCGCTGGCGCGCTACTTCGTCGAGCAACGCGGGCGCACGCCGCACTACTACGACATCGAACAGGAACAACGCGGCGGCAGCTTCTTCTGGGACGCATACGGCCCGGCCTGGATGATCAAGGACAAGGCCTACAGCCAGGCGCACCTGCCGGTGGCACTGCAAGACAGCGCCGTCGGCCATGCCGTGCGCTTCGCCTACCTATACACCGGCGTGGCACACCTGGCCCGGCACAGCGACGATGTCCGCCTGCGTGCGGCCTGCGAACGACTCTGGAATAACGCCACGCAACGACAGATGTACCTCACCGGCGCCATCGGCGCGCAGAGCCACGGCGAAGCCTTCAGCGTCGATTACGACCTGCCCAGCGATACCGCCTACAACGAAAGCTGCGCGTCCATCGGGCTGATGATGTTCGCCAAGCGCATGCTGCAACTGGCACCGGATAGCCGCTACGCCGACGTGATGGAACGGGCGCTCTACAACACGGTCCTGGCCGGCATGGCCCTGGACGGCCGGCATTTCTTCTACGTCAATCCGCTGGAAGTGCAGCCGGCCACGGTACACGGCAACCACACCTTCGACCACGTCAAACCGGTGCGCCAACGCTGGTTCGGCTGCGCCTGCTGCCCACCCAACATCGCCCGCGTGCTGACCTCGCTCGGCCACTACATCTACACCCGCCGCGACGACGCGCTGTACGTCAACCTCTACGTCGGCAGCGATGCGAGCCTGGAGGTACACGGGCAGACCCTGACCCTGCAGCAGCGCGGCGACTACCCCTGGCAGGAACAGATCGAACTGCGCGTGGACTGCGCCACGCCTATCGAAGCCGCCCTGGGCCTGCGCCTGCCGGACTGGTGTCGCACGCCGCAACTGCGGCTCAATGGCGAGCCGGTGGAAATCGACGCACACCGGCAACACGGCTACTGCGTGCTGCGTCGACACTGGCAACAAGGCGACACGCTCCACCTGCACTTGCCGATGCCGGCGATGCGGGTCAGCGCGCATCCACGGGTGCGGCACCTGGCCGGCAAGGTCGCACTGCAACGCGGGCCGCTGGTGTATTGCCTGGAACAGGCCGACAACGGTGCCCACCTGCAGCAGTTACGCCTGCCCGCCACTGCGGCGATCCATACGATTGCCGGCAGCGGCGCGCTGGCCGGACAGGTGCTGCTGCAAGCCGAAGGCGAACGCCTGCACGGCGACGACAGCCTCACCGACACCGCACCGCTGTACCGCTACGATGCGCCGCCACCAACGTCACAGCCGCAGACACTGACCTTCGTGCCGTATTTCGCCTGGGCCAACCGCGGCGAAGGCGAGATGCGGGTGTGGATGGACGCTGGCGGCAACGGCTGAGCCAGGCATGCAATGCACCACGCGCGCGCAGCAGCATCTGGCTGCGCGCGCAACGGTGCCTGTGGTCGGCACCGTGCGCGTGGCCGCAATGGTCTGGCGCTTACTTTGCCTTGCCCTGATTCGCCACTGCCTCGGCGGCGCGCTTGGCCGCTTCCGGATCGCCGAGATAGCGATAGGAACGCACTTGCAAGGCGTCGTCCAGTTCGAACAGCAGCGGGATGCCGGTGGGGATGTTGAGTTCGAGAATCTCCTCGCGCGACACCGCGTTCAAATATTTGTACAGCGCGCGCAGCGAGTTGCCGTGCGCCGTGACCAGCACCGTCTGTCCGGCCTTGAGTTGCGGGGCGATGGCATCGTGCCAGTACGGCAACACACGATCGAGCGTGCTCGCCAACGACTCGGTCGCCGGTAGCGCATTGCGATCGAGCGTGGCGTAACGGCGGTCGTGCAGCGGATGCCCCGGATCGGCGGCATCCATCGGCGGCGGCGGGATATCGTAGGAACGGCGCCAGACCTTGACCTGCTCCTCGCCGTGCTTGGCGGCGGTTTCGGCCTTGTCCAGGCCTTGCAAGCCACCGTAGCAGCGCTCGTTGAGGCGCCAACTCTTGTGTACCGGCAGCCAATCCTGATCCAGCACGTTCAACGCGCCCTGCAAGGTGTGAATGGCGCGTTTGAGGACCGAGGTATGCGCCACATCGAAGTGCAGCCCCTCCTCGCGCATCAGCCGACCGGCGGCCACGGCCTCCTGGCGGCCTTGCTCGGTGAGATCCACGTCCACCCAGCCGGTGAAGCGGTTATCCAGGTTCCATTGGCTCTGGCCATGGCGCAACAGTACGAGTTTGCGGGTCACTACGACGGTCTCCGTGAGAGGAAAAGACAGGACATTGCCTACGAATTGTAGCGGCATGACGCAAGCCGGTGCCGTCACCGTGACGCCCCCCACGGACAGGGCCCGATCCGCACGCACACCCCTGGCGTCCCCTGCGCATCTTCAGCGCATCCACAGCGCATCCACAGCGCGGCAACGCCCACGCTGTCAGCATGCGCACATGCAAATGTCTGAAAACTCCGCCGTGTTCGGCGACTGGGATGGCAGCGTCGCGCAAGCCCGCGCCCTGCAAACGACGCTGGCGCGGCAGGTGCGCCTGCACGACGAGGTCAGCGATCCACCACGCTGGCTGGCCGGCGTCGATGTCGGCTTCGAAGACGAGGGCCGCATCACCCGCGCCGCCGCCGTGCTGCTAGACGCACACACGCTACAGCCGCAGCAGGCCGAGATCGCCCGCGTGCCTACCGCAATGGCCTACATCCCGGGCCTGCTGAGCTTCCGCGAATTGCCGGCACTCCTGGCCGCGCTGGCATTGCTGCGACAGCCTCCGGATCTGGTCTTCGTCGATGGCCAAGGCATCGCCCATCCGCGCCGGCTTGGCATCGCCGCGCATTTTGGCGTGGTCACCGGACTACCCAGCATCGGGGTGGCAAAAAAATCGCTGGCCGGTCATTTCGACGCACCCGGCGCGCAAGCCGGCGACCACAGCCCGATCCTGCATCGCGGCGAAGTGGTCGGCTGGGCGCTGCGCAGCAAGGCACGCTGCAATCCGTTGATCGTCTCGCCAGGACACCGTGTGAGCGTGGACAGCGCCTTGCAGTGGACTCAGCGTTATCTGCGCGGCTACCGTCTGCCGGAACCGACCCGGCTGGCCGATCGGCTGGCCTCGCGTCGTGGCGAGGTCGCCGTCCACACCGGCGCAGCCGGGAGCCTGTTTTGAGATGACCTATTGCGTAAGCCCGACCACGCACAACGGGCAACCATGCACAGACGCGGGCAGTCCACTACCCCGCGCCAGACATGATCGCCCGCGTGCGGATCCGGGCTCATGGTCGGTATTTAGCAAATACCAGACCATTATCCGTGATAGCGACGTTGAGGTCGATCGGATCTCCCCACGTCGTATCGCGATCTCCCACTATCCCAGTGCCAGCCGTGCATTGAGGCGCTTGTATGGCAATCACTAGGCAGTGGCACACTTAGTTTATCGCGAGATATTCTGTTGCTTGCTCCAATCCACATAGCAACAGATTGGATTACCGAGATCGCCCCCACTGACCAGCAATGCGCCGGCAGAGTGCACATCATTAACGCCATGCAGATCTTCCGCCCGTGCCTGCGACGCGAAAGCGGTGAATGTGGCAATCACGAGCGAGAAAAACAGCACAGCCTTGCAGCAAGAACGAACGTTGGATGTCGTGCTGATCATGGGATTACTCCAAATATAGAGGAATGGTAAGGAAACGGATTGCACGACGAACGCCATCGTCGTTTCTGGATCACCAGCATGCGTAAGACCGAACACGGGATCCAGGCCGTGCCGGGACCGAACCAGGGACCGAATAACATCTGGCCATTTTGTATCGATACGCTATGCAGTCCAGACACAGAGACGACTGAAGCTTTATCGACACTCAGTACGGTCGCACACAGGACATGATATGTATCCACACAGGCATGACGTAGACAACTGCTTGCGCGATTGCACATCATGCAATTTCTTTAAACAGACATAACCACCAAGCATGCCAGACTGTGCATGCCCCTTGCCCCGAGGCCGCGACGCATGCCTGTTCATCGACGACACAGGAGCGACACTGCGCACCAGAACATGGCGTGGACGTGAACCGGACAGGCAACACCTCAGACACTGCCGCCACCTGCAGGCAGGCCGACCACGCACTACCCGTTGCGGCAATGCATGAGTGAGAAAGAGCTACACGGCTGCCAATGGCGCATTACAGTGGACACCCAGACACTACCGCTGCGGTGTTCGCGACGACTGCGGAGGTGATTGATCGCAAAAGAGCGCTGCAGGCGCTCGCGCGAGGTCGTCGTCCACACCGACGCAGCCGGGAGCTTTTTTGAGGCAACAGCACGCGCACTCACTTTCAGCGTTTACCGGCACCGTCTCAGAGGCTGATCACCTGGATGCCATTAGCTATGACGTTGATCAAATTACCTCGCGGACGCGGATTGAAGCTGTAACTAAATCCTGCAATACCAGCACCAGGATCACACGATGATAAACATAGTCGACACGGAGTTTCAGCGTGATCGCAACACAGTCGCTGTGAGGAGCCAAGGATTGTAGCCTTGATTCCTGAGAACTGACGAATGAGCAGGCATCGCGCACAGTTCCAAGTTGACATTTAGGGATGACCTAAACAATTTATACCCGCGTGATCGAGGACTTTACACTCCAATGGATTGGCCGCTCAAAAGACGCGGAAGATGCGATTGTTCAGTCCTTGGCGGCCGGCGCATGGCCAAGCCCACGCAGCGGCCATGCACAACGCCCCCGCCAGACACCAGACACCAGACACCAGACACTGGCTAGCGCACACCTGGCGCATGTCCACCTTTATAGATCCGCCCACGCTATCACCTTGGCGAGGTGCTATCGTGCGAGACAGGCAAGTGCACTCTGGGACAGGCACTGCGCCGGGATAGGGAGACAGTGATCGCCCACCAGCAGGAGAACCGCTACAGACAGCCGATATTGGCGTGAATGGACAAACAAACCGAAACCGTTGCAACAAGACCCATGGGGACATCGCGAATGAAGCTTGCCATCGTATGCAACGTGTTTCTGACGATGGCCGCCGCTCTGCCGGCGGCCACTGCTCTGGCGCAACAGTCCCAGAACTGCCCACAACTGCCGCCGCAGGTCAACTTGCAGTGGAACGAGCGCAGCGACAAGGGCCTCATCGTCTGTCGCGCGGCAACCGCCGACGGCCGCCAGGTGCTGGGCATCATGCTCACCGCGCGTGACCCGCGCATTCCGCTCCCGCGCGCGTTGCGCGAGGAAAAAGGCAGCATCGGTGGCGAGACGATCCAATGGTACAGACCCGACGTGGGCGGTGCCGAGCTACCCGGCCAGGCCTCGCGCCGCATCACCGTCGCAGAACTGAAAAAAGGCCAGTTCGCACAGGTATGGATCGATGCGAGCGATGCGCAGGAACTGCAGTCACTGCAGGGGGTGGTACAAGCACTGGACATGCATCAGGCCAGTCTGGCCTTGGAGCGCTGAGGACAGCGGCCAGGCGGATCGGCCTGGCGCTGCGGTAAAACGACAAAAGCCTATGCTGCGCTTAGAAGCGCCCTTCCTGGAAATCAACGAAGGCCTGCATCAACTCCTGGCGCGTGTTCATCACGAACGGTCCATGCCGTGCTACCGGCTCGTGCAAGGGCCGCCCAGCCACCAGGATCAGACGCGCCCCCTGCTCCCCAGCCTGAAGCTGTAATAGATCGCCACCGCCAAGCACCGCCAGGGTCTGCGCCGCCAGTGGCCGCGCCTGCGCGCCCGTGCCCACAACCGCCGCGCCTTCGAACATGTATGCAAACGCATTGTGTCCGGATGGCAGCAGATACGACCAGGCCGCATCCGCGGCCAACGCGATGTCCAGATACAGCGGATCGGTGGCCGGCTGCGCAATCGGCCCATGGATTTCGCCGATCTGCCCGGCGATGACCTTGATCGTCACGCCCGCAGCCGGTTGAATCAGCGGAATGCGCTCCGGCGCGAACTCCTGATAACGCGGCGCGGTCATTTTCTCGCGCGCCGGTAGATTCACCCATAGCTGAAAACCGCGCATGCGCCCGGACTCTTGCTCCGGCATCTCCGAATGCACCAAGCCACGACCGGCCGTCATCCACTGCACGCTCCCTGGGGTCAGCAGACCTTCGTTGCCGTGGTTGTCCTTGTGCCGCATGCGGCCATCGAGCATGTAGGTGACCGTCTCGAAACCGCGATGCGGATGGCTGGGAAAGCCGCCGATATAGTCCTCGGCGCGGTCGGTGCCGAATTCGTCCAGCAATAGGAACGGGTCCAGCTCGGGCAGTTCGCCACCGCCGATCACCCGAGTCAACTTGACCCCATCGCCATCGGCGGTGGCATGGCCGCGAATCGTGCGCAGGATGCGCGCCGGGTCGTTCGTGGAGGTATCGGTCATGGCAGGCAATCTCGCTGGGTAAGTCATCACTATGGGAGCGACCAATGCAGCAGCCAACCGCGATCAGCGCAACCCATCGTTCCATCGTGCAGATGTCGACGCGGCCACTGCCGGTGGCCGTGGCTGTGTCGCAGCCACATGCAGGTGAGCACCCAATACCAATGGCCGGCCTTGACCGCCCGCAGCATCGCGGCGACGCTTGTCGCATAACTCTAGGAGTACACGCTACATGAAAAGCGTTTCCAAACTGGCCTGGGCCGCACTCGCCGTGCTGGCGGCGTTCTGTCTCGGCACGCTGGCTCTAAGGCGCGGCGAACACATCAACGCACTTTGGATCGTGGTCGCCGCCGTCTCGATCTACCTGATCGCCTACCGCTTCTACAGCCGCTTTATCGCCGACAAGGTGATGCAACTGGACCCCACCCGCGCCACGCCTGCTGTCGTCAACAACGATGGTCTGGACTACGTGCCGACCAACAAACACGTGCTGTTTGGCCACCACTTCGCCGCCATCGCCGGTGCCGGGCCACTGGTCGGGCCGGTGCTGGCCGCGCAGATGGGCTACCTGCCCGGCCTGTTATGGCTAGTAGTCGGCGTGGTGCTCGCCGGCGCGGTGCAGGATTTCATGGTGTTGTTCCTGTCCAGCCGCCGCGACGGTCGCTCGCTCGGCGAGCTGGTGCGCGAGGAAATGGGGCAGATTCCAGGCACCGTCGCTCTGTTCGGTGCATTTATGATCATGATCATCATCCTGGCGGTACTGGCGATGGTGGTGGTCAAGGCCCTGGCGCAAAGCCCGTGGGGCATGTTCACGGTGATCGCGACCATGCCCATCGCGCTGCTGATGGGCGTGTACATGCGCTACCTACGTCCTGGCAAGATCGGCGAGATTTCGGTGTTCGGGCTGATCCTGCTGCTGGCGGCGATCTGGTTTGGCGGTCGCATCGCCGCCAATCCGGTCTGGGCCGCAGCCTTCACCTTCACCGACATGCAGGTCACCTGGATGCTGATCGGCTACGGCTTCGTCGCCTCGGTCCTGCCGGTGTGGCTGCTGCTGGCACCGCGTGACTACCTGTCCACCTTTCTCAAGATCGGCACCATCCTCGCACTGGCCATCGGCATCGTGGTGGTCATGCCCGAACTGAAGATGCCTGCGATCACCGCTTATGCCCACACCGGCATGGGCCCGGTGTGGGCCGGTGGCCTGTTCCCGTTCCTGTTCATCACCATCGCCTGCGGCGCGGTATCCGGCTTCCATGCCTTGATCGCCTCCGGCACCACGCCCAAGCTGCTCGCCAACGAGCAGCATATGCGCTACATCGGCTACGGCGGCATGCTGATGGAATCGTTCGTCGCGGTGATGGCACTGGTCGCGGCTTCGATCATCGAGCCGGGCGTGTACTTCGCAATGAACGCGCCCGCTTCGATGGTCGGTCACGACGCCATCGCGGTCGCAGCCAAGGTCTCCGAGTGGGGCTTCAGCATCACCCCGGACGTCCTCCAGACTACCGCGCACGATATCGGCGAAAGCAGCATCCTGGCCCGCGCCGGCGGCGCGCCGACCCTGGCGGTGGGCATCGCGCAGATCCTGCACCGGCTGCTGCCGGGAGAGAACATGATGGCGTTCTGGTACCACTTCGCTATTTTGTTCGAAGCGTTGTTCATCCTCACCGCAGTCGACGCCGGCACCCGCGCCGGACGCTTCATGCTGCAAGACCTGCTCGGCAACTTCGTGCCGGCGCTGCGTCGCACCGAATCATGGGGAGCCAACATCCTCGGCACCGCCGGCTGCGTCGCACTGTGGGGCTATCTGCTGTACACCGGGGTCAAGGATCCGTATGGCGGCATTCGCACACTGTGGCCGCTCTTTGGCATTTCCAATCAAATGCTCGCCGGTATCGCGCTGATGCTGAGCACGGTGGTGCTGTTCAAACTCAAACGCGACCGCTACGCCTGGGTGACCCTGATCCCGGCGCTGTGGCTGCTGCTGTGTACGACCTGTGCCGGCTTGATCAAAATCTTCGACGCCGACCCCACGCAAGGCTTTCTGGCGCAAGCGCACACCTTCGGCAACGCCATTGCCAGCGGCACCCTCACCGCACCAGCCACATCAATGGCGCAGATGCAGCAGATCGTGACCAACGCTTACGTCAACACTGGGCTGACGGTGTTGTTCCTGTGCGTGGTCTTGGCGATCCTGATTTACTCGATCAAGACCATCCTCGCCGCACGCCGCAAGCCGCAGCGCAGCGACCGCGAAACTCCCTACATCGCACTACAACCACACCAAATGGCGGATATGTGATGCGTACCGACCTGGTCCCCGTCGGCCAATACCAAGCGCACCGTCGATTGTGGCGGCGACTGGTGCAGACCGCACGACTATGCTGCGGCATTCCCGACTACGACAACTACGTTCGGCATATGCTGGAGAAACATCCGGAGCAACAGCCGATGGATTACAAAACCTTCTTCCGCGAGCGCCAGCAAGCGCGCTACGGCGGCAAGAGCGGGTTTCGTTGTTGCTGAGTCGTCCATGCAGTGCAGGCCATGAGCGAGCGCATGGCCTCGGCGGCGCATCCGGCGGGCGTCGCTGTCGTGCCGATACATCCTGTCACGCTGTTGGCTGGTCGTGCGCCATACCATGACCACCACCGGCCATGGCCTCAAAGACCCAGTGGACAGGTTGGGCGGTGTTGGCATCCGCTTCGTGACGTAAGATCGCAAGCGCAGTGGGGAGGCTTGCTCAAAATCAAAAGGAAAGGTCACGCGCGATGAGCCAGGAAAGCGACGATCAAGACGATCACAGCGACAATCCCTATCGCCCGCGCAAACTCAACGTGCGCGATCGGCTGCACGATCTGCAGCTCCTGCGCGATATGGCGATCATCAATGCGCGGGTGCGTGCCGAGCTTGGGCCACTGCCACCTGGCGGATTGCCGGTGCAACCCAAGCGTAAACCCGCGCCACTGCCGTACCCGCCTGCCGCCGCATCCGCGACCAATTCGCCCGAGGACGACCCGATGAAACTGCACCACCTTGCCGCCACCGCCATCATGCCGCTGGCCCTGACTGCTGCGGGCTGCTCCAAAGGCATCGATGTCGGCAATGACGGCGCTACCGGTCACCTCAATCCACACCCGGTCAAACGCTACGAAGTCATCGCCACCTCCCATGCGCCGGGGCCGTGGGATTCGATTGAGGCATACATCGGGTATGACGTCATCAATGCGAAATGCGTGCCACTTATTCCGTTCATTGGACAACGACACATGCCCAATACCGGACTCTATGTTCCCATGACACAGGTGGACGATCACACGTGGAAGGGGTATTTCTACCGTGATACCTTGCTGGACGAAGACTACTTCAAGCTTGGTGTGTGCCACTGGGATGTCACCAGTGTAGGCATATCTGCGATTGCCAAGGGAGTTAGGTTCAATTGGTCTGGTATGTTGCAAGAACTCCTGCGAGAAAGTCAGGAGACCTATTACTTCAAGAAAAGCTCATATGGGGATCAGCATCTCGTTGAGTATGGTACTGAAACTCTCACTGGGGAAGACGATGAGGTTATTCAGCATCCGGATGCTCATTTCTCAGTCACCATCGCTGTCAAGGAAGCCAAGCCATGAAACCCACTGATCAAACGCGTGCAGATGCTGCCAATGACTCGTATTTCAGCCGTCCGCAAACCGATGTTGATAGCGCGAAAAAAATACCTCTAGGAGGTGCAAGCTATACCGTCTTCGGCTACGCAAACGATCCTGTCAGTGGTTTCCATGCAACCGCGTATCGAAGTGTGGAAGTACCACACAACATCATCATCGCCTACCGTGGCACCGACCCGGCTTTATTTACCGGCGAGACCAAGGCGGAAAAAGCGCAGCATGCGCTCACCACCATTCAAGACATCGCTGCCGATGCCACGATGGTGCGCGATGCCGTCAATCCACAAAAAGCCGCCGCCGATGCGTTCACCGCGCAGATGCTCGCTAAGGCAGCCAAGCAGGGCATTTCCAAAGACCACGTAACCGTCACCGGCCACTCTCTCGGCGGAGCACTGGCGCAGATTGAGGCGGCGGAATTCGGCCTGGCCGGCTCCACCTACAACGCCTACGGCGTGGTGAGTCTGCGTCATCACGTGCCGGAAGGTGGCACGGCGGTGACCAATTACGTCCTGGCAGGTGATCCGGTGAGTGCGGCCAGTCGGCATTACGGTACGGTGGTGACTCTGGCGACTCCAGAGAATGTGCAAGCGCTCAAAGACGCGCACTACCTCGACTTCAGCCACGGCGCATCGTCACCCAATCCGCTGCGAGCGATGCGCATGGGCGATCACAGCGGGACACACTTCACTGGCCCGCAGAGCGTGCTGTCCCCGGAAAGGCTGGCGCAGCTCCAAACCAACTACGCGCACAACAAGGCCGCCTTTGACCATTTTCGCCAGGACATACATCAGGACCGCGAGCTACTGAACATGGCCCTGAATCCTGGCGCCACTACCGCCATGGCGGCGAAGTTGGAAGCACTGACTGTCCAGGTGCGTGCCAAACATGCCTACGCGGCCAGTGGTCCCACTGTCGAACGCGTCATCAATGCGGCCGAACATGCTGCCGGCCAAGCTTATGAGACTGTCACCCATCCAGGGCAGTGGTTCGGTCAGAGCGCGCCAGCCGCATCCACGCCGCATCCTGCCGTGGACAGGCAACAGGCACAGCAACACCAAGCCCCGCATTTGGTGCAGCCCCCCGCGCATGTACATGCACCACCTCCACAGCACAGCACTGCTGCCCATGAAAAACCGGCCAGCGTGGACATGCAGGAACAGGCGCGGATCGCGCAATTACAGCAGCAGGAACAGCAAGCGCAGGCAGCGCGCGAGCAGCAACATCAGCTTGCGCAGCAACACGCGCAGTTGCACCGCCAAGCCATGGATGCACAGCAACACGAACGCGAACACGACCAGCGCCACAGCCAAGACACCCGTTCGCATCAACATGAACAGCGTCAGGCCGCCGAGCCGATGCTGCACACCCCGCCAGCGGCGCACGGACCACAGCTCCCGCTGATGACGGCACATCCCCTGGAGCCTGGCGACCGCAGCGTCGCCGTGCAGTCCTTGCAACAACATTTGCAGACCATCGGTGCCACCGACCACGATGGCAAGGCCATCCAGGACGACAAGGACTACGGTCCACGCACCCAACAGGCGGTAGAGAACTTCCAGCGTTGGGCTGGCCGCGAGCCGACCGGCATCGCCGACCCAGGCACGCTCGAAGCACTGCAAACACATGCCCAATTCGCCGCGCGGCAGAAGACACAGGACCTTGCCACCGACCGCCATTTGGCCGATCAAGCTAAGCCCGTGCCCTCCCATTCGACCGATGCCGTCGCCGAGCGCCCGAACCCGCCTCGCCCCGACCTCGCCATTACGCAGCAGCAGGCAGCACCAAAAGCGCTGGAACCCTACAGCAGCCACAATTCCCCGCTGCACGCGCTCTACGCACAGACCAAAACCACCATGGAGGGCAGGGGCATCTCGGTGTCCGAGGAACGCATGCACCAGCTCGTCGGCAAGATGGCGCTCCAAGGAATGAACACAGGAGGGAAAAACGATTTCGTGGTCAAGGGCGATACGCTCTATGGCCGCAATCTCGATGTCCCTTATAACCACTTCATGCTGGACCTGCGCGAGCCAGCCCCATCGGTACAGTCCACGCTACAGCAGGTACAGACCCAACTGCAGACACGGGAAGCGGAGTTGACGGCCATGCGGCAGCAGCCAAAATACGAGCATTCGTATGGCCGATAACTAGCCGATGGCATGAGCGCCACCGCACGCGACGCACGCTGACGCCGCCTTGTTCGATATACCAAAGACGGCCCAATTGCAGGTGTAGGAACAGGCACTGATCGTGCAATTGCAGCAGGAACAGCACGGGCAGGTGGCGCGCGAGCAATATGCTGTCGCCTAGCTGGCACGGGAAACGTCCCATGCACCACCAGAGCCGCCAAGCCACGTCACTGCTCCCGTGACGATCACTGCCGAGGATCTGCGGCCTCCCAAACGTCGCTCCTGGCTATTTGCCTATTCGCTGGCAATGAACTCCTAAAAAACAACCAAGGCACCGCTGCGCAAGGCCAATCGGCTGCAAGTGGTAGCATGGACCGTTTCCGCACCACGCGTCATCCATGGTCAGCCTATTCCGCCGCAACAAGCCCCAGGACAACGCTGGCGAAAGCCGCGCGCCACGTTACAGCACCGAGGAATTGGCGGCCGCCTTCCCGAAGCCCGCTGCCGCAGCGCCTGCCACCGACGTCGGACCGACCACGCCGATACCCAACGCGGCCGAATCGGCTACGCCAATGACGGCCACAGCCATCGCTCCCGCGTCAGCTGCCGAAGCATCGCCGACATCGGCCTCGCCAGCACACGCTGAAGCGTCTCCGATAGCCGCCGCTCCTGCACCATCCCCCCCCATCTCCACGCCGACACCTCCTGCAGCGACCACCGTAGCAGCGGCCGACGATGGCCTGGTGCGCAGCGATGCCTTACCCGCCGCACCGGCTGGCAAACCCGGCTGGCGCGAGCGCCTGCGCAACAGCAGCTTCGCGCGCAGCGTGGGCGGCTTGTTCTCGCGCAATCCCAAACTCGACGATGACCTGCTCGATGCAATCGAGACCGCGCTGATCACCGCCGATGTCGGCATTCCCGCCACCACCGCGTTGATCGAGCAGTTGCGCAAGCGCATGAAAGCACGCGAGTTCGCCGACGCCGCAGCACTGCAGCGTGCGCTGCGCGAGGATCTGCTGGCGATCCTGCGCCCCGTGGCCAAGCCATTGCAGATCGACGCCAACGCCAAACCCTTCGTGGTGCTGACCGTCGGCGTCAATGGCGTCGGCAAGACCACCACCATCGGCAAATTGGCGAAGCGCTTCAAGGACGAAGGTCATAGCCTGATGCTCGCCGCCGGCGATACCTTCCGCGCCGCGGCGGTGGCGCAGTTGCAAATCTGGGGCGAGCGCAACGGCGTGAGTGTCATCGCACAGGGCCAAAACGCCGACGCCGCTTCGGTGGCGTTCGACGCACTGCAAGCCGGCAAGGCGCGCGGCACCGATGTGCTGATCGCCGATACCGCTGGTCGTCTGCACACCCAGACCGGCTTGATGAACGAACTGGGCAAGATTCGTCGCGTCCTCGGCAAGCTGGATGCGAACGCACCGCACGAAGTGCTGATGGTCATCGACGGCACTACCGGTCAGAACGCGCTGTCGCAGTTGCGCCAGTTCCATGCCGCAGTCGGTGTGACCGGGCTGGTCGTGACCAAGCTCGACGGCACTGCCAAAGGTGGCGTGGTGTTCGCGCTGGCGCGCGAGTTCGGTATCCCGATCCGCTTTGCCGGCATCGGCGAACGCCCCGAGGATTTGCGCGTGTTCGATGCCGAAGCATTTGTTGACGCCTTGCTGCCGGAGGCACTCGGCGGCTGATCCGGCTGGCCGCTGCTGTGCTGCGCAGAGCGCGATTGCAGAGAACCGCTCTGGCAGCAAGAACACCTCAACACCTCGCCCTACAGATACCGATGCAATCCCGTCATGCTGCGTCTGGTGCCTCATACACACTGGCTAGCAGCCTGTGCCGATAAGAACTAAGAGCACTCCCGCACCGATGCGCCAGCCCGCAGACCACTTTGCCGCACATCTGCTCGCCTGGTTCGACCGCCATGGGCGCCACGACCTGCCGTGGCAGCATCCACGCAGCCCCTACCGGGTGTGGCTATCGGAAATCATGCTGCAGCAGACCCAGGTGGCGGTGGTGATCCCGTATTTCCTGCGCTTCCTGACGCACTTCCCCACGTTGTCCGCACTGGCCGCCGCCGACAACGACGCAGTGATGGCGCAATGGGCGGGGCTGGGCTACTACGCACGTGCGCGCAATCTGCATGCGGCGGCCAAGCAATGCGTGGCGTTGCACGACGGCGAGCTGCCGCGCGATTTCCAAGCGCTGAACGCGCTGCCGGGAATAGGACGCAGCACCGCCGGCGCGATTCTCAGCCAGGCCTGGAACGACCGCTTTGCGATCCTCGACGGCAACGTCAAACGCGTGCTGACGCGCTACCACGGCATCGCCGGCTATCCGGGCCTGCCTGCGGTGGAAAAGCCACTGTGGGCGATGGCGCAGGCCCATATCGGTGCAGTTCCCGACGGCCGCATGGCCGATTACACCCAGGCGCAGATGGATTTCGGCGCCACCCTGTGCACCCGCGCCAATCCGGCCTGCGTGTTGTGCCCACTGCAGGACGACTGCGTGGCACGCCGCGACGGCCTGGTCGATGCACTCCCCACGCCCAAGCCCGGCAAGACCCTGCCAGAACGCGAGGCAGTAGCCCTGCTGCTGGAGAACGCCGCCGGCGATCTGCTCCTGCAGCGGCGGCCGCCAACCGGCATCTGGGCCGGGCTATGGACACTGCCGCAGGCCGAGACCGAAAGCGCATTGCGCGACTGGTTCGCCCGCCATGCCAGCGGCTGCGCCTTAGACGCGGCCGAGCCACTACCGCCCATCGTTCACACCTTCAGCCATTACCGCCTGCATCTGCAGCCGCTGCGCCTGCGCAAGGTCGCCCTACGCGATGCGCTGCGCGACAATGACGACCTGCGCTGGGTCGCGCGTGCCGCACTATCGGCGCTCGGCCTGCCGGCACCGATCCGCAAACTGCTCGATGGTCTTTAGCCGGTGTGATGTACCCCACGCACCAGCACCACGACGCACTCTCAGGAACCGCTATGTCCCGTACCGTCTTCTGCCACTACCAACAACGCGACGCCGAGGGCCTCGACTACGTCCCCTACCCCGGCGAACTGGGCAAGCGCGTGTTCGCGCAGATCGGCAAGGCCGGCTGGCAGGCATGGCTGGCGCACCAAACCATGCTGATAAACGAAAATCGGCTATCGCCGCGCGACCCCAAGCATCGCGCCTTTCTGGAGGCGGAGTTGGATAAATTCCTGTTCCAGGGCGGTGCCGCCAAGCCAGAAGGCTATGTCGCGCCCGAGCAGGAATGCTGAGCGCCGCACCGAGGCAGGGCCGACGCAAACGCGCTTGTCGTCATCGCCACCGCGTGCCTACCTGCATGGCTCTGCCTACAGACGCGGCATAAGGCTGCTGCCGATGGCGCGCAACGGATCATGCCGCGTCGCGATGAACCCGACAGCGCACCATGCGCCGTCATTCCGCTGTCAGCGACGCACGCCACGCAAGGGCGCGCCGTTGTCTTAACCGGCATCAGACAGAATCAAATACCGCGCACCAAACGAAAACCCACGCGGGCGCTGGTGCTGTCCGAATCCTGCATCGAGCGCCACGCGGCCCGGGTCTGCTCCGGGGCGCTGGCCCAATTGCCGCCGCGTACCACCCGCGAGCGGCAACCGGGGTTGTACCAGGCCGCACCATCGGCGGGCGCGCGTCGGTAGCTGGCATGCCAGCAATCGGCGACCCACTCGCTGACGTTACCCGCCATGTCGTGCAACCCCCACACATTGGCGGCAAAACTGCCAACCGGCGCCGGCCCCCAAAATCCATCGGTGTAACCGACAAAGGCGTTGTTCCAATGTCGGCCACTGGCCGAGAGATCGCCACTGCCGGTGAAATTACCGCTATCGCGCGGCGGCGTGGCGGCGTTGCCCCAGGGATAGCGCCCCTGGCTACCGACGCGCAAAGCGTATTCAAACTCGGCCTCGCTCGGCAGCCGGTAGTGGTGCCCGGTCTGCTGCGACAACCAGGCTGCATAAGCTTCGGCATCGCGCACACTGACGTGGATCACCGGGCTGTTCGGCGCCGCGCGCACGCCCCTGTAATCCGACTGCCAATCCACTCCACTGCGGCGAATGAAGTTGCCGCTGCGCTCGTCGTACACCGTGGAATGACCACGCCGGGTCGCGCGCGGCCGCACCCCCGTGGCCTGGACAAAGCGACGGAACTCGCCCACCGTGACCTCCGTGATCGCCATGGCGAACCCACGCTCGAAGCGCACGTAGTGCTGCGGCATCTCGCTCGGTGCGGCATTCGGCTCGGTCTCGCCGGCGCCCATGCGGAAGCCACCGTGCGGCACCACAATCATCTGCGGGCCGCGCGTGCCATCGCGCATGGCGTCGGCGAATACCTGACCAGGGCGAAAGCTGCCGTAATGCGCCACCAAATCGATATGCTCGCGCAGCATGGCGGCAACCGGATCGCCAGGATCGGCGATACGCAACATTTCCTCAAGCCGCGCACGCGCAGCTTTCAAGCCTGCCGGCGTGACCAGATCGCGCAGACCGGCGTCGCATAACGCCTCAATCCGCGCGATACGCATCTGTTCCACTCGCTCGCGCGCATCGTGCACAGTGACGGCGTCATCGCGCACGCGCCCAGCGCGCGCCAGCCAAATGTCGGCAGCGGCAAAATCCGATGCCATAGCGGCCACCTCGGCACGCCGGATCAACGCGCTTTCCACCGCCGCCACGCCTTGCCGCGCACGCGCGTCATCGGGATCCAGTTCCTGGGCCTCGCGGAAATTGGCCAGCGCCCCGCTGCTGCCGTCCTCGCCGAGCCGACCAGCGCGCAGGTCGTCCTCACCTGCACGGTTGTAGGCCAACACCCGCGATGCGGTCTCGAACCGTTGCTGCAGACGCCACAGCGCCGGATCCTCCGCATCCAGCCAGCGCGCCACCATCGCGATGCGGTCAACGCGTTCCAGCACCGCATCCGAACGTTCCGGGTCGCGCAGCGCGTCCTCGCCGAGTTGCAACAGCCGCCGTCGCGCCTTGCGCAGGCCGTCGCGTGCGAGGCGATCCTTCGGCGCTAGCGTGCGGATAGCCAGATACAGTGGAATCGCCGCCTGCGCATCCTCGAATAGATGGTCCTGGGCCAACGCACGCGCGGCATCGCGCCGCGCCTGGGCCAGGCCGCTGCGTGCGAGCGTCGGCAGCGGCGGTTGCCATTGCGCCACGATCTGCGCGGCGTCTTCGCCACCGACGGTGACACTGGGCGCACGCACCGCTCTGGCCGGTGCCGCCGCAGCCGGCATCGGCGTGGACGTCTGCCGTGCACAGCCTCCAAGCATCCCCACCAGCAGAATCCAGACCATCACCGCGCCACTCGTGCGCACCTTATCCTCCGAACAGATTGATCTGGTGACACGCGCGCCCTGCGCACGTGCGACCGACGAGACGACGTTAGGCTATTCTCGCCTGCCTGAGCAAACCCTGCATTCAATCGGAAATCACGTGCCTTATTGGATCAAGCACCCCAACGAGCTGGCTGAGCGCCTGGCGCAACGACCAACCAGGATCGGACTGGATACCGAATTCGTCCGCGAACGTACCTACTGGCCGCAACTGGCGCTGGTGCAAATGGCGGTGGCCGAGGAGATCCTGCTGATCGATCCGCTGATCCCCGGCATGCCGCAGGCGCTAGCGCCATGGCTGAACGATCCAGGCATCCTCAAGATCATGCACAGCGCCAGCGAGGATCTGGTGACGTTCAAGTGCGCCTGCGGCACGTTGCCGCGGCCGCTGTTCGACACCCAGATCGCGGCCGGCTTGGCCGGCATCGGCGCTGGCATGGGCTACCAGAAGCTGGTTCTGGAGATCACCGGCATCCACCTGACCAAAGGCGAGACGCGCTCGGACTGGCTGCGCCGCCCGCTCTCGCCCGCACAACTGGACTATGCCGCCGACGACGTGCGGCATTTATTCGCGCTGCACGACAGCTTGCACGCACGGCTGCAGGTGCTGGATCGCAGTGCTTGGTTACAGGAAGACGGCGAGCGCCTGCTCGGCACAGTGGAGCAGGAGAACGCAGAACGCTGGCCACACCTGAGCATGCGCGCAGCGCAGTTCATGGAACGTCCCGCGCAACTGCGCCTGCTACGCCTGCTGCGCTGGCGCGATGCACAGGCCCGGCATAGCGATAAACCACGCAGCTGGATCCTGGACAACGAACTGGCCGCCACGCTGGCACGCTCTCCACCGGACGATCGCCAAGGCCTGCAAGCACTATTGGACAAACACCCCCAAGCACCACGCAAGCTGGGCGATGCGCTATGGCAGGCGCTGACCACGCCATTGCTGGACGAAACGGACGCGCCACTGGCGCAGGCCTCCAGCGACCGCCACAAGGCAACATTGAAGCGACTCCAGGATGCGGTCGCCACACGCAGCGCCGAGCTCGGCCTGCCCGACGGCCTGCTCGCCTCGCGTAAACATCTGGAAGCGCTGCTGGAAAGCGCGCAATGGCCGCTGCCACTGGCAGGCTGGCGTCGGCGCGAACTGGAACCGTCGCTGCAGCCACTCCTGAACGGCGCGGGCTAGCCATGCCGACTCGACCGGCGCAGCCGGTCGATCCTTCGGAAAATCGAAGATCACGCATCAAAGGCCAGGCATCCCTGGCCTTTGCGGATAACTCAATATTTGAACAGCGGAAACTTCAACTCCGGGTGGCGCGCCTTCCACTCGTTATAAGCGGCGGTGCCTTCCCAGGCGGCAAACGACTTCGGCGTGCGACCACGGCCGGACCAAGTCTCGCCGGTATGCGGCAACTGATACTTCGGCTTGACATCGCTACGACCACTGGCAGCCTTGGCGACCTTGGGCGCTGGGCTGGTGACATAAGAAGCGATCTCGTTGCGCTGTTTGGCGGTGAAAAACTCGGCAAACTGCTCCAGCAGAGACAACACGTTGGCGTGCGCGGCATTGGTCTGCCCCTCGCGCGCCTGTTTCTCCTGCTCTTCTAACTTGCGCATTTCTTCTTGCAGCTTGGCCTTGGCTTCGGCGATCTGTTGCAAGTTGCGAACTTCCGTCATTGAGAAGACCTATTTCTGTCGTGAGTGTTTGGAATGGACGGAATAATAGCGTCCGGAAAGGCGAAATCACGCTTGGAGATTTCGGTGCGGCAGTATATCGGTATCGACCGATAAAATGTATGGCGTTCTGGCGAATAAACCACACCAGCGACGCAGATGTCGTTGTAGCGTAATGCGCAGCACCTGGGCCGCCCGACTCCCATTGCAGACCAGGCCGCAGCCCCCTTGGCATGCGGCCTTGGCTCCAGCTAAACTATGGGCTTACATGGGGCGGTAGCTCAGCTGGGAGAGCGTCGCGTTCGCAATGCGAAGGTCGAGGGTTCGATCCCCTTCCGCTCCACCATATTCCCGTCCTAGACGGTACGACCAAGGCTGGAAAGTCCTGAGATTACAGGTCTTCCGGCCTTTTTCGTATTCAACCCAATCCAAGCCTGGGCCAACCGACTCTGGCGAAGGCCATCACGCATGTCCTGGCTCGCCAATGTCGCGACACGGGAACACAGGCGCGATACTGTCATCTCCTGTCCATGCCGCTCAGCAGTTTCGCTATGACCAAAGGTCCCCTCCGTCTTGATGTCGGCGTCAGCTACGCCCTGCCGCGTGCGGGGCTGCCAGCGGCGGTCAGCTTCCGCAAGTGGGTCGCGGTGGCGCTGAAAGGACGCATCCGCGAAGCCGATCTGGCGATCCGCTTGGTCGACCAACGCGAAGGCCGCGCACTGAATCAGCACTACCGTGGCAAGGACTACGCCACCAATGTACTCAGTTTCCCGGCCGAACTGCCCGACGGGCTACCCAAGGGAATCCGGCTGCCGCTGCTTGGCGATCTGGTGATCTGCGCGCCGGTGGTGGCGCGCGAGGCCGCCGAACAGGGCAAATCGCTCAATGCCCACTACGCGCATCTGACGGTGCATGGGGTGCTGCACCTGCTCGGCTGGGATCACGAGGACGACAAGGAGGCCGAGGCGATGGAACAACTGGAACGCGAGATTCTGGCCGAACTTGGCGTGTCCGATCCCTACGCCGGCGAGCGTTGATCCGAGCATCCACTGCGTTGCGGCAAGACCATCGCGCCTGTTGGAGGGCTGCAAGTGCGCGCTGGCGTCGCATCCGCCAACACCAGCAACCATCGCTGGCGCGCTGGTCAGCCAGCGGCACGGATGGTAGCGTGGCAGCGGCACTGTCACTGCCTGTTCGCCGCCCGGGGCTCCCAATGCCGATCCGTTCCTCGTTACTTCTGCTCGCGCTCAGTTATGCACTGCCAGCTACCGCCGCCAAAACCACGTCCACCCCTGCAATCGACCTGCCGGCGCTGCTGGAATGCCACAAGCACGTCGCCGATTTCGATGCGTTGAAGCCGCTGCTGAGCGATCCGCTGAAAGCCGTGGCGCATGGATGGCGGCCATTGCCGCAGACCAACCTCTTCATGAGCGAATACGCACTGGCTCGGCCAATCCACGTGTACGGTTACAGCACCGACCGGATTGCCTTTTCCGGCGCCAGCGTGATGGCGATCCTGGACCTGCCCGATCCGCGAGCGCTGGCCAAGCAACTGAAACTGGAAGCGGCGGTGGATACACCGGAGAAGGCCATGTTCGGCCGCGAAGTGCTCAGTCGCGATGTGCACGACCCCAAGACCGGCGAACCGATGATCGAGTCGATCATCCTCAGCGTCTCCACGGTGAAGTCGCATCCGGGCAAGACCCTGGCCGGGTGCAGCTACAGCCTGGATCTGCCAGAGGTGCCGGGCGCGCCGCCAGCGCCGGACGTGCTGCACACCCCACCCAGCGGGGGCTGAGCCCGGTCGGCGGGCGCCACGTGCCTGCAGTGCGTGTCGCAATGCGCTCGCGATGGCCCTGCTAGACTTACCCCAACGCCCGTTCGATCAGGCGAATACCCTCAGAACATGTCCGAAGAAGGCCCGAGTAGCTCCTCCCCCGACCCCCACGAAAAGCGCCGCGGCTGGCTTGAACGGCTGACTTCGGTGTTCTCCGGCGATCCACACACCCGCGATGAACTGGTCGAAGTCCTACGCGACGCCCAGCACGATGGCCTGATCGCCAGCGACACCCTGCGCATGATGGAAGGCGCGCTATCGGTCTCGGAACTGACCGTCGGCGATGTGATGGTGTCGCGTTCGCAAATGGTGTCGTTGCCAGCGGAGGCACGCTTCCTGGATCTGATGAAGCAAGTGGTCGAATCCGGCCATTCCCGCTTCCCCGTCCATGGCGAAAACAAGGACGAGATCCTCGGCATCCTGCTGGCCAAGGACCTGCTACGCGGGGTGGTCGCCGACGATGGCCCCGGCACGGTGCGCGAGTTGCTGCGTCCGGCGGTGCTGATCCCGGAGTCGAAAAAACTCAACGTGCTGCTCAAGGAGTTCCGACTCTCACGCAACCACATGGCGATCGTGGTCGACGAATACGGCGGCGTGGCCGGACTAGTAACCATCGAGGACGTGCTGGAGCAGATCGTCGGCGAGATCGACGACGAGCACGACGATGCCGAAGACGAGGCATCGCTGATCGCGGCACAGGCCGACGGCCAGTACGTGGTGGACGCGCTGACGCCGATCGAGGATTTCAACGAGCGCTTCAGCGCCGACTTCTCCGACGACGACTACGACACCATCGGCGGACTGCTCACCGAGGCAATCGGCCACCTGCCCGAGACCGGCGAGGAACTGACCATGGGACGCTTCGCGTTCCGTGTGGCACGCGCCGACGCGCGCCGGGTACAAGCGTTCCACCTCACCATCCTGCCAAACGACCCGCAGGAAGCGACTTGAACGCGCCCCGCCCGCCTGACGCGCGCCGACGCGGCTGGCCATACGTGTGTCTGAGCGTAGTGCTGACGCTGTGGTCCGCACTGACATTCGCACAGAGCGACGCGCTGACGTCACCACCAGCGCTGGCCGCGCCGATGACAGCCGACGTCACGACACCGCGCATCGGCGTGGCCACCATGCAGCCGGGCGATGTGTTCTTCGAGCGTTTCGGCCACGATGCACTCGTGGTGCAAGACCCGCGCGATGGCCAAACCATTTCGTACAACTTCGGCTTCTTCGACCCTAGCGAAGCAGGCTTCGTCAGCCGCTTCGCCGCCGGCGACATGCGCTACTACCTGATGGCACTGCCACTGCAGGAAGATCTGGAGCAGTACCGCGAGGCCGGCCGCGGGGTGGACATCCAGTGGCTGGATCTAGCCCCGGCGCAGGCACGCGCGCTCGCACAAACGCTGGCCTGGCGGGCACGACCGGAAAACGCGCGCTACCGCTACGACTATTACACCGCCAACTGCGCCACCATGGTGCGCGACACCTTGGACAAGGCCATGGGCGGCGCGCTGCACGCGCAACTGGCCGGACGTTCGCGTGGCAACACCTACCGCAGCGAGTCGGTACGACTGGCCTCGCCTGCGCCCTGGATGTGGCTGGGATTCGACCTGGGTTTAGGGCCGTTCGCAGATCAGCCGCTGTCGCGCTGGGACGAGGCGTTCGTCCCGATGCGCTTGGCCGAGAGTTTGAACGAGGTCCACAACAATGCTGGCCGCCCGCTGGTACAGGCACGCCAACGGCTCCTGCCACAACGGCTGGCCCCGGAACCACCGGAACAGGCACGGCATTGCTGGCCGTGGCTGCTGCTCGGCCTGGCTCTCGCGGCAGGCGTGCTGGCACTGGGCCGACATCCGCGCTGGCTGGCGACACTGGCGATGCCTTTCTGGCTGCTCTGCGCGCTCGGCGGCTGCGTCTTGCTGTACTTGTGGGGTTTCAGCGCGCATCGCGCGGCGTGGGGCAACCGCAATCTGCTGCTGCTGGATCCGCTGTGCCTGCCGCTGCTGATCGGCGCACTGAGTGTGCTGCGCGGCCGTCGTCCAGGGCGCTGGTTCGCCGTGTTGCTGTGGACGGTGACGGCACTGGCCGGCGCTACGCTGCTGATCCACTGGTTGTCGATGTTGCAGCCGCAATTCAACCTGCAATGGATCGCACTGCTGCTGCCGATCCACACGGCTCTTGCCTGGGCACTGACTCGCCAGCGCGGGTTGCCCTGAGCTTGCCGCACGATTCCGCCACGCACGGTTCTATCTAATGGTTTCGGTCTCCAGCAATCCTGCCTGCGTCATCAACTGCGTGCACTACGATGGCCACGGTCGTCGCCACGACATCGCCTTGGCACAGATCAGCGACGCCCTGGCCGGCGACGATGGTTTCGTGTGGGTCGGCATGTACGAACCCGACGACACGGTGCTGGAGCAACTGCAAGACGAGTTCCAATTGCACGATCTGGCCATCGAAGACACGCGCAAGGCGCACCAGCGCCCGAAGGTCGAGGCGTTCGGCAATTCGCTTTTCCTGGCCGTACACACGGCGCAGGTGATCGACGAGCGCATCGTCTACGGCGAAACCCACGCCTTCCTGGGCACTCGCTTTCTGCTGACAGTGCGCCACGGTGCCTCGCTGCCGTATGCGCCAGTGCGCGAACGGCTGGAGCGCGAATCCAAACTGTTGCAGTTGGGGCCGTCCTACGCGCTGTACGCGGTGCTGGACTACATCGTGGACAACTACCAACCGATCCTGGACGCGTTCCGGGACAGCCTGGAACGCCTGGAAAGCGACATCTTCGCCGAATCGTACCGCCGCGACACCGCAATCCGCCTGTACGAACTCAAGCGCGAACTCAACCAGATGCGGCTGGGCGTGGCCCCGTTGCAGGATGTGCTCGCCCATCTCAAGCGTCATCCCGGCCCGCTGATCCCGGACGAAGTGCGGCTCTACCTGCGCGATGTGCTCGACCACGCGGTGCGCACCAACGACGCCATCGACACCCTGCGCGAGATGCTGGGCACCGCCTTGAGCGTGAATCTATCGCTGGTTACCTTGGCCCAAGGCGAGACGGTCAAGCGTCTCGGCGCATGGGCCGCCCTACTCGCCGCGCCCACGCTGATCACCAGTTGGTATGGCATGAACTTCCAGCATATGCCAGAGCTGAACTGGCCATTTGCCTATCCGCTGATGGTCGGCGGCGTGGGCGCGGTGTGCCTGGGGTTGTATGCGGCGTTCAAGCGGGCGAAATGGCTGTAGTGCCCAACACCGAGCGATGAAGCAGCTCCAGACCGGATTGGGATTGTCCGAGCAAGCCGCGGCCATAGGGTTTCAGTCCACATAGACGGACTTGATATTCATGAACTCATGGATGCCATGTGCCGCCAGTTCGCGGCCGAAACCAGAACGCTTGACGCCACCGAACGGCAGGCGCACATCGCTCTTGACGCTGGCATTGACGAATACCGTACCGCAGTGCAACTGACAGGCAACGCGTTCGCCGCGATCACGATCCGCGCTCCAGACGCTACCGCCTAAACCGAAGACCGTATCGTTGGCCACGCGCACCGCCTCGGCCTCATCGGCCACGCGCAGGATCGCGGCGACCGGACCGAACAATTCCTCATCGTAGGCCGGCATCCCCGGCACCACGTGATCCAGGATGGACGCCGGATAGCCGGCATGGGTGCTCAGGTCCGGCGCGCAGCCGAGCAACGGCGTGGCGCCCTTGGCGATGCTGGCCTGCACCTGATGGTGTAAGGCATCGCGCAAATCCTGCCGCGCCATCGGCGCAAGCGTGGTCGCCGGGTCCTGTGGATCGCCAAGACGGCGCGCGTGCGCCGCCGCAACGAAGCGCTGCACGAACGCATCGGCAAGCGCCCGCACCACCACGAAACGCTTGGCCGCGATGCAGGTCTGCCCGGCATTATCAAAGCGCGACTGCACAGCGGCGGCCACTGCCGCCTCCACGTCAGCATCGTCCAGCACCACGAACGCATCGCTGCCACCAAGTTCCATCACGCACTTCTTCAGTTGTCCGCCGGCGTTGGCGGCGATGGAACGGCCAGCGCGTTCGCTGCCGGTAAGCGTGACCGCAGCCACCCGCGCATCGCGCAGCACCTCGGCAGCCTGGTCGTTATCGATGTGCAACACATCGAACACCCCGCTCGGAACACCAGCCGCCTGCAACAGCGCATGGATCGCATCGGCACAGCGTGGCACATTGGTGGCGTGCTTGAGCAAAGCAACATTCCCGGCCATCAGCGCCGGCGCCAGAAAGCGGAACACCTGCCAGAGCGGGAAATTCCATGGCATCACCGCCAGCACACACCCCAGCGGCTCGTAGCGCACATAGCTGCGGCAGGCTTCGGTGGCGATAAGCTGCTCGCGCAGATAATCCGCCGCATGCTCGGCATAGTAATCGCAGGCCGCCGCGCACTTGTCGACCTCGGCCAGTGCCTCCTGGCGCAATTTGCCCATCTCCGCGCTCATCAACCGTTGCAAGGGGATGCGCTGCGCACGTAGTTGCGCACCGACCTCGCGTAGCAAGTTGCCGCGCTGCGTCAACGACATCGCCGCCCAAGCCGGGAACGCTTGCGCCGAAGCAGCCAGCCGCTGCTCGATGGCGGTGGCATCCATTAACTCGACGCGATATTCGATCTGCCCCGTGGCGGGATTGACGGTGTCGTAAAACATTGCAATGGCTCCTGAAAAAACGACAACGGCACAGGTTACGTGCGTGTCGTGGTCAAGTGGCTGCGTGTGGCGACACACTGCCGCAACAACGCATACGCGCCAAGCCCGAGATCATCCCACGCAGCAGGGATCGCCATCCTCTGCCATCCAACACATCAGATGTGGCGTGGCCATGATCGGGAGTTATACAAGGATAGAGACATGATCGAGAACCTCTTTGCCAAACTCGAACAGTAGCGGGCCATTGCCGCCCGATACGACAAGACGGCCGGCAACTTCCTCGGCGCGATCTATTGGATCGCCTCCGCCATTGCGCTCCATGGATGATAGACCCTGCCCTGCTTACCCCAGCACCAGCGGCGTGTCACGCTGACACCGCTTCTCGCTGCGCGCCATCCACCAACCGCCGAGGCAAGCGACAAGCGATACCAACAACACCATTAGCGTTGCCAAGGCGTTGATCTTGGGAGTCAGGCCCATCCGCACCGAGGAGAACACGATCATCGGCAAGGTGGTCGTGTCCGGGCCGGCGAGAAAGTTGGCAACCACCACGTCGTCCAGTGACAAGGTGAACGCCAGCAGCCAGCCGGCCACCAACGCCGGCGCGATGATCGGCACGGTAATCAGGCAGAACACACTCAGTCGATTGGCGCCCAGGTCCATCGCCGCCTCCTCCAACGCACGGTCCAATGCCTGCAGCCGCGAAGACACCACCACCGTGACGAAGGACAGGGTGAAGGTGACGTGCGCGATCCATATCCCAATGACGCCCTTGGGCGCGACACCGATCACCCCACCGATCGACACCAGCAACAGCAGGATCGACAGACCAATCATCACCTCCGGCATCACCAGCGGCGCGGTCACCAACGCCGCGAACAGGCGCTGACCAGGAAAGCGCCGCAAACGGGTCAGCGCCAACGCCGCAAGCGTGCCGAGCACCAGTGAGGCGGTCGCGGTCGATAACGCGAGCTTGAGGCTGATCCACGCCGCGCGCAGGATCTGCCGGTCATGCAGCAACGCGCCATACCAGCGCGTGGAAAACCCGGCCCAGACCGTCGCCAGCTTGGAAGCATTGAACGAATACGCCATCAGCAGCAGGATCGGCAGATACAAAAAGGTAAAGCCGGCCCCGAGCACGGCCCAGTGCAGCGCGATCCCCGTTCCTCTGCGTAGTAGGGACGCGCCCCTCATGTCGGGCCACCGTCGCGCTGGCGTTGCTGTTGACGATGAAACATCAGGATCGGCAGCACGAGCAACGCCAGCAGCGCGATCGCCAGCGCCGACGCCATGGGCCAATCACGATTACTGAAGAACGTTTCCCACAGCACGCGGCCGATCATCAGCGTGTCCGGCCCGCCCAGCATTTCCGGAATGACGAATTCGCCCACCGCCGGAATCATCACCAGCATGCAGCCGGCGATGATGCCCGGCCGCGACATCGGCAGGGTCACAGAGAGGAACGCCTGCCATGGCCGCGCCCCCAGGTCGTAGGCGGCCTCAAGCAGACGCTGGTCGCGCTTGATCAGGGTCGCGTACAGCGGCAGCACCATGAACGGCAGATAGCAGTAGACGATGCCGATGTAGGCGGCGAGCGGGGTATACAGGATGTGCAACGGCGCATCGATCAGCCCGAGCCCCAACAACAGGCGGTTGAGCAGGCCGTTGCTGTCAAGCATGCCGATCCAGGCGTAGACACGTATCAGGAACGAGATACACGATGGCAGTACCACCAGCATCATCGCCATGTTGCGCGCCGACGGCGACAGGCGCGTGATCGCATAGGCCAACGGATAACCAATCAGCAGGGTGAACAAGGTGGAGATCCCGGCGATCTTGAGCGAGCCCCAGTAAGCCTGGAGGTACTGATGATCGCGCCACAAGGCCAGATAATGCTGCACGGTCAGGACCAAGGTCCGCACGCCGTCGCGGTCCTGCAGTAATGGGCTATACGGTGGACTGCTGATTGCCTGCTCGGCGAAGGAAATACGCAGCACGATCAGCAACGGGATCGCGAAGAACAGCAGCATCCACAGGTATGGCGCAGCGATCACAAACCAGCGCGCGGCAGGCAGACGCGGCCCCAGCCGCGTGCGCAGCATCCGCCATGCCGCAGACAACGCAGCGAACACGCCCGCAGCGACGGGCGTGCTCATGCGCGTAGCACCACGCCATCGTGCTCGCCCCACCACAGCCAAACCGTATCGCCCCGGCTCAGGCGTTGGCTGGCATGACGCTGCTGATTGATGACGCTGACCATCAGCGTGAAGCCGCCCAGCAGGCGCACGTGGTAAACCGAATAGCTACCGAAATACGTGATGTCCTCGATCACACCAGCGGCCTTGTTATGCGTCTGGGCCGGCGTCTGCTGGCCAATGCGTAACTGCTCCGGACGCAGCGCGAAAAACACCGACTGTCCGCCACAACCAGGCAGGCCATCGCCGACGATGATGCGATCGGGAAACATCGCGCTATGCAGGCGCGTACCATCTGGTTCGTCCGGGTCGATGCGGGCCTGGATCAGGTTGACCGAGCCGATGAACTCGGCGGCGAAGCGATTGGCCGGCTGCTCATAAATTGCGTC
Organism: Xanthomonas sp. GPE 39; assembly: GCF_000963005.1. GTDB lineage: Bacteria > Pseudomonadota > Gammaproteobacteria > Xanthomonadales > Xanthomonadaceae > Xanthomonas_A. The sequence goes on from NZ_JZHZ01000007.1 coordinate 2,227,230, forward strand.
CGGGGTGCCGATCTGGCGGATAACGCCCGCATCCATCAGCGCAATACGCGAGGCCATGGTCATCGCCTCTTCCTGGTCATGGGTGACCATCACGCAGGTGACGGCAGAGGCCTGGATGATCGCGCGCAACTCCAATTGCATTTGTGCGCGCAGTTGCTTGTCCAGCGCCGCCATCGGTTCGTCCAGCAGCAACAGCTTTGGTCGCTTGGCCAGTGCGCGTGCCAGCGCCACGCGCTGCTGCTGCCCACCGGAGAGCTGGTGCGGCTTGCGTTTGCCCAAGGTCTGCAACCGTACCAACTCCAACATCTCGCCGACGCGGGCAACGATGGCGGTACGCGAGAGGCCATCGAACCTCAGACCGAAGGCGATATTCTGCTCCACCGTCATATGCGGAAACAGCGCATAGGACTGAAACATCATATTGAGCGGGCGCTGGTAAGGCGGCAGGTCATCCAATGGCTGACCGTCGAGCACGATGCGGCCACGGCTAGGTCGTTCGAACCCACCCAGACAGCGCAGCAACGTGGACTTGCCGCTGCCGGAACCGCCGAGCAAAGCGAAGATCTCGCCCTTGCCGATCTCCAGATCGATCACATCCAGCGCAACGACACCCTCGTAGTCCTTGCACACACCGGCAATGGACAGATAACCACAGCCCGTGGTCGGCGGCGTGGGTGACTCCGGCAGAGGGTGGGGGTTGACTTGGCTCAACGCCATCGGTTGTTGCTCATGAAAACGCCATCGAGATGCGTCACCGATGCTGCTGACGAACGCAGCACACTGGCGCATAGTGTAGCCGCGCTTGCCATCTGCGCGATACCGCAGCAGCGCGCTCACTTCGACAGCGACATCCCCACTCCCCCGCCTGCGCCGATCCCGGACGATGACGGCGCGCGACGGCAAACCTGCATGCCTGTGCACTCTTCTTAAAGCACAGATGCCTGAACCGCACTTCCTAGAGCGTGTTATGAACTTGAGGCTTTCGCGGCTATCGTAAGCGGATGAAGCCAGCACGCTCCTATCC
>NZ_JZHZ01000007.1:2228353-2257489 GCF_000963005.1 Xanthomonas sp. GPE 39
CACTTCGTCGTCTTCTCCATCCTCATGCTTGGAAATGCAACGTCTCTACTTCAAAGTTCATAACACGCTCTAGGCGTCGATCAACGACTTCGCATCACCCCGGGAGATGGCAACGTGACGCGGCGTGCATCACGCACCATCCACCGCGCCATTGGCGTGGCACACGATCTAACCACTGAAGACGCCGCGCCTGTCGTTCAATGGCCGGTCTTGATCTGCGTCCACAGGCGGGTGTACAGCTTGTCCACCTCGGGTGGGTTGATCGCATAAGTGAACATCTTCGCCGCCACCGCTGGCGGTGGATAGATCGTCGGATCGTGACGGATCTGCGGATTCACCAGCGGTGTCGCCTTCGGTACCGGATTGGCGTAATGGATGAAATTGGTATTGGCCGCAGCCACTGCCGGCGTCAGCAGGTCATTGATAAAGGCATACGCGTTCTCCGGATGTTTGGCATCCTTGGGGATGGCGAGCATGTCGAACCACTGCGGCGCGCCCTCCTTGGGAATCGAATAGGCCAGATGCACGCCGTTCTTGGCTTCCTCGGCGCGATCGCGCGCCTGGATGATGTCACCGGACCACCCCACCACCAGACAGGTACTCCCGTTGGCCAGAGAGGTCACATACTGCGAGGAGTTGAAGTTCTGCACATACGGGCGGATGCGTGTGAGCAACGCGGCGGCCTGCTCAAGCTTGGCCGCATCGGTGGTATGCGGATCCTCACCCAGATAATGCAGCGCGATCGGAATCAGGTCCGCGGGCGCATCCAACAGGGTCACGCCACAATCCTTTAGCTTGGCCAGGTAATCGGGCTTGAATACCAGATCCCAACTATTGGCGACGTCGGTGCTGCCGAAAGCCGCCTTGACCTTGTCCACGTTGTAACCGATGCCGGTGGTGCCGATCATGTATGGCACGCCATAGGTGTTGCCCGGATCCTGCTGCGCGATGCGCTGCATGATCTGCGGGTCGAGGTTGGCAAGATTTGGGATCTTGCGCTTGTCCAACGGCAGGAACAGGCCAGCCTGGATTTGCCGGCCGAAGAAATTCAACGTCGGCACCACCACATCGTAGCCGCTGCCGCCGGCCAACAGCTTGGCTTCCACCATCTCGTCGCTGTCGAACACATCATAGGTGACCTCGATGCCGGTCTTTTTTTCAAAATCGGGAATGGTGCTCTCGGCGATGTAGTTCGAGTAGTTGTAGACGTTCAGCACCTTTGCTGCGTCCACACCCGGGTTGCGCCCATCGGCACCGCCGGATCCGTCGCAGGCGGCCAGCAACGTCACCGAAAAGGAAAGCAAACAAAGAATGCGTCGCCGCGGCGTCATGACATGGCTCCTGGGGTCCATGGAAAATCGGGAAGCATCAGGCAGCGCGCGACACACAACAGACCGATAGCATCTCAGCGCAGCGCAACAGGCCAGACTCAGGCGATTTACCCAGCACGTGCGCGGCGTCCTTGCGTGCAATAGTGGCAGATGCGTTCGATATGCGGCAAGTCGCGAGGCAGAGGAATGGACACGCCGGTCGCGCTCATGATCGATCCATTGATGAAAGACGACCACCGATCATGCACTAGCCGATGCGGGCCGCGCTGAGTGCTTCATACATTCAACAACAAGAACTCCCGCTCCCACGAACTGATGACCCGGAAGAATGTCTCGTATTCCTTGCGCTTGACCGAAATATACGCCCGCACGAATCTTGGCCCCAACAATTCCTGCAGCTGCGCACAGTGCTGCAACCCATCCAGCGCCTCGCCGAGCGAACGTGGTAGTTGGTACCCGGTTACCTGACCACTGCCAGTCGTCGGTGCGGTCGGCTCCAATTGCTCGCGTATGCCCAGTAACCCGCAGGCGAGTGTCGCCGCCATCGCCAGATATGGATTGGCATCGGAACCGGCGAAACGACTTTCCACACGCATATTCTCAGCCGTGTCGATCGGCACGCGCAGGCCACAGGTGCGGTTATCGAATCCCCACAGCACATTGCTAGGCGACACCTCGCCGAACATCAGACGACGGTAGGAATTGACATTGGGTGCCAGGAACGCCATCGCCATCGGCACGTACTTCTGCAGACCTGCCAGATAATGCGCAAAGGTACGACTGTACTCGCCGGCACGACGACCACTGAAGACATTCTTGCCGTGTTTGTCCAGCAGGCTCTGGTGGATGTGCATCGCACTGCCCGGCTCGTTCTCCATCGGCTTGGCCAGGAACGTGGCGTAGACACCATGGCGCAATGCCGCCTCACGCATGGTGCGTTTGAACAGGAATACCTGGTCCGCCCGCGACAACGCATCGTCATGGGTGAAATTGACTTCCAACTGCGCCGCACCGGATTCATGGATCAAGGTATCCACGTCCAGTTCCATCGCATCGCAGTAGTCGTACATCAGATCCAGGATCGGGTCGAATTCGTTGACCGCGTCGATCGAATACGACTGCCGCGCCGTTTCCGGGCGACCGGAGCGACCGGCCGGCGGTAACAGTGGGAAATCCGGGTCGGTGTTCTTCTGTACTAGAAAGAATTCCAACTCCGGCGCCACCACCGGCTTGTAACCGATCGCCGCGTATGCCGCGAGCACGCCACGCAACACGTTGCGCGGTGCGAGCTCGTGCGGCAGGCCCTCCTTGGTGTAGCAATCATGGATGACCTGCGCGGTGGGATCCGTGGCCCAGGGCACCATGCGTACCGTGTCCGGATCCGGGCGCAACTGCATGTCCGAATCCGATGGCGAGATCAGCTCATCGTAATCGTCGGGATAATCGCCAGTCACCGTGGTGGCGAAAATGCCCTCGGGCAGTCGCGTACCGTAATCGTGCGAAAACTTGGCGGCAGGAATGATCTTACCGCGCGCATTGCCAGTGATGTCCGGCACCAGGCATTCGACCTCGGTGATGTGGCGCTCCTTCAACCAGCGCCGCAGCGAGCTTTCCTGTTTTTCAGAGCTGTGCTTGTGCGCGCGAGAACCGTTCGCCATGGGATTAGTCCTTACTGCGGCTGGCCGCATAGTGGCGACACGCGTCGCCGAAGAATTGGAAGATGCGCAGATAAAACGCATCGTCGAGGACACGCCATTCCGGGTGCCACTGCATGCCCAACAGGAATCCCGGACCGACACCGCGAAACGCTTCGATCAGGCCATCTGGCGCCAGCGCCTCGACAATCAGATCGCCGCCGAGCCGAGCCACACCTTGACCATGCAGAGAATTCACACGCGCCCGCGCACCGCCGGCGATCTCCTCCAACCAGCCCCCTTCGCTGAAGGTCACCTCATGCGCCGATGCGAACTGCATCTCCAGCGTTGCATGCGGGTTTTCGCGGTGATCCAACAGCCCAGGCTGGGTATGCACTTGCTGGTGCAAAGTCCCCCCTAGCGCCACGTTGACCTCCTGAAAACCGCGGCAGATCGCCAAAATTGGCAGCCCCATGGAAATCGCCTGCGGGATGATGTCCAGCATGTTCGCATCCCGTACCGGATCATGCGGATTGCCAGGCCAGCTCGGCTCGTCACTGTAATGATGCGGCTCGATATTACTGACCGCACCCGTCAGCAACAGACCGTCGAGCCGGGACAACCACGCATATGGATCGACCGGCGGCTGCAGCAAAGGCAGCAGCACAGGAATCACACCCGCACCGTCGATGGCGGCGCGCACATACTTTTCACCGGAGGCCAGAAAGGAATGCTGACCAATAAGCTTGGAGTCGGTCGGTAAGCCGACCAGAGGCGATACAGCCATGCGAAAAACTCGTGTGGCGTCGATGCAAGTTAACCCGCACGTTGTATTTTTACAACACGACACAAAATGGCGCGTGCGGCTCCCGCGCATCTCACACTAGGCCGACAGATACCATAACGTGGCCCATCGCAGCGATACGCAGCACATGACCAGCCACACATATCGACCTTTTGTGTATTTTTGACACCAAGGCGCTCTGTTAGGCTTATCGGGTTACCACAGTGCGCCGCGATGACGACATGCACGACACTCCACTGCTGCCCCCGGACGATGCCCGTACCCTGCACGACATCACCGGCTGCGTGCAGATCGACCTGCTACTGCCCGACTGTAACGGCCTGCTGCGCGGCAAACGCATCACTCGCCAGGCACTGGAAAAGGTCTATCGCAACGGGGTGTGCCTGCCGATGTCGCTGATCGCCACCGACATCACCGGGAACACGGTGGAAGAAACCGGCCTGGGCTACGCCATCGGCGACGAGGACCGATTGTGCTTTCCGATACCCGGCACGTTGCGGCCGATTCCATGGGCGCCAGTGCCATCGGCGCAATTGCTGCTGGCGATGCAGGATGCGGGCAACGCACTCGATTTCGCCCCGCGCCAGGTTCTGGCGCAAGTGCTGACACGATTGCAGTCGCTTGGGCTGACTGCAGTAATCGCAGTGGAATTGGAGTTCTACCTGTTCGATCCATGCGCAGACGCACACGGACGCCCGCAGCCACCGCTGCAACCGCACAGCGGGCGGCGCAACGACAGCACCCAGGTCTATTCGATGCAGGATCTGGACGAGCAGCGCGAGTTCATCGACGCGGTGGCAAAAGCCTGCCAAGCGCAGGGCATTCCGGCCGACACCGCGGTCGCCGAATACGCCCCCGGTCAATTCGAGATCAACCTCACCCATCGCGCCGACGCGCTGGCGGCTTGCGACGATGCGGTCCTACTCAAGCGCGCGATCAAGGAGATCGCACAGCAACAGGGGCTGCTCGCCAGCTTCATGGCCAAGCCGCTGGCAGGGCAATCCGGCAGTGGTCTGCATGTGCACGTGAGCCTGCTCGATGCTGCCGGCCACAATGTCTTCGCCTGCACACCACAGGCCCCGACAGCGGCACTGCGGCACGCCATCGGAGGGCTGCAACACGTCGCCGACGACTGCTTGCTGCTATTTGCCCCGCATGCGAACAGCTATCGCCGCTTCGTTGCCAATGCCTTCGTGCCGCTCAACGATAGCTGGGGCTTCAACAATCGCACCGTAGCGATGCGGATACCGCATAGCGACCCGGCCAACACCCGTATCGAACACCGTATCGCCGGTGCCGACGCGAACCCCTATCTGGTCGCCGCCGCCGTGCTAGCCGGCATCGAATACGGCTTGCAGCACCAGATCGAGCCCGGACCCCCGACCCAAGGCAATGCCTACGCGCAAAGCGCGCCGCGCCACCCGCACTGGCGTGGCGCAATCGCGCGTTTCCTGGCCAGCGACTTCGTCAGCGAACGCTTCGGTGCACGCTTTCGCCACATCTACGGCCAGCAAAAGCGCCGCGAGATGCTGGATTTCCATACGCAGGTGAGCGACGTGGACTATCGCTGGTACCTGCGGACAGTATGAAGAGCCGCAATGATCCAGAAGCGGGTACACGCAGGCACCAGACAGCAATCGCTCGAAACGCCATCGAGATGACGTTGATGCGCCGTCAACCAGCATGATCCGAACCGCTCCGCCCCCGCTGCACCGTGCCCAAGGCACCGAGCCGTCCATGGGCCCAGGCTCCTGGTACCTCGACAGCGCAACGCCCCTGCCGGCGCAGCCCGCCCTGCGCGGGCAGGCACGAGCGGACGTCTGCATTCTCGGCGCCGGCTACACCGGTCTAAGCGCGGCGCTGACGCTGGCCGAGGCGGGGTATCGGGTCGCGGTCATGGAAGCGCAGCGCATAGGCTGGGGCGCATCCGGACGCAATGGCGGCCAGGCCATCGTCGGCTACGGCTGCGAGCAACACACCCTGGAAACCCTGCTCGGCCAGGATGATGCACGCCTGCTGTTCGATTTTTCTCGCGATGGCATGCGCCTGCTACGCGAGCGGATCCAACGCCATGCCATCGCCTGCGATTGGCGCGATGGCCATGCTCACGTGGCGATCACGCCGCGCCACGAGCGTGCACTGCGCGCCGGCATTGTCGCGATGGCGCAACGCTACGATTACCCACTGCAATGGTGGGACCGGCGGCAACTGCAGGCGCAGCTAGGCAGTGCGCGTTATTGTGGCGCGATGTACGACCCGGCCAGTGGTCACCTGCATCCACTGGAATATGCCCGTGGACTGGCACGCGCGGCACTGGCTGCTGGCGTGCGCATCTACGAGCAAAGCCCGGTGACCACGCTGATCCGTGGCGCGCGACCGATCTTGCGTAGCGCACACGGCGAGCTCCAAGGCGATTTCGCCATCCTCGCCGGCAATGCCTGGTTGCAAGGCATCGCCCCGGAACTGGAAACGCGCATCATGCCAGTGGGCACTTACATCGGCGCCAGCACGCCGCTCGGCGCGGAACTAGCGCACGCGCTGATCGGCAATGACATGGCCGTAGCCGACGTCAACCTGGCACTGGACTACTTCCGCCTCAGCCGCGACCACCGCCTGCTGTTCGGCGGCGGCGCAAGCTATTCGGCACTGCCGCCACCAGGCCTGCGCGGATTCATCACCCAACGCATGCGCAAGGTGTTCCCGCAACTGAACACGGTGGAACTGGATTACGTCTGGGGCGGCTATGTCGACATCACCCGCAACCGCACCCCGCATTGGGGCCGGCTGACCCCGAACGTCTACTTCGCGCAGGGTTTCTGCGGCCATGGCGTCGCCACGACCGGTCTGGCCGGGGAGGCCATCGCCCTGGCGATCGCTGGGCAGTCGCAGCGCCTGGATGTGTTCGCAAGGATCCCGCACCGTCCTTTTCCGGGCGGCCGCCTGTTGCGTGCACCGCTGCTGGCGGCGGCGATGTCCTGGTACAAACTACGCGACGCGCTGTGGTGAGACCGCAGCGGTGCAGGCAGCCCCATCGCGGCCTGGAACGCGACCCGATGTGACGTAAATGCGAAGACAGCCAGAGGGTGCCATGCAAGGCCTGTTCCAGCGCTGAAAGGCCCTGGCAAGCCGCGCAACACGCGCCCCATCCCGGTTGGCGGTCGACAGCACGGCGCTGGGGCAGGCATTTGGCCTTGTCGCCAACGCCGCATCCGCAACACCGACGCCCCGTGGATTTGTCTATCGAAACCAATCACGCGCTCTAAAGTTGTCGCGGACGCAGCCGTTAAATCAGTTTCATACAGAAACGTCACTCTGCGAGGCTTACATGCCGCACATGTTGTCGGCCTCTACCATTATAAATGATCGCGTTAGCGGTTTAGAGAAGCAGCGCATCTTGTTGGTAGAGAATTCGCGCTCCTTCACCGACCTGCTACGCGCGGCCATCGAGCAACGCGTTGAGCTGCAGGTCACTGTCGTGTCCACGCTGGCCGAGGCGGGCATCGCGCTGGACGATGGCGGCCCCTGGTTTTTGGTGCTCACCGGACTGGTGCTCGCAGATGGGAACCACGACAGCGTGGTGGACTTCTTCGTCGCCCGAGGCGTGCCGACCGTCGTGGTCAGCGGTGTGTACGACGAAGGGCTGCGCAAGCGCATCCTGAACCAGCAAATCATCGATTTCGTACTGAAAAACGCACCAGGCACCATCGACTATCTGGCGTGGTTGGTGCAGCGGCTGGTACGCAATCGCCGCATCGCCGCGCTCGTGGTGGACGATTCGGCGTCGGCACGGGCTTATGCGGCCTCCCTGCTGGTGATGTATGGCTACCAAGTCGTGGAAGCAGCCGACGGTGCCGCCGGGCTGAAGGCAGTGGAGGCGAATCCTGCAATCCGCCTGGCAGTGGTGGATCAGGAAATGCCAGGCATGGAGGGTGTGGAGTTCACCCGCCGGCTGCGCGCCCTGCGCGCGCGGGACATGCTTGCGGTCATTGGGCTCTCCGGCACCAGCGACGCCTCGTTGGTTCCACGTTTCCTCAAGAACGGCGCCAACGACTTCCTGCGCAAACCATTCTCGCGCGAAGAATTCTTCTGCCGGGTATCGCAGAACGTGGACCAACTGGAACTGATCGGCACCCTGCAGGATCTGGCGACCCGCGATTTCCTCACCGGCCTGCCCAATCGCCGGCATTTCCTTGAGCAAAGCCAACGCACGTTGCCGCAATGCCTGACCGGCCAACAAACGGTCAGCGTGGCGATGCTCGACCTGGATCACTTCAAGCACGTCAACGACACGCTCGGCCACGACGCCGGCGACGAAGCGCTGCGTGCGGTCGCCTCGGTGCTGACCGCGCACGCACGCCCGCAAGACCTGATCGCACGTTTTGGTGGTGAAGAGTTCTGCATGCTGGTGCCCGGTCTCGATGAGGCGGGCATCACCGATTACTTCGAAACCCTACGTGCACGCGTCGCCGAGCTGCAGGTGAGCGTCGGCGAAAAGACGCTCCGTCTTACCATCAGCATCGGCGTGTGCAGCAGCAAGATTAAGAATCAAGCGATGCATCCGTTTCTGGTAGAAGCCGACAAATACCTCTATCTGGCCAAAGCCGGTGGCCGCAACCGAGTCGAACACGCGCCACAGGGACAAGCATTCAACGGCGCAGTAGAGGTATTGCCAGCAAGGTCAGCAAGGTCAGCAGCGCCGCAACACTGATGTAGTAACCGACCCAGGGCAGGCCGTAATTGGAGGCCAACCATGACGCCACAGATGGTGCGGGCGCAGCACCGAGAATACCGGCCAGGCTGAACGACAACGACGCGCCGGTATAGCGCACCGGCGGCGGATAGAGTTCGGCCAGCAAAGTGCCGCATGGGCCGTAACTCAGTCCAATACAGAAAAAACCCAGGGACAGAAATCCCAGCACTTGCCAAGGCTGGCCGCCATGGAACAACGGCGCAAACAGCAGACCGAACAGCACCATGGCGGAACTGGCCACGATCATCGCCAGACGCGTTCCGCAGCGACCGCCAAACCACGCCGACAGCGGGATGGCAACGGCGAAACACACGATACCGAGCATCTGCAACAACAAGAATTGTTCACGGCTGTAGTGCAACGTCGTGGTGCCATAGCCAAGCGTGAACACCGTCATCAGGTAGAACAGGACGAAGGTCGCCAGCAAGGACAGCATGCCCATGAGCATCGCCACGACATGCTGCGACAGCACCTTCAGCATGGGCAAGCGCACCACCTCATTGCGATCCAGTGTGCGCTGGAAATCCGGTGTTTCATGGATCCGCAGGCGTACCCACAGCCCGGTCCCGACCAATAACCCACTCGCCACAAACGGGATCCGCCAGCCCCAGCGCATAAACTGCGTTTCGTCCAGCAGCGCACCCAGCAGCAAAAAAATACCCGAGCACAACATGAAACCCAGCGGCGCGCCCAACTGCGGGAACATGCCGTACCAAGCACGCTTGCCCGGCGGCGCATTCTCCGTGGCCAGCAACACCGCCCCACCCCACTCGCCCCCTAGCCCCAGACCCTGACCGAACCGGCACAGCACCAGCAACACTGGCGCCCACACACCGATATGCGCCTGGCTCGGCAACAGACCGATCAGCACCGTCGACAAGCCCATGGTCAACAGCGCGGCCACCAGCGTTGCCTTGCGTCCAATACGGTCGCCGAAATGACCGAACAGCGCCGCCCCCAACGGACGCGCGACGAACGCCACGGCAAAAGTCGCCAACGATTGCAATCGCGCCGCATTGAGATCGCCATCGGGGAAAAATAGCGCTGGAAACACCAGCACCGCGGCGGTGGCATAGATGTAAAAGTCGAAGAACTCGATGGTGGTGCCGACCAGACTGGCCAACAGCACACGACGTGGAGAGTTACGCACGGAAAGAGGATGGGACATCGGCAACCGACCTACAGGACACAATCCCGATTCTGGCAGATTCGCGCGACGATCACGTAATTTTTACCATGACAAAACAACAACAACCGCATGGAAATTGACTCAGATCACGCAGGCCCGCGCACGTCCTCCCTGCTTGGCCAGATACAGTTGCGCGTCGGCCAACTCCAGCAATGGCTCCCCCATCGCATCCACGCCAGGCACCATCGCCGCCCCCCCCAGACTGATACTCAGCCATGGTCCAAGCGGCGATGCGGCATGCGGATGCTGCAATTGCGCGATCCGCTGCAACATGCGCTGGGCCACATCGCGCACGCCCTCGGCGTCGCTCTCGGGAAGCAACGCAACGAACTCTTCTCCGCCATACCGGGCGATGAGATCGTATGGACGCAGCAAACAACCGGCGAGGGTCTGCGCGAGTAGACGCAAACACGCATCGCCAAGTGGGTGACCGTAGTGATCGTTATAGCGTTTGAAGTAGTCAACGTCGATCATCAGCACCCCACAAGGCTTGCCCTCGCGCGCGCATGCCTGCCAGTGCGTACTGAGCGTTGCATCGAAACGGCGTCGGTTGGCGATACCGGTCAACCCATCCAGCAGCGCGACCTCGCGCAACATGTCGCTTTGCAGCTTCATGATCAACTGATTCTGCACCCTGGCCCGCACCACCACCGGCTGCACAGGTTTGCTGATGAAATCCGCGCCACCCGCTTCCAGCGCCGCCACTTCGTCTTCCGGCGCATTCTGTCCGGTGACGAAGACGACCGGAATGTCCGCTGTCGCCGGATCGGCTTTGAGGCGACGACAGACCTGCAAGCCGTCCAAGCCCGACATCATCACGTCCAACAGAACAAGATCCGGCGGCTGCTCCCGGCACAGGGCCAATGCGCGATGCCCATCCAAGGCCATGCTGACCTCGCACCCATCGCGCAGCAGCTCGTGCAATGCACGAATGTTGATCGGCTGATCGTCCACGATCAGAACACGCGGTCGTCTGCCATCCGGAGCAAGACGACGGTAGGCGGCAAACTCACTCATGCGCAGGCTGGCTCCAGCAAACCGCGCAAACTCGTCAACGCGGCATCGAAATGCAGTGACTGTATCTGCTCGCACAAACGTAGATAGTCCCTCGCACATGCACCAGAAACGCCAGACGGTGCCTGCTCCAATACCGCCAGCGCCGCCATATCCGACCGGCGCAGCAACGGCTCCAACTCAAGCAACCAGGGCCGCAGGAGATCGAGCGATGCCACGGCACGCGACTGCGGCACAGCGCGCAATGGCGCCACAGCGGCGCAAAGCATCTCCAGATCCTGTTTAGCCGCAGCCAACAAGTCGGCCAGCGCGGGATCGGCATCGACCAAACAACCTGCGCGCGCCACCTGCTCCAGTTCTGCCGCCGACTGCGCCAGCACCACGGCCCCCAGCGTCGCGGCACTCCCCTTCACCGCATGCGCCGCATCCGCAGCGGCAAGCGCATCGTGTCGCGCAAGCGCAGCGTGTACCTGTTGCAACAGCGCAAGATGTTCGCTGGCGAACGCATCGAGCATCCGTATGAACAGGTCCACATTGTTGCCGAAGCGGGCCAGGATCGCATCGAGTGGCACTGCCGGACGCGGCGGCGACTGCGCTATCGTCGCAACCACTGATGGGGCACTCGTGCGAGGACTCAATCGCAACAGCGCATCCACCATCTGTTCCAGATCGATTGGCTTGCCGATGTGCGCATTCATCCCCGCCTGCAGGCAGGCCGCCACATCGTCTTGCGCCGCATTGGCCGTCATCGCCAGAATCGGCAAGTTCACAAAACGTGCATCGGCTCGGATGCGCCGGGTGGCCTCCAGACCATCCACTTGCGGCATCTGCATGTCCATCACCACGACATCGAAGCACTCGCCGCTCTCGCACACGCACTGCACACCCTTGAAACCGTCTTCGGCCAGCGCCACGATGGCGCCCTCTGCTCGCAGTAACTCTTCGGCGATTTGCCGGTTCAAGGCGTTGTCCTCCACGACCAACACACGTAATCCTGGCAGACGCGCAACATGGGCCGACGCGGTCAATGCCAAGGACGAGGTGGACGGCGACATCTCATCGCACAACATCTTTTCCAGCGTTTCCACCACCTGCCACGACGTCACCGGCTTGACCAGGTAATCCGCGAACGGTACCTCGGCATGACGCTGCGCCTCGCCGAACACATCGCTTTGGTAGGCGGTTAACATCAATACCATTGGGGGCCTGGCACAGGCGGCTCGTATCGCAGCCGCGGCGGCGACGCCATCGATGCCCGGCAAACGCCAGTCCATCAGCACAGCATCGAAGCGCTTGCCGTGTTCATGCGCCTGCACTACTTGCGCGATCGCCTCTTCGCCGCTGCCCACGCCCGCCATGTCCCAACCGAAGGCGCTCAACGCATCGATCAACGACTCGCGCACCAAGGCGCTGTCGTCCACCACCAGTACATGACGGGCAGAACCCAGGCCGCTGATGGGAATCGCACTGTCGTTCGTGTCCAGCGCGAGTGACAGGTCGAACCAAAACTGGCTGCCCTCGCCAAGGACGCTGTGCAACTGCAATTGCCCCCCCATCATGCCGATCAAGCGCCGACTGATCACCAAACCCAGGCCGCTACCACCGAAACGCCGGCTGATCGACGCCTCGGCCTGGGTGAAACTGTGGAAAATGCGCTGCTGCTGCTCGGTGCTGATGCCGATCCCGGTATCTTCCACCGTCACCCGCAACGTCACCGCCTGCGACTGCCGATGCAACAGCTCCACCTTCAACAGCACATGTCCGTGTTCGGTGAACTTGAGCGCATTGCCCGCCAGATTGATCAGCACCTGCTGCAAGCGCAGGTTATCGCCGATCAAACGGTCGGGGATGTCGCGACCGAGGCGGTACACGATCTCGACCTCCGGCCGCTGATGGTTGCCTGACAGCACCACCGAAAGATCACGCAACAGTTCCTCCATACTGAAGGGATGCAGATCGAGTTGTAGCTTTCCAGCCTCGATCTTGGAATAGTCGAGGATGTCGTTGAGCAAGCTCAATAACGAGGTTCCGGCCTTGTGTGCCTTGCCGACATAGTCGCCTTGACGCGCATCCAGCGCGGTGCGGCGCAACAGTTGCAGCATTCCCAATACCGCATTCATCGGCGTGCGGATCTCATGGCTCATGTTGGCCAGGAACGAGGACTTGGCCTGACTGGCATCGTCGGCGCGCGCCTTGGCATGGCGCAGTTCCTGTTCGGCCTGCAACTGCTCAGTGATGTCGCGATTGATGCCGATCACCCGGATGACCTGCCCCTGCGCATCGCGCTCGGTGTGCGCGCCACCCTGGATATGCCGCTGCGTGCCGTCTTCACGCAGGATACGGAACACCGGGTCGTAAACGCCACGGCCCTCCAACGCATTCTGCAGGCTCACCTCGGTGAAGCCGAGATCGTCCGGATGCACCATGCCTCGCCAGTCCTCATAGCACGGACTCTTCTCGCGCAACTCCAGCGGCCAACCGTAGATCTCGAACATGCGCTCGTTCCATTCCAGCGCACCGTCGCTCAGCCTCCAGGACCAGATCCCGAGTTCGGCGGCGGCCGCCGCCATCGCCAGTTGGTCGCGCGCGTCAGTGAGCGCCTTGCGCTGCCGATGCCGCTCGGTGATGTCGGCGATTCCCCCCACCATGAGGCACTCGCCATCCATCCACATCGTTCCAAGGGAAATCTCGACCGGAAACGTATCGCCATTCTTACGCAGCGCCTGCATTTCGCGGCCACCATCCATGCCCTCATGCCACTCCGGACCGACCTGCCAGACATCCTTGAGCATCGCCTCGTGCAGGCTTGCATGCGCTTCCGGCATCAGCATACCCACGCTCTGACCGACGATCTCCCCGGCACTGTAGCCGAACACGCGCTCGCCGGCGCGATTGAACGAGCGTACCTTGCCATACGCATCGAAGGTGATGATCGGATTAACCGCAGTATCGAGAATCGCCTGAGTCAACGCCGTATTACGCGCGAGCAAGCGCTCGGCTGCTTTGCGTTCGCTGATATCCAGCGCAATGCCCAAATAACCGGTGACGTTACCTTGTTCGGCCAGAATCGGGGTGACGACCAGGCTGACCTGGCGGGTGTCGCCATTGCGGCACACGTAGGTCCATTCGTGGGTTTCGGCGCCGTCGCGCTCGGCCTTTTCGACGAACACGCGGAAACCTTCCACTGGCATGCCCAGCTCCACACTGAGCGCCTGCCCCCGCGTGCTGACCTCCTCAGGCAAATGGAACGCCAGCGCATTCAATCGCCCCACGACCTCCTCACGGCGATAGCCGAGCAGACGCTCGGCTCCCGTATTGAACAGCGCGACCGTGCCATCGTATGCAGTGGTGATAATCGACACTTCAGAAGCAGCACCGAGTACGCTCTCCAGCACTGCGGTGCTACGGCTGAGTTCGGCTGTGCGTGCCGCAACCTGACTCTCCAAGGTCGCATTGAGTGCCAGAATTTGTGCACGCGCCGCTTTCTGCTCGGACACATCGCGCACCGTCATGGAGGCACCGACCGGCTTGCCGGTCGCGTCATAAATCGGCGAGGCGCTGACCAGCACATCCAACAGGCAACCATTGGCATGACGGCGCAGGGTCTCAAAATGCGCTACATGCTCGCCCCGCGCGATACGCACCAACACAGACTCTTCCTCGTCCATCAGCTCGGGCGACACGATCAAATCGCACAAGCGCTGGCCGACCGCTTGCGCCTCGGTATAGCCGAACAACTGTTCGGCGGCACGGTTCCAACTGGTCACCACGCCATCCAATGCCTGGCCGATGATGGCATCGGCGGAGCTTTGCAAGACTGCGATCAGGTTTGCATGATCGCGAGCAACCTGCTTGCGTCGCAGACGATTATTGCCAAGGGCGAATACCAGCGCGGCGGCCAGTGCACTGAGCAACACTCCCGTGATGATGGCAGAGCTTACCGACCACAGGGCGTTGGCCGCGACGAAATCCCCGCCAGCGGCCATGTGCATATGCCAGTGCCGCCCCATCACGCTGCGCTCCAGGAATGCGTGCGGGGCCTGCGCGAGTGGAGCGTGCGGCGCATTGCGATAGAACGGAATCGTCGTAGCGTCGGCATTGATATCGCTCAAGGCCAGTTCGATCCGCTTGGGATCAACGTTAAGCGTCTGCATCACCTGCGGCATCAGCAATGGCGCATACGTCCAGCCCACCAATTCGCGCTGACGCAAGGCCACGGTCGATGGGGTAAGGCCACTGCGGTACACCGGCAACAACATCAGGAACGCCTGCGCACCTTGTGCACCGGCTTGCGCCACGGTGACCGGACCACTCAGGCGCGGCTCTCCGCTCAGCGCCGCCGCCCAAGCCGCCGCGCGACAGGAAGGGTCCGAAGCGATATCCAGCCCTATCTGTGCAGCGTTATTGCCACTGGGCTCGATGTATTCGATAACGAAACGGTCGCCAGCATGCGGCGCCAGCGTGCGAATACGAAAATCCTCTCGCCCTGTTGCCTGCTGGGCGGCGAGGAAGCGTGCCTCGTCAGCATGCGCCACTCGGCGAATGAAGCCAAAGCCGCCGGCCCCCGGGAACTCAAGCGGCAGGTCACGGCTCTGGAGGTAACGCTGTAGTTGGTCGCTGCGTAGATCAGCGCCGGCAATCAGCACCGCGCCGCGCAGGCCGCGCAAGCCGTATTGATAGCGGTAGAGTGCGTCTTCGATACGGTCGAAGGTGGCACGGGCCTTGACGTTCAATTGGGCCTGCACGTGCTGTGCGTTGTCCCGCTGCAATTGCAACGCCACGACAGACGTCAGCGCCATGCCCACCAACAGAATCGTCAACGCAAAGTACAACGACAAACGATTGGCGCGCAGCTTCAGCATCGTCCGGCACTCCCCAGAGCCCGTTCCCCGGCAGGCCGACACTCGCCCCGCCACCATTGCATCGCGTCATGTCCCGTTTGTGTGGCGGAGGAACGTGCGCTATTGCTCAGCGCGTGATCGGCGTAATGGCGAGAAGCTTGATGCCCTTCTTCACATTTATGTGATTTCTATCACAAAATTCATGCGACAAACACAATGATGACAGCGTTTCCGACCGGGACGAGCGCTCCGCCCTGCCCCATCGTTGCACGCTGATCAATCCCACACGGGCATGAAAGATCGAGCGCACGAGGCCGATTGGCAGCGTTTCAAGGCACAGCGCCCTGCATCCGCGCTTGTGCGACAGCCTCCCCCCGCCCCGCCTCAGTGAGCAGCGCCCACTCGCGCGCATCGTGACGACACAGCAGCACCCATCCTGGCCCTGGACGCCCGTCCAGCGCTGCTTCACCGAGCCAAGCGAGAGTGCGCAGCAGCACGCTCATGCGCACATCCAGGCGTTTGCATAGACGTGGCAGCGGCAGCCCCTGCGGCGCTTGCGCCAAGACCTGCAGCACGCGCGCGGTCAGCAGCGGATCAGCTGACAAGCGTCATTCCGATATCCCGGGGCGCGGCGGCGACCGGGTCGGCCACATGCGGCGTCACCACCACCGGAATCGACTTGGAGGTCGGCGTGCGCGCCTCGTCGGCGAAGCTGGACAGCGGCACCAGCGGGTTGGTCTCCGGATAGTAGGCCGCCAGACAACCACGCGGGATGTTGTACGCGACCAACATGAAGCGCTTGGCCTGGCGGCGCACGCCGTCCTCGCACAGGCTCTCCAGATCCACCCAGTCCCCGGCCTGCAACCCCAGCTCGGCCATATCGGCGGCATGGATGAACACCACCCGGCGCTCGCCGAACACACCGCGATAGCGGTCGTCCAGGCCGTAGACCGTGGTGTTGTACTGATCGTGCGAGCGCGTCGTGGCCAGGGTGAACACCGGTTGCCCCGGACGCGCACGGCGCGCACGGTGGATCGGATGGTCGGTCGGCACCGCCTGCACCTTGAACACCGCGCGGCGCTCCGGCGTCTCCCACACGCGCTCGCGGGCGGAATTGGAGAGGCAAAAGCCCCCCGGTACGCGGACGCGTACATTGAAATCGGCGAAGTCGTCGAAGACCTGTGCGATCAGATCGCGGATGCGATCGTAGTCGGCAGCCAGCCAGCGCCAGCGGATGGCACTGCGCGTGCCCAAGGTGGCCTCGGCCAGACGCGCCACAATCGCCACCTCCGACAACAGATGCGGCGAGGCCGGCGGATTGATCCCGGCCGACAGGTGCACCATGCTCATCGAATCCTCGACACTGACATGCTGCGGCCCGGCATCCTGGATGTCGATCTCGGTACGCCCCAGACACGGCAGAATCAGCGCGTCGCGGCCATGCACCAGATGACTGCGGTTGAGCTTGGTCGCCACGTGGACCGTCAGATCGCAACGTTGTAATGCGCGATGAGTGACCTCGGTATCGGGCGTGGCGGTGGCGAAGTTCCCCCCCATGCCGAAGAACACCTTGCCGCGCCCATCGGCCATGGCTTCGATCGCCGCGACCGTGTCGTAGCCATGCGCGCGCGGTGGATCGAAACCGAACACGGTCTGCAGCCGATCCAGAAACTCGACCGGAGGTTTTTCGTAAATCATCATCGTGCGGTCGCCCTGCACATTGCTGTGACCACGGACCGGACACACGCCGGCACCGGGACGCCCCAGATGCCCGCGCAGCAGAAGCAGGTTGACGATCATCTGGATCGTCGCCACCGAATGCTTATGCTGGGTGATGCCCATGCCCCAACAGGCGATCAACCGCTCCGATTTCAGGTAGATCTCGCCGGCGTGGCGCAGTTCGACTTCACTCAACCCGGATTCTTCGACGATGACGTGCCACGGCTCGGCGGTCACCTCGGCGGCGAACGCATCGAAATTGGCGGTGTGCTGGGTGATGAACGCCACGTCCAGCAACCGCGGCTGCCCCGCGCGCGCGGCCTCGGCATCGCGCTCGAGCACGTACTTGATGATGCCCTTGACCGCGGCCAGGTCGCCACCGATCTTCAACTGAAAGTAGTCCGATGCAATCCGCGTGGAGCCGTTGTACAGCATCTCCAGTTTGTCCTGCGGATCAGCGAATTTCTCCAGCCCACGTTCGCGCAACGGATTGAATGCGACAATCGACGCACCACGCTTGGCAGCCTGGCGCAGTTCACCGAGCATACGCGGATGATTGGTGCCGGGATTCTGGCCGAAGATGAAGATCGCATCGGCCAGTTCGAAATCGTGCAACGACACCGTGCCCTTGCCGACGCCGATCTGCGCACCCATCGCCGTCCCCGACGGCTCATGGCACATGTTCGAGCAGTCGGGAAAATTGTTGGTGCCGAACTGGCGCACGAACAACTGGTACAAGAACGCGGTTTCATTACTGGTGCGCCCAGAGGTATAGAAAATCGCTTCGTCGGGCGAGGCCAGACCATTGAGATGCTCCGCGATCAGCGCGAACGCGGCATCCCATTCCACTGGCACGTAGTGGTCGCTGGCGCTGTCGTAGCGCAACGGATGGGTCAGCCGACCCTGGCCTTCCAGCCAATAGTCACTGTACTTGGCCAACTGCGCGACGCTGTACTGCGCGAACAGCGCCGGACTGGCACGGCGTGCGGTGGATTCAGCGGCCACGGCTTTGGCGCCGTTCTCGCAGAATTCGAAGGTCGAGGTATGTTCGCGGTCAGGCCAAGCGCAGCCGGGACAATCGAACCCATCGGGCTGATTGGCATGCAGCAGGGTTTTTGCACCCTGCACGGCCACATCCTGTTCCAACAGATGCTTGGCAACCGAGCGCAGCGCGCCCCAGCCACCCGCCGGCTGCGTGTAAGCCTGGATGGTCTTCTTGCTCATGCGGGTTCTCCTGAATATTCGGACAAAGCAAACCGCTGCGGGTGGCTATAGACAACGCAATCGTGATCGCGGGCGAAGCCGATCAGGGTCAGGCCGGCGCTATCGGCCAACGCGATGGCCAGCGCCGTCGGCGCGGACATCGCGGCCAACAACGGGATACCGGCTTGCGCGGCCTTCAGCGCCATCTCGTAACTGGCGCGGCTGGTTATCACAGCGAAACCGCAGGCCGGATCGATGCCTGCAGCAGCCAACGCCCCGATCAGCTTGTCCAAAGCGTTGTGCCGACCAACGTCCTCGCGTATCAGACGAATCTGGCCCTGCGCGTCTGCCCACGCTGCGGCATGGGTGGCGCCGGTCAACGCGTTGAGCGTCTGCTGTTCGCGCAATTCGCGCAACGCGCGCGCCAGTGCCGACGCCGCGATTGGGAGACTGGCGGAGAGCCGCTTCGGCGCACGCAACACCGCCTCCAACGCGGCATTGCCACAGATACCGCAACCGCTGCGCCCATCCAGGTTGCGCTGCCGTGACTGCAGCGCGGCAGCGTGTTGCGGGGGAATCTGCAAACGCAGCGACACGCCTTCCAAGTGAGTCTCGATGGCGACAATGCGCAATTGCGCCGGCATTACCACGATGCCCTCGCTGAGCGAGAACCCCAAAGCGAAATCCTGCAGATCTTCGGGTGTGGCCATCATCACCACGAAAGGCGCATCGTTGTAGGCGAACGCCACCGGCACCTCAGCAGCCACCAGGTCATGGACCTGCGCAATGTGTCCATCGCGTTGGCGGCACACCGCACGCGCTACGGCACCCGGTCTGGGACAGGCCTGCGATTCCACGGGACGCCTCCACCGATCAATCGAACAAGAACACCGTTCATACGGGCGAGCTGGACACCGGCACGACGGCGCTGCGCCCAACAGGATCCTCAGCACTATGTTGTAGACCTGTAACGATGGCGAAGCAAGGCCCGTATTAAGGATCCAGGGCGGCCGCCATGGCGCATCCTGAGACCGGCCGGCCTGCGGACATCTTGGGCGATGTGCGTGCCGTCACTGGTCACACCCACTGCCCCTAAACCCGCCAGCCCTCGAACGGGTAGTAGATCCAAAAATTGGCCCGCGTGCCGGTGGTCAGTGTCGGGGAGTTGCTCGCGACCGGGAACGGCGCCAGATTGACCGGTGTGAACACGAAGGAGAATTTTGGCGGGACTTCGGATATCACGTTGGGCTTGAACCCGCCCTACTAAACCTCAAAGATCGATGCATACCAATATGCGCGTTTGTCTCGAAACCAAGTTGAAAATTTTTCTTGGTCGAATGCGTATAGTTGTTGCATGGAAATTTCATAACGTCGAAATAATGACAGCAGCTCGCGCAAGCAATTTTCAGTGATTGCACCCGCACTGACACGCAAATAAATGACTGGCCCATGACCCTCGCATTTTTCGATGCAGGGGATTTTCTTCGCCCAGTCAAAAAACGCCGATTCGTCATTTGCGGAATAGAACCTAACTCTAAGTGCTTCGAGTTCGATTACATCATCAGTCATCGTCTCCGCCCTCCAGGGTAGACATTTATGTAGCCGCCGCCAGGTGTTTGAACATCCCAATGTGCTACACCATGCGTACTGCAACCTGACAAAGAAGGCGCCCAAACATCACGGCCCGCCTCTCCCAACCACTGATAGCGAAAGCTCCTAAACCGCATTTATTAATTTCAAGCATATATCCAAAGAATGTACAGTGATCCTACCTGCCGGAGATAACAAAAATTCCATAATCTTCATCTCGTCCTCGATGCTAAACAATGCTTCGTATATTCGAAGCCCTCCATCAATGCCAGAAACATCAACCCGAACCAATTTAACCCCATTAAAAATAATGCGCCCGGACTGCGATCCCGAGCATTCAGGCAGACCATTAAAATTTTCATTCAAGTTCAGAATTGAAACTTCAAGAAATTCCCCACTCAAAGAAAATTCACTGATTTCGCAATCATGAAGATAGCCTTTCTCAAAAATAAATTCTTTAAGATAATCAGCACTTATCTGCATCGTCAGAACCCTGAGAAATTTACTTCTTACTCATCCTAGAGCGTGTTATGAACTTTGAAGTAGAGACGTGGCATTTCCAAGCATGAGGATGGAGAAGACGACGAAGTGGAGTCCAGCCAGGGTTTCGGGAAGACGTTCGTAATCACGGGCCAGGCGTCGGAACCGATTGACCCAACCGAAACTGCGCTCCACGACCCAGCGGCGCGGCAGCAATACAAAACCTTTCTTGGTCTCCGGCAGTTTTACGACATGTAGTTCGATGCCTTCCTCCTGCGCGGCTTCAGCCGGCCCTTCGCCTGTGTAGCCTTGATCGACGAATGCCAGTTTCACCGTCTCGCCCGTGACATGCTGAACTTCCTGCGCCAGCGATCGCACCTGAGCTCGTTCCTGCTCGTCGGCTGGCGTGACCTGCACTGCTAGCAAGTGGCCGAGCGTGTCCACTGCCATGTGCACCTTACTGCCCTTCTTGCGCTTATAGCCGTCGTAGCCCGCACGCGGTCCGCTTTCGCATGTGGACTGTAGCGTTCGGCCATCTAGGATCACGGCGCTGGGCTGCCCCTGCTTGCCTTGCGCTACCCGCAAGATCGAACGCAAATCGTTGACCATGGCCTCAAAGCAGACAGCCTGTAACCACCGTACCACCTACGCTTACATTTTCGAACGGCCCAGCGATATCACATACTGTATCACCATCGGAACCTGCAATATGCACGCCCGCTTGGGCTCCAGGCAAGCCCACAGCTGCTCCATAGCCGTCATATGTGTAAGAAGCAATATTGCCATGACCATCAATGACTGCACCTATTCCTATAACGCCGGAGAAACCTATACCACCAATGGTATATGAATAAGAACCTGAAAAACCAATCTGAAAGGTCCAAAGCCCATATGGATCAAAGAATGAGATTGGATTACCTCCAACATATGTATAACTATTGACCCCGCCCGCCAACTTAATCGGATCCTCGCTAACGAACCGCCCCAACTCCGGCGTGTAATACCGCGCACGGTAGTAATACAATCCGCTCTGATCGTGCTCGCGCCCGGTGTATTGATACGGATTGCTGTAGCTCGTGCTGCTCTGTGTGGTCGCTCCATACGGATCGTAGTCGTAACGCTGCACCGCGTTGCCATTCGTATCCGTCAACAATCGTGTGCTGCCCAACGCGTCGGTCAGGAAGTAAGTGCGTCCGCCGTTATCGTCGCGCGCGTAGCGTTCGTCGATGCCCAGGCCGGTCAGGATCGGGTTGATCTTTGCTCCTTGCGTCTCCTGCACCGCGTCCAAGCCGTCGTACAGATATTGCGTGGTGGTGCCGTTCTCCGTCCTGGTGCTGCGTCGGCCCAGCGCGTCATAACTGTAGCTGGCGATGACGGTGCCGCCTTGCGTGATCTGACTCAGGTGGTCGCGGTCGTCCCAGGTGTAGGTTCTGGTGCCATCACTGAGCAGGTGGCCGTCTGCGTCGTAGCTGCGTGCGTTGCCGTTGGCCTGGGTCTGTCGGCTGTTGTCGTCGAAGCTGTTGTTGGTGCTGGCAGGCGGCAGCGCTTGCGGCGCATGGCTGCCGGTCTGTGCGACGAGTAGCCCTCGGCTGTCATAGCCGTAGCCCAGGCTACCCAGCGCCGTTTGTCCCACCTTGCCCCAGGCAAGCCCCGTCACCTGATTGGCGTCGTTGTACACGTACACCGTCTGTACCTGATTCGGCAGCGTCTTGCTGTTCAGGCGATTGGCGTTGTCGTAGGCGAAGCTCACCGTGTCGGTGCCCTGGGCGATGCCGGTCAGGCGGTCGCCGTCATCATAGGCATAACTCACCGGCGTCTGCGTGGCCGCCTGCATGCTGGTCCGCCGGCCCACGGCGTCGTAGCCATACACGATGCTGCCTTGCGGGCCGTTGGCCTGGGTCACCTCATCGAAGCCGTCGTAGCTCCAGCTCAGCGTGCCCGACAGGCTGTCGGCCAGCGCCACCAGTCGATTGCCGGCGTCGTAGCTGGCGGTCAGCGTGCCGCCCGCGCCGGGCAGCGTGGCCGTGCTCGGGCGGCCCAACGCGTCGTAGCTGTACGTGGTGGTGCGGTTGCGCCGGTCGGTGTGGCTGGCGACCCGGTCCATGCTGTCATAGGTCCAGGTCTCCGCCTGGCCCAGCGCGTCGGTGCGGCTGATGCGGCGGTCGCGTGCGTCGTAGGCATACGTCACGCCCGCCCCGTTCGGCAGCAGGATCGCCGAGACGTTGCCGTTGGCATCGAAGCCCGTGGCCACGCTGTTG
Source organism: Xanthomonas sp. GPE 39 (assembly GCF_000963005.1). Taxonomy (GTDB): domain Bacteria; phylum Pseudomonadota; class Gammaproteobacteria; order Xanthomonadales; family Xanthomonadaceae; genus Xanthomonas_A. The sequence continues at coordinate 2,251,168 of NZ_JZHZ01000007.1, forward strand.
CCCTGCGGATCGACTGCCTTGGTCTGCCGGCCCAGCGCGTCGTACTCGAAGCGCGAGACATTGCCTTGTGCGTCCTGCACGCCGATCAAGCGGCCCAATGCGTCGGTGCGCAATTGCGTCTGCCGGCCCAGCGCATCGGTGATCGCGGTCAGGTCGTCGTTGCTCCAGGTGAAGCTGCTGGTGTGGCCGAGGGGGTCGGTCACGCTCAGGCGTTGCCCGGCGCCGTTGCAGGTGGCGGTGCTGGTCTGGCCCAACGGCGTGGTCACCGAGGTCAGGCAGCGGTTCGTGTAGCCAAAGCTGGTGGTGCGGCCCAGGGCATCAGTAATCGCGGCCAAATCGCCATCGCCGTTGTAGGCGAGCGTGGTGCTGCGCGCCTGCGCGGTGCCGGCCAGTTGGGTGATCTGGAGCGGGCGTCCGGCGCTGTCGTAGGCGTACTCGGTACGCCGGCCCAGGGCGTCGGTGCGGGCCGTGGTCTGGCCGCTGGCGGTGCGCTCGTAGGTGATGGTCTGCGCCAGGGGCGTGCCATAGGCCAGCGTGTCGCTACTCGGGTAGTGGCTGACCGGGTCGAACACCACCCGGCGCTGGCTGCCGTCCGGCTTGGTCACCAGCACCCCGGTGGTGTTGCCATCAACATGCGCGTAGTTGATCGTCAGCACTCCGCCATCGGCCTGGGTCTGTTTGACCACCCGGCCCGTCCAGGTGCCATTGGCGCTCTCGAACTCGTTGAACAGCACCCGCTGCTGTTTGCTGTCGGTGATGGACTCCAAGCGCGCCTGATAGGGCAGCGTGTCGGCGCCTTCGCGGATCCCGGCGGCCTGGCGGATCTTGTAGTAATAACTGCGCGTGCTGCCGTCCGGGCGGGTCACCTGCGACAGGTAGCCGTCGTCGTTGTAGGCGTAGGACCAGGTGTTGCCCAGTGGGTCGCTCAGCGTATTGATGCGGTTGTTGCTGTCGTAGCCGATGCTCAGCGAACGCCCCGTGGCCGAGACGATGTGGCTGACCAGGCCGGCATCGTAGGTGTAGTCCACCCGGTTGCCGAAGTGGTCCAGGCTCCACTCCAGCCGATTGGGCGAATACTGATTGAAATACATCATGCTGCCGTCGCGCAGCGTCAGCAGGTAGCCGTGACCGCGCGGGCTGCCCTGGGTGATAGTCGCACCGGCGTAACCGGAAACCGAGCCGATCTGCTGCCATTGCCCGGCCAACCCACTGCCGGACACACGCGCGAACGTCACCGGCATGCCGCCGGGCAACACCAGTTGCAGTTGGTTGTAATCGACCGTGGACGGGTTGACGCACTGAGTGCTACCTGAACAACCGTGCTGCAAACCGGTCGGCGGCGCGTAGAGCGTGTAACGGAAATTGGCCGCCGTGCCGATCCCGAAGTCCTGCTTGTTGGGGTCGCCCGGGCGATAGGAGCGCGTCACCACCAACGGTGACAGGCCCGGCACCACCGCGTCGGTCTCGGTATAGGAAAACTCCCCGGTATACAGGTCGATCGGGTCGCCCGCCGTCGCGCCGCCACCGCCAGCCTCCTTGCCGCAGCCATCGCTGCAGTGCGGCGTGTCCGGGTCCGGTGGTGGGGTGTGGGTGTCGATGCTGTAGCTGGCGCCCATGGTCTTGTACAGCGCCACCCCGCCTTCCGGGGCGATGCGCGTGCCGTCGCTGGTCACCCGCCCCTGCCCGTACACCCGCCAGCCCTCGGACGGGTCGTAGATCCAGAAATTGGCCCGCGTGCCGGTGGTCAGCGTGTCGTAGTTCGGGTACAGGATCTTGATCCCCTGTGCCGCCTGCGGGGTCAGCGCCTGCACCGTGGCTCCGCCTGGTTCCAGGGTGAAGTACATCGGGTAGTTGCTCGCCACCGGGAACGGCGCCCGGTTGACCGGCGTGGGCACGATGGAGAGTTGATGCACCAACGCGCCCTTGCGGTCGCGGATCACCGTGCCGGCCGGAATGTGGATCTGCAGCCCCGGCATATCCGGATGGGTGAGCACCATATCCTGCTTCAACGGCGAGGCGATGGCCGTGGTATCACGGGCGCTGATCCGTGGCAGATACATCGTGTAGGGCAGCCGGGTGAGCTGCCCGGCCTGCAGATCGACGCCGACCACGAACTCGCCGTACTGGTGCCCGGCGGCATTGGCCGCACTGCCATCCACGTACAGCTCCTGGTGGCCAACAGGCAGACCAGACAACACAAAGCGGCCGCTAGGATCGGTGTGCGTGATCTGCTTGCCCACGCTGACCGCCACCCCGGCGATGGGCTGGCCGTCCACCAACAACACCTGACCGCTGACGCTGGTGCGCTGGCTCGCCATCGCCACCGCCTCCAACGCGCTCAGCGCCGGCTGCGCCGGTTGTGCGCCAGGCGCCCGCCAGCGCGCATCGGTGTTGTCCTGGCCCGGACGCCAGGTGCCATCGGCCAGCAACGCATGCGCGCGGCACGGCAACGGGTGCGATTGGCCGCAGCCCAACAGCGTCGCCGATGGCCGTGCGGCCACGCCAGGCGCCTGCACGGTGGGCGCCGCCGCACTCGCGGCAGTCTTCCACTCGATCACCGACAGCGGCAGCGCGGCGCCATCCAGCCCATGTAGGCCGTCCACCATCACCGTGTAATCCGTGCCGGGGAACAGCAACGCATCAGGTTGCACAAATACCAGACGCCCGCCTTCGGCCGTCGTCACCCGCGCCTCGACCGGACCCGCTGGACCCATCAAGGCCACGGTGGAACCATTCACCTCGCTGCCGCGCACCGGGCGCGTGAAGCGCAGCGCGATGCGCGTGGCCGGATCGACCCGCGCGTCTTGGTCCTTCGGCGACGCCGCAGCCACCGCCAACGACGTGCCGAACGCCGCGCCCACCGGCCCCGCCGAGGCGAAGGTTCCGGTGGTCGGATCAAACACCACATCCTGCGACGCCGGCTGGCCACGGCCATCCGTGCCGCCGGACAGGCGCACCTTGCCATCGGCCTGCAGCGTGGCGGTCTGACCCACCCGCGCCGGCATGACGATCTCCGTCACCTGCTGCGTGCGCGGGTCCCATAGCTGCGCATGATCGGGAGCGCCCTTACCGCCTGCCACCAGCAGGCGGCCATCACTCAACACCGTGGCGCTATGACCTGCGCGCGGATGCACGCCGTCCAGCGCCGTCGGCACCCAGCCGCCCTGCTGCGGATCGATCAGCACGCCGGTCTTGCGCAGCGCGCCATCGGCGCCAGCGCCGCCCCACAGCAACACCCGACCATCGGCCAGCCGGGTCAGGCTGGCGCCCTGGCGCGGTTCCAGCATCTGCCAGTTGCGCAGGGGATGCGGGTTGTCCGCGGCCATCAAGACCAGCGTTTGGCCCGTGGCCTCCAGCCGCAGCAGCCGACCGCCTTCCAGCACCACGCGCGGTGGCGTGGACGCCATTACCGACGCAGCGGATGCCGACGTCGATACGGCACTCGGCGCGCCGGCACCCTGCTGCGCCCAGCCGGTGGGCACACTCGCCAAGGCCGCGAACATCCCCAGGCCGACGCTGCATATCCATCCTTTCAATGCGATCTTAGGGGTTGGCATGGGAGATTTCCTTGGCTTGAGAGCGACTGCCGGTTCCCACCAGCAGTTGTGAACTGACCGTCTCACCGTAGTGCGGATCGACGAGGACCGTGTACGTGCCGGTGGTCGGAAGTTTGGTCAGGTTCAACGACCCGCTCGCACTCACCGAGACCGTATTCAAGAGCGTTCCATCCGGCGCATAGACCGTGTAATCGACCGCGCGACTGGCCGGCACCGTGGTTTGCGCCGAGACCCGCAGCACCAACCCCTGCCCCGCCGTGCCGCTAAAGCTCAGCCGGCTGTTCTGCCCGCGGCGCGTCAGGCTCACTGCCTTGGCCGTACCCAGCACCAAGCGATCGGTGAGATCCGTGGACAGCGTGGAAGTGAATTTCATGGTCTGGTCGCCGTCTGGCGGTGGCGACAGCACCACGCTGTACGTCCCCGCCTTCAGGTTGGATAGGTTCACCTGGCAACCGTTATTGGCTGCCGCACAGGTCTGGCTGCCCACTGCGTTGCCAGTGGGATCGGCAATTTGCAGGGACATCGTCGACGTTGTGTTCGACGTCACCAGGTCGCTCAGTGCAAAGCCCAGGTTTTGCCCAGCAGTGGCGGTGAAACTCAAGTACACCTTCTGCCCGGGTACCGTGGTGGCGGAACTGCCCGGCGTGCCATTGACCGTCATCGTGCCGGTGACGGCCGACGCAAGCAGTACGCTGGCGCTGGCTGTCTCGCCATAATGCGGATCGACGAAGACGGTGTACGTGCCGGTCGTTGGCAACTTGGACAGGTTCAAGGTCCCGTTCGTCGCCACCGACTGGGTGTTCAATTGCGATCCATCCGGCGCGTAAACCGTGTAATCGACCGTGCGACTGGCCGGCACCGTACTCTGCCCAGAAACCCGCAGCGCAAGCCCCTGCTGACCCGCCGTGCCGCTGAAGCTCAGGCGGCTGTTCTGCCCGCGACGCGTGAGACTCACTGCCTTGGCCGTGCCTGACACCAGACTATCGGTGAGGTCGGTGGACAGCGTGGCGGTGAACTTCATGGTCTGGTCACCGTTTGAAGGCGGCGACACCACCACGCTGTACGTCCCCGCCTTCACGTTGGACAGGTTCACCTGGCAACCATTATTGGCCGCCGCGCAGGTCTGGCTACCCACCGCGTTGCCTGCGGAATCAGCAATTTGCAAGGACAGGTTCGACGTCGTGTTCGACGTGACGATGTCGCTCAGTGCAAAGCCCAGGTTTTGCCCGGCGGTGGCGGTGAAACTCAGCGACACCTTCTGCCCGGGCACCGTGGTGGCATAGTTCCCCGGCGTGCCATTGACCGGCACCGTGCCGGTGATGGCTGAGGAGGAGGACGAGAGCAACAGGCTGGCGCTGGCGGTTTCGCCATAACCAGGATCGACAAAGACCATATACGTGCCGGTCGTAGGCAACTTGGACAGGTTCAAACTGCCACTGCCAGTGATCGACGCGCTGTTCAATTGCGATCCGTCCGGTGCATAGACGGTGTAATAGACACCGCGCGCCGTCGGCACCGTGCTTTGCCCGGAAACCTGCAACACCAATCCCTGCTGCCCCGCCGTGCCGCTGAAGCTCAGACGTGCGTTCTGGCCACGGCGCGTCAGGCTCACCGATTTGGCCGTGCCAAGCACCAGACTGTCGGTGAGATCGCTGGAGAGCGTGGCGGTGAACTTCATCGTTTGGTCACCGGTTGTCGGCGGCGACACCACTGCGCTGTACGTGCCAGCCTTCAGGCCGGACAGATTCACCTGACAGCCGTTATTGGCCGCCGCACAGGTCTGGCTACCCACCACATTGCCGGCGGAATCGGCGATTTGCACAGACAGATTCGACGTCGCGTTCGGCGTGACGATGTCGCTCAGCGCAAACCCCAGGTTCTGCCCGGCAGTAGCGGTGAAACTCAGCGCCACCTTCTGCCCGGACATGGTGGTGGTGTAGCTCCCCGACGTACCGTCGACCGGCACCGTGCCGGTGATGGCCGAGGAAGACGAGAGCAACAGGCTGGCGCTGGCGGTTTCACCATAACCAGGATCGACAAAGACCATGTACGTGCCGGTGGCCGGCAACTTGGGTAGGCTCACGCTGCCACTGGCCGTAATCGACGCACTGTTTAATTGCGACCCATCCGGCGCATAGACCGTGTAATAGACACCGCGCGCCGTCGGCACCGTGCTTTGCCCGGACACATTAAGCGCCAGCGACTGCTGTCCCGCCGTGCCGTTGAAGCTCAGACGAGCGTTCTGGCCACGCCGTGTCAGGCTCACCGATTTAGCTGTGCCAAGCGTCAGACTGCCGGTGAGATCGCTGGAGAGCGTGGAGGTGAACTTCATGGTTTGGTCGCCATCCGATGGTGGCGACACCGACACGGTATACGTACCCGCCTTCAGGTTGGGCAGATTCACCTGGCAGCCGTTATTAACTGCGAAGCACGATTGAGCGGTTAAAATCTGGCTATCCGGATCAAAGACTTGCAGTGACATATTCGACGTCGAATTCGACGTAACAATATCGCTCAACGCAAACCCAAGGTTCTGCCCGGCAATGGCGTTGAAATTCAAATAGACGCTCTGCCCAGACACACTGGTGGAATAACTAGCTGACGTACCGTCAACCGACGCGGCACCTGTGATCACGGAAGAAAGCAGCACCGTCGCATTGATCATCTCACCGTAATACGGATCGACGAAGACCGTGTGATACGCCCAGGGTTCCGTAGACACTCAAGACCCTCGTTGCGCGTAGCGCCGTTCAAACTCTACAGGA
>NZ_JZHZ01000007.1:2257589-2435410 GCF_000963005.1 Xanthomonas sp. GPE 39
CTGCTCATGGACACCTCCGAATTAGCCATTTTCCATGGCCTTGAGATGTCTAGGGAACCCTGGGCGTATCAGATCGACGAAAACCGTGTACACACCAGTCGCCGGCAGCTCGGACAACACCAATACTCCACTCTTCGTCACCCCCATGCTGCCGAGTAGCGACCCATCCGGGGTATAGACCGTGTAGTAAACAGAAGAATTGCCATTGAGCGGCAACATGCTCTGCCCCCAAACGTGCAACTCCAGTCCCTGCTGGCCAGCGGTGCCGCTGAAACTCAGACTAGCGTTCTGCCCTCGACGCGTCAGACTCATGGATTTGGGTGTATTCAGGGCTAGGCTATCGGCGAGATCCGCCGAGAGCGTGGCCGTGAACTGCATCGTTTGGTCGCCATCCGAGGGTGGCGACACCACCACTGCATACGTGCCTCCCGCCAGGTTGGACAAGTTGACCTGGCAACCGTTATTGACCACGTAGCAAGACTGAGTGGTCACAACAGTCCCTCTGGAATCGAAGACTTGCAAGGACAACGACGACGCATTCGGCGTCACGATGTCACTCAGCCCCAATCCCAGACTCTGCCCCGCCGTCGCAGTGAAACTCAGGAGGGCATTCTGCCCACGCCGCGTCAGGCTCATGGACTTGGGCGTGTTCAGCACCAGGCTGTCGGCGAGATCGGTCGAGAGCGCCGCTGTGAATTGCATGGTCTGGTCGCCATCCGACGGCGGCGACAACACCACGGTATATCTACCTCCTACCAGGTTGGAAAGGCTCAACTGACAGCCGTGATAGTAAGCGGAGCAAGACGCGTAGGCCACAGGATTACCTGTAGGATCAATCACCTGCAAATTGATCGGCGACGTCGCATTAGGCGTCACGATGTCGCTCAACGTAAATCCAAGGTACTGCCCCGCCATAGCTGTGAAACTCAGATACACGTTCTGCCCCGGCACAGTGGTGGCGTAGCTGCCCGGCGTGCCGTCGACCGGCGTAGTGCCGTTGATGGGCGCGGAGAGCAGTACGGTCGCATTGGCCATCTCGCCGTAATGCGGGTCGACGAAAACCGTGTACGTCCCGTCCACAGGTAGCTTGGGCAGGCTCAAGGCACCACTTCTCCCTCCCATCCCTCCCACAGCCATGCCGCTCAATTCCGACCCATCCGGCGCGTACACCGTGTAGTAGACATTGGCACTAGCCGGAACCGTGCTCTGCCCAGAGACTTGCAACACCAGCCCCTGCTGTCCAGCTTTGCCAATGAAACTCAAGCGAGCATTCTGACCACGCCGTGTCAAGCTCATCGCCTTGGCCGTGTTCAACGGCAGGCTATCGGCAAGATCGGCCGAGAGCGTGGTCGTGAACTGCATCGTCTGGTCACCATCAGACGGCGGTGACATGACCACGGTGTACGTGCCTCCCACCAGGTTGGCCAGGTTCACCTGACAGCGGTTAATGGACGCATAGCAGGACTGGGAAGCCACTGCAATACCGCTCGGATCGCTAACTTGCAAATAGATGCGCGACGTCGCATTCGGCGTCACGATGTCGCTCAACGCAAATCCGAGATTTTGCCCCGCGGTGGCGGTGAAACTCAGATAAACGTTCTGCCCCGGCACAGTAGCGGCGTAACTGCCTGGCGTGCCGTCGATAGACGTTGTGCCGTTGATGGGCGCTGAGAGCAGCACGGTCGCATTGACCGTCTCGCCGTAATACGGATCGACGAAAACCGTGTACGTACCGTCCGCAGGCAACTTGGACAAGCTCAAGGCACCACTTCCAGTAATCTGCACGCTGTTCAACAGCACCCCATTCGGCGCGTAGACTGTGTAGTAGACGTACGCATTGGCAGGCACCGTACTCTGCCCAGAAACGCTCAGTGCCAGTCCCTGCTGCCCTGCTTTGCCGCTGAAGCTCAAACGGGCATTTTGCCCATGTCGCATCAGGCTTATCGCCTTTACCGTGTTCAACGGCAGGCTGTCGACGAGATCACTCGAGAGCGTGGACGTGAACTGCATCGTCTGGTCCCCGTCTGACGGCGGCGACATCACCACGGTATACGTCCCCCCCACCAGGTTGGACAGGTTCACCTGACAACCGTGATAGGACGCGTAGCAATACTGATAGCTCACCGGAGTGCCGTTGGGATCGCGCACTAGCAGATAAATGGGCGAGGTCGTATTTGGCGTCACGATGTCGCTCAACGCCAAACCGAGGCTCTGCCCCGCCATGGCGGTGAAACTCAGAGACACGTTCTGCCCGGTCACAGTGGTGGCATAACTGCCAGGCGTGCCGTCGACCGGCGTGGTGTCGTTGATTGGCACCGAAAGCAGCAGAGTCGCATTGGCTGTTTCGCCATAATGAGGATCGACGAAGACCGTGTATGTCCCGTCCGCAGGTAGCTTGGACAGGTTCAAGGTCCCGGCTCCATACACTAGTATGCTACTCACTTGCGACCCATCCGGTGCGTAGACTGTGTAGTAGACAGAAGCGCTGGCCGGCGCCGTGCTCTGACCCGAGACTTGCAGCGCCAATCCCTGCTGTCCCGCTTTGCCACTGAAACTCAAGCGAGCATTCTGACCATGCCGCGTCAGGCTTATCGCCTTGGCCGTGTTCAAAGGCATGATGTCAGCGATATCGGCCGAGAGCGTGGACGTGAACTGCATCATGTTGCTTCCGTCAGACGGCGGCAACATCACCACGGTATACGTCCCGCCCGCCAGGTTCGACAGGTTCACCTGACAGCCGTAATTGGATGCGTAGCAAGACTGGTAGGCGACACCGTTACCTGCGGAATCGCTTACTTTCAAATTGATAGGCGACGTCGCATTGGGCGTCACAATATCGCTCAACGCCAAACCTAGATTCTGCCCTGCCGTCGCGGTGAAACTCAGATATACGTTCTGCCCGGGCATGGTCGTCGCATAGCTGCCCGGCGTGCCGTCGACTGGCGCGGTATCGGTGATCGGCGCAGAAAGCAGCACGGTGGCACTGGCTGTCTCGCCGTAATACGGATCGACGAAGACCGTGTACGTCCCGTCAGCAGGCAGCTTGGAAAGGTTCAAGACCCCACTCCCCGTCACCACCATGCTGTTCAACTGCGATCCATCCGGAGCGTAGACAGTGTAGTAGACATTGGCACTGGCCGGCGCCGTGCTCTGACCAGAGACTTGCAGCGCCAATCCCTGCTGTCCCGCTTTGCCACTAAAACTCAAGCGAGCATTCTGCCCACGCCGCATCAAGCTCATCGCCTTTGCCGTATTCAACGACAAACTGTCGGCGAGATCGGCCGAGAGCGTGGACGTGAACTGCATCGTCTGGTCCCCGTCCGACGGCGGCGACACGATTGCGGTGTACATGCCTCCAGCAAGGCTGGACAGGTTGACCTGACAGCCTTGATTGAATGCGTAGCAATATTGGGAGGCCACCGCAGTGCCGCTAGAATCGCGCACTTGCAGATAGATGGGGGACGTCGCATTCGGCGTCACGATATCGCTCAGCGCAAACCCAAGTTTCTGCCCCGCCATGGCGGTGAAGCTCAGAGATACGTTCTGCCCAGGCTCGGTGGTTGTGTAACTGCCTGGCGTGCCGTCAACCGGCATGGTGTCGGTGATAGGCGAGGAGAAAAGTAGGGTCGCGTTGGCAGTCTCACCGTAATACGGATCGACAAAAACCGTGTACACACCGTCCACAGGCAACTTGGACAGACTCAATGACCCGCTCAAACTGCCCGCCACCGTCGTGATGTTCAACAGCGACCCATCCGGCGCGTAGACTGTGTAATAGACATTGGCATTGGTCGGCATGGTGCTCTGCCCCGAGACTTGCAGCGCCAGTCCCTGCTGTCCCGCTTTGCCGCTGAAAGTCAATCGGCCATTTTGTCCATACCGCGTCAGGCTCATCACCTTGGCTGTGTTCAACGGCAGGTTGCCGACGAAATCCGTCGAGAGCGTAGCCTTGAACTGCATCGTCTGGTCGCCATCTAAAAGCGGCGTCACCAAAACGGTATAGGCTCCCCCCTGCAAGTTGGATAGGTTCACTTGGCAGCCGTGATTGGATACATAGCAATCCCGGTAAACCACACCAGACCCAATAGAATCAATAACCTGCAACGTAATATATGTAGATGCAACGATGTCGCTCAGGCCAAGACCAAGATTCTGACCTTTTACTGCGTTGAAAACGAATCGCTTGCTTTGTGCGGTGCCGGTGAGTGGCTGAGCTAAAACAGCCCCATCGACCCCAAGCAACACTGCTTTTTCGACCGCAAGTTGCCACGTCGCAGGTGCCTGGGACGGCTGCAAAAGCACCATATAGGTGCCGCTGACCGAAGTTCTTGGCAGATGCGCACTAGGATTTTTGACATTCACCCAGCCAGAGGCCAGCGTAGCGTTCGTCGGGCCATAAACGGTGTAGTTGACCGATACCCCACCCAACCCACTGAACTGCAGACTTGGATAATCGCCGGCCGTCAGATCGTAGAGCACCGCAAGCGAATTTCCCGCTGTAGTGACACTCATGGGCTGAGGTGCACCCCCAATGGTCAAGCGTTTGATCGATTCAATCTGCGTCTTATCGACTAATGGCGGAACGACCACCACATCCTGCGCGCTTGTCGCAGAACCATATGGCGTGGTCACGGTGACCTTACCGCTGCCAACGTTGGCCGGTGCCGGGAAGACAATCGCGGTGTTCGATAATGTCGTCGGCGATACTTGGCGTGCGTTGAGCAAGGTCGAGGTCTGCCCCTGCGCCGGCAAAAACCCTTTACCCGTGACGGTGACCGATTCGCCAATCGCCAGCAAGGTGGGCGCGACTGTGTCGATGGTCGGAGCTGTTGCTGCAGGGTCCACGACGAAGTTCATGGCGCTGCTGGCCGTAGCACTGCCAACGGTGATCGCAATGGGGCCGGTGGTGGCGCCGGAGGGTACGACCACGGTCAGTTCGGTGCTGCTGGCAGTCGATACTGTCGCCGCCACGCCATTGAACTGGACCGCGTTCTGGCTGGCGGTCGCGCTGAAGCCTTGGCCCTTGATCGTGACCGATGTGCCTGGCGCGCCACGCCCTGGACTGAAGGCGAAAATCGCCAGTTGGCCGGCAATCGTATCGACCGCGACCAAGTTGCCGATATTGTCGTAACTGTAGCGAGCGCTACCGCCAGTATCGTTGCTGGTCGCAACCAGCCGCCCGCCCGCGTCGTACACGTAGGACGTCGCCAACGCGCACAGCGAACACAGCAATAAGCCGATCAATACACCCAGTGAGCCTGCGACACGCCACCGAATACCCTGGGCCGCCTTACCAAACGATAGAACACGCTCCATCAATCGCCTTTCCATGCGACATCTTCCCCTATGAACTATCAATTGGCAGCCGCTCGTAAGCGGAATGATCCTGGCCCCCCGGCTCCTTTATACTAGATAACTCCCGACAACATTTCCACCTCCATATGCGACGGATCGTCTGGCTCGGCCTGCTTGCAGGGACCGCACTCACCATCGGGGCTGCAGCCTATGCGCTCACCTCCCTGCAGCAGCGAGAAAAACATCAGGCCGCTCTAGCCACCTCAGCGCTTGGCAGTGCGCTGTTCCATGACACTTCATTAAGTGCGACCGGCACACTGGCCTGCGCAACGTGCCATCGTGCGGATTATGCTTTCACCCAACCCGAGGCGGTTCCGCATCTGGACGGCGGCCGTGTCGGCACACGTAATGCGCCCAGCCTGCTGGACCTGCCGTATTTCCAGCATTACTTCTGGGATGGGCGGGAAGACCATATTCAACGCGTGGCGGTCGCCGCTTTCACCAACCGAGCGGAAATGGCGCAGCCAGACATGGCGGCAGTGGTCGACCTACTGCGCCGCCAACCAGCCTATCGGCAGCGCTTTCAAGCATCCTTCGGCGATGACAACATCGATGAGGCGCGCATTTCGCGCGCGATCCTAGCCTATCTCAACTCTGTCGCCATCGGGCATAGCCGTTACGATGCCTATGCCGCCGGTAACACCAGCGCGCTGACAGAATCAGAACAGCGCGGCCTGGCGATCTTCCGCGATAAAGCCGACTGCGCGGCGTGCCATCGGCTCGACGGCACGCCGGCAAGTTTCACCGACAATCGCTTTCATCACTCCAATGTCGGCCTGGAACAACTGGCAGGCCACGTAAAAACCACCATCGCGGCCTTTCAAGCCAAACGGCAGCAGGGAATTCCGCTTGCCGAATTGGTGCTCTCGGATCCGGAGATGGCGGCGCTAGGGCGTTTCGCCGTGGACGGCCAAGGCGAAAACCTGTCGGCCTACCGCACGCCCACGCTGCGCAATGTCACCCGCACCGCGCCTTATATGCACGACGGCAGTGTGCCGTCTCTGGATGCGGCAATACAACGGGAAATCTATTACCGCAGCCTCACGCGCGGCACCCCGATCACGCTGACGACACAGGAGCAAAGCGACCTGCGCGCCTTCCTATCTGCACTTGAGGACGCTACAGCGCGGAGCGCTCACGCACCCGGTGCAGAGTGACCGCCCGCGTTTTCCGGCACGACATCGAATTCGCGCTGGAAGACTTTCCCTGCCTGACCCAGGCGGGCCTCCAGCAGATGCCGGCCCGACGTCCAGGATTGTGCTGGTTTGAACTCGAAACGCGCCGACTCCGCCCCTGCCGCGATGACGGCATGTTGTTCGCCAACCGTCTTGCCGTTGGACACATCAATCAGGCGCAGCGAGAGAGGCTGTGGCTCGCGCGCGGCAGCATTCAACGCCACAGTGGCGACCACCGTGGTCTGCGGCGTAACCGGCTTAGGGGGCTGACCCGCATTGAGCGTACCGCTTTCCCCGCCCAGCAGAATCTGCCGAATCGCCACCGCCCCCTGCGCAGCCGACGCCTGCGCCGCTGCGCCAGCCCCCGAACCTGCGCCCGTGCAACCGCACAACGCGACGGCCACCATAAGCATACTTGCATACAACGGCTTGCTCATTTTCGACTCCTTTTTTATGTCCCAGTTTCGGCGCGATTCTATCAATAATCAGCCGTCCAAATGGCATCGCGCTTGCCGTTGCATCGTGTTTGCACCGCGACACCATCTGGCTTGCCCGCAAGCGACTCGAAATACCCTACTGCAACGCATACTTCTATCCGGACTTTAATCGCATCCATACCAGTCGCTCGCGAACTCACGGTGCACACTTTGACATGACCTACTTCGAGGGAGCCATCGCCATTGGATTCAACGCGCGACCGCAGTGCCGAGACGTTGCGGCCCGAACAAATACTCCTTGCCGCTCAAAGTGCAAGTCCACTGCAGCACCAGCGAATCGTCGCCTAGCTTTTTCCGTCGCCACAATACCCTTAGGTCGATACCACGCCATCCATGGGCCGCAGCGCTTTCATTGCACGCAGCCAATCACCACCGTTTTTTCGTGGCTCCGTCATATCCCGCTGTACAGCGCCAGCATGAACATATTCGCACACTGGACGAGCTAATATTCAGCGCCACAAGCACAGCACAACCGTGCCTGACGTCAATCCGCAGATGCGGTGAGCGGCTCGATCCGGATTGCCAAGACTTCTCCACCGCCGCTCAAAGCAAAGCGCTGTCGCGCATCGGCAGCCAACCATGCGCTGTCGCCAGCTTCTAGCGGCGGCAATCCACTGGCGTCGTCGAAGTGTGCCTGCCCTGCAAGTAAGTAAACGATCCAGGCAACTCCGGGTTCGGCAAAGAACAGCATTGACCCAACCAGAGGCCGGTGCAGCACCTGCGTGCGCACGCGGTCACGACGCCACATGACGTTGAAATCGTGGGTCGGGCCTGCGAGTAGTTCGCCACGTAATGGACGCTCGCCTGCAAAGCGCAAGCGTGCGCAAGGCTGCTGCAACACGTGCTGGACACCATCCTCGAAACACAGGCGCACACCTTCGCCTTGCAGTAGGACCAGCTCGCGATCAATTCCTGGAAAAACCGAAAACGCGGCGTCCTGCTCGATCTCGGCGATCGACAGGCGCAACACCCACTGCTCGCCTGACATCGGCAAGCAGAGGATTTCCCAGGTCCAACCGAGTCCGTTGCGCCAGCGTTCGCGGCGATAACTGTTGGCGGGAATCACCCGCGCAGAGAGGTTGCACCAATCCATGAGTGCATTCTGCACGATTCCAAGCGCCATACCTGCATCGTGCCGCGCATGCACGGATTGCACTACATCGTCTTTCATCGCAGCGCTCACATCATTTTGGAGATGTGGATTCACAACGTCGGCAAACCACCCACCAAAAAACATCGCCCGGCTGCACGTCAATGTGCACCACCGGGCGATGATGTACTTCCATGTCGGCGTCCTGCCATCCCGCAAGCATCCTGCTCAGCAAGGTCGTGGCCGCGCATCCAGCGCCAACCCTATCCTCTCCTTGAAATCCCTTTACTGCCTTTTCACCGGCTTGGCGGCTACCGTCTTGGCTGCCGTCGGCGTAGCGGCCTTCATGGCCCCTACATCAATCCGGTCGTGGTTCCGTTCGACCGTTTTGAGCCCGATCCCCTTCACATGCGCCAGTTCCTCGGCACTTTTGAAGGGCCCGTGTGCCTGTCGGTAATCGACGATCGCCTGGGCCTTGGAAGCCCCAACGTTCATCAATACCCGGTCGATTTCCGCCGCACCAGCGGAGTTGATGTTGACTTTTTCCGCAGCAAATGCGGATCCGGACAACAACAACGCAACGACCATAGACTTCAGCACTACGATAAAAGACTGCATAGCAACACTCCTTGTGACTTAGATGAGGACTTCGCCGGGGCGTTCCTTACCGGCGCGATCAGCATCGCTCTCCACATGGGTACATCCTATCGCTACAACACTCAGGAAAAAGCAGGTAAACGACGCGTCGTAGTGTAGGAAAACCCCTACACTCAACTCCAAGCGTAGAATGGATGGGTATCTGGATAAAAACGGCTGGAGCACTCCCATGGACAACGCCAAGATCGCGCGTTTCCTCAGCGAAAAATGGGACGACGACATCGTCCCGCAGTTGGTCGAGTACATCCGCATTCCCAACAAATCGCCCATGTTCGACCCCGACTGGGTCGCGCACGGCTATATGGCCGATGCAGTGGAACTGATGCAACGGTGGGCGAAGGCGCAAGCGATCCCCGGATTGCAGGTGGAGGTCGTACAACTACAGGGACGCACGCCGTTGCTCTACCTGGAGTTGCCGGCAAGCAGCGACGCCGCCGGCCAGGATACCGTGCTGTTGTATGGCCACTTGGACAAGCAGCCAGAAATGACCGGCTGGGATGCGGACCTGGGGCCGTGGACCCCCGTGCTCAAGGGCGAGCGCCTGTACGGCCGTGGCGGCGCCGACGATGGCTATGCGCTGTTCGGTTCGCTGGCGGCGATCCAGGCGTTGCAGGATCAAGGCATCGCGCATGCGCGCTGCGTCGTGTTGATCGAGGCGTGCGAGGAGTCGGGCAGCTACGACCTACCTGCCTATGTCGATCACTTGGCGGGGCGCATCGGCAATCCATCGCTGGTGGTGTGCCTGGACTCGGGCTGCGGCAACTACGAGCAACTGTGGTGCACTACCTCGCTGCGCGGTTTGGCCAGCGGCAATCTCAGCGTCAAGGTGCTGAGTGAGGGCGTGCATTCGGGCGATGCCTCCGGGGTGGTGCCGTCCAGCTTCCGGATCCTGCGCCATTTACTGTCGCGACTGGAGGACGAGGCCACCGGCCAGATCCAGATCGCGGGCCTGCACGTGGACATTCCTGCCGAACGGCGGCTGCAGGCACGCAAGGCCGCCGAGGTGCTCGGCGATACGGTCTACGACAAGTTCCCATTTCTGGCGGGCATGCGGCCCATGCACGAAGACCTGGCCGAGTTGGTGCTCAACCGCACGTGGCGCCCGGCACTATCGGTCACCGGCGCCGAGGGGATGCCAACACTTGCATCGGCGGGCAATGTGCTGCGCCCGCAGACGGCGGTCAAACTGTCGCTGCGGCTGCCGCCAACGCTGAGCGGCAAGCACGCCAGCACCTTGCTCGAGGACGTGTTGCTGCGCGATCCACCCTGCGGCGCGCAAGTATCGCTGACACTAGAGAAGTCGTCCTCTGGCTGGAACGCGCCGACGCAGGCGCCGTGGCTGAGCGAAGCAATCGCATCCGCCTCGCAGGCCACATTCGGCAAGCCGGCGATGTACATGGGCGAAGGCGGCTCGATCCCGTTCATGGGCATGCTCGGCGAGAAGTTCCCCGATGCGCAGTTCATGATCACCGGCGTACTCGGCCCGCACTCCAACGCGCACGGACCGAACGAATTTCTTGATATTCCGATGGGCAAGCGGGTGACCGCCTGTGTCTCGCAGGTGATCGCCGCCCATCACGCCGCCAGCCTGCGCGGTGAGACCACCGGCAGCGCGGTGATGGCCGGTGGCGAACAACACGGCGGACACGGCTGCTGCTGAGGCTCACCAGCAAGGCCGGGCGAGCGGCAGCGCAACTGCACCGTTCCTGAAAGACCTGACGCCCGGCCACCCGGCATCGACGCCGTCAGCGCACCCGATCTGGCAGGATCCGGCCTCACTTCCCATGCTCGGAACGCTTCCATGCACACGTTGTTCGACAGCGATAGCTGGCTCTACATCATCCTGGCCGGCTTCGTGGTCGGCTTATTGGCACGTATCCTTGGCCCCAGCAGCGGTCGCTCTGGCTGCCTGTTCACTATCCTGCTCGGCATCGCCGGCGCCTTGCTGGCGGGCTGGTTCGGACACTACATGGGCTGGTACAGACGCGGCGAGCCGGCGGGTTTCCTTGGCGCGGTGCTCGGTGCCATCGCCGTGCTCGCACTGCTGCGGCTGTTTTCGAGCAAACGCTGAGCGGCGGGTAGCGCTCGCCAGGCCGGTGCCGCGCGTTTACGCTGTGCCACCGATGTCCACCGCAGCCCGCCGATGAGTGCCAATTCCGCTGTTCCCGACGCCACCGCGACACGTGCCGCGCACCGCCTGAGCTGGGCACGGGCGGTATTGCACGATCCGCAGGCAACGCTGCAACGCGCTTCGGTCGATGCCGGCCAGCGTAGCTACTGGCGCAGCGAAGGCGCGGGGGAAAGCCGCATCGTGATGGACTCACCGCCGGATCTGGAGGACGTGCGACCGTGGTTACGGATGCACACGCTGTTGCACAGCGGCGACGTCCGCGTGCCCGCGATCCTGGCACAGGAGATCGATGCCGGCTTCCTGCTACTGGAAGACCTGGGCCAGCCGACCCTGGCGCAGATCCTCGATGCAAGCACCGCCGATGCGCAATTCGATGCCGCATTGGGCCAGTTACTCCGCTTGCAGGCCATCGCACCACCGACGGATCTGGGTGTCTTCGGCGAAGCGCTGTTACAGCGCGACGCTGGCCTGTTCGAGGAATGGTTCCTACAACGTCACCTGCAACTCACCCTGGACGCCGCAGACAGCGCCGCCTTGCGCGGCGTGCAACGGCAACTGATGGAGAACGCGCTGGCGCAACCACAGGTGCTGGTGCATCGCGACTTCATGCCGCGCAACCTGATGCCGGCAATTGACGGTCCGGCGGTACTGGACTTCCAGGACTGTGTGCGTGGGCCGGTGGCCTACGATCCAATCAGTCTGTTCAAGGACACCACGGTGAGCTGGCCACTGGCGCAGGTGGACGCATGGCTGACGCGCTATCACGCACGCGCCTTGCACGTTGGAATTGCGCTGCCGCCGCTGGCGCAGTTCCTGCGCGACGCGGACTGGATGGGCGTGCAGCGTCATTTGAAGAATCTCGGCATCTTCGCGCGATTGAACTACCGCGATGGCAAAGCCTGGTACCTGGACAACGTACCGCGCTTCATCGGCTATCTCGACGAGGTGCTACCACGACATCCCACGCTGCAGCCGCTGCAGGAGTTGTTGGATACGCGGATCAAGCCGGCACTGGCACAGCGCGCGGAATCCGGCACATGAAGGCACTGATCTTCGCCGCCGGTTTCGGCGAACGGATGCGCCCACTGACCGAACGCACGCCCAAGCCACTGCTGTGCGTCGGCGACACGCCATTGATCGTCTGGCACCTGCGCAAGCTCGCCGCGCTGGGCATCGGCGAGGCGATCATCAATACCTCATGGCTGGCCGAACAATTCCCGCAGACGCTCGGCGATGGCAGCGCGTTCGGGCTGCGCATCGTCTATTCCTACGAAGGCGCTACGCCACTGGAAACCGGCGGCGGCATGCTGCATGCCTTGCCGCTGCTCGGCGATGCACCGTTTTTACTAGTGAACGGCGACATCTGGAGCGATTTCGATTTCGCACAACTGAGTGCAGAGCCGCCTGGTTTGGCGCAACTGGTGCTGGTCGATCCACCGGCTTATGCCGCGCACGGCGACTTCGCACTATTGCCGGATGCGCGCCTGCGCAGCGACGGCGCGCCGCTGTTGACCTACGCCGGCATCGGCGTTTATCGACCCGCCATGCTGCGCGAGTGGCAGGCGGCTTTCGATCCGTCCAGCGACCACGGTACGCCGCCACGCTTCCCACTGGCGCCGATCCTGCGCGCGCACATGCACGCGGACCGTATCCACGGGCTGCATCATCGCGGCCGTTGGACCGATGTCGGCACGCCACAACGGTTGGCCGAACTGAATGAAGCGTTGAAACTCGAGACTCAGCGCTGCTGAAACGCTGCGCCCCTGGCGCGGCTCCCAGAGCCACCACGACATTTACCCGTTTGCATGTTCAGGCCCCTGGCCCGCCCCGGATGCAGAGCGCTGCAATACCCGACGCAGGAACGGCAGCGTCACCCTGCGCTGTGCCGCCAACGACTCGCGGTCCAGACGCTCCAGCAAGCCGATCAAACCGGCCAGATCGCGTCCGACATGCGTCAGCAACCAGTCGATCGCCGCATCCTCCAGCACCAGACCGCGCCGCTGCGCACGCTCGCGCAGCACCGCCGCACGATCAGCATCCTCCAGCGGCGGCAACGCGATGCGCGTGCACTGCGCCAGACGCGAATGCAGATCGGGCAGGCACAAGGCCAAACCGTCGGGCATCGCCTGCGCGGTGTACAGCAAGGTCACGCCAGCGCTACGCGCGCGGTTGTGGAAATCGAACAGTGCTACTTCGTCCTCGCGCTGGCCGGCGACAGCCTCCAATCCGTCCAGCGCGACCAAGTCGCGCCCTTCCAGCGCTTCCAGTGCATCGCGCAAACGGCCTGTGGCGGCCTGCAATGGCAGGTAGGCGGCGCTGCGTCCGGCCTGCTCGGCGGCGGCGCACAGCGCCAACGCCAGATGGGTCTTGCCGGTACCGGTAGGACCGGACAGGTAAACCCAGTCGGCCGCGACACCGGCCGCGACCGCCTGCAGGTGCGCCAGCAACCCCGCAGGCGCACCGATATAACGATCCAGGCGCTGTTCCGGTGGATAGCGCAAGGCCAACGGCAGTTGCGGCACGCTCACAGCTTTGCGGGGCTGTGCAAAAGCAACGCGAGGAACTTAGAAGTCTCGCCAGCGGACAACGCGCTCTGCCGATCCTGCGCATGCAAATCGTGCAGCAGCGCCTTGCGCACCACAGCCAGCGGCAGCGCCAGCAATGTCCCACACAAGCGCGGCAGCGCCAGGGCCATTGGCCTCAGCATCGGTGCAAGCCGCGATACTCCCCACAAGCCGGCGACAACGCCTGCCAGCCATTGCAACCGGCGCAGAAACAACACGACCTCAACTTGCGAAAACAACGTCATTTGAGACGGTACTCGGTCGGCTCGGTGTTGAGGACGACCGGCCCTTCGACCGGAGTCGTGATCGGTTGCAAGTCGCTGTCGGCGCCGAGCATGCGGTTCAGTCCGGGAATGCCGCTGAGCAGATCCAGATCCAATTCCAGGCGGTCACCTTCGGCATGGATCGGCACGATGCGCCGGACCACCGACACGTTCTGCAGTGCTGCGGACGCACGCAGGTAATCGTCGGCGTTACGAATGCCGGTGATCACCACACGATAAATCCCGGCCGGGCCGGTGCTGACGGTCCTGGCATAGTGCTTGACCAGCACATCGGCGGCGCCATCGGCACCACTGGCCATGGCGCGGCGCGCGTCGGCGTCGCTGGTGGACCACGTCGCCAGCACTTTGCCGCCATCCACGAAGGTCCAATCCGCAGTCCAGCCGCCGGCATTGCTGCGGTACAGTTTGCCGATCAATTGCATTGGCGGGCTGTAGCGCGCGGACGCGTTGGCCACGGCGGCGGTATCCTGACGCCAGATCGCGCCGGCCAGCGCCTGTTCGGCAGCGGTACCACTGGGCAACCCGAGCCGGTAGCCACGCTCGATGGCCCGATCAAGCAGGCTACGCGCAGCGTTGGCCTGCTGTACGGCGACCAGACGCGGGCCGCTGCCATCGTCAATCGCCAGCCACACCACCGGCTTGGGCCGCGGCTGCGGCCAGATCGGCAGACCTAGCGCCTCGGCCAGGCTGTCCACCTCTTCCGGACGGAAGCGCGCAACCAGCATGGTGCGGAAGCTCGGCGCGCCACTGGGCGAGGTGCCCTGGTCCTGACGATAGTCGAAGCTATCGACGACGTTTTTGGCATTGCGCAGCGCCTGGGTCACTCCCGGCCGCGACATCACGGCCCGGTCGCCGGAGATCTTGCCCAGTACGACACCCAGCGCGCGCGCCAGCGCCCCGCTGCGGTCGGCATCACTTTGGCTGTTGACCGGCACCTCGGCCTCGTAAGGGCTGTGTGCGCTGGCGACATCGCCCTCGGTGCGCAGATCGGCCTGAGCCAGAGCGGTCATGGCAGGCAGGCACAGCGCGAAAGACAAGAGAAAAGCAAGGCTGCGGCGCATCGAAGGGTCCAGTGCTCGGCGTATCCGGGGCGAATTGTTGCGCGAATGGGGCCGTAGCGCCAACGTGGCCTGTTAAAATCGCCATCTTTCCGCCGAACCCACCGCCCGTGACCACTCCCCCGCCTTCCGCTGCCACCCCGTTGACCTACCGCGACGCTGGTGTCGATATCGATGCCGGCAATGCCGTCGTCGAACGCATCAAACCCTTGGTCAAACGCAGCTTCAGACCCGAAGTGATGGGCGGATTGGGCGGCTTCGGCGCGCTGTTCGACCTGTCTGGCAAGTACCGCGAGCCGGTCCTGGTCTCCGGCACCGATGGCGTCGGCACCAAGCTGAAGCTGGCGCAGCAGTTGGGACGGCACGACAGCATCGGCATCGACCTGGTCGGCATGTGCGTCAACGACGTGCTGGTGCAAGGCGCCGAACCGCTGTTCTTCCTGGATTATTTCGCCACCGGCAAGCTCGACGTGGAGACCACCGTCGCGGTGGTCGGCGGTATCGCCCGCGGTTGCGAACTGGCCGGCTGTGCGCTGATCGGCGGTGAGACTGCGGAAATGCCCGACATGTATCCGCCCGGGGAATACGACTTGGCCGGCTTCACCGTGGGCGCGGTGGAAAAGTCGCAGTTGCTCGACGGTGCCAAGGTACGCCAGGGCGATGTCTTGATCGGCATCGCCTCGTCCGGCCCGCATTCGAACGGTTATTCGCTGATCCGGCGCATCTACGACCGCGCCGGACGCCCGGCCGATCTGCAGGTCGGCGGCGTCGCCCTGGCCGATGCCCTGATGCTACCGACCGCGCTGTACGTCAAGCCGATCCTGGCGCTGCTACGCGCGCACGGCGAGGCGATCCATGCGATGGCGCATATCACCGGGGGTGGCCTGAGCGAGAACATCATCCGGGTGATCCCCGACGGACTGGGCCTGGACATCCGTGCCAGCGCATGGCCCCTACCGCCAGTGTTCGAGTGGCTGCAGCGCGAAGGCGCGGTGGCCGACAACGAAATGTGGCGCACCTTCAACTGCGGCATTGGCTTCGTCTTGGTAGCCGCGCCCGACCAGGTCGCCGCGCTGGAACGCAGCCTGGACGGCCATGGCCTGGCCCACTGGCAAATTGGCGCAGTGGTGGCGGCCAACGGGGACGCGCGTGTCCACATCGGCTGACACCATCGTCGGCGCACCGAACCAGGACGCCGAGCATCTGCGCATGCTCGGCATCGGCCATTACGTGATCGGCGGGTTGACCGGCGTGTTCGCGCTGATCCCGGTGCTGCATCTGAGCATCGGCCTGATGATACTCAACGGCCGCCTGCCTATGAATGCAACCAACGCTGCGCAGGCAGAGCAGGCACATCTGTTCGCCTGGATCTTCGTGGTGATCGCCAGCCTACTCATCGTGGCCGGGCTCAGCCTGGCCACGGCGATGCTCTATGCCGGGCGCTGTCTCGGCGCGCGCCGCCGCCACACCTACTGCGTGATCGTCGCGGGCCTATCCTGCGTGATGATGCCGTTCGGCACCGTGCTCGGCGTGTTTACCCTGCTGGTGCTGACACGGCCTTCGGTCAAGCAATTGTTCGCCCAATCGGCGTGAGGATGCGCATGGCGAACATGACCACCGCACCCGCCCTATTGCGGGAGCCGGGACGATGACCATCCGACTTGCCGTCCTGGTGTCGGGCCGCGGCTCCAATTTGCAAGCCATTCTCGACGCGATCACGGCAGGCACACTGGACGCCGAGGTGGTCGGTGTGTTCAGCGACCATCCCGAGGCGCCGGCCTTGACCAAAGTGGCGCCGGCGCAGCGCTGGTCGGCCAAGCCCAAAGCCTTCGCCGAACGTGCCGCGTTCGATCACGCCTTGGGCGAGGCGATCGCCGCGACATGCCCGGACTGGATCGTCTGCGCCGGCTACATGCGCATCCTCGGCGCCAGCGTCGTGCATCGCTTCGCGGGACGCCTGCTCAACATCCATCCCTCGCTGCTACCCAAGTACCGTGGCCTGCATACGCATGCGCAAGCACTGGCCGCTGGCGACACGGAACACGGTGCCAGCGTGCATTTCGTGATTCCGGAACTGGATGCCGGCGCGGTGATCGCGCAGGTGCGCGTGCCGGTGCAACCCGGCGACCAAGCAGACGACCTCGCGCAACGGCTACTGCCACACGAACACCGGCTGCTGTGCGCGGTTCTGCAACTGGCCGCCGCCGGGCGTCTGACTGAACGCGACGGCAGGGTCTGGCTAGACGGTCAGTGCCGGTTTAGTCCGCTGCGCCTAGATTGCCAGGACATCCTGCAACCGTGAGCGTGCTGTCGCGCCACCGCGATGGCGACCATGCCGTCACTCCCTCCCGACTAGGCCAGCCGATCCAATGAAGCTCGCTTCGCGTCCGTTCGCTCTCCTCGTCGCATCCAGCCTGTGTCTGTCGGCGCCCATCGTCGACGCACAAACGCTGCACGACCATGCGGCGCCAACAACGAATACGCCAATCCAGGCTGCACCCGTCGCACCGGCTCCGCCTGCGGGAGAAGCGCCAACAACCGAGGCATGGACTCCACCACCATTGCAGCCCTTCGTCGCGACCTACGAAGCACGCTACAAGGGCCGGCCAGCAGGCGATGCGCGGATGGATGTGGCGCATACCGACGGCCAACAGTGGCGTGTGGACCTGGACGTGCATGGGCGCAGCGGCTTTGCCAGCATCCTCGGTTTGAACATCGAGCAGAGCACGGTGTTTACCGTCCACGACGACCACTACATTCCGCAAAGCCAGAGCACGGTCAAGAAAGCGCTGTTTTTCGGCAAGAAAGCCACCGGCACCTACGATTGGAACCAAGGTGTGGCACGTTGGGACGGCGACCTGAAGGAAGACCGTCGGGCACCGATCCGGCTGGAGCCCGGCGACCAGAGCGCACTGCTTATCAACCTGTCGCTGATGCGCGATGCGCAACCGGGCAAGACCATGCGCTACCGCTTCGTCGACGTTGGCCGTGTCCGCGAACACATCTACCGCGCCGCAGACCACACCGAAACCGTGCAGGTCGGCGACCTTAGCTACGACGCGCTGCGCGTTTGGCGAACCAATGGCGGCAAAAATGAGACCATCCTGTGGATCGCCAACGGCGTGCCGACGCCGGTGCGCATCCTGCAACGCGAAGACGGTCAAGATCGCATTGATCTGCGCCTGACCGAATATCAAGGAGCCTGAACATGACACGTATCGCTCGACCACTATCCGCGCTCGCCGCCGCTCTACTGACACTGGCCAGTCTGCCGGCGTTGGCGCTGGAACCGTTCACTGCCGATTACCAGGCCAGTTACATGGGGATGCAAGCCAACGGCGTGATGACCCTGAGCAAAGAAAGCGGCAATCGCTGGCGCTACAGTTTGGCGATCAAGAATCAGATTGCCGACCTGAGCCAGATCACCGTATTCGAAGACAAGGGCGGCCAGTTGCGCCCGCTCAGTAGCGAAGACCGTTCGATGTTCCTGATCAAGAAGAAGACGGTGACCGCCAAGTACGATTGGAGCAGCGGACAGGCCACCTGGGCGGGCGACCTCAAGCCGGATCGCCAGGGCCCGGTGAAGCTGCAGCCCGGCGACATGGATGCGCTGCTGATCGACCTGGCGATCGCGCGCGACGTCAACGCCGGCAAAACTCCGAGCTACCGCATGGTCGAAGAGGGTCGCGCAAAATCGATGACCTACCACGTCGTGGGCAAGGAAGCGATCACCGTCAACGGCAAAACCGAACAGGCGACCAAAGTCAGCCGTAGCGACGGCTCCAAGGAGATCGTGGCCTGGGTCGTGCCGAACATGCCAGTGCCGGCGCGCATTCTGCAACGCGAAAACGGCCAGGACGCCCTGGACCTGACGATCAAGTCGCTGCACTGAGCACGGCGGCATCGCATCAATACAGCGATCCAGACAGACCCGCTTTGCATCGGCGCAACCGCCCCGCGCAGGTCGGTTGCGCCGCTGGCGTGCCACTCGGCCACCTCACGTATTGCTGCCGCGCATGATCGCGGCAGCCGTCATAGGCTCGGCCAGCAAGCAAGGCGCCGACCGATAGAAGCGGCAACCAGCATCGGCACCTTTCATATCCGACGCCTGGCCTGAAGTCAGATGAAACGCCACCGCGCGGATGTGATCCCACTGATCATCTCGCAGGGCGTAGCGACGTGCCATTGCAGGGTGATGCCGAAAGATACAACAAGCATTGGCCTGTCCGGGCGATTGATGACAGACCACTAGACGGCGGCGCAACAATGTCGTTCGTCGCTCTTCACCAATCCTTACAAGCGACCCGCATGGGCCGGTGATCGTCGGCGACAGCGGCGTGACGCTGCACGCGCCAGCATGCTGCAGCAGACGAACATGGAATAACTTTCATAAAGGTCCACGCACCGACCCATCGAGTTATCGAGTTATCCAGCCCGATGAGATGCTCTTCAAAGATTTCCTTATTCATCTCCCTGTCTCCATCAGGCAACGAATGCCAGGAGCCAAGTCGGATTAATTCAGCCACGCGCGGTTACTGAACACATATTGCATCGCCATCAGAAAATAAAAATGCGCACCATCCCTTTTCGAAAAGTTTTATATTTTTTTTACAAAATATTAAGTTGACATAAGAATGTTTAGATAGCATTTTCACCCTGCCGTCAAAATGGCGTTTCACCAGTTAAATGTTAATTCACAATATTTAATGCGCGAATCGCCATACATCCCACTGATTGATTGGCGGCGAAAAAAACTTCATGCAGCTCATTAATGACGTACCGACATCGGCGTACAGGCTACACGCATGAATACAGCCGATGACCGTATCGATCTGTCTTAATCAATGCACCGAGGAATCTAAACATGACATGCATCTCACGTTCTCTCTCCGCCATCGCCGCAGCGGTGTTGAGCATGGCAAGCTTGTCGGCTATGGCAATCCAACCATTCCAAGCTAAATATCAAGCCAACTACATGGGCACGCAAGCCAATGCCACAATGACCCTGACGCAGGGCGATTCTAATCAGTGGGTCTATAATTTAGATGTCAAAAGTTTGCTGGCAGAACTCAACCAGACCACTGTATTCGATACAACCACTGGCCATTTGCGCCCGCTCACCAGCGACAATGTCTTGAAGACCTTGCTCAAAAAGACCGAAGTGCTTGGCGACTACGACTGGAGCAGCCTGCAAGCAACCTGGTCTGGCGACGTTAACTCCGATCAAACCGGCCCAGTGGCGCTGACGGCTGGCGATCTGAGTCCGCTGCTGATCAATCTGGCGATCGTCAGCGACGTCACCGCGGGCAATCCTCTGAGCTATCACATTGTGGATCTGGGTCAAGCTGCACAGGTGACCTATCAGGTGGTCGACAAGGAAGCGGTCAGCTTCAACGGCAAGACCGAGAATGCGACCAAAATCAGCTATACAAACGCTGACGGTACGAAGCAGACCCTGGCATGGATCGTGCCCGACGCACCAGCTCCGGTACGGATTCAGCAAATCGAAAACGGCAAACAAACGGTGCTTCTGGTCATGAAGTCACTCAACTGAATCCAAAGCGTCATGAACAAGGCGGGCTACACGGCCTGCCTTGTTCCTCCCCACTGCGGCGACAAGACCACGCCACATCCGCTAGCGCCATGCGCTGGCGACGCCAAGGCGATGATGACATCGCTTATGGTTTCTTCTTTGCGTCCTGCACCGCATTACCCACCGGCGCGAAGCTGGTGCGGCAATCCACCCGAATCTGCGCACCACTACTACGCCAATAGAACGTGCTGCACTGGCGTGCGCCCTGCTGGGTTTTGGTCACGCCGACAGCGTAGAACGCCTGCCAGATTTCCTCGCGACTGACATGACCATCGCCATTCCAATCCATGTCGCGCTCTTCGATGCCCTGGGTGATGGCGATCCCTGCATACCAGGCATAGCCGACCCAGGCCAGCAGTAGCGCCATGATCGCCAGCAACAACTTGCGGCGACGGCTGAAGCGGCCGCTGAGGATCATGCGACCCGCCGGATCGACGCACCCAACGCCCCCAGCTTTTCCTCGATGTTCTCGTACCCACGATCCAGGTGGTAGATACGGTCGATGATGGTGTCGCCGTCGGCAACCAGGCCAGCCAGAATCAGCGAGGCCGATGCACGCAGATCGGTCGCCATCACCGGCGCGCCACTGAGCCGCTCGCTGCCGCGCACGATCGCGGTATGCCCTTCGATCTGAATGTCCGCGCCCAAGCGCAGCAACTCGTTGACGTGCATGAAACGGTTCTCGAAGATCGTCTCATTGATCACGCCAACACCGTCGGCCACGCAGTTGAGCGCCATGAACTGTGCCTGCATGTCGGTCGGGAAAGCCGGATACGGCGCAGTGGTGAGGTTGACCGCACGCGGACGCTTGCCGTGCATGTCCAGACGGATGAAGTCCACGCCAGTCTCGATGCTGGCACCGGCCTCGGTGAGTTTGTCGAGCACCGCATCGAGCGTGTCGGCGCGCGCACGACGCACGGTGACGCTGCCACCGGTCATCGCCGCGGCCACCAGAAACGTGCCGGTCTCGATGCGGTCGGGCAACACCGCGTGACGGCCGCCGGACAGGCGCTCCACGCCCTGCACCACGATCCGCGATGTCCCGGCACCTTCGATGCGGGCGCCAAGCGCGATCAGACAATCAGCCAGGTCGCTGACCTCCGGCTCCATCGCCGCATTCTCCAGCACCGTGGTGCCCTCGGCCAGGGTTGCGGCCATCAGCACGTTCTCGGTGCCGGTGACGCTGACCATATCGAACACATAGCGCCCGCCCTTGAGCCGACCATGGCTGCTGGCCTTGATATAGCCATTCTCGACGCTGATTTCCGCGCCCAGCGCCTGCAATCCCTTGATGTGTTGATCCACCGGCCGCGAACCAATCGCACAGCCGCCGGGCAGCGAGACTTCCGCCTCGCCGAACTTGGCCAGCAAGGGGCCAAGCACCAGAATCGAAGCACGCATGGTGCGCACCAACTCATAGGGCGCGACGTGTTGATTGACCTTGCGCGGATCCACGGTGATCGCACTGCCGCGTGCCAACGTGCCTTCATCGATGGTGACTTCCGCGCCCAATTCGCCGAGCAATTTCACCGTGGTGATCACATCGTGCAATTGCGGCACGTTGGTGATCTCCACCGGCGCATCGGCCAGCAGGGTCGCGCACAGGATCGGCAGCACCGCGTTCTTGGCGCCGGAGATATTCACTTCACCGTGCAGGGCATTGCCGCCGGTCACTACGATTTTGGCCATGGGTCTCGTGGAAAATGGAGAAAATGAAAATGCGATAGACGGTCGCTCAACGCGCCGGATGCTCGGCCTGCTCGGGGGTCAGCGTGGTCAGCGCCAGCGCGTGGATGGCGCCCCCCATCAATTGGCCCAATGTGGCATAGACCATGCGGTGACGCGCCAGCGGCAGTTTGCCTGCGAAGGCCGCGCTGACCACGGTGGCCTCGAAGTGCACGCCGTCGTCGCCCTGCACCTGCACGTGCGCGTCTGGCAGGCCCGCCTGGATCAGTTTACGGATGGTTTCGGCGTCCACCGGGCTTTCCTCCTAAAATGGGCGCTCATTCTACCCTCCGACCGGCACCCGCATGGATGTATCGACCCTGTCTCCCACCGCGCACGGCGATGTTGGCCTGATCGCCAGCGGTCGCCGCGTGGTCGAGATCGAACAAGCCGCGCTGGCGGCGGTGGGTGGCCGCATCGGTGCCGCCTTCGCCGCCGCGTGCCGGCTGATCCTGGCCTCGCACGGCCGTGTGGTCGCCACTGGCATGGGCAAGTCCGGGCACGTGGCGCGCAAGATCGCCGCCACCCTCGCCTCGACCGGAACCCCCGCGTTCTTCGTTCACCCCGGGGAAGCAGGGCATGGCGACCTGGGCATGATCACCGACGCCGACGTCGTTCTGGCGTTGTCCTATTCCGGCGAATCGGACGAGATCCTGATGCTGTTGCCGGTGCTCAAGCGCCAGGGCAATGCGGTGATCGCGATGACCGGCCGCGCCCAGTCCACGCTGGCCCGGGAAGCGGATCTGCACCTGGATGTCAGCGTACCGGCCGAGGCCTGCCCGCTCGACCTGGCCCCGACCTCCAGTACCACCGCCTCGCTGGCCTTGGGCGATGCCCTGGCGGTGGCGCTGCTGGATGCGCGCGGCTTTACCGCCGACGACTTCGCCCGCTCGCACCCGGCAGGCAGCCTTGGTCGGCGCTTGCTGCTGCACATCACCGACATCATGCACAGCGGCGAGGAACTGCCGAAAGTGCGCGAAGACGCCAGCCTCAGCGAGGCACTGGTGGAGATGAGCCGCAAGCGTCTGGGCATGACCGCCGTGGTCGATGCCGATGATCGCCTGCTGGGACTGTTTACCGATGGCGATCTACGCCGCGCCCTGGACAGCGCGCTGGACGTGCGCCAAACCCGTATCGCCGAGGTGATGACCCGGCAGCCGCGCACAATCGGCACCGACCAGCTTGCCGCCGAGGCCGCACGGATGATGGAAACCCACCAGATCAACGGCCTGATCGTGGTCGATGCAGCCGGCCACGCAGTCGGTGCGCTCAACATTCACGACCTGTTGCGCGCTCGAGTGGTTTAACAGGCTGAAGCCATTTACCTTCCGTCCGGCCACAACCAGGTTCCTTGAGATCCAGCCGCTGGAAACCCGGCCTCCCCGCCCCGATATCGCCCTCATGCCCTACTCCCCGCTGGCCGCCCTCCCCGCCGACCTGATCGATCGCGCCGCGCGCATCCGTCTGGCGTGCTTCGATGTGGATGGCACGCTCACCGACGGCCGCCTGTACTACGACCGCGACGGCAACGAAAGCAAAGCCTTCCACGTGCTGGACGGCCAGGGTCTGGTGCAATTGCGCAAGCACGGGATCGAGGTCGCGCTGATCACCGCACGCCACAGTTTGGCCGCAGAGAAGCGCGGCCAGGAGCTGGGCCTGCGGGTACAGATCGGAGTCCAAAACAAGCGTGCCGGCGTGCAGGCACTGTGCGCAGAACGCGGACTGAGCCTGGAGCAGGTCTGCTTCATGGGCGATGACTTGCCCGACGTGATCGCGCTGCGCGCGGTCGGTCTGGCGGTCGCCCCGGCCAACGCGCATCCGTGGACCGCCGAGCACGCGCACTGGATCACCCGTGCCCGCGGCGGCGAAGGCGCAGCACGCGAACTGTGCGACGTACTACTCGCTGCGCAAGGCCACCTTCCCTCGCTGCTGCAGGAGCATGGCGCATGAACTGGCGCCGCACCCTCGGCAGCATCCTCCTGGTCACTGCGGTCATCAGTGGCTGGTCGGCCTGGAACCAGCGCAGCAGGCCAACCCTGGCCACCACAGCCGAGGCACGTTCTGACTATATCGCCCGCGATTTCGAGATCGTCAGCCTGAACAAGCAAGGCAAGGAAGCGATGACCCTACGCGCACCGGAGATGGAACGCAGCCGTGCCGACCAGACGCTATCGATCGTCACCCCGTTGTTCCTGCTCCCGGACGCCAACGACCAGCATTGGGAAATGCGCAGCAAGACCGGCTGGGTCAGCGCCGACGGCAAGGAACTGCGCCTGCGTGGCGACGTCGCTGGCGACAGCCCCAAAGTCCCCAGCATCCCGCCCACCACCTTCCGCACCCAGAGTCTGGACGTCTTCCCGCAAACCAACAGCGCCCACACCACCGCACCCGTCACCATGGCGCGGCCCGGTATGATGCAAACCGGCGTCGGCCTGGAAGTCGATTTGAAATCCCGGCAGTACAAGCTCCTTTCACAGGTCAAGACCCGTTATGAACCGAATGCTGCCCGCTAAGCTAGCGCTGCTCGCGCTGCTGTTTCCCGCCATCGCGCTGGCCAAGTCGACCGACCGCAATCAGCTAGTAGACGTCAACTCCGACTCCAACAACTGCAATCTGACCGACGACAACGGCAAGTGCCGCTTTTCCGGCCATGTGGTCATTGTGCAGGGAACGCTGGAAGCGCATGCCGATACCGCCGACATCTTCCGCAAGAACGGCCAAATCGATCGCGTGCTGCTCAACGGCAAACAGGCAACGTTCAAGCAGCAAATGGACGATGGCTCCATGGTCAATGGCATCGCCGACACCATCGACTACACCGTCAACAACGACAGCGTGATCCTGACCGGCAACTACAAAATGACCTCGCCGAAAGGCACCAACGCTGGCCAGCGCATGGTCTACAACACCAAGACCGGCGACATGCAGGGCGGCGGCGACGGCACCCGCGTGCATACGGTGATCCAGCCGAAGAACGCCGCGGCGGCCAGCCCGCCGGCGAATGGTGCCAAACCCGCTGCCGCGACCAAACCCGCGACGACACCCACCAAGTCCGCCAAGCAAGGAGGCCAGTGATGCTACTCGCCGAAGGCCTGCGCAAGCGTTACAAGCAGCGTGAAGTGGTGCGCGATTTCGGCCTGACCCTAGACGCGGGCGAAGTGGTCGGCCTGCTCGGCCCCAACGGTGCCGGCAAGACCACCTGTTTCTACATGATCGTCGGCCTGGTCGAGGCCGATGCCGGGCGTATCGTGCTCGACGGCAGCGATATCACCGCGCTGCCGATGTACAAACGCGCCAAACTCGGCGTCGGCTACTTGCCGCAGGAGCCATCGGTGTTCCGCAAGCTCAGCGTCGCCGACAACATCCGCCTAGTACTGGAATTGCGCGAGGATCTCGACGAAGCCGGACAGGAACGCGAACTGCTCTCGCTGCTGGACGAACTGCAGATCGGCCACGTCGCCGAGCAACTCGGTGCCAGCCTGTCCGGTGGCGAACGCCGCCGCTGCGAGATCGCCCGCGCGCTGGCGGCCAAGCCGCGACTGATGCTGCTCGACGAACCTTTTGCCGGCGTCGACCCGATCTCGGTCGGCGAGATCCAACGCATCGTGACCCACCTCAAACAACGTGGCATCGGCGTGCTGATCACCGACCACAACGTGCGCGAAACCCTGGGAATCTGCGACCGGGCCTATATTCTCAACGAAGGCGGCGTGCTGGCGCAGGGAGCACCGGAGGCCCTGCTGGCCAACAGCGACGTGCGCCGCGTGTACCTCGGAGAAACCTTCCGGCTCTGAGCGCGCCTCCTTTTACGCTCTTTCCGCGCTGAGCACACGCATGAAAGCACGGCTGCAGACATCGCTGGGACAGCATCTGGTCATGACGCCGCAGTTGCGCCAGGCGATCAAGCTATTGCAGATGTCCAGCGCCGAGCTGGAGGTGGAAATCGCCGCAGCGGTGGAGAGTAACCCGCTGCTGGAGTGGTCCGAGGACGCCGGCCTCACGTTCGAGCGCAGCGATGGTCGCGAGGCGAGCAGCACCGCTGCCGATCGCGACACCCTCGCTCCTGCCGGCGACGCCCATGACGAAACGTCGCCGGCCGACAGCGGAGAAGACTGGACAGCAACCGACCCGGCCTGGAGTCACGGCAGCGGCGGTGGGTTCGACGACGACGACACGGGCAGCCTCGCCGAACGCGTGGCTGAGCCGGAAACCTTGATCGATCATCTGCTGTGGCAATTGCACCTCTCGCCCCTGTCCGCACGCGACCGCAGTATCGGTGTCGCACTGATCGACGCGCTCGACAGCGACGGCTACCTGCGTGAGCCGCTGGCTGCGATCGCCGACACACTGCGCCCGAACATCATCGCCGACGAGGACGAAATCCTCACCGTGCTGCACCAAATCCAGCGCTTCGACCCGACCGGCATCGCCGCGCGCAGCCTGGAGGAATGCCTGACCCTGCAACTGGACATGCTGCCCAAGGCCACCCCCGGACTGGAACTGGCGCGCACGATCGTCAACGGATCATTGGAAAAACTCCCGCGCAGCGGCATCGCCGGCCTGGCTCACGCGCTCAAACACCCGGTTGCGGACGTGGACACGGCAGTCGCGTTGCTACGCTCGCTGGACCCACGTCCAGGCAAACAGATCGGCGAACTCGGTAGCGATACCTATGTCGTGCCCGACTGTATCGTCTGGCGCCAACGCGGCGTCTGGCACGCGGCCCTGTCCGCACACGCCCAACCCAAGGTCACTATCCATCGCGGCTACGAACGACTGATCCGCCAATGTGGCGAAAGCGACGCCGGCTACCTGCGCGGACAATTGCAGGAAGCGCGCTGGCTGCTCAAGAGCGTGGAGGCCCGTGGCGAGACCCTGCTCAAGGTGACCCGCTGCTTACTGCGACAACAAGCCGGTTTCCTGGAATTCGGCGAACAAGCCCTGCGTCCGCTGACCCTGCGCGAGATCGCCGGCGAACTGGGTCTGCACGAAAGCACCATCTCCCGTGCCATTGCCCGCAAATACGTGCGCACACCGCGTGGCACCATCCCGCTACGTGCCTTTTTCGCCTCCGGTATCGACACCGACAGTGGCGGCGAGGCATCGAGCACCGCCATTCAAGCGATGATCCGGCGTCTGATCGAGGCGGAGAACCCACGCAAGCCGCTTTCTGACGCCAAGCTGGCCGACCTGCTGAAAAATACCGGCGTACCGGTAGCGCGCCGCACCGTGGCGAAGTATCGTGAGGCCATGAACATTCCCGCCTCCCACGAACGCGTGCGTATCGGCTAACGGCGGCAATCGTTCATAGGTGAACCCCGAACCAAGGAGTATCCGATGCGTATCGAGACCTACGGCCACCAGATTGAAGTCACCCCCGCCCTGCGCGAATACGTGGAGACCAAGCTGCAACGGCTGAAGCGACACTACGAAGAAACCATCGAGGTCCGCGCCCAATTGGCGCTGCGCAAGCCCGACCATCACGTCGAAGCCACGATCAACGTCCCCGGCCGCACCCTGCACGCCGACGCCACAGCGCAGACCATGTACGCGGCCATTGACCTGCTCGCCGACAAGCTCGACCGCTTAATCATCAAGCACAAAGAAAAGAAACAGGATCACCATGCGGCCGAGGTACGCGACAATCTCGCCTGACTCTTCGCAGATAGTGCGCCGCCATGCCCTTTGACCGAGCTGATCGCGACCGACGGCACCCAGGCGCTGTCGGTCGCTGGTCGCACCATCTTGTTGCACACCGTCTCCCGCCTGAGCCAGAAAACACGGCATGGCAGCATCACCAGCGCACATGGCATGGCCGTCGCTCACGGCCATGCTCGGCGTCTGGACGCCTCGTGCGGTGGCGGCAATCGATCAATTCCGATGGCTGCCGCGCCGGTCGATCAGAGCTTCGCTTCGCCATGACGGTGCGAACACACGATCCCCAGCAATGGATGGCGAAATCGCAGCACGATCGACCATGCGGCATCGATCATGCCAACCGGACACTCCGCCACGCACCCAATACCACCGCAGCTTATTCGCGGCAGGGTGACGACACCCAGACCAGCACCGCATGAACACCAGCATCGACGCCCGCGAACTGTTCGATCAACAGCGCGACCGGCTCGGCCTGCGCTGGCTGGCTGGCCACAAGGGCGAACACCGCATCCTGGAAGCGGGCAACACAGTCTCCCGACGCCCGTCCCTGGCTGGCTATCTCAACACCATCTATCCCAACAAAGTCCAGATTCTCGGCAGCGAAGAACTGGCATGGCTGGATTCGTTGGACGCACGCCAGCGCTGGGAGACAATCGAGAAAATCGTCGATGTCCGGCCACTGGCGCTGGTCATCACCAAGAACCAGTCGTGCCCGGAAGATCTACGGGCGGCCGCCGACGAGTCCGACACCCCGCTGTGGGTCTCGCCCAAACGTGGCCACGAGTTGCTCAATCACCTCTCCTACCACTTGGCGCGCACGCTGGCGCCACGCATCATCCTGCACGGCGTGTTCATGGAGATCTACTCGATCGGCGTCTTGATCACCGGCGATGCAGGCTCGGGCAAGAGCGAACTGGCGCTGGAATTGCTCAGTCGCGGCCACCGCCTGGTTGCCGACGACGCCCCCGAGTTCACCCAGATCGCCCCGGATGTACTCGACGGCACCTGTCCGGAACTGCTGCAGGACCTGCTGGAAGTGCGCGGGCTGGGCGTGCTGAATGTACGCGACATGTTCGGCGACACGGCTGTCAAGAAGAACAAGTATCTTCGCTTGATCGTGCATCTGACCCGCCCCATGACCGAACCCACCCCCCATGGCTACGAACGCCTCACCGGCGATTCGGGAACCCGCCACGTCCTGGACCTGGACGTGCCGCTGATCACCCTGCCGGTGATGCCAGGCCGCAACCTGGCGGTGCTGACCGAAGCCGCCACGCGCCTGCACATCCTGCGCACCAAGGGTATCGACCCCGCAGCGATGTTCATCGCCCGCCATAGCAATATGCTGGAGCGACGCGGCCCATGAATACCATGGCGAACACCTCTACCCTGGTGGTCGTCAGCGGCCTGTCCGGCTCCGGCAAATCGGTGGCACTGAAAACCTTCGAGGACCTGGACTACTACTGCGTGGACAACCTGCCGGTGGAATTGCTGCCGGCTTTCGTCAAGAGTCTGGTGCGCGAGGATGGCGGCCCCAGCAAGCTCGCTGTCGGTATCGATGTGCGCAACCGCCACAGCGACCTCACCCAATTTCCGCGCTGGCGCGAAGTGGTGGCGCAGTTCGGCCTGGACGCACGGCTGTTGTTTTTCGACGCCAACGACGACGCGCTGATCAAGCGCTATGCCGATACGCGTCGGCGCCATCCGCTCTCGCACCAGGGCCTGTCGCTGCCGGAAGCGATCGAGCGCGAGCGCGGGCTGACCATGCCGTTGCGCCACGAAGCCGATGCGGTGATCGACACCAGCACGCTCAACGTCCATCAGCTACGCAGGCGCGTGACCACCGAATTCGCGCTTGCCGCCGAAAACACTCTCTCGTTGCTGTTCGAATCCTTTGCCTACAAGCGCGGTGTGCCGGTCGAGGCCGACTTCGTCTTCGACGCGCGCATGCTGCCCAATCCGCACTGGGATCCGGAACTGCGCCCGCTGGGTGGCCGCGACGGCGCGGTGCGCGACTACCTGGACGCCCAGCCGGAAGTGCAGCGCTATACCGCACAGTTGATCGACTTCCTCGACACCTGGCTACCACGGCTACGTAACGACACCCGCAGCTACGTCACCATCGCCTTCGGCTGCACCGGTGGCAAGCACCGCTCGGTGTACCTGGCCGAACGCATGGCCCGACACGCCCGCGAGCAGGGCTGGCAGGAAGTGGCGACCTTTCATCGCGAACAGGATTGAATGCAGCAACGCCGCGCTGTCCGCGCCCACCGGACAGCGACTGGCGACGTTTTGTTGACCACTCTGACCGCGAGCGCGCGCATCGCGTTTGCAGCATCGCCACCACTTGATTGAGGCAATGACCAGACCATGTCGGCCACCAAGCAGGCACACATCGCAACCATTCTTCGAATCAGCAGCACCCATGTGGGCGTCAAACGCCCATTCCCTGCCCCCTGCCCGACCTGTTAACGTTGACCCATGGCCTGCGGCATTCTCCTCATCACTCATCCTGGCATCGGCGCGGCGCTGTTGAGCGTGGCGACCGGACTGTTGCAGCAATTGCCGCTGAAGACCGAAGCCTTCGAAGTCCCATTGGATGCCGACCTCGACGCACTGTTACCGAAGGCATCGGCAGCGCTACGCCGGGTCGACGATGGCGATGGCGTGCTGGTGCTCACCGACTTATACGGTGCCAGCCCAAGCAATCTGGCGATACGCTTGGCGCGGCTGGGCACCCCGGTACGACGCGTCTCCGCACTCAGTCTGCCGATGCTGCTGCGGATCATGAACTATCCCGAACAGAACCTGGAGCAACTGCCGGCGACCGCTGCCGCTGGCTCCCGCAATGGCGTGGTGATCGACGATGCTTGAAAGCGAACTCCTGGTCTCCAACCGCTTGGGCCTGCATGCCCGGGCAACCGCCAAACTGGTGCAGATGCTATCGTCGTTCCGCTGCAACGCCACGCTGGCGGCCAAAGGACGCGAAGTCAACGCCAAAAGCATCATGGGGGTGATGCTGCTGGCTGCTGCACAAGGCACTGCGGTGACGGTGCGGGTGGACGGCGTCGATGAAGCCGAGGCGCTCCAGGCCACGATCGACCTGTTCGCGCGGCGCTTCGACGAGGATAGCTGAGCATGCGCTGCAGGCGGCGGCAGATCACAAAGCGGTGCCGCCGCAATGGGCGCGCGTGGTGAGCGTGCGTATCGCCGGTCACGGCGCGTCACGCGGCAATGCCTTGGGCCGCGCACGGGTACGCCTGCCGCACGCACTGGATGTGGCCGAACAGCGTATCAGCGCGGCGCAAATTCCCGACGAACTCCAGCGCCTGCATGGTGCCGTGGATGCGGCACGCGCAGAAATGCACGGACTGCGCCTGCGCCTGCATGGCGCGCTCGCCAAGGAAGTCGGCGAATTCCTCGACCTGCACGCGTTATTGCTCGACGATCCCGAACTGCTGTTCGGTCTGGACGAGCTGATCCGCACCGGCCGCTACAGCGCCGACTATGCACTGCGCTTGCAACGCGACCGCCTGGCGACCGTGTTCGACAACATGGAAGACGCCTATCTGAAAAGCCGCATGGACGATCTGGACCATGTGATTGGGCGAATCCATGCGTTCTTGCACAAGCGCCAGCCGGACAACGAAGGCCTGGCCGGCGAGATCCTGGTCTGTGAAAACGTGGCCCCGTCGGAACTGGCGCAGTTGCAGACGCAAGGTGTGGTCGGCATCGTCACCAGTGCCGGCAGCACCCTGTCGCACAGCGCGATTCTGGCGCGCAGCCTGCACCTGCCCCTGGTGGTGGGCGTCGCCGATGCACTACAGAAAATCAACGACGGCGACGTGCTGATCATCGATGGCACCCAGGGCGCGGTGCTACTGGATCCGACTCCGCAGGACCTGCAAAACTACCGAGTGCGTGTGCGCGAGCAGGCGAAGTTGCAGCGCGGCCTGGGCAAGCTGCGCTCCAAGCCAAGCCGCACCCGCGACGGCGTGGACATTACGCTGCTGGCCAACGCCGAATCGCGCGAGGACGTGGCCCGCGCGCATGCGCTCGGCGTCGACGGCCTGGGCCTGTATCGCACCGAGTTCTTGTTCCTGCAACGCGAAGCGCTGCCGGACGAGGAAGAGCAGTTCCACACTTACCGCGATGCGGTGCTGGGCATGAGCGGACGACCGGTGACGATTCGCACCCTGGATCTGGGCGCGGACAAGGCCGACCGCACCGGCCTGACCCTGAGCAACGAACAGAACCCGGCGTTGGGGCTGCGCGGCGTGCGCCTGTCGCTGGCCAGACCCAGGATATCCAACACCCAGTTGCGCGCGATCCTGCGCGCCTCCGCCTACGGGCCGATGCGCGTACTGCTGCCGATGATCGGCGCGCGCGAGGAAATCATGGCGATGCGCCGGCACCTCAAGCGCATCGCCACGCAGTTGCGCCGTGAAGGCCACGCGATTGCCGAACATGTCCAACTCGGCGCGATGATCGAGGTGCCCGCGGCGGCGATTGCGCTGGACAGCTTCATCGACGCCGTGGACTTCCTGTCGATCGGCACCAACGATCTGGTGCAGTATCTCCTGGCCGCCGACCGCAACAACGAGGCACTGGGCGAACTGTACTCGCCACTGCATCCGGCGGTCCTGCGGCTGATCGCGCAGGTCATCGCCACCGGCCAGGCCCACGCCAAGCCGGTGGCCGTATGCGGCGAAATTGCCGGCGACCCGGCTCTGACCTCAATGCTGCTGGCGTTGGGACTGCGCGAGTTCAGCCTGCATCCGGCGACGCTGCTGGAAGTGCGTCGGGTGATCCGCGACAGCGACCTGGCAACGCTGCGCGCCCGTGCAGCGAAACTGCTGGCCGCCCGGGATCGGCGTGGCATCGAGCGCTGGTTGGGCTGAGCCGTTCGCGACACCTACACACTGCGCTAGCCAGATGCGCTCGCGCTATCGCACAACAGTGCGACTGTATTTCGCGCACTGCATTTGGATGTCGCCACGAACGCCTGCCGACATCCACGTTTTGTTGTCCAAGTCTCACCAGTCCTTTGCTCGCAACGCAATGGCGCTGAGCGTGTGCTTGCAGCAGAGCGCTGACGCGCACGCGCGAAAATCCCGAACCACCCGCTGCTGCGACCACTGACGCCGCGCATCAACGCACGATGCAGGCGATAATGTCGACATGAACACCTGACCGCCCGCGCTGCTTCGGCGCGCGACCACGACCAGAGGGAGCAGCGCATGGCCGATGCCGTCCGCCACGAGAAGACCGCGCGACAACTGCGCCTGCTCAGCGATGCGTTGGACAGCCGGCGCCTGGGCCCGGTACGCCGGCTGGTCAATACGCTGACGCCAGCGGAGATCGGCAATCTGCTGGAATCGCTGCCGCCGGGCAAACGCGAGGTGGTGTGGGGTCTGGTCGATCCGGAAGACGATGGCGAGGTGTTGCTGCACGTCGGTGAGGAAGTCCGCGAGAACCTGCTCGCACACATGGACCCGGACGAAATCGTCGCCGCGGTCGAAGATCTCGACATCGACGACCTGGCCAATCTGGTCGAGGATCTGCCAGACACCGTCATCGACGAAGTACTCAAGTCGATGGATCGCGAGAACCGCGAGCGGCTGGAGCAGGTGCTGTCCTATCCCGAGAACAGCGCCGGCCGCCTGATGAATCCGGACGTGGTGACGGTGCGCGCCGACGTCAACCTGGACATGGTGCTGCGCTACCTGCGCCTGCGCGGCGAACTGCCCGACCACACCGACCATTTATTCGTGGTGAGCCGCCGTCACCAATACCTGGGACGGGTATCGCTGGCGGCATTGGTCACCCACGAGGACTCCACCCCGATCAACCGGCTGATCGACGACGAGCAACCGGCCATCGACGTCAACGCAAGCGCCGACGAAGTCGCACGGCGGTTCTCCGACCACGACTGGATCTCCGCACCGGTCGTGGACGACAACAACATCCTGCTCGGTCGCATCACCATCGACGACGTGGTCGACATCATCCGCGACCAGGCCGAGCACCAGGCAATGAGCGCCGCCGGCCTGGACGAAGACGAGGATCTGTTCAGCCCGGTACGACGCGCGTTCCGGCGGCGCTTGCTGTGGCTGACCATCAATCTCGGCACCGCATTCATCGCCTCCAGCGTGGTCAGCCAATTCGAGCACACCATCGCCAAACTAGTGGCGCTGGCCGCATTGATGCCGATCGTGGCCGGGATGGGCGGCAATGCCGGCACCCAAGTGCTGGCACTGATGGTGCGCGGCCTGGCGTTGGGCCAGATCGGCGCGTCCAACGTGATCGTGCTGCTGCGCAAGGAACTCTCGGTGGCACTGATCAACGGCTTGGCACTGGGCATCGGCCTGGGCCTGATCGTGCTGGTGTGGTTAGGACAACCGCTGCTGTCGCTGGTGATCGGCTCGGCGCTGACCATCAACCTGCTCACCGCCGCGCTCGGCGGCGTCCTGGTGCCGTTGACGCTCAAACGCCTGGGGTTCGATCCGGCGCTAGCCGGTGGCGTCATCCTGACCACACTGACCGACGTGATGGGATTTCTCAGCTTCCTCGGTCTGGCCACCCTGATGCTGTTATAAGTCACGCCTGACTGGCGCATGTCCGTCGGGTGCAGGTGGATTGTCGTTGGGATGCCAGGGCCACGATACTGCGAACCTACGACCCGAGATCCCATCATGTCCGTGCGTGCGCTGCTGCTTGTGCTGTGTCTCTCGATGGTGGGATGCAGCAGCTTGCCCAGCGATCCGGCCACCGGCCATTTCGTCAGCCGCCAGCTCAACCTCGATGGGCGCGTGTACCGTTACCAAGTGTTCGTACCAGCGCCGGCGTATCGCCAAGGATTGATGCCCATCGTGTTGTTCCTGCATGGCTCGGGCGAGCGCGGCAACAATAACCTCGATCAGGTCGACACCGGCCTGGGGCCGTATCTGCGCCGCCATCTGGGCGATTTCCCTGCATTGGTGGTGCTGCCGCAAGTGCCCGACGGCGAAGAGTGGAACGGCATCAATGCGACCATGGCGCTGCAAGCGTTGGACGAGGCCAGCGCGGAATTCAACGGCGACCCGCAACGCACTTACCTGACCGGGATGTCGATGGGCGGTTACGGCACCTGGGAGATCGCGCTGCAGCAGCCACAGCGTTTCGCCGCATTGGTGCCGATCTGCGGAGCGATTCTGTCCCCGCACGAAGATCGCGAATATCTGGTGGTCACACCGGTGGCCTATCTATCCGACCCCTACACGGCCCTGGCGCAACGC
The DNA here is from genome assembly GCF_000963005.1 of Xanthomonas sp. GPE 39. Lineage (GTDB taxonomy): Bacteria > Pseudomonadota > Gammaproteobacteria > Xanthomonadales > Xanthomonadaceae > Xanthomonas_A. The sequence continues at coordinate 2,292,654 of NZ_JZHZ01000007.1, forward strand.
CTGCAGCACATCCCGGTGTGGATCTTCCACGGCGCTCAGGACGATCTGGTGCTGCCGCACGACGACCGCAAGATTTTTCGCGCGTTCAATAACCTCAACGCCGACGTGCACTACACCGAATACCCACACGGCAATCACAACGCGTGGGATGCCACCTATCGCGATCCGAAGATGTGGCAGTGGCTGTTCGCGCAAAAACGCCTCGACACCGGCACAAAGAGCGCAACCGACGACTGAGCCGCACCACATCGGCAACCATGCAAACGCCGCGATGCGATGCAATGGCGCATGCACTGGCTCTCTCGATGCACGCAACCTCGGCACTTCCAGTAGCGCTTGCTCCAAGCCCCACCCCGACCACTGCTATCCTTACCTTCCCCATTGCTGCCTGCATCGACCACACTCATGCCTGCCGCCAGTGACACCACACTTCCCCGCTTCGCCTGTGCCATCGTACAGCCGACCCACGCCGTCGTGCGCGTGCTGCATCCGGCGGCAGCGGCATGATGCACATGCTCGACACGCACACCGCTCATCTGGTCACCTGGGGCATCTGCGCACTGGCCACTGCCGCAGTGATCGTGCGGCCGTTCAAATTACCCGAGGCGTGCTGGGCGGTCGGTGGCGCGCTATTGCTGATGGCGCTGGGGCTGATGCCAGGCGGTGAAGCGTGGCGGGCGGTGCTCAAAGGTATGGACGTGTATCTGTTCCTGATCGGCATGATGCTGCTGTCGGAAACCGCACGCGCCGAAGGCCTGTTCGACTGGGTCGCCATGCACGCAGTGAACCTGGCCGGTGGCTCGACTCCACGCCTGTTCACGCTTGTATTCGGCGTCGGCATCGTCGTCACCGCATTTTTGTCCAACGATGCCACTGCGGTCGTACTGACCCCGGCGGTGTACGCCGCCGCCCGCAAGGCCGGAGCCAAGCCTCTGCCGCTGCTGTTCGCCTGCGCGCTGATCGCCAACGCGGGCAGCTTCGTGTTGCCGATCTCCAACCCCGCCAATCTGGTGATGTACGGCGGACAGATGCCGACCCTGGGCGCCTGGATGTCCGCATTCGCGCTGCCATCGGTGCTGGCAATCGGCGTGACCTTCTGCATGCTGCGCTGGGCCGAACGCAAGGACCTGACCGGGCGCTGCGCCGAGCGCGTGGACACCGTGCCATTGACCCGTGGCGGCACGTTCGCACTGATCGGCATTCTCGCCACCGCCGCACTACTGGTGGGCGTCTCCGCGCTGGGCCTGGACCTGGGGCTGCCCACCTGTCTGGCCGGCCTGGCCACACTGGGCGTGGTCTGCCTGGGCGGGCGGCAGTCACCGCTGCCGATGGTGCGGGCGGTGTCGTGGTCGGTGTTGCCACTGGTCGCGGGCCTGTTCGTCCTGGTCGAAGCGCTATCGCGCACCGGCGTGATCGGCATGCTCGCACAGCACCTGAGCGCCGCCGCCGCGCACGCGCCGCAGGCCACCGCCGGCATCGCCGGAACCTTGCTGGCATTCGGCTCCAACCTGATGAACAACCTGCCTGCCGGGCTGATTGCCAGCACCACCGTGGCCCAGGCGCAGCCGCCGCAACTGGTGGTGGATGCGCTGCTGATCGGTGTGGATCTTGGCCCGAACCTGTCGATCACCGGCTCGCTGGCGACCATCCTGTGGCTGACCGCGATCCGTCGCGAGGGCGAGAACGTCGGCTTCTGGCGCTTTCTCAAAGTCGGCGTACTGGTGATGCCGCCAGCACTGCTATGCGCGCTGGGTGCGCGCTTGCTCCTAAGCTGAGCCGCCGTCCTAACGGGCGCGCCACCGCCGCGCCACACCACTGACCAAGGCAATCGCCGCGGTCATTGCCGCAATCGATAGAAATTGTCCACGCGTGTCCGGCGACGCCACCAACAGAGCGAAAATCAGCGCCAGAATCACCAACCCCAGCACGCTCAGCAGCGGATAACCGCGCATGCGGAAAGGCAAGCGCGTACCACGACGGTCGGCACGCGCGCGCAAAATCAACTGCGACACCAGCGAAATCGTCCACACCAGCAGGCAAGTCGCACCGACGATGTTGAGCAGCACCGGCAATACGCGGTTGGGATACAGCAGCTCCAGCAGCGCAGCGACGAACCCGAACGACACACTGACCAGCACCGCCAGCCACGGCACCTGCTGGCGGCTGGCGAGCGCCAGCAGACGCGGTGCCTCACCGCGTTGAGCCAGCGAAAAGATCATCCGCGATGCGCCGTACAGATTGGCATTGAGCGCCGACAACAACGCGATCACCGCGATCAAGGTCATGCCGGTCGCCGCGCCGGGAATCCTGGCCACCTGCAGCACTGCGGCGAATGGCGATGCCAGCGCCGCGCTCTGCCAAGGCACCACCGCGACGATGACGCTCAGCGAGCCGATGTAAAACACCAGGATCCGCCAAGCCACGGTGCGGATCGCCCGCGCGATACTGCGCTCCGGGTCAGCGGTCTCGGCCGCCGCCACCGCCACGATCTCGGTGCCACCGAAGGCGAACACCACGACCAACAGCGCCGCCGCGATACCGGCGATGCCCCTGGGCGCAAACCCGCCGTTACCAGTGATATTGGACAAACCCGGCGCGACCACTCCCGGCAACCAACCAGCCAACAACGCCACGCCGAGCAAAATGAAGGCCAGGATCGCCGCCACCTTGAGGATGGCAAACCAGAACTCGCACTCGCCGAAGTTGCGCACACCCAACAAATTGATCGCGGTGAGCACGATCATGAACCCGAGTGCGACCAGCGGGACCGACACTGGGCAGAGCGTCGCCAGCAAGCCAGCCGCGCCCACCACCTCGGCGGCAATCACGATCACCAACTGCAGCCACCACAACCACCCCACGGTTGCACCGATGGTCGGGCCCATCGCGTCGGCGGCATATACCGAGAACGCGCCACTGGACGGATTGGCTGCGGCCATTTCGCCGAGCGCATTCATCACGATGATCACCAGGGCACCGGCGAGCAGATAGGAGATCAGCACCGCCGGTCCGGCCAGATGCACGCCAACGCCGGAGCCGAGGAACAGACCGGCACCGATCGCGCCGCCCAATCCCATCATGATCAATTGCCGCGGCCTCAACGCATGGCGCAGGGGCACGGTGGTGGCAGGACGGACAGGCGTGGATGGAGGCGGCATCGTGCAATCGGAAGGCCAAACCATGACACGATACAACGTCGCCGGGGCAACGTGCGAGCTGCGGCCTAGAATGCAGGGCGAATCGGAGAACTGCACTGGCAAACGCACCTTGCGTTGTCAGCCACGCGGCGAGGCCCGCAAAGCAAACGGCGCTGTCATGCCGATTGCAGAGGCGGCCAACCACGCACGGCACGGGCAGCTACCGCCGCGCCGCCGCAGGCACAGCGCATGAGAAATCCGTTACAACCTGCTGGATGGCGCCGCGCAGCAGCGCCATCGTTGCACACGGGCGCGGCTTAGAACTCCTGCCAACCCTTTTCCAGCGCTACCGCCGCAACCGGCCGCTCGCGTCGCGTGGCAGCCACGACCGGCTTGACCACGGACGTCACCGTCGCCTTGCTCTGACGCGGCGGCATCGCCGCAGAGGCATCGAGCTTGAACAACGCCACCGCCTGGCTCAACTCCAGCGCCTGCTGCTCCATCGAACGCGCCGCCGCCGTGGCTTCTTCCACCAGCGCCGCGTTCTGCTGCGTGCTCTCGTCCATCTGCGTCACCGTCTGGTTGACCTGCTCGATGCCCGCTGACTGCTCCTGCGAAGCCGCAGAAATCTCACCCATGATGTCGGTCACGTGCTGCACCGAGGACACGATCTCCTGCATCGTCTTGCCCGCCTGATCCACCAACTGCGAACCTTCCGCCACGCGAGTCACCGAGTCGTCGATCAACCCCTTGATCTCCTTGGCCGCATTCGCCGAACGCTGCGCCAACGTCCGCACTTCGCTCGCCACCACCGCAAATCCACGTCCCTGCTCGCCGGCGCGCGCCGCTTCCACCGCCGCGTTGAGCGCCAGAATATTGGTCTGGAATGCGATGCCATCGATCACGCTGATGATGTCGGCAATCTTCTTCGAGGCCGCCTCGATACCACTCATCGTCTGCACCACTTGACCGACCACCGCACCGCCTTGCGAGGCCACCGACGCGGCGCCGGCAGCAAGTTGGTTGGCTTGGCGTGCATTCTCCGCGTTCTGCTTCACCGTGGAGGTCAGCTCTTCCATCGAAGCGGCCGTTTCCTCCAGGCTCGCCGCCTGCTGCTCGGTCCGTTGCGACAAGTCATCGTTACCCGTGGCGATTTCACTGGCGGCGGCGTTGATCGAACCGGCCGACTGCTTGATTCGCCCGACGATACTGGCCAGTTGCTCGGCCGTGGCATTGGCATCGTCGCGCATTTGCGCGAACACACCGTGGAACTCGCCATGCATGCGCGCGGTCAGATCGCCCGCCGCAATCGCCTGCAGCAGCGTCGACAAGGACTGTAGATTGCCATCGGCCGTGGACATCAGTTGATTGAGGCTCTCCACCATCAACCGGAAGTCGTACTGGAAGCGCTCGGCATCCCCGCGCGCGGCGAAGTCGCCATGCGCCGCCGAGTGCGCCAATTGCTTGATCTGCCCGTTCATCGCTGACAGGTTCGCCTTCACCTCGTCCATGGTCTTGCTCAATACCGCTTCCTCGCCGGGCAGGCGATCCATGTCCTGACTCAGATCGCCAATCGCATAGCGCCCCATGATCTGCGCCAGCTTGGTCTTGACCGCCAGGTGCGAGGACACCAGTGCATTGGTTTCCGCCGCCATCCGCCCATAATCGCCGGGGAACGTCTGCGCATCGATACGATGACTGACCTCACCGGCATCGTGGCGCTTGGCCATCTCCAACTGTGCGCCGATCAGGCTGCGCAACTGCCGCTGCATCCCATCCATCGCGATCAACAGCCGGCCGGTCTCGTCCTTGGCGTCGGTGCGCACGTCGTTATCCAGATTGCCCGCCGCAATCGCCTCGGCAGCGCGGGTCGCACGATTCAGCGGCATGGTCAGACTGCGCGTGATCAACCAGGCCAATAAACTGCTGACCAGGACCACGAGAACGCCACCGGCAATGAGCAAATTGCGCCCACGCCCCATCGCCGCTCTCGCCTCGGCATAGGCATCGCTACTGCGTTTGGCCTGCAAATCCGCATAGACAGCAATGGCATCTTGCCACTTCTGCACCACCGGAACGGACTTGCTCATCATCAAATCCAGCGCCTCTTGTGCCTTGTCATGCATACCAAGGTCGATGACGCGGTTATTGATCTCGACTGAACTCGCCCGCATGCGGTCGACCTCATCCAACGTGGCAAGGCTTTGCGCGTCACTTGGAATCTCATCCAACCGCTTGCGCGCTGCGAGATAGCGCCCGCGCTGCTGAGCGATCACCTTGGAGAAACGGATGTTGTCCTCCTGAGAGGTCGGCAACACGATGTTGCGCAGATTGATGGCGACGGCCGAACTCGAGTCGAGCATGTCGTTGGATGCGCGTATTGCGGCAATGTTGTAATTGACAATCCCGTCCAACCGTCCGCGCGCCTGAACGAGGGTGACAAGCCCAGCAACGACGAGCGAGCAGGAAAGCAGGATAAGCAAGCCGAACGCCGTGGAGAGTCGAGCACCGACGTTGTAGCGCTGAAGGAAAGCGATCATGAGGAACGACTCCGTGATAAGGAGAGAAACAAAATGCAACGCCCGGCAGGCACATGACACTCCAGCGCTGTAGTGAGCTACATCGATATGGGCAAGCAAGCGTAATGAACCTAAAAATTCTTAGATTCAGCAACTACAGCCCCTTCAACGCAGTGCTTGGGCGGTATAACGGCGACCATCAGGAAAACTTAATAGGCATGGGCGTCGACCCTCAAATTAATTCATGTAAATAAATGCATAATTTATGGAATCCAAGAATCCGACCCGAATCGGTTGATCTGCATGAAATTCGCGTGCGAGCCAAGTTGCAAAATATTGCCGCAGTGCCAAGCACACACTGACCGGACCGCACTGCATCGTGCACGATAAAATCTCTGGCGAAGCGAACGATGTGAATGCAGTAGGCACTCGTGCTCCGCTGCGTTGAAAACTTTGCAGCGTCGTTCGACCTTGGCGAGGATCGAGTCAGCGGTGGCAGTCCATTGAACGGTCGAAGGTGTTGGTTGTAGTGCTCGACGAACGCATTGATCTTGCATTTCAGATCAGCCGCCGGGTCGAAGGATCCACGCCGGATCGTCTGCAGGGTGATCAGAGCAAACCAGCGCTCGACCTGGTTGAGCCAGGAACTGTAGGCCGACGTGCAGTGAATGTAGTAACGCGGCCGTCATGGTCAGCCATGACTTGATCTTGGCGTGTCCTAGGCTCAACGCCTCTGGCCCAGAACTGTAATACCCGATACAACCATGTCCGATGGCGCCGCGCAGCAGCGCCATCGTTCCACAAGGACGTGGCTTAGAACTCCTGCCAACCCTTCTCCAGCGCTACCGCCGCAACCGGCCGCTCGCGTCGCGTGGCGGCCACGACCGGCTTCACCACGGACGCCACCGCCGCCTTGCTCTGACGCGGCGGCATCGCCGCAGAGGCATCGAGCTTGAACAACGCCACCGCCTGGCTCAACTCCACCGCCTGCTGCTCCATCGAACGCGCCGCAGCCGTGGCTTCTTCCACCAGCGCCGCGTTCTGCTGCGTACTCTCGTCCATCTGCGTCACCGTTTGGTTGACCTGCTCGATGCCCGCTGACTGCTCCTGCGAAGCCGCAGAAATCTCGCCCATGATGTCGGTCACGCGCTGCACCGAGGACACGATCTCCTGCATCGTCTTGCCCGCCTGATCCACCAACTGCGAACCTTCCGCCACGCGAGTCACCGAGTCGTCGATCAACNGTCTGGAATGCGATGCCATCGATCACGCTGATGATGTCGGCAATCTTCTTCGAGGCCGCCTCGATGCCGCTCATGGTCTGCACCACTTGATCGACCACCGCACCGCCTTGCGAGGCCACCGACGCGGCGCCGACAGCAAGTTGGTTGGCTTGGCGGGCGCTTTCGGCATTCTGCTTCACCGTGGAGGTCAGCTCCTCCATCGAAGCGGCCGTTTCCTCCAGGCTCGCCGCCTGCTGCTCGGTCCGTTGCGACAAGTCATCGTTACCCGTGGCGATTTCACTGGCGGCAGCGTTGATCGAACTGGCCGACTGCTTGATTCGCCCGACGATACTGGCCAGTTGCTCGGCCGTGGCATTGGCATCGTCGCGCATCTGCGCGAACACACCGTGGAAGTCGCCACGCATGCGTGCGGTCAGATCGCCCGCCGCAATCGCCTGCAACAGCGCCGACAAGGACTGCAAATTGCCATCGGCGGTGGACATCAGTTGATTGAGGCTCTCCACCATCACCCGGAAGTCGTACTGGAAGCGCTCGGCATCCCCGCGCGCGGCGAAGTCACCATGCGCCGCCGAGTGCGCCAATTGCTTGATCTGCCCGTTCATCGCCGACAGGTTTGCCTTCACCTCGTCCATGGTCTTGCTCAACACCGCTTCCTCGCCGGGCAGGCGATCCATGTCCTGACTCAGATCGCCAATCGCATAGCGCCCCATGATCTGTGCCAGCTTGCTCTTGACCGCCAGGTGCGAGGACACCAGCGCATTGGTTTCCGCCGCCATGCGCCCGTAATCGCCTGGGAACGTCTGCGCATCGATACGATGACTGACCTCGCCGGCATCGTGGCGCTTGGCCATCTCCAACTGCGCGCCGATCAGGCTGCGTAACTGCTGCTGCATCCCATCCATCGCGATCAACAGCCGGCCGGTCTCGTCCTTGGCGGCGGTGCGCACGTCGTTATCCAGATTGCCCCCCGCAATCGCCTCGGCAACGCGGGTCGCACGATTCAACGGCAAGCTCAGACTACGGGTGATCAACCACGCCAGCAGGCTGCTGACGACCAATACGGCAACACCACCCAGGATCAGTAGCATGCGGCCATTATTCATCGCTTTATTGGCGAGATTGTAGGCAGTGGTGTTGTTGTCGCGCTGCCGATTGGCATACGCGTTGATCGCGTCCTGCCACTTCTGCGTGGCAGGCGCTGCATTCACCATCAACTGCTTTAGCGCCTCGTCAGACTTGTCGTTCATGCCAAGATCTAACACTTTCTGGTTGGCAGCCCTGGCGCGCTCGTAGGTTTGGTCGATCTGCCGACGCATCTGCATACCAGTTTCACTAAGCACAGGAATCTTATAAAGCTTGTCGTGCGCTTCAATATAAGAGGCGCGCTGTTGCTCGATGATCTTGGCGAAACCGATGTTGTCTTCCTGCGAGGTCGGCAACACGATGTTACGCAGTTGCACGGCAATGGCTGAGCTTGAGCCGCGCATCGTGCTGGTGTAATCGAGGATGGTCATGTTGCGCTTGACGATCAGTTCCATTCGGTCACGCGCCTGAGCCAATGCGATCAAACCGGCGACGACCAGACCGCAGGAAAGCAAAATGAGCACACCAAAGGCCGAAGATAGGCGCGTGCCGACGTTGTAGCGTTGAAGGAAATGGATCATCAGATCACCAAATAATGAGAAAGTTGGAGGAGCACGCGCCACGCTCAAGGATCACGCGACACATCTGCCAGCCTCCCAGTCAGACGAGATGAGGAGGAAAGACAAAAGCACACTTCGTACCCACCACAGCGGCGATATCTTTTTGAGTGCTCGCTTGACTGTAACGGCCAGTACCCCAGGTTCTTTACGAACCAATGAGCATCCGTTTTGATTCCTGCCTCATGAGGAACGAGGAAACGCAACGCAGATCACTCATGCAATCTGATGGGGCACGCACAATTTCGGCAATAAGGCAAGTTTGCGCGCACAACGACACTCACGGGATAGAGCATGCCATTTGTTGCGGTAACCCATTGACTGCGCTTGCAGCACGTTCGCGCGGTGGTGCTGTAGCCACTGCAATGCAGTGCAAACGGTGCGCCCCGACTCAGCTCACCCTGTCCAGGCGGTTGTCGCCACGGTCGGCGTCAGGCAACACGTGGTCGGGATCGAGCGTGACGTGAAGCACTTTCTGCGTGCTTGGCACGCGAATCTGCGGCTCGGTCTGCTGCATCCAGGTTTCGACCGGCACACGCTGGTCCAGATGGTGGCCATCGGCGAAATCGATACGCAACGTCGCCGGCATCACCAGCTTCTGCCGGCTGCGCAGAGTGACCAGTAAGCCCTTGGCCGGATCGTGGTCGACATACGCGGCGGCTTGAACACCCATGTCCAGTTGCCAGTTGTTGAAGTACCAACCGCGCCACCACCAGGCCAGATCCTCGCCGGACTCGCTTTCCATCAGCCGGAAGAAATCCGATGGTGTCGGATGCTTGTAGGCCCAGGTGGCGATGTACTTGCGGAAAGCCGGGTCGAAGCGCGCCGGCCCGAGGATTTGTTCGCGCAACAGCACCAGACCCAGAGCTGCCTTGAAATAGATCACCGGATGTCGATAGGTCTCGCGTGTGGCATCGGCATGGGCGAGTAACGTCGGTGCCTGCACATCGGCCAGCAGCGGCAGGATTTCGTCCACCGGGTTGCCGCCATTCGGCGCGTATTCGCCGTCGCGCTTGGGCGCGTATTCGCCGTGATTGAATGCGTCGGAAGCATAGACATCGATGAAGGTGTTGAACCCTTCGTCCATGAACGCATGACGACGCTCGTTGGAACCGACGATCATCGGGAACCAGCCATGTCCCAGTTCATGAGCAGTGATCCAGAACAGTTGCTTGCCACTATCGTCCATGTCCTCGAAAACGATGCCGGGATACTCCATGTCGGCGCCATGTCCACCGAGATTCACCGCCACCGGCCACGGATACGGATACCACTGCGAAAAATGCTCGATCGACGCTTTCACAAATTCAGTGGAACGCCCCCACTTATCGGCACCGACCGACTGGCGCGGGTACACCGACATCGCCAGCGCGTGCCGGCCCTGCGGCAGATTGATGCGCGCGGCATCCCAGACGAACGCCGGCGAGGCGGCAAATGCCACATCCCGGGTATGGTCCATATGGAAGCGCCAAGTCTGGGTACCGCTGGCGCTGGGGCGACTGGCCGGGTCGCCGATTTCGTCAGCGCCACGGATGGTCACGGTACGGTCGCTGGCAGCAGCTTGGGCCAGCCGTTGGCGCTGCGTGGCCGTCAACACCTGCGTGGGGTTCACCAGTTCGCCAGAGCCGGCAACGAGATAGTTCCACGGCACTGTCACCGCGTAGTCGAAATCGCCGTATTCCAGATAAAACTCAGCGTTTAGGTAGGGCTGTGTGTCCCAGCCGCGCAGATCGTCGTACACCGCCATGCGCGGATACCACTGTGCGATTTCGTAGATATCGCCATCGCGGGTCGGGGTGACCGCCGTGCGACCGCCCCAGGTGCCAGGCACGGTATAGGCATAGTCGATGTGCAGTTTGAGTGCTTTGCCGCTGCGCAGCGGCTGCGGCAAATCCACCCGCATCCGGGTGTCGTCGACCAGGAACTTCGCCGGCACACGCTTGCCGTCCTGCTCCAGTTCCACTCTCGCAATGCGGTCGCCGTCGGTGGCTGGTCGGTCGGCGCGCGCGGCATGCAGGCTGCGCGCACGTGCGTCGGCGCGATACAAGTTCTGGTCAAGTTGCAGCCACAGCACATCCAGCGTATCCGGGCTGCGATTGCTGTAGGTGATGGTTTCCTGGCCTCGGAGCGTATGCGTGTCCGGTTCCAGCGTCACCTGCAAGGTGTAGTCGGCACGATTCTGCCAATACAGCGGCCCAGGAACGCCACTACCGCTGCGGTAGGCCGTGGCTGGTTGCGGCAACTGCAGCGGGGCGAACAGAGCGAGCGGATCGTATGCACTGGTCGACGCCGACACCGGAGCAGCGGCACGCGCTTGGGCGAAGGCGAGGCAGAAAAAGCAAACCGCAGCGCAACTGGCGCGACGCAAATCGTAGTGCATGGTGGCATCCGTGGGCAGAACCATCGTCAATGCTAAGCCGAATCGGCCCGACACGGATATGCCGGAAGGGGCGAGCGCCGCAGTCGGCCACGCCCCTCATGGCCCACGCCGCTCAACCCAACAGTGTCTCCAGCACCGCCATGCGCACCGCCACACCGTTGGCGACCTGGCGCAGCACGCACGATTGCGCGCCATCGGCGACTTCGTCGGTGATCTCCACGCCGCGATTGATCGGACCCGGATGCAGCACAACGGCGTCCTTGGACGCGCGACGCAAGCGTTCGGCGGTGAGGCCATACTGGGCGTGGTACTGCTCCAGCGATGCCACCAGGCCCTCCTCCATGCGTTCGCGCTGTAGCCGCAGCATCATCACTGCGTCCACGCCTTCGAGCATGGCGTCGAGGTCATCGCCGACCACGCAGCCGCGCAGGGTATCGTCGTCCGGCAACAGCGTCTGCGGGCCGCACACGCGCACCTCGCCCGCACCCAAGGTGCGCAGGGCATGCAGGTCCGAGCGCGCCACGCGCGAGTGTTTGACGTCGCCGACGATGATCAACTTGAGCTTGGAGAAATCGCCGCCCTTGGCATGGCGCAGGGTCAGCATGTCGAGCAGGCCCTGGGTTGGATGCGCACTGCGGCCATCGCCGGCATTGATCAGCGCAGTTCCCTCGCCCGCCGCTTCGGCAAGCTGCGCGACTGCGCCGTCCTCCGGATGGCGCACGATGAAGCCGCGTACCCCCATCGCTTCCAGATTTTTCAACGTGTCGCGCGCGGTTTCGCCCTTGCGCGTGGACGAGGTGGAGGCATCGAAGTTCAACACGTCCGCGCCCAGCCGCTGTGCGGCCAGTTGGAACGAACTACGGGTGCGCGTGGAAGGCTCGAAGAACAGCGTGCACACCGCGCTCCCAGCCAGCACGCTGCGCTTGCCGACACGTCCCACCGCCGCGTCGCGGATCTGGCCGGCACGGTCCAGCAGTTGCAATAGGACCTCACGCGGCAGTCCTTCCAGGGTGAGCAAATGACGCAGGCGTCCATGAGAATCGAGTTGCGGATATGTCATAACGAATCCGGGCAAACAGTCAGAGAGGAGAAATCGCGTCGTCGGGCGCGGCCAACCAACGCTCGACGATCACGGCAGCCGCCAGCGCGTCCAGCGCATCGGCATCACGACGGCGCTTACGGCCAGCGGCACGATCCACGGCAAAACGCTGAGCCGCCTCGACCGAACTGGAACGTTCGTCGACCAGCACCACCGGCAGGCGATAGCGCGCACCGAGTTCACGGGCAAAGGCATGGGCGCGCTTGCGGTTGGGTTGATCGGCACCATCGAGGGTGAGCGGGTCGCCGACCACCAACCCATGCGGGCGCCACTGGGCATGCAGGCGATCCAACGCCGGCCAATCCGGCCCTTGCGCATGCACGTCGATCACCGCCAGTGCACGTGCGCCGCTGCCGAAACGGCTGCCGACCGCCACGCCGATACGACGATGGCCAACATCGAAACCAAGCACGGTCGCGTCGTGACGGATCGTGGCGGAGCCGTCGTTGCCAGGAGTGAGGGTGACAGTTTCAGGCATGCCCGCTGTAGTCGGTGAGGCGAAACAGATCCACGCCGATGCGTCCGGCCGCGGTCAGCCAACGCCGCTCCAGCGGGAGTACAAACAGCAACTCCGCATCGGCTGGCGCGGTCAGCCAACTGTTCTCGCCCAGTTCGTATTCGAGCTGCCCGGCCCCCCAGCCCGCGCAACCCAGCGCGACCACCGCATTACGCGGCCCCTCGCCACGTGCCATCGCTTCGAGCACATCGCGTGAGGTGGTGAGGTACAAGCCCTCGGCGAATGCCAGACTCGAATTCCAGGGGTGATCGCCGTCGTGAATCACGAAGCCGCGTTCCGGATGCACCGGCCCGCCATTGAGTACCACCTGCTCGCGCAACGCCGCATCGATGGTCGCGATGCCCATCTGCGCCAGCACTTCGCCCAGTGTGTATTCGGAAGCACGGTTGACCACCACGCCCATCGCGCCGTTCTCGTCGTGCTGACAGATCAGCGCCACGCTACGCGCGAAGTTGGGGTCAGACAGCGCCGGCAGCGCGATCAGCAGTTGGTTGGCCAGGGGCGTGGGCAAGGCAGACATGCGTCCATTCTATCGCCCCTGCTGCACGCGCGCTGCGGTCGATTGCAATGATCGGCATAATCACCCGACATCGCGCGATGCGCGCTCCCAAGGATACCGCAGCATATGGACATGCCCACCGATCTACCACGCCAGAGCCGCGCGCTTATCGTCCTTGTGGCCCTGCTGCAAGGTGCCGCGCTGTATCTGGCGCAACGCGGCGCCGAGACCGGCGTATGGCCGTTCGGCGCGCTGGGCGTAAGAGTGTGCTGGGATGCCTTGGTGCTGACCGTACCGACGATATTCTCGCTGTCGCTGCTGCGCCTCGATACCCCGCGCTTGTGGCAGCAGACGTTCGCTTGACGCTGTGTGTGACCTGGCATGATCTTGCGATTACCGGGCGCGCAGCACGCCGCGCTAAAGCCCACGCACGACGACAAAGACGATTGACGGACACCTCCCGCATGAGCAGCTATTGCGACATCGCCCCCGGGCATCCCTTGCATGGCCCTTATCACGACGCCGAATACGGTGTGCCGCAACGCGACGACAGGGTCCTGTTCGAGCGCCTGGTGCTGGAGATCAATCAGGCCGGGCTGAGTTGGGAACTGATGTTGAAAAAGCGCCAAGGCTTCCGCGCCGCTTACGCCGGGTTCGACGTGGACACGGTCGCGGCCTATGGCGAGGCCGATGTACGACGCCTGCTCGCCGATCCCGACATCATCCGCAACCGTCTCAAAGTGCAAGCAGCGATCCACAACGCGCAGGTGATCCTGGGCCTACGCGCTGCTCACGGCAGCTTCGCCAACTGGCTGGATGTGCACCATCCACTTAGCAAGCCCGAGTGGGTCGCACTGTTCAAACGCACGTTCCGCTTCACCGGCGGCGAGATCACCGGCGAATTCTTGATGAGTCTGGGCTATCTACCCGGTGCGCATCGAGCCGACTGCCCGGCATACGCGCGCATCGCGCGATTGAACCCGCCATGGATGCGCGAGAGCTGACCCAACCCTGTCAGCGGATGCTGCAAGCAAACCAACTCAACGTACTTCGGCGATCTCGACGCCGTCCAAGCCCTGCGACAGGGTTCTGGCGTCGCCGCCCTGGGCCAACTTGATGCGTAGGCGCACTTCGTTCTGCGAATCGGCATGACGCAGCGCATCCTCGTAGCTGATCTCGCCGGCCTGATACAACTCGAACAAGCTCTGATCGAAGGTGCGCATGCCCAGGTTGATGGACTCCTTCATCACGTCCTTGAGCTTGTGGATCTCGCCATCGCGGATGTAATCCTGGATCAACGGAGTCCCGAGCATGATCTCCATCGCCACCCGACGGCTCTTGCCATCCGGGGTCGGGATCAATTGCTGGGCGACCACGCCACGCAGGTTCAGCGATAGATCCATCAGCAATTGACTGCGACGGTCCTCGGGGAAGAAGTTGATCACGCGGTCCATTGCCTGGTTGGCGTTATTGGCGTGCAACGTACACAGCACCAGGTGGCCGGTTTCGGCGAAGGAGATGGCGTGGTCCATGCCCTCGCGGGTGCGCACCTCGCCGATCATGATCACATCCGGTGCCTGACGCAGGGTATTTTTCAATGCGTTTTCCCAGCTATCGGTATCGATCCCGACCTCGCGCTGGGTAATGATGCAGCCCTCGTGCTTGTGCACGAACTCGATCGGATCTTCGATGGTGATGATGTGTCCGGTGGAGTTCTGGTTGCGATAACCGATCATCGCCGCCAGCGAGGTCGATTTACCGGCGCCGGTCGCACCAACGAAGATGATGATGCCGCGCTTGGTCATCGCCAGGGTCTTAATCACCGGCGGCAAGCTCAGTTCGTCCACGCCGGGGATGCGCGTTTCGATCCGGCGCAACACCATGCCGACCTGGTTACGCTGATAGAAGCAACTGACGCGGAAACGGCCAACACCAGACACGCCGATGGCGAAATTGCACTCGTGGGTCTTCTCGAATTCCTCGCGCTGCCCCGGCGTCATCACGTTCAACACCATGTCGCGGCTTTGCTGCGGGGTCAGCGGCGTCTGCGTGATCGGGCTGATCTTGCCATGCACCTTGATCGCCGGCGGCATGCCCGAGGTGATGAACAGATCCGACGCCTTCTGGTGCGCCATCAATTTCAAGAACGAGGTGAAGTCGGTGGCGCTCATGCTGTGGCTCCGGGACTCGGGCTCAGGATGCGAACAGCACACGCGGCTGATCCCGATCCTATCCGGCCCATCTGATGGAATATCAAGTTACGCTAAAAGAGATGAGCATGCCTGTGGCCAGGTCTCATTCGAAAATCCGCTTGTCCTTGGCATACTCGCGGGCCTGGTGCCGGGTGATCAAACTGCGCTTGACCAGGTCTTGCAGATGCTGGTCCAGGGTCTGCATGCCGCTCTGCTGACCGGTCTGGATCGCCGAATACATCTGCGCCACCTTGTCCTCGCGAATCAGGTTACGAATCGCCGGGGTACCGACCATGATCTCCCAGGCGGCGGCGCGGCCGCCGCCGACCTTCTTCAGCAGCGCCTGGGAAATCACCGCTCGCAGCGATTCGGACAGCATCGAACGCACCATCGGCTTTTCGCCAGCGGGAAACACGTCGATGATGCGGTCGATGGTCTTGGCGGCCGAACTGGTGTGCAAGGTGCCAAACACCAAGTGGCCAGTTTCCGCGGCGGTCAGCGCCAGACGGATGGTTTCCAGATCGCGCAACTCACCGACCAGGATGATATCGGGGTCTTCGCGCAAGGCCGAACGCAGCGCTTCGTTGAATCCGAGAGTATCGCGGTGCACCTCGCGCTGATTGATCAGGCACTTCTGCGAGGTGTGCACGAATTCGATCGGATCCTCGACCGTGAGAATGTGGCCGTATTCGTTCTTGTTGATGTAGTCGATCATGCCCGCCAGGGTGGTCGACTTGCCGGAACCGGTCGGCCCAGTCACCAGGATCAGCCCCTGCGGCTGGTCGATCAATTGGCGGAAAATCGGCGGGCAGCCCAGGTCTTCCAGGGTCAGCACTTCCGAAGGAATGGTCCGGAACACCGCGCCAGCGCCACGGTTCTGGTTGAACGCGTTAACGCGAAACCGCGCCAGGCTGGGAATCTCGAACGAGAAGTCGACCTCAAGGAATTCCTCGTAGTCGCGACGTTGCCGGTCCGACATGATGTCGTAGACCAACGCATGGACCTGCTTATGGTCCAGGGCCGGGATGTTGATCCGGCGCACATCGCCGTCGACCCGGATCATCGGCGGCAAGCCTGCGGACAGGTGCAGGTCCGACGCCTTGTTCTTGACCGAAAATGCCAATAGTTCAGCAATATCCATGCGCTGCTTTCCCCCTTGGGCTGCGACTGGAAGGATGATTCCCCGACCGGCAGTATAGCGCCCTTCCCCCTACCGGAATCGCCCCCCCGTGAGCCACGTCACGCTGCAACAGATCCGCCTGGAGATGGACCGCGCCGCCGACACCGCTGGGCGGCCGCCCGCGCACCTGCTCGCGGTGTCCAAGACCCAGACAGCGGCGGCGGTCGCGGCGCTGGCCGCGCAGGGACAACGCGCATTCGGCGAGAACTACGTGCAGGAGGCGGCGGACAAGATCGCCGCCTTAGCACAGGCCGGCCTGGAATGGCATCTGATCGGGCACCTGCAGTCAAACAAGGCCGAGCTGGCGGCAAGCCTGTTCGACTGGGTACAGAGCGTGGACCGGCCCAAACTGATCGCCCCACTGGCCAAGGGCCGGCCCGGCACGCGGGCACCGCTGAATGTGTTGATCCAGGTCAACATCGACGACGAAGCCAGCAAGCACGGCTGTCACCCCGATCAGATGGAGTCCCTGGCCGCCGCCATCGCCACGCAGCCGGCATTGGCCTTGCGCGGGCTGATGGCCATTCCCGCGCCCTGGCCCGAGGCGGAACGCCGCCAAGCCGCCTTCATGCGCATGCGCACCTTATTCGAACGCCTGCGCGACGCCTACCCGCAGGTGGATACGCTATCGATGGGCATGAGCGGTGATTTCGCCCAGGCGATCGCAGCGGGGGCGACCTTGGTGCGTATCGGCACCGCGCTGTTCGGTGCACGCACGCCACAGATGGCGCAATAAACGTGTGCAGACACGCACAGGCAGGCCGCACCCACCGCAGCGGCAACGCCCCCTCCCCCCGGCTCAGCTCCCGCGCCCTCACATCATTACAACTTATTGAAAAATATTGAATTATTGACGGAATCCACAATTACTTTCGAAGACAGCGACAGCGCACGGTCTCCGCCGCCGCAATCCGTTAAACGGTTCACATTCTTGGTCCGTGAGGTCAGGCTCTGATACGCCCCGGCGACGGGCTGTCCGCCGCCCATGGCCGAATGTGCTCGGCGCCAATGAGATCATCAAAGATGAAAGCATCCACCAAATCATTGCTTGGCTCCTGCTTGATCGCGTTGCTGCATTCAACCGCAGCAACCGCCGCACCAGCGGCGGCATGGGATACGAACGAAGCACGGATGACCCCCGAGGAAGTCCAGGCGCATCAAAACTGGCGCGAGACCATGGCGCATCAGCCCACGCCGGCAGAAGGCTGCTTCCACGCCAACTACCCCGACACCACTTGGCAAGCCGACACCTGCACAACCCTGCCGCCTGGCTTGTACTCCAATCCGCACCCGCGCAACACCCGCATGCGCACCATCCAAGCCGTCGGCAACGGCGGCGACGACGTGCTCAGCTCCGATACGCTCATCAGCAAGATCGTCGGTAGCTTCCCCAAGGTCAGCGGCGTCACCTCCGAGCGCGGCCTCAACGGCAGCGGCGGCCTCGGTCCCGACGAATACTCGTTGCAGATCAATTCAAACGACGATGCCACCACCAGCGCATGCGCAGACCGATCAGACTGCACAGTGTGGCAACAATTCATCTACGCCAACGGCGGTTCCGAGAACCAGGCAGGACTATTCATGCAGTACTGGCTGCAGGGCTACGGCTCCGACTGCCCCAGTGGCTGGGTCAGCGACGGCAATGTCAGTTGCTATCGCAACAGCAACGCCGTCGTGTTGCCCAGCGTGCCGGCCACGCATTTGGCCAACCTCAAGCTGACCGCCTCGGCGAACGTCAACGGCCTGGATACCGTGACCTTCACCAATGGCAACACTGCCCACAGCGTCAGCGCCAGTGACAGCGCGGTCGATATCGCCACGGTATGGACGGATTCGGAATTCAACGTATTCGGCAATTCAAATTCATCGCGCGCGAATTTCAACCGGGGTTCGTCGATCACGGTGAAAGTGGCCGCGTTCAATGGCGACACGGCCGCCCCGACCTGCACGGCGGGCGGCACCACCGCCGAGACCAACAACCTGTATCTAGGCAAGTGTTACATCGCTGGGGGCAATATGCCTTCGATCACGTTCACCGAGGCGAACTGAGCCTGCCCGCGCCGGCGTAGCAGACCAGCGCCGGCACGATATCCAGCGCCGCACAGCATGCCGCCAGCAGCCGCACCGCACCGCGCCGCTGCACCGCTGCGTGGCGCAGCCGCTACCATGTCGCTTCCTTTCCGCCGCGACGGTGCTGTGCAATGTCTTCCGCTTCCCACGCCGCTACCGCCACCAACATCGCCTTCATCGGTGGCGGCAATATGGCGCGCAGCCTGATCGCCGGCCTGATCCGCCAGGGCGTCGATCCACAGCGCCTCCGTGTCGCCGAACCGGTTGCCGCGTTGCGCGAGGCGTTGGTCGCGGACTACGCCGTCCGGGCATGGGACACCGCCACCGCAGCGGTCGACGGCGCCGACGTGTGGATCTTCGCGGTCAAACCGCAGGTACTGCGTAGCGTCTGCAGCGAGGTGGCAGCGCTGGCACTGGCGCAGCGACCACTGTTGGTATCGATCGCCGCCGGCATCACCACCAACCAACTGGACCGCTGGTTGGGCGGCGGACACGCCCTGATCCGGGCGATGCCGAACACGCCCGCCCTGCTCGGCGCCGGTGTCAGTGGTCTGTTCGCCAATGCCCGTACAAGCGCTCCTCAGCGTGCGCACGTCGAGCAGCTACTGGCTGCAGCCGGAGTCACCGTGTGGGTCGAGGACGAGGCGTTGATCGACGCGGTCACCGCCGTATCCGGCAGCGGCCCAGCCTACGTGTTTCTGCTCGCCGAGGCGATGGAAGCCGCCGGCATCGCGCAAGGCTTGCCCGCCGACAGCGCACGCACGCTGGTACAGCAGACCCTGCTCGGTGCCGCGCGCATGCTGACCGAGTCCGGCGAAGCGCCGAGCGTCCTGCGGCAACGGGTGACTTCGCCCAATGGCACCACCCAGGCCGCAATCGAGACTTTTCAAACAGGCGGCTTCGAAGCACTGACTGCCACCGCAATCGCCGCGGCCGCCGAGCGTGGTCGCGCCCTATCGGCAGCCAACGACTGAATTGGAGCCGACGCTACAACCCAGTGGGCGCCGAGCGCATCCCAGACCTGCAGGATCATGGTTCGGGCAAACAATGCGCTGAGCCGGCTGAGATCAGACTCGATCGCGCAAGACAACCAGATACACGATGCGTTCGGCCTAGGCCAACACGCGCAAAAGCAGGTCCGCTGCAAGCGCGGCGCGAACCGAGAACGTCTCGGTCATGGGAACAGCATGCGTTTGCTCCAGTGGCCCGCAACGTCGGCCTCGTAGCGCCAGCGCTCGTGCAGGCGGTACTTGGCGCCGTACCAGAACTCGAAACTGCGCGGAATCACGCGAAACCCGCCCCAACCGTCCGGGCGCGGCACCTCGCGGCCTTCGAAGCTGGCCTCGGCCTTGGCCACGCGCTCCTCGAACTCTTCACGCGAGTGCAGCGTATGCGATTGCGCCGAGGCCCAGGCACCGATCTGACTCATGCGCGGGCGCGAGGCAAAATACGCATCGGCCTCGGCATCGGCAACAAGATGCACCTCGCCATCGATACGCACCTGCACGCCGTCTTCGCGCATGCGTCGCCACAGGAACAACAACGATGCCTGTGGATTGGCCTGCAACTCGCGTCCCTTCTGGCTGTCTAGATGGCTATAGAACACAAAACCACGCGCGTCATAGGCCTTCAGCAGCACGACCCGCGAGGATGGACGTGCTTCCAGCGTCGCCGAGGACACCACCATGGCGTTGTATTCGGCCTCGTCGCTGACGCGCGCCTCGGCAAATAGGTCGGTGAACGTGGACAACGCTTCCTGGTAGAGATCGGGCATGACGGCAAATACTCAGCGGACGAAGCGCTATTGTCGCCCCAGGCGCTGGCCGACGCACGCGCGTTGGCGCAGCGCTGCGCCAACGCGCGGGGCGAGGCGTGTCTCTGCTAGCATCTGGGGATGAATCCCGCCCCCAATTTGGTGCTGGTCGGCCCGATGGGCGCTGGCAAGAGTGTCATCGGCCGCCGCCTGGCCGAGCGCTTCTGTCTGGTCTTCGTCGACAGCGACCAGGCCATCGTCGAGCGCACCGGCGCTAGCATCCCCGCACTGTTCGAGCGAAGCGGCGAAGCAGGCTTCCGCGAGCACGAGCGCGCCTTCCTGCAAAGCGTGCTGGATACTCCCGGCCACCTCATTTCCACTGGTGGCGGTGCCGTGCTCAACCCCGACAGCCGCCGCGAGATGCGCGAACACGGCTTCGTGGTGTACCTGCGTGTCGGCGTCGACGAGCAATTGCAGCGCCTGCAACGCGACCGCAACCGCCCGCTGTTGCAAGAAGGAGACCGCGAGCAGGTACTGCGTGACTTGCAAGCGGTGCGCGAGCCGCTGTACCGCGAGGTCGCCGACCTAATCATGGACACCGACAACCTCACTCCCGCCGAGGCCACCGCACAACTGGTCGTGCGCCTGATCGCGTCGTGGAAACTTCCGGAACCCACTGTATGAGCGCCGCATCGCGCACGGTCGAGGTCGCTGGCGACCCGGCCTACACCATCCGTATCGAGCCGGGACTGCTCGACAACGGCACCTTGCTGGCCACACACGTGCGTGGCCGCCATGTCCTGCTGCTCAGCGACAGCAACGTCGCGCCGCTGTATGCGCAGCAGGTCCGCGAGGCATTGCTGGCCGCATGCCCGCAGTTGCAGATCGGCGCATTCGTGATCGCCGCCGGCGAGGCGTCCAAGACCCTGGACAGTTTCGGCGGGGCGATTACCGCCCTGGCCGAACTCGGCGCCACCCGCGACGCTTGCGTGCTGGCCCTGGGCGGCGGCGTGGTCGGCGACCTGGCCGGCTTCGCCGCCGCATGCTGGATGCGTGGCGTGGACTGCGTGCAGTTGCCGACCACGCTGCTGGCGATGGTCGACTCCTCGGTCGGCGGCAAGACCGCAGTGGACATCGCGCAAGGCAAGAACCTCGTCGGCGCATTCCATCCGCCGCGCGCCGTGCTGGCCGACACCACCACACTGCGCACGCTGCCGCCACGGGAATTGCGTGCTGGATTAGCCGAGGTAATCAAGTACGGCGCCATCCGCGACCCGCTGTTCTTCGAATGGCTGCACGCCGAACGCCACGCGCTGCTGGCGGCCGACCCTGCCGCACTGGCGCAGGCCATCGCGCGCAGTTGCGAACACAAAGCCGACATCGTCGCCCGCGATCCACTGGAAAAAGGCGAGCGCGCCCTGCTCAACCTCGGCCACACCTTCGGCCACGCCATCGAGACCGAACAAGGCTACGGCGCACCCGATAACAGCAACCTCAACCATGGCGAAGCGATCGCGGTGGGCATGGTACTGGCCGCCGAATTATCGGCACGACTGGGCCTGGCTTCGGCACAGGACACCGCGCGGCTGCGCGCCCAGCTCATCGACTTCGGCCTCCCCACGACATTGCCGAGCGGACTGGCACCGCAAGCATTGCTGGCACGCATGCGCCTGGACAAGAAAAACCTGGCCGGTCGCCTACGCCTGGTGTTGTGGCGTGGCATCGGTCACGCCGAAATCGTCCCCGACGTGGACGAAGCCGAGGTCCTGGCGGTGCTAGCCACCGGCTGAGCGGCAACACCGCCGCGACGCTCACGCATTGGCGCCTGCCGCGATGTCTGGCGCAATGCAGCAGCAGGCATTGCGCGGCGAACAAACGCTCAGGCCGACTCAGTTCTGCACGCTCTCCAACGTCGCATCGCCGCCGAGGGTTCGATACAGCGTCACCCGATTGGTCGCCTTGACCAGCTCCGTCGTGACCAGACCGCGTTGTGCCGCGTAGTAGCTGCGCTGCGCATCGAGATTGGACAGGAACGGCTCGACACCGCCGCGATAGCGCTGATCGCTGAATTGATAGTTGCTGGCCGAATCGGCCACGAGATTTTGCTGTGCAAGCAACTGCGCATCGATGGTGCCGCGTCTAGCCAGCGCATCGGAGACTTCGCTGAAGGCGGTTTGCAGGGTCTTTTCGTATGTCGCCAATGCGGCGTCGCGTTGTGCCTGGGTGTATTTCACATTGGCTCGCGCCGCGCCGGCGTCGAAAATGGCAGCGCTCGCACCAACCCCCACCGTCCTGTTGAATGCGGCGTGCGTGAACAAGTCCGACAGTGCCGTACTGCTCAACCCCAGCATGCCGGTCAGGGTGATGCGCGGGAACAACGCTGCGCGAGCGGCGCCAATCTGGGCATTGACCGCGCGCAATTCGTACTCCGCCTGCACCACGTCAGGCCGGCGCAGCAGAATGCTCGAATCCAGTCCAGCCGGCAGTTCGCCGATGCTCGCCGCAGCGTCTTGGATCGAGCCAGGCAACAGGGCCGGATCCACCGGGCCACCCACCAGCAGACGCAGCGCGTTGAGGTCCTGGGCCATCGCGGTGGTCTGCTCGGCCAAGTCCGATTGCGCCGTATGCAGCACTTGGTTGGCCTGATACAGATCCGAATGCGGCGCGATCCCCCCCTCGAAACGCTGCCGGGTCAGCGCAACGCTCATGCTTGCGCTTTGCACCGTGTCCTGCGCGATCTTCAGCAGGCTGTTGTCACTGGCGTAGGTCAACCACGCCGTGGCGATGTCACCGACCAACGTCAGACGGGTGGCGCGCGCGGCGGCCTCTTGTTCCAGGTAACGCTGTTGCGCGGCAGTGGTCAGCGAGCGGACCCGTCCGAACAGGTCGATCTCGAAGGCGGTGATGCCGACACCGAGGCTGTAATCGCGGCTATCGCCTTGCGCTGGGGCGACAACCGTCGTTGCGTCCGACCCGCCTGCCGTGGCTGGCGCCGCTGCCGCGCCCCTGCCTCGATAAGAACGCACGCCATTCGCCGTCCCACTGACCTCGGGCAGCAATTCGGCGCGCTGGATCCGATATTGCGCACGCGCCTGGGCGATGTTGGCAATGGCAATCCGTAAATCCCGATTATTGTCCAATGCTTGCGCAATCAGACGCTGTAGCCGCGGGTCACGAAATATTTGCCGATAGGTGAGCGAAGGCAGTGCCGCTTCGTTCTGCGCCAAGTAGGCGTCGCCTGCCGGCCACGACGGCGGTATCGGCGGTGCGGGACGTACATAGACCGGTGCCAGGCGACATGCCGACAGCAGGCACACCACAATGACGGCGATATAACGCATCAGGCCGGCTCTGCCATCGATGGCGCAGGCGGCGGCGTGTTCCCGCCGCGACGCGCACGGCGGCGCAGCATCCATTCCGCCATCGCGATATGGAACGCTGGTGTCAGATAGAGCGTCAACGCCTGCGAAAAGAGCAAGCCGCCCACGACCGCGATGCCGAGCGGGCGGCGCGCTTCGGCGCCTGCACCGAAACCCAGCGCGATGGGCAACGAGCCAAGGACCGCCGCGAGGGTCGTCATCATGATCGGACGGAAGCGCACCTTCGCCGCTTCGATCATCGCCGCGCGTGGATTCTTCCATTGTTCCTCGCCAGAACGCTCCAGTTCCAGCGCGTAATCCACCATCATGATGCCGTTCTTCTTGACCAGCCCGACCAGCAGAATAAGACCGACAAAACTGAAAAGATTCAACTCCTGCCTGAAAAGCACCAACATGAAAATGGCACCGAATCCGGCGAGCGGAAGCGAGGTCAGGATCGTGATCGGGTGCAACGCATCCTCGTAAAGAATCGCGAGCACGCCGTAGATCAGCAGCACCGTGATGAGCAGCAGCATCGGCAGCGTCTTCAACGAATTTTCGAACGCCTGCGCCGAGCCGGCGAACTGGCCGCTGATAGCGCGTGCGTCGCCCTTGCCGAGCGTCTGCGCCATCAGGTTGCCGATCCCCGCAGCGGCATCGCCCAATGCGACACCGGGCGCCAGATTCATCGACAGCGTCACCGCTGGCAGGCCGGCATAGTGGTTGATCGCCACCGGACCGACGCCCATGCGCACGTCCGCCACCGCGCGAAGCGGCACCATCGGGCCGCCTGCGGCAGTCAACACCGCGCTGGTGCCCGAACTGCTGTTGGAGGTCTGTGTACCGATCGCCGTGATACCCGGATTCTGGTTGCCATTGAACGACAGGGCATCCAGCGCATTGAGATCGGCCTGTGCCGATGGCGCAACCTGCAGGAGCACCTCGTACTGATCGGTGTCGCCATAGATGGTGCTGATCTTGCGTCCGCCGTATGCACTTTGCAGTGTGTCCTGCACACCGGCGGCGGTGACGCCCAAGGATGCGGCCTGCTCGCGATGCAGAATCACATCGATTTCGGGATTCTTGATCTGCAGGTCGCTTTTCGGATCCTGGATCTGCTGAAGACGCTTGATACTTTGCAGGATCGTCTCCGACTGGGCGTACAGCGCCTTCTGGTCGGTGGACTGCAGCACGTATTGCAAGGATCCGTTCGACGCCGTCGGCCCCATGTCGATCGCAGGAGGATTGCGCATGTTGAGCGTGATGCCTTCAATCTTGGCCACCTTCGCGCGGACCTGCTGAATGACATCGTCCGCGGTGCCCTTGCGTTCGGAAAGCGGTTTAAGCCCGATCAGCAAGCGTCCACTGTTACTGAGCGTGCCGCTCGAACCGATCACCGATTCCACATTGGCGACGTTCGGGTCGGCTTGAATAATTTTGACCACCGCGTTCTGTTTGGCAACGAAATCGTCGAAAGCGGTGCCTTCCGGCACGCGGGTCTCACCATCGATCTTTCCGGAATCGACCTGGGGAATGAAACCCTTATCGACAATGGCATAGACACCCGCCGTACCGAACAACGTCGCGATGCCGATCACGAACATCAAGCCGACGTGGCGCGTGGCCCATTCGAGGGAGCGCGTATAACCGCGCTCGGATGCGTCGATGAGCCGGTCGAAGCGTTCGAACACCCAGCCCGAACTCTTCTTCGGATCGAGCCAGCGACTGGCCAACATCGGCGTGAGCGTGAGCGAGATGATCCCGGAGAGGATGACCGCGATCGCGATCACCATGCCAAACTCGGAGAACAGCCGTCCGACCAAGCCGCCCATGAACACGATCGGCAAGAATACCGCCGACAACGAAAGCGTCATCGACAACACGGTGAAACCGATTTCCTTGGAGGCGGTCATCGCCGCCTCCATGCGGCTGGCACCCTGTTCGGCATGGCGGACGATATTCTCGATCACGACGATCGCATCGTCGACCACAAAGCCGACCGACAAGGTCAGCGCCAGCATCGAGATATTATCGAGGCTGTAGTGCAACAGGTGCATCACCGCGAAGGTGCCGATCAACGAGGTCGGCAGCGCCAGGGCGACGATCAACGTCGCGATCCAACTGCGGAGAAAGAGCAGGATCACGACGATCACCAGCACCAGCGATCCAACCAGCGTCCATTCCACGTCCTCCACCGACGCACCGATGTAGTCGCCACGGTCGTAGAGCACGTCGAGTTCGGCATCACCGGGCAGTTGCGCGCGAATCCCTGGCAGCGCCGCCTGGATGCCTTTCGTCACCGACAACGTATTGGCCCCCGGCTGACGATGAATGTTGATCTCAATCGCACGCTGGCCGTTGAGGGACGCCGCGGTCTGCAGGTTTTCAACACTATCTTGTGCATGTCCGACATCCTGGAAACGCACCGGCGCGCCGTCCGCGTAGGTCAAGACCAGTTTGTCGAAATCGGCCGCCGTCTTGAGCTGCCCATCGGCCTTGACGGTGTAGGAACGCGCACGCCCCATCAGCGTTCCTGCCGGCGCGTTGCTGTTACCCGCCTGCACGGCAGAAACGATCTGGTCAAATCCCAGATGTCGGGCGGCGAGCAGGTGCGGATTGACGAACAGACGCACGGCATACTTCTGCGCGCCGTTGACGTCGATCTGCCCGGCACCCGGCACCGAGGCCAGACGCAACGCGACACGGTCCTTGGCGAACTGGTTGAGCAGTGGCAGCGCGATTGTCTTCGAGCGCAGGATCAGATGCATGATCGGCGCGGCGCTGGGATCCTCCTTCTGGATCTGCGCCGGATTGATTTCACGCGGCAGCAGTCCGGCCGCCTGCGAGACCGCATTTTGCACATCCTGCGCCGCCGCATCGACATTGCGGCTC
Source organism: Xanthomonas sp. GPE 39 (assembly GCF_000963005.1). GTDB lineage: Bacteria > Pseudomonadota > Gammaproteobacteria > Xanthomonadales > Xanthomonadaceae > Xanthomonas_A. The sequence continues at coordinate 2,319,195 of NZ_JZHZ01000007.1, forward strand.
AACGAAAATTGCAGGACGATCCGCGTGGCGCCGACGCTGCTCGTCGAGCTCATCGTATCCAGCCCCTGCAGGCCGCTGAACTGGCGCTCCAGCGGTGTCGCCACGGCCGCCGCCATCGTCTCGGGATTGGCGCCCGGAAGCGACATGTTGACGGTGATCGTGGGGAAACTGACATCGGGCAGTTCGCTCACCGGCAGCGCGAAATAGGCCATGCCGCCTGCCAGCACAAGCGCGATCATCAGGATCGATGTCATCACCGCACGACGGATGAAGACGGCCGATAGATTCACGCATGCCGTCCCGTCGCCGCCGCATCCTGCGCGGTGCGTTGATTGCTCGATTGCACGGCGGAACCATCGCGCAGTTCATTTGGCACCGTCAGGATGACGGTATCGCCCGTGCGCAAGCCCTTGGCGATCACCGCCTGCCCATCGATCAAGCGGGCCACGCTCAGCGGACGCGAGACCGCGCGCCCGTTGACCACGCAGTAGACATACGCACCATGCTGCCCCTGCTGCAACGCGCCCTCTGGAACGGACAGAACCTGCGTATCTTCCGCCAGGATCACCCGCACGGTCACGAACTGCCCGGGCCAGAGTGTGCCGTCGGCGTTGGCGAAACGCGCACGCAGTGCAAGCGTCCCGCTACTGGTATCGAAGGCATTATCGAGAAAATACAACTGACCACGGTCGAGCAGTTTGCCACTCACCGAATCCAGCGCCAGGACAGGCAACCCGATGCCATCGCGCCCTGCGCGTGCCGCGCGCACGGCATCCACCTGTACGTGCGCAAGCGCGAAACTCGTCTCGATCGGCGCGTTTACGTTGATGGTCACCAACGCAGTCGCCGCGCCGTTGGAAACGAGATTACCCGGCTTGACCGCGATGGCCCCAGCCCGCCCGTCGATGGGCGCGCGAATCTGGGTATAGGCTAGCGATAGCTGGGTCTGCTCGACCTGGGCCTGATCCGAAGCGACGGTTGCACGCAAGGACCGCAACGCCTCGGCCGCTGTGATGTAGGTCTTCGGATCGACCGCGCCGGTCTTGGAAAGTTTGCTGTAACGCGCTTCGGTATCGGCGGCATCGGCGGCGAGCGCTTGATCGCGCGCAAGAGTGGCGCGTGCCTGGGCCAGCGCTGTGCGCAGTGGCCGGGGATCGATCGTGAACAGCAGTTGTCCCTTGTGGACCTGCTCGCCATCGTGAATCAGCGCCGATTGCAGCACACCGTCGGTCTGCGGGCGGACAGTGACCGTGTGCGGCGAGGTGATCGTGCCCGAGGTTTCGATGATGTCCGGCACCCTATGCGGTGCAACCGTCATCGTCTCCACGCGCAATGGCGTAGGAGCCGGCGTCGGCTGGCGGCGATGCGCGATCCAGTACCAGACGACAGCGATCACAAGGCACGACACAATCAGCCCTGCAAGCAACCCGCCCCGCCCCACACCGCGATTGGCGCGCATTTTAGACACGGGTGTCTCCTCGCGCCTTGGCGTGCATCGCCGCACCGGCATCATTGTTGGCGGCGCGCTTCAAGGCACCAAGCCCCGCACTGAGATCGGCGTTTTGCTCGGGAAAAGATGCATTTCTGTGACTTGCATGCCGGCCAGGTCCGCAATCTGAGTGAATGACTATGCGCGATAGCATAGGTTCCAGCATTGTGTGCGAACGCGTTGGCAATGCCAATCACGGCGACGTCACAACGACGGCAAAGGCAAGAGGACGCGACACGACACCTCGGTAGACGCCTCCAAGCCCGACTGCCGCAAGCATGGGGTGACATGGCAATACCTGAAACTACCTGAAACCGCGTTTTCGCCAACATCCGGCCAGCATGTGCCGATGAGCCGCGCGCACGAGCAACAGCTACAATCGATGCATGCTTGTCTTCCTACAACAACGCCCCAACGGCAACGAGCCGCCGCGCTACATCCAACTGATCCTGCAACCGGACCTGTTCGGTGGCTGGGAACTATTACGCGAAAGCGGCCAGATCGGCGGGCGCGCGCAACTCAAGCGCGCACAATACCTGCATCAACACGAGGCCCATGCCGCCTTCGAAAAAGCCCGCGATGCGCAACTCAAGCGCGGCTTCCAGGTCATCTCCACCCGTGGCGCCGACGCGCCGCACTGAGGAATCTTCCCATGCTCAAGAACGACCGCCTGCTGCGCGCGCTGCGCCGCGAGCCCGTGGACCAGACCCCCGTATGGCTGATGCGCCAAGCCGGACGCTACCTGCCCGAGTATCGCGCCACGCGCGCCCGTGCCGGCAGCTTCCTGGCGATGGCCAAAACCCCGGAACTAGCCTGCGAAGTGACCCTGCAACCACTGGCACGCTTCCCCCTGGACGCGGCGATCCTGTTCTCGGACATCCTCACCATTCCCGATGCGATGGGCCTGGAGTTGTACTTCGTCGAAGGCGAAGGCCCCAAGTTCCGCCATCCGGTACGCGATGCGGCGGCCATCGCACGGCTCGGCGTGCCGGACATGGAAACCGAACTGCGCTACGTGATGGATGCGGTGCGGGTGATCCGCCGCGAACTGGACGGCAGCGTACCGCTGATCGGGTTTTCCGGAAGCCCGTGGACGCTGGCCTGCTACATGGTCGAAGGCGGCGGCAGCGACAACTACGCGCGGATCAAGGCGATGGCGTTGAACGATCCGAGCGCCTTGCACCGGCTGTTGTCGGTCAATACCGATGCGGTGATCGCCTACCTGGCGGCGCAGCGCGCGGCCGGCGCGCAGGCGCTGCAGGTCTTCGATACCTGGGGCGGCGTACTCAGCCCGGCGATGTACCGCGAATTCTCGCTACCCTACCTGTTGCGCATCGCCCGCGAACTGGCACGCGGCGAGGGCCCCGAACGCACCCCGCTGATCCTGTTCGGCAAGGGCAACGCGCCCTACCTGGAGGAACTGGCCGCTTCGGGTGCCGAAGGCGTGGGCGTGGATTGGACCATCGATCTGGCCGATGCGGCGCGCCGCACCGGTGGCCGCGTCGCCCTGCAAGGCAATCTGGATCCAGCGGTACTGTACGGTGCGCCCGAAGCCATCGAGCGCCAGGTACAGCACGTGCTGCACAGCTACGCCGAGGGCAACGGTTCGCCGGACGGTCATGTGTTCAACCTCGGCCACGGGCTGTCACCGGACATGCAGCCTGAGCACGTTGGCGCACTGATCGCGGCGGTGCAGCGGCACAGTCGGCGCGGTTGATGCGCCGGATCGCGACGCTGCCCAGTGTTTGTCGTCGCGACCGCAGCCACTAGAATCGGAGGCAGCGCCCCCTCCGAATGGGTTGCAGATGACCGTCCCCCCGTTTGCACTCGATGCTTTTGCGGCTGGCACCGTCCTGTCGCCCCGCATCGACGCCGTCGTCCAGGAAGCGCTGGAGCAACGGCGTCTGGTCGGCGCGCGCGTGCTGGTCGCCCACAACGGCACCTTGATCCACCAACAGGCTACTGGCTGGGCGGACCGCGAACGCCAGCGACCGATGACCATGAAGACGCTATGCCGCCTAGGATCGGTGAGCAAGCTCATCGTCTCGACCGCAGCGTTGGTGCTGGCGGCACAAGGCAAGCTGGACCTGGACACGGATATCGTCCGTTGGCTGCCCGAGTTCCAGCCGCATCTGGCCGATGGCCGCCTCGCCCGGATCAGCGTCAGGCAATTGCTCGGCCACACCGCCGGGCTGGGCTATCGCTTCCTCGAAACCGATGCCGACGGGCCCTACACGCGAGCCGGGGTGTCCGATGGCATGGACATGCAGATCATCAGCCTGGCGGAGAACCTGCGCCGCATCGCCAGCGTGCCGCTGCTATACGAGCCAGGCACCGCCTGGGGCTATTCGTTGGCGACGGATGTCCTGGGTGCGTTGATCGAGCGCGTACACGACGCGCCACTGGACGCAAGCGTGCGACAACTGGTCACCGATCCGCTGGCCATGCACGACACCGGCTTCGTCGTGGATGATCCACAGCGCATGGACACGGTCTATGTCAACGATACGCCACAGCCGCATCTACTGGCCGAAGGCGAAGTCGTGCCGGCCTTCGAGGGCAAACTCCGCCTGACCTTCAGCCCGGGCCGCATCTTCGATGCACGGATGTTTTTCTCGGGCGGAGCGGGCATGGCCGGGAGCGCGACGAACTTCCTGCAGTTGCTAGAAACCCTGCGCCAGGACGGCGGCACGCTATTGCCTAGTGCACTGATCGCGGACATGCAGCGCGATCACAGCGGGGGATGGAAGATGTCCAGCGCGCCAGGTTTCGGCTATGGTCTGGGTTATATGGTGCTACGCGACCGGCAACTGGCCGCGACGCCGGAATCGGTCGGCACCTGGCGCTGGTGCAGCGCCTATGGACACAGTTGGTTCGTGGATCCGGCGCGCCAGCTGAGCGTGGTCGCCTTCAGCAACACCATTCACGAAGGCATGTGCGGCCATTTCGTCACCGCACTTCGCGATGCGGTCTATGCCACGCTCGACCAACCGCGATAACCCCGCACGGCGATCCACCACCGTTGCAGTGCAACGCACGGAAGCTGACCCAAGTCCGCGAGGCTCGCACCCACGACAGCAAGCACGCCGCACGGCATTGCCCAAGCTCAGCGCGATGGCGTCGCTGCTTATCGAACGTCACCAGCGCCCCGCTCTATCGCATGCAGGCAAGCGCCTCGCGCGGCGGGCTGAAAGCGCAGGAGGCAAATGACCCCTGTCTACACCAAGCCGACACCATAACGACCTGAACTACGCCATCATTGTTTTTTAGCCACAGCATGCAGATCGATGTCTGCGCCATCACCCGACCCGCTGACCATCCCCACTCGGCAGAATTTCCGCCCGCTGCTGTGGTTGGTGTCGCTGGCGATCTTCATGCAGATGCTGGATGCGACCATCGTCAACACCGCGCTGCCGGCGATGGCACGCAGCCTGCAGCAGAGTCCGCTGCAGATGCAGTCGGTGGTGTTCAGTTATGCGCTGGCTGTAGCCATGTTCATCCCCGCCTCCGGCTGGATCGCTGATCGTTACGGCACCCGCCGGGTCTTCCTGGTGGCGATCGTGTTGTTCACCCTGGGCTCGCTGCTGTGTGCAGCGGCGCCGCGCCTGCACTATCTGGTCGCCGCGCGAGTGCTGCAAGGCATCGGCGGTGCAATGTTGCTGCCCGTCGGACGACTGGCCGTGATGCGCTCGGTATCACGCGCGAAGTTTCTCAGCGCGATGAGCTTCATCGCCATCCCCTCGTTGATCGGGCCGCTGGTCGGGCCGGCCCTGGGCGGCTGGCTGGTGCAGGTGGCCTCGTGGCACTGGGTGTTTCTGATCAATCTACCGATCGGCGCGGCCGGCTTCGCCGCCGCATTGAAGATCATGCCCGACCTCTATGGCGAGCAGCGCACCCACTTCGACCTGATTGGTTACGGCATGCTGGCCTTCGGCATGGTCGCGTTGTCGCTGGCACTGGACGGCATCTCCGAGCTAGGCCTGCGCCACGCATTCGTGATGCTGCTGGCAGTCGCTGGGCTGGCGGCGCTCATCGGCTACTGGCTGCATGCAGCCAACACGCCGGCTCCGTTGTTCCCAACACATCTGTTCAAGGTGGTCAGTTTTCGCATCGGCATCCTCGGCAATTTGTTCTCGCGCATGGGCAGCGGCAGCATGCCATTGCTGATCCCGTTACTGCTGCAGGTCGGCCTGGACATCCCTCCGATGCGCGCCGGCCTGATGATGATCCCAGTGGCACTGGCCGGAATGGCATCCAAGCGCGCTGCGGTGAAACTGGTCGAGCGCTTTGGCTACCGTCGAGTGCTGATGACCAATACGGTGCTGGTCGGCACCGCGATGGCGAGCTTCGTGCTGCTCGATTCGGGCCAGGCCCTGGGCTGGCAACTTCTGCAACTCACCGTGTTCGGCGCAGTCAATGCGTTGCAATTCACCGTCATGAACACCGTCACCCTGCGCGACCTGGAACGCGACCAAGCCAGCGCCGGTAACAGTCTTTTGTCGATGGTGATGATGCTGACCACTGGCTTCGGCGCTGCGGCCTCGGGCAGTCTGCTGGCGGCCTTCGGCGACTATTTTGGCGACAGCCACGCTGCCGTCATCGCCCTGCATGCGACCTTCGTTTGCGTCGGCGCAATGACCCTGACCTCCACCTTGATCTTCTGGCAATTACCGAATAAGCCATCGCATCCGCAGCAGGTCGAGGACGTGGCGGCGGCCGAGTAAACGCGGCCCAGAGTTGCAGCAAACTGCGGCTTGCCTGGAAAGGCGATCCAACGCTACAAACGCGCCACGTACATTGGGACCGCTGCAAAAACGCGAAGATTTGAGCGGAAACCGCACAGCCTGCGCACGACGCTTATGCGCCATCGACATGGCTGTTCGCCCCCTCCGCATCGTGCATTGTAGGTGCTGGCGTTTGCATCGCTTCGGCCAGCATGTCTCCCGTCACCGGCTTGCGCAGGAACCCATCGAAACCGGCCGCACGTGCCTGCGGTTCAGCGTCGGCATCGGCGCGGGCCGTTACCGCGATCAACGGCATCGCGTGACCGAAGGCGCGCAACTGCCGCGCCAGCGCCAGACCATCCATGCCAGGCAGATCCAGGTCGAGCAAGGCGATGTCGAAGATATTGGACGCGACCTCGGTCAGCGCCGCCAGGGCATGCGCGGCGTGGGTCACCCGGTGACCACGCGTGCTGAGCAGACCAATGACCACCTCGGCGACGGTCGGGTCATCCTCGACCAGCAGCACCCGTTGCGGTACCGCGACGGACACGACATCACGCACGCCAGAGACGGGACGCGGTAGCGGCGCCGGCACCCACGGCAAAGGCAGATCGACGACAAAGCGAGTGCCAGTGCCGAGCCGGCTCTGCAGATCGATGTGTCCCTTCATCGCCACCGCCAATTCCTGACAGATCGCCAGCCCCAAGCCGCTACCGCCATAACGCGCGGCGGTGCGCGGACCATCGGCTTGTTCAAAACGCTGGAACAACCGCGCCTGTTGTTCGGCGTTGATGCCTGGACCGGTATCGACAACCTCGAAGCGCACCCCTTGACGCTCCTGCAACGGCGCCACCCGCAACTGCACGCTGCCGCGCTCGGTGAACTTGATCGCGTTGTTGAGCAGGTTCAACAGGATCTGCCGCACCCGCGTGGCATCGCCGGTCGCGGTGACCTGCTGCGGCATCGCGTTGTCCAATACGAACGTCAGGCCGTGTCCCTGCGCCATCGGCTCCATCATCGCGGCCAGTTCGGCGATCAGTTGCCCCAGATCGAATGGCTGCTGATCCAGCTCAAGACGCCCGGCCTCGATCCGCGCCAGATCCAGCGCATCGTTGACCAGGCGCAGCAGATGCGTGCCGGCGCCACGGATCGATTCGGTGTAACTGCGTTGTCTTGGATCCAGCGGCGTGGACAGCAGCAGTTCACTCATCCCCAGCACGCCGGTCATTGGCGTGCGCACTTCATGCCCCAACGTGGCCAGGAAGCGGGTTTTGGCCAACGAGGCCTGCTCGGCCACCTCCTGTTTGTGCAGGGCCAGTTGCCATGAGTTGCGACGACGCAAACGCCGACGGTAAAGATAGGACAGCCACCACACAATCAACAACGCCAGCAATGTCAGCCCGACTATCCCCCACGTACTGCGCCACCAAGGCGGCAGCACGCGAAAGCGCAGAGTCACCACTTTCGACCACACCTTGTCGGCGGTACGCGCCTGCATCTCCAGGGTATATTGGCCCGATGGCAAGCGCGGAAACAGCCGCTCGCCATTGGCGCCGACATCGACCCACTCCGTGTCGTAGCCGCTCAGGCGGAAGCGGTAGGTGTTGGACTCGGTGTCGTAAAACGACAGCAGCCGCGCGACCACGTTCAAATCGCGGTCGCCTTCCTGCAACACGATTGTGTCGGCGTGCGAAAGATCCAGCAGTGCATCACCACGGCGCACGTTGACGCGCTCGATCACTAGCGGTGGCTGCCGCCGCGACGGCACGACCTGGGACGGCTCGAACAACACCACGCCATCCGGGGTACCACCGAGAATTTGCCCGCCACGCGCCTGGATCAGGGTATTGGTTGCAAACTCCTGGTTGGGCAAACCATCACGCACACCGTAGGAGCGCATCGCCTTGCTGGCCGGATCGACCCGGATCAGCCCGCGCACGCTGCTCAACCAAGCCACGCCCTTGTCATCGACCACCATGCCGTTCGGCACCAGTCTCGGGAACTCGTGGCTTTCGTCGATGCGGTCGAGCAAGCTCAGTCGGGTACCGTCCCACAGATAACGCTCCAGGCAACCTACACCGGCCAGCCAGACCACATTACCATCACTGATTGCGACAGTACTCAATGGCCGTCGCGGCGCACCCGGCACCGGCTCGAAACGCGCACGCGCCGGGTTCCAGGACAGAACGCCGCGCGATCCGATCAACCAGGGCTGGCCTTGTGGTCCAAGCTTGAGTGCATTGACAACCAAATCTGCAGGCAACCCGCCGGTACCCAGCGCGATGTTACGCAGGACGTGACCATCGAGATCGCGCACCTGCGCACCGTCAAGATCACTGAACAACCACAGGTGTGCATCACCACTGACGGTCACCAACGTCGTGTTCACCATAAGCAAAGCATTGCTGCTCTCCCCGATGTCCCAACGCATGACCTCGCCACTGACCGGATCGTAGCGCAGCAAACTTTTGGGTCCGACCCCCCACACTCGTCCCTGATTATCTTCGACGATGGCTTTTGGCCAATCCATCCCGAACATCGTCCGCATGTGGTGGCGAACCGCACCCGTGACCAGGTCAAGCTTGTCAAGTACCCCATTAGTACCAGTCAACCAGACTCCGCCATCCTGCGAGGCCGCAGTAGCCACCACGTAGGAGTTGTAAATCGACTCTGGATCATGCACCCGATAAGACAGCGCCGAAAACTGCCGCCATCTAGACGGCAAATACCACAACCCGTTGTTGAGAGTGGCAAACCATAGATCGCCCTCGCGATCCTCAAACCCCAACAAAAAATTCGGCTTGACCACCCCGTGCGCGGAATTACTGTACAGCGGCACGTTGCGGATGATGCCGGTCTCGCTCTCCACACCCAGGCCGTCCATGGTGTCGAACCAGCGATTGCCATTGCGGTCGTGGATCAGCATCGCAATCACACTATTGTTCGGCATGTTACGCCAATAAGGTGCAATCGCCTTACCATCGGCACGCAACAAGCGTACCCCATCAAAATTACCGACCCAGAGGATACCGTCGCGTTCGGGCGTCAGTCCAAGAACATAGTGATTAACCCCAGAAAGGGGAAAACGCTCGAAACCTTGCCCATTCCAGCGCGCGACACCGTCGTGAGTGCCGACCCAAAGGGCACCATCGGGCGCTGTCGCCAACTTGGTCACATTGATCGATGGCAAACTGTGTTCGTCGCCAGGCTTGGGCATGAAATGGGTCAGGTGGCCGTCTGGCTGCAACCTGTACAGCCCAGAATTACCAATTCCGAACCAGATACTGCCGTCGGAAGTGGAAATGATCGCCCACACCTCACCGGAACCTATTTGAGGATAGACACTGTGGTCGTAGTAACGGAACGTGCGGCGGTCCGCCGAAAGCATGCCCAGTTGCGCAGTGCTGGTGCCGAACCAGACCCGGTTCTGCGCATCGACATGAACGCTAAAAAGATTGTTGTCGCGCAGCCCGTTCTCAATCCGCCAGATGCGGTACCCATGTCCATCGAACCGGGCCAGGCCATCGCTGCTGGCAATCCACAAATAGCCGAGCTTGTCTTCGGCAAAATCATTGATGGTATTGGACGGCAGGCCATCGGCGACCGTTAGCTGACGCGGTTGCGGCGTCAGCGGCACGACCGCGCCTGCAACCGCGGACCACGCCAACAATAGCCACCCCAAGCTCCTTCTCGACCACATCGTGTGTCACTCTCCAGGCTGGTGTCGGCATCGCTGCTCGCTCTTCATCCTCGGCGATAAGCACGGCCCATGGCAACCGTCGACTGCCCATGCGGATCACTCATCCTGCACCGCAGACGTCGCACGCACGACCAAGGCACCTCACGTCAACCTACATCGCAGGCTCTAGAATCCGACAACCCATACAGCGCGGGTGCTCTCATGTTCAAACATTGCCTCGTTGCGGTTTTGCTGACTCTGCCGGGCACGGGCCTGGCTGCCCCCGCGCAATACGCGCTGGACCCGGTACATACGCGCGTCCTGTTCGCAATCGATCACGCGGGTTTCTCCAAGGCGTTGGGCACGGTGTCCGGCAGCACCGGCACCCTGGTGTTCGATCCGCAGGACTGGCGCAGCGCACGCCTGCAAGCGCGAGTGCCCTTGCAGCGGCTGGACCTGGGCGATGACGCCTGGAACCGCGCCGCACTCGCGCACAATTTGCTCGACGGCAAACACTATCCAGAAGCCCTGTTCGTCTCTACTCGAATCGAACCGGTGGACGCCCGCCACGCCAAGGTGATCGGACAACTGACGCTCCACGGCGTCACCCGCGAGGTGACCCTGGAGGTGACCTTGAACGCGATCAAGCGACACCCGCTGCCGCCATTCCGTCGCACCGTCGGCTTCTCGGCCACCACCACCGTGCAACGTGCCGATTTCGGTATCAGCTCGTGGCCATCGGTGATTGGCGCGACGGTCGAATTGCACATCGAAGCCGAAGCGACCCGCGAAGGCCGCCCCGATTCCGACACCACACCGACATCAGCCACGGCACCGTCGTCCGACAGGGCGACCAACCCAGCCGAACAGGACCGCACGCCATGACCGCCAAGAACACCGCAGACCGCTGGGGCAGCGTCAGCCAGACCATGCACTGGCTGATCGCCTTGTTGATCCTGCTGCTGGGCGTGGTCGGCCTGACCATGGGCGAGTTGCCGAGGACACCCAAATACTTCTGGGTGTATACCGCGCACAAGTCGCTGGGCCTGACCGTGCTGGCACTGGTCGTCTTCAGGCTGGGCTGGCGCGTGTACGCTGGCACACCTGCACCGATAGCAGGAACCCCCGGCTGGCAGGCGCGTATCGCCAGCGTCACTCATGCGCTGCTGTACCTGATGATCTTCGCGATACCACTGTCCGGTTGGCTGTACGACTCCAGCAGCGGCCTGCGTCCATTGCGCTGGTTCGGGCTGATCGACGTGCCCAAGCTCAGCGCGCCCGACCCACACCTGCGCGCGCTGTCGCACGGCGTGCACGAATGGGGGTTCTGGGCCTTGATCGTGATCGTGCTGGCACATGCTGGCGCGGCGTTTTATCACCACTTGTTTCAACGCGATGCCACCCTGACGCGGATGCTCCCGCGTGGCTGGCTGCCCTCGTCCAGATCCTGAGGAGTTGCCCCATGCCGTCTCGTTTCGCTTCCCATGCCGCCGTCGCCGCCCACCTGGTCGCCATGCTCATGGCCGCGCCTGGATTCGCCGCCGATTACGTACAGGCACCCGGCTCGACTCTGGTCTTCGCCAGCAAGTACGAGAGCGAAGTCTTCACCGGGCAGTTCGCTGGCTTCGACACCAAGCTCAGCTTCGATCCGACTCATCTGGCCAGCGCCAAACTTGAGGTGACGATCCCGTTGACCGGCGCCAAGAGCGGCAACGCCGAGCGCGATTCCACACTGCAGAGCGCAGACTTCTTCGATGTCACCAGGTTCGCCACCGCACACTATCGCGCAGACAAATTCCGCGCCCTCGGCAACAACACCTACGCGGCCGATGGTACGCTGGAGTTGCGTGGCGTGTCCAAACCGGTAACTCTGACCTTCACTTGGAGTGCGGGCGCGCAGCCGGTGCTGACCGGCAAGGCCACGGTCAAGCGTCTAGACTTCGGTGTGGGCGGCGGTGACTGGGCCGATACCAAAACCATCCCCAACGAAACCGCGATTAGCACCAAAGTGGTATTCAAGGCGAAGTGATTCGCCATGGACCGTGACGCACGACCGTTGAGCGGAAGATTTCCTCGTGGGGTCCGCCGCTTTTTTACGCGGGGAGATCGGCCTTGACCTTCAGTCCAGTCCGCTTAGCCAACAACGCACGCCATTCGCATCGAACGGCCAATCCAGCTCGCGGCCATTGGCGGCACGTAACACCGGCACGCGCATGCCGTAGCGGGCCTCCAAGGCGGCATCACCGTCGATAAACACACTGTCGGGCTCAGCTGCACGCGCCTGCGCCAGAACCCGCAACGCTTCATCGCACAGGTGACAATCATCGCGTTGGTAGAGAATCAGAGACATCGGTTGGATTGGATACGGATTAACGAACCCATCCGGCACACGGGGGCATAGAATAACCGTCCTTCAGGCCTTCCCCTCAACGGCACGCATGGCTGTCAGCATCTTCGACCTGTTCAAGATCGGCATCGGGCCGAGCTCCTCCCATACCGTCGGACCCATGCGCGCCGCCGAGCGCTTCGTGAAACGCTGGCTGCTGGATCAAGGCACGCTACAGAACGTCGTGCGCATGCGCGTGGAGGTGTTCGGTTCTCTCGCGCTGACAGGGCGCGGCCACGGCACCGACAAGGCGTTGCTGCTCGGCCTGGAAGGCCAGCGTCCAGAACTGATCGACCCGGATATCATTCCCAGCACACTGGAACGCATCCGCAGCAGCAAACGCATCCAGCTACTTGGTCAGCACAGCATCGCCTTCGACGAAAAGCGCGACCTGGCGATCAACAAACGCCAAAAACTCCCGCATCACAGCAACGGCATGCGCTTCACCGCTTATGCCGCCAACGACGAGATGATCGCAACACGCGACTATTACTCGATCGGCGGCGGCTTTGTGGTCAATCAAGACGATGCCGCCGACGACCGTATTGTCGCCGACCAAACACCGCTGCCCTACCCGTTCAAGAGCGGCGACGAGCTGCTAGCGCAAGCCGCGCGTAGCGGCCTGAGTATCGCCGCACTGATGTTCGAAAACGAAAAATGCTGGCGCAGCGAAGAACAGATCCGCACGGGTTTGCGCGAGATTTGGAACGCGATGCAGGCATGCGTGGCACGCGGCATCCGCGAAGAGGGCTCACTGCCAGGTGGCCTGCAAGTCACCCGACGCGCGCCCATGCTGTATCGCGAACTTTCCTCCAAACCGGAAGCGGCGATGCGCGATCCCTTGACCACACTGGATTGGGTCAATCTCTATGCGCTGGCGGTGAACGAGGAAAATGCTGCAGGTAGCCGTGTGGTCACGGCACCGACCAATGGCGCGGCCGGCATCATCCCGGCAGTCCTGCACTACTTCGACCGATTCTGCCCAGGCAGTGACGAACAACACGTGTTCAACTTCCTGCTCACTGCGGCCGCGATCGGCATCCTGTACAAGGAAAACGCCTCCATCTCCGGTGCCGAAGTCGGCTGCCAGGGCGAGATCGGCGTGGCCTGTTCGATGGCCGCAGGCGGCCTGGTCGCCGCACTCGGCGGCAATCCCGGACAAATCGAGAATGCCGCCGAGATCGGCATGGAACACAACCTCGGCCTGACCTGCGACCCGATCGGCGGGCTGGTGCAGATCCCATGCATCGAACGCAATGCGATGGGCGCGGTGAAAGCCATCAATGCCAGCCGGATGGCCATGCGCGGCGACGGCAAGCACAAGGTTTCGCTGGATAAAGTGATCCGGACCATGCGCGACACAGGCCGCGACATGCAGGACAAGTACAAAGAAACCAGCCGCGGCGGGCTCGCTGTCAACGTCATTGAGTGCTGAGCCGATGCTGCCAACGATGGCCATCGCCTACACCACAGTCCGTGCTATCGCCCGACAAATCACGCAGCGTGCGCTACGACAGATCGGCACGAGGACGCGACACCAGTGCGCCAATGAGATGTCGCGACCTCTCCACCATGTTCGCTGGTACGCGCGTGCGCTAGGGCTGGTCATGCTCCTGGCGGCGTGCAATGCCTACGTCCCCGATGCCAATGCGCTGGAAGCGGACAAGCAGTTCAATCACTACGCACGCGACACATGGGGCCTGGATCAGGGCTTGCCGCAAGTGAGCATCCAGGCGTTCGCGCAGGATCGGCAACGCTACCTGTGGATCGGCACGATGAGCGGGCTGACGCGTTTCGATGGCGTGCGCATGACCTCGTTCAACGACAAAGCACCGGCCCATCTTCCCGGCACATTGATCCAGGCACTACGCGTGGACAACAGCGGCACACTGTGGATCGGCACCTACCGCGGGCTGGCACGGTATCGCGATGGTCATTTCTCCAATGTATTGCCGCAAGATCCACACACGCCGCTGCTCAACATCGAAGCGATCACCTTGGACACCGACGGTACGGTCCTGGTCGCCGCACAGAATGGCGTTTACGCGGTGGAAGGCGAACGCCTGCGGCTGCGCCACCACATCGCTGGCGGCGCGTATGCGCTACTGCCACGTGGACACCAACTTTGGGTCGGCACGCGCGGCGCGGTCCTGCGCCTCGGAGAGAACAGCGCAACACCACTGCCGCTGCCGCAGGACATGCGCGATGCACCCGTGCAACAACTCGTGGAAGCGCAAGGGCGAGTGTGGGCCGGTACCCGCAACGGTCTACTGTATCTTCACGCAGGAAGCTGGCAACTGCTCGCTGACGAGGCCGGTCTGACCCAACGCGCGGTGCATGCCGTGTTCGAGGACAGCGATGGCAATCTCTGGGTCGGCCTGTCTGGCGCTCTGTTACGCGTGCGCGATGGCAAGGTCGTCGAGCGCAATAACGGAACCAACAAAAACACCGCCACCAGCGCAATTTTCGAAGATCGCGAACATAACCTTTGGCTGGGCAGCAATTGGAACGGCATCAGCCGCCTGTGGAACGGCTTGACCCGGCGCTACAGCGTGCCCCAAGGCTTGAATGACCCACTGGTGTGGACACTGGCGCGCGATACCGATGGATCGCTGTGGGTCGGCACCGGTAGTGGCCTGTCACGATTACGCGATGGACGCTACCAACAGGTTCTGCGCATGGATCAATTGCCGACAGACGCGCCCTATACCTTACTCGCCGAACCAGGCCAACTGTGGATCGGAACGCGTCGCGGGATCGCACTTTACCGCGACGGACACCTCAGCCAACCACGGCTGCTGGCCCCCCTGCACGAACTGCAGATCAGCGGCATCTTGCGCGATCACGCGCAACGTCTATGGTTTGCCAGCGACAATGGCCTGTTCCGCAGCGATGGCAAGCATCTGCGCCGCTATGGCATCTGCGAAGGCCTGCGCGACGCGCGCATCCGCCTGCTGCACGAAACCCACGATGGACGCCTGCTGGTGGGCTCGCAGGACGGGTTGTACGAATTGCGCGGCGAACGCCTAGTCGCACTCGCCACACCCGATAGCGCGCTGGCCAACGCCGACATCACCGCGATCCACGAGTTGCCTGGTGGGCAATGGCTGGTCGGCACACTGTCCGAAGAATTGTGGCTATTCGATGGCAAGCGTTGGAGCATGTTCGACGAAACCGATGGACTGCCGGCGAATGCGCCGTTCTTCATCACCGACGATCCTCAAGGTAACGTCTGGGTGACCGGGCTGCGTGGCATCTATCGTCTGCGCCTGACCAATCTGCTAGCGCACGCCGCCACGCCATCCGTCGCGTTACAAGCCGAGCGGATGCTCAGCGAACGCGCGCAGCACCATGGCGGCATGCGTGGGGTGTGCTGCAATGGCATCGGTAACGGCAAGGGATTCATCGAAAACGGCACGCTCTGGCTGCCCAGCCGCGACGGCGTGGTCGCCATGAACACCACTGGTATCGTCAAGAATCCGGTAGCGCCGCTGCCCGTGGTGGAGCGAGTGCGCGTCCTGGGACAGTGGTTGAGCCCGCAGGCACTGCCCACCCCACTCCCCAAACAGGCGCGCGATCTGGATTTCGAATTCACCGCCGCCTCGCTCCAAGTCCCGGAAAGCATCGAATTGCGCTACCGGCTACTCGGCTACGACACCCGCTGGCATTCGCCCGACGACATCCGCCAACGCGTGGCGACCTATACCAATTTACCCGGCGGCAATTACCTGTTCGAGGTCAATGCCCGCAACAATGGCGGAGTGTGGGCGGTGGCACCGGCGCGATTGCCATTGCGGATTCAGCCAGGTTTGCGGGAAACACCGTATTTCAAGTTATTACTGGGACTGGGTGAGCTTGGACTGATCCTGCTCACCGTACAGTTGGCGCGGCTACACAATCGACGTCAGCGCGAGACGCTGGAACAACAGATGCGCGAGCGCACCAAAGCGCTGCAGGAAGCCAACCAGCGCCTGCAGGAAGCCAGCTTCACCGACGAACTGACCCAATTGCGCAACCGTCGCTACCTGTCGCTGCACATCCCCAGCGACATCGCCCTGTACCGACGCATGGCCGACGACGATCAAGACATGGCATCGTGCCCGGGCATGCTATTCGCGCTGATCGACATCGACCATTTCAAGGCGATCAACGACAGCAACGGGCACCACACCGGCGACGCCATCCTGCAACAGATGGCAAAGTTACTGGTCAAGCTGACCCGCAAGAGCGACCACGTGGTGCGCTGGGGCGGCGAGGAATTTCTGCTGGTCATGCGCTCGGCCCCACACGAGAACCTGACCGTCGCCGCCGAGCGGCTATGTCATGCGATCGCGGCGCATCCGTTCGTGTTCGACCAGGGCAAGCAAGGGCGGGTCACCTGCTCGATCGGGATCGCCGAATTCCCGTTCGTGCACGACCCGGACAATCAGCTCGGCTGGGAACAACTACTGGTCTTAGCTGATCGCGCGCTATATCAGGCCAAGGCCAGAGGCCGCAACGGCTGGGCAGCGTACCGACCGCTGCCCGGCACCCAAGCCGAACAGGTCCTGGCGGCGCTGCAGGAACCGTCCGAACACATGTCGCATCACACATGCCTAACCCTCGTCCACAACAACTGCAGCGCCCCACCCTGAAGTGACGCAAATGCGCGCTGCGTTGCACATCAGGCAATCGCACCTGCACAGGCGTGTCCTGCCCCACCCCCCCCTTCCAAGGACGAGAGTTGCTGTGCTCGATCCGGCGGGGGCTACAAATAGAAGCGATAAGTGTGCCGATGAAAAAGCTGTGCCGCTGGTTCGACGTGGTACGCCGCACTCTGTAAGACACACCGACTAAAGTGCCTGCAAGGCTTGGTGTTCACCAACTGCCGCCACACTCCCTTGGTGCGCAACGATGGCATGAAACAGGAGTTCATCACCACGCAATGTGCACAGCAGAAACGGATGATTGAACGGGGAATCCGCACACTCAAACAGCAATGCGCGCATCGCCGCCGACTTGAGCACCTAGCGACTGGATCACTGCTGACCAAGTTAACCACATGAACTGAAAAGGAACTTCCAGATCATGCCACCTCCACGCTATGCGCTAGCGCATACACGTGAATGAAGGAAATCACTCATAGATCTGCATGACGACCCGAAAACCATCACCATAACGCGCAGCAAAAAATTACCAGCACACGCACAGATCTTTATGTAGACAATCAAACAAATCGGTGCGATTCGAATCACAGTTAATTGTGTCCCGTATG
Organism: Xanthomonas sp. GPE 39; assembly: GCF_000963005.1. GTDB lineage: Bacteria > Pseudomonadota > Gammaproteobacteria > Xanthomonadales > Xanthomonadaceae > Xanthomonas_A. The sequence goes on from NZ_JZHZ01000007.1 coordinate 2,336,727, forward strand.
GAAATCCTCGATTCCAGTAACGAGAGTGACATTTCACGCTTATATCCAGAGCCTGCACCAACCTCGCTCTCCAAATAAGTAAGGAAATTTCTCATGCACTCTTTCATCCGCGCATCCCTACGAGGCCTCTCTTGCAGCTTCGTTCTCCTCGCGCTCGGCACCGCTTGCACGCATGCCGAAGCAACCAACGCCAACAATCCCCGGCTAGTTGGCTACTTCACTCAATGGAGTATCTACGGTAGCAACTATCAGGTTCGCGATATCGAGACTAGCGGCGCAGCACAGCACCTGACCCATCTGCACTACGCATTCGGCAACGTGCACAACAACCGTTGCGAAGTCGGCGTCAACCAAGCCAGCGATCCGAATACAGGCGCAGGCGGCGACGCCTATGCCGACTACACGCGCAGCGTCAATGCAACGCAGAGCGTGGATGGTGTCGCCGACACAGCTACGCAGCCGCTACGCGGCAATTGGAACCAGTTGCGCAAACTCAAGGCACTGCATCCCCAACTCAAGGTGGTAATGGCGCTTGGTGGTTGGAGTTGGTCCCCCGGCTTCGCCAGCGCGGCGCGTCCGGAAAACCGCCAAGCCTTCGTCGCCTCATGCATTGATGCTTACATCCGCGGCAACCTACCCGTCGTTGATGGCGCAGGTGGGTCCGGCGCAGCCACTGGCGTGTTCGACGGCTTTGTCATCGACTGGGAATTTCCGGTCGTCTGCGGACTGACCTGCGGAACACCCGAAGACCGCGCGAACTACACCGCGCTGATCGCCGAATTCCGCCGCCAGCTCAACGCGGTGCGTCCTGGGCTGTTGTTGGCCGTGGATGCAGGCGCAGGCATCGACAAAATCCGAGTCACCGATCCGGGGGTGTATCAGCGTTATCTGGACTACATCGACGTGATGACCTACGACTTCCATGGCGGCGCATCAGACACAATCACCAACCATCACTCCGCGCTGTTCCACTCGCCGTCTGATCCATCCACCGGCGATAAGCGCTATTACAACAGCACCGATGCGATATTGGCATTCCTCAAACGCGGGGTTCCGGCATACAAGCTCAATCTTGGCGTCGGCTTCTACGGGCAGGGCTGGAAAGACGTCGCCAATATCAACAACGGCCTCTATCAGGCCGGCAATAACGCCGGAGTCTCAAAATACAACGCATTGAAAATACACGCCGGCAACGATTATTACGACCCGCACGCCTTCGCCCACTGGAAATACGATAGCGCCAGCTCCACCTTCTGGAGCTACGACGATCCGGCAATGGCCAGCCTCAAGGGCGGCTACGTCAAAGCGCTAGGGCTGGGCGGCGCATTCTTCTGGGAGTTGAGTGGCGACGACGAACAGGGCAACCTGCTCCATGCGCTGTACCAAGGATTGCACTGAGGCTGAAGCCTGCGGTGGCGCTGCGCCCCATCAGCGCCACCGTTCGGACATCACAATCCGTAGCACATCGTCCAGCAGTGCGGCGGCGGTAACCTCGGCACCAGCGCCCGGCCCCTGGATCAACAATGGCTGCTGCCGATAGCGATCGCTGTAGATGGCGACCCGGTTATCGGTGCCGGAGCCACTGACAAGCGAATGCGACAACGGTAACTCGCGCAGGCCCACCGAGGCACCATGCGCATCGAACCGGCCGACGAAGCGCAAACACGCACCATGCGCGCGCGCCTGCGCCAGGCGCGCGGCCAATGGCGCATCCAACTCCGACAAGACCGCGTCCAACGCCGGTAACGTCGCCGCCGCCAAAACTTCCGGCACCAGCGACTCCACATGCACCTGCTCGGCCTGCAACGGCAAGCCTGCGGCACGCGCCAGGATCAACAGCTTGCGACGCACATCCTCGCCGGATAGGTCCTCGCGCGGATCGGGCTCGGTATAACCGGCCGCAGCGGCTTCGCGCACGCACGCAGAGAACGCACAGCGACCATCGTAGCGATGCAGCAACCAGGCCAACGAGCCGGACAAGATCCCTTCCACCGCATGGATATGATCGCCGCCGGCCACCAGCGCGCGCAGACTGCTCAGCAACGGCAGGCCTGCGCCAACCGTGGCGCTGTCGCCATAGTGCGCGCCAACGGCATGGCAGGCGGCATGAATCTGCTCGGCGCGGGCCAGCGCGGCACCTTGACCGAGCTTGTTGGCGGTGACCACATGCACACCGCCTCGCAACCATTGAGCATGCCGCTGCGCCACCACCTCGCTGGCCGTGGCATCGACGACAATATCGCCCTGGCGCAGGTTCTCAGGCAACACCACCGCTAGGGCGCCACGCTCGGCGGCATTGGCCTGGGTCAGGGCCTGCGCCGGTGCGTGCGCGCACTCGACCACCGTGCGCGAATTCGCGAGCCAGACGAACGCGGGCAGACCGACACGGCGGCGTTGCAGCGCCTGATAGCGCGCGACGAAGGCGCGACCGACGGTGCCAGTGCCTAGCAAACACAACTGCGGCGCCGCCAACGCGACTTGCCCCAGCGGCAGCGAACACGCATTGGCCAACGCGTTGCTCACGCATCCACCCGTTTGCGCGGCACCGCCTCGCTGGCGCGCTGCGCACGCTCCAGACCCGCCCGCAGGTCGACCAGCAAGTCGGCACTGGACTCGATACCCACCGACAAACGCAACAGGCCATCGGAAATACCAGCGTTGGCCCGCGCTTGCGGGGTCATCGCCGCGTGCGTCATCGACGCCGGATGGGCAATCAAACTTTCCACACCGCCCAACGATTCGGCCAGGGTGAAATAGCGCAATCCATCGACGAAGGCACGCACCTCGGGCTCGGCCCCAGCCAGTTCGAAACTAATCATCGCGCCGAAGCCCTGTTGCTGACGCGCCGCGATGGCATGTCCGGGATGCGTGGGGATGCCGGGGTAGTACACCTGCCGCACTGCCGGGTGCGTTTGCAGCAGTTCCACCACCGCCTGCGCATTCTCCTGGTGTACACGCAAGCGCGCATCCAGCGTGCGCAGGCCGCGCAAGGTCAGGAACGCATCGAACGGCGAACCGGTCAAGCCCAGTGCGTTCGCCCACCATGCCAGTTGCTTGTGCAATTCGGCATCGGCGGCGACCACCGCACCACCGACGACATCGCTGTGGCCGTTGACGTACTTGGTGGTGGAATGAATCACCAGGTCGGCGCCAAAAGCCAGCGGCTTCTGTAGCACCGGAGACAAGAACGTGTTGTCGACCACCACCAGCGCACCGGCCTTGTGCGCGGCGTCGATGACGAAACGCAGATCGGTGATGCGTAGCAACGGATTGGATGGGGTCTCGATCATCACCAGCCGTGGCGATTGCGCCAACGCCTCGGCCAACGCGCGCGGATCGGTCAAATCGACGGTGATCAAAACGAAGTGGCCTTTTTTCGCCAACGCATCGAACAACCGCCAGCTACCGCCATAGGCATCGTGCGGTACCACCAACGTGTCACCCGGCTGCAGCAGCGCATTGAGTACCAAATTGATCGCGCCCATGCCGGTGGCGGTGACCACACCGCCGGCACCGCCTTCCAGCTCCGCCAACGCTTCGCCGAGCAGGTCGCGGGTTGGGTTGCCGCTGCGGGTGTAGTCGTACTGGCGCTTGTTGCCGAAGCCATCGAAGCTGAAGTTCGACGACAGCACGATGGGCGGGGTCACAGCACCGTGGGTGGTGTCGCGGTCGATGCCGGCGCGCACTGCGGCGGTGGCGGCAGTACAAGGCAGATCGGTGTCGTGTGCGTTACTCATGCGTCAGCTCCGGTGGGGCGAAGGGCAGTGGCGAGGATCGCGTCGATGCGATCGGTTTCTTTCAGAAAGGCATCATGTCCGTAGGGCGAACGCAGCACGCGCAGGCTGCCGCGCGGCCCCAACCCTTCGACCAGGGTCACCAGGTCGGACAACGGCACCAGGCGGTCGCCCTCGACCGCGACCACCACGGTGGACACGGCGACGGCGCTGGGATCGATGCGGTGCAGGTCGATCGATTCGGACAGGCGCAGATAAGCGTTGACCTGGGTGCGCGCCACGTACTGGGCACCGGCGGCATCGAGGTAATCCTCGGCGGCAACGCGCACACGGCCATTGATCACTTCCGGCGCCGCATCGAAGCGTTCGCCGAATTCTTCGGGCGTGCGATAGCTAAGCATCGCGAACTGCCGCGCCAGCGACAGCCCATGGTGTTCGGCGCACTGCAATTGACCCAACGCCACCGCGCGGCGCTGCAACGCGCGCCATGCCGCAGCATAAGGATGCGCGCGATGGGCGCCGCTGACCGCGACCAGCTTGCGCAGACGCTGCGGATGGCGCACCGCCAATTGCAGGCCGACCAGCGCGCCGTAGGAATAGCCGACGAAGCCATGTAATTGGACGATATCCAGAGCATCCAACAATGCGGCGATCGCGTCGGCCTGGTCGGCACTGTCGATCGGTGCGTCCAGGCTGCCGTCGGCACCGACGAAATCGAACGCCAGCACCCGCAACTGGGTCGGATCCAGCGCACGTCCTGGCGCGACCAAATCCTCGACCCAGCCCTTCTCGGGGAACGTGGCATTGGCAGCCAGATGGCGATGCGCGGAAATGCCGCCGGCCACGAATACCACCGGCGCGCTGGCCGGGCCGCTCAGCTCATAGCGCAAGCGCAGCAACTGCACGCCCGCATGACGCAGCGGCAGCGCCACCGCGATCTCGCCGCGCATGGCCCGCACGCCATCGGCAGGCACCGCCGACACGCCATAGCGGTCGTGAGGCGCAGGGAGAGAGGTAGAGCAATCGGACGTATTCACAAGACGCATGGCGGTATCCAGTGAGGAACGGCCATCGAGCTTCGCGGAGCTCGCGTTCGCCATGCACAGAGCATGGATCGAACCATCTTTCGGCGGACGCGTCGGTCACCGCAGGATTTGGCACCTACACAAGCGCTTGCGCGCCCGCTGGCTGCCCCGGCATCAAAGGGCCTGTCCCTCCGCCGGTCTCGATGGTGATGCCACGATGCCTAGGTTTTTCGGCAATGTCAATCGCTTTATTCGGATGAAGCGATACAAAACATGTCGCCCCCCCCTGGTATCGGCCATACTCCCTCGCCCTGACCAAGCACCGCTCTACGTGCACCGACACTCCTCTCACCGCTGGTTTGCAATGGCTTGGCTGCTGGCGCTTGCGTCGAGCACATGTGCACAAACACTGCTGCGGTGGAACGCGCCCCACCCGGTCGCGCATACGGCCCCAACCTGGCTGACGGTCACTGCACGCCGCAACGGCCTGCGTGAAATCTGGCTGGGCAATCCGCTGGGTGGACCCGTGCAGATCCAGCTCAACGGGGAGGTCAACGGGTTCAAGGCCATTCCGGCACTGCCGCGCGACATCGAACTGGCGGCGGGCGAACGCCGCCTGGCGAGCTGCCTGTATCCGCTCGACGGCGACACCGACGCCAGTGGCGCCAGCGCGGACCTGCACATCGAAGCGATCCCCGGCTCGCCGCACGCTCACGCCGAACCTGTCCTCTACCAATTGCCTTTCAAGGGCGTCCCAATCCGCATCGATCAGGGCTTCGGCGGCGGCTTCAGCCACCACGATCCCGCCAACTTCTACGCACTGGACTTCGCGCTGCCCGAAGGCACCCCGATCCTGGCCGCGCGCGAGGGCGTGGTGATGGAAATCCGCGACGACTTTCGCGAGTCCGGCACCGATGCCGCGCGCCTGGGCCAAGCCGCCAATCTGGTGCGTATCGTGCATGCGGACGGGAGCATGGCGCTCTACGCCCACCTGGCCGCCGGCGGCGTGCAGGTTCGGGTTGGACAGAGCGTACAGCGCGGCGAGCGGCTCGGCCTGTCCGGCAACACCGGCCTGACGACCGCGCCGCACCTGCACTTCGCGGTGCAGCTCAACCGTGGCCTGCGCCTGGAATCGGTACCGTTGCGCATGGCCGGCCCGCTCGGCGAACTGCACTTCGCCCATTCTGATCCGCCCGCAGACAGGTACCGCAACCGAACGGGCCAACCGACAAGCCCGCTATAATCGCAGGCTTCCCCGTTTCCGATGACGCCCGCCGGGCGTGCTGCCCATGTCCGAAGTCGCCACCGAAGCCGCGCGTCGCCGCACCTTCGCCATCATTTCCCATCCCGACGCCGGCAAAACCACGCTGACCGAAAAACTGTTGCTGTTCGGCGGGGCGATCCAGATGGCCGGCTCGGTCAAGGGACGCAAAGCCGCACGCCACGCCACCTCGGACTGGATGGCGCTGGAAAAGGAACGCGGCATCTCGGTGACCTCGTCGGTGATGCAGTTCCCCTACGACGGCAAGATCATCAACCTGCTCGATACCCCCGGCCACGCCGACTTCGGCGAGGACACCTACCGCGTGCTCACTGCGGTGGATTCAGCGCTGATGGTGATCGACGTGGCCAAGGGCGTGGAAGAACGCACCATCAAACTGATGGAAGTGTGCCGGCTACGCGACACGCCGATCATGACCTTCATCAACAAGCTCGACCGCGAGGGTAAGGATCCGATCGACTTGCTCGACGAAGTGGAGACCGTGCTCGGCATCCAGTGCGCGCCAGTGACCTGGCCCATTGGCATGGGCCAACGGCTCAAGGGCGTCGTGCACCTGATCAGCGGCGAAGTACACCTGTACGAGCAGGGCCGCAATTTCACCCGTCAGGATTCGACCATCTTCCCATCGCTGGACGCGCCCGGCCTGGCCGAGAAAATCGGCGAACAGATGCTGGCCGAACTGCGCGAGGAACTGGAACTGGTGCAAGGCGCCAGCCACGCGTTCGACCTGGACGCCTATCGCGCCGGCAAGCAGACTCCGGTGTTCTTCGGCTCGGGCGTCAACAACTTCGGCGTGCAGCCGTTGCTGGACTTCTTCGCCGAACATGCGCCGCCACCGCAGCCACGCGCCACCACCGGCCGCCAGGTGCGGGCCGAGGAAGACAAGTTGAGCGGCTTCGTGTTCAAGATCCAGGCCAACATGGACCCGCAACACCGCGACCGCGTCGCGTTCATGCGCATCTGTTCTGGCCGTTTCGGCGCGGGGATGAAAACCCTGCATGTGCGCACCGGCAAGGAAGTAAAACTGGCCAATGCGCTGACCTTCATGGCCAGCGACCGCGAGATCGCCGCCGAAGCCTACCCCGGCGACGTCATCGGCATCCACAACCACGGCACCATTTCCATCGGCGACACCTTCACCGAGGGCGAGGCGCTGTCGTTCACCGGCATTCCCAATTTCGCACCGGAATTGTTCCGCCGCGCGCGGCTGCGCGATCCACTCAAACTCAAACAATTGCAGAAAGGTTTGGCACAGTTGTCCGAAGAAGGCGCCACGCAATTCTTCCGCCCACTGATGAGTAACGACCTGATCCTCGGTGCGGTCGGCACGTTGCAATTCGACGTGGTGGCCTATCGACTCAAAGACGAATACGGCGTGGATGCCAGCTTCGAGCCGGTCGGCGTCGTCACCGCACGCTGGGTGCATTGCGACAACGCCAAAAAACTGGAGGAATTCCGCGAGAAAAACGCGATGAACCTTGGCATCGACGCCGCTGGCGAATTGGTCTACCTGGCCCCGACCCGGGTCAATCTGCAACTGGCACAGGAACGCGCGCCGGACGTGCGCTTCGCCGCCACCCGCGAACACGCGCACTGCGTGGCGCTGGACTAAGAGTGGCTAACAACGTCGCCAATCGCTGTCGACTGGGCGCGGACAGCACACAGGAACCACAGTGTACTGATGGAGATACTGAGGATTCCGAGCACTGCCCGCGCCCGTGCGGCGGTGACGCAGCGGTTTTGTTAGCGACCCTACAAACCGCTGACAACACGGCGATGTATGACGACACCTGAGCACACGCCCAACCAGCAGCGCCATGTTGCACCACGATGGATGCGAACCGCTCGCAATTGTTTTACCGTATGCCCCCATGGACGCAGACCACTCGCCCGCCTCCACACACGCAGATACGTCCCACTCCACGGACTGGCGCGACGAACTTGCCAGCACGCTGACCCATGGATTGGGGGCAATCGCAGCGCTAGCTGGCGGCTCAGTACTGATTACCCTTGCGGCAATCTACGGCGACGGCTGGCAACTGGCCACGGCCATCGTGTTCAGCGTGAGCTTGCTGCTGCTGTACGTGGCCTCCACCCTGTACCACGCCATCTCACATCCAGGTGCGAAGGCACGTCTGCAAATCTTCGACCACTGCGCGATCTACCTGCTGATCGCTGGCACCTACACCCCATTCACCCTGATCGGACTGCGTGGCCCATGGGGTTGGGGCTTGTTCGCGGCAATCTGGAGCATCGCCGTGGCGGGGGTGATCTTCAAGCTGTTCTTCACCGGGCGTTTCCGTCTGCTGTCGACCTTCCTGTACATCGCCATGGGCTGGCTGATCGTGGTTGCGATCGAGCCGCTGTTGCGCGCGATCGATGCGCGAACACTTGGCTGGCTCTTAGCCGGGGGGTTGTTCTACACCCTTGGGACGTATTTCTATCAACGCGACACCGTGCGCTACTTCCACGCGATCTGGCATCTGTTCGTCCTCGCCGGCAGCGTCTGCCATTTCGTCGCGGTGACCGGACAAGTGCTCTGAGGCCGCCGCGACCGCATTTCGCACTTTGCACACCTCAGGCGGCAGCGCTTCAGCGATAGCGCGTCCGTGCCACACATCGCACCAGAACGCGGAAAGACAAACAACTGAAGCACCGACGCGAAACCACGTGCCGGTGCCTTTCCGAACCCCGAACTCCCAAACACCAGGCGGCTCAACTGGCGATATAGCGCTGCAACTGATCCAGTTCCTGACGTTGCTCCTCGATCACCGCCTTGACCAGATCGCCGATCGAAATCAGCCCGATCACCGCACCCGCCTCCACCACCGGCAAGTGACGGATGCGGTGCCCGGTCATCAGCTGCATACACTGCTGCACGCTCTGCGCAGGATCCACGGTGTGGACCTTGTCGCTCATGATGTCGCGCACCGGCGTGGTGGCCGAAGAACGCTCCTGCAACACCACCTTGCGCGCGTAGTCGCGCTCGGACAGGATCCCGGCCAGATGCCCGTCCTGCATCACCAGCACTGCGCCGATGCCCTTGTCGGCCATCAACCGCAGTGCCTCGATCACCGCCGCATCCGGTGCGATCGCGTGGATCTCACCGCCCTTCTCGCTCAACACATGCCGTACCGTACGCATCACTGCCTCCCGGTTCGCTGGATCGCGGGTCCGAGCATACTCCTTCGCCGGGTGCACGCCAGGTATCGACCAAATACAGTGGACGTTGCTTGGACTCCTCGTACAAGCGACCGAGATACTCGCCGATCAGCCCCAAGGCGATCAGCTGCACGCCGCCCAGGAACAGAATCACCGCCATCATCGTCGGCCAGCCGGCGACCCGATCGCCCCATAGCGCAGCCTTGACCACCACGACCAGCCCGAACACAAATGCGGCAACGGCGGTCGCCAGGCCAAGATACGTCGCCACCCGCAACGGCGCGGTGGAGAAACCGGTGATCCCGTCCAGGGCGAAATTCCACAGCCGCCACAGGCTGAACTTGCTGTGCCCAGCCAAACGCGGCGCGCGCCGATAAGGCACCGCCAAGCGACGGAAACCGACCCAGCCGAACAGGCCCTTCATGAAACGGTGGCGCTCGCGCAACTGACGCAGCGCGGCCAGCGCACGCGGCGACAATAGGCGGAAATCGCCGGTGTCGGCCGGGATCGGTGTCTTCGACAGGTACCCGATCACCCGATAGAACAAGGCGGCGGTGCCGCGCTTGAGCCAGCTTTCCCCCTCGCGCAGGATACGCGTGCCGTAGATGTCGTCGTAGCCGTCACGCCAGTGTGCGACGAACTGCCCGATCAATTCCGGCGGATCCTGGCCATCGGCATCCAGCAACATCGCCGCGCCGCATTCGACGAAATCCAGCCCTGCGGTCAAGGCCAGCTCCTTGCCAAAATTGCGCGACAACCGCAGCGCCCCGACCCGCGGATCGGACTCGGCCAGCGCCAGCATGGTGTCCCAAGTCGCATCGCGGCTACCGTCGTCCACGTACAACACGCGGCCTTGCACCCCCTCCAGTCGATCGAGCACGGCAAGGATGCGCGGGTGCAACAACGGCAGCGTTTGCGCCTCGTTGAACGCAGTAACGACGACGGTGAGACGTTCGGGTTCCATCCGTGAATGGTACGAAGGGTGGCGCAACTGCACCAGTGATCCCGCACGCCTCAGACAATGGCCGCAATATCCAACGCCGACGCAGCGGCACCGACATCTCCATGCCCTCGGACCACCTGCATCACGCGCACGAGGAGTTGGCTAAACACCTACAACGACCGCAGCACCGCCGCGCGCGCAACAGTGCGCGGAACGCTCCTGTAGCAGCTGCACATTGCGGTTCCTGTGCGCTGTCCGCGCCCGCACGATGAGTAACTGGCGAGGTTTTGTTCGGTCACGCTAAGGTGACAGCAAGTAACCTGGGCCTCCCAGTTGTCGAGCCTGGCGCTCGATCCAGTCGGCGCGGCGCTGCACATACGCCCCAGGTCGCGCCGCGTCATAGCGCTGCGGCGCCGGCAACACCGCAGCCAGCAACGCACTCTGTGTCGGGGTCAGTTGCGCCGCGTCTTTGCCCCAGAAGCGAGCGGCCGCCGCCTGCGCGCCGTACACCCCGTCACCGAACTCGGCGAGATTGGCGTAGACCTCCAGAATCCGCTGCTTCGACCACAGCGCTTCGATCAGCACCGTATACCAGGCCTCCAGCCCTTTGCGCAGCCAACTGCGGCCCGACCAAAGGAACAGATTCTTGGCCACCTGCTGACTGATTGTGCTGGCACCGCGCAAACGCCCGCCGCGCGCATTGTGGTCGCGCGCCTTCTCGATCGCCCGCAAATCGAAGCCATGGTGACGGGGAAAGCGCTGATCCTCCGCCGCCACCAGCGAGATCAGCAGACTGGGCGCAATCTGCGCGCTATCGCGCCAGCGATAGGCGATACGGAACGACCACTCGCCACTGGCCCAGGCACCGACTTGACGCTCCAGCATCATCGCCGAGAACGGCGGATCCACAAAACGCAGCAGCAGCACTTGCGAGACACTCACCAATGCGAAAATCAACGGCAACAGCAGCAACCCGCGCAGCCAGCGTCGCGCAAGCGATCTGCGCGCAGGCACGGCACTTGCTTCATGTCGTGCCGCCCCCATTGCAATGCTTTCTTCGATCTGGTCCACCGCGATGATCCATTCTCCTGCGGTCGCCATCTTCCCATGCCCAGCGAGGCCGCAATGCACTCTTCCGATGATCGCCTGACCCGCTTCCTACTCCCCCAAGCCGGCGTGCGCGGCGTCCATGTGCGCTTGCAGGACACTTGGCGCCAGATCCAGGCACCGGCGGATTATCCGAGCGCCGCGACCGAACTACTCGGCGAAGCCTGCGTCGCCGCCGCCCTGTTTACCGGCCACACCAAGGTCGATGGACGCTTATCGGTGCAACTACGCAGCCAAGGCGCGCTACGTACCCTGTTCGCCGAATGCACCGCCGCCGGCACCCTGCGCGGCATCGTCCAGTTGGACGAAGGCCAGGACGCACCGCGGGATCTGCGTACACTCGGCGACACTGCCCTGCTGGCGATCACCATCGAGAACCCCGGCCTGGACCCGCGCGAACCGCAGCGCTACCAGAGCCTGGTGGCCTTGTCATCGGCCGAACTGGACGAGGCGCTAGAGGACTACTTCCGCCAGTCGGAGCAATTGCCAACCCGGCTGATTCTGGCCGCCGAAGGAACCCAGGCGGCAGGTCTGCTGCTACAAAAGCTGCCCGGCGATAGCGGCGACGCGGACGGCTGGAACCGCGCCGGCGCCCTGTTCGAGACCCTCGCCGCGACAGAACTGCTGATCACCCCGGCCGACACCCTGCTGCACCGACTCTTCCATGAAGAGACGCCGCAATTGCTCGGAACCCGACCACTGCGCTTCGGCTGCTCCTGCTCGCGCGAGCGAGTCGCGGCCATGCTCCGCTCGCTGGGCGAGGAGGAAGCGCGAGCCGCAGCCGAGGCGACGGGGCAGGTCGAGATCCGCTGCGAGTTCTGCGGACACCGCTACGATTTCCCATTGGCAGAATTCGGCGTATTGTTTGCCGTAACGCAGCCTGAACCTCCGTCATCGGAGCGCATGCAGTAACAGGAGGACGCGTCGGGAGCAGGACACCCGACTTGTTAAATAAACATAAACAAACTATCATCCGAACCCCTGCCATGCGGGAACTTTCGTTCCCTCCATGAGTATCAAACAACCGATGCGAGCCCTTCTGCGCCTGCCGCTAGCCCTACTGATCGCCTTCTCGGCGATGACGGGCGCGCACGCGCAGAGCAAGCCCGGCACCCCCAACGATCACAACGATCACACCGTGCTGCCGATCTGGAACAAGGGCAGTGGCAAGGTCGAGGCTCTGCTGTACTTGGAGCCGACAGGCGAACAAGCCGTCGGCGCACGCTGGCACTTCGGTGGCAACTCACTGGACGCGGCGTTTGGGCTGTCCTCCGGCGACTCGCTCGGCCTACTGTGCAATAGCGCCAGCGGCAGCAGTATCAGCGGGCTGGCCAGCCACTGCATGCTCGCCAGCCTGGGCGACGAGGATGGCGCAATCGGCCACCACATTGCCGCCACCACGTCTTTCAATCGTCCCGGCGGGCGCCTGTCGCTGTCCGCCGGCAGCGGACGCGAGAACCTCCCGGCATGGCTGGCCGGCGCCAACAAAACGCCGTCGATGCGCATGGAGCAAAACGATCTGACCGTGTTCGCCCAGCAGAACATCGGCCGCGAAGGCTTCGTCTCCATTGGCGGCACGTATGCACACGCACGCCTGGTGCCAATCGCCGACGCCTCGCCCGCCCTGGTCGATCAGTGGGACAGCAAGAGCCTGAGCATCGGCGGCGGCTACCGCTCCTTCAGCGCCAATATCATCGGCCGCGTCGTCGACGCACCGGGCCAGCCGGGCAAGTGGTCGGGCCTGGGGGTCGGACTGACCTGGCGCACGCCTTGGAGTGGACAGCTCACCGTTGGCGCAGAGAACGTTGTTACCCGCGGCAAGAACCCCTTCGCCCCGAACAACATCAGCACCGAAGAGGGCACCATCCCCTACGTGCGCTACGAGCAGGATCTGTAGCACCCCATCGGCGACACGCGACAAAGCGAGTCGCACTTGGCATTTCTTGAACCGTATCCGAACAAAGTACGGATTCACTTCAAATAAGCACTTTGTTAACGGTACTTTAATTCTTTCTCCGGTCGAGCTACCATCCCGGCAACCTGGCGGCCCTGGAGTTGCGCTTGCGACTCCGCACGACAGGCATACCTCGGGCAATAGCCCAATCTCATTCGGAGAGAGATTAATGAATTGCAAGACCAACCAACTGCGCGACGCAGTCGTGCTCGCACTGGTCGTGGGAGCTGGCGGCACCGCAGGTGCGGCCATCGCTCAAGACGCGGGCAAGGCGGGCGCCACCACCCTTGATCGTATCGAAATCACCGGCTCGCGCATCCGCCAGGTCGACACCGAGACCGCGCAACCGGTCATGCTGATCAGCCGCGACCAGATCGAGAAGCAAGGCTTCAAGTCCGTCGCCGACATCCTGCAGAACATCCCCACCGCCGGCTCTCCAGCCGTCAGCCGCACCTCTCCCCTGGCCAGCGGTGAGGACGTCGGTGGTTACTACATCGATCTGCGCAACCTCGGCGCCGCGCGCACGCTGGTGCTGGTCGATGGCAAGCGCTTGGGCAGCACCAACAGTGGCCTGCAGGACGTGTCCTCGATTCCCGCCGTGGCCGTGGAGCGTATCGAAGTGCTGAAGGACGGCGCCTCCTCGATCTACGGTTCCGACGCCATTTCCGGCGTGATCAACATCATCACCCGCAAGCATTTCGACGGCGCCGAAGCCGGCGCCTACATCGGCCAGTACGGCCAGGGCGACGGCCAGCGCCAGGTCTATGACTTCATGATGGGCAGCAGCAGCGATCGTGGTTCGCTGAACGCCGGCGTCGAATACAGCAAGGAAGATCCGGTGTGGGCGCGCGACCGCTGGTTCAGCCGCGACCGTTTCCCGACCGGCGAGAAGTCCGCCCCGCGTCAGGGCGGCCTGTCCGGCACCACGCAGTTTGGCCGTTTCGTCTACACGGACAGCACTGGTAACGAAACCCGCACCCTGCGCCGCGATACTGCCGGTCTGGATCCGGCAAACATCAACAGCTACCGGGCACTGAATAGCTCCGATGTCTCCAACCCGTCGCTGGCCTCGACCGTCTACAGCGGCATCAAGCGCAAATCGGCGTTCTTGAACGGCACGTTCAACTTCTCCGATAACGTCCACTTCGACACCAGCATCCTCTACACCGATCGCGATTCGTTCGCACAGAACGCAGGCTATCCGTTCAAGAGCGCCGCTTTCGCCCTCACCCAGGGCGGTCTGTCGGCCGACAGCGTGTTCAATCCGGTCGGCAACGATGCCACCGGCGGCCTGCCCCCGGGCACCACCGCGCAAGCCGTCCAATACGTGCGTCGTGGCTGGGAAGTGCCGCGCGAAGTGCACAGCAATCTCTCCACCTACCGCTTCACCGGCGCGTTCAACGGCACCTTCGAACTGGCCGAGGGCAAGTTCTGGGATTGGGACGTAGGCTATCTGTACAACCAAAACAAGGGCACGCAGGTCACCACGGGCAACTTGAACACCCTTGCGGTGAGCCAAGCAACCGGCCCGTCTTTCATCAATGCCAATGGCGTGGCTCAGTGCGGAAGCGCAAGCAATCCCATCCCCTTGGGCAGCTCCGGCGGCAACTGCACGCCGTGGAATCCGTTGATTCCGTTCGGCTACAACTCACCTAACAGCCTGCGCGACCCGAACGTGCAGAAATTCCTGTACCAGAACGGTCAGGCCTTGTCGAAGACCGAGACGAAGAACTTCTTCGCCAACATTACCGGCAGCCTCTTCAGCCTGCCAGCGGGCGATCTGGCCATGGCACTGGGTGCCGAACACCGCCAGGAAAGCGGCAGCTTCTCTCCGGATGCAATGGCGCAAGCGGGCATCTCCACCGACCTGGCAGCCGGCCCGACCAGCGGCAAGTACAGCCTCAACGAAGTCTATGCCGAATTCCAAGTGCCGCTGCTGGCCGACATCGCGTTCGCCAAGGAACTGAGCCTGTCGCTGGCCAGCCGCTACTCCGACTACAACAATTTCGGCAGCACCTTGAACAACAAGTTCGGCTTCAAGTGGAAGCCGATCGACTCGCTGATGTTACGCGGCACCTGGTCGCAGGGCTTCCGCGCACCGACCATCGCCGACCTGTACGGTGGCCTGTCGCAGAGCTTCGAAAACTATACCGACCCCTGCGATACCAAGTTCGGCACGGCGGCGGGCAATGCGCGCTGCGCGGCGGCGGTCCCGGCAGGCTTCCGTCAGCTCAACAACTCTGGCACGGCTCCGGCGCCGGGGCCTGGCGAGCAGAGCAACGTCCCGTTCCTGTCCGGCTCCACGCCGACACTGAAACCGGAAACCTCGACCTCCAAGACCTTGGGCCTGGTATGGAGCCCGGAGTTCGTCAAGGGCCTGAACGCCTCGCTGGACTGGTGGAAGATCCGCATCGACAACACCATCGTCAGCGATGACCCGAGCACCTTGCTGGAAGACTGCTACCTGCGTGGCATCGCCTCGCGTTGCACGGGCTTCACGCGCAATGCAGCCGGCAACATCACCTCGCTGTCCTTCGGCCTGCGCAATGCCGGCTACCGGGATACCGAGGGCTACGATCTGGATCTCAGCTATCGTTTCGACACCGCGTTCGGCAACTTCACCACGTCGTGGATGAGCACCTACGTCGCCAAGAACGAGCTGAAGCAGGATAACTCGGGCAATCCGCCGAGCCAGCAGAACGGCTACCAGCACCCGGACGGCAGCTATTTCCGCGTCCGCTCGAACTTGAGCCTGACCTGGCAGATGAACGACTGGTCGGTCACCTGGAACACGCGTTACTACTCCAGCGCCAAGGAACGTTGCTTCTTCGATGATCGTTGCAGCAATCCGAACTTCACCGCTCCGGAGTATCAAGGTGCGACCTACCCGGTCAACCGTATCGGTGCCAACACCTTCCACGATCTGCAGGTGAGCTACAACACCCCGTGGAATGCCACCGTCGCGGTCGGTGCCAACAACGTGTTCGATCACTACGCTGCACCGTCGTACTCGACACCGAGTTCCGGCTACTCGTACTACGGCGGCTACGACGTCGGTCGTTTCATTTACATGAAGTACCAGCAGCGCTTCTGATCGCCTCGCGATCACCGCTGCGTCACTACAACGGCTCCGCAAGGAGCCGTTGTTTTTTTGTGCCTGCGCGCGGCAGACATCCAGCACACGAAGAGAGATGCGACACAACCACGCACCCTCTCCTCTATATCAGCATGGACACAGCAAGCGCGATAGGATGCGATTGATGCGCGAGCCTCGGCCAAGGATCACGCTTCGGCGCGAGCATGAAACGAATTGGCGTTATGCGAACACGCATGGCACACAATGGCCGTAGGCGCATACACGAACGCGCCGGCCTAGACGCTGTCGGTCCAAAACATGCGCTTGCGGTTTTCCAGCGCAGACACGACTCAGCGTTGTTGCGGGGTAAGGCCGAACAGTCGCTTGCCAGGAATCAGCAGGGAATCAAGGTCACGATGACGTGCTCGACGTAGGCCTCGAATTCCTCACGCGCCGGCTTGGGCTGATGCAATTGCAAGGAAAGCTGCAGGAACCCGACATAGGCGGCATAGGCCAGCCGCGCACGGTGCTGGGCATCGGTGCGGCTGAGTCCGGCCTGGCGGAACGAGGCAATCAGATAGTCCATACGCCGCTGCGAGACTCGATCGATGATCGGCCGCACCGCAGGGTGATCGAGCACCTTCAGCAACTCGCTGTAGATGATGTGCGGCTTGACCTCATGTGCCACCAGTTGGAACAGCGCGCGCAAGCGCGTGCGCGGATCCGTCACATCCTCCAGGCTACCGAAAACCTGTTGTTGCTCGACCAGCTCCCAGCGCTCCAACGCCGCTTGCAACAACGCATCACGGGAGGGGAAATGCCAGTAGAAGCTGCCCTTGGTCACCCCAAGACGCCGCGCCAGCGGCTCAACCGCCACGGCATTCACGCCCTGCTCGGCGATCAGGTCCAGCGCGGCCTGAGCCCAGTCTTCAGCACTGAGCCGACTATTGCGGCTACCACTGGGTGGCGCAGGACCATCGTCGGAAGAAGGTGAGGGCACGGTATTCATCCGTGGATTTAACCATACGGGCGGGTTGGTTGCAGGATGCCGCCTGGACAAACAGCGCGCGCATGCCCAGCAACACCGGCTTTTCGACCCCCATACCAGAGGGTATTGACATTGCCGCCGGGAATTCCATACCATTAAGTATGGAGACATCCATCACCACGTTCCAGCACCCCACTCGCAGCGGGCTTGATGACGCCAGGGGCGAGTGGCTGACCGCGATCACCATGGTCCCAGGCAAGGCGTGCAGCATCGTGTCTGCACGCGGTCGCGTACTGCCCCTTCATGGCCGAGCCACCAACACCACCTTGATCGCGGCTGTGCTGGACTTTCTCGACGCACTGCCACCGGCCAGCCCTGGCGCACCGTTCGCCGTTACCGAGTCCGTTCCCGGAGCACACCCATGAGCATCGCCACTCCCTTTCTCGTGTTGTTGCTGGCCGGCGCCTTTGCCGCCTATCACCGCGTGCGGCTCGCGCTCTGGGCCGCATCGAGCGCGACGTTGTTGGTCGTCTGTTGGCTACTCGGCGCCAGCCACGTCGCCACCATCGTCGCTGCGGTGTTGCTGGGGCTGTTGACGGTTCCGCTGCTGCTGCCATTCGTGCGCAAACCGCTGCTGACCGCGCCCTTGCTGAAGGTATTCCGCAAGGTGTTGCCGCCGCTGTCGCAGACCGAACGCATCGCCCTGGAAACCGGTTCGGTCGGTTTCGAAGGCGAACTGTTCACCGGCAATCCGGACTGGCAGAAGCTACTCAACTATCCGAAGCCGCAGCTCAGCGCAGAAGAGCAGGCATTCCTGGATGGCCCAGTGGAAGAACTGTGCCGGATGATCAACGACTGGGAAATCACCCACGTCCATGCTGACCTGCCACCGGAGTTGTGGAGCTTCATCAAAGAACACAAGTTCTTCGGCATGATCATTCCCAAGGAGTACGGCGGCCTGAGTTTCTCCGCGCTCGCCCATCACAAGGTGATCCAGAAGATTGCCTCGGCCTCGACCGTGGTCAGTTCGACCGTCGGTGTCCCCAACTCGCTGGGCCCGGGCGAATTACTACTGCATTACGGCTCCAAGGAACAAAAGGACTATTACCTACCGCGTCTGGCGGTAGGCCAGGAAGTGCCATGTTTCGGCCTCACCGGCCCATTCGCCGGCTCGGACGCCACCTCGATTCCCGACTACGGCATCGTCTGCAAGGGTGAGTGGAACGGCGCCAATGTCCTCGGCGTCAAGCTGACCTTCGAAAAACGCTACATCACCCTGGCACCGGTCGCGACGCTGATCGGCCTGGCATTCCGCCTGTACGACCCGGATGGCCTGATCGGCGATACCCAGGATATCGGCATCACTCTGGCGCTGTTGCCGCGCGAAACCCCAGGAGTGGAGATCGGACGCCGCCACTTCCCATTGAACTCGCCGTTCCAGAACGGCCCGATCCACGGCCGCGAGGTCTTCATTCCGCTGAGCCAACTGATCGGCGGTGTGGATATGGTCGGCAAGGGCTGGAACATGCTCAACGAATGCCTGGCCGTGGGGCGCTCGATCACCCTGCCCTCCACCTCCAGCGGTGGAGCCAAGTTCGGCGCGGTGGTCACCGGTGCGTATGCGCGCATCCGCAAGCAGTTCGGCCTGTCGGTCGGCCGCTTCGAGGGCGTGGAAGAGGCGCTCGCGCGGATCGGCGGCAAAGCCTACGCGATCAGTGCATTGGCACAGGCCACTGCGGCGGCGGTGGACCGCGGCGACGTCCCGTCGGTGCCGTCGGCGATCGCCAAGTACCACTGCACCACGATGAGCCGCGAGGTGATCAGCGACGTAATGGATGTGATCGGTGGCAAGGGCATCATCCTCGGCCCACGCAACTTCGCCGGGCGCGCCTGGCAGGGCGCGCCAATTGCGATCACCGTGGAAGGCGCCAACATCATGACCCGCAGCCTGCTGATCTTCGGCCAGGGCGCGATCCTGTGCCATCCATGGGTGATGAAGGAGATGAAGGCCGCAAGCGAGCCAGACCACAAGGCCGGCATCGACGCGTTCGACCGCAGCCTGTTCGGCCATATCGGCTTCGCCCTCTCCAATGCGGTGCGCTCGCTGTGGTTCGGCTTGACCGCTTCGCGCATCGGTGCTGCCCCGGGCGACGCCTACACCCAGCGTTTTTTCCGCAAACTGGACCGGTATTCGGCGAACCTGGCACTGATGGCAGACGTGTCGATGCTGATGCTAGGCGGCAAACTGAAATTCAAGGAGTCGCTGTCCGGACGCCTCGGCGACGTACTCAGCCACATCTACATGACCAGCGCGATGCTCAAGCGCTACCACGACGATGGCGCGCCGGCGAGCGACCAGCCGCTGCTGGCGTGGGCCTTCCACGACAGCGTGCATAAGATCGAACTGGCTCTGTCGGCGGCACTGCGCAACTTCCCGATCCGTCCAGTCGGCTGGCTGATGTGGGCATTGATCTTCCCCTGGGGCCGTCGCGCCGAAGCACCGGGCGACCGCCTAGGCCACCGCGTCGCCGCGCTGCTGATGACCCCCAACGAAGCGCGCGATCGCCTCGGCGAAGACGTGTTCCTGACTCCTGGCGAGAACAACCCCGGTGGCCGTATCGCCAGCTATCTGACCAAGGCCGTGCTGGCCGAGCCGGTGGAACGCAAATTCCTGAAAGCGCTCAAGAGCAAGAAAATCCAGGCGCTGGACTTCACCTCGCAACTGGACGAAGCAGTCCGCGAAGGCATGCTCACGCTCGACGAGCGCCATCAGCTGGAAGAACTGCGCGAGATCACCATGGACACGATCAGCGTCGACGACTTCGACAGCAACGCACTACGCGCGGCCAGCTATTTCACCGGCATGGGGAACGGTCACGACCACTCGCGCGAAGCAGCCTGATCCTGCGCACCGGCAAACGTGCAGACGGCGGAATTCGTTCCGCCGTCTTGCGAGCGCCGATCTCCATGCTACCGGCGCATGGTCGATGGCCGGCCATATCCGCATCCACAACAGGTGCAATCGTCGGCAGCCGCCTTGCCATGCCCGCGTGCGCTCACGCGCGCAAACTTGCGATCAGCAACCGCCGCTCATGCCCCCAACAGCAACATCGCGATGGCCACCAGCGCAGGCAACGCCTGCACGAACAAAATCCGACGATTGACGCTCCACGCGGCATACAGACCAGCCACCGCCACGCAAGCGAGAAAGAACAGCATCACATCGACCCGCTGCGCAACCGCACCCCAGCCCAGACCGGCAGCCAAAAACCCGTTATACAGCCCCTGATTCGCGGCGAGCACGCGAGTGGCCTGGGCTTTTTCAGCGCTATTGCGGAACACCTTCATCCCCAACGGGTGCGTCCACAGAAACATCTCCAACACCAGAATGTACAGATGCAACAATGCAATCGCGCCCACCAAGACCGTCGCCAACAAGGTCATCGCACACTCCGACAAAGCAGGAATGATGCCCAGCATAGCTCCCAATTAAGGCAAGCAGCCAGTCGCGAAATGATCGCTCCCGAGCGCACACGGCTACGGCACGAGAACATGATTGGGACGGATGCGCCATCCCGGCCCTGCAAGCACGCAGAACCTGTTCGCCGAGCATATGCTCTATCCTTGGCGACTAGCGTCGGTACTCTGGGACATGAGGCATTGTGAGTGTACGACTACATCATCATCGGCGCGGGCTCGGCCGGTTGCGTGCTAGCCAATCGTCTCAGCGAAGACCCGCACTGCACAGTGCTACTAATCGAAGCCGGACCACGCGATCGTAATCCCTTTATCCATATGCCTGCGGGCCTGGCGCGTCTAGCCCGCAATCCTCGCTTCAACTGGAACTATCTCACCGAGGCCGAGCCGAACTTGAATGGCCGCCGCCTGTGGTGGCCGCGCGGCAAAGTGTTGGGCGGCTCCAGTTCGATCAATGCGATGTGCTACGTGCGTGGTGTGCCCGCCGACTACGATCACTGGGCCGCAGGGGGCGCCGAGGGTTGGGACTGGCATGGAGTGCTGCCCTACTTTCGGCGCAGCGAATGCAACAGCCGTGGCGGCGATGCGCTACACGGTGGCGACGGCCCGCTGCATGTGTCCGACTTGCGCCACCACAACCCACTGTCGGACATGTTCATCGCCGCCGGCGAGCAAGCCGGCTTCCCCCGTAACAGCGACTTCAACGGACCACAGCAACAGGGCGTTGGGCTCTACCAGGTGACGCAGAAGGATGGCGCGCGCTGTTCGACGGCGGTCGCCTATCTGGCGCCAGCGCGTGCGCGGCGAAACCTGCACGTGATCACCGAGGCGCTGGTGCTGCGGTTACTGATCGAGGGCTCGCGCGTGGTCGGCGTCGCCTATGCGCAACACGGCCGCGAAGTACAGGCGCGCGCCGAGCGCGAGATGCTGCTCAGCGCCGGGGCGGTGAATTCCCCTCAACTGCTGATGCTCTCGGGCATCGGCCCGGCCGACGCACTGCAACGTCATGGCATCGCGGTACACCTGGATCAACCGCAGGTCGGCGCCAACCTGCAGGATCACCTGGACGTGTGCACGCTGTACCACACCCGCCCGGGGATCAGCTACGACCGCAGCAATCAGCTCAAGATCGCCTTCGATTATTTCCTGCGCGGCCATCGCGGCGCGGGCAGCAGCAACATCGCAGAGGCCGGCGGCTTTGTGCGCTCGGCGCTGGCAGCCGATGCCCGCGCTGACATCCAACTGCATTTCATCCCGGCGATGCTCGAGGACCACGGTCGCAAGCGTTTGCCCGGCGACGGCTTTACCCTGCATGCCTGCCATCTGCAGCCACGCAGCCGCGGCCGCATCGCCCTCAACGACGCCGACCCACGCACACCAGCGCGCATCCAGGCGAACTATCTCAGCGACCCGGATGGCTTCGACCTGCGTATGCTGGTGGAATGCGCGCGTCTATCCCGACACATCCTGCAACAGCCGGCCTTCGATGACATGCGCGGCGCACCACTGATGCCCGCACGCGAGGATTTGGACGAGGCCGGCCTGATTGACTTCATCCGCGCCAAGGCCGAAACCATCTACCACCCGATCGGCACCTGCCGGATGGGCAACGACGCGCAGGCGGTGGTCGATCCGCAACTGCGCCTGCGCGGACTCGACGGTCTGCGCGTGGTCGATGCGTCGATCATGCCGTGCTTAATCAGCGGCAATACCAACGGCCCAACCATCATGATCGCCGAGCGCGCCGCCGACATGATCCGCGGCCTTCCCCTGCGACGCGACGCCTGAGCGATCGCAACCACCGCAACTCAAGCAGGTGCGGCAACCCGGCCAGGACCAAGCACGACAAGTGCTCGCGAAGCTGAACAAGGCCGTCGTAGTCGACTCAGCGCTATTCCCAGCCCCGGCACCTCCTCGCCGAGGTCAGACGTCTGCCACCACCGACGAACGGCACGACGCTTGCAGGCGACAACACACCCAGCGCAGCCGCTGATCGAGCCGTCGGCGGACACCGCGCAAGCGCCTGTTTGGCGGGGAAATTTCCTGCAGGATCAATCTCATGCCTATTCATCTTCTCTCAGTTTGTGCAATGACGAAAAGCAGCGCTAGAATCGGCTCGGGCAGCACCTCACAGGCATCAGGCGCAATGACACAGAACAGCAGGCACCGGTTCCTTCGACCGGTGGCAATCGGTTTGCTCGGGGCCTTGTTACCCCTTGCGATGTCCTCCACCGCACAAACCCCCGCACCAGCGCAACCATTACCGCCACCCCTATCTCCCCAAACTCCCCCACCTTCTTCGCCAACAGCGGCACCGCTCTCGCGCGAGACGCATACGCAGAGTCATGCTCTGCCATTGGCCAAGGATTTCGATGTCGCGAGCCTGGAAAAAATCGCCGAGCAGTTGACCTATGGCGAACGCGTCCCAGGACTGGCCATGGCGATCGTGCATAACGGCGAAGTTCTCAGCGCACGTGGTTACGGCGTCACCGACGTCAACCATCCCCAGCCGGTCGATGCACACACCGTATTTCGCCTCGCATCGCTATCCAAAGCCTTCGCCGGCACCATGACCGGCCTGCTCGTCAACGACGGCATCCTGCGCTGGGATAGCAAGGTCGTCGACTACGTTCCCGGTTTCCAGCTCAGCGATCCTGCAGCCACGCGCCAGTTGAACGTGGCCGACCTGCTCAGCCACCGTGTCGGCCTGACCTTCAACGCCTACGACGGCGATGTCGAATCCAATGTCGATTACTACACGCTCAGCCACAAGCTGGCCTATGCGCCAATCAAGTGTGCACCGGGCGCATGCTATGCGTACCAGAACGTCGCCTTCAGTCTGATCGGCGATGTGGTGTTCGCCGCGTCCGGTACCTTTTACGAACAATTGGTGGAGCGCCGCATCTTCAAACCGCTGGGCATGAATGACGCCAGCCTCGGCCTGGCCGGCATCCAAGCCAGCCCACGCTGGGCGCATCCGCACGTGCGCAACCGCAACGGCTGGGTGTCGCTGATGCCCAAGCCCAACTACTACCGGCTGGCACCAGCGGCAGGCGTCAATGCCAGCATCAGCGACATGGCGCAGTGGCTGATCGCTCAGACCGGACACCGTCCTGACGTATTGCCTGCGCCGCTGCTGGCAACGTTGCATGCCCCGCTCATTGTCACCCCCGGCGAGATGCGCTCGGGTTGGCGCCACGCCCGGGTCAACTCGGCCAGCTATGCGCTGGGCTGGCGCGTGCTGGATTACTCCGGGCACCAAGTGATGTTCCATGCCGGTGCCGTGCAGGGCTATCGCGGCCTGATCGCGCTGTTACCGGAACGCGATCTGGGCGTGGTGATCCTATGGAACGGCGAAAGTGGCCTACCCTCGGGCCTGCTACCGACCGTCATCGATCGCGCAATCGGATTACCGGCGCAGCGCTGGTTGGATGTGGACACCGACTTCGGCAGCGACAACCTGTTGACCGAGAATCCGGACCCGAAGGAGAAGAAGGGCGTGTCTTCTTCCACCTCGGTCGCTTCGCCGCACTGACCGAAAACCCGATTGAGGTATCGCGGAAGGCGGCGCAAGCCGCCTTCTTGCTATCCAACGCCTATACCAGCCAATGGCGGCGGCCATGCCTTGCGCCGTAAGATCCACGAACGACGCCGCGCGCGGGCCAAACGCTCAACGCCACGCATGCGAAGGCAACAGCACACAACACCGAACGACTGCCGCGGACAATTTGCTGATCTGCGCACCACGCTGCGACAAACGGCATGACCGATGAGCAAGAGACTATCGGTGCGGGAGGCGTGATCGGATGGAAAGATTGCACTGCGATTGGCAGTTAACAACGGCACGCTGAGCGCATGCGCCAAGCGACATTGACGTCGCCGTCGCGTCGCCGTCACCGTCGAGAGATCGTTGCAGCGACAGCCGATGCCGCGGCATCGGCGCAATGCGTTGCGCGGATCGCAACCGAGAGGTGCTGCAATAAAAAAGCTCCCTCCCCGCTGGGCACCGGGGAGAGAGCTTAGGAACGGCTATCGGGATAAATCAGATCAACGGTGCGGGTGTCGCCGGCAGCGCGACCGGAGCGGCCTTCTTCTTGCGGACGACCGGCTTCTTCTTCGCCACAGTCTTCTTGGCGGCGGCCTTCTTCGCGACCGGCTTCTTGGCTACCGACTTCTTTACCGTCTTCTTGGCGGCGGTCTTCTTGGCGGCAACCTTCTTCGCGGTCTTCTTCACCGTCTTCTTGGCAGCAACCTTCTTGGCGGTCTTCTTGACGGCCTTCTTCGCGACCTTCTTCACTGCCTTCTTAGCAGCGGTCTTCTTCTTGGCGACCTTCTTCACCGTTTTCTTGGCGGCAACCTTCTTGACCGCCTTCTTTACCTTGGCGACCTTCTTTGCCACCTTTTTGGCGACCTTCTTGACCGCCTTCTTTACCGAAACCTTCTTCGCTGCCGGTTTCTTGGCAGCAGTCTTTTTGACCGCTTTCTTGGCGGCCGGCTTTTTCGCAGCTTTCTTCGTGGCCATGAGATGGCTCCTCGTCAGTGAACTATGGATTGAAAACGCCCAGTTAAAGCAAACACGCGGCGATGATCCGCCTGCATGACCCACCGACTCGCGCTGCGAGTCGGATCGGATACAGAAACACCCGTACCGAATGTCGATACGGGTGCTTTGCCAGGGGAGACGTTGCATTTCTCGGAGGGAAGCGAACCCAAATCCACCATCGTCGGTTCTGTGGCGGATGTCCAAGTTGTGCTTTGCGCTTTGATGTCGATCCGATTCACTCGGTTACACAGCAACGTCTGCTGAGCGAAACCTAATCACGGTTTTTTTTACTGTCAACACTTCCGCGAAAATTTTTTTCCAAAAGATGCGTCGAGCGGTGCTGCGGCACGCCACATTGATCGCCACGACACCGCCGTCAGCGCCATGGGCGGCGCGTCCAATCGACTACAGGCTCGAAGAAAAACCCACAAAACTCCGATGTTTTTTGCAAAAGCGCATCCTCGCGAGCTGAGCAGCAGCGCGCATGCGCGACACGGAAGCGAGAACGAGATGCGCACGCCCAAGTCTGTCCGCAAGCTGAAAAATATTTCGACGCCACATGCTTTTTTTGGATCCAACACAGCCAAATGCGCAAAACTGCGCGAAATTTCTTACCGTTTGTCGGCCTCCTGCAGGCATCGTCGAGGTCGTTCGTGGTGGTATCAGACAAGACCGAAGGCATGCACGCATCGGTCATCACGACACCATCCATCACCACCCAATTGGCCGGAGCAACGCACGCCATGTGCTGACATCGAGTGCATCACTGCTGCCTGCAACCTGCCAATCAAGCAATTTTTGGCACGCTCAACCGTCCACATCTTCTCTCCAGCGATATCGGCAATCGCACACCCAAGCCATCTGCATGACCTCGTCGCGAGACGAGCGAACCAACGCCAATAAACTGACGCCATCAACACGCTGCTCACACCAAAACCGGGCGCAGCGTTCAACAACACGCGCCATCCTCAGAGCGACATCGCCCGGATGCACGCTTGGCACTACTGCTGCGACGATGGATGGAGAGAACACCGACACCATGCCAGCAAGCCAGCACTCCAAAAAAAAACCGGCCGCACTGGGCGGCCGGTTCGGGTGTGGCGAGACAGTGGAGAGCTCAGTGGCCGTCCTCTTCAAGCAGCTCGGCGTATTCGTCCGGAGACAGCAGATCGTTCAACTGTTCCGCGTCATCCAATTCCAGGACCAAGATCCAGCCCTCGCCATAAGCATCTTCGTTGATCGTCTCCGGCTTGTCGCTGAGTGCAGTGTTGACCTCGACCACCCGACCGCTCAGCGGGCTGTACACGTCCGAGGCGGCCTTGACCGACTCGACCACGGCCACGCCGTTACCGGCTTCAATCTGATCGCCAACGTTAGGCAGTTCGACGTAGACCAAATCACCGAGCAGGCTCTGCGCATGGTCGGAGATGCCGATGGTGACGCGACCGTTACCTTCAACACGCGCCCATTCATGGGACTTGAGAAATTTGAGGTCGCCAGGGATCTCGCTCATAGGGCTGCTCCGGAAGAAAACGGTTCAAGGATGGAAGACTAGTGTAGCGAACCGCGCACCCTGGAAAGAAGTCGTACAACGCGCGGCGGCAAGCGCGGCTCAACCCAGTACGCCGGGCTGAACCTGCCCTTCCCGCACGAACGGGAATTTGACCACGCGCACCGGCACGCCCTTGCCACGGATATCTACCTGCACCGCGCCAGGCTCGCCCGCCGGCACCCGCGCGAATGCGATCGCCTTGCCCAACGTGGGCGAGAAAGTGCCAGACAGGATTTCGCCCTCGCCCTGCGCAGTCAGCACTTTCTGCCCGTGGCGCAGCACGCCTTTTTCGTCCATCACCAAGCCGATCATTTGCCGCGGCGCACCACCGGCCTTCTGCGCCTCCAGCACCTCGCGACCGACAAAGGCGCGGCCCTCGTCGAGCGCAACGGTCCAGGCCAATCCGGCTTCGTATGGCGAGACGCGCTCGTCCATGTCCTGCCCATACAGATTCATCCCGGCTTCCAGACGCAGCGTGTCGCGCGCGCCCAGGCCCGCCGGTGCGACCCCCGCAGCGAGCAGCGCCGCCCAGAACGCTGGCGCCTGTTGCTGCGGCAACACGATCTCGAACCCATCCTCGCCGGTGTAGCCGGTACGCGCCACGAACAACGGCACGCCTTCGTGCGAGTTCACCTCGACCGCAGCGAAGCGTCCCAGCTTATCGGCCGTGGCACGGTCGGACTCGCGCAACAGGCCGATCACCTTGGTACGGGCATTGGGCCCCTGCACCGCGATCATCGCGAAGTCCTCGCGCTCGCGCACTTGCACACCGAACGCCTGTGCCTGCGCGCCGATCCAGGCCAAGTCGTTGACCCGCGTGGCGGCGTTGACCACCAGACGAAAGAACGCATTGGACATGTAATACACGATCAGATCGTCGATCACCCCGCCCTGCGGATTGAGCATGCAGGTGTACAGCGCCTTGCCCGGCACCTTCAGCTTGTCCACCGAGTTGGCCAGCAAATGGCGCAGGAAGGCGCGGACCTGCTCACCATGCAGATCGACCACCGTCATGTGGCTGACGTCGAACATGCCGGCATCGCGGCGAACCTGATGGTGCTCGTCGATCTGCGAACCGTAATGGATCGGCATATCCCAGCCGCCGAAGTCGACCATCTTGGCGCCGAGGGCGCGATGGCTGTCGTTGAGGATGGTCTTCTGGTTCATGGCACGGGCCCGTGAGAAAAGTGCCCCATTATCGCGAAATGGGGAGGCGCGGGATGCGCCACCTGTGCACCAGAGCAGAAGCGATGCGATGGGAAACGTGGCAACCATTGGGAGCAGCCATCTCGGCCTGGCACAAAAACGCTTTCCAATGCGATTGCCTGGAGTGGCCGACAACACGACTGCCTAGTCGCCGGACGGATCGTGCAGTGCCCGGAATCCTGATGCAGCGTTCGCACAGTGCGATTCCTAGGCGCTGTCCGCGTCGGGCCGACGGCGACTCGCGACGTTCTCCTCTTATTAGTAATGCGTCAGCAGCGAACACGGGCGTGCCACGCCCCGACGGAGATCGCCAGTGACCAGTGGCGGCCTTACTCCGCCTGGACCAGCAACGTCATCCCGTCCACGCCGACGATGCGCACCGCACTCCCCGCAGGCAGATCGGGACCGCCGACGACCCAGAAGGCATCGTCAACCTTGGCACGACCACGACCGGCCTGAATCGGCTGATCCAGCGTCACACATCGGCCGATCAACTGTTCGGCGCGACGATTGAGCAGCGGCTGGTCGCTGCCGCGACCACGCGCACGAAACCAGGTGCGATACACCTGCATCGCGACGAAGCTCAGCACCACGAACGCACCGATCTGCAACAGCAACGGCATGCCGGGTACGACCAGCACGACGAGGAACACCACAGCCGCAGCCAACCCCATCCATAACATGAAGGCGCCGGGCACCAGCGCCTCGGCTCCGAACAACAACAAGGCCAACGCTCCCCAGAGCATGCACTCTAAGCGCATGA
Organism: Xanthomonas sp. GPE 39; assembly: GCF_000963005.1. Taxonomy (GTDB): domain Bacteria; phylum Pseudomonadota; class Gammaproteobacteria; order Xanthomonadales; family Xanthomonadaceae; genus Xanthomonas_A. The sequence goes on from NZ_JZHZ01000007.1 coordinate 2,365,539, forward strand.
CTCAGCCTCCGTTGCGCGGCGGCGCATGCGGCACCGTTGGCGACATCGCCTGCTTGTTCAACGCCTCGCGCGCCAGTTCGGCGATGCCGGCGATCGAGCCGATGATGCCACTGGACTCCATCGGCATCAGTACGAACTTCTGGTTCGGAGCAGTGGCCAGTTCCTTGAACGCTTCCACATATTTCTGCGCGATGAAGTAATTGATTGCCTGCACGTCGCCCTCGGCGATTGCCTTGGACACCATCTCGGTGGCACGCGCCTCGGCCTGGGCCAGACGCTCGCGCGCCTCCGCGTCGCGGAAGGCCGACTCCTTGCGCCCTTCGGCCTCCAGCACTGCGGCCTGCTTCTGACCATCGGCACGCAGGATCTCCGACTGACGCGAGCCTTCGGCCTCCAGGATCTGCGCGCGCTTCTCGCGCTCGGCCTTCATCTGCCGCGCCATCGCATCGACCAGATCGCGTGGCGGCTGGATATCGCGGATCTCGATGCGAGTCACCTTGATCCCCCACGGGTTGGTGGCGTGATCGACCACGTTCAGCAGTTGCGCGTTGATCGTCTCGCGTTGACTCAGCGACTCGTCCAGGTCCATCGAGCCGATCACCGTGCGGATATTGGTCTGCACCAGGGCGATCGTGGCGATTTCCAGATTGGCCACTTCATAAGCGGCCTTGGCCGCGTCCAGTACTTGGAAGAACACCACGCCATCCACGCACACGACCGCGTTGTCCTTGGTGATCACGTCCTGGCTGGGTACGTCCAGCACCTGCTCCATCATGTTGACCTTGCGCCCCACGCCATAGACCAACGGAAACAGAAAATGCAGACCCGGCGACAGGGTATGGGTATAGCGACCGAAGCGCTCCACCGTCCATTGAAACCCCTGCGGCACCATGCGCACGGTCTTGAACACCGTGATCACACCGACGAACAGGAGGAGAAACGCAAAAAAATACGTAGCCGACATCGGTTGCTCCATTAACCAGAAGAAGATCGAATCGCCAGTATAGCCAGCGCCAGAGCGCATGCCCGCCAGACGCGCAGCACAACGCCTCGGCGAGATGTCCTGGAACATTCCTGCATCGCCGGCAAGCGAGTCCAGCCGATGAGGCGATGTCACCGACGGGTTAAAGAATGCTGTGATCGAGCCAGGCATCGCCATCGCCGCATAGTAGCCTGCGCACACTCAACCCGGCTGAGCCGTGCAGATCCGCAGGACCATCGGCGACACCGCCAGACTGCCCGCCCCATGCAAGCGCGGCAATCATTGATCGCCGTGTTCGCGCGCAGACCACGGCTAGAACCGGAACCAGCGATCACGACCGAAGCGATACATGCGCCCTGCTCAGCAAGCACCGCAGCTCACCCGCATTCATCGCCACGCTGAACAGTCGCGCATGATGACGCCGCATCGCGCTCCTCACGCTTTGCCGCCTGCCAATACGCCTCCTGCCGCTGCGGGGACAGGCCATCGAGCGCGGTGCCATCCTGCTGCGCCAGCCGCTCCATCGCGCGAAAACGGCGCTCGAACTTGCGGTTGGCGTGGCGCAGCGCCGCACCGGGATCGACCCGGGCGTGCCGCGCCAAGTGAACGCAGACGAACAGTAAATCGCCGATCTCGTCCTGCAGCCGCGCCTGGTTGTCCTCGACTGCGGCGTGCGCCAGCTCCGCACGCACTTCTTCCATTTCCTCGTGCACCTTGTCCAGGACCGCCTCCGGCCCCGGCCAATCGAAACCGATGCGCGCCGCACGCGCCTGCAGTTTCAACGCCCGTTGCCATTCGGGCAGGCCACGGGCGATCCCGGCCAACGCCGAGGTGTCGCATTCGCCAGCAGCCGCGCGCTCAGCGCGCTTGATCTGCTCCCAGCGCTGCGTCTGCTCCGCCGCATCGGCCACCTGGCTGTCGCCGAACACATGCGGGTGACGACGCAGCATCTTGTCGCAGATCGCCGCGACCACCGCGTCGAAGCCGAACGCGCCCTGCTCTTGCGCCATCTGCGCATGAAACACCACCTGCAATAACAGGTCGCCGAGTTCGTCCTTCAACCCCGCCAGGTCCTGGCGATCGATCGCGTCGGCGACTTCGTAAGCCTCTTCGATGGTGTAGGCGGCAATGCTGGCGAAATCCTGCTGCAGATCCCACGGGCAGCCCTGCGCCGGATCGCGCAAGCGCGCCATGATGTCGAGCAGGGCGGGAAGGTCGTCGCGGGCAGAGGTCACGGGTGGAATCCGATACGACGGCAACGCTGCCGCCTGCCGTCTAGTTTGGCAGATGTGGCAGAGCCCCCTATCGGGCCGGTGGCGGATGTTTTATGGCGGTGCGTCGTACCCGTGTTGGTCGTCCCTACTGCGCCAAAGCACTGCGCTCAGCCCTGCCAATCGCGCCAGGACAGGTCGGGATCGCCCAGCGCGACGAAATCGCCATTGAGCAGGGAATCACGCCGGTTGTAACGGAACGGTTTGCCGGTGTCGGCGGCCAACAGCACCCCACCGGCTGCTTGCAGCACGCATTGACCGGCTGCGGTATCCCATTCGGAGGTCGGCCCGAAGCGCGGGTAGACATCCAGCTCGCCATCGGCAAGGCGGCAGAATTTCAACGAGGAACCTTGCGTGACCAATTCGATCTCGCCCATCCGCTGCAGCAGCGCGTCGGTGCGCGGATCGCGGTGCGAACGGCTCGCCGCCACCCGCAGCGGAGCCGTCGCCGGCCGCCGCGTATTCAATGCGGTGTCACCCACACCATCGCGGCGGTACGCCTGCTCGCCACGCACCGCATGCCAGAGACGACCATCCACCGGCGCCTGGACCACGCCGAACACCGGCGCACCCTGATCGATCAGGGCGATATTGACGCTGAACTCGCCGTTGCGCTTGACGAATTCGCGGGTGCCGTCGAGCGGATCCACCAACCAGTATGTCGTCCAGTGCTGACGCACATCCCACGGAATCTGCGCCGACTCCTCGGACAGCACCGGCAAGTCCGGGGTCAAACGCTCCAGGCCTTCGACAATGATGTGGTGGGCCGCCAGATCGGCCTGAGTCAGCGGGCTGGCATCGGCCTTGTGTTCGACTTCGAAACCAGTGGCGTAGACCTGCATGATCGCCGCAGCGGCATCGACGGCGATGCCGATGACTGCCTCGCGCAGGTCGCGGGTCAAACGGATCATGCAGCGCGCGCCAGCCACTCGCGCGCGATGAACAACGCCGCCAGCGAACGCCCTTCGGAAAAATCCTCGCGCAACATCAAACGATCCAGCTCAGCGAGCTTCCAGGGCACCACTTCCAACTCCTCCGGCTCGTCGCCGGCGAGTTTTTCGGGATAGAGCTCTTGCGCCAGCACCAGCCACGACTGGTGAGTCATGTAGGTCGGCGCAAGCGTCATCGCGCGCAACACGCGCAACTGCCGCGCGCCGTAGCCGGCCTCTTCCTTGAGTTCGCGGTCGGCCGCCTGCAACGGGGTCTCGCCGGCATCGATGCGGCCCTTGACCAAGCCGAGTTCGTAACGATGGACGCCAGCGGCATATTCGCGCACCAGCAGCACGGTCTGCGGGTCCAGCATGGGCACCACGACCACCGCACCATGGCCGGAAGCCTGGAGCCGATGGAACACCCGACGTTCGCCGTTACTGAACTCCAGATCCAGCTCCTCGACCCGACGCTCGATGTCGGATGCGCGGCGCTCGCGGCGCGCGTGAATGATCGGCAACGGACGGGTCATGCCGGCACCATGCGACGTACCAGGGCGTCGATCGATAGAATGCGCAGAGCGAAAAACCTGTTCATGAGCGCGAGATGCTAACAGACCTGACCGCAGCACAGACGGCCGACGCGTGGCGCAAACGCGACCTGGCGGTCCTCTGGCACCCATGCACGCAAATGCGCGAGCACCCGGACACACTGCCACTGCTGCCCATCGCACGCGGCGAAGGCGCCTGGCTGATCGACCACAGCGGCCGCCATTACCTGGACGCGGTGAGCAGTTGGTGGACCAACCTGTTCGGCCATAGCGAACCACGGATCGCCGCCGCGATTGCCGCCCAGGCCACACAGTTGGAACAAGTGATGCTGGCCGGTTTCAGCCATGAACCGGCGGTGCTACTGGCCGAGCAATTGCTGGCCCTGGCCCCGCGTCAGGATGGCCGCGCACCGCTGGCCAAGGTGTTCTACGCCGACAATGGCTCGGCCGGCGTGGAAGTCGCGCTGAAGATGGCGTTTCACTATTTCCAGAACCGCGGCGAACACAAGCGCACCCGCTTCGTCGCCCTGGAGAACGGCTACCACGGCGAGACCATCGGCGCCCTGGCGGTCGGCGACATCCCGCTGTACCGGCGGGTGTACGCGCCGCTGCTCGTCGAAGCGCTGTTCGCACCCTCGCCCGATGCCTACCTCGCCGCGCCAGGACAGACCGCGCACGAACGCGCCGATGTCGCCGCCGATGCACTGGCCGCTCTATTCGAGCGCCATCCAGGCGAAATCTGCGCGGTGATTCTGGAACCGCGACTGCAATGCGCCGGCGGCATGCGCATGCACGATCCGGCCTACCTGCGCCGCGCGCGTGCGCTATGCGACGCGCATGGCGCGTTCCTGATCGCCGATGAAATCGCCACCGGCTTCGGTCGCACCGGCACCTTGTTCGCCTGCGAACAGGCCGGCGTGATGCCGGATCTGCTGTGCCTGTCCAAGGGCCTGACCGGCGGCTTCCTGCCCTTGTCGGCGGTCCTGGCGACCCAGCATCTGTACGACGCCTTTCTCGACGACAGCCGCGAACGCGCCTTCCTGCATTCGCACAGCTACACCGGCAATCCACTGGCCTGCGCGGCAGGGCTGGCGTCGCTGCGGATCCTGCACGAGGACGATGTGATCGCGCGCAATCGCAGCACCGCCGACACCATGCGCGCCTTGTCAGCGCCGTTCGCCGAGCACCCGCATGTGGCCGATGTGCGCCAGGCCGGGATGGTGGTCGCGTTCGAACTCACCCGCAACGGCGACAAGCACAGCACATTCCCCGCATCCGCGCGCGTGGGCCTGCACGCCTACCGCGCCGCGTTGCGACGTGGCGTGGTGCTGCGTCCGCTAGGCGACGTGCTGTACTGGATGCCGCCGTATTGTGTGGACGCGACGCAACTGGCGCTGCTGGCCGAAACCACGCTGGCGGCGATCGACGAGGCCGTGGCATGCGCCTGACCCGCTGCCATGTGGATCTGCCACTGCACATCGGGGCCGACGTGGCCCTGCCGGAAGAAGTCGCCGGACATCTGCTGCGTGTGCTGCGGTTACGCGAAGGCGACCGCTGCGTGCTGTTCAACGGCGACGGCCGCGACTACGAGGCCGAACTACTGCCGACCGGCAAGCGCGGCGCCAGCGCACGCATCGGCGCGGCGCGCCCGCTCGACAACGAATCGCCACTAGCGATCACCCTGCTGCAAGGCGTGGCACGTGGCGAGAAGATGGACCTGATCCTGCAAAAGGCGACCGAACTCGGCGTGGCCGCAATCGTGCCCATCTGGGCCGAGCGCACCGAAGTGAAGTTGGATGCGACGCGAACGGACAAACGTGTCGCGCACTGGCGCAGCGTGGTGATCTCGGCCTGCGAACAATCCGGCCGCGCTAGCGTGCCATCAGTTAGCGCACCGCTAGCGCTGGCCGATGCCGCGCGCAACGCTGCGGACAGTCCATGTCGTCTCATCCTCGACCCGCAAGGCGAACAGCGTCTGCGCACGGTCGATCTCAGCGGTAACGCAGCCACCATCGCGATTGGCCCGGAAGGCGGCTGGTCGCCACGCGATCGCGCCACGTTGCAAGCCGCCGGCTTCCTCGGTCTGCGCCTGGGTCCGCGCATCCTGCGCACCGAAACCGCCGGCCTTGCGGCCATCGCCGCCTTGCAAGCGCATGGCGGCGATTTGTGAGTCAACGCATGCAATCTTGTAGACATTGCTGATCTGGCGCACGGCCGACACACCACGCACGCCTGAGAAAAACCCTGGATTTTCCGGCGAAATCGCCGATTTTTCATTTCGCTCAACGGCTCGGCGCATGCGTTGACAACAAACAACAGGCGCGACACAGTCACTGCCATCTGAACCAACACGCGGGATACATCTGGTTCACGCGAGTGGAACAGGCCAAGGAATCGAACGCAACAACGGCGCCTCGCAGCACGCCGAGGTCAGTGCTGGTGTACCTCAGCATGTAGCGGCTGCACACGCGCTTGGCCGCTGACCGCATCGCGACCGCCACCTTCGGCCATCCCCCTTGCACATGACGCCGCCCGCGCGCTGGATTCGTCCGCCGCCCCGGCGCAGCTCATGCGTCCAATGCACTCTTGGGAGAACGCCGCTTTGAACCATTTCCAACCCGCGCCCCTGGCCATTGCCCTGGCTACCCTGCTCGCCGTCCCCACTGCACTCGCCCAGGATGCTTCTGCGCCAACGACCAACAGCGGCAACGCCACCGCCGCGCCAGCGACCAAGGAACTGGATGCAATCAAGGTAACCGGCTATCGCGCCAGCCTGCAAAAATCGCTCAACATCAAGCGCAACGCCGATGCGATCGTGGATGCGATCTCGGCCGAGGACGTCGGCAAATTCCCTGCGGCCAACGTCGCCGAATCGTTATCGCATTTACCCGGCGTCAGCGTCGACCGTCAATTCGGCGAAGGCGAGAAAGTCTCGATCCTCGGCACCGATCCGGCGTTGAATCGCATCCTGCTCAACGGCCAGAGCATCGCCTCCACCAGTTGGGGCGGCGACCCGAACAACCCGGACAGCCGTTCGTTCAATTACTCGCTACTGGCGCCGGAAGTCATCGGCAACGCCGAGGTGTACAAGAGCCCGCAGGCCAGCATCGACGAGGGCAGCCTCGGCGGCACCGTGATCGTGCACACGCGTAAACCGCTGGAACTGCAGCGGAACCTGCTGACCGGCAATATCAGTTACGGCTACAACGATCGCTCCGAAAAGGGCAAACCGAACGCTTCGTTGCTGTACAACTGGAAGAGCGCCGACGACACATTCGGCGTACTCGGTTCGGTGATGCATTCCGAGCGCATGCTGCGCCGCGATGGCGTTGAAATCTTCGGCTACAGCAACATTCAAGGCGCCGGCTTTCCCGATGCGGTCGCCAACGGCAAGCACGGGGTGTATCCGAGCGCGATCAACAGCGCATTGTTCACGCAGACGCGCAAGCGCGATGGCGTCACCGGCGCCTTGCAATGGAAGCCCAGCGACGCGTTCGAACTGAGCTACACCGGCTTGTATGTGGATGAGGTGTTCAACAACATCAACCAAAGCCGCTTCGCCAATGTCGTTCCGTCCAGCGCCACCGCCCTGAACGTGGTCGATGGCGTGGCCACCTCGGGCGCCTACGGCAACAACACCGACACGATCCTGGACTCGTATGTGCGCAATACCTCGGTCAAGACCAGCAGCAACACCTTGCGCGGCGACTGGCACGGCGAGGGCTGGAATCTATCGAGCCAAGCCGGCGCGACGCGCTCGACCGGCGGCGCGGACCACATCTACGGACTGACCTTGCGCAGCAAAGGCGGCTACGACTATGCCATCGACCACCGCCACGTCAGCGTCGACTATGCGGTGCCGCCCTCGGACCTGCAGGCGATGTCGGTGATCGGCGGCACGGTCAACCGTTATCCGAACCTGGACAAGGAACGCTACGCCCAGTTGGACTTCGACCACGACGTGGATTGGGGACCGATCACCAAACTACGTACCGGGGTGAAAGCGACGCGGCACCGCACCGCGCAGACCTCCTACTACGACAGTTTCCCCGCCGACCCTGCGACCACACTGAGCGCTCTGTACGGCGGCACCACGCCAAGCGACTACCTGGATGGGCTATCGGTCAGCAACGACATGCGCCACTGGCCGCGGCAGAGTCCGAGCGCACTGGTCGGGTATCTCAACGGGCTGCCCGGCAGCGACACCTTTATTCCCAGCTATGCCAGCACGTTCGATGTGATCGAGCGTAACCGCGCCGCCTATCTGCAAGCCGATTTCGCCGGTTACAACTACCGCGGCAACATCGGCGTGCGCTACGTCAACACCCGCGACGCGATCGGCGGCTACCAGTACGCGGGCAAGGCCTATGCACCGGTGCATTACGCCAAATCCTATGGCGAGTGGCTGCCCGCCGCGAACTTCGCCTACGATCTTTCCGATGCGCTGATTCTGCGCCTGGCCGCAGCCAAGGTGATCGCACGGCCGCGCTACGCCGATCTCACCCCGTACATCAATGCCGACGACAACAAACTCACCGCCAGCAGCGGCAATCCCACACTGGATCCATACCGCTCCACCAACTACGACGCATCCCTGGAATGGTATTTTGCGCCCAACAGCGTCCTGGCCGGAGAACTGTTCTATCGCAACATCTCCAACTACATCCTGCAGACGCTGGTACAGCAACCGCTGCACAACAACACCTATGATCGCCAGGACATCTACGAGGTCACGCTGCCGCAGAACTCCGGCGCAGCCAAGGTCAAGGGCGTGTCGCTGAGCTACCAGCAGGAACTGGGCGGCGGCTTCGGCGTAGCGGCCAATTACACCTATTCCAAAGCCGATACGCAGAGCAACTACAACCTGCCCTACAACTCCAAGAACAGCTACAACCTCAGCCCGTATTTCGAAAAAGGCCCGTGGGACGCGCGCGTGACCCTGGGCTGGCGCTCGGCCTACTTCACCCAGATCGGACGACTGGGCGCAAACCAGATGACCGACGCCTTCACCCAACTCGATGCCTCGCTGGGATACGCCTTCACCGACAAGATCAAGCTGCAGTTGGAGGCGAGCAATCTGCTCAACGAGACTTACTACAGCTACGCTGGCCAGACCAGCGAGCCGTACTATCTGTACAAGAACGGGCGCAGCTATCTGCTCAGCCTGCACGTCACCCTGTAGCCATGGGCCGCCATGGCGGCTCTACGCGGATTTGTCATGGCGCGCGGGATGCACCGCGCGCCACATCCCGCTCATGATCGACCTACGCCAGGAAAACGCATGCGCGGTGATGACCTCATCGGCCACTCGCATCAACCGCGCCTTGCGCATCACGCACTGAGAGGGGCACAGGGAACGACCAGGGTTGCGAGCGCAGGCCTACGCCTGCGCCTGCGCAGACTGTCAGCCTTGTTGTTGCAAGAACCAATTGGCCGCACCGATGACACCGAGCCGACCATGTTCGACCAACTTCACTGGGATCTGTTCCAGCGCAGGACGCATCGCGCCCTTGTTCAAGTAACGCTCGACGAACGGGCTGGCAGCAAGGAAATCGGCGATCTGCGGTAGGAAGCCACCGGCCAGATAGATGCCACTATGGATTCCATAAAGCAGCGCCATGTCGCCGACCACGCTACCGAGCAGACCGCAGAACGCCGACAAGGCTTCGTGCGCCAACGCATCGTCACCGGCCAAGGCAGCAGCAGTAATCGCGCTCGGTTCGGTGTGGACCGGCGTGGCCTGACGCAATTCGCACAAGGCGCCATACAGATTGATCAAACCCGGACCAGACAGAAAGTGTTCCACATGCACGTAGCCGCGCGTGCGCAGCAGGCGCTGCACCAGCTCCAACTCCAACGCACTGCCCGCAGGTAGCGCCGCATGCCCGGCCTCGGTCGCCAGCACCACCGCACCGCAAGCGGTCGGAATCCACACCGCAGCACCGAGCCCGGTGCCCGGTCCGATCACCAGTGCCGGGCCGCGTTGCGCGCGACGCGGCCCAGTGAGGTGCAGCACTTCGCTGGCATCCATCGAAGCGGCCGCATACGCCACCGCCTCGAAGTCATTGACCAAATGCAGCGCCTGCATGCCCAGGCGCTCGCGAATCTCCGGCGGCGACAGCGTCCACGGCAAATTGGTGGTGATGATCCGCCCATCTTCCAGCGCATAGCCCGCACTGGCGATCACGCCATGGGTGGGCGTCGGGCCGGACAAGCCTGACAGGAATTCGGCAATGATCTCGGCCAACCCCGGATAGTCCGCACAGCGGTATTTGCGATAGTCCAGCAATTCCACCGCCGCTGCCGCACCGCTGCTCGTGGCGCGCGCAACCAGCCCGATCCGCACATGGGTTCCGCCGACATCGGCAGCAATAAAAGGTTCGGCGCGCGGCGCAGCCGCTGCCATTTGTGGATTGATTGAGGGCACGTCTTCTCCCGTTGCGCCAGAGCAGGCGCCTGCCGATTCGGCCAAAGTGATCAATTGAGTGTCCGATCACACTGACAACGTTGTCAAGGTGGAATTTGCGCAACGCAATTCATCGAAGTGTCACCTCGTTTTCGCAGGCGCATTTTAAAGGACATCGGGCATCGCGACATGGTTTGCGGCGGATCTCTTCGTACCGTCCGTGGCAGTGGATCCTCAAGATCGCAACGTGTCGCAAAATTTCGCCGCAATGCACAAATTTTTGCCGCGCATAACACCCATGTTGCGTCACCAGCGTCATGGCGGCGCCGTGCGCCGGCACTCCCGATCAACGCGGCTCGATGCAAATTTTCTTTTTGTAGACAAAGACCTAGATGCGCATCAAGGCACCACTGCGAAGCGCCCACAACAGGCGTCGATGGCACCCCAGACATCCCGATAAAACCGCTCTGGTGCAATATGTTGACAACGCTGTCAGCGCTACGACAGACTCGACTCACACAAGTTTTACAACTTAAAGACATGCCACATTCAGGGAACCTATCAACAGCGACTCACTGCCGCTCCTCCCGTGCCTTGTGGCAGTGCGCACGCTAACGCGGCGCTCGGCCCCCCAACCAACTCCACACGATTTTTGTCCGTCGTCGAACACGGGCGTTTGAGCGTGCGGGTCAAGCGGAGCCAGGGGGCCAACACTACATTTTTGCTGGACTTGGTCGTTATAGCTGCAGCAACACAGGAAGGACAGGCGTTCTCGATGCCGCCGTCCGTCTACTTCGCGTCAGCAACCGGACGACGCGCATCGAGATTGCGATACACGCAGCGTTTGTAAGAGCACTGCGCATAGACAAGGCCGGGCAGCGGTCAGCCACCGAAACATCGGCGGCAGCTTACTGCCCATGTACCCACCCAGAGGTTTAGCCAATGAATAGCCGCACCACCACTTTAGCCCTGAGCATCATGGCCGCGCTGTACCTGTCCGGTAACGCCGCTGCGCAAGAAGCTCCCGCTGCCGGCAATGCAGATTCCAAGGGCGTCCAGCAACTGGACGCGATCACCGTCACCGGTTACCGCGCCTCGCTGGAGAAGAGCCAGTCGGTGAAGCGCTCGGCCAACTCCATCGTCGATGCGATCAGCGCAGAAGACATCGGTAAATTCCCGGATACCAACGCCGCCGAGTCACTGGCGCACCTGCCGGGCATCAGCGTGGACCGCCAGTTCGGCGAGGGCGAAAAGGTCAGCATCAACGGCACCGATCCGGCGTTGAACCGCGTGCTGCTCAACGGCCAGACCATCGCGTCCGGCGACTGGGGCGGCAACCCCACCGACACCAGCGGCCGTACCTTCAACTACACCCTGCTGTCGCCGGAAATCATCGGCTTGATGGAGGTCTACAAGACTCCGGAAGCGCGCATCGACGAAGGCTCGATCGGCGGCACCGTGATCGTGAACACCCGCAAGCCGCTGGACCTGCCGAAGAACACCATCCGTGGCTCGATCGGCTATGGCTACAACGATCGTTCGAAGGATGGCAATCCGCGCGGCTCGGCACTGTGGAGCTGGAAAAACGACGACGAGACCTTCGGCGCGTTGATCTCCGCGACCCACGACAAGCAGGACTTGGCCCGCGCCGGTATCGAATACTTCGGTTACACCACCGGCGCCAAGATTCCTCCCACCGCCACGATCACCGGCGACGGCAGCAACGTGGCCACTGCACGCGTGCCGGCGGGCATCAACAGCGACTTTTTCCAGCAGACGCGCGAACGCAATGGCCTGCAGGGAGCGCTGCAGTGGAAGCCGGACGAGAATAACGAAATCAACCTCACCGGCATCTACATCAGGGGCAAGTACAACAACTACAGCCAGGCGCGCTACATCTGCCCGGCTTGCAACAACGATATGCAAAAGGTCACCCAGGCCAATGTACAAAATGGCGTGGTCACCTCGGCCACGGTGTCGGACAACACCAAAGGCGGCGTCAATGATCAACCCTATGCGGAATTGGATGCCAACTACCGTGAGAGCACCGTCACCACCAAGAGCCTGAATCTGCGCCACGATTGGTCCGGTGAAAAGTGGGTGTTCACTTCGCAAATCGGCGATACAGAGGCGACTGGCGGCAAGAACCCCGAATACCTGATGAAGTTCCTGATGCAGAACGGCGGCTACAACTACGCCTTCGACGGTTCGCATACCGCAGTGAACTACGACAACGCCGGCGCCTCCAACTGGACCCTACCGGGCAACCCGGCCGGGCTGGCACCTGGTGCGCAGACCATTCCAGGCACCACGCTCAGCCCCATGCAGGCGGGTGGTATCTACTACCAGAAGAGCAAGGACCAGGAAAAATACTTCCAGTGGGATGCGGCACGCGACCTGCAATGGGGTCCGTTCACCAAGCTGCAGTTCGGCTACAAGTACATCAACCACGACAACGGCGTGAACGCACGCGGCAACCGCATCAACACCACCGACCCGGTGTCGCTGACGCAGTTCAACCCTGGCACCACGCCAAGCGGCCTGTACGACGGTCTGGGGGCCAGCGGCGACCTGACCAATTGGTCGACCGCCAACCTGGGCGCGGTGCGTAACTATCTGCTCGCGCAACCGCAGGGACCGTACAACACCGACTACGGCTCTTCGTTCGACGTGAAAGAAATCACCCAGGACGCCTACACCCAACTCAACTTCGAGTCGGGCAAGTGGCGCGGCAATGTCGGCGTGCGCCTGCTCGACACGAAAGACAAGTCCGAGTATTGGCAGAGCGCCGATGGCGGCACCACTTACTCGCGCACAGCGGAAACGCACGAGTACCACAAGGCACTGCCGAGCTTCAACCTGGCCTACGATATTGCCGATGACGCCGTGCTGCGCTTCTCGGCAGCCAAGGTCATGGCGCGTCCGCGCTATGCGGACCTTGCTGGGTCATTCACCGTCAACAGTGGCAACGGCAACTTGACGGCCAGCGGCGGCAATCCGAACCTCAAGCCCTACGAATCCACGAACTACGACTTGGCCGCAGAGTGGTATTTCGCTCCGTCCAGCATGCTGTCGGGCGAAGTGTTCTATCGCGATATCAGTTCCTACATTGTCAACGTCACCACGCCGCAGCAGTTGAATCCGGCACCGCCGGCAGTAGCAGGCCTGTATCAAGTCACCACGCCCACCAACGCCTCCGACGCCAAGGTCAAGGGCGCATCGCTCAACTATCAGCAGGCGCTGTGGCTTGGTTTCGGCATCCAGGCGAACTATACCTATGCCAAATCCAGTGCTAGTACCGGCCTGAACCTGCCTTACCTGTCGCGCGACACCTACAACCTGATCCCGTATTGGGAAAACGGCCCGTGGATGGTGCGTCTGAACTACAGCTACCGTTCCAAGTACTTCACCCAAATCGGACGCCTAGGCTCGGAAGACTTCGCAGACCACTACAAGCAACTGGACTTGACCGCTTCGTATCAGATCAACGATTGGGTGAGCGTTACTTTCGGCGCGACCAACCTGCTGGATTCCACCTATCGGTTGTTCAGCGGAAGCAGAGAAACCCCGACCGCCTTCTACAAGAACGGCCGTGGCTATCAGGCGCAGCTGAACTTCAAGTTCTGATGTAATAATCCCGGCGCGCCACCGTTCCTCCACGGTGGCGCGCTTTTCTTTGTCCGGCGTATTCTTGCGCCGACATCGTCTTCTACATAAGGAGTGCAGTTCCATGACGTCCGAGACCCGCCTGCGCGCGGACCGATCCCGCCACGCCAGAACTGCACGCCAGAGCCTGGCCAGTGCGCTGGCCCTGATACTTGCACTGGCCGCTATACCCGCCAGCGCCGCGGATGCGCCGTCGCCGACCGCGCCGACCGCCACCACCCTCAGTCCAGAACAGATCGACCAGCAGTGGCTGCACGCCACCGCCAAATACGCGCCCGAACGCGCTCGATTGGTGCGCGAGGCCGCAAGCGGCGCGCGGCACGGCACGTTCCGGCCCGACTGGACCTCACTGAAGCGTTACCGTTCGCCCTCTTGGTACGACGACGCCAAATTCGGCATTTTCATCCACTGGGGCGTGTTCTCGGTGCCGGCCTTCGGCAGCGAGTGGTACTCGCGCAACATGTACCTGCAGGACACCAAGGAATATGCCCACCACCGGGAAACATACGGCCCGCAATCGCGCTTCGGCTACAAGGACCTGATCCCGCTGTTCACCGCGTCCAAGTTCGATCCGCAGGCCTGGGCCACGCTGTTCCGCGATTCCGGAGCACGCTATGTGGTGCCGGTGGCCGAACACCACGACGGCTTTGCGATGTACGACTCGCAACTGTCGGACTGGACCGCGACAAAGATGGGCCCCAAGCGCGACGTGATCGGTGAGCTGTCCAAGGCGATCCGCGCCCAAGGCATGCATTTCGGTTTGTCCTCGCACCGCGCCGAGCACGACTGGTTCTTCGACGGCGGCCGCCATTTCGATTCGGACATCAACGATCCGCGCTATGCCGGCCTATACGGCCCGGCACAGGTACGCCTGGCGAGCAAGGACGACGCCGACGTACAAAACGACTGGACCCCGGTCGCGCAAGCCTGGCTGGACGACTGGTTGGCGCGCACCACCGAACTGATCGACCGTTACGATCCGGACCTGATCTATTTCGACTGGTGGATCGCGCACCCGACCTTCCGCGCTACGCTGCCGACGATGCTGGCGTACTACTACAACCACGGCGCCGCCAAAGGCGGCGTGGTGGTGAACTACAAAATCGGCGCCTTCCCCGAGGGCGCCGGCACGCTGGACATCGAACGCGGCCAACTCACCGGCATCCACCCGACCCACTGGCAGACCGACACCTCGGTCAGCAACGCCTCGTGGGGCTATATCGAACACGACACCTACAAGACCCCCACCTTCATCGTGCACATGCTGGTGGACGTGGTCAGCAAAAACGGCAACCTGATGCTCAACATCGGCCCGCGCGCCGATGGCTCGATCCCGGACAGCGAGCGCGACATCCTGCTGTCGATCGGCAGTTGGCTCAAGACCAATGGCGAGGCCATCTACGGCAGCCGGCCCTGGCGCACCTACGGCGAAGGCCCGACCGAAGTGGTCGGCGGCACCTTCCAGGACACCAAGACCAAGCCTTACACAGCCAAGGATTTCCGCTTCACCACCGGCCATGGCGCGTTGTATGCGATCGAACTCGGCTGGCCGGCCGACGGCAAGGCGGTGATCCACGCGCTGACCCCGGCCGACCACGTGCGCGGCGTCACCTTACTGGCCAGTGGCAAGCCCGTGCCATTCGAGCAACGTGCCGACGGCCTGCATCTGCGTCTGCCGGCCAAGCCGGTGGGCGAACACGCCTACGTGTTCCGCATCGACCTACCCTCTTCCTCTTCCACCCCGCCAACGGATACCTCCCGATGATGAAACGCTTCGCAGGGCTGCTGTTCGCCCTGGCCCTGGTCTGCTCCCCCGCCATGGCCAAGAATCCGACCGCGTTGTTCTATTTGATGAGCACGCAGAAATCGACCAACGCGTTCCTGGCCCACATCGACAAAATCGACGTGGTCGTGCCCACCTGGTACGGCGTGGATCAGAACGGACTGGTCAACGGCACACCCAACCTGTACCTGTACGACATCGCCAAACAGCACAAACTGCGGGTGATGCCGATCCTGTCGATGACTGCCGGCCGCGACGGCTTCCACAAGCTGCTGCACGACGAGGATGCGAAAAAACGCATGATCGCCGCGCTGCTGGTGCAAGGGAAAAAACACGGTTATTACGGCTTCCAGTTCGATTTCGAAAGCATCGCGTGGACCGACCGCGACGCTTACTCGCTGATGGTCAAGCAGACCGCCGAGGCACTGCATAAGGCCGGCTTCAAGATGTCAGTGGCGGTGGTGCCGAACGCACCCGGCTACGCCGAGGGCGGACGCTTCGCCAAGTGGATGTGGGAATACTGGCGCGGCGCTTACGATCTGAAAGCACTGAGCGCATCGGCGGACCTGATCAGCCTGATGACCTACGACCAGCACACCCGCTGGACCACGCCCGGCCCGGTGGACGGCATGCCGTGGATCAAGAAGAACCTGGAATACGCACTGACCCAGGTACCGAAGGACAAGCTGTCGCTGGGCATTGCCACCTACGGCTATCGCTGGTACACCGGCGACCCGGTCAAGGCCGACGGCACCGAGACGTCCAACATCACCGCAGATTACATCGACGCGGACGAATCCTTCCCGCTGGCGATCGAGCAGAACGCCACCGTGCAATGGGATCCAGTGGAGCAGGAATCGTGGTTCTACTTCTACCGCGACGACATGCGCGAATGGGTGTTTCGCCCGGATGCACGCAGCTTCCGCGCGCGCTACGACCTGACCAAGCAGTATGGCCTGGAAGGCTTTAGTTGCTGGGTGCTGGGCGCCGAAGACCCCAAGGTCTGGGACGAGTTACCGAGCGCATCACGCTGATCCACGACGGGCGATCCACTACGATATGCGTTTGGATCGTATGAGATAGACCGATGACCGTTGTGGGCAACCTCTCCCGTTTGCCGCACCGCCCGATGCTCGCCTACGCGCGCATCGCGGCGGCCTCCCGCACCGTCTGGCTGAGCCTGTCCGTGCTCGCGCTCGGCACCCTGCTCGGCGGCTGCGACCATCCCCCAGCGCCTGCTCCACAGGCAGCGCCCAAACCGGTGGCGACTCCGGCCCCTGCGCCGAAAGCGCAGGACAACCGAAACGATGACGCACCGTTGCCGCTGATCCCGGCACCGGCGCAAGCCAAACGCGACCGTGGCAGCCTGACCTTCGGCAACGACAGCGTGTTGTCGGTGGCCATCGACGACACAGCGGCCAAGCACGTGGCCGACCAACTGGCCACACTGCTGCGCAAAACGCGCGGTCTGAACATGCAGGTGCGTGAGGAGACCATCCCGGCCAACGGCAGCATCCGCCTGCAACTGAACCCCAACACGGCGGTCGCGCAAGCCGAGGGTTACACGCTGGATGTGGACGCACACACCATGCTGATCCAGGCGCGCGACGAGTCCGGCCTGTTCTACGGCGCGATCAGCGCCTGGCAACTGCTCACCCCGGATGCCGACAAGGGCAAGGTGGAAGTGCCGCAAGTGCATATCCGCGACTGGCCACGTTTCGGCTGGCGCGGTCTGCTGCTGGATGTGGCGCGGCATTTCCATGGCCCGGACACGGTCAAGCACGTCATCGACGCGATGGCTCAGCACAAGCTCAACGTGCTGCATCTGCACTTGACTGACGACCAGGGCTGGCGCATCGAGATCAAGCGCTATCCCAAGCTCACCACCGTCGGCGCATGGCGCACACCGCCCGGCGCCGGCACCCATGACCTGCCCAACCGCTATGGCGGTTTCTACACCCAGGACCAGATCCGCGATCTGGTCGCCTATGCCGCCGACCGGCACATCACCATCGTGCCCGAACTGGACATGCCAGGACATGCGCAGGCGGCGGTGGCGGCCTATCCGGAACTGGTCGGGGTCACCCGGCAGCGGCCCAAGGTGTCGGTGGACTGGGGCGTCAATCCCTATCTGTTTAACACCAACGCCAAGAGCATGACCTTTATCCAGAACGTCCTGGACGAAGTGCTGCCACTCTTCCCCTCGACCTACATCCACATCGGCGGCGACGAAGCGGTCAAGGACCAGTGGGAACACTCGCCAGCGGTGCGTGCGCAAATGCGCAAGCTCGGCGTCAAGGATGCCCATGCGATGCAGGGCTGGTTCAACGCGCAACTGGCCGATTATCTGACCAAACACAACCGACGCCTGATCGGCTGGGACGAAATCCTCGAAGGCGGCCTGCCGGCGAGCGCCTCAGTGATGTCCTGGCGCGGTGTGGAAGGCGCGGTCGCCGCAGCCAAGCAAGGCCACGACGTCGTCCTGGCACCCGCCGGCTGGATGTACATGGACAACCTGCAAAGCACACGCAACGACGAACCCAATGGCCGCCTATCGGTGTTGCCACTGGAGAAGGTCTACAGCTTCGATCCGGTGCCGGCCGCCCTCAGCGCCGACGAGGGCAAGCACGTGCTCGGCACCCAGGCGGCCCTGTGGACCGAGTACATCCCCTCGGCATGGCACGTGGACCATGCGCTGTTCCCACGGTTGAGCGCGGCGGCCGAAGCCGCATGGTCGCCGATGGCCGCACGCAACTGGAACAGTTTCCTGCAACGCCTGCCAGCACAACTGGACCGCTATCGCACTCAGGGCATCGACGCCAGCGATGGTGCTTTCGCGCCGGATATCGCGGTGCAAGGTGGCGACAATGCCGCGCTCGACAGCGGCAAGGCCACTATCGTGCTGAGCAACCAGGCCAAGTTCGGCAACTTCCGCTACACCACCGACGGCAGCGAACCCAAGGCCGACGCCGCGCACTACACCGCGCCGTTCACCGTGCCCCTGCCGACCACGGTGCGCGTCGCCACCTTCGCCGACGACGGTCGCTTATTGGCCGCAGCGCGCAGCCGCATCCTCGACCGCCCCAACCTGCTCAGCCGCGACACCCAGGGCTTAGTCTCCTGCGCCGACGGCGAGCTGGGCCTGCGCGTGCCATTGCTGCCCGACCTGCCCGGCAAAGACACGCCTGTGTTCAACATCGATCTGTTCAGCAGTTGCTGGCGCTATGCCGACGCGCACCTGGACGGCATCGCCCGCATCCGCATCGACGCGGCGCGGCTGGCGCGCAATTATGGGTTGGCGCACGACCAGGCCAAGGTCAAGCGCTATCCGGCTACGAGCGCGCATGGCGAGTTCGAAGTGCATCTGGGCGATTGCAAGGGCAAGCTCCTGGCACGGCTGCCACTACCGGCCGGCAAGACCCTCGGCGAACAATTCTCGCTGGAAGCGCGGCTACCGGCGCAGACCGGCGTCCACGACCTGTGCCTGCGTTCCACCGCGCCCATCGCGGGCCCGTACTACGCCATCGGCGCAGTGCATCTGATCGACAGCGCCGCGCAGGCGCCAGCCGCCGCCGCGCGCTGATCCCCGGAGAACCCGCATGACCCTGCTGCCGCATCGCTGCTTCCGTTCCGTGCCGTGCACACGCCTTCCCGCCCGGTTCGGGCTATTGCTGGCGCTGGCGTTACCCGCACTGAGCCAGGCAACGCCGCCATCGTCGTTGTCGTTGCAGCAGGGCTGGCACGTCCGGCTCGCGCCGGGCGATGCCTCGGCCAACGCCCACCCGAACGCCACACAATGGCTGCCGGCGAAGGTGCCAGGCACGGTGCAGACCGACCTGATCGCCGCTGGTGTGGTCCCAGACCCGTTCTATCGCGACAACGAAGCCAAGATCCAATGGGTCGGACTGAGCGATTGGGAATACAAGACCCGGTTCAAGGCCGACGCCGCGCTGCTGGCACGCACGCATGTGGACCTGGTCTTCGACGGCCTGGACACCTTCGCCGAGGTCTACCTCAACGGTAAGAAACTGCTCTCGGCCGACAACATGTTCCGGCAATGGCGGGTAGATGCCAAACCGCTGCTGCAGCGCGGCGACAACGTGCTGGAAGTGCGACTGTCCTCGCCGATCAAGAAGATCCAGCCATGGCTGTCCAAACAACCCTACGCACTACCCGGCGCCTACGATTCGGCCTTCGGCGACGAGCCAGTGGCGCGGCACAGTTCCACCTACGTGCGCAAAGCGCCTTACAACTTCGGTTGGGACTGGGGTCCGCGCATCGTCACCGCTGGCATCTGGCAGGACGTGCGCGTGGAAGCCTGGGACGCCCTGCGCGTGGAGAGCCTGCGCATCACCCAGCAACGCGTGGACGCCGACGCGGCGCAACTGCTGGCACAGTTGGAAGTGCAAGCCGACCACCGCGATGCGGTGCAACTGGATCTGGACGTGCTCGGCCCCGACGGCCAGACAGTGGCGCAGCTCTCGCAGAAAGCGCTGCTCGATCCGGGTAACAACATCCTCACCGTGCCAGTGCGCATCGCCAACCCGCAGCGCTGGTTCCCGGTCGGTTATGGCCGGCAGGATCTGTACACGTTCAAGACGCATCTGCGCGATGCCAGCGGCGACAGCCTCGACACTCAACGCGTCACCGGCCTGCGCAGC
This sequence comes from Xanthomonas sp. GPE 39, assembly GCF_000963005.1. Lineage (GTDB taxonomy): Bacteria > Pseudomonadota > Gammaproteobacteria > Xanthomonadales > Xanthomonadaceae > Xanthomonas_A. The sequence continues at coordinate 2,385,788 of NZ_JZHZ01000007.1, forward strand.
ATCGAGCTGCGCCGCGAGCAGGACCAGTGGGGCAAAAGCTTCGCCCTGGTGGTCAATGGCATCCCCGTATTCGCCAAGGGTGCCAACCTGATTCCGTTCGACAGCTTCCCCAGCCGCGTGGATGCCGCGCGCATGCACGGCTTCCTGCAATCGGCGCGCGAGGCCAACATGAACATGCTGCGCATCTGGGGCGGCGGGCACTATCAACCGGACAGCTTCTACGAAGACGCCGACCGCCTGGGCATCATGATCTGGCAGGACTTCATGTTCGGTGGCGCGATCCCGCCCTACGACGTGGCCTTCCGCGAGAACACCCGTGCCGAGGCCGAAGCGCAAGTCAAACGCTTGGGCGACCATCCCAGCATCGTACTGTGGTGCGGCAACAACGAGGTGCAGACCGGCTGGGAGAACTGGGGCGACCGGATCAAGTTCAAGCAATCGATCGACCCGGAAGAACGCGAACGCATCGTGCGTGGCATGACCACCCTGTTCGGCAGCGTGCTGCGCGAGGCGGTGCGTACCTACGACAGCGACACGCCGTACTGGGCCACCTCGCCCGGGACCGATTTCGATGGCGCCGCCGACCAAGCCAACGATGGCGACATGCACTATTGGAAGGTCTGGGGCGGGCCGGCGCTGCCGGTCACCGAGTACCTCAACGTGACTCCGCGTTTCATGTCCGAATACGGCCTGCAATCGTTCCCGGAGATGCGCACCATCCGCGCCTTCGCCGAGCCGGGCGACCTGCAACCGGAATCGCCGGTGATGCGCGCGCATCAGAAGTTCGACAAGGGCAACGGCAACCAGCGCCTGTTGTTGTATATCCGCCGCGCGTTCGGCGAACCCAAGGATTTCGAGAGCTTCGTGTACCTGAGCCAGGTGATGCAGGCCGAGGGCATTGCCCTGGCCGCCGAACACCTGCGCGCGGCACGGCCGCAGGCGATGGGGTCGATGTACTGGCAACTCAACGACGTCTGGCCGGGCGCTTCGTGGTCGAGCCTGGATTATTTCGGTCGCTGGAAAGCACTGCACTACCGCGCGCGGCGCTTCTATGCGCCGGAACTGATCGCGGCACTGCGCGATGACAGCGGCCACACCAGCGTCTCGTTGGTCTCCGACCGCACCACGCCACTGGCCGCACGCTGGCGCATGCGGGTGATGGACTTCTCCGGCAACGTGCTGAGCAAGAGCGAAAAACCGCTGACGCTGGCGCCACTGTCGAGCGTGCGCGTGGGTAGCTTCAGCGATGCGCAATTGCTGCGCCACGCCGATCCGGCGCGCAGCGTGGCGGTGTTCGAACTGCTCGACGGCGAACGTGTGCTCTCGCGCAACTTGGTGTTCTTCGACGCCGCCAAGCGCCTGCAATGGCCACGCGCGGACATCCACACCGAATTGCACGCCGACGGCGATGGCTATGCGCTGACCCTGCGTAGCCCCACCCTGGCCAGCGAAGTGTGGCTGGCGTTCGGCGATCTGGACGTCACCCTCTCCGACAACGCCTTCGACCTGCTGCCAGGCGAACCGCTGACCGTGCATCTGCGCAGCAGCGCCACCCTGGAACAATTACGCGCCGCGCTGCAAGTGCGCGACCTGGCCAGCACACTGGCCGGCGCACCAGCCGAACCCATGGAAAGCAAGTGATCCCGATGCCGAAGACAACCCTCACGCCGACCATGCCACGCGCCGCACGACGCACGCCAGCGCCTGCGCAACGACACGATGTCGGCAGCACCGGATCGCGATTGCCGTCGCTGCTGCGCGAGATCCCGCGCGGACTATGCCTACTTGGCCTGCTGCTCTCACCACTGGCCCAGGCCGACGACGCCGAGGACCACGCCACTGCGCTGGTGGCGAAGATGACCCGCGCAGAAAAAATCGCCCAGGCAATGAACGACGCCCCGGCCATCCCGCGCCTGGGCATCCCCGCCTACGAATGGTGGAGCGAGGGCCTGCACGGCATCGCCCGCAACGGCGAGGCCACGGTTTTCCCGCAGGCCATCGGCCTGGCCGCGACGTGGAACACCGACCTGTTGCATGCCGTCGGCACCGTCACCTCGACCGAAGCACGCGCCAAATTCAACCTCGCTGGCGGCCCTGGCAAAAACCATGCGCGCTATGGCGGACTGACGATCTGGTCGCCCAACATCAACATCTTCCGCGACCCGCGCTGGGGCCGTGGCATGGAAACCTACGGCGAGGATCCCTATCTCACCGGGCGGCTCGCGGTGGGCTTCATCCACGGCCTACAGGGCGACGATCCGACGCATCCACGCACCATCGCCACGCCCAAGCATCTGGCGGTGCACAGCGGACCGGAATCAGGCCGCCACGGTTTCGACGTGGACGTCTCCCCACACGATTTCGAAGCCACCTATTCCCCCGCATTCCGTGCCGCCATCGTCGAGGGTCATGCGGGCTCGGTGATGTGCGCCTACAACGCGCTGCACGGCACCCCGGCCTGTGCCGCCGACTGGCTCATCGACGGCCGCGTGCGCGGCAACTGGGGCTTCAAGGGCTTCGTCGTCTCCGATTGCGACGCCATCGACGACATGACCCAGTTCCACTACTACCGTGCCGACAACGCCGGCTCGGCCGCTGCCGCGCTGAAGGCCGGCCACGATCTGAACTGCGGCTACGCCTACCGCGATCTCGGCCTCGCCATCGACCGTGGCGAAGCCGACGAGGCACTGCTGGACCGCTCGCTGGTGCGGCTGTTCGCAGCGCGTTATCGACTGGGCGAATTGCAAGCACACAACAAGGACCCGTATGCGCGGCTCGGCGCCAAGGACATCGACAGCAGCGCGCACCGCGCACTGGCGTTGCAAGCGGCGCAGCAATCGTTGGTGCTGCTGCAAAATCGCAACGACACCCTGCCGCTGCGGTCAGGGCTGCGTCTGGCGGTGATCGGCCCCAATGCCGATGCACTGGCAGCGCTGGAAGCCAACTATCAAGGCACCTCGGTGGCGCCGATGACCCCGCTGCAAGGCCTGCGTGCACGCTTCGGTGCCACGCAAGTGCACTATGCGCAGGGCGCACCGCTGGCCGCCGGCGTACCGGGCACGATCCCCGAAACCGCGCTGCGCAGCGACGGCAAGCCCGGTTTGCGTGGCGAATATTTCGACAATCTGGATCTGGCCGGTCATCCGCGCGCACAACGCCAGGATCGCGTGATCGGCTTCAACTGGGACCACGTGGCGCCGGCCAAGGGCGTGGACAAGGATCGCTACTCGGTGCGCTGGAGCGGCGAACTGCTACCGCCCGGCCCAGGCGACTACACCCTGGCGGTGCGGGTGGCTCGCTGTTTCGACTGTGCCGGCCACGATCCGGTGCGCTTGTACATCGACGATCAATTGGTCGTCGCCGGCAACGCCGAGGACAAGCACGTGCCGGCCGGCATGCACAACGCCGATGGCCGCAACGTGGAAACCGTGCTGCATTTCGACGACACCCAGCCGCACCGCATCCGTCTGGAACTGGAACACCGCGGCCAAGATCAAGGACTGCGCCTGGAATGGCTGGCACCGCCAGCGGCGCAATTGGCCGAGGTCGAGCACGCGGTGGCGCAGGCCGACGCAGTGGTGGCCTTCGTCGGCCTGTCACCGGATGTGGAAGGCGAGGAACTGCGCATCGACGTGCCCGGCTTCGACGGCGGCGACCGCAACGACCTGTCCCTGCCAGCAGCGCAGCAGGCACTGTTGGAACGGGCCAAGGCCAGCGGCAAACCGTTAATCGTGGTGCTGATGAGCGGCAGCGCGGTGGCGCTGAATTGGGCCAAACAACACGCCGATGCGATCCTCGCGGCATGGTATCCCGGACAATCCGGCGGCACCGCAATCGCACAGGCATTGGCCGGCGACATCAACCCCGGCGGGCGCCTGCCAGTGACCTTCTACCGCTCGACCAAGGACCTGCCGCCCTACGTCAGCTACGACATGAAGGGCCGCACCTACCGCTACTTCAAGGGCGAGGTGTTGTTCCCGTTCGGTTATGGCCTGAGCTATACCCACTTCGCCTACACCGCGCCCCAGTTGTCGAGCACCACGCTGCAAGCCGGCGACACCTTGCGCGTCACCACCACCGTGCGCAACACCGGCGCGCACGCCGGCGACGAGGTCGTGCAGGTGTACCTGCAATATCCGCCGCGTGCACAATCGCCGCTGCGCGCACTGGTCGGTTTTCAGCGCGTGAGCCTGCAGCCGGGCCAAGCACGCACCCTGACCTTCGTCCTGGAGCCGCGCCAACTCAGCGATGTGGATCGCAGCGGCCAGCGCGCGGTCGAGGCAGGCGACTACCGACTATTCGTCGGCGGCGGCCAGCCGGACACCGGCGCGGTCGGCGACGCAACCGCGTTCTCAATCGCAGGCCGCGCCGTCCTACCGAAATGAGCATTGGGCCGCGCACGCGGCCACCGTGCGGTAAGCCTGCAGCGCGCGCCAATACATGCCGCGCTGCAGCTTGAACCCACGCATGTCAGCACGAAGTGCCATCTGAATCATGCGCAAGGCGATGCGCAATGCGAGTTTATTTCATCGCCCGCTTGACAGTCACTCCACGCACAGGTATCGATATCCCATCGGTGCGATGCACCGATGCGCTTTGCGTCGAATGCCGCGCACGCAGTGCCGGCATTTTCCCAGGTCGCACCAAGGGTGATGCTCTATGCCATGCAGCCGTCGCAACCCTGATGCATGTATCGCCGGACATTCGGCGCTGTCTGTGCCGTCCATGCGCTCATCGTGCTGCTGCCGGAGCCATGACGCATGACGCGCCGCTACAAATTGAGCGCGTTACGTTCCCGCTCCAAATGCATCGCCGGCTACTCGCCGCCATACCGTTGATTCCCGTCTAGCGGTTCGCCCATCCGGCAGAGCCGTTACGTCGCTCGCCTGCATCTTCGGTACACATGCCCTCTGTGGGCGTGCTGGTGCTGTGTGCGTCGCATCCGCACAGCGCCTGGCTCCAACGCAATGTATCCGGCGCATCGCCCGTGGCGAATGCGTCTGCATCGATCACGATCAGCGAGGTCACACGTGACACATCACACGCAGTACAAGCGCGAAGCGTTGTTCGCCGCCCTTTTGACCATCATCAGCATCAGCGCCACATCGCCGGCACTGGCGGGCAACGTGGAAGGCAACCTCAAGGAGCGCAGCAGCGGCAAACCCGCCGCGCGTGCGCGAGTGAGCATCGTCGGCACCGCATTGAGCACGCTCGCCGATGCGCAAGGCAACTTCGTCATCGCCGACGTGCCCGCGGGACAGTACACATTGGCGTTGGATTATCCAGGCTTCAGCGCGCCGCAAACCACCGTGAACGTGGGCGACAACGGCAGCGCAACGGTGTCGATCGCACTGGACGAAGCCAAACAGTTGCAGGCGATCAGCGTGGTCTCCAACCGCTACGACGCCAGCACGCTGAAGATGAACGCATCGAACACGGTAGACGTGCTCTCCGCCGACGATCTCGACCACACCGCCGTGCACAACGTTGCCGAGGCGCTGGGACTGATCGCCGGCATCAACATCACCTACACGGGCTCTGGCTACTTCGGCGGCGTCGATGGCGCGGCGCGCGGCGAAGGCATGTTCGCTTCGGTGCGTGGACTGCCGTCGGAATACAACGTCAACCTAATCAATGGCGTCACCGTCGCCCAGGGCATGCCGTACAGCCGCAGTGTGCAGTTGAGCCTGCTCCCGCCTTCAGGGCTGCAGACCATCGTCGCCAACAAAACCTCCACCGCCGACATGGACGGCGATGCGATCGGCGGCACGCTGGATTTCCGCACGCCCACCGCTTACGACCACAAGCAGACCAGCAGTGGTAGCGTCACCGTCAGCGGCCGTGTGGAAAGCCGCGCCCGCGACTACGGCAATGACGGTCTTGGTGGCGGACTCGCGGGCGAGTTCCAGCATAAGTTCGGCGACGCGCAGCAGTTCGGGTTCTATGCCAGCGGCTACTACGACTACCGCACCTCGACCAACAGCGAAGTGGCCGCGGCCACCAGCGCACTCAACGACGGCTCCTGGCGGTTCCTGCACGCCAATGCCGACGGCACCAACGCCGCCGGCAACGCCCCGCAGGACAACCTGACCAGCACCGGCATGAACGTCGGTGTGGTCGCCGGCTGGGAACGCCGCTACGGCGGCAACGCCGCCTTCGACTGGAACGTGGACGACACGCTATCGCTGTATGCACGCGCCACTTACGCCTATGCGCAAACCGATCAAGGCACCACCTTCGTGCAATTGCTGCCGCAGAACGTGAGCTATGTGCCAACCACCAGCGCCGGCGTGTATGCGCCTAACATCGGCCGCATCGCCACGCGGTTCTGGTATGAAACCAATCCGGAAATCGCCGACCTGGCGACGTTCCAGGTCGGCGCGCGCAAGAACGTCGGCAACTGGACCCTGTCGCCGAATCTGTTCTACAGCGTTGGCGACAACGACCGCCCCGACCACGTCGAGATCGATGGTCGCCAAGACAAATTCAGCCAAAGCAACTACGCCTATTCCGGCAGCAGCCTGATGCACTACGGTCGTGGCGCGTTCCCATACCCGCAACTGACTCCGGCGCTGCTGGCGCAGGTCAACGCCATTGGCTCGATGTACGCGGGCAGCTACGGCGAGCTGACCAAGATCTACTCCGGGCAGAAAAAGGGCGGCGCCAAGTTCGACGCGCGCTACGACTTCGCCGACGGCGCGCTTCACGCGCTGCAGTTCGGCGTGAAGTACAGCGAAAGCCGTCGTCACTACAGCAACCGCGACTGGTCGACCGGCAGCGTGCCAGACACCAGCACGCTTGGCGACCTTGGCATCTTCAATGGCAACTACGCGGCGATCTTCCCCGGCAAATATCACTGGGTCACGCCGCGTGTCAGCGAGGGCGCGGTGGCGCATGTGATCGCCTCGCATCTGAGCGACGATGATCTGGACACTTGTGGCAGCACGTTCTACGTCAACAACTGGAACTGCAATACGATGCGCGGCACCGAAGCGGTCAGCGCCGCCTATGCCATGGCCACCTTCGCCTTCGGCAACCTGGAAGTGGTACCCGGACTGCGTTTGGAGCACACCAGTATCCATAATCGGTTCTGGGTGACACCGAGCGATGCGAACGGCAACGAGCAGATCGGCTACTTCGCCAGCAACCACACTCATTACGACGAGCCGCTGCCCAGCGTGTTCCTGACCTGGCGCCCGGACAGCCATGCCACTTACCGTGCCGCGCTGTGGACCAGCTACACGCGGCCAGCATTCGTGCAACTGGGTGGCGGCAGCGAGATCAACATCTCCAACGGTGTCACCACCATCACCCAAGGCAATCCCGACCTCAAGCCCATCACATCGACCAATCTGGATCTGTCCGGCGAATGGTCCACCAACAACGGCGGCTTCTTCTCGCTTGCCGGCTTCTACAAGCGTCTGCGCAATTACATCTACGATGCGGGCGCCAGCCAGGCCAATGCCAGCACCATCGGCAGCGGCACCGTGCTGTACCAGATGCCGACCAACGGCGGCGATGGCCGTGTCTACGGCGTGGAAGTGAGTGCGCGCCAGCGCTTCCAAAATCTACCGGCACCGTTGGATGGACTGGGTATCAGCGCCAATGCCACCCGCCAACGCGCTCACGCCGATCTGGGGATGACCGGCTTCGGCAACGAGCAGATGCAGTCGGCACCCAATGCGATGGCCAACCTGGAACTGTTCTACGAGCGCTCGCGCTTCTCGGTGAACCTGAGCTACCACTTCAGCAGTTCCTATCTGCTGGGCTATGACTTCCTGCACCAAGGCGCGCCATGGGACGACCTGTGGGCAAGACCAACCCGGCGGGTGGATCTGCATGCTGGATATCACTTCGACAACGGAGTGAGTGTGGATCTGTCGATCTCCAATCTGACCAAGCAATACAGCTACTGGGCGCACGTGGGTCGTCGCAATCTGGCGGTGTCGGACATCGTCGATGCTGGCATGACCACGCTGTTGACTGTGAAGTACGCGTTTTAGGACGCGGCGACGTGCGCGATCAGGCATTACTGGAGGGTGCTGCCATGGTCTCCGCGAGAGAGGGGGGACGTGGGTGGCGGGGCTCCAGGTATATGTTCGCCGGTGTTAGCGTTGCAGCAGGGATTTGCGTTTTGGCCAGTTTTTTTGCTGGTTTTTACTTGTACTTGCGTCAGCACCGGCAAGAGCGAAAGCAAGAGCAAGAGCTTTCGCCATTGGGCGAGTCACTTTTCTTTGCTTGTGCAAAGAAAAGTAACCAAAAGAAAACACACCCCGCCTCCGCGCCCCCTACGGGGGTCCGCTCCGCCAACGGGATTTTCGGACGGGGCATCCATGCCCCGACCGAAAACGACGCCCTTCCATGGGCGTCGCCCCTACAGGGTATTCCCCGATGGCGACGCCGCTACGGAAGGGACCCCAGAAAAACAACAGCAACAGCAACAGCAAAAGAAAAACAACGGCAACGGCAACGGCAACGGCAACGGCAACGGCAACGGCAACGGCAACGGCAACGGCAGTCATGTTGCGGTACGCGACACGGCAATTCTTTCAGTCAATCAGTTTCGCCATGTCGGCTTGTTCACTTAATGCGGCTTTGCCATCTGCGATGCGGAGGGATGCAATGAAACGACGGACGTTCTGCCGCTTCGGTTTGCTCGCGCCGTTCGGGCTGACGGTAGCACCAGCAGTGCATGCGTTGGCTCCATCGCCGGTCCCGATACCAGACGGAGGAGCGCATGCGTTCGGGTTCGCGCAAGGACAGTTCACGCTGGATGGGCAGCCATGGCAAATCCGCAGTGGGGAATTGCATCCTCTGCGGATCGCGCGGGCCGACTGGCTGCATCGCATCCGCATGGCCAAGGCGATGGGACTGAATACGATCGCGCTGTACCTGATGTGGAATGCGCTGGAAATTGCACCCGGACAGTTCGACCTGGACAGTGAGGAACGCGATTTCGTCGGTTTCATCCGCCTGTGCCAACAAGAAGGTCTCTGGGTGTATCTGCGGCCTGGTCCCTATGTCTGTGCAGAATGGACCTTGGGTGGATTGCCACCGTATCTGCTGCGCGAGCCGGATATCCGCCTGCGTGATCGCCACGATGCACGCTACATGGCGGCAGTGACGCGCTACATCGACGCAATTGCGCCGCGTATCGCGCCACTGATGATCAGCGCCGGCGGGCCGGTGCTGATGCTGCAAATCGAGAACGAGTACTGCATGTCCGGCAGCGACACCGGCTATCTGCAAGCGCTGGCGGCGCTGTGGCGCGCACATGGCATCGACGGGCCGTTCTCTCTCGCCGAAGGACTCAAGGATCTGCGCCGACGCAAGGCCGTGCTGGCCGGCGCCGCACTGGGGCTGGACGGTCCCGATCTGCACGATCTGCACGCGGCCAGCGCATTCGCCGGACAGGCGCCAGTCTGGGTATCGGAAGGCTACCCTGGCTGGCTGACGCATTGGGGCGATGCGCAGTTCGCGCACCGCGACTATGCGCCACTGCTGCACCGAATCGCCAACGCCGGTTACTCGTTCAACCTGTACGTGGTGCACGGCGGCACCAACTTCGGCCTCAATGCCGGTGCCAATGCCCAAGACGATGGCTCGCAATTCCAGCCGGTGCTCACCAGCTACGACTACGGCGCGCCGATCGACGAGGCTGGCCGTGCCACGCCGGCCTACTTCGCACTGCGCCGCATCATTGGTGCGCGCACCGACACGCCGCTACCGCCAGTACCGGCAGCGCCATTGCGTGCGCACTTCGCCACAGTGCAGGCACAGCCGCTGGCCGCGTTGTGGGACAACCTTGGCACGCCATTGCACGCCGAACAGCCGAGCGACAATCAACGTTTGCTCGGCCAGAACCAGGGCCTGGTGCTGTACCGGCGGCGGATCGGTGCCGGACAGGCGTTACATCTGGGCCAGGTTCACGACTATGCCGTGGTGCATCTGGACCAACGCGAGATCGGGCATGTCTCACGGATGCATCACCCGCGTCTGCACAGTACGCCGCAATTTCGCCTGCCGGATGCTGGCGCGCACGACCGCGAGCTGGAGGTGCTGGTCGATAGCTTCGGCCATATCCACTTCGGCCCAGCACTCGGCGACCGCAAGGGCCTGCTCGGCCCGGTACACCTGGACGGCACTCAATTACGCGACTGGCAGGTGTACGGGCTGCCGCTGGACACGGACCCCACCCCATCGCTGCGCACGCTGCAAAGGCCAGCGCAACGGCCGGGACTGTTCTTCGCCGCCGAGATCGTACTGGACCACATCGGCGACATCCATCTGGATATGCGCGATTGGCGCAAAGGCTATCTGTGGGTCAACGGCCGCCTGCTCGGCCGTTATTGGGAGATCGGCCCACAGCACTGTTTGTACTGCCCCGGCGCCTGGCTACGACGCGGCGCCAATCAGGTCCTGGTGCTGGACCTGCACCGTCTGCACGCCACCTCCATTCGTTGCGCCGATCGCTTGACCCCCACGGCGATGACCGATGGCTCTTTCCACAGCGAACAGGAATGCGCATGTTCATGACCTCATGCACGCCCATCACCACGTCCTCGTCCTCCAGCGCACAGGACGCACCGCTACGTGCGCTGGGATTCTGGAGCGCGCTCTCGGCCAATCTGCTCAACATGATCGGGATCGGCCCGTTCATCACCATCCCGTTGGCATTGTCGGCGCTGGCAGGTCCGTCGGTGCTGCTGGGTTGGCTGGTCGGCGCATTGCTGTGTCTGTGCGACGGACTGGTTTGGGCGGAACTGGGTGCCGCCATTCCACGTTCGGGCGGTCCGTACCACTATCTGCGCGAGGCCTACGGTCGCGAACGCGCCGGGCGCTTGTTCGGCTTCCTGTATCTGTGGCAGACGCTGCTGACCGCGCCGCTGTCAGTGGCCGCAGCGGCGGTCGGCTGCGCGCAGTACCTGGCATTCCTGGTGCCCGGTCTCAGCCATGCGGCACTCAGCGCAATCGCGATGGCACTGTGCCTGTGCAACACCGCGCTGCTGTATCGGCAAGTGCGCTCGGTGCAGGTGCTATCTCTACTGGTCAGCGCGGTGGTGATCGCGGCCTGCCTCTGGATCGTTCTCAGCGGAGCGCTGCACTTCGACCCTGCGCTGATGCGCGACTTCCTGCATGCGCGGCCTACCTCACCGCACGGCTTCTGGCTCGGCTTCGGCACGGTCGCGCTGATCGCGGTGTACGACTACGGCGGCTACAACAACGTGTGCATGCTCGGCGGCGAGATCCGCAAGCCACGTCGCACCATTCCGCGTGCGGTCCTGATCTCGATCCCGATCGTGGCGGTGCTGTACCTGAGCTTGAACGCGACTTTGCTCGGCGTGCTGCCGTGGCGTCAGGCAGCGCAGTCCAAGGCGGTGGTGGCAGACTTCATGCAAGCCATCTACGGCCACGCCGGCAGCACCGTCGCGGTGGCGCTGATCGTGCTCGCCAGTTGGGGCTCGGCCTTGGTGGTACTACTGGGCTATTCGCGCGTGCCCTATGCGGCGGCGGCGGCCGGTCAGTTCTTCAGCGTCTTCGCGCGACTGCATCCACGCGGGCGCTTCCCCACGGTCGCGCTGCTCTTCGTGGGCATCACCTCGGCGCTGGCCTGCCCGCTGTCGCTGGACGATCTGATCGCCACGCTGATGGTCATCCAGATTCTGTTCCAATTCCTGGCGCAGTGTCTGGCGGTGGTGCTGCTGCGGCGACGTCCGCACCGCCACGTCAGCTTCGCGATGCCGCTGTATCCATGGCCACTGTTGATCAGCGTCTGCGGCTGGTTATATCTGCTGGCCAGTAGTCCGCTACCGCGTCTGCTGGCGGCGGTGCTGGTGCTGTGCGCGGGCATCGCGCTGTATCTCCTGCAAGCCAAACGCGAGGCAACATGGCCCTTCCAGAGATGAAAACAACCGATGTGGTGGTGGTCGGCGAGGTCTATCTCGACCACATCTTCAGCGGCTTCGAACGCTGGCCTGGGCCAGGTGAGGAAGCACTGGCACAGCACTATCACCGCGAACTCGGCGGCGGCACCATCAACACGGCGTGCGGCTTGGCGCGGCTCGGTCGCCGGGTCGGGATGATCGGTGCAATCGGGTCAGGCGACCGCGCCTGGTTCGCGCAGCGTCTGCGCGATTTCGGTCTGGATACCGAGGGCCTGATCGACAGCCCACTCGGCACCGGCGTCACCGCCAGCGTCTCGCTGCGCGAGGACCGCACGTTTTTCACCTATCCCGGTGCCAACGCCGCATTGGAGCCGCTGCTACGCAGCGAAGCCGCATTGGCCGCGATGCGCGCAGCACGGCATGTGCATTTCGCCATGCCGTTGCCGCCGAGCTTGGCGCACACACTGCTGCCGCAACTACGCGCGGCCGGCTGCAGCACCTCGCTGGACGTGGGCTTCGCTCCGGCCTGGTTGGCCGACACAGCCAACCATGTCACTTGTCGCGCAGTCGATTACTTCCTGCCGAACCAGAAAGAAGCCGCACTGGCCGGCTGCACCAATGACGAGGCGAGCGCCTACCTGGCCTGGACCCGTGCACTGGGCTTGACGCAAGTGGCGATCAAACTCGGCGCGGCTGGCGCATGCGTCATCGATGCGACCGGCACGCGGCAAGTGGCGGCGCCGACGGTCGCGGTGCGCGACACCACCGGCGCTGGCGATGCCTTCGATGCCGGCTTCATCGACGCACTACTGGAGCGCGAACCACTGCACGCTTGTGCGCAACGCGGCTGTCTGTGCGGCGCCGCTTGCTGCACCGCGCTCGGCGCGCTCGACGGCTTACCCGATTCCCACCACCTCAGGAGTTTCCATGAGCAGTTCCTCTCCCAATCGTAAAGTCGCCCTGATCGGCGGTGGCGGCGTGCGCGCGCCACTGGTGGTGTATGGGATCAACGACGCCGCCGCCGCGCTCGGTGCGCGCGAACTCGTACTCTACGACCCTGATCAGGATCGTCTGGCGCTGATGGTCGCACTGGGGCGGGCGGTCGTGGCCGAGTTCGGCGGCGAACTGCAGGTGAACGCGGCCAATTCGCTGGAATCGGCGATCGAAGGCGCGCACTTCGTGCTCAACAGCATCCGCGTCGGCGGCATCGCCCAGCGCGCGTCAGACGAACGCACGATCATCCGCCACGGCTACTCCGGCCAGGAAACCACTGGCCCCGGCGGTGTGGCCAAGGCATTGCGGACCGTACCGGTGGCGATCGAGCAGGCGCGGCTGGTCGAACGACTCAGTCCCGACGCCTGGCTGGTCAGCTTCACCAACCCGGCCGGTTTGATTACCCAGGCCATCAGCCGTCACACCCGCGCACGTGTGGTCGGCATCTGCGACACGCCGGTGGAACTGTTCCACAACATCGCCCGCGCGCTCGGCGAACCGGCACAGGACGTGGACTGCGAGTACGTCGGGCTCAACCACCTGGGCTGGATCCGTTCGGTGCGCCTGCGCGGAGAGGACATCACCCAGCGCGTGCTGGCCGACGACACCATCCTGCGCCAGCTCTATCTGGCGCCGCTATTCGACTTCGACATGCTGCGGGCGCTGCAACTGATCCCGACCGAGTACCTGTACTTCTACTACGAACGCAGCCGTGCGCTGGAAAACCAGCGCGCCAGCGGTGCCAGCCGCGGCGGCGAGATCGAGCGTCTCAACCAGGCGCTGGTCGCCAACTTGCACAGCCGCTTGAACGCCGGCGACGGCAGCGGCGCGGTGCAAACCTACGCGGCCTATCTCGCGCAACGCTCCGGCTCCTACATGAAACTGGAAGCCGAAGCCGGCTCGGCCTTCGCCGCGGACATCGCACCGCAGCCAGATCCATTCCGCGCCAGCACCGGCTACCACCGCATCGCCGTGGACGTCATGAGCGCGCTGACCGGCGCACGCCCTGGACAGCACGTGGTCAACGTGCGCAACCAGGGCTGCATGGCGGAACTGGCCGACGACGATATCGTGGAAATTTCCTCGACCATCGAGCACGACCGGATCACCCCGCGTCCGGCGCGACCGCTGCCAGACGCGGTCCACGGCTTGGTGCGCACCGTCAAGGCCTACGAGCATGCCGCCATTGATGCCGCGCTGAGCGGCAGTCACCTGGACGCATGCAAGGCCATGCTGCTGCATCCGGCCATCGGCGAATGGAGCCCGGCACGGCGATTGCTGGAGGAACTGTTCGGCCACGCCGACGGCGATGCCCACGACCTCGGCACTGGAGCGATGCACTGGCACACGCAGCGCCATCGTTAAGCGAGCGATTGTGCGATCGCAGGATGCACTGCGCGGCCACACATTGTAAGGTCGTCGCAAATTGGTACGTTATAGGTACCATCACAATGTGCATGCCCGACCGGGTCCGCCGCAATGGCAGGCCCGGTCCGCAAGTGCATGCTGACTTTCGAGAGCGTCCAGGCAATGCCAACCCGTCGCGATATCCTTCACTGCATCGGCGCCAGCGCCGGTGCCGCCCTGCTGAGCGGGGCACTCCCTGCCCTTGCCGCGCCCCCGACACAGTCTCTGCCCAGCAAGCGCCCACCGCCGGGCAAGCGCCGCTTCGTCAGCGCCACGGTGGAAAAACACCTGCGCCGCATCAAAGCCGACATCGCTGATCCGCACCTGGCCTGGCTGTTCGAAAACTGCTATCCCAACACCCTCGACACCACGGTGGAAACCGGCACCCGCCACGGCAAGCCGGACACCTTCGTCATCACCGGCGACATCGAGGCGATGTGGCTGCGCGACTCTTCCGCGCAAGTGCACCCATACATCCCGCTGGCCAAGCACGATCCGGCGCTGCGGCGCATGTTTCATGGCCTGATTCAGCGCCAGGCCGCGTGCATCCGCCTGGACCCCTATGCCAACGCGTTCCTGCCCGACGGCACCAGTCAACGCTTGAAGTGGTCGGTCGCCGACATCACCGAAATGAAACCCGGCGTCGGCGAGCGCAAGTGGGAAGTGGATTCGCTGTGCTATCCGATCCGCTTGGCGCACGCGTACTGGCGCGCCAGCGGCGATACCGCACCGTTCGACGACGACTGGCGCGAGGCGATGCGCGTGGTGGTGGACACCTTCCGCGCACAGCAGCGTCTGCATGGTCGCGGCCCATACAGCTTCCAGCGCCCCTCGCCGCTGGCGAGCGAGACCCTGGTGCTGGACGGCTACGGCCACCCGACCCGGCCCAACGGCATGATCCATTCGATGTTCCGCCCCTCCGACGACGCCTGCGTGTATCCGCTGTTCGTCCCGGCCAATCTGTTCGCGGTGACCTCCCTGCGGCAGTTGGCGACGATGAGCGACAGCCTGCACCACGATGCCGACTTCGCGACGCAATGCCGTGCCCTCGCCGACGAGGTCCAGACCGCCACACGTCGCTTCGGGCAGATGCGCGATGCCGACGGCCAACCGTTCTGGGCCTACGAAGTGGACGGCTACGGCAACCAGTTATTCATCGACGACGCCAACGCACCGGGCCTGCTGAGCCTGGCCTATCTGGACTGCTGCGACCGCCGCGATCCACTGTTCCTGCGCACCCGCGCATTGGCCTGGAGCGAGCGCAACCCGTACTTCTACCGTGGTCGCGCCGCCGAAGGCATCGGCAGCCCGCACAGCGGGCTGGGCACGATCTGGCCAATGTCACTGATGCAATACGCGCTGGCCAGCGACGACGACACGCAGATCCGCCAGTGCCTGCAATGGTTGAAGAACACCGATGCCGGCAGCGGGTTCATGCACGAGTCCTTCGACAAGGACGATCCTGCACACTTCACGCGTCCCTGGTTCGCCTGGGCCAACACCATGTTCGGCGAACTGATCCTCGATCTGCACCAGCGCAAGCCGCATCTGTTGCAAGCCTGACCCAGCTCCTCCCGTTTTCTTCGCAACACACTTTCACGAAGGACAGCACCATGGCCACACGACGCGGTTTCCTGCAGGGCGCCATCGCCCTGGCCCTGTTCGGCAGCAGCGGCATCGCCCGGCTGGCGCAGGCGCGCGCCGGCAACTACGCGCTACCGGCCGACGCGCGCGCCAAGGCCGAACTCACCCGCCATGTCGATGTCTTCATCGGCACCGGCGGTCACGGCCACACCTTCCCCGGCGCGACGCTGCCGTTCGGCATGGTGCAGCTGAGCCCGGACACTTACAACGCCGTGTGGGACGCGTGTTCGGGCTACCACGCCGACGACGGTTCGATCATGGGCTTCTCGCACACCCACCTGTCCGGTACCGGCATCGGCGACATGCTCGATGTGCTGTTGGTGCCGGCCACCGGCAAGGTGAAATTGGTGCCGGGCCCACTCGACGATCCCGACGCCGGCTACCGCTCGCGCTACGACCATGCCGACGAAGCCGCTTCGCCCGGCTACTACCGCGTGCGCCTCAAGGACAGCGGCGTGCACGCCGAGCTGACCGCCACCGCACGCGCTGGCCTGCACCGTTATCACTTTCCCGCTGGCAAACCGGCGCATCTGCTGCTGGATTTCTGCCATGGCATGCAGGACAAACCCGGCATTCCCACCCGCATCAGCGACGCGCAATTGCGCATCGTCGATCAGCAGACCGTGACCGGCGGTCGCCGCGTTTACCAATGGGCCAAAGGCCGCTACATCTACTTCGCACTGCGTCTATCGCGGCCGTTCGCCACCGCGCAGTTGTATTCCGACGACAAACCGCTGGCCGCCTCCGCGCAACAGGCCGACGGCACACATCTGAAACTCGCGCTGCACTATCCCGACGCCGCCAACGCGCCGTTGCTGGTCAAGGTCGGCCTCTCCGCGGTCAGCGCGGAGAACGCGCTGGCCAACCTGGATAGCGAATTACCCGATTTCGATTTCGCCCGCGTACACGCCGCCGCCGTGGCCGCGTGGGAAAAAGAACTGGGGCGAGTGCGCATCGACAGCGACGACGACGCGCAGCGGCGCATTTTCTACACCGCGCTCTACCACAGCCTGCTCGCGCCCAGCCTGTTCAGCGACAGCGACGGCCGCTATCGCGGCATGGATCTGCAAATCCACCAGGCACCGGCCGGCTACCACAACTACAGCACCTATTCGCTGTGGGATACCTACCGCGCGCTGCATCCACTGCTGACCCTGGTCCAGCCCGAACGTGTCCCGGATCTGGTGCAGTGCCTGGTGCGCGGGGCCAACGAGTGCCCGCAAGGCGTCGGCATCTGGCCGCTGCAAGGCGTGGAAACCGACTGCATGATCGGCTATCACTCCGCCGTGGTGCTGGCCGAGGCGCATGCCAAGGGGTTTAAAGGCATCGATTGGAAAGCAGCATGGCCGGCATGGCGTAAGCGTGCGATGGACGACGACGTGCATGGCCTGGGGCTGTATCGCCAACTGGGCTACATCCCCTGCGACAAGGTCGACGAATCCGCCAGCCGCACACTGGAATTCGCTTACGACGACTGGGCCGTGGCGCACCTGGCCGATGCCGCAGGCGCCCACGAGGACGCGCAACGCCTGCGCGCACGCTCGCGCAACTACCGCAACGTGTTCAACCGCGACAGCAATTTCGTACAGCCGCGCCTGAGCGACGGCCACTGGGCCACGCCGTTCGACCCGCGCGCGATGGGCCACAGCAAACGCTGGCGTGACTTCACCGAATCCAACGCCTGGCAGGCCACCTTCCTCAACCAGCACGATCTGTACGGCTACATGGACCTGTTCGGTGGCCGTGACCACTTCGTCGCCAAACTCGACGAACTGTTCTCCACCAGTTCGGCACTGCCCGCCGACGCACCACCGGACATCGACGGCATGGTCGGCCAGTACGCGCACGGCAACGAGCCCAGTCACCACGTCGCCTACCTCTACGCCTACGCCGGGCAGCCCTACAAAACCCAGGCAATGGTGCGGCGGCTGCTGCGCGAGCAGTACCACGACGCACCCAACGGCCTATCGGGCAACGAGGACTGCGGACAGATGAGCGCCTGGTTCGTGCTCAGTGCGCTGGGCCTGTATGCGGTCGATCCGGTCAGCGCCACCTACGTGCTCGGCAGCCCGCTGTTCAAGCGTGCCGAACTGGATGTCGGCCACGGCCGCACCCTGCGCATCGTCGCCCACGGCAACAGCCCGACCAATGTGTACATCCAACGCGCGCGCTGGAACGGCAAAACGTACACGCGCAGTTGGCTGCGCCACGGCGATCTCGCCGCTGGCGGCACCCTCGAACTGGACATGGGGCCGACCCCCAACACCAGCTTCGGCGCCGCCAAGGACGACCTGCCGCCCTCCTTCGCCTGACGCCCACTGCGGGCGCGGCACCCACCATCCCCTTCGCGATTGCCGGAGACTGCCTATGTTGCTGCCTCGCCCCATCTCCACCCTTGCCCTGTCGCTGCTGCTGTCATTCGCGGCATCCGCCCAGCCGATGCACACGCCAACCTGGCCGACGGTTTCCACCCAGGGCGATCACTTCACCCGCGACGGCAAGCCCTACCAGATTATCTCCGGCGCCATCCACTTCCAGCGGATTCCCCGCGCCTACTGGAACGACCGCCTGCAAAAAGCCCGCGCCATGGGCCTGAACACGGTGGAAACCTATATTTTCTGGAATCTGATCGAACCGCGTCCTGGTCAGTTCGACTTCAGTGGCAACAACGACATCGCCGCCTTCATCGATGCCGCCGCCGCGCAGGGCCTCAACGTGATCCTGCGTCCGGGCCCTTACGTGTGCGCCGAATGGGAAGCCGGCGGCTATCCAGCATGGTTGTTCGCCGAACCGGGCATGCGCGTGCGCAGCCAGGATCCGCGCTTCCTGGCCGCCAGCCGGGCCTACCTCGATGCGCTCGGCGCGCAGGTCAAGCCACGACTCAACGGCAACGGCGGCCCGGTCATCGCCGTGCAAGTGGAAAACGAATACGGCTCCTACAACGACGACCACGCCTACATGCGCGCCAACCGCGCCATGTACGTCCAGGCCGGCTTCGACAAAGCCATCCTGTTCACCGCCGACGGTGCCGACGTGCTCGCCAACGGCACCCTGCCCAATACCCTGGCGGTGGTGAACTTCGGCCCCGGCGACGCCAAAACCGCCTTCCAGACCCTGAGCAAGTTCCGCCCCGGGCAACCGCAGATGGTGGGCGAATATTGGGCAGGCTGGTTCGATCAATGGGGCGACAAACATGCCGCCACCAACGCCGCCAAACAAGCCAGCGAGTTCGAATGGATCCTGCGCCAGGGCCACTCCGCCAATATCTACATGTTCGTCGGCGGCACCAGCTTCGGCTTCATGAACGGAGCCAACTTCCAGAAGAACCCCACCGACCACTACGCCCCGCAGACCACCAGCTACGACTACGACGCGGTGCTGGACGAAGCCGGACGTCCCACGCCCAAATTCGCCTTGTTCCGCGACGCCATCGCCCGCGTCACCGGCATCCAGCCGCCAGCGCTGCCCGCGCCGCAACACTTCGCCGAACTGGCGGACACACCGCTGCGCGAATCGGCCTCGCTCTGGGACAACCTGCCAGCGGCAGTCGCCACCACCGACATCCCGCAACCGATGGAACACTACGGCCAGGCCTACGGCTACATCCTCTATCGCACGAGCGTCACCGGCCCGCGCAAGGGCAGCCTCTACCTGGGCGAGGTACGCGACTATGCGCGCGTCTACGTCGATCACGCGCTCGCCGGCAGCGCCGACCGCCGCCTACAGCAGGTCGCCGTGGACGTGGACATTCCCGCCGGCACCCATACGCTGGACGTGCTGGTCGAAAACGGCGGCCGCATCAACTACGGCACGCACCTGCCCGACGGTCGCGCCGGCCTGGTCGACCCGGTGCTGCTTAACGGCAAGCCCCTGACCGGCTGGCAGACCTTCCCGCTGCCGATGGACGACGCCAGCAAACTCCACGGCTGGACCACCGCCAAGGTGAACGGCCCCGCTTTCCACCGCGGCACGCTCAAGATCACCGCCCCGGCCGATACCTTCCTGGACATGCGCGCATTCGGCAAAGGCTTTGCCTGGGCCAACGGCCACAATCTTGGTCGCCACTGGAACATCGGCCCGCAACGCGCGCTGTACTTTCCAGCGCCATGGCAACGCCAGGGCGACAACAGCGTGATCGTGTTCGATCTGGACGACAGCCGGCATGCAAGCGTGCGCGGGGTAAAAACGCAGGTGTGGAGTTCGCCTGGCAACTAACTAAATCGGCTATGATCCCCCGGCCTCGCGACTCGCGCGGCCGGGTGTACGACGGGCCGATGCCGACGCTTACAGCGCTGCGGCCACCGGCAGACGCCATCGGCAGCGTTAAGACCGTCCTGCAATTCATCTCCCATTGCAGGACCGGTCGCGCCTGAAACACCCGACGACTCCGCGTTTTTGCCCAGCTCGCGCATGCTCAAACCCAAGCTGCGTCAGCCTCTGCGGCGCACGGAATCGCCGCTAACCGGCGAACCGAGCAGCTGACGCCCGTGACGTATATGTGATCTGCGTCAAAATTTTCGCTGATAAAGTTACTCAAAGACTCCAATCGCCTGCGGCCAGGAATCACACGGCGTCATCGCAATC
Source organism: Xanthomonas sp. GPE 39 (assembly GCF_000963005.1). Lineage (GTDB taxonomy): Bacteria > Pseudomonadota > Gammaproteobacteria > Xanthomonadales > Xanthomonadaceae > Xanthomonas_A. Next base: position 2,406,301 of record NZ_JZHZ01000007.1, read on the forward strand.
TCCCGCCTGTCTTCAATCCGCAACGCGCCTCCCCCTGATCGTGCTTCTTATCCTATGAAAATGATTGACTCCCTAGACGACGCAGGCCAGTTGGCCAATTTCTTCGAACATTCCATGGGAGCCTCCGGACTGGACCGGGTACTGGGGGTGGTCAGGCGTCACCTGTCGATGGACGTGGCCTTCGTGTCGCGCTTCCAGGGCGATACGCGAATTCTCGATCACGTCGACTGCGAAGCATTTCCACTGCTCAAACGCGGACAGTCCATCCCAATGGATACGGGCTACTGCATGAAGGTGGTGAACGGAGAATTGCCAGAGTTCATCCCCGACACAGCGCATATTCCCGCCGCCATCGCCATCCCGGAAACGCACGCCATTCCCATTGGCTCTCACCTCAGCACCCCCATCGTCCTGGAAGACAAGCGTGTGTTCGGGACGCTGTGCTGCTTCAGCCACCGCCCCGTCCCCTCGCTCACCGAACGCGACATGGACATGCTGCGTGCGTTCTCCGAGTTCCTCGGTTTCTATTTCGACAGTGTCGAGCGGCAGAAACGCGAGCAAGAATCCGTGGCCCAGGATATCCATGCGGCCATTCAGAACGACGCCCTGAGCATCGTGTTCCAGCCGGTGTATGGCATCGCGAAACCGCACGTGCATGGCTTCGAATGCCTGTCGCGCTTCAACATGCAGCCTGCCCGTTCACCGGACAAATGGTTCAACGCCGCCCACAGCGTCGGGCTCGGCCTGGAGCTGGAACTGCATGCCATCGAAAAGGCATTGCAGGAACTAACGCGATTCCCGGACAACATCTCGTTCAACCTCAATTGCTCGCCGGAGCTGATCATCTCCTCCAGGCTACTGCCGCTCCTGCGCGGCGTGAATGCCTCACGGATCGTGCTGGAAATCACCGAGCATGCCATCGTGAATGATTATGCGGCGTTGGTGGAAGCATTGAAGCCTGTGCGAGAACTGGGCGTGCGCGTGGCCGTAGACGATGCCGGCGCGGGTTATTCGAGCATGCGGCATATCCTCAACCTGCAGCCGGACTTCATTAAACTCGACATCAGCCTGACCCAGTCCATCGACCACGACCGGCACCGCAAAGCCCTCGCCAAAGGATTGATCAACTTCGCACACGAAATCGGCAGCGAAGTCGTCGCCGAAGGCGTCGAAGCGGCCAGCGAACTGGAAACGCTGCAGCAATTAGGCGTCGATTATGCGCAAGGTTATTATCTAGCCAAGCCCATGCAACGTGACGATGCGATTCGGCTCGCGCACCAACACTTATCAGACGCCACACGCCACACCAGGGACACAGCCGAACAAGTGCTGGTCAATACCTGCAATTGACCTACTGGCTCAACGCGCGGCGGTAGCGCCGACATCGAACAATTGAAACTCGCGAATATGTGCCGCATCCACGCTGGATAGGATGTTCAAACGCACACGCGAGGCGGTGACCGCAGGGAAGTGATCGATCTTCATATGGCCGATTGCCTGCGCCTGCGCCACCTTGACCCAGGCGCCATCGCGAAAAACTTCCACTGCGTATTTCTGCACCAATTGGCCATCGTTGAGCCACTCCATCGACAACGCGGTATCGAATGTCACCGGCTGTTTGAACTGCAACTCGATCGTGGCGTGATGCGAGCCGGCAGGTGCGCTCCAGAACGTATCGCGATCGCCATCGACCGCTGCGACGATTGCGTCGTCGGCCTTGAGTCGGCCGCGCACCAAATTGCGCTCGGCACCGTAACGCGCTTGCAGTGCCTGCCCCATTTGCTCGAGTCGTTCGACATCGGCCTGTGGCAATAGGCCGTGCCTGTCCGGAGCGATACCCAGCACCAATTGCCCGCCACGGCCGACGCTGTCTTCCCAAATCTGCACCAGCTCATCCACGCTCTTGAGCGTCTGATCGCTATTGGGATGCCAGAACCACTGTAATTTATGCAGCGGCGTATCCACCTCGACCGGACGCCAGCGCAGGACGCCATGACGATCGATCGTATTCCAGTTCTCGCCTTCGATTGCGCCGGCCTCGTTACCGACCCAGCGCACGTCGCCATACTCGAACAGCGCGGTATCGGCGAACACCATGGTATTGGCCTGATAGGTCCGCAGCTCTTCCAGATACTTGTCGAAGTTGTAGACGTGACCGGCACTACCGGCGCCGTCCAGCCACCACTCGGTCAGCGGACCATAATGCAACGCCAGGTCCACCAACTGCGCGGCGTAGAATTTGTCATAGGCCTTGGAATCGGCGTACTTGGGTTCGTGGCGATCCCACGGCGACAGATAAATGCCGAAACCCATGCCTTGCTTGCGCACCGCCTCACTGGTCATTTTCACTAAATTGCCATGACCGCCCAGCCACGGACTCTGCTTCACGGAGTAGGCACTCTCCTCGGTCGGCCACAGGGCGAAACCGTCGTGATGCTTGGCGACCAGAATCAGATACTTGGCACCGGCCGCCTTGGACGCGCGTGCCCACTGTGCCGGGTCCACCCGATCCGGAGCGAACACCTTGGCACTGGCGGTGCCGTCGCCCCACTCGCGATCCAGGAAGGTGTTGGTGCCAAAATGCACGATCACACCGAATTCCAGATCCTGCCAGGCCACTTGCTGAGGCGAAGGTTTGACCTCGGCGAAATTCTCGGCCAGCACATGCGCTGCGGCCAGAGCGGTCAGAGCAAGCACGGCCAAGCAGCGGAACGGAAAAAGCGCACGGTGCGGCATCACAGATCCTCTCAATCATCGCGCAAACAGACGGCACTGCGAGCGCCGCATGCATATGGTATTCAATTGATGATACATAGGTATCCCCACACTCCGGCACAGGACCGGACCACATGAAGTCTCGCACGCTGTTTTCCCTGCTATCGCTGTTTGCCCTGCACGCCGTCGCCGCCCCTGCGACTCCCGCACCACCTGCGGCCACGCGCTCGCCGATCATGTACAGCGAGTTCGTCAACGCCAAACCACCGACCGCGCAATGCCATGCCTCCACCCTTGTGGAAACTGGTGATGGCCTACTGGCGGCGTGGTTCGGCGGCCAACACGAAGGCGCCGACGACGTGGGCATCTGGGTCGCGCGGCGCGACGCACACGGCTGGCAGCACGCACAACGCGTGGCCGATGGGGTGCAAGCGCAAGGCAAGCCGTTGCCGGCGTGGAATCCCGTACTGTTCCAACCGGCGCATGGGCCGCTGCGGCTGTTCTACAAAGTCGGTCCTGACCCGAAGGGCTGGTGGGGCATGCAGATCACCTCCCCCGATGGCGGCCACCACTGGTCGGCACCACAGCGTTTGCCCACCGGCATCCTTGGCCCGATCAAGAACAAACCCGTGCAACTGGTGGACGGCCGCATCCTCAGCCCCAGCAGCAGCGAGGACGCTGGCTGGGTCGCGCACATGGAATGGTCCAACGACAACGGCGCGCACTGGACCCGCGGCCCGGCCATGAACGATCCGGCCAAAATCGGCGCCATCCAGCCCAGCGTGCTGGTGCATGCGGACGGGCGCTTGCAAGCCATCGGCCGCAGCCGACAAAACCACGTCTTCAGCACTTGGTCGCGCGACGAAGGCAAGACCTGGGAACCGATGACCCTGCTTGAGCTGGCCAACCCCAATTCCGGCACCGACGCGGTGGTGCTGGCGGATGGTCGCTCGCTGTTGGTCTACAACCCCACCGAAGCCGGCAAGGACTGGTGGGACGGTCGCGGCATCCTGGCCGTCGCCCTATCGAACGACGGCCTGCACTGGACCCGCGTGCTGACCCTGGAAAACAGCCCCAAGGACGAATTCTCCTACCCGGCGGTAATCCAGACCCGCGACGGCCAGATCCATATCAGCTACACCTGGAAGCGCACGCGCATCAAGCATGTGGTGTTGGATCCGAAGCGTTTAGGCTTCGCCAGTAGGCGGGGCGATGGAGCGTAATGGCTACCTAGGGATATTCACTGAATTTTTGAGATCTCCCTGCCTACAGATCACGGTGCAACCAACTGCCTTGCCAAAAAAATTCATGCAACTGACTGTCGATCCCGACATAATCGACCCTGTATATTCCATCTGCATCCGTATACCCAAATGGATCGGAATTTACTGGAACCGCCCCATCAATCAAGTTCATATCTTCTGAAACCCACTGACCATCAGTCAAGGTCAACAGATGAACGTGATGATCGACACCTTGATATAACAATTTTGTTTCGTCACCCACCATACACCCCGAGGGAGAGCCCAGCGCAGCAACCACACCAGGAGTGTTTTTGGAGCTAGTGTCCTGCCATCCCGCACTTCCCTGAAGCAACTGATGAATTGCACCATTGATATCACGATAGATTACTCGCGCGCTTCCATTTTTATCTACAAAAGGAAATGGATCTTCTACGGATGAAGAAGCTCCTGGCGTCGCCGTCATATTCCAGGCCTGCCAGCGCCCACCCCAAAAGAAGATTTCAATAATTTGATCACCTACTGCTCGGTAAATTACGCGATCTGTATCGCCAGTTTGATATCCAGCCGGACTCCCCAAGGCAGCCGGAAGATTATTCGCCCCGACTAGAGCCGTAAGGTCACTTTTCATCCATCCCGCCGAATTTAGACGAGCCTCATACACATGACCGATAATGTCTCGGAAATAGACTCGAACACTACCATCTGTTGCGGCATATGCGCGCGGAGCGCTGAATGCGTCAGGGAAGCCAAGCGCTACACTCATGTCCCATATCTGCCATGATCCGTTTGCATTGAATGCTTCGAAGATGTGATGATTACTTCCAAGAAAATAAATTCTCCGTACTCCTTGGCTATTTATTGCCGAGGGATCGGCCATAGCAAGTGAAGTCCCAACCTGCATAAGCACAGGCCCCAAGGAATTCAGAGTCGCGGAAAGGCCATATATATTACCCGAACCATCTCTAAATACTACAATTGGAATGTTTTTATCTAGCAAAGATGGCTTACCCATCGCCTCATGCGGAGTAAAAGCAGCCACCCTAATATTACCCACAACCATGCCTAGTTGACTATACGACACATCCCCACACTTCTCCGCGCCAGCCTTACATGGATCGTAAACCTCTCCATTTACATTAATAAGCTTGACAGAATATTCAATTGGATTTTTCGAAAGAGCCTGATACTTCGGGAATTTTGAAGCCACATCGTTCCGCATCATAATTAGCTGTTCTGGCGCCAAACGAAAATGCACCTTACTCGGCGAGAATGTCCCCACTTGAAAATGCATGGAGTCAGACATCCGTGTAATCCAATGCGGAGCATCCAAACCTGCATTCACGAGAGGCAATTCCGTAGTCCCTGTACCATCAGGAATAGTCTCTTCTTTTACGGCCCCATTGATATCTGGACCCGCATATCCGACTGAGATACTAAAAGCACAATCATTACCACAGCCCCCACTGGTATCAGTTACTATCAATTGAAAATAGGCCTGTGAATGCGCGCCTGGACCAGCCCCAATGTAATTAACCCCAGTATCAAATGAAACATCCAATATCTGGGAAGCATTCGAGAACAGCTTTGCATAAGGCGGCTCTTGATACCAACACCCTAAATTTGCAGACAAAGATCCATTTGCAAGCGGAGTGGCATCATTTTGTGTATTCATCCAGAATCCCGCCCATCTCCCAATCATTTGCTCACCGGACTTCCCGTAAGCATCAATGTGAGCGCGCTGCCCACTTATCAAATCGGCCATGCTCAGGCCGGTATATTCCGACATGCGCCAGTGAACAATTGGAATCAGGGAAGAACTTGATACTATTCGCCACGAATCATGAAGAGTATATGCATTATCCGATGGAATGCCCACATCCGTAACCACCGAATCTATCGAACTACCATCCACTAAGGGTTGATAAAATGGAAGAGAAAGAAAGGGAGACGACGAAGGCAATTTCGGATCCTGTCGCAATTTTAAACACTGGATCATCTTCGCCGCATTACCATTATTTACTGCACATGCTGAATTTACAAGAAAAAACGCCATCCAAAGACATGTAAGAAACCTTAACCAATACACATCAAACTCCTTTTATTAATAGATCACCCATAAAACCTCTGGACAGGCGAACTGATACTCCCAGGAGTCATTGAGACTAATGCCTCAACCACCACGACTTTCCCGGAGGCTGTTTGGCTTGAGTCACGCCAAGTTGGCATAACCGCGATATCACGCCAGACCACTGAAAGCTAAAGAACAAACACACCAACGCGCACGCCCCAGCAAGCCACTATCCGACTTGCGTCTCCTGCAACAGCGCCACCATTCGCCGCACCCGCGCCACATCGGTCTGCAGGCGATCACCGCCTAAGCTACGCACATGCGGATGCGTCGTAAGCGCCCGCGATGCCAATGGCCCGCGCGCGGACCCATGAAATTCGCGCGCGCCCGTGCGTGCACGCAATTGCGCCAGATTGGCATCAGTGACGCCCGCACCTGGCATCACGCTCAGCCGCATGCCGGCCTGCTGCACCAACTCGGCGATCAAGGCCGCGCCCTCTTCCGCCGTCTCGCGCGCGCCAGAGGTCAGCACGCGCTCACAACCCAACGCGATCACGTCCTCCAACGCACGCCGGGGATAGGCGCTGACGTCGAAGGCACGGTGGAAGGTGACGCCCAACGGACCAGCGGCGGCGATCAGTTCGCGCATCGTCGCCATGTCCACCTCACCGGATGGATCCAGCGCACCCAACACCACGCCGTCGCAGCCAAGCCGCACGCACTGCTCCACGTCGCGGCGCATCGCCTCGACTTCCGCCTCATCGAACACGAAGTCGCCCACGCGCGGGCGAATCAGCACGTACAACGGAATCCGCAAGCGATCGCGCACCACCGCCAGCGTGCCGAAGGATGGGGTCAAGCCGCCCCCATCCAGCCCGCCGCACAATTCCACCCGTATCGCGCCACCGGCCTGTGCGGCCAACGCCGAGCCAATCGCATCGGCGGCCACTTCCAGGCCCGGCATCGTGGGCCGGCTCATGCCCCCGGCTCGGCGAAATGACTCTGCCCCGGCAACAACAGATCCTGCCGCTGCGCATCGCAGACCGCGTAGGTGAAACCAGGCTGGATCGCGAACGCGCCGACCTCGCCGCGTCGGTTCATCGCCAGGAATCCCACTTGCAATTCGCGCGTGAGCTGCGGTTTGCGCCGCACGATACGCATCACCACCTCGCGACACGCCTCGGCCGGACTCTTGCCCTGCCGCATCATTTCCACCACCGCGAAACTGCCGACATTGCGGATCACCTCTTCGCCGACGCCGGTGGATGTCGCCCCGCCCACCTCGTTGTCCACGTACAAGCCAGCGCCGATGATCGGGCTATCGCCGACCCGCCCGTGCATCTTCCACGCCATACCGCTGGTGGTGCAGGCACCGGACAAATTGCCGTGCGCATCCAACGCCAGCATGCCGATGGTGTCGTGATTGTCCTTGCCACCGGGCAGCGTGCCGCGACGATAGGCGTGGTTCTCGATGTTGGCTTCCGGCGCGTAGTGCGAGGTCTTCAGCCATTCCTTCCACGCCTGTTCTGCCGCAGGCGTCAGCAACGTGGTGCGCTCGAATCCCTGCGCCAGCGCGAACTGCCGCGCGCCCTCCCCAACCAGCATCACATGCGGGGTTTTTTCCATCACCCGCCGCGCCACCGAGATCGCGTGCACGATGTCCTCCAGCGCCGCGACCGCGCCGCAACTGCCGGTGTGGTCCATGATGCAAGCGTCCAGCGTGACCCGGCCATCGCGGTCGGGATAACCACCCAGCCCGACGGTGTGATTGTCCGGGTCCGCCTCCGGCACCCGCACCCCGGCTTCCACCGCATCCAGCGCCGTACCGCCACGGGCCAGCACCTGCCACGCGGCCTGATTTGCCGGCACACCAAAATCCCAAGTCGAGATCACCCGCGCCGCGCCGCGCGGCAGTGGCGCGACACCGGCCTTGGCCTTGGCCGCAGCGCGCGCGCCAGGCAACACACCGCCCACCCCAGCGGCCAGGGCACCGAAAGCGGCGGTTTTCAGGAAATGACGACGTTCGTGCATTGATCAACTCCAGCGCGGCAATGGACAGGCGCCGCGCGGCAATCGCACGCGGCCAAGCGCGCATCATGCGATAGAGTGGCGCAGGATTGAATGGGCAATTGCGGCATCCAATCACCCGCGATGGACAAGAAAGCCGTCGAGCATGGCGGTCAAGTGCACTGTGCCACCTGTCGTTTTCTCGCGACTGAAGGGCAAACGCTTAAAGCATGCTTTTGGTCCAATATTCGGAAAATCGACGAAGCGTCCAATGCCTGACGCATCTGATGAGTACACGCAAGTGCCGCGAGGACACCCGGAGTCAGCGCGGACTCATCCTCGTTCTCCCGTACCATTGTCTTATTCCGATAGGGTCCACAGCCTGGACGGTAGACAGCCGCACTCAGCATGAACACGTCGGCTGAACCAGCGTGCTCCACCCCTATCTCAGCGTGCCAACGCGGCACGATTGCCCCCTTGCACTCCACAGAACATCCATGCAGAACAGTGAGTTAAAAGAACACACCCCCCTCATGAAGCAGTTCTTCGCCGCCAAGGCCGACTATCCGGACTTGCTGCTGTTTTTCCGCATGGGCGATTTCTACGAACTGTTCTACGACGATGCGCGCAAGGCCGCGCGCTTGCTCGATATCACCTTGACCCAACGCGGCAGCTCCGGCGGCGCGCCGATCCCGATGGCCGGCGTGCCGGTGCATGCCTACGAGGGCTATCTGGCACGGCTGGTGGCGTTGGGCGAGTCGGTGGCGATCTGCGAGCAGATCGGCGATCCCGCGCTGGCCAAAGGGCTGGTCGAGCGCAAGGTGGTGCGTATCGTCACCCCGGGTACGGTCACCGACGAGGCCCTGCTGGACGAACGCCGCGATACCTTGCTGATGGCCATCGCGCGGACCAAGCACGGCTACGGGCTGGCCTGGGCCGACCTGGCCGGTGGACGCTTCCTGGTCAACGAGGTGGACAGCGAGGATGCGCTGGAAGCGGAACTGGCACGGCTGGAACCGGCCGAATTACTCGTGCCGGACGAAGACCAGTGGCCGGCATTTCTACGCGAACGACGCGGCGTGCGCCGACGCCCACCGTGGCTGTTCGATGCCGACAGCGGCCGCCGCCAGTTGTTGGCGTTCTTCCAGTTGCACGACCTCAGCGGCTTCGGGATCGACGAGCGGCCACGCGCTATCGCGGCGGCCGGCGCGCTGCTGGGCTATGTCGAGGAAACCCAGAAGCAACGCCTGCCGCACCTGACCTCCATCGCGATGGAAACCGCTGGCGAGGCGATCGCGATGAACGCGGCCACCCGCCGCCATCTGGAGCTGGACACGCGCGTGGATGGCGATACCCGCAACACCCTGCTCGGCGTGCTCGACAGCACGATCACACCAATGGGCGGGCGCTTGCTACGACGCTGGCTGCACCGTCCGCTGCGTCTGCGCGAGGTGCTGGTGCAACGTCACCACGCAGTCGGCACCTTGATCGACCGCGCCGCCGATGCCGACCTGCGCGATACATTCCGCGCACTCGGCGACCTCGAACGCATCCTCACCCGCGTCGCCCTGCGCTCGGCACGGCCGCGCGATTTCTCCACCTTGCGCGATGGCCTCGGCCTGCTGCCGGCGGTGCGTGCAATTCTGGCGCCGCTGGATTCGCCACGACTGGCGGCACTGGCAACGGAACTGGGCCAGCACGACGAAATCGCGCACCTGTTGGCCTCGGCCATCGCCGAGCAGCCACCGCTCAAGCTCAGCGACGGCGGGGTCATCGCCGCCGACTACGACGCTGAGCTGGACGAACTGCGCCGGCTCAGCACCAACGCCGACCAATTCCTGATCGACCTGGAAGCACGCGAACGCGCCAGCAGCGGCATCGCCACACTGAAGGTCGGCTACAACCGCGTGCACGGGTATTACATCGAAATCAGCAAAGGCCAGGCCGACAAGGCGCCGGTGCACTACAGCCGACGCCAGACCCTGACCAACGCCGAGCGCTACATCACCGAGGAACTGAAGAACTTCGAAGACAAAGTGCTGTCGGCGCGCGAACGCGCGCTGTCACGCGAGAAGTTGCTCTACGAAGGCTTGCTGGACACTCTGGGCGAGCATCTGGAACCGCTCAAGCGCGCGGCCGCCGCACTCAGCGAGCTGGACGTCCTGGCCGGTTTCGCCGAACGCGCGCAGGCACTGGACTGGAACCGGCCAGAACTGCAAAGCGACGCCTGCCTGCGCATCGAACGCGGCCGCCACCCGGTGGTGGAAGCGGTGCGCGAACAACCGTTCGAACCCAACGACCTGGACCTGCATCCAGGCCGACGCATGCTGGTCATCACCGGCCCGAACATGGGCGGTAAATCGACCTACATGCGCCAGAACGCGTTGATCGTCCTACTCGCGCACATCGGCAGCTATGTGCCGGCGCGACGCGCGGTGATCGGCCCGATCGACCGCATCCTCACCCGCATCGGCGCCGGCGACGATCTGGCGCGCGGCCAATCCACCTTCATGGTCGAAATGGCCGAGACCAGCTACATCCTGCATCACGCCACCGCGCAATCGGTGGTGTTGATGGACGAGATCGGTCGTGGCACTTCCACCTACGACGGTCTGGCGCTGGCTGACGCGGTGGCGCGCCACCTCGCCCAGCACAATCGCTGCTACACCCTGTTCGCCACGCACTATTTCGAACTGACCGCACTGGCCGACGAGCCGGTCGACGGCGGCCCCAGCGGCATCGCCAACGTGCATCTGGACGCAGTCGAGCATGGCGACCGCCTGGTGTTCATGCACGCGGTCAAGGATGGCCCGGCCAACCGCAGCTTCGGCCTGCAGGTGGCCGCCTTGGCCGGCCTCCCCAAGGCAACAGTGGCGCAAGCGCGGCGGCGACTGGCCGAACTGGAGCAGCGCGGCGGCGAGCACCATGCCGCGCAGATGGCGGTACAGGCACTGGACACGCCACAGCAATTCGGCCTATTCGCGGCGGCCCCCTCCGCCGCACAGGAGGCGCTGGCCGCACTGAATCCGGACGAGTTGACCCCCAAGCAGGCCCTGGAGGCGCTGTACAGACTAAAGTTACTGCTCTGACTTGCGCACAAAGTGCCCGCGATCCAGTGGAATCGCGGGCACCGACATACAATCGCGCCCTTCGTCCGCAGTTGCGCTGTCTGGCGCAGCTCGTGAGGTCATTGCCGACTCAGGCGACCATGTCAGCGTTCCAGTACGGAAATGAGCAAGCGCATGCCGGAATGGATCAGGTCCGGATTGGAAATAATCTCACGGTTAGCCTCGTAAACTTTTCTCCAATGGATTCCAATCCCGCAGAAATTTCGGTAAATGCACGACAGGATGCCGCTGCTGCACATCACGTAGTAATACGGTTACGCAGCAGATCCAGAATCGACATTACCAGAATGACCATTACCCGAATCACTAGAAGCGGGCGGCGGAATGTTCGTTACGGCTTGCAGATTGACGAACTCCACATCGCCCAACGCCAGAATTCCCTTGATAAAGGTATCCAGATGATCGACGGTAGTCTTATGAATATCGTGCATCAGAACGATACTAGTCTCACGTCGCCGGATCTGCTGTAGACCATACTCAACCCAGGCATCAGGTTTACGTTTCCAATCCTCGGTATCCACCGACCACATCACGGTGCGATAGCCAAGCGATTGCAGCACTTTATCCACCGTCGCGTTGTGAGCACCGTAGGGAGGCCGCATGATGCGATCAATGGGAATGTACTTGGAAAGCGCCACTTCGGTATTTTTTATCTCTGCGTAAATCTGCGCTTCGCTCAAGGCGCTAAGTCGCTCATGATCGAAACTGTGATTACCGACACGATGCCCCTCCGCGACAGCGCGTGCGGTGAGATTGCCAGCAGCGGCAAGGCGCTCACCAAGGACGAAGAAAGTCGCAGTGATCCCATGTAAAGAAAGGATGTCGAGCACCTTTGGGGTGTTGCTTGGATGAGGACCGTCGTCGAAAGTCAAATGAATTTTCTTCGTCATCACTTTTATCGCCATCGTTGAATAAATTTCAAAGTACAAATCCAAACATGAACAAGAGCAGAAAATCGTCACCATCTGGAATATAGATTTTCTATATCTAATTTCTATCACAGTCGCTGGCCCACACGCCGTTGGAGCGGATCGATGCGTGTCTGTCCAGCCATAAAGCCTGGTCGCCACATGCAAAACTGGCTCAACACACGGTTGTGCGGCACATCATGCGCGTGACAAGTCGCGACAGCATCTGGGGCTAGCAGAATCAGCGATTGAAACGGCAGACGACATTCGCCCAGAATGCGCCGTGTGGATTTGACTCGATCAATGGCATGGCACTCTGCGCTGCTGTCATCAAGATCGCCCAGTACCGCATTGATCCACCGCGCACCAGCGCTTTCAGCACCGCACCACCAGCGCTCGTGCCGAATGTGGCATGCGCCAGACCAGCATCTTCAACGCCACGAAAACACGCAGGCCTATCGGGTTAAACCTTGCATTGGGCCACGAAGCGGCACAGCCCGCTGAGCAAGGCATTTTTGAATGCTTGGCACGGACTCGATCACCACAACGCTCGGCGTGATAGCGGTAGGAAGCCATTGAATCTACACGCGGTTTCGCGCTCGACCTGCTTTGGCCTCACAGCGCTGGGCTCGACATAGCAAACGGCGCAGACCGCAGAGTTGAGTCAGCGCGATTGAGCAAGTCTTGCATGCGTTATGTTATTTTATAACATCCATGCCAGCCCGACGCCTCCACCAGCGCATTCTTCCCCCAAGCATGTGGCAGTGCACGCACGTGGATACACCGTCAGTGCGCGCGTATCGCGCAGCGCACGGCGTACCGTCACGTTTCTCTTTGCACTTGCAACCGCTACCGACATCGGCGCTCGCAGTGCCGATGTCCAGATGTGAGGCGGCAACGCACTCACCACACCCCTGGCAGACAGGTTGCCAATCACCGCCATCACGAGCAGCGCTGGCACGCCCGCATCTGCGCCCCCCGTTGCGGCGTCCGACGCATTCACCGCATCGCTCTCGCTCCAAGCACTTTCAGACAAGCGCTCCCCCAAGGAACTCCCCATGACTGCCGCACAAATCCCCGTCACCGTTCTGACCGGCTTCCTCGGCGCCGGCAAGACCACGCTGTTGAACCGCATCCTCACCGAATCGCACGGACACCGCTATGCGGTGATCGTCAATGAATTCGGCGAGACCGGCATAGACAACGAGCTCGTCGTCGATGCCGACGAAGAAATCTTCGAGATGAACAATGGCTGCATCTGCTGCACCGTGCGCGGCGATCTGATCCGCATTCTCGATGGCTTGATGAAGCGGCGCGATTTCGATGGCATCTTGATCGAAACCACCGGCTTGGCCGATCCCGCGCCGGTGGCGCAGACCTTCTACGTCGATCCGGAAGTCGCCGCCAAAACCCGCCTGGACGCGATCGTCACCGTGGTCGATGCGGTCAACCTGGCCACGCATCTGGACGAAGCGCACGAAGCCGCCGAACAGATCGCCTTCGCCGACGTGATCCTGCTCAACAAGATCGATCTGGTCCAGGCGGCGGACCTGGAAACGGTGCAAGCACGCATCCGCAGCATCAATCCTTACGCGCGCATCCATCACAGTCAGCGCAGCGATGTGCCGCTAGATGCGGTCCTGGGTTTGAATGCGTTTACGCTGGAACGCGTCCTGGAGATCGAACCGGACTTCCTCGACGAAGACCACGCGCATGAGCACGAGGAAGACATCCATTCGGTGTCGCTGCAATTGCACGCCCCGCTGGATCCGTTGCGATTCGAACTGTGGTTCGGCGACCTGCTGCGCACGCACGGCACCGACATCTTGCGCTGCAAAGGCATTCTGGAGTTGGCCGGCGAGTCGCGTCGCTACGTGATCCAGGGCGTACACATGCTGACCGACGGCAATTTCCTCGATGCCTGGCCGGCCGGGAAGCCGCGCGTGTCGAAACTGGTGTTCATCGGCAGGAACCTCGAACGCATGCAGTTGCGAGAGGGATTCAACGCCTGCGCGACGGCATGAAGATGCTGTCGCAGCCATCCACCTCCGCATCCATCCCAACGCAATCGGCCACCGGCTTCACCATGCAGGTCGACGCGGTGCCAGTGGCCACGGTGATGTGCGGCACGCGATTGGTCACCGCCTGGGGCGATGGCAGTGTCCGCCGCTTCGCCAGGGAGCAAGCGCCAGACCGTGTGCAACTCCACGATGGGGCGATCCTCACACTGGCGGCCGATGCCACAGGCGGCGTGCTCAGCGGCGGCGACGATGGCGTGTTCGCGTCTCTGGACGCCGCCGGCGTGCAGGTGCTGGCGCGTTTCCCCGGACGATGGGTGGAGCACGTCGCCGCCAGTGGCGACGGCCACTATGCCTGCGCCGTCGGTCGTCAGGTGCACCTATGGCGGAGGGACGGCAGTACGCAGGTCATGGATCACCCCTCCAGCGTCGGCGGCATTGCCTTCGATCCGACTGGGCAGCGATTGGCGGTCACGCACTACGGCGGCGCCACGGTCTGGACACAGGCCTCCGGTGACTGGACAGCCACACCGTTGGCGTGTCGTGGCAGCCATCTCGGCGTCACCTGGTCGCCAGACGGCCGCTTCGTCGTCAGCAGCATGCAGGAAACCGCACTGCACGGCTGGCGCGTGGGCGATGAATTGCAACTGCACATCGCCGGCTATGCGACCAAAGTGCGGCAGTGGTGCTGGGTCGGGACCAAACCGTGGCTCGCCAGCAGTGGCGCGACGGCGGCCATCCTGTGGCCATTCGACGGCATCAACGGCCCGATGCAGCGCGCTCCGCTGACCTTGTTCGATTCCCCGCAGCAAGAGCTGGTCAGCGCGTTATGCACGCTCCCCGATCAACCGCGCATCCTGGCCGGCAGAACCGATGGCAGCGTCCTGTTCGGCGACCCCGCCACACCGGAGCGTTGGCATATGTTGCGCCCCCCGGGGAACGCAGCGGTCGCGCTGCTTGCGATCCTGCCGGAACCGCATTGGTTGCTCGTCGTACACGAGGACGGCCAGGCACTGTGGATGCCACTGCTGCTGCCATAAGTCCAACACCCTCGTCTGCGCGTGCGACTGCCGCCAGCCAACGGCGCATCATCGCAATGCGCAACCGCCCCCACCTCATCCGCTCGCCTCCCTCCGCATGACTGACCGCCTCCTTGCCGTTGCCGTTTCTCCGCTCGCCACCCGCTCCATCGCCATGCCACTGCAGCATCTCGCGCTCGCCGTGATGCTCGCGCTGCTGCCTTCAATCGCGATGGCGGCAGAGGACTCAAGCGCTAAGCTGCAGACCCTGGACGAGGTCAATGTCCGTGCCGTAAGCCAGGACACCGCTCCATTTCTGCCGACCGCCGGCCGACTCGGCTTGCCGCCCGCACAGACGCCCGCCACGCTCGATACGATCAATGGCGACACCATGCAAACACGCGGCGTGCAAAGCGTCGAACGCGCAGTGTTGGCACTACCCGGTATTACCGCAGGTGGTTCGCCGGGTAATCTGTCCGACCTATCGATGCGCGGCTTTACCGGCGCACAGATCACCATGCTGCACAACGGCTTGTATCTGGGGCCATCCGGCATGGTCACGCGCCCGCAGAACACGTTCAATTTGCAATCGGTGGACGTGCTCAAAGGCCCCGCGTCGGTGCTCTATGGGCAAGGCGCGATTGGCGGCGTCGTCAACGTGGTCGACAAACAACCGCGCTTTGACCCGATCAGCTACGACCTGCTCGCCGGCGCATCGAATTTCGGTGGTCGCGAGTTCGGCTTAGGTAGCGGCGGAGCACTCAACGACGTCCTTGCCTACCGAACCGATATCAGCCGCCTGTCCTCCGACGGCTTCGTCCACGCCACTGGTTCGAACGTGCTCAATGCCAGTGCATCCATGCTGTGGCGGCCACGCGACAACCTCAGCCTGCAACTGACAGTCGATTACGCCAACGATCATCCGAGCACCTATTTCGGCACACCACTCGTCCCGGCCGCTGTCGCCCACGCACCGCTGCGCGGCATTTTGCACAGCGCCGACGGCAGGGTGGTGGATGCGGCATTGCGCGACCACAACTACAACGTCACCGATGCGCAGATTTCCTCGCGGCAGCTCTGGCCGCAGGCCATGCTGGTCTGGTCGCCGAGCGAACACGTCACCGTGCGCAGCTTGTTATTTGCATTCGACGCATCGCGGCGCTGGATCGACGCGGAGAACTACGCCTACAACCCCGCCAGTGGACAGATCGACCGCGATCGCTTCTTCGTCTTCCACCAACAGCATCTGTGGGGCAGCCAGACCAGCGTGACGTTCGACCAACCACTGGGCCAACTGCCCAACCGATTGGTGGTCGGGTTGGATCACAACCAACTGCGCTTCGTGCGCGAACGCGGCTTCCCCGACGGAGACAGCGTCGATCCCACACTGCCCGGGCCAACCGGCGTGTTCGGCAGCCTCCAACCACGGCGCAGCCCCACCACATGGAACAACACCGCACTGTTCATGGAAGATGCGTTGGACGTGGATAAACGCCTGAAACTGGTGCTGGGCGGGCGCTGGGAAATCCTGGACCTGGAGCGGCGCAACTTCGATGCCAATGGTCAGTTCCAGGCCGCGAGCAGCTTCACTCGCCGCTATCGCCCCAACAACGCGCGCATCGGGCTGGTGTATGCACTGAGCCCGTCGCTGACACCGTACCTGTCCTACACCACCGGCAGCGATCCGCCTGGGTCCAATATCTTTCTGGTCAATGCCGGCGAGGACTTCGGACTCAGCCACGCACGCCAGTACGAAGCCGGCATCAAGGCCGCCAGCAGCGAGCAACGCGCCAGCGCCACCCTGGCCGTGTACGACATCCGCCGCGACAACATCCTCACCTTGACCGGTCAGGACACGCTGAACAACGTCGGCGCGCAAACTTCGCGTGGCGTAGAACTGTCGCTGACGGCACGGCTCGGCGCGCACTGGGCCGTGGACACCAATCTGGCCTACACCGATGCCCGCTACCACAACTTCATCGACAACAACGGCCTCGATGTCTCGGGCAACCGTCCACCCAACGTGCCACGCACCGTCTTCAACGTCGGCACCCACGTGGATAGCGTAGGCGGCCTGCCACTGGAACTCGGGCTCGACCTGCATCGCGTGGGCGAACGCGCGGGCAACCTCGCCAACACACTGCAGTTGGAGCACTACCTACTCACCGACGCCTACGCCACGTATCGGCTGACGCCCTCGGTGACGCTGAGCCTGCATGTCGACAACCTGTTCGACAGACCCTACGTGCAGTGGGCCGATGTCTCCTACCCGCAGCAAGTGATGCTGGGCCAACCGCGCAGCTATGCGTTGAACGTGCGTGCCGCATTCTAGTCGGCGGCTCTGGGCAAAACTGTCCTGGCTGCACCGCTGGCTGGGCGTGCTGCTGTGCCTGTCCTTCATGGTCTGGTTCAGCAGTGGAATGGTGATGCTGTTCGTGCCATTTCCATCGCTGCCAGACACGGCGCGTTGGTCGCACAGCGAGCCGCTGGCGCTGGCGCAGGTCCGCATCGCGCCAGCGATGGCCCTGGCGCACAGCCACCGCGATGCGGACTTGCGCTTGCTGTCCGTCGCCGGGCAGCCGCGCTATGTCATTGGACAGGACGCGCAACAACGTAGCATTGATGCGCGCAGCGGCGCCCCGCTGGGGTTGTTGAGCGCCGCGCAGGCCCAGATCGTGGCGGCACGCTTCGGCAATGCGCCAGTGCGTCGGTTAACCGGCCCCCTGGAAACCGACCAATGGATCGTGCATCAACGCTTCGATCCCTGGCGGCCGTTCTATCGCGTCGACATGGACGACCCGCAAGACACGACGCTGTACGTCTCCGCACGCACTGGCGAGATCATGCAGCGCACGCATGCTGTCGAGCGTCGTTGGAATTGGTTGGGCTCCATCCCGCACTGGGTGTACTTCACGGTGTTGCGGCACGACTTCGGCGCGTGGGATCGCAGCGTGTGGTGGCTGGGCATGATCGCGCTGGTCGGCACACTGAGCGGCACCGCACTGGGCCTGTACCGCAGTTGGCACTATCGCCACCGCAACGCTGGCGGCTGGTCGCCCTACCGCGGCATGTTGAAGTGGCATCATGGACTGGGCTTGGTGGGTGCGGTCATCGTGCTTGCCTGGATATTCAGCGGTTGGCTGTCGATGGATCATGGCCGGCTGTTCTCGCGCGGCCAGCCCTCGGCGCAGGCGCTGCAACGCTATGCGATGACCGACCTGCGCACAGCGCTGACCAAGGTCACGCCGGCTACGCTACGGGCGTTGGATGGCAGCAGCGAAATCGACTTCCATGTCGTCGGCGGCCAGGCCTGGGCGAGTGGATATGGCGGCAACACCGCAACCGCCACGCTCGGCATCCAGGCCGATACCGGCGATGCACACCTGCTGTCATCGCCGGAGCGCGAGCGCGCCATCCGCAGCGCAGCTCAACATGCCTGGTCGGTAGCGACAACGCCCAGACCACGCGACGACGCGCTGTATCGCCAGGCCGATGCCATTGCGGCGAATGCCTTGCGCATCAGTCTGGCAACACCGCAACACGCCGAGCTGTACATCGACGCGCACTCGGGCCACCCCTTGCTGCTACTGGATACCAGCCGCCAAGCCTATGCCTGGCTGTACTTCGCCTTGCACACGACGCGCGTGCCGGGGCTGGTCGAATACCCGCGTCTACGCATCGCCGTGCAACTGCTGCTGCTGACCACCGGCTGGTGCCTGAGCCTGACCGGGACGATCCTGGCAGCGAAACGGCTGCGTGCGACCGCGCGGCAACGGCACGCACGCTGATGCGCCGGGATTGACTAAACGCCCTCGGAACAGCGCGAGGAATGGTGACCGGTGATGAGCCAGCGTCCCTCGATTTCTTCGAAGGTGAACAAGAAACGCGCATTGACCGGCTCGCTGACTCCATTGCGCTCGAACACGAAGGTGTAAAGCCCACCGATCACCACCGTACCGAGCCTGGCGCTAACCCGCTTATTCTGCACGGAGATACCGCAACTGATCCCATCGGCCGCCAGGAAGGACGCAAAATAGGTTCGACGATCCTCGTCGCGACCGCGGATATCGTCGGACAGCGTTGGCACCAGAATGGCGTCGGGCGCGTACAAGGCAAGCAACGCATCGATGTCGCGGCGGCCCACTGTCTCGGCCCAGCAGCTCAGCACCTTGCCCGCCTCGGTCAAGCAATACGTGGCGGTGCGCTCGACAACAGCGGAACGGTGATCGACAGGCCCAGCATCGGCGGTCATGGGGAGTCCTGAGTGTGGGGACGATGTGTGTATCGCCGCGGTGATGGTTGTTATTTTATAACAATCAAGAGCGGAGGCCATGTTAGCCCATGGTGCCAGCTTGCAGGCGCTGCCCTGCGCGCTGCGCATGTGATGCAGCGCGGCGACATCTGGAGGTCAGTTGGATTAACTGCCTGCATTGGGTGTAGGCGCAACGCAATACGAACACGTTGCCGTTTATGGTCTGCACCGTGCGAACAAGTCCGCGCGATGGTTGAAACCAAGACGCGCCGATTCGCCGGCACCAGGCCGGCTTTATCGGCCACGAACGACAATGCACTCTACGTATAAGTGACTTTGACTTCGTTATCCCTTATTGACCTACCTCTTTCCCGATGTGGCGAAAGAGTGATGCGACGTGAACTAGCATAAGAGAAACTGCCTGTTCTCTATTGTCTAGCAATGGCACCAAGAACTCCCAATCGTCCGTAAGCCTTCCAACGTCCAACATTGGTGGCGGCTCTTTGATTGCATAGACTTGATCAGGTGGAATCTCCCAATAGAAGTCCTTGTCATCCGCTATCGTGATCGTCTCTATTTTTAGATCATTCACAATATGATCCAAAATAGCATCACTAATCTTCTTTAGATCGCGCAAATTAAATTGAACCATATCGCGCCTCACATTCTTCTAGCTGCTTCTTAAAATTCGCAATTTGCCGCTCAAGACTTCTAATTCTCGCCGGTATGATTAATTCATCATACCCCTTTCCGAGAAATCCAAGATTATCATACATCTTGGGATTGGCGATGTATTCGCGCAGCTTTTGCTGATGCATCCGAAGTTGGTCACGCAAACCCTTGCACGGGTCACCACTCCTAGGGCAACCAGGTCCGTCACTCTTTGTGTCGGGGATGGGCATTGCCGGATCGAGGGTCTCTCCGGGACTAATCACCTGAGGAATCGGTCGAATTAATTCACTGGGAAATGGCAACACTTCCTGTAGCCCAAGTGGATCGATGAACATCAGAGGATTATTGATGACATAGGCATAGGTATTGGTGCCACCACCCAACCCAATCGGATCACTCTGCACATACCGGCCAGTACCCGGCTCGTAATCGCGGAAGTAATTCTGATTGAGCCCACTGGCCGCATCATACCGCTGCCCTGGGAAGCGCAGGTTGAGCACGAACGCGGTGCCGTCCCGATCCGGGTCCTGGTCCGGGGCGGTGTTGCCGAACGCTTCGCCCTTGAGGTCCCATCGCCAGATCGCCACGTCGCGCACCGAGTCGATCACCGCGCGTGGGCTGCCCAGGTGGTCAGGCTGGATATAGTTCAACTTCGTGCCTGCTGCCAATACGCCTACCGGCAGGTCGTCCAGCCAGATGGCTTGTTGCAGTGGTGCGCCATTGTTGTCGTAGTCGCCCAGCCAGTGACCGGCTTCGTCGTACAGCGTGTAGGTGTTGGTCGTGCCCAGGAAACGCTGCACCTGTTCGCCACGGCCGTTGTAGCGATATTCCATCGCCAACGCGCCGTTGCGTTTGGCCTGGCGCAGGCGGGCGCTGTCGTCGTACACGAACGCCTGCGTGGCTCCGCCGATGCTGGTGGTGTTGCCCGCTGCATCATAACTGCGCGTGGCGCCCTCCACGCTTGCCAGGTGATGGCTGTCCGCCGGGTAGGCGTAATGCTGCGTCACGCCGTTGACCTGGGCGCTGAGTCGGTTGCCGGTGGCGTCGTAGCTGTAGCCGTCGATCACAGTGCCAGTCGGGCCGTCCTTGAACGCGCTCAACCGCCCCAGGGCGTCGTAGTCCAGGCCCACCACCGGCGCGGTGTTGCCCGGCGCAGTCAGCGCGCTGAGGTTGCCCACCGGGTCGAAGGCGAAGCCCACCGCCAAGCCATCTGTGCGCGTGTCGGTGATCGCCTGCGGGTGGTAGTCCTGATCCAGCACGCGCTGCATCGGCCGGCCGTTGCCGTAGGTCCAGCCCGCCACCGGGCCGAATGGGTAGTAGCTGGCGTTGTTCAACAACACCTGCCGCGTGCCGCCCACCGGGGTCACGCCGACTTCGGTGGTTTGGCCTTGCGTGTTACGCACGTAATCGACCACCGCGCCATCGGGATAGGTCAACTGGCTTAATTGCCCGCCCGGGGTGTAGGCGTAGCGCAGCACGAATACGTTGCCGTTGGTGGTCTGCACCTTGCGCACCAGATTACCGAAACGGTCGTAGCAATAATCGGTGCTACCGCTGGCGTCTTGCATGTGCGACAGCCGGCCGACCGCATTGGTCTCGCCGCTGGCACAGGTGCTGGGGCTGAGGTCGTAGCGGTAGCTGACGTTCAAGCTCGCATCGGGATAGGCCACGCTGGTCAGCCGGTTCAAGGCGTCGTGGCTGTAATTGACGGTCACCCCGCGTGCGTCGGTCTGCGTGGCGCGGTTGCCGGCGCTGTCGTAGGTGTAAGTGGTAGTGCCGGTGTCCGGACTGGTGAGCGTGGTCAGTTCGCCCAGGCCGTCGTAGGCATAGGTGGTGGACAGGCCCTTGGGGTCGGTGACCTGGGTGACGTGGTCCAGGGCGTCGTAGGCGAACGCGGTTTGCGCGGCGATGCCGCCGACATCCTGCAACGTGTGCGCCAAGCGATTAAGTGGATCGTAGTCGTTCTGGGTGATGTGGCCGAGCGCGTCGGTCACT
Source organism: Xanthomonas sp. GPE 39 (assembly GCF_000963005.1). GTDB lineage: Bacteria > Pseudomonadota > Gammaproteobacteria > Xanthomonadales > Xanthomonadaceae > Xanthomonas_A. The sequence goes on from NZ_JZHZ01000007.1 coordinate 2,428,327, forward strand.
TGCGTGGCGTTGCCGTTGGCGTCGTAGCTGAAGCCGGTTGCATTGCCCTGCGCGGTGGCTTGCGTGGTCAATTGGCCGAGTTGGTTGTACACGCGCGAGAGCGTGCGCTTGAGCGTGCCCGACGCGTCCTGAGTGTCTTCCTTGAGCCGGTTGCCGGCGTTGTCCAAGGTGTAGTGAACCGTGTTGCCGGCGTTATCGGCAATATCGGTGAGGCGATGCGCCGCGTCGTAGGTGAAGGCGGTGAACGCGCCATCGGGCTGGGTGATCTGCTTGACCAGCCCGGTCGGCCAGTAGTCGATGCGGGTGATGCGGTCGTCACTCTCGGTGCTGTCATCGCTGCCGCGCACCTTGCTGGCGGTGAGCCAGCCACGCGGGTGGTAGGTGGAGTCGGTGACCACGCCGTTGGCGTCCTTCACCGATAGCACGCGGCCGGCGCCGTCGTAGGCCAGGTATTCGGTGGTCTGGCCTAATGCGTTGGTGACTTTCCACAGGTCGCCCTTGCGGTGCGTGCAGGTGGTTGGCGATGTAGCGCAGGCGCTGTCGTCGCTGGGGTAGTAGGTGTAGTGGGTGATGTCGTCTAGGTCGGTGTTGGGGCCGTCAACCGAAGTCACCAAACCCAGCAGCGGGCAGCTTCCGGCATCGATGTCGGACTGTTCGCAGTAGGTCGTGGTGGACGTGCGGGTGATGCCTGTTGCCGGATCGGTGTTGGACGCGGTGAGCGCTTGGCCGCGGGCGTTGTAGGTCCAGGCAGAATTTTCCATCAATCGACCGGCTGCATTTCGAACGCTGCGCGTCAGCGGGACAGCCAATATGGGGTCCCAATCGCTCTGAATGGTTCGTGCACGACCACTCGCATCACTGGATGCCTCGGTTTTTGAATTCAACAATCCCCGAGAATCATAATCATAGTTTGTCGTTACGCCGGACTGCGTAATACTTTTGACTTGACCGTCATCACCATAGACATACGAAGTACTCTTAGACGCACACTGATCGCAATTTTCCACAATCGAGACAGGCGACACGACACCATCGATCAAGGAAAATTTTATCGTCTTGACACTTCCCAGCGGAGAAGTAATGGCAGCAGACGTGGCATAAAATTCGCCATTGACAAATGTGTAATTGGCCTTGTAGTAGCTTACACCATTGCCGAGATAGGTACCCACCGCCTTTGCATCACGAGCATAAAGGGACTTCTCATATATGGTCGTCGAATAACGCTGTTGAGATTCATCGATAAAACCCGTGTACGTTCCGACAGGCGCATAGCCATCGATATACTTTGACTCATCATAGAGATACTTCACCTCGCTCCCATCCGGATACTTCACCCGCTCCAGATGATTGGAAGCTGTGTAGTAAAACCAAAGACGCTGGCCATCCGGCAACAAAACGCTTTGAACAAGATCACCTGCGCCGTACTCGAAACTCATGGCACGACCTTGTGCATCCGTCACCGTGGCGAGGCGACCTGAATCATCATAGGCCAACACCTGCTTGAATCCTGATGGATCATATAATTCGAGCAAATCGCCTGCGTCACTAAAGACTTCTTTGGCATTATTGTTTTCCTGCAGTTGCCAGCCAACTGCCGTATCGCCTTGTATGCGTCGAGAAAACCGACCACTGCTCGGCAAATCCGGCACCCAATCGCTACCAGACTGACTGAAACGCAAAGCATCGCCACCAGGGCGGGAGACGTAAACGACAGCCCCAGAAGATGTATCGAAATAGCTGACGTGCCAAAGATAGCTGTGCGTCCTATTCTCCCCAAATATTTTTAATTTTCCTGGGAAATAGCTAATCGCATGTGAGTTATTGTAACTTAACGAAAGAGAAAGAGGGAAATTGCCAACACCCACATATTCCTTATGCGTCTCGAACTTATTACCGATCCCCGCATTGATAGGATCTCCAAAGCACTGCTCCCTGCACTTTGGCGCACCAAGAGTGGATCCGAGGTTTAATGCGGAAGAACCAGACACATAGGGAAACCCATTTTGATAATCATTCAAATTGGCAGCTTGGTAACGAACGCCATTCCACAGCGATATTACGTACGCACTCCACCTAAATCCACTCGGACTGCGATTATAACAAATCAAACCTTGCACCCAGGGCTGCAATCCTGGATCTTTCCTTGCGATCGAAAGCTCGTCGCTGCATTCGGCGTATGCCGATGCTTCGTCGCAAGAGTTATAATCACAAGCACCATTTTGTTGGCGAGCTGACGACGTCGCCATCGCCGTATCAAAAAATGGTAGCGTCGCTAGAAAAAACCCACAAAACACTACATATCGACCAACCGTTCCAACTCGCCAATTCATATACATTCCTTTGAAGTAAACTGACACGTCAAAAATAGCTGAAAACAGCAAGCACGTTAAAGCAATCTAGCGACCCCGCCTCATCTAACCTCCAAACCAGAATCGAACACTCCTGCACTGGATCAGCAAAAAGTACAGACATCCGTCATTCTGCGTATCGATGCTGCGATCCTCATCCTAACATCCAATCTCGTCAGCGTGGCATGCATTTTTTACACTTATTGCATCGCCCCGCCAGCAAAAATAACGACATATGCAACAGCAACACAAGCCTTGCAATCTCTTCACTGAAACTCAGGATAGATCAAAGACCCACCCCCAAAAACCGCTCCCCCACCATCCACTCGATCGCATCCAAATCCGGCAACAACGCACTTTGTTCGCCGAGCAACACACGCATGTGTACGCCGGGAGGCAGGGTTTCTTCGGAGGCGTCGGCGAGCAGGCCGTCGCGTGGGACGGAAATCAATTGCGGGAAAGATTCGGTGGGCAGGGCGAAATACGGCAAGTTCGGATTACCACCCAGCGCCTTGAGAACGACAACCTTGTTATTGGCCGCCACCGCTTCGCCACCGAGGCCGGTCAGGTGGGCGAAGGACAGCAGCGGAACATTCCAGCCGTGCCAGACAATCTGACCAAGTAACCAAGGTGGGGCGTCGGCCAACGGTTGCACCGAGGCGCGCGACATCACTTCGGCGATGGTGGCGTTGGGCATCAGCAGGCGCTCGCTGCCCACCTGGATGAGGACACCGCGGATTTCGTCGTTGCTGGCGTAGCTGCTCATGAAGTAGGTCGTCCTGGAACCGGGAAAAATGCGCGGGCGCGGCTCAGCCGCCCCATTGCGCGCGCAGGGCCTGGGCAAGTTGCACCGGCTCACCGCCGGGATGGCCGCGAAGGATCAACTGCGCGGCAGCGGTGGGGTCGTAGCAGCCCTCGCCCGACTGCCCGGCCACCCAGGCGCCTTGCTCGGCCAGCGCCAGCACGGCATCGACCTGTTGCGGGTCGCTACCGCTGAGCAGCAGCACGGCGCTATGCGCGGCGGGCAGGCCATCGACAACGCTTGCGCCAGCGGCCTGCGCCACGAAACGCAGACCGGCAGCGTCGGCACTGCGCACGCCAATGTCATCCGGCAGGATGTAAACATGACCGGCGCATACCGCTTGGTCGGCTTCGGCCAGTAGCACCGGCAGTGCGGACACGCGGGCGATCTGCTTGACCAGGTTGGCGTAGCGGCCGCCATCCAGGCGCAATTGCACCAGCAGCGGCAGCGGGAAATGCGATGGCAACGCGGCGAGCAGGCGACGAATCGCGTCGGGACCGCCAATGCCCGCCATCACCAGGACGGCCCCCGGCGCGGCAGTCGCCACATCCGCAGCGGGAGTCGCAGTACCAGTGGGAGTCTCGGTGCCAGTGCCAGTTGAAGCACTAGTGGGAGTCGGAGTGACAGCGCCAGCGTTGGCTGTCGTGGCACCCGCCTCCGTTTCCAGCGCAACCAGCGATAGCCCTTCGGTCGAGATCGCGATCCGCTCCGCGGGTGGGCGCGGTGGCGGCGTCACCGGCGGGGTGTCGTGGTCGACCAAGGACCACGATGCACTGGCCGACGGCGACGGCGCGACGGGGATGGATGGCGCCGTGCGAATCAGCGGTGGCGTGGGGATAGGATCGGCGACCGGTTCGGTGTGGGGCGCGAAGGACAGGTCTTCAAAGCCCGGTGCGACATCACGCGGCGGCTTCCAGGTATACAGGGCATCGCCTGGGATGGCCTCGGCAAAACTGGCCGCTTCTTCGAGATGCACATGGATCGATGCAACGTCGGGCACCTGCGCAGGGCTGGCGGATTCTTCGAGATGCACCTGGATCGACGCGTGATCGAGCGCTTGCGCCGAAATCGCCGCCGCGGGCACTTGCAACGCGGGCGGCAGGTCGCTGTCACTCTCGCCCCCTGGCGGCAGCACGTCCTGGTGGCCGTGCAGTTTGGCCGCCAGATGCCGTACCCAACGCTGGGCTTCCCAGCCTTCGCGACGCGCGGCCAAGTCGGCCTCGTCGAAAATCACGGTGATGCCTGGCCGCTCCAGCGCGGTGTCCAGTCGCTCCAACGCCTGCTCGATGGCCGGCTCCAGCGCGATCAACACGACCGCAGGCGCGGCGTCGGCCAGCGTCTGTGCATCGACTGCCTCGGGAGCGTCCTCCAGCACAATCGCCGCGCCCGCCAGATGCAGCGCCTCACGCAGGCGTTCGCGCGCCATCCCCGGACGCGCCAGCAACGCAACCGGCGGCGCGGTGGCGTCGCCGTCAGTCGCGAACACGGGCGATCCCCAGTAAATCGTAGACGTTACGCATCAAATCCAACTCTTGGTAAGGCTTGCCGAGATAGCGCTGCACGCCGAGTTCAAAGGCGCGCTGGCGGTGCTTATCGCCGCTGCGCGAGGTGATCATCACGATGGGGATAGCGGCGTAGCGCGGGTCGGCACGCATCGCGGCAGCGAGTTCGTAGCCATCCATCCGCGGCATTTCGATATCCAGCAGCATCAGATCCGGAACCCGCTCCTGCATGCACTCCAACGCCTCGACACCATCGCGTGCGCAGACCACGTCAAAGTTGTGCCGCTCCAGCACGCGCCCTGTGACTTTGCGCATGGTCAGCGAATCGTCCACCACCATCACCAACGGCATGTGGCGCTGGGGCGTCGGCACCGCTTGCACCGACGGCCACAACGGCTGCGCCAGGTAGCGTCGCACCAGCGGGGCGATGTCCAGGATCACCACCACACGGCCGTCGCCAGCGATGGTGGCGCCGTAGATGCCGGGCACCGACGCAATCTGCAGGCCCACTGGCTTGACCACGATTTCGCGGTTGCCCAGCACTTGGTCGATCGCCACCGCCGCGCGCAAGTCGCCCGCGCGCACCAGCAGCAGCGGCACCTGCGCCTGGCCTTCGGCGCGCGCAGGTTCCTGCCCGAGTAACGAACCGAGGTCGTACAGGGTGTATTCCTCGCCGCTGTAACGGTAGCCACCATTGGCCGCCTCGAAGCGTTCGCGACCGATACGGCCGATGCCGCTGACCGAGGCCACCGGCACGGCGAAGGTGGTATCGCCGATCTGCACGAACACCGCCTGGGTCACCGCCAATGTCTGCGGCAGGCGCAGAGTGAACGTGACACCCTCACCGCGAACCGAATGGATGTCGACCGAGCCGCCGAGCTGACGCACCTCGTTGCGCACCACATCCATGCCCACGCCACGGCCGGCCAACTGGCTGACTTGATCGTAGGTGCTGAATCCAGGCGCAAAGATCAGCGCATCCAGTTGCGCCTCGGTCAGCGCGGCTTCGGCGGCGATCAAGTCGCGTTGTTCGGCACGCCGACGAATCGCCTCGCGGTCGAGTCCGGTGCCATCGTCGGCCACTTCCAGCACGATTTCCGAGCCTTCGCGGCGCAAGCGGATGGTGATCTTGCCTTCCTCAGGCTTGCCGGCGGCAAGGCGTTGCTCGGGCGTCTCCAGGCCATGGGCGACCGAGTTGCGCAACATATGCTCCAGCGGCGCGACCATGCGATCGAGCACGTTGCGGTCGAGTTCGCCGTGGGTGCCATCCAGGCTCAGATGCACGTGCTTGCCGGTTTCGCTGGCGGCCTGACGCACCACGCGACGCAGGCGTGGCACCAGCCCGTCGAACGGCACCATGCGCGCACGCATCAGGCCATCCTGCAATTCGGAGCTGACGCGCGACTGCTGTTGCAGCAGGCTGTCGTACTGCCGCGCCAGGTCGTCGAGGACGCCTTGCAAGCCACCGAGGTCGGCAGCCGATTCGTTGAGCGCACGGCTGAGTTGTTGCAGGGTGGAGAAGCGATCCAGTTCCAGCGGGTCGAAATTCTGCTGGGTCTGATCCTGCTCCCGCTGGTAACGGGCGACGATCTGCGCCTCGGTTTCCAGATCCAGACGCCGCAACTGATCGCGCAGACGCGCGTTGGTGCGCTCCAGTTCGCCCATCGCGCCACGGAACGCGCCGAGCTGCTGCTCCAGCCGCGACCGGTAGATCGCCACTTCACCAGCCTGGTTGACCAGCCGATCCAGCAGATCGGCGCTTACACGCACCTGCTCCTGCATCGGCCGCGCGATCATCGCCTCGTTTTCCAGCGCGTCCTCCAGCGGCAACGGCGCGGACAACGGCGCCTGTGCCACGCTGGCCGGCCACGCTTGGCCGACGTTGGAAACGACCGGCTCGGCGGCATGGCCGGCTTCGGCGACGGGATCGTTCGCCTCGGACACAGGCACCACGCCATCCGCGCGGGTGCGCGCGACGAACGCGCCGATCAGATCCACTGGCTTGGCCACCGCACGGTGATTGCCGGTGAGTGTCAGCAACTGGTGCAAGCGGTCGAAGCCGCGTTCGAGTGAATGCACGTCGTCACGATCAAGTTCGGTGCGGTTGGCGGCGACCGCCTCCAGCAGCGATTCGATACCGTGTCCGAGGTCGCCGATGGCGTTGATGCCGGCCATGCGCGCACCGCCTTTGAGCGTGTGCAGATCGCGCTGCAGGCCGCCCAGCAGATCGCGATCCTGCGGTGCAACCCGCAGCTCGGCGACCAGGCGGTCGCAGTGATCGAGCAGATCCTTGCCCTCTTCGACAAAGATATCGACCAGCTCGCGATCCAGGCCACTGAAATCCAGCGGACCGAGATCGGCAGCCGATAGCTCGGCCACTGCGACAGCGGATCGTCCCGGCTGCGGCTGCGGCTGCGGCTGCGGCTGCGGCT
>NZ_JZHZ01000007.1:2435510-2477711 GCF_000963005.1 Xanthomonas sp. GPE 39
CGGCTGCGGCTGCGGCTGCGGCTGCGGCGTTTTCCAGCGCCGTATCCATCTGCGCAACGGCGGCGAGCGATACATTCGTTTGATCTTGGCACGATGCTGCATCGGCATCTGATTCCGCCACGAACGTAGCCTCGGCAGGTGCCTCGGCCTGCATGGCCTCAACCGAATCAGGGTCGGCGCTCAGTGTCGCTATTGCCTCGTCCTGCATGACTGCGGCACTGCTTGCGTCATCGCCGCCGACTGCAGTGACGCTCGGCATGGACGCCGTTGACGGCACTGTCTCCACCTCCCTCGTGAATGCCTCGCCGGCCTCTGCTATGGCGACATGATGCGCAGCGGAGGCTTGCTCGATGGCTATGCCGGCACCAACCGCATCAGCCGCATCAGCCGCATCAGCCGCATCAGCCGCATCAGCGGTATCGGCGGTATCACCGGCATTGGACGTGTGGGTTTCCGCATCAGTCTCCAGAGCGCGGCTCTCGGTATCGCTGCCGCGCGGCCGATCGTGGAGATGCGACATGGCATCGCCGGCCTGGCCTGTCATCGACGATACCGAGGCATCGGGGAAGTTGGTCGCGTGCGGATGCGGCACAGGCAACTGCGTGGCGTCGTGCGTGTCGATGCAATGCACTTCCACAGCATGCGCTTGCGCGCTCGGCGCAGGCACCTCGTGATCCTGGCGCTGATCGTCACCTGGCTCGTCTTCGTCCGCCGCGTGCGTTGCGCTTGCGGCACTGTCCTGCGAGGCGGGCGACTCCAACGACGGTGGCGGATCCGCAGCCGGGACAGATTCGGCAGTCAACGGCAGCGCCAAGGCCGGTTCGTGGGGCAACTCGTCCTGCACCGACACCACCGGCTCGGCGGGCTCGTGATCGGCCGGCAGCGCGGCGATGTCGGGGACGGTCGCTACCGGCGACATGTCCTCCTCGCGCGCCCCTGTCATCACCTCAGCAGCGGATACATCGTCAGTCTGCGGCATCGACGATGCGACATGCGCGTCCTGCTCCGGCTGGTTGGCGTGCGCATGTTCGACGTCAAGCGTGTGCGGCAACTGCAGGCTCGGCGCAGCGTCGGTTTCCGCGATACCACGAAGATCGTGCGCTAGCGTATCAGCCACATGCGCGGTATCGGGCAGATGCGCAGTATCGTCCAGGAACGCCGAAAGATCGTCGGCAGAAGTGAGCTCTACCGCCGGCAACAACTGCGCATCCAGATCAGACTCATGCTGCGCGGACGGTGCATCTTCGTCTTCGTCTTCGTGATAAGCGATGGTCGGCCACTGCACCTGCGGCAATGTGTCCACCAGTGCTTGCAGGCGCTGCGCCAATTCGGTGAAACGTGGAATCAGCGGCGATGGCGCCTGTAGTTCCTCGATGGTGGCGGCAATGGCATCGCCGACATCGGCAAGCGCACGCACGCCCTCGGCATCGACCACGACACCGGCCGCCAACGCACGCTTGACGTAGCTTTCGGCCGGACCGGTGACAGCGGTGATTTCCGGCACATCGGTCATCGCGAACGCGCCGCTCATGGTGTGCACTGCACGCAGCAGCGCTTCGGTCGCCGGCTGCGGTGCCTCCTGCAACCAGGCGTGGATCGTTTCCAGATGGGCCGTGACTTCGGCCTCTAGGATTTCGAGCAGCACGCTGTCCACCGACGCCGGCGTGCCCAAGCGCGGTGCGTCGGCCAGAACTGGCGAGGCGGCGACGTAATACGCCTCCTCGCCAGCGGCAATCCGCTCGGCAACCGCCTGCAACGCGTCGAGTTCGACGTGGAGCACGCCATCACCACGCAACGCCTCGTTGAACTTCGGCAACACGGTGTAGGCCTGCTCGACCATCGCCACGACCGCCGGGCTGGCCGGACGGGCGCCGTCGAGCACGCGGTTGAGCATGCTCTCGATCTTCCAACTGAACTCAGCGAGCACGCAGGCGCCAACCAAGCGGCCACTGCCCTTCAAGGTGTGGAACACACGACGGATCGGCCGTAGGTTGTCCGTGTGACCTGGCGCAGCAAGCCAAGCCGGCAGGAGCTTGCCGAGATTGACCAGTTCTTCATCGAATTCTTCGAGGAAGACAGCGCGGATGTCATCGTCGATAGCGTCATCGGCTTGAATGAAACCGGCATCGACAGTCGTCACGGCCTCGTTGAACGCATGCTGGCGTACACGACCCACCTCGGCGGCCGTGGCGGCTGGTGGAACCGCATCGATATCGCGCGTTGCCAATGCGATGGCGGGAACGTGATCGGACGGCGCGGGAGCGATGTCAGTCTCGGCGAGAGCCGCAGCGGCCACCTGATCGGACTCATCCTCGTCGAGCACCATCGTGTCCGGCGGCACGGACACCGCATCGTCGGCATGCGCGTGGTCAGCGAAAATACGCTGCGCCTCAGCATCCAGCTCAATTGCTGATGGCTGCGACGTTTCGTGCCAATCGAGTACATACGCCGGGTCGGTCGCAGCCATCGGCACGTCGGCGAAAGCCAGCGCATCGTCCAGTTCGATCGTCAGCGTGTCCTCGGATGGATCGGTCGCCACCGACATGGCGGCAGGCATCTCGACGATGACAAGACTCGGATCATCCTGCTCGCCCAGATCGGCATCGGGCGTGTACACGGGAGACTCGGCATATTCAGCCGCCACCGGATCGAAACCAACCACAGGCGGCAGCGATAACGCATCCGCCGTTGCCTCCAAGGCAGTGGCCTGCGGGCGGAAGCTCGCCTGCTCCAGCTCCAGTGTGTCGAGGTCAATGTGCAGCGGCTCGGACGTGCCTGTCCACGCTTCCTGCTCGGCGGCAACCGGATCGAAGCTTAGCGCCTGCGCGCTGTCATCGACGCTGTCGGCAGGCGTCATCATGAGCGTGACGCCCTCGACCAGCTCGGATACGCCATCGATGTCGCTGTCGACATCGACCTGGGCATTGCCCGCGTCCAACGTCCACTGCGGTCGCGACGAGGGCATCTGCGGCCCCGGCGTTTCCACGACCGGAGCCAGATCCCAGGCAGAGATCGACGGCGGCGCGACCGCCTCGGCCCGATTTTGCTCGGGCGACGGCGTCGATTCACCTTGCGGCGTCGACACGACACTGGGTAACGGCCAGTAGCGCAGCGCTTCCAGGCTGCTGTGGGCGATGTCGAGAATCTCCTCGCGCCCAGGGCGACGCGCGCGCAGCGCCTCCAGGTAATACTCCAGACTGGCCATGGCGTCGGCCAGGGTGTCGAGTTGCCGGCCACTGGGCACGCGGCGCTTCTCGATCAATTCAGTGGCAACGTAGCGACGCACGCCCTCCAGGTAATCGGCCGGTCGCGGGAGTTGCAGCATGCGCAAGGCGCCGGCAACCTCGACGAGCAGGCGCGGCACTTCGACCAGGCGGTCGTGGTCCCAATTGGTTTCGATGAATGCGACGACATGCTCGCGGGCGTTGGCGAAATTGGCCATCGCCTCTTGCGCCAACGCTTCCAGCGTGCGCCGCGCCTCTGCCGCGCTGGCATCGTCTTGAATGTCGATGCTGGCACCCAGGTAGGCCACTTGATCGTCGAGCGAGGCGTCCACGTACAGCAGCGCGCCGGCGATATCCAGTAATAGGGCTTCATCGGCCTGACGCTCGCCGTCGACGATGCTGCGCAGCGCATCGCGTTGCTGCACGACCACGCTGCGCGCCACCTCCAGCCCCATCACTCCGAGCGTGTCGGCGACGCTGGCGAGTTCGGCAACCTGAGTCTGCAAAGCGGCAACATCGGCACCTGTGCGCAGGTGTAGATCGAGCGCATCCTTGACCCGCAACAGTTCTTCCTTGACCGCAGTCCCAACGGTGTCGAGCAACTCGCGGTTACGACCGCTGATGCTGCCACGGGCATGATCCAGTTCGGCCTGGGAGGCCGCAGCGGCATCCGGAGACAACGCCAGTAACGCGCTTTCGCCCAAGCCGCTTTCGCCACGCAAGGCGCGGATTTCGTTGAGCAGCGGCAACAGCACAATCGGAATGTCGCGGTGCCCGTCCTGCAGACGCTCCAGATAATCCGGCAGCAGCACAGTACCGCGCATCAGCGTGGCACACGCCTCGTCGCGGTCGAGCGTCTGGCCGTTCTGCACCGCGACCGCCAGCAACTCCAACTCCTCGACCACCATCGCCGAGGCGTACAGCTCGACCATGCGCAAGGTCCCCTGCACTTGGTGCAGGTAGCCGGCGCAGAAACCCATGCGCCCGGTGTCGGCGGGCTCCTCGACGAATGCTTCGATTTCGCCACGTACCTGGCGCAGGATTTCGTCCAATTCCGGCTTGACCCAGCCCAGCGCGGCATGACTCATGGCCTCGCGCAGCGCACTCATCGCGGCGTCTCCGCAACACGGCATGCACGACGCAGTCCCACCAGGACGAAGACGATGTGCGGGAATTGTTCACGGTACGTCATGTGCGTTTCCTTCCACCCGAGGCCGATCCGCTCACGCCGGCAGTTTGAAGTCGGCGACGGAGCGCCGCAGATCGGCGGCCAACTGCGCCAGCCGGCCGATCGATTCGACGGTCTGTCCGGCGCCTTGCGAGGTCTGCCCGGTGATGCGACGAATCACCTCCATCGTCTGGGTGATGTCGATCGCCGCCGCCGATTGCTGATGGGCGGCGATGGAGATGTTCTTGATGAGGGTGTTGAGCGCGTTGGACACGCGCTCGATCTCGGTCAGTGCGGTGCCGGCGTCCTCGGCCAGACGCGCGCCGGACACCACTTCGGAAGTGGTCTGCTCCATCGAACTGACCGCTTCATTGGTATCGGCCTGAATGGTCTGCACCAGGCCCTCGATCCGGCGAGTCGCGCCGGAAGTACGTTCGGCAAGCCGCTGCACTTCGTCGGCAACCAGAGCGAAACCGCGCCCGGCTTCACCGGCAGAAGCGGCCTGCACAGCGGCATTGAGCGCCAGGATATTGGTTTGCTCGGAAATGTCGTTGATCAGTTCGACGATGGAGCCGATTTCCTGAGTGGATTCGCCCAGGCGTTTGATGCGCTTTGAGGTTTCCTGGATCTGATCGCGAATCTGGTCCATGCCCTGGATGGTCTCGCGGACCACACCAGCGCCCTCGGCGGCGATCACCACCGAGCGCTGCGCAACCTCGGCCGATTCGCTGGAGTTGCGCGAGACTTGTTCGATGCTGGAGGCGATTTCGTTGATGCGCACGGATGCCGAGCCGATCTGCTCGGCCTGGCGACCTGCGGCCTCGGCCAGTTGCCGTGCGGTGGACTGGGTTTCCTCGGCGGACAGGGCCACGTTGGCCGAGGTGTCGTTGATCGTGGTGACCAGATGCCGCAACTCATCGACGGCGTAGTTGATCGCGTCCGCGATGGCGCCGGTCATGTCTTCGGTCACCGACGCTTTGACCGTCAAGTCGCCTTCGCCGAGGGAGCTGATCTCATCGAGCAAGCGCATGATCGCTTGCTGGTTGCGGCTGTTGTATTCGACCTGGGTCTGATAACGGATTTCCTGCTCACGGCTGCGACTACGCACGCTGGTCCAGACGAAGCCGACGATCGACAGCAATGCCAACAGGCCGGAGATCACGCCCAACCAGAAATTCGGAAACAGACGCGTATCGCGGATGGAGCCAAACGCGGAAAAGGCATCGAACAACTTCTTGCTGTCGTCCAGCATTTTGTTCGAGCCATCGATCAGCGCGTCGGCTGCGGCCTGTGCCGCGAACAAGCTGCGCGAACTGGCCAGCAACGCATCCAGATCCTTTTTCATTCCCATCCACTGTGTCTGCGATTGCTCCAACGCAGACAGGGCGGTGGCATTGCGCACCGGGACAATGCCCAATTCCTGATTGCCGTTATGCAGGCCATCGAGCATCTGCCCGAATACCATCGCGTCGCGTGCCAGCGCATCACCAGCGTTGACCGCGCTAGGGCCACCGGCACGCATTTCGGTGACACGACGGGCCATGGTGCCAGCCACCACCACCTGTTGCAGTGTGTTGTAGATCTGCGCGGCGGGCGCGCCGCCGGCGGTCATCGCGCGCACCACCTCGTTCAATTGCGCCTGTAGCTGCGGCACGCTGGAAACGAAGCGTTCGGCATTGCCGGCCAAAGCCAGCACGGCCGGCTCGCTGTCCACCACCTGCTGCGCGCTCTTGGCCAACGGCGCCCAAGTGTGGTCAAGCGTCTGCAACGGCCCCGCCACCCCCGCCTCCTGGGCATAGCGTGCATTGAGCTGGGCGACGGTGTGCTCGACCCGCAGCTTGGTCTGCTTGAATTGCTTGTAGCTATCGGCGTTGCCGGACACCGCCTCGCGGCTCTGGTTGGCGAGCTGCTGCGACAACACCTGCAAATCGGCCGCGCCGGTGCTGGCGCCGGCCAGACGATTGCCCTGCCAGGTGGCGACACCGGTATTGGCGCCGAACACGATCAGCGACAACGCCAGCAATCCAAGCCAGGAACTCGTGCCTACGCTGCCAAACTTGCTGGCCTTGCGGGCGTCCGAAGCACTACTCATGATGTAACCTCAATCTTCGATGCGAAAGCAGGCCACACGCTCAGGCGGCGGCTTGACGGAATTCCGGGGTGCGCGATAACAGCGACAGCGAGAACACGCCCCAGTCTTGGGCGTCGCTGCGGAAAGCGCGGTCGATGAAATGCGCATAACGCCCCTGTGCCAGATCACCCGGCTGCATGGCCTGCGCGGCGGTAAAACTACGCTGACCGAATAGTTCGTCGATGGTCAGGGCGACATCGCCGCCACTTTGACGCATGATCAGGACGCGCTGCCCCTCTTGCAGCGCGGTGCGCTCGCCTTGCAAGAACTGTTTCAGATCGATCACCGGGAACAGGTTGCCGCGCAAGTTACCAACACCCAGCAGCCACGGCTGTGCGCCAGGCACCGGAGTGACCGGCGGCATCCGCACGATCTCCACCACTTCGCGAAAATCCGATACCAAATGGCGCTTGCCAACGCGAAAGCCGACACCGCGCCAAACGTTCTCGTCAAACGCCAACGCGGGCATCTGCACCGCGTGGGCCAAGCTGCGTCGCTCGTATGCTTCGAGGATATCGAATGGAGAGCGCACGTCAGCCGACCAACTGATTGATGCGCGCGATAATTTCCTCTTCCCGCGGCGGCTTGACGATATAGTCGGTGGCGCCTTGGCGCATACCCCAGACCCTGTCGGTTTCCATCGCCTTGGTGCTGATAATGAGCACCGGGATATGCCGGGTTGCCTCGTCGCGCGACAATGCGCGGGTCGCCTGAAAACCGCTCATGCCTGGCAGTACCACGTCCATGAGGATCAAATTCGGCAACTGCTCGCGGGCGAGTGCGAGCCCGTCCTCGGCGTTGTCGACGGCCAACACCTCGTAACCGGCCTTCTGCAGCCACTGCGTGAAAACCGCCCGGTCGGTCGGTGAGTCTTCGATCAACAAGATTCGAGCCATGCTTCCTTCCCCTGGTTAGGCGTTGACGTAAGTACGTATCGCGCCCAGCAGCTCTTCACGCGTAAAGGGTTTGGTGAGGTACTGCTCGGATCCGACAATGCGACCGCGCGCCTTGTCGAACAGACCATCCTTGGAAGACAACATGATCACCGGGGTCGCCTTGAACAACGTGTTGCCCTTGATCAGCGCACATGTCTGATACCCGTCCAGGCGCGGCATCATGATGTCAACGAAGATGATCTGCGGCTGCTGATCGGCGATCTTGGCCAGTGCCTCGAAACCGTCCGTCGCGGTGACGACTTCACAGCCTTCGCGCTTCAGCAACGTCTCGGCGGTACGACGAATCGTTTTCGAATCGTCGATGACCATGACCCGAAGTCCTGCGAGTGCCCGCCCCGCAGTCGTGTTTTCACTCATTTATTTACCCCTAAACGCGATGCTGCATCGAATCGGACATCGCTGCGAAACACCATGTTTCACAGGACCGGCTATGACTGTCAAGGTTGCCATCACAGGTCTGCATTAAAGCAATTCCCAGCGCTAACCACGTCACATTTTGACCGATGCAGTGTGACAGCGTGCTGACCCGCGCAGCGAGCGTTGCGCGGCATCGCCACCGACCCGCTACCATTCTCGATTGATTCTCTCGAGTGCCGGCCATGCCGTTCGATGTCATCGTGGTGATGGACCCCATCGCCAACATCAAAATTGCCAAAGACACGACGTTCGCGATGCTGCTGGAAGCGCAGCGCCGCGGCCATCGTCTGCACTACGTGCGCCCCGGCGGTCTGAGCCTGCGCGACGGCCACGCCCTGGCCCAGGCCGCGCCACTGCGGGTGCGCGAGGACAAGGCCGGCTGGTTCGAACTGGACGCATTCACCGACCTGACGTTCGGCCCCGGACAGGTCGTCTTGATGCGCAAGGATCCACCGTTCGATGCGGAGTTCCTCTACGACACCCACGTACTGAGCGTGGCGCAGCGTGCCGGGGCGCAAGTGGTCAACGATCCGCAGGGCCTGCGTGATTTCAACGAGAAGCTGGCAGCGCTGCTGTTTCCGCAATGCTGCCCGCCAACCTTGGTCAGCCGCGACGCGGCGGCGCTGAAAGCCTTCGTCCTCGAACACGGCCAGGCGGTGCTGAAACCGCTGGACGGAATGGGCGGACGTTCGATCTTCCGCAGCGGCAACGGCGATCCTAACCTTAACGTGATCCTGGAAACGCTCACCGACGGCGGGCGCACCTTGGCGCTGGCGCAGCGCTTCATCCCGGCCATCAGTGCAGGCGACAAGCGCATCCTGCTGGTGGACGGGGTCGCGGTGGACTACTGTCTGGCGCGGATCCCGCAAGGCGACGAGTTCCGCGGCAACCTCGCCGCCGGCGGCCGTGGCGAAGGCCGCCCGCTCAGCGAGCGCGACCGCTGGATCGCCGCACAGGTCGGCCCGGAGATGAAGCGGCGCGGCATGCGCTTCGTCGGCCTGGATGTGATCGGCGACTACCTCACCGAGGTCAACGTCACCAGCCCCACCTGCGTGCGCGAACTGGACGCGCAATACGGGCTCAACATCGCCGGACTGCTGTTCGACGCCATCGAGGCCCACCCGGCGCGATGACTGCGGGGACCGCGATGCCTGCGCCGCGCATCGGCGAGCGCGAACGGCTCGGCGCCACGTTGGTGCTGTCGTTGATCGTGCATGGCCTGCTGATCCTCGGCATCGGCTTTGCAATCGACGACGACGCCCCACTGGTGCCCACGCTAGACGTGATCTTCAGCCAAACCAGTACCCCGCTGACCCCGAAGCAGGCCGACTTCCTCGCCCAGGCCAACCAACAGGGCGGCGGCGACCACCCCACGCCGCAGCGTCCACGCGAGAGCCAGCCCGGCGTGGTGCCACAGCAACAGGACGGGGTGGCACCGCAGGTGCTGCGCGCGCAGACCGCAGCCGCAGCCCCAGAACCGACACCGCGCGTCGTCAGCAGCGTCCGTGGCGAGGAGCCACTGCCGCTGGCGCAGACACGACCGCTAACCGACGACCCGCTGCGCCCGGTGGACGCGCAGCGCGAACAGCGCGACGCGGAGATGGCACGACTGGCCGCCGAAGTCCATCTGCGCTCGGAGCAGTACGCCAAGCGCCCAAACCGCAAATTCGTGTCCGCCAGCACCCGCGAGTACGCCTACGCCAATTACCTGCGCGCTTGGGTCGATCGTGCCGAACACGTCGGCAACCTCAACTATCCCGACGACATCCGCCGCCGCCAATTGGGCGGCCAGGTGGTGATCAGCGTCGGCGTGCGCCGCGACGGAAGCGTGGAAAGCAGCCGTATCCTGCGCTCCAGCGGCGTGCCGATGCTCGATGCCGCCGCGCTGCGGATCGTGCGACTGGCGCAGCCATACCCACCACTGCCACACACCCAAGACAACGTCGACATTCTGCAGGTCACCCGCACCTGGGTGTTTCTGCCCGATGGCGGCCTGCGCGACGACCGCTGAGCGACACCCCTGCTGCGCGATGCGTCGAAGTCGCGCCGGATTCAGCACAGCCAAACGGCCGATGTTTCGCGCCGCCGTCATTACCCCACTTGTCGAATGACGCTGCGCGCTTGCGCCGCAACTACGCGGCGCGGCTCTTCATGGTGCACCCGAGATAACCATTCGTACCATCGACATCACCACCCGGCATTTCTGAACAGGCCTTGTCTTAAGGTTAATAAGGCGAGAACGTAACCGCGTGCACCGCCCGACCCGACAGACGAGTGGAGCGGCACTTGGCGAACGCCTCACCGTCCCCGCCCTGCGAGCCCAATGCCCTGATGAAAACGCCTCAGCTCCTGCGTCGACCCGCCCTACTCGCCCTGGCGCTGAGCGCCACCCTGAGCGCACCGCTGGCGCGAGCCCAGTCCACCACAGGTGCGCTCGCCGGTCAGGCCCCCGCCAACGCGCAGCGCATCCTGGTCCGCAACGACAGCGGCCTCAGCCGCGAAGTGGAGGTCGATGCGCACGGCCATTACAGCATCGGCCAACTTCCCTTGGGCACTTACACCGTCCTGGCCGAGGCCGCCGACGGCAGCGTCCTCGACCACCGCGAGGGGGTGGCTCTGACCGTCGGCACAGTCACCGATGTGTCCTTCACCGCCGTCACCCGCCTGGCCGGCGTCAACGTCAAGGTGGACCGCGCCGCCGCAACGATCGAGACCGGCAGCGTCGATTCGCGCACCGTGATCAACGCCGAACAATTGCAGCGCTTGCCACTGGGACATTCCGCCGAAGCAATCGCGCAACTGGCCCCTGGCGTGGCCGGCAACAGCGGCAACGGAAACTACATTGGCCCAAGCGGCGCGCAACTGCTGAGCTTCGGCGGTTCTTCTGCGGCGGAGAACGCGTACTACATCAACGGCTTCAACACCACCGATCCGCTGCGGGGACTGGGCGGACTCACCCTGCCCTACGGCAGCATCGAACAACTGGAGGTGTACACCGGCGGCTACAGCGCCAAATATGGCCGCTCCGATGGCGGCGTGATCAACGCGGTCGGCAAACGCGGTAGCAACACCTGGCATTTCGGCGGCCAGACGAGCTGGGAACCGAACGCGCTGCGTAGCGCGCAGCGCGACGCGACCTTCCCCGGCAATGGCGCCTTGTACCGGCCGGACAGCGAGAACAAAAGCACACGCTTGACCCAAAGCGTGTACGCGGGCGGCCCCCTGATCCAGGACAAACTGTTTTTCTTCGGATCCTACGAACTACAGCAGCAAAACGGCGGCCAATTCTATGGCGCACGCGACCCCAATCCGTCTTACTACGACTATCGCTACCGCAAGCCCAGTTGGTACGCCAAGCTCGACTGGAACATCAGCGAGCGCCAATTGCTGGAAATCACCGGCGCCTCCAGCCGTTACATCACTCGCGGCAGGTACTACGGCTACAACGGCGATGACATCGGCACACTGCGCGGCAGCGCCGATACCACCAAGACCGGTGGCGAGCTATGGACCGCCAAATACACCAACTACCTCACCGACCGTTTGACCTTCAGCGCGCAGTACGGCAAACAGCGCAGCGACGATTACAGCGGCAATCCAAGCTACGACGGCAGCCTGACCTACATCTCCGGCGCTTCGTTCCAAAATCCCGCCTACACCGGCGGCACGCCGATCACCAACGCACAGACCACCGCGCTGCTGATCGACCCGCGCCGGGGCAATCGCACCGACAACCTGCGCCTGGAACTGAACTACGCCATCGGCGCACACACCCTCACCGCCGGTATCGACAACCAGAACGCACGCGCCCTCAACCGCGGCTCGGTGGCCTCGGGCAACGGCTACTACTGGATCTACGGCCAGTCCAATCCGCAGTTGCCGATCAATACCGGATTGGGCGTACCCGCCACCGGCGGCTATCCCAACGGCCAGGATGGCTACTACGTGCGTCGCTATGTCTACAGTTCCTTGGCCTCGGTCCGCTCGGCGCAGCGCGCGCAGTACATCGAGGACAACTGGCAGGCCAACGACCGCTTACTGCTCAGTCTTGGCCTGCGTCTGGACCAGTTCACCAACGACAACCGCGACGGCGCCCCCTACATCAAACAGACCAGCGGACAGTGGGCGCCGCGCCTGGGATTGAGTTGGGATGTCGCCGGCGATGCGCGTTTCAAGGTGTACGCCAACGCCGGCCGCTACTATCTGGCGCTGCCGCTCAACCCAGCATTCAACGCCGCCGGCGCGACCCTGGCAACTTCGACGTACTACACCTACAGCGGCATCGACGCGCATGGCGACCCGAGCGGCCTGACCCAAATCTCCGGCGCGGTTTCGGCCAATAACAACTACGGCATCCTGCCCGATCCAAAGACAGTCGCCACCCAGGGCATCGCGCCGTCCTACCAGGACGAGTTCATTCTCGGCTTCAACAAAGCCTGGGGCGATGCCTGGGTCTACGGTGCCAAAGCCACCTACCGCATCCTGCGTAGCGGCGTGGACGACTATTGCGATAGCACCACCGTGTTCGCCGCCGCCGCCGCGCAAGGGCATCCGGTGACATTGGACAGCAACCCGGTCAGTTGCTGGTTGATCAATCCAGGCAGGAGCAACACCTTTACCCTGATCGACACGTCGGGAAATCGCGTCAGTGTGCCGCTGAGCAAGGCGCAATTCGGCTTTCCTGCGTTCAAACGCAACTACTACGCGCTCAACCTGTCATTGGAACATCCCTTCGACCAACGCTGGTATGGCCGCATCGATTACACCTGGTCGCGTAGCTACGGCACCAGCGAAGGCCAACTGCTCTCCAACATTGGCCAGACTGCGGCATCGACGACCCAAGCCTGGGATTTCGCGCCCTTGATGGAGCACAGCAACGGCCCGCAAAGCAACGATCACACCCATCAGTTCAAGTTCTACGGCTACTACCAACTCACCCCCGAGTGGCTGGTGTCGAGCAACCTCAAGCTACTGTCGGGTACGCCGTTCAGTGCGCTCGGCTCCTACGGTCCACAACAGAGCGACCCATCCGGTTACGGCATCGCCTACCACTATTACCAAGGCAAGCCAGCGCCCCCAGGCAGCCAGGGACGCCTGCCATGGTTGACCCAACTGGATCTGGGCGTGTCTTGGCGACCAGCGGCCGCCGACCACAAACTGTCCTTCGCACTGGACGTTTTCAACGTCTTCAACAGCCAAACGCCACTATGGAGATACCCGTATTCGGAAACCGACCCCGGCCAGCGCGATCCCCTGTACGGCGCGGCGCTGGTACGACAGGATCCGCGAGCGATACGTCTGAGCGTCAGCTACGACTATTGAGCGCTGCGGCAGCCGAACGCGGCAGAAGCAGCCGCGCTGCGGTGCGATGAGACTCACCGAGCGGCGCGCTGCGCCTGCTGCTCGGCCAGGGTCAGCGCGACGTTGTCGCGCAAATAGGCCGGTTCGACCTGTTCCGGCGCGACCGCCTCGCCGCGCGCCTGCGCAGCCAATGCCAGGGTCAACACGTCCGCAGCATGCGGCAACGCCTGCGCGTCAGCGCTATGCCAGTGCGCGCCGAAGCGCCGCTGCAAGGTCGCCTCGACCGCCGCCAAACCCGTGCCGACTGCGCTCCAAGCCGCATCCGGCTCCGGCAACACGAATGTGTCCGGATGCAGCACCTGCTCGCAGGTCAACGCCTGCAACGTGCCATCGGCCTGTCGTGCATACGTGGCGGTGTAGACCTCGCCCATGCGTGCATCGATCGTCGCCAGCACCCGTGGTGCCGCCGTCGGCGCACGCAGCGCCAATGCCTGCAACGTGGACACCGGCAGCACCGGCAGCTCCAGCGCCAGGGCGATGCCTTGCGCCAACGCAATCGCCAGACGCACGCCGGTGAACGCACCGGGACCGCGTCCGAACGCAATCGCATCGAGTTGGCGGCGACCGATACCCGCCTCGGCCAGCAACTGCTCAGCCCACGGCAGCGCCAGCTCGGCATGCCGCCGTGGCGCCAGCTCAAAGCGTTCCAGCACGCGGCCGCCAACGTGGACCGCAACAGAACAGGCTTCGGTGGAGGTTTCGAAAGCGAGGATGTTCATGGGATGCCGGAACTCAGGCCGCGCGACCGGGGAAAAGCGCTAGGGATGCCGATTGTATCGAGACGAGGAAGCCGCGACACGCAACGCAAAACGGCCGCGCGCGCTGGACAATACACACACTCGGACGACGCAAGCGAAGAACACCCGCCATTTCACAGAAAATCGCCGTGCCTTGCCACTGCGCATCATCACCACTGCCAGCGCAATAGAACATCCACCGCACGCTCATGGAACATCCTGCGCATCATGCGCGTCCATATACGCTATCGCGCCTCCGAACTCCGATGGCATTGCCGGTTGCGCAAAGAATGCCCTTACCTCTTCCACGTCACGGGTTCTGGCGAACGGCGGCAGCGACTCCAGAAAGGTGCGGCCATAGGACTTGGACAAGAGCCGCGGATCGCACAGCACCAATACACCGCGATCGGTCTCGCTGCGAATCAGGCGACCCACGCCTTGCTTGAGCGCGATCACCGCCTGCGGCAATTGCTCGTCGCGGAACGGGTTGCCACCCTCGCGCCGGATCGCGTCCAGGCGTGCTTCGAACACCGGATCATCCGGCGCGGCGAACGGTAACTTGTCGATCACCACCACGCTCAACGCCTCGCCCACCACGTCCACGCCCTCGCGGAAACTGGCCGAGCCGAGCAGCACGCCATTGCCCGAGGCACGAAAACGTTGCAACAGGGTCGCACGCGGTGCTTCGCCCTGCACGAACAGCGGCCAGGGACCATCGCGCAACGCCTCGGCCGCCTCGCGCAATGCACGGTGCGAAGCGAACAGCAAAAATGCGCGCCCCTGCGACGCTTCCAGCACCGGCAGCAGCGCGGCGATCAGCGCCGTCCCGAAGCCACGCGCACTGGGGTCCGGCAACGCCGGTAGATAGCACAGCGCCTGCCGTGCCCAGTCGAATGGACTGGGTTGCAGCAAGGTCATCGGATCGCGCAAGCCCAGGCGAGTGGCGATGTGCGCGAAGTCGCCCTTCACCGCCAGCGTCGCCGAGGTGAATACCCACGCCGCATGCGAAGCCTCGCGATGCGCGCGCAGCGGCGCGGAGACATCCAACGGTGTGCGTTGGCAGCGGAACCCGCGCGTGGTCAATTCGTACCACAGCACATCGTTGGACGGCGGCTCCGGCGGCGCATCGAAATCGGGAATCGGCGCTTCGTCGCCCAGCCAGTGACCCAGCCGCGTGCGCATCTCCTGCGCGCGCGCCGCGCACGCATCGAAACCGGGCGATGCCTCGCGCAAGACGGCCAACGCCTCGTGCAATCGCGCCAGATCCGCCAGCAACACATCGAACCCATCGCGCACCTGCGGTTTGGCCAACAAGCGCCACTGGGTACCGCGTGCGGGCAATCCCTCCATCGCCGCACGCAGCGTGCGTAGCGTCTGTTCCAACGCCTGCAGCGGTGCCTGCACACTGGCCAATGCGCCAGCGACATGGCGGCTCTCGTCCAGGCAATCGCGCAGCAATTCCTGCAACGGGCGCATGCCGAACCCCTCGCCAAAAAAGTTCGCCGCCAGTTCCGGCAACTGATGCGCCTCGTCAATGACGAACGCCTGCGCGCCTGGCAGGATTTCGCCGAAGCCTTCCTGTTTCAGCGCCAGGTCGGCCAGCAGCAAATGGTGGTTGACCACGACCAAGTCGGCCGCCTGCGCGCGTTGCCGTGCCTGCACCACGAAGCACTCGCCCCAGAATGGGCATTCGGTGCCCAGACAATTGTCCATGGTCGAGGTGACCATCGGCAGCAGCGGCGAATCGTCGGGCAACGCCTCCAGTTCGGCGATGTCACCGAAGCGGGTGCGCCCACTCCAGGCGACGATGCGCTGGAACTGGTCGATCTGCTCGCGTGCGGTGAAGCGCGGCTCGCCCTTGGCCTGTTGGAGACGGTACTTACAGAGGTAGTTGGCGCGCCCCTTCAACAGCGCGCTGTTCAAGCCGATGCCCAGCGCCGCACGCACCCGTGGCAGATCACGATGATAGAGCTGATCCTGCAGCGCGCGGGTGCCGGTGGAGACGATGGTCTTCAGCCCCGACAGCAACGCCGGGACCAGATACGCATAGGTCTTGCCGGTGCCGGTGCCGGCCTCGGCGAGCAGCACATCGCGCTGCGCGAATGCGTCGGCGATCGCCGCGGTCAGCCGCAGTTGCGCCGCGCGCGGCACGAAGGCATCCAACTGACGGGCAAGTGCGCCGCCTTCGCTGAGCGCTTGGGTGCTGGCATGGGCGAGCGACATGGATCACCGGCAGGAGCGGGAGGGAACGCGGAACCACAGCAGGCGATCGGCAGCCCTATCGCTGCCAGGCAAGGAAACCAAGCATGTGGCCGCGTATGCGCAGAGACACCCTGCGGACTCGATACAGACACCTCGGTCGCAGACACCGCTGCCGCGTTGTACAACAGCCTGACCGCGATCGAGGATCTCTGCAAAAGCACGATGATCGCGACGCACATTGCACCTGCAACGCAAACCAGAGCTAAGATAATTCGACAGGCACGGGGTATCCCGCGCCTGCGTCCCGGACTCAATAGCGCTTGATCCCCGGCACCGTGCATGCGGCGATCTGCGTATGCGCCGAGGCCGCATTTTCCTTCTGCCCAAGCGCCAGACGCGCTTGCTCGATGGTCGCCCAGTGCCGACGGCACAACGGGCCGGTTTGCGAACCCAGGTCGATGGCGCGCTTGGCGAAAGCCTCCGCCTGCGCGTTGTCCTTCTGCAGCAAGGCCACTTCGGCACGATCCTGCAGCAACGCCGGATCGTCGGACACCAACTTCAGCGCTTGATCCAGCGCCGCTGCGGCACCGGCGAGATCGCCAGCGGCGCGCTTGCGCTTGGCGCTATCGCGCAGATCCTGCACGGCGGGATCGCGCAACGGCTGCACGTTCAGTTCGGTGTCGTCGACGCCACCGCTGGCATCGATCGCGGCGATGCGCTGCGCCGGAGTCGTGGTGTCCACTGGCGCTGGCGGCGGCGGGGGCGGCTCACTGGCGCAAGAGGCGAGCAGCAAGCTGAGGACGGCGATGGCGGGAATCTGTCGGGTCATGAGCGGCATCCAGGAATCAATGCGAGGGCGGCGTGGAAGCCGCTTGGGCGGGCGGGTCTTTCTTTTTGTCCAAGCCGAACCAGTGACGCCAGCCGCCACTGGGATGTTCGCTCTCAGTGGACGTGGACGTCGACGTGGACGCAGACGCCGGCGCGTCGGGTTCAGGGAGCGCCTGCGCTGGCGTGCATGGCGCGTAAGCGGGTGCGAAACCGACCACGAACGGGAACCGACGCACGCCGGGACAGCCGGGATCGGTGCTGTTGTACCCCACCGGGTCCATCCATTGCCAATCCATCCCCTTGCCCTGCACTTGCAACGGCGCGCTCGGCAGACGGGTGAAAATCTCCGACCACACCCGCATCGCACCGGTTGCACCGTACAGGCCGGTCTGCTTGTTCTGATCGTTGCCGACCCAGATCACCGCCAGGTGATCGCCGGTGTAACCGGCGTACCAACTGTCCACACCGTCGTTACTGGTACCGGTCTTGCCGGCCGGGGACAGCTTGCCCAGGCCGTCGCTCAGCAACTGCCGCGCCGTACCCGTGCTGACCACCTGCTGCAAGCCCACGCCGACCAGATTAGCGGCGATGGAATCACCCTCCTGCGCCGGTGCCGGGTTCTTGTCGTAACGATTGAGCAGCTTGCCCTGTGGATCGAGCACGCCACGCACCGCATGCAAGGGCTGGATTTCGCCACCGGAGGCCAGGAACTGGTAGAGCTGCGCCATCGCATACGGGCTCTGGTCGGTCGCGCCGAGAATCAGCGAGGGATTGGGTTCGGCCTCGATGCCGGCGAGCACATGCACCAGTTGCGCCACCCGCTCCGGCCCGACCTGCATGCCGACCCGCACGGTGGCCTGGTTGTACGAATGCGCCAGCGCATCGATCAGGCGCACCGTCCCATGACTGCGGCCGTCGGAGTTGCCCGGAGTCCAGCGCTTGCCACGGCCCAGTTCGACCGTCACCGGCGCATCGTCGACCCAACTGGCCAGGGAGTAGCGGTTCGGCTGCGCCAGCGCCAACAGGTACACGAACGGCTTGATCAACGAACCGATCTGGCGTTGCGCCTCGATCGCGCGATTGAAGCCCGGCTGCGCCACATCGCGACTGCCCACGACCGCCAGCACCTCGCCATTGTGGGTGTCGGTCAGCACCAACCCTGCCTGCAACGGCGGGCGTTTCTTGTTGGTCTCCAACGCGGTGAGGGTACGCATGATCGCGCCCTCGGCATCGGCCTGCGCCGATGGCGCCATACCAGTCAACACGCTGAGCCCGGCACCCTGCAATGCGCTTTCAGGGTAATCGCGGGCCAATTGACGGCGCACCAGGTCGACATAGGCCGAGAAGCGGTTGGCCGCGACCAGCCCTGGATTGGCCGGCACCCCCAACGGCGCGAGCAAGGCGCGGCGATAGGTCGGCTCGTCGATCAACTCGCTTTCGCGCAGCTTGCCGAGGACGAAATTACGCCGGTCCAGCGCACGCTCGGGAGCGCGTCGCGGGTCGTAATAGGACGGCCCTTTGACCAGGCCGATCAGCAAGGCCATTTGCTCCGGGGTCAACGCATCCAGTTCGCGACCGAACCAGAATTCCGCGCCAGAGGCCACGCCATGCACCGCCTGGTTACCGCGCTGGCCCAGGTACACCTGGTTCAGATAGGCCTCCAGAATGGTGCGCTTGTCGTAACGTGCCTCGATGATCAGCGCGTACAGGATCTCGTTGAACTTACGGGCGAGCGTCTGTTCCTTGCCGATCCCGAGCAGACCGCTGCGCGCGAGCTGCTGGGTCAAGGTACTGGCCCCCTGCCGACTCTTGCCGCCGGAACGCACCATGACCCAGGCCGCACGCACCATGCTGCTGAGATCGATGCCGTGGTGGGAATTGAAATCGCGGTCTTCCACCGCCTGCAAACCAGTGACCAGCAACTCGGGCACTTCCTCCACCCGCACCAAACGCCGTTCTTCCTGTTTCTGCCCGTACAAGGTGGCGATGCGCGCCGGATCCAGGCGCACGGCCTTGAGCGAGGCGCGCGTCTGCAGATCGCGTAGCAGGGTCACGCGACCACCGGCCAGCGCGACCTCCACCCGCCTTGGTGGCACCCGGCCATCGACATCGATGTAGCCGCGACTGGCGATCAAGAAGCGCGCCCCGTCCTGCTGATAGGTGCCCGGACGGGTGGCGCCGGCATCGGGACGATAGCTGGCCGCATCCAGTTCGGTCTTCAAGGTTTGCGCATCCATCGCCGCATCCGGGGTCAGCACCAGCGGGCGCGCATAGACCCGGGTGGGAATCTGCCAGCGCAGTTCACCGAAGCGTTGCGTGACCTGCTTGTTCAGATACGCCGTATAGGGGATCAGGAACCCCAGCGCCAATGCGACAGCGGCCAGCCCCCAGGTGAGCAAGCGCCGACGCCAGAGCGCCGCAGGGCTATCGTGATCGTCGTGCTGAGCGTCGGTATCGTGGTCGTCGTAGCGTCGTGGCACGGGGATGCGAGAATGTAAATTCCGCCGAGTCTAGCGCAGCCCAGCAGGTCGCGCGGCACGATGGCCTCTTCGTTTAGTTTGGAGTAGTAACGGATGTCGATGTCCTGGGCGAACGCACGCTACGCCCTGAACCGCCTGAGCGGGCTGTTGCGGCGCGGCCTGGCAAGCCTGCGCACACGCGGCTGGCGTAGCACCTTGCAGCGGCTGCGCGTGCATGCGCAACCCCTGCCGCCAGCGCATCGCGCGCTGTACACGGTGATACCAGCGCCATTCGCACCGTTCGCGCTGCCATACAGCCCGGCACCGGTGGCGAGCATTGTCATCCCGGTCTACAACCACGTGGCGCATACCCTCGCCTGCCTGCGCGCACTGGCCGCACATCCGCCCAGCGTGCCCTGCGAGATTCTGGTCGTCGACGACGGCAGCGGCGACGAGACCGCGCAATGGCTGGTCCAGTTGCCCGGGCTGCGCTACCACGTGCGCGAACGCAACGGCGGCTTCATCGCTACCTGCAACGACGGTGCGGCCCGCGCCCAGGGACGCTATCTGGTGTTCCTCAACAACGACACGGTGCCGCAACCGGGTTGGCTGGATGCGCTGCTGGAAACCTTCGCGCAGGTCCCGCAAGCTGGCCTGGTCAGCGCACAACTGCTGTATCCCGATGGGCGTCTGCAGGATGCCGGCGGTGTCGTGTTCGCCGACGGCAGCGCCTGGAGCTATGGCCGCTTCGAATCCCCGGACGACCCACGCTACGCCTATCTGCGCGAGGTCGATTACGGCAGCGGCGCGGCACTGGCGATCGAGCGCACGTTGTTCATGGAACTCGGCGGCTTCGACACCCGCTACATGCCGGCGTATTACGAAGACACCGACCTCGCCTTTGCGGTCCGTGCCAGCGGACGCCGCACCCTGCTGCAACCGGCAAGCCGGGTGGTGCACGACGAGGGCACCAGCAACGGCACCGACACCAACACGGGCATCAAAGCCTACCAGGTGCGCAACCGCGCGATCTTCGCCACCAAGTGGGCCGCAGCGCTGCAACGGCAACTCTCCCCCGGCGAACTGCCGACACCGGCGCGGCTGCACCGACACCAACTCCAGGTGCTGATCGTCGACGAGGCACTGCCACAGCCGGATCGCGATTCGGCCTCGTTGCGCCAGCTCAATCTGATCCGCCTGCTGTTGCAGCACGGCGCGCACGTGGTCTTCGTCCCCAGCAGCCGCACCTATGCCAGCCGCTACAGCGAAGCGCTGCAACGGCTCGGTGTCGAAGTGTGGTACGCGCCGTACCTGAAAAACATGACGGCTTTCCTGCAGCAACACGGCCCCCGTTTCCACAGCGTACTGCTGGTACGCCATCACCTCGCGCACGCCTGCTTGCCGCTGCTGCGCCGCTTCGCGCCGCAAGCGCGACGGCTGTTCGACACCGTGGACCTGCATTACCTGCGCGAGCGCCGCGGCGCCGAACTGAGCGGCGATGCGCGCTTGCTGCGCGAGGCCGAACGCACCCGCGCGCGCGAGCTGGAAGTGATGGCGCAGGTGGACGTCACTATCCTGGTCAGTGCCGTCGAACGCGAACAGTTGCAACGCGAAGCGCCACAAGTCCGGACCGCGCTGATCTCCAACCTGCACGACGTCGCCGGCCCCGGCCTGCCATGGGCGCAGCGCCGCGACCTGGTGTTCGTCGGCGGCTTCCGCCACGCGCCCAACGTGGATGCGGTGCGCTGGTTTTTGCAGGAAGTATTTCCGCTGTTGCGGGCGCGCCTGCCACAAGTACGTTTTCACTGCATCGGCGCGGACATCCCCGAGGATCTGCGCAGCCTCGGCAAGGCCAGCGCGGGTGTGGAACTGCTCGGTCACGTGCCGGACATCGCCGCCTACATGGACGGCATGCGCATCGCGGTGGCACCGCTGCGCTTCGGTGCCGGCGTCAAGGGCAAGATCAATCTGAGCATGGCCCACGGCCAGCCGGTGGTCGCCACTACCTGCGCGGTGGAGGGCATGCATCTGCGCAATGGGCAGGATGTCCTGATCGCCGACGACGCGGCGCACTTCGCCGACGCCATCGCACAGCTCTACACCGATGCAACGCTGTGGCAGACGCTGGCCGACAATGGCCTGCGCAATATCGCCACGCATTTCTCGCTGGATGCCGCGCGCGAGACGGTGCGCGAGGTGTTTCTCGACTGAGGAATCAACAAGGCTGGCACTAGCGCTGTGGAAACACGCTGCGTAGCCGCCGCTGGAACGCAACCAGTTCCGGCGTGTCTGGATCGATCGCACGGGCGTGCCGCAGTGCCTCGTAGGCGAATGCAGCATCGCCGCTACTGAGACGTTCATCGCCCAGCGCGAGCCAGCGCTGCGCCAGACGCCGCCGCGCCGTCGCCACGCCCGCGCCATTGGGCGCCAACGTGCGCCAGGCGTCGTAGCACGCACTCGCCGCCAGCACACGATTACCGCGCAAGGCATCGTCGAAGCACTGCCGCAACATCACCGACACCCGTTGCTCGGCCGCACGCACCCGCGCATCGCGCGGCGCCAGTAACTGCGCCGCCCGCAAGGTGTCGTAGGCACTGGCTCCCGGCGGTGTCAGCCAATCGCCCCGCGCCTGCGCCGCCTGCAGATCGGCCAGCACGCGTTGCAAGCGACGATTGCGTTCGGTCGAGGACAAACGCGTCGCCTGCGTCTGCAACGCCCGCCGCAACGCTTGCCGCGCATCGATCAGCGCAGGATTGTCCTGCGCCAGTGCTTCGCCCTTGCGCAGGGCGCGCTCGGCCTCGGCGAAACGAAAATCGGCAGCGGCATGGGTGGCCTGCGCCGCATAGGCCGCGGC
The DNA here is from genome assembly GCF_000963005.1 of Xanthomonas sp. GPE 39. GTDB lineage: Bacteria > Pseudomonadota > Gammaproteobacteria > Xanthomonadales > Xanthomonadaceae > Xanthomonas_A. The sequence goes on from NZ_JZHZ01000007.1 coordinate 2,457,848, forward strand.
GACCCGCTCGATCCCATCGCGCGCGCCAGCGGCATCCGGCACCGCCGCACGCCAGCGCGCGAAGGCGCGTGCCGCCGCATCCAGACGTTGCCTGCGCAGCGCTTGTTCGGCGTCGCGCTGCAAGGTATCCAGTGCCTGGCTCAACGCCGCCTCCGTCTCCGGCAGCTCCACGTGGCCGGGATCGTAAGTACGGACGTGCTCCACCATTGCCGCGGCCGCCGCCAGATCACCACGCGCCAACGCATCACGGGCACGCTGCAACAGTTCCGACAGCGCATCCTCGCGTCCCTCCAGCGCGTCGGTACGCTCGGGCGCGAACGCCAGCACGCGTTGGTACAACGGCAGGGCCGCATCCGGCCCGTCGTCCAGGTGGCCATCGCGGCGCGCTTGTGCCGCCTGTTGCAACAGATGCGCGATTCCGGCATGCGCGGCTTCGCGTGCATGCAATGCCGCCTCGATGCGATCGGCATCGGCGCGTGGCACTTGCAGTTCGCGCGCCAGCGCCAGCGCCGTGCGCGCCTGCGCATAACGGCCAGTCGCCAACGCCACGCGCGCCTGGCCCAAGGCAGCTTGTCCCGTCGCGGCCAGCCCGTTGCGCGCCTGCATGCGGTCGCTATCCAGCGCCAGGGCGGCCTCGAAGCGCTCGCGCGCACCACTGCCATCGGGCGCTGTCAGCCGACCCGCGTGCAGTGCGGCACGGCCTTGGTCGAGCAATTGCTGGATCCGCGTCTCCGGCCAGATCAGGTCAGCGAGCGGGCGCCGAAACACCACCAACGCGGCAGCCGCCAACAGCAGCAACGCCAGCGCCAAACGCCAGACGCGGCGATCACGCCACAGCGGCACCGAGCGCCACCTGCGTGGGGATCCCTCTCTGCGCTGATCTGGCGACATATTCACCGCACAAGCTTAGCGCTGCAGTGATGAGGAATGCCGAATACATGCCGCTGCACCCACGCAGCGGCCGCGTCGACGAGACAAGCGGAATCGACGCTGACTGACCCATGACGCCAACCGCTCAGCCAAGCCGCCGCGCCTCGTGCACGCCTGGCAGTGCGTCGAGCTTACCGAGCAGAGTAGACAATTGCCCGTAATCGCCGACCTTCAGCCGCAAACGCACTTGCGCGCGTCCGCTGTCGCGCAGGTTGTCGCTGTTGATCTCCAGCACATGCGCCTCTTCTTGCGCGATCAGATTGGCGATGTCCTTGAGCAGCCAGCGCCGATCCACTGCCCGGACCAGCACATCGACCTCGTAACCACCGCCGGCTTGCCCCCATTCCACCGGCAACACCCGCTGCGGATGGCTGGCGGCCAAGCGCGCGAACGCGGCGCAATCGCTGCGATGCACGGTGACGCCACGGGTCCTGGTCAGATAGCCGACGATCGGCTCGCCGGCCACCGGCTGGCAACAGCGCGCCAGTTGCACCAACAGGTTGCCCACGCCTTGCACCGTGAACTTGGACTTGCCCAAATCAGTGCGTCGCGCGGTCGGCCTTGGCAAGGCCGGCGCAGACGGTTGCGCCGCCGCACGCTCGGCCTCGTGCAGGGCGCGCCCGACCTGGCTGGGGCCGACATCGCCCAACGCCACCTGGATATAAAGCTCCTCCACGCTATCGGCATGGAATTTCTTGGCCGCCGGCAGCAGATCGGCGTGTTGCAGCCCAAGGCGCTTGAGTTCGCGCTCCAGCAACTCCTTGCCGGCCTGCACGTTGCGCGCACGATCAAGCTTATGGAACCAGGCGCGCACCTTATCGCGCGAACGCCCGCTGGCCAGGTAGCCATGCGCCGGCAACAACCAGTCACGACGCGGCTCGGCCTCCTTGCCGGTCAATATCTCGACCCGGTCGCCGCTGCGCAGCTTGTGGGTCAGCGGCACGATGCGAGCATTGACCTTGGCGCCACGGCAGCGATGCCCGACCATGGTGTGCACGTGATAGGCGAAATCCAGCGGGGTCGCGCCCTGTGGAAGATCGATCACTTCGCCCATCGGGGTCAGCGCGTAGACCCGATCCTCGACCAGTTCGGCATCGAGTGCGCCGGCCAGCCCGCCCTGCTCGCCGTCCTGCGATTGCTCCAGCAACTGCCGCATCCAGGTGATTTTGCGGTCGAACGCCTTTTCCGCGCCCTTGCCGCCCTCTTTGTATTTCCAGTGCGCGGCAACACCCAGTTCGGCTTGCGCATGCATCTCGTGGGTACGGATCTGCACCTCGATCGTGCGCCCTTCCGGGCCGACCACGGCTGTGTGCAGCGAACGATAATCGTTGGCCTTGGGCCGGGCGATGTAGTCGTCGAACTCGCTGGGCACCGGCGCCCACAACGCATGCACCACACCCAGCGCCGCGTAGCAGGCGGCGACATCGTCAACCATCACCCGCACCGCACGTAGGTCGTACAGTTGATCGAAAGCCAGGCGCTTCTTCTGCATCTTCCGCCAGATGCTGTAAATGTGCTTGGGCCGGCCGCTGATCTCCGCGCGCAGCCCCTGCGCGGCGAGCGCCTTGGACAAGGCCTTCTTGACCGCTTCGATATAGCGTTCGCGCGCCAGCCGACTTTCGTCCACCTCGCGGGCGATACGCCGGTAGGTGTCCGATTCCAAGTAGCGGAATGCAAGATCCTCCAGCTCCCATTTCAGTTGCCAGATGCCCAGCCGGTTGGCCAGCGGCGCATGGATGTCGCGGGTGAGTTGCGCCAGCGCGCGACGCTGCTCTTCGCCCGCCTTGTCGGCCACACGCATCTGCGCCAACTGCCGCGCCAGCAGGATCGGTACCACGCGCAAGTCTTGCACGATCGACAGCAGCAGCCGACGCAGTCCCTCGCTGTTGCGTCCCGCCTCGCGTCCAGCGTGCAACGCCCAAACCTGGTCGGCAGCATCCTGGGCATCCAGCAGGCCGGCCACCGCCTGCGCACGCGCCGTCGGTGCGACCGGCAAGTGCGGCAACTGCGCACGCAGCGCCGGCACGTCGAACAAGAGCGCGGCCAACAACGCCGCCTCGTCCGCCGAGAGCAACGCCAACGCATCCAGGGTATCGGCCAGCACCGGCCAGGGCAGTCGCGGCAGCGGCTCGGAATGCGCCTGCCAAGCTTGCAGCAACGCCTGGCGCAACGCGGGCGCCAGGGTCGCCGCAGCCGGACGCTGCAGCAATGCGTCCAGACCGGTGTGAGGTGAGTGATTCAAGGCCGGACGGGAGATGAGCAGACGATGCTATCTACACTAGCGCGCTTGTCCGTGTTCTCACAATTGCACCGTGCCAAACGCGCGCCCACATCCGCAGCCTATACGTACCGCAATCTCACTGTGACCGGCTTGCGACTTGAGCCATTCTCACGAAAATTTTACATGCCAGGCAGCGAGGGAAGCCTATCCTCAGAACGGCGTCGCCGCCTTCAATGAGCGCATCAGCATCTACGCGTGCACACGCTCTGACCGGCTACGCCTCCCCGACCAAACCAATAGGAACTCTGCCATGAAGAAGTGGAACAAGCCGGTGATTCGCGAGATCTGTGTCGGCGCGGAAATCAACTGCTACGCCTCCGGCGAGCTCTGAGCCCGCGCACCCTCCCTTCCCGACACCGAGCGCGACCGGCCAAGCGCCAGACACGGAGACCGGATGCACCTCATCGTATTGGGATCGGCGGCAGGCGGAGGGCATCCGCAATGGAACTGCCACACGCCGGCAAGTCAACGCGCGTGGCAGCAACATGCTGGTGCCCTACGCCGTACCCAGGCCAGCATCGCGGTCAGCACCGACCGTGAGCGCTGGCTGTTAATCAATGCTTCGCCCGATTTCCGCCAGCAGGTGCTGGCCACACCGGCGCTGTGGCCGCAGCGCGATCTGCGCCATTCGCCGATTGAGGCGGTCCTGCTGACCAGTGGCGAGATCGACCACATCGCGGGTCTGTTATCGATGCGCGAAAGCCAGCGTTTCGACCTCTACGCCAGCGGACGCGTGCTGGATCTGCTCGCGCAGAATCCTGTGTTCGACGCACTGCATCCGGCCTACGTGCAACGCCACGCCTTCGCGTTGAACACGCCACTGTCATTACTGGGCCTGCAGGTGACGCCGTTCGCGGTGTCGGGCAAGGTTCCACTGTTCATGGAATGCCGCCACAACGGCGATCTAGCCGGTTCGGCAGAGGAAACCCTGGGCCTGACCATCGACGATGGCCGCCACCGCCTGCATTACATTCCCGGTTGCGCGAGGATGACCGACGCGCTGCGCACGCATCTGCGCGGCGCGGAACTGGTGTTCTTCGACGGCACCCTATGGCGCGACGACGAACTTGTGCAACTCGGGGTCAGCGCAAAGACCGGCCAGCGCATGGGCCACCTGAGCATCGACGGCGAGGCTGGCACCTTGCGTGCGTTCGCCGACCTGGACGTGGCGCGCAAGATCTTCATCCACATCAACACCACCAACCCGATCCTCGATGCCGGCTCGGCCGAGCGTGCCACGGTGGCCGCGCACGGTTGGGAAGTGGCCCACGATGGCATGGAGATCACCCTATGACCATGCACTGTCTGGAAACCTAAATCCATGAGCACATTGCTGAGTCCCGACCAACTCGAGGCGGAGCTACGTGCAATCGGCGCGCGCCTGTACCACGACCAACACCCGTTCCACGCACTGCTGCACAGCGGGCGACTGGATCGCGGCCAGGTCCAGGCCTGGGCACTCAACCGCTACGAATACCAGCGCTGCATCCCGCTCAAGGACGCAGCGATTCTGGCGCGGATGGACGACCCGGCGTTGCGGCGGATCTGGCGTCAGCGCATCGTCGACCACGATGGCAGTACCGAGGGCGAAGGCGGCATCGCCCGCTGGTTGTACCTGACCGATGCACTTGGCCTGGACCGCGACCTGGTCCAATCCGGACGCGCGCTGCTGCCCGGCACCCGCTTCGCCGTGCAAGCGTATCTGCATTTCGTGCGTGAAAAGAGCATGCTGGAAGCCATCGCCTCCTCGCTGACCGAACTGTTCGCGCCGGGCATCATCGGTCGGCGCGTCGCCGGCATGCTGCAACACTACGACTTCGTCTCGCGCGAGGCGCTGGCCTACTTCGAGCATCGGCTGCACGAAGCGCCGCGCGATTCCGACTTCGCCCTGGACTACGTCAAGCGCAACGCCGATACGCCAGAGAAACAACACATGGTCAAGGAGGCGCTACGCTTCAAGTGCGGCGTGCTGTGGTCGCAACTGGATGCCCTGCACTTGGCCTACGTGCAGCCAGGCATCGCCTGGCCGGACGCCTTCGCCCCAGCAGTGCGGACGCAGGCGGTGGCATGAACACGGCAATGCCGAACAGCCAGCCACGGCTCGCCCCCGGAGTACGCCTGCAGCACGACAAGATCCGTGCGCAGTGGGTGCTACTGGCACCGGAGCGGGTGATCGAGTTGGATGAGCTCGCCCATGCGATCGTGTCGCGCTGCGATGGCGAACGCCCGCTGGCGGCAATCGCCGCCGAACTGGCCGACGCGTTCGACGCCGACGTGGACGAAGTCGAGCGCGACGTGTGCGAACTGATCCAACAGTTGCACGACAAGCGTCTGCTGCGCCTATGAATGCCCGAGTGCCGCCGCCACTGTCGATCCTGCTGGAGCTGACCCATCGCTGCCCGCTGGCCTGCCCGTATTGCTCCAATCCAATCGCACTGACGAGCCTGCGTGAGGAAATGGAGACCAGCGGCTGGCGCTCGGCGCTGGAGCAGGCCGCCGCGATGGGCGTGCTGCAAGCACACTTCTCCGGCGGCGAACCGATGTTGCGCAAGGACCTGCCCGAATTGATCGCGCATGCGCGCGCACTGGGCCTGTACAGCAACCTGATCACCTCCGGCGTGGCCGGCGGCGCGCCGATGCTGGCGCAGTTGGCCGAGGCCGGGCTGGAACACGTGCAACTAAGTATCCAGGACGCCGATGCCGCTGGTGCCGATCGCATCGCGGGCTATCGCGACAGCCTGGCGAAGAAGCGCGCATTCGCCGGCGCGGTCCGCGCACTCGGCCTGCCGCTGACGATCAATGCGGTGATCCACCGCCACAATGCCGAGCGAGTGCCGGCGATGATCGCCCTGGCGCTGGAACTGGATGCCGAACGCCTGGAAGTGGCGCACACCCAATACTACGGCTGGGGCCTGCGCAACCGCGCGGCGCTGCTGCCAAGCCGCGCGCAGATCGAGGCCACCGTGGCTGTGGTGAATGCCGCGCGCGAACAGTTGCAAGATCGCCTGCACATCGATTTCGTCAGTCCCGACTATTACGCCCACCGACCCAAGGCGTGCATGGGCGGCTGGGGCCAACGCTTCGTCAACATTTCCCCGCGCGGCGACGTGCTGCCCTGTCACGCCGCCGAGACCCTGCCGGACATGGTGTTCGAGAACCTGCGCACGCGGCCGCTGGCGGCGATCTGGGAAGACGGCGAAGCGTTCGTGCGCTTCCGCGGCAGCGCCTGGATGCCGCAGGTGTGCCAGGACTGTCCGAAGCGCGAGATCGACTGGGGCGGCTGCCGCTGCCAGGCGCTGGCGCTGAGCGGCAACGCCGCCACCTTGGACCCGGTCTGCGAGCGCGCGCCAGAACATGCGCACCTGCAAGCATTGACGCAACGCGAAGCAAGCGCGCCAGCGCCGGCTTTCGTCTACCGGCGCCCGCCGCGCAGCACATCCGCCACCGCTACGCCCATCGGCGACTGAGCGCAGACCCAATCTCAACCAGGCCGCTATCGGCCGCGCTAGCGCCCGCATCATGACTTGCGAATACACTACGGCGCATTCCACCGCTGGATTTCCGCCATGTCCCTCGCGCGCCTCACTCCTCTGGTCCTGTGCGCGGCGCTCGCCGTGTCCGCCGCACCAGCGTGTGCTCAGCAACACGTCTCCGGTGACCTGCAAACGCAGATGTCGCCGCAGGCGTTCAAGGCCGCCGGCCTGGACAAACTTTCGCCACAGGAATTGGCCGCACTGAACGCTTGGTTGCAAGGCAAGGTCGCCAAGGAAACCGCCATTGCGCTAGAAAACGCCAAGGAAGAAGGCCGCCGCGAAGTGATTTCCAACAATCGCGGTTTCTTCGATTTCGGCAGCAAGGACCCCATCGAAAGCACCCTGGTCGGCGAATTCACTGGCTTCGCCAAAGGGCGTCATTACCTACTGGCCAACGGACAGGAGTGGGAGCAGACCGAACCGGCCAGCCTGCCCGGCGTGCGCCGCAGCGCGCCAAAGGTGAAAATCCTCCCGGGCATCATGGGCGTGTGGTATCTGCAAATCGATAGTTACAACACCCGCGCCAAAGTCCGCCGGATAAAATAGGAACGCGTACCGTGCACCTGCCCTCCGTGCCAGGCTTGGCTCACGCCTCGCACAGCCTGACCGATGCACTGCGTCGGCGGATACGCGCCAGCGATGTGTGGTTCATCGCACTCGCGCTGCTGGTCGGGCTGATCGCGGGCCTGCTGACCCTGCTACAGAGCAGTCTGGCCCACGGCGTACAGGCATGGCTGTACGGCCTGGATGCCGATGCGCGGCTCAGTGCGGTGCCGGAACTGAGCACGAGCCAGTTGCTGGTGCTGCCGCTGGGCGGGCTGGTCGTCGGCCTGTTGGGGATGGCCGCGCGCGCGCGCAAACGTCAGTTGATCGACGCCGTGGAGGCCAACGCACTGTACGGCGGACGCATGTCGATGCGCGACAACCTGATCGTCTCCGCGCAAACACTGCTGTCCAACGGCTGTGGCGCCTCGGTCGGCCTGGAAGCGGCATACACGCAGATGGGCGCCGGCTCCGGCTCGCACCTTGGCCGCATCCTGCGCCTGCGCCGCGCCGACATCCGTACCCTGGTCGGTGCTGGGGCCGGTGCAGCCATCGCCGCAGCATTCGGCGCACCGCTGGCAGGCGCGTTCTATGCGTTCGAGATCGTAATCGGCGCGTACTCCCCATCGGCGCTGGCGCCGGTGGCGGTGGCCTCGCTTGGCGCGGTATTCGTGGCCCAGGCCAGCGGAACACCGCCGTACCTGTTGCCAGCCTCCGCGGCAGCGGCACTAGAGGCCCGCGACTATGCGCTCTATGCACTGTTGGGCGTGCTGTGTGCGCTGCTGGCGGTGGCGGTGATGCGCCTGATCGCCGCGATCGAGCAAACGATCAACCGTAGCCCGCTGCCGCGCTGGGCGCGGCCGATGGTCGGTGGGGCGCTGCTGATCCCATTGGCGATAATCACCCCACAGGTGTTGTCCTCCGGCCATGGGGCCCTGCATTTGGATCTGACCAGCCCGACCTCGCTACGCTGGTTGGGCGTGCTGTTGCTGCTCAAATGCCTGGGATCGGGCATCTCGCTCGGTTTCGGTTTCCGTGGCGGCCTGTTCTTCGCCTCGCTGTTCATTGGATCGCTGATCGGCGGTTTGTACGCTGGGGTATTGAACCTGGGCAGTGGCATGGCGCTGATCGACGGTACCGCCGCCTCACTGGCGGGCATGGCCGCCATGGCCGCTGCGGTGGTCGGCGCGCCGATGACGATGGCCATGCTGGTCCTGGAAGGGACGCATGATTTCGTCCTGGCCAGCGCGGTGATGGTCGCGGTTCTGGTCGCCAATACCATCGTGCGGCAAATCTTCGGTTACTCGTTCTCCACCTGGCGCCTGCACCTGCGCGGGGAAACGATCAAGAGCGCGCGCGACGTGGGCTGGGTGAAGCATTTGAACGCCGGACGCATGATGCGCAAGGACGTGCACCCGCTCGCCGCCACCACCACAGTGGCGCAGTTCCGCCGCCGCTTCCCGCTAGGATCGGTAACCCGGGTCATACTGGAGAACGAAGACGGCCACTACGCCGGACTGGTGACCCTGGCCGCCGTCTATGCCGACGGCGCCAACGCCGAGGCGGCGATCGTCGACTATGCCGGCAACCGCGACGTCGCCCTGCGCCTCGACACCGACGTGGTCACCGCGATGCGTCAGTTCGACCTGACCCAAAGCGACGAACTGGCGGTGGTCGACGAACAAGGCAAAGTGCTGGGCGTGCTGAGCGAAAGCTTCGTGCGCAAACGCTACGCCGAAGAACTGGACAAGCGCCAACGCGAACTGATGGGCGAGCGGGTGGACGACGAGTAAGCGTCACTGACAAGGGCAACTGCCTCGCCGCCGGACGGACGTGGACACCCCATCGCTGCGATTCCTGCACGCCCGACAGCGGCTGGCGAGGTTTTGTGAACCACTCTGAGCACCGCCGACAAAAGCATGGCGCGGCAATCGCGCGCCTCAGCGCAGGGCCGCCACGCGCTGCGCCAGCTTCTTGGCCGAAATGCCGGACTTGGCACCCAGCTCCTGCGCGAACACGGAGACCCGCAATTCTTCCAGATCCCAGCGCAGCGCCTGCCACTGTGGATCGTCACACTGCCCCGCTGCAGCCGCTTCCGCCAGGGCATCGACGAAGGGCTTGAGTTCCAGCATCCGCGCCTGGTCGCGCGCCGGATCGCGCTTGGCACGTTCGGCGCGCAGCAGCATCGCACGCAGATAGCGTGGAAATTGCGCCAGCGCGTGAGCGGGCGTCTCGCGCAGGAACCCCGGTGGCATCAGTGCCGCCAGTTGCGCCCGCATGTCGTCCAGGTTGCCGCTGGCCCAGCCCATCAGCGGCGACTCCAACTGCGGTTTCAATTCCGCTGCCGCGCTCATGATCGCCTCGGCCAGCTTCAGCCGTTCCATCGCTTCGCCAAATAGCTGCTTGGCGACGGCGTCGCGACGCTGGGCGAACCTGTCGGCATCGCGGATCGTCTCCAGCCCCTGCTCCAACAGTGCGTTCAACGCCGCATCCACCAGATCCCCGCGCAGCCGTTCCTGCGATTCGATGGCCGCGTACAGCAAGCCGGTCTTGGGCGACACCGGCAATTGCTTGCGCGCCTGTTTGAGCTTGTCGTTCAGGGCGATTTCCAGCAACCGCCGCACGCCGTGCGGGTGCATCGCCTCGGCCTGGGCGCGGTCGGCGAAAATGCGCAAGGCCACGCTATCGCCCTCATCCACCAGGGCCGGATACGCCGGCACGCCAGCTTCGCCCGGCACCTGCGGCGGGATCGGCGCAAGCGGAAATTCGCGCAGCCCAGTCGCTGCCATCTCGCGACCGGCACGCGCCGCGAACGCGCGCCCGGCAAGGTCGCCGAAGCGCAGCCGCAACGCATCCAGATCGCGCGATTCGGCCAACACCTTGCCGGCCTCGTCGCGCAAGCGCAGATTCATACGCAGATGCGGCTCCAGCGCGCTTTCGTCAAAGTCCAACGAGCTCAGCGGCACGCCTGTCGCGCGCTGCAGAAACCGCGCCAGTTCACCGCGCAGGTCATCGGCACTGGGCTGCGCGAACGCCTCGTGGAAGGCGCGCGCAAAATCCGGTGCGGGGACATAATTGCGTCGCAGCGCCTTGGGCAAGCTGCGAATCAGCGCAGCGGCCTTGTCGGCGACGAAGCCCGGCGCCAGCCACGATAGCCGTGCCGGGTCCAGCGCGTTGAGCAGATGTACCGGCACCTCCAACGTCACGCCATCGTCGGCAGCACCCGGCTCGAAACGGTAATGCAGCGCCAAGCGCGCATCGCCCAGCGCGAAATACTTGGGATAGCGGTCGGCTTCGCTGCCCTCACCCGGCAACAAATCGACCAAGGACCAGTGCAGCGCGCGCCGCTGTTCGGGCGACAACGCGCTCCACCAAGTATCCAGTCCCGTGGCGGAATGAATCTCGGCAGGAATCCGGTCCAGATACCAACGCGCCTGCCAATCCTCGTCGGCCACGATGCCGGCACGCCGCAGTTTGGCTTCCTCTTCGTGCGCCTGCGCCAGCACCTTTTGGTTGTCCACGACGAAACTGGCACGGGTATTGATCTCGCCCGGCACCAGTGCCTGACGCACGAACAACTCGTGCGCAGCCGACGGATCGATGCGGCCGTAGTGCACCGGCTTCTTCGGTGCCAGCACCAGCCCGAACAGGCTGATCTGCTCGGAGGCCAACACCTGACCTTGCGCACGCGACCAGTGCGGATCGAAATGCTTGCGCGCCAGCAGGTGCGGCACCTCGGCGATGACCCAGTCCGGTTCGATTGCCGCATTGGTCAGGCCCCAAATCTTCTGCGTGTCCAGCAGGGTCGCCGGCAGCACCCACGGCGGCGGCTTGCGCGCCAGCGTCGAGCCGGGAAACAGCAGGAAACGTCGCTGCCGGGGCGCTAGAAAATCGCCTTTCTCGGTGCGGTGGCCGACCTGGGTCGGCAGTCCGGCGAGCAATGCGCGATGCAGCGACTGGTAGGCTGCGGCGCGCACGCGCTCGCTGGCGCGCGGCGTCTCGGGGTCTGCAATCGGTGCGGCCGCGCGGGTGTCGCTCAGCGTGAGTGCGAGCGCCTGCGCCGCGCCGCGTCCCTCGCGCGCCAGCCGCGCGGCACGATGCAATTGGCCACGGGTCATGCGCGCCGCGGTTTCCGCATCACGCCCCGGCGCTGGCGCGGCGGCAGCGTCCAACAACGGTTGCAGCGACGCAGACGCCGCTTCCTCGCTCCAGCCCAGCTCGGCGCAGAGCAGGTGCAACTGACGATGCAACTCGCGCCACTCGCGCATGCGCAGGAACCCGAGGAAATGCCGTGCGCACCAGTCGCGCAGTTTGGACTGGGTGAGTTCCTCGTGCGCTTGGCGGTAAGCCTCCCACAGGCGCAGGATGCCGACGAACTCCGAACGCGCATCGGCGAATTTGGCATGCGCGTTGTCCGCCGCTTCGCGCGCTTCCGGCGGTCGCTCACGCGGGTCCTGGATGCCCAGGAACGCGGCGATCACCAGCATCGGCCGCAGACAACCATGCTGCTGCGCCGCCACCAGCATCCGCGCCAGTTTCACGTCCACCGGCAACCGCGCCATTTTGCGGCCAATCTCGGTGAGCTTGCGCGCGCCGTGGCGGTCGGGTTCGCCGACCGCACCCAGTTCCACCAGTTGCTGCCAGCCGTCGGCGACGGCGCGTTCGTCCGGCGGCTCCAGGAACGGGAAATCTTCCATGCGCCCCAGCCCCAATTGCAGCATGCGCAGGATCACCCCAGCCAGACTGGAACGGCGAATCTCCGGATCAGTGAACGCAGGCCGCGCCTGGAAATCGGCCTCGGCGTACAAGCGGTAGCAGATACCCTCGGCGATGCGTCCGCAACGGCCCTTGCGCTGGTTGGCGCTGGCTTGCGAGATTGGTTCGATGTGCAGCCGATCCAGCTTCTGTCGTGGACTATAGCGCTTGACCCGCGCATAGCCCGGATCGACCACGTAGCGGATCCGCGGCACGGTCAGCGAAGTCTCGGCCACGTTGGTGGTCAACACCAGGCGACGTCGTGGGCCGGGATTGAACACCCGGTCCTGATCGCTGGCCGACAGCCGCGCGTACAACGGCAACACCTCGGTTTCGCGATATTTGCGCCGTTCCAGCGCCTGGTGCGCATCGCGAATTTCGCGTTCGCCGGGCAGAAATACCAGCACATCGCCGCGCGGGTCCAACCGAGTGATTTCGTCCAACGCCGCCACGATCGCCTCGTTGACCGTGCGCTCGCCGGCGTTATCGCCACTGCTATCGTCCTGGCCGCTTTCACCTTCCAGCGGCCGGTAGCGCACCTCCACCGGATAGGTGCGGCCCTCCACGCTGATCACCGGCGCATCGTCGAAGTGCGTGGCGAAACGCGCGGTGTCGATCGTGGCGGAGGTGACGATGACTTTCAGTTCCGGGCGTTTGCGCAGCAATTGCTTCAGATAACCGAGCAGGAAATCGATATTGAGGCTGCGCTCGTGCGCCTCGTCGACGATGATCGTGTCGTAGTTGGACAGCCAGCGGTCGCTGGCGATCTCGGCCAACAGGATGCCATCGGTCATGAACTTGATCCGGGTCTGCTCGCCGATCCGATCATTGAAGCGCACCTGAAAACCAACCATGTCACCCACCGGGGTGTGCAATTCCTCGGCCACCCGTGCGGCCACCGCGCGCGCGGCGATGCGCCGTGGCTGGGTGCAGCCGATCATGCCGGCGGCGCCGCGACCGGCCAGAAGACACAACTTCGGCAACTGCGTGGTTTTGCCCGAGCCAGTCTCGCCAGCGATCACCACCACCTGATGTGCGCGGATCAATGCGACGATCCGCTCTGCCTCGCGCGCGATTGGCAATTGCGCATCCAGCACGATGGCCGGCTGCGTGGATGCCCGCGCAGCGCAGCGCGTGCGCGACGCCTCCAGCGCCTGTTCGAATGCGGTTTCCAGCGCGGCATTGCCAGGCGCGGCCTGCCAGCGCGACCATAGGCCGAGCAGGCGGCCACGGTCGCGGGTCAGCGCACCGTCGATCGCCGCACGGCGCTCGCGCAGGTGTGCGGCCAGAGGATGTTTTTCGATAGCGTTCATCAATCCGATGCCATTGAACGTTGAATCAGCGCACATGCTTTAGTCTGTCTATTGTGACGCCATCTCGTCCGTAACCCTCATAAGGATCCCACCATGGCCAAGCCCAAGACCCACGACAAGATCAAGCACTCCAGCAAGACCACGACAGGCCAACCGCTGGCAACCCTGGCGCCATCGGCACCCAACATCGATATCGGGATCGGCGGCGGCGATCGCAAGAAGATCGCCGAGGGCCTGTCGCATTTCATGGCCGATGCCTTCACGCTGTACCTGAAGACCCACAACTTCCACTGGAATGTGACCGGGCCAATGTTCAATTCGCTGCACTTGATGTTCGAGACCCAGTACACCGAGCAGTGGGCGGCGCTGGACAACGTCGCCGAACGCATCCGTGCGCTGGGCTTCAATGCCCCGGGCTCGTACAAGGAGTACGCCGCGCTGACCTCGATCCCGGAAGAAGCCGGACTCAGCGACAGCGCCGACTGGCGCGAGATGGTGCGCCAACTGGTGGTCGGCAACGAAGCGGTATGCCGCACCGCACGCAAGGCGCTCAAGACCGCCGACAACGCTGGCGACGACCCGTCGGTGGATATGCTGACGCAACGCCTGCAAACCCACGAAAAATACGCCTGGATGCTGCGCTCGCTGCTGCAATAAACCGCACACGGCCACGCCTGCCAGACAGGCGTGGCCGCGCAGGAATCCACGCTGCGTTCGCTTGACGCCGAGGTTGCCGGCGGCGGCGGGGCGTTGCCGCTGCTGATCGCAACGGCGCTGACCGCGCAATGACTGACCCACGGCCGATCACTGCGACCCGACGCCACGCAGCGCCTGCATCCAACAGCCACGCTTGACCCACGCGGTATCCTAGGCAGATGCCTTCCCCCGCCCACGCTTTGCTCAGCCGCGTTTTCGGCTACGACCAGTTTCGCGGCCTGCAACAGGACATCGTCGAACACGTCGCCGCCGGACACGATGCACTGGTGCTGATGCCCACTGGCGGCGGCAAGTCGCTGTGCTATCAGATCCCCTCGCTGCTGCGCGAGGGTACCGGCATCGTGGTCTCGCCACTGATCGCATTGATGCAGGATCAGGTCGAAGCGCTGCATCAGGTCGGCGTGCGCGCCGAATACCTCAACTCCACCCTGGACGCAGAGACCGCGCAACGCGTCGAGCGCGCCTTGCTGGCCGGCGAACTGGACCTGCTCTACGTCGCACCGGAACGACTGCTGACACCGCGCTTTTTATCGTTGATCGAACGCAGCCGCATCGCCCTGTTCGCTATCGACGAGGCGCACTGCGTGTCGCAGTGGGGCCACGATTTTCGCCCGGAGTACCGCCAGCTCACCGTGCTGCACGAGCGCTGGCCGCACACCCCGCGCATCGCCCTGACCGCCACCGCCGATCCGCCGACACAGCGCGAAATCGCCGAACGTTTGGACCTGGCCCAGGCGCGCCACTTCGTCAGTTCCTTCGACCGCCCTAACATCCGCTACACCGTCGTGCAGAAGGACAACGCCCGCCGGCAATTGCTGGACTTCCTGCGCGGCCACCGCGGCAGTGCCGGCATCGTCTACTGCCTGTCGCGGCGTAAGGTCGAGGAAACCGCCGATTTTCTGGTCCGCGAAGGACTCAATGCTCTGCCCTATCACGCCGGACTACCTGCCGAGATGCGCGCCGAACACCAGCG
Source organism: Xanthomonas sp. GPE 39 (assembly GCF_000963005.1). Taxonomy (GTDB): domain Bacteria; phylum Pseudomonadota; class Gammaproteobacteria; order Xanthomonadales; family Xanthomonadaceae; genus Xanthomonas_A. The sequence goes on from NZ_JZHZ01000007.1 coordinate 2,472,893, forward strand.
CCGCTTCCTGCGCGAAGACGGCATCGTGATGTGCGCCACCATCGCCTTCGGCATGGGCATCGACAAACCCGACGTGCGCTTCGTCGCCCACACCGACCTACCCAAATCGCTGGAAGGCTACTACCAGGAGACCGGCCGCGCCGGTCGCGACGGCGACGCCGCCGAAGCCTGGTTGTGCTATGGCCTGGGCGACGTGGTGCTGCTCAAGCAAATGATCGAACAGGGTGAAGCCGGCGAGGAACGCAAACGCGTGGAGCGACGCAAGCTCGACCAACTGCTGGGCTACTGCGAATCGCTACAGTGCCGCCGTCAAGTGCTACTGGCCAGCTTCGGCGAGACCTACCCGCAACCCTGTGGCAATTGCGACAACTGCCTGCAACCGGCCGACGCCTGGGATGCCACCGTGGCCGTGCAGAAGGCGCTCAGTTGTGTGTACCGCAGCGGCCAGCGCTTCGGCGTGGGCCACTTGATCGACATCCTGCGCGGCAACGCCAGCGACAAGATCAAACAATTCGGCCACGAACGCCTCAGCACCTATGGGATCGGCAAGGACCTGGACGTGCGCGCCTGGCGTGGCGTGTTCCGCCAACTGGTCGCCACCGGCCTACTGGAAGTGGACAGCGACGCATACGGCGGCTTACGCCTCACCGACGCCAGCCGCCAGGTACTCAAGGGCGAGCGCCAGATCATGATGCGCCGCGAACTGCCCAGCCGCAGCCGCGAACGCGGCGACCGCAGCGGCAGCCCGCGCACCGGCCTGCCGGTGCAGCCACAGGACCTGGGCTTGTTCAACGCACTGCGCGACCTGCGCGCCGGCTTGGCCAAAGAACAGAACGTACCCGCCTTCGTCATCTTCCACGACAGCACCCTGCGCAACATCGCCGAGCAACGCCCGACCAGCCTGGATGCACTGGCGCGTGTCGGCGGCATCGGTGGCAGCAAACTAGCCCGCTACGGCCAGCAATTGATCGAGGTAGTACGTGGGCAAGGCTGAGTTCGCCCCGCCAGACTTGCGAGCACGGCGGCTCATGCAACCTCCCCTGCGGCAGTGCAGACGAACCATGCCGCACCACCACCGACAGGCCGGGTTCAACGTGATCTTGGTAGCGTCGGCACAGGATGGAGTGCGTCCATGGCGGCTGCATCCGGCTTTCCTTGCCCTGGCAGACGCCCGATGAAACGCAGCCTTCTTCTCTTTGTCAGCGCCCTGCTCGCCGGTCCGGCACTGGCCCAGACCGCCGCTTCCGACAATGCCAGCGAAGCGGCCAAGCGCAAACTCGACCTGAGCGTACCGCAGCCGCCACCGATCACCTACGGCTCCCAACCCGGCTACAAAGCCGACCCGCCGGGCGCCTACTACGGCGATACCAGCGGCACCTCGGCCTCTGCCCAGAAAGCAGCGGCGGCCAGGGCACGGGCCGAAGCGGAACAGGCGCAGGCCGAGCGCTGCAACGGCGACCTCCACGGCGCTGTCGCCACTGGCATCGGTTATTCAAAGCAAGGCGGCAACAGCAACTACCAGGCCGCCAACCTGAACATGTGCAAGACCTCTTACAACGACGACGGCAAGCCACGGCACATGGGCATCAGCATCAGCGTCGAGCGCGGTGCAGGCTCGCTATTCGGTCGTGGTTATTATCCAGGAGGCGGCTACGGCCCACCGCCATTTGGCTGGTAACCGCAGCTCTGGCGGTTTGTAAATGCCTACCGAATGCCTACTCAGGCGATGCGGCTAATCATCTAGCTGCGTAAGCCGCGCACTGCGGGGCCTGCATCTTCAGCGTTGGGCGCAGCCGATGGCGGTGTACAGGCGTACGAATTTCAGGCCAGGCTGACGGCAGCTTACGGTATTTAGCCAATGCTGATCGTCGGCAGTATTCACCGGCCTGACATAAGTTTGGCCACGATGCTACGAACTGATTTGTTATAGCAGTGGTATGCGCTGAGCGATCCGTCGTCGGTGACCACAACAGAGCGTTTGCAAGCCATCGCAAGGGCGCAAAGACCACGCCGACTCGATGATTGCGGAGCGGTTCGAATATTGCGGAGCGCCAAAATTATCCGAAACGCTTGCAGTACATGGAGCGGGCGATGGGAACAGAACCCGACTCACCCCACCCCATTGATCCACCTAGATTTCAAGCGGAACAAGGAACCCAAAAACAACACGCGCATTGATGGTTTCAAGCTCATTTATAAAGCCGCAATCATTGACGTATATAGTTTCTCGATAAAATAACTTATCGAATTCAAACTGAAAATTGAGGTGTTTGAACAAGAATTATCGAGACCACCTTAGGCAAGCACACGCACGAAATTTCTGTCTTATTTTATCATTGACAGAAAATTCCCTCCCCTTATCAAACGTCTACCTCCTCAACATTAGATCGTAGATGCGCTTTAAACATTCCCAACTTCATCAATATTTGCAACACCCCAAAGGCCAGTTATTTATCCGAAGCATTCGCATCGGCAAAGTCGAATTCACAGATATCGTCGTTCAAGACCGGGCTGGCGCACTTCACCTTCAGGATCTGGTCCAAGCGACTTACGACCATCATGAAAAGCTGCGACGGCTTCGCCGATCTGGAACGCGCTATCCCGAACCACTGCCCCTGGCCACTCCGGCTCGGTTGCTCTCCGAGGAGGTCGATGACTTTCTGAAAGACAAGGAACGGCAGAACCTTCGCACCGCCACAATTGAAGCCTACCGCCGCACGCTTGCCATCCTGCAACGCGTGAGTGGCGACACCTCCGTTGCTCGGATTGATCATACGCACATCTACCAGATGTGGGACTTGCTGCGATGGGCTCCCCAAGACTTCATGGCCAACCCAAAGCATCAGTGGTTGAGCGTCGAAGCCTTGATTGCCAAGGGGCAGCAGCAGGGACGGGCGCAACCGGCGAACGCAACATTGGAACTGCATCGGCGCTTCCTCGCGTCCTTCTTCAACACCTTGGTCAAAGCTCGTGCCATCCCACACTCTCCGATAGATGCGTTCAAGCCGGCCAGAGAAGAGCTACTGGCTGATCAGGATGAGCCCGAGCGGCTGCTTTCAGCCGAGGAGATCCAGAAGATCTTCAACCCCGAGACCTTCGTGCCTTGGGCCAAGAAGTATCCGCACCGCTGGTGGTGTCCGCTCATTGCGCTTTTCACGGGCGCTCGGATTAATGAGATCGCGCAGCTCAAAGCCAACGACGTCGTCCAAGATCAAGGCGTGTGGTGCTTCTCGATCCAGAAGACCGTGGACGAAGATCTCGCGCAAAGTGCGGGTAAGCGCAGCCGGCAAAGCCTGAAAGGCAAGAGCGCGATCCGTAAGGTGCCGATCCACCCAAGCCTCATCCAGGCCGGCTTTCTCGACTTCTTGGCCGACGTCAAGGCGTCTGGGCACCCTCGCCTCTTTCCTAACCTATCGGCCGGCACCTGCCGCAAGACGGGTGAACCGAACGGGCGCTACAGCCAGGGCTTCGTCAACCAGTTTGCGGCTTACTTAAAGGGCTTAGGCTTTGGCAAAGGCATCGAGTCGCATGCCTTCCGGCATACGCTTGCCACGGAGCTGGATGCCAAAGGCGTGCGGGTTGAGCACATTGCCCTCATCACCGGCCATGCCCTCAACAAGAAAGCCCCCGTGCTGCAGGACAACTATGTCCACAAATCGGCAGGAAACACACGGAAGATCCAAGTTGAAGCATTAGGCCACTATCAGCCCGCTGTGACGCTGCCGAGCTATATGCGCGGACAGTTCAGAGAACGGCTGAGGAAGGGGGCGAGGATGTATGCCTAAGGCATGGAATACCAGCCCAAGACAACCATCGTGGTTTGCCGACCTTGACAGCGCTTTACGCTGCCCTATAGGTGTTGCCTTACGAAAACGGAAATAACCTCATGACACCCGATGAATTTTGGACAAAGGCCTTTTTAGCCGCTCTTACGCGCGTTTCGCCCAAGCGCGCAGAGCGGGAGGCATTGAAGGCGACCAGGGTATTTGAGCAACATCTAGCGCTCGCGAATATGCACGACGAAACCATCTCTCGACCCAGCATCAACCCCGGCAGAGTTTGTGCATCGACGGAGGTAGCATCCATAAAAGCAGCTCCTCGCAAAGGAAGGCGCGACAACAGGAATGGGGACGCCGCCAAGCTAACACCAGACCGTAAAAAAACGATTCAAGCTGCAGCTCCAAAAAAAAAGATTAGACGAGACATCGTTTCCATGCCCAGGAAGTCTGTCCGCAAATTTTCATACTAACGCCGCTTTGCAAAGCGCATTCCAGGCAAACGACTCAGCTCTGAGCTTAGTTTAGCCTTTGATGTGAGATGTTCTCGCAACTCAAAGATCAGCTCACGCAAATCTGCTGTGCTCTCACTAAATGCAAAAAAAGAACCGTTGGCTGTTGCAACTATGGCGCTCATCTGCTCATCCTTTCCGTCGCAGAGGAATTGGATATAACGATCAAATTCGTCTATATTCACGCCCACCTTTCGCCATACTTTTTTTCTAAATCAAGCATAGCAACGGCGAACCCAAAAAACTGAGCAGGGGACCAGTTTTCTGGCATTTCAAAATTTATTCTCCCTGGCGCAGCCTTTTCTTTTGATCTCAGCCCAGGTGCATAACGCTTCAAAAACTCAAGTCCAACAAGGAGATTTCTTTTCCCGGCAAAGCTTCGGCCCGGCTCACGCTTCTTGCTTTCAAAGAATCCACCTTTTCGATGAGTTCCAAGCACATATGGCTCTATAACAAGCTTAGAGCGTGTTATGAACTTTGAAGTAGAGACGTTGCATTTCCAAGCATGAGCATTGAGAAGACAACGAAGTG
>NZ_JZHZ01000007.1:2477811-2482707 GCF_000963005.1 Xanthomonas sp. GPE 39
GGACCCGCACCCGGTTGCAGCACGTCCTGCACCGTGGTGCGCGTGGCGATGCGGTAGTGCTCGTTGTCCTCCCGCCCGCCGCCGCCGGTGCCTTGTGGGTTGCTCAGGATGTGGTCCGGATCGGTGTAGGCGTATTGCGCGATCAATTGCACGCAGTTGGTGGTGCATGTTCCGTAGGCATTGGAGTATTTGAGGGTGTCGCTCTCGTAGTGGAACGGCGGGGCGCCCGGTTCGTCGGCGGACACGGCGGCGAACGGGTCGCTGGCACCGCTGCTCACCTGGTCCGGATTGATCTGGTTGTCCTGGCGAGCGGTGTAGTAGATCGTCACCGTGCCCGTGCGCGGGTCCAGCCGCGAACGCTCGCCGGTGGCCGAGTACATCGCGCCACGGGCGAAGAAGTACGCGCTGGTCTGCGCCGTCAGCCGGATCGTCGCCTGATGCACCTGATACCCATCCGGCGTGGTGTACACCGTGTCCTGCAGGATGTCCTGCGGGTTGAGGTAGTAGATCTCCAGCGCGCTGTAGTTGCTGGTGGAGCGCAGATCGTTGTGGGCATTTTGGCCGTTGTTGCGCCAGCTCGGTTGATCCAGCCGCACTGGCGCGGCGGTGCTCGTGGTCTGGGTCACCACTACGTTCTGGCGGATGTTGTTGAGCGCACTGGCGTGCAGCGCCAGCGTGCCGGCGATCTCGATGGTGGAGCCGAGGTTGTCCACGCGGGCGGCATTGCCGATGGCCTGCTGGTTGCCATCCAGCGCCCCGCCGATGGCCGCATCGCCATCGCTGTAGAGTAAGGCGCTGTCGGTGTTGCTCAACTGACCCACGCCGAGGTCCAGGCGCTGGCGCGCGGCCACAGTGGCCGCATGCGTCACCCCGGCCACGGACTCGGCCCGGTTGAGCAGCGTGCCGGCGGCGATGGCGACGTGGTCGCCATACACCCGCCCGGTGCCCACGTTGTCCACGGTTGCCGCTTGCAACTGGGTCAGCGCGCCGTCGATCAGGCCGCGATTGGTCAGTTGCCCGCTGGCCTGGACGTGGGTCACGCCCTGGCTGCTGATCTCCCCGCTGGCGGCGTTGTCCACATTGGCCGCGGACAGATCCAGATTGTCCGCGCGCAGCACGCCCTGGTTGAGCAGGTCGCCATCGGTGTGGATGGACAGGTTACCGTTGGCAATCAGCTGCCCGGTATTGGTCAGGCCCTCGTGCAGGGTCAGGCTCAGATCGCCCTGGGATTGCACCTGCCCATCGCGCGCTGAGCGCGCGCTTAGTTGACATCGAACGCAACCGACTGCAATCTCTCCGACAAGGAGCGTAGAAACTCCTCACTTAGCGGTACCCACCTCCGTCAAACTGGTGGGTTTTTTGTGCCTGTTCGCAGGCGCAAACCGACGCAATGCCTGCGTCGGGAGGGCGGCTAATAAAACACCCTTCGGGGAAATACGCCCGCCGGCTAAGTGCGGTTTCTAACCTCCCGACATCCCGTCGCCGTTGGCGGCGGTTCTCGTACACACAGGAGGCTTTTGCCATGCGTCAACCGTCATCGCGCCGCAGTAATACAACCAAGCGTTCGCCATGCAAGGACCTGCAATGGACGTTTGTGGAACCGACGCTCAGCCCGATGATGACGTGCGAGCAAGCCGAGGCCCTAAATTCTGCCGAGCTTGCACGCAAACAACGCCCACCGCGACGCGTGCGTCCAACGCAACAGTGCACCATGGGTTATGGCTACTATCCCGACAGTCATCAGCCCATACCCGCCCTGCGCCTGCGTGGTCGCTGGCTGGAAGAGTTGGGATTCGCCATCGGCTGCAAATTGCGCATCGCTGTGCGTGATCGTGAGTTGGTGATCACGGTGATTGGTGATAAGTGCATACCAGTTGATGGGTCTTGAGGAACGAGTTTACATCGTTCAGTTGAGAGCCTCTCTCAACGGCGCGGCAGTAATCCCTTTGCCACGAGCCATGCGTGTAACTTTTCCATCACTGATGCAGTGTCCGATTTTGTTTTTTTGGCTGCTATTACAGAATCTAGCATCCTAAGCTCCTCATCAGACTCTTCCCTAGCTTTCTTACCCCAAACAGGACTGAGGCGCTCCATTAAATTAATTCTCCTCAATATAAAATCCATCCTTCCAATATCAACGTCTTCAATTTTATTAAAATCTTCAGAATCTGCGATCATGTCAGATATAATTCCATCAAAAATCCAGTAAAGCACATCATCACTAGATGACGTCTCCTTTCTGAAAACCTGATAATTTCTCTCAACACATTCATAAACAAATTTTCCATTTTCAAAAATTAGAAATGGATTTGCATCACTACTAGGTAATTTCCTAATAACGAGAAGCTTCTCTGGCGCATCAATCCTCCTTCCAAGAGAAAATAATTCATTCTGAATTTTTAATATTTCCTCATTCATTTATCTACTCGCTTCAAGAATTTATTATCTATTAACCACTTAACATTAACCCTATCGGGAAACCTCGGCAAAATTTGCAAACCACCTCCTGACTGATCGAATGCCGGCGCTATTTCTCCTTGTATTACTGGCAGCGGCTTTATGACCTCATATTCATAATACCCCTCACTTCTCGACCCTGGCGCCAAGGCTCTTTGTTCATAAGAGGTCCCAGTAGGCGAAAGAAAATATCCTGTGTTACTGCCATACCGATCCACCCTTGTACCTACGCTCAAAGTGGTTTCAACGCGGTCCCCAGCAAATCCCAAATTCTCAGGCCAATCCCAACCACGTCCGTCGGGCTTCTTGAATTGATCATATATCGAAAAGCCGCCAGACTCCGCATCAACCAATGCAGAACCAGAATAAAATCCATCGCCATACTTAAATACCTGCGCATCAGCAGAACCAACACGCATACCATTGGTCAGAGATTTTATCCCTGACACACTCCTAACCCACGCATTTGTAGCAATTTCTAAATCGATGGCACGATTCGCAGCCAGCGCAGCTCCTGCGGATGGAGCCATCTGCGTAAATCCATACAACAGTTCAGCCGTGCCAGGCTGCAATCCTAGTGCTTGCAGCGCTTGACCACCCAGAGTCGAGGTGGCTTTTCCACTGAACAATGTACTCGAACCAGCCGCCGCATTATCTGCACCTGCACCCGTGAGGTACACGGAAGCCAAGCAGCCGACGAAGGTTCCGCACGTCGGCGCAAGCATCATGCCTCCTGCCGATTCCGCTGCACCACCTACCATCTGCAAGCCACCGAGCGCACGAGTACCTACTTGGTTTTTCGTCGCCCAGTCACCAAAAGCATCCACTCCATCGTATGTAAACAGATGTCTGTTTTCCTCCCAAGTACTGCCGGCTGCGTATCCAGACGTCGTTTGCGACTGCGACTTGAGCCAGTCACGATCTTCCTGACGCTCTGGCTTATTCCCCTCAACCTCGATTGCCGCCCAATATTTTTTCTCATCCGAACCATCCGGATACTCTGCCGAACACTTCACCAACGCACAGGCCGCGGCGACCAAATCCGCTTCACGCTGCGGATCGCCGTTTGCCATTTCCTTCAAGCGAGCAACCTCGTTTTGGTTACTGTCTTGGTGCAACTGCCGATTATTCGTATCCTCGTTGAACGCCGTGGCCGCACCGCTCGCACCGCCGGTCACCGCCCCCAATCCCGCTGCCAGGCCCGCGCCCACTGCTTCACGCACGCCGTCGGGTAGATCCTTCGTCAGCTCGTTCAACCTCGGTGCCGCACTGGCGGCCGCGCCTGCGCCCAACGCGCCTTGCACCCCGCCGCCCAATGCGCCCATCGCCGCGTGCGCCGCTACGCGGTAGGCGCCGCCTTCATCCCATTTTTCCGCTTCCGCCTCGTTGCCCTGCGAACGCAGTTCCAACGCTTTGTGCGAGGCGTAATCGCCAATCGCCTTACCCGCCTGCTGCCCGAACGTCGCCATGATCTGCGCACCAGCGGTCACTTGCTGTTGCAGTTGTTGCCCGTTCCAGTCCTTGACCAACCCGTTGCTGCTGTCGCCGGTGTGCACGTCGCGGTTCAGCGCGGCTAGCGTGTCGGCGATGCTCTGTCCGCTCTTGGCCTGTTGCCCCGCTGCATCGGTGATCGTCAGTGCGCCGCCGCTGATCCCGCTGTGCGTGATCGAGGTCTGGCTGCCGCTCTTGCTGTTGTAGCCCGCGGCCGTTCCCCGCGCCCCGCTACCCTGGTTCTGCCAGGACCAACTGCTGCCTTGGTTCACCGTCGAAGGCATCTGGCTGCTGCCGCTGTCGCCACTGCCGCCATCGCTCTTGGCATCGGACTTGCCATTGCTCCCCCCCGCCGCATACCCGCCGGACAGGTTCACGCCCGTCGCCTTGTAGTGGCTGGTGTTGACGATGTCGGCCACCGTCAGCGTGCCGGTCGTCAGTTGGTTGCGGCCCTGGTCGATGGCCGCCTGCGTGCTGGCGATCACCCCGCCCTTCAGGTCGGTGTTGCCATGCACGGTGATGTCGAACCCGCCATCGCCGGCCTGGATGCCGCTTTGTTCGGTGACGCTGGCAAAGTCGCCATCCACCTTGGCATGGCTATAGCTCGCGCTGCCGCTCGCCCCGATGCCCACGGTGATGCTGCCGGCAACAGACGTGTCGTGGCTGGCGTAATGGCTGGTGTCCTGTTCGCTGTGGATGTGCAGATCGCCCCCCACATCCGCCATCACCTTGTTCGCCGACAGCACCGCGCCATCCAGCGTGGTGTCGTGGCCGCTGATCACCGTGGCCGTGTTGCCCGCCGACAGGTGGCTGTTGCGTTGGGTCACGTCGGTGCCATCGCCCTGGCCGTGCGCGCTGCTGGCGCTGGCGGTGAAGCCCATCGCCGCGCCCTGGGAGCCATAGCTGAACCCCACGCCGATCGCCGCGCTGCCGCTCTTGCTGCGGCTG
>NZ_JZHZ01000007.1:2482807-2633037 GCF_000963005.1 Xanthomonas sp. GPE 39
TTCGTCGTCTTCTCAATGCTCATGCTTGGAAATGCAACGTCTCTACTTCAAAGTTCATAACACGCTCTAGGCCGCGCTCTTCGTGAACTTGCGAACCATATCAACACCTTTGGGTCCATGATCAAGAAGTTGGAGGCTTGGGATCTGGTAATCGAACGCCTTGATGACGAACAGATCTTTTCCCTGTCGCTTGAGCACATTGAGCCTTTGGCCAATCTTGCGATATCAGCGCCCCAGTCTATACGAGGCCAATTGATCTTCGCAGCGGTTGAGTGCGGGGCATTGGCCAACCCGTTTGTAGGAAAAGAGCATGGATGGAATGGAAAGAGCAATGTCGACATCCGCTTTGCCAAGAGAGTGGCAGACCACTGGTCCGCATGGCCCGCACTGGCCGCATCCCTCTCAGATCTTGAAGTTAGAGAACTGAACGAAGCCAGTAGTAATTTCAGGAACGACTATCAGCATGGATCTCCGCGATCATTGATCATCGGAGTCACAACGCGCACGACTTGGATAGGCCATGGAGATGGGAGCCGGGGATGGGGCATCGGCACCGAAGACCCCATCAGATTGAAAGAGATCATCCCTCATCTTAAGAGCGCGCACTCTAGATCCCTGAAAGCATTGGATGTCTTCCACGAACTCTCCAAAGAATGGGTTGCCGCTATGCCGACCCTTCCAAAATCCTCATAAAATCAAGGACTTCCTATACCTATTATCAGATGGGAGAGGCTTCCATCATGGTTTACTGATACTCAATTCCAGGAACATGATCCTCGCAGTCGCCTGCAATCAGCGTCCCGGCCACCTCTTGGACTTGACTTTATTCCTATATACCCTAGCCTCTTGATATTATTATTGGATATGCGAGATGTTGACAATTTTTAGATCATTACTTCTTATGCTTTTGGTAAGCGCCTGGATTTCCTTCAATCTTTCAATTTTGCTATGGGCTTGGCAGGAGCAAATACCAAAAGCGAAGGCCGAACAAGTAACTTGCAGCAGCAATCAGCATGAGAAGGGGATTGAGCATCCAAAGCGAGCAAACCGCCAGCAATGACGCTGCATTTATTATTACACCAAAGACGTCCTCGAGTAAATAATTAACGAACTGATGTCGATACTTAGCCTCATCTTTTTTTGAGACAAGAAACAAGAGCGCCGCTACAACGGCGGCGGCTACGATCAATCTACACCAGAGGTTCCAGTCCAAGAAATTGCCAATCTTAAAGGTCGCTGTAGCTGCTGCCGGACCTGAATCCTTGAAAACCCACCATGGCAATTCCACGGTGATCAGCGCTAAAAATACCCACAAGAGAAGATTTATGAAAATTCTAAACAGATAGTCATAGATTATCCTTCCACGCGATGACATTAAAATCCCCTTGATTCAAAAATCTAGATGTAGATTGACCAGCGAGCGAAAGCTGCTAATTCAGAATGATCTAGGCTCACCCAAGGTCAATAGAAGGTGCCTTTTATGTAGACAGGCAACTGGACAGGGAGCGAGAACCTAGCAAGCGACGCCACTCTGTCCGGCAGACTTCGCCGATCAATGTAGAACTTCTCCAACACGCCCTGCCCGCGCGCATGACCGGTGATCGCCGCAATGGCTGAGGCCGACACACCCGCTTCATCCAAACGCGACGCAATGGTGTGGCGAAAGCCATGAAAGCCTTCCCCCTTCGCCGTGATCCCTTGACGTTTAATGTAGACCGAAAACTGTCGACTCAACTGTCGACCAAAGCCCAGTCCGGTGCTGTTGGGCAGATGCGGGAAGATCTGCGTGTGTCCTGCCTGGCGCACCTCATCGATGTAGACCAGAAAGCCGGCATCGATCACCGGCTTGGCCAATGGCACAAAACGGCGGCTGTTCTTGTTCTTGACGCTCTGCCCCTTCCCGCCCTGTCGCACGAAGAACCCTGGCACCCCATCAATCGTGTCGATGTCCTCCACCCGAAGCTGCGCGATCTCATTCACGCGCGCCCCTGAGTAAAGCCCAAGCATCGGGCCAAACCATCTGTGCGGATACTTCTTGGCCCATGCCGGGAAGGCCACCGGATCGAAGATCGCCTTCAACTCAGCATCGGTGAAGGGCTCACCCGTGTCGTCGGCGTCAGGCGTGGCAATGGCCCGGATGCCTGCTAACGGATTGCTCGCCAGAAGCCCTGCCGACACGAGCGACGCCAAGAACACCGACAAGCGCTGACGGTGCTTGGCAACCGTCCAGGCGGCAGGCTCGGGAACTTGATTAGTTTGGGCAAGCGCCACCACCTCCATGACCGCAAGGTCCTTATAGGGCGCACGCTTGGTCGCATTCGACGGCCACCACCGCACGACATCGAAAAAGGCGCGCACGTGGTCTACCGTCAGCTCGGACACCGCGAGATCTTGCCCCACCGCACCCGCAAACAAACGCAATGAGTGGCGGCTTTCAAGCACCGTCTTACTGTGGAGCTTGGCACGCTCCAAGTCTCCCAAGTGATCCGCAATCGCCTTGGACAACAGCGGGCCAGACGCTTTGGCCTTGCCGGTGCGCCAGCCACTTGGTTTGGCAGGCGCGGCATTTCCGCTGACTGGATCGCGCAACAGCTCAGCAAACAGCGCCGCATCTTCGGGCGTGTCGATCTGGGCCTTACCGAGATGCGTGCCATTGGGCAGCGTCACATCGGTCAATGTGAGTTCGCGCAGTCCTTGTTCTCGAATGCGGCGCAGCACTTCGTCCAGATCCACCGACTTCCCCTGCCTCAATGCTTGGAACGCGTTCGATAGTGCCATCCCCATGTAGGCAGACACCAGACGCGCAGCATCGCCGGGGCGAAGATGGAGAGGGCGAACGAGATATCGCGAGCCGACTTGCCCCCGCAAATCAGGAGGAACCAAGAAGCGCACGTAGAGGCCTGACGGCCGATGCAGCAAGAGGGGCTTGGGCAAAAACGATACCTCAAACGATACCTTCGGAGGTCGTTCGAGGCGGTCTTCAGCCGGGAGGAATAGCCAGCGCAGTCAATAACTTAGCGCTGCAACTCGCGAGACTGGAGCGGGCGATGGGAATCGAACCCACGTCAGTAGCTTGGGAAGCTACAGCTCTACCATTGAGCTACGCCCGCATTGCCTGCGCAGTCTATGCGTTGAGCCCGTCGTTGCGCAACAAAGCGGCGCATTCCAGAGATCACCGATAACATCGAGACGACCTGGAAACACCCAAAAATAAACAGGCTCCAGCCACGCCATCTCCCATGGAAGTGGCGCAACCAGAGCCCTTGCTGCCACCGTGCGTCTAGCCGACGCACGGCGTTGCATCACCTATCGCGTCCAACACAACAACGGACACGACAGGCGATATGGCAACCAATCAGAAACTGCAGCCGAGGTTCAAGAACACCGACGTGTCGTGCGCACGCGACTGCGCCGTGGTGGTGTCGATGCCGACATTGCTGTCCAGACCCAATAGCTTGAACCGCGCGCCCAGCACCACCGAACCATAGTTGCGGTCGAAGTTGATGCCCGGCACCGCAAAGCTGCCGATATCCGACATAGTCTGCAACCAAGCGGTGGCTTCATGATTCTTCTTGAACTCGTGATCGTAGGTAGCCTGCAGGTACGGCTTGACTATGCCGACATCGAGACTGGCCTTCCAACCAATACGGCCAACCATCGACTCGACGCTCTGGTTGTTATAGCCCAGCGCGCTGGAATCCAGGTTGCTCTCGGTGTAGCCGTCGCGCTTGACCTTCTGCCAGATCGCAGCAGCCACCGGGCCAGTCTTGAAAGGACCTAAGCCGAACTCGTAACCACCCTGCAGGGCCGCGGTCAGGTTACTGCCATCCGGCGACCCCTTGTGCTCAATGCTGGCCGGGCCGAGGTTGACCTTGCGGGTCACGTCGTAGCGCAACCAGCTGTAGCTGATCTGAGCGTTGACCCACGCTTGCTCGCCGTACCAGCCGGCAAAGCCGCCCAGCGTGGAGTCCTTCTGCGTGTATTTACCGCTGCTGTTGCCAAAATCGGCATCGACTCGACCGAAACCGCCGAAGCCGCCGAACACCCACTCACCGCGCGACCAATCCAGGCCGAACAAACCCGCCGGCGCCATGCCGTCGTACAGGTCGCCGTGCTGATAGCGCTGCATGTCGCCGCGCAGGTTGCCCCACCAACGCATGCCATCGGCCTCCGGACGGCCGTCCACATGCCAAGCCACCTGGTCCGCACGCGCGCGACCGACCATCTGCGCTGAACGCGTCAGTACCTGCTGCAGACGCGGGCCTTCCAGAATCGACAGCGTGTACTGCGACAGCAGTTCATGGGTGTAGCCGGTCGGATGCACGCCATCGGCGAACACATACGTTTCTGGGGCAGTGGGGCTGACGTAGGTGGTCGGGTTGCAGGTAAACGACTGCGCGGTGATCTGCGGCTGACAGGCGGTCCCAGTGACATTGGTAAAACCGTACATCGCCGGGTTGGCGACCAGTTCCTGCAGCAGGTGGAAGGAGTCCACCGGAATCACCCGCAATCCGGCGCTCTTCAGTCCGGCGAACAAGGCGGTGTTATACGCGCTGGACAGCGCCGTGCCCTGTGCCATTGCATTCGCGCCAGCGGCGCGGGCTCTCGGGGTAATGCCGAGATCGGGAACATCGGTGACCATCACGTAACGCGCGCCCGCGCTCTTCAGGCTGGCAACGATGCCCACTTCGGCCGTCACCGCATCGGCGATGGTGGAAGCCACCGGAGCACCCTGCCCGCCGATGGCGAACAAGTCATTGGCACCACCCCACACGCCATACAGAGCGTGCCGGTCGGCCTTGCCGCCGTTGGCAGCCAGATAGTTGCTGGTCTGCGTCGCCAGCGACGGCGCCACGCCAAGGGCAGTGAGATTGTCCACACCGACGCGGGCACCGCCCGCGGCATAGTTGTCGCCGATCTGGCCATTGCCATTGGCTGCGCCATTGGTGCCGTAGTGACGGGCGATGTACTGCGCCCAGACCCAGTCCGGATTGGTGGTGAACTGTCCAGTCACCGCTTGCACCGAGGCCGGCAGCAATGGACGGTAATAGCCAGCGTCGGTCAGGCTATCACCGAAGAACACCGTGCGGCTGTAGGTGGATTGGGCAAATGCGGGCGCGGCAGCAAGCACGATGGCGACGGCAAGCGACGAACGGAACAGACGGATAGAAGTCATGAATGCCCTCCCGGGCAAGAACATTGAAATTGTTTGTAGTGCAAGTAAATGAGCGAAGGAAAAAAATTGAAGCCGCATGGCAAGATGGTGCGATCTCAACCCCATCCAGACACTCACCTCGCGCCTGTGCGTAACGCAAATCGCGCACCGAAGCGCACGCTACGAAACCTTAACATGTATATCGAATTGAATGGCAGACAGCGCACGCTGTCCCCCGGCAGCACCGTCACCACACTGTTGTCCGAGGAAAATCTCGCACAACGTCGGGTCGCGGTCGAAGTCAATGGCACGATCGTGCCGCGAGGCGCACACGCCGACCACCTACTACACGATGGTGATCGGGTCGAGATCGTGCACGCACTGGGCGGCGGCTGAATCGCGATGGCCCACGACGCAGCGCGAACTCGGCAGCGCGGGTGCGATGGGCGATAATCCGCCGATGAACCCTCACGCCCCACTTGATGCGCTGGTCATCGCCGGCAAACCTTATCGTTCGCGCCTACTCACCGGCACCGGCAAATTCGCCGATCTCGAACAAACCCGCCTTGCGACGGAGGCCGCCGCCGCGCAGATCGTCACCGTCGCGATCCGCCGCAGCAATATCGGCCAGAGTCCGGGCGAGCCCAATCTGCTCGACGTGCTGCCGCCGGAGCGCTACACCATCCTGCCCAACACCGCTGGCTGCTACACCGCCGAAGACGCGGTACGCACCTGCCGCCTGGCGCGCGAGTTGCTCGACGGGCACAACCTGACCAAGCTGGAAGTGTTGGGCGACCAGCGCACCCTGTTCCCGGACGTGGTGCAGACCCTGAAGGCCGCCGAGATCCTGGTCGCCGAAGGTTTCGAGGTGATGGTCTATACCAGCGACGATCCGATTCTGGCCAAGCGCCTGGAAGAAATCGGCTGCGTCGCGGTGATGCCGCTGGCCGCGCCAATCGGCTCCGGGCTGGGCATCCAGAATCGCTACAACCTGCTGGAAATCATCGACAACGCCAAGGTGCCGATCATCGTTGATGCCGGCGTCGGCACCGCATCGGACGCAGCGATCGCGATGGAGTTGGGGTGCGACGGCGTCCTGATGAACACCGCCATCGCCGGGGCGCGCAACCCGGTGCTGATGGCCAGCGCGATGCGCAAGGCCGTGGAAGCCGGACGCGAAGCGTTCCTGGCCGGGCGTATCCCGCGCAAGCGTTACGCCAGCGCGTCCTCGCCAGTTGATGGGCTGATCGGATGAAAACACGCGCATGACCGACCCGTTTTCCAGCGCCGGCGCCAAGACACCGCCCAAGCCGTTCACGGTCGAGGAAGGCCGCCGCCAGGTGCGTAGTTTCGTCTTGCGCCAAGGCCGCTTCACCCCGGCCCAGCAGCGTGCCTTCGATGCACTGTGGCCGCGCTTCGGCCTGGACTACCAGGGTCGGCCGCGCGATCTACAGGCGCTGTTCGGACGCAATGCCCCCAAGGTGTTGGAGATCGGTTTCGGCAACGGCACCGCGCTGCGGCATGCCGCCCGCAACGATCCGGCCCGCGACTACATCGGCATCGAAGTACATGCACCGGGTGTGGGCCGCCTGCTCAATGCCCTGGACGAAGACAACGCCGCGCACGTGCGCCTGTACCACCACGACGCCGTGGAAGTGCTGCAACACGAAATCGACGACGCGGCCTTGGACGAAATCCGCATCTATTTCCCGGACCCATGGCATAAAAAGCGCCACAACAAACGACGCTTGCTGCAACCGGCATTTGCCGCATTACTGGTGCGCAAGCTGCGCGACGGCGGCCGGCTGCACTGCGCCACCGACTGGGCCGACTATGCAGAGCAGATGTGGGACGTGCTCGACGCCACTCCAGGCCTGAGCAACCGCGCCGGGCCGCGTGGCCACGTGCCACGTCCGCACTGGCGTCCGCAGACCCACTTCGAGACCCGTGGCCAGACCCTGGGCCATGGCGTATGGGACTTGCTGTACGACAAGGTGGAAACAGGAGCGACAGCACATCTATGAAGTGCGTCTGCGCCATGCTCCCGCCACCGACCTACACTGCCGCATGCGCATCGTGCCTGCGGTCGCTTTGCGCCTGACCCCGATCTACGAGCACAGCCCCGCATGGACACCGCGCTGACCCTGACCAACGACATGAAACTCGTTCTCGGGCTCGTCGGCTTCACGATGGCAATGTTCGTGTTCGAACGCATTCGCGCCGACGTGGTGGCCCTGGTGGTCCTGGTGGTCCTGGGCGTTACCGGCCTGATCGCGCCAGAGGAACTGTTCAGCGGCTTCTCCGGCAACGCGGTGATGAGCATCATCGCCACCACCATCCTCGGCGCGGGACTGGAACGCACCGGCGCACTGAACCGGCTGGCGTCATGGTTGCTGCGACGTGCGCGCGGCGTCGAGGAACGGCTGATGCTGTTCACCACCGCCATCGCCGGACTCAATTCCTCGTTCATGCAGAACCCGTCGGTGATGGCACTGTACCTGCCGGTCGCCGCGCGGCTGGCCGGGCGTACCACGCTCACCCTGCAACGGCTCCTGCTGCCGATCGCCGCGGCGATCGTGATGGGAGGCGCGCTGACCATGGTCGGCACCTCGCCACTGATCCTGCTCAACGATTTGCTGCAATCGGCCAACAACAACCTGCCCTCGGGCATGGCCACGATCCAACCACTGCGCATGTTCGCGCCGCTGCCGATCGGCTTGGCGCTGTTGTTGGCCTCACTGATCTACTTCCGCCTGCGCGGCGACAAGGTGCTGGCGGAAGAGGAACTGCTGATCAACAACGGCGTCACTCCTGCACGCACCGAGAGCTACTTCGCCCACACCTACGGCATCGAGGGCGACGTCTTCGAATTGATCGTCAGCGCCGACAGTCCGTTGGTCGGCATGACCCTGGGCGAGGCCGAGACCATCCACAACGCCCCACTGCTGCTGGCATTGAAAACCGGCAACGATACCCGGCTGGCACCGCCGACGGAGATGCGTATCTGGGTCGGCAGTGTGCTCGGGGTGATGGGTACGCGCCAGCAGGTCGCCGATTTCGCGCAGAACCATTTCCTGCGTATGTCCTCGCGCCTGCGCCACCTCGGCGACCTGTTCAACCCCAGCCGCGCCGGCATCTCCGAGGCGGTGATCCCCCCGACCTCACGCTTCATCGGCAAGAGCGCGGCCGAACTGCGCCTGCGCAAGCAGGCCGGCATCAGCCTGTTGGCGATCAACCGCAACAAGCAAGTGATCCGCGAGAATGTCCGCAAGGTGCCGCTGTACGCTGGCGACATGCTGGTGTTCCATAGCATCTGGCAGGACTTGGCACAGGCCTCGGAAAGCCGCGACTTCGTGGTGGTCACCGACTATCCGAAGGGCGAACATCGCCCGCACAAATTCAAGATCGCGATGACGATCTTCGCCTTGACCATCTTGATCGCACTCACCTCCAAACTGCCGGTGGCACTGACCCTGATGACCGGCGTGGCCGGCATGCTGCTGACCGGTGTGCTGCGCATGGAGGAGGCCTACGCTTCAATCAACTGGAAGACCATCTTTCTGATGGCCGGGTTGATCCCGCTGGGCTGGGCGATGGACAGCAGCGGCACCGCCGCCTGGGTTGCCGGCCACACCATCGCGCGGCTGCCAGAAGGCATGCCGGTGTGGACTCTGGAAATCGCATTGGGCTTGCTCACCACGGCATTTTCGCTGGTCATCAGCCATGTCGGCGCGACCATCGTGATGGTGCCGATCGCCGTCAACCTGGCGCTGGCGGCGGGCGGCAATCCCACCGCATTCGCACTCATCGTGGCGCTGTCGGCCTCCAACAACCTGATGACTGCGTCCAACCCAGTGATCTCGATGATTACCGGCCCGGCCAACTACCAGCCGCGCGAACTATGGCGGGTGGGTGGGCCGTTATCGCTGATCTATACGCTGGTGGTGGTGCTGATGGTCAACCTGATGTCGATGCACTGGTGGGGCGCGCTTTAAAGCAGGACCACCTGTCCGGCGCGCACTGTCACCGGCACCGCATGTAGGCTCTCGCCACGACATGGGCCCGAGACACATTGACCCGCCTGCAAGTCGAACGCGGCACCATGCGCGGCGCACACCAAGTGGCCTTGGCGACTTTTCAGGAACTGACCCGGTGCCCAATCCAGACGTCGTCCGGCATGCGGGCAGACATTCAACCAGACGCGTACATCGTCGCCATCGCGATACAGCAGCAGCGACTCGGACTCGCCGCCAAGCATGGCCTGGACCTCGATCAGTTCACCAGGGACCAGATGATGCAAGGACGCAAGCACGGCAGGAGAGTCGGACATCGAACGTGGAGCGGGCAGCGACAAGACCCCCATTCTTGCATGGCGACTCCATTGGCAGCGCCATTCCCATTTCACTTGGGCGATACATACAAACGATTGAGCGGCAAGTGTTAATTTTTTAATTAACGAATTTTTCACCACTCAGGATAAAACAGCACCGATACTGCGCGCCATCGGTTCCAACTGACACAGACATCTGCCATGCGTGATCGCATCTTCAATTTCGACCACCTCCGACAGGTGTTCGCGCCGCGCAAGCCACGCCATCCACTGGTCAAACTGGCGCTTGGCCTGATTGGTCTGGCAATTCTGGCAGGGCTGGTGTTCATCAGCGTGTTCGTGGGTGCGGCCATGATCCTCGGCGGCATCGCGATGAAATTACTGAGCCAACGCGGCAAGCGTCCGGCAACCGTGCGCCATCAGGTGGTCGATGGTGAATACCGAGTGGTGCGCAAGCCCGCACTGCCGCTGTAAATCACCATCGCGTGCGCTGCGCTGCGCTCGGTAGCGGCGCACGCCTAGTTTTTCAGCTCTGCAAACAAGCATGGGCGTTACACTGCGGCAATCCTTTTGCCGCCAGGGTATCTGTGCATGCGCGACCTGTTTATCGCCCCCGAGACTCCGCGCGTTCCCGTGCGCGGGCAGGGCCTATTTCCCGTGCATCGCATCTACTGCGTGGGCCGCAACTTCGCCGACCATGCGCGCGAGATGGGCGCCAGCGTCCCCGCCACGAAAGCCGAGCGCGGTCAGCCGATATTCTTCATGAAACCCGCCGATGCGCTGGTGATCGGCACCGAGACCATCCCCTACCCGCCCGCGACGCAGGACCTGCACTACGAGGTGGAACTGGTGGCAGCAGTGGGGCGGAACGCGCCGGCCGGTGAGTTGAGCATCACCGAGGCCAACGCGTTAGTACTGGCTTACGGCGTGGGCCTGGATCTGACCCGTCGCGACCTGCAGGCAACGGCCAAGGCAAAGGGACTGCCCTGGGACATCGCCAAGGGCTTCGACCACTCCGCGCCGATCAGCGAACTGGTCCTGGCCAGCGAAGTGGGCCCGCTGGAAACGCGCACGCTATCGCTGGAAGTCAACGGCCAGATCCGCCAACAATCGCGACTGGAGCAGATGATCTGGAACGTGCCGGAGATCCTGCAGGCATTGTCTATGCTGTTCGCGCTACGCGCTGGCGACCTGGTGTTCATGGGCACGCCCGCCGGCGTGGCCGCACTCCAGCCCGGCGACCGTTTCAGCGCACGCCTGGAGAAGGTAATCGAGCGCCACGGCACTATCGTCGGCTAACGGCAGCACAGCGCCACAATACCTGTACCGGCGTACACACCGCCGACTGCGCTAGTCTAGGGCTGCGGCGATCCGCCCGCGTCAACGAAGAGGAACCTCCGATGAGCATGATCCGCGAATTCAAGGAATTCGCCATGCGTGGCAACGTGCTGGACCTTGCCGTCGGTGTGGTGTTGGGCGCCGCATTCGGCAAGATCGTCACCGCACTGGTGGAAAAGATCATCATGCCGCCGATTGGACTGCTCGTTGGCGGCATGGATTTCTCGCGTTGGGCATGGACGTTGAAAGCGGCGACGGTGGACGCGGCCGGCAAGCCGGTGCCGGCAGTGGTGATCGGCATCGGAGACTTCCTCAATACCATCGTCCAATTCGTCATCGTGGCCTTCGCCATCTTCATGTTGGTGAAAACGGTCAACCGCATCGCCCGCAAGGAACCGCCAGCGGACAAGGGCCCAAGCGAGGAAGTGCTCTTGCTACGCGAGATCCGCGACTCCCTCAAGCACGACACAACACCACGCTGAACACCCGACTGGCCTGCGCCGCACGGCCCCGTCGCGCGGGCCAGGCGTGTCACCAGCAAGCCAGCCGCGATCAGGGAGCGACTTGGTAGACACCAAGCCGAGACAGCGGTGCCGCACAGGGAGTAAGCTGTATATGACCTGCCGATGACAAACGCAGCTCCCTTCGCAACAACATCAGGACACTTGATGACCACACGACAACGTCGCGTGGGCTCAGCGGTGACGCTGCTGGATGTGGCCCGCCATGCGGGTGTGTCACCGATGACCGCTTCACGTGTAATCAATCGTCATCCACGCGTGGGCGCTAGCATGCGCGAGCGCGTGGAAGCCTCGATCAAGGCACTGGGATACCGTCCCAATCTGGCCGGACGTTCGCTGCGCACCGCTTGCCTGGCGCGGATCGGCGTGCTGTACAGCAACCCCAGCGCGGCTTATCTCAACCAGTTCATGCTCGGCGTATTGGAGCAAAGCAGCCTGGAAGGCAGCCAGGTTCTGGTGGAAAAAAGCGAGAACAGCGATCACCAACACGCCGCCGCCGAGCGCCTGCTTGCCGCCGGTGCCGACGGGATGATCCTGCCGCCACCACTGTGCGATGCGTGGCAGACCATCGAAACGTTGGACGAACGCGGCATCCCACTCGTAGCCGTGGCCACCGGCACGCCAATGCGCGGCATCAGCTCGGTGCGCATCGACGACTACCAGGCCGCGTGCACAATCACCCGGCACCTGCTGGAACTGGGCCACCGCGATATCGGCTTCATCAGCGGCGATCCGAGTCATACGCCGAGCGCTCTACGCAGCCGCGGCTTCTTCGACACCATGGCCGCAAGCGGACTGACGGTGGAGCCGACACGTCTGGCCGAAGGTCTGTTCACCTATCGCTCCGGACTGCTCGCCGCAAGTAGGTTATTGCAGACAACACCGCATCCAAGCGCCATCCTGTGCAGCAACGACGACATGGCCGCAGCCGCAGTGGCCGTGGCACACGGGTTGCGCCTGCGCGTGCCCGAGGATCTATCGATCGCCGGCTTCGACGACACGCCGGTCGCGACCACGATCTGGCCCGAGCTGACCACCATCCACCAACCGGTCGCCGCGATGGGCCGCACCGCCGTGACTCTGCTGCTCGGCGAAATCCGCCAACGCCGCAGCGGCCTACCCAATCGCGGCATCCACCACGTGATGACGTATACGCTGGTACCGCGCAACTCCACCGCACCACCAGCAGCGGCACGCGCATCGAACTGACGCGTTGCCCGTGGCGTCATGGCCGGCAAACAAACGTGTACACGCGGTGCAGGCCGGGTGCAATTGACGGACCAATGCCATGCGTTTGGTCACCAGCGCAGCGCATCAGCCGCGCCCCTGTCGGACGACGTCAATCTGGAAGACCCCTAGCAACCCAGGCAGCGGCACATGCGCACGACGCTGCTTCGGACTGACGACGAGGTCCTGAGCGCGCAGCAACTCCAGCATTTGCTCGGCCAGCGGCATGACCATGTGCCGCCCCCAGCAGCGTTCGGATGCGTGTCCAAACGGTAGATAGCCTGGCAGCGCATCGGGATCCAATCGATCCCAGCGGTCTGGACGAAACACCTCCGCGTCCTCCCACAGCGCCGGGTCACGGTGACTGAGCAGGGGCAGGACCAGGAGATCATCGGCAACGCCGATGCGCTGGTCCAGCGCAACGTATTCGGGTGAAGCTTTGCGCAGCAGGCTCCAGGCCGGCGGCAGCAGGCGCATTGCTTCGTAGAGAATGTTGCGGTTGGATGCTGATGGATCGAAAGGCGATCCGAGCCATAGCGCATTGGCGACGAGCGCAGAGATGGTGAAGCAAAGCGGTACGGCGGCACGTCGATACAGACCCATGGCATGGCGACGCTCGCGATAACAGCTCGCGCCTGCGGCAACGGTCACCTTGGCCAGCGCCGAAGCGTCCTCCCGCGCCGTCAACGGCAATGCCGCGCCGGCCGCGATAAACGTCCAGGTCAACATGGGAGTCAGTTCGAGTGCTCTGTCCATCAGCACACGCAAACGCCATGGATCCGTCCCGAGCAACAGATCGCACAGATAGCGATGCCCCACATGCGGCCACGAACCGGATAGATCGAGCGTTGCGGGAACCGGGCGTTTCAGCGCCTCGCGCACGTCCGAGCCAATGGCCTGCATCAGCTTCGCGGCTTCGGCGCGGGTGATCGAACGACCTTGCAAGGGTTTGAACGTCGGACGTTCGTGCTCTGTCGCGGGTCTCGCCGCAAGCAATTGATCAATGAGCGTCGCGCCGGCGACACCAATCGTATTCTTTTCCAACCGGAACGCATCCTGTCCTAGATGCTCGCGTAACAACGCCTGCAGGGGCGATGCGAAGACGGTCGTGCGCACTTCGCGGCCAGTCAGGATTGCGGACATCCGAATTCTCCTAAGCTTAAAAGAAACGATGCCCGACGAACCCCGTCCGCCGGGCATCGACTGCTTCAGATTTCAGGAGCAATGGAGCACCTGACGCACACGTCTCGCAATGGTCACAACCAAAATACACAATGCCATGCAGGGTGAGTAGATAAACTCGAACCCCACACCTAGCAACGTAGAGGCATCGTGCCAAGTACCACTGCGGAACGCAGTGGATGGGACGGTTAGTAGGAGATGTATCCCTCCCAAGCGGAGGACTTCAGGCTCTTCTTGGAGGAGAGTAGGTGTTTGATGGAAAAAAGCAGCTTCATGGAGATATCCTCGGTTTGAATGAAGAATTACCTTTACGGCGGCGTGATTGCATCGTTGATTTATATCCGCTGTAAAAATACAGCGGATATGTCAATCAGTACCAGTGCGGCCAAGAGTAGGACTTCAGGCTCTTCTTGGAAGAAATCAGACCTTTGATGGTAAGCATTAGCTTCATAAGCGATATCCTCGTAGCAATAATGGATGACCCTTTCGGGCAAGCGATTACATCGTTTACAACCATATTGACACTGCGCGGGAATCCACTATGTGGCGAAGCCCGCGCTTGAAGCCTACCCCGCCATCGCAGGATGCGCAAACACGAAATCATGCACCTGCGCACAAAATTGCATCGCCATATGCAATCTATTCATGCAATACGCTCAGCGCATGATGAGATGCCGCGCGCGACCGCTGCGGCGAGGAAGTTGAAAAACATCAGATGACGTCAACACCCGCATCGACAACATCGCGACAACATCACAGTCCGCATGTTGCGTGCAGCGCAGCTCAATCGCCTTGTCGTCGATCATTCGGCAACGGGTGACGGCAGCGCCATGCCCCCAGCAACACGGCGGTCGCCGCAGCGACATTGAGACTTTCCACCGCGCCGCTGCCGGGAATCGACAGACGCAGGTCGCAGGCCTGCGCGAAATCGCGATCCATACCATCACGCTCGGCGCCCATCACGTAGATAAGGCGTTGCGGTAACGCGGTGGCGAACAACGCGTCGCCGCCCTCGACCAGCGTCGCCGCCAAAGCAAAATCGGCGTTGCGCAGTTGCGCCGATGCCTGAGTGGGCGCAGGCAAGCGCACCAGCGGCACCGCCTCGGCACCACCCTCGGCGACCCGCGCGGCGGCACCGGACAAGGCCAACATCGCCCCTTCCGGCAACAGAATCGCGGCCGCGCCGAAGTGTGCAGCCGAACGCAGGATGGCACCGAAGTTGTGCGGGTTGCCGACCCCATCCAGCCACAGCGCCAACACTGGACCTGGCGCCAGCGTCTGCAACCAATCTTCCAGGCGCAACGGCGCTTCGCGCAGCACATCGGCAACCACGCCTTCATGGTGCGCACTGGCGGCGAGCTTATTCAGATCGGCCTCGTCCACTACCCGGTAACCGACGCGATGCGCCACGCACCATTTGAGCAACGGCTGCAAGGCGGGAATCCGCGCCTGAGCCAGATACAACTTCCGGATCGCTTCGGGCCGCCGCGCATACACCGCGCGCACGGCATTCAGCCCGTACAAACGCAACTCGTCGCGATGGGCATCGGCCACAGGCTCGGACGCACTGCGCTGCCTCGGTGCAGGTGTCCGCGTGCCACGCGGACGATCACCCCAAGGCGAGCTCATCGGTCAGCACCCGCACGCAACAGCACTCCGACAAAGCAGAGACAACGCGTAAGTAAGCGCATGGCAGCTTCCTGAAAACACAAGGGTCACGCGTCGAATCGACGCCATTGAGTGATTTTCGCGCATCCAGGGCCGGCGGGTCGCATCGGCACGTTCTCGAATCTGGACACTGCGTAAATGGTTACATCGACCCACGCATTTGTCCACAAATTAGACCAAGAAATAAAAAAACATCCACAGTCGTGACCGTGATGCAACTCCAACCTTCGCCAACGATACCGAATTCACCAATTTATCTGTCGAATTTTGACAAGAACGCCACATCGGCACAATTCATCTTCCCCCGCCCATCCATCGACTAGACAGGCATTTATCGAACTGATCTACACCGCTCAACACACTCGTTTTCTCGCACGGCAATTCCGCATCGACGATCCAGCTTGCGCGTGTCGACGCGTCAGCCGAGACCACCAATGCGTGAACTACCGGGAACGCACTTTGCAGGCATTCAATACAAGGCGATTCCAATGACACTCAACACACATTCCACACACTCCGTGGCAGGACGCTATCGCCGTCATCCCAGCGTCGCACTGACGCTTTTACTCGCGCTGCTAGGCCTCAGCAGCGCCAACGCTCTGGCTCAGGATGTACCCGACGCACGCCTGATGCGGGTGGGCGACATGCAAGCCAAGCACAAACCCGCCGGCGTCCCCGACGACTACGTGCAAACTCCGTTCGGCTACTTCCCGCCCGCCTGCGTCCACCACGTCGGCAGCGACGAACGGATCCTGAAAGACGGTAGCGTGCAACACGCCAATGGCGTGCGCGAACAAACCAAAGTCTGCTCCCAGGACAACTTCACCGCCAAAGGCATCCGCGTACACCCGAACGGTCTTGGCCTGGATGGCCGCCAGGTCCGCGGCAGCGCAGCGCTGAGCGCCTCCAAATCGCGCGGCTCGGTGCCGCCACCCACGATCGACCATAGTTGGATCCAGTCGGCCATGGACGTGACCTCTACCAAGATGGGCCGCATCGTCGCGAGTTGGAAAGTGCCGCAGAACCCAACCAACGTCGCTAACCAGACGGTGTACTTCTTCCCCGGCATGCAGAGCGAGGATCCAACAATCCTGCAACCGGTGCTGGGCTACCGGGGCTTCAAAAACGGCTGGGACCTCAGCAGTTGGAACTGCTGCCAGGATGGTACCGTGTGGCACAGCGATTACATTTCGGCCAATGCCGGAGATCAGATCGTGGGCGATACCTATGCCACCTGTAACAACCGCAGTCCCTGCTCGAACTGGAACGTCGACACACGCAACCTCACCAGCGGCCAGAGCGTGCGGCTCAGCACCAATTACGATATCGATTCGGACACGCACCTGGTGGTGGGCGGCGCACTGGAAGTGTATTCGGTGGACAGTTGCGACCAGTACCCACCCGACGGCAGCATCACCTTCAACAAAATCGGCGTGTACGACTACAAGCTACGTCCTGTGCGGTCGCCAGATTGGACTTCCGATACCGACAGTTCCGATCTCGACGTGCAATGCAACTACGATGTGGAAACCACCGCAACCTCGGCCACGATCTACTACTGAGCTTGCGCCTGCGTCGCGCCGCCGCTCTCTGGCGGCGCGACATCCATGGACGCCGACAGATGCGCACGAACAGCAACGCGATCTCGGCAACCGCGCGCTTCACCGCTGCAGGCACAGCACCGGAACCGCCCACACCCGTCAGACGACAATGATACCGGCCATGCTGACTCTGCCATGATGTCGGCGAACGCGCCCATCAGCACATGCGACGCAGGCCGGCAGCAGCGCGCACCACGCGCCATGTAATTGCGCGAACAAACCGTCACGCGCGAGCTGCGCTAAAATCGTCCATTGCCCATTGCGCCCCTGTCACCGAGCCGTTCCAGATGCCTTCCGAGACCACCGCTACGGCCCGCATTCCGATTTTCATGTACCACAACATCGCCGAAGCGCCGCGACACCTACAGGTTTACCGCAGTCTGTACGTGACACCAGCGCGCTTCGCCCGGCAGATGCGCCTGCTGCAGCGACTGGGCTACCGCGGCGTCTCCATGTCCGACGCCATGCCCTACCTGCGTGGCGAGCGCCAAGGCAAGATCGCCGTGATCACCCTGGACGATGGCTATCTCGACAACCTGCACGCGGCGCTGCCGGTGCTGCAACAGCTAGGCTTCACCGCCACCGTCTACATGGTCAGTGGCTGCATTGGCCGCCACAACGTCTGGGACGCGGAGAAACTCGGCATCGAAAAGCCACTGATGAACCTGGACGAGCTGCGCCGCTGGCGCGCTGGCGGCATGGAGATCGGCGCACACACCCGCTCGCACCCACACCTGACCGGATGCAGCGACGCCGCGTTGCGCGAGGAGATCGGCGGCTGCAAGCGCGAGCTGGAAGATCTACTCGGCGAAGCGGTGCCACAATTCTGCTATCCCTATGGCGACATGGACGAGCGCGTCACCGAAGCCGTACGTGCCGCTGGCTATACCGCCGCGACCAGCACTCGCCGGGGCCGCGCCGTGTCGGGGTCCGATCCATGGCGCTACCCGCGCATCCAGGTCGCACGCCACCATCTACTGCCGCACTTCGCGCTGCGTGCACTGACTGCCTACGAGGACCGCCGCGCATGAAATTCCTGTTCGTCGGTACCAACTCTGAGAACACTGGCGCAGCCACGCACTTCGTGGCCCTGGCGCAGGCGCTGGCCGGCGTCGGCCACGACGTGGAAGTGATCGCCTGCGCAGGTGGACTGATCGCCGAGGAACTGCAGCGCAGCGGCATCACCGTGCATCTTGGGCGGTTCCGCAACGTGCTGGACCCCGCCGGTTACGCGCCGCTGTTGCGCGCGGCGCGGCGCAGCAAACCGGATTGGCTGGTCGGCAACTTCGGCAAGGAATACTGGCCGCTGCTGCTGGCTGGGCGCACTCTCGGCATCCGCGTGGCACTGTTCCGCCATCGCACACCGGCGATGAGCGCGCTGTCCGGCTACGCGATCCCGCGTCTGGCGGCACGGTTCTTCGCCGTATCGCACTACGCGCGGCAGGCGTATCTACAGCGCGGCGTACCGGAGGCACTGGTGCAGGTGCTGTACAACCCGGTGAACATGGAGCGACTGCGTCCAGATCCAGTGCGAGGCCAGGCCATCCGCCGCGCGCAGCAATTGCCCGATGATGCCATCGTCCTCGGCTACAGCGGACGCATGCACGCGGGCAAGGGCATCTTCCCGCTATTGCAAGCCGCGTCGGCGGCGATGGCGCTGGAGCCGCGGCTGCATTGCCTGTGGCTTGGCGATGGGCCGGACGCGGCGCAACTGAAGGCGCAGGCCGCCGCTCAGGACGACAGCGCGCGCCATCGCTTCGTCGGCTGGGTCAACGACACAACGCCCTACTACAACGCGATGTCGATGCTGGCGTTTCCGTCGCTGGCGCCGGAAACCTTCGGCCGGGTCTCGGTGGAAGCGCAAGCCAGCGAAGTGCCTGTGCTGGCCAGCGACGTCGGCGGGGTGGCCGAAACACTGGATGCGGGCATCAGCGGCGAACTGCTGCCGCCCGGCGACGTGGACGCTTGGCGCGATGCGATCGTGCGTCTATGCGATACGGCGCGGCGCCAACGCATGGGTCAAGCCGGACGTGCGTTCGTCCAGCGAAACTTCGGCGGCGCGGTGATCGCCGCGCAATTCGTGCAGTTGCTGGAACAGCCGCGCTGCGCTCCACCACCGCGGGCATAGACACAAACGGGCGTAGTTGCGGTGATGCAAATGCCAGCGATTGGGACGCACGCCGTCTCGTTTGCGATGGTCCACAGGTCGCTCGCACGAGGCGACGATTCTCGCTCATCCAGCACCATCGCCGACATCTCTGCGCTCGAATCGGGGCACCACAAAGTGGTTGCATTGACTCGCGTATTTGTCTACAAATAAATCCAAGGAAGAAAGCAACCAACAAGATTCAACTGTGCCGCACTTCCAATGTTTACCGGCCATGCCGAATTCGCAAATGTATTTGCTGAATTTTTACAAGAATGCCAGATCAAAGCGGCACATCGTCGCCACTCCTACAGCCAGCATGCAGGCCACTATCGAGCGAACCTAAAGCACTCAACACCCTCATTTCGCACATGGGAATTCCGCATCCGCGGCCCAACTTGCGCGTATCGACATGCAATCCAGCAGCCGAATACTGGGCCTTCCAAGGACACGCTCGTATTCAGTCACGACAAAGCGATTCCAATGAATCTCAACGCAGATCATCCAACATCCGTGGTACACCGCTGTCGCCACCATATCGACATCGCACTGATTTTTTTACTTGTACTGCTAGGCATTGGCAGCGCCACCAGCACCGCCCTGGCCCAGGAGCATGCACCCGACACACGCCTGATGCGTGTTGCCGACATGCAAGCCAAGCATAAACCCGCCGGCGTCCCCGACGACTACGTGCAAACCCCATTCGGCTACTTCCCACCCGCCTGCGTCCACCACATCAGCAAAGACGAGCGCATCCTCGAAGACGGCAGCGTGCAACACACCAATGGCATGCGCGAACAGACCAAGGTCTGCACCCAGGACAACTTCACCGCCAACGGCACCCGTGTGCGGCCGGACGGCACTGGCCTGGATGGCAGGCAGGTGCGCGGCGACGCCGCGCTGACCGCATCCAAACCTCACCATTCAATACCGCCACCGATTACCGATAGCTGGGTCGCATCAGCCTTTTACCAGACTGGCACCCCGCTCGGCCGCATCGTGGCGAGTTGGAAAGTGCCGCAAAACCCGACTAACGTGGCGCAACAGACGGTGTACTTTTTCCCTGGGATCACGACCGATTATCCGGCCATCCTGCAACCGGTGCTGGCTTACCGCGGCTACGACAACGCCTGGGACCTGAGTAGCTGGAACTGTTGCAAAGACGGCACCGTGTGGCAAAGCGACACCATTGCGGCCAAGACCGGCGATCAAATCGTTGGCGACACCTATGCCACCTGCAACAACCTTAGGCCCTGCTCAAGCTGGAACATCGACACACGCAACCTCACCAGCGGCCAGAGCGTTCGGCTCAGCACGACGTATTACGGCAACTTGAGCATCAGCTCTGCGGTAGCAGGCGCGCTGGAAGTGTATTCGATTGATAGTTGCGACCAGTACCCACCCGACGGCAGCATCACTTTTGACGATATCGGCGTATACGACTACAAATTACGTCGCGTGCACTCTCCGCCATGGACATCCAACAACTACAGTCCCGATCTCGACGTGCAATGCAACTACGATGTTGAGACAACACCCACTTCGGCCACGATCTACTACTGAGTTGGGCCATCCGTCGCGCCGCAGTTGCATGGCGGCGCGCCTTTTATGACGATGGCAATGTGCAAGTGCAAGCTGACATTAGCCAATCCCTCGTGTGCGCGGCCGACACACACCCCACTTGCGCGAAGCAACCGGCTGGATTAAACCCGCGTTATCGCCTGGTCGAACACCGGTAGGCATGGGCCATCATCCCGCACCTGCGCCCTCAATCGTGCGCCTCAAGCCAGGCGAGCACCTGCGCCGCGAGCGCAGACACATCTTCGCCATCGGCATGCAAGTGCAGATCCGGCTGCGCCGGCGGCTCATAGGGCGAGTCAATCCCGGTGAAGTTGGGAATCTTGCCAGCGCGTGCCTTGGCGTACAGCCCTTTGACATCGCGCGCCTCGGCCACCTGTAACGGCACATCGACGAATACTTCGACAAACTCGCCAGGCGCAAAACCTGCCCGCGCCATCTCGCGCTCAGCGCGAAACGGCGAGATGAAACTGACCAACACGATCAGCCCAGCGTCGACCATCAGCCGCGCCACCTCGGCGACGCGACGGATATTCTCCACACGATCCTCGTCGGTGAAACCCAAATCGCGATTGAGCCGATGGCGCACATTGTCGCCATCGAGCAGAAACGTATGCCGACCCTGCGCATGCAAGCGTTTTTCGACCAGATTGGCGATCGTGGATTTGCCGGCACCGGACAGGCCGGTGAACCACAGCACGCGTGGCGTCTGCCCCTTGATCCGCGCACGCGCCGCCTTGTCCACGTCCAGATGCTGCCAGTGCAGGTTGCCGGCGCGGCGCAGCGCGAAGTCCAGAGTGCCTGCGGCGACGGTGGCATTGCTTTGCCGATCGATCAGGATAAAACCGCCGAGCGTGCGATTGCGCTTATACGGGGCGAACGCGACCGGTTGATCCAGCGCCAGATTGCAGTAACCGACCTCGTTGAGTTCCAGACGCTTGGCGGCGAGCCGTTCCTGCGTGTTCACATCGACGCGGTATTTGATCTCGCTGACACTGGCCGACACCGTGCGCGTGCCGATCTTCAACCAGTACGGGCGACCGGGCAGTAATGCGGCATCGTCCATCCACAGCACATGCGCGGCGAACTGATCGGCCACCTCCGGCGGATCCGCCGCTGCGGCAATGACGTCGCCACGGCTGATGTCGATCTCATCGACAAGGGTCAGCGTGACCGCCTGCCCGGCCACTGCACACGCCACCTCAGCCGCACCGATCAACACCTGCGCAACATGGGAACGACGCCCCGACGGCACCACGACCACCGCATCGCCCGGCTTCACCTCGCCCGCTGCCAAGGTACCGGCGAAGCCACGGAACTGGTCATGTGGACGGTTGACCCACTGCACCGGCAGGCGTAACGCGCAATCGGCCTGTTGCGTTTCCAGCTCCAGGCTTTGCAAATGTTCCAGCAACGCCGGACCGTCATACCACGGCATGCGCGCCGAACGCTGCAACAGATTGTCGCCCTCCAGTGCGGACAGCGGAATGCACTGGACCTGATCGATGCCCAGTTGCGCGGCCAACGCCCGGTATTCCACGGCGATGGCCTCGAATGTCTCGCGCGCGAAATCGACCAGATCCATTTTATTCACCGCCAGCACCACATGCCGCAGCCCCAGCAGCGCCACGATATAGCTATGCCGACGGGTCTGGGTCAGCAGCCCCTTGCGCGCATCCACCAGCACCACCGCCAAGTCGGCAGTGGAAGCGCCAGTGGCCATGTTGCGGGTGTACTGCGCATGTCCTGGACAATCGGCAACGATGAACTTGCGCGTGTCGGTATCGAAGTAACGATACGCCACATCGATGGTGATGCCCTGCTCGCGCTCGGCAGCCAAGCCGTCCAGCAACAACGCATAGTCGACCGCCCCGCCGCGCGTGCCATGGCGCTTGCTATCGGCACCGAGCGCGGCAAGTTGATCGTCGAACACCTGCTTGCTGTCGTACAACAGCCGCCCGATCAATGTGCTTTTGCCGTCATCGACACTGCCGCAGGTAATGAAGCGCAACAGTGGCTTGCATTCGTGTCGATGCAGATAGCGCGCGATGTCGGATGCTCCGCCGCCCTCTTCCGGCTCTGTCGCCTGCCCACGCTGCATGCCCATCAGAAATACCCCTCGA
Organism: Xanthomonas sp. GPE 39; assembly: GCF_000963005.1. GTDB lineage: Bacteria > Pseudomonadota > Gammaproteobacteria > Xanthomonadales > Xanthomonadaceae > Xanthomonas_A. Next base: position 2,505,677 of record NZ_JZHZ01000007.1, read on the forward strand.
TCTTCTTCTGCTCCATCGATGCGCCCGGATCCTGATCGATCATGCGTCCCTGGCGTTCGGAGGTGGTGGTCTGCAGCATCTCGGCGATGATCTTTTCCAAGGTATCGGCCTGCGACGCGATGGCACCCGTCAGCGGATAGCAACCAAGTGTGCGAAAACGCACCCGACGTTGCTGTGGCACTTCGCCCTCGCGCAGCGGCAGGCGCGCATCGTCCACCATAATCAGCGCACCGTCGCGTTCCACCACTGGACGCTCGGCAGCGAAATACAGCGGCACCACCGGAATCGCTTCGCGATAGATGTACAGCCAGATATCCAACTCGGTCCAATTGGACAGCGGAAACACGCGCACGCTCTCGCCCGGATGGATGCGCGGGTTGTACAGCGTCCATAACTCCGGACGCTGCTGCTTGGGATCCCAACGTTGGCGCTCATTGCGAAACGAAAACACCCGCTCCTTGGCCCGCGCTTTTTCCTCGTCGCGGCGCGCACCGCCAATGGCGGCATCGCATTGCCACAACGCCAGCGCCTGCTTCAACGCCTGCGTCTTCATCACCTCGGTGTGCACACTGGCACCATGCGTAAACGGGCCGATGTTCTGCGCTACCCCATCGGGATTGATATAGACACGCAGATCCACTCCGGTCTCGGCGGCACGGCGATCACGAAAGGCGATCATCTCGCGGAATTTCCAGCGCGTATCCACGTGCAGCAATGGAATCGGTGGCGGCGCTGGCGCGAAGGCCTTCAACAGCAGGTGCAACAGCACCGAACTGTCCTTGCCCACCGAATACAGCAGCAGCGGGTTACGGAATTCGGCCGCCACCTCGCGCAAGATGTGGAGACTCTCGGCCTCGAGCCGATCGAGGTGGGACAGGACGCAAGCACTCATCGCAACGAAGTCACATGCAGTGGAAGGCCGAAGCGCAGAGTAACAGCGTGGACGATGCGTGGGGCTGGACAGGGTTTTGACCCGCCCCCTCAACCCAACCGCTACTCAGGGCGAGGGGACATCGATATCTCAAGGCCGGCACGACTGTGCGAGCTTGCCAAGCGTAGCGAATCGGGTCATCAGGGCCGGCTCCAAACCGCTGCCGACCTTGCTCGCCTTGCCAGTGGACTCGGCAGCACGCAGGCATGCGAGGCACGTCATACCTGATGCAGTCTCACTAGCGATACAGCCACCAGGCCGCGCCGGCAACTGCACATAGCAACCCCAGCATGGCCCAGCACCAGACACTGACGCGATTGCCAGCAACCACCGCGCGCCCAGTGCCCACTGACAACTCCAAACGATGATAACGTTCGACCCTTGTGATCGCCTCACGCAGCGGCATCTGCGGATAGTGGTCAAAAATTAGCCTAGCCACTTTATGCCCCTCGCCGCAGTGCAACGCCATTTCACTCGTCGCTGGCAGGCGCGGCGCGGTCGCACTGTTCATCGGGTGTTCGCTCGCATGCTTGTTTTTGTCGACAACCACGGACACATCAGCCCTGGCATAACGAGCGAGCAGTTGCGTGACCACCTGCTCCGCATCAGCATGCAACCATGACTCGACCTGCAACTTCGCACTGTGCAGATCCATGTTGCGGTGGGTACGCAATAGCTTGATCGCCTGAATGATCTTGCCACGCGCCAAGGCATCGGCGACAAGTGGCGGCGGCAGGTTTCGGTTCATGTCGCAGATGTTGAGATGGCGATGCGACAGTCTTGCCCTTGGCAAGTTAAGCGGCCGTGGCAACGGAAGATCGCAACCTCACACTTCCATCATTCGACCCCCATAAAGATTCCTGCATGAAGATCGATATTTGGCAAGGCGACATCACCCATCTGGACGTGGACGCTATCGTCAACGCCACCAACGAATCACTGCTCGGAGGCGACGCAGTGAACGATGCGATTCACCGTGCCGCAGGCGCGGAGCTGCTGGAGGAATGTCGGCGGCTACCGGAACTCAAGCCAGGCATACGCTGCCCGGCCGGTGAAGTACACGCCACGTCCGGCTACCGGCTCAAAGCGCGGTATGTGCTGCATACGGTCGGCCCAGTCTGGCGAGATGGCCTGCACGACGAACCAGCGTTGCTCGCCAACTGCTACTGGCGTGCTCTGCGCCTAGCCGAGCAGATGGGCCTGGAGTCGGTCGCGTTCCCCCCGATCAGTTGCGGCACCGCTGGCTACCCGCTGCACCAAGCAGCACGCATCGCGGCGACCGAGACCGACGCCTGGCGGCGCACGCATGCCTCGCCCAAGCGCATCATCCTGGTGACCTACGATGCGACAACCTACAAGGCCTATCAGCAAGCCATGGCCCAGATCACGATGCAGCAAACGGGTCAGGCGCAGGTCGCCTGAACCCGCGCCATAGCGAGGAATGCCGTAACCCATCGCACAGCAAACCGACACCGCAACAACTTCAGTGTCCGTATCGAACGGCCAATGCCAAAGTGCACAGCACACAGGCATGGCACACACCGATCAAAAAGAACGCAGGCCATCGCCGTGTGATGCGCACTGGGCGAACGCGACCTCAGCCCCGCCACTTACCCAGTGCGGCCAGGCTGTTTTCCTTGGCCCGTTCATACACCACCTGCTGTGCCTTGGCGACATTGCCCTTGATGTCACGCGACCACAGCTTCAAGGCGGCCTGCTGCATCGCACGACCATACGAGAAACTCAACGGCCACGGCAGCGATCCAAGCTGATTCATGGCATTGAGATGTGCGGTGGATTGCTCGTCGGTTTGCCCGCCAGAGAGAAACACGATGCCCGGCAGAATCGCCGGCACGGTGCTCTTGAGGCACATCACCGTGGACTCGGCCACTTCCTCGACGTCGGCCTGCTCTTCGCAGCCCTTGCCCGCGATCACCATCGACGCTTTCAGAATCGTGCCTTCCAGGACTACGTTCTGCTCGTACAGCGCACCGAACAGCGCGCGCAGCGTGGCCTCGGTGACTTCGTAGCAAGTCTCGATGTCGTGGTCGCCGTCCATCAGTACTTCCGGCTCCACCATCGGCACCAGACCCTGCTCCTGGCACAAGGCCGCATAGCGCGCCAGCGCATGCGCGTTGGTTTCGATACACACGCCGGAAGGGATGTCCTCGCCGATGGTGATGACCGCCCGCCACTTGGCGAAGCGCGCACCGAGCGCGTAGTACTCCTGCAGGCGCGCGCGCAGGCCATCCAGACCTTCGGTAATCAGCTCACCCGGCATGCCGGCCAGCGGATACGTGCCATTGTCGACCTTGATACCCGGGATCAGGCCGTGCTCGGCCATGTACTTGGGAAACGGCACGCCGGCCTTGGTCTTCTGACGGATCGTCTCGTCGTACAGGATGGCGCCGGAAATGTGCTCGCTCAGTTTCGGCGTGGTCAGCAACAGTTCGCGATAGGCCCGACGATTTTCCTCGACATTCTCGATGCCAACGCTGGCAAAGCGCTTGGCGATGGTGCTGGTGGATTCGTCGATCGCGATGATGCCCTTACCCTGGGCAACCATCGCCTGAGCGGTTTCGGCAAGCTGTTCGATGCTCATGGGATTCCTGCGATACGGGGGAAGGCCCAGTATATCCCGGTCACTCGCAGCGATTCGGCACTTGCGCATTGGCATTGGCACTGGCAACGCTCGACCACAGCATCGCGCCGTTTCTCGACAGGCCACACATCCATCAGCGCGATACGCCCACCCAGTACGTCGCATCGGCCATCGACGCCAGATCGACGTAGTGCGCATGGTCGATCTGGTCGGCGCAATGGCCTAGCTCTTTGTTGCTCAATCCTGGGGCGCAAGCGCCCAGCTTCACCGCGTCGCAGCAGGTGTAGGCGTAACAGGTGTCTGCGGAGACACCTGTGTCGATGGGCCGCCCGCGCCCAATCCTTTCGGGAATGCCATCGGGCAGACCGTTGCATACAACGCCGAGGAGACCGCGTTGTAACAGTACGAATTGGTGACGACGAATGCGCCAGTGGCCGCATCGACCGGCGCCCAGCAATCCTGCGGCACACCAAGCGTGCAAAACAGGAAGGGATTGTTGTCGTAGTAAGGAATGACAACGTACTGGGCCGAGGCCTGCATGGAAACCGTACACAAGCACAACGCAGCAAACCATCCATACGATTTCATCGCGCGCTCTCCTCGGTTGGGGCCATTTACTTCTGCGTATAAAATGAGCGAGACGTCGACAAGGTCGCCATCAATGCGACAACGCCGCTGCAAGCGTGCCCGCCTGGACCACCTGCCCGATCAATTTTTTTCCATCGTCGCCATTCATTGCCTTGCGCGACAGCCGCCCCTGATCGTCCTTGAGCGCGAGGATGTAGGTATCGTATGCCTTCATCTCGGCCTGCCAGTAGTTCAGGTCCATGGCGTTCTGCGCGACGAAGCGCTGGGTCTCGTTGTCATTGGCCGCCAAAGCGCCCTGAGCGGACCCCACACTGTCGCGCTGGGCCTGCAACTGTTTGAACTGCTCGTTGCGCTGCATCAGGCGTTTGAGCATTCGCACAGTTTCGTTGTACTGGGCGTTCTGCGCCAATACGATACGTCCGCATACTTTGGTCTGCTCGTCCACCGCGTTGCCGCTATTCGTGTTGGCCGCGATCGAAGTGAACTTCTGCAGCAGACCCGATATTCCGCTCTGGCTGGCACCGGGGCAGCTATCCGCTAGACCGTAGTCCGACGGGCGCTCGGGAAAGCTGTCTGGCATGGTGGAATCACCGAAATTCAGCCGCGGTAAATTGATGAGCTGCTGTTGGTAATGATCCAACTCTTTCTGATACTGGTCGAGCGTCCCACTCCAGCGGGCAGCCTGATTGGCATATTCTTCCATGGACTTCGCCATGGAGGCCGGGTCATTGACGATCCACTGGGCATTGGCCGGCCCGGCCATCAATCCAACGGCAAGCAACAGCCAGGCGAACAAGCGCAATTGACGGAAAAGACGGAAATAGGCGCTCATGACGAATCTCGGCAAGTCTTGTTCGGTAATAAAGGCACGCGGAACAGATGACAGCGGGATCCGATGCGCAGGGAAAACCGGCGACAAAGCCCCCCTATTGTGCGCAACGAAAACGCGGGAAATCTCCCAGGGTTCGTGAGAACCGCAGGAAAGCGACCGACCGTGTGATCCGCTGGGCGCATCGTCCCTGATCTGCGTATGAGGCAGCGTGAAAGAACTTTGGCATAGCCCTTGCTGAATTTCCACTGCACGGCACGACAGCGCAGCGGCTACGCGCACGCCCCGCCTTAATTCACCTAGTTCTAGAGCGCGAGGTAGGAAAACCCCTACCCTCTATCGCGGGGTTTCCCGATCAGCCCGCCCATTGTTGGCGTCGGCTCCTGCGCAACAGCATCGCCCGTCCAGTGCCGGAGGAATCCTCGGCTCGACTACCGTTACCCACATCCGCCCGACACATAGACTCGCGTCGGCACTCGGGAAAGCAACCCGCTACAGGCGGCTTAGGAAAGAACCCGCGCGACGCTGGAAACGTCACGCGGGCGGACCGCGCCCGTAGGCGCGGCGGCGCGATTACAGATCGCCCAGACCGGTGGCGTTGCCGTCCGCACCGACTTCGAGCAGGCGCAGCGTATTGGTCGCGCCATGGGTTTCCATGTGCTCGCCGCTGGTGAACACCACACGGTCACCCGGAGCCAACAGGCCGGCATCGACCAGCAGGCGGATGGCACCGCGTGCCGCTTCGCGCGGGGTCAGGCCACGGCTGTCGAAGTTGATCGGGAATACGTCACGCATCATTGACATGTGCCGGCGCGCGCCATCGTGGCGGGTGACCGCGAAAATCGGCGCCTTGGCGCGGAAGCGCGAGAGATAGCGCGGCGTTCCGCCAGACTCGGTCATCGCCACGATGGCGCGCACGCCCACGTGCTGGGACAGGAACATCGTCGCCATCGCGATGGCCTGGTCGGCGCGCTCCAAGTTGCGCGGGGCCATGCCGAAGTCGGTCTCGGTCTCGAACTGGCGCTCGGCGCCCAGGCAGATGCGCGCCATCGCCTCGACCGCGCGGATCGGATAGGCGCCGGCGGCGCTTTCGGCCGAGAGCATCACCGCATCGGTACCGTCGATCACCGAGTTGGCGACGTCCAGCACTTCGGCGCGGGTCGGGATCGGGCTTTCCACCATCGACTGCAACATCTGCGTGGCGGTGATCACCACTTTGTTCTGCGCCAGCGATTCACGGATGATCTTCTTCTGCAGACCGGGCAACTCGGCGTCGCCGATCTCCACGCCCAGGTCGCCGCGCGCGACCATGACCACGTCCGAGGCCTCGACGATCTCGGTCAGGTTCTCGATCGCTTCGGTGCGCTCGATCTTGGACACCAGCAGCGCATCGCAACCGTGGGCGCGGGCGATCCGTCGGGCATCGTTCATGTCTTCGGCATTTCGGCAGAACGACACCGCGATGAAGTCCACGCCGATCTTGGCGACGATAGCGATCAGTTCCTTGTCGCGTTCGGTCAACGCGCCCAGCGACAACCCGCCGCCCTGCTTGTTCAGCCCCTTGCGGTCGGACAGCACGCCATCGTTGAGGACGCTGGTGACGATGCGCTCGCCCTGCACGTCAGTCACCTGCAACTGCACCAGACCATCGTCCAACAGCAGCACATCGCCCGGGGCCACGTCCTGCGGCAGTCCGAGGTAGCTCACGCCCACCTGGGTGGCGTCGCCCGGCGCGGCATTGGGGTTGGCGATCAGGTCGAAGCGCGCGCCAAGCTTCAGCGAGACTTTGCCTTCGGCGAAGCGCTCGATGCGGATCTTCGGGCCGGGCAAATCGGCGAGGATGCCGATCTCGGCACCGACGCGCGCGGCGGCAGCACGCACCGCGTCGGCGCGCTTGGCCTGACCGGAAGGGTCGCCGTGGCTGAAATTCAACCGCACCACGTTGACGCCGGCGCGGAACAGATCCTCGAGCACGCCGGGCGGGTCGGTGGCCGGGCCAAGGGTGGCGAGAATTCTAGTACGGCGCTGGCGTTCGGTCATGACGGCATCCTTCGGAAAAGCATTCAAAGCTAGCACACACACTCATCACACAGAATGTCATTGTGTCATGGTCGCCCGTACACCCCGGCATGACATGCACACCATGCGCAGCAGTATGCAGCCGCGCATGCGCCGAACGGCTTAGCTCGCGCGCTGCAAACAGGCCGGTACGGGGCGTCACCCCACGCCGCATCCAGCCCGATGTCCGCCGCGCTCAGGCCGTGGCGAGCGTCGGCAAATGCGCAGGCGTCGGCGCCAACGCGTCGGCCCCAGCCCGACGCAGTTCGTCCGCGTCGCCGAAGCCCCATAGCACACCGATGCTGCGCATGCCGTGGTGGCGCGCGCCCTCGATATCCATGCGGCGGTCGCCGATCATGCGGCACTGCGCCGCGGGCACGTCCAGCCGCTGCAACGCCTCGGCAATCAAGTCCGCCTTGAAGCGGCGCTGCCCGTCGTCGCTGGCGCCGACCACCTCAGCGAAATGATCGCCAAATGGCAGGTGCGCGACGATACGTTGCGCGAACCGCTGGTTCTTGGACGTCACCACCGCCAGCCGGTGACCGGCCGCGCGCAACGCGTTCACCGCCATGGCGATGCCATCGAACACCTGCAGTTCGCGCCAGCCTTGCGCATCGTAGCGCGCCCGGTACAGCGACAGCGCCTGCTCCACCAACGCCTGGTCAGCATGGAAGTGCTGATGGAAGCTGTCGCGTAGCGGCGGCCCGATCCAATCGCGTAACTGCGCCAACTCCGGCGGCGCACGCCCCATGACGGCGAAGGCATGGCGAATACTGCCGACGATGCCAGCCTGCGAATCGACCAGCGTGCCATCCAGATCGAAGAACAGGGTATCGATGCCGCTCAACCGCCACGCGCCTGCAACGCGGCAACTGCGGGCAGGGTCTTGCCTTCCAAAAACTCCAGGAATGCGCCACCGCCGGTGGAGATGTAGCTCACCTGCTCGGCAATGCCGTACTTGTCGACCGCGGCCAGGGTGTCGCCACCGCCGGCGATGGAGAAGGCACGCGAGGCGGCGATGGCGTGCGCCAAGGTCTGCGTCCCCTTGCCGAACGCGTCGAACTCGAACACGCCGACCGGACCGTTCCAGACCACGGTACCGGCCTTGGCGATCAACTCGGCGTAGTGCGCGGCCGTCTGCGGGCCGATGTCCAGGATCAGGTCGTCGTCGGCGACGTCGGTGACGGCCTTCACCGTGGCCGGAGCATCCGCCATGAACTGCTTGGCGACCACCACGTCGCTGGGCAACGGGATCGCTGCGCCACGCGCGTTGGCGTCGGCGACGATCTTGCGCGCGGTGTCGAGCAGGTCCGGCTCGCACAACGATTTGCCCACCGAGTGTCCGGCGGCGGCAATGAAGGTGTTGGCGATGCCGCCGCCGACGATCAGTTGATCGACCTTGTTCACCAGGTTCGAGAGCAATTCCAACTTGGTCGAGACTTTACTGCCAGCAACAATCGCCAGCAGCGGCTTGGCCGGATGCTGCAACGCCTTGGCCAAGGCGTCCAACTCGGCCATCAACAGCGGACCACCCGCCGCGACCGGGGCGAACTGGATCACGCCATGGGTCGAGGCTTGCGCGCGATGCGCGGTACCGAAGGCATCCATCACGAACACGTCGCACAGCGCCGCGTATTTCTTCGCCAGCGCGGGGTCGTCCTTGCCTTCGCCGACGTTCATGCGGCAATTCTCCAGCAATACGATCTGCCCCGGCTGCACGTCCACGCCATCGACCCAATCACGCAGCAGCGGCACATCCACGCCCAGCAGCGCGGCCAGACGCGTGGCGACAGGCTCCAGCGAATCATCCTGGGTCCACACGCCTTCCTTGGGCCTGCCCAGGTGCGAGGTCACCATCACTGCCGCGCCCTGTTGCAGCGCGTGCTTGAGGGTCGGCACCGAGGCCAGGATGCGTTGTTCGGAGGTGATCTGGCCGTTGTCGATCGGCACGTTCAGATCTTGCCGGATCAGTACGCGCTTGCCGGACAGATCCAGATCGGTCATTCGCAGGATGGACATGTGGTTACTCGCTATCGTGAGGTTGCAAGGGGAAAAGCGTGCCATTGACGCAGCAAGACGGCGGGAAGCGGTTGCGGGACGTTGCATCAATGGCCGCGCGGTGACGAGGCAATCACCGTATTGTCAGGTGTCGGCTGCGCAGCGGCAAATCGGCGCGTTGCGGGGGATTGGCCGACGTGCGCAAACCATGGGTTTGCAGCACGTGCACACGTCGCTGTCGCGCTCCAGCGCTCGGGCGAGGATTCACCGCCACAGCACCATCGCCCACCCCACCTCTCGACGCATCGCGACAGCCACAAAAAAAGCGCCGAACGGCGCTTCTTTTGCGTGCGACTTGTCGGGCGCGTTACTTCGCCACGACCTTGACCATTTCCAGGCACTTGTTGGAATAACCCCACTCGTTGTCGTACCACGACACCAACTTGACGAAGGTGGAATCCAGGGCGATGCCCGCGTCGGCGTCGAAGATCGAGGTGCGCGCATCGCCACGGAAATCCGTCGCCACGACCTTGTCCTCGGTGTAACCGAGAATGCCCTTCAACGCGCCTTCGCTCTGCGCCTTCACCTCGGCGCAGATCTCGGCGTAGGTGGCCGGCTTTTCCAGTTCGACCGTGAGATCGACCACCGACACATCCGAAGTCGGCACGCGGAAGCTCATGCCGGTGAGCTTCTTGTTCAACTCAGGAATCACCACGCCGACCGCCTTGGCCGCGCCGGTGCTGGACGGAATGATGTTCTCCAAAATGCCACGGCCACCGCGCCAATCTTTGTTGCTGGGGCCATCCACGGTCTTCTGCGTGGCGGTGGCGGCATGCACGGTGGTCATCAGGCCGCGCTTGATGCCCCATTTGTCGTTGATCACCTTGGCCAGCGGCGCCAGGCAGTTGGTGGTGCAACTGGCGTTGGAGACAATGGCCTGACCGGCGTAGCTGTTGTGGTTCACGCCGAACACGAACATCGGCGTATCGTCCTTGGACGGCGCCGACAGGATCACCTTCTTGGCGCCGGCGTCCAGGTGTTTCTGCGCGGTCTCTTTGGTCAGGAACAGGCCGGTGGATTCGATCACCACCTCGGCACCGACCTCGCCCCACTTCAGCGCGGCCGGATCGCGCTCCTGGGTCAAACGGATTTTCTTGCCGTTGACCAGCAGATAATTGCCCTCGACCGCGACCTGGCCCGCGAAACGGCCATGCACCGAATCGTACTGCAGCATATAGGCGAGGTAATCCGGTTCGAGCAGGTCGTTGATGGCGACGATCTCGATGTCGCTGCCGAAATTCTGTACAGCCGAGCGCAGCACATTGCGTCCGATGCGACCGAAACCGTTGATACCGACCTTGATTGCCATTTCAGAACTCCTGCTGCCGCGTCTGCCGCGGCGGGTGAAAGAGAGAGGGAGCGCATTCTAGCAGGCCCGCCGCAGCACGCCGGACACACGGGTTTGGGAAGGCGCTCCACCTCGCGGGCACCGACATCGCCATCACTGCCGTTGTGGTGGCGACTGAGCGGCCACGCAACGACAACGCGACGCAGCATGGCAAGGGCATCCTCACCGGCTAGACTGCGCATCATGACGTCACACGCGTTTTTTCGGACCGCGTTCGCCGCGGCACTCGCTTTGATACCAGCGTCCGCCTTCGCTTGGGGACCACTGGGTCACCGCCTGATCGCCGACCTCGCCGAGACCCAACTCACTGCGCAGACCCGCACACACATCCGCACCCTGCTGCAAGGCGAAGCCGAGCCAACGCTGGCCGGTGTCGCCAATTGGGCCGACCAGATCCGCGAACAGGATCCGGACCTGGGCAAACGCAGCGCGCGCTGGCACTACGTCAACCTGGGCGAGCACGATTGCCACTACGTGCAAACCCGCGATTGTGCCGATGGCAACTGCGTAGTCGAAGCACTGCGCCGCCAGAGCGCGATCCTCGCCGACCGCAGCCAAACACCGGCAGCACGCGCGCAGGCACTGAAGTTCGTGGTGCATTTCGCCGGCGACGTACAGCAACCGTTGCACGCCGGCTATGCCCACGACAAAGGTGCCAACACCGTGCAAATCCAGTTCAACGGCAAAGGCACCAATCTGCACGCGCTATGGGACAGCGGCTTGCTGGACAAGCGCGGCCTGAGCGAAGCGGCCTATCTGACACAATTGGAAGCACAGCCGCTGCCGCCGCCATCGCCCACCGCCCCCGTGTTACCGCCAGCAGCCGCAACCTGGGCCGAAGCCTCGTGCCGGATCATGCAACGCCCAGGCTTCTACCCACCCAGCGCGACCCTGCCAACGGACTACGTGACAACCTGGCGTCCAGTCGCCGAGGCCCAGTTGCGCCAGGCCGGTGCTAATCTGGCCGCGCTCTTGAACGCTGCACTGGGCGAATAAGCACAGTCCTGCAAGCGCCGTACAACCCCGGCGAACTGCGGCGTCGAACGCGACAGCCCATGACAGCGGCAACAGCGAAGAATCCGCTGCTCCATCGCGCGCCCCATGCCTGAGCGAAGGTATGGCATCAACGCGTCTGGCTGCGCGATAGATTCAGAATTTCTTACATTAGAAACGACTGATATAATCCACAGCTCGTCTCTTCTCCCATCCAAGTCCCCACCCATGCCCGCCTCCTCCGCCCAGGCCCTGGTAGACCGCGCGTGCGCGCAGGTCCACGACCTCCCCCTCCATGCCGATCCCGCCGCCATGCCGCTGCCCGGCGAATGGATCATCGACGTGCGCGAACCCGGCGCGTTCGCCATCGGCCACATTCCCGAGGCGATCAACATCCCGCGCAATATCCTCGCATTCCGTCTCGACAGCGATCCGGCGCTGCCCCGGCAGGATCAGCCGATCCTGCTGTACTGCGCCAGCGGCGGCCACTCCACACTAGCGGCAGTGAGCCTGCGGCAACTGGGTTACCGCGCGGTGCGCGCACTACCCGGTGGCTTTCTCGGCTGGACCGCCGCCGGCAGGCCGGTCGATTTCTGAGCCGATGCCGCGCCATGCGATGCCCCTGCTGGATCCACTCGCGATCGGTGCACACGCCAGCGAGGCCGCACACCTGCTGAAGGCACTCGGGAACGAGAAGCGGCTATTGCTGCTATGCCTGCTGCTGGATCGCGAACAATCAGTCGGCGAACTCAATACGCGGGTGCAACTGAGCCAGTCGGCGCTATCGCAACACCTGGCATTACTGCGCGAGGACGGTCTGGTGCAGACACGCCGCGACGGACAGACGATCTACTATTCGCTGGTGCCCGGTCCGGCGCGGCGCATCCTTGAGGTGCTGCACGGCATCTACTGCGGCGCCGCTCTTCCTACCGCCAGCAGGACCAGCCCATGAGCCAACACCCGCGTGTCCATGCGTTCCACCATGCCGGATCCGGCACCTGGAGCTATGTGGTCGAGGACGGCCATGCAGCGGCGGTGATCGACCCGGTGCTGGAGTTCGATCCAGCCACCGGCACCGCGCACGACGGACCGGCACACGCCCTCGCCGACTGCCTCGCCGAACGCGCGCTGCACCTGCACTGGATCCTGGAAACCCACGCGCATGCCGACCACGTCTCCGCCGCGCAGTGGTTCAAGCAGCACTGGCCGCAGGCGACGCTGGCAATGGGCGATGGCATCCGTCAGGTGCGTGCGCACTTCGCGCCGCAGTTCGGACTGGCCGAAGACGCCGACACACACTGCGGCTTCGACCATCTGTTCGCTGACCGCGAACGTTTCGCGATCGGCCACCTACAGGCGCAGGTGATCGCGATCCCCGGCCATACCAGCGACAGCGTTGCCTATCTGATCGGCGATGCACTGTTTCCCGGCGACTCGCTGTTCATGCCCGACAGCGGCACCGCCCGCTGCGACTTCCCCGGCGGCGATGCCGCGACGCTGTACCGCTCGATCCGCGCCTTATACGCGCTACCGGACAGCACGCGCGTGTTCGTGTGCCACGACTACGGCCCCGGCGGTCGCGCGGTCGCGTGCGAAACCAGCATCGGTGCGCAGCGTCGCGACAACATCCATGTGCGCGACGGGATCAGCGAAGCGCAGTTCATCGCGCTACGTCAGGCACGCGATGCGACGTTGGCCGAACCACGACTGATGCAGCCGTCGATCCGCGCCAATATCCAGGCCGGTCGCACCGACGGCCTCGCCCCAACGGCGGAATGAAGGCGCTAGGATGCCGGCATGCGTCGCTCCTGCCCTGCCCTCAGCCACCACGCGATTCGCCGCCTGCGCGCCTGCGCGCAGCGGCCAGTGGCTGACGTGACCGCCGCGACACCATCGGTATGTTTCCCGTGCCCATGACGCGACGCCACCTGCTGTGTCTGTGCGCGCTCATCGCGATCACGCTCGCCATCGCGCCCGTGTCGGCGCAACCCCCGTTGACCGTGTTCGCCGCATCCAGCTTGAAGGAATCCATGGACGAGGTCGCCACCGCCTACGAGCACGCGACCGGCACCCCGGTGCAAGTCGCCTATGCGGCCAGTTCGACGCTGGCGCGGCAGGTGGAACAAGGCGCGCCAGCGGACGTGTTCGTTTCCGCCGATCAGGCATGGATGGACGAGCTGCAACAACACCGGCTGATCGATCCGACGCAACGCCGCAATTTGCTCGGCAACAGCTTGGTGCTGGTGTCGCCATTGGGCAGTGCGGTCAAGATCGACCTGCGCCAGCCCGGCGCCATCGCCACCGCGCTCGGCGCGCAGGGACGTCTGGCGGTCGGCCAGACCGAGAGCGTGCCGGCGGGCAAGTACGCACGCGCCGCGCTACGCGCACTCGGCCAGTGGGATAGCGTGCACGCGCGTCTGGCCGAAACCGACAACGTGCGCAGCGCGCTGATGCTGGTCGCGCATGGCGAGGCACCGCTGGGCATCGTGTACGGCTCCGATGCGCAGGCCGAAGCAACGGTACGGGTGGTGGCGACATTCCCTGCCGAGAGCCACGCGCCGATCGTGTATCCGGTGGCACCGCTGCGCGCCAGCACGCAGCAGCCGGCCGCCAGCGCGTTCGTGCACTGGATGAGCACGCCACCGGCGCAGGCAATCTTCCGCCGCCATGGCTTCACCCTGGCGCACTGAGTCCGCCCTTGTTCGCGTTCACTACGCAAGAACTGGCCGCCATCGCACTGAGCGTGAAGGTCGCACTGGTCGCGGCCTTGGCGAGCCTGCCCTTCGCCGTGGCCTGCGGCTGGCTACTGGCGCGTCGCCGTTTTCCCGGCAAAGCGCTGCTGGATGCGCTGCTGCATCTGCCCCTGGTGATGCCGCCAGTCCTCACCGGCTATGCGCTGCTGTGCGTGTTCGGGCTGCATGGACCCGTCGGCGCCTGGCTGTTCGCGCACCTGGGCGTGCAGTTTGCGTTCCGTTGGACCGGCGCGGCGCTGGCCAGCGCGGTGATGGGCTTTCCGCTGATGGTGCGCGCCATCCGCCTGGCCTTCGCATCCACTGACCGACGTCTGGAAGCGGCCGCCGCCACACTCGGTGCCGGACCGTGGCGGGTGTTTTTCAGCATCACCCTGCCGCTGGCGTGGCCGGGCGTGGTCGCCGGCAGCGTGCTCGGCTTCGCCAAGGCATTGGGCGAATTCGGCGCCACCATTACCTTCGTCGCCAATATTCCCGGGCAAACCCAGACCCTGGCCTCGGCGATCTACGGCCTATTGCAGGTCCCCGGTGGCGAGACCGGCATCTGGCGGCTGGCGATGGTGGCACTGGCGATCTCGCTGGCCGCGCTGCTGGTATCCGAATGGCTGGTGCAGCGCCAACGTGCACCGGAGCAGGACGCATGAGTCGTCTTCGCAACGAACGCCAAGCGCGATGCTGAGCCTGCACCTGCACCTGCAACGCGGGCACTTCGAGCGACACGTGCGCATCGAAGAACAGGCACGCGCCATCGCGTTGATCGGCCCATCCGGTGCCGGCAAGACCAGCATATTGAACGCCATTGCCGGCGTACTGCGTCCGCGCAGCGGGCGCATCGTCCTGGATGGACGCGTGCTCTACGACAGCGCCAACGGCATCGACCTGCCCGCGCACCGACGCCGTATCGGCTACGTTTTTCAGGACGCACGCCTATTCCCGCACATGGACGTGCGCCGCAATCTCGACTACGGCCGCCATCAGCGCGCGCAGATGCCGCGCTTCATGTTGGACACCGTCGTCGATCTACTGGACATTGGCGCGTTGCTGGCGCGGCGGCCGGATACCTTGTCCGGCGGCGAGGCGCAGCGCGTGGCCATCGGGCGCGCCTTGCTCTCGCAGCCGACGATCCTACTGTTGGACGAACCGCTCTGCGCGTTGGACGCCGAACGCCGCAACGCACTGATTCCCTACCTGCAACGCGTGCGCGACGATATGCGCCTACCGCTGCTATACGTCAGCCACCAGAGCGAGGATGTGGCGCGCATCGCCAATGCGCTGCATCGGCTGGATTAGCCGCAGCGCCTGCGCATTCAATGCGCGCGACCGCGCTGCATGCGCCCGCCCTGCACCGTGGCCTTGCCTTCGCGCACCGCGAACGTGAACGCATACGCCAACGTCACCGGCACGTCCTCCACCGACGCGGCATCGTCGCAACGCCCCTCCACTGCCGGCTGCTGCGCGGGATCGGCATAGGTACAGATCGCCGCCGGCACGAAGCGCCAACCCGCCACCGCGTCGCGCACCGCCTGCTGCAAATCGGCCATCTCCACCTGCGCCCCCGCGCTGCACTCAGGACGATCGTTCAGCGTCTCGCTGCGTTCCACCGCGCCCTGTGCGGACAGGATCACCCGCACGCACAGCATGGTCGGCGACAGACTGCGGCGCGGCGAATCGGCGGGCAACTGCGGCGTCGGCGTCTGCAACGGCTGGGGCATGCGGAAGACCTGCTGCGACTGCATCTGGTAGCGCAGCACCTGCGCCGCACCGGCAGCGGCGGACACGCGGTTGTCCAGCCTCTGCTGATCCACCGAGGCCAGGCGCTGCGGCGATTGCGCCAGCTCGCGCGGGGCCTGGCTGGCACAGCCCGCTAGGCATAGCGGCAGCAGTAGCGGCCAGCGCGCGCTCATCGCACCGCCGTGGTTATGCCGCACAGCGGCAGCGCCGCGCGACCGCGCGTGTCTGGAATCAACTTGTCGCACAAATCCGCCACCTCTTTGCCAGCATCCTCGCCTAACCGATACCAGCGGTAATCCCCGGCATCGGCAACACCCGCCGGCGGCGACACCGGATCCATGTCGACCTCGAAAGTGACCGGAACCTTCAACATGGCAGCAACCGCTCGGCCATGCGCCATGGCCGGGTTGAAGCGCCATTGCCAGGCTGCGGCGGCCGCAGCGGCATCCAACGCCGGGCTGCCGCTACCGTGGTCGAGCACACGCACCGCGCGGACTTTACCGATCGCATCCACCTTGAGCAGCAGCACCACCTTGCCGGAAATCCCCGCGCGCACGGCCGCTTCCGGATAGTGCGGCGGGGGCATGAAGCGCGCCGAGGGAAACCAGGTGACGGCGTCCGCCGCCGGACGTTGCGTCTCACGCGGCGCAGGCTGATCCAGCCTGTCTTTCACCACGCCAACAAGCGCCACGTCGCGGGCCATCGCGATGGCAGGCACGCTGGAAGCAAGCACCAACGCCGTGACGCTGCCACCCAGGACAGCCAGCGCGACCACCGCAATGCCGACACCGCGCCGCCAGCCGCGCACGGCTGGCCGTTGCAGCAGCACGATGCGTTGCCGCAACAGCGCACCCGCCTGCCAATGGCAACCGACCGGCAACGCGACCGCATCCAACTGCGTCTGCAGCATCGCCTCGGCATAGCTGCGGCGCGAGCACGGATGCCGTGCCAGCACCGCCGCATCGCAGGCCAGTTCCTGATCGACGCAGAAGCACGTCGCCGCCCAATGCAGGAGCGGATTGAACCAGTACACGCAGCGCAGTGCCGCCAACAGCAGATTGCAGCGCGTGTCGCCACGGGCGATGTGCATGCGTTCGTGCGCCAGCACCAACTGCGCCTGCTGCGGCGGATAGCGCTCGGCAAAGTTCGCCGGCAGCACCACCTGTGGGCGCCACGCGCCCAGCACCAGTGGACCATGCAGCGCATGTTGCGCGATCGACACGCCCGGCTCGCTCGACTGCAAACGGCCCAGGCTGCGGCGATAACGGCGCTGTTGCCGCCACAACAGCGCCGCCATCGTCATCATGCCCAACGTCCAGAACGCCACCAGCCAAACCGCGCTTGCCCCCGTCGCCAGCGATGCAGCGGCGGCGGACGCATCCGCCACGGCGTGCGGAGCACCCACCCGCACGCTCGGCATCGCCACGGTAAAAGCCGCCGGCAGCGGCGGGTGCCAACCGCCCGGCAGCAGCGTGGCGAGTATCGCCAACGGCACCACGATCCACAGCACATAGGCAATGCCGGCACCGAAGACACGCCGCATTGGTGCGCGCAATGCCAGGACCGCCACGATCGCCCCACTGCCGGCTAACGCCGTCGTGGCAATGCTTGTCACGATTGCTTCAATGCTCATCGTCCAGCTCCTGGATCAGTCGTTTGAGTTCGGTGACATCGGCATCGCTGAGCTTGCCGCGTTCGCTGAAGTGCGCCACCAGCGGCGCGATGCGGCCACCGAACAGGCGCTCGAGCAAACCTTCGCTCTGTTGCTGCACCCATTGCGCGCGCTGCAAGAGTGGTGTGTACAAATAACGCCGGCCTTGTTTGTCGGCACGGATCGCGCCCTTGTTGAGCAAGCGGTTGAGCAGGGTCTTGACCGTGGGCTCGGCCCAACCGCCATGCCCCGACAAGGCCGCGAACACCTCCTCGGCGCTGAGCGGGTGCCGCTCCCACAGCACCTCCATGACCACGGCTTCCGCCTCGCTGATCGACATACATTTACACCTGTAATTTTTATCGATTACATGAGTAAACGGATCTATTGTCAAGCACTTTCGTCATCCGATGCGGGCACGCTCAACGCCCCTCGCCTAAGCTATCGCGATGACCGACCACTTCGACGATCTCGACGCCGCTGTCGAGCTGATCCTGCAGCGCATCCCCGGCCCGCTGCGGATCGGCGCGCCACTGGGCCTGGGCAAACCGCACCGCCTGCTCAACGCGCTATACACGCGGATCCAAGCCGATGCCACGCGGCCCATGCAGCTCTACACCGCGCTGTCGTTGCATCCGCCAGCACCCGGAGGCGGCCTGCAGGGGCGCTTCGCACGGCCATTCCTGCAACGCCATTTCGGCGAGGATTTCCCCAAACTCAAGTACGTGGAAGCACTGCGCCGCGACGCGCTGCCGGCGCATATCCAAGTGGAAGAGTTCTACATGCAGTCCGGCGCGTTGCTGCGCTCGACCCAGGCACAACGCCGCTACACCAGCCTCAACTACACCCACGCCGCCGACGCGGTGGCGCAACGCGCACCGAACCTGATCGTGCAGAAGGTCGCGCGTGCGCCCGACGGCAATGGCCTATCGTTCTCCTGCAATAACGACATCACCCAGGACACGCTGGACGCACTGCAACGGCGCGGCTTGCCACGGCCGCTGCTGGTGGCCGAGGTCGATCCGCAATTGCCGTGGATCGGCGGCAGCGCCGCGGTGGACCCTGCGTTCTTCGATCTGGTGCTGACGCCGCCTGCACCATACCCCGCACTGTTCGGGTTGCCGCGACATCCCGTGGCCGATACCGACTACGCCATCGGCCTGTATGCCAGCACCCTGGTGCGCGACGGCGGCACGCTGCAGATCGGCATCGGCACGCTGGCCGATGCGCTGTGCCACGCGCTGGTGCTGCGGCATACCGACAACGCACGCTATCGACAAGTGCTGGCAGCGCTGGATCCCGCACTGGAACAGCATCCGACGGTCCGCGCCTGCGGCGGGTTGGCGCCGTTCTCCGTTGGCCTGTTCGGGTGCAGCGAGATGCTCAACGAAGGCTTCCGACAACTGGTCCAATGCGGGGTGATCCGCCGCAAGGTGCTCGACGACACCGCACTGATGCAACGCGTGGCCGACGGCAGCGCCGATGCGCAGGATCTACAGCGGCTGCAACGCGACGGTGAATACCTGCAAGGTGCGTTCTATCTTGGCTCGCCCGCGTTCTACGCCTGGCTGCGCGACATGGACCCGCAAGCGCGCGCGGGGATCGGCATGCACCGCATCAGCGAGATCAACCAGCTCTATGGCAATGAAGCGCTGCGTCGTTTGCAGCGACGGCAGGCGCGCTTCTTCAACTCCTGCATGATGGTCACCGCACTGGGCGCGGCGGTGTCCGATGGGCTGGACGACGGCCGCGTGGTGTCCGGCGTCGGTGGTCAGTACAACTTCGTCGCCATGGCGCATGCACTGGAGGATGCGCGCAGCGTGCTGATGTTCCGTGCCACCCGCAGCGACGGCGGCGCAACGCACTCCAATGTGCGCTGGAACTACGGCCACACCACCATCGCGCGCCATCTGCGCGATCTCTACGTCAATGAGTACGGTATCGCCGACCTGCGCGGATCGACCGACGAGGACTGCATCGCCGCGATGCTGGGGATCACCGACGCGCAAGCGCAACCGGCGCTGCTGGCCGAGGCCAAGCGTCACGGCAAACTGCCGGCCGACTTCGTGGCGCCGCCGCACTGGCAGCGCCAGCGTGCCGCGCGCGTGCGCGACGCGCTAGCGCCATTCCGCGCCGACGGCACCTTGCCCGACTATCCACTGGGCAGCGACTTCACCGAGGTGGAACAACGCCTGTTGCGTGCGCTGAGCTGGCTGCAAGAACGCACCGCCAGCACCGGCGCGAAAGTACTGACGCTGGCACGGGCATTGCTGACGCACCACGACGCAGATCCCGCCTGCCTGCAGCGCATGGCACTGGACAGCCCACGCACGACCGGCGAACGTATTCAGGCACGGTTACTGGCATTTGCATTGAAACAAACCTCCTCGCCCTGATCCGCTGGACTGCATCGACAGCGGCCGGAAAACCTTGCAGGTCGGCGTCACGCGGCGGTTCTGCAAGGTGGTCCTGGCGCGGCCATCATGACCGGCGATGCCAAACCCTATCGACGAACGCGATCCGCGTTACACGAAAATGAAATAATCGAGAAAGAATAGCGTCAAGCAAGACTGTGATGATGTTAATGAATTTTTATCTTGTATTGCTGCATGCACGCTCATTGTTCTTTTACGTCGTTGTCGCCGCTGTCCGATCGCACCGCCTCCGCCACGCCACGCCCGCAGCGCACAGCGCTGGCCCGCATGCTGATCGCGTTGCTCGCCGCCGCCGCGCCGATGGCGTTGCAGGCAGCGCCAAAACTCAACGAATTGCAATACATCGGCAGCCACAACAGCTACCACGCTGGATTCGCGCCTAGCGAAGCCACGCTGTTGCAGCGCATGGATCCGGCGATGTTTGCGACACTCAATTACCGTCATCCACCGTTGACCCAGCAACTGGACGACGGTGTGCGGCAGCTCGAACTGGACATCTATGCCGACGCCAAGGGCGGGCGCTACGCGCACCCGGCGCTCATCCAACAGATCGCCAAGGCTGGGCTGCCGCCGGCGCCGGCCTTCGCTCCGCCAGGGGTGATGGAACGTCCGGGTTTCAAGGTGCTGCACATCCAGGACCTCGACCAACGCAGCACCTGCCAACCCCTCGTGGCCTGCCTGCGCGAAGTGCGTGCCTGGTCGAAACAGCATCCGGGTCATGTGCCGATCTTCATCCTGCTGGAAACCAAGGAATCGCCCATGCAACTGGCGTTCCCGACGGTCCAGCCGGAACCGTTCAATACCGCCGCGCTGGATGCGCTGGATCGCGAATTGCGCTCGGTCTTCAAGCCCGGCGAATACATCAGCCCCGATCAGGTGCGTGGCAAGGCGCCCACACTCAATGCCGCGATCCTGGCCCACGGCTGGCCGTCGTTGGACGATGCGCGCGGCAAGGTCGTGTTTCTGTTCGACCAAAGCAGCGTCGGCCACGATTATCTGGCCGGCCATCCGGCGTTGCGCGGCCGGGTGTGCTTCACCAATGCGGTGCCCGGCGAGGCCGATGCGGCCTTTATCAAGCGCAACGACAGCAGTGCCGAAGAGATCGCACGCCTGGTCAAAGCCGGCTACTTGGTCCGCACCCGGACCGATGCGGACCTGAAAGAAGCCGAGCACGGCGACACCGCGCGTCGCGACGCCATGTTAGCCAGCGGTGCGCAACTGCTCAGCACCGACTTTCCCGATCACGAGCCCGCCGCTTCCGGTTATGTGGTGCGCTTCGGCGAGCACATGGTCGCGCGCTGCAATCCGCAACTGCCGAACACCCACTGCCAAGGCGTCGATCTGAGCCACTGATCGACATCCGCCACGCAACAGCACAGCGAAAACAGCGCGCATCCTCAATAAAGCGATGGAAAGCTTGAGCGATTGCGCGTCTGTCGCCGTGCGCGCGCAGGCGGACGCAGACGTTTCTTTTCCAACCCCACGAGTCTTCAACATGCAACAGATGCAGCATCTCGGTCGTTTGACCTGCGCCATCGCCACCGCGCTGGCGATTTCCGTACCAGCCTATGCGGACGAAGTCAGCGACCGCAACACGACGACGCTGGACTCGGTCAACGTGCAGGCCGCGCAAGCCGCCGCACCGGGATCGCTGGACGAACAACGCATGTCCACCGGCGTCAACAGTGTGATGAGCAAGCAACAGATCGACGCGATCCCCTCCGGCGGCATCGCCGACGTGGTCTCACATCTGCCTGGCTTGTCCTCCTATAGCGATATGCACCTGGGCCAGGCCACCACTGGCGAGAACGCGTATGTCAGCATCCGCGGCCTGGACGCCAGCTACAACGCCTATTCCCTCAACGGTTTCAGCATGCCCGAAACCGACTCCTCCACCCGTGCGATCTCGCTGAATATGCTCGCGCCGTTCGGCATCCAGTCGGTCAACGTGTCCAAGTCGCCGACATCGGATATGCCGGGCGACGCCACCGGCGGAGCAATCGATATGCGCACTCCGAGCGCGTTCGATTTCAGCGGCGACTTCTACGGCAAGACCACCGCGCAGGGTCAACTCAATGCGCTGGCGTCCAAACTCGGCGGCAAAGACAAAGGTGGCATGCTGCAGCAGGAATTGGCCTGGAAATTCGGCGAAGACCATGCCTTCGGCCTGTATGCCTCGGCGTATTACGGCAACAACAACAATATGGCGCAGGCACCTGCGCCCAATAGCAAATATGTCCCGCTGGACCCAAGCCAGGCCAACGCCAGCGACCTGCGCAATGTCGGCCCACTGATCGACACCCGCTACAAGTACAGCATCTACACCAGCCAGATCAAACGTTACGGCGCCAATCTCAGCTTCGACTGGCAGGGCGAAAACAGCGCGCTCTATGCACGCGCCATCTACGGCAACTACAGCGTCACCGGGCAGCAGGATCAATCCAGCGCGCGCCTGGAAACGGTGAACAATCAACCCACGGCAGTGCGTGGCGGCTACTTCAATACGCACGACATCGACGAGACGCTGGCGACGCTGCAACTGGGCGGACAGACCACGCTGGACCGTCTGCATTTCGACTACGGCACCTCGTTCGGACGCGGCACGCGCAGCCGTCCAGACTATGTATCGGCGAGCCTGTACGGCTTCACCCCCGGCAGCTTCGCCTTCGATCTCAGCGACACGACGTATCCGAGCATCGAGCAAAGCCCGCAGAACCTGAAAGACTTTTTCTACAACCTGAATTCCTCGCTGTTCTGGAAAACCCAGGGCCATGACGCCGGCAGCCACGATAATCACCTCAATGCGCACACCGATATCACCTATCGCGTGGATGGCGATGTGCTGGACAACGTCAAGACCGGCCTGGCCGTGGACCACTCCGACCGTGGTGCCTACGATCATCCGTTCTTCCACAAGGATGGCAACCTCATCTACAACGGCCCGTATTTCGGCGGCCCCAACTACGTATTCCCCAACGCGGGTGGTCCGCCGCTGGGCGCGCTACCGGGACGCCTGACCTACAACGCCTTCGATGGTCACTACCACGGTCCGTTCAAGATCCTGGACCGCGACTGGGTGTTGGCGCAGGCGGTGCCCTACAAGTACGCCAACGATCCGACCGGCGCGGGCGCCTATACGGCTAACGACTACAACGCCAATACCACATCGAGCACCGAAGCGATCTATTCCGGTTACACGATGGCCACGCTGCATTTCGGCGCGCTGAGCATCGTGCCTGGTGTGCGCTACGAACTCACGCGTTATTCGGCCGATTCCTGGCAATCCAACGGCGATGGCAACACCGGCCGCTTCGTCGGCGCTGGCCGCACCTACGCCGAAGTGCTGCCTGGAATCAATTTGAACTATCGCCCGGACGACTTCACCGTCTACCGCGCCTCGCTGCGCCGCAGCCTCAGCCGTCCGGCCTTCGGCCTGATCTCCGGCGAAACCGTCTATACGATCGACCCCAATCAGAAAGTCATCGGCATTTCCAAGCCCAATCCCAATCTGCAACCGAGCACGGCCGACAACCTCGACTTGTCTGCCGAGTTCTACGATCACAACGGCGGCGTTCTCAGCGCATCGACGTATTACAAGCGCATCAACGGCTTCATCTATACCTCGCAATCGGCCACCAGTAACGACAACACGCTCGGCGGCCTGGTCCCCACCGGCACCACCTTCGAGAACGGCGTGCCGGTGACCATGCCGCAGAACGGCGGCACGGCCAAGTTGTACGGTGTGGAGTTCAACGGCAGCAAGCGCTTGCAGAACCTGCCCGGGGTGTGGAGCAATTTCGGAGTCAGCGCCAACCTCACGCTGCAACACAGCGCCGCCGACAGCAAGCGCACCGATCAACCGGAAAAAACCTGGCTGCCGCGCGCACCGGAACGTATCTACAACCTGGATCTGTTCTACGACGACAGCCGGCTGCGTGCCGACCTGAGCTACAACTACACCGGCCTGCAGTTGCTCGGCCTGACCAGCGACCGACTGAACTACTACCTGCAACCGGTCAAATCGCTGGACTTCACCGCGACCTACCACCTGCCGCACGGCATCGATGTGGGAATCGCAGCCAAGAACCTGCTCAATTCCGCGACCTTCTACGAAACCCAGGGCAAGTCCAGCCGATACATGGCCTACGACCCGGGCGCCGACGGTGCCTACGTGGAAACCGGACGCGTGTACATGCTGACCCTGAGTTACACCTACTGATGACCGCCCCCATGCCTCCGGCGCGCTGCGCCGGGGGCGTAGTGGTCGAATGGCCGCAACGCCTTCGCCGTGATTTTTCGAATAAAACAGCAAAACGCAGTATGTGCTTGGCTTTCATGAATTTTGACTCGCGCTCCTAGAACAAAACTCAAGCCCAAGCACCGATGACACTGCCCCTAATACTTATTTTAGGAATTGGCAGAAATCAATAGGATTGCCTAGCGCGCGATTGCGGCGAATTGTCGGCTCGCCGCCCTATATGGCAAACCGCCAGCGTCAATGATGCTGGGATTGCGGCTCCGCCGTTTTAGTCATCGTCTTCATGGTGTTGCGCATAGAAATCTGCCGCCGCCTCGATCAGGTAGGTATAGCGCTTCACCATCGCCTGCCAAGCAAGCGCCTCCAATTGATGTTCGGCGTGGATATCCTCCGGCACCTCGCTGACCTCATCGATCAACTTTGGGACTTCGTGATTCCACCAACGCAGCATCATGTCCGGTCGCGGATGCGTGCGTATCAGCGACTCCACCAGCGACTGCATCGCTGCGAACTGACGCACCGTGCGGATGCGCTGACCTTCCAGGAAGTGGATGCTCTTCTTGTGATCGAGCAGCGCCTTTTCCAGTACATCCAGGCGCTGGCTCAGGTCAGCACGCCCTCGACCGAAAAACCTCACGCGATTACGCCCCGCCCAGCGCGAGTCGGGGCACATGCGGTGCTTTCAGCAGCAGCGGCTTGAAGTAGCTGTCCTTGTAGTAAAAGATCTTGTCCGCCAGGATCGGATAGCCAACCCCCTCGATGAACACGATGGCTTTCTCCGGTGCCAGTCCCTTGACCTCATCCGGATTCATCAACGGACGCCGATCCAGCACCTCGGTATAGCTGTGGCTGTTGCCTTGGCCGTAGGATTGCGTGCGCTGCCGACGGCGCACCGTGGTCTCGCCCAGCATCTTCGAGTATTCCTCAGCATCGCGCTGTTCTCGTGGAGTAAACACGATCCGCACGCCGAGATTGGTAATCAGGCCGCGCGCTGTGTCGGCACCATAGACTGATTCCAACTGCGCAATCGACTGGATCACAATCACAATGCGGATGCCATAACCAGCGACCCAGCCCACGGCCACCGGCACGATCTCCACGCGGCCCAGCGCGGTGAATTCATCGAGCATGAACATGCACTGGTATTTCAGCTCTGGGTTATGTTCGGGCAACTCGCGACCATTGAGTTTGATCGCCTGTTCGAAGAACAGATTCAACACGCCTTTGGCTTCGATCAGCTTGGCCGGACTGACGCCCACGTAGATCGACTGGATGGTCTTGCGCAACTTGCTCAGGTCAAAATCGTTTGCACTGGTCGCCGCATCCACAATCGGGTTACTGAAAATGTTCAGCGGTGCTAGCGCCGTTTCGATGGCGGAGGTGAACGTCTCAGGAGCCAGGCCGACCAGGTTGTTCAGACCGGTCCGCGCATGCGTGCCGAGCGTGGGCTGGCTGAGTAGCTCGCCCAGGTAGTGCTGCATCGACTGACCGGGTTTGAGGTGTGCGCCGGCGAGCAGCCGATAGACGCCCCCAAGTGTGGGCAAGCCCGTTTCAAATCCAGTCTCCTTCTTGGAAACATAATCGTCAAACAGGCATTCGCAGGCAGCCACAAAGGTCTTGCGGCCCATTGCCGGCCAGAACGGATTCTCGCCGCTCATCTCCTTGTACAGCGTGGCGGCGATGGCAACGATGTCGCCGTTACGATGGTTCGGGTCCAGGCGCACATAGCCCAGCGGATTCCAACGGTGCGTACTACCGTCGTCGCTAAACGGATCGAACAGATACACCTGGCCGTATTTGGCGCGCTGGCCAGCGGTTTTTTCCCATGCCTCGCGCTTGACGTCCAGGATCACCGCCGACTCCAGCCATGCCAGCAAATTCGGAATGACCACGCTCACGCCCTTGCCGCCACGGGTACTGGCCGCCAACAACAAGTGCTTGGACTGGATGCGGATGAAGCGGCGACCGAAGCGGCAGGCAATCAATCCACGCGGATCGTCCTTCAGCACATCGTGCCGGGACAGATCGCCGCTACGCGCCCAGCGCGCATTGCCATACAACTCCCGCGCCTTCGTCCGCAGCATGGCATACACCATGATGAGGTAGAGCATGACAGGCAAGCCGAAGCCGCAGATACCCGACAGCTTGATTTTCATGGCATACGGATGCCACGCGGGTTGATCGACCACCTGCCAATAGCGCCAATAGGTCAGTAGTTGTACCTGTGCGTGTTCTCCGAGCAGAGTCAGCACCAAAAAGCCAGACAGATACAGCCCAGCGATGGCAACGGGTAGCAACGCGATGACAGCGGTAATGGCTTTGGTACGCGAATTCATCGGGGGACTCTTCCTTGGGGAATCGGTGGAAATCGGGCGTGAGAAATGCGGCTTGGCGCATGGTCGTCCATGCGGTGTGTCTGGATGGTCTACGGTTGCCCCCTACAGCTTCATGACCATGCCCTGCCCTTGCATCTGCGCCGCGCGCTGGGCCTGCATCGCCTGCTCGGCGAGCCGCTGCTGCTCCACGCTCTGCAATTGCTGGCTAGCCTGGGCCACGTCCGGCGCTTGCGTCAGTTGCGGTGCATTGACCTGCGCCCATAGCTGTCCGTGGGATTTCGCCAGGTAATTCGGCGTCTGAGTCGTATGGCCTTGCGGCAGGCCCAGATAGATCTTCTCAACTTCGGTATGACCAAACTTGCGCGTCTCCACGACCACTTGTGCCGCATGACGGTCCAACTGCTCCGCATCCGGCACGGGACGACCCCAGCGTTCATGCGCATCGGCGATGGCATCGCGCGCCTGGCCGAACAGCGCATGACTCGCGTGCGCCGGATGGCGCATATCCTCGGCGGTGATCGCCACGGGGGCGATGGCGCGGCTTGGCGGCGCAGGTGCATGGGTCGCTTCGCGTGCCCGCCAGTTCGCGGCATGCTGCTCGGGCGATTGCGCTAACGCCTGCTGCGGATCGATCCGCAGCACCTTGCTCTTCTCGTACACCGAGAACGGATTTTCGTAGGCAAGCAATTGGCCTTCGTGTTGTTTGAAGCCTTTGATGCTGTGTTCGAAATTCTTATCGATGCCCAGGGTATTGGTGAACGCGGCAGCCAGTCGTTCCTGCTGCTCCGGGCCGTAGGGTAATTTGTCACCATTCCTGGGCACGTCGTGGGACTGCGCGAGGGCGTCCTTGAACAGGGTATAGCGTGGGTGGAGCGGGTGGTCCGGGTGACGGAAGTCTTGGAGATGCTCATCCGAACGCGGTATGCGCGTCGGCGGGGTGTACAACATCGCCTCGCCAGCTTGGCGCTGTTCGTGTTGATGCGACCGGGTGTCTTGGCTGTGGCGCTGTTCGTGTTCGCGTTGCTGCGCATCCATGATTTGACTGTGCAACTGGGCATGTTGCTGCGCGAGGCGGTGTTGCTGCTCGCGCGCTGCCTGCGCCTGCTGTTCCTGCTGCTGCAGTTGCGCGATCCGCGCCTGTTCCTGCATGTCCACGCTGGCCGGTTTTTCATGGGCCGGGTTGCTGTGAGCGGGTGGCGGTTGTGTCTGCCGATGAACTTGCGCCAGGTGCGCCGCCTGCTGCTGCGCCTGTCGTATGTGTTCCTGGCGCAGCTGGGCGGCATGGTCTTCCTGCAGGCCCGTGTGCCTGTCCATGGCCTGGGGCGGCATGGCGGATGCGGCGGCGGATGAGGATGAAGATGAAGACGTATCCGCGTTCGTCGCTGTGGGAGGGATGGACGCGGCTTGCGCGCTGTGCTGGAACAACTGACCCGGATGCGTCAGCGTGTCGTAGGCTTGCCCGGCTGCGTGTTCGACCACGTCGATGCCGGGCGAGACGATGTATTTGATCCCGTCGTATGTTTGCCCAATGGCCTGTCCGGCGGATGAATGTGCGGCGGACTGCGCGCCATGATAGAGATCGACCGCCTGATTCACGACGTTGGTCCCTGCCGCCTGGACGTCAGGGTCGTGGATGACCCGCTGCGCCGCGTCGGCAACATAGTGTGCACTCTGTTCGACGGCGTGCTTGGCCGACTCGAATTGATCGCCGACGAAGTGGCCCGCCGCCTCTGCAGCGCGCCCGTGCAAGTGCACCGCTAAGCTTGCCGCCTGACCGACCAGCGGTGCCATGGGACTCAAGGCAAGGCCAGCCACACCCGCACGCTGTGCATCCGAGGCCATGCGCTCGTCCATGTCGTGTACCGCATGGCCCACCGAGCGTGCGGCATCGCCGGCATCGTGCAGGCCGCGTGCCGTGATCTGCACGGACGCGTGATGTTCGATGGCCTCGCGCAGCGATGGGTCCACGTTCAACGCCAGGTATTCGTTCACCTGCCGCTGGATATCCGCTGGCAGGTGGGTTTGGTCAGGGTGTGCGCGTAATTGGCGCAACGCCTGGGACAATTCGGCACGTTCGTGAGCAACCTCCCAGGTGAAATGCTCGAAGGCACTCTGATGGTCAGCGTAACGCTGCGACGCTTCACTGAAACGCTGCGGGGCAAGGACGTTGTCCGGACTTTGGCTGCCGAAGTGCTGGGCAGCGCCGTGGTCCCCCCATCGCGTTGCCATCAGCACATTCGGGGGCGGTGCGCCGACGGGCGCATCCAAATACCGGCCAGCGCGCAGACTCTGCACATCGTCATGACTGGCTAACGACACCGTGCTGCCGACATGAGGACTAGAGGCACTCACAAGATCGTTAGCCATGCGGTAATTGGTGACGTGGCAGCCAGGCTGCGGGGTGCCATCGGTCAGCGCCCGCGCGCCATAGGCGTTGTAGGTGGAGCCGGCCAGGCCGTATTTGGCCGCCTCGATCTGCGCCAGCGCGCCGCCGAGGGAGTGACCGGCGACGGTCACGTGGTCTTTGGGGATACCTCGTGCAGCGGCCTTGGCCAGCATCTGCGCGGTGAACGCATCGGCGGCGGCCTTTTGTGGATTGACGGCGTCGCGCAACATCGTGGCATCGACGGCGATGTCCTGGAGGGTGGTAAGCGCATGGCTTGCTTTTTCCGCCTTGGTCTCGCCGGTAAATAAATCCGTATCGGTACCACGGTAGGCGATGATGATGCGATATGGCTTCTCCAGAGTCTGATATGCCGTAGCATGAAATCCGGTTATAGGATCGTTCGCGTAGCCAAAGACGGTATAGTCTGTACCTCCTAGAGGTATGTGTTTGATACTGTCAACTTCACTCTGTGAACGGTTTTTATAGGAATTAACAGCAGCGTCGGCACGTGCTTGATCGGTAGTGCTCATAGCTTGGCTTCCCTGACAGTAATGGTGACTTGGAAGTGAGCATCTGGATGTTGAAGCGCATCGTCGTCGTCTCCCGCGAGGGTTTGAGCACCATACTCAACGAGATGCTGATCCCCATATGCACTCTTCTTGAAGTAGAAGGTCTGCTTCTCCTGGTCCGCATTCAGAAGCGTATTCAACAGACGACCCCAATTGAATCTGACCCCCTTGCCAATCGCCGAAATGCCAGCACCGGTTGCATCCCAGTGGCACACGCCAAGCTTGAAGTAGTCCTCATCCAGCAAGGCGTCGCGGTAGAAATATCCCTTCCACGTGTGATCGTCCACCTGTGTCATAGGAACATCGAGTCCAGTACCAGGCACTTGCCGCACACCAACGAACGGCATCATTGGCACACAGTTCTCATTGATGACGTCATACCCGATATACGCCTTAATGGAATCCCACGGCCCCGGCGCATGTGAGGTGGCAATCACTTCGTAGCGTTTGACCGGATGCGGATTGAGGTGACCAGTAGCGCCGTCATTGCCGACATCGATGCCTTTGGAGCAGCCCGCAGCGGTCAGGGCCAGCGGCATGATGGCGGTGGCGGCAAGGTGGTGCAGTTTCATCGGGTCGTCCTCGGGGGAATGGGTCGCGGATGCGGCGGCAGGCGGGTACGGCAGTGGCGCGGGTTTACGCTTGGGTTCCACCGGCAATCCGCCAGATGGCAGTGGCCCCAGCTCGGCGCGCACCCGCGCATTGATGATGGCCATATCGCGCAGTAGCTGCAGATCGTGCAACGGATCGCGCACGTTGAGTTTGCGCGGGCGATAGGGGTTGTCGCTGTGATCGTCGTGATCGTCGGTGTCCTGGCTCATCGCGCGTTACCTTTCCTTTTGATTTTGAGCAAGCTTCCCCACTACGCCTGCGATCTTACGACAAAGGGCCGATGCCGCCGCTGCATGACCTGCCCATGGAGTCGGCAAGGCCATGGTTTCACCTGTGGAAAGGGAGAGAGACAACCTACTGCCCAGGGCGTGATCGCGATAGCGAGGTGACGGATTAACGCTGCTCAGACGCCCTTAGCCCCGCGTCCGGCATGCACAGCATCACGCAGGCATTAAGCGATAGACATCGGGGAGCTGGCTAGCGTTTGGCATAAGTTTTCCTACAGCATCGCTTCGCACCAACACGGCACTCGCAATCAGGTCACTTCCGAGATGTGTCGACGAGTCGATTGGGCGGGCCATACCACCGCCGAACCCGCAGCCTGCCGGCATGAACGACAGGATCCTGCCAACAGCCCATTTCTGACCGACGACGACAACGCCAACGCCAACGGGCGAGTCTTTCATTCGCGTGTAAAATGCTGCGTTTTGATCGCTCGCATGCAGAAACACTCCCCACGGTCGCCTGCCCCGGGTCCGGCCTTCATTCGCCAGCTCGCGCGTTTCAGTGACGCGCAGTTGCCAGCGTCCAGCCCCCCGCTGGCCGACCGGCTCGGCCAATGGATCGACTGGAACCGCGCGGTCGCCGTGTCCAGGGCATTGGACGGGACATTACCCACCGCCACCACCGCCGAGGCGCCCGACGTCGCTGCGCTCCAAGCGCAATGCCGCCACGCGCGCGCGACATTGGAAGCGACCATTGCCAGCGACCTCGCCCAGGAAACCGGCAAGCCAAAAAACACGCGGCAGACCGACACCGCCATGGCCGCCATAGAGGTGATCGACTATGCCCCGTTCCAGCAACGCTATCTGTCGCTGCAACGGGCGATTCTCAGCGCTAGCGGGCGACTGCGTGGGCTGCTGCGCGACGCACTCGCTCAAGTCTCGGCAGACATGGCACGGCTGGCTGAAGTGGACGCGGTCATGGAACAGACCCTGAGCCCGCGCGAGCAAACCTTGCTGGCGACCATCCCCACCGTGCTCGAACAGCATTTCCAGCGCCTGCGCGCAGCAGGACGCCAGCACGACGCCGATGCCCCCACGCACACCCTCCCGGCAACGCCCGACGACGCCTGGCTGGAGCGCTTTCGCCAGGACCTGCACAGCCTCCTGCGCGCCGAGCTGGACGTGCGCTTCCATCCCATCGAAGCGCTGCTAGCCGCGCTTCGCAGCCGTTGATCGAACTCTCATGCTCAAAAACTTTTTCCATACCACCGTCTTCCTCGCCGGCCTCGCCGTCGTCTGCTGGATCGGCTGCGGTTATCTCGGCTCCAACCCGCTCGGCGCCGGCTTCGCCATGCTGATCGGCGTGTGTTATATGGCTGGCGTAGCGGAGTTGTACCGCTACCGTCAGGCCAGCGCGACTCTGGTGCAGGCACTGGACGATGCCGACACCGCACGCACCAATCTGGACGGCTGGCTGCAACGGCTGGACCCAAGCCTGCGCAACGCGGTACGCCTACGCATCGAAGGCACACGCGCGGCCTTGCCGGTACCCGCGCTGACCGCGTATCTGGTCGGCCTGCTGGTCCTGCTGGGCATGCTCGGCACCTTCCTCGGCATGATGGCCACATTGCGCGGCACCGGTCTGGCACTGGACAGCGCGAGCGACCTGGACGCCATCCGTGCCGCGTTGGCCGCACCGCTCAAAGGCTTGGGATTTGCCTTCGGCACCTCGATCGCCGGCGTGGCCAGTTCGGCAATGCTCGGCCTGCTTGCCGCGCTGTGCCGACGCGAACGGCTCCACGCAGTGCAGCGACTGGACCTGCTCGGCACCACCGCACTGCACGCGCATTCGCAAGCGCATCAACGCAACGCAGCCTTGCAACTGCTGCAAACCCAAACCGCACTGATGCCGACCCTGGTCGAACAGCTGCACACGCTGATGAGCGCACTCGAACACCATAGCGCGACCAGCGGCGAACGCCTCGCCGCTCACCAAGACGCCTTCCACCACAGAACCGAGGCCACCTACACGCGTCTGGCCGGCACAGTCGAGCAGGCACTGCAGACTGGCGTGGACGCGCACGCACGCGCGCTAGGCGACGCGCTGCAACCGGTGGTGCAACGCACACTGGACGGCGTGGCACGCGAGAGCGCGACGCTGCAAGCCAGCGTCGGCCAAGCGGTACAACGGCAACTGGACGCCCTGGCGAGTGGCTTTGCGGATGCCGCCGCACATGCCGCGCAGCGCTGGGACACCGCACTGGCCGAACAACAACGCAGCAACGCCGCGTTGCTGCAAGCGTTGGGCAGCACCCTGCAACGCGCCGGCGACGGACTCGAACAACGCACCAACACATTGGTAGAAACGCTTTCGGCCCGCTTGCAGGCCGCCAGCGACGATGCCCGGCAAGCCTGGCACGATGCGCTGACGCAACAGCAAGCACTCAACGATACCCTCGCCGCAGATAACGCCAAGGCGCTGGACACGGCAGCGTCGAACCTGGAACAACGCGCCACCGCAAGCGCCAACACACTGCGGCAGGCACACACCGAATTGCAGGACGCGCTGGAAGCACGCGATCAGGCACGTCTGAGCGTGTGGACCGACAGCTTCGCGCGTATGAGCGCCACGCTCAGCGAACACTGGGAACACAGTGGCGAGCGCATCGCCCAGCGCCAGCAGGACATCTGCGACACCCTGCAAACCACCGCCACGGAGATGTCCGCACAGAGCCAGGCGCAGGCGCGCGAGACCATCGCCGAGATCGCACGCTTGCTGCAAACCGCATCGGAAGCACCGAAGGCCGCTGCCGACGTCCTCACCGAACTGCGTCAGGCGCTGTCCGACAGCATGGTCCGCGACACCGCCATGCTGGACGAACGCAACCACCTGCTGACCACGCTGCACACCTTGCTCGACGCGGTCAATCACGCCTCCACCGAGCAACGCAGCGCAGTGGACGCGCTGGTCACCACCTCGGCGGACTTGCTCGAACGCGTCGGCACCCGTTTCAGCGACCGCATCGAGGACGAAAGCGGCAAGCTCGGCAGCGCGGCGGCACAGGTCGCCGTCGGCGCCACCGAGGTGGCCAGCCTGGGCGAAGCCTTCGCCGGCGCAGTACACGCCTTCGGCGCATCGAACAGCGCCTTGCTGGAACGGCTGCAAGGTATCGAACAGGCACTGGAAAAATCCCTGGCGCGCAGCGACGAACAACTGGCCTACTACGTGGCGCAAGCACGCGAGGTCATCGACCTGAGCATGCTCTCGCAGCAACAGATCACCGAGGAACTGCGGCAACTCGCTGCACGTCACACGCATGACCAGGCCGACGCGACATGAGCGATGAACTGGACATCGAAGCCGAGGCCGGCACGCCGATCTGGGCCGTGTTCGGCGACCTCATGTCGGTCCTGTTCGGCGCGTTCGTGCTGATCCTGATCGGCGTGATCGGCGTGCAATTGCAACTGTCCAACAAACTGGACGCGCAGATGCGCCAGCAACAACGCCAGGCGCAACAGCGCAAGACACTGGAACAGGCACTGGCCGTACCACTGGCGGCGGGTCGGGTGACCCTGGTCGATGGCCGCATCGGCATCCGCGGCAGCGTGCTGTTCGCGCTGAACTCCGACCAGTTGCAGCCGGAAGGCCGTGAATTGCTCAACAGCCTTTCTACACCGCTGGCCAGCTACCTGAAAGCACGCAACGAAATCCTGATGGTCAGCGGCTTCACCGACGACCGCCAAGTGCGCGAGGGGAACCGCCAGTTCGTCGACAACTGGGAACTATCCGCCGAGCGCGCCCTGACCGTGACCCGCGCGCTGATTGATGCCGGCGTACCGGCAGACGCGATCTTCGCCGCCGCATTCGGCGCGCAGCAGCCTGTGGCGTCGAACGCGGACGACGCCGGACGCGCCAGCAACCGGCGCGTGGAAATGGCGCCGCTACCGCGTCCGAACAAAACCGCCGCGCCAGCACATGCACACTGATTCCAGCGACCTCGCCGCACGTCTGGCAGCCTGGCGCGTGCAGCAGCGCGAACGTCAGAACACCCTGCACGCGCGCTTCATCGACGCACTCGCGCGACGGACCGCGCATCACCACGGTCAGGCGCGGCACCTGTTGGAACAGAAGTTGGTCGCGCTGCTCGACGCCGAGCAACAAGCCAAGGTGCCACCGCAGAGATGCGCGACGGCGGCGCCTGCCGCCGAGTCCGACGCTGACGCCGCATCCACCACCCAGACAATCACCCGTGCGCGGCAACCCGGGCCGCTCGGCGCACTGCTGGCGCAGCGGCGCGCACTCGCAGCCGACATGCTGCATCCCGATACCATTCCCTCTGCGCTCACCCCAAGCTCAGCACCGCAACTGCAAACACTCGAAGATGCGCGCCGACTGTGGGACGCATTACGCAGCCGCAGCCAACTGCGGCAGTCGCTGCAACAGGCACCAACCGACGCTGGGCCGCTGAATTCAGGGGTGCTGGTCCACCGCGCACTGACACTGATGCGCACGCTCTCGCCCGGCTATCTGCAGCACTTTCTGTCCTACGTCGATACGCTTTCCTGGCTGCAGCAACTGCACGAAGACGGTGTGCTCACCAAGGCACCCGCCCCCAACACCACGCCCACCACGAAGCCGGCACGCAGCAGATCGCGCAAGCGCGGCTGAGCCTATCCAATATAGCCACCGCGCGGCGATGGCAGGACCGATTATCGCTACCGCCATGGCGCGCTCAACGCATTGAGCCCACGCCGATCAGGACAATGCTGCATACCGGAGTAGCACACTCCAATCTAGGCAATCGCCTGATAGCCAGCGCATGCTCCGCCGCGAATTCTTGGAGTATCGTGCGCGAAGAATGACGCCACCATCGCGAAAAGCAAGACACTGCCCGAACTCGACTCAGCGCAGAAAATCTGCCCTGTACCAAGCGCGCGTCGCAGTCATGCGAACCTTCCGCAAAGCGCTGCTGTGCAATGGCATGGCCTGAGCGAACAACGCAGCGCAGCAACGCTTCCAAAGTGGCGAGGCAGGCCACACTTGGAAGCGATCAACAACCTCTACACCTCCATGGACCCGGAGAACCGACCGGCGAAGGTGTTCGATGCCGATGGGCTGAACAACATCAGCATGAACAAGCAACAATGCAAATAGCCGCGTAGCGAATCGACGCGACACACAAACAGCCGGCCAGCCTGTGTCGGCCCGCTGTTGCCGACAAGTGACAGGTTCGCCCTACAGCGCGCGCGCTGCCGCGACCACATGCTCAACCGTGATCTGGAAGTGCTTGTACAACACCTCCGCCGGCGCCGAGGCGCCGAAGCTGTCGATACCAATCACTGCGCCGTCCAGGCCAACGTAGGCACGCCAGAAGCCGGTGACACCAGCCTCCACCGCCACACGCTTGCGCACCGCCTTCGGCAGTACCGACTCGCGGTAAGCAGCATCCTGACGGTCGAACACATCGGTGCATGGCATCGACACCACGCGGGTCTTCAAGCCTGCGGCGTCGAGCACCTGCTTCGCCTCCATCGCCAGACCAACTTCCGAGCCGGTGCCGATCAAAATCACATCGGGTACGCCACCAGCGGCATCGGCCAACACGTAACCACCGCGCTCGATTTGCTTGATCTGCGCATCGCTACGCGCTTGGTGCGGCAGATTCTGGCGACTGAACACCAGACAGCTCGGGCCGTCCTTACGGGTGATCGCGGCCTTCCAGCTCACCGCAGACTCGACCGTATCGCAGGGACGCCACACATCGTTGTTGGGGATATAGCGCAACGCGGCCAGGTGTTCCACCGGCTGATGGGTCGGGCCATCCTCGCCCAGGCCGATCGAGTCGTGGGTGTACACGTGGATCGCATGCGCCGGGATCAACGCGCTCATGCGCAGACCATTGCGGGCGTAATCGCTGAACACCAGGAAGGTGGCGTCGAACGGAATAAAGCCGCCATGCAGCGCCAAGCCGTTGGCAATGGCGGTCATGCCGAACTCGCGCACACCGTAGTACACGTAGTTGGCATTGGGATCGTCGCTGGCGACCGACTTGCTGGATTTCCACAGGGTCAGGTTGGAGTGAGCCAGGTCAGCCGAGCCACCCACCAATTCCGGCAGCAGCGGCGCGAATGCCTCAATCGCCATCTGCGATGCCTTACGCGAGGCGATGCTCTGGCCCTCGGCGGCCTGCTTGGCGATGTAGGCATCGGCCTGGGCGATGAAATCCTCCGGCAGTTCGCCGTGCGAGCGCCGGATCAGCTCCGCCGCTTCGGCCGGATACTGTTTGGCGTATTTGTCGAACGCCTGCTCCCACTCGGCCTGACGCAGCGTGCCACTACCACCGGCGCGCCAGCCAGCGTAGATTTCTGCCGGAATCTCGAACGGGCCATAGGGCCAGTTCAACGCCTTGCGCGCGCCCTCCAGCTCGTCCTTGCCCAACGGCGCGCCGTGCGAGGATTCCTTGCCGGCCTTGTTCGGCGCACCGAAGCCGATGGTGGTACGGCAGCAGATCAGTGTGGGCTTATCGCATTCGGCCATTGCGGTCTCGATCGCCGCCTTGATTGCCTCGGCATCGTGGCCGTCCACGTCGCGGACCACATGCCAGCCATAAGCCTCGAAGCGCGCCGGGGTGTCGTCACTGAACCAGCCGGCAGTGTTGCCGTCGATGGAGATATGGTTGTTGTCCCAGAACGCCACCAGCTTGCCCAGGCCCCAAGTGCCGGCCAGCGAGGCCGCTTCGTGCGAGATGCCTTCCATCAGGCAGCCGTCGCCCATGAACACCCAGGTGCGGTGATCAACGATCTGATGCTCGGGCCGGTTGTAGCGCTGCGCGAGCAACTTCTCGGCCAGCGCGAAACCAACCGCGTTGGCAAAGCCCTGACCGAGCGGCCCGGTCGTAGTCTCCACACCGGGGGTTTCGCAGCGCTCGGGATGGCCAGCGGTCTTGCTATGCAACTGACGGAAGCGCTTGAGTTCCTCAATCGGCAAGTCGTAACCGGACAGATGCAGCAACGCGTATTGCAGCATCGAGCCATGACCGTTGGAGAGGACAAACCGGTCGCGATTGAACCACTGCGGATTGTTCGGATTGTGGCGCAGGAAATCGTTCCACAACACTTCGGCGATATCGGCCATGCCCATCGGCATGCCAGGATGACCGGACTTGGCGGCCTCCACCGCATCGGCGGCGAGGAAGCGAATCGCATTGGCGAGTTGGCGGCGGGTAGGCGTCGTCATGAGGGCTCTGTCGGCAGCGGGCGCGTGGCGTCGGGCCTGCCATTGTCCCACAGGCGGCGACACGGCATGTCGGGGCGGCACATACCATGCACTTTGCGCAGGCGCGAGTCAGCGAGCACCCAACATCACGGCAATGTCGCCGCGCCCAAGCCGTGGCGGATCATCGCAACGACTCCAGCGCACGCCGCTCGTGCGCTGCGCCGGGCAACACAATGCGTTGCGGCAAATGCGATCAGAGCTCACGCATCGCGCGGATACAGCGGCGGCAGATCATCGCCATCGGACGCAGACCGCCCCTGCTCACGCCAACGCGGCCCGGACGCGAACGCAGCGCGCAATGCGGCACGCGCGCCCTGCACATCGCCTGCGGTGCCCCAGCACGCGCGCTGCATTCGCAGCAATGCCTCGCGCTGCGCGGCATCGTCCAGCCGCAGCACTACCGCATCGAGATCGGCAACACCCGCCTGGGCACACAACAGCATGACGACCTCTTCAAAACCTCCGCTGTCCAACGCCTTGCGCAGCTCGGCCAGGCCCGCACGCGGAGGTCGCGACGCAGCGGCAGCGACTGGCATCGGCGGCATTGCGGCGGCACCATGTGTGTGCCGCACGCGACGCCAGGCCCAGACCAGGGTCGCCAGCCACAGCACCGCAAAGCCCACCGCGAGCACCATCCACAGCCGCACAGAGGCGACCCCCGCGTACTGCGTAGACGATGTCACTGGCGCACTGTCAGCCGGCGTCGCGCTCGGCGCTGTCGCCGTGGGACTGACCGGTGGCGGCGCGGGCACTCCCTGACCGGGCTGCACCTGCAAGGTCAGATCCGGCAGCACGGCCTCACGCGCGGCGCCGGCGGCCACATCCCACCAAGGCATCTGCAAACCATGCAGCAGCAGCGGCCCGGCGTTCTGCGGCACGATCGAATAACGTCGGGTAATCGTCAGCTCCGGCCCCCCATCGACAAAACGCTCTTGCACCTTCGCTGGCTCGGCGAACACCTGCGCGCCATCGGCACTGGGCGTCGGCAATTCCGGAAACTGCGCCTGGATGGCACCGCGCGCATGCGCCTCGACGACGATATCCGCCGCCTCGCCGACCTTCGCACGCGGCGGCGTGACCGTGTAACGCAAGCTCAACCCATGCAAGGGTAACCACGGCTGCGGCGCGCTGGCCGGCTGCGCACGCACCTGCAAGGTCTGCGCCGCACTACGCGCGTTGAGATCGCCCCCACGGCCGATGAAGTCATCGTCGAATAAACCGCCCAGACCGTGCCCAACGAAGCGCGCACCGGGCAACAGCAACGGACCGCTGTGCTCAGGCACCAGCAGATAGTGGCGTTCGACCACCGTGTACATCCGCCCGTTGATCTCGCGCCGGCTCTGGATATCCTCGCCAATGCGTTGTAACGCCGCGCCCACAGGCGCCTGCAGATCCAGCTCTCCCGAATTCAACGGCACACCCAGGTACAACCGCACCACCACGCCCACGCTCTGCTGCACATACGGCTGGGCGTCATCCACCTGCGTCTGCACGAAGACGTCGGCATCGCCAAGCGCTGACGAATCGGCTGCAGGAGTACCAGCCGGCGGCGACGCGGCCGCTGCAGCCGCGACCTGCAAACGCAATGGCGCCGTCTGCTCATTACCGACCCGCAACGAGGGAATCTGCAAGGTGCCGCTGGTGCGCGGCGTCAACACCACGCCGAACAACGCCTTGGACGAAACCATCCCGTTGACGACCTGCATCTGCCGGCTCTTGATTTCGTTGCTGAGGATGAACTGCGCACGCAGCGGCGTGTAGTCCGGCAGCGCTGTCGTCTGATCGGTTTCGATATTGAGGGTGACGCCTTCGTCAATACCGACGCTATCGCGGTCCAGCCATGCACGCGTGGCCGCAGCCACCGGCATGACCGTCAGCCACAACGCGACCAACAGCAGCAAGGCAACACCGTGTGCGCTCCGGTAATGTCGCTTGAAGTCGATCATGGTTCTTCCCGCTGTCTGCGTTGGTGTTCGAGCATGAATTTAGTCCGCAGCAGATTACCGGGATCATCCGGCACCCGTCGCAACCACGCTTCCACCGCCTGACGTTGCGCGCGCTGCTGCGGAGTTTCCTTCGCCACCTCGGCGGCACGCGTTGCGTGTTGATCCTCCGCACCCTGCCCTGCCATCGCTTGCTGCATCTGCTGGCGCTGCGCCGCATCGGCCTGTTGCTGGGCCTTAGCATCGGCAGGCGTCGGCGGCGTTTTTTGCGCATCGCGCTTTTGCGTAGCGGGCGAATCGGCGTGTTGCTGGGCAGCTTGCTGCTGAGCGGGGTTTTTCTGTTGCGATTGGCCGTTTTGCTGTTGGGCGTTTTGCTGCGAATCCTTGCCTTGTTCGCCCATTTGCTGCTGGCTGTTTTGTTGATCGCCGTTATGCGCCTGACCCTTTTGCTGCTGACCCTTTTGCTGCTGCGAGCGATCCTGTCCCTGCTGACCCGATTGCGGAGGCTGCGCCGACGCTTGACGCTTGCGCGCCGCTTCCACCGCCGCGCGATTGGCGATCGCATCGGCCATCTGCGGATGCAAGCTCAACGCCTTGTCGTAGGCCGTGATCGCCTGATCGTAACGGCCCTGACGCGCCAGCGCATTGCCCAGGTTGTACCAGCCGACATCGCTATCCACGCCCTCGAACTGCTGTTGCGCGGCGGCGAAATCGCCTTTGCGATACGCTTGCACGCCCGTATCCAGGCGCTGCTGACGCACCTGATCCGGGCGCTGCCACAACCCATCCCGGCGACCCGCATCGGCCGCCTGCGCCAATCGTGGCGTCGCCAATGGCAACAGTACGCACAACAACACCAGCGCCGTAACGCCACGACGACGGAACGCGCACAACGCCAACAACATCAACGGCGGCAGCAACCAGTAGCCCTGATCCAGCCAAATACGGCCCTGACTTTTATCCGCCAGCGTCGCCTGTTGATCCTGCGACCGCAGCACACCCAACGCACGCAGATCCGCATCGTCGGGCGTTATCCCGGCGTAATCGCCATGACCTGCAGACGCCAGCGCACGCAACGATGCTGCATCCAATTGCGCATGACCCAAGCCACCCTGAGCGTCACGATAGGCGGCGCCCTGTGGCGTTCCCAGTCCCAGGACGCAGACGCGATAGCCCTGGCTGGCCGCGCGCGCAGCCGCCTGCTGCGCCTGAGCATCGGCCTGATCGCTGAGCAGCAGGATATCGCCATGGGAAAAACCCGCCTGACGCAGCAACCGCGCCGCCCAATCGATCGCCAAATCGCTACGTTGCCCTGCCACCGGCATCACCTGCGGCGACAGCGCATCCAGGAACAAGGCCACGTTGCCCGCGTCGTCGGTCAACGGTGCGACGGTATAAGGCTCGCCTGCATAGGCAAGCAATGCCACCTCGCCACCGCTGCGC
Source organism: Xanthomonas sp. GPE 39 (assembly GCF_000963005.1). GTDB lineage: Bacteria > Pseudomonadota > Gammaproteobacteria > Xanthomonadales > Xanthomonadaceae > Xanthomonas_A. The sequence continues at coordinate 2,546,698 of NZ_JZHZ01000007.1, forward strand.
TCTTTCAGCAACCTTGCCAGCTTGGCACGCGCCTGCAGCAAACGCGACGGCGGCAGGTCGCTGGCCTCGATGCGCGAGGATAGATCCAGCGCGATCACCAACGGAATGTGCGACTGCCAAAGCGGCTGCGCTTGCTCACGCCAACTCGGTCCGGCCAGCGCCAGCACCGCAATCAGATAAGCGAGCGTCCCCAGCCACAGTCCCAGCGTGCCCTTGCGCCCAGCGCGCGCGAGCAGATGCGGCAACAGGTGCGCATCCACCGTGCGCAGCCAGATGTCGCGGCGGCGGCGACGACGCCACCAACTCCAGCCCAGCAAGGGCAGTAACAGCAGCGCCCACAACCACTGCGGGCGCAGCAGGTGCAACGCATGCAAAAAGTCCATCACGGCGCTCATCTGCGCCTCCACGGCCACGCGAACGCCGCCAGCGCCAACACCAGCGCCGCGCTAAGCGGCCACACATAACGTTCGATCCGCGGACGTACCGCCGGCCCCGCCGAGCGCACCGGCTCCAGCCGATCCAATTCGGCATAGATCGAGGCCAATTGGGCCGTGTCGCGTGCGCGAAAGAAGCGGCCGCCGGTGTCCTGTGCGATTTTGCGCAAGGTGTCTTCGTCGACTTCGTCGTCGCCGCCGCTGCCGGGAATCGACATGCCGAAAAACGACATGCCACCACCCTCGCCCCCCAACGCAATCGTGTACACGCGCACGTGCTCGGCCTTGGCCAGTTCGGCCGCCTTGAGCGGATCCAGGACACCGGCATTGCTGACACCGTCGGTGAGCACGATCAACACCCGCTCGCCTTGCTGTTGTTCGCGCAAACGTTTGACCGCCAGCGCGATCGCGTCGCCCAACGCGGTTTCGCGGCCCGCCAGTCCGACCACGCTGTCGCGCAATTGGTCGCGCACGGTGGCCAGATCGGCGGTCAACGGGGTCAGCGCGTAGGCCTGTTGACCGAACACCAGCAAACCGATGCGATCACCGTCGCGGCGGTCCAGGAAGTCGGCCAGCACCGCTTTGGCTGCGGTCAGGCGATCGACCACGCGCCCCCCCAGACGCATGTCCGGGTCGCTCATGCTGCCGGACAGGTCCACCGCCAGCATCATTTGCCGGGCCTGCTGCGGTGGCGCGATCGGCTCGCCAAGCTGCAATGGGCGCGCCGCTGCCGCGCACAGACAACACCAGGCAAGCCACGCCAGCCAGCCCCCGGCACGCCACAGGCCACCTCGCGTCGGCGCTGCCGCCACCGCCTGCAAGCGTTCGCCATAGGGCACACGCAAGGCCGGTGCATCGCCCCGGCGCGCAGGCAACAGCCAACGTGCCAACAATGGTAACGGCAGGGCCAACCACATCCATGGCCAGGCAAATCCAGCCAACATGTCGGCGGCGCTGTGCCAATCGTGCGAAAACATACTCATCGCCATCATCCGCGCCGCGCCGCCATCAGTTCCAGAAAGCGCTGCCGTGCCAACGGTAGCAGCGCCTGCACCTGCGCAGGATCCAGCGTGCGCCGATACCCGCCATCGAGCAGCAGGCGCCCCGGACCGACGGAGAACTCCTGGCGTTTGGGGCCATCGAGGAAACGCAGCCATGCCTCGCCCTGCAATGTTGCGGCGACAGGGTCGCTGCGCCGTGCCGCACGCCGCAGCAGTTCCGACACCGCAGCGACTTGCGCGGGAAGCGCGCGCGCGTGCAATGCCGCATCGAATTGGCGCTGCCAACGTTGGCCGCGCCGACGCTTGCGCATCGCCAAAAACACAACGCCCCCGATGACCAGCAACAGCAGCGCAGCCACCATCCACCAGCCAGGCGCAGGCGGCCACCAGGCCGGTGCGGGCGGCAGATGCACATCACGCAGCGCCAGGTGTTGCGGACTCATACGTTTGCAGCTCGCGATCCCGATGACAGCAGCCAGGACTCGCTGGGCGCATCGCCGCGCAGCACCCGCACCTGCACCCCACGGCCAGGCAACTCGGCCGCAAGGGTTTCCAGCGGCTGCACAAACTGCTCGCGCCAACCTTGTCGCGCGTGGGTGGACAGCAGATCGACCTCGACCCGACGCTCGCTGGTCCAGAACGGTAGCGCCGCGCGCGGCGGTTGCAACTCCAGTGCATCGGCCAACAGCAGCAGTTCCACGTCGTTGTGCCGCGCCAGGGTCGCCCAGCGCGCTGCGGGGACGGCCTTGGCACTGGCTGGATCGGCCAGCACGACCAGTCGGGATCCCGGACGCAGCAGCATCGCCGCATGCTCCAGCGCCACGCCCAGACCCGCATCGTCCTGCGGCGGTTGCGCATACCAACGCACCAACGCATCCAGCACACGCAAGACACCACGCTGCCCCGATGCTGGCGGCACCGGCGCTTCGCTGCGGCTGCCACGCAAGGCGGCCAAGCGGTCGCCCTGCCGCTGCGCGGCCCAGGCAGCCACTGCGCCGGCACGCGCTGCCTGCACCGATTTGAAACGCACACGGGTACCGAAATATAACGACGGCGCGGTGTCGGCCACGATCAGGCTCAGCCGTTCGCGCTCGGCCTGGAACACCTTGGTATGGGTGCGACCACTCCGCGCGGTGAGCCGCCAGTCGATATGGCGCACATCGTCGCCCACCACGTATTCGCGCGACTCGGCATAGTCCATGCCACGCCCGCGCGATGCCGATGGCGCGGCACCACTGAGACCATGCCGACCGCGACGCGGCGGTGGCACCCTGGCCACGGCGGCACGCAACGCCACCAATTCCGCCAGGCTAGGGGCAATCCCGGCATCGACCGAGACGGCAGCCTGTGACATGCCCGACGTTGTCGCCTGCACGGTCATCTCGCCCTACCTCGCCAGCACGACAGCGCGACGCGTCCGTGCGTCGCTGCGATCTTCCCCGGCCCCGTTCACGGCGGCGGCACCTTATCCAGCAAGGCAGCGACCAGACGATCACCGTCCCAGCCCTCGGCGGTGGCCTCGTAGCTGGGCAATACACGGTGGCGCAGCACATCCAACGCGACCGCACGCACATCGTCGGGAGTGACGAAATCGCGCCCGGCCAACCAGGCGCGTGCGCGCGCGCAACGCTCCAGCGCAATCGAGCCACGCGGGCTTGCGCCCCACGCGATCCGCCGCGCCAGCGTGGCGTCGTAGCCGCTGGCATCGCGCGAGGCCAGCACCAGTTCGATCAGATAGCGCTCCAGCGGCGGCGCCATATGCAACGCCAGTACCGCGCGGCGTGCCGCGAACACATCGTCCAGCGGCATGCGCGGTGGCAGCGCCTCGCCTGCTTCCAACGTTTCGCGCGCACGCTCGCGGGCCAGACGCAGGATCTCCGCTTCTGCGGCGGCTTCGGGATAGCCGATACGCACGTGCATCAGGAAACGGTCCAGTTGCGCTTCCGGTAGCGGGAAAGTGCCTTCCTGCTCGATCGGGTTCTGTGTCGCCATCACCAGGAACAATTTAGGCAGGGCATAGGTGTGGCGGCCAACGGTGACCTGGCGCTCGCCCATCGCTTCGAGCAAGGCCGACTGCACCTTGGCCGGTGCGCGGTTGATCTCGTCAGCGAGCAGGATCGGATGGAAGATCGGTCCCGGCAGAAACTCGAAGCGGCTTTCCTGCGGACGCCAGACTTCGGTGCCGGTGAGATCGGCCGGGAGCAAATCCGGAGTGAACTGGACACGTGCGAAATCCGCTTCCAGGCGCGCGGCCAGTGCACGGATCGCGGTGGTCTTGGCCAGGCCGGGCGCGCCCTCGACCAGCAGATGACCATCGGCGAGCAACGCGATGAGCAGGCGCTCCACCAGCGCCGACTGGCCGACGATGGTCTGGGACAGGCCTTCGCGCAAGGCGACGAACGCGGCGTGCAGGCGCTGCTGCTCGGACGCAGCAGAGGAAGAATCGAAAGTCGGGGATGGAGTGTTCATGTGCCGAGTTTGACCGATCCTCGCTGAAATGGTTCCGTGCACAAGCAACGCCGCACGAGACGAATTCAGACTCTCATCATCCAGCGCCAGGAACGACAACGGGAGAGACCTGCGCCTCTCCCGTTGGACGACTCCAGCGCCTGACGGCGCTACCTCAACCAGCGCGCTTGGCGACGCGCATGACCTTGGGCGTGACGAAAATCAGCAACTCGGCCTTGGCCTTGCTGCGACCGCGCTGCTTGAACAGATTGCCCAGGAAGGGGACATCGCCCAGGAACGGCACTTTAGCCACGCTGTTACGATCGGTGAATTCGTAAACGCCGCCGATCACCACGGTCTGCCCATCGTCCACCAGCACCGCCGTATTGATCTCACGACGGTTGATTTCTGGCACGGTGCCGTAGTTCTGCAAGGTGACGTAGTGATCGACCTCGTCCTTTTTGACGTTCATGTTCAAGAAGACACGATCATCGTCGGTGATGGTCGGGGTCACCTTCAGCTCAAGCAGCACTTCCTTGAATTGCACGTTCGGCGTAGCCGCCGCACCGCCCGTACCACCAGTGATGGTGACATAGGCGATGTCCTTGCCCTGCTTGATTACCGCCTCACGCTGGTTGGAGGTCACGATGCGCGGGTTCGAAATGACTTCGCCACGGCCCTCTTCCTGAAGCGCCGATAGCTCCATGTCCAACGAGAAGTTGGCACCAAGCAAGGTGTAGGCGATAGCACCGGGGTTGCCGGTGGTGAACGTGCCTGCGGGCAGGTTGACGTTCAGCCCGTTCGGGATGTTATGCAAGCTGTTGTTGAGGATGGAGCTATTGTCCGCCACGTTGCCACTGACGACGCCGGTGTTACTGCCGTAGCTGCGACGCCCGGCCACGCCGAAACGCGCTCCCAAATCACGGGCAAAAGTATCGGTGGCGATGACGATACGTCCCTCGATCAGCACCTGATCGACTGGCCGGTCGATCACGTTGATCAGCTCGCGCATCTGCGCGATTTTCTTCGGGATGTCGCTGATCATCAGCGTATTGGTACGCTCGTCGGCAACGATGCGACCACGCGGCGACAAGAAACCGTTGTCGCTCTGACCGCTGCCACCAGCGCCACCACCGCCACCCGCACCACCGCTACCGCCACCGATGCCCTTGGCCTCGGTCAGCGCTTTGAAGATGGCCGTGGCGCTGTGATAGTTGATCTGCACGTAGTCGGTGACCAAATCCTCGCGGTTCTCGATCGCGATACGCGCGTCTTCTTTTTCTTGTTCGAACTTAGCCAGTTCCTGCTGCGGGGCAACCCAGATCACCGCACCGTCGCGGCGCTTGTCCAGGCCTTTGGCGCGCAACACGATGTCCAGGGCTTGGTCCCACGGCACGTTGACCAGACGCAGGGTTACGCTGCCCTGCACGGTATCGGAAGCAACGATGTTGAGGTTGGATTCCTCGGCGATCAGTTGCAGCACCGTGCGGACCGGCACGTCCTGGAAGTTGAAGGTCACCGGCTTACCGCTGTAGCCGCGCGCGGCCACCTGCGCAGCAGCCTTGCTGACCGTCGCCGCGGTGACAGCGCCCACCGCCGGCGTGGCGGCGCGCGGAGTGATCTCGACCACGTACTCGTTACCGGACTGGTAGGCCAGCGACTCGAACGTGCCATTGGTGTTGAGCACCAGTTGCGTGCCACCCGCATATGGCTTGGCATCGATACGCTGCACCGGGGTGGCGAAGTCGATGACATTGAGCGAATGCTGCAACTCCGACGGGAGTACCGCATTGCCGACATCGACCACCACGCTATTGCCCTGAGTCCGCAGATCCGGGCTGGCGCCAGCTCCGCTGAAGGACAGGATCATGCGTCCCGAACCACCATCGCCACGCTTGAAGTCGATCTTCGACAGCGAGAGCTTGGTCGACACCGGCGCCGCGACGGCGGCCGGAGCAGGAGCAGTAACAGGCGCGGCGACCGCGTTGCCCAGCACCGCCACCACCCCCAACGCGCATAGCCGCATCGTCGCGCGGCGCCGAATGGGGCGCAGGCTCAGGGCTTTGGAAAAAGTCATCGTGCTATCCCCATAATCAATCATTGATCGTCCAGCGCCACAGAGGCCGGACGTTCGAGCCAACCGCCAGCGCCATCGGGCACCAGTTCAATCAAATCGATGCGATCATCGTGCACTGCGGTCACGCGGCCATCGCTCTGGCCCATATACACGCCCGGACGCACCCGGTAGGTCACCTTGTCCGGCGCCATCACCAGCGCCACCTGACCGGAGCCGGTCCCCAAGGTGCCGACCATTTTGAGACCGTCCAGCGGAAACTGTTCCAACGGCTCCTTGCGCCGGTTCGGATCCGGGCGCAGGCCGTTGTTGCCGTCGGGATTGACCCAGGCATCGCTGAACGGATCGCGCATCCCCTGCGCGGTGTACTCGAAGGTCTCGAACTGCTGCATCACCGGCAACGGCTCCAGCGGTTGCGCCGGACGCGCTCGCACTTCCTTGACCCAATTCTCCAGGTTCGGCGCATCGCCGGGAGTGCTGGTCACATCGCGCGCGCATCCTGCAAGCAGCAACGCCAGCACGCCCGCGACCACGACCTTCAAGACCGTGCCATGTCGGCTCATGCGCCACCGCCTTGCTTTGCGTTCTTTTTCTCCGCTGCCGCCTTCTCCTGCTCGGCCATTTCCTTGTCGTCGAGGTAGCGATAGGTCTTGACCGTGCCGGACAGTTCCAGTTCGCCCCGGCCACCACCACTGGCCTTGTCGCGTGGCTTGAGGTTGATGTCGTGCATGGTCAGGATCACGACCCGCGGCAACGAAGCAACGCCACTGACGAATGCGCCGAACTGGTGGTAGCTCCCGACCATCCGCAGCGCAATCGGCTTCTCAGCGTAGAACTCTTTCGGCACTTCCGGGCCCGGCTGGAACAGCTCATTGCTCAGGCCGCTGGACAGCGCGGTCTGCGAAATATCGATGATCAGATCGGGCATTTCGGTCTTGCTCGGCAACTGCCTTAGCATTTGCTGCAAGACCTGCCCCATCTGCACCAGTTGCTGTTTCAGCGGCTGCAGGTTCACCGCACGGCTCTGCTCTTTCTCGAACGAAGCACGCAGTTGGGCTTCCTTGTGCTCCAACGACTGCAGCTCATCGCACTTACCGCTAATCAGCAGGAACCACGACAAAATCAGGATGAACACCGCCAACAAGACGCAGAAACCGGCCTTGGCTTGCTGCGGCCAGTTACCGATATTGTTGAAATCCAGGTCTTTGATATTGAATTTCTTACTCATGACGCCGGCCCCTGTTGCGTTGACGTGGCGGTCGCCGCGTGCGCTGCCCCACCCGGCATCGGCGCAGCGACCGCACCGGCAGGCGCAGCCGCCGGAGTCGCCGTCTTGGTGCCTGTTGCCGGCACCGCAGTCTTCGCCCCCGATGCGCGCCCGGCGTCGCCTGGAGCCGCATCCGCGGTATCGCCAGGCACCGGCAGCTTGACGTTGAGCGTGAACACATAAGGCAACGCCTTGGCGTCGACGATCGGCCCCTTGGTCGTCTTATCTTGCGGTTTGGCCTCGATGACGGACAGCTCCGGCTTGGTCATCCAGCCCGAGCCTTCGAGATTGCGCATATAGGTACTGACACGCGCGTTGGATTGCGCACGGCCTTCCAAGGTGAGGATGTCGCCTTCCTGCTTCACCGAGGTCAGTACCACCCCGTCGGGGATGGTGCGCACCAGCGAATCGAACAGGTGCACCATCTGCGAACGCTTGGCCTGCAACTCCTCGATGACATGTTTGCGCGCCAACAGGCGCCGCTTCTGCTCATCGAGGCTGTCGATTTCCTTGTTCTGCGCCATGACCTTGTCGATCTCGGCTTGCAAGTAGGCATTGCGCACATTCTGGCCACTGACTTGGCGGTCGTAGTAGAACCAGATCAGCAGCGACAACAGCACCCCAGCCATCGCCGCCAGACCCAGCATCCCGTAGAACTCGCGCTCGCGCTGTTTGCGCCGCTCCGCCCGCCAGGGCAGCAGATTGATCTTCGCCATCAGTCGAAGCTCCTCAGCGCCAAGCCGGTCGCGATCATCAAGGCCGGCGCATCCTGAGCCAACGCATGTGCCTGCACCTTCGGCCCCAGGGTCATCTGAGCCAACGGATTGGCGACGACGGTCGCCACGCCCAGTTGTTCCTCGACCATCTCCGGCAACCCGGCCAATCCTGCGCAACCGCCCGCCAGGACGATATGGTCGACCCGGTTGAACTCGCTACCGGCATAGAAAAACTGCAGCAAACGGCTGATCTGCTGCACCGTTGCCTCCTTGAACGGCTCCAGCACCTCGATTTCGTAGCTCTCCGGCAGGCCGCCCTTGCGCTTGGCCATACCGGCTTCCTCGTAGGTCAGGCCATAGCGGCGCATCACTTCGTCGGTCAGTTGCTTGCCGCCGAACACCTGCTCGCGGCTGTACAGGCTACGTCCGCCACGCAGCACGTTGAGCGTGGTCATGGTGGCACCGATATCGACCAGGGCGACGATGCCGTCGCTGGCCATGGGCAGCTCGCTGGCCACCAGCGCGAAGGCGTTCTCGACCGCGAAGGCCTCCACATCCATCACCTTGGCGACCAGACCGGCCAACTCCAGTGCCGACTGGCGCAGCTCGACATTCTCCGAACGCGACGCGGCCAGCAGCACCTGCACCATCTCCGGATTGTTGGCGACGGGACCCAGCACCTCGAAATCCAGGTTCACTTCCTCGATCGGGTACGGGATGTAGTTCACCGCCTCCAACTCGACCTGCGCTTCCAGTTCGTTCTCGTCCAATTCGGCCGGCATCGGGATCACCTTGACGATCACCGCCGAACCAGCAACAGCCGCAGCGGCATGCTTGGCGCGAGTGCCGGAGCGGGTCACGGCGCGACGAATCGCCTCGCCCACCGCCTCGACCTCGACGATGTTCTTTTCGACCACGGCGTTTGGAGGCAAGGGTTCGACGGCGTAATGCTCGACACGGAAACGGTTGCCGCTACGCGATAGCTGTAGCAACTTGACTGCAGTCGAACTGATGTCGATACCGATCAGCGGCGGCTGACTTTTCGGGATAAGCCCCACGGTTTTTCCCCTGCCGACGGGCACTTGGACGAAAATATTACGTCGGCGCATTAATAACGATTTCTTCGCAATTGGCAACCACCCAGGACATGTCGTGACCCGTGTCACGGCATACCCTACGGCGTGAAACCCCTTGCATCCCCAGAAACGACCCCAGCCGCTCCCCCGCGTACTCTATACTCTGCGCCCAAGAAATCTGCAATCGGAATCTCTCGCGATGCCACGTTTTCGTCGCTGGCTGCTTTGGGCGCTGGCAGCGCTGGTCATGCTCGCCTTGGTCGGAGCCGCCGCTCTCGGCGGGCTGTACTACGTCGTTTCCTCCAAGCTTCCCGATGTACAGACGCTGCGCAAGGTCGAGCTGCAGGAGCCGATGTACGTCTACGCCAGCGACGGCAAGCTCATGGCCTTGTTCGGCGAGACCAGACGCTATCCGATCACCATGAAGGATGTGCCGGAACGGCTCAAACAGGCCTTCCTGGCGACCGAAGACGCACGCTTCTACGAGCACGGCGGGGTGGACTACAAAGGGATCGCCCGCGCTGTCTGGCTGCTGGCCACCACCAGCGACAAACGCGTACCGGGCGGCTCCACCATCACCCAACAGGTCGCCCGCCAGTTCTTCCTGAGTTCCGAGTACAGCTATACCCGCAAACTGGCCGAGATCCTGCTGGCGCGCAAGATCGAGGCCGAACTGAGCAAGGACGAGATTTTCGAGCTGTACCTGAACAAAAGCTTCTTCGGCAACCGTGCCTATGGCATCGCCGCCGCCGCCGAGTATTACTACGGCAAACAGCTCAACGCGCTGAGCCTGGACGAGATGGCCTCGCTGGCCGGCATCCCCAAGTTCCCCTCCAGCGGCAACCCGATCAGCAACCCCGAACGCGCCAAGCAGCGCCGCGACAACTATGTGATCAGCCGCATGGAGGCGCTGGGCTTCATTACTCCGGCAGAGGCCGAAGCGGCCAAGGCGGTGCCGATGCACGCCACGCCGCACGAGCGCCCGGTCGAGGTCGATGCCCCCTATGTGGCCGAACTGGTCCGCCAGGAAATGATCGCGCGCTTCGGTGGCGACGTGCTCGACAAGGGCTACCACGTCTTCACCACGATCGATTCCACCTTGCAAGCTGCCGCCACCCATGCGGTGCACCAGGGCCTGGTGGTCTACGACAGGCGCCATGGCTGGCATGGCGTGGAGAAGCACTTCGAGGTCCCCGCCACGGCCGACGCGGCCGCGCTGGCCAACCATCTGGCCGGGATCTACGCCCAGAGCGGGATGCTGCCGAGCATCGTCGCGGCCACCAGCAGCGACGGCAGCGCCACGGTGGTGCTCGCCAACAAGACCGACGTGGTGCTGCCGGTCGCGGCCAGCCGCTGGACCGGACGCAGCCCCGCGACCCTGCTCAAGCGCGGCGATCTGGTGCGCATCCAGGCAGGCGAAAAGCCGGGCGAATGGGAACTCACGCAGATCCCGCACGCGCAGGCCGCCCTGGTGTCGCTGGATGCAAGCAACGGCGCGCTGCGCGCCATGGTCGGCGGCTTCAGCTATGCCAGCAACAAATTCAACCGCGCCACCCAGGCGCGACGCCAGCCCGGCTCCAGCTTCAAGCCGTTCCTGTACGCGGCATCGTTCGAAAAAGGCTTCAACCCAGCCTCGATCGTGCTCGACGCGCCCGTGGTGTTCCGCGACCGCCGTGGCAAGACCTGGTCGCCACAGAACGACGACGGCGCCTTCCGCGGCCCGATGCGGCTGCGCGAAGCACTGGTGCAATCCCGCAACCTGGTTTCGGTGCGACTGCTGGACAGTATCGGCGTGGACTTCGCACGCAAATACATCAGCCAGTTCGGCTTCCAGGAAGCCGAATTGCCGCCGAACCTATCGATGTCGCTGGGCACTGCCTCGCTGACCCCGCTATCGATGGCGCGCGGCTATGCGACCTTCGTCAACGGCGGCTCGCGCGTGGACACCTGGATCATCGACAAAGTCACCGATCGCGACGGCCACGTGCTGTTCCAGGAACACCCAGCGACCGCGTGCCGTAGCTGCGGCAGCATCGGCAATCATGCGACCCCGGTCAGCCAAGTAGTCGACGGCTTCAACTTCGGTGCCGCCGCACCGCCAGCGGCAGCCAAGCCGACCGCGACGACGGCGGCAAACCCTGCGGCCCCCCAAACCACGCCAGCCGTCGATCCCCAAGCCAAGGTCGCGCCACGCGTGATCGACGAGCGCATCGCCTACCAAATGAACTCGATGATGCGCGACGTCGTCCAACGCGGCACAGGCACCCCCGCCAAGGTTCTCGGCCGCGCGGACGTCGGCGGCAAGACCGGCTCCACCAACGATCACCGCGACGCGTGGTTCTCCGGCTTCGGCGGCCCCTACGTGAGTACGGTCTGGGTCGGTCGTGACGACTACCGCTCGCTCGGCTATCGCGAATACGGTGGCAAGGCGGCGCTGCCGATCTGGATCGACTACATGCGCGTCGCACTGAAGGATCAACCGATCGCCAGCAACGATCCACCGGCCGGCATGGTCCAGGCCACCCTCAACGGCGCCACCGAATGGATCAAGGCCGAAGACATGGATCACATCCAGCAAGTGGACGAGAGCCTGCAGAACCAGAAGACCAACGACGCCGCATTCGACATCTTCTGACCTTGCGCTGCTCACCTTGCGCAGCCACCAGCGCTGACAGCCGTCCGTCAGCGCTGGCACCGCCAAGCGGCGAGGCTCGCCGCAAGTCGCACAATCCGATAGCGATGCGCCTGCACCCGAATATTCGCGCAACTGTTGTACAGTCGGGCTAATCTCTGCGTTGAGATGCGTCATGGATCATGCCCTGCAACACGCCCGCACCCGCACGCACGAACGCCGCCGGCAACTGGCACACGAAGCGGCACGCCTAATGGCCGAAGGCGGCATCCGCGACTTCCATCAAGCCAAACGCAAAGCCGCCGCCCGCCTCGGCATCCACGACGACGCCTCGCTCCCACGCAACAGCGAAATCCAGGAGGCGTTGCGCGAGCACCAACGCCTGTTCGCCGGCCCCGGCCATGCCGATGGCCTGCGTCGACGGCGCGAGGCGGCACTGCGCGCGATGGAGTTTCTGCACGCATTCGCCCCCCGCCTGACCGGGCCAGTGCACGACGGTACCGCCGATGCGAATAGTCCCGTGCAGTTGCAATTGCACAGCGACGATGCGGAAGCGGTGGCGCGTTTTCTGGAGGAACAACGGATTCCGGCCGAACTACGCAGCCGCCGTCTGCGCCTGGATCGAGAACGCAGCGAGGACTTCCCGGTATGGCTGTTCAGCGCCGAGGATCTGACCTTCGACCTGACCGTGCTGCCTTACGACGCGCTACGCCAAGCGCCGCTATCGCAGGTGGACGAAAAGCCGATGCGGCGTGCTTCGGCAAGCCAGTTGCGGCAATTACTCACCGAACAAGAGCTCGCCGAGGGTCAGCGACTGGACTGACCGCACCGCCGGTGCCATCGCCTCGCGCAGCAAGCCCCACCTGCCACGCAAAACCCACCTGGCGGGGAACATTCGCACCGAATGCTCGCTGCTGCGAGAGGCAAAAAAACGCCCCACAATGTGAGGCGTTTCAGAGACACACAGCAACGACGCTGGGATCAGCGCTTGCCGACGCTGGTGTAATCGCGTTTGTCGTAACCGGTGTAGATCTGCCGCGGACGACCAATCTTCATTTCTGGATCGACCTGCTGCTCCAGCCAATGCGACACCCAGCCGACGGTCCGGGCGATGGCGAACATGACGGTGAACATCTCCACCGGAATGTTGAGCGCCTTGTAGATGATGCCCGAATAGAAATCGACGTTCGGGTACAGCTTGCGCTGCACGAAGTAGTCGTCCTTCAACGCCGCCTCTTCCAGCTTCAACGCCACTTCCAACAGCGGATCGTTGACACCCAGTTCGCCCAGCACCTTATGGGTCATCTCGCGGATGATCTTGGCGCGCGGATCGAAGTTCTTGTAAACGCGATGACCGAAGCCCATCAGACGGAAACTGGAGTTCTTGTCCTTGGCTTTGGCCACGGCGCTCTCGACGTTGTCCGCAGTGCCGATCTCCTCCAGCATTTTCAGCACGGCTTCGTTGGCGCCGCCGTGAGCCGGACCCCACAACGCGGTGATGCCGGCAGCAACCGACGCATACGGATTGGCGCCAGTGGAGCCGACCAGGCGCACCGTCGAGGTCGAGGCGTTTTGCTCGTGGTCGGCATGCAGGATGAACAACAGATCCAGCGCCTTGGCCACGACCGGATTCATCTGCAACTGCTCGCTAGGCACCTCGAACATCAGATGCAGGAAGCGCTCGACATAAGCGAGATTGTTGCGCGGATAGCGGATCGGCCAGCCAATCGAATAGCGATAGGCAGCGGCAGCGATCGTCGGCACCTTGGCGATCAGACGGATCGCCGCCAGACGCCGTTGTTCCGGATCGTTCAAGTCGAGCGTGTCGTGGTAGAACGCCGACAGCGAAGCCACTGAGCCGGCCAGCATGGCCATCGGGTGCGCGTCGTGGCGGAAACCGCCCAGGAAGTTCTTCAGCGACTCGTGCATCATCGTGTGATGCGTCACTTCGTGTTCGAACTTCTTGAATTCGTCGGCGGTAGGCAACTCGCCGTTCATCAGCAGATAGCCGACTTCCAGGAAGTTGGACTTCTCGGCCAACTGCTCGATCGGGTAGCCACGATACAGCAGCACGCCGTTGTCGCCGTCGATGTAGGTGATCGCCGACTTGCAACTTGCAGTGGCGGTGAAACCCGAATCGTAGGTAAAGAGACCGGTCTCTTTGGTCAACTTGGAAACGTCGACGCAATCGTTGCCCAAGGTGGGCTTGAGTACCGGCAGAACGACCGACTTGTCGCCGGCATTCAGCGTGACCTGATCAAGATCGGACACAGTGTGCGCTCCTCGATGGAAGGCGCCCGTCCGGCACATTGCGAACAGACGCGTGAAGAAAGTCCACGGTCGTTACCATGGATCACGGCATTATCGCACAGCAACATTTGTAGCGCCTGTCATCCTGCTCACCACCAAAATACGTGATGCAGCACAGAGGCGAGGCCGCGGGACACAGCGTTGCGTCCTCGCCGGGCACAGCCTGGCAATGACTCCGACATATTCACGCCGAAGTGACAACGCACGCGCCGGATAGCAAAACGGCCGCGCAAAACGCGGCCGCCGCATACTTACCGAGCGTTCCGATCAGCGCGCGTAGCGCTTCTGGAACTTGTCGATACGACCACTGGTGTCGATCATCTTGCTCTTACCCGTGTAGAACGAGTGAGACGCCGAAGAAATTTCGACCTTGATGAGCGCGTACTCCGCACCATCTTCCCACTTGATCGTCTCTTTCGAGGACATGGTGGAACGGGTCAGAATCTTGAAACCGGATGTGACATCGTGAAACACGACGTCGCGATACTGGGGATGGATGTCGGCCTTCATGGGCTCGCACCGTAGGTGGCTGCTGGACAAGAGGGCAACTATAGCAGTGCGACGGCCCTGGGCGCAACGTGTCTGTTGTCCGCGAGCGCCAGCCGAGCAACGCAAGCCCCGCCTCGGCCGACCATGCGACCATGCGACCACGCTACGTCATGCCGCCCCAAGCGCCGCGCGAACCTGGACCAGGAAGCAAGATGGGTCATAGCGGATCAATATCTGCGCGTTATCGGGCCGGCCAAGTCGCCGTTGCCAGTCGACCAGGGTCGCGCCACGGGTGTGAGCACCAGAAAGCTCGATCTGCAAGGGACGCGACTGCACTTGCTCAGCACCATCAGGCTGCAACGCCCAGGCCATCGCCAACGCATCGGCCGCATACCAGCACTCGCCGCGCGCATCTTCCGAGTCGTGCCGGGTCTTACGCGAGATTGCCTCGTAGAAACGCGCCTGCGGGCTGTCCGCAGCCAACCATCGTTCGACCTCGATGTACGGCAGGCCATGCGCCACGGTCGCCTCCCAATCGCAGACGTCGATGTGCGGAAAGCTGGAGAACACGATGTGCGCCGCCTCCGGATCGAAGGCGATGTTGAATTCCGCGGCCGGGGTGATGTTGCCGTGACAGGTGACCGCTCCGCCCATCACCACGCAGCGGTGTAGCCGCTGCGGCAAGGTCGGATCCAGTTTCAACGCCAGCGCGAGATTGGTCAGAGGGCCCAGCGCGACCAGCAACAGGCGACCAGCATACTGGTGCGACAGGCGCAGGATCGCCAGCGCCGCATGTTCGGCTTGCGCAGCGCGTGCCGCCGGCACCAGGCCGACATCGCCAAACCCATCCATGCCATGCACATGCGCCGCGTCCACTGCAGGATGCAGCAAGGGATCGGCACAACCTGCGAACACCGGCACATCCTCGCGCCCCGCCACCTCACACACCTTCAGCGCGTTACGCACCGTGTATTGCAGACCAACGTTACCCGCGACAACGGTCAGGCCGACCACGTCATGGCGCCTATCGGCGAAGGCCATCAACAAAGCCAACGCATCGTCCACACCGGGATCGGTATCGATCAACAGAGGAATTTTGTCGCGCATGCACTATCGCTGGCTGATTCGTTCGGACACCGAGTCTGGCATTGCACATCATGCAAAACTGGCGTCTGCTGCACAACGATTTCACGCCATGGGAGGCGACCACTAGCAGACGCAATGATGGCTGCAAGCAGGCTGCTTTGAAGCGATCGTCAATGACCTACGCTCGATTCTACGTCACGCGACAACGAGCACTTGCCAGAAACTCTGACTGGTCTGCACTTCGTCGTATTTAACCGCTCTCATGCTCAGCAACGCCGCTAGCATCCTTCAAAGTTCATCACACGCTCTAGCCGAGAAGTCCGGATTCTGAGCTACCCATCAAGCCGCCACGAACCGCACCGCGCCACCGACCCAACGTGCGACGATGCGGTCGGCAAGTGCAGGCGATGTATCCAGTAGCCGATCGGCCAACGCATGCACACGCGGCAGCAATCCCGCATCACGCGCAAGATCGGCCACGCGAAACGCCGCCAGACCAGTCTGGCGAGTCCCCAACAACTCGCCAGGACCTCGCAATTCCAGGTCCTTTTCGGCAATGACGAAACCATCGTTGGTCTGACGCATGGTTTCCAACCGCTGCCGCGCCATCGCCGACAGCGGCGCCTGGTACATCAACACGCAACTGGAAGCCGCCGCACCGCGCCCGACACGACCACGCAACTGGTGCAGTTGGGCCAAGCCCAGGCGTTCGGCGTTCTCGATGATCATCAGCGAGGCGTTGGGCACGTCCACACCCACTTCGATCACCGTGGTGGCGACGAGCAGGTCGATCTCACCTTGCTTGAAGGCACGCATCGCGGCCTGTTTTTCCGAGGACTTCATGCGCCCATGAGCCAGGCCCACGCGTAGCTCCGGCAATTGCGCCGACAATGTCTCGAAGGTGGCCTGCGCTGCAGTGGCCTCAAGCCGATTGCCGGCACCGGCCTGCGCGGATGTCTGCCCCTCCTCGGCGTCCTCGATCAACGTGCACACCCAATAGGCCTGACGCCCTTCGGCGCAGGCGACGCGAATGCGCTGCACCAACTCAGGACGACGCTCGGCATTGAGCACGATGGTCTGCACCGGCGTGCGACCCGGCGGCAATTCATCGATCGCCGAGACATCCAGATCGGCGTAAGCGGCCATCGCCAACGTGCGCGGGATCGGCGTGGCCGTCATCACCAATTGGTGCGGCACGCCCGCGCCCGAGGCGCCCTTGTCGCGCAACGCCAGGCGCTGGTGCACGCCAAAGCGGTGCTGTTCATCGACGATGGCCAGCGCCAGATCGTGGAATGTCACAGCCGCCTGCATCAACGCATGCGTACCGACCACCACCTGCGCCTGGCCCGAGGCGATCTGCGCCAATACCGTACTGCGCGCCTTGCCGGTGACCTTGCCGGCCAGCCAGGCAACGCTTACTCCCAGCGGCTCCAGCCAGGCGCGCAAATTCGTCAGATGCTGCTCGGCGAGCAGTTCGGTCGGTGCCGCCAGCGCCACCTGCTTGCGCTTTTCCACCGCCAGCATCGCCGCCAACGCCGCGACCACGGTCTTGCCGCTGCCGACATCGCCCTGCACCAGCCGCAACATCGGCGCCGGCTGCTCCAGATCGGCGCGAATCTGCGCGAACACCCGCAACTGCGCGCCGGTAAGCTGAAATGGCAACGACTGCTGCAGGCGCTTGACCAACAGCCCACGGCTACGCAACGACGGCGCTGGCTGCCGCTGCAAGGCGATCCGCTGACGACGCAGGCTCAGGTGGTGCGCGAGCAACTCTTCCAGCACCAGCCGCTGCTGCGCCGGATGCAGACCCGCCGCCAGCGCAGCGAGATCAGCCTGCGGTGGCGGCCGATGCGCGACCAGCAACGCGTGACGCAAGGATGGCAAGTCCAGTTCGGCCAGCAGCGCCGGTGGCAGCAGCTCCAGCGACGCGTCTTGCGGCAGGCGATCCAGTGCTTGGCCGATCAGTCGGCGCAGGGTCGCCGGACCGACCCCTTCCACCACCGGATACACCGGATCCAGACGATCACCCAGCGCCACGTCCTCGTCTTCGCCGAGGAACTGATAACTTGGATGCACGAACTCCAGCCCATGCTGACCTGGCTTGGGCGTACCGAAAGCACGCAAACGCGCGCCAACCACGAACTGTGCCGCCTGCGCCGCGCGGAACTGAAAAAAACGCAACACCAACGTGCCATGCGAGGCATCGGCCACCGCGACACGCAGCATCGGCCGGTAGCGAAAACCGCGATCCACCGCCTGCACCCGCACATCCACCTGTGCGGGCACCCCAGGCTGCAGCGCGGCCACCGCGGTCAGTTGCGTGCGGTCCTCATAGCGCAGCGGCAGGTGCAGCCACAGATCCTGCACGATGGACAGACCACGCGCGGCGAATTTTTCCGCCAGCTTGGGACCGACGCCGGGCAGCGTCGTCAGCGCCGCCTGCCCTGCCGCAGACAGCGCCGGCGGCGGAACCTGCACAGGCGACACGGGCGCTGATCAGTCCAGCACCATCACCGCATCCACCTCGAAACCCGCTCCCTTTGGCAGGGCCGAGACCTCAATCGTGGAGCGCGCGGGAAACGGTGCCTGGAAGTACTCCTGCATCACCGCATTGACCTGCGCGAACTGCGATAGGTCGGTGAGATACAGCCCCAGCCGCACGATGCGCGCCAGCGAACCGCCCGCCGCCTCAGCCACCGCCTGCAAGTTATCGAACGCGCGCCGCGCCTGCGCGGCGATGTCGCCAGCGACGATTTCGCCCGTCGCCGGATCCAGCGGGATCTGCCCGGAGAAATACACGGTGTTGCCGGCACGCACGGCCTGCGAATACGGGCCAATGGCCGCCGGGGCACGGTCGGTCTGGATGATCTGGCGAGACATGTCCACTCCAAGGAAGGGAAATTTCCGCCTAGTTTAGCCGGGACGCGGGGCCTACGCCCCACACGATACGCGTGCCACGCGCTCGCGGAAAATCCGCATCCGCATCTGGAATTTACTGGCGGCGCACGCTCTGCACTGCACTCAGACGTCGCAACCGGCGCATCACTTCGGCCAGGTGATTGCGGTCGCGCACCTGAATATTGAAACGCAGCACCGCCGCATTGAAATCGCGATCCAGGTAGTCCACACGCTCGATGTTGGATTGGCTCTGCGCGATTGCCGCAGCCAGTTGCGCCAGCACGCCGGTGCGGTTTTCCACGTCCACCACCAAAGCAGTGTCGTAATCGCCGATGACACTGGCGTCCCAATCGATCGGCACCCAGCGCTCGGGCGACTTGCGCAGTTCGGCCAGGTTCGGGCAATCCAAGCGGTGCACCACGATGCCCTTGCCGGCGGTGTGATACCCCATGATCTCGTCACCGGGAATCGGCTGACAACAATTGGCGAAGCTGACCACGCCGCGCTCGGTTCCGTTGATTAGAATCTTTTCCTGCGAGTGCTTGGAATGGCCGCCGCCACGCAACTCGGCATAGGCCATCAATGCCTGCGCGGCTTGGGTCGGCATCCAGTTGCCCAGCGCGATGTCGGCCAGCAACGCCTCCAGGCGCGGGTAGCGATGCTCGCTGAGGAACGAATCCAGGCGCCCCTTCGGCAGGCGCTCCAACGCACTGTCCATCCCCTCCAACGCGCGGTCGAGCATGCGATGACCAAGCTGCACCGCATCTTCGTGTTCGAGTTGCTTGAGCTGATGACGGATCGCGGTGCGCGCCTTGCTGCTGACCACGAATTCCAGCCACTGCGGTTTTGGCGTGGCCGAACGCGCGGTGATCACTTCCACGGTCTGCCCGCTGACCAACTTGGTGCGCAGCGGCACCAGCTTCTTATCCACGCGCGAGGCCACCGCGCGGTTGCCGACGTCGGTATGCACGGCATAGGCGAAATCCAGTGCAGTGGAATTGCGCGGCAATGCCAGGATCTTGCCCTTGGGCGTGAACAGATACACTTCGTCAGGAAACAGATCGACCTTGACGTTATCCAGAAACTCCAGCGAGGAACCCGCGGCACGCTGGGACTCGATCAACTCCACGATCCAGGCGTGCGCGCGGCTCTGCGCGTTGTTGGGCGAGTCGCCGCCGAACTTGTAGGTCCAGTGCGCGGCGACGCCGCGCTCGGCAATCAGGTCCATCTCCTCGGTACGAATCTGCACCTCGATGGGCGAGCCGTAGGGACCAAACAACACCGTATGCAGCGACTGGTAGCCATTGGCCTTGGGAATGGCAATGAAATCGCGGAAACGCGCATCAAGCGGCTTGAACGTGGCATGCACCGCGCCCAGCGCGTGATAGCAATCGGATACGCCGCGCAACACCAGACGAAAGCCGAACACATCCATCACCTGATCGAAGGATTTGTTCTCGTCGCGCATCTTGTTGTAGATGCTCCACGGGGTCTTGATCCGGCTGACCAGACGGTGCTCCAACCCTTCCTTGGCCAAGCGCTGGGACAACTGCACTTCCACCAGGGTCATCGACTCGCGGCGCACCACCGGCTGGCTGCGGATATGTTTCTCGATGATCGCGTGGCGCCACGGATGCAGCGCGCGAAACCCGAGGTTCTGCAACTCGGATTTCATCAAGCTCATGCCCAGACGCTGCGCGATCGGCGCATAGATTTCCAAGGTCTCACGGGCGATACGACCACGCGCCTCGGCGCTCTGCGCACCGAGCGTGCGCATGTTATGCAAGCGGTCGGCGAGCTTGATCATGATTACGCGCAGGTCGCGCGACATCGCCAACAGCATTTTACGGAAGCTCTCCGCCGCCGCCTCCTGACGGTCGCGAAACTTGAGTTTGTCCAGTTTGGTGACGCCATCGACCAGTTCGGCAACCGCTTCGCCGAACTCGGCGGCCAGCTCGGCGCGCGTCAACGGCGTGTCCTCGATGGTGTCGTGCAAGATGGCCGCGATCAGCGCCTCCACGTCCAGGCCCAACTCAGCCAACACCCCGGCCACTGCCACCGGATGCGTGATATAGGGTTCGCCCGACTTGCGGGTCTGCCCGGCATGCGCGGACGCACCGACTTCCCACGCGCGGCGCAGCAACGGTATTTGCTCAACGGGCAGATAACTGGCGCTGCGCTCAAGTTGCAGGACGTAGTCGGGGACTGACCCATCGACTGGTGAAGGCGCAGCGCTGGCGACCTGGGCGGGGGGACCGGGGTTCATTGGCAAAGACTATGTCAGCAGCGCGTGGACGGCAAACCGTAGAAACGAAACAGCCCGCGGATGCGGGCTGCTGGTCGAACGATCACAGCGCGGCGGCGCGATCAATCGTCGTTCTTGGACATGTCCTCGTCGGCAACGACCTCGGCGGCGGCCCATTCCAGCGCCTCGCGCTCGGCGCGCTCGCGTTCGGCTTTCTCGACCTGATCGATCAGCGCATTGTCGATCTTGCGCGCGGCAATTTCGCGCAATGCCAGCACGGTGGGCTTGTCGGAGGACTCGGTGTTGTCGAGGGTGGCCTGCACGCCGTTGGCAAGCTGGCGGGCGCGCTTGGACGCCATCATGACCAGTTCGAAACGGTTGTTCACAACTTCCAGGCAATCTTCTACGGTGATGCGGGCCATGCGGGCTCCCGGCGGGCCGGCGACGGCCACGCGTTGGAATGAGGGAAAGAGTGGCGATTGTAGGGCGGCACCGGCCCGGAATCAACCTCACCCCATTCAGTTTCCTTTGGAATCAGCCAGTTGGCGATTCCTGCAAGAGGGTCGCGATCAGCCCGGCATGACGCTGCTGTTGCGGCAAGCGGCGCAAGCGGCTGGCGACGAAGATCGCGCACATCTCGTCCACCGCTGTATCGAAATGCTCGTTGACGATGACGTAGTCGAAATCGGCGTAGTGCGACATCTCCTCGCGCGCGGCGGCCAGCCGCTGCGCGATGACCGCCTCGCTGTCCTGGCCGCGCTTGCGCATGCGCTGCTCCAGCGCCTGCCGCGACGGCGGCAGAATGAACACGCTGACCGCGTCGGGCACCTTGGCGCGCACCTGATGCGCGCCTTGCCAGTCGATCTCCAGCAGCACATCGCGGCCGGCGGCCAACTGCGGCTCCACCGATTGCCGCGCGGTGCCCTTCCAATCGCCATGCACGCTGGCGTATTCAAAAAAATCGCCGGCCTCGATCATGCCCTGGAACTGCGTGGCGGTAACGAAGTGATAGTGCTCGGCATGGCGCTCGCCCGGGCGCGGCGCGCGCGAGGTGAACGAGATCGACAACGCGATCTGCGGGTCACGCGCCAGGGTCGCATTGACGATGCTGCTCTTGCCGGCGCCGGAAGGCGCCGCGACGATGTAGAGGGTGCCACGCATCGGTCGGATCTCAGCGTCGATGGTCGGGCGGCGCACGATACCAGCCCCAGCGGCGACCGCAAGCAGTTTCGATCGGCCTGCGGCACCGAACGGAGCCCTCGCCCGGCTCGCAAACATCATATAACCATATGATTTAAAGGTTATTTTTTTCAAAACGCCGGCGCCCCACCAGCAGGCGCGCCCTCCTCGGCAAGCGGCCGCCAGCACACGCACGGCACACGCAAACTTGAGAAGGGCTCTCATGTTCTGACGAATAGGGAAACACGTGTAAGGAAACACGTGTACAGAGGCGTCAACACGCCGAATGCGGATGCACTCGCCATTGCAACACAACGACCTGATAGCTTTGGGATATAGCGACCATCGCACACTGTGCAATTGGCTCCGCGCGCACCAATATAGTGGCTAACAAAACGACACGGTGTCGCCCCCGGACGAGTACGAGTACGGGTACGGGTACGGGACGGGCAATGCTCGCGTCCCCCTCACTGTACACCGCGGTTTCTGCACGCTGTCCGCGTGCATCCGACAGCCAGTCGCGACGTTTCTCGTTAGAGTGGTGAACAAAACGTCGCGAGTCGCTGTCGGGTGGGCGCGGACAGCGCGCAGAAACCGCAGTGTACAGAGGTACATGAGGATTCCGAGCACTGCCCGCGCCCGTCCGGCGGCGACGCAGTCGTTTTGTTAGCCGCTCTTAATCACTCTTCTGATGCACGGATGCGACATCGGCCACGTGACCTCGTGCCTGCACACGCACGATCTTGTCGACCGGCAAAGCGACAGGCCCACCCGGCTGCCACACCACGCACCAGCGCCCATTGCAATCGAGTACGACCACCTTATCCGCGACCTTCTCCTCCACGCGTCCGACAGCGCTGCCAACGTTCGCCTCCATGGTCAAGCGCCGCAGCCGCTGATTAGCATGACGAGTGCCTTCCTGCCGCGCCGCCAATGCCGTCAGCACCAACAGGGCTACCACCATCACGAACGCAAGCACCATGGCCTCGGAAACACGCCATGCATTATCTGGACTGATGCCGGCCATCCGCACTTGCGCGCGCACTCGCAACCAATCGCGTAACGCGCCGAACACGGACCAGCCCAACAGCGCCGTGATGCCCAGGCCGATGCCCCCCAGCAACACCACACCTCGCCATTGCTCATGGTTCATACCGAAGAGCGAGGCCGCGCTCCATGTCAACGCGAGCAATCCCATGTAGATGTAATCGTCGCTGGCATAGCTCAACGGCAGCGCCCCCATTCCCAGCGCCGACCAGTAGGCGTCGGCGAACATGCGCCCGGACAGGTACAGCACCGGCAACGCCGTCGTGGCGAGTTTTAGCAGACCCTGTACCTGCTCGGACACTTGCATGCGCGGTGGTGACTTGCGCGATTTCATTGCACCTCTCTCCGCTCCGGCATGGCGGCCTGAGACTGTATGGAATCCAGGCACACCCCACACTCATTGCGTATTGAGCGCTGGGCGCAGCGTCAGTGCCACCGCTGCGGATCAAAAAGGCTCCTTTCCGTATTCCAGAAAGGAGCCTTGAAACGCATCGCTACAACGATCAGCTGTTGTTGTTGCTGAACGCCTGCAACACGGTGAGCAGGCTGGTCAGATTATCGGCCACTCCGGACTGAGCCACCTTCTCGGTCGCGCCAGCACCAGACATTGTGTCGACGCTATAGATCTGCATCACGCCCTGATTAGCCGCGGCCTGCGCCAGGGTGTTCTGCTGCTGCTGAGCTGCCACCGCATTCTCGAACAGAATGCCGGTCGAATGCGCCATCGTCTGGTACAAGGAACTGATCGCAATGGCGGGAGCTTCGCCCACCACTTTCACATTGGACTGGGTAACCGCATCGGTCACCATCGTATTGACATGAGTGGGATCTGGCATGATTTTTACTCCTGTGGGATAAGCCTCGTTTAGCCGGAGGCGTTCGGCTCTTAAAAGACGCAACAACGGGAAGGGTGTGAACTCGCGTCGCATCGCGATCATCGTGTCACGCGAGACGGTGTCGGCGAGGCAGCGCCCATCTGCGCCAACAGCGCTTCGACCTGCGCACGCAAGGGCTGCAGTTGCTGATCGATCGCCTGCGCAACCTCGGTGGCGATAGCGCCACGCAGTGATGCCACAACACGCCGCGCATCCTCGCCATGATCGTCGTCGCCGACCGGAACCATCGACAAAGGTGGAGGCACCTGGATATCCCGCGCCGCGCCATTCAATTGCCGGATCAACGCAACCATCGCTTCGTGATCCACCCGCAAAGCGGTGATCACTTGCTGCAACGCGCGTTCTGCCTGGTGGATCAGACCGTTGGCCGCATCCCGACCCTGCTGGCCGGCTTCTGCAGCGCGCTGCTCGCCCTGTGTCAGGCGCACCGCTTCGATCAAGGTGGTCGGCAATAACGCGCGCAAGGCCTGGTAGCAACTGCGCGCCTGCTCGACCTGACGCTGCGCGGACAACAATTGGGACAATGCCGTATCACTGGCGTGCTGCTTGACCGCCTTCACTTGTCCGGGATCCATATAGACACCCCCTTACCCACTGGTGATGGAGGAAACCGCAGTGCCAATCGCCTTGGCGGAGTTTCCGGCGACTTGACTAACCTGGCCATAGACCTCGACCGCAGAAGCGACCATCTTCTGCATCTCCAACAAGACCGGAATCTCCTCGACCGCCTGCACCGGCCCTTCGGCCGCCTTCTTGGCAATCACGGCCTGTGCCGCCAACGCGATCTGCATGATCGCGTTCATGTAGCCCGCAGCATCCTGCACCGCCAATCCCGCGCTCTGCGTCGCCATCACGTCCGGCGGTGTCCGGATCATAGCCGGCGACAAATACTGAGTCGTTTGCGCATTGCTGAAATCCACCGCCTGCACGATCTTCTGATTGAGCGCGGAGGTATCCGGTGGCGACGCAGCTGCGTTGACACTCCCATTTACGGTAGCTGGCGTAGTTGTTGTGCTTGGGCTGCTTGGGCTGCAGGTACTGCTGGTACTGCTGGCCGCCCCCGTCTCGCCACCTTGGTCGGCCTCAGCGATGACAGGCGTGTCCGCGACATTCGTGGCACTGTCAGCCTCGACGCTTGTCGCTGGCTGTGAAGCAGGCGACGTGGATGCAACGACACCATGTTCGCCCTGCGCCGACGCAGCCTGGCCCATGGTCGCTTTCTCCGTCTCCGTCTCCGTCGGCGCGGCGGACACGGCCACAGCAGCATCGGCGGTGTCCGTCGCGTCAGATACGGCATCGCGTTCATTGGCACGATCCGCAGTCTGGCTGCCTGGCGCGGTCGACACGCTGGCAAGTGGCAGTTTGAAATTCCGCAACCAATCCATCAAATTCATGGCAAGGATCTCCGGCAATCAGCGACTAGGGCTTGGTTCCGCTATCGGCCACTTCCATGATTAGTTGACAGGCCTTGGACACGATCGCGGTCGTAATCTGGTTCATCGCCTGCTGACTGTGCACAGCGTTCTGCACCGACAGCCCGGTCGCATGGCTGACCACTTGGTACAGCGAGGCAATCGCCTGCGCTGGCGCCTCGGCCACTACCTTCACATTGGTTTGAGTGACTGCATCGGTCACCTGCGCATTGACGTTCTGTTCTGCCATGACATTGATTCCTCGTTATACGGTGGATCGACAAGGGGCTTATCACTAAGACGCAGCAAGGAACACACTGTGAAAGGCAACGCGATGATCACTCCAGCACGGCAACCGCACCGCGCAGCTTTTGGCGTAACAATTGGACGCGTTTACGCACAAGTGCTGGTGATATTTTCAACAGCGAAGCGATCTCGACACTGGAGCGTTCCTCACGAAATCGCAACCGAAACAATAAGCGACCGTCAGACGGTAGCCGTGCAACCACGCGTTCCAGCAGCGCCAATGTGTCCCGATTCGATCTGGTGTCCTCAACACCTACTATTCCCAACCCGTCCTCAGGCGCAAGCAGATCGCTGTACACATCGGCATGAAAGTCGCGCAAACGACGCTCATGTGCATGCTTCCGACAGCGACTAATGAACTCGTTATTGAGCGCACACAGGAAAAACGAACGCGGCTCACGCACTACAGTACGATGCAGCAAAACGTGATTTGCTGTCCTGATAATAGTCGATGAAAGAATATCCTCAGCCTCCTCGACATTTCCTTTTGTCAAAAACATTGCTCTTCCGCGAAGAATCTTCGCGCACTGCACCCAGTCTTGCCATATTTCATCTGGGACGGAACCCTTTTTCACACTAACCGTCGCTTCACTTTCGAACATTTTTCATTACCCCGAATGTTTCGTTGCGGCGTTGTGCCTGAAACTTCGGTGAGAAATGACGTGTGACGCGGAGGCCTGTGAAAACTTGTCTACGACCTCCAAGATGCCATAATCGCTTTTATCGCCCACGGCTCCGATCGGCTGTCGCAACATCGCGAATACAGCCAGGATGGCCTTCGCGACATGTCGCGCAACCCAAAAACCGCATGATACAGACAGAGGCAGACAAAACGGCCGACTGTTCGGTCAGCCGTTCCGAACTAGAAATAGGCGCGCATACCCATAGCACAGCATGGAATAGCGACGTCACCCCAGCATCAGTTGGACAGTATTTTTCTCAATGCCGCAAGCTGGGAAGGCTGAAGCGAATTTAATGTGGAGAGCAGCGTGTTCGGCGGCGTCGTTTCGACAGCACTATCTTCGGCAGCGGCGTCTCCAGAATCAACAATGCCCACCCCCTGATTTGGCGACGCACCCCTGATTACGTTATATAAATCATCAAATGCTTTCCCGTTTTCTTTCAAATTTTTCAAGTCAGCCAATTTCATCCTAGCCAGATTTTTTATACCATCTTCACTGATCCCAACATTTCCACCACATGACAAAGCCACATTCAAAAGACTGGGATTTCCGTCGCGATATGCACCATCACCGGAAATTAATTGATCCCTTATTTTTTCGCAAAATAAATTATAAACTTCCTGCCCAATATTAAACATATCATCGCATCCATTCACCAGCAATCCAATCTCACAATACTCCCGATCAACTGATCCAACGTCAATAAAATCACGCAATACAATCAACCTATATCCACCCAATTCGGAACGCATCATTTCACTGCCATCCCTAAGGAGATGACTGAATATCGACTTCGCCCTTATTGAATTAAGAAGCGTCCCCAAGTCGTAATAATTAAAATATCTCAACAAAGATTCATCCGACTCACCTTCTTTCAATGCACTATTTTTCAATGCCAAGGCCAAGCCGCACTCCAGTAGCGAATGATGGTACTGCAGTACCATGCTGGCGATCGGCGGCAACTCCCATCCCTGCTGAGCTTGCGTCATTGCTCGTTCTTTCATGCCATTTTCGTTACCAACATTTTCTAGATAGGCCAACACCGCCAGCCCATCGGTGGTGGTTCCTGATATATCCGCACCAATATATGGCCCATAAAAACGCTCCATGTACTTGACCACACTGCGATCCAGGAGGCGATTCTTGAATATCCCAAGGGGCGGCCATTCGCTCAATGCATAGTCAGACACCTCCTGGCGCGCCCTGTTGGTTGACTTATCGAATGCCACTTTGTTACGCAGATTATTCTCGAAATCCTTGATAGACTTTCCTGCGCCACCATTTTCAATGTACTCCCCAACTTCACGAATGGCATCCCCCAGCGCGAATACATCTTTAACCTCCCCGCCTTCTCCGTTATTGTTGTTGTAGAAATTATTGATGTAAATTTTTGCGCGCGCGAGGTTGGCATTGGCAGCGCCGTTTCCTGGAACTTCCTTCAGTGAATTAATCTTCGTTACAAGCAGACTTGCATACTGCTCTCCTTCACTGATTTGCATATACCCCAGTATGTTGAACATCACGGACACCTGCACCGAGCGGATCCGGTTGCGGGCTTGCTGTACAGCATCTCCATAAATCACGATGGCAGTCATCTCGGGTCTCCTTCGATCGGTTTCGTCCGCCGACGGATCACCCACTGTTTGGCCTGCCACGGATCGCAGGCACAGTGAAGTCGAACGGCGTCGGCCGTGGCATGGCACACCCCCGATGCAACCGGCGCGTTCCGCGCCTGGATGACGGGGAACGCGCCCATCGCGGCGACGTGCCCTCATGAAGACGCGCTGAGATCGCGCTTGTGAACATCGCCGTGCCGATCGTGCCAAACGCATCGGCACCGGCACGCCACGACGGCAGGGGTCACCTACTCCAGGTTTTGCACCTGTTCGCGGATCTGGTCGATCAACACTTTCAGTTCCACCGCGGCGTTGGAAGTGCGGCTATCCACCGATTTGGAACCCAGCGTATTGGCTTCGCGGTTGAATTCCTGCAACAGGAAATCCAGGCGCCGCCCAGCCGGTTCCGGTTGCCGCAGCACCCGGCGCAATTCCTTGATGTGGCTGCCGAGCCGATCCAGTTCCTCGTCCACATCGAGTTTTTGCAGCCACAGCACCAGCTCCTGTTCCACCCGCCCCGGATCGACCGGATGCGACAAGTCGGCCAGACGCGCAGCCAACTTGGCGCGCTGACCATCGCGAATGGCCGGGATCAAGGTGCGCACCTCGCCGGCGACACGCTCCACCGCGTCCACCCGCTCGACAATTACGGCGGCCAGCTTGCCGCCCTCGCGCTCGCGCGCGGCAACGAACTCGACCAGCACTTCGTCCAGTAATTCCAGCGCCTGCGCCTGCAGCAGCGCCGGGTCCACCACCTGCCCCTGCAACACGCCAGGCAGTTGCAACAGGTCGACGAACTGCACCCGCAACTGCGGGAACCGCACGCCGAGCCGCTGCGCGAGGATGCCCAACTGCTCGACCAGCGTGTCGTTCACCA
The DNA here is from genome assembly GCF_000963005.1 of Xanthomonas sp. GPE 39. Taxonomy (GTDB): domain Bacteria; phylum Pseudomonadota; class Gammaproteobacteria; order Xanthomonadales; family Xanthomonadaceae; genus Xanthomonas_A. The sequence continues at coordinate 2,575,390 of NZ_JZHZ01000007.1, forward strand.
CCAACGTGTGCGCCGTGTCCGGCGCACGCAGACGCAGCATCAAGTCCAGTTTGCCGCGACTGATGCGCGCGGCCACGCGCTCGCGCAGTTGCGGCTCCAGCGCACGCAGTTCCTCCGGCAGGCGCACGCCCACTTCCAGGAAACGGTGGTTGACCGAACGCAGCTCGCACCCCAACGTCCCCCAGGGCGTGATGCGCTCGGCGCCAGCGAAGGCGGTCATGCTGCGGATCATGCGAAGTTCCCGTGCGAACAAAGCACGAATGTTACCCTAGCGCTCGTCATGTCCTTCGAGGCGAGCCGCGTTGACCTTCAACGACGCTATACCCTCGATGCTGACGCTGGCTGGTATGCGCCCGAAGTGCATGACGCCCCCAGCCGGCTTCGTCCTCACCTCAACCTCCATCACCCGCTCCAGCGCCCGTTCCCGCCTCGCCGCGCACGGCCTCACGACACTCCCGGATTCCCTGCATGTCTTTTTCCCGTCCCAGCGGCCGTACGGCCGAGCAATTGCGCCCGGTCCGCATCGAGCGCGCGTTCACCCGTCACGCCGAGGGCTCGGTCCTGGTCAGCTTCGGCGACACCCGCGTGCTGTGCAACGCCAGCGTCGAACACCGCGTGCCGGGCTTTCTGCGTGGTAAGGGCGAAGGCTGGGTCACCGCCGAATACGGCATGCTGCCGCGCGCCACGCACTCGCGCTCCGAACGCGAAGCCGCACGCGGCAAGCAAGGCGGTCGTACGCTGGAGATTCAGCGCTTGATCGGTCGCGCGCTGCGCGCATGCGTGGATCGCAACGCGTTGGGCGAGCGCACCATCACCCTGGACTGCGATGTACTGCAAGCCGATGGCGGCACCCGCACCGCCGCCATCACCGGCGCCTACGTGGCCCTGGTGGACGCGGTGAACTGGCTGCGCCAGCGCGGGGAATTGAAAAAACCCGTGGTGCTCGGCGCGGTCGCTGCGGTGTCAGTCGGCGTCTACCGTGGCGTTCCGGTACTGGACTTGGACTACGCCGAGGACAGCGACTGCGATACCGACATGAACGTGGTGATGAACGATGGCGGCGGCTTCATCGAACTACAGGGCACCGCCGAAGGTCATGCGTTCCGCCGCGACGAATTGGATGCACTGCTCGGTCTGGCCGAGCGCGGCATTGGCGAGCTGCTGGCGGCGCAACGCACCGCGCTGGCGCAATGAATCCGCACATCGCCAAAGTCAGGCTGATCGTCGCGGCGTTGTGCGCTGTCGACGGCACAGTCTGGGAGCCAATGGAGCCGACACCATGAAACTGGTCCTGGCCAGCAGCAACGCTGGCAAACTCGAAGAACTGCACGCCCTGCTCGACGATGTCGGTGTGGAGTTGCTCGCGCAATCCACACTCGGCGTGCACGATGCCGACGAGACCGGCCTGACCTTCGTCGAGAACGCGCTGCTCAAGGCGCGCCATGCCGCCCGCCTCACTGGACTGCCGGCACTGGCCGACGACTCGGGCATCTGCGTGGACGCGCTGCACGGCGCGCCGGGCCTGTACTCGGCGCGATACGCGGGCGAACACGGCAATGCGCAGGGCAACATCGACAAACTGCTGCACGCCCTACGCGAGGTGCCGGACGCACAGCGCGGCGCGCATTTCTACTGCGTGTTGGTGCTGATGCGGCACGCCGAGGATCCACAGCCATTGCTGGTCGAGGGTCGCTGGCGCGGGCGCATCGCCCAGGCCCGCGCCGGCAATGGCGGACACGGCTACGACCCGGTATTCCTCGATCCCGAGCATGGTCAGACCGCCGCAGAAATGTCGCTCGCGTTGAAGAACCGCATCAGCCATCGCGCCATCGCACTGCGGCAACTCAAGCAGCGGCTGACCGAACTGGTGTCGCACTGACGTCTGACTCATTGGCCATGTCGCACGACCACCAGCAGCCCCCATCCGATGCGTCGGACACGGACCACCGCGCGCACGACGTCGCGCCGCGGCTATTGCCGCCGCCGCTGTCGCTGTACGTCCACCTGCCGTGGTGCGTGCGCAAATGTCCGTACTGCGATTTCAACTCGCATGCGGCCAAAGGCGCGCTGCCATTCGATGCGTATGTGGACGCACTGATCCGCGACCTCGACCAGGATCTGCCGCTGGTGTGGGGCCGGGTGGTACACAGTGTGTTCTTCGGCGGCGGCACCCCCAGCCTGTTCCCGCCCGAGGCCATCGCGCGTTTTCTGGAGGCGGCGAGCGCACGCCTGCGCTTCGCGCCGGGCTTGGAGATCACCCTGGAGACCAATCCGGGCACCGCCGAACACGGCCGTTTCGACCGTTATCTCGCCGCTGGGGTCAACCGACTCAGCTTCGGCATCCAGAGCTTCGACGATGCGGCCCTGCAGCGCCTGGGCCGCATCCACGACAGCGCCGAAGCCGAGCGCGCGGTGAAGCTGGCGCAGGACGCCGGCTACGTCAACCTCAACCTGGATCTGATGTACGCACTGCCACAGCAGACTCTGGCCGAGGCCGAGGCCGACGTAGCACGGGCGCTGGCACTACAGCCGACTCACATCAGCCACTACCAGCTCACCCTGGAACCGAACACACTGTTCGCAGCACGGCCGCCGCAGGGCATCCCCGAGGACGACGACGCCTGGGACATGCAGGAACACTGCCAAGCGCTGCTGGCCGCGGCAGGCTACGCTCAGTACGAAGTCAGCGCCTATGCACGCGCTGGCGCGCGCTGCGCGCACAACCTCAACTACTGGACCTTCGGCGACTACCTCGGCATCGGGGCCGGGGCCCACGGCAAGATCAGCTCTGGCGCCGAACAGCGCATCCTGCGCCGTTGGAAGCACAAGCATCCTCAAGCCTTCATGGACGCAGCTGGAACGCCGGCCGCGATCGGCGGCGAGGACTGGATCGAGTCAAAGCAACGCCCGTTCGAATACATGCTTAACGCGCTACGCCTGAACCACGGTTTCGCGCTGCGCGATTTCACCGCGCGTACCGGGCTCGCATCGGCCAGCATTGCCTCGGCACTGCAACAAGCGCAGGCACGCCAATGGCTGCAGTTGGAAGATGACAAGGTGATACCAACCGAACTAGGGCGGCGTTTCACCAACGACGTCATCGCCCTATTCATGCTCTGAAGCGACCGCTGCCGGCATGGTTGTGTCGGCAGAAACGTGTTACATACCCCCCTCGGTAAAAAACGACGGTCACAGGATGCCCCTGTCTGCAATCTTGTCGGGTTCCCCGGCGACGCTTGCTAGCGTCGTCTTACCGGCGCGCGTGCGTCATCTGCTGACATGTCTGAACGCGCTGTTGCGGCAGTCGCTGGAGTCGCCACTACAAGCAACCCTGGACGAACTGGAGCGAGCACTGCTCGAACAAGCCGAACACGCGCACAACTGCCAGTTGCGGCAAGACAACCATCAGGATGCGCAGAACCTGCGTGCACAACGCCCGCACTTCGTCCCACTGTTCCGAGCGCAACTGGAATCCGCGCTGGCCACGATTCGCAGCACTGCGGCGAGCGTTCAGTCGGAGCAGTCCAGCACGACCAAGGCGGCAACCCAGGCCCTGAGTTTGGTCTGCGACGTGGAGATCGACCGCAACATCGTGCTGCACGAGATTGCCCGACGCGAGGCGATTCGCACCCACATTCCATTGCAACTGCTCGGCCACCGCTTCGGCGTACTCGCCGCGCGTCCCGCGTTCGAGGTCGAACACCTGCCAATGGGACCGCAGGCGCTGTGCCGCATACTGCGCGAAGCCGGCAAGCAACTACAGATGGGGCTGGACGCACAACTGGCCCTATACCGCGCGTTCGAGCGCCATGTCATGACGCATTACGCCATCATCGTGGAACGGGCAAATGACCTGCTCACGGACGCTGGCGTACTGCCTGGACTGGTCTACCGGCCCTACCCCACGCGCACGTCCTCGCCCACAGCAGCGGTCGCCGCACGCAGCGCAGCACGTGCACCCGACACTCCCTATCCGGTCATCGGTCAGACACGAGCGGCAAGCCATCCCCACAGCACTGCGATCACGGCAGAGGACCGCGCGATCGCCGCACCAATGGCAACGGTGACGCCAGCCAACACGCTCGATGCACCGGCCGAGCTGACCACGCTGCGCAGCTTGCTCATGGCGGCACGCAGGAATGCCGCCCCTGCCACGGCCATATCGGCGGCCGATCCAATCGCCGCCATCCGCCCCGCGCAGACCGACGCGCCCCAAGCCGAGACGGTCACCATTGCGACCACCACGCTGTTGCAGGCACTGGGCGAATTTCAAGCGCAGCCGCCAGCGCACAGCACCATGGGTGGGTTGCGCGGACGTCGCCATATCCGCGACGTGCAGGCGGCACTATCGAACGTCTTGCGCAGCGAACACGGTCCGCAGGCCACGCTGGCCTGCCAGGATGCCGACATCTTCGATCTGCTCGCCCTGTTGTACGGCGAAATCGAACGCGAGGTACGCAGCGGCACGCCAGCAGCATTGCTATTGGAACGCTTACAGGTGCCACTGGTACGCGCAGCGCTGCAGGATCCCACGCTCTTCGTGTGCGACCGGCATCCAGCACGCGAACTACTCAATGCGGTGGCCGAATCCAGCCTGCTCTGGCTCGGCGACGAGGACGTCGATGCACCGTTGCTACTGAAGTTGAACAAAACCGTGGATCGGGTCGTCGAGGAATACGAAGGCAATGTCACGGTCTTCGAACAGGCATACCAAGAAATCCAGGCACATTGCCGCGCGCTGGTACACAAGGCGGAGATCGCCGAACGCCGACACATCGAAGCGGCACGTGGCAAGGAACGACTGGCGCTAGCCAAGCAGACGACCGGCCACAGCCTGGAGCGACTGTGCAATGCCTGGCAACCGCCATACGTGGTGCAGACCCTCTTGCAACAGGCATGGTCCGACGTGCTGGTGCTGACGCTGCTGCGACAAGGCGAAGACTCCGATGCGTGGCGCGAACGCGAGCGGCTCAGCGCACGCATCGCCGAGATCACCTGCCGCACCGATGACGCAGCCGACACTGCTCTGACCGATGCTGTGTGCAACGCTTTGCTGCAGGTCGGCTATCACCAGGACGAGGCTGCGGCCATCGCCCGCATTCTTTCCACGCCGGGGGCTGCCGAGACATCGGCACTGCTACCTGTATCTGACACCACGCTACAGTTGCGTGCGCGTGTTGGCGTGCAAAGCGAAGACAATGAGCCGCCGTTACCGCCACGCACCGCGGACGAACAAGCAGCCTACGAGCATCTGCGCAGCCTGCCGTTCGGCACATGGTTCGTGTTCGTCACCGACCAACAGCACAACCCGAAACGACAACGTTTGTCGTGGTACAGCACGTCCACAGAACGCGCGTTGTTCGTCAATCAACGCGGACAAAAAACCGCCGACTACTCACTGGATGGACTTGCCAGACTATTGGCGCGGGGCCAGGTAAGCATCATCAGCGGCAACCGTACACGCTTGATCGACCGCGCCTGGCAAGCGGCCATGCACAGGCTGCGAACTCTCGCGGGCGCGACTGCGTCGAATATCTCCACGGAGGACGTATGATCGCCGAAGCTCGTCGCTCGCCGCGCCGCCCGGTGCCGGACATGGTGCCGGTCCTGGACATGATGGAAGAGGTGGTGATCGGCCGCCTCGGCAATGTGTCCGAACACGGCATGCTGCTGCTGGCATCGACCCACTTGCATGACGACGCGCTGTACCAATTGCGCTTCACAATGCCGCAAACCGATCGTCAGGTGCAGATCGACGTGGGCGCACACCTATTGTGGAGCGAAGCCTCGCACACGCCAGGCCATGCCTGGACAGGCTTCTGCTTTCTCACCATCTCCGCCGCGCACCGCGATCTGTTACGACAATGGGTCAACAACGCCGAGCCCAACGGCTGACCTGTTCATTGCATACTCCACGACACGCGCAGAAGCGGCGACTTGCGTCTTTAATGCGACGCCATCGCTGGCCTTAGCGTGGCTAAAAAACCTCGCCAGTCGCGGCCGGTTGGGTAACAGACCGCGCGCAGCAACCGCCATGTACAGACGGCACATGAGGATTCCGAGCACTGCCCGCCCCCGTCCGGCGGCGACGCGGCAGCGTTGTTAGCCATTCTTAGCCGCAAGGCGCCGAATCCCCACCCCCGAATTGCGGCACACTGCGTCCTCGTTGATCCCACGCCGACCGAGTTCTGCCCATGCTCCAGCACACCCTCAGTGCCCTGTACGCCAACCATCTGCGCACGCTATCGCACCGCGCCGACACAGCGCTGGCGCGCGCTGGCTTCGAGCACCTGGTGGTACCCAGCGGCAACCTGCATTACCAGGCATTCGACGACCGCGACTATCCCTATGCAGTGAATCCACAGTTCAAGGCATGGCTACCGCTCACCCGAGTGCCGAACAGTTGGCTGATGTACACCCCGGGACAGCGACCGCAAGTCATCTTCCACCAACCACACGACTACTGGCACGCAGTGCCGGCGGCACCCAACGGCTGGTGGGTGGAGCATTGCGACATCCACATCATTCGCAGCCCGGAAGAAGCACTGGCACTGCTACCAACGCCAGCGCGCTGCGCGATTCTCGGCGAACCGCACAGCGCACTCGGCGATTACATTCCCAACAATCCGCAGGTGGTGTTGGACTATCTGGACTACCACCGCGCCTACAAAACGACCTACGAACTGGCGCTGATGCGTCAGGCGCAGCAACTGGCGGTGCGCGGCCACCGCGCCGCCGAAGCGGCGTTCCGCGAAGGCCGCAGCGAGTTCGAGATCCACATGGCCTATTGCGCCGCCGTCGGCCAAGACGCGACCGAACTGCCCTACGGCAACATCGTGGCACTGAACGAGCACGGCGCCGTGCTGCATTACACCGAGCTGCAACGACAGACGCCGACGCCGCTGCACAGCCTGCTGATCGACGCCGGCGCCAGCGCACACGGCTACGCCAGCGACATCACCCGCACCTACGCCACCGACACCAGCAGCGAATTCCAGGCGTTGATCGACGCGGTGGACACCGCGCAACAGCGCATGGGCCAGAACGTGCGCGCCGGCGTGGACTACGCGCAGTTGCATCTGGACGCACACCTGGCGCTGATGGGCGTACTGAAAGACTTCGGCGTGCTCACGGTATCGCCGGAAGCCGCCGTCGCCAGCGGCGTCAGCGCCACCTTCTTTCCGCACGGCCTCGGTCATCCGATCGGCCTGCAAGTCCACGATGTTGGTGGTTTCGCCGCCAGCGACCAAGGCGGGCGCATCGAGCGGCCCGACGGCCACCCGTACCTGCGCATGACCCGCACACTCGAACCGGGCATGGTGGTCACCATCGAACCCGGCCTGTACTTCATCGACATGCTGCTGGACGCGCTGAAACAGACCAAACACGTCCACAGCGTGGACTGGGCTCGGGTGGAGCACTTCAAGCCCTACGGCGGCATCCGCATCGAGGACGAGGTGGTGTGCACCGAGGACGAACCGGAGAATCTGACGCGCCCGGCGTTCGCGGCGGTCTGAACCAGCGCACCGGTCAAGCGCAGCGCATGCGCTGGATCAATCCGCCGCCATCACCACTTCGATCTGCTCGGCACTGCGCGGCAGCGCGTCGGTCAGCACGCGGTGGCCGTCGTCGGTGATCAGCACGTCGTCCTCGGTGCGAATGCCGATGCCACGCCACTTCGCGTGCACCTCCTGATCGTCGGGGGCGACGTATAGCCCCGGCTCGATGGTGAACACCATGCCCGGCTCCAGCAGGCGCGATGCACCAGCCAGTTTGTAGTCGCCGACGTCGTGCACGTCCAGCCCCAGCCAGTGCCCGGTCTTGTGCCGGTAGAAACGCCGATAGTCGCCGCTCTCCAGGTTCTGCTCCAGGCCGCCCTTGAGCAAACCCAGCCGCAGCAGACCTTCGGTGAGCACCTGCACTGCGGCCAGATGCCCGGCCTCGTATGCGACGCCCGGCCGCGCCTGCGCCAGCGCCGCCGCGTGGGCGGCGCCAACCAAATCGTGCAGCACGCGTTGTTCGGCGCTGAAGCGGCCGTTGACCGGAAAGGTGCGGGTGATGTCGGCGGCATAGCCACGGTACTCGGCACCCGCATCGATCAGGACCAGATCGCCGTCGCGCAGGCGCGCGGCATTGGCGCGGTAGTGCAGCACGCAGGCGTTACTGCCGCTGCCGACGATGCTGGCGTAGGCGGGACAGGCATCACCTGCACGGAACGCGTGTTCGATCTCGGCCTGCAACTGGTATTCGTGCACTCCGGACCGCGCCACCCGCCACGCCGCGCGGTGTCCGGCCACACTCAGGTCGGCGGCCACCTGCATCAACGCGATCTCATCGCGCGACTTGAACAGGCGCTGCTCGTGCAGCAAGTGGCCCAGTTCCAGGAACTCGTGCGGCAACTGCGCGCCATGCCGCACCTGCTCGCGCACGCGCTTGACCCAGCCGATCAGCTTGAGATCGAAATCGACATCGCGGCCGAAGTGATAGTAGACCCGCGAGCGACCCTCCAGCAGGCCAGGCAGGATGTCGTCGAGATCCTCGATCGGGTAGGCATCGTCCATGCCATAGTGAGCCACCGCGCCTTCCTGGCCGGCACGCGGGCCGTCCCAGGCTTCGCGCTCGGGGTCGCGCTCGCGGCAGAACAGCAGCGCCTCGCCATGACGGCGTCCGGGCACCAACACCAGGACCGCCTCTGGTTCCGGAAATCCGCACAGATACCAGAAGTCCGAATCCTGGCGGTACGGATAATGGGTATCGTGACTGCGCACGCGCTCCGGCGCGCTCGGCAACACCAAGATGGCCTGCTCGCCCGCCATGTCCATCAGCCGTCGACGCCGGCGCGCGTATTCGGCTGCACCAATCCCGGTGAGCCGCTTCATCAGTTCAACCGCTGCCGGTGACGCGGAGCGAGGACGCAGTCGCTGTGCAGCAGCAGCACCGCCACCCGCACGAATTCCTCGATCTCGGCCAACGCCTCCTCGTCTTCGTCGCCACTGTCGATCTCCTCGCCACTGGTCTGCCCCAGTCGGGCCAAGTCCTGTAAGGCCTCAAGCCCTTCTTCGGACAGCGGCGGCTTGGCCCCTGCGGCAAGACCGAAACCACCAAGGAAGCTACGGCACCACTCGAACAACGCATCGGCTCGCTCGGGCAACGGCGTCCCAGGCTCGGCCAGGACCAGGTCGAAACCGAAATCGCGGTCCTCCAACTGCGCTACGGTAGCCTGGCGCAGTTGGTCCAGGGCATCGCCGCGGCGTGGCGTGGCAATGTCGGCATCGGCCAATACCGCCGCTGGCCAGGCGGGCAGGTCGGCGCCGCCGCCAGCCAGCCAGCCGCACAGGGCACCGTGGAGCTCGGCTGCGGATGCGGCCAGGTCCAATTGTTGACTGGCATTGACGATAGCGGCGGCGGTGGGAAGTTCGGTCATGGATACAGGGTCTGTCGGGGGGCTTGCCACCGGCTCGGGAGGCCGGCAGCGGACTGAATGACGGACCAGTGTAACAATCCGCATACACCTTGCTGCTTGTGAAGGCTTCCGGCACATGCCTACACTCAGCAGTCCCTTTCCTTGATAGATATCACGTCCCGCCATGCTGTTAGAGCACCTCACTGCGGGAATCGCAAGCCATCTCACCGCCGACTGGAGCTGGGACCGCCCAGTCATTGCCCTCTTCCTGGCCATCGGCGGGCTGACCTTGTCACTGTATGCACTGCTTTACCGGCGGCGTATGCGGCAAAAGCTACGGCGCTACGAAGAGCTGCAGCGACACGACCATTACCTGAAGTTGGCGCTATGGGCTTCGGGCGAGCACTTCTGGGATTACGACCTGCAAAATCGCACGCTACGGCGGATGCGCGTGGACGATGCCAACCCGCAGATGCAGGAAATCGCTCTGGTGATCCACGAGGACGATCCGCTCAGGATCCATCCCGACGACATCGCCCAGGCCAAACATGCGCTCAGCGAACATCTTGAGGGGCTCACCGCGATCTATCTGGCCGAATACAGGGTGGACCTGACCGGCGACGGCGTCTGGCAGTGGGCGCGGGTGCGTGGACGCGTGGTGGATTACGATGCGGCCGGCAATCCGCGCCGCCTCGCCGGCACCGCACGCGATATCACCTCGCACCGTCAAGCCGACCTGGAACGGCGTATCGCCGCAGAAGTACTGCGCAGCATGAACGAGGCGGTGGCCGTGCTCGACGAGGAGCGGCGCTTTATCTCGGTGAACCCGGCCTTCACCCGGATCACCGGCTACAGCGAGCGCGAGGTCCTGGGCCAGCCGATGACACTGATCGACCACGCGCCCAACGTCCCACCACCGCCGATGCTCGATCAAGGGCTTCACTGGCGTGGCGATGCCTGGAAGCGACGCAAGGACGGCCACGAGATCCTGTGCCACATGCGCCGCAACACCGTGGTCGATGCAGACGGCCGACAGAGCTTCCAAGTGGTGGTACTGGAAGACATCACCGAACAAAAACGCGCCGAGCAGGAACTGCGCTACCTGGCCAACTACGACACGTTGACCAGCCTGCCCAACCGCGCCCTGCTGTCAGAGCGGCTGGCCCGGGCGATCGTCCGGGCACGCCGTCAGGCCGGCACGGTTGCGGTGCTGTTCCTGGACCTGGACCGTTTCAAGGACATCAACGACTCACAGGGTCACTCCGTCGGCGATCAGGTCCTACGCGCAGTCGCCGAACGCCTGCAACAGGCGGTGGGACCGCAGCATACAGTCGCACGTCTGGCCGGCGACGAATTCACCGTGGTGGTGGAGGACATCATCAGCCAAGACGAGGCCGAAAGCGTCGCCGCGCGGGTGCTGGCGGCGTTCGAGCCGCCGCTGCGTCTGGACGATCGCCGCGAGGTGGCGGTTTCCACCTCCATCGGTATTTCGCTGTTCCCGCAACATGCGCTACTGCCCAGCGAACTGCTCAAGCACGCCGATACAGCCATGTACCAGGCCAAGGCGGCCGGACGCCGCAATGCCCAGGTGTACTCGGCCAGCATGGACGAGGCCACCCGCCATCGCGCGACACTGGCCAGCACCTTGCGCAAGATTCCACTGGATCAGGAGTTGAAACTGGTCTATCAGCCGCGCTACTCGTTGCGCGAACAGCGCGTGGTGAGCGTGGAAGCGTTGCTGCGCTGGCACAGTGCCGATTTCGGGCCCGTCTCGCCGAGCCAGTTCATTCCCTTGGCCGAAGAGACCGGATTGATCCTGCAAATCGGCGAATGGGTCCTGCGCCAAGCCTGCAGCGCGCTGCGTGACTGGCGCAAAATGGGCCTGACCGATCTGTGCATGTCGATCAACGTCTCGGCGATCCAGCTCGAACGCAGCAACCTGCCGGAATTGATGGCGCAGATCCTGGCCGACACCGGCGTACCGGCGGCCAATGTCGAACTGGAACTGACCGAGAGCGTGGTGATGTCGCAGGTCGGCAAGAGCGCGGAAATCCTGCGCGCCTGCCGGGAACTGGGCCTGACCCTGGCAATCGACGATTTCGGCACCGGCTACTCGTCGCTGGCCTATCTGAAGCGGCTGCCGATCAACACCCTGAAGATCGACCAGGCCTTCATCAGCGACCTGAGCATGGACCCGGACGATGCCTCCATCACCAGCACCATCATCGCAATGGGCCACTCGCTGGACCTGAAGGTCGTCGCCGAGGGCGTCGAACAGCCCAGCCAGCTCATGTTCCTACGCGAACATGGCTGCGACGAAATCCAGGGCCACTTGGTCGCGCCCGCGCTAGAACCGGATGCCTGCCTCAAGCTGCTGCAACAACCGCTGCGGCTGCCCATCTGAGCGGCAGCCATCGCACCGCCGCGCGGCGTCTTGACCACCGCGCGAACGCATGTCTATCGTGAGCGCCATGGACACACCCGATGTACTCGCCGAACTTCGCGCACTCGCCATGCGCGTGGAAACACTGGTGGAGCGTTGCCAGCGCCTGACCGACGAAAACCGCAGCCTGCGCCAACAGCAGGAGCAATTGATCGGCGAGCGTTCGCAACTGCTGACCAAGAACGAGCAGGCGCGCTCGCGCGTGGAAGCCATGATCGCCCGACTGAAATCGCTGGAGCAGCACACGTGAGCGAACCGGTCAGCATCCGTATCCTCGACCGCGAATACACCGTTGGCGTCGAGGCCCAAGAGCGCGACAGCCTGCTCGCTGCCGCGCGTGTGCTCGAAGCGAAGATGCGCGAGATACGCGGCAGCAACCGCATGGCGGCAGTGGACCGCGTCGCCGTCCTCGCCGCGCTGAATTTGGCACATGAACTCCAGCAGCTGAGCGACGAAAACGCCCAGCGCGAACACGAAATGACCCGCACGCTTGCCGATCTCAACCGGCGCCTGGATAGTGTGACCGATACGACGCGTTGATTCGGCCATCGCGGCTCGATCATGAAGGTAAATTGCAACGCACCGTGCGACAGACGGACGTGCCAAGCGCGGCGACAGCGTTATACTAGCCCCGCGTTCTCTGCTGTGAACGACAGCGTGTGCAAACATTCGCCTTGTCCCTTAATGACGACCACGGGGTGGCGACGGAATCGGGAGTGCAGGTCCGCCTCGTAGCGGGAAGCCCGAAGGTTCCCCAGCCATCCCACTTGAACCCCGGGTTCAAGGTCGTTTCGCACGCATCGTCACGGCGGAGAATGCAATTGTTCCAGGAACCGGCGCCGCAAGGCGCCGTTTCCTTTTCTGCCGGTGCCGCGCGCCCCTACCATCGCCATCTCCAGCTCGGCACGCTCCGCATCACCGACAACGCGGCACCGCTGCGATCCCGATCTCATCTGCGGCCCGCACTGCGGCCAACCGCGCCACCGCTCCTGGCCGCCGACCGAACTGGCCGCCCTTGCTGCTGAGGCGACCAAGCACCTCACCTCAACCCAACTGCCACGCTCTAGGCAGCGTCCGCGCCGGCCAGGACAATAGGAGCGTCTTTCACTGACGGCCCAGCCATGCCTGCCGACCCTCGCGAGCTCCTGCGTCAGCAACTGCGCGCGCGCCGCCGCGCGCTTCCCGCCGCGACGCGTCTCAGCGCCGCCGACGCACTGGCGCAACGCTTGCTCCAGCTACCGTTCGCACCGCAACACGGCTATGTCGCCGGCTACTGGGCGATGGACGGCGAGATCGCCCTGCATCGCTGGCAACTGTCGCTGCCAGACACGGTGCAGTACTGCCTGCCAGTCCTGCACGGCACGACCCTGCGCTTTGCGCCGTGGCGTCCGGGGCAGCCACTGGTCGCCAACCGCTATGGCATTCCAGAACCCGATCTCGATGCGGCAGCGATGCTCGCCCCCGAACAGATGGCGCTGGTGGTGACGCCATTGGTGGGTTTCGACCACGCCGGCCACCGTCTGGGCATGGGAGGCGGCTGGTATGATCGCAGCTTCGCATTCCGCCAACAGCAACCCCATCCGCCATGGCTGGTCGGTGCCGCCTTCGACACCCAACAGGTCGCTGCATTACCGGTCGCCGCCTGGGACGTGACGCTAGACGCCGTCTGTACTGAATCCCTCACTCTCACGACCGCGCCCACTTTGCCCGCATGACTGCACGCACCCGCTACTGGCTGATGAAATCCGAACCGGACGCCTTCTCGATTGACGACCTGCAGCGGGTCGGGACCGAACCCTGGAACGGCGTGCGCAACTACCAGGCGCGCAATTTCATGCGCGATAGCATGAACGTTGGCGACGGCATCCTGTTTTACCACTCCAACTGCAAGGTGCCAGGCATCGTCGGCGTTGCCAGAGTGGCCAGCGATCCCTACCCAGACGCGACCCAGTTCGATCCTTCCTCCGACTACCACGATCCCAAAGCCACACCGGAGCAGCCGCGCTGGTATCTGGTGGACGTGGCGTTCGAGCGCAAGCTCACGCGCACGATCACCCTGGAGGAGATCAAATCGCACGCCGATGTGCTCGGCGATGGTTTCCCACTGGTCGCGCGCGGCAATCGCCTGTCGGTCTTCCCGGTCAGCGCCGCGCAGTGGGCCCTGCTGCTGTCGCTGGAGTAACCACCCGCACAGCACGTCCCCTGCCCCACGCCCCCCCCTAATCCCGCCCACGGAATCCCCCCATGTCCGAAGCAAAACGCCTTGCCGCCGAGAAAGCCATCGAGTACGTCGAGGACGGCATGATCGTCGGTGTCGGCACCGGCTCCACCGTCGCTTACTTCATCGATGCGCTCGGCCGCATCGGCCACCGCCTCAAGGGCGCGGTCTCCAGCTCCGAACACAGCACCGCACGCCTGCGCCAGCACGGCATCGAGGTGCTGGAACTGAACCACACCGGCACCCTGTCGCTGTACGTGGATGGCGCCGACGAATGCGATCCGAACAAATGCCTGATTAAAGGCGGCGGCGCCGCACTGACCCGCGAAAAAATCATCGCCGAGGCGAGTGAGCGCTTTGTCTGTATCGTCGACCCCAGCAAGCAGGTGCAGACCCTGGGCGCATTCCCGCTGCCAATCGAAGTGATCCCGATGGCACGCAGCCTAGTTGCCCGTGAAATCCTCGCGCGCAGCGGCGGCCAGCCGGTCTGGCGCGATGGCGTGGTCACCGACAACGGCAACGTGATACTCGATGTGCATCACCTCTCGATCACCGACCCGCTCACGCTGGAGCGCGAGTTGAATCAAATCCCCGGTGTGGTCTGCGTCGGCCTGTTTGCGCGCCGCCGCGCCGATGTGGTGATCGTCGGCGGCGAGCCGCCACGGGTGTTTTGATTCGGGATTCGGCGATGTTTTCCGGTGCCGCATCGTGCTCGACCGATTCGGCCATCGGATCGTCTCCATCGGTGACCATCGCGATGTGGTTGTCGGCGCGGTTTACGCCGCGACGCTTTGCATGCCTTGCCGCTCGCGCATCGCGAGCAAGATCACTCCTACAGAAACAAAAGTGTCCGCAGCCGCAGCACAAGCGCCACGCAAGGAATTCCGTCAGAGGCTTGACTCCCCGCGCACGATGCAACAAGGTGCGCGCTCTCCTTCTCGCATTTATTGCAACGCCATGTCCCTGTCCCGAGCCCTTAGCGTTCTTTTCCTTGTTGCACTGAGCAGCTGTGCCAGCGCTGGCGATCACTGGGTGGAACTGGGCGGACACCGCTATCAGGTCGAGTTGGCGCAGGACGACGCTACACGCGCACGCGGGCTGATGTTTCGTGACAAGTTGGAGGCCGACCACGGCATGCTGTTCATCCACGAACACGAAGAACCCCAAGCCTACTGGATGAAAAACACCAAGATCCCGCTGGACATCCTCTACTTCGACACCCAGCGCAAGCTGGTGGCGCAGCAGCGCAATGTGCCACCGTGCTCGGCGGGTAACGGCTGCCCACCGTATCCGAGCAATGCGCCGGCGCGCTACGTGCTCGAACTGAACGCCGGTCAGGCCGAGCAACTCAAATTGCAAAACGGTGCCGAACTGCACTTCGACCCGAGCATTCCGCAGGCCCATTGACTCCACAGCGGGCCGCCATCACGGCGCTGAATCCGACATCGCTGTCAGGAAATGCCGGACTTGATCGGGCCACGTTTTGCCGCCAGTCTTCGATCATGGCCGACGCACTGACATTGCCAAGCTGGAACACCCTGTCCACCCTGGACGACGATGCGCTGCCATTGCTGGCAACCGCACTGCTGATCGCACGCGACGAATATCCGGAACTGGATGCGGCCCACTACGACACGCTGGCGCAAAACCATGCCGACCATCTGCGGCACGAGGTCGCGCTGATCGAACCATGGCCGCTGAAAATGGCGGCGATCAATCGCCATCTGTTCGAAGAGCTTGGCTATAGCGGCAATCACGACGAATACTACGACCCGCGCAACAGTTACATGAACCAGGTGTTCGAGCGCCGCCTGGGCAACCCGATCTCGCTGGCGCTGGTGCAGATGGAAGTGGCCCGGCGCCTGGGCATCCCGCTGGATGGCGTGTCCTTCCCTGGACATTTCCTGGTCCGCTTGCCGGTGGACGATGGTCTGCTGGTCATGGACCCGTTTAACGGCGGCCGCCCACTGGCGGTGGAAGAACTCCGCGAACGCGTGCGACCACACCTGGGCGGGGAAAACCCGGACGACCGGGCGCTACTGCAGATACTGAATCCGGCTCCGCACCGCGCGATCCTCACCCGGGTGCTGCGCAACCTTCACGGCGTCTATGCCGAACGCAAGGAATGGGACCGTGCCGCACGCAGCGCCGACCGGGTACTCAAGCTGATGCCCGACCAATCGGACGCCCTGCGTGATCGGGGCCTGGCCTATCTGCAACTGGACTATGTGCTCGGCGCCCGCCACGACCTGAGCCGCTATCTGCAGCTAAATCCGGAAGCGCACGACGCCTTGACGATCCGCGAATACCTGGTGGAACTCAGCGCACGCGCACAACGGATGCATTGAGGCGCGATGGATTGACCTACACCGCTGGGTCACTGCAATCGAGCCATGGCTTAAAAAGGGTTGCCCGGTCGAGAAATAGCTACCCAGCGCTGCAGGCATCCGGGCGCTGCGCGATTGCAGGGAAGGCAACAGTGACAGCCTAGCGAAGAGTGAAGCCGCGCAGCAAAAACCGCGCGAGCGACATCTCAACGAAGCCGCGCACCGGCGGAAAACATCCAATCCCCACCAAATTACTCAATCGTCACCATCTCGAAATCGTCCTTGGTGACGCCGCAATCGGGGCAGGTCCAGGTGTCGGGCACATCTTCCCAGCGAGTCCCCGGCGCGATGCCTTCCTCCGGCAAACCGTCGGCTTCGTTGTAAATGAAGCCGCAGACGACGCACATCCAGGCGCGGTAGATGGTGGTAGTGGTATCGCTCATTGGATAATCGCAGGTCTACGGCAGGGGAAAGCGCCATTGTCCCATCGCCGCCGACGTATCGAAAGGCTTGCACCTGCATGAGCACATCCACCACGCCTCGCGGCGTGTACCTCATTACCCCGGACGAGACCGATGGCACACGCCTGCTGGAACGGGTGGCACCATTGCTGGAACAGGGCGTGACCTGGCTGCAATACCGCAACAAGCGCGCCGATGCGGCGCAGCGTCTGGCCCAGGCCAGCGCGTTACAGGCCATGTGCCTGCGGGCCGGGGTGCCATTGATCATCAACGACGAGGTGATGCTGGCACAGACAGTCGGCGCCGCTGGCGTGCATCTGGGCGAGGACGACGGCGACCTGGGACGCGCCCGCGCCATGCTCGGACCACACGCGCTGATCGGCGCGTCTTGCTACGACGACCTACAGCGCGCCCACGCCGCCGCCGCAGCAGGCGCCAGCTATGTCGCGTTCGGCGCGTTCTTTCCCAGCCGCAGCAAGGTCGCCACACGCCGCGCCGATCCTGGCCTGCTGCGCGACGCCGCATCGCTGCGACTGCCACGCGTGGCGATCGGCGGCCTGACCCCCCACAACGCCCGGCCCATCGTCGACGCCGGCGCCGATCTGCTGGCGGTCATCAGTGGCGTGTTCGATGCCGCCGATCCGCAGGCCGCACTGGCGGCCTATCGCGCCTGTTTCGCCTGATGCGCTGGCGGGGCCGGCATGGTGTCTACGCGCAGGCTCCATGCCCCGACTCACCCCCGATATCCACGCCACGTCCGCCGCCTACATGGCATGAGAACAGCACGTCCGCCACCAATGCGCATGGCGACTCACCACCACAGCCGCGACAATCACCGCACATGCGCCATGCGCACGCCCGCTCAGCCCGCCGAGGATGTCCCCCATGCAGCACACCCGCTCACACGCCCTGTTCGCACAAGCGCAATCGCTGATCCCCGGCGGAGTCAATTCGCCGGTGCGCGCCTTCAAATCGGTCGGCGGCGAACCGTTCTTCGTGCAGCGCGCCGACGGCCCATATCTGTACGACGTGGACGGTCACCGTTACATCGACTACGTCGGCTCGTGGGGGCCGATGATCGCCGGCCACAACCACCCGGCGGTGCGCGAGGCGGTGCAGCGCGCAATTGCCGACGGGCTATCGTTCGGCGCGCCATGCCCGGCCGAGGTGACGATGGCGCAGACCATCACCCGGCTGGTGCCTTCGTGCGAGATGGTGCGCATGGTCAACTCCGGCACCGAAGCCACGCTATCGGCCGTGCGTCTGGCGCGCGGCGCGACCGGGCGCAGCCGCATCGTCAAATTCGAAGGCTGCTATCACGGCCACGGCGATTCGTTTCTGGTCAAGGCCGGCAGCGGCATGCTGACTCTGGGCGTGCCGACCTCCCCTGGCGTGCCGGCAGCGCTGAGCGAACTCACCGCCACACTGGCCTACAACGACGTCGAGGGCGCTAACGCGCTGTTCGCGCAGATGGGCGATGAGATCGCCGCCGTCATCATCGAGCCGGTGGTCGGCAACGCCAACTGCATCCCGCCGCGCGCCGGCTACCTGCAGCATCTGCGCGCACTGTGCACCCAGCATGGCGCATTGCTGATTTTCGACGAAGTGATGACCGGCTTCCGCGTCGCCCTCGGCGGCGCGCAGGCGCACTATGGCGTGGTGCCGGACCTGACCACCTTCGGCAAGATCATCGGCGGTGGCATGCCCGTGGGCGCCTATGGCGGACGCGCCGCGCTGATGCGACAAATCGCGCCATCTGGCCCGATCTATCAGGCCGGTACGCTGAGCGGCAATCCGGCGGCAATGGCCGCCGGCCTGGCACTGCTGGAGTTGATCCAGGCACCGGGCTTCCACCAACGTCTGGAGGCGAGCACCACGGCGTTGTGCGCTGGGCTCGAACAAGCCGCCGCCGCCGCTGGCGTGGCCGTCACCACCAATCAAGTCGGTGGGATGTTCGGCCTGTTCTTCACCAGCGAGAAGGTGGAGACCTACGCACAGGCCACCGCCTGCGACACCGCCGCGTTCAACCGCTTCTTCCACGCGATGCTCGCACGCGGTGTGTTCCTGGCGCCTTCGGCATACGAAGCCGGATTCGTCTCCAGCGCCCACGACGACGCCGTATTGGCGGCGACGCTGCAAGCAGCACGCGAGGCGTTTGCGGAGGTCGCTGCGGCTGACCAAGCCCGAAGCGAATAACGCTCAGCGCGTGGCGAGGTAATCGTGCAAAGCGCCGCGCAGACGCGTCAGGCCGGCGCTCAGTTCGGCATCGCTGAGGTTCAACGCCGGCACGAAGCGCAACACATCCGGACCGGCTTGCAGGATCAGCACGCCATGCGCGGCGGCATGATCGAGGATCGCGCCCGCCTGACCCGCATGCACCGAGGTCAGCACCGCGCCCAGCATCAGGCCACGGCCGCGCACCTGGGAAAACAGCGCGAAATCGTCGTTGAGCGCAGCCAATCCCTCACGCAACGCCGCCGACTGCTTGACCACATTGGCCGCGATCGACGCCGATGCCAGCTTGCGCAGCGCCACCCGCGCCACTGCGGCCGCCAACGGATTACCGCCAAACGTGGTGCCATGCGCGCCGAACTGCATGGCCTCGGCCACCTTTGGCCCGGCCAGCATCGCCCCAATCGGGAAGCCACCGCCCAGCGCCTTGGCTAAGGTCACGATGTCCGGCACCACCTCGTCTTGCCAATGCGCGAACAAGGTGCCGGTGCGGCCCATGCCACATTGGATTTCGTCCAGAACCAGCAAAGCGTCATGACGATCGCACAGCGCACGCACCTGTGCCAGGAAACCTGGCGCGGCTGGCATCACCCCGCCCTCGCCCTGCACCGGCTCCAGCATGACCGCAGCCACATCGCCGGTGGCCATCGCCGTTTCCAATTGCGCGATATCGTTGAAGTCGACGTAACGGAAGCCGCCAGGCAACGGTTCGTAGCCTTCCTGATATTTAGGCTGCGCGGTCGCGGTGACCGCCGCCAGCGTCCGGCCGTGAAAGCTGCCGCGAAAGGTCACGATGACCCGCTGCTGCGGCGCGCGCCCCTGGTTGGCGGCACACTTGCGCACCAGCTTGATCGCCGCCTCATTGGCCTCGGCGCCGGAATTGCACAGGTACACCTTGTGTGCGAACCGCGATGACTCAACCAACTCCTCGGCCAGACGCAACGGTGGCTCACTGTAGAACACATTGCTGGTGTGCCACAGCTTGCCCGCCTGCTCCAGCAGCGCCGCATGCAGATCCGGATCGTTGTGACCGAGCCCGCACACGGCAATGCCGGCGGCCAGATCGATGTAGTCGCGCCCCTCGCTATCCCACAAGATGGAGCCCTGGCCACGCTCCAGCACCAAGTGGCGCTGGCGATAGATCGGCAGGCAATAGCGCTGGGCGAGGGCGATCAGCTGCGCGGCGGCAGAAGCGGTCATCGAAGCAATCCAGCAGGGAAAAGCCAATTATAAAGAAAAGACCACCGCGACCGCCTGCGTTCAGCGCTGTGCAAGACGCAAAGCGGTTCACCATACCCCGGTGTTGGGCATCGACGCCCACGGCTCGGCCGGAGCCAGTGCCTCGCCCTTTTGCAGCAGCTCGATCGAGATCAGGTCGGGGCTGCGCACAAAGGCCATGCGTCCGTCGCGCGGCGGACGATTGATGGTCACGCCCTGCGCCTGCAGGTGCGCACAGATGGCGTAGATGTC
This sequence comes from Xanthomonas sp. GPE 39, assembly GCF_000963005.1. Lineage (GTDB taxonomy): Bacteria > Pseudomonadota > Gammaproteobacteria > Xanthomonadales > Xanthomonadaceae > Xanthomonas_A. The sequence goes on from NZ_JZHZ01000007.1 coordinate 2,595,944, forward strand.
ATCGACCTCAAACGCCAGATGACCGAAATTACGCGCGCTACCGTAGTCCTCGTCCGAGCCCCAGTTGTAGGTCAGCTCGACTTCGGCATCGGGGTTTTCCGGCGCGCCGAAATACACCAGGGTGAACTTACCCGCCGCGTTCTCGATGCGACGGGTCTCGTACAGGCCCAGGCCTTTGGTAAAGAACGCGCTGGTCTTTTCCAGATCGTGGACGCGGATCATGGCATGCAGGTATTTCATCGCGACACTCCAGTGAATGGGGAAAACGGCTGAGCGCCTGCGTACTCGCCACGCAGCAGCGCTACCCTACGCCGATGTACAGGGTAGCGCCGACATCGAGCAAGCAGGTCGATGCCGGCGCGGCTTGCCACCGGAACAACCGATGCTGCCGCAACGACGGCAAGCGCCAGCGGCGCCCCTGTGTGCCGCTTCGACCGGCACGGCGGCGGGGTAGATGGCGCTCGCACTCATACGCGTGGAAGCAACACTTCGCACGCTTTTAGAAGCACAAGCTGATGCAGATGCCCAACGGAGGAGGCAACGATGCAACCGACGCCGCGCCTGTCCTGCATCGCCAGCAATGCGCGAGACGCATCGCCCGCAACGACTCACGGTTTCGGCCCCTGGCCTTCGTTGTCCTCCCAGTGCAGCACGCGCCGGGTCACGAAACGGTACACCCGCTTGCCACTGGCAAACCACAGCGTGCGCACCCAGGAATGGCGCTTGAGCAGACGCCGTTCCACTGGCGTCAGCGCATGCGCGCAATACATGCGCTTGTGCTTGAGCAGATGGCGCAGATCCTCGCGTGCCAGCAAGCGCATCCAGCGCGAACGTGGCGCCCCACGCACCGCCAGTTGGAAATCGATCAACGCCGGACGACCGTCTTCCAGCACCAGCCAATTCGCTTCCTTGGCCAGGTCGTTGTGCGCCACCCCGCGCCGGTGTACTTGCTGCAACAGACGCCGGGCATTGCGGAAATACGCCAGGTCCCCGCGCGGCGGCCGCTGGTACATCGCCGCGCCGGCCAGATAGCTGCGGTCCAGGAAGGTGCCGTCCCAACCGCGCAATTGCGGAGTGGCCGCCATGCCCGCTAACTGCAGCAATGCGCAGGCTTCGCGCCGCGCCAACCACCATGCCGGCAGGCGCAACCACCACGGCGAGGCGCTCAGATCGCGGCGCACGAAGCGCGCATCGCCTTCGCCCAGCAACAGGATGCGCCCGAAGCTGTCGGACTTGAGGATCTGAACGGAATCGGCTGAAGGCATCGTCCCAGTTTACGCGGAACACTATCCAGACCCGCCTATACTTCGCGGATGAATGTCTCATGGACCGATGCCACGCTGGCGTGGATCGCAGCACACCCTATGCTGGCCGGCGTGGTCATCTTCGCGATCGCGCTCTGCGATGCGGTCATCATCCTCGGCACGGTGGTGCCGGCGCTGCCGCTGCTGTTCGCGATCGGCGTCTTGATCGGCCTGGGCAAGATTTCCGGTCCATATGCAGTCCTCAGCGCAGCGCTCGGCGCACTGATCGGCGACGCGTTCAGCTATTGGGTCGGATACCGCTGGGGCCACCGGCTGCGCAGCTACTGGCCATTCAAACGCTATCCGCAGTGGCTGGACCGTGGCGAGGCAATGTTCCGCCGCAATGCGTTCAAAAGCATTTTGGTCGCCCGCTACGTAGGCGCGATCCGGCCATTCGTACCCGCGGTGGCAGGCATGTCGAAGATGCCGCTACGGCGCTACCTGCCGGCCAGCAGTGTGGCGGCGGTGACCTGGGCACTGCTGTTCCTCGGGCCGGGCTGGCTACTCGGCCAGGCTTACGAGGCGGTGGCGGCGGTGGCCGGGCGCCTGTTCCTGGTTCTGGGCCTGCTGGCGTTGGCGTTGGCGCTGGCCTGGACCATCGTGCTGTACGGCTACCGTTGGTCGGCCGGGCACATGGATGCGCTGTTGGCGCGCGCACTGGACTGGTCACATCGGCATCCCGTGCTCGGTCGCTATTCGGTCGCCGTGTTCGACCCGCAACGGCGCGAGTCCGTGCCGTTGGCGATGCTGGCGACGATGTTGCTGGCGCTGGGGTGGGGCTGGTTCGCACTGCTGATGCTGGTGATCGCGCACGACGCGCCGCTGCGCCTGGACCTGGCCGTGCACGAGCTGATGCTGGCGCTGCGCAATCCATTGGCGGATGCGCCGATGACCGCGCTGGCCTCGCTCGGCAACTGGCAGGTATTGGCACCGGCCACCGCACTCGGCTTGGGCTATCTGGCTTGGCGCCGACGCTGGATGGCCGCGGCACACTGGCTGGCGGCGCTGGCGTTTGGCCTGGCCTTGACCAAACTGCTCGGCAGCACCGTTCAAGTGGTGCACCCACCAACCGCCAGCAGCGGTTTCGGCTTCCCATCGGTCGCCGTGACCATGGCCACGATCGACTTCGGCTTCTTCGCGGTACTGATCGCACGCGAACTCCCCGGGCGCTCCAGGGTTTGGCCGTATCTACTGTCCGGCGCGGTGGTCACGCTGATCGGCTTCGCCCACCTCTACCTGGGTGCGCACTGGCTCAGCGACGTCGTCGGCGGCATGCTGTTCGGCATCTTTTGGCTGTTGGTATTGGGCATCGCCTACCGCCGTCGCCTCGACCGCAGATTCTGGATAACACCGCTGGCCTGGCTGTTCTACGGTGGATTCGTGATCGCCGCGCTGTACTACGCCCCCCGAGACCTGGAACGCAAACTAGCCAAGTTCGAACCGGCGCCACCACCGCTGGTGCAGATCGCGAGCTCGGCGTGGTGGCGGCACGACTGGCAGCAACTGCCACCGCGTCGCAACGCATTCGACGACAACCAACGCTGGCCGCTGAACTTACAACTGGCAGGATCGCTGGCACCATTGCAACATCAACTCGCTGCCGCTGGTTGGCGAGTGCAAGCACAGGCCGGCTGGCGACAAGCCCTGCAACTGCTCGACGACACGGCCACCCCGGCACAGGTGCCGGTATTGCCAGCGACCCTGAATAGCCGAGTGGAATCGCTGCTGATGCTGCGCCCTGGCAAGCGCCCAGACGAGCTATACGCGCTACGGCTGTGGCCAGCAGCCGCACGCCTGCAGCCAGGCAACCTGCCGCTGTGGCTCGGCAGTGCGCAGCGTCTGCACTACGAACGCCATTTCAACTTGATCGGGATGTGGCGACCGCTACCGGACACCGAGCCGGCACTGGACGCAGTCACCGACGCACTGCACGCACTGCCTACACGCAAGGAAGTGCAGCACTCGTCGAAGGTGCAGGTGCTACTGATTAGAGGCGACGACGAGGTACAGACGCCATCGCACTGAATCTCGCTTCGCACAACCACACCGACCGTCGCAGCAACCACGCACAAGGCATGGCGAACGCCACGCGACCTCAGCGACGGCCCCAGGCCTGCGCAGTGTCTGACTACTTCACCTCAAGCCTGATCGATCTCGAATCCGAAGCCTGCGCTTCCCTGGGCCGTGCGTAGATCAGCTCGACGACACCATTGCCACGCTCAATCGCTTTGAAGGTGAAGGTGACACTCCCAGCGCACCCCACCTGCCCCGCGCCACAAGAGCCAGTCGGGTGGTGAGACACGTCCAGCAGCGACAGCGGCCTCGGCAGGGTGCGTAACGCCCATGACATGCCGGTCGACTGATTCTCTGGAAGCTCGATCGCGACCAACTGACCACGCTTGAGCGGAAATCCCTTCATGGCGTCCGCCAGGCAGGTCTTGGCTGCCGGCTGGTCAACGTTGCCGGTCACCTGGACGATGGAGCCATCCGAACATACACCCGTGCCAGGAGCGACAGCGCCTGCGGCCATGGCCGGAAGACTCAGGCAACCGCTGGCAGAAAGGATTAAAATTAGTAAAGAGCGTGTCATACGAAGTCCTCGATGATGGATGAAAACGCGATGCAGGCGTCCGATCATCCGGTGCGCTGGGCCAGTGTCGGCCACCGCTGCGATACGGAAGGACGCAGCCAATCATCACCCACACAGACCAGCCCAAGGTTGAACGCGGGAGCGCGGCGCAACCGAACTATGCCGTCGCCCGCCGACCTTCGTGCGCATGGCACGCGGCGCATGGCTAGCTTATGTGCCGCCCTGAGAATTACTGGGGCCAAACACAGCGCGAAAATCGGCACGCCGCCATGCATCGCTACTCACGGAATCCAGGCTAGCAATTGCTCCAGCCGCACATGCGGATCGTCTTGCTGCAACAGCGACAGGCGTTGCCGTTCGTCGAGGGGCAACAGTTCGGCCAGACGCCAGCCGACCCAGGCGGCCTGATCGAGCAGGCGCGGCCCGGGCACCGGATACACCGCAGCCGCCTGGTCCAACAAACTCTCCAGCAGCGTCGCCAGCAACGCATGCTGTGGACGCAGTTCGTCGTCGTGATCCGGTTCGCACCACGTTATATCGCCCATCACCAGGCCGTTGTCGCGGGTCCAGTGACGCGCTACATGAAAGCGCCGCGCGCCGCGCAGACTCAACAGCAGCACGCCATCGGGGCCGACATCGAAATCGACGATCCGCGCCTCGGTGCCGAACTCAGCCGGTAACGCTGCGGCACCAGTCTCACTGCCATGGAGGATCAAGCACACACCGAAACCACTGTCTTGACGGCCACACTCGCGGACCAAGTCGAGATAACGCGGCTCGAATACGCGCAGCTTCATCCAGGCGCCCGGTAGCAGCGCCTTATGCAGCATGAACAGCGGCAGTGTCGCTCGCTCCGCGCTCACTCGCACACTCCGCTGCGTTCAAGCAGGATCATTGAAGCGCCGACAAAAAGCGCCGTGGCGCGCCGTCGAAACCACCGTTAGACATGAACACCACATGGTCGCCCGCGCGTGCCTGCGCCTGCAGGGTAACCAGCAACGCGTCCACGTCGGCGGCGACGCACGCCTGACCGCGCACTGCGGCGATCACCTTGGCAGCGTCCCAGGCCAGCTCTGGACGCTGCAAGAACACCACCGCATCGGCCACCTCCAACGACGGCGCCAGCGCGTCGGCATGCGCGCCCAAGCGCATCGAATTACTGCGCGGCTCCATCGCCACCACGATACGCGCCGCACCGACCCTGGCACGCAATCCTTCCAGAGTGGTGCGGATCGCGGTGGGATGATGGGCGAAATCGTCGTACACGGTGATGCCCTGCGCCTGACCAAGCACTTCCAGCCGCCGCTTGACACTACGAAAACGCGCCAACGCGGGTATTACCTGCGCAGGAGCCACACCAACCGCATGCGCCGCCGCCAAAGCCGCCAGCGCGTTCATCACGTTGTGGCGACCGAGCAAAGACCATTCGACCACGCCCAATTGCTGGCCTGCATGCAGCACCGCAAAACGGCTGCCATCGGCGGCAAGTAGACGCGCGCTCCAATCGAATTCCGGATCCAAGCCAAAGCGCTCCACTGGCGTCCAGCAGCCCATCGCCAGCACCTCGCGCAGATGCGCGTCCTCGCCGTTGACGATCAGACGGCCACGGCGCGGCACCGTGCGCACCAGGTGGTGGAACTGACGCTGGATCGCGGCGACATCGGGAAAGATATCGGCGTGATCGTATTCAAGGTTGTTGAGGATCGCCACCAGCGGCCGGTAGTGCACAAACTTGCTGCGCTTGTCGAAGAAGGCGGTGTCGTATTCGTCGGCCTCGACCACGAACAACGGCCGCTGCGGGTCAGCGACGCGGCCGCCCAGGCGCGCCGACACGCCGAAATCCTCGGCCACTCCGCCGATCAGGAACCCCGGCTCGCGACCGGCCGCCTGCAGTAACCAGGTCAGGATACTGGTGGTGGTGGTCTTGCCATGGGTGCCCGCCACTGCCAGCGTGTCGCGCCCGGGCAAGACCTGCTCGCTCAACCACTGCGCCCCGGACATGTAAGCGCGTCCGGCATCAAGCACCGCCTCCACGGCGGGGTTGCCGCGCGAGAGCGCATTACCGACGATCACCTGCGCGCAATCGGCATCGATGTGCTCGGGCAGGTAGCCCTGCTTCAAGGCGATGCCCAATTGCTCCAACTGCGTGGACATCGGCGGATAGATCGCCTGGTCGCTGCCCTCGACCACATGGCCGAGCTCCCGCGCAAGCGCGGCGACACCGCCCATGAACGTACCGGCGATGCCGAGAATATGGATCTTGCTCATGGGCCGATTGTCGCCGATCCCCCGACCCACGCAAACTGGCAAATCGTCTGAGGCGGGGACGACTGCACAGTGGCAGCATGCGGATGCGCCATGCACAAGCGAACAGGCTCAGCAGGCGCTCGCATTATCCAGCCGCACTGCACCGGACCCGATACAACGATCTAGCGCAGCAGCAGCGCGCGAGGTTGCCGGCGGACGCGCATCGAGCGCATCCGCAGACGTCACTGCGCTGGTGCCTCAGCGGCCGATCGCGGCCAGAATGCGGGCCAGGACCTCGTCCAGCGAGCCCACGCCATCCACGCGCGCAAGCGTGCCGCGCTTATCGTAGAAGCCGATCACCGGCGCCGTCGAATCGTTGTACACCTGCAATCGTTTGCGCACCGACGCGGGATTATCGTCCTCGCGGCCCTCGGCCTTGGCGCGGCCAGCGATGCGTTCCACCAGCAGATCGGTGGCGACGTCCAACTGCACCACCGCGCCCAGCGGTTGGCCGAGTCTGCCCAGCAATTCATCCAGCGCGCCCGCCTGGGCCAGATTGCGCGGATAACCATCGAGGATGAAGCCGTTGCGCACATCCTCACGACTCAGCCGCGATGCCAGCATGCCCAGCAGAATATCGTCGGAGACCAGGTCGCCGCGCGCCATGACTTCTTTGGCTTGCACGCCCAGCGGCGTGCCGGCGGCCACTTCCGCGCGCAGCAGATCACCGGTGGAAATGTGCGGAATCTGCAGTGTGTCCTTCAGGCGGGCCGCCTGCGTGCCCTTGCCCGATCCGGGCGGTCCCAATAGAACCAATCGCATCAACCTGACTCCTCAAGGAAATTACCGTGCATGACCAGCAGCGTTAGACTCGCAGGCCAACGCTGCGCCGCAAGCCTCCCAGCTTACCGCATCCGGGCAATGTCCCGACAATGTCCCCACCCAGGAGCGACCCTCGACCATGGCCCAAGGCACCCTGCTCTACGCCCAATCCGGCGGCGTCACTGCCGTCATCAACGCCAGCGCCGCCGCCGTGATCGGCGAGGCGCGGGTGCGCAAGGTCAAGGTACTGGCCGCGCGCAACGGCATTCTCGGCGCACTGCGCGAAGACCTGATCGACACCTCCAAGGAATCGGCGGCGGCGATCCGCGCGTTGGCACACACCCCGGGCGGCGCCTTCGGCTCGTGCCGCTACAAGCTCAAATCGCTGGAAGCCGATCAGGCCAAGTACGCGCGCCTGCTGCAGGTGCTGCAGGCACACGATGTCCGCTACTTCCTGTACAACGGCGGCAACGATTCGGCCGATACCGCGTGGAAGGTCGCGCAACTGGCACAGGCCTTCGGCTATCGCCTGCATTGCATCGGGGTGCCCAAGACCATCGACAACGACTTGGCGCTAACCGACACCTGCCCCGGTTTCGGCTCGGCGGCCAAATACACTGCGGTGGCGGTACGCGAAGCCGCGCTGGACGTTGCCGCCATGGCGGCAACATCGACCAAAGTTTTTGTCTACGAGGCCATGGGCCGGCACGCCGGCTGGCTCGCCGCCGCCGCTGGGCTGGCCGCGCAGTCGCCGGAGGATGCGCCGCAGATCATCCTGTTCCCCGAGCGTGCCTACGACGAAGCGGCCTTCCTGGCACAGGTGCGCAAGGTGGTAGACCAGGTGGGTTGGTGCGTGGTGGTCGCCAGCGAAGGCATTCGAACCGCAGACGGGCGCTTCGTCGCCGATGCGGGCGGCGGTACCGACGCGTTCGGGCACAGCCAGCTCGGCGGCGTGGCGGCGTACCTGGCCGGCAAGGTCAAGGCCGAACTCGGCTACAAGGTGCACTGGGCCCTGCCCGACTACCTGCAACGCTCGGCGCGGCATATCGCCTCGCGCACCGATTGGGAGCAGGCGCAAGCGGTTGGCAAGGCGGCCGTGCAATTCGCCCTGCAAGGCATGAACGCGGTGATGCCGGTGATCGTGCGCAGCAGCCAGACGCCTTACCGCTGGAAGATCGAGGCCGCGCCGCTACGCAAGATCGCCAATCATGAGAAGAAAATGCCGGCCTCGTTCCTGCGCAAGGACGGTTTCGGCATCACCGAGAAAGCGCGCCGCTATCTACAGCCGCTGATCCATGGCGAGGCGTCACTGCCCTATGGCAACGATGGCATGCCCAAGTACGTGACACTGAAGAACGTGGCGGTGAAGAAAAAACTACCGCTCTGGGAAGGATGACGCCAAGTGCGATGCCATCGGGCACGCACAGACGAACCATCTACCATCCATAGGCTGACGAGGCCAGCTCACCAGAAGTGCCGCCCAGCGCAGACGGCATCTGCTGGAGCAAGACGTCGGCGCAGAGCACCTGCATCAAACCAACCCACTCAGTGGCATGCACTGCCTTCCAGGGTCATTTGCGCGGTGAACTCCGGTATCTGCGCAATTTTGCCGGCGTCGGCCTGCTGCTTGGCCTCTTGCAGGTAGATCCGCGACTGGCCCTGGCCATCGCGCTCGGTGTTCAGCGCGACCGGCTTGCGCCAGACCCGCACCACCGCCTGCTGCGTGGGACAAGCCGCGCTGGGGACGCGGATCAGATCGTTGAACTTCCAGCCGGTCGCTTCGCTGGGCTTGGCCTGGTCGAACTCCACCAGCTTGGCGCGCGGCTGGCAGGTGGGGCTGCTGGGCACTGCCGAAAAGCGATACGGCTGTGCGGCATCGCCGGTGTATTGGCCTTCGAAACGCACACAGGCCTCGGGAATCTGCCGGATCGTGTGCACTACGCCTACGGCTTGCGGCGCGCCGACGGAGCGCTGCAATTCCGGAGTGGGGTCGGCAGCGAGCGCACTCAGCGGCGCCAATAGGCACAGGCTCAAGGCCAGCATCGATCCGCATGTGCGCAGGGAAAGCATGGATTGCATCGAATTGTTCCTCGGAAGCGATGCGCCACGCTGCCATGCGCCAACTGAACCCAATGCCAAAATGCCACGTCCCGGCGGGTCGCTGGCGGCCTAGCGGGGCCGGGCGCATACTCGGGACGCTCAGGCCAGGCCGGGATGATCAGCCGTACCAGCGGCACCTTACGACTGCGGAATCGTGACATCTTGACGCTCCTGCGGTGCGTTCCCACAGCATATCCCGCGCTTGGGCGTCATCCACATCCTCATACAAGGTGCCGGGAAACCGCAGTACAACCGCGCGGTGGACATGCTGACCCGTTCGGCGATCCGCGAGAGGATGCGGCGCGACACTGTCCGCGCCCCGTACAAGGACACCGCCGGCCCCGCGATCAACCCGCTGATCAAGATCATCAACATCGGCTCACTGCTGCTGGTACCACTGTTGTAGAAGGACTCGCCATGATCGGCCGCAGCCAACATGTGTCGGTTATGGCGACAGGCAGTCCATCAAACCATCGTTGATGCTGCGCTGCTGATGCGGCAACGGCGCCAGCAACGGCCGCTGGCCTGCCAGCGCCTTGTACAACGCCGCCAGACGGGTCTGCGACGGCAGGGGCGTGGTGCATTGCCACAGCCGCGCATCGACCAGCACCCGACCGGTGTCCGGGTCGATGCTGGCCTCGCTGGCGCCGAAGGTCCACACGCATTGCCCGATCACCCCATCGTGCTGACGCACCGAGCAGCGGTAGCGCAACGGCCGGTAGGCGCTGTAATCGCCCGCGCAAAAAGTGTCACCGCACAACCGCTCGAAATCGTGGGCCAATCGCTGCTCTAGATCAGCGAATGCCTCCCCGCCCTCGCCCGGGCCGGGATAGTCCATCGCCTCCACGTAAACCGGTCGCACCTGTGCCGCATTGCAAGCCCGCGCACCAGCACAGACCAGCACCGGCACCGCCAGCAGCAGCCCTAACAAATACCGAACCGCGTTCATCGCCTTGTTCCGAGTAAGGACGGGACAGACAGCGTGCCGACCGCACTGCGCTAGCACCATCGGACTATCCCGCATCGGCTCGGGGCCGCAATCCGAACAGGGTGTGGGAATCTCCCCAGGCCCAGGGACTCTGCATTGCAACAATCAAGCGACTAGAATGCGGGTCCTTTTCAAGAAGCCACTCTACTGGAGCTCACCCATGGGTCTGGAACTGGTCAACTCCGGCAAAAACCTGCCGGAAGAAATCAACGTCGTCATCGAAATCCCTAAGGATTCGGAGCCGGTCAAGTACGAAGTGGACAAGGCCAGCGGCGCCATCTTCGTCGACCGTATCCTGTCCACGCCGATGCGCTATCCGTGCAACTACGGCTACGTCCCCAACACCCTGTGCGGCGACGGCGACCCGGCCGACGTGCTGGTGGTACTGCCGTTACCGCTGGTGCCCGGCTGCGTGGTGCGCTGCCGCCCGGTCGGCGTGCTGAGGATGAGCGACGAGGCCGGCAGCGACGAGAAACTCCTGGCTGTGCCGGTGGCCAAAGTATTCCAGGGCTATGCCCATATCGAGGACATCTCTCAGGTATCGGGCCACTGGATGGAACGCATCGGCCACTTCTTCGAGCACTACAAAGACCTGGAAAAAGGCAAGTGGGTCAAGCTGGATGGCTGGGGCAACGCCGCGGAAGCCAAGGATATCCTGCGCGCTGCCGTCGCTCGCTTCGACGCCAACGCCTAAGCAGAGGTCGCGGCTGGATCGTCAGGTTCCGCCGCGACCAATGCCATTTCACGTTTTGCCATCGCCGACAAAGAAGTGCCGGAGAGTTTGGAGTAAATTAGGCAACGGAATGATCGCACCGGTCGGGGACGATCCGGTTTTTTCGGGGTAAATTCACTTGCGCATCCTATTCGTCGGCGACGAAGCGAGCCTTCCGGCTGAAATCACGGAATACCTGCGCGATCTTGACGAGGGTTGGCAAGTGCAGAGCGCGGCGGACGGCAATACCGCCATCGCGGTGGCCGCCACCGTGCAATTTGACGCGGTGATCGCCGCGCCGACGCTACCGGACCTGACCACCGCCACCCTGCTCGGCCAGATCCGCACGCTGAGCCCGGAAACCATCCGCATCGCGCTGATTGAAGCCGAACAGAACAATCGCGCGCCGCCAGCCCGGATCATCGGCGTGGCGCACCGCTTCCTGCCACTGCCGCTATCGCCGGAGCTGCTGCTGGAGGCGATCACCAACCTCGAAGAGCTGCGAGAGCTGCTCGGCAATAAGCGACTACGCACCAGCATTGGCCGTATCGATAAGCTGCCGGCACCTCCACATCTGTACCTGAGCCTGATGAGCGCACTGGAACAGGACGAAGGCAGCGATGCCGCCGTTCTCTCCAAGTTGGTCTCGGGCGATCCCGCCATCGCGGCCAAGGTCCTGCAATTATGCAATTCGGCCTTCTTCTCCAACGGCCGCACCATCTCCGATCTGCGCACTGCCGTTACTCGGCTGGGTATCGCCACCCTGCGCGATTTGGTACTGGCCAGCGAGGTATTCTCGGTACAGACGCTCTCCAACGCTGATCGCAACGCGCTGCAACAACGCTCGCTGCTGGCATCCAAATTGGCGTCGAAGATGCTGCCGGCATCCAGCGCCGAACTCGGCTCGACTGCGGCATTGCTGGCCGACATCGGCATGCTGCTGCCGGGCATCCGAGATGAGTACAAACCACTCGTAGATGCGGACGACATGCGTCCAGGCCATACCGAGGCGGGCGCCTACCTGCTAGGTCTGTGGGGCCTGCCGATGCCAATCATCGAAGCGGTGGCGTTCCACCGCCAGCCACAGCGCTCCAGTACTCGCAGCTTCTGGATCACCGGCGCGGTCCACGTGGCGATGGCGCTGGCCAGCGGCACGGAGGTAGACGAGGACTACCTCGCCAAGACCGGCGTCCTCAATAAGCTACCGAGCTGGCAGGAGCATGCGGAAAACCTGATGGGAATGGACTCGGCATAACACCCCGGCAGTCGTGGATCGCACCACGCACGCCAACGCATCAGCGGCTCGCCATCGACACCGGTCTGGTCGGACACGCCGACCAGACCTCACTGCCCGCCGCGCGCCCGTCGCGCGCTACTCGGCCTGGTATACCTGTGCCCCGGCGGCACGGAACTGCGCTGACTTTTCCTCCATGCCCGCCTGCAGCGCCGCCTGCGCATCGACGCCATGTTCGGCGGCGTAATCGCGCACATCCTGGGTGATCTTCATCGAGCAGAAATGTGGCCCGCACATCGAGCAAAAATGCGCCAGCTTGTGCGCGTCCTTGGGCAATGTCTCATCGTGGAATTCACGCGCCTTCTCCGGATCCAGCCCAAGGTGGAACTGATCGTCCCAGCGGAACTCGAAGCGCGCCTTGGACAAGGCGTTATCGCGCACCTGCGCACCGGGATGCCCCTTGGCGAGATCGGCGGCATGCGCGGCGATCTTGTAGGCCATGATGCCATCGCGCACGTCCTGACGATTGGGCAAGCCGAGGTGTTCCTTCGGCGTGACATAGCACAGCATCGCCGTGCCGAACCAACCGATCATCGCCGCGCCGATCGCGGAGGTGATGTGGTCGTAACCGGGCGCGATATCGGTAGTCAACGGACCCAGCGTGTAGAACGGCGCTTCGCCGCATTCGCGCAACTGCTTGTCCATGTTCTGCTTAATCAACTGCATCGGCACATGGCCGGGGCCTTCGATCATGGTCTGCACGTCGTGCTTCCAGGCGATTTTTGTCAGTTCGCCCAACGTCTCTAGTTCGCCGAATTGCGCTGCATCGTTGGCGTCGGCGATACATCCCGGACGCAGACCGTCGCCGAGCGAGAATGCCACGTCGTAGGCTTTCATGATGTCGCAGATTTCCTCGAAGTGGGTATAGAGGAAATTCTCGCGATGATGCGCCAGACACCATTTGGCCATGATCGAACCGCCACGCGAAACGATGCCAGTGACGCGCTTGGCGGTCAGCGGCACGTAGCGCAACAACACACCCGCATGAATGGTGAAATAATCGACACCCTGTTCGGCCTGTTCGATCAACGTATCGCGGAAGATCTCCCAGGTCAGTTCCTCGGCGCGGCCATCGACTTTCTCCAGCGCCTGATAGATTGGCACCGTGCCGATCGGCACCGGCGAATTGCGCACGATCCACTCGCGGGTCTCGTGGATGTGCTTGCCAGTGGACAGGTCCATCACCGTGTCCCCGCCCCAGCGGATCGCCCAGACCAACTTTTCCACTTCCTCGGCGATGCCGGAGCTGACCGCGCTGTTGCCGATGTTGGCATTGATCTTGGTCAGGAAGTTGCGACCGATAATCATCGGCTCACTTTCCGGATGGTTGATATTGCACGGCAAAATGGCGCGACCGCGGGCGATTTCGTCACGCACGAACTCGGGGGTGATGACCGCAGGAATACCCGCACCGAATGCCTCGCCGGGATGTTGCACACGCAGTTGCGCATCGCGCACCGATTCCAGCCGCTGGTTCTCGCGGATCGCGACGAACTCCATCTCGGGAGTGACGATGCCGCGCCGCGCGTAGTGCATCTGGGTGACGTTGGCACCACCCAGCGCCCGCCGTGGCAGATGCCGCGCGGGGAAGCGCACGGCCTGCAGGCGGGCGTCACCCTCGCGCTCGCGACCGAAGTGGGAACTGAGCCCGGCCAGGGCAACGGTATCGCCGCGCTCGGCGATCCAGCCAGCGCGCAGCGGCGCCAGACCCACGCCGAGGTCGATTCGCGCCTGCGGGTCGGTGTAGGGACCGGAGGTGTCGTAGACGGTCACCGGTGCGTTCTCCTCGCCGCCGAACACGGTCGGGGTGCGGGTCAGTACGATCTCGCGCATCGGCACCTGTAGGTCCGCACGCGAACCCTGTACGAAAATCTTGTGCGAACCGGGGATGGGGCGGGTGACTGCGGCGGACAGGGTATCGGTCTGCTGCTGCAGCGGATTGGGCATGGCGTTCATCGGCATTCGTCCTGGTTCGGGTGACCCGCGACGGGCGCGGAACGGGCGCGAGCGAACTCGCATCTGGGACGAAGCGGCGGCGCGGGTCCATTGGCAACGGGATGAGGCCGACAGCGGACTTGCGAAGCTTCCCTACGCCGGTCTCAACCGGATCAGGTTCGAAGGGACTGTCTCAACCGCAGCCTCTGGGCCAACGGTACCCCCACTTCTGACGCTATTAGACCCGTTTCCGGCGCGAGCGCCAACCGGCCTCATGTCGAGAGCCTGCACACAGGCAACCTTTTGTGTCAGCACTGACACATACGGTGGGTCGGCGACAAACTCCGACCACCTGGCCGATCTAACCTCGCCACACAAGCATTGGAAGTCTCTCTCCTTGCCGCCAGCACCCCTGGCGGCATTTTTTTCGCCGCCACCCGGCACACAGGCTCACTCCAGCGCGTAGGCCACGCGCAGCCCGCCCCAATGGCGTCCACGCGCATAAACCGGCACCGACAAGTCGAACAGGATCTGCCCGGTATCGCGCCGATACACCTGCAACAGATACGGCTCGGTATGACGACCGACAGTGCGGCCAACGCGGTCGGTGAAGATACGCTTGGTCCGGTTACCGACCAGATCGCGGGCGCGGTCGCCACTGAGCGGTTGGCTGAAACGCAGGTTGTGCGTTGGCACATAGCCATCCACGTTGGCACAGATCGCGAACACGATCCAAGGATGCGCGGCCAACAGCGGCTCCTGCAACGGCGGCAGCAACTCGTCGCATAACGCATCGAAAGCAGTGTTGTACTTTGCGGGATCTACCCCCTTGATCGGGGTGTAATCGGTAGAAAACAGCGCCTCTTCGGCGATACGGCCACGCGCGAGCGCAGCCTCGAATGCCTGACCGATGCGCGCGGCGGCCGCTGTGGCCAGCTCGCGCACGCGCGCATGGCGCGGCTGCCGCATCGGATCCTCCGGCAGGCGAAATAGATTCACGCAGTCGTACAACGTGGCGCTACTGGTCGCCAGCGCCTCACTGCGCTGAACCACGCTTGCAGCATGCTCCAGGTTGCTGCGGCTGAGTCCGACCAGGTGTTCGACCGCACGATCGATGCCACCGATCTCCCCACTTTGCGCAGCGACGCGGCTTGCCACCGCCTCCATCGCTGCGCTGGCACGGCCGAGCAACTCACCGATACCACCAAGCACTTGCTCGGTGCGTTGCGCCGAAACCGCACTGTCCTGCAAGGCGGTGCCGGTCTCGCCGATGATGACGCGCACATCGCGCGCGGCGTTGGCGGCACGCTCGGCGAGCTGCCGGATCTCGGTTGCGACCACGGCAAAACCGCGTCCAGCCGGACCGGCGTGCACCGCCTCGATGCTGGCGTTGATCGACAAGATATTGGTCTGGAATGCGACCGAATCGATCACTTGGATGACTTCGTTGGCGCGTGCAGAGCGCCGCGCCACCTCTTGCATCGCCTGAGCCAAGGTACGCGCCGCCTCCACGCCCTGCCGCGCGCTATCGTCCGCACTGGCCGCCACCGCGATCACCGTGCGCAGCTCCTGGTCCATCTCGCGCAGGCCCTGCAACAGCCGGCGCGTCGTGGACACCACCGTCTGCAGCGCATCCAACTGTGTCTGCGACTGCCGCGCCAGTTCGTCGTTCTCGGCGACCACGTGCGGCACATCGGCCGCGATCTGCAGCGACAATGCCACCGCCTGGCGAATCGCCTCCGCCAGGTTTCCAAAGCCGGCAGACAAACGCCGGGCCAGGATGTCCTGAGCCTCGGGCTCGGACAACGGCGTGGATAGCCCAAGATCCAGGTCGCAGCCGGTCAGGTGCTCGCCGACACGTTCCAGCAGCGCCTGCGCTGCGTCCCCCTCCTGAACGTGCTGCGCGACCGCCTGCAACGCCGGGCTGATCGCGCCTTGGGCCTTCCCAGCGCCGAGCAAGGCGACATCGCGCAGCAACGCGGCGGTCTCCGGATGCGGCAACGACAACAACCAGCCCTGTCCATCGCGATCGCACTGGTAGCGCACACGCCGCGACGGATCGTTGCCGGGCGCCAACCAACTGCCTTCAGAGCCGACCAACGCCGCAAGCGGCAGCCCCCAGACCACCTCGCTGGACGCACCGAGCAACGTATCGGCCGGGATCCCCAGCAGATCCAGCGCAGCGCGATTGGCGGCGCTGACGCATCCGTCCGGGTCCAGCCGTAGCAGGGCGATCGGAGCATCTGGCAAACCGGCAGGCGGCAAGGCACCGGCATCCGGACTGCGTGAGAACAAGGCCATCGTCGTCTCCCTCGGCGCTACCGCCGATTTTAGCGACTTTCACACCGACGCCGCAGCGGCGGCGGCTGCAATCGGGATTGACGTCATAGCCGCGGTGACAATCAGGTACAGCCACAAGCGCGGCACATCGCCTGCCCGTCGCGATCGCGCGGACCGACTGTTTCCGCGCAATCGACGCGCTCCGCATCGCGTGCGCACTCCGTTTCATGCGCAACCATGCAGCATTGGCGCGGTTTTCGGCAGATTCACTCGCAGATAGGCCTAGCCTGGTTGACAGGCGCGTAAAGCACATGGTTATCTCGCTAAATGTTGCGATACCACACCAGCCCGAAGCCGCCTCATCAGCCCGCCGCGCCTCGCGCGGACGTTGCGGCCTCGCTCCTTGTACTCGTGCTTATTAGCTCGCCCACATCTGCGGGACGAACTGGCATTTAAGCGATCAAGCAGCCAGGATTCGATCAAACCCCGCACTGGCAACGGCGCGGGGTTTTTCATTTCAGTGACCACAAACGCAAAAATCCTTTCCACTCCACCCCACTTCGAGGATATCCGCATCATGAGCAGTTCCGCCCAGCCCACCACCAAGATCGCCATCGTCGGTTACGGCAGCCAGGGACGCGCGCACGCGCTGAACCTGCGCGAGTCCGGCTTCGACGTCACCATCGGCCTGCGTGCCGGCGGCCCGACCGAAGTCAAGGCACAGGCCGATGGTTTCGTGGTGAAGCGCCCTGACGAAGCGGTCAAGGACGCCGATCTGGTCGCGGTGCTGACCCCGGACATGGTGCAGAAGAAGCTGTACGAAGAAGTGCTGGCACCGAACATGAAGCAGGGCGCCTGCCTGCTGTTCGCGCACGGCCTGAACGTGCATTTCGACATGATCAAGCCGCGCGCGGACCTGGACGTGGTGCTGGTCGCCCCCAAGGGGCCGGGCGCGCTGGTGCGCCGCGAGTACGAAATCGGCCGTGGCGTGCCGTGCATCTGGGCGGTATATCAGGACAAGAGCGGCAAGGCCGAGCAACTCGCGCTGGAGTACGCCGCTGGCCTGGGCGGCGCACGCGCCAACCTGATCAAGACCACCTTCAAGGAAGAGACCGAAACCGACCTGTTCGGCGAGCAGGCAGTGCTGTGCGGCGGCGCATCGGCGCTGGTACAGGCTGGCTTCGAAGTGCTGGTGGAAGCCGGCTATCAGCCGGAAATCGCCTACTACGAAGTGCTGCACGAATTGAAGCTGATCGTCGATCTGTTCTACGAAGGCGGGATCACCCGCATGCTCGAATTCGTCTCCGAGACCGCGCAGTACGGCGACTATGTCAGCGGCCCGCGGGTCATCGACGCGGCAACCAAGGCGCGCATGCGCGACGTGCTGACGGACATCCAGAACGGCACCTTCACCAAGAACTGGGTGGCCGAGTACAACGCGGGCTTGCCGAACTACAACAAGTTCAAGCAAGCCGATCTGAACCACCCCATCGAAGCGGTCGGCAAGCAGTTGCGCGCCAAGATGGTCTGGCTCAACGGCGAGGCCGCAGCTAAACCGGCCGCTGGCAATACCAAGGCCGCATAAACCGCGGCTCCCCCACCCGCTTCCACCGAAAGGTCGCCACGTATGAACTCCTCCGCTAAAGGCACGCCCCCCCGCAACGGCGCGCGCTGGCTGACGCAGGCCCTGGAAGCCGAAGGCGTGGACACGCTGTTCGGCTATCCGGGCGGCACCATCATGCCGTTCTACGACGCATTGGTAGACAGCCAGCTCAAGCACATCCTGGTCCGCCACGAACAAGGCGCCGCGCTCGCCGCCAACGGCTATGCCCGCGCCAGTGGTCGGGTCGGGGTGTGCGTCGCCACCTCTGGTCCAGGCGCATCCAATCTGGTTACCGGCATCGCCGATGCAATGCTCGACTCGGTGCCGATGATTTGCCTGACCGGACAAGTCGCCACGCCACTGCTGGGCACCGACGCGTTCCAGGAACTGGACGTGTTCGGGCTGACCCTGCCGATCGTCAAGCACAGCTTCCTGGTGCGACGCGTGGACGACCTACCGCAGGTGCTGCGCGATGCGTTCCGTATCGCCCGTGAGGGGCGCCCGGGACCGGTGCTGGTCGACCTGCCCAAGGACGTGCAGTTGGCCGACGCATCGCACCTGCCCGACCACGTCCCCGCCGAGGTGCCAACGCTCCCGGCGCCGCGCGACAACGTCCTGGCCGACGCGCTGGCCGCAATCGCCGGCGCCGA
Organism: Xanthomonas sp. GPE 39; assembly: GCF_000963005.1. Classification (GTDB taxonomy): domain Bacteria; phylum Pseudomonadota; class Gammaproteobacteria; order Xanthomonadales; family Xanthomonadaceae; genus Xanthomonas_A. The sequence continues at coordinate 2,614,469 of NZ_JZHZ01000007.1, forward strand.
AAAGCCAGTGATCTACGGTGGTGGCGGCATTGCCCTGGCCGATGCGGTGGACGCATTCCGCCAGTTCGTGGACGTCACCCGCATTCCCACCGTGTTGACGCTGCGCGGACTGGGGGCGTTGCCGCATGCACATCCGCACTACCTGGGCATGCTCGGCATGCACGGCACCCGCGCCGCCAACATGGCGGTGCAGCAGTCGGATCTGCTGATCGTGGTCGGTGCCCGCTTCGACGACCGCGCCACCGGCAAACTGGCCGAATTTGCGCCATTCGCACGGATCATCCATCTGGATGCCGATGCCTGCGAGATTTCCAAACTGCGTCAGGCCGACATCGCCATCCCCGGCGATGTGGCCCAGGCGCTACGCTCGCTGAGTGCGGCGACCAGCACCTGCGAAGCCTGGCACGCGCGCTGCATCGGCAATCGCGAGAAATTCGGCGTGCGCTACGACGCACCTGGCAATGACATCTACGCGCCAGGCCTGCTGAAACGACTGAGCGAACTCGCCCCGGCCGACACCGTCATCGCCTGCGACGTCGGTCAACACCAGATGTGGGTAGCCCAGCACTGCCGCTTCAATCATCCGCGCAATCACCTGACCAGTGGTGCGTTGGGCACCATGGGCTTCGGCCTGCCGGCGGCGATGGGCGCGCAATTCGCCTGTCCGGACCGGACCGTGGTGCTGGTCAGCGGTGACGGTAGCTTCATGATGAACGTGCAGGAGCTGGTCACCATCGCACGCTGCAAACTGCCGGTGAAGATGGTACTGCTGGACAACAGCTCGCTGGGCATGGTGCGGCAGTGGCAGGAGTTGTTCTTCGCCGAGCGCTACAGCGAGATCGATTTGTCCGATAACCCGGACTTCGCCGCGCTCACGCAGGTCTTCGGCATTCCGGCCAAACGTATCACCGCGCGCAACCAGGTCGAGGACGGACTGGCCGAGCTTCTGGCGCACCCAGGCCCGGCCCTACTGCACGTGGTCATCGACGCACGCGCCAACGTATGGCCACTGGTGCCGCCAAATTCCGCCAACAGCACGATGCTGGACAGCAATCCCGCGAACCAGCGCCAGGAGGCACCGCATGCGATACCGGCTTGACCTGGTGCTCAAGCCCATCGACGGCGCGCTTCTGCGCGCCATCGGCATGGCCGAACGGCGTGGCTTTGCCCCGGTATCGATCAACGGCGCACCCGTGGCAGAGGACGCAGGCCGCTGGCACCTGCAACTGGTGGTGGACGGCAATCGTCCCGGCGAGACGCTGCGGATGCAGATGGAAAAGGTCTACGACTGCGAATCGGTCAGCGTGACCGCGCTGGATGCGGCGACATGAACGTATCGGGATCCACGCACCGGGACGTGGGATTCGGCAACGGCCCTGGCAACGTGCAAGCGGCTGCCTCCATCTCTACGGTACGGCAGCAGCGCGCGGCGGCGCACAAGCGCTTTTCGACATGGAGGTCTCTTCTTCGCGCTTGCCTCTCGTCCATCACATCCTGCGCCCTGCAGCGCACATCCCGCCGCCATGTCTGATACCAGCCGCCCCGCCGCGCAGGAGTCGGACACCGACCATGTCGCGGTCAGCGTGGCGGACGTGCTGGCCGCACAAGCGCGGTTGCGCCGCTACCTGACGCCGACGCCGGTGCATTACGCCGAGCGCTTCGGGGTGTGGTTGAAGCTGGAAAACCTGCAACGCACCGGCTCCTACAAGGTACGCGGCGCGCTCAATGCGCTATTGGCCGGGCTGGAGCGCGGCGACGAGCGCGCGGTGATCTGCGCCTCGGCCGGCAACCATGCGCAGGGCGTGGCCTGGGCCGCGCACCGCCTGGGAGTGCAAGCAATCACCGTGATGCCCCACGGTGCGCCGCAGACCAAAATCGCCGGCGTCGCGCACTGGGGTGCCGCCGTGCGCCAGCACGGCAACAGCTACGACGAGGCTTACGGCTTTGCCCGCGAACTGGCCGAACAAAATGGCTACCGCTTTCTGTCCGCGTTCGACGATCCAGACGTGATCGCCGGCCAGGGGACCGTCGGGATCGAACTGGCCGCACATGCCCCGGACGTGGTGATCGTGCCGATCGGCGGCGGCGGCCTGGCCTCCGGCGTGGCCCTGGCGCTGCGCTCACAAGGCGTGCGCGTGGTCGGCGCCCAGGTCGAAGGCGTGGATGCGATGGCGCGCGCGATCCGTGGCGACATCCGCGCGCTGGAGCCTGTCCCCACCCTGGCCGACGGGGTCAAGGTTAAAATCCCCGGGTTCATCACCCGTCGGCTGTGCGCCAGCCAGCTTGACGACGTGGTGATCGTGCGCGAGGCGGAACTGCGCGAAACACTGGTCCGCCTGGCTCTGGAAGAGCACGTCATCGCCGAGGGTGCTGGCGCGCTGGCACTGGCGGCTGGACGCCGCGTCAGCGGCAAGCGCAAGTGCGCCGTGGTGTCCGGTGGCAACATCGACGCCGGCGTGCTGGCGACACTGCTATCGGAGGTGCGTCCGCGCCCGCCGCGCAAGCCGCGCCTACGCAATATCGAACGACTTCGCAATCAACGTCCGGCCGCCCCACGCGCACCCGCCCAACTCGCCTCGCCACCGCCCCACCATCCGCTAGCCACCGCCTCCGTAGAGGAACCCATCTGGTGAACACTTCAGCCTCTCCTCAGCCCCCCCGCATCCGCATCTTTGACACCACCCTGCGCGACGGCGAGCAATCCCCGGGCTGCAGCATGACCCCGCAACAAAAGGTGGTGATGGCACGCGCCCTGGCCGAATTAGGGGTCGACATCATCGAGACAGGCTTCCCGGCCAGTTCGCAGTCCGACCGCGAAGCGATGGCGCTGATCGGCCGCGAGGTGCGCAGTTCGACACTGGCGGTGCTGTCGCGCTGCCTGACTGCGGACATCGAGACATCCGCACGCTCACTGGAAGCGGCGGCCCATCCCCGCCTGCACGTCTTCCTCTCGACCAGCCCACTGCACCGCGAGCACAAGCTGCGGATGAACCGCGAGCAAGTGCTGGAATCGGTGCGCAAGCACGTGGCGCTGGCGCGCAAATACGTGGACGACGTGGAGTTCTCGGCCGAAGACGCCACCCGCACCGAGGAGGACTTCCTAGCCGAGGTCGCCAGCGTGGCGATCGCCGCCGGCGCCAGCACCATCAATCTGCCGGATACGGTCGGCTTCACCACACCCGAAGAGATCCGCAGAATGTTCGAGCGGATCATCGCCCACGTCCCCGGCGCCGACCGCGTGGTATTCAGCACCCACTGCCATAACGACCTGGGATTGGCCGTGGCCAACTCACTGGCTGCGGTGGAAGGCGGTGCGCGTCAGGTGGAATGCGCCATCAACGGTATCGGCGAGCGTGCCGGCAACTGCGCGCTTGAAGAAATCGCGATGGCACTGAAGGTACGCAACGCGTTCTACGAACTGGACACCGGCATCAACACCCAGCGCATCGTCTCCACCTCGCAATTGCTGCAGCGCCTGGTCGGGATGCCCGTGCAACGCAACAAGGCGATCGTCGGCAGCAATGCCTTCGCGCACGAATCGGGCATCCATCAGCACGGCATGCTGCGCCACCGCGGCACCTACGAAATCATGCGTCCGGAAGACGTGGGTTGGGAATGCTCGCAGATGGTACTGGGGCGTCACAGCGGCCGCGCTGCGGTCGAGCAACGTCTTCGCGCACTGGGCTACGTGCTGGAAGAAGCCGAACTGGGTATCGCCTTCGACGCGTTCAAGACGCTGTGCGAACAGCAGCGTGTGGTCAACGACACCGACCTGCAAGCGATGATGCAGGAAGCGCCAGAGAGCCAAGGCTATCGGCTGTGGTCGATGACCATCAGCGACCGTGGCCAGCGCGCCAGCGCCCAGGTCGAACTATCCGATCCGAACGGCCAACGCGTCAGCGAACAAGCCGAGGGCGATGGCCCGGTCGATGCACTGTTCTCCGCACTGTCTGCCGCCACCGGCGTGCAGTTGACGCTGAACAGTTATCAGGTCCACAGCGTCGGCATCGGTGCCGATGCACGCGGCGAAGCCAACCTGAGCGTGCGTCACGGCAACCTGGAATACGAAGGCACCGGCACCAGCCGCGACATCATCGAAGCCAGCGCCCTGGCTTGGCTGGATGTCGCCAACCGCATCCTGCGTCAGCGCCAGGCTGCGCCGGCAGCGACTGCGGCGGCCTGATTCTGGTGAACCCCACGACCGTCCCCGCCGCTGGTCAACGCTGGAACGCGCAAAGCTATGCCGCTGACGCCGGGTTCGTGCCGGCGCTAGGCACGGTGGTGCTGGAACTGCTGGCGCCGCAGCCGGGCGAACGTATCCTGGACCTAGGCTGCGGCGACGGCGTGCTGACCGCCAAGCTGGCCGCCAGCGGCGCCGACGTGCTCGGCGTGGACGCATCGCCCGAATTGGTCAGCGCCGCACGCACCCGCGGCATCGAAGCACAAGTGCAGGACGGGCATAAGCTACAGTTCGTGCAGCGCTTCGATGCGGTGTTCAGCAACGCTGCGCTGCACTGGATGCGCGAACCGGACCTGGTGCTGGATGGAGTGCGCCGCGCGCTGCGCCCCGGCGGTCGATTCGTGGGCGAATTTGGCGGTCATGGCAACGTTGCAGCGATCGTCACCGCGCTGCACGCGGCGCTGCGTCTACACGACGCGCCAACGCCAACCTTCGCCTGGTTTTTTCCGACTGCCGATGCCTATGCGCAGCGCCTGCAAGCAAACGGCTTCCAGGTGCTGCAAAGCACGCTGCAGCCACGGCCCACGCCACTTCCCACCGGCATGGCCGGCTGGCTGCGCACCTTCGCTGATCCATTCCTGTCCGGCATCGATGCAGGGCTCCACAAGGAAATCCTCACGACCGCCGTCGCATTACTGACGCCGACGCTATGCGACGATCACGGCCGCTGGAGCGCAGACTACGTCCGCCTGCGTTTCCACGCCATTTTGGCGGCCCAGGCCGAGCCAACGCCTGAGTCCGCTCCTTCAAAGACCCCACAAGGTTAATAGGTAATGAACCCAGCCCCCCGCACCCTGTACGACAAACTGTGGGACGCGCACGTCGTCGTCCCGGAAAGCGACACGGCCCCCGCCGTGCTGTACATCGATCTACACCTGATCCACGAAGTGACCTCGCCGCAGGCGTTCACCGAACTCAAGACGCGCGGCCTGCAGCCACGCCGCCCCGAACGCACCAAGGCGACGATGGATCACTCCACGCCCACCCTTCCGCGCGCGGCCGACGGCAGCTTGCCATACGCCAGCAAAGCTTCCGAAGCACAGGTGGACATGCTCGCGCGCAACTGCGCCGACTATGGCATCGAACTGTTCGACATGGGCTCGGCGAACCGCGGCATTGTCCATGTGATCGCGCCGGAACAGGGGTTCACCCAACCCGGCATGACCATCGTCTGCGGCGACAGCCACACCTCCACCCACGGCGCATTCGGTGCGCTGGCGTTCGGCATCGGCACCAGCGAGGTCGGCCACGTCCTGGCGACCCAATGCCTGCTACAGCGCAAGGCCAAAACCATGGCGATCAACGTCGACGGCCCACTCGCGCCGGGCGTTGGCGCCAAGGACGTGATCCTGCACATCATCGGCGTGATTGGGGTCAACGGCGGCACCGGCCACGTGATCGAGTACCGCGGCTCCACCATCGAAGCGATGGATATGGAACAGCGCATGACCCTGTGCAACATGTCGATCGAAGCCGGTGCGCGCGCCGGCATGGTGGCACCGGATCAGACCACCTTCGACTGGGTGGCCAACACGCCGCGCGGCCCCAAAGGCGCCGACTTCGATGCCGCCGTGCAACGTTGGTCGCAACTGCGCAGCGATGCTGGCGCACGCTTTGACGTGGAAGTGCGCATCGACGCACGCGACATCCGCCCAACCCTGACCTGGGGCACCCACCCGGGTACCGCGATCGCGGTGGACGTACCGATCCCGGCTGCACAGGATGCCGCGGCACAGAAGGGCCTGGACTACATGAAGCTGGAAGCAGGACACCCGTTGATCGGCACGCCGGTGGACGTGGTGTTCGTCGGTTCCTGCACCAACGGCCGGCTCAGCGACATGCGTCAGGTGGCGCAGGTACTGCGCGGCCGCAAGGTGGCCCCGCACGTGCGTATGCTGGTGGTGCCGGGTTCGGAAATCGTCAAGCACCAGGCCGAGGCCGAGGGCATCCACGACGTGGTGCGCGCCGCGGGTGCGGAATGGCGCGAATCCGGCTGCTCGATGTGTATCGCGATGAACGGCGATCTGGTCGCGCCAGGACAGTTGGCGGTGAGCACCAGCAACCGCAATTTCGAGGGCCGCCAGGGCCCCGGATCACGCACCCTGCTGGCCTCGCCGCTGACTGCAGCCTGGGCCGCGGTGAACGGCAAGGTCAGCGATCCGCGCACGCTGTTCGCCGATGCGAAGGACGGCGCGCGATGACCCTGCACATCGCAACCTTCGCGGCCACGTTGACCTTCGTGGCGGCAAGCACACGCGCCTTTGCCCATCGCGGCAAGCCGCTGTTACCTCCGCACGTATCCACTCCGGCGCTGATGCCGGCACCGCAAAACATCATGGCGGGAACCATTTCCGCCGTATCCCAGGAGACACCGTGATGGCCGGCTTCGCCACCCTCACCTCGCGCAGCGTGGTACTGCGCCAAACCAACATCGACACCGACCAGATCATTCCGGCGCGCTTCCTGTCCACCACAGAACGCGCCGGTCTTGGCCGCCACGCCTTCAACGATTGGCGCTTACAGGCAGATGGCACGCCGAACCCGGAATTCGCCTTCAACCAGCCGCACAACGCTGGCCGCCAGATCCTGCTGGCGGGGCGCAACTTCGGCTGCGGCTCTTCGCGCGAGCACGCTCCATGGGCGCTCACCGACCTTGGCCTGCGCGCCATCGTCAGCAGCGAAATCGCCGACATCTTCCGCAACAACAGCCTCAAGAACGGCCTGCTGCCGATCGTGCTGGCCGAGGACGACGTACAGACGCTGATGCAGCGTCCGGACGACGAACTGACCGTGGACGTGGCCGCACGCGAGCTACGCACGCCCGACGGGCGCGTCTATGCGTTCCCGCTCGATAACTTCTCGCAGACCTGCCTGCTCGAAGGCGTGGACGAAATGGGCTACCTGCTGTTGCGCCAACCCGATATCGAACGTTACGAGGCTACCCATGCACGCTGACATTGTCGTCCTACCTGGCGACGGCATCGGCCCCGAGGTCACCGCTGCGGCGGTCTCGGTGCTGCACGCCATCGCTCACCGCTACCAGCACACCTTCCAATTCCACGAGCACGATATCGGCGGGATCGCCATCGACCGCCACGGCGAGCCATTGCCGGCGGCAACGTTGCAGGCGTGCAAACAGGCCGACGCCGTGCTGCTGGGTGCAGTCGGTGGGCCAAAATGGTCCGATCCCAACGCCAAGGTGCGCCCCGAACAAGGCTTGCTGGCGATCCGCCGTGGCCTGGGCCTGTTCGCCAACCTGCGTCCGGTCAAGCCGCATCCGGCAGCACTGGACGCCTCCCCGATCAAAGCGCATCTGCTGAACGGCGTGGACATCGTGGTGGTGCGCGAACTGACCGGCGGCATCTACTTCGGCGACAAGACCCGCAACGCGACCGAAGCCAGCGACCTGTGCCGCTACAGCGTCGAAGAAATCGAACGCGTGCTGCGCAGCGCTTTCCGTCTTGCGCAACAACGCCGCAATCACGTCACCTCGGTGGACAAGGCCAATGTGCTGGAAACCTCGCGACTGTGGCGCGACGTGGCCGCGCGTATCGGCCGCGACGAATTCCCCGAGGTGCGCCTGGAACACCAACTGGTCGATTCGATGGCCATGCACCTGCTGGCCAAGCCGCGCGAGTACGACGTGATCGTCACCGAGAACATGTTCGGCGACATCCTCACCGACGAAGCCTCGATGCTGGCCGGTTCGTTGGGCCTACTGCCGTCTGCCTCGCTGGGCGACGGTCGCATCGGCTTGTACGAACCGATCCACGGTTCGGCCCCGGACATCGCCGGCAAGGGCATCGCCAACCCCTACGCGACGATCCTCAGCACGGCGATGCTGTTGCGCCACTCGCTCGGCCTGAATGCCGAGGCGGAAGCCATCGAGCAGGCGGTGGGTGCCGCACTGGACGCAAAGGTGTTCACTGCCGATCTGGCCGCACCCGGCCACGGCATTTCCACCGAAGCCGCAGCACGCGCGGTCCTAGAGCAGCTCGGCGTCGCGAGCGCGACAGTACGCTGAGCGCGCTGGCAACGTGGTGCCCGCACGCGGGCGCCACGATTTTTGCAACCAATCGCGACCCACGGGCACGCGCAGAGTTAAAGCACAGAGTTCTAGCCGACCACCCGATCGCGGCCTTCGTGCTTGGCCTGGTACAGATGCTTGTCGGCCTGTAGCAACAGGTCGCGGCGTGTACACAACGTCGGCGAAAGACAGGCAAAACCGATACTGGCGGTAAACTGCACGACGCACCCATCATCGTCTTGCAAGGTGAGGGTAGCGAAACGAGCGCGCAAGCTATCCAAACACATCAATGCCTGCTCGCGATCCAGACCAGGCAACACCAACAGAAATTCCTCGCCGCCATGACGGGCCGCGAAGGCATTATCGCCCAGGGCAACGCGCAGCAAGTCGCCGACCCGGCGCAGCACTTCGTCGCCGATCTCGTGACCGTAAGCGTCGTTGATCTTCTTGAAGTAATCGATGTCGAGTAACGCCACACACAGTGGCGTAGGCGTGACAATGGCCTGCTCCAACGCGGCGGTAAGGTAGGGTTCGGCGGTATGCCGATTCGGCAAGCCGGTCAACGCATCGTGACCCGCTTGATAGGCAAGCTTGCGCACCAGTTCGTCACGTTCGCGATTGGCCGCCGTCAGCGCCATATTATTCGCCCGCAACTCGTGAGTACGATCAGCAATAATCGCATTGAGGCGACGTTGACGGCGCCGATGACGATAAGTACGGCCGCGATACCACCACAGCAATAAACCGCTGACACTCATTGATGCGAACAATACGAACGGCCAACGCTGCCAGAACGGCGGCACCAGTTGCAGACGGAACGAGACGCTGCCAATCCGCTCGCTGCGCGACCAATCCAATGGGCTGATGATCGCCTGCACCTCCAGGCGATAATCGCCCGGCGGCAGGTTGGTATAAATCGCTTCTTCGCTGCTACCGGCATCGATCCATTGGCGATCGAACCCATACAGGCGATAGCGATAACGGATCTTGTCTGGGGATCGGAAACTCAGCCCAGCGTAGCGAATCGCCAACCGCGCGACACCCCCATGCAAGGTGTAGTCACGATGCAACGCGAGTGGCTTGCCGTTGACCTGCAGGCTCTCGATCACCAACGGTGGCGGGCGCACGCTGCGTAGTCCTGGCAACGTCGGATCGATCAACCCCAGGCCCTCGGAAGTCGGGATCAACAGCGTGCCGTCGTGGCTGCGCCAGCCCGCCGGCGCACTGCTACCGTTGACCTGGCTGCCCGGCATGCCATCGCTGCGGTCGAGTACGTCCACCACTAACTTCGTGCGCTTGCCGGCATCCAATTGCTTCAGATCCGCACGCGGAATACGGAACACACCTAAGTTACTCGTCGCCCATATATTGCCGTGCTTGTCATCGAGAAGCCGGAATAACTTATCGCGCGGCAGACCAATGCGATGATCGTAGAGACGGAACCGCCCGCCGCTTCGTCGCAATAGACCATGATCGGTGGCAATCCAGAGGGTGCCATCTGGATCTTCGAGGAAATCGAATATGTTCTGCGCCTGAAATCCACTCCCGCTCGGGGTGCCCTTCAACGCACCATCGGACGATATTGTCGCAATGCCCTGGTTGGTCCCGATCCACAGGACTCCGGCGCGATCACGGTACAGCGTTTGCACATGCGATCCAGGCAATCCATCAGCGGTACCGTAGGCGCGTTTATAAGCCCCCTTGCGATAAAGCAAGCCATCATTGCTACCGATCCACAGGCCACCATCGGCATCGAGCGACACTGCACGCACCATGGTCTTGGGAACTCCGGCCTCGACACCAAGTCGTTGCCTGATCGCGCCATCGGCCGACAACAACAACACGCCTTGGCTGTCGGTCCCTACCCACATGCCACCATCCTTGGTCGGTTCCAGCGCCAACGCCGCCGGATCCCGACCGGGTTGATTACCAATGCGCAACGCGCGGATGCGGCCGTGCTGCCAAAGATCGAGTCCGGTCGCGTGGCCGATCCAGATGGCGCCATCGGCGCTTTGCCGAACTACGCGCACATAATTGTTTCCCAATCCATCACGCCGGGTAAGACCACCAGCATCGCCCTTGGCAACGCGATATAGACCATCGCTGCTGCCTGCCCAAATCAGGCCTTCGCGATCCTCGATCAAGGTTGTGCTGAACACACCGGAGATCGACAGAATTTGCTCACTCTCCCCTTCAGGCAAACGCCGCAGCAGTTGCCCGTTGGACATGGTCATCCAGAGCTGATTTTCTTGGTCCTGCAACGCGGACACAACACGCTCTCCACGTTGCAGCCATTGCACCTGACCGTCATCGCTGCGCCAGAGCAGGCCGATATCGGTAGCGACCAGCAGCCCCCCCTTGCGATCACGCGCCAAGTTGCGGATCGACGCTGTCTGCATCGCCGTGCTGCCCCAGCGGGATGCCGAGGCAGTCGCCGAGGCCAGTCGGAACAGCCCCTGCGAGGTCCCCACCAGCAACCCATCACCGTCTTGCAACAAACACACAACTTGGGCTTTACGCATGCCAGCGAGCTTGCCGACATCAACCAAACGGCCATCGCGCTCGATCCGGAACAGGCCATCCTCGTTACCGACCCACACTGCGCCGTCGGCATCGCGCAATATGACTTTCGCCCGCAACTGTTGCGCGCGCGTGTCGCCCAGATGTTGCCAGCGCCCCGCGGCATAGCGGAACACGCCGTTATAAGCGGTCCCGACCAGCACGCCACCATCGGGCTCGGCCACGACCGAGAACACGTTGGACAGATCCATGCCTGGCGTATTTTGCCGGTCGAACGAGGTAAAGATGCGGCCATCGAAACGTGCCACGCCTTCCCAGGTCGCAACCCAGATCATGCCATCACGATCCTGCACCAGAGCATGCACCAGGTTGTGCGGCAGCCCTTCCTCCATGGTCCAGCGGGCGATCACCGGACGATTGAGTACCTCGCGCTCGGTCAGCGACGGCACCTGCTGCGCGGTTGCGGTTGCGGTTGCGGTTGCGGTTGCGGTTGCGGTTGCGGTTGCGGTTGCGGTTGCGCATAGGCTGCACAGCAGCAGCAACAAAAGGCGCAAACCCAGTGCCAGACAACGGTGCATCGCGCACGCACGAACGCGCTCGCGATTCTGATGAATCCATTGCCCCTGTTTCATCACATTCCGAATCGCACCGGCAACGGCGCTCGGCATCCCATATTGCAAGCGGATTAATCTATCACCGAGCACTCGAGGTCAATGTCAGGATATTCCCGACCTGCGCAGCAGGCCGTACGACATCTATTCAGCACGGGAATCGGGATGCGCCATAGGCGAGCCATCACTCAGGCATAACAATTTCGACGCATTGAACGGAGCAGATGAACCGCCGCCATCCATGCACCACGATCAAGATAATAAACCCAGCGGTGTAGTATATATATCGAACCGACTGGTATAGTATTTTCACTATGGCCCATCAATCGTCAGCCACCCCATCACCCAAGCCCTCTTCACGTCCTGCCGGACCAGGACGCCCCAAGGACATGGGCAAGCGTGCAGCGATCTTGGAAGCGGCCAAGCACATGTTCACCGAACTGGGTTTCGGCCGGGTCAGCATGGACGGTATCGCCGCCCGTGCCGGCGTCTCCAAGCTCACCGTCTACAGTCACTACGGCGACAAGGAGACCCTGTTCGCCGAGGCGGTGCGCGCGCAATGCCAAGCGCTACTGCCCGACGCCCTGTTTGGTCATCCGCTGAAAGGCCCGCTGCGCGCGCAACTGGTGGAAATCGGCCTAGCCTACTTCGCAATGATCAGCAGCGAAGAGGCGATGGCCACCTATCGCATGATGCTGAGCCCGAACACAGGCGACGAACACGTCCGCGAGATGTTCTGGAATGCCGGCCCAAAGCGCACCCGACAGGATCTAGGACAATTACTCCAGGCCTATGTGGCGACCGGCGAACTCGAGATCGCCGATATGTCGCTGGCCGCCTCGCAGTTCTTCTCTCTGGTCAAGGGCGAACTGCACTCGCTGATGATGTGCGGCCTGTGCCGCAACCCCAGCCAGACGCATATCCGCACACATGTGCATGCCAGTGTCGACTGCTTCCTGCGCGCCTATGCGGCGCGCTGAGTCCACGCGGCGTGCGCGGTCAGGTACCGATGACTTCCGGCACTGCGCCTCACGCTGTCCCAAAGGCGATGCTGCTGCATACGCTCAATCTCTGCGCCAGCTAAAATGCGCGCCCCTCTGCGTTGGATGCCCGAAATGACGATCGACTACTCCCAAGCCCGCGAAAAAATGGTTGAACAGCAGATCCGCCCGTGGGACGTGCTCGACCTCCGCGTGCTCGACGTGCTGTCGCGGCTGCCGCGCGAGACTTTCGTGCCGCAGAGCCACCGGGAGGTCGCTTATGCCGACCTGGAGATTCCGCTGGGCCACGGCCAGTACATGATGAAGCCGGTCATCGAGGGGCGCATGTTGCAGGCACTGGACCTGCAACCTGGCGAGGACGTGCTGGAAATCGGCACGGGCAGCGGGTTCGTCAGCGCCTGCCTGGGCGAGCTGGGCCGCGAGGTGGTGAGCCTGGAGATCGAAGCCGCCCTGGCCACAGCCGCGCGTGCCAACCTCGACGCCGCCGGACTGGGAAGCAATATTCGCATCGAGACCGCCGACGCATTGACCTGGACCCCGGGCGAGCGACGCTTCGATGTGATCTGCGTGACCGCCGCTGTCACCGAGATTCCAGCACAGTTTCTGACTTGGCTGCGTCCAGGCGGCCGCCTGTTCGCCATCCGCGGTCGCGCCCCGGTCATGGAAGCAGTACGGATCCACGCCAACGCCGGCACACCACGCACGGAATCGCTGTTCGAAACCGACCTGGCATATTACCTGCGTGGTACCGCGCCAGTTCCTCAGTTCACATTCTGATCTATCAAGGAAGCCGCAATGATCCGCCGATCTCTCGCCCTGGCTCTGGCAGTCGCACTGTCCCCATTGGCCGCCAACGCCGCGGACCTGCTGCAAGTCTACGAAATGGCTCGCAACAGCGACCCGCAGCTGGCCTCGGCAGAATCGACCCGGCTGTACGACAAGGAAGGCGCCGTGCAGGCGCGTGCGGCACTGCTGCCGCAGATCAACGGCGCCGCCTCGCTGCAGCGCAGCCATAGCAATGCCGAGCGCGACTCCAGCGCCAACAATCAGCTCATCGACCTGATCCACCGCATCAATCCGTCCTTCCCCACCGACACGCTCGAAACCGCGCAGGGCCCAACATCCAGCACCAGCAAGAGCCGCAGTTACACACTCCAAGGTCAACAAACCCTGGTCAATTTCGCGCAGTTCTCCAATCTGCGTGCACAAAAGGCGCGCAGCCTGGCAGCGGACTACACGCTGGAATCGGCCAAGGACGAGCTGATCGTGCGTACCTCGGCGGCCTACTTCAACGTGCTGGTCGCGATCGAGTCGCTGGCCGCGGCGCAGACCAACGAAGCCGCCGCGAAAAAACAATTCGACTACGCCCAAAAGCGCCTGGAAGTGGGTCTGGCACCGATCACCGACGTGCACGAAGCCCGTGCCCAGTACGACCAGGCCCGCGCCGACACGATCAGCTCGCGCAACGCGCTACAGGACTTGTACCAGGCGCTGACCCAGATCACCGGAAAGCCGGTGCATGACCTGCGCGGGCTGCCGGAGGACTTTCGTCCGCAATTGCCGCCGAGCAACGGCGATATCGACAGCATGATCGCCTCGGCGCTGGACAAGAATCCATCGCTACGCGCCTACAAGTACCAGGTGGAGGCGGCCGAGGACAGCGTCTCGACCGCACGCGCTGGGCACCTGCCGACGCTCAACCTATCGGCCAGCGCCGGCCACAGCGCAATCTGGGGAAATCCCGGCAACAACACGCCGCGCAATGACAGCAACGTCATCGGCCTCACCCTGAACATCCCGATCTTCTCCGGTGGCGCCACTCAATCGTTGGTGCGCCAGGCCCTGGCGCAGCGCGATATCGCGCAAGACGACTACGAGCTGCAGAAGCGTCAGCTCGACCGCAACATCCGCAAGGCTTATCAGACCGTCGTCGCCGGAATCAGCGAAATCGAGGCACGGCGTCTGGCGGTTGTCTCGGCGCAGGCCGCCTTCGACGCATCGCAAGTCGGCCTGGAAGTGGGCACCTGCACTGTGCTGAACGTAGTGCAGAACCAGGGCACCCTGTATCAGGCAAAACTGAACTATGCGCAGGCGCGCTACAACTTCCTGCAAAACCGGCTCCTGCTGAACCAAGCGCTGGGAACGCTGAACGTGGCCGACGTGCAATCGATCAACGCATTGCTGACGCAACAAGCCGAATCCAAACTCGACTCCAGCAACAGCCTCCAGTAAGCGCGGCTGGCCGCAGACACCGCAGCAGCAACAGCCCTACGAGGACCATTGGTTTGGGCGAACACGCCCTGCCATTGGCTACAGGGCGGCTGAGCTCAGCCGCCTGCCGCAGACGGGTCTGCTTCCGGCTCCACTGTGGCCACTGGCGGCAGATGCGGTGCAATCAACTGCAAGGTCCGCTGCAGCGCGCCACGACCATTGGCGACCAGCGCGTACCCGGCATCGGCCATGCGCGCGCGTGCACCGGCATCGGCCAGTAACCGCTGCAACGCAGCGCACACCGCCGCCGCATCCTCGCAAATGGCCAGCGCCCCAGCTTCACGCATACGCCGCGAAATCTCGGCGAAATTGTGCAGGTGCGGGCCGCTCACCGACGGCGTACCGACCGCTGCCGGTTCCAGCAGGTTGTGCCCGCCAACCGGCTGCAAGCTGCCACCGACGAAGGCGACCTGCGCGCAGGCATAGAACGCCATCAACTCGCCCAGCGTATCGATCACGAACACATCGTCATCGGCACCCGGCCAGTGCTGCTGACGGCGCGTGGACACGCGCCAACCCTGATCGCGCGCCAGCGCCTCGACCTTGGCGAAGCGCTCAGGATGACGAGGGGCCCACAGCAACAGCAACGCCGGCCACTGCCTGCGCAACTGCCGGTGCATTTCGATCACTGCAGCCTCTTCGCCATCATGGGTGCTGGCGGCGATCCACAATGGACGTCCCGCCGGCACCCGTTCGCGAAACGCCGCGACAAACGCCGGCAGGTGCGCCGGAGCGGCAATATCGAACTTCAGGTTCCCCAACGCTTGGACCTGCTCGGCAACCGCACCCAGTTCGACGAAGCGCCCGGCATCTTCCTGCGACTGCGCCGCCACGCAGGTCACGGTGCGCAGCGCGCGCCCGATCAGCGGCCGCAGCGTCCGGTAGCCGCGCAAGGAACGCGCCGATAACCGCGCGTTGAGCACGTACACCGGAATCCCGCGATCGCGGCAGCCGAACAGCATGTTCGGCCACAACTCGGTCTCCAGGATCAGCGCCAGACTCGGGCGGAAGTGACGCAGGAATCGACCGACACTGCCCGGCACGTCATACGGCAGATAGACATGCTCCAATGCGTCGCCCCATAGCGCGCGCACCCGCTCGGACCCGGTCGGGGTGATGGTGGTGATGACCCAGCGGATATCCGGACGCTGCGCCCGCAACGCATTGACCACCGGCGCAGCGACGTTGACCTCGCCCACCGACACCGCGTGCAACCACACCCGCGGACGACCACGGCTATGCGAATACGCGGCATAACGCTCGTCCCAACGCTGGAAATACTCACGGACACGAAAGCCGCGCCAGATCAAGTGATAGACCGTGACTGGCAGCAGCAGATAGAGCACGGCCGAATACAGACCACGCAGCAGCCACTCGATGAAATTGTTACGCATCTAAACAGCATAGCCGGTTATGCGCGGCTGGCGGCAGACGTCCCCGGCACCGGCGTGCAGGCCCGGCTACACTGATGCCATGTCCGATGTCGCCTCTGCTCCGCCTTCTTCCGCCACCCATCTCACGCCGCCGCCACGCACGCCGCGCCACTGGTCGACCTGGTTGCTACTGGGCATGGCGCTGCTCGCCGCGCGTCTGCCCTGGTGCTTGCAGCGCGTGTTGGGGCGCGGCATCGGCTGGCTGGCGCTGCGCCTGGCTGGCACCCGCCGCCACGCCGCCGCCACGAATCTTGCACTGTGCTATCCGGAACAGAGCCAGGCCTGGCGCGATAGCCTGCTGCGCGAGAGCTTCCACGCCTTGGGCGTGGGGGTATTCGAGTTCGCCCGCGCCTGGTGGGGCAGCATCGCACCGATGCGCTCCAACGCGCGCATCGAGGGCCTGGAACACCTGCAACAGTTGCAAGCGCAGGGCCGTGGTGTCCTGCTGGTTTCCGGCCACTTCATGACCCTGGAGATCTGTGGCCGCCTGCTGTGCCAGCACGTACCGCTGGCCGGCATGTACCGGCGCCACCGCAATCCGGTATTCGAGTGGGCGGTCAAGCGCGGCCGGCTGCGCTACGCCAGCGCGATGTTCGCCAACGAAGACCTGCGCGGCAGCATGCGCCACCTCAAGCGCGGCGGCATCCTGTGGTATGCGCCGGACCAGGACATGCGCGGCAAGGACACCGTCTTCGTCCCGTTCTTCGGCATGCCTGCGGCCACCATCACCGCGACCCATCAACTGGCGCGGCTCACCGGCTGCGCAGTCGTGCCGTTTTTCCACCACCGCGAGGGCGCCGATTACGTGCTACGCATCGCGCCGCCACTGGACAACTTCCCGTCCACCGACATCGTCGCCGACACCGCGCGGGTCAGTGCCGCGATCGAAGCGATGGTGCGCGCGGCGCCGGCACAGTATCTGTGGATCCATCGCCGTTTCAAACGCCAGCCCGAAGGCCGCAGCAACGTCTACGCACGCGATTGAGCGCCGCCTAGGTGTTAGCGGCTCGCGTTTGAAAGCGGCCGGGCTCGCAATCAGCGCACCGGCCAGCTCAAATTAACTGCAACCAGCCAAGGCCATCGGCTCACATTAGTTGCCACTAAGCTTGCAATTAGCTCGGCCGGCTTGCGTTCCATCGTCGTCGGCTCACGCTTTCTGCAAATTGAAGAGCGCATCAGATAGGCAGGCCAACGCGCAGCATTTTTTCACGCAGTTCGGTCGCTCTGGCCGGAGCCAGCGTGTTGTTGAACAGCGCCTTGATCTCGACCGGTTTGGCATCGAACTGCTCAACCAACTCTTTGAGGCGGTAGCCATGACGTGTCAGGGTCGGCTCCAGATCATCGATCTGACGCGAAAGCACCGACTCCACCACCTCGGCGGATACGGGCCGTTCGCCGGACTGATAAGCAGCGTCCAATGCCAAGGTAATGTGCAACTGGATTTGGAGCGGCGTGCGCAGTTTGCTGGCCAGCAGATCAATCGCGTCATCGGTAAGGATGGCGTCGGCCTTGGCCTTCTTGCCTCCTGCGCAAGCACTCAGTAACCAACGGATATATTCCCGCTGGCTGCCGGCGATGCCATCCAACGAAAACACGTCTGCTCGGTATCCGATCTCTTCCATGGTCGGCCGACGCAGATCGTTACGTAACTTGGGGTGGCCGGCGAGCACCACCGACGCCGACCACCGCCATCTTCCACCAGTTCCATCAATCGCTTCAGTCCGGTCAGCGTATGACCGTTGAGGTCATGAGCCTCATCGACGAACAAGGCTACTGTCCGCTTGTTCTTGCGCACCAGTTCGCGCAAGTCGCGTTCGCGTTTCTCGCCTTGGGTGGGAATCTTTACCTGTTTCTCGGTGGACAGATCGTAAAACAAGGCCGCGATGAAAGTGGCCAGCTTGATGCTATGTTTCTCGATGGCTACGGACTTGGAGACGGTGACTTTCTTCTCGTTCTCCAATGCCTCCTGCAACCGGCGCAACATCACGGTCTTGCCGCTGCCGATTACGCCGCAAATGGCGATCAATCACCCCTCGTCGATCGCGCCGCGAACGTCCTTCATCAGCTTTTTATGATGGGTGGTTTCGTAGTACCCGGCATGACTGAACGGCACGGCCAGCCCGAAATGCTGCATGACTTCAAATTGGGGATTGGCCCATTGGTATCTGAATTTTTCCGGATTAGCATAGCGGCACCGGTTAAATCACGTATTTATGACATGGCTCGAGGTAAAAATTGAAAATAGCTATTGGCATTAGCCTTGGAATTGCATTCATAATTAATTTTCTTCCCGCACAAGCTGCGGTTATTGACGAAGCAACATTTAAATACTACGGAGGTAACCTGGAAAATGTTAGAGAAAGCTTAAAAACTAGCAACGATGAGTTGCGCTCTTTTAGAGCGTGTTATGAACTTTGAAGTAGAGACGTTGCATTTCCAAGCATGAGCATTGAGAAGACGACGAAG
>NZ_JZHZ01000007.1:2633137-2786366 GCF_000963005.1 Xanthomonas sp. GPE 39
TCTCCTGTAGAGTTTGAACGGCGCTACGCGCAACGAGGGTCTTGAGTGTCTACGGAACCCTGGGCGTATCAGAACATGGTCGTTAGGATCCCTGTAATCCTGTGCACTGATACTACAATCATGAACATCAGCCTTATCTCCACTGGGTGTTACACAGTAGGATTCATCGTTTTGAATATTTCTTTCATTTCGCTCCAACATGGCAATGCGTGCGGTATATATTCTTTGCAGGCAAGCTGCACTCTGGCAATTTGCACGCGCATATTGAATCCAATTGCGCTGCTCTTTAGCCAATGCATTCTTATCGACAGACTCTGAAACGGATGCCATTGCCGCACGGTAGGCTTGCTGTAATTTTTCGTCCAGCGCAGATGTCTTTGCATCGTTGCAAATCATCTTTTCCGTGACACCAACTACCTTCCCACAATCGAAGCTGGCGGCAAAAACGTGACTTACATGCACCATCAAAAATGGCAAAAAAATAAACCTCATCAAATACATCGAGCAAGCATTCATAGATTCATCCCATTTATCGCAATTAGAATATTCATAAATAATCACATCAAAATGTGGCTTCGTAATTTCCATGAAAATAATCATAAAAAATACACCCCGTCAAACCGCGCGAAGCAATTAAACCACCCTTCAATTAATACCTAGCAACGCACGCCCACTTATATCTTCGTCAATTTTAAAATTTAAAGTTTCTTTCAACAAAGATTCATCCAAATCCTCCTTAATATCTCCTTTTGCGCATTTCATCTCAACCAAAGCCTTAATATCACCAACTTCTTGAACAAGTACACCGCCAGCATTAAAGCCATACTTACCCGAAACTGAATAAATAATGTATTTAACATTGCCATTCACAAACGAATAAGCATACCCCCCTGTACCACCCGCGTAGCCAAGAAATGAATGTGTAAGGCCACCGCTCGGACTTGAAGAATTTAATGAATAATTCATCTCAATTTTCTGAGGCTTACCAAACGCATAGTAGAAACGGTGCGGCACGACACTTCCTGCTGCACACATCGAGACGATTTTCTTGCTATTGACCAAAGGACACGAAAAAACAATCTGATCCGGCTTTTTACACAGCGACCCTTCAACATACACAGACGCATCGAGCGCTGGAACCGCTTTATTCCCTGCCACACAGGTCAGCGACGTGAAACCCGCCGCTACGGCAACACCCATCACAATCAAACTGCGCATGCGCCGCCATCTCCTGTTGAATGTTCAGTTGAACACAAAAACCCTCTTCAGCTTCCCATTCCGTGCCGCTGCCAGTCGCTTTTCCAGCGGCTCCATCACCACCGGTGGTAACTGTGTCAACTGTTTGAGCTGCTTGTCCTTGAAGAACCAGTTCTTCTTGGCCCGTATCACTTTACAGCCCTCCTTGAAGATCAGTTCGTCGTCCTGCGGCAACTCTTTGATCTCCTGCGGCAACATCAAGGCGCGCTTTTCCTCGGTGTAGTTGATCGATACCTGACGACCACCAGCGCCTCCACTGCTCTGGCTACGGTTTTGTCTGCGGATGGTCTTGTAACCCATCATCTCGCTGTATGCGTTGGCGTCGCTCTGCTCGCGCGGTGTCAACATGATCTGGCAGCCGTGGTTGGTAATCAGGTTCTGTGCATCGTGATCGCCATAGGTACCGCGCAACTGAGCGCGGCTCTGTACGATCACCAGACTGCGCACGCCGTAACTGGCCGAAATGGAAATGCGCTTGGCCCATACGTCCAACCTGCCCATGGCGGTGAATTCGTCAAGGAGCATGAGCATTTGGTATTTCAAGTCCGGCTCATCACCCAGTTGCTTGTCCAGATTGTGACCTATCACGGTGCTATAAAATATGTTGAGCAACTTGCTGCTTTCGTCCAGCTTATTGGTTGGAATATCCACATAGACTGTCGTCGGCCGTTTGCGGATTGTGGTGATATCAAAATCGGTCGCATTGGTGGCTGCCGCCAGCGTAGGATTCAGGAACTGCTGAAGCGGCGCCTGCATGACGGCCAGTACACTGGAAAACGTCTGCTCAGCCATACCGGAAAGATTATTGAAGACGGCGCGGGTCTGCGGGCTGACGTAGGCATAGCGCTTGTCCGGATCGCTGGCGATTGCCAGCAGCATCGTTTTGATGTTCGTGCGGCCTTCACCCGACGACCACCGCAAAATGCGCTCGAAGCTGGGAAAGTTCTCCGAGGTGTTCGGTTGGGGCCACAAATCCACAGGCAAATTGCGCTCCTGCGATGCTTTCAGGTTGTGATCCCATCGCTCAAACATATAGGACGCGAAGGCGGTGAATGCAGCTCGACTCTGCGATGTCCAGAAAGGATCCTTACCCTGTTCGTCCGGATACAAAATGGCGGCAATCGTCTGGATTTCGCCAATCCGCGTGCGCGCATCGCGATTGGCCAACAAGCTGAGAGGATTGAAGCGGTGGGTGCGGCCTTCGACATCGTAGGGTGCCCACACGTAGACGCGCTGCCCCATTGCCACACGCTGGCCGCTAGTGAGCTTACGCAGCTCGCCTTTCAGATCTGAAACGACCACAGACTGCTGATACGTCAGCAAGGTCGGGATGGCGACGCTGGTGGTCTTGCCGGTTCGGGTCGCGGCGATCATGATGAGATGCAGTGCACCGTTCAGCCACAACAGGCGCCCCTTGTACTTGCCGATCAGGATGCTCTGCGGAGTCCGTTCCAACAGGCCGGCTTTTTTCAGATCGCTCAGCTTGGCGAAGCTGGCGTCGCCGTGTAACGATTCGGGCTTCGGCTTGAACAGCCGAATCAGCACGATGAGCCAGACAAAGAGCGGCACGCCAAAACCGATGACGCCCGCCATTTTCACTTTGACGGCATAAGGCGCATATTGTGGGAGACGCAATACTTTGACGTATTGCCACCATGTGCCCCAGGCCAGCGGTGCCTGGACATGCAACAGTTTCAGAACCAACCAGTCGGCGAAGTGCAAGCCCCCTGCAAAGCCCGCAACCAGCAAGATCGTTACGAAAAGCGATTTCACTGGCATCTGACTCCATCCAATTCATCCGATGAGCCTTGATGCTGCAAGCCAGCATGACTGATGTCAATGATGTCCCAGGTGGCAGTCACCGCAATGCTGAGCTTGCCCCCGAGCACAGAGAGATGCACACCGTGCCCTTACCGCTGTACTCCACGTCCGCTGCGTGTTGGCATAGGCAGGGTTACCCGTATGCGCCAGCGATGTACGAACGCGCATCGCGGCGCACACTCGGCACGGGTACGGCAACCACAATGGCATCCTGGCAAAGCACCCATCGCCTCGACGATGGCGCTCGACCGAACTATTCCATCTCCCCGCCGATCCAGGTATGCCGCACCTGCAACGCGGCATCGAGCAGGACCAAGTCCGCTTGGTAACCGGGTGCGATGTGGCCGTAACGATGATCCAGGCCCAGGCATTGCGCCGGATACAGCGAGGCCATCCGCGCGGCTTCCTCCAACGGCAGACCCAGCCAGCGCACGGTATTGCGCACCGCGCTGACCATGTCCAAGGCCGAACCGGCCAGGGCACCGGCAGCATTACGTACCACGCCGTCGATCGCGGTGATGGTTTCGCCATACAAGTCGAACGCTGGGCTATCCGCGCCCACCATCGGCATCGCGTCAGTCACCAGGAACAGCGAGCCGCGCGGCTTGGCCGCCAGCGCCACACGCAGGCTGGCCGGATGCACATGCACACCATCGACAATCACCCCGCACCAAGCGTCACGGTCTTCCAATGCGGCGCCAACCGCTCCAGGATCACGTCCTTGCAACGGCGACATCGCGTTGTACAGATGGGTGAAACCACACACACCCGCGTCCAAGCCCGCACGGATTTCTTCATAGCTGCCGGCAGTGTGCCCAGCGAACACGCGCGCACCGGTCGCGACCAAGCGACGGATGCTCTCGGTCGGTAAACGCTCCGGTGCCAAGGTGATGAGAGTGACGCCGTTATCCAGCGAACTCACCAGAGCCAGCTCCTCGGCGTCGGGCACGCGGAACTTGTCGGCATTGTGGGTTCCCTTGCGCGCTGGGGCCAGATACGGGCCTTCCAGATGGATACCGAGCACACCCGGCACGCCATCGGCGATGGCCTGACGAGTGGCGGCGATGGCCGCGCGCATCACTTCCACATCGTCGCTGATCAAGGTCGGCAGATAGCCGGTGGTGCCGTAGCGGCGGTGCGCTTGACCGATGCGGCGCAGCGCGTCCACGTCGGTGCGGTTATTGAACAACACCCCGCCGCCGCCATTGACTTGCAGATCGATAAAGCCAGGCAGCAGCGTGCCGCCGCCCAAATCGTGCTGCACCGGCGCCGCAGCGATACGTGGATCGGCATCGTCGAGCAGCGCGAGGATGCGTTCGCCATCGAGCAGCACACTGAGGCCGTCGAGGAAACCATCTTCGCCAAGCACACGCGCGTTGCGCAGCGCCGTTTTGGTCATCACACCGTCTCCGTCACTTTGTTCAGATGCGGCGGCAGATCCGGGTTGTAGCCGCGGCGCAGCGCCAGTGCATTGATCGCACGGTAAAAACTCTGGATCGCCAGCAACGGCGCACAGGCAGGATGCGGCGCCGCGACCAACGGCAGATCACCGGAGGCACTGGCAAGCCAAACCTGCGCGCCACGGCTACGGAATTCCCCAGCCAGACGCCGGGTTCCCTCGCCCGCCTCGTCGGGTTGATCGAACGCCAGCACTGGAAAACCCGGGCCGACCAGAGCCATCGGGCCGTGCTTCACTTCCGCCGAACTGTACGCCTCGGCGTGCAAACCGCAAGTTTCCTTGAATTTCAGCGCGGCCTCCTGCGCCGCCGCCAGACCCAGGCCGCGGTCGATCACGAACAAATTGCGGGCATCGACCAAGCCATCGGTGAGCGGACGCCAATCGGCCTGCCAAGCCGAACCCAGCGCCTGCGGCAGCGCCTGCAGCGCCGCCAACAACGTCGGATCGTTTTTCCAGTGCGCGCCGAGTTGCAGAATCGCCGCCAGCGAGGCCAGATAGCTCTTGGTCGCTGCCACGCTCTTCTCCGGGCCGGCGCATAGCGGCAGGACGGTATCGGCCAGTTGCGCCAGCGGCGAATCTTCGACGTTGACCAACGCCACCACTCGCGCACCGGCCGCCTTCGCCGCTTCGGCGTTGCGCAACAGGTCTGGGCTCTTGCCCGATTGCGAGATCACCAGGTACAGCGCGCCGCGCAAGCGCAGCGGCGCAGCATAGACCGAGCCGACCGACGGCGACGCCGAGGCGGTCACCGCGCCGAGCTGGGTCTCGAACAGATATTTGGCATAGGTCGCGGCGTGATCGGAGCTGCCACGCGCACAGGTCACCACGAACGGTGGCGGATCGGCACGCAGTGCAGCGGCGAGCGCGCTCACCGTGGCCTGGTTACGCTCGAACTGGGCGGCGATCACCGCAGCGGCTTCGGCAGCTTCGCGGAACATCAAGGTTTCGGTTTCGGAGGGCAGCACCATGGGCAAAGTCACATCGGGTCGGGAGAGGAAGAAGGGCGGGCATGGGGTTGCATCGGCGCGGTCGAGCCACGCACCACCAGTTGCGGCACGAACCCCTGGTTATGCAACGCCGCTGGATGATCTTCGTAGGCATCGCTGCGCAACTGGCCAATCAGCAGCCGCGCGGCATGGCGGGCGATGTCTTCTGTCGCTTGTTTGGCGGTCGTCAGCGCTGGCCACGACTGGCGCGAGAACGGGCTGTCCTCGAAGCCGGCAATGGACAGATCGTAGGGCACGTTCACCGAAGCCGACTTGGCCGCAGCCAGCACGCCAGCGGCGATTTCGTCGTTGGAACCGAAGATCGCAGTCGGCGGCTCGCGCAACGCCAGCAAGCGCCGCGCGCCACGAAAACCATCGTCGAAGGTGTAGTCGCCCGGCACAATCAGATGCTTGTCCAACGCAATACCGTAGTCCTTCAGCGCGGCCTCGTAGCCGGCGTAGCGCTCGCCGCTGGAGCGATGCGCGCTGCCTCCCCAGAGAAAGCCGATGCGCTGATGACCGAGCTGGATCAGGTGTTCGGTGATCTCGTAGGCGGCCGCACGGTCGTCGACATAAACGCATCCACCATCCTTCGGGTCCTCGGTGGCGGCGATGATGCGCACGCTCTTGATGCCGCGCGCGGCCAACGCCGCGACCAGTTCCTTGCGCTCGGAGATCGGCGCAGTGAGGACCAGCCCGGCTAGACGCGAGCGTTGGGTCCATTCGGCCAATTCGTCGGCCAACATCGGCGCGGTCGAGTCGCAAGGATGGATCTGCACACCAAAGCCGGTCTCGCGACAGGCGGCAAGTACTCCATTCTGCAAGCCGATGATGTGGTACGGATTGGGGTTGTCGTATACCAGCCCGATCACGAACGGGGTGATGCTGCGCAGGTTGCGTGCCGAGGGATCCGGCTCGTAGTCCAGTTCGGCGATGGCATGCAGAACGCGCGAACGCGTGGCCTGCATCACCGACGGTTCGTTGTTGATGACCCGCGAGACGGTTTTCAACGACACCAGCGCGCGTTCGGCGACGTCTTTGATGGTCGGTCTACGCATACTACGTTCCTGTGCGCCGGGAAGTGCGCTCATGATGCGCGATCATGTGCGGACGATGGCCTGACCGACGCGGTGGCCAACCAGCGAATAGAACAGGATGTACAGGTAGCAGGGCAGCATCAACAGCAAAAACACCAATTGAAAATCGACATGTTGCTTCAGCACCGCGAACAACTGCGGAATGACCGCACCACCGGCGATGCCCATCACCAACAATGCCGAGCCGATTTCGGTGCAACGCCCCAGGCCTTTGATCGCCAGCGGAAAGATTGCCGGCCACATCATCGCATTGGCGAAGCCGAGCGCAGCGACGAACCCCACCGACACATAGCCGTGGGTGAGATACGCGCCAACCGAGAACAGCATGCCAAGCAGCGCCGACACGCTGAGGTAACGCGACTGCGAAATCAACGTCGGGATCACCACCAGGCCGACCACATACCCCGCAAGCATCAACGCCAAGGTAAAGGACGTAAACAACTTGGTCTGGTCCAGTGGCAGGTGGAAGCCGTTGCCGTAGGTACCGATCGCGTCGCCAGCCATCACCTCCACCCCCACGTACACGAACAGGCACAGTACGCCCAACCACAGATGCGGGAACTGGAAGATGCTGTGCCTCTGCGCGGCACCACCAACCGCCACCGGCGTGGCATTGGCTTGCTCGGCCTGCAACTCCGGCAACGGCGAAAACAACACGCCAATCGCCACCACCACCAGCACACCGGCCATCACCATATACGGCATATGGATTTTGGCGGCGAAGGTGGCAAGCAGCACTTCCTTGGTCGCCGGATCGGCTGCCTGCACCTGCGTGGCCAAATCACCGATGCCGTGCAACACCAGCGTACCGATCAGGAACGGGGCCATGATGCCGGCAATTTTGTTGCAAATCCCCATCACCGCGATGCGCCGCGCCGCACTCTCGATCGGGCCAAGAATGCTGATGTAGGGATTGACCGCAGTCTGCAACAACGCCAGACCACTGCCGATCACGAACAGCCCAACCAACGCACCCGTATAGAAACGCTGCGTGGCGAACTGCCCGAATAGCGCTGCGCCAAGCGCCATGACCAACAGACTCAAGGCCAGGCCCTTCTTCATACCAGTGCGCTTGAGAATCCACGACGATGGCAACGCCAGGAAAAAGTACGACAGGTAGAACACCATCAGCACCAGGAAGGCATTGACCTCGTTGAGATCGAACGCCAAGCGCACGAAGGTGATCAACGGCCCATTGATCCAGGTAAAAAAGCCGATGATGAAGAACAACAAGCCGACGATGGCAATCGAAACCAAAGGATTGTTAGGCCGAGCGTTGGTCATGGGCGGGGGCTCCGTGGTGGCGCGAGGATCGGCGATCAGCGTCGCAGTTCGGCGACGAAATCGTAGTAGTCGTTATGGCAATACGTGTCGGTCAGTTCGATCGCGCTGCCGTCGCGGGCATAGCCGACCCGCACCACGTGCAGGATCGCCTCGCCTTCCTTCATGGCCAGGTGTCCGGCCAACCGCGCCGGCAGATTGATGGCACGGAAATGCTGCAGTGCGCGCACCACCGGGGTGCCGCGCTCGTCCAGGTAGGCATAGAGCGAATCGACGATCGCCTTGGGATCGGGCACGACATACTGCGGCAGCACCGCTTCCTCGTAGGCCATGACCCGGCCATCGGCA
The DNA here is from genome assembly GCF_000963005.1 of Xanthomonas sp. GPE 39. Classification (GTDB taxonomy): domain Bacteria; phylum Pseudomonadota; class Gammaproteobacteria; order Xanthomonadales; family Xanthomonadaceae; genus Xanthomonas_A. Next base: position 2,641,387 of record NZ_JZHZ01000007.1, read on the forward strand.
CTGCGCAAACGGGTCAGCTCCGTCACGGCGGTGTCCGGCGATAACCCCAGGCGCAGGATCTCCTCGCCGTGGGCCGGACGGGTACGCCGCTCCAGCCAGCGCGTCCCTGGCTCCAGCCCTTCCATGCGCACGGTCTCGGTGAAACTGGCCAGACCGCTAAGCTGATGCTGGATGTGCGAGGTGACGAACGTACCGGCACCTTGCCGGCGCGACACCAGGCCCTGCTCGACCAAGGCATCCACGGCCTGGCGCAAGGTCACCCGCGATATCTTCAGGTGTTCACACAGTTGGCGCTCGGCGGGCAAAGCCTCGCCCGGTTTCCACTGACCAGCCTTGATCGCTCCCACCAGCTTGCTCGCCAATTGCAAGTACAAGGGCGTCGGCGCATCCGAATCCACAGCCAGCCCCCGCAACCTAGGGTCGGCAGGCGGCTTGGACTTGGTCATCGTGCTCTCCAGACCGCATGGATAGATCATATCCAATATAGTACCAATCCATGCGATGTGCACGCTGCGTGACGAATCGGCGCCGGCACGAGGGCAATGCCGCGCCGGCAGCCAGCATCGCAGGGCGTGTGGCGACATGGCCGGCGACGCTGCCCTGCCCCGACCATCGGTTGCGGGCATGCGGCGCCCCGGACGGGCTGCTACCGCTAGCCGATGCCCCAGGGGTCATCGCCCTGGCAGCGGTCATCGACGCCCCCCCCTCAGAGCAGACGCGATGCAACGGACCTGTCAACCCGACAGCGGGTTTATCTACAACGAATAAGAGCAGCTAACAGGACACCTGTGTCGCCGCCACAGGGGGCGTGGGCAGTGCTCGGGGTCACATACCGCCTCGGATCCTATGTACTGTCCGCGCCCACCCGAGAGCCACTGGGGATGTTTCGTTAGCCACTCCAAGACCAATCCACGCCGCATCCTCACTGGCCGCGAACGGACTGCTGACACGAGCAAGCCCCAGCGTCACGACACCGGGGCTTGGCTCACATCATGTCCTCTCAATGAAGGGACTGGATATCCTGATCACGCGGGAACTGGACATGCCCGTCGACGAGATAAGCTCCCTTATCCCCAGAGGTCGGCATGGGCGGAATCGTATCGGTCACCACCATGCCGCGAATATCGGTGATGCGCACCTCCAACATCTGCGCTCCAACATTTTCGCCGACGAAATGGTTGTAGTCCGTCTTCGGCAGACTGATCCAGTCATCGCCGTTCTTGTACTCGAACTTGACCACCGGGTAGAGATGGTTGCGTACCTGGATTGCGGCCCAGTACGGCGAACTCCCCTCCTTGATTCGGTACACAAGGTTACCGGTGATCGGCGCTTGCACCACTTTCCAACTGATCGGAATGCGACCGGCGCTGGTATCGCCAATGGCAGAAAATGCATTGGGCGACAGATCCAAATAGCAATTGCCGCCTCCCTGATATAGGTCGGTGACATACACGGTGGCGGTGCCATTGGGACCTTGCACCTGCAGATACGCACCGGCCAACGCAGCCTTGACCCCGCCATAATTGAGCTGTGTCGGGTTGAGCGCAGTGATCATTGCATCCGGCGGAATCGGATCGAGCAATAACGCGCCACCAGAGTATCCAGAGTAAGTATAGGTCGCAGTGCCATTACAGACCCCGCTCCAGTCATCGGCAGCAGCGGGTGGGACGATGGCAATCAGACTCAGCACGGCGAACAAACCGGCACTGCGTAGGGCGGCGCGAATATGTCGTGCTTGCATAATGGTTTCCTAGTTAATAGGCGCGATGCGCCGCGCGGCGACAGGGCCGTTGCCCTGCAAGCCGAATGTGGAAGATGCACGTATGCAGCAACTTTGCGCGCGGCTGGATAATACACTCTTGGTCGATTTTGTAGACACGGTCTGTGCGTGTCCGCAAACATTCCGGGGCCACTCAGGCATCTATACAACAAGGCATTTAATGCCGGTTATGTGAGTTCGCCTACACATTACAAAACGATTGATTCAGCGGCGCAGAAAACCACGCTCCAGATGCCAAAGTACGTCACGCAGCGGAGTGAACAGCGTCACCATGCCGAGCGCGACACCCAGCGCGTCGGCCAACGCATCGAATGGATCGGCCGAACGTGTACTGGTCCAGGCTCCCTGCGCGAATTCGATCCCCACACCCAACGCCAACAGGCCCAGCGCCGCCCCGGTCCAGGCACGCGGACTGGCATAAAGCTGCACGGCACCGGCGGCCAGCAACAGGTAAGCGAGAAAATGCTCGACCTTGTCGCCCTCGGGCATGTCCAACAATTGCGGCGGACGGGGAATCATGCAGAGATAAATCAGCACGATAATGGCCAGCCACCACAACCCCAGCCATAACCAGGGCCAGCGGAACGGGCGCACCATTGCCCTCACAGACGCCAACTCAGGTCGCCAGCCAGAAAGGCCGGCGCCAGCGCGACATCCCGCTCGAACCCCATCACCTGGAAACGCTCGCCCATCTCGCTGGGCAGGGTCAGCCGCTTCACTTGCTGGCGCAGACGCAGCCGGCCGGCGTCGTCGGTGCGTGCTTCGGCCTCGGCCAGCAACGTGTCCAGGCCATTGCCCAGCAGGAAACTGGCTTGGTTGCAGTAGCCCGCCAGATCGAAACCGGCACCGGTACCGGCCTCGGCCAACGCGGTGAAGTCCACCGATGCGGTCAGGTCCTGCAATCCAGGCCAGCGATACACATCGGCATGGCTGCGATGCCGGTAAAACGCGCGCAAGGTACCTTCATTGCGCTCGGGCAGATAGAACTCGCGACGCGGATAACCGTAATCCACAAACAGCATCGCGCCGCTGCGCAAGCCACCGGCCACCGCCTGAATCCAATACGGCAACTGCGGCAGCAGTTCGGAGCGGTAGCCATCGGCCAGTGACCGCTGCAGATCGCGTTCCACATGCCGCACGGCCGCCGTCAGCAGCGCATCGGCGGGCTGCTCACCGCGCTGGAAGCCGCCATCGCGATCCAGCGTCACCGTTTCCTCGAAAACTTCGCCATCGCGCAGCACAAAGCGCGGCGTCGGCAACGCGTCGATCACTTCGTTGGCGAACAGCACGCCGTTCCAGTCGTCGTCGAACGGACGGTCCAACCATTCCAGCAGATCGAACACCGGCGGGATCAACACCCGCGCCAGACGCTCGCGCTGGCGCACGCGCAGGTCCGCGCTGGGCTCCAGGATGGCATAGCGTTGGGGCAACGCATCCAGCGCCGACAAGCGCTTGAGCATCACTTCGGCGAAAGCGCCACTGCCGCCACCCACTTCCAGCATGCGCGCCTGCGGGCCCAGTTGCCGCAACACCGGAGCCAGCGCGTTAGACACCGTGGCGGCAAACAACGACCCCAGTTCCGGCGCGGTCACGAAATCGCCCGCCTCGCCGAACTTGCTACTGCCGGCGCTGTAGTAACCGAGTCCCGGCGCGTACAAAGCCAGCTCCATGAAGCGCGAAAACGCAATGGCGCCACCATTGGCGGCGATTTCGGCGCGCAGATGCGCGACCAGACGATTGCTGTGCGCCAGCGCATCGGCATCGGGCAAGGGAAGATCGGTCGGCATGCAGTGCTGAATTGCGTGGACAATGCACAGCATAGCCGAGTACGGAATCTGCACATGTCTCACCTCAAAGTCGCCCTGATCACCGGCAGCGCACGCCGCATCGGCGCCGGCATCGCCCGGCATCTGCACGCTGCGGGCTATCGCGTGGCGCTGCATGCGCACACCTCGCAAACCGAGCTGCAAGCGCTGGCGCAGGAACTGGAGACCATGCGCGCGGACAGCACCCTGACCCTGCACGCCGACTTGCGCGATACCGCGCAATTGCCGGGATTGGTGCGACAGTGCGTACAGCGCTTCGGCCGGCTCGACGCGCTGATCAACAACGCCTCCAACTTCTATCCCACCCCCTTGCACGAAGCCACACCGGCGCAATGGGACGACCTGTTCGCCGTCAACGCGCGTGCGCCGCTGTTCCTCGCCCAGGCCGCTACCGAGCAGCTACGCGAACACGGTGGCGCCATCGTCAACCTCACCGACCTGCATGCGGAGCAGCCGTTGCGCGCGCATCCGCTGTACGGCGCCGCCAAAGCCGCCCTGGCGATGCTGACTCGCTCACTGGCGTTGGAGTTGGCGCCGCAAGTGCGGGTCAACGCCATCGCCCCCGGCGCGATCCTGTGGCCGGACGCCGGCAAGGATCCCGCCGCGCAGCAGGCGCTGCTGGCGCGCACCCCGCTGGCACGCACCGGCGACGTCGCCGACATCGCCGAAGCGGTACGCTGGCTGCTCGACGACGCCCACTTCGTCACCGGTCAGACTTTGCGAGTGGATGGTGGCCGAGGACTGTCCTGAGGCCGGGACGATGCGTTCGAGACAGCCGGCGATGGCGGGGCATCGCCACCACAACACCGCGTCTGTGGCATCGACATGGATCACACGCAGCAACCGCGCCAGTCCCGAACACACAGCAACGCGCGCGCCCTTGCCCGATTCGATTTGCAGACAGCCGTTACTCGGCGAGGACATCGGGCGCTCCCGCCTCCACACGAGTGCCGACCTTACCGAGGCGCGTGCTCCTGCCCCAGGGTCCGGCCCCCATCCAGCGCCACCACCTCGAACACCGCTCCGTGCTCGGCATGCGCACGCCACAATGCCTCCAACGTCAGGCCGCTGATCGGGTCGACAAAATCGGCGGCGATGTCGGCCAGCGGTTTCAGCACGAAGGCATGGCGCAACTCGGGACGCGGAATCCGCAAATTCCCTGGACCTTCAGCGATGCGGTCGCCATAGAACACGATATCGATATCCAACGTGCGGTCGCTAAAGCGCGGACCATTGCGGTCGCGCCCGTGCGCGTCTTCCAGCGCATGTAACCAGGCGTCCAGCGGTATCAGATCCCAATCGGTCTGCAACGCCACCGCGTTATTGAGGAATGCCGGTCCGTCGAAGCCCACCGCAGCGGTCCGGTAGGTGGGCGACACCACGATACGACCGAAGCGCTCACGCAATGCTTCGAGCGCAACGGCAAGGTGATGCTGCGGGCGCAGGTTGCTGCCCAGGCTCAGGAGCACGGTGGTCATGCGGTATTCGCGCATGCTGCGGCCACCAGCGTCAACAGCTAGCCAAGTCGGTGCCGCACCGCATAGAATCCGGGCGCGCCGGGCTTGCGGCAGTGACTACCCTCTTGCGCCTGCCGGCCGGAAAACGCGGCTTGCAGGTGTATGCATCGCCCATGAAGCCGGCAATCGCAAGCGCGACCGAACCCAATACCGTGCGCACCTCTCCCTCGCCCCACGCTGGAAGCGCAATCGCGCTAGGCGACTAGCCAACACAATGACTGCGTCGCTGTCGGACGGTTGTGGACAGTCCTCGGAATCCTCTGGTATCACTTGCACACTGCGGTTCCTGCGCACTACCCGCGCCCAACGGCCAGGAACTGGTGACGCCGTGTTCGCCACGATAAGCACAGACGCTGGATCCGCAAGCGGGGAAACACATGGTTTCCCCGCTCAAACCGCAATGCAATCGTATCTATGTGCGTTGTTGCAGATCGGTTGACTGGCTTCTCGGGGAGCGGATTCTCAGCCACTCTCCAACGCATGTGCCACGGCGCGGAACACGCGCTGCATTTCCAACGGCTTGCGCAACACGTGCACGGCGATATCGCTGGGAAAATGATCGCGCTCCAGCACCGCGCCAGCGTCCTCGAGCACGATCGCCGGGCCCTGGTAACGCATTTCCTGCAGCGCCATCAACAGGCTGACCGCCGACAGCAGAATGATATCGCTGTCCACGATCACCAGGTCCGGTAGACCGTGTTCCTGCACATCGCGCAGCGCTGCCGCGCCATCGGACGCCAATTGCGGGCGGTAGCCCTGGCTGGACAGCGCGTTACCGAGCAGCGACAACCGCGTCGCCTCGCCATCCACCAACATCACGCTCTGGCCCTTGCCCATCGGCAACGACAACTCTGGCTCGACCGAAGGCGTCTGACCGCGCAATGGCAGCATCAATTCGAAACAGGTGCCCTCGCCCGGCGTACTGTCCACGCCGATGCTGCCACCGTAGCCTTCGACGATGCGCTTGCATGAAATCAGGCCAAGGCCGGTGCCATCCGGTTTGGTTGTAAAGAAGGGACTGAACAGAAACGCCTGCGTCTGCGCATCCATCCCCATACCGCTGTCACGCACCAGGATACGAACCTGATCGCGACCATCTGCGCCAATCGCCTGGATGGCCGAAAACGTCAGCCGCCCTCCGTTGGGCATAGCCTGAATCGCGTTCAATCCCAGGTTGAGCAGACACTGCTGCAATTCGGTGTAGTTGGCCTCAATCGACAGGGACGCATCGGCGACATCCACCTGCAAGGCCACCCCCTCTGGCAGGCTGCTCTTGAGCAACATCTGCACAGCCTGGAACAGTTCGGCGATACAAACCCGCTGGCTGGGCGTGCGCGAACCACGCACGAACGACAGCATCGACTCGGCCATCTCGTGACCACGCCGACCACACTCGGCAATGACATCGGCCAGATGCCGCAGTTGTGGATCGTCGCTGCGTCCGATCATCAGTTCCGGCACGATCAGTAACGGCTGCAGAATATTCCGCAAATCGTGACTGAGGCCGGCAGCGAGCAGGGCCAGACTCTCCAGCCTCTGCGCACGCATCAACTCTCGCTCCACCCGCTGCCGCTCGCGTTCCGAGCGCGCTTCACGGATCGCACGTGTCACCGCCGACGGCAAGCGGGTGGGATTGTGCTTGATGATGTAGTCGTTGGCGCCATCGCGCAGCGCCTCAACTGCAGTCTCTTCGCCAATGGTGCCGGAGACGAATATGAAGGGCATGACGCTGTCATGTTCGCGCAACACCCGCAACGCGCGATGCCCGGAAAACCCCGGCATACTCAGATCGGACAATACGATGTCGGGAGCGAACTCGCGCAGCGCCTCGCGCAGCCCTGGTTCGCTTTGCACACGATGGAACGTCGCCTCCAGACCAGCGTCCAGCAATTGGTCGGACAGCAACTCGGCATCCTCTGGCGAGTCCTCCACCATCAGGATCCGGATTGGGCCGAACTTGGAGCCGGTCATGGGCATGCGTGCTTACTCTTCGTCCGGAGCCTGATTGATCAGCGCCCAGAACGTTCCCAAGGTCTTTACCGCAGTGAAGAACTGATCCACGTCCACCGGTTTGACCACATAGGCGTTGACACCAAGGTCCCAACTACGGGCTAGATCGCTCTCCTCGCGTGAGGAGGACAGAATCACCACCGGCAGACGCTTGAGCGACTCATCGCTACGCACCATCCTGAGGACTTCCAGGCCATCCAGTCGCGGCATTTTGATGTCCAACAACAGCACTGCGGGCATCCCCTCCTCGCGCTTGGCGTAGGCACCGCGACGCAGCAGGTAATCCATCGCTTCCACACCGTCCTCGACGTGCACGATCGGATTGGCCAAGCGAGCATCGCGTAATGCGTCCATCGCCATTTCAGCATCGGCGGGACTATCTTCGGCCAGCAAAATGGTGCGAATGGCAGTCATGCGATCAACTCGGTGGTGGGCGCTTCAAGCGCCGGTGGCAAAACGAAGTGGAAGCTAGCGCCCTCGTCCGGCGCGGACTCGGCCCAGATATGCCCACCATGACGGGCGAGGACGCGACGCACGCTGGCGAGGCCAATGCCGGTACCGGAGTATTCGCTCGCCTTGTGCAGCCGCTGGAATACGCCGAATAATTTGGCCGCATAGGTCATGTCAAAACCGGCACCGTTGTCGCGCACAGTGAAGTGATGGCTACCGTCCGGCTCCATTTGGTAGTGGACTTCAATCTGCGCGACCTCGCGTTTGGCACTGTACTTGACCGCGTTATCGAGCAGATTCAACCACAACTGGCGCATCATGTTCTCGTCGACGACCAGAATCGGCAGCGGCGCAACGCGCCATTCGATGCGATGGCCGTTACCGGCATGGTCGGACTGATAATTGGCATCCAGCACCGAGCGCGTCTCCGCCACCAGCGACTGCATATCCACCGACTGCAAGCGCATCGCGCTACGGCCCAGACGCGAATACACCAGTAGATCGTCGATCAACGAGGCCATGCGCCGCGCCGAAGTGCCGATCACCTCCAGGTAATGCCGGCTCTTTTCGTCGGCGGCTGCGTCCAGATGGCGCACCAGCTTGTCGGCGAACCCGGCAACGTGGCGCAGTGGCGCACGCAAGTCATGCGAGACCGAGTAACTGAAGGCTTCCAGTTCGCGGTTGACCTCCGACACCTGCTCCACCTTGCCCTCCAACTGCCGATTCAATTCCTGAATCCGCTGTTGCGCAGACTTCTGCAGGGTGATGTCGCTGACCGTCATCAGCACCACCTCATCCTCGCTATCGGGCAACGGCATGCGCCGCGCGTTCAACAGCATGATCCGCGACACACCGTCCGCGCCGACTTGTTCGTGCTCGAAATCCCAAAGTTCACGTCCGCGCAGCAAGATATCGGCAAGACGCTGACCGATGACAGGATCCCGCCAGACGCCATCGCCCACCTCGGCCAACATCTTCGAGGCATCGTCCGGTTGCAGTCCGTACAGTTCGGCGAACGCGGTGTTGTGCATCAGCATCCGCTGCGAGCCGTCGAGCAACACAATCGGCTCGCGCACGGTTTGCAGCACCGCTGCTGCACGCCCATTGGCGCGCAGCATGTCGCGCTCGGCATGCAGGCGCCGGCCGATCTGCCGCTGCAACAGCCAGATCACCAGACCCAGCAACAACAACTGCACCGCCAGGCACACCCAGCTCACTCGCGACGCCAGCGTACGGCGTCGCTCGGCATCGGTGATTCGGCGCATCAGCAGTTCGTCTTCGCGCTGCCGCAACTCATTGGTCAAACCGCCGATCGGATTGTCTGCGCTCATCTCCTGGATCAGAGGACCAATCCGCTTCGGATCGCGGTTCTGCGCGATACGCTCGGCCAGCAGACTGCGCCGTTCCAGCGTGCTTTGCAGTCGCCCGATGCGCATTTGCTGCTCCGGGTTGTCACGGGTCAATTGGGCCAAGCGTGCGATGTTGGACACCAGTGATGCACGTGTCTGCTTAAGGCGCGTCTTGAGCGACGGCGAGTCGGTGTCGTGCGACATCGCCATCGCCGCGGACTCCATATCGCGCACATCCGCTTGCAACTCGCTCAAGGCCGCCGTGACTTCCTGGCTATGACTCATCCAGTCGGCGGCACGCAGGGTCGCAGCGTTCATCTGCCGCAGCAGCAACGACGGCAGAATCACGATCAAAACGACAGCCAGCGCCAGCACCGGCAGTCGCCAGCGATCCCAGACGTCGTGTTTGGCGATGATCTGCATACTCAAAACTATGAAGAGAGAACAGTGACGGCATCGCAGGCGCGCATTGTCGCCCATCTCCCCCGACCGATGATGAATTATTCAGACATGCAGCAACACCCCGGTCGCGGCACCTTGAGGCACTTTATCCCAAGCACTGGACACAAAGAAATGGGCGGCTTGCACACCGCCCAGATAATGGATCCAATATTTCACAGGCAGTTAAGCGGATCGCTCTACAGAACGGCGTCGGCTTGAACCACGTTCATGGTCTGAGACGTCCTCCCGGCACGCAGCAGCAAGAAATCGGCATGTCCACGCAAACGCCGACATTCGGAGTAGCTCAAGTCTCGATCCAACTCCATCATCAACGCGGAGAAAGACGGCCAGAAGATGGCGTCTTCATGGACGCTGGCCAATAGCATGCAAAGCTGCGCTTCGAGCTTGCGTACCGCCGCAAGCAGAGGGGACGGTCGCGCGCCCTGGCCGGAAAGTGCAGCATCTAACGCCGCCGCCGCCGCCGCCGCATGGCTTGCCCCTGGATGAGTATTAGTGTCCAGCATCTTGCTTTATCGGTTAACAAACGTAACCGCATGATGTCTGAGCAGATGTCAATTTCGCGCGAAATGGGACAGGAATCGCAACCTGCGCCTTGCAAAAAGCAAAGAGAACGTATATGGAACGATGCGTTACATAAACAACCATTATCCGTGAACGGCGTCACTGCGCATGCTGCGGCCAGACCGTACTGGATCAGGCCATGGCGGCACCGATCTTGAGCCCGGAGGCGCTCACTGTTTTGCCTGCGCTGATCCTCTTGACCTCCCACACAGCCTGATTGCCTTGGCTTTTGGCCTTGACCGGGCCAAAACACTTGACAGCCGCGTTGACGCTATCGACCTTGAGCTAATCGCACACGCCTGCCTGTTGGCGAGCCAATCCGCCTTCGCCTCGGTATCGTGCTCGGCCACACCGACGTGCCGCATGCTGTCGGACTCGTCAATGCCGCCATGGTTCTGCCAGCACTGATCGGGGGATCGGCGGCGAACACATGAGCCTGGTCCATGGCAGCACATCGACCGGCGCAGGATTGCGCCGAGTCCGTGCGTGCAATGAACGTTGCCATAGGACATGGCGTCATTGACGAGATAAGTAGTTTCCATAGCAGCTCGTCCATACAGCGTGACCGGCGCATCCAGAGAGCGTGAGTGCGGCCGCGAAATGACCTCGGCGATACTGTCGGCATCGAGTCCCGCGATGCTGATGCCATGCCCAAGACCGTCAATCTCGCCCTGATCGGCTATGGCTATGCCGGCCGCGTCTTCCACGCCCCGTTGATCGCACACACGCCTGGGCTGTGCCTGCATACGGTCGTTTCCCGCCACCTGGACGCCGTGACCGCAACCTACCCGCACACACGCATCGTCGCCGACTCCGCGCAGGCATTCGCCGACCCGCAGATCGATGCGGTGGTGATCGCCACACCGAACCAGACACATGCAGCGCTGGCACTGGCAGCGCTCACGCAAGGCAAGCATGTTCTGGTGGACAAACCGTTCACCTTGAATGCACAGCAGGCGCAGCAGGTGATCGCGCAGGCACAGCGTGCCGACCGCATCGTCAGCGTGTTCCAGAACCGGCGTTGGGACGGCGATTTCCTCGGCGTGCGCGCGGTGCTGGAAACCGGTGCCTTGGGCGACATCGCCGAATTCCATTCGCACTTCGACCGCCATCGCCCGCACGTCGGCGACCGCTGGCGCGAACATGCGCTGCCTGGGTCGGGACTGTGGTTCGACCTGGGACCGCACCTGCTCGACCAAGCACTGCAACTGTTCGGCATGCCACAGACGATTCAGGTCGATCTCGCACTGCAACGCGCCGAGGCGCAAACCGTGGATTATTTCCATGCGCTGCTGCGCTATCCACGGCTGCGTGTCGTGCTGCATGCTGGCTCGCTGGTCGCGGCGAACAGCTTGCGCTTCGCGCTCCACGGCACCGGCGGCAGTTATCTCAAACATGGCCTGGATACACAGGAAGCACAGTTGCGCGCCGGTCTGACACCCGCCGCGCCGCACTGGGGTGAGGATCCCCTACCCGGCCAGATGCATCTGATCGACGCGGCCGGCACGATCTCCACACACACCGTGCCGCCGCATCGGGGCGACTATCGCCACTGCTACGCCGGCTTCCGCGACGCGATGATCGGTCACGCGCCCGCACCGGTGGATCCGGCGCAGGCGCTGGCAGTCATGCGCCTGCTTGATGCCGGCATGCGCAGCGCCGACTCCGGCAACACCGTCGTCCTGGACTGAACGCTATCGGCCATCAAACAAGTCGTGCACCGCACCGGGCACCCACGTCAGCCCTCGTGTTTCATCGCATGACCGCCGAACTGATTGCGCATGGCCGCCAACAGCTTGTCGGCGAACGAATCGTCCTCGCGCGAACGCAACCGCTCCAACAGCGACAGGGTGATGACCGGAGCCGATACATTCAGGTCGATCGCCTCGGCCACGGTCCAGCGACCCTCGCCAGAGTCCTGCACGAACGGCGCGATCCCATCCAAGCGCGGATTGTTGCCAAGCGCATCCGCGCACAGATCCAGCAGCCAGGAACGCACCACGCTGCCCTGACGCCAGACCTCGGCGACCTGATGCAGATCCAGCTCGAACGCCTGCTTGCGCGCCATCAACGCAAAACCTTCGGCATACGCCTGCATCATTCCGTACTCGATGCCGTTGTGGACCATCTTGGTGAAGTGGCCGGCACCACTCGGCCCGACCCGTCCCCAACCGGCATCGGCCGCTGGCGCCAACGTGGCGAACACCGGATGCAGGCGCTGCACCGCCGCAGCGTCACCACCGATCATCAGGCTATACCCCTCGCGCAGCCCCCACACCCCGCCACTGGTGCCGCAATCGACATAAGCGATGCCATGCGCAGCGACCGCCTCGGCGCGACGCATCGAATCTTTGTAATAAGAATTTCCACCATCGACGATCACGTCGCCCTTTTGTAAGAGCGGCATCAGCACGGCCAAAGTCTCGTCGACGACTTGCCCAGCCGGCACCATCAGCCATATCGCGCGCGGCGCAGGCAATGCCGCGATCAGCGCGGCCATGGTCTCCACGGTCTCCACCGCGCGCTGCTGCGCTGCGCTACGCGCCGCTTCGCCCAGATCGAAACCGACCACACGGTGCCCGCCGCGCACCAGGCGTTCGGCCATGTTCGCCCCCATCCGCCCCAGACCCACCAGTCCAAGTTCCATGCGTCGCTCCCATTTGGAAAAAAGGAATACCTAGGATCGCACGAAGCAGCAGCGCCGCGATGAGCGTTACGATCGCCGGTGATGGCGAGGTGCGCTGACTTACCGACAAAACCACAGCGAAGCAGGCAACTACTCGGCGACACGTGCAGATGACGCCTGCACGCAATCTTGCAACTGCTGCGCGCGCCAACGGCGATACAGCGTGGTGTGCAGGTTGTGCAGGGTCAACTCGATCGCAAACGGAGTGCGCGGATTGCGATCCAGCAAGCGCACCACGTGGTAGCCGATCGGCTTGACACCCTTCGGATGCACATAGATGTCCAAGCCACGGTAGACAGGATCGTCGAGTAACGCGTCGAGCTGCGCCAACACCTGGCGTTGCGCCAACGACAACCCACTGCGCAAACGCGCATCGTGCATCACCAGCAAACGTTCGAAACGCGCACGACCCGGGCCACGCAACGCCTGTGCCAACTCCCAGATACGCCGGTTGCTGCGGTCGTAATAGGCGAAGCCGCCATGCTGACGCAACGCCTGCGCCGCATCGGCACTGACCGCGACGACAACGAAGTTTTCGGCCTGATTGTTGATGTCGTCCAAGTAACCAGACCCGAACACATGCACCAGATAACCCGGCACACCCAGGAACGCCGCACGGCCACGCTGCGCGGTTTTTTCCGCTTTGCCATCGGCCAAGAGGGAGCCGGCATGCGCGCCGAGTAGAATGCTGTCGGTGCGATGCAAGGTGAGGAACGTGCCAATCGAAAGTTCGTCGGCACTGAACGCGCGATCAAACCCGGCATCGCCATACAGCTCGCGTTGCGCCGCCAATTGTGCAACCTGTCGGCCGACGCCGCATTCCGAGCGCACATAGCCGCTGTAAAACGCGTCCAACGCATGCGCATTGCCCTGCACCGGGCGGTATCCGCGACCGAAACTACGGAAACCCTGCCACCCCTGCGCCCGCGCGCCGCGTGGGCCAAATCCGATCCATCCTAGTTGCAAGGCCGAGAACCGATAACCGGGATTCCCCTGCAAACGCGCAACGGCACGCTCGGTGGCGGCACCGAGCCGCAGAAAATAACCGCACTGCGTCGCCGATGTCTCCAGCAAATTGCGTAGCGCCTGCCGCCGCTGCATCTGGCTCCATGTGTCCGGCAATGCCACCTGCAAATCACCATGCGCCTGCGCCTCGGCAAGCGATCCGCGCTCGCACGGCATGCCGGGGGAAACCTGAGGCTGTGTGGCAACGGTACTGGTGACGTGCCAGCCAAGTTGACCCAGGACACTCGTCAGACACGCCGCACTGGCGCTGTCCGCAGGATCGGGCACAGCCGCTGACGCGGCGCTCGCCAGCAGCGACACAATCAGCACACTGGCACGGCCACGACGCCACCACAGACATGTAGGTGCAAGGGATCGCATCATGGCGCAGACATGGCAGGCAGCGAACGTCCGGACACCGCCAAGACGCGGCACTCATGCAAGCGTGCCGCCCAAGCCGTGCATGCTGCGCGAAGCCACTGCGCCCGGCACATACTCGTTGGATTCACTCCTGCGCAATGTATTGCCCGCCTACACTGCCTGTTCCATTGACCGAACTGAGCACTCTCATGCACGTACTCATTACCGGAGGCACCGGATTCATTGGCCGCGCACTCTGTCCTGCGCTGGTGCAGGCAGGACACCAGGTCAGCGTGCTGAGTCGCGACCTTTTGCGTGCTAAGCGTTTGCTGCCAGAGGTACACGCACTGGACGCGCTGCATCGCCTCACGTCGGCAGACGCAGTAATCAATCTGGCTGGCGAACCGCTGAGCGAGGGCCGCTGGAACGCGACCCGCAAACGCCGCTTCCGCACCTCGCGCATCGGCACCACGCGCGCGCTGGTCGACTGGATGGAGCAGCTCGGCCCGACGCAACGCCCGAGCTGCCTGATCTCAGGCTCGGCAATCGGCTACTACGGCGATCGCCGCGACGATGTGCTCGACGAACAGGCAACACCTGGAGATGACTTTTCCGCGCAGCTATGCCGCGATTGGGAAGCCGAAGCGCTGCGTGCACAGACGCTGGGCGTGCGAACCAGCCTGGTGCGCACCGGTGTGGTCCTGGGTCGCGATGGCGGCGCACTGGCCAGGATGCTACCGCCGTTCAAGCTCGGGCTAGGCGGGCGCATGGGCGAGGGACGACAATGGATGAGCTGGATCCATCGCGACGACCATGTCGCACTGTTGCTATGGCTGTTGCAACACGGCGGCGAAGGTGCCTACAACGCCAGCGCGCCGGCACCGGCAACCAATGCCGATTTCGCCAGACAACTCGCCGCAGCGCTACACCGGCCAACGCTGTTGCCGATGCCGGCCAGCGCCTTGCGCCTGGCCTTCGGCGAGATGGCCGAACTACTGCTGAGCAGCCAACGCGTCCTGCCCGCACGCGCGCAGCAGGAAGGCTACGTATTCCGCTATCCGCAACTGGATGCCGCCTTGCGCGCCCTACTCGCCTGAGTGCCACGAGACGCCAACACCAAACAACGCATTGCCACAGGCACTCAACAAAACGCCCCGGCGGAAACAGTGTCCGCCGAGGCGCAGGGCACATCCTGAAAGCAGTGGATCAGTAGCGCTTGCAGACGGTCTCGACTTCGCGATTGCCGTTGGCTTCCTGGCGCTTGCCCTGGATGTAACGACCAGCGGCACCGCCTGCCACCGCACCACCGACCGTCGCCAGCGTGTTGCCCTTGCCCTTGCCGATTTCGTGGCCGATCAGGCCACCGATTGCCGCACCGGCCAGGGTGCCGCCAATGCGATCGGGATCGGTGCTGTTCTCGCGCACCGCGACCTTATTGCAGTGCACGCGGGTGCCATCGTTGAAACGGCGGCCATCATCCTCGGGACCGTAGTGGCGATACGCCTGCGCTAACGGCACCACAGCTGTGGCAAGGCCGAGCACGGCGAGACAGAAAGCGGATTTGACGGTGTTCATGCTGATTGCTCCTGGGTGGTCGAGCCGATGCACTCACGACCGCACATCGCACTCTCGATGGCGGCCAGCTTCGCATCGGATTTGCGAATGCTTGGTGAAGCTCAGTCGACTTGGCTCGCCGCCAATAAACGCCCTGCCGAGGGTGCCATCAATTGCCACCGCTCTTGCCGGATTGGCTGGCAGGCTGCGACGCCACGGGCACGGGTGCCGATGCCGGCGCAGCGACGGCAGGAGCTGGCGGGGCAGGCAGGGCAGGCACCGCAGATGGCGTCGAGGCAGGCACCGGAGCAGGCGCGGGAGCCGCTGCTGGCGGGTGCGCGGGCGCGGCCGACGCGGCAGGCTTACCCTTCGGCAGGAACTCGTTCATCAACTGGAAGAAATGCTTGTAGAAATCGCTGTCCTGCACCGTATTGCTGGCGACACGCACCATCGAATCGTCGCTGCTGCCGATCGGCAACGACACCGAGCCCAGCAAGCCGACACCGACACTGGCCGAGGTCGGGCTCTTTTTCAGTGCATAGCGGTCCTGCAACGCGCTGACAAATACCCAGGATTCGTCCTGCCCATGCGGCACACACGACACGCGCAATTCCAGTTGCTCGTGCAAGTCTTCGCTGGGCTGGAAATTCTTGGTGCCTTCGACCGCATCGGCGCTGGCCCTGGCAACCACGTAACCCTGACTCAACAACGCACGACGCGCCGATTCGCATGCCTGCGCCGGCTGCACCTGATAGTTGCGCGAATAGGTGTTATCGGAATTGAAGCTCTCTTTCACCAGCCCCTCCTGCTTGGAGCCGAAACAGCCACTCAGGCCGATCGCGACCAGCACGAACGCAGGAAGAACGAGAACCTTGGAAGAATCGGACATGGCCATTGACCGAGAGGGAGCATCGCGCCACAGGATAGCGGCAAGCATGCCGGTGCGGCAGTGATGTCGTCGTCGTCGCTCATCCCGCGGTTAGCGAACCCGGCGGCAAGCACCGCTGGCGAGCACCGCACTGCGGCGGTACCCGTCTCGAGCGGGTCGGCCCGCCCTGCCGGTGCGAGAAGGGCGGGCGCTATGGCGACCATTACGTGGGCGCCACGCTGCCTACAGTTGCTACAGACGCGCCGCGTTGGCACGTTCGCGCACCTGCGCGAAGGTCCAGTCCTGCAGCAAGCGTCCGTTTTCCCACACGGTCACCATTGCGTCTTCGTCGCCGTCCCGGCCCACAACAGCCTGCGCCGAGGCCACCGTGGCCGGGATCGACTCGGTCCGATATCCACCGTGTTCGGGCTGACGCAGCAGACGCACGCGGCCACGCTTGCTGAGCTTGCCCTTGTCGGTGACCGGATCTTTGTAGACATCGATCCAGGTGCCGTTCACGCGCGCGGCCGAGCACTTGAGCGCGAACTTCTGGGTATCGCGGTCCAGCCGTTGCAGCAATGCGCCGCCCATGCCGAAGGCGAGATTGTCGGTGGCGTAGCCGGCACTGGTGATGCGCTCCAGAATGGCACGGATGCTGACCGGGTTGACGCCATCGCCCTGAATCACTCGCACATGGTTGAGCACTTTATAGCCCTTGCCGTTGACGCGATGACCGAAAGCTTCGTCGAGCAACTCCAGACATTGGTGCACCACCGCGACCGGATCGCCGGAGTCGGGACGGATCACCACTGTCGCCCCGCAAGCGATCACCTGCTCGCGCAAGGCGCCGCCCCAATACGCACGGATGGCATGGAAAATGTCGTAACTGTCCGACACCACCGCGACCACGGCGCCTGGCTTGCCGAACTGGACAAGCATATTGCGGTAGGCATCGACCTCGTGCGCGCGCCCCCAACTGGTAATCGTGCTGTGTTCGGCGGCAGGAATCGAATAACCGGCCATTGGCTCGTGATAATGCGCGCGGGCCAGCAACAGCCCAGAGACGGTATCGGTGCCGAGGAAATTGACCAAATGCGCGGCACCGCCGATCGCCGCCGACTCCAGACTGGACACGCCGCGCGCGCCGAAATCGTGCAGTTTGAATAGCAATTGCCCATCCGGATCGTCGCTGGTGCGCTCCAGGAATTGACGGATAGTCTGCTTGGCGTGCCAACTCACCGTTGCCACGGTGACCGGATACCAAATACGCAACAGCAGCGTTTCCAGATACGAAGGCACCCAGTAGGCCCGCGCATCGGTGGATTCAATCGTCATCAACGCATTGTGCGTGGGCACCACACTGCCCTCGGGCACGGCACGAATCCGGATCGGCAAGTGGCCGCCGAGACGGTCGACGATATCGCGCCAGCCGGCCTCGTTGAACGGCTCGCCGTGCACGGCGAACAGATCGCGCGCCTCGTCGATATCGGCATGGGTGATGGCGCGGCCCAGCGCCTCTTTGAGAATCGACTGCAGACCGAAAAACACGGTGCGATCGTAGACACCACCGCGCGATTCGACGTAGAAGAATGTCGCGTCGGTTCCGGGGGGATACTGCAACCAGTGGCTGGCCTTGTAACTATCGGTGTTGAGCAGCAGGTTATTCAGGCATTGCATGACGGAAGCTCCTTCGCGTCCAAGAAGGCCGGCAGTCTGTCCGCCGACCAGAAAAACCGCGTCAACCGCGGCCCAGAAAGAATTCGAGCAGGTGCAGGTGATCTTCGAACAGTTTCGGCCCCATGCCGAGCACCTCGCTGACCGGCACCCAACGCGCCTTGTCAGCATCGTCGCCGCCACGCACCTCGGGCAGTTCGCCTAATACGAACTCGAAGTGGAAGGCGTGGGTGATGGTGCGTCCACGCAGGCTACGCTCGGGATGGTCGAAGACGTGGCGATTTTTCAGCGATCCCTTCAAGACCGGGACCGGAATCTTGAGCCGGGTTTCTTCGCGTAGTTCGCGCAGACAGGCATCGAGAATACTCTCGTGCTGGCCGACGAAACCGCCGGGCAACGCCCACAGCCCCTTCCCCGGCGCGGCACGACGACGCACCAGCAGCACATGCCCGGAATGCACCACCACTGCGTCGGCTGTGACGAAGGTGGGCGGATACGGCGCCTCTTTCCAGGCGGCGCGGTATTGTTCGATAAACTGATACTCGGCAAGCAATTCCGCGTAGGACGGCGAGTTCTTACGAAACGCCTCAAGCATCTCGAACACCGGCGCTGGCACATTACCGCGCAGCATCAACAAGGCACCGTGGAAATCGATGCTGCCGGCTTCGAACAGATAACGGCGCAGCTCGGTCGCCGACAAGGTCTCGGTGTGCTGCACATCGACCAGCGGCCACTGCGGAAACTCGCGCAGGTAATAGCTGCTGGCATCCTTGTCCATGCCGATCAAACCAATCCGCGCATCGGTACCACCGCCATCGTGGCCCACCGCATCGGCCACCGCCGACTGCACTGCGAGGATCCATTGGCTTTCGTTATAGAGGTGATCGCGCAGCGCACGCAGGATCAGGCGCTCACCCGCGCCCTCAAGCGCGGCCTGGATCATCACGCCGCGCTCGGCCACGGTCCAGGGATTACGAATGGTGCGGGGCGTCTCGGCCGAGCCGATCAGGAAAATAAGCTTGCGTGAGCGCGCCAATGCGTGGCGGGCGACGGCCGCATGACCGTTGTGGAAGGGCTCGAAGCGCCCGATAAAAACGAGGTAGTCGTAGTCCATGAGCATCCCTCACGGGTGAAGTAGAGTGCCGCAGGTCTGTCCTTCGGCTAGCGTGCATGCTACGCCCATGTCCTGGAGCGTCAAAGGTCAAACGTCACATTGCCAAGCAAGTAGTGGACAGCAACGGACAACCGATCTTGGCGTTACCGACTTTCGACGGCTCGGCGCACGCCAGCGCGCGGTGACGACCGTCATCATCGCCATGCCACCCTCGCGCTCGCCTTTCCTTGTCGAGATCCTTCATGTCAATGCCCAGACGATTCGCGCATTCGTGCAGTTTATTGTTGTTACTGATTGCGGCCATCGCTCCGGCGCAGGCACATCGGCCAGCCACAACGTCTACGCCGATGCCGCTCAAGGTCATGAGCTTCAATGTCCGCGTGCCGATCGATAGCGAGGGCGACAAGCGCTGGGAAGTCCGCCGCAGCGCGATGGCCGCACTGATCCGTGCGCAACATCCGGATGTGGTCGGCACCCAGGAGCTGGTCAAGCGCCAAGCGGACTATCTGGCCGCACAATTACCGAACTATCGCTGGTTCGGCCGCAGCCGCGACGGTCACGAAGACGGCGAACGCATGGGCGTGTTCTACGACCGCCATCGGCTGAAACTGCTCGCATCCGGCGACTTCTGGCTGTCAGACACACCGGAAATCCCAGGCAGCATCAGTTGGGGACATCCACTGCCACGCATGGTGAACTGGGGGCTGTTCGAGCGCATCGCCGATGGCCGCCGTTTTTATCTATTCGATACTCACCTGCCCTACCGCGAGGAAGACGAGTCGGCGCGTACCAAGGGAGCGGCCCTGATCGTGTCGCGCCTGCGGGCCTTACCGGCGAACGTGCCCGTCGTGCTGACCGGCGACTTCAACACGGTGCAGGATTCGCCGACCTACCGCACTCTGACCCAAACGCTGACCGACGCGCGGACGCAGGTAGCGCAGCCGCTGGGGCCGGAAGCCACGTTCCATGACTTCAGCGGACACCCGGATCGCCGCATCGACTGGATTTTCACCCGCGGACTGCATGCCACCCACTACGCCACGCTGGATGCGCGACCGCAGGGACATTGGCCGTCGGATCATTTTCCGGTGATTGCCGAGTTCGCCTGGACGCCCTGATCCAGGTCGCTGGCGCGCCAGCGCGCATCGCATCGGATTGCAAGCGCATCCATTCGCACCAGCACACAGCCACAAAAAACGCGCCACCGCTGAGCAATGGCGCGTTTGTGCCGACGTGGCGATGAAGCCTCGCGTCAGTCAGCCCAGCGTCCCGGGCCGGTGGATTGCGGCAGCACTTGCGCCGACAACGGATGATCCTTTTCCAGCAGGTTCACCGCATCGGCCAGGATCGATGCCGATTCGCGCAGCAACGGGTCTGGACGCTTGTCGACCAGCTTCTCGCGCGCGGCATCCTTGACGATGTCGCGCTCGTTGCCGGTCAAGCCGTCGTCGCTGCTATCGTCGGCCAGAGGATCCAGCGGCAGGCCGAGCTGCTTGCGGATCTGCTGGCGTTGCTTGCGCTGCACGTCCTGCTTCTCGCGTTCGGCGCGGCGCTCGGCCTCGTTGAGCACGACGTACTTTTTGGCGGCCTCGGCACGGAACTGGCGCACGTCCTCTTCCCACCACTGGAATTCCTTTTCATTGGCGATGCGACTGGTGTGCAACGCCTCCAGCTTCGGCAACAACGCAGCGAAATTGCCGTACTGCGTGTGCGGCACCGCAGCGATGCGACTCCACGGCAAGGCGTTGTCGTAGGTGCTCTCGCCGAACTCGGTGGCATCGACGCTGGCCGGGAAGGCGATGTCCGGCACCACGCCCTTATGCTGAGTACTGCTGCCACTGATACGGAAGAACTGGGCGATGGTCAATTTGACCTGACCGAAGCGGTCGGTCTGGTTGGCTGGCCAGCGATCCAGATCGACAATGTTCTGCACCGTGCCCTTGCCGAAGCTGGTCTCGCCAATCACCAGGCCACGCCCATAATCCTGGATGGCACCGGCGAAGATCTCCGATGCCGAAGCCGAACCGCGGTTGATGAGGACCGCCAGCGGACCATCCCAGGCCACGGCAGGATTCTGATCGCTGTTGACGGTGACGCGGCCACCGGATTCGCGCACCTGCACCACCGGGCCTTGCTCGATGAACAAGCCGGTCAGTTCGATCGCCTCATCCAGCGAACCGCCGCCGTTATTGCGTAAATCCAGCACCACCCCATCGAGCTTGTCGGCCTTGAAGCCGGCCAACAGCTTGGCCACATCGCGGGTCGCCGAGGCGTAGTCCTTGGCATTGCGACGGCGGCCTTCGAAGTCCTGGTAGAACGCCGGCAGCTTAATGACACCGATACGCCGCGCCGGCTCGCCATCCTTCGCCGGCAGGGTCATGGTCTCGCCCTTGGCGGCTTGCTCGGCCAAACGCACCTTCCGCCGGGTCAGCACGACCTGACGATGCTTGCCGTCCACGCCGGCCTCGGCCGGAATGTATTCCAGGCGCACCTGCGTGTCTTTGTTGCCACGGATCTTGGCCACGACATCATCAATGCGCCAGCCGATCACGTCCTCGATCGGGCCAGTCTTGCCTTGACCAACGCCGACGATGCGATCACCCGGCTTGAGCGTGCCATCCAGCGCCACCGGACCACCCGGGATGACCTCGCGGATCACCACCAGGTCGTCCTGCTTCTGCAACTGCGCGCCGATGCCTTCCAGCGACAACGACATCTGCTGATTGAAATTCTCGGCGGTGCGCGGAGTGAAATAGTCGGTGTGCGGATCGACAGTGTTGGTATAAGCGTTCATGAAGAGCTGGAACACGTCCTCGCTTTTCAGTTCCTTGACCGAATCGGCGAGGTTCGCGTAGCGCTTGTCCAGGGTCTTGCGGATGTCCTCGGACTTCTTGCCGGCAAGTTTGAGCCGCAACCAGTCGTTCATCACCGATTTGCGCCACAGCGCATCCAGTTCTTGATCGTCCTTGGCCCACGGCGCGTTCTTGCGGTCGTAATCGAATTTCTCGTTGCCCTCGAAATTGAAATCCTGTTTGAGCAACTTGCGCGCGTAGGCAATGCGCTGGTCCACGCGCTGCCGGTAGACGGCGAAGATATCGAACGCCGGTTCGAGCTCGCCGGAAGCGATGCTGGCACCGAGATTGTCCTGGAACCCGGCGAACTTATCGACGTCGGCCTGGGTGAAGAACTGCTTGCTGCCGTCCAGGGACTCCAGATATTTCTTGAAGACTTCCTTCGACGTCGCCTCGTCGAGCGCGCGTGGGCGATAGGCATAGCGACTATCAGACAGCAAGCCATAGACCAACTTGGACGTGGTGGACTGGGCAGCAGTGGCGGCGGCCGGCAAGGCCGGTGCCTCGGTACGGGCGAACAACGCCAGCGGTGCGGTCAGCGCAAACGCCAGCAGGAAGGCGGGAGCTTTGAATTTCATCTAGGGACTCTCGGCACCAGGCCGTCAGGAGGGGCAGCACATCGCGTCAGACAACACGACAGTGGAGCAAGTTGCAGGCCGTGTCACCTATTCCTGAACCAGACTAGCCGCCTGTGTGCGCAGAAATGTGAACGGCACCGGTGCAGGACGTGCGGATGCGGATGTCGGAACGGGGAACGAAAGGACACGGCGACAACGCGCGCCGCTTCACCGACACGCGAAGGAGGGAAAGCAGATCGCCGTGCTCAAGCAGCGACGCCGGCACCGGCAGCCTGACGATCGGCATGGTAAGAGGAGCGCACCATCGGACCAGACGCCACGTGACTGAAACCCAGCGCGTTGCCGTAGTCCTCCAACGCCTTGTACTCCTCCGGCGTCCAGTAGCGCATGACCGGATGATGATGGGCGGTCGGTTGCAGATACTGGCCGATGGTGACCATGTCCACGTCGTGCGCACGCAAGTCGCGCAGCGTGGCCTGGACCTGCTCCAGGGTTTCGCCCAGGCCGAGCATGATGCCGGATTTGGTGGCGATGGCCGGGTGTTGCGCTTTGAACTTCTGCAACAAGGTCAGCGACCACTGGTAATCGGCACCGGGGCGCACGTTCGGATACAGCTCCGGCACCGTCTCGATGTTGTGGTTGAACACATCCGGCGGATGCGTCGCCAGGATCTCCAGCGCACGTTCCATCCGGCCTTTGCCACGAAAATCCGGGGTGAGGATTTCGATACGAGTGGCCGGCGCTGCGGCGCGGATCGCGCCAATGCAATCGGCAAAGTGCTGGGCACCACCATCGCGCAGGTCGTCGCGATCCACGCTGGTCACCACCACGTACTTCAACCCCATATCGGCCACGGTCTGCGCCAGACTCGCCGGCTCGCCGGCATCCGGCGGCTTGGGCCGGCCGTGGGCGACGTCGCAGAACGAGCACCGGCGCGTGCACACCTCGCCCAGGATCATGAACGTAGCAGTGCCGTGACTGAAGCATTCGTGGATGTTCGGACAACTGGCTTCTTCGCAGACGGTGACCAGACGGTTCTCGCGCAGCTTGGCCTTGAGCGTCTGCACCGCATTGCCGGAAGGCAGGCGCACGCGAATCCACGACGGCTTGCGCAACACCGGCGCATCGGCAAATTGCACTGGCGAACGGGCGATCTTGTCTTCGCCCAATTGCTTGACTCCGGCCTGCAACGGCGCAGATGCGCTATCGCCGGAGAGAACCTGCAAGGGAATGCTGCGTGCGCTGGGCTGGGTCATGGCGTGGTCGGCGATCAGGGCGCGTGCGTGAGCGTGAGGTCGGGCAAAGCGTCGAGCGGTTGCAGCATCAGTCCGAATTGGCGAGCCAAGTGAGCTAGCAGAACCGGGGTGACCGCCTGCATGCCAGAAGGACCGCCCAAGTCTAACACCGCAGTCACCTGCAGGCCTTGATAGCCACAGGGATTGATCCGGCGGAACGGCTCCAGGTCCATCGCCACATTGAACGACAGGCCGTGGAAGCTGCAGCCGCGGCGCACGCGGATGCCGAGCGCGGCGACCTTGGCGTCACCGACGTAGACGCCTGGGGCGCCGTCGCGGCGTTCGCCCAGAATGTTCCATGTATCCAGCGTATCGATGATGGCCTGCTCGATCCGGCACACATACTCGCGCACGCCAAGCCCCAGGCGGCGCAGGTCGAGCAGCGGGTACACCACCAACTGGCCGGGGCCGTGATAAGTGACCTGGCCGCCGCGATCCACATGCAACACCGGGATATCGCCCGGTGCCAGCACGTGTTCGGGCTTGCCGGCCTGGCCGAGCGTGAACACCGGCTCGTGTTCGACCACCCATAACTCATCGGCGCTGGACGCGTCGCGGGCATCGGTGAAGCGCTGCATCGCCCGCCACACTGGTTCGTAGGGCTGGCGACCGAGGTCGCGCACCGCACATGGCAGGAGCGCGGGCGCGCGGGTGGTTACAGCGTCCACTTCACTTCCGGATGCCCGCGCAGCAGGGCGTGTGCCGCGTCGTATTGGGCACGATCCATAGCGCGGAACGCGATCCGCACCGAGACGTACTTGCCATTGGAGGAATATTGCCAACTGATGCGTTCGTCCAGCACCTCCACACCGGCAGTGGCCAGCAGGCGCGGCAGCTCCGATTCCAAGCCAGCGCTGGCGGCTCCCATCGCGCTTAATTCGAAGACGCCAGGAAACTGGAAGCCATGAGGTTGATCGGAAACGGTGTCCATCTGCGCATTATCGGGCCGCGCGCTGGCAAACCCAAGGCCACGCCACGCAATGACCAGGTGCAAGATGAGATTCGATGGACCATCAGAGCCGCACCACGGCACATTCGCCCTGTGAAGACGCATCTCAACACGGGCATCGCACTGCGCGTGGGGATTGGAAACGGCAACGATTTCCGTTGCAAAAACGGCTTACGCCACGCAAACGCTCAAATCAGACGCCTATTTGGCACACAGGCCATCACGAAAAAGCCGGCGTCACCGCCGGCTTTTTCCCATTCAGGCCGATTCCCACCACATCCATAAGCTGTCCCACAGACGCTTGAAGAAACCCGCCTCGTCGACTGCTTTCAGCGCCACCAGTGGCGCCTGTACGACCACCTTGCCGTCCAACGTCACCCTGACCGTACCGATCGCCTGACCTTGTTTGATCGGCGCCATCAGGGTCTTGGGCACATCGATCGACGGTTTCAACTCGCTGTAGCGGCCACGCGGCACGCTGACCAACAGCGGCTGCGCCACACCCAACAGCACCTGTTTTTCGGTCCCCTTCCACACCCGCTGCTGCGCAACCTGCTTGCCCGGTTCGTATAGACGGTGCGTTTCGAAGAAGCGGAACCCCCAGTTCAACAACGCCAGACTGTCCTCGGCACGTTGCTTCTCGGAGCTGTCGCCCATCACCACCGCGACCAGACGCTGGTCGCCACGCTGGGCAGAGCTGAGCAGGCAATAGCCGGCTTCGGAGGTGTGACCGGTCTTGATACCGTCCACGCTGGGGTCGCGCCACAACAGCAGGTTGCGGTTGGGCTGGGTGATGTCGCCGACGCGGAATTCCTTGATCTTGTTGTAGGCATAGGTTTCCGGATAGTCGCGCACCATTGCACGCCCCAGCAAGGCCAGATCGTAGGCGGTGGTGTAGTGGCCCTCGGCCGATAAGCCGTGCGCATTGACGAAGTGCGAACCGGTCATGCCGATCTTCGCGGCATAGTTGTTCATCAGATTGGCGAACGCCTCTTCGCTGCCAGCGGTATGTTCGGCCAGCGCGATCGCCGCGTCGTTACCGGACTGCACCGCCATGCCCTTTTCCATGTCTTCCAGGCGCGCGGTCTGGTTGACCGGGAAGCCGCTGTAGCTGCCGTCGGTACCGGCACCGCCCTCGCGCCAGGCGCGCTCGCTCAGCATGACCTGATCGTCGCGCTTGATCTTGCCCTGCTTCAATTCCGCTGCCACCACATAGGAGGTCATCACCTTGGTGATGCTGGCCGGGGCCACGCGCAGGTGTTCGTTTTCGCCGGCCAGCACCTGGCCGGTGGCGTAGTCCATCAATACCCAGGCTTTGGACACGGCAGGTTTGGGCGCGGGCGGGATCGCCACAGTGGCAGGCGCAATGGCGGCGGCAGGCGGCGCAGGCACCGGGCCTGGGGTCTGCGCGGAAACCATGCCAACGGCGAAGGTCGCCAGGGCGGCGACGGCGAAGCGGAATTTCATCTAGAACGACTCCTGGCAGGCCTGAAGGCCGATAGTTAACGGTGCATTGTAGGACGAGGCACCGCCGTGGCAGCGCGGACACCAGGCGGCGTTAAGCCATTGGCAATGGCAACAGCCACCAAGACGCCGCGACCGATGCCACAGCGCCGCACCTCAATCTTTCACAATCTGTGGCCGCTCGAAGCCGAGTCCGGCGATACGCGCGGCCAACTCGGCAGCACTGCTGTGATCTCCGGCCGCGACCCGCAGACGCCACAATGTCCGCCCGCCGGAAACGATGTCGCTGATGCTGCCACCGACGATGCCCGCAGACACCAACTGCGACAGCGCGCGATTGGCATTCTCCCGGCTGGCGAAGCTGGCGACCTGCAGCAGGATGCCGAGCGGCCCGCGCGAAGATGTCGCTTGGGCAGACGGGTGCGACTCAGCGGCATGGACCGGCGCGGCAACGGCAGGCGTTGCGATGGCGGCGCCGGTCCTGGTGCTGGACACTGCAGCCACAACTGCGGGCGCACTGGCAGTCGTCACGGCTGGAGCCCTACGTGCCGGGTCCGGAACGGCGACAGCCACGCTGGATTGTTGGAGCGTGGTCGGCTTACCGGTGGCGACATGCACGCCGTGCGACTTCATCCAGTCATCGAAATGATCGGCATTGGCAGGGATGTTGGCGTCGGCCTTGACCCGGTAACGCCAACGTTCGCCCTCTGGCACCGCGGCGACAGCCGCCGCGGTGGCCGCAGCGGCAGGCGGGGCCGCAACCACGCTCGACCTGGACGGCAGGGTCTTGACTAGATTGTCCATGTCCGCCGCACGTCGCACCGCAGCGGCCTCGGCAGGGCGGGCGCTAGCCAACACGGTGGCGGCCGGCCGATCGCTGTGACGTCTGGCAAGCAGGTCGCCGTTGTCGGCCGGAGTCAGTCCACGTACCTCCACCCGACCAGTGCCCTTGCCGGTGATGCCGAGCTTGACCGCCGCCGCATAGCTCAGATCGATGAGGCGGTCATCGTGGAAGGGGCCGCGGTCGTTGATCCGCACCACCACCGATGCACCGTTGTCGATATTGGTGACCAGAGCGAAGCTGGGCAATGGCAGAGTCTTGTGCGCGGCGGTGAAGGCATACATGTCGTAGACCTCCCGATTCGAGGTCAACCGGCCATGGAATTTGTTGCCGTAATACGAGGCGGTGCCCCGTTCGACATAACTGTGCGGATCGTCGATGACGGTGTACGCGCGGCCCAGCACCATGTAGGGGGAGCGGTTGCCGATCACCGAGCGTGGCTCGTCAGTGACCAGCGGCTCGGGAATGCAGGCGACGTTGGGCACCTCATCGGGCGTGCTGTCGCGTACACCGGGCGCGTACAGTCCGCCAGCGGTGTAGTTGCCGCGTTTGGATAGGTCTTCCTTGGCCGGCGCGTAGGGCGAGGTCACGGGACAACCAGTAGCGATATGCACCGGCCCGCGACCTTCGACTTTGATCCCGGGAACCTTGCTGCCTACGGTCTTCTTCGGGGCGCTACTGCAAGCGGCCAACGCCAGGAAAGCGACGACAGGGGCGATGCGGAGCAGCGCGTGCGGATTCATGCCGGCGGTAATTCCTTCCCGGCGATGGCCTGGGACAGTTGGTAAACCGCCATCGCATACATTTTGGAAGCGTTGTAGCGGGTGATCGCGTAGTAATTCTGGAAGCCCAACCAGTACTGCTTGCCGGTACTACCGTCGAGTGTGATCGGGGTAGCGGTGGTACCGGTGGGGACTGGCACATTCGGCGTGTAGCCACGCGCGGCCAGGTCGGCCATGGTGTATATCGGTTTCCAATCGCTCGGATTGAATTCCTCGGCGCCAGCGCGCAGCGTGGCCGGCACGGCGACCAGCCCACCGCGCACCCAGCCACCTTTCTTGACGAAGTAGTTGGCAATGGAGGCGAACGCGTCGCTGTAGCTGCTGAACAAATTACGCTGGCCATCGCCATCGCCATCGACCGCGTACTGGCGGTAGCTGGAGGGCATGAACTGACCAAAACCCATGGCACCTGCGTAGCTACCGATCAGCGTGGTGATATCAAGGTGTTCCTCGTGGGCCAGCGCGAACAATTGGCCGAGTTCATCGCGGAAATACAGTTCGCGGCGCACTTCGCGCTCGAGATTGGCCGGGTCGCCGCTGCGCGGATAGCGGAAGGCTAGCGTGTACAAAGCATCCAGCACGCGGTACTTGCCGACGTTCTTACCGTAGCTGGTCTCCACGCCGATGATCGCAACGATGATCTCGGCCGGCACGCCAGTACGCGCCTGGACACGCAGGAGTGCGTCGCGATGATCGGCCAGGAAGGCACGGCCGCCATCGATCCGCGCCTGGGTGATGAACATCGGCCGGTATTCGCTCCACGGTTTGACCCGCTCGGCCGGGCGCGACATCGCCGCCACGATCGCATCCTTGAACTGCGCCTGCGCCAGAGTCGCCTCGATCTGCGCAGGATTCAGGCCGTACTTGGCTGCGGTATCGCGCACGAAGTTCGCGCGGGCAGTCTCCAATGGCACCGGGGTCAGATCCACCGACGGCGCCTGCAGCACTTCGGGTGCGGCTTCAGCAGGCGTTGCCTGACGCAGGGCCGGCTGCGGCGTGCTGGCCTGTGGCGGGGACGGTGACGGCTTGGGCTGGGTCGCGCATGCGACCAAGCCGAGCGTAAGCAGGCACATCAGCGAGCTTCGAATCATCGCGGCAGACTACCAGACTCAAGATGAATTTTTGCCAATAATGCTATGAAACAAAAGAACTTTACCCCAGGTCAAGTGCATCCGCAGCATTCATGCCGGTGGCGCTCGGGCGCGATCCCGGAGCAAGGTGTCGCCCTGCACCGCACCGCCCTTGCCCTTCGGCACGCCTTGCGCATTGCGTCCGTTGACCACGATCTTGCTGAAGGCCGTCACCATCGCACTGCGGTCGCCGCCGCACAGCGGATTGATTACCAACGGTTTAACAACACCCAACAGACAGGTATTGCGATAAGTGACCTCGCACACCGGGCCGCGCTTGGCCAGACCAATCTTGATGCGCAGGCCGTGCCAGGTCCGTGTCCAAAGGACGCGCAACGATCGAATGCGGCCTGGATATGCGTGGTATCCGGCTCATGCCCATCCAACACATCGGCAAAGACGCGCTGCTCCGGCTGCAGTGTGGCCAACAGCGGCTACGCGCAGGTCTCGGGAATGGACGGCTAGACAACCGCGCGACTATCGCCTGCGACCGCGCATGCCGGGCGTGCGGCCAGCAGCGCCACCCGATCAGGCACAGTGTCTGCAGGTGGGACCATCACATCACTCCGTGGCTACGATTGGCACATGCAATGGCGCAACGGATCTCGCCAAAGACGGCGACACCGACGCATCGAGTTCGACCGAGGAAACCTCCTCATCGACGGACAATTGCCGCCAGCGGTTCTCGACAATGCTGGCCAAGCCCGCAGGACTCTCATCGAAATGATGGCCACCATGCAACTCCACGACCTGCACACCACGCGTGCGCAGGGACGGACACAATGTCCGCTTCTCCTTGTCGCCGTAGACGCACAGCAACTGCGACGGAGCGATGCGTGCCACTTCAGGCAACACCGCTAGCGCGTCGTCGGTTTCGCCCAACTGCAGCCAGCCGCGCACGCGAATCTGGAAATCGGCCTTGTCCGCAAGACCCAGCAATGCCAACAATCCGACCTCGGACTGCTGCGAGGGTGGCAGACGGTTGTACATGAAGGGTAAGGTCGCCGCGCCGAAGGAATAACCGACCAACAAAATCTTCTGCGGACGCCACCGCTGCTGATAATCGGCGATGACCCGGCCAAGGTCGGCGCTGGCCTGCGCGGGCGACTTGACCCGCCAAAAATAGCGCAGGCTATCCCAGCCGACCACGGCGATGCCGCGATGTTGAAGGGCTTCGGCAATCCCCTTGTCGATGTCGCGCCAGCCGCCATCACCGGACAACACGATGGCCAGCGGCGCACCCGCCTTTGGAACAGACAATTCGACCAACGGCAGATCATCCAGCGCACCGCCACGCCCAGAGGCATGCAAGTGCGCGGCCACACGCGTGGCTAGTGCCGCCTCCAGTGTGCCGGTGGTCGGCGCGGCCACGCTATCGACGAAACTCTGCACTGGGATGGCACCGCCGCGACCAGCACACACCTCGGTAGGCATCGGCGCCACGCTCACGGCACCGCCCAGGGTCGCGCCGGGCGCGGCACCGACGATACGCTCGGCCAGCGTCGCCATGCTTCCAGTCCCGGCCAACATTGGCAAAAAATAGCTATCGCCGTGTAATTGACGCTGCAGGTGCCGGCTCAGGTGCTCCGCATCGCGCCAGGCTTTATCGCAACCATGTCCAGCACGCCCCAAGTGCTTGAGATAACGCTCGCCATCGACCACCGCGACCAGCGCTCCGGCGGCGGCGATGCGCGTCGCCGCGTCATGGCGTTGCTCGGTACTGCCGTTGGCAAGCAGGATCACCAATCCTTGCGGCACTGCCGGCGGATACACCAGTGTCGTACGGCCGTAACCCTTACTGTGCTGTGTGCCCGCTGGAAAATAATAGCGAAACAGTGCATAGCCACTCAGCCCCAACACGATGCACGTCAACAGCAAGATTCTTAGCAATTTCATCAACAGATAGCCATACAGGCGCAACAGAGCGAGTTAGGGGTAAGCGAGAGAAATTACGAGATCCGCATAGTTGGACTTCCCCGAAACTCCAATCGGCAGATGCGCTAGGTCAACGTCATGCCACGGATGCGCGCGAGTACAAAGCCAATCCGCGCCGCGCCGCCATGCCTGACAACATAACCTTTCTAAGCTAATGCGCAAATCAGCGGGAGGCGGCATCACCACATCGCACCGACACATAGCGTGAACGAAGCAGAAATGAGCTGCAATCGTTCAGCAGTAAGTCAACAAGTCGATGATGAAAACCGATACGCAGAACACACTGAACGGCGTTCAGTAGCCATGCACTGGACGATAGGATTTCACCGCCATGACCAAGCCTAGCCCGGCCAACAGCGACACCGCCGAGGTACCGCCGTAGCTCATCAACGGCATTGGCACGCCGACCACCGGCAACACCCCGGAAATCATGCCGCCGTTGACCAACACATACACGAAGAACGCCAGCCCGGTGGCACCGGCCAGCAGGCGCGAGAAGGTATCGCGGGCCTGCGTCGCGATCCACAAACAACGCCCGATCACCACCATGTACAAGGTCAGCACGGTGGCGACGCCGATCCAGCCGAATTCCTCGCTGAGCACGGAGAAGGCGAAATCGGTGGTCTGCTCCGGGATGAAGTTCAGATGCGACTGCGAGCCCAAGCCCCAGCCTTTGCCGTGCAGGCCGCCGGAACCGATCGCGATCTTGGACTGGATGATGTTCCAACCGGCACCGAGCGCGTCGCTCTCCGGATTGAGGAACATCATGATGCGGTCTTTTTGGTAAGGCCGTAGCAGCCAGTACCAGGCCACCGGCGCCGCCGCGGCAACACCGCCGACGGCAATGCCCACCCACCACCACGGCAACCCCGCCAGCAACATGACGAAACCGCCACTGGCGGCGATCAACACGCCCGTACCGAAATCCGGCTGCAGCATGATGAGCGCAGTCGGGATGCCGATGATGGTCGCACTGACCAGTACAGTAGGAATCCGCGGCGGCAACGGCACGCGGTGCAGGTACCAGGCCACCATCATCGGCATGCTGATCTTCAGCAGTTCGGCCGGCTGCAGATAGAACAGCTTCAAATTCAGCCACTGCCGACCGTATTTGCCAGTGCCCAGCACGAACACCGCCAGCAGCGGCAGCATCGAAAACGTATAGATCAGCGGCGTCCATGCGCGTAAACGCAACGTCGAGACCCGCGACAGAGCCCACATCGCCACCGCTCCGATTGCAAAACGTGCCCCCTGCGCCATGACCAGATGGTTGCCGCCAGCGCTCTTGAGCACGGCCAGCCCCATCACCATCAGCGCTCCCAAGGCCAGGCACATCACCCAGTCCAGGGTGCGGGCGAAACGGCCACCGATCTCGACAAGCCAGCGCAGGAAATCCTTCATCGTTCGTCCGGGATCTCGTCTGGAATCGGTGGCGGCGCCGACGGCAACGGCACCGCTGCGGCATCCACCTCGGTCTGACCGATCAGCACCGGGCGCTCACCCACCGACAAGGCAACCGCATCGGCGGCGGCACGCGAACGCGGGTCTTCGGCATAGTAGAGCCGGCTGCCGAATGCGGTGGCACCGCGCAGACTATCCAACGGCTCGATACCGGCAGGCAAGCGCCCGAGCAGCCAAGCATCGAAGATCTTGCGCGCAATCGGCGCAGCGGTGCTGGCACCGTAACCGCCGCCCTCCACCGCGATGGCCAGAGCGATGGTCGGATGGTCTGCCGGGGCAAAGCCCTCAAACAGCGAACGGTGACGCAGGTGCATCGGCAGGTTGCGCGGGTCCACCGCAGCCATCCCCTTGCGGCTGACCACCTGCGCAGTGCCGGTCTTGCCCGCCATCTGGTAGGGCGCACCAACGCTGATGGAATAACCACTACCACCTGGACGCATGGTGTCCATCATGCCTTCGCGCACCGCCTGCAGGTTGCCAGGATTGTCGCTGATCGGCTTGCCTGGTCCGATCGGTATCGGCTTCCATGGCTGATCGAACACCTCGCGCGTCGCCATCACCAGATGCGGCGCGCGCAACCGACCGTCGGCGATCCCTGCCACCCCGCGCGCCAATTGCAGCGGTGTCACCTTCCAGTCACCCTGGCCGATGGCAATGTTGACCGTATCACCGGGATACCATGTTTCCTTGCGACTCTTCGCCTTGTAGGCCGGCGACGGCACGATGCCGCCGGTCTCGCCGATCAGGTCGATGCCGGTCGGACTACCGAAACCATAGCGGGTCATGTACTGGTCGACCTTGGTAATGCCCATGTCGACGGCCAGCTTGTAGTAGTAGGTATTCACCGATTGGGCGATCGACTTGCGCAGGTCGGTCCAACCGTGCCCGCCACGATGCGAGTCGCCCCAGCCACGACTGACCCCTGGCAGATAGAACATGCCGGTGGACAATATCTTGTCCTCCGGGCGGCGGGTACCGCTATCCAGACCGGCCAGGCCCATGAACGGCTTGATCGTCGAACCCGGGGCCACGCCCCCCAACACCAGTCGGTTGAATTGCGGCCGCGACGGATCGCTGTTGAGCGCCTGAAAATCCGCGTGGGAAATGCCGTTGACGAATAGATTCGGGTCGTAAGCCGGCAGGCTGACCATCGCCAGGATTTCACCCGTCCGCGGATCGAGGGCGATCGCCGACCCCTGATAGTCGCCGAACGCAGCCACCATGGCGCGCTGCAGATCGGCGTCGATGGAAAGCCGCAGATCGGCACCGGACTGCGCCGGCACCCGGCCGACGGTACGAATCGCACGGCCCTGCACGTTGGTTTCGACCTGCTCGTAACCGATCTTGCCGCGCAGTTGCTCCTCGTAATACCGCTCCAATCCGGATTTACCGATATGGGTCAGCGCGGCATTGCCCTCGCCCAGCGTCTCCAGATCCTTCTCATCGATACGACCGACGTAGCCGATGATGTGCGCAAACAGGTCGCCATAGGGATAGTGGCGCGTCAGATACGGCTCCAGCTCCACGCCCGGGAAGCGCCAGCGATCCACCGCGAAACGCGCACGCTCCTCTTCGCTGACCCGCAGTTTCAATGTAATCGGAAGAAAGCTGCGGCTCACCTTGCGCGCGGCCTTGAAGTGCTCGATGTCCTCGGGCGACAGTGCGATGACCTTGCTCAAGGCAGCCAACAGCGCGTCCATGTCCGTGACCTTGTCCGGGGTCACGTCGAGCCTGAACGCGGGGAGATTCTCCGCCAACAGGCGACCGTTGCGGTCGTAGATCATGCCGCGCCCAGGCACCACCGGCCGCGGCTTGATCCGGTTGGAGTCCGAACGCGTGGCGTAGACATCGTGGTCAAGCACCTGCAGCTTGAAGTACCAACCACCCAAGCCCAGCAATGCGAACAACACCCCCAGGAAACCCAGAGCCGCACGGCGCCGAAACTGCTCGGCCTCGGCATGTGGATTCTTTTGCGCGTGGCGCGTGTTCAGAGCCATGCTACTTGCCTCGACGGCCCAGCCGCAGCCTATCCAGCAACACGAACAACGGCGGCCATAGCAGCATGCCCAACAGCGGCGCCCACCAATAGTTCCAAGGCAGGATCGGCTCGCCGATCGACAAATGCACCGCCGCAGCGACAATACGATCGTTGAGCAGCAACCCGCCGATCACCAGTGCCTGCTGCGACATCGGAAAGAAACGGATACGCGCGCGGAACCGCTGCAGGATGAAACTCAGGATCACCAGCCGCAAGGCCTGTTCGCCCAGCACTCCACCGTCAAGTAGATCGGCAAGTACACCGACCACAAACGCGAAACCCAGGCCGATCTTGTCCGGTGTCTCGATCACCCAATACGCCAGCGCCAACGCCAACCAGTATGGCCGTAGCGGCTGTAACGCCAGCGGCAGCGGCATCAGGCCCAGCAGCAGGGCCACAATCACGCTGACCGGCAGAACCCAGCCTCTGGTGCGTAGACGGCTCATGGCTGCGACTCCTGCTGTGCAGGGACTGGCACTGCCGCGGGAGTTGGAGGTTGAGTGCGAACGGGGACCACGGGATGCGGAGCGTTGCTTGAGCCTGTGGACTGCAGATTGCCCGTGGAGGGCGGGGACAGCGCCGGAGCACGAGAGGAATCTGCTCGCGGAGCACTGCTCGCCGAGACATGGGCCTGGGCCTCAATCGGGGGATTCGCCGCAGCGGCGGATTGAGAATCAGAGGCATGCGTCGCTGGCACCGCGCCGCGCCCCGCGTCCTGCTGCCCAGCCGGCATCAACGCAGCTCCCAGCCTCGGCTTGTCAACCAGTCCGGGCTTGAGCAACAACACATCCCGCCCACGATCAAGCTTCGCCGCAGGCTTCAACTCACCGACCAAGAAGGCATGGGTGTCGTCGGGACGCAACGCGGAGATGGTGCCCACCGGGAAACCCGCCGGAAAGCGCCCACCCAGGCCGGAAGTCACGATCTCATCGCCCACTTCGACCCCAGCACTGAGCGGAATGTCACGCAGCTCCAAGCTATTACCGCGGCCGTAGACGATCAGGCGCACACCGTTGCGCGCCACCGTCACCGGCACCGCATGGTCCGGATCGGTCAATAACAACACGGTGGAATGCAACGGCGTCACCGCGATCACCTGCCCCATCAGGCCACCAGCATCGATCACCGACTGACCGAGGCGCACGCCATCGCGGCTGCCAGCGTCGAGCACTAGGCGTTGACGGGTCGGATCCAGGTCGATGTCCAGAATCGGTGCCAGTTGCACGTCCAGGCCGCGGTGTTCAGCCACCCCGAGCAGTTCGCGCAATTGCGCGTTGTCCAACGCTGCGGTCTGCAGACGGGTCAAACGCGCCTTGGCGATCAACAACTGGTTACGCAGCGCAGTATTCTCCCTGACTAACTGGGCATGACTGGCGGCATTTTCCTGCACCTGCGTGCCTAACCGCCCGGGCAGGCCGGCCAATGCCCAGATCGGCTGTACCAGCAGCGTCGCCTGACCCCGCAAACGCGCCAACCAATCGACACGCGTGCCGAGCACGATCAGCACCAGCGCCATCGCCAAGTACGCCAACAGACGCGGTGTACTCGGAGATTCGCCAGAACGGGCAGTGACTGGAGGACCGGCGTAAGGAGGCACGGATCAGAGCCGGAAGTCGAAAAAAAGAAAAACGGAACAACACACCAAGTCAGCGCAACGCGGGCACCCGGCCCGGCCAGGATCAGGTGCGCACAGACACGGGACAGTCGGCGGCATCTCTGGGCGAGCACCCAGGACACCCACGCCATGCCTTCCTCGCCGATCGCCCATTTCCAGCCTCGGCCATCACTCCGGGGCGAAGAACTCGTTGCCGTGCATGTCCACCAACTCCAGCGCCCGGCCACCACCACGCGCGACGCAGGTGAGCGGATCGTCGGCGACCTGCACGTGCAATCCGGTTTCTTCGGAAATTAGGCGATCCATATCGCGCAGCAGCGCGCCACCGCCTGTCAGCACGATGCCGCGTTCGGCGACGTCGGCACACAATTCCGGCGGGGTCTGTTCCAGCGCCAGCTTGACCGCAGAGACGATACCCGACAGCGGCTCGTGCAAGGCCTCGAGCACCTCGTTGGAGTTGATCTTGATCATCTTCGGCACGCCCTCGGCGAGGTTGCGGCCGGAGATTTCCATCTCCTGCACCACCGACTGCGGGTAGGCGCAGCCGATCTCCAGCTTGATGCGTTCGGCAGTGGCTTCGCCGATCAGCATGCCGTGGTTGCGGCGCACGTAGTTGGTGATCGACTCGTCGAAACGGTCCCCACCAATGCGCACCGACTGCGAGTAGACGATCCCGTTCAGCGAGATAACCGCCACTTCGGTGGTACCGCCGCCGATATCGATGACCATCGAACCGCGCGCTTCGGTGACCGGCATACCGGCACCGATCGCCGCCGCCATCGGCTCCTCGATCAGATACACATCACGGGCACCGGCCTCCTCGGCCGACTCCTTGATCGCACGACGCTCGACCTGAGTCGAACCGGCAGGCACACACACCAGCACGCGCGGGCTGGGACGCAAGAAGCGCGACTTGTGCACTTTCTTGATGAAATGCTTGAGCATCGCCTCGGTATAGGTGAAATCGGCGATAACGCCATCTTTCATCGGGCGAATGGTGGTGATGTGCCCCGGCGTGCGGCCCAGCATCTGCTTGGCCTCGGCACCGACTGCCGCCACCGAGCGGGTCCCGCCGATCGCGCGATCCTGGCGCACCGACACCACCGACGGCTCGTTCAGCACGATGCCCTGGCCACGCACGTAGATGAGGGTGTTCGCCGTGCCCAAGTCGATGGACAGGTCGTTGGAGAACATGCCACG
This sequence comes from Xanthomonas sp. GPE 39, assembly GCF_000963005.1. Taxonomy (GTDB): domain Bacteria; phylum Pseudomonadota; class Gammaproteobacteria; order Xanthomonadales; family Xanthomonadaceae; genus Xanthomonas_A. The sequence continues at coordinate 2,678,743 of NZ_JZHZ01000007.1, forward strand.
GAGTTTTTTGAACATCTGGAAATTGTGTCCTGGGGCCCGCGCCGTCGCCGAATGGCGAAAAAATGGGCAGAAAACTGAAGTCCGCTAGCCTAGCAACCCCCCACGGACCGGGCAAGGAAATTCTGCGGCAAACCGCATACCTAGCAGGCCCTGCAAGGACCACCCCCTCGCGATGGTGGCCCTGCCAAGCCGCAGCCGTTACCCTTTGCGCCGGGGCGATGCCGCGCCTCGCCCGTCTGAATACGGGTTCACCCCCTTCGCCAAGGCCTACCCGATGTCCGTATTGATCTGTGGCTCTCTTGCTTTCGACACCATCATGGTGTTCCCGGACCAGTTCAAGAACCACATTTTGCCGGACAAGGTACACATCCTGAATGTGTCGTTTCTGGTCCCCCGGATGCGACGCGAGTTCGGCGGCTGCGCCGGCAATATTGCCTACAACCTGCATCTGCTCGGCGGCCACCCAATCCCGATGGGCACGGTAGGCGAGGATTTCGGCCCCTATCGGGAGCATTTCCAGTCGCTGGGCATCGACTTGTCTCGGGTCAAAGTGATCGACGGGCTGTTCACCCCGCAAGCCTTCATCACCACCGACCACGACAACAATCAGATCACTGCATTCCACCCAGGCGCGATGATGCGCAGCTACGAAAACCACGTCAAAGACGTGCCGGGGGTAACCCTGGGCCTGGTCGGCCCCGATGGGCGCGAAGGCATGATCCAAAATGCCGAGGAGTTCGCCGCTAGCGGCATCCCCTTCATCTTCGACCCAGGCCAGGCCATGCCGCTGTTCAACGGTGCGGAACTGCGCACCTTCATCGAACAGTCCGACTACGTCGTGGTCAACGACTACGAGTCCAATCTCCTGCAGGAGCGCACCGGCTGGAACGAACGTGACATCGTCTCGCGCGTGCATGCTTACATCACCACGCAAGGCCCGCAGGGTGCGTTGGTGCGCACCCCAGAGAAAACCTACGACATCCCACCGGCACACGAACGCCGCGTGGTCGACCCGACCGGTTGCGGCGACGCCTTCCGCGCAGGAATGATCTTCGGCCTGCAACGCGGCTGCGACTGGCTGACCATCGGGCGCATTGGCAATCTGATGGGCGCGTTGAAAGTGGAACACCCAGGCACACAGAACCAGCGCTTCGACTTCAACGATTTCAACGACCAATTCAAACAGCAATTCGGCTACACGCTGTAGTCCCACGACGGCAGCGACAGCGGCCCTCCACCCAGGACTACCGAACCAAGGCGGAGTGCCCTGAGCCATTACATGAGCTATCAAATAATCCAGCATGACAATGCTGGCGATCAGAGATAGCTCGCGCAACAGATCATGCTACGCCTGTTAGATATGGAAATTCAAAATACAAGGCACAGCATGCTTTGATACTTGATGCCAACACATGTATCAAACATCCACAATAGTCAGTGCTGACACATCTAGCGAGCCAGGGTGCTGAACCACGAGCCACCCTGGCCGCCCCGAAGGTGACTCACCACCATTCGGAGCCACCCAACATCACATCCAGCGCCACTCCATGACAGTGACAACTGGGTAGAACCTCATTTTCAGCCAAGCAAATCCTAGCCAATTCAAGCTCAGCTTTTGACCATTCTGATCACCCAGAAATCGGCTGCCAACTGAGGATTAAGCAGATAATCATAGGGCATTAAAAAATACCCCTTATCCCCAAGCGTATCCCCCCATGAGTTACGGATACGGAACAGCTGTGTGCTGTCGTCATATCCGACGCATAGGACCGCATGCCCCCCGACCAGCTTATCTTTCTTAGTTGGCATTGGGATCTGCGTGGCGGGAGGCAGAGCACTATGCAGCCAGTTGTCGTAGAGCTGGAATCCGAACACAAAGGGAGCACCACTGGCAATACAGGCTTTCAGGTGAGAAATATCTTGATGGACGCGCTCATAGCGGGTAATGACATGCTTGAACGCCTCCTTATAGCATGCCGCATTGGGCATTTCTCTTGCTGGAGCGCCTGGAGGGAACACGCCTCCGTCATGCGCAGGCGGCGTATCGTTATACGGCCATTCCGTCTCCTGGCAGACACCGAGCTTATGCAGCACTTTTATCCCGTCGCGCAACATAGCTCCGGAATCACAATCCACACTGCCCTCAATGACGCGCTCGTTGTAGTAAATAAACAGGCGTGATGGAATAAAATCTGGCGACTCATTATGAGTAGCCCTCTCATACTGCACAGCACCTGCCAGGGCATTTGCCGTACAGGAACTAATCCGACCTTGATCATAAACTGGAAAATCCGGCGCCAGGTCGACAGCAGGCGGTAGCTTACGCATCAAATTTTCATCCGGACTGTAATGAAAGTCACGAATGTCCGGAATGTCAGCCACATACCCAAGCCGGGATTTTATTCTTCTGGTGAGTTTTTCCACAATTTCCTCGTCATGTTGGCGACGCAAGCAAAATGGTTAGAAATATCTTCCACGAGTTCAGCGATCAGCACCCGTATCATCAGACTCTTCATTCTTCACACTTTCTGAAGAATGCTCTGCATACCGACTTTATGCATTGGTTTCGACAAGTTGAAATTACACTGCTAACGAGATTAGGACAAGACGGTTAGATCCGAAATTCATTTGCGGTTCTAACCGATCGTAACGATTTTTCGCTCTCCAGGCAGACGTTTTTTCACCAAGGCCAGCGAGCGTCGCAAAGCTTTCCTGCTACGCATCGCGCAGCCTTCTGACTGAAATGCAGATCTGACCAACGCAGACTATGCTTTGTGCCGCAGGCGTCGATTAACGTTAATAAGTGGTATTCCACCACACAGCATGACGAAGCCATCGTTGCAAGCCTTTCAGACTTTCCGCTGTACGCCACTGTCTGTCCGAGCGACGCCAGCGCGCACCCGATAGCGCGCCTCCGCGACTCCTACAACGTTTTGTGACCAACAAGTTATTTTTAAAATCAGCGCTCACACTCAGCGACGATGCGTTGACGCCGACTGACCAAGGCCCTGCGATGCTCGCCGATGCAACAGGTCCAACCTAGACGGAGAGCGGTAACATTTCGGTCGCGACGCGTCCGGTATCGACGTGACCAAACACGGCTCGCGGCCGGCATCGGCAAGGCAGAATTTCAGCTCCAGTATCTACGCGCGAAAGCCGGTACGAACAAGGTCGATTCGAGCGTGGACAGGCGCTCAGCAAGTCGCCGCTGGATTCCGCATGGCAGCGACTCATGGAAAAACGGCCACCAAGTCGAAACCCACTAGTGCGCGAGGAGGACCACTTCACGCTGCAAGGCACAGCGGACAGCGAGGTGAATCGCCCAGGCTTCCGTAGACACTCATAAGTCTCGTTGCGCGTGGCGCCATTCGAACTCTACAAGCGACAGGTCACCGCAACTGGATCTGGCAGCGGTTATGGCACACAACTTTGTTGCAACTTTTCAGAAAAAACGGTCAGATTAGTCAACCCTGGTTCGTGACCACCCTGCTTACGTAGCAGGCATCACTGAATGAACTGACTGACCGTGAACTCGATCCTATCGCAATCATCAAGCGATTGCGGTGCCTCCGTTTCAATCGTCACCTTCATGGTTTTGCGCATAAAAATCCGCCGCCGCCTCGATCAGGTAGGTATAGCGCTTCACCATCCCCTGCCAGGCAAGCGCCTCCAATTGATGTTCGGCGTGGATATCCTCCGGCACCTCGCTGACCTCATCGATCAACTTTGGGACTTCGTGATTCCACCAACGCAGCATCATGTCCGGTCGCGGATGCGTGCGTATCAGCGACTCCACCAGCGATTGCATCGCTGCGAACTGACGCACCGTGCGGATGCGCTGGCCTTCCAGGAAGTGGATGCTCTTCTTGTGATCGAGCAGCGCCTTTTCCAGTACATCCAGGCGCTGGCTCAGTTCAGCACGCCCTCGACCGAAAAACCTCACGCGATTACGCCCCGCCCAGCGCGAGCCGGGGCACCTGCGGTGCTTTCAGCAACAGCGGCTTGAAGTAGCTGTCCTTGTAGTAAAAAATCTTGTCCGCCAGGATCGGATAGCCAACCCCCTCGATGAACACGATGGCTTTCTCCGGTGCCAGTCCCTTGACCTCATCCGGATTCATCAACGGACGCCGATCCAGCACCTCGGTATAGCTGTGGCTGTTGCCTTGGCCGTAGGATTGCGTGCGCTGCCGACGGCGCACCGTGGTCTCGCCCAGCATCTTCGAGTATTCCTCAGCATCGCGCTGTTCTCGTGGAGTAAACACGATCCGCACGCCGAGATTGGTAATCAGGCCGCGCGCTGTGTCGGCACCATAGACTGATTCCAACTGCGCAATCGACTGGATCACGATCACAATGCGGATGCCATAACCAGCGACCCAGCCCACGGCTACCGGGACGATCTCCACACGACCCAGCGCCGTGAACTCATCGAGCATGAACATGCACTGGTATTTCAGCTCTGTGTTGTGTTCGGGCAACTCGCGACCATTGAGTTTGATCGCCTGCTCGAAGAACAGATTCAACACGCCTTTGGCTTCGATCAGTTTGGCCGGACTGACGCCCACGTAGATCGACTGGATGGTCTTGCGCAACTTGCTCAGGTCGAAATCGTTTGCACTGGTCGCCGCATCCACAATCGGGTTACTGAAAATGTTCAGCGGTGCTAGCGCAGTTTCGATGGCGGAGGTGAACGTCTCAGGAGCCAGGCCGACCAGGTTGTTCAGACCGGTCCGCGCATGCGATCCGAGCATGGGCTGCTTGAGTATTTCACTCAGGCACTGTTGTAGCGACTGTCCAGGTTTAAGGTATGCGCCAGCGAGCAGCCGATAGACACTCCCCAGCGTGGGGAAGCTTGCTGCCATCGTGCTGGGCAAATCCACCGCCTTGTCGTGTACATACAGATCGAATAGGTATTCGCAAGCGGCCACAAAAGTCTTGCGGCCCATTGCCGGCCAGAACGGATTCTCGCCGCTCGTTTCCTTGTACAGCGTAGCGGCAATGGCAACGATGTCGCCGTTGCGGTGGTTCGGATCAAGACGCACGTACCACAGCGGATTCCAGCGATGGGTGCTGCCGTCGTCGCTGAACGGATCGAACAGATACACCTGGCCGTATTTGGCGCGCTGGCCAGCCGTTTTTTCCCATGCCTCGCGCTTGACGTCCAGGATCACCGCCGATTCCCGCCACTCCAGCAAATTCGGAATGACCACACTCACGCCCTTGCCGCCACGGGTGCTGGCCGCCAACAGCAAGTGCTTGGACTTGCCGATGCGTATGAAACGGCGACCGAAGCGACAGGCAATCAATCCATGAGGATCGTCCTTGAGCACATCGTGCCGGGACAGATCGCCGCTGCGCGCGAAGCGCGCATTGCCATACAAATCCTGCGCCTTCGTCCGCAGCATGGCATACAACATCATGAAGTAGAGCAGAACAGGCAGGCCAAAACCGCCGATACCGGCCAGCTTGATCTTCAGCGCATACGGATGCCACGCCGGTTGACCCACCACTTGCCAATAGCGCCAATAGGTCAACAGTTGGACCTGTGCATGCTCTCCGAGCAGCGCCAGCACCAAAAAGCCGGACAGATACAGCCCAGCGATGGCAACGGGTAGCAACGCGATGACGGCGGCAATGCTTTTGGTACGCGCATTCATTAGAGGGGACTCTTCCTTGGGAAATCGGGGTAAATCGAGCGGGAGTGATGCTGCAACGCCTTGTGGTCTTTGAATCGTCGGGCGCGATGTGGTTCAGGGCATGGCGGTCCATGCGGCGCGCCTGGATTGCGTACTTTTACCGCCTACATCTTCATGACCATGCCCTGCCCTTGCATCTGCGCGGCGCGCTGGGCCTGCATGGCCTGCTCGGCAAGGTTTTGCTGCTCCACCGTCTGCAATTGCTGGCTGGCCTGGGCCACGCTCGGCGCTTGCGCCAGTTCCGGTGCAAAGATACGCGCCACGATCTTCCCCTCCGATTGCACCGCGTAATTCGGCGTCTGGGTCGCATGGCCCTGCGGCATCCCCAGGTGGACACGCTCCACTTCGGTATGACCGAATTTGCGCGACTCCACCACAACGTGCGCCGCATGACGGTCCAACTGTTCCGGATCCGGTGCCGGTCGGCCCCACCGTTCATTGGCATTGGCGATGGCACTGCGGGCCTGTTCAAACATCGCATGGCGCGGATGCGCGGGATGGCGCATGTCCTCGGCGGTGACCGTGATCGGGGCAATGACACGGCTTGGCGGCTCTGGGTGGGATGCTTCCCGCGCCTTCCAGCTCGCGGCATGCTGCTCGGGCGATTTCGCTAACGCCTGTTCGGGATCGATCCTCAGTACATTGCTCTTTTCGGTGAACGAACATGGCTGGTCATAGGCCAGCAGTTGGCCCTGATGCTGCTTGAAACCTCTGATGCTGTGTTCGTAGTGCGGATCAATGCCGAGCGCGTCGGTGAAGCCGGCGGCCAGCCGCTCCTGCTGCGCGGGACCGTAGGGCAATTTATCGCCATTGATCGGCAATGTATGGGACTGTTCCAGCGCATTCTTGAACTGCGTATAGCGCGAGTGCATTGGGTGGTCTGGTTGCCGGAAGTCTTGGAGGTGGTCATCCGAACGTGGTGTGCGAGTCGGCGGGGTGTAGAGCATCGGCTCGGCGGCTTGGCGCTGTTCGTGTTGCCTCGCATCCATGGTCTGAAGGTGCAACTGCGCGTGTTGCTGCGCAAGCTGATGTTGCTGCTCGCGCGCTGCCTGCGCTTGCTGTTCCTGCTGCTGCAATTGCGCGATCCGCGCCTGTTCCTGCATGTCCACGCTGGCCGGTTTTTCATGGACAGGTGCGCTGTGAGAGGGCAGCGGCTGTGTCTGTCGGTGGGCCTGTGCCAGGTGCGCCGCCTGCTGCTGCGCCTGTTGGATCTGTTCGTGGTGCTGTTGAGCGGCGTGGTCTTGCTGCTGCCTGTCCATGGCCCGGGGCGGTGTGGACGCGGACGCGGCTGCGGATGAAGATGAAGAGGACGCGTCCGCGTTCGTCGGTGTGGTTTGGGTGGATGGTGCACCCGGCACATGGGGCATTGCGCCTTGCTGCAAGTACGCCGGCAACGGTGGTGCCGCTAACGCATGCGGATGCGGATGCGGTCCCTCCCGGAAGAACGCCGGCAGCGCCGGATCGGTGCGCTCAGGCGACACCGCCACCGGGCGCAGGGGCAAGTGTGCGCGCAACCCGGCATCTAAGGATTGCGCATCGTTTGGTGCCTGGGTCATGCCCGTGCCATCCAGGTTATGCACATGTACGCGATGCCCGAGCGTCGTCGCCATGGTGGTGGTGTAATAGGATCCGTGCTGTTCGGAGCGGTGAATGACGTTCATTTCCGGCGCGCTTGGCACGGTGCGCGGTTGCAGAAACGGTTTATCGCTGAGGCTGTTCACATAATCGGTCAACAGATTGCCGTTGCGTACCGACAAACCATCGAGTCGGTAGGAACCGCCGATATCCGAATGCGCGCCGGGATGGGTCAGATTGAGGAAGCGCCCATCGTGGGAATGGCCTGGATGCAGGATGTCCTTGGCAGGGAAGAGATCCCGGCGTTCGTCGCGGGCGGTGAGCTGTAAACCTGACACCACCGAAGGCGGCAAGCGCACATCATGCAGATTCATGTCGCCGGTGGCGACCGGGTCCAGCAAGCCGACGGTCTGCGCGGTGCGACCGGGTGGCACCAACGGCGGATGCGTGGGGGTGAGTTTGAGGATTTCGCCGTGTGGCCCCTGTTCGATGTTCATGCCGACTGGGCTCTGGATCCCGCGCTCGTGAACCATGCGTGTGAACATGGCCGCAGTGACTGCGCCACGACTGAAGCCGGTGGACACAATGCTGATTTCGACTTGCGGGTCTTGATCACGCCATTGTTTGGCTTGGCGGATGAACTTTAAGTACATCTCTTCCATTCGTGGGCCGTAGCTGTAACCCAGGGCACCGTCGAGATTACGCGTTAAGGCATCGTCCTGCGTGCCTATGCCGGGGACGTAGTAGCCTGCAATGTTGCGGACACCAGCCTTTTCAGCAGCGTGCACCTGGTCGTCCAATATCCCAATATTGGTGATGTGTTTTGGATCCTTGTGCTTGTCGTTGCCTGTGCCATCGAAGCAAGCCACAAACAAACGGGTGTGCGGGTTCTGTTGACTGACCAGCAGCGGCGCCTGGAACTGCGCCAATGTATGGCGGCTGTGTGCGTATGCGGCCAAGTCTTGAGCCGTCGCCGGATACGTTTCCACGTCATCCGGCCATGTCCTTGCATCGGTATGCTCGTTGCCCATTACATGCTCCCTGGCAAGGATGCCATCAGTAGGTTTTGGTGTAAGCGAGGATCAGGTCGTTGCGGAAATCGCTGTCTGGGTTGTTTGGCTTCTGTAACACAGCAGTCTCCACAAACGCCCGCATATACACATTGATGGTGCGGTCGTTCACTTCCAGGATAATGTCCGGAGAAATATCCGCATGCAGGATCGGCGGCAACTGATTCTGCGGCACATGATGCAGAATCACCTTGTCTTTGAAGATGGCTTCGAGATCGACCAGGGCATGGTGCGGCTGGCCGTCCTTGGAGCGCCACGTCACCTCCGCAGGAGGCGGGAAATGTGGAAAGTTGCGGATGCCGATCGTATGGGCAGTCAAATTACCAGGATAGATATCTCCAAGAGAGGCGGAAGATATCTGCTTTACGTCTTCGGGATCGTGGGCCTCGTATCTGTCGTTGTAGAGTACCTTACAGCCATAAGTGTCAAAGCATAGTGCGCCGAACGTATGCGTACTGAACGGTATCGGCTTACTGGTATCGATATGCACGGTGTTATGGGCATCGACGGGAATATTGCCGATCAGGTGGATGCCGGGCGGGAGATTGGTCGGAGCGTTGGTCGGCGTGTTCATGCGCGAACATCCAGTCAGAGAGTGGGCGAAGACGGCGGTCAGCAGCAGGGGGAGCGCTGCACGGGACGGCGTGACAAACGGAGGTCGCACAGCCATGGAGCATCCTATGGGAAGGCAGAGAAACAGCCTACTACCCAGGGCGTGATCGCGATAGCGAGGTGCCGGCTTGGCGCTGCTCAGGCGGCACGCGGGATGAGCGACCATCATGGCTCCGCGTCCGGCATGCGCAGCATGCGCGTAGGTGGCAGCCGATGGACATCAGGGAACTGACTTTCGTGGCGTCAGAATTTCCCTACAGCGTCAGCGGTGTCAACAACAACCTCAAACTGACCCACCACCTTGAACGCTGACCAGCAACTTAGAGTTGACCCACCTCGATGGGTTCCGCAGTTTGGCGGGATGCAATGATGCCTGTGTTGTATTGGCGGCGTCACGTTCGATCTACCTGCATGCAGACAGGTAGCAACGTCATGAAAAGCCCATCCGCACCGTGGCGACACGATGCCTGAGGGGGTAGTTCGGGCAAGCTGATGGCGTTCATTGATCCCAGGTCTGCATGCCATCAATCGAGTTGTCCAGTTTTATTGAAGGGAGTACCCCATCGCACTGATGATGCAATGACGCCTTGGAAATCGTGCAGTTCCACCTGTTGCAAGTCGTACACGTAGCCGCCACCGTCCGGGCCGATGTTCGACTTGGCTCGCGCCAGGAACCGCTTGGCCGCCTCGCCGTCTCTCGCTTGGGTTATGGCCGTCACCATGACCAACCGGGCCAATGCACCAAAAGCCAGCGACCCGGTAATGCGCTCCACTGGCTCACGGCCCGCCGTGCCCTTGGTGAAGTGGGTGATACCCAACAGGGCACAGCGTTGGTTCTGGGCAAGATCGACCAGCGGTTGCAATCCACGACGTACCTCGGCGTTTTGTGCGAGTCGCCGGCTACGGCAAAGACGATTGGGTCGATGACCAACAGCCGCACGCCCCTCGCCCCCTTGCTGAAAGACCGCCGTAAACCACAATCACCCTGTTTTGGTAAGCAGTGGAATCACGTTCGACCCCGTGCGCAGACCATCCAGGTAGTCCGCCCACTTCTGCATCATCTTGCGGCGCTCGGCTAGATGTGCCGTGCGATTGTAGGCGCGGCCGTTCGCATCTTTCACGGCGTGGGCTAATTGATGCTCAATGTAATCGGGCCGGAATCCCAACACTTCGTCCAGCACAGTACGCGCCAGTGCCCGGAAGCCGTGACCGGTCATCGTCTCCCCGTCAAAGCCCATATAACGCAGCGCGGCATTGACCGCGTTCTCGCTCATCGGCCGCCCCTTTCCACGCACACTGGGGAACACATATTGCCCTCGCCCGGTAAGCGGGTGCAGCTCGCGCAGAATCGCCACCGCCTGCACGGACAGCGGCACGATATGCGGTTGCTTCGTCTTGCTGGCAATGTAGCGCCACTCCGCAGCGCCCAGGTCGATATCGGTCCAAAGGGCTTGCCGAAGCTCGCCAGGGCGAACGAATGTCAGCGAAGCCATCTGTAGAGCGGCCTGCACGACAGGCGTTCCCTGGTAGCTGTACAGCGCGCGCAGCAACTCGGCCACCTTGCTTAGATCGTCGCGCCCTTTCTGCGGATCGTAAACCGTGGCGAAGTTCCGACCCTCCGGCTGCGCCAACGCGCCCATCAGGTCTGCGGCGGGGTTGTAGTTGGTGGGCACTCGGCCTGTGGCGGCGGCGTACTTGAACACCTGACCGGCCAGCATCCGCGCGCGGTGCGCCGTCTCCACAGCCCCACGCGCCTCGATTTTCCGTAGCGCCGCCAGCAACTCCGGAGAAGTCACCTCGGCGATGGGACGCTCGCCGATGTACGGAGCCAGATCCTTGTCCAGCAGGCGGCGCTCCCGGACAGCGGAACCGATTGCTAACTCCTTCGCACGCTGGGCCAGTAGCTCGGCGGCCACCGCGGCAAACGTGTTAGCTGCGTGCACCCTCGCCGCCGCTTGCTGTGCTCTGCGCTGCCCGCTGGGGTCAATCCCCTTCGCCAGCAGCTCTCGCCCCTGCCGGACCAGCTCGCGAGCCTCCGCCAGCTTCACTGCAGGGAAGGCACCCAGACCGATGGTGTTCTGTTTGCCCGTCACAGGTCGACGGTAATCCCAGCGCCAGAGCTTGGCTCCATCAGGATTTACCAGCAGCAACAGCCCACCCCCATCGCGCAACTTGTACGGCTTCGCCTGCGACTTGGCATTCTGAACTTGGGACGGGGACAGCGGGGCAATTCGCTTGGGCATCTTGGCGGCATCCGTTTGGCGGTACGAACCAAGGAAGGCCGCCGCATACCGCCAACCCTACCGCCAAACTTGCGTGATATCCAGTGAGGCTCCGGGAGCTTGCAGGGCATTAGAGAAAGGGAAATGCCGAAAATACGCGACTCTCGGTAACTTCCGGGATATTCCGGCAAGTCTGTATGGTGGGCCGTGATGGATTCGAACCATCGACCAAAAGATTAAAAGTCTTCTGCTCTACCAACTGAGCTAACGGCCCAAAACAACGCCCCGGCATTGCGCCGGGGTACGTAGTCTACCTCAGTACGGAGCGTTTCGCGAAATCAAACGTAACGAGTCGGATCGGGGATACCAGCATCGGCGAAACCGGCGGCACGCAAGCGACAAGCATCGCAATGACCGCAGGCGCGACCGGCGGCGTCGGCGCGGTAGCACGAAACGGTCAGACCGAAGTCCACGCCCAGACGCACACCTTCGCGCACGATGTCGGCCTTGCTCATCTGCTGCAGCGGTGCATGCACGCGCAGCCCTGCGCCCTCCACACCAGCCTTTGTGGCGATGTTGGCAAGGGTTTGGAAGGCATCGATGAATTCCGGACGGCAGTCGGGATAGCCGGAGTAGTCCACCGCATTGACGCCGCAGAAGATGTCCGCCGCGCCCAACACCTCGGCCCAGCCCAATGCGACGGACAGCATGATGGTATTGCGCGCGGGCACATAGGTCACCGGGATACCCACGCCACCGGCATCCGGCACCTCGATGTCGTCAGTCAGAGCGGAGCCACCGATACTGCGCAGATCGATGTTAACGGTCTTGTGCGCCACCACATTCAGGGCGCTCGCCACGCGTGCGGCCGCGTCCAGTTCCGAGCTGTGGCGTTGACCATAGCGCACGCTCAACGCATGCACGGCATAGCCCTGGGCGCGGGCGATGGCGACGACGACGGCGGAATCCATGCCGCCGGAAAGAAGGACAACTGCGTTTTTCATGGGCACGCGGATCCGGGGGAAAAGAAGGAATGCCTGAACACGCGAACGGATACAGATGCACCACCAGCAAACACTGGCCCACGAACAAAGAGCCACCCAAGTCGGCTCACCGCCCCGGCTCGTCGTTCCACAGCAACTTGTGCAACTGCATCTGGAAGCGGACCGGCAGGCGATCGGCGACGATCCAGTCGGCCAGCTCGCGTGCGTCCAAGTCGCTCTTGCTCGGCGAGAACCACACCATGCAACGCGCCTGCAGTTGATGCTCGGCAACCAGCGCACATGCCCATTCGTAGTCGGCACGACCGCATAGCACGAACTTGATTTGGTCGCGTGCGGTCAGCAACGGCAGATTCTCCCAACGGTTGCGGTGCGCTTCCTGAGAAGCTGGGGTCTTGATGTCGAGCACGCGCGAAACGCGCGGATCGACCTCGGCGATGTCCAGCGCGCCGGACGTCTCCAGCGACACGTCGTAGCCGGCATCGCACAGGCTCTGCAACAACTGCAGACAGCGCTTCTGCGCCAATGGCTCGCCGCCGGTGACGCAGACATGGCGCACGCCGTGACGCGCCACTTCGGCTAGGATCGCATCGATGTCCCACCACTGTCCGCCATGAAAGGCGTAAGCGGTGTCGCAGTAGCTGCAGCGTAACGGGCAACCGGTCAGGCGCACGAACACGGTCGGCCAGCCGGCGCTGTCGGCTTCGCCCTGAAGCGACAGGAAGATTTCCCTCAACTTCAGTCGTGGCAGTGGGCTTTGGACGATCTCGCTGGGAACGGCGGCCATGGCAGCATCAAAGGTGCTCCCGCGACGGTGGCGGCAGCGTCGGAAGTGATCAGCGCAACTGCTGACCGATACGAATCGACTGCAAACGATCCTGCGCGGTACGCGCGGCATCGGAGCCGGGATATTTGCCGATCACCTGTTGCAGGGTCTGCTCGGCATCATGCACACGACCTTCGCCGTACTGCGCAAGGCCCAGCTTGAGCATCGCGCCAGCGGCCTTGTCGTGCGTCGGATAACGGCCGATCAGATCGCGAAACTGAGCCTCGGCCAGATCGAAATTCTTGGTGGCGTAATAGCTCTCGCCCAGCCAGTAAAGGGCGTTGGGCGCATAGACGCCGTTGGGATACTTCTGCAGAAAATTCTGAAACAGGTTGGCCGAATCGGCATATTTACCGGCCTTCAACGCATCGAAGGCGAGGTTGTAGTTGGTGCGCTCATCGCCAGTGGCGGCCAGTATGCCGGCATCGCCATGCACCGATGGCGGCGACTCGGAGATACTCGCCGGCTTGGTCGCCGGCGCGACCGAAGGCGCCGCCGCATTGGCCGGAGGCGATGACGGACTGGCACCAGCCCCCTTCTCGACCTGGTTCAAGCGGCCATCCAGATCCAGGTACTGGTCCTTGGTCTGCTGCTTGAGTTGGTCGTTTTCGTGTTGCAGTTGTTCGATCGTGGACTGCATCGACTGCATCTGCGTCCGCAGCTGGTTGAGCTGGTTCAGCATGTCGGTGTTGCCCTGGGAATTCATCGCCTGCTGCTCGAGCGCGGAGACGCGGTCGGCCAAGCTTGCACGTTGCGCATGAACCGGCGCGGCGACCACCAGGGTCGCCGCGACGATCATCGATGTCAGAACACCGATACGCATGTCTTACTGCGCCGTGTAGACGATCTCGACGCGACGGTTCTGCGACCAGCAGGACTCGTTCGACTCGGTGCAGACCGGACGCTCTTCGCCGTAGCTCACCACGGTCAGCTGGGCAGCGGAACCACCATTGGCCTGCAGCGCGGACGACACGGAGTTGGCACGACGCTCGCCCAGACCCATGTTGTATTCGCGCGAGCCGCGCTCGTCGGTGTTGCCCTGCAAGGTGATGCGCGAGGACGGACGGTCACGCAGGTACTTGGCATGGCAAGCCATGATCGCCTGGAACTCCGGCTTCACGGTGTCCTTGTCCAGATCGAAGTAGACCACACGCTGGCGCAGGCAAGCATCGGTATTCAGATCGCCCGGGCCGTACAGGCCAGAGGTCGACGGACCCGACGGGGTGGTGCTCCCGGTGGTACCGGTGGTGTCGGTCTGCGGGTGTTCCTTGACCTTCTTCGAGCAGCCAGCCAGGGCTGCGACGGACAACAGAGAAACAAGCAGAACGCGGGTGGTCTTGTTCATGGCGATACCTTGATGGCTCCTGGGCCGATAGGGGGTTCAACAGCGGAATCTTAACATCAATCTTACATGTCAACGCGCGGTGCGATACGGCGACCAAGACGGTTCACGTACATCGCCATCGGCCAGGACCAAACGTTGGCGGACGCGCGCGTCAGCCGAGACCGCGTACAGCACTCCGCGAGTCCCTTCACGTGCCGCATACAGCACCATGCTGGCATTGGGAGCAAAGCTCGGCGACTCGTCCAGCGACCCGGTGGACAAGGTGCTCCAACGCGGCGACCCGAGGCTGCGGTCCATCATCGCGATCTTGTAACTGTTGCCGCTGCCCTGGGCCACGGCGATCTTTTTGCCGTCGTAGGACACGCTGGCGGTGGCGTTGTAATTGCCTTGGAATGTGATTCGCGTGGCGCTACCGCCGGTCACCGGCACTTGATAAATCTGCGGGCGGCCGCCGCGGTCGGAGGTGAAATAGATGCTATTGCCATCCGGTGCCCAAGTCGGCTCGGTATCGATGCCGAAGTTATTGGTCAACTGGGTCAATTGCTTGCTACCCAGATCCATGACGTAGATCTCCGGGTTGCCGCTGCGCGACAGTGCCAGGGCCAGCTTTCTGCCGTCCGGGGAGAACGACGGTGCACCATTGATACCACGGAAGCTGGACACCAACTGACGCGCACCCGTGGCGATGTCCTGGATATAGATCGAGGAATTGCCGTGTTCGAAGCTGACGTAGGCCAGTTTCTTGCCGTCCGGGCTCCAGTTCGGCGATAGCAGCGGCTCGGCCGAGCGCACGATGGTCTGCGGGTTGTAGCCATCCGAATCGGCCACCATCAGCGCATAGCGCATCGCTCCGCCCTTGCCGCTGGCGGTGACGTAGGCGATGCGGGTCCAGAACGCACCACGCACGCCGGTGATCTTTTCGTAGATCGCATCGGCCATTTGATGCGCGACATCGCGCATCGCATTGGCGCGAGCGGTCATCGCCAGGCCGAGGATACGCTCGCCTTTGGCCACGTCGAACAGTTCGTATTCGACACGGTAGGCACCCTCGCCCGCGTCCAGCACGCGACCGACCACCAGATAGTCCTGCTTGAGCGCACGCCAGGTGGCGTACTGCACATCGCTACCGCGGGTCGGGCGTTCGACCATCTGCGACTCAGGCAGGTCGCGGAATTGACCGGAGCGGTCGAGGTCGGCACGCACCACCGCCGCCACGTCGGTGGAAGGGGCGGCGGCCGAGCCTTGATACGGCATCGGCACGACAGCAATCGGGGTCGCCGACGCATTACCGCCCACAATATCGATTTCCAACCCCTTGTCCTGGGCGGAGGCAGTCAGGGGCAGCAACAGGGCAGTCAGAACGGCAAACCAGCGCGGCAATTTCTTCATAGGTCGCTCAGCGGGGATCGGAAAGGGGCAAGAGATAGCAATGCGCAGGTGAATGTATTCGCAATCATGAACCATCGATGTGTGAAGCCAATGGCAGCAGATGGCGCAGTTTCGCTAATCAGGCGCGATACTGAACGCCGCTAGCCGCCTACGCGCGCGTAGGCACAGCGGCGTCCGCTCAACGATCCTGCGCGGTGAAGTTGAAGGTCAAATCGCGCGCGAACACCGATTCAAACCCGTGATATGGCAGTGGCTGAGCGCGCAGCACCGCCGCCTCGATCGAGCGCCGGCCGGCCTCGTCGTAGGGGCAGTCGGGACTGACCTTGGCCTCGATTACTTGTCCACCCACAATCTGCCGGATCGCGATCTTGCACTTCTGCCCCAGCGGCACCGAATCCGGGCGTACCCACTGGCTCAACACCGCCTGTTGAATCGCGGCAGCATACTTGGCCTGCAAATCGGTGTTGTTGCCGTTCTGGCCCGGCGCCGCTTGCGGAGTGTTGGTGGCCGCCGCAGCAGCTTGCTTGGCGCTCAGGTCGGCGATCTGGCGCAGCTTCTGCTGGGTCAGTTGCGCTTCGCGGTCGAGCTTCTCGCGCTGTTTGCGGATCTCGGCGATCTTCTGCTGGCGCTGCTCCTCCTGCTGCGCCGCCAGACGCTGCTTCTGCTCGGCCTCCTGCTGCCGTTTCTGCTCGGTCAGATCGATCTGCTCCTGACGGCGTTTGGCCTCCTGCTCCTGCTTCTCTTTTTCTTGGGATATCGCGGCACGGGTGGCGCGCTCCTGGTCCACCTTGTCCGGAACCGGGATGAAATCCTGCGCCTTCTGCTGCTGTGGCGTCGGTGCCTGCTGCGGTTTCGGCACGGGAACCGGCTGCGGCGGCGGCACGGTGTCTTCTTCGGCCACCTGCTTGACCGGCTCCGGTAGCGGCTCCGGCAATGGCTTGGGCGCGTCCTGCACGGCTTTCTGCGCCGAGCGCACGTCCGACGCCGAAACCACCAGCGCGGCCTCCACCATCGGCGAGCCAGCCGCCGGCTCCACCTCGCGTACCGGCGACCACCACCAGGCAAGGAAAAACAGCAGCGCGATCAGTACGTGCACCGCCAGGGCCAAGGCGATGCCGAAGATCAGACCATCACCGTCGTCCTGGAGACGCGGCGGTCGGGAATCGACGTCAGCGTGCATTGTGTCCCGGCTGACTCATCAGACCGACCTTGGGAACGCCCGCCTGCTGCAACAGGACCATGGTGTCCATGACCAACTGGTAGTTGGAGCTGCCGGGCGCGGCAACGAACACCGGCACGTTCTTATTCTGGCCGATGAATGCACGCACTTTCGCCTGCAACTCCTCCTTGGCGAGCTTCTCCGGTTTACCGTCCTGCAGGGTCAAGGTGTACTTGCCATCGGCATCGACGGTGACGATGACCGGGTCTTTCTTGCTTTCCACCGAGCGTGCGGTGGAATCGGGCAGATCCACGTCCACGCTCAGACTGAGCAAGGGCGCGGTGACCATGAAGATGATCAGCAACACCAGCATCACGTCGATGTACGGCACGACGTTGATCTCGGATTTGAGTTTGCGGCGCTTGCGGCGAGAGATGGCGGCAGTCATGCGGAAATCCTGTGAGTCGTGGACACGCGGGCGATGCTCAGTCGCCGGTGGCCTGGCGCTGCAGGATCGAGCTGAACTCCTCTGAGAAGGTCTCAAAGCGCACGGCCAGACGCTCGACGCGGGTAGTGAAGCGGTTGTACGCCCACACCGCCGGGATCGCCACGAACAAACCGATTGCGGTCGCGAACAACGCCTCGGAAATACCCGGCGCCACCGCCGCGATACCTGCCTGCTGGCCGCTGTTGATCATGTCGTGCATGGTCACCATGATGCCGAACACGGTGCCGACCAAGCCCACGTAGGGCGCGGTGGAACCGATATTGGCAAGCAGTTCCAGATTGCGCTCCAAACGATCCACTTCGCGCGCATAGGTGGCGCGCATCGCCCGCTGCGCACCTTCCAACTGGATCCGGGCATCGAGATGACGCTTATCGCGCAGGCGGGCGAATTCGCGAAACCCCGCTTCGAAGATTGCCTCCAGGCCGCCGATCACGCGATTGCGGTCGGTCGCGCCAGCGTAGAGTTTGCTCAGGTCGGCACCGGACCAGAAGCGGTTCTCGAACGCATCAGCCTCGCGATTGGCTTGTTTGAACACCCGCCCCTTGCGAAAGATGATGACCCAACTGATCAGCGAGCCGAGCAGCAGCAGCAGCACGATCACCTTGACCGGCAAACTGGCCTTGACCATCAGGTCCAGGTAGTTGATGCCGCCGTGAGCGGCAGTACTGGCGACGGCCTGCGCGGCGGTCTGGGTCACGTCCTGCGGCAGGGTCTCCACCACTGTGTCCTGCAGGGCCAGAAGCAATGCAATCATCCGTCGTTCCTCAGTGATTCGGCTTGAGTGATTTGAATAACGTTCAATGCGGCGTACAACACATCGTCGATGCCGCGAGGACGGAAGCTGCCAGCGCCCAGCGCCGCCACCTTCACCTGCGCATGCAACAACAATTCGCCGTCGCGGTGAATCGACTGGGCGAACAGCAGGCTGGCACGCTTGCATTGCGACAACGCGACACCCACTTGCAGGGAATCGTCCAGGCGAGCCGGACGCAAGAAGTCGAGCTGCATCGCGCGCACCGCGAACACCAGATCGTGCTCCAGGCGCAAACGCTCCTGACCGTATCCCAACGCGCGCAGCCATTCCGTGCGCGCACGTTCCAGAAAGGCAACGTAGCGCGCGTGGTAGACCACACCACCGGCGTCGGTATCTTCCCAGTAGACGCGTGTCGGCCAACTGAATAGAGGGCGGGACTCGGGGCCAGCGATACGGGATTCGGTGGTCATGAGCGGTTCCTGGTCGAGGGTGAAGCGCCGATGGCGGTGTTCATCGCAGTCCTCGCTCGCATCAGGACAACTCCCCTAAGTCCCGAGCCTCGGTGCCCGGGTCCCGCTTGGGCTGCATGCCCAGATGCAGATACGCCTTGTTGGTGGCCATCCGCCCACGCGCGGTGCGGATCAGGTAGCCCTGTTGGATCAAATAAGGCTCGATCACGTCCTCCAGAGTGCCACGCTCCTCCGACAGCGAAGCGGCCAGCGACTCGACTCCAACCGGACCACCGTCGAAATAGTCGATGATCGTGCGCAGCAGGCGCCGGTCCAGTTCGTCGAAGCCTTCGGCATCCACCTTGAGCATCTGCGTGGCCGCCTGCGCAACCGCCAGGTCGATGTGCCCGCCAGCGCGCACCTGGGCAAAGTCGCGCACCCGCCGCAGCAGGCGATTGGCGATGCGCGGGGTGCCACGCGCGCGCCGCGCGATCTCGGCACAGCCATCGGCGTCGCACGCAATCCCGAGGATGCCGGCGGAACGGCGCACGATCCGCGCCAGCTCTTCCGGCGTGTAGAACGCCAGACGTTGCACGATACCGAAACGATCACGCAGCGGCGCGGTCAGCAGACCCGCGCGCGTGGTGGCGCCAATCAGCGTGAACGGCGGCAGGTCGATCTTGATCGAGCGCGCGGCAGGTCCCTCGCCGATCATGATGTCGATCTGGAAGTCCTCCATCGCCGGATACAGCACCTCTTCGACCACCGGCGACAAACGGTGGATCTCGTCAACGAACAACACATCGTGCGGCTGCAGATTGGTCAGCAGCGCGGCCAGATCGCCGGCTTTTTCGATGACTGGGCCGGAGGTCACCCGCAGGTTGACACCCAGCTCATTGGCGATGACGTGACTGAGCGTGGTCTTGCCCAAACCGGGCGGCCCGAAGATCAGCACGTGATCCAACGCCTCGCCGCGTGCCTTCGCCGCTTCGATGTAGATCGACAATTGCTCGCGCACCGGCTGCTGGCCGAGATAATCGTCCAGCCGTTTGGGTCGGATGCTGGCCTCGACCGCCTCGTCCTCGCCGGTGGCGTTGCTGCCGATGATGCGCTCCATCAGCGGCACTCGCGACGTGGACCATGGTCGCTGACACAGGCTCCGCCCATCGGGCAGATCATCAACGAACGAACGGTGGCAAGGGCGCGGATCGGCATGCGTCTATTGTAGGCAAGGAGTGCGTGCGCTGCCGCGTTTTCGCATCCCACGCCCAGCCCACTCAGATCTCCACCTGCGCACCCAACTCCACCAGCCGATTACCGGGGATACGGAAGAAACCCGTGGCGGGGGCGGCGTTGCGGTGCATGAGCGCAAAGAGCTTGTCGCGCCAGATGGGCATGCCGCGATTGGCGCTGGCAACGATCGTCTCGCGACTGGCGAAGTAGGTGGTATCCATCGGGTCGAAGTACGTCCCGCCCTGGTCGCAGGAACGCATCAGCGCCAGCGGCACATCCGGGGTCTCCATGAAGCCGAAGCGCACATAGACACGGTAGAACTCGTCACCGATGGCATCCATCTTCAACCGCTGCTTGGCGGCCGCATATGGCACCGGCAGTGTCTCCACGGTTAGGAACACGTTGCGCTCGTGCAGCACCTTGTTGTGCTTGAGGTTGTGCATCAGTGCATGCGGCACCACCATCGGGTCGGCGGTGAGGAACACTGCAGTTCCCGGCACACGCACCGGTGGCGCCAGCATCAACCCGGGCAGGAAGGTATCGAGCTTGATGCCGTCCTTGCGAATTTCGTCATGCAGCAGCTTGCGGCCGCGACGCCAGGTGCGCATCAGGGTGAACAGGATCAGGCCGAGCAACAGCGGGAACCAGGCGCCGTCCATGAACTTGATGATGTTGGCGTAGAAAAACGCGCCGTCCACTGTCAAAAACACCAACGCGAACAGCCACAACAAGGGTGCAGGCATACGCGGATTGGCGCGCGCATAGATGATCATCAGTACCGTCGTGATCAACATGGTGCCGATCACAGACACGCCGTAGGCCGTGGCCAGCGACGCCGAGTCGCCGAAACCGATCACCGCCACCACCACCAATGCCAGCAGGCACCAGTTCACCGCCGGCACGTAGATCTGGCCGATGGTGGAATCGGAGGTGTGGCGAATGTGCATGCGCGGGATGTAGCCCAACTGCATGGCCTGGCTGGCGACCGAATAGGCACCAGTAATCAGGGCCTGCGAAGCGATCACCGTCGCCGCTGTGGCCAGCACGATCATCGGATACAGCGCCCACGCCGGCACGGCCTCGTAAAACGGATTATTGACGGCGGCGGGGTGGCGCAACATCAATGCACCCTGCCCGAGATAGGTCAGGGTGAGCATCGGCAACACCACGAACTGCCAGGAGCGTCGGATCGCCTTGGCACCGAAATGCCCCATGTCCGCGTAAAGCGCTTCGCCACCGGTGACCGCGAGCACCACCGCACCGAGGACGAACACCGCATGCCAATTATGTTCGGCGAAGAAACGCATGCCCCACCACGGATTGAGCGCGTACAGCACTTCCGGCGCCTGCACCAGGTTGTAGACGCCGATCGCGCCCAACGCCACGAACCAGACCAGGGTAATCGGGCCGAACGCCTTACCCACGCGCTCGGTACCGAAGCGCTGCCCAAGAAACAGCACCACCAGCACCAGCAAGGTGATCGGCACGACGAACGGCTGCAGGCGCGGCGCGGCCACTTGCAGGCCCTCCACCGCTGATAGCACCGAAATCGCCGGGGTAATCACACCATCGCCGAAAAACAGCGACGCGCCGAAGATTCCGAGAATACCCACGACGTACATCGAGCGCGAACCGGCAGGCAACGTGCGCTGCGCCAGCGCGGTCAACGCCATGATGCCGCCCTCGCCGTCGTTGTCGGCGCGCATAATCACCGTGACGTACTTGAGCGTGACCACCAGCATCAACGCCCAGAACACCAGCGAGAGAATGCCCAACACCGTGTTGTGATCTGGGCTGAGCCCATAGTGCGGCGAGAACGCCTCCTTGAGCGTGTACAGCGGGCTGGTGCCGATATCGCCGAACACCACGCCAATCGCCGTCAGCATCAGGCCGAAACCCGGTTTGGCATGTGAATCGTGACTCCCTGGGCGGGAGGTGGAACTTGGAGAGCTGGACATGGTCACAGAGTAACGCCAGGACGTGAAGAATACGCAGGGGGAGGCCGGAGCTGCCGACCGATCAGCGCAGCGCCGACTGCAAAGCCTTACGAATGACCATGGCAACCTCGTCGCCATCGGCAGCGGCATCGCGCGCCATCTTCGCCGCTTCGGCCGGTTTGTAGCCGAGCTGCTGCAGCGCCGACGTGGCCTCGGAGATCGCGTCGGCCCCCAGTTGCCCGGTGATCGGCACGCCGCCACTGAAGTCCGCCGCACGATCGCGCAGCTCCACCACCATTCGCTCGGCAGTCTTCTTGCCGATGCCCGGGATGCGGGTCAGTGCGGTGACATCGGCGGCGGTAATCAGCCGGCTGAACTCGTCCACGCTGACCCCGGACAGTACCGCCAAGGCGATCTTCGCGCCGATACCGGTGACCCGTTGCACATCACGAAACAGGCGCCGCTCGCTCTCGCGCAGGAAACCGTACAGCGCGACGCTATCCTCCTTTTGCGCATAGTGGGTAAACAGGATCACCTCGCGACCGACATCGGGCAGGTCGTAGAAGGTGCTCATTGGCGCCTCCAGTTCGTAGCCAACCCCACCAACGTCGATCACCAGCCATGGCGGCTGTTTGTAAGCGAGGATGCCGCGCAGACGACCGATCATCGCAGCCCCCCGACGCAATGCGCGAGGTGCGGACACAAATGCGCAACAGCCAACCGTGCGACAGGCAAGCATCGCAAGGCCAGCACCGCATCATGCGCACTCACACCGACCGAGCGGCACGCAGTACGCCTGCCCCCCATGCGTCCGATCCCGCGATGCTCGCTCATTTTCTACTCCATGCCTGTTGCGTGCCCACGCCCAAGCGTTGCGCAGTGGCACGCACATGCGCATGGGTGATCGCCACCGCCAGCGCATCGGCGGCATCGGCCTGCAATTTCCCGCTCAAGCTCAACATCAACCCGACCATGTGCTGCACCTGTTGTTTCTCCGCCGCGCCCTTACCGACAAGCGCCAGCTTGATTTCCTTGGCGGCGTACTCGTGCACCGGCAGGTCGCGCAGCACCACCGCGCAAATCGCCGCGCCACGGGCATGACCAAGTTTCAGCGCCGCATCGGCGCTCTTGCCCATGAACACCCGCTCGATCGCCACTTCCTGCGGCCGATACTCCTCGATCAGCGCATCGAGTCCGTGCAGCAGACGCTTGAGCCGCTGCGAGAAATCGCCCTCACCGAGCAAACGCAACGGCGCATGGTAGACGTGCCGAGCACGGCCAGCAGCGTCCACGTCGATGATGCCCACACCTGTGCGCTGCGAACCGGGGTCGATGCCGAGAATGCGAACGTCGCCAGGACTGAAGGCCGGCGACGTAGGACGCGAAGGGCTTGCCGCGCGAGGACCGGATGGTGGCAAGGCACGCCACGACGAGGGCGCGTCAGGCGCTGGCAACGCGCTGTATCGCGTCGCGCTCCCGGCAAGCCCACCGGATCCCGGCGAACACACCATCAGCCCCCGCCACTCAATGCAGCCTGATCCACGTTGGAGTAAACATTCTGCACATCGTCGAGGTCTTCCAGCATGTCCAACAACTTGCGCACTTGCATGCCGGTATCGCTGTCCACCGCGATATCGTTGTCGGCGCGAAACGTGATGTCGGCATGGTCGGCAACCAATCCGGCCGCGTCCATGGCGTCCTTGACCGCCTGGAAGGTATCCGGCGCGGTCAGCACGTCAATCGCCCCATCCTCTGGATAGACCACGATGTCGTCGGCACCGGCCTCGATCGCCGCCTCGGTGATTTTTTCCTCGTCGGCACCGGCGGCGAAGCTGAGCACGCCCAGACGTTTGAACATGAAGGCGACGGAACCTTCGGTGCCCATGTTGCCACCGCACTTGCTGAAGGCATGGCGCACGTCGGCCACGGTACGGACGCGGTTGTCGGTCAGGCAGTCCACGATCACCGCCACTCCGCCCGGTGCGTAGCCCTCGTAACGGATTTCCTCGTACTCCACCCCTTCCAGCTCGCCGGTGGCTTTCTTGATCGCGCGCTCGATCACGTCCTTGGACATGTTAGACGCCAGACCCTTGTCCATCGCCACCCGCAGCCGCGGATTGTTCGACGGATCGCCGCCGCCTGCACGCGCGGCAACGCCGATCTCGCGGATGATCTTGGTGAAAATCTTGCCACGCTTCGCATCGGATGCGTTCTTGCGGGCTTCGATCGAGGGGCCTCTACCCATGGGGCGTTCCGGACATCTGTAAGGACAGACGGCGAATCTTACTCGATTGCACTGCCACGCCCCATCGCTGTGCGCGATTCATCCGGCGAAGCGCCCGTCGCGCAAGAACGCGGCAACCTGGCGCGCGGCCTGCGAGGAGAGCAAAAGGCCGCTATGACTGGCCCGGACCTGGCAATGGTCGCTGAGCCCCGGCACCCAGGTCTCGGCGAGGGCCACGGTCCCGTCGGAAGCCGGACCCAAGGCAGCAAAACGCATCCCCAACCCACGCGGCAACGTTCCGGCGATTGAGCCGACCTGCGCTGCGCCATCCCAGCCGCACAATCCACGTTGCAACAACGCGGCGCTGCGCCCCAACACCACGCCAAGGCGGCGCTGAACCAAGGCCCCAGCGACAGCACTGCCTGCCAATGGACTGCCAAGACACACCACCCTGGTCACTGGCAGCGCGGGCATCTGGCGCAAGGCATGCAGTGCGATCAGGCCCCCCAAGCTGTGCCCGACCAGGGCCACTGGCCCCGAGACCGCCAGACGCGCGATGTGCGCATGCAACTGCGGTAACGCCGCATCGGCACCACCGAAGACCGTCGAATAGCCGACACAGGTCACCTGGAACCCCTGACGGCGCAGCCGCAGCGCCAATGGCAGCAGGTATGGCCGCGCATTCCAGAGCCCATGCAGCAACAGCACCTGCGAAGACATGCGCTCAGCCACGAGTGACGCCAACAAGGCAAGCGCCGTCGTCTAGAAAAACACCACAACGATCCTGGCGCAGGTCGCGAGGCATGGCTTGAACCAGGGCGATCTGGCGTACACGCCAAGCGCGACCGTCATTGCACAACCGCTTCATGCGTATCGACTAACCACGCAGCGCCGGCCTGCGCAGAATGAACTCCAGGTCGCGGACCTGCCCCACCGGGAATTCGTAGGTCCCCACCTTCTCGAAACCGTAGCGCGCATAGAAGCGCTGCGCAGCGAGATTCTCCGACCACACGCCCACCCACAGCGTGCGCGGACCATCGCGCTCCAGCCAAGCCAATGCAGTCTCGAACAGACGACTGCCCCAGCCACTGTTCTGGTAGGCGCGCAGCAGGTACAGCCGCTTCAATTCGCCATCGCCGGGCCGCACCTGCACATGCGGCAACCCGCACGGGCCAGCCGCGGCATGCCCGATCACCGCGCCATCGTGCTCGACCAGCCAGAGCGCATAGTCCGGATGCGTCAACACGAGCTGCGCACGCGCGAGCGAATACGCCTCATCCAGAAAGGCACGCAGGTCCGATTCGGAATAGAGATGACCGAAGGTTTCGCTGAACGTCGCCGTCGCGATCCGCGTCACCGCCTCGGCATCGTCGAGCCCGGCGCGGCGAATCCGCACCGCTCAGCGCGCCGTGTGTTCTGCGTCGGAGGCCTCGTCGTCGCTTTCCTCCTCGCCTTCTTCTTCCTCGCCTTCTTCTTCCTCGCCTTCTTCGTCCTCGTCGTATTCCTCGTCCTCGTCGTCCTCGTATTCATAATCGTCTTCGCCGAAATCCTCGCCATCCCAGCGGCCTTCCGGATCCTCTACGAAGGCCAGCGGTGCGTTGGCGCCTTGACCCACACGCACCAGCCACCCGCCGAATACGCGCGCACGCTGGGTGACGATGGCATCCACTGCACCGTCATTACCGAGGGTTTCCCACTCCAGATTGAATGCGTTCTCGCTCATGTGACTCTCTTCGCTAAGACAGGTGGATAGATAAAGAAAACTACAGCGCGCGTGGCCGTACCTGCACGTGCACCTCGGCCAATTGCGTATCGGCAATCGGCGACGGCGCATCGGTCATCAGGTCCTGCGCGCCGGTGGTCTTGGGGAACGGAATCACGTCGCGAATCGACTCGGTGCCCGCCATCAATGCCGCGATACGGTCGATGCCAAAGGCGATGCCACCGTGCGGCGGCGCGCCGTAGTTCAGCGCATCGAGTAAAAAGCCGAACTTGGCCCGCGCCTCCTCGACCCCGATGCCCAGCAGCTCGAACACTGCGCTCTGCATGTCCGGACGATGGATACGGATCGAACCGCCGCCGATTTCGTTGCCGTTGAGCACCATGTCGTAGCCACGCGACACGGCGGTCTTGGCATGTGCGCGCAACGTGGCGATATCGTCCACCGCCGGCGCGGTGAAGGGATGATGCAGGGCCACGTAACGCTGCGCTTCCTCGTCCCATTCGAACATCGGGAAATCGGTGACCCACAGCGGGCGCCACCCCTCGGCGATCAGGCCGAAGTCCTTACCCGCCTTCAGTCGCAATGCGCCCATGAAATCGGACACTTTGTTATAGCCACCAGCACCAAAGAACACGATGTCGCCGCGAACCGCACCGACATGAGCAAGCAGCGCGGCGAACACGGCCTCGCTGAAAAACTTCTGGATCGGCGAGCTGATCTCGCCAGTGTCGGCGATCTTGACGTAGGCCAGGCCCTTGGCACCGTACTTGGCGGCATGCGCGGCGTACTCGTCGATCTGCTTACGCGACAGGCTGGCGCCGCCTGGAATCCGCAGCGCGGCGACGCGGCCATCCGGATCGTTGGCCGCACCGGCAAACGCCGCGAAATCGCACGCTTTGACCTGTTCGGCCACGTCCACCAACTCAAGCTCGATGCGCAGATCCGGCTTGTCCGAGCCATAACGGCGCATCGCCTCGGCCCAGGTCATGCGCGGGAAGCTGGCATCCAGTTCGACATCCACCACATCCTTGAAAATGGCGCGGATCATCGCTTCAACGAAATCCTGCACGTCGCGCTCGCGCACGAAGGCGAACTCCATATCGAGCTGAGTGAATTCGAGCTGGCGGTCGGCGCGCAACGCCTCGTCGCGGAAGCAGCGCGCAATCTGGTAATAGCGGTCGAAACCGGCCACCATCAGAATTTGCTTGAACAACTGCGGCGACTGCGGCAAGGCATAGAACTCGCCCGGATGCATGCGCGCCGGAACCAGAAAGTCACGCGCGCCCTCCGGGGTGGCCTTGGTCAGAATCGGCGTCTCGATGTCCTGGAATCCACGCTCATCCAGGTAGCGGCGCAGCGCCTGCACCAGCTTGATCCGCGTGCGCTGCATGCGCTGCATCTCTGGGCGACGCAGGTCCAGATAGCGGTACTTCAGCCGGGTCTCTTCGCCCGGGTTCTCATGCGCATGGAACGGCAGCGGCGCGGCTTTATTGAGGACGGTGATGGCGCTGGCGATCACTTCAACCTTGCCGCTGCGCAGTTTGTCGTTGACCGCGTGGCGGGCGCGCACCACACCTTCGACCTGCAGGACATCCTCGTAACCGAGACTGGCGGCGACCTTGAACACCTCGGCGTTCTCTGGCTCCACCATGACCTGGACGATGCCCTCGTGATCGCGCAGATCGATGAAACACACCCCGCCGAGATTGCGCGCGACATCGGTCCAGCCGGCCAGGGTGACGGTTTGGCCGATCAGCGTCTCATCGACCAGGCCGCAAAAGTGGGTACGCATCGCAAGCTCCAAGCAGGGGGGCGACCGGCGCAGAAGGCACCGGCAAGCCGGATATTCTGCGGCGGCGCGCCGGCCCGGGCAAATCGCCGCTGGCACAGCCGGCCTTGGCCGCAAGCGACATCGCCAGCAAGGTCACGCCCACGCTGCGTGGAGCCGCGTTGACTGACGAGCCGCCCGGCGAAACCGTGCGGCGTTCTAGGGCGTGGCAGGCTTGGTCGAGGCTGCAGGCGCCGACGCTGGGCTCGACGGCGCAGCCGCTGGCTTCGGCGCGGGCTCGGAGGGTGCCGCCGGCTTTGTCTCGCCGCCGCTGTCGGATTCGACCAGATTGCGCTTCTTGTCCCCCTCCTTCTTGAAATCGGTCTCGTACCAGCCACTGCCGGACAAACGGAACGCCGGGGCGCTGAGCTGACGTTTGACCGCAGGCGCGGCGCAGGCTGGACAGACTTCAGGATCCGGATCGGACAACTTCTGCAGGCGATCGAAACTGTGACCGCACGCAGCACACTGGAACGCATAAATCGGCATGGCGGCAAAAACACAACAGGAACGGGAAAGCGAGTATGAGGGCCAGCCGCCCACTTTCAAGCACGAGGGTTCAGCTGGAGCCGGATGACGACCGCGGCGACTCCTCCGGGGCCGCCAACGGCATGGCCGCTGCGGCCGTCGATGGCGCGGCCGCGGTGACGGCCTGCGCCTGGTCGGGCATCGGCGCGACGTTGGCATGCCCTGGTGCTGCGGGGGCGGGCGTGGCCTCGACCAACGTCACATCGAAGGGCATGCGCAACAACAGCGCAGGCAACAACGTGCTCAATGCCGCATACAACAGCAACCCGCCGAACAGCGCATCGGCGATGGCGAAGCGATCACGCAAAATGCCGGCCAGCACCAGAGTGAAAATCAGTGTCGGTGTCAGCGCCAACGAGACCCGCAGACTGCTGCGCGCGTCCTCGCCGAACAGCATCCGCCGCTGCAACCAGACCATGCCGATGCGTAGCGGCAGCACGCAGACAGTCATTGCCAATCCCAACCCCAGCGCATGCAAGCTCAGCGCCCCGCTCGGCACCTTGGTGCCCGCATTGAAGAAGTAGAACGGCACGAAGAACGAAGCGAACAACCTGACCGCATGCAAATTCTCGTCGGAAGCCAGCAACGGCATGCGCTGGCGCAACAGGCGCGCCACCAACCCCGCGATAAACGCACCGACCAGGTAGTACACGCCCAGCCAGTAAGTGATGTAGGCCGCGATCAAACCCACCATCACCAGCAGCGAAAATTCCGATCCCGGCGCCTGTGGCGCGACCCAACGGCCCAGCCCCACGAACAGCAACGGCAGACCGATCAGCATCGCCGCCAATGCCAAAGTGGAAAGCCCCATCCGCCACGGATCGCTGGCCTGCAAAATCGCGAACAGGGCCGCCAGCGCCAGCAATTCACCGGCGATGGCCTTGCTGGTGACCCAGAACCGCTCCTCCTCGTCGAGCCCCAGCCTCCCCAACGAATCGATGATGAACCCCGTGGACGGCGTCAGCAGGGCCAGGGCCAACAGACCTGCGGCCTGCCACGGCAGCCCGGCATAGCGCCAGCCCAACCAAGCGGTGCCGAACAAGGTGCCACCGCGCACCAGCAGGTGCAGCAGTAACGGCCACAATCCGCGGCGCAACGCCTTCAACTCCACCTCCAGGCCCGCGAACAGGAACAGTGAAGAAATGCCGAGCGTCGCCAGCAGGCTCACCACTTGATCGTGCGCTTTGGACCCCATCGCTAGCATCGCCACGATGCCGAACAACAGGCAACTCAACGGCGCGGGCATCGCGAAACGCTGCAGCGCACGCGGAATGACCAACAACGCGAAGATCAACAGCAGATAGATCAGTTCGTGAGACATCGAGCAGTCCGTCCTGTCGCGCATACCTTGTCGCGCTCGGCGATGAGGATGCCGTAGGTGATGTCGCGGATTCGTTTGCGGGGGCAATGGCGATGATGACGCTGCATCCGTGCCCGTGCCATCGCCACGCAGCATCGCGACCGACAGCGCAAGCCTGCGTCGACGGCAGACACCCGACACATGCTTTCGCCACACCATCCCATCGCCGCGCCACATCAAAGAATCCAGGGCAAACATGCGAAGCGAGCAGCGCATCGACATGCAACATCGCACCGGCGTGGACAACCGCGACAGCCCCTTCATCGTACAGCCCAGTCGCATCGAAGACGCATTCATCGTCGATCTTTCAGCACTGTATCGCCGACCAAGCGCCGGCCACATGCCAAGCTCCCGCCAGCGGCCTATCATGGTCGGTGCCGCTTTCGTTTCATGCCTGCCATGACCGACCTCACTCGCCGCCGCCTGCTCCGCGCGGGCCTTGCCGCCAGCGCCGCCAGCCTGCTACCACCAAGCATCGCGCGCGCCGCCGCGATCGCGCCGGATGTGCGCAGCGGCACCCTGAACGACCTGCAGCACGTGGTGATCCTGATGCAGGAGAACCGCGCCTTCGATCACTACTTCGGCAGCCTGACCGGCGTGCGCGGCTTCGGCGACCGCTTTCCGATTCCCGCACCGCCATTGCCGGGAACGCCGCCGCGCAGCGTGTGGCTACAGCCCAGCGCCGATGGTCAACGACTGCTTGCACCATTCCCCCTGCACACCGCGCGCGACTTCGCCACCATGCGTGTGCAGGGCACGCCGCATACCTGGCCCAACGCGCAGCAGGCCTGGGACCACGGCCGCATGGGCCGCTGGCCAGCGGCCAAGCGCGACCACGCACTGGCGCACTACGAACGTGCCGACCTGCCATTCCAATTCGCCCTGGCCGACGCCTTCACCGTCTGCGACGCCTACCACTGCGCGATCCAGGCCGGCACCAATCCGAACCGGGTGTTCCTGTGGACCGGGCAAAACGATCCGCACGCACGCGCTGGCGGGCCGGTGATCGCCAACTCGCACGACAATTTCCCGGAATTGGGCGGCGATCCCAACGACTACCGCTGGCACAGCTACGTCCAGGCACTGCAGCAAGCCGGCGTGTCCTGGCAGATCTATCAGGACATGGCCGACAACTTCACCGACAACCCCCTGGCCGGATTCGCCGCGTTTCGCGCGGCGTGGCGCGGCGCGCCAGGGCACGATCCGCAACTGCGCACACGCGGCGTCGGCACCCGCACCCTGGCGCAGTTGCGCGAGGACGTGCTGACCGCGCGCCTGCCGTCGGTGAGCTTCATCATCGCCGACGCCGCCGGCAGCGAACACCCCGAACCTTCCAGCCCTGCGCAAGGTGCCGCCTACACTGCGCGCGTGCTCGATGCGCTCACCGCCGCTCCAGAGGTCTGGGCGCGCACCGCACTGCTGCTGATGTTCGACGAGAACGACGGTTTCTTCGACCACGTCCCGCCACCCGCACCGCCCTCGCCCGACCCGTCCGTGGCCGGCGGCTGGGCCGGCGCATCCAGCGTGAACACCCATGGCGAATACCACCTGCATCCTGCGCCCGGCGAGGACAAGGTCGATCCGCCGGAACTGCGCGGCCGTCCCTACGGCCTGGGTCCGCGCGTGCCGATGTACGTGATTTCGCCGTGGAGCCGTGGCGGCTGGGTCGATTCGCAGGTCTACGATCACACCTCGGTATTGCGCCTGCTGGAACGCCGCTTCGGCGTCGTCGCCCACGGCCTGACCCCATGGCGCCGCGCCGTCTGCGGCGACCTGGTCGATGCCTTCGATTTCCGCCAGGCCGACACGCGTCCATTCGTCGCTAGCCTTCCCGACGTGCGTGCCGCAGCGGCACGCGCGGCCACATTGCGCGAACACGCACTGCCGCCGACACCAACGCAGATAGCGTCACCACAGCAACCCTTCGGCGTGCGCCGCGCGCGTGCCGTGCCGTATCGCCCCAGCGTGCAGTTGCAGACCGACGTCGCGCACCGCACGGTGCGGCTGCGCATGCACAACAGCGGCGCGGCGACCGTGCTGCACGTCTACGACCGCCATGCCCTGGACGCGATTCCACGCCGCTACACACTCGGACGCGACGCCACGCTGGAAGGCACCTGGACACTCCACGATGGTCACTACGATCTGTGGCTGCTCGGCGCTAACGGCTTCCATCGCCATTACCGCGGCACACACGCCACACCGGCGCTGATCGCCGAGGTAGAAGCCGCCACCCCCACGGCCGACACGCTGCGCCTGCGCCTGCATTCCACTGCGACGCACCCACAACGCATTCGCGTGCGCCCCGGTGCCTACACCGACGCAATGCCAGCGTTGGAACTGGAACTGGCGCCTGGAAAAACCGTCGAGCAGCACTGGCCGGCCGCCCCGAGCGCCGGCTGGTACGACGTCTGGTTGCTACACGACGACGGCGGCGCACAACGCCTAGCCGGCCGCGTGGAAAGCGGACGACCGGGCCATACCGATCCGGCGCTCGGCGGTCCGGCGCGGCTGTACCAGTCCGAGGTGAGTAAGCAACCGGGCTGATTGCAAGGGGTATTGCCTGCTGGCTGACGCGATCACACTTGCCTTCGATGCCTGCCAATTGAAGCCGCGCCTACCTCGCCAATGGGCTGACGACTACCGTGCATCGATCACCCCGGCCACCACGCCACCACCGCTTGCGCCACGGCTTTCAGCGCCGCGTCGCGTGCATCGCTGTCGACGGTCGCCATGTTCAGATAGGCGGTCAGCAACAAGGGAGCCGACCTGCCCGGCGGCCACACGATGGCGATGTCGTTCCGGCTGTCGCTGCCGTTGTTGCCCGTCTTGTCGCCAATCTTCCAACCTGCCGGCAAGCCCGCGCGCAAACAGCCGTCACCGGTGCGATTGTCGATCATCCAATCGATCAGGCGCTGGCGCGAAGCCGGCTGCAACACATCGCCCAACAGTAACGTGCGCATGGTGGTCGCCATCGCGGCGGGCGTGGTGGTATCGCGTGGGTCGTCCAGGGCGAAGCCGTTCATCGATGGCTCGTTGCGGTCGGAACGGGTCTGGGTGTCGCCATGCGCGCGCAGGAAACGGGTCAGCCCCGGCGGATCGCCGACCAAGCGCAACAACAGATTGGCCGCCCCACCATCGCTGAAGATCATGGCCGCCCGACACAGCGCATCGACGCTGAGCGTGCCACCGACATGCGGCTTGGTCACCGGCGCGTAGGACACCACGTCCACAGCGCGAACCCGCACCCGCTGATCCAGCCCCATCTCACCACGATCGACCCGCTGCAGCACCGCGGCAACCAATAGAAATTTGAAGGTGCTGCATAACGGAAAACGCTCCTGCTCACGCCGACCGATGCGCTGGCCGGTGCCACTATCGAGCAGATAAACGCCCAGCCGGCCGCCACTGCGGCGCTCGATCTCGGCGAGCCGCTGCTGCAGCGCCAGCGTCTTGTTTGAAAGCGGTTTCCCCTGCGCGGCGGCTACCACCAGCGCGCTTGCGCCCACGCCCACGCCCTGCAAAAACCGTCGTCTGCTCAGCATCGTCCACCTCCGTTAGCAGCCCGGATGATGGCCGGCTTGACCCAGGCCGACCAGCGAGGTTATTCCATTACTACCATAAGAAAAATTGATGCCTTGCGATGAGTCGTCCGCATCTGCCGTTGAATGCCCTGCGTGCCTTCGAGGCCGCCGCGCGGCACCAGAACCTGACCCGTGCGGCGGCCGAACTGTGCGTGACCCAAGCCGCGCTGAGCCATCAGATCAAGCATCTGGAAGCACGCCTGGGCGTGGTCCTGTTCCAACGCCTGCCGCGCGGCGTGGCACTGACCGACGAAGGGCAGCGCCTGCACCCTGTGCTGACCGAGGCGTTCGACCGCATTGCCGCCACCCTGCAACGCTTTGCCGGCGGCCACTACCGCGAGACATTGCGCGTGGGCGTCGTCGGCACCTTCGCGGTGGGCTGGCTGCTGCCGCGCCTGGATGCCTTCCACATCGCGCATCCGGACATCGAACTGCGCGTGTACACCCACAACAACCGGGTCGATCTGGCCGGTGAGGGCCTGGATCTGGCGATCCGTTTCGGCGACGGCGATTGGCAGGGCCAATGCGCCACGCCGATCCTGGAAGCGCCATTTGCGCCAGTCTGCGCACCGGTCCTGGCACACACCCTGCGCACACCGACGGACCTGGCCAAGACGACGCTGCTGCGCTCCTATCGACAGGACGAGTGGCCGCGCTGGCTACACGCTGCCGGCGCAGCCGAGGTGCAGGCTAACGGGCCGATCTGCGACGCCTCGCTGACCCTGGCGAGCATGGCCGTGGCGGGTCACGGCGTGGCCCTGCTGCCGCTGCGACTGTTCACGCCGGATCTGGACGCCGGACGCCTGCTGTGTCCGTTCCCGCTCCCCATCGACCTGGGCCGCTACTGGTTGACCCGCTTGCGTTCGCGCGCCGAGAGCGACGCCGCCCGGCGTTTGCGCGAGTGGTTGCAACGCGAGCAAGCCAAGACCACAGACTGAGTCCGGGATCGCTTCACCGCACGCAGATACCAGCCCGCTGGCCGATGCTGCCGCCGCTCATGGCGACCGCCTGCCGTCATGAGATCTGCGCAGCCGGATCGCGCCGGATGCGTGCGAGCACCGCCCATGACGATGCCTGCGCGAAGCGATTTAACCGCCGTCGATCAACTCCATCCATGCCTGCTCGGCCTGCGCCAGTTGTTGCGCAGTGGCTTCGCGGTCGCGACCGAGCACGGCCATTTTCTCCGGATCGGCGTAGTGGCGGGGATCGGCGAGTTGGCGATCGAGTTCGGCCAGCATCGTCTCCAGCTCGCCCACGCGCTTCTCGGCGGCCGCGAGCTTGTGCGGATTTTGTGGCTTCTTCGTCGGCAACGGTTTGACCACTGGCGGCGGGGTCGGCGCGGCCTCGGCCAGCTTCTGCTTGGTGCCTTGCGCGGCAGGGCGTGTCCGCAGCCAGGCGGCGTATTCGTCAAGATCGCCGTCGAACGGCTCGACCACTCCATCGGCCACGCGCCAGAAATTGTCGCAGACCAGGCCGATCAAGTGACGGTCATGCGAGACCATCACGATCGCCCCCTCGAAGTCGCTCAGCGCCTCGGCCAACGCTTCGCGCATTTCCAAATCCAGGTGATTGGTCGGTTCGTCGAGCAACAGCACGTTGGGCTGCTGCCAGGCGATCAACGCAAGCGCCAGACGCGCGCGTTCACCACCGGAAAAACCATCGACCGGCTCGAACGCGCGGTCGCCAGGGAAATTCCACTTGCCGAGAAAATCGCGAAACGCCTGATTGCTCGCGTCCTTGTCGATCTCGCGAAAGTGTTCCATCGGCGACTGGCCTTCGTGCAGCGACTCCACCGTGTGCTGAGCGAAATAACCGATGCGCAGATCCGGATGCGCCATACGCTCGCCGGCAATCGGCTGCAGTTCGCCAACCAGTGTCTTCACCAACGTGGTCTTGCCGGCGCCGTTGGGGCCGAGCAGGCCGATGCGCTGGCCAGCCTCCAGACCAAAACCCACGTTGTGCAGAATCACCGCATCACGGCCATAACCGGCCTGCACATGATTCAGGCGGATCAACGAAAACGGCAACTTGGCCGGCGGCGACAGCTCGATGCGGAATTCGCGCTCGGCCCGCACCGCCTCGGTGCCGGCCAATTTCTCCAAACGCTTCATCCGGCTCTGCGCCTGCGCGGCCTTGGATGCCTTGGCCTTGAAGCGGTCGATGAAGCTTTGCAGATGGGCGCGCTCGGTCTGTTCCTTCTCGTGGGCGATCTGCTGCTGGCGCAGTTGTTCGGCGCGTTGGCGCTCGAAATCGGTGTAACCGCCCGTGTACAACTTGGCACCACCGCCATGCAGGTGCATGGTGTGGGTGGCCACGTTGTCGAGGAACTCGCGGTCGTGCGAGATCAACAGCAGCGTCCCCGGATACTTCAACAACCACTGCTCCAACCAATACACCGCGTCCAGGTCCAAGTGATTGGTCGGCTCGTCGAGCAGCAACAGGTCGCTGGGCATCATCAGCGCGCGGGCCAGGTTCAAGCGCACCCGCCAACCGCCGGAGAACGAGGACACCGCGCGGTGATGGGTTTGCGCCGGGAAACCCAGACCATGCAGCAATTTACCGGCCCGCGCTTCGGCATCGTAAGCACCTAATTCGGCCATTTTCGTGTGCGCGGCCGCCACCGCTTCCCAATCTTCGCGCGCACTCGCCGCCGCTTCTTCGGCCAGGACCGCCGCGACGACGGTATCGCCACCGAGCACGAAGCTCAACGCGGGGTCCGGCAACGACGGGGTCTCTTGCGCGACGCTGGCGATGCGCACTTTGCCAGGCAGGTCGACATCACCCTTATCGGCCTCCAGCTCGCCCTTCACCGCGGCAAACAAACTGGACTTGCCGGCACCATTACGGCCCACCACTCCCACGCGATAACCGGCATGGAGAGTCAAATCGACATTGGACAACAGCAGCCGCTCGCCGCGGCGCAAGGCGAAATTACGTAACGAAATCAAGGCAGGGCACTCGGCTAGCGAGGCGGCAGTGTATCCGCTTCGCTCGCGATGGCCCACCAGCGCGGTCGAGCGACAGCCCAAACGAGGGGGGCAGCGCGCCCATCCGACCGAGCGGCGCAATTTGTATACACACTCACGTTAAAAAAAGATTTCAATCAGGAGGCTGCCACTGCAGCGCAACATGCCCCTCTCTTCACGGGAATCCCTCAGCCCCGCCATCCCCCGGCCAATTGGAGTCTACGACCGATGTTGCATCGCCCCGCTCCCCTGTTCAGCGCCATCCTGCTCGTTCTCGCCTCAGGCAATAGCTTCGCTCAAGAAGACCAGGCCCCTAAGACCCTGGACAACGTCATCGTCACCGGCACCCGCATCACTGACCGAACAGTGGCCGAATCGCAGTCGCCCATCGACATCATCAGTCCCGAGGCACTCCAGGAATCCGGCGCCAGCGACCTGGGCAGCGCCCTGGGCAAATTGTTGCCATCGCTGAATTTCCCGCGCCCGGCGATCAACGACGGCAACGACGCACTGCGTCCGGCAACCTTGCGCGGCCTGTCGCCAGATGCGGTGCTGGTGTTGCTCGACGGCAAACGTTACCACACAAGTTCGTTAGTCAATTACAACCCTTCGGTCGGTCGCGGCTCGGCGCCGGCGGACCTGAATTCGATCCCGATGTCGGCGATCGCGCGGATCGAAGTGCTGCGCGACGGCGCCTCGGCGCAATACGGCTCCGATGCCATCGCCGGCGTCATCAACATCGTGCTCAAGCACGGGGCCAAACCCGGCAGCAACAGCGTCTCGGTCAACGGCGGCATCATGGACAAGGGCGACGGCGCGCAAAACGGCGCGGATGGCTCTTATGGGCTGGCCTTCGGCGGCACGCAAGGCGGCGAGGCCCCCGGCTGGGCACGTGTGTCCTGGAACTACCAGAACGCGATGAACACCAATCGCGCCGAGAACACCGACAAGTCCACCACCCTGGCGGGCGCGAACAATCCCAGCGGCATTCCTTACGAACGCTACGGCGATCCGGCGGTCAAAACCTATCAAGGCCTGCTCAACTTCGGCTACGCACTGACGTCCAACATCAACCTGTACGGCTATGCCAATTTTAGCCGCCGCGATGTGCTGTCCAACGGCTACTACCGTGCCTGGAACAACACCAACCGCAATGTGCAGGCGGTCTACCCCAACGGCTTCCTGCCGCAGATCTACAACCCGGCCAACGACCGTGCCGCGGTCCTGGGCATCAAGGGCAGCACCGACAGCGGCTGGAACTGGGACGTCTCCGCCGACTACGGCGAGAACGACGTGACGTTCGACCTGCGCAACACCATCAACACCAACCTGTACTGGAGCACCGGCGCCTCGCCAACGCGCTTCAACGCCGGCGGCTTCCGCACCAAACAGGGCGTACTCAACGCGGACGCCAGCAAATCCTTCGACTGGGGGCTGGCGTATCCGGTCAATCTCGCCTTCGGTGCGGAATATCGGCAAGACAAATACATGGTCGTGGCCGGTTCGCCGGATTCGTATTTCTTCGACCAGAACACCATCAACCCGAATACCGGCAGCCCCTATCCGGGTGGCTCGCAGGTGTTCCCAGGGCTAGCACCTGAATTGGCCGGCGACTTCCAGCGGCACAGCAAAGCCGTGTATGCCGACCTGGAAACCAACCTGACCGAGAAACTTTCCGGTGGCCTGGCCGCGCGCTACGAGGACTACAGCGACGCGGGCGCGACACGCTCCGGCAAGCTGTCGGCACGCTATCAGATCAACGACGCGTTTGCCCTGCGCGGCACCGCTTCCAACGGCTTCCGCGCACCGTCGCTGGCACAGCAGAACTACACCTCGGTGGTGACCCTGCTGCAAAATGGAAAGTTGAATCAGATCGGCACCTACCGTACCTCCGACCCCGTGGCCATCGCACTGGGCGCCAAACCGCTTGTACCGGAAAAATCCAGCAACTACAGCCTGGGCGCGGTCTGGCAATCCGGCACGGATTTCAGCTCCACGCTGGATCTGTACCAGGTCCGCATCTGGGATCAAATCCTGTACACGGACCAGTTGGCACTGACTGTCCCGATCGGCCAGGTCGCCGCGGCGCAGTTCTTCGTGAACGGCGCCACCACCCGCACCCGCGGCATCGATTGGGTGAACAACTATCTGCTCGATCTCGACCAAGCCGGCAAACTCAACCTGAGCTTCAGCGCCAACTACAACAAGACCGAGATCCTGGAAGTCTCCAATCCCAACTTCAGGCGCGCCAGCCAGGGCCTGCTCACCGACGCCACGCCGCATACCAAGTATGTCCTGAGCGCCGAATGGAACCTTGCAAACTGGAGCTTGCACGGCGACGCCACCCGCTACGGCGCGATCACCCGCCGCGGCGATAACAGCGACGGCAGCCAGGATCAAACCTTCGCCGCACGCTGGCTGTTGAACGCGTCCACCAGCTATACCTGGCGCGACATCACCTTCACCGTTGGCGTGGACAACCTGACCAACCAATACCCCACGCGCACGGCATTGAACAACATCTACGACGATCGCCCCAACGGCTTGCAATACTCCGCGCTATCGCCGTTCGGCTTCAATGGCCGCTACTGGTACGGAAAGATCGGCTACCGCTTCTGAGCCGGCACCTGCGCCCTTGGCTGCCCATACCGGCGGCCAAGGGCGCATTGGCATCGCAGACCCAAACGCATCGCGGCAATTGCATCTGCGCCGCCGATGCTGACGCAGGCTTGCAGCCTACCGATGTGGATCGCCGACAGCCCTGCTCAGCGCACGATTCGCGGACGCGGCGGTTTGCCCTTGCCAAACGGCGGCTGCCCGCGCCAGTAGCGGATCATCAACCAACCGAACAGCATGCCGCCCAGGTGCGCGAAATGCGCCACGCCTGGCTCCCAACCGGCGAAGCCCATGACCAGTTCGAGCGCACCGAACACGATCACGAACGTGCGTGCCTTCATCGGGATCGGCGGAAACAGCAACATGACCTGCTGATTGGGAAACAGCATGCCGAAAGCCAACAACAGGCCGAAGATGCCACCGGAAGCGCCCAGCGTGGGATACGGCGCACTGCCATTGCTCAGCATCCACCAGCCAACCAGCAACTGGCAAAGACCGGCACCAATGACGCAGACCAGGTAATAGGTCAAGAAACGTTTAT
Organism: Xanthomonas sp. GPE 39; assembly: GCF_000963005.1. Taxonomy (GTDB): domain Bacteria; phylum Pseudomonadota; class Gammaproteobacteria; order Xanthomonadales; family Xanthomonadaceae; genus Xanthomonas_A. The sequence continues at coordinate 2,717,889 of NZ_JZHZ01000007.1, forward strand.
TGCCCCAAGTCTGCTCCAGCGGACCACCGAACATGTACAAAGCCAACATATTGAACAGCAGGTGCGAGAAACCACCATGCAGGAAGGCATAGGTCAGCAACTGCCAGATCTGGAAGCTCTGCCCCGACGAGAAGAGATCGGACAAGCCGATCGGCCATAGCATGAGGGGAGCGAAGGTCGCAGTGCCCAGCGATATCTGCAGCAGGAACACCACGACATTGCTGATCAGAAGCGCTTGGGTGACGGGCGGAAGTCTGGGAAACATGGATCATGTCCGTAGCAAGTTTCCCCATCATAGCCGCTTGCTATTGCGGCCCCCATAACGCCGCGTCGAGATCCCGCACTGGCAGCGGGCCCCTCTTCACTCGCCCACCCTGCACCGCCAGGCCTTCGGCACGTAGGCGCTGGCATTGCGCGCGATACCCACCCGATCCCTGCGGGAAGGCGATACTGCCGTCGCTGCGCAGCACCCGGTGCCAGGGCAATGTCGCCTCGACATGCCCGCCGAGCAAGCGCGCGACCAGCCGCGCCCGTCCCGGCAGCCCAGCCAGCATCGCCACCTCGCCATAGCTACGCACCTGGCCGGGAGGAATCGCGCGGATCACCGCCAATATCCGCGCATGGGGATCGGCCACGACCGGCTCCACCACAGCCAACGGCGAGCGGCGCGGGCTCATGCCCGCCGTTCCAGCAGCGGCGTTTGACAGGCAATGCAGCGGCGCGAGCGGCGTGGATACATGTCGCCATTCCAGGGTGCACGCGCCGAGGGACTACGCACAGGCGGCACCGTGCTAGGCCGTGTCGAGGCGGCGCAAGGGCTGCCAGCGCAGATACGTGGCCGAGCGCCACAGCCACTCCACCGGACCGAAGCGAAACCAACGCAGCCACACGTGCGACAACACCATCTGCAGTGCGAACAGCGCGCACGCAAACGGGATCTGCCAGGCACGCGGCAGACGCTCGAAATAACCCAGCCCATAGCCATAGAAAAGCGTGGTGCATACCAGCGACTGCAACAGATAGTTGCTCAACGCCATTCGCCCGGCCGGCGCCAGCCACTGCAACGCTGGCACCGCGCGCAACAACCACGCCGCATACCCTAACGCCATGAGCCCACTGGCGACGTTGGCCATGGCGAACGCGCCACTCAAGCGCAGGTCCAACCGCGCCGGATCCATCCACGGCTCCAGCCAGAAACTCCACAGCATCAACGCCAACCCCAGCGGCAACACGCCACAACGCAGTACCGCCAGCAATCGCGCAAACCGCTGCGGCTGCGCGGCCAAACCGCTGCGCACGCACCAAGCGCCGAGCAGGAACATGCCGAAGATACTGGAAGCATTGAGCAGCAGCGCGCCAAGGGCATCGAGTAAATCACGTCCGCGCTGCACGGTGGCCTGAATATAGCTGCCATGACCGAACGCCTCGCGCTGCTGCGCCAAGGCTATCGCGCTGCGCTGCACGTGTTCGGCCATGTCGTGCCGCCACCGGACAGCGCCATGCGGGTCGGCCTGCGCCACCGATGCCATGGCACCGATCAGCAACCACAACAACGGGGTAAACAGATAGACCACCAGCGCCATCCACGGCAACCAGGACGTGGGCGCCTCGCGGAACGCCAGCAGCATCACGGCCAGCAAGGCATAGCTGACCAAGATGTCGCCAGACCATAGCAAGAGCGCATGCAGCAAACCGATCAGCAGCAATGCCGCGCTACGACGCAAAAAAAAGCCCGTGAAGGAACCTCGCGCGGTTTCGGCGCGCTGCGCCATGACCGCAAACCCCATGCCGAACAACAACGAGAACAAGGTGTAGAACTTGCCTTGCACCAACACGTACACCAGCGCATCGACAATACGATCCACACCGCGCAGTGCCGGGTCCAGCCCGCTCATTGCGGCATCCAGCGGACCAACGAAACCCTCGATGTTCATCAGCAAGATGCCCAGCAAGGCAAAGCCACGCAGCACGTCCAGGGCGACGATACGCTCGGCGGGCGCGATGGGCTGCAACACGGAAGCGGTGGGGGCGACCAAGGCGAGCACCGGACGGGAGAACGGTCATTATCCATCGTCGCGACAGGCCCGCGACGACACTGACAGCGCCGTGCACGCAGCGCACTGCGGCGACGGCCAACGGCACCGGATCAGCCGGTGCCGCGACGATCAGGAATCAATGCTGGTGGTCGCCATCGGCCTCATCGTGCACGTGACCATGTTCGAGCTCTTGCGCGCTGGCCTCGCGCACTTCGAGGATTTCCACGTCGAAATGCAAATCCTTGCCCGCCATCGGATGGTTGAGGTCGACGTCGACAACGCTCATGCCCACCTTCTGGACGGTCACCGCGCGCGGGCCGAAGTTGGTCTGCAGGATCACCTGGCTACCCGGCTGCAACTTGGTCGCGCCGAAATGCTTCTTCGGTACGCGCTGGGTCAGGCCCTCGCGACGCTCGCCGTAAGCGTCCTTGGCCGCCACGTCCACGGCGAAGCTGTCGCCGGCCGTCTTGTCCAGCATCGCGCTCTCCAAACCCGGGATGATGTTGCCGTGCCCAACCAGGATCGCCAGGGGATCGCGGTCCCTGGAACTTTCGATCGGCGCCTGACCGACTTCCGAAACGGTGTAGTGGAAACGGACGATGCGGTCTTTTTCGATCTTCATGTGCACTCTGCGCTAGGTCTGCCGGGGCAGATGGAATGGGCGACTTGTCGGCCGCCGGGAGGGCCGCCATGATGGTGACCTTCTAAAGGTGGCGCATTATCCCGGCTCCATGCACAACACGCCAGTTTCCACGCATGCACGCCGCGCGCTTCTCAGATGCGCTGTACTGCTGTGCGCGGGGGCGCTGGCCGCCTGCGGCCACCACGCTGCTCGTCAGACACGGCCGGCGCGGGTGGCGGTGCGCGACTGGCCGCAGGTCGTCCCGGCCAACCCAGACGCCGCCAACGCGGTGCTGATCCGCGCCCTGGGCCTGGTCGGCACGCCATACAGCTATGGTGGGAACACCCCAGAATCCGGCTTCGACTGTAGTGGGCTGGTTGCCTACGTTTACCGCGACATGCTCGACCTGCGGTTGCCGCGGACCTCGCGCGAACTGGCCGCCGTCCAGGGGCCGAAGATCGACCCGCAACGCCTGAGCACCGGCGATCTGGTGTTCTTCGGCAGCGCAGGCAGCGTCAGCCACGTCGGCATCTACGTCGGAGAGGGCCGCTTCGTGCATGCTCCCAACACTGGTGGAACAGTGCGTTTGGACTCACTCGACGGACCCTACTGGCGCGATCATTACACTGGTGCTAAACGGGTTTTGCACTAAAATGTGACGTTTATTACTTAAATTCCATTCACAATTACAAAAATTTAACTTTATTTAAACCTCTCCTTGCCTCATCCAGAGGATGATCGTCCATCTTTATGATTCTGTGATCCAAGCGTGACGATTGAAGCCCAGACCTGCACAGGCAAGATTGCTGTTCCCCATCGGACCGCGCTCCGCCTTTTCTGCACCGCCTCGCTCTGTCTCACGGCTCTCCCAGCCTTGGCGCAGTCCCCATCCACCGATACCGTCGTCCGGGAAGTGATCGCGCCCTTCGCTCCCAATCCGATACCAGCCGCAACTGTCTCCATTGCAGTCACTGCTACTGGTAACGTACACCAGACAACGACTGCGACCATCGCCGCCAAGCCGACACCGACAGTGACACCGCAGGCAGCAGCTCCAGCACGCAGCAAGGCCGACATCGCCGCCACCGCCACTCTGGCCGCCCTGCTGCCGCACTTGGCCGGCAACGACACTATCCCGCTCATGGATCGCTCGGCGATGTTCGCCGGTGACATCAGCCGTCTGTTGGCCAACTACGATATCTCCCAACCGACCCTGCATGAAGGCGTCGTTCCGGGCGGCGACAAGGTGCAATCGGTACTCAAGCGCGCCATGGCGCTGCTGGGTACGCCTTACCGCTGGGGCGGCGAGGATACCGAAGGCTTCGATTGCAGTGGCCTGATCGGTTACGTATTCCGTACCGCGCTGGGCATCGAACTGCCCCGCGTGTCGCGCGAGATGGCGCACGAGGCCAATGCCGAATTGATCAAGGACCGCGACGCACTGGCACCGGGCGATTTGGTGTTTTTCGGTCGCAAGGGCCGGGTTGACCATGTCGGCCTGTACGTCGGCGAAGGCCGCTTCCTGCATGCCCCGAGCCGTGGCAAAGATGTGCGCGTGGATACCCTCAGCTCGGGGTACTGGAGCGCCAAGTTCATGCAGGCACGACGCGTGGCGATGTAAGCCCCAGCACATTCTGGTAGACGAAAAGCCGCTGGATACAGCGGCTTTTTTCGTTATCGCAGCGCCAGCAACATCAGGAACCGGCCACGCGCGCAGGCCGACGTTGAGTCACTAACAAAACGACTGCGTCACCGCCGGACGGGCGCGGGCAGTGCTCGGAATCCTCACGTACCCCATCACGGCGGTTGCTGCGCGCTGTCCCCACCCTGCCGACAGCGAGTGGCGACGTTTTACCAGCCACTCTTCACGCTCCGGTCTAACGCCACACGGAGAAACCCTTGGAATTGTCCCGCTGCAATGGATGCAGCAGCGACACTGCCAGAACCTCAGCTCTGGTAATGAGCGATGGTGTCCTCGATGCCTTTGCTCAACTCCATCACCTTCTGGGCGTACTCGGCCAGACGATGATCTTCCGGCGTGTCTGGGTGCCAGGACGGCACTGGGATCGGTTTTCCTTCCACGCCGTCCAGAGCCACGAACACGATGATGCAATGGGTACACAACCGCGCTTCGCCGCCCATCGGATCGCGAGCGCGCACTTCAATCGCGAAATGCATGCTGGTGGTACCGGTATAAACCAGCTTGGCGCTCACCATGACCATGTCGCTGATCCGGATCGGTGAGACGAAGCGGATACCGCCTACCGCCACAGTCACGCTGTAGTGCCCGCTCCAGCCAACCGCAGCGGCGTAGCCGACCTGATCGATCCACTTCATCACCACCCCGCCATGGACCTTACCGCCGTAGTTGACGTCGATCGGCTCGGCCAGAAAACGAAACGTCAGGTCGCGTTGCGTGCCGCTCATCGGACCTCCATGAATGAAAAGGAGTCCGCAGTCTGCCATGGGCTGATGCTGCAATGCGAGAGTGCGCCACAGCGGCGATCGACAACAGCAAATAGCAAGTTGTCCAGCGCGATGCGCGATTACGCCGACCCGACTGTTCGCGCGTGCGCGAATGCACCGCCACGGAAAATACCGCTGCCGTCAGCGCAGCACCTGACATTCACTGCGATGTGCCGCCAGGCGACGACTCCAAACCGACGTTGCTGGAAGCGGCTTCGTACACCTGACGATCGAGCAGGCCAGTTTCCTTGGCGACCAGCACCGGCACCAGCATCTGCCCGGTCACGTTGGTCATGGTCCGCATCATGTCCAGCACGCGGTCGATCGCGTACAAATAACCGATCACCTCCAGCGGCAGATTGGCTGCACTCAGCACAACGGTGGCCATCACCACGGCGGTACCAGGCACGCCGGCAGTACCGAAGCTGCCCAGCACCGAGGCAATCAGCACCACGAAATACTGATTGGCCGTCAACGGCACCCCCGTGTACTGCGCGATGAACACCGCGCACAGCGCTGGGAAAATCGCGCCGCAGCCATCCATCTTGATGCTTGCGCCCAGCGGCACCGCGAACGCGGCATAGTCCTTGTTGACGCCCAGATTGTGGGTGATCGAACGCAACGCCACCGGCATGGCGGCAAAGCTGGAGGAACTGACGAAGGCGACTTGCATCCCGGGCGCAGCACCGCGAAAGAACTTCCACGGATTGAGCCCGTGCGCCAACAGCAGACAGCTATACACCACCACGATGTGGAGTGCGCAGGCCAGATACAGCGCCAACACGAAATGACCAAACGGCAGCAGTTTCTGGAAACCATAGCCTCCGACCAGCCCAGCGATCAGGCCGAAGGTGCCCAGCGGGGTCATCTCCAGCACAAGACGCGTGACCTGGATCATGATCTCGCTCATTTGCGTACAGAGCTTGCGCGCCTCGGCCACGCGGGCACCGAGTTTGACCATCGCAAAACCAAGCAATGCGGCGAAAAAGATGACCGGCAGGATCGAGCCACGTCCGGCCACCAGCACGCTTTCCCCAGCGGCATTGATGTGAGCACCGATGCCAGTCAGCGCATAGAACGGATTGGATGGCACCACATCCAGCAGCACCTGCATCGGGCTGGGCACATCGTGCGGCGCCCAGGCGCTGTCCACCCGTAAGCCGAGGTGACCGGCGCCAGGCTGCAGCAACGTGCCCACGGTCAGGCCAACGCCCACCGCCAAGGCCGCAGTAACGATAAACCACAGGAAGGTGCGCCCACCCAGCTTGGCAACCGACTGCTGCCCATGCAGCGACGCGATTGCGTTGATGACCGCAAAAAACACCAATGGCACCGCAATCATCTTGATCAAGGTGACGTAAAGATCACCCAGCGGCTTGAACCATGTCTCCGCAGCCGGGCCCAGTGCCCAGCCGGCCAACGCGCCCAGCACGAAACCGGCCAACACACGCTGCCAGAATGGGATGCGTAACCAGGCCGTCACCAATCTCATTGACGCTATCCAGAGAGTTCTACGATTTCTCACCATAGCGCACCTCGGCGCTGCCGACGATGGCATGGCTTGAACACAACTCGCCCTGACGGCATCAGCACGACTGGAAGCGTGCGCCCCAGCACCATTTTAGCCGTGCCTCCATCCGCACAACGCACTTCGCCGCACGCTCGCTTGCGTCTACAGTGGCGCGATGAGTTCGCGTATACCCACCCCACCGCTATCCGCCCTCGCCGACGCCTTACCCAATCCAGCGCCAGCGTCGGTGCTGCTCGGTTTCAGTGGCGGCCTGGATTCGACGGTCCTACTGCACGCCTTGGCGCAACAACCACACTATCGCCAGCGCGGCCTACGCGCCGTGCACGTGCATCATGGCCTGCACCCCGATGCCGACGCCTGGGCGATGCACTGCCAACAGATCAGCGCGGCTCTGGAAGTACCACTGCAGGTACTCCGCGTAGACGTGCCACGCAATCGCGGCGATGGCCTGGAAGCGGCGGCACGGCAGGTACGACGCGCGGCGTTTGCTCAGGTGATGGCGCATGGCGAATGGCTGGCACTGGCGCAGCATCGCGACGACCAGGCCGAAACCTTCCTACTGCGCGCACTGCGTGCCTCCGGCCCGGACGGCCTGACCGCGATGCAGCCGCTGTCCGATTTCGCCAACGGCAAACTGTGGCGACCGTTGCTGACACTGCCGCGTAGCGCGCTGCACGCCTACGCGCAACAGCACGCGCTGCACTGGATCGACGATCCCAGCAATGCCGATCCCGGCTTCGACCGCAATTTCTTGCGCCTGCGGGTGCTGCCATTGCTACGCCAGCGTTGGCCGCATGCCGACGCCGCACTCGCCCGCAGCGCACAGCTGTGCGCTGAAACCGTGACCCTGCTGGATGCGGACGATCAGGCAACGTTGGACGCATGGCGGTACACGCCAGGCACCGCGCTGCCACTACCACCACTACGCGCGCTCCCCAGCGCACGCCGCGCACGCGTGCTGCGGCGCTGGATCAGTGACGCAGGCCTGCCGCCACTGCCAGCGACGGGCCTGACGGCAATCGAACGCACGCTGCTGCATCCCCGTGCCGACGCCGCCGCCGAATTCGCCTGGCATGGCGCCCGCGTGCGCAGTTGGCGCGAAGCGCTGTATGCCGAATGGGATCCACCCGCATGGCCTGCCGACTGGCAAACCCACTGGGACGGACGCGCGCCGCTATGCCTGCCCGATGGCCGCCAGTTACGCTTACAGGCCACCGCGCCACTCGGCTTCGCCACACCACTATTGGTACGACAACGCCGCGGCGGCGAGCGCCTGCAGTTGCCCGGGCGCCACCATTCGCAGGCACTCAAACATCTGCTGCAAGCTCAGGCGGTGCCGCCGTGGCAGCGCACGCGCTTACCCCTGCTGTTCGACGCAGAACAACTGCTGGCGGCAGGCCCGGCATTGCTCGCCGCGCCACTACACGCCTGGCTGCAGGCGCGTGACGCACGCCTGGTGCTGGACGACCACGCGGCCGCCGCACATTGACCGTGTCCCCGGCGCCGCGCACACTTTCGCGATGCCCAAGAAGCCACAACACGACGATGCCTCCCCGATCGCCCGCTTCGAGCAATCGCTCGAAGAACTGGAAGTGCTGGTCGAGAAGATGGAAGCAGGCGACCTGAGTCTGGAACAATCGCTCAGCGCCTACGAACGCGGCGTCGGCCTGTACCGACAATGCCAGCAGGCCCTGGAACAGGCCGAGCTACGTGTGCGCCTGCTCAGCGACCCAGAGCAACCCGACCGCGCCGAACCGTTCGATCCCACCCCACTCCATGGCGGCTGACGCCCTCTTCGCACGCTGGCGGCAACGGGTTGAAGCTGGCCTGGATGCACACCTGCCTGCAACCGCACAGGCACCACAACGCCTGCACGCAGCGATGCGCCACGCCACGCTCGGCGGCGGCAAGCGCATGCGTCCGCTGCTGGTCTACGCCAGCGGTGCCCTGTTCGGCAGCGACGCGGCGCACCTGGATGCGCCGGCGTTGGCGGTGGAACTGATCCATGCCTACTCGCTGGTCCACGACGATCTACCCGCCATGGACGACGATGCACTGCGACGTGGCCAGCCCACCGTGCATATCGCCTTCGACGAGGCCACCGCGATCCTCGCCGGAGATGCGCTACAAAGCCTGGCGTTCGAACTGCTGGCCAAGGCCGATGGCGCCGATGCGGCGCTGCGCGTGCAGTGGTTGCAGACCCTGGCCGAGGCCGCCGGTGCGGCCGGCATGTGCGGCGGCCAGGCCCTGGACATCGACGCCACCGGCAGTGTGCAACCACTGGCGGATCTGCAGCGCATGCACGCCTTGAAGACCGGTGCCCTGATCCGCGCTAGCGTGCGTCTGGGCGCATTGGGCGGCGGCGCCGACCGCGCCGCATTGGACCACCTGGATGCCTTCGCCAGCGCCCTGGGCCTGGCGTTCCAGATCCGCGACGATATCCTCGACGTGGAAGCCAGCTCCGAACAACTCGGCAAGACCGCCGGGAAAGACGCGACCCAGGCCAAATCGACCTACCCGGCGCTGCTGGGCATGGACGGGGCCAAGGCCAAGCTCGCCGAACTGGCGCACACCATGCGCGATGGTCTACACGGTTATGGCGCGCACGCCGACCCACTGGCGACACTGGCGAAGTTGGCGGTGGATCGCGCGCACTGACTCAGCTGCGCCGTCCCGTGCTCGGCAGCCTGCACGCGCACGACAAAACGCAAGCATCGATACGGCCATGCAGGATGCACCGCTGCTCCAGGCACGTCGATACACAAGCCAGCCGACCTCATCCATCTTTGCTGAAGGCAACAAAAAGGCCCGTCGAACGCCGGGCCTTTTCGCGAGCGCAGACATTGCGCGTTACTTGATCAACCGCAGCGCGAAGGGATAACGATAAGCGACGCCCTCGTAGGCCTTGATGGCGGCGAGGATGCAAAACACCAGATTCAGCGCCCACAGGATCTTCATGCCCACAATGCCGATCAAAATGATGATGAGCACGCTGCAGATCAGGTAACCGATGGCGATGGTGATCTGAAAATTCAACGCTTCCTTGGCTTGGTCGTTGAGAAACACCTTGCTCGGGTTGTCCTTATAAATCAACCAGACGATCAGCGGGACGACGAAGCTGAAGAAGATGCCAGACAGATGGATCATCAAGGCGATGGGGCGATCCTCCTGCGAGCCTGACGAACTCGGTGGCGGCGGTGGCGGAGCGGTGATGTTGTCGAATTCGTTCATCGGTCTTCATTTCCGTCGGTTGTGAAGCGGACAAAACACCAAAACACCAAAACGCCACTCTCGGCGGCGGCAAGCCCGTCGAGGCATGTCTGGAATGCCGAGAATACATCGCGATCAGGATGCCGCGCCGGCCACCGTCATCGCACCGATCAAGGTCGCACCGATATGGAGGTGCGAACGCACGTCGATATCGGCTCCCACCGCCTCGATGCGCTCGAACATCTGCCGCAGATTGCCGGCAATGGTGACTTCATCCACCGGATAGGCGATGGCGCCATTCTCGATCCAGAAACCGCCCGCACCGCGCGAATAGTCGCCCGTCACCAGGTTGACGCCATTGCCCATCAAATCGGTGACCAACAGGCCGCGCGGAATGCCCGCGATGATCGTGGCCAGATCCGCCGCATTGGCTGCGACCTTGAGGTTATGGACGCCACCGGCGTTGGCAGTGGTCTGCAGGCCGAGCCTGCGCGCCGAATAGCTGCCCAGCACGTAGCGCTGCAACACTCCGCCGCTCACCAGCGGCGCCTCGCGGGTGGCCACACCGTCGCCATCGAAGGACGCCGAGCGCAGGCCGCGACGCAGGTGCGGCAATTCGTCGATCGCGAACCACTCCGGAAACAAACGCGTCCCCGCACTGTCGAGCAGAAAGCTGGCGCGACGGTATAACGCACCACCAGACACCGCCCCCAGCAGATAGCCAATCAGCGAGCGCGCCATCTCCGGCGCGAACAGCACCGGCACCTCGCCGGTGGGTAGCGAACGCGGCTGCAGGCGCGCTACCGTCCGCTCAGCGGCACGGCGACCGATCGCCGCCGGCCGCTCCAGTTCCTCGCGCGCCAGCGCGCTGCTGTACCAACCATCGCGCTGCATGCCATCGCCCTGCCCCGCAATCAACGCGCAACTGATCGCATGGTGGGTGCTGCGCTCGCAACCGACGAAACCATGCGAATTGGCGTACACCGACAAGCTCTCGCTACTGCCAACCGAGGCGCCATCGGAATTGCTGATCCGCGCATCGGCATCGCGTCCGGCGGCCTCGCACGCCAGCGCCAGCTCGATCGCCTCCTCCGCCTGCAGCGCCCACGGATGCCAACGATCGAGATCAGGCATCTGCCGCGCCATCAGTGCCGCATCGGCCAAACCGGCGGCGGCATCGTCCTCGGTATAGCGGGCGATGGCGCAGGCCTGGGCGACAGTCGCCTCCAGGCTGGCGTCGTGCAGATCGGCCGTGCTGGCACTGCCCTTGCGCTGGCCAAAATACACGGTGACACCAATGCCCCGGTCGCGTGTGGACTCCACAGTTTCCACCGCGCCCAGGCGAACGTTGACATCGATACCACGGTCTTCGCTACAACTGACTTCAGCCTGGCTCGCGCCAAGCGCGCGTGCGCGCGCCAGCAAGCGCTCGGCAATGTCGGACAGACGCTCCAGGCGCTGCTGGCTGTCATCGTGGTGCAGGTCGGGGGAGATCGCGTTCAATGCTTTATCCTTGTCATGCGAATCCTTTCGCAGCGGCCCTGGCCTCCATGGCCGGACGTTTAGATGTGATGTTGCAGACTGACCGAGTAGCACGACCATGCGCGGACGCGACGAAGACACCGGTGAATTCCGCGGCGAAAGCCGCAGCCAGCAGCGCCGCGAGGCGCTGGAAGTGCTGAGCCTGGGCGAGAAACTGGTGGCACTGACCCCCGCGCAACTGGCCAAGCTGCCGGTTCCCGAATCGCTGCTGCCGCATATTGCCGACGCCAAGCGCATCACCTCGCACATCGCGCATAAACGCCAACTGGCGTTCCTGGCCAAGCAGATGCGCCGCGAGGATGAGGCGGCGCTGGAGGCGATCCGCGAAGCGATGGACGTGAACAGCGACGGCGCGCGCCGCGAGGTAGCGGCCCTGCATCGGGTCGAAGACTGGCGCACACGCCTGCTCGCTGACGGTGACGCAGCCCTGTCCGCGCTGCTCGCCGAGCACCCCGACGCCGACCGCCAGCGATTGCGCCAGTTGCTGCGCAACGCCAAGGAAGAACGGCTGAAGAACAAACCGCCGCATGCGTATCGCGAGTTGTTCCGGGAGCTGCGCGAACTGGTGCTTGGCGTGGGAGCGGACACCGCGCACGCGCAAAGCGCCGGCTCGGACGAGGACGTCGAAGACGACGCAGACCGCTGAACCACGGCGGCGGCCAAGACGACACCGATCTGCCCGACGGCGACGCACACGCGTGTGCGCCTGAACACCACGCGCGACCAGCGCAGCGCGCCTCGACAGCGCCGTCGGTCCCGACGCACCACCTACGACAGCGCAGTTCAGCGCAACATGCATCACGTGCTTTACGCCGTCCCGCCCACGGTCAGGCCATCGATCAGCAAGGACGGCTGGCCAACGCCCACCGGCACGCTCTGTCCATCCTTGCCGCACACGCCGACGCCTTCGTCCAAGGCTAAATCGTTGCCGATCATGCTGACCTTCTGCATGGTCTCCGGGCCGTTGCCGATCAGCGTCGCGCCCTTGACCGGCGCGGTGATTTTGCCGTCCTCGATCAAGTAGGCCTCGGTGGCCGAAAACACGTATTTGCCGCTGGTGATATCGACCTGACCGCCACCGAAGTTCACCGCGTACAGGCCTTTCTTCACCGAGCGGATCATCTCCTGCGGATCGTGCTGGCCAGCGCGCATGTAGGTGTTGGTCATGCGTGGCATCGGCAGATGGGCGAACGATTCGCGGCGGCCATTGCCAGTTGGGGCCACGCCCATCAGCCGCGCATTCAAGGTGTCTTGCATATAGCCGACCAACACGCCGTCCTCGATCAACGAGGTGCAATGGGTCTGGGTGCCTTCGTCGTCCACGTTCAACGAGCCGCGACGGCCATCCAAGGTGCCATCGTCGACGATGCTCACCCCGGGCGAAGCCACACGCTGGCCGATGCGACCGGCATAAACGCTGGTGCCTTTGCGGTTGAAATCGCCCTCCAGTCCGTGTCCGACCGCCTCGTGCAGCAGCACGCCGGGCCATCCCGGCCCCAGCACCACCTGCATCACCCCGGCCGGGGCCGGCACCGCCTCCAGGTTCACCAACGCCTGGCGCAGCGCTTCTTTGGCATAGGCTTCCGGGCGACCATCGGCGAACAGCACCGCGTAGTCGTAGCGACCACCGCCGCCGGCATAGCCGGATTCACGGCGCCCTTGCTGCTCGACGATCACCTGCACATTCAGTCGCACCAACGGACGCACGTCGGCAGCGAGCACGCCGTCGCTACGCGCCACCAACACGGTGTCCACACTGCCGGTCAGGCTCACCATGACCTGCTGCACGCGCGGATCGGCGGCGCGCACGAACTGGTCCAGGTGACGCAACAATTCGAGCTTACGCGCATGGTCCATGCTATCCACCGGATCCAGCGCCGGGTACAGCGCGCGCGCGCCACCGCGCTGCAGCGCCTGCGTCGCTTGCGCACCGCCATCGCGGGAAATAGCCCGCGCCGACCGTGCCGCGGCCAGTAACGCATCGTGGTGGATATCGTCGGAATAGGCGAAGCCGGTCTTCTCGCCGGAGATCGCGCGCACGCCCACCCCTTGCTCGATGGAGTGCGCGCCATCCTTGACGATACCGTCCTCCACGCTCCAGTTCTCGCGGCGCGAATGCTGGAAATACAGATCGCCGAAATCCACACCGGGGCCGAGCAATGTGCCGAAGGCACGCTCCAGGTTGGCGGCATCAAGGCCGGCGGGAAGCAACAGGCGGGTTTCGGCAAGCTGGAGGGTGTGATCGTTCATAGTCTCAACATGAGGGACAGAAGTGCGGAGTGCAAGGGCGAAAAGTACCGCGCGTCACGGTGTGGCAGAGGACCCAGGCGGAACGCTTGCCGGAGCGGGAGGACGCGCGGATTCGCGCTCGATCACCTCCACCTTCGGGTCTTTCCATGGCCCGGTGACGCGGTAGGTGCGTGCCCCGATCATGTCCAACGGCTTGCTCAGCACCGCATTGGCGGCAGCGCCAACCGCCGCACCGAGCGGGCCGCCGGCCACCGCGCCGACCACGGCCAACAAGTTGCCGGACTTGGGATTGACGTCGATGGTCTGGTCAAACTGCTGCGCGCGCAGGTCCGCCTGGCCACGCACCTTGATCTCCGCTGCGGGTCCGTCGATGACCAAGTCATCGCTGCGCGCGAGGCCATCGCCAAAGCGGACCTGACCGTCGATACGGTTGAACGCGAACCCCTTGGAAAAGAAATCGCGAAAATCGAACATCAGCCGGCGCGGCAACTGCGCCACGCTGAGCAAGCCGAGCACGCGCCCGGCACCGGGATTCAACTCCAGCAACTGGCCATTGCGCACGGCCACGTCGAGCTGCCCCTGCATAGCAGACAACTGCACCGCTTCCGGATTGCCCGGCCAGGCCGCACGCAGATTCAGGCGCCCCTCGCCACCGCGCAACTGACCGCCGAAATCCAGGCTCTGCATCAGCGCCCCCAGATCCTGGCTCTCCACGCTGGCGCTGAGTTGGGTCTGCGCCGCCGCGCCCTTGCCACGCCAATCGCCACTGATGTCGATCTGCTGTTGGTCCGAGCGCAGGTGTAATTGGTCCACCTGCATCCCATCGGCCAGCTTGTGCGTGCGCAGCGAGGCCGCACCGAGATTCATCGCGCCGAAGCGGAGATCGTCCACATCCAACGCCAGCGCCGGGATCGCCGCTGGATCCATGCTGTCGGCAAGCGGCCCGCTCGGCGCTGCGGGCACGCTGCCCTCCGGCGCAGGCGGGGTCGCCGCACGCCAATACACCCGCGCCAAACGCCCACCGACGACACCGCCCTCCTTGCTGGGGACGCTGAGCTCGCCCGACAGCGCCGGGCCGTCCAGGCGCACGTCGATGCTATCGGCCTGCGGCTGCAGATGCAGGCGCGTGTTCTCGAACACGCCGCCAAGCAGCAGCAGATGATCGGCAAGCAGGTCGATCCGACGCAGCGGCATGGGATCTTCGCCCCCCGCGACGGCGGTGGCCTTCGGATCGGGGCGGCTGACCAGGCTGATCCAGTCGATCGCGTTCAGCGACGCGGCATGCCCGCTCACCACCAGGCCGCTGCTGGGCGGCTCGTCGGTGACGTGGTCGCTGCCCATCACCACCCTGACCCCGGTCTTGCCGCGCTCGCTACGCGCGGCCAGCGCCATCAACTTGCCGAACGCCACCTCGATACGCCCGCTGCCGACCGGCAACGGCACGTTGACCGAGGTCGCCAGTGGTGTCGAGGCATCCTTGTCCATCGGTGCCGGCATCAGTAAATCCGTGCCGACCAGATCCGAATGCAGTTGTAGCCGGGTCGGCGGCTGCACACCGCCATCGGCGGCCTTGGGCAAACCGACCGCGATATCCCAGCGCGAGCGTCCTTGCACATAGGCCTTGATCCAGGCCATCTCCGGCACACGATCGAGCAATTCGTCCACATCCAGCGATGCGCTCAGCGCAGCCTCGAAGGCCTGTTGCCGGTCCAGCACACCATCGCCGGCGCGCAGCGCAAGTTCGGCTGGGCGGCCCTCGTGGACCACGCTCAGCTTCTGCGCGGCGAAGCCGGTATCGCTGTAGGTGGCACTGCCGTGCATGTCGTCGAACGCCACGTCCCAGCGCTTGTCGCCGATGTGCGCGCCGAGCAGGTCCACCGTACCGCGCAGATGATAGCCGCCCACATCGGCATGCAGCGGTTGCAATAGATCGAAGGTGACATCGGCCGGCCCCGACGCGCTGAGCGCGTCCAAGGTGTCGCCGTAATGTGTGCGCAGCGGACTCTGCCGCAACATCGCCAGCAGCTTGCCCGTGTCGGCGCGGGTGCTGGCCAACACGCTGAGCTGGCCTTCCCTGTAATCGGGCAGGGTCGCCGACATTTGCTCCACCGCCACGCCGCCCATCATGCCGCGACCATGCACCTGGAAGCCGTTGCCGATGAAGGCGACATTGGCGTCCACATGCTCCACTGCCGGCCAGTCCTGGTGAAAGCGCAATTTGGCGTCTTCCACTCGCGCGGTCGCCTCGAAACGGCCATCGTGTTCGACGAAGGGCCAATCGTCGAGATCGCCAGAAATCAGCACGTGTCCATCGTGCACGCGCCCGCCTTGCAGCGCGGCGTCCAACCAATCGGTGAGGGCAGCGGGCATCTTCGAATGGATCCAGAACTTCTTCGCCACCACCACCGGGGCATCCTGGGTGTCGGCGGCCAGATCGATCCACGGTCGCGAGCCGTCGTTCTGAAAGTACAGCCCGCCGCGCACATCGGCGCCGTAGTCGCTGCCCTGCACGCGCAGGCCCGGAGTCGCCACGCGCACGCCATCGTGATCGCGGAAAGCGACAATACGACCAGCCAATTGCACTTGGTGCACCACGCCGAACCCACTGGGCCAGTCCACACGCACCGGGCTGCTGGCATCGAGGACCAGCTCGCCGCCCTGCGCGTCGCCTTGGAAGCGACCGCGCAGGCCGCTAAGGCCTGGAGACTGCCCAGCCGGTGCGAACGCCAACTCGGCCAGTTGACCCTGTCCGTACAGCGCACCGCCTGGAGTTCCGGTCAGTGCGAGCTGGGTCAGTTGCACGCGCGGTCGCGCCAGTTGCAGCCAGGTCCGCAGGCCGGGTGAGAGACGGTCGCTGAGTGCCGCCACGGCAATCAGCGGCGCGGCATCGAGATGATCGCCCAGCACGGAGAAACGCCGCCCGATGGCGAGGGTGAACCCATCCAGGCGCTGCGGCGGCAAGCCGGCTTGATCGATTTGCAATGTCGGCACATCCAAACGCCAGCCGTCGGTACCGTCGATCTGGCGCCACCGCGCCGTTGTCCGCAAGGTGGCGAACACCAATTGCGGGCGTGTGCGCCCATCGGCCAACGCGGCACCACGCAGGCGCAGGTCGCGCAAGGCGGCCTGTACCGTCAGAGCGGCGACGCGATGCTGCTGCAGTTGCAGCCATGCCTGGATCTCGCCAGTGCCGCCTTGTACCTGGATCCCGGCAACGTGCAACAGGCCCGACCAAACTGCAAGGTCGGTCGGCTTCACGGCGACATAAAGACGACCGCTGCCGCGCTGGCGGTCGATGTTCAGCACTGCGGTCAGTGGCGTCTGCCGCAGATCACTCCAACCCTGCACACCGACGCGCAGGCGATCGCCGTTGACACGCAGACGCATGTCGATCTTCGGCACTTGCACCGCCACGCCCAGACTCGGCGCACTGACTGCCAAGCGCCCACCGATCACCTGCAATTCGCCCAAGCCCTGCACGCTATCCAGCGGATCGCCGCCCTGCCCGGAAGTCGGCAACCCCTGCACCGACCAGTTGCCGTCGCTGCCGCGCAGCAAGGTCAAGGTCAAACCGCGCAGACGCAACTCGGTGAACGAGCGACCGGGCAACATGCCGGAATACATCGACACCAGGATCTCTGCCTGACCGATACGCACACCGTCGCCGCCCCCGATGCGCAAGCCATCCAGGCGTAACAACGGACCACGCCGGGTCCAAGCGGTTTCCAGCCGATCAAAACGGATGGGGTGACCGGCGCGTGCGCTCAACCACGCGGCCACCTGCTGCGGATGCTGTTCCACCAACGGTAACGCCTGGCTCAACGCGCCCACCACCAGAGCCACACACACCAGCCCGATCGCCATCGCGTAGAACGCGGAACGGCATGCCAGACGCAAGCGGCGACGCAACGGTGTGTGCATCAGCAGCCGGAATCCGTCAGCGCCCTTACACCACGGCCACGCCAATGGATGCACACCCAGCAGCGCTCTGGCTTACCGGGTCCCGGGTCCCGAGTCCCGGGTCCGGCCTGCATCACAGCAACACCACGTCGAATTGCTCTTGGAGATATTGTTCGTCGGCCTGGAAACGAATCGTCTTGCCGAGGAACTCCTCCAGTTCGGCCACCGCCGAGGATTCCTCATCGGTGATCCGCGCCACCACCTTGGTCGAGGCGATCACCAATAGCCTTGCAGCATCGAACTGGCGCACCGCGCGCGTGATTTCGCGGAAGATTTCGTAGGTGACGGTCTCGGCGGTCTTGATCGAGCCGCGCCCGCCGCATTGCGGACATGGCTCGGACAATTGCCGCTCCAGGCTTTCCACCGTGCGCTTGCGGGTCATCTCCACCAGCCCCAGCGGCGAGAAATCGTAGACCGTGGTCTTGGCATGATCACGCGACAGCGCCTTTTCCAACGTGCGCAGCACCTGACGGCGATGCTCGGCATCGCTCATGTCGATGAAGTCGATGATGATGATGCCACCGAGATTGCGCAGACGTAATTGCCGCGCCACTGCTTGCGCGGCCTCCAGGTTGGTGCGAAATACCGTCTCTTCGAGGTTGCGCTGACCCAAGAACGAGCCGGTATTGACGTCGATGGTGGTCATCGCCTCGGTTTGGTCGATGACCAGGTAACCACCGGACTTCAACGGCACCTGTTTGTCCAAGGCACGCGCGATCTCGTCCTCGACGCCGTACAGATCGAAGATCGGGCGGTCGCCGGTGTACAGCTCGATGTGCTCGGCCAACACCGGCATGTATTTGGCGACGAAGGCCTGCAGACGCTCGAAGGTCTCGTTCGAATCGACCTTGACCTTTTCCACGTCCTTGCGGATCAGATCGCGTACCGCACGTAGCGGCAGACTGAGATCCTCGTAGATGATGCTGGCCGGGTTGCCGTCGCGACCACGGCGCTCGACCACGTTCCAGACCCGCGACAGATAGGCGATGTCCTCGGCCAGCGCCTCGGCCGGCTGCCCCTCGGCATTGGTGCGGATGATGTAGCCGAAGCCGCCGTGACTGGCCGCCAGATCGGCGACCAGCGTCTTGAGCCGCAGCCGTTCGGCCTCGTCCTCAATCCGCGCCGATACTCCGATCACCCGCGACTGCGGCAGCAACACCAGATAACGCGAGGGAATGCTGATCTGCGTGGTCAGCCGCGCCCCCTTGCTGCCAATCGGATCCTTGACCACTTGCACCACGATCTCCTGACCGTCGCGCAGCAGCTCCACGATCGGTACCGCCGCCGGGACCGGCAACGGTGGTGCCTCGTCGGTGTCGCCATTGCAGACTGGCGCCGGTCGTACCACGTCGTTGGCGTGCAGAAACGCCGCACGCTCCAGCCCCACCTCGACGAAGGCCGCCTGCATCCCCGGCATGACCCGCTGCACCTGGCCCTTGTAGATGTTGCCCACCACACCCCGCCGCCAACCGCGTTCGATGTGTAGCTCCTGCAGCATGCCGTTCTCGATGACGGCCACCCGGGTCTCGCGCGGCGTGACGTTGACCAGGATCTCTTGCGACATCAGAGCACTCCGAAGGTGCGCAGCAGGTGGAAGGTTTGGTGCAGCGGCAGGCCCATCACGGCGGAGTAACTGCCGTCCAGGCGACTGACAAAACGTTCGGCACCGCCTTGGATCGCGTATGCGCCGGCACACCCCATCGGCTCACCACTGGCGACGTAATCGGCGATGTCGCGCGCCGACAGCGGAGCGAAAGTCACTGCGGTCGTTACCGACACCAACTCCTCGCGGCCGGCGCCGACCAGCGCCACCACGGTCAACGCATGGTGGGTGCGCCCGGACAGCGCCGCCAGCATCGCGGCGGCGTCATCGGCGTCGGCAGGCTTGCCGAACACCCGATCCTCCAGCACCACTTCGGTATCGGCACCGAGCACTACGGCATCGACCTCGCCCGCCGTCTGCCTGAGCCCGGCACGCGCCTTGTCAAGCGCAACCCGGCGCACGTAGGCTTCTGCCGACTCCTCGACCGCACGCACCTCCGGCACCTCCAAGTCGAGGATCCGGAATGTCGCACCGAGGCGGGTCAGCAGTTCGTTTCTACGTGCAGAGCGGGAAGCGAGATACAACATGTCTGAAGGATAACCCGACAGGCATGACTGAACGATCTACGATTGCAGAGCCATCGCCTGACCGCCATGGAAGATCATCACGCGTTCATCGTCACAGCAACACTCTCAGCCCATCCTTCAAGGAGAACACCGATGCGCCCCCTACCCCTTCGCCCGCTGCTGTTGGCTCTGTCGCTGCCGCTTGCAGGCACGATCACCGCCGCCCATGCGCAACCGGCTACGCCCGGCTATGCCGTGCCCGCCGACGGCACCTTACTCAACATCACCTCGCAAGCCGAGGCCAAGCACGCGCCGGACATGGCCACGTTGTCGGCCGGTGTGGTCAGCCAGGCCGCCGACAGCGGCACCGCAATGCACCAGAACGCCGCACAGATGACCAAGGTTCTGGCCGCGATCCACGCCGCTGGCATCCCCGACAAGGACGTGCAAACCAGCGGCGTCAGCCTCAACCCGCAGTACAAGTACGCCGAGAACCGGGCACCGCAGATCATCGGTTACCAGGCGAACAACTCGGTCAACCTCAAGGTGCACGATATCGCCAAGCTGGGCAAAGTACTGGATGCCCTGGCCGCACAGGGTGCCAATCAGCTCAACGGTCCGAGTTTCGAGATCGACAACCCGGAACCGCTCTACGACCAGGCCCGCGGCGATGCGCTGAAGAAAGCCCAGACCCGCGCGCAGAACTACGCCAAAACGCTTGGGCTGCGCGTGCGCCGTATCGTCAGCATCTCCGAAAGCAACAGCGGCGGCGTGCGCCTGCCAATGCCGATGCTGCGCGCTGTGACAATGAATGCGAGAACCGAAACGCCGGTGGCGCCGGGCGAGAGCAGCGTCTCGGTCAACCTGGACGTGGTGTTCGAACTGGGTAAGTAAGCTACTGACTCAGTGCATGCCAGATCGCGACGGCGCCTGCGGGCGCCGTCATCGTGTCTGCAAGCACTCCGGGAGCAGTCCGTCGCAACGCAGGATGCACGCCATGGCAGATAGAGCAAACGAAAACGCCCGCCCCCATTACTGGGAGCGGGCCTGACAGATCGACGTCGAACCGCGAACGGCGCGATGCCTGGATCAATAGTCGTAGGACAGCGACAACAGCAGGTAACGCGGTGCCTGGAAGTAATTGCCCATGCCATACGTATTGAGCACCGTGTACGGGCCAGACTCCCATGTGGCGTACTGCTGGGTCGGCTTGCGCTCGTTCAACAGGTTGAACACCTGCAACCCGAACGCCAGCTTCTGGTCCGCGAACGCCGGACGGTAGATCAGACCCAGATCGACCTGCTTGGTCCATGGTGTGCGGCCCGCATCGCCAGGACGCGAGGGGCTGCCGGCGCAGGTGTGATAAGCCGAGCCGTAACCGATCGGATCACCCGCCGTCGAGCTCTCGTCGGTGCCATTGGCACTGAAGTAACCCAGGCAATCGCGCGGCGTACCGGACTGGATACGCAGGTTGGCCGACACCATCCATTCCGGTGCAACCTGATATGCCCCGTAGACCTTCAACTGATGACGGCGATCATTCGCCAGATAACCGCCAGCCCATGACATCAACGCCGCCGCGTCCCAGTCCTGGGTCTTGGACACATCGGTTTGACCGATATTGGACTTCAACTGACCTTCGGTGTTGCCGAAGTTGCGCGACCAGGTGTAGTCGACACGCGTGCTCCACTTGCCATCGAACGGACGCTCCAGATACAGGTTGACCGAGGCGTAGTTGCGCTTGGCCGAACTATCGAAGCCCCAGTCGGATTTGCTCATGCTGAACTGGGTGCGTCCACCATTGCTATTGGCAAGACTGTAGGTGTTCGTCTTGCCCGGATTGAACAGGATGCAGCCCGGGATCGTGACGGTACTGGGATCCACACCCAGCGATTGCAGCTTGGTGCGCATGCGATCCGGATCACACACGTCGTCGATGGCCGACTCCAGTTTGCGGTAGGTCGCCTTGGCACCGAAAGCCCACTTCTCGGCGAACGCCTGATCGAAGCCCACGATCAGCTCGTCCTGGTACATCGACTTCAAATCGGTGGGGGTGAAGGTACGTGGATCCGGCGCAACACCGTACTCGCCGTTTGAGGAAACCGGGCCAGGCCCCAACGCACGCAGGCCGGTCGGGTTGCCCTTGGCATCGATGCCGCTATAGGCGAAGTACTCGCTGGTGTAGGTCGACGCCGAAGCGCCACGGATCGCGACGCTGTTGGGCAACGCCAGAAAATAGCGACCCAGGTTCGCATAGACCTTCAACGAGGAATCGCCATGCACGTCCCAGGTGGCACCGAGACGTGGCGCCCACTGATTACCGCTATCGACGTAGGGTTTGGCGTCGCTGTTGCTGTTGACGAACTTATCGTTGCGCAAACCCAGCGACAACAACACCTTGTCACTGACCTGCCAGCGATCTTCGAGGAAGTAGGCTTTTTGCTTGACCGACATCGATGTAGCAGTGCTGAAAATCAGCTTGCGCACATAATAACCGTTACCACCGGGGGCACCGACGCCGAGCGCAGAATTGATCGGCAGGGCTGGCTGGGACGATTTCGCGTAATACCAGGAATACCCTGGGCCAGTCATGGCCTGACCTTCGTTCTTGGCGGAGTAGTAGATATTGTCGAGGCCGAAGGCAAGATCGTGGTTACCCAAGCGGTAATCGAAGTCCAGACGCAGACCGCGGGTCTTGTCCTGACCATCGCGCTTGTTGCGCGAACCCTGGTTGTTATAGATCGGCTGACCGCCGGTGATCGAGGAATCCTGGAAGACCTGACCGCTCAGATAGGGATCCGAACTGACGATGCCAGGATAATCCTTATTCTCGAAGGTGCTCTTGCCGTAGGTCGCATTGAAGGTCAGATCGTCGGTCAAATAGCTGGTGTACTTGCCGATGTAATAGGTGCTGTCCTGCTTGACGATATTCGGCGCGACCGTCGAATTGCGCGCGCCCTCGGATAGCGTGGCGTAGTCGAAGGCATTGTAGTAACCGCCGGTGCGGTCGTTACTCTTGATCCCGGTCAGTTCGAGGAGGTTACTGTCGTTGATGTTCCAGTCGATCTTCGTGTAGACCTTGGGTTTGCTCTCGTCGGAATGGTTGCGGGCTAAGACGCCACTGTCGGACGAATTGGTCCCGACACCATTGATCTTTTCCTGCTCGACCGCAGCGAACAGGAACAGACGATCCTCAATCAACGGGCCGCCAGCGTAGGCGCTGTATACGTTGCTCCAGGTCGGATTGTCCTTGCCCGAGCGATACAGCGTACCGGCCAATCCGGGTTTCTGATACGCATAGCCGCTGGGCAGGTTGTCATTGGGGTAGTACACGTCCTTCGGCGACTCGGAGGTTCCGCGTGGACGCCACAGCACCTGCCCGCCAAAGTGCCATTCATTGGTACCGCGCTTACCGATCTGGTTGATCACGCCACCATCGGAGCGACCATAGCGCGCACTATAGCCGCCGGTATAGACCTCCTGCTGGTCGATCGCACCATAGGGCAAACTCACGCCGCCGATGTTATTGAGCGGATTGCCGGTGGAGAAGCCGTTGACGTAGTAAGCGTTCTCCGACACGCCAGCACCACCGAAGGACACGGCGTTGCCAAAATAGCCGCTACCAGAAACGGCACCGGGTGCCAGCAAAGCAATCGCTTCTGCCGAGCGCGCCAACGGCAGACGCTGCAACTGCTCAGCGGTGATGACCGTGCGCGAGTCGACCGTGGTGACGTCCACCGGCGCCACGTTGCTGGCGTTGACCGTCACCGCATCCAGCGTGGAGGTGCCATCTGCTTTAGCGAAGGAGACTTCAGTTCCCGAATTCACCCGCAAACCGATGCCCTTGCGCGTATCGATGGCATGACCATCCTTGTTCAAGGTGACGGTATAGGTTCCTACTGGCAGCGAGCCGATATTGAAGCGGCCGGCACTATCCACCGGGACGGTGCGCGTGAGTCCGGAATCACTCTGGACGGTAATGGTGTCACCCGACGGCGCCGCGCCATAGATGGAACCCGTCGTACTCTGCGCATGAACAACCCCTTGCGTCAGGGCCGCTGCCAGAAACACCGCCAATACGCTTGGACGCACGACACAACGCGGATGGTGCTTGGACATCTATCTCTCTCCCAGAGTAAGTAAGGAAACCTAGAAAAACCTCAGCCGCGCAGCAGCGAGGGGCAAGAAGCTGACGTTTTACCGACAAATTTGTTTCAAGAAAAACTTTCATTAATAGGTGATTAATTTAGAGCAAAATCTAGACAAATTTGCAACTCCTATCTCATGACTTCCGAACAAAAATCAGCCAGACCCATAAAGGTGCAGAACGCAGCAGCAAGCGACATTTCGCACCACCGCGAAGCATTAATTGATGAATACGTGGAGTGGGCTCGGCCATGGGATGGGAGCGACGGCCACGGCAAGCCCAAGGTGAGCAACACAGGATGCAGCGCGGATGCACGCACGCAGCACTACAGGGTGTAGCGATAGCGCCTAGATCATGCGCTAGCGGAATCCGGCAGAGCGGACAATCTGCTGACGAAACCGGGCACACGAAAGCCGCGTGCATTTTTGCCGCGCATGGCTCGCGGCAAGACACACACTCACCATGATGGTGCGCTCAGGCGCGATGGTAGGGATGGTTGGCCAGCATCGCCGCGGCACGGTACAACTGCTCGGCCACGATCAGCCGCACCAGCATGTGCGGCAGGGTCAGCGGCCCCAGCGACCAGGATTCATCGGCAGCCGCCAGCACCTTGCTGCAATGGCCCTCGGGGCCACCGATCAGCAACGCCAGATCGCGGCCCTGCCCACGCCAGTGCTCCATCCGCTGCGCCAATTGTTCGGAACTGTGCTGCTTGCCGGGCACATCCAGAGCAACCACCAACGCACTCTTGGGCAATGCTGCGAGCACACGGCGCCCTTCGTCCTCGATCGCGCGTTGCGCATCGCGGCCCTTGCCGCGCAGTCCTGGCTCGATTTCCACCAACTCCAGCGGCAGCCAGTGCGACAGACGCTTGCGGTATTCGGCAAACCCCTGGGCTACCCAGGCCGGGGCACGTTCACCGGTGGCGATGAGGCGCGCCTTCATCGCCGCAAGCCGACCATGCACACCATCAGCGTTCGCACGCGAACATCGCATCCAGCATGGCTGCGGCGCGTGCCTGTTCCTGCATGTGCGCACGCTGCCATTTGAGCCATTGCTTGAACGTGGCAGGCTGCCGAACAGCGGCACATTCGTCGGCATAGTCGCGGCACTCCTGCTGCAACTGGCGCTTGATCTGCGCCATCAAGGCGTCCAGACGTTGCGGTTGTGGTCGGAGCGCTTCGGCCAGGCCATAGCGGCCCATGAAGGCATCGACCAACTGCGCCAATTCCTGTTCGATTTGCTTCAACTGCGCGGCCAGCATGCTGTTGTAGTCGCGAATCTGTTGCTCAGCCATGGCAGCGACTCCGGCTTGATCGAGTTGACCAATCTGCAGTTGCAATTCCAGCAGGGCCAGCAGATCGTCATCGCGATAGGCGCCGTTGAGCCGCTGCATCAGCGCGGTCTTGCGTTCGCGCTGCTGCGGGTCCGGCTCACGATCCGGATGCAGCGCGGCGACCAGATTGCGGTACAGCACGCGCAGGGTCTGTTGCGGATCGAGCAGCGGGCCCGCCGCCGATGCCTTGCGCACACCGGCACGACGTGCCTTGGCGCGCTGCTGCGCGCGCCCGGCCGCATGCGCCTGCTGCTCCTGAACGCGTTGCTGGATTTGCGCGTACAGAGCCTCGGGAGACTGGACATACTCCAGCTCCTCCTCGGTCAGGCCGAACTGTGCGCCGATCAACGACTTCAACCTCGCATCGGACTCGGCCACTGGCTGATCGAAAGCCACCTCACTGTGGCGGTCATAGACCGATTTCAGATCGTCGAAACCACCTTCCTCGATGAGCAAAACGGCGAGTTCGCAGATCGCATCGGACAGATCGGCCCGGTCGCGTTTGCTCAGCTTGTAGGCGACATGGGCTGCATCCAGTTCCAGCACCAGTTGCGCCTGCGCCGCATCGCGCGCTTGCAGCAATGGCTCGACCTGTTCGTGATAGCGCTGCTCCCAACGCGGCAACGCCTCGTGCCAGGCACGCAATTGCAGGCGGGTTTTTTCAAGACGTTCGACCAGCGTATTGAAGCGCTTGCGCGCCGGGGTCGAGCGTGGCTCGCCCTCGCTCGCGCGTAGCCGCACAACGGGCAGTATCTGGCCGCCAGCGGCATGCAAGCCGTCCTGGCGTTTAGGCATCGCCGGCCGCATTCTCGTCGGCATCGCTCGGCGGCTGGTCGCCAACCGTCCATAGCCGTTCCAACGCATAGAATTCGCGCACGCGCGGCAGCATCACATGTACCACCACATCGCCGAGATCGACCAACACCCATTCGGCTTCGCGCTCGCCTTCCACGCCCAGCGGCATCAGCTCCAGACGCTTGGCGTACTTGACGACTTCATCGGCGATCGACTTGACGTGGCGCGTGGAGGTGCCGGAGACGATCACCAGGTAATCGGTGACGCTGGACTTGCCGCGCACATCGATTTCCACCACGTCTTTGGCTTTGAGTTCCTCCACTGCCTCGCGAACGTGGGCAAGCAGGACCGGCAGCGGTGGCGGTGGGTTCGGGACTTGGGTCTTGATAACGTGGGCTTGACTGGACAAAGCGGCGAACTCGATGGAATGGGAAAAGTATAGGGGAGCCTGCGACGAAGCGTATTCAGCCGACTGTGGCGGCATCTGCCGCATACAAACGGTGAGTGCGGATGTAATCGGCAACCGACGCCGGCAGCAATGCCTGCCAATCACCGCCAGCGGCCAGGCATGCGCGCACTTGGCTGGCCGATTCGCTACGCAGCGGCTGCCGCAGACACCACAACAGGCCACCCGGCGCAGCGGCCAACGCCTGCGGCGAAGCAGCCCAACGCCCAGCCAACGCCTGCGTCAGCGCTGCCGGCAGTGCCTGCTCCCAGCCAGTACCAGCACGGTCGGCAACCACCAGATGGGCCGCATCGAGCAGCACGCGCCATTCGCGCCATCCGGTGAAGCCGACCAGGCTGTCGGCACCGATCAGCAAAGCCAGCGGTGCGTCGGCGCCGAGTTGAGCACGTAGTTCGCGCACCGTCTCGATACTGTAGGACGCCACGCCGGGCTGAGCCAAGGCGCGGCGCACTTCGCGCAGATCCAGCAGCACCTGCGGCTCATCGGCGATCGCCAGTGCCAACATCGCACAGCGTTGCTGCGCAGTGGCGCCCGGCGCGGGGCGATGTGGCGGATCGGCGGCCGGCATCATCCGCACGGGGACGCCAAGCGCATCGCGCGCCGCACGGGCGATCGCCAAATGTCCGTTGTGGACCGGATCGAACGTGCCGCCATAGATGAGGTGCAACCCCTGCGTGGCAGAGCCCGATACGCCTTCCGCACAGCGACCCGGCGATGCGCGGGGCACGGCACCTGTGGTGTCGGCGCCAGCGATGTTCGTGCTTTCGGGAGTCCCGCTCTCCCGGGTCTGCGGTGCCGGGTCCCGGGGCCCGGCTTTCATACCACCAACAACCGCACCGCAGGCGCCTCGGCGACCGCCAGCAACAGGCGTTCCAGCGCGACCCAGGCATCGCCATCGGCACGCCCCTTGGCGATGCGGTCGATACGTCCAGCCTCGACGACGAAGCGCTCCCAGCGGCGCGGCGCGCCATGGCGTTGCAAAGCGCGCTTGAACGGCGCCTGCCGCGCTTCCCAAATGCCCTGCGCCTTCATCTCCGCCGCCAGATTGCCACCGGCCGCCTGCACCTTGGCCAGCACCGCCGTGCGCAGCAGTTCCTTGATCAGAATCGGTAGCAACGCCGCCACCGCCTCGCCTTCGGCGCGCAGACCGGCGAGCATGCGCCGCAGCGCCGACGCCTGACCGCCCAAGGTGGCCTCGGCCAGCCGGAATACGTCGTAGCGCGCCGCATCGGCGACCAGCAACTCCATCGCCGCCACGTCCAGCCCCTGTCCATCACTCAACAAAGCCAGTTTGTCGATTTCCTGCGCCGCCGCCAGCAGATTGCCCTCGACCCGCTCGGCCAGCCGCTGCACCGCGCCGGCATCGGCACGCAGGCCCTTGCCGCGCAAGCGCCGCTCGATCCAATCGCCCAATTCGTGCGGTTTGATCGCCCAAGCCACCGCGATCACGCCGATGCGCCCGACCGCGTCAGCCCATTTACCCTGGTGCGCCTTGCTCCACTCGTTGCAGGTGATCAGCAACACTACGTCCGGCGGCGGATCGGCGCAGAACGCGGCGATCACCTCGCTCCCCTCCTTGCCGGGCTTGCCGCTGGGCAAGCGCAACTCGATCAGCCGTCGCGGGCTGAACAGGCTGGGAGAATTGAAGCTGGAATAGAGTTGGTCCCAGTCGAAGTCGCGTCCATCGGCATCGAACACCTCGCGCTCGCCGATGCCGGCGGCGCGCGCACGGGCACGCACCGCATCGGCGGCCTCCAGCACGCGCAAGGTCTCCGGGCCGGCGATCAGGTAGACCGGATGCAGCGGCTGCGTGGCAGGCTGGGTGAGCAGTTGTTCGGGACGCAGTTCCATGACGACAGCCTACGCCGTAGCGGTGTGGCGCACGCAACCGATCATCGGCACGGCGACGACGCCAGACAATGCCTGCACCGCGCGCAGCGGCGACAGCCGGCAGACGCTCAAGGCTGCGGCGAAGGCGCCGGCTTGCCTTCGACCGGTGTACCGGTGGCGGCTGGCGGCGCAGCGTTGATGTTCTTGCCCGCGCGCACTTCCGCACGCACCACGCTGTCGATCCGGCGCAACATCGAGGCCGACATCTCCCGACGCAACTCGTCGGCAAGGATCTCGCGCTCGGTGGTGGTGCCGGTGGCATCGGCAGGCGGTGCCACGTAGTCGCGCGACAACTCGATCACCTGCTGCGGCACCAGCACGCTGCCGTCGGCCCGACGGAACAGGAAGATCGCCGCATAGCGCAGACTGAACTCCTGCGCACGGCCTTGGGCGTCAAGCGCGATCGGTAAGTCGCCCCAGCGCTCGGACAGCACTTCCAACCGCGCCACGTCCGTGTCGACGTCCTTCGGCGCGATCTGCGCACCGGCTGCGCGCAGGCCGCGCTGGAGCAGTTTGGCCAACTCGCTGTAGGGCGCCGAGGACACCACTTTGACTGCGTGCGTATCCGCCGGCAGGGTCAGCTTGTCGCGCAGGTGGAAGCCGCAGGCCGCCAGGGAGACTACGAAGACAAGGGCAAGCAGGAGTCGGGTCATGGACACAGTCTGGAGGAGCTGATGGGGCGCGGCAACAGGCGACTAGCCTGCCCGATGGCGCGTGAACGCGGGTTGAGACACGCCGCGCCACGCGAATGCGGCCAAGGCACGCAAACCTAGCGCGACAGCGCCCGCGCCGCGCGGACTCATGCCACCACCAGATTCACGATCTTGCCGGGCACGATGATGATCTTGCGGATGCTCAGACCTTGCAGAAACTTGGCCGTATTGGGCTCGGCTTGCGCCAGCGCCTCAATCTGCTCGCGTGCGGTGTCCGCTGCCACGTCGATCGTGCCGCGCAACTTGCCGTTGACCTGGACCGCCAAGGTCACCGCATCGCGCACCAGCGCAGCCGGGTCGGCGTGGGGGAACGGCACATTTTCCAACAACGTCGGCGCGTGGCCCAGCACCTGCCACAAGGCATGGCTGGTGTGCGGAGTGATCGGATTGAGCAGCAGCACCGCCGCCTCCAACGCCTCCTGACGCACTGCGCGGCCCTGCGCACTGGCATCGTCGAACTTGGCCAGCGCATTGGTCAGCTCCATCACCGCCGCGATCGCGGTGTTGAAGCTGTGGCGGCGACCATAGTCGTCGGCGACCTTGTCGATGGTCTCGTGGGTCTTGCGCCGCAGCGCCTTGTGCTCGCCTCCCAGCGCGGCCGGGTCCAACGCAGGGGCCGCGCCATCGGCGGCATGCCTGTGTACCTGCGCCCACAGCCGGCGCAGGAACCGCGCCATGCCGTCCACACCGGCCTCGTTCCACTCCAACGACTGCTCCGGCGGCGCGGCGAACATCGAGAACAGGCGCACCGTATCGGCGCCGTACTTGCCGACCATCGCCTGCGGGTCCACGCCGTTGTTCTTGGACTTGGACATCTTTTCGGTACCACCGATCAACACCGGCAGACCGTCGCCCTTGTGGATCGCACCGATCATCCGCGCCTTGTCGTCGCGCTGCACCTCCACATCGGCGGGGTTGATCCAGTCCTTGGAACCGTCCGGATTCTGCCGATAGAACGTCTCGGCGATCACCATGCCTTGGGTCAGCAGATTGGTCGCGGGCTCGTCGCTGTCCACCAGGCGCGCATCGCGCAACAGCTTGTGGAAGAAACGGAAGTACATCAGGTGCAAAATCGCGTGCTCGATGCCGCCGATGTACTGATCCACCGGCAGCCAATAATTGCCGCGCTTATCGACCATGTCCTTGGCGCCGGGCGAGGTGTAACGCGCGTAGTACCAGCTCGACTCCATGAAGGTATCAAACGTATCGGTCTCGCGCTCGGCCGCGCCGCCGCATTGCGGGCAGGTGGTCTTGCGCCATTGCGGGTCGGTCTTCAAAGGCGAACCAGTGCCGCTCAGGGCCACGTTCTCCGGCAACAACACCGGCAACTGATCCTCCGGCACCGGCACCGCGCCGCAACTGGGGCAATAAATCACCGGGATCGGGCAGCCCCAGTAACGCTGGCGGCTCACGCCCCAGTCGCGCAGGCGATAATTGACGCGCCGCTGGCCTTGCCCCTTGCGCTCGAAGCGCTCTGCCAGGGCTTCGAAAGCGCCCTGGAAATCCAGCCCGTCGAACTCGGACGAATTGATCAGCTCCAGCGCGCGGGTCTTGTCGCCGTACCAATCCTGCCAACGGCTCGGATCGTAATTGCGCTCGTCGTCGTTACGCGGGGACTTGAGCGCGATCACCTGGCGGATCGGCAGCGCATATTTGTTGGCGAATTCGAAATCGCGCTGATCGTGACCGGGCACCGCCATCACCGCGCCGGTGCCATAGCCCATCAACACGAAGTTGGCGATCCAGACCGGCACACGTTCGCCGCTGATTGGATGCACCGCGGTCAGGCCAGTGGCCATCCCGCGTTTTTCCTGGGTTTCCAGCTCGGCCTCGGAAACCCCGCCTTGTTTCAGTTCGGCCAGCAACGCCGCCAACTGCGGATTGGACTTGGCCGCATGCAGGGCCAGCGGATGCTCGCTGGCGATGGACACGAAGGTCACGCCCATCAGCGTATCCGGACGCGTGGTGAACACCCGCAGCGGATCCAATGCACTCCCGTCGGCATCGTGCACCTCGAACTGGATCTCCAGCCCCTCGGAGCGACCGATCCAGTTGCGCTGCATGGTCTTGACCGATTCCGGCCAGCCCGGCAACTGGTCCAGGCCATCGAGCAGTTCCTGCGCGTAGTCGGTGATGCGCAGGAACCATTGCGGGATCTCGCGCTTTTCCACCAGCGCGCCGGAGCGCCAACCGCGACCGTCGATGACCTGCTCGTTGGCCAGCACCGTCTGATCGACCGGGTCCCAGTTCACCACCGCGTTGCGGCGGTAGGCCAGGCCCTTGCGCATCAGCCGGGTAAACATGCGTTGCTCGTGCACGTAGTACTCGGGCCGACAGGTGGCGAATTCGCGCGACCAGTCGATGGCGTAGCCCAGGGACTTGAGCTGACTGCGCATGTGCGCGATGTTGGCGTAGGTCCACTGCGCCGGCGCGGTCTTGTTCTTGATCGCGGCATTTTCGGCCGGCAGGCCGAACGCGTCCCAGCCCATCGGCTGCAGCACGTTCTTGCCGTTCATGCGCTGATAGCGGCTGATCACATCGCCGATGGTGTAATTGCGCACATGCCCCATGTGCAACGCCCCGGACGGGTACGGCAGCATCGACAGGCAATAGAACTTGGGCTTGTCGGAGGTCTCATCGACCTCGAAAGCACGGGTGGTGTCCCAAAACTGCTGGGCGGCGGATTCGACCTGCTGCGGATCGTAGACGGGGGGCTCGACGGCGGACATGGAAACGGACAGGGCCAGGCGGCAACAAAGCAGCTAAGGGTACCGTAGCGCGGCAAGCCGCTCCAATCCCGGACGACAGACGGCACCCACACGGCAGCTCATCAACGACGCCTTGCTCACCACAGCATGACAAGTTTCCACGGCTCAACGGCGCTGCGGTGGCGCCTGCGGGCCAGGCCAGCAGGCCAATAGCGCCAGCCATCCCCACCACAGTATGAACACCAGCCGTTGCGCCAACGGCGGCGACAACAGTCGATCCAAGGCAAAGGCACCCAGCGCGGCCAACAGCGCAACCGCCAGCGCGAAGGTCGCCCAGACGCGCGCGGCGGGATCGCGATAGGCACCGACGCCCAACAGAGCCGCCGACGCCACCAGCGCCACCACCCACAGCAACCAAGCACTGGCGTGCATTTGCGTGGCGTGCGACTCCAGATCGAGCGGATCCAACGGCAACAGGCCGATGCAGGCAAACGCAAGCCCGGCCAGCAATAACACCTGCCCGCCCACACGCAACGACCAGATCGCGCCACGACCAGCCTGCAGCAGCAGACGCAGCGCCAGCACAATCGCCAACGCCCCAGGCAGCACGAAGGCCAGCAGATTGAAGGCCCAGGCATGTGGAATCCCGCGCGCACCCAGCAGGGCCAGCGGATGCGACCACGGTAAATAGCCGGGCAAGGCCATGCCGAACCCCACCATCGCCGCAACCGCGCCGAGTGCCAGCAAGGGACCGACCCAGCGCAGCACGCATTCGCCCATCTTCATCATTGCTCGCTCCCGCGCCCTACGCCGCTACTGCCAGAATCCGCATAGTGTGGCGGTTGTCGGCCACCCCGACATCACATGACATGCCGCGACCGCTCTTGCATCGGCGCGGAGCTGCCACCATGAAGAAGCCATCCTCCTGCCTGACACTGATGCCTCTATGTCCGACACGCCCTACGTTTTCGACGCCACGACCGAGACCTTCGAAACCGAGGTGCTGCAGCATTCCTTGCAAACCCCGGTTTTGGTGGACTTCTGGGCCCCCTGGTGCGGCCCGTGCAAAACCCTGACCCCGCTCCTGGAGAAGCTGGCCGCCGAGTACAACGGTGGCTTCGTGTTGGCCAAGGTCGACGTGGACAAGGAACAGCAGATCGCCGCGGCGTTCCAGATCCGTTCGGTGCCGACGGTGTTCCTGGTCAAGGACGGGCAACTGGTCGATGGTTTCCCCGGCGCACTGCCGGAGGGTCAGTTGCGCGCATTCCTCAAGCAGCACGGCATCGAACCGCTGGCGGCACAGGACAGCCCCCAGCAGGACGACGCCCCGGCTACGGCGCTGGACCCGCATGCCGAGGTGCAGCGCCTGCGCGAGGCGGTAGCGGCCGAGCCGGACAAGGAAGAACTGAAGCTGGATCTGGCCCTGGCGCTGATCAAGACCGGCGCTGTCAGCGAGGCCGAGGCGCTGATCGACGCCCTACCGGCCAACCTGGCGACCGACGAACGCGCGGTGCGAGCGCTAGCACGGCTGGGCTTCGTCAGCGCGCTGCAGTCAGCGCCGCCTGCAGAGGCATTGCAGGCGGCACTCGCGCAGAACCCGAACGACCTGGCGGCACGCCATCTGTTAGGAGTGCGGCATCTGGTCGACGGCGACGACGAGGCGGCACTGGAGCACTTCCTGGAGATGCTGCGGCAGGACCGCGACTTCGCCGATGGACTGGCAAAAAAATCGCTCATCGATGCGTTCCGGGTCATCGAGGACGCGGATCTGGTCGGGCGCTACCGGCGCAAGATGTCGGCCTTGCTGTTCTGAAGCCCACCGCATGACGCGCCGTCGGCGGGAATGCCCGCAGGCGGCGACGCCGCTGCACCGACGCACGGCATGCCCGGCCCGGCCGCGCGTCCATTGCTAAGCGATAAGCGAATAGTTGCGCGTGGCATGTTGGCGGCGCGCACGCGAAAGCTGTTGTAGATCAACCGCAAACCGTCGAGTCGAGCAAGCAACGCTGACCGAATCATATCTCCACGGACACCAGTGCCACCTGCGACTATCCCCGCAGGCACGACGCTCCACTACACTAGGGGAATGTCACCCGACCCCCAAACATCGTCTCCGCGCCCGTCCCTACAACGGCTCTTCCTCACCGGCCTGCTCACCCTGATGCCAATTTGGCTGACCTGGGTGGTGGTCAAATTCGTGTTTGTACTGCTGTCGGGCATCAGTAGCCCGTGGGTCGTGCCGCTCTCGGCACGCATTGCCGCCTCGTTCCCGCAGGCACTGGGCTGGGCAACGGCACTGTGGGTGCAGGACACCATCGCGCTGATCGCCACGCTGGCGGCGATCCTGCTGGTCGGTATTCTCAGCCGGCGCATGATCGGGCAACGCCTGCTGGGCTGGTTCGAGGCGGTGATGCGGCGCATTCCGCTAGCCAGTGTGGTCTACGACAGCGCACGCAAGCTGCTGGACATCCTGCAGACACAGCCCGGCAGCACCCAACGCGTGGTGCTGATCGACTTCCCGCATCGCGATATGAAAGCGGTGGGCCTGGTGACGCGGGTGATCCGCGAGCAAGAAACCGGCCGCGAATTGGCCGCGGTCTACGTACCGACCACGCCGAACCCGACCTCCGGCTATCTGGAAATCGTCCCGGTGGAACGGCTCACCCCGACCGACTGGAGCGTGGACCAGGCGATGAGCTTCATCATTTCCGGCGGCGCGGTCGCACCGGACAGCGTCCCATTCACCCGCACCATGGACCGTTGACATGCGCACTGGCACGCTAGACGATCGCGCCGTTCGACTCTTCATCGCACTGGCCGCGTTCTTCTGTGTCAATGCAGCGCTGGCCGAATTCATCGGAGTCAAGATCTTCGCCCTGGAGGATACGCTCGGCATCGCACCGCTGAACTGGAACCTGTTCGGCCAGAAAGGTTCGATGAACTTCACCGCCGGCACCCTGTTGTGGCCACTGGTGTTCATCCTCACCGACACCATCAACGAGTTCTTCGGTCGCCGCGGCGTGCGCTTTATTTCCTGGCTGGCGGTGGGGTTGATCGGCTACGGCTTCCTGTTCGCGTTCGCCGCGATCGCATTATCACCGGCCGGGTTCTGGGTCAGCGCGGCGCAAAACCAAGGCGTACCGGATTACCAAGCCGCATTCGCCGCCGTCTTCGGACAAGGGTTGTGGACCATCGGCGGCTCGTTGGTCGCGTTCATGGCCGGCCAGTTGATCGACGTGGCCGTGTTCCATCACATCCGCAACAGCACCGGCGAAAAACACGTTTGGTTGCGCGCCACCGGCTCCACCGCCGTGTCGCAATTGATCGACAGCTACGTGGTCATCTACATCGCGTTCGTGCTGGGTCCGCAGCACTGGTCGATTCCGTTGTTCCTTGCAGTGAGCACGTTGAACTACATCTGCAAGTTGGTGCTGGCGATCGTGCTGCTGCCACTGCTGTATCTGATGCGCCGCCTGATCACCGATTACCTGACCCCCCAGCGGGCCGAACAGTTACGCGAGGAAGCCGCAGCCGATTGAGGCCGTCCCCTCTCCTATCGCCGCGACACGTCACCGCTGCGATCCGGATGGGATATCCACCCTCGCTTGTCGTTGGAGTCCGCAATGCCATCCCGCTTTCCCTGCCTATTGTCCCTCACCATCGCCGCCGCCTTGAGCCTATCGCTGACGGCAACGGCGGAGGCGGCCAAGAAAAAAACCGCTAAACAGCACACCACGCAAACCAAGTCCAAAACCAACAAGACGCACAAGGCGCGCGCAGTGACGCATGCCCCGGCTCCGGTAGCACTCACCAATGCCCAGCGACTGAATCGCCTGTACGACGACTACTGGGAAGCCTCGCTCAAACAAAACCCTCTACAGGCGACATTCCAGGGCGACAGTCGCTACAACGACCAATTACCTAACTTCCTCTCGGCGGCCTTCCGCCAGCAATCGCACGACTTCACCGTGGAGTGGTTGAGCAAAGCCGAGGCAATCGGCAAAGACGGACTCAGCGGGCAGGACCTGCTCAGCTACGAGATCTTCGTCAGCGACGCGCGCAACGCGCTGGAGGCAGAGAAATATCCGAGCTGGATGCAGCCGGTGAACCAGTTCTACAACGTCGGCAGCATCATGGCGATGCTCGGTTCCGGTAGCGGCGCGCAACCCTTCCATACGGTCAAGGATTACGACAACTGGTCGCGACGCGCACTCGGCATCCCGACACTGTTCAACCAGGCCATCGCCAACATGCGCGAAGGCATGCAGGCGGGCGTCGTGCAGCCACGCGCGCTGATGGAGAAAGTCCTGCCGCAATTGGATGCGGTCATCAAGCCCAGCGCCGAGGAGAGCCTGTTCTGGGGGCCGGTGCGCAATCTGCCAGCGGACATCCCGGAAGCCGATAAACAGCGCATCGCCGCCGAGTACAAGCGCATGATCGAGTATCGGATCATGCCCGCTTATCGCGCCCTGCGCGGCTTCATCGCCACGCAATACCTGCCAGCCACGCGCAGCAGTGCCGGCATCGGCGCGCTGCCCAATGGCGAAGCATGGTATGCCCACGATGTGCGCCAGAGCACCACCACCGATCTGACCCCGGCGCAGATCCATCAGATCGGCCTGGACGAGGTGGCACGCCTCCAGGGCCAGATCCAGATGGTGATGAAGCAGGTCCGTTTCCGTGGTTCGATGCAGAAGTTCTTCAAATCCATGCAGAACGACAAACGTTTCACTTTCAAGAGCGAAAACGAACTGCTGGACTATTACCGCAACCTGCAAAACAAGGTGAATGCGGCGATTCCACCGATGTTCACGCTCATGCCGAAGGCCAGACTGGAAATCCGCCCGATGGAACCGAATCGAGCGCAATCCACCGCTGGCAATTCGTATATGCCGCCCAGCGAGGACGGCCACCAACCCGGTATTTTCTACGTCAACACGTCCGACCTAACCAATCGCAAGAGCTGGGATGCAGAGAACCGGTATCTGCACGAGGCCATCCCCGGCAACCACTTGCAACTGGGCCTGCAGCAGGAACTGACGAATCTGCCCAGGTTCCGCCGTTTCGGCGGCGAGGCCTCCTTCATCGAAGGCTGGGGCATGTACGCAGAATCCTTGGGCAAAGACCTGGATCTGTATCAGGACCCTTACGACTATTTCGGTTATCTGCATGATGAGTTATGGCGCGCGATCCGACTGGTGGTGGATACCGGTCTGCACAGCCAGGGCTGGACCCGCGAGCAGGCGATCGCCTACATATTGGATAACTCGGCCATCAGCCGCACCGACGCAGAAGCCGAGACCGAGCGCTACATGGCGCTTCCCGGGCATGCGCTGTCCTACAAGATCGGCGAGATAAAGATCATGCAACTACGCGACAACGCACGCGCGCAGTTGGGAAGCAAGTTCGATATTCGCCAATTCCACGCCGAACTCCTGAAAGATGGCTCGATGCCACTGAACGTACTACAGGAAAAGATGGAGCGCTGGGTGGCGAGCAAGAAAAACTGAACGCCACTCGGAACAAGAACCGCTTAAGCCGTAGAACGACTCAACCGTGCGGCATCGCCAGGCGCCGCGCCAACTGCGCGATCTGCTGCGGCGTGGTGCGGCAACAGCCGCCGATCAAACGCGCACCGGCCTGGCGCCAGCGATCCACCTGCTCCAGTAGAGTGCATGCGGCAGTCGCATCGGCACTCCAGCGTTTGTCACTGGCGTCGTAGCGTTCGCCCGAATTCGGATACACCACCAACGGCAACCGCGTCAGCGTGGACAGATGCTCCAGCGCCGCAGTGGCGAGCGCCGGTGCGATGCAATTGACGCCCAGCGCAACGACCTGCGGATGCCCGTCGAGCAAAGCCACGGTCTGGCGCAACGCGGTGCCATCGCTCAAATGGGTGGCATCGCGCAACGTGCAGGCGAACCAAGCAACACTCTGCGGAAATTGCTCCAGCAACGCCAGCAAGACGGCGATCTCGGCCTGCGATGGCTGCGTTTCGAACGCCAGCAGGTCTACTCCCGCAGCCACCAGCGCGGCGATGCGCGGATGGTGGAAATCGCGCAGGTGCGCAGAGTCGACAACATAATCCCCGCGATATTCCGAGCCATCGCCCAGATACGCGCCATACGGCCCGACCGAACCGGCAACCAGTAACGGGCCGGCCTGCGGATGCGCGGCGCGGTAATCCTGCCGCGCTTGCTGCGCGAGTTCCACGCTGCGCGCGATCAATCGCTGCGCCTGCAGCGGATCGATGCCACGCGCAGCAAACCCCAGTGTGGTGGCCTGATAGCTCGCAGTGATCGCGCACTGCGCGCCGGCAAGGAAATAGTCCAGGTGTACTTGGCGAATACGTTCCGGCTGCTCCAGCAGCACCTTCGCCGACCACAACGGATCGTCGAGATCGCAACCACAGCACTCCAGTTCAGTGGCCAACGCGCCATCGAGTACGATGCACTGGTCCTGCGCCAACAGCGTGGCCAATGGATTGTGCGGCATGGGCATGTCCTCGCGCGATAGCTGTCAGTGCAGTGTCGCAGATTGCACCGGGCCAGTCGCGCCGCTGCCATAGGCGCGGCGCGCATCCAACGCATACGCCACCCCGAACATGCCGCAGTGCGGATTTCCAATACCCGGGACGCAGAGATACATTCTCAGCGTGGCCGGCATGGTGTCAGCCACTGCGCAGATCCCTGGGAGGGGCCCATGTCGACCATCTTCAAGACCCTGATATTGACTTTGGTACTGAGCATCGCGCTATCCGTCGCACACGCCGCCGACACCTCGCCCGTCGGTCGCTGGCAGACCATCGACGACACAACCGGCAAACCCAAGTCAATCGTACAAATCACACAAACGGCCGATGGCACGCTGAGCGGCAAGGTGAGCGAAATCCTGCAATCGGACCGTGGCCCGAACCCCATGTGCAACGCGTGCGAGGGCGAACGCAAGGACCAGCCGATCAAGGGCATGACCATCCTGTGGGGACTCAAGCCCGACGGCACGGCAGTGTGGGACGGCGGCTCCATCCTGGACCCGGTCAAGGGCAAAATCTACAAAGCCAAGATCACCCTGAGCAAGGACGGCAAGCAGTTGCAGATGCGCGGCTACATCGGCATCGAGGTATTGGGTCGCACGCAGACCTGGATCAGGCAATGACGCCGCGACACGGCTGAGCCGCAAGCGCGCACGGACACGCCAGCACACCCACGCATCCCCTCGAAGGCGCCCGCACAGGCGCCTTTTTTGGCTGTTCGGAGCGTCGGACTGTGACGCTTGTGCATCGTGGCTCTGCAAACCCGACATCCCAGCGTGCATGCAATAATCGCCCTCCCCCAAATCGCCGGCCGCCATGACCCGCACCGCTCTCGTCACCACCGCTCTGCCCTATGCCAACGGACCGTTGCATCTGGGGCATCTGGTCGGCTACATCCAGGCCGACATCTGGGTGCGTGCGCGGCGATTGCACGGCGACCGCGCCTGGTTCGTCTGTGCCGATGACACCCACGGCACGCCGATCATGCTGGCGGCGGAAAAAGCCGGGGTGACTCCGGAAGATTTCATCGCCAGCATCCAGGCCAGCCACGAACGCGATTTCGCCGCGTTCGGCGTCGCCTTTGACCACTACGACTCGACCAACTCCGCAGCCAACCGCGCCCTGACCGAAGCGTTCTACGCCCGCCTCGACGCTGGCGGCCATATCGCACGACGCTCCATCGCCCAGTTTTACGACCCGGCCAAGGGCATGTTCCTGCCCGACCGCTACATCAAGGGCATCTGCCCAAACTGCGGCAGTGCCGACCAATACGGCGACAACTGCGAGGTCTGCGGCGCCACCTATGCGCCGACCGAACTCAAGGAACCGAAGTCGGTGATCTCCGGGACCACGCCGGAGCTGCGCGACTCGGAGCACTTTTTCTTCGAAGTCGGCCGCTTTGACAGCTTCCTGCGCGACTGGCTGGCCGGCGATGTCGCCCTGCCCGGCGTCAAGGCCAAGCTGATGGAATGGCTGGACAGCGAAGGCGGCCTGCGTGCTTGGGACATCTCGCGCGATGCGCCGTACTTCGGCTTCCAGATCCCTGGGCAGCCAGGCAAATATTTCTATGTGTGGCTGGATGCGCCGATCGGCTACCTGAGCAGCTTCCAGACCCTGTGCGCACGCCTGGGCGAGTCGTTCGAAGCGCACCTCGCCGCTGGCAGCAGCACCGAACTGCACCATTTCATCGGCAAGGACATCGTCAACTTCCATGGCTTGTTCTGGCCGGCGGTGCTACACGGCACCGGCCACCGCGCACCAACCCGGCTGCACGTCAACGGCTACCTGACCGTCGATGGCGCCAAAATGTCCAAGTCGCGCGGCACCTTCGTCATGGCCCGCACCTACCTCGATGCGGGCCTGGAACCGGAAGCGCTACGCTACTACTTCGCCGCCAAATCCTCCGGTGGCGTCGACGACCTCGACCTGAACCTCAGCGACTTCGTGGCGCGGGTCAATGCCGATCTGGTCGGCAAGTTCGTCAACCTGGCCAGCCGCTGCGCTGGCTTCATCGACAAGCGCTTCGGCGGCACGCTCGCCGACACGCTGCCCGATCCAGCGCAATACGCTCGCTTCCTCGCCGCATTGACGCCAATCCGCGAGGCGTATGCGCGCAACGACCCGGCCAGTGCCATCCGCCAGACGATGGCGCTGGCCGACGAAGCCAACAAATACATCGACGAACACAAGCCGTGGGTGCTGGCCAAGCAGGACGGCGCCGACGCCTCGCTGCAAGCGGTGTGTACCCAGGGCTTGAACCTGTTCCGGGTACTGGCCGCCGCACTCAAGCCGGTGTTGCCACGCACGTGCGCCGAGGCCGAGGCGTTCCTGGTCGCGCCGTTGGGCACCTGGGACGCACTGCAGGCGCCGCTGCTGGCACACGCGATCCAGCCTTACACCCCCCTGTTCACCCGAATCGACCCCCGCCTGATCGACACCATGACCGACGCCTCCAAGGACACCTTCGCCCCTACCGCTAACGCAACGACACCCGTCGCCAAGCCAACCGCGCCTGTCGTGCCGAACACCGCAGCCGTCAGCCAAGCGACCGGCCCCGCAATTATCGGCATGGACGATTTCGCCAAGCTCGACCTGCGGATCGGCAAAGTGCTGGCCTGCGAATGCGTCGAGGGCTCGGACAAGCTGCTGCGCTTCGAACTGGATGCCGGCGCACTGGGCAAGCGGCAGATTTTCTCCGGTATCCGCGCCAGCTACGCCGAACCAGACAAACTGGTTGGCCGCAACGTGGTCTTCATCGCCAACCTGGCACCGCGCAAGATGCGCTTCGGCATCAGCGAAGGCATGATCCTCTCGGCCGGCTTCGATGGCGGCGCGCTGGCCTTGCTCGACGCCGACAGCGGTGCACAGCCGGGCATGCCGGTGCGCTGAGCATCACACCGATGCCGGCGGCGGCGCACATCGGCGTCGCCGCGCTCGTCCATCCGCCCCTGCCCGTGTCGCTCCCGCATCGCAGATGACCACACCCAGCGCACTGGCCCTGTTCGACTTCGACCACACGGTCACCAACGGCGACAGCTACTCGGGCTTCCTGCGCCGCGTCGCCACACCCGCGCAGCAGGCCAGCGCGCGTTGGACGATCGGACCATGGTTGATCGGCTACCGGCTCGGCCTGGTCTCGCCCGTGGCGATGCGCGAACGGGCCACCCGTCTGGTGTTCGCCGGGCGCGCCGCCGAGGAGATCGCGACACAGGCGGCGGACTACGCGCAGCAGGCGCTGCCGCCGCTGTTGCGAGCGCAGATGATGCAACGCATCGACTGGCATCACAGACAAGGCCACCACGTCGTGCTGGTCTCCGCATCGCTGGACCTATATCTGCGGCCATGGTGCGCGCAACATAGACTGGCACTGATCTGCAACCGCCTGGAAGCGTGCGATGGTCGCCTGACCGGGCGCTACGCCGACGGCGACTGTGGCCCGCACAAGGCCGCACTGGTCCGCGCGCGCTACACCCTGTCCGCCTATCCACGCATCTATGCCTACGGCGATAGCCGCGAAGACCGACCGATGCTGGCATTGGCGCACGAGCGCTGGTATCGCGGCCGCCGCA
This sequence comes from Xanthomonas sp. GPE 39, assembly GCF_000963005.1. Lineage (GTDB taxonomy): Bacteria > Pseudomonadota > Gammaproteobacteria > Xanthomonadales > Xanthomonadaceae > Xanthomonas_A. The sequence continues at coordinate 2,759,771 of NZ_JZHZ01000007.1, forward strand.
TCGCTTGATGCCATAGCCCTTGGACACAGCGTTAGCCGTTCGCCCCATTCGATTGCCACGCACGCCACCTCATCCCATCGCGGACAGCCATCGAGGCCGCGATCAAGACCCGCGCAGATCGCGCCTGACAGCGACGGCGAGCGGGTTACACTAGCCTTGCCCATCCCGGTAAGACCATGCTGGGGCGTCGTCCTTGTGCGCTCCACCCGACGCCCTGCATCGGGCACCCTCTTCCGCCATGCCTCCCGCCCAAGACGCCCTGCTCGAACGCCTGGACCGCTTGCTGCCACAGACCCAATGCGGCCAGTGCGGCTTCGATGGCTGCCGCCCCTACGCCGAGGCGATGGCGCGTGGCGCGGCGCAGGTGGACCGTTGCCCGCCCGGCGGCGACGCCGGTGCGCGGGCGCTGGCACGGGTACTCGGCACTCCCGCGCTGCCCTATGACCGTCGCCGCGGCACCCACACACCGCCGCAAGTGGCGCTGGTGATCGAGGCCGACTGCATCGGCTGCACCAAATGCATCCAAGCCTGCCCGGTGGACGCCATCGTCGGCGGCGCCAAACACATGCATACGGTGCTGGCACCGCTGTGCACGGGCTGCGCACTGTGCCTGCCGGCCTGTCCGGTGGACTGCATCGTACTGCGCTGAACACCCCCCGTGAGCCGCACGGCCGGCCTGCGCATCCGGATCGGTGGCCGCCGCGTATGTCCTAGTGTCATCCCAACGGAGCGCCGTCCATGCAAGCGTCAAGCGTTTCCTTCAGGTCTGTCCATCCACATCATGCGTTCTACCTGGCCCTGAGCCTGGCCGTGTGCGCCCTGGTCGCCGCCGCACCGGCACGGGCGATGCTGCACTACGAAGGCCAGGCCTACGCCGCAGACGGCAAACAACTGCTGTACCGCGAGAGCCACTGGGTGCGTGAAAACGGTGCGCGACTGGTGCTGTACCAGTGCCCCAACGGCGCTGCATTCGCACGCAAGCGCGTGGCCGATGGCGGCATTGCCCCAGATTTCGAACTGGTGGACGCACGCAGCGGCTATCGCGAAGGGGTCCGCAGCACCGGCAACGGCCGCGAGATGTTCAGCCAGATCAAGGGACAGGCCGAGCACCACGCGGCGCTATCTTCCAGCGCCGACGCCCCGCTGGTGATCGACGCCGGGTTCGACGCCTATGTGCGCCAGCACTGGGATGCCTTGGCCGGCGGCAAGCCGGAGCGCATCACCTTCGCGCTGCCGAGCAGTCAGCGCACGCTGCAATTTCAGATCACCCCCGGCACCGCCGACGCCAACGTGCAGCATTACACCCTGGGCCTGGCAGCCTGGTATGGCGGGCTGCTGCCCGACATCAACGTCGCCTACGCGCGCCAGGAGCGGCACCTGCTCGAATTCAGCGGTGTCGGCAACATCCGCGATGCGCGCGGCCACTACCCGCAGGTCCGCATCACCTTCCCTGATCGCCTCCGCGGCCAAGCCGACGCAGCCTCCTGGGACCAAGCGCTGCAACAACCTCTGGTCGCACAGTGCAACGCACACTGACCCGGACCGCCGCCGCGTTCACGGCAACCTCCGCTGCGAAGGCGACAACCATGCCACCGCATCGCCCACCCATCGCTGAGAATTCCCTATGGCAAAAGCCTACCTGTGGTTCAACGCCGCGCTCTACGCACTGCTGGCCCTCTGGTGCACCGTCCTTCCAGCGTCAACCGCAGTGGCGGTGGGCTATGTGGGCCTGGACCGCTCCGGCCAGTCCGAATACCTGGTCATCTACGGCGGCCTACAGTGGGGAATGGCCTTCCTGTTCGGCTACTTCGCCCGCAGCGGACAACTGCGCAACGGCCTGCTATTGGCCTTGGCGTTCTATGTGCCAATCGTGCTGTACCGCAGCGCCAGCCTGCTGCGGCTGTGGCCGGTCGGCACAACCACCACCGGCCTGGCCGCGTTCGAGATCCTGCTCCTGCTCGCCGCAGTCGCGCTCTGGCGTCGGCAGCGCGCATGAGCGACGCACACGTCGAAAGCCTGTAGCATCGCGGCAACATTCGCCACCGTTGGCCCGCATGATCGAAACGCCCGATCACGACGAAGCAGGACAATTGTTGCTGGCCACCGCGGCCGGCGACAGTACTGCATTCGAACGTCTGTACCGCACCACTTCGTCGCGTTTGTTCGGCGTGTGCCTGCGCATCGTGCCGCAACGCGCCGAGGCGGAGGACGTACTGCAGGAGGTGTTCTCCGCCGTCTGGCGCAAAGCAACCCAGTTCGATCCGCAGCGGGCACGCGGCCTGACCTGGCTCACCATGATCGCCCGTAATAAGGCCATCGACTACCTGCGCGCACGAGCGCCGGCGCGGCAGTCGGTGGCACTTGAGGAGGCCGGCGAGCTCCCCGAGGACGGCCGCGACCCGCTGGCCGAAACCGAATGGCGCGTGGCTGGGCGGCGCCTGGACCTGTGCATGGGCGAACTAGAGCCACCGCGCGGCGAACTGATCCGCACCGCATTCTTCGAAGGCATCACTTACGAAGAACTGGCCAATCGCAGCGGCACCCCACTCGGGACAGTCAAGAGCTGGATCAGGCGCAGCCTGGCGAAACTGAAAGCGTGCCTGGAACAATGAACACCTCCCTGTCCGATCCGCAAGAAACCCTGCCCCCGCGCGACGTACTGGCCGGCGAATACGTGCTGGGCGTGCTCGACGCGCAGGAACGCCGCGCCGCCGAACAGCGCATCGATAGCGACCACGCCTTCGCCACTGCCGTGGCGCAGTGGCAACAGCACCTGATGCCACTGGCCGACGAAATCGCCCCGGTTGCGGTTCCAGAGCGCGTGTGGGTGCGCATCAGCGCCTCGCTGCACCTGGATGCGCCAGCGCCGCGCACACGCGCTGCCACCGCCAGTGTGTGGGATAACGTGCGCACCTGGCGCTGGCTCAGTGCCGGCGGCTTCGCCACCGCCGCCGCCTGCCTGTTCGCCTTGATCCTGGCGCGCGGGCCGCTGCCGCCACAGCACCAGACGGCACCGCCTGTCGCGACAACAGCACGGACCAACGCCAGCGACATTGCGATGACCTCCACGCTGATGCAGGACAACGGCAAGCCCGGTTACGTGGTGCTGATGGACGCGGACAAGCGACGCATCACCATGACCCCACTGGCCGGCGCCCACACTCACGGACGCGTGCCGGAGTTGTGGCTGATTCCAGCCGACGGCAAGGCCCGCTCGATGGGCGTGTTCGACGATATGCAGGCCCGTGTGGCACACATCCCGGAAAAACTGATGCCCTTGCTCAGGGAAGGAGCCTTGCTGGCGGTGACCATGGAACCGCCCGGCGGGGCGCCACACGGCGTCGCCACCGGCCCGGTGGTCGCCAAGGGCGGCATCAGCAGCCTGCGTCTGGTCCCTTAAACGGCATCGCACGTCGCCGCGACGGTGCCGAGTCGCACAATCCACGTCTACGATTTCACTGTCCGAGCAAGGAAGCCTCGCCTTGGTGCAGATGTGACCATCGCAGTAGCATACTCACGCACCGCCCCCTGTTCAGGCAGCATCCTCGCCACTGTCGGCCGCTGCCTTCGTCTACTAGATGCTGTCGATCGACCGTCGTGGAAGGCACAGGCCCATGCGACAGTCAACATAGACACCCCTGCAGACCAAGTCACGCAGGTGCATCCGTTCTATCGTTTCGGTCGTATTTTTATCCCGAGTCCCTTATGAGATGCCCTTGTGCCGAGATCCTTTGCCGAGCATCCACCCACCTCGACTGTCGCGTCGCGGCGTAACCACGTGCTGCGCACGCTACGCCAGTGGTTCGACAGCAATGCGCAGGTCGAGTTGGATCCGGCCCGCGCCGACCGCATCGACTGGCTGCGCGCGGCCCCCTACATCGGCCTGCACCTGGCCTGCCTGAGCGTATTCTGGGTCGGCGTGTCCGGATGCGCGGTGGGTGTGGCGCTGGCCCTGTACGCGGTGCGCATGTTCGCCCTCACCGGCTTCTACCACCGCTATTTCGCCCATCGTGCGTTCAAGACCTCGCGCGCAGTGCAGTTCTTGTTCGCCGCGCTCGGCGCCACTTGCGTACAACGCGGGCCACTGTGGTGGGCAGCGCATCATCGCAATCACCATCGCCACACCGACACCGCGGCCGATCCGCACTCCCCGCGTCAGCATGGGTTCTGGTGGAGCCATAGTGGCTGGTTCCTGACCCCACGCGGTTTCCGCACCGACTGGGAAGCGATTCCCGACTTGCGCCGCTTCCCGGAACTCCGTTTCCTCGACCGCTTCGACCTCGTGCTGCCGGTGCTGCTGGCACTGGCACTGTTTGCGCTCGGCCAATGGCTGCATGGGCATGTGCCGCAACTCGGCACCGACGGCCCGCAGTTGCTGGTGTGGGGCTTTTTCGTCTCCACTGTGGCCTTGTTCCATGCGACCTTCACCATCAACTCGCTGGCGCACCGCTTCGGCAGCCGCCGTTTCGACACCAACGACGACAGCCGCAACAATCTCTGGCTGGCGCTGCTGACCTTCGGCGAGGGTTGGCACAACAACCACCACCATTTCCCCGGTGCGGCGCGCCAAGGCTTCCGCTGGTGGGAAGTGGATGCCACCTGGTACGGCCTGAAGGCCATGGCGTGGATCGGCCTGATCCGCGAACTCAAGCCGGTACCGACGGGGCTGCTGCGCGCGAAGGAACGGGCACAATGAGCAACATCGCGGTGGTGGGCTCGGGGATCGCCGGCCTCGGCGCGGCGTGGCTGTTGTCCCAGCGCCACGAGGTGACGTTGTACGAAGCCGCCGACTACCTCGGCGGACACACCCATACCCATGCCATCACGCTGGACGGCGTGGAATACGCGGTGGACAGCGGCTTCATCGTATTCAATCCACAGCATTATCCGCTGCTGAGCACGTTGTTCGCGCAACTGGGCGTGGCGTCGCAACCGACGACCATGAGCTTCTCGGTACACGAAGCGCGCACCGGCCTGGAATACAACGCCGGCACGCTCGACGGTCTGTTCTGCCAGCGTCGCAACCTGCTCTCGCCGCGGTTCTGGCGCATGCTGCGCGATCTGCGCAGGTTCTACCAGCACGCACCGCAGGTTCTGCACGACCCCACGCTGGCGCAACTCACCTTGGGCGAGTTCCTGCAATGCCACGGCTATTGCGACGTATTCCGCGACGCACACCTGGTGCCGATGGCCTCGGCGCTGTGGTCTTCGCCATCGCGGCAGATCCTCGACTTCCCCATGCGCCAGTTGATTGGCTTCATGGCCAATCACCACATGCTGCAATTCAGCGGCCGCCCGCAATGGCAGGTGGTGCGCGGCGGTTCCAACACCTACGTGCGTGCGCTGCGCAAACGCTGGCGGGTACGCGAGCGTATCGCCACACCGGTGCGCGCAGTGCAGCGGTTGGCAGCGGGCATTTCCGTGCAGACCGATGCAGACACCGAGCACTACGATGCGGTGGTACTGGCCTGCCATGCCGACGACGCATTGCGCCTGCTGGCCGACCCCAGCACCGCCGAAACCGACATCCTCGGCGCACTCCATTACCAGGACAACGAGACCGTCCTGCACACCGACGCAAGCGTTCTGCCACGCAATCCACGCGCCTGGGCCGCCTGGAACGCGCACGTGCCCGCCGATCCGGATGCGCCGTGCACGGTCAGCTACTGGATGAACGCACTGCAGTCGATCGAAGCGCCGCAGCCATTCATCGTCAGCCTCAACTGCAACGACGCGATCGATCCGGCCAAGATTCTCAGACGCATGCGCTACCGGCATCCGCTGCAAACGCCTGGATCGGTCGCGGCGCAGGCGCGCAAGGGCGAGATCCAAGGCCAGAACAACACCTGGTTCGCCGGTGCCGGCTGGGGTTTCGGTTTCCACGAAGATGGCCTGCGCAGCGCTGTCGAGGTCGCCAACGCGCTCGGGATCTCATGGCCATGACTACGCTAACGCGTGCTTCCGTGTCCGCCCCGCCGGCTGGCGCCGTCTCGACAACGCCGGCGGTGGCGGTCACGACCCACACCGGCTTGCACAGCGCGATATACACCGGCTGGGTGCGGCACCGACGGTATGCACCCAAGGCACTGGCGTTCCGCTATCCGCTGTTCCTGATGTATCTGGACCTGGGCGAACTAGACCAGGTTTTTACACGGCGCTGGCTGTGGTCGGTAGGCCGCCGCAATCTAGCCGAATTCCGCCGCAGCGATTATCTCGGCGACCCGGCACAACCCCTGGACGAAGCGGTCCGCGACCGCGTGCAACAGGACACCGGCGAACGACCACTCGGCTCGGTGCGCATGCTCACCCACCTGCGCTACTTCGGCCACTGCTTCAATCCGGTCACGTTCTACTATTGCCACGATGCGCAGCAGCGCCTGCACAGCATCGTCGCCGAGATCACCAACACACCATGGCGACAACGCCATACCTACGTGCTGCCACTGACCCAAGCGCATCACCACGGCAGCGTGCATGCCTGGCGCTTCGACAAACGCTTCCACGTTTCGCCGTTCATGGCGATGGCGCACACCTATGCCTGGCGCTTCAGTGAGCCAGGGCAAGCACTGCGCGTACACATGGACGTGCTCGATCCAACGCCCACAGCGCGGCGCTTCGATGCCACCTTGGTATTGCAGCGGCGCGAGATCGACGGCACCAACCTGGCGCGGGCATTACTGCGCTATCCGGCAATGACCCTGCAGGTGCTGGCCAAGATCCACTGGCAGGCACTGCGGCTATGGCTGCGCGGCAATCCAGTGCATGACCATCCCGACCTTTCCACTCAGCGAGAACGCCAATGAACGCTCCGCACGCATCCTCTTCCGCCAACACGCTGATGGCCGCCACGCCACCGCTACGCGGTTTTGATCGGTTCCTGCGACAGCGCCTGCTGGCTACGCTGGACGGCCTGCGCGACGGTCAACTGCGCATCGAGGATGCCGGCACGCTCACCACCCTCGGCGATGCTGGCCGCGCCACACCGGAGAGCTTGCACGCGCATCTGCGCATCCGCGACCCACGCTTCTACCGCCAGGCCGCACTGAACGGCAGTGTCGGCGTCGGCGAAGCCTATATGGACGGGCTGTGGGACTGCGACGATCTGGTCGCACTGGTCCGCCTGCTGGTGCGCAACCGCGACCGCCTGGATGCGATGGAGACCGGCCTGGCCCGATTCGGCGGCATGGCCATGCGCGGTCTACATGCGCTCGCGCGCAACACCCGTGCCGGCAGCCGTCGCAACATCGCCGCGCACTACGATCTTGGCAATCGGTTGTTCGAGTTGTTCCTCGACAAAAACCTGATGTACTCCTCGGCGCTGTTCCGCGACAGCGATGCCGCCCTCGGCGAAGCCGCACTGGAACGCGCCGCCGAGCGCAAGCTGCAGCGCATTTGCGCCAAACTGGACCTGCAACCGCATCACCACGTGATCGAGATCGGCACCGGCTGGGGCGGATTCGCGCTGCATGCGGCCAAGCACCACGGCTGCCGCGTCACCACCACCACCATTTCGCGCGAACAGTACGCCCTGGCGCGGCAACGCGTGGAGGCCGCCGGGCTGTCGGACCGCATCGAAGTGCTATTGCGCGATTACCGCGACCTCGACGGGCACTACGACCGACTGGTGTCGATCGAAATGATCGAGGCGATCGGCCATCAGTACTTGGACACTTACTTCGGCAAGGTCGGCGCACTGCTCAAGGACGACGGTCAGGCGCTGATCCAAGCAATCACCATCGAAGACCACCGCTACGCGCAGGCGCTGAAGTCGGTGGATTTCATCAAACGCTACATTTTCCCGGGCAGTTTCATCCCCTCGGTGGCAGCGATGACCGGCGCGGTCGCGCGCGCCAGCGACCTGCGCTTGTTCAACCTGGAAGACATCGGCCCCAGTTATGCACTGACCCTACGCGCCTGGCGCGAGCGCTTCATGGCCAAGTTGCCGCAAGTGCGTGCGCTCGGCTACGACGAGCGCTTCATCCGCATGTGGGAGTTCTATCTGGCGTACTGCGAGGGTGGCTTCTTGGAACGCTCCATCGGCGACGTGCACCTGTGGCTGAGCAAGCCGCTGGCGCGTCCGGCGCAGTTCGCACCGGCATTGGCGGGCGAGGAATGAACAATCTGGTCAACTACCTTGCCCTGCAAGGGCTGTGGTTGGCCGCAGTGGCCGGTGCCAGCCGTGGCATGTACTGGGCTGGCCCAGCCGCGTTGGCGTTGTTCGCGCTGTACCAATTGCATCAGCGCCGCCGCGCGCACGGCGATGCGACGCTGATGGCACTGGCGCTACCGCTCGGTGCCAGCGTGGACGCGGTGTTGCGTGCCGGCGGCTGGGTCCGCTATAGCGCCGCGCCACCAGCGCCATGGCCGCCGCTGTGGATTCTGGCGCTGTGGGCCGGCTTCGCGTTGACGTTCAATCACTCGCTGGCCTGGGTCATGCGTCATCCCTGGCGCGCGGCGCTATTCGGCGCCACTTGTGGCCCACTGGGCTATGTGCTGGCGGCGCACGGCTGGCACGCAGTGACATTGGCACCACCACTGCCGCATGCGCTGTTGGCGCTGGCGCTGGGCTGGGCCATCGCACTGACGCTGTTGAGTCTGGCGACACGGCGTTTCGCAGCGAGCGCAGCGGCGGCAGGGCACATCGCAGGAGCGGCGCAATGAACGTCTGGCCACTGCTGCACGTAGGCGTATTCACCACACTGATCATGCTCGCCGGCTGGGCCTGGCAACGGCACAGCCGCAACGCTGGCGTAGTGGACGTGCTATGGGCGACATGCATGACGCTGGCAGCGGTGTATTGCGCCTGGCGCGCGGACGGCGCGGCGTTGCCACGCGTGCTGACGGCGGCGATGGGCGGTCTGTGGGGCGCACGTCTGGCCTGGTATCTGGGCGTACGTGTGTTCGGCGATCCGCACGAGGATGGCCGCTATCGTGCGCTGCGCGAACACTGGCAAGACGACCAGCGACTGTTCCTGGCATTCTTCCTCGGCCAAGCGCTGGTGGTGGTGGCATTCGCGGTACCGCTGTCGGTGGCCGCGCACAATCCGCAGCCACAGTGGAATGTATGGACCACGTTGGCACTGGCCACTTGGCTACTGGCGGTCGGTGGCGAAAGCCTGGCCGACCGGCAACTGGCCGCGTTCCGCGCCAATCCAGCGCACCGTGGCAAAACCTGCCGCCAGGGTCTGTGGCGCTACTCACGGCACCCCAACTACTTCTTCGAATTCGTGCACTGGTTCGCCTACGTCTTTCTGACGGTCGGCAGCGGTGCACTGTGGGTCGCGATAACCGCACTGGGGCCGCTGTTGATGTTCGGTTTCCTCTACCGCATCACCGGCATTCCCTACACCGAAATGCAGGCACTGCGTTCGCGCGGCCACGACTATGCCGATTACCAACGCAGCACCAGCGCCTTTTTCCCCTTGCCGCCGCGGCACTGAGTCCATTTCAGGAGAAACACAGATGTCCAGCACGATCGCCACCTCGTCCCCTACCGCCTTGCCGGCCGAACCCCTGGCAACGCGACTGGCCGAATCCGGCCTACTGCCTGACACGCTGTTGCGCGCCGCGATGCGTCGGCTGTGCACGCAACGCCTGCACGAGGAGCGCGCCGGTGGCGCCGACGCCGCCTGGGAACGCCAGCGCAAGTTCATCGCCTCGCTACGCGACAGCGCCATCGCGATCGAAACCGACGCGGCCAACCGCCAGCACTACGAGGTACCACCGCGCTTCTTCGAGCTATGCCTGGGCAAGCGTCTGAAGTACAGCAGTTGCTACTGGGATGCGAGCACCGCCGATCTGGATGCCGCCGAGGAACGGATGCTGCACTTGTACGCCGAACGCGCCCAATTACGCGATGGTCAGCAAATTCTGGAATTAGGCTGCGGCTGGGGCTCGCTGACGCTGTGGATGGCCGAGCAGTACCCTGGTGCGCGCATCACGGCGGTGTCCAACTCGCGCCCGCAACGCGAACACATCCAGGCGCAATGCCGTGCACGCGGGCTGGACAACGTCAAGGTCATCACCCACGACGCCAATACGCTGACCCTGCCCGCCGCCAGTTACGACCGCGTAGTCTCGATCGAAATGTTCGAACACATGCGCAACTATCGCGAGCTGCTTGCGCGAATCAGCCACTGGCTGGTGCCGGGCGGCCAGTTGTTCGTCCACATCTTCTGTCACCGCGACCTGGCCTACCCATTCGAGGTGCAAGGCGAGGACAACTGGATGGGACGGCACTTCTTCACCGGCGGGCTGATGCCGGCAGCCGATACCTTGTTGCAGTTCCAGGACGATTTGACCCTCGATCAGCGTTGGCTGCTGTCCGGCCAACACTACGAAAAAACCGCCAACGCCTGGCTACAGAACCAGGACCGGCACCGCGAAGAACTGATGCCAGTGCTGGAGGCCACCTATGGCGAGGATGCCAAGATCTGGTGGCAACGCTGGCGCATGTTCTGGATGGCCTGCGCGGAATTATTCGGCTACGAACAAGGCCAGCAGTGGGGCGTGGCACATTACCGATTCGTGCGCGCCTGAGAAGCGGCAACGCGCGGCATAGCGTCCGGACCGAACCGCCATCGAACGATGGCGGTCGCAACATGGCGGCCATTGCAGTGAAAACACGCTGGCTTGGTCGTCATTGCATGCGCTCTTCCGTCATGGGAACAGCTTTGGCCACGACGTGTTACCGGCAATGCGTCGCCACCCCGGCGACGGCTGGCGCAAACGCAAGCATGGCGACACACGCAGTACACACCCGGAACTGCCCAGGTGAGTGCGGCCACCTATAACCTATACCGCAGCGGTGACGACGATTTCGATCTTCCATTGCGGATTGGCCAACTTGGCTTGCACAGTGGCACGCGCCGGCGTGTTGGCTGGACTGACCCACGCTTCCCAGACTTTGTTCATTTCGGCGAACTCGGCAAGATCGGTCATGTAGATTTCCGCACGCAGGATCCGGCTTTTATCGGTGGCGGCAAGGGCCAATAAGCGATCGATCGCCTCAAGCACCTGACGGGTCTGGCCGGCGATGTCGGCACTGGCGTCGTCGGCGATCTGGCCGGCGAGATAGGCCACGCCGTTGTGCACGGTCATCTCCGACATACGTGGACCGGTATCGAAACGCTGGATCATGGTGCAGTGTCCTGAAGTGGGAAAACCGGGCCATTGTCGCGCGATTGCGTCGCGGCTGCAGGCAGCGGCCGCCACAGGCGATAGGCGACCAACACCAGCCACGCCAGGATCAACACGATGGTCAGTTTTTGAGTCAGCCCGCGCAGCGGCGTGCGCCACAGCACATGCAACCACATCGCAGCGAACGCAGCGAACGCCAAACCCTGCGCAATTCCCGCGCTGCGCTGCCACACGAGCTGCCGACGCAACCAGGCGCTCTGCAACAGCATCGCGCTGGTCATGCACAGGAACGCGGCCTGTGCCGATAAGGCATGCACCAACGGCGCAAGCAGCGGGGCTTGCTGTGGCAGGTAACTTTCCCCGATCGCGAGCACACACAGGCCCAGGGCCGCCACGACGAACAACAACACCGGTGCAGCGCTACGCGTTCGCGACGGTGCCTGCGCATACAGCCCGGCGGCCACTATCGCGATTGCGGCGGCCAACAGGACATAGGCGATCCTCAACAACAAGCCACCCGGGCCATGCAGGTACAAGCTCAGCGTGTCCTGCTGCCAGTGCAGATCGACGCGCGTGGCCTGCAATCCCAACGCCACCCCAAGAAATAGCAAGGCAAAGGCCAGCGCGACCAGCGCGACGGCGAGACGGGGCGAGACAGGGCCGATACAGGCATCACGGCTCCAGATCACACAAAAGCAAAAAGGTACCGTAGACCGCGACCGGCACCACCGATACCGCAGCATAGACGCCTTGCCCACGTGCCATTCCACTATCATGCGCATCGTCGGCATACTGGTACAGCGCTGGTCAACCTGTATCACGATGGACCGTCTCTCCCGTGCCGCTTGCAGTTGCGCCCTGACCCCGTGGCATGCTGTCTGCTCTGCGCCACCATTCTCCTCTGCCCACACCCACTCGCAATGACCGACGCCGCGTCCTCCGCTTCCTCTGTCTCCGGCTGGCGCCGCGCACTGCCGGTACTGGCCAGCCTGACGATCCTGGCCATGGCGCTGCATGCGCTGGACAGCGAATTCAGCACCCATGGCTATAGCGCGATCCATCATGCGTTCAACCAGCTCGGACTCAGCCAGATCGTGCTGACCCTGCTGCTGGGGCTGAGCAGCTATGCCTGCCTGATCGGTTTCGATGCAATCGGCCTGCGCCGCAGTGGTCGCACCCTGCACCCGATGCGGATCAGCGTCACAGCATTCCTGGCGCACGCGGTCGGGCAGACGCTCGGCTTCGCCGCGTTGACTGGCGGGGCGGTGCGCCTGCGCGGATACGGCCGGGTCGGTTTGAGTCTGGCCGAAATCGGCCAGGTCGTGCTGATGAGCACACTCGGCTTCGTGTTCGGCGCCTGGCTGCTGCTGGCGCTGGCGCTGACCCTGGAACCGGACGCGGCCGCGCTGGCATTGCCGGTCGGCGCATCGGCGGTACGCGCCATCGGCATCGCCCTGCTGCTCGGCTTCGCCGCGATGCTGCTGCTGGCAGGACGCGACGGGCGCACACTGCGCTGGCGCGAGCATGCCCTCTGGCTGCCGGACCGTCGCACCACCTTGGGCGTGACCTTACTGAGCGTGGTCGAACTGGGACTGGCCAGCGCCGCGTTCTACGTGCTGCTGCCGAACGAATCGGGGATCGAGTACGTCGGCTTCGTCGGCCTGTATCTGGTCGCGGTGGTGGCTGGCCTGGTCTCCACCGTGCCGGCCGGCCTGGGCGTGTTCGAATGGAGTCTGCTCAAGCTGCTACCTGGCGTCGCGCCGGCGGCGGTACTGGCGGCGGCACTGATTTACCGCATCACCTATTACGTGGTGCCGCTGCTGCTCTCGGTGCTGATGGCCTCGGTTTCCGGTCTGCGCCGGCCGCTGGTCGCCAGTGCCGGGGGCGTGCGCGTCGCGTGGCGCACGCTGCGTCCGTGGCTGCCGCAGATCATCGCCATCGCGGTGTTCGCGGTCGGTGCAGCGTTGGTCATCGACGGCACCCTGCCCACCCCGAAGCGGCGCCAGGGCGTGGCGCCATTGTCGATTGTGGAAACATCGCACCTGCTGGCCAGCCTCGGCGGCGTGGTCCTGCTGCTGATCGGCCAGGGCCTGCAACGACGCAGCCATTCGGCCTGGGTCGTCGCCATCGGCATTTGCGTACTGTTGCCGTTACCGGCGTGGCTACGTGGCGGCCATGTCTCGGTGGCGTTGTCCTCGCTGGTGGCGGCAATCGGCCTGTGGGGGGCGCGACGCGAGTTCTATCGCGAGGGCGCACTGCTCGATGAAGCGTGGTCGTGGCCCTGGCTGCGCAACCTGGGACTGGTGCTGATCGCCACCGTGTGGCTGCTGTTTTTCGTCTACAGCCACGTCGAATACCAAAACGAACTGTGGTGGGAGTTCGCCACCTCGGCCAATGCCCCGCGTGCGCTGCGCGCAGTGCTGTTGGTCAGCGTGGCGGTGGTGGTGTTCGGAATGGCGCGGTTGCTGCACAGCACACGTTCGCCATTGCCGTCCGCCGATGCAGCGCAATTGGACGCACTGATGCCCGTATTGGCCGACGCCACCGATACTCAGGCCTGCCTGGTCATGACCGGCGACAAAGCACTGCTGTTGTCCGAAGACGGCCGCGGTTTTGTGATGATGCAGCGCTACGGCGGCTCGCTAGTGGCGATGGGCGACCCGGTGGGGTCGCCGGACATCGCCCGTGCACTGATCTGGCGTTTCCGCGAAGAAGCCGATCGGATGGGCCTGCGCCCGGTGTTCTACCAAGTGGGCGAGCACCATTGGCAGACCTATCTGGATCTGGGCTTGACCCTGGTGAAGTTGGGTGAGGAAGCGCTGGTCTCGCTGGAAGATTTCCATCTGGAAGGACGTGAGCGTGCCGATCTACGCCAGGCATGGAACCGTGGCAAGCGCAGCGGACTGAGTTTCCGCATCGTTCCACCCACCGACGTCGATACGCTGATCCCGGTCCTGGCCAACATCTCGCAACAGTGGCTGGAGGAAAAGGCAGGTGACGAAAAAGGATTTTCTCTGGGTAGCTTCGATCCGGACTATCTGCGTCGCTTCCCGATCGCGTTGGTGGAGTTCGAGGGCAAGGTCGTGGCCTTCGCCAACCTGTGGCATGCAACGGCTGGCAAGGAATTGTCGGTGGACCTGATGCGGCATTTGGCCGACGCTCCCAAAGGCACCATGGACTTCCTGTTCATCGAACTCTTCCTGTGGGGGCGCGAGCAGGGCTACAAGCGCTTCTCGCTCGGCATGGCGCCATTGTCGGGCCTGGCCCAACACCGTCTGGCCGGACGCTGGAACCGCTTCGGCAACCTGATCGTGCGCCACGGCGAGCGCTTCTACGGCTTCAGCGGGCTGCGTCGCTTCAAATCCAAGTTCGCCCCGACCTGGCGCACCCGCTACCTGGCAGCTCCCGGCGGCATGCACCTGCCAGCCGCACTACTGGACGTCACCCGGCTGATTTCGCTCGACCCGCGCAAGCCGGAGTAAAGGCTGGACTGGAGACAGCGACATGGCGTGACGCAGCCGCAGATAGCGCTCAAACGAGGCGATGAAAAAAGCGGCAACGCTTGCGCAAAAAGCGTCATGCTTTGACTTGAGACATGACGACCTGCTTATCTACGGCCAGTGCGGCGCGACGCGTGACGCTCTATAGGTCAAGCGTCGCAGCGCCTGCCTTAACGCTGACGCGATGCCAAGCGCTTACGAAACCACCGACATCGCGCATGCCAAACGTTGGCGGCACACTTCCACAGCAGCAGTATCAATTCACCCGCTGCAGAATCTGCTTGGCGAGTGCCTCATAGTCGCCCTCAAAGTGATGGTCGCCAGGAAGTTTGACCGACTGCACCCGCCCCTTCGGCAAGCCTGGGCACAGCGCATCGTCGTCGTCTTCGCCGTAGATGCACAAGGTCTGCGCTGGCGGCATCTTCGCTACTTCCGGAGCAATCGGCAGGCCATCGTCGTCGCCGGAGCCGATCCAATTGGAAACATGGAACTCGTAGTCGGCTGTCTTGCCTATCGACAACAACGCCGTCAGCCTGACCTGGTCCTGCATCGACTCGGGTAATTGGTTGTAGGCAGCAGGCAGCACATCCGCGCCCTGCGAGAAGCCGATCAAAACCACCTTCCCGCGCTGCCACAATCGGCTGTAGTGACGGTAGATGCGATCCAAGTCGGCAGCAAAGCCCTGCGGAGTACGTTCGCTCCAGAAATAACGCAGCGAATCGACACCCACCACCGGGATACCCGCCTTGGCGAGCGCACCAGCAACTTTCTGATCGAGCCCTGCCCAGCCACCATCGCCGGAAACAAAAATCGCAAACACATTATCGTTCGCCGCGTTCGCCGCGGACGGGCTGGCCGCCACCTCGACCACAGGCAGGCCAGCGAGGTCGGCCGGAATCGGCGGCAAACTCACACCAGGCCGCGCACCCAGCGAACGCGCCGCTGCGCGCAAACCCGGCAGCGCATCGCCACTGACGCTACGGCGGAACTGACGTGCCTGCGGCACTTTTTGTATAAACGTATCGCTTTGCCGACGACAGCGATGCTGAGCTTGGGTATCGAGCGCGGCCAGCCACGGCACCGGCAAACTGGTCGGCTGCAGCGCACGCGCCGGCGCGGCGATGCCGGCACCGCAGATCTGATCGTCGAGAACCTCCACCGGACAGAAATCCTCCGTCATCAGGCCCGCCAGCACGTGCTTGGGCGCTTGCGCAGCCATCGCATAGGCCAATGCGGCGCCATCGCCATCGCCAACCAGCAACGGCAAACGGTAGGTCGGCACGTGGAAGTAGGCCTGCACGTAGCGCGAGAAGTTTTCCACGTCGCCAGCGGAGAAGTCGCAGGTGCCGTCGATCTTGGCCAACACCGCCTGCAGGTGCGCGCTATCGATCAGCACGACCATCGCGCCATCCTGACGCAGGGCCTCGACTTGACGCATCCGTTCGGCATCGCCGCGCTTGCCGCCAGCGAACCACAGCACCACACGCTGCGCATCGCCCTTGGGCAACAGCACCGGCACTTTCTCGAAGCGACCGTGACTGAGCTTTTCCGGCACGGCCACCGGTACGCCGGGGGGTGCGTTCGGTGGCACCGCAGGCACAGCCGGGGCCGCCGCAGCCAGCATCGGCGCCAACAGTCCGCTCAGTCCACATCCCCATCTCCAACCGCTACGCGTTTGCATCATCCGGCAATCCTGAAAAAGCACGCTAAAGATAATCCCGAACCGCAGCGGCGCGAAGCGCAACTTACGACCCGGTTCATGCACGGCACGGCAGGTGGGCAACCATGCCTGCCCACCTGCCACCGGGTCAGCCATCCACGACCGCCTCGGGATGGCGCAAGCGCCACTGCGCCAAGGCTTGCCGATAGCATGCCAATTGATCGTTGTAGAGATCATGGACGCACAGCGGGCAGCCACTGTCGCAACAGTCGCCCAGGGCCGGGGGCGAGGGCGGTTGCGGCTGGGGATCGGCGCAGGCATTGAAATCGGACATCGGACAAAAGCACTCCACAATGGCAAACAGCGCTCGGCAGGACGCAGCCCATTATCGCAACTGCAACGGCGGGGCACCGTCACGACCACACAGCCAAGCATGCGACATCGGCTGGCACACACCGCCACACCCTCGCATAGCGCGCATTAGATCATTCACTCGGCCAGAGGATTCCGAGTACTCCTACGACCCGTCACTGCCCACCGACAACGCAGCCGTGTTGTTAGCGACTGTGATGCAAACGCTTACCCCGCGTTCGCCCATGAAAGCTGTACATGCAACCCTGGCATCGCGAAGCCTGCGCAGCAGATGCGTGCGACCAAGCAAGACGCATGCCCGTCATGGCCACCCTGCACTATCCGCGCAAGGCTGATGTTGCGCATCCAAGCGCGCCACGCCACGCTTGCATCCACCTCGTGCAACAGCAACACACTGTCCCACCAAACCGACGCGAAATCGGCGCAGCCATCCCCATCTCTACAATCTGCAAGCGCTGAAAGCGCCGCGCCGCAGGCACCCTGGCCCACCCACACAGAGGAATCCCGATGACCGAGACCACGTCCCCGTTGTTCAAGCCACTGCGCCTAGGCGCAATCGCACTGACCAACCGCATTGTGATGGCGCCACTGACCCGCAACCGCGCCGAAGGCGAAGGCCGCCTGCCCAGCGCACTGGCCGCCGAGTACTACGGCCAGCGCGCCAGCGCCGGCCTGATCGTGGCCGAAGCCACCCAGATCAGCCCGATGGGTCAAGGCTACAAGGACACCCCGGGAATCTACAGCGACGCACAGGTTGCAGCCTGGAAGCCGATCACCGATGCCGTGCATCGAGGCGGCGGCAAAATCGTGCTGCAGTTGTGGCATGTCGGCCGCATCTCGCATGTCAGCCTGCTGCCAGAAGGCGCGGCACCGGTGGCACCCAGCGCACTGCGCGCCGATGCCAAGACCTATACCGCCGAAGGTTTCACCGACGTATCGGCACCACGCGCACTGCGCCTGGACGAAATTCCGGGGCTGATCGAGGACTACCGCCGCGCCGCGCGCAACGCCATCGCCGCCGGCTTCGACGGCGTGGAAGTGCATGCGGCCAACGGCTATCTGATCGACCAATTCCTGCGCGACGGCAGCAATCACCGTGACGACGCGTATGGCGGCAGCATCGAGAACCGCACACGGCTACTGTTCGAGGTGGTGCAGGCGGTGGCGCAGGAAATCGGTGGCGAGCGCACCGGTGTGCGTCTATCGCCGGTCACTCCGGCCAACGATGCGCACGATAGCGATCCACAGCCGCTGTTTGAACGTGCGGTGGAACGCCTGGACCCGCTGGGCCTGGCCTTCTTGCACGTGATCGAAGGCTCCACCGGCGGCCCACGCGACAACATCGCCTTCGACTATGCCGCGCTACGTGCCAAATTCCACGGCCCTTGGCTGGTCAACAACGGCTACGACAAGGCCATGGCAGAGGAGACGATTGCATCAGGCCGCGCCGACGCGGTGGCGTTCGGACGTCCCTTCATCGCCAATCCGGACCTGGTGGAACGCCTGCGCCGCAACGCTCCGCTGAACGCGCTGAATGCAGACACGCTCTACGGCGGCGGCGCCAAGGGCTACACCGACTACCCAACGCTAGACTGACCGATGCAGGCGGCGACACACCGTTGCCGCGACGGCGGCACTCGGGCATTGCACGGGAAACTCCTTGTCCTAGCAGTTCTCTAACCTGTGCAAGTGACCCGATCCACCGCACACAGTACCTAGCTGGCACTCCCCGCGGCCCACTATCGCGGGCAGTGCCTTCGGCGTGGGCAAAGCGATCGAGCTGCGCCCCGACTGCGCCTCGCCTTGCCAGCACATGCACCACCGACACCGATCGCGCGCATGACCGACGACGCTTGCATCGCCGCGTCGCTTGGCACACAGTGCGCGCCCGTCCCGTTCCCGGCAACGCCATGCGACTCGGCATCGACTTTGGCACCAGCAATTCCGCCGCCGCCGCAGTGATCGACGGCCGCGTGGTGCAGATCGGCTTTGGCGATCAACTGCAATTCCGCACCACGGTTTACTTCCCCGAGGCAATGCGCGACCCGGCCGATTTCGACCTGACTCCTGCGCTGGAACAACAGGTGCAGGAACTGATCGACGCCGGTCACCGCGATACTGTCGCCGCTGGCCGCGAACGCAGCCATGATGCACTGCGCCGCGATGCGATCCGGGTGGTGCGCCGGCAATGGATGGAAACGCAGATGCGCGAACCGCGCAGTTCCGCAGCACTGCTGCAGAATGCGGTCTACGGCGATGCCGCACTGGACGCGTATTTCGTCGAGGGTGAAGGCAACCTAGTGCAGAGTCCCAAATCAATGCTGGGCTACAACCTGCATCCGCGCGCACGCCAGACCATCGCCGGCATTGCCGCGCACATCCTCGAACACATCCGCCTGACCGCCTCGCAACAGCTCGGCGTGCAGGTACGGCGCGCCCTGCTCGGACGCCCGGTGCAGTTCCGCAGTTCGATCGGCGAAGCCGGCAACGCGCAAGCGCTGGAGATTCTGCAAGGCGCTGCGATCACTGCCGGCTTCGACGATGTGGCGTTCCTGGAAGAACCGGCCGCTGCGGCCATGCACTACCACGCCGTCAGCCGCGAGCGACACGATGCGGTCGTGGTGGATATCGGCGGCGGCACCACCGACATCGCTCACGCCAGCGTCGGCGGCGACGCCGCGCCGCAGGTCCATCGCGCCTGGGGCATCGCCCGTGGTGGCACCGACATCGACTTGGCGCTGAACCTTGCCAGCTTCATGCCGCTGTTCGGCCGTGGCATCACCCGAGTACCGTCGCACCACTACGTGGAGGCGGCGATGGTGCAGGACACCACCCGCCAGCGCGACTTTCGTCAACATCGTTACGACGCGGTGCCATCGCCCTACGACACCCGCTTGCAAGCCTTGCAGCACGCTGGCAACACCGCGCGCCTGTACCGCGCGGTGGAACGCAGCAAGATCCGTCTCAGCGACGCCACGCAGCACAGTGAAACTCTGCAATACATCGAAACCGGGCTACAGGTGCAGGTGTGTGCCGAGGAGTTATCGCAGGCCGCACGCAGTTATCGCGACGCGCTGGAAACACTGCTCGCGCAGGTCCGCCAGGATATCGGCGGCGATCCGGCCGCGGTCTTTCTGACCGGCGGCATGTCGCGCGCCAACGATTTGCAGCGCCTGGTCGCCGCCGCATTCCCGCAGGCGCGTCTGGTCCATGGCGATCCCGCGTTCGGCGTGGTGCAGGGCCTGGCGCTGGCCGCAGCACACGGCTGAGCGGCAACCCCACCCATCCCTCGCGCCGCATCGGCGGCAAAGCCGTTAGCCCGCAAGAAGGCGGCAGCGTGCTCCGGGGTAAGCCAACTGCGTTCATACGCGCCCGTCACGACTGGCGTACTATGTGCCGATACGCCTCAGCATCACGTCATTACACGCGTCTCGTCCGGCCCTTCCTTATCTGTCGCCCGACTCGCCCCACTTCTCGCGCCAGCCTCTGCCCTATCGCCGAGCCTGCACCATCGGGAGCGCCCGTGTCCGTCGTTGTTTCCACACCGCACCAACCTGCCTGGACGGATCACGCCACCGCTTCCTGTGCGTATCGCCTTACCCAGCAGCGCCGCATTGGTGACCGTTCATGAAGACGCCACCGGAACCGTCACCCAGCAGCGAAACCAACAGCGAAACCAGCATTTCTTGTGATCGCTGCGATGCGATTTGCTGCCGTCTGACCGTGCTGCTGATGCCCGATGACCAAATCCCCCAACACCTCACCGAGTACACCCGCGACGGACTGCTTGCAATGGCCCGCGACGAAGAGGGCTGGTGCGTGGCCGTGGACAACAAGCGCATGTGTTGCTCGATCTACGCGCAACGCCCGACGGTGTGCCGCAAGTTCACCATGGCAGGCCCCTACTGCCGCGAGATCCGCCGCATCCACAACGATCAGTTGCGGCGTGGCATTCCGTTGACAATGTACTGATTTGAGGAATTCGAGCATGGCACGTCCCATCAGCAAGACCACTTCGTCCAGCAACAAGCTCGGGCGCGGCGCCAATGCCGTCGACAAGACGCAGAAGGGTCTCAGCCGCGAGCGTATCGAGGCCGATATGGCCGCCTTCCGCAAGGCCGGCGGCCGCATCGAAGTGCTCGGCACCACCCGCGTGCTGAAGAAAGTCGACGAACTCCAAGCCAGCTAATCCGCCGGTACTATGCACGGTCTTCACAGCGACTGCGCATACTTGTCGCTCTCTGCGGCCATGACGATCCAGTATGATACTGCGCTCTGCGTCCGCAGAACTGGGCCAGCCTGCGTGCGGCAACTGCCGCGACGCAGAGCCACTGGATTTCGCCGTGCACACGGCATTTCAGCCGATCGTCGATGCCTCCACGCGCACGATCTACGCCTACGAAGCATTGGTCCGCGGCGAGGACGGCAGCAGCGCCGCCGCCATGCTGGAGCGTATCAAGCCTGAGCAGCTCTATCGCTTCGATCAGACCTGCCGTATGCAAGCCATTGCCAGCGCGACCCGCCTGGGCCTGAGCACGCGCCTGTCGATCAATTTCATCCCCAACGCGATGTATGAACCGGCGACCTGCATTCGCCCGACTCTGGCCGCCGCCGAGCGCTTCGGCATGCCAGTCAGTGCACTGATCTTCGAACTCAGCGAATCCGAACACATCGCCGACCTACCCAAAGTGATGCGGATCCTGAACCACTGCGCAGAGCATGGCTTTCTCACCGCGATCGACGATTTCGGTGCCGGCCATTCCGGTCTGAACTTACTCGCCGATTTCCAACCCCACTTAATCAAACTGGACATCGGCCTGGTCCATGGGATCGATACCAGCACAGCACGCCGGCACATCGTCGGCGGCATCGTGCAAATCGCCGCCGCACTCGGCTGCACCGTGCTCGCAGAAGGCGTGGAAACGCGTGCCGAGTACCATGCCCTGCGCACACTGGGAATCGACCTATACCAGGGCTACCTGTTCGCCAAGCCCGCATTGGAAGCGTTGCCGCGCATCCCCGCCGCACTGTGGAAACGCCTGGAAAGCACAGGCTAAACGTATTGCCGATCAGCCCCATGTCGGCGCATGCACTTGCCCGCGCCAGCCCGGCTTGCGAGCATCGGCTCTGCTCTACCTTCCCGCGAGGCTGCGATGCCCTGGCTAGATCCCCTACTGCCTCCCTGGGTTCAGCACTGGCTGGACCCGACCGCACCAGGTGTGCAGCAGATCGTGATAATCGCGCTCGCCGCCTGGCTACTGCGTGCCCTGCTGCGTCGGCTGATCCGACAAGTGAGTGAACACCATGCACTGCCACCTGAGCTCGTGATGATCGCACGCCGCGGCAGTGGCTTGGTGATCTACAGCACCGCGCTTTTGCTGATCCTGGATCGCCTGGGAGTGTCGGTCACGGTCCTGTGGACCGCCTTCACTGGCTTCGCTGCAGTCGCCGCAGTGGCGTTCTTCGCTGCCTGGAGCGTGCTCTCCAACATCTTCTGCACGCTATTGATCTTCGCCACACGGCCGTTCCGCTTGCACGACCATATCGAACTACTGGAAAACGGCGAGAAGCCTGGACTGCAGGGCGAGGTGATCGATATCAACCTGATCTACACCACCTTGCGCGAACACCGCGGCGGCGGCGACAGCGTGCTGCAGATTCCCAACAGCCTGTTTTTTCAGCGCAGTACGCGCCGTTGGCGTGGCCATCCAGCACCGCCGAGGCTGGACTGAAAGACGCACCATTTCAGCGTCACTGCCGCTGCTTGCAAGCACACCGAGCTTGTCACCACTGCGCTCGTGCCATTGCTCCCTCTGCGATCCCACAAAGCGCGTTCATGCACCACGCACGCTGATCGGCGCACTTACCAGATCAGATCGTCCGGTACTTGGAAACGGCTGTAGTACGGATCGTCCTCGCCACTGGCCAGCGGCGCCGCCAACGCATCGAAGACGATCGCCGCCGGATCACGACTGCTGACCTTGTCCATCACCGCGCGCGGAATCGGCACATAGCCCGCTTCCAGCCGCGCGATCACCACGCTGCCGGCGATCAACTGTGCGCGTAACGCCGCATCCACCCGCAACCGCTGGATCTTGCCGGCATCGGTGAAGTGATAGTCGATTTCGCCATCGGCGTTGAGCTTTTGGTTGTCCACGATCTGCCGCGCCTGTGCGCGCTGCTCCTGCGCCCGCAGTTGCGCATTGCGCTCGGCGGCCAGGGCACGGTCGCGCTCCACCCGCTCCTGGCGCAGCCGCTCGTTCTCTACTTGCTCGGCACTGGGCGGCGGTGGGGACTTGCCCTGACGCGCCTTGGCCTGTTCGCGCGCCACCTGGGCCACCTGGCTCTTCTTCACCAAACCGGCCTTGAGCAATTGCTCCTGCAAGGGATTGCGCATCGAAACCTTCCGCGTAGGCGCTATCTAGAGGCCGAATGATACCCGCTGCACGCTTTAGCATCAGCCACAGGACGCAAGCAGATGACGTGAGCGCCGTGCGCCAATTCCAATGCCGCCGAAAAAGCGTCCACCGCAATCTCTTGCATCCACCCACGATGCGCTCGCATCGTGCCCGCCCCGATTGGTGTTTGATCTGCGCCTGTGCCTCGTCCAGTTGAATCCAGTCCGGCATCGGAATGCTGCCGCGTGGCGGGACAACCGCCGCGCCCGTACACTGCTCGACCACCGATTGCAGCGCCGCCGATGTCCGCCCCCGTTCGCCTCGACAAATACCTCGCTGCCATGCTGCCATGCTCGCGCGGCGAAGCGCAGCAGTACATCGAAGGCGGCTGGGTCAGCGTGGACGGCATCGTGGTCGAGACACCTCAGACCAGCATCACCACACAGCAAGTGACACTGGCACCCGATGCGCAACTGGGAGCCGACGACGCAGCCACTTTGCTGCTGCACAAACCCGCTGGACTAACGGTGGCACAAGCGCTGGCACTGGCCAATCCCACGACACGCAGCGTGCTCGATACGACCGACAGGCGCATACTCAAACGCCACTTCCTGCGCCTGAGCATGCCGCTGCCACTGGAGCAGGAAGCCAGCGGGCTGCTGGTGCTCAGCCAAGACCCACGCGTGCTGCGCCGACTCAACGAGGACGCGGCCACCATCGAACAGGAGTTCGTGGTCCAGGTGCGCGGCGACCTGCAGCCCTATGGCCTGCACCGGCTCGCCCACGGTCTACGCTACGGGTCGCGCACATTGCCCCCCTGCAAGGTCAGTTGGCAGAACGAAGACCGCCTGCGTTTTGCGATCAAGCACGTGCAACCCGGACAGTTGCATGACATGTGCGCACAAGTGGGACTGGAGGTGGTCGGATTACGGCGCCTGCGCATCGGTCGTATTGCGCTGGGCAAACTGGTGCCGGGCGAGTGGCGCTATCTGCCAAACAGCGAGCGCTTCTGAGGCGCGCCGGCACAGCAAAGATCCGCACCCTTTCGGCAACTATGGCGGCGCGCATGACTCAGCCCAGCATGCGCGCCACCCACACTCAGCGTTTCCCCAGCGCGCGCTGGATCGCCTGCTCGGCCAACGGCGCCATCAGCGCATAGCCGGCACTGTTGGGATGCACACCATCAATCGCCACGGTTTTATCCATACCGCCTTCGCGGTTGCTCAAGGCGCTGTAGTAGTCCAGATACACCGCGCCCTGGCGCTGCGCGTACTCCCGCATCCAGGCATTGAGCGCGCGGACCTTGCCCGCAGGTTGCAAACCCGGTCGCCACGGATAGTCACTCACGGGCAACACCGATGCCAGCACCACCTTGATGTGATTGACCTGGGCCAACTCGGTCATCGAACGTAGGTTGTCCTCGATCATACCCAGCGTGGAAAGCCCGGTATTGCCAGCCAAGTCGTTGGTTCCGGCCAGGATCACCACCACCGCCGGTTTCAGCTCGATCACATCCTGACGCAAGCGCACCAGCATTTGTGCCGTGGTCTGCCCGGAAATACCGCGGTTGACGTAGCCGGATTTGCCAGGGAAAAACTGCGTCCCTTCCGCGCGCCCCCAGGCATCGGTGATGGAGTCGCCATAGAACACCACGCGCGGCACGCGCATGGTCGGCGCTGCAAGAGCGGCGTTGTCGGCACGATAGCGTTGCAGTTGCGCCCAATCCAACAAGCGCTGCTGCATCTCCACCACCTCGCTGGGTTTGAGCGCGTCAGGCGCACGCGTGTACACAGGATCGACCTTGCCCTCCAGCGCGGCGACAGGTGCCGGTGCGGCGTATACGGCATCCAGCGTGGTGACGCACAAGGCAAGGGCAACGCACAACAGCAGCGGGCATTTCATCGTCGGACTCCGTTTGTCGATCTCAGTAGAGAGAAAGTGTAAGCAAGACGCCATTGCGCCGCTGCTGCATTGCCGCAGCGATGCGGTGATACAGCCTCGATGTCGATCCCACCGCGCGTTCGGCCATCGCTCACAGCAAACGCCATGCGATGGATCGATGTTGCATATCGCAAGCCGACGTCTACGTGCGCTTGCCTGGACACAACGTGAGGCGCACGACGACGACCATGCGCGCTGCATCACGCAAATTCAGAAGGGATGACACCGAGAAGACGGCACCATCGTTTTTCGCTATCGCCGCAACCTTATTTTGATCGCTAACTTTCCCGTAAGTACATGACATTCAAGGATTTCCACTCATAGGATGACAAGGGAAGTGACGGGGGGATCCCTACTCCCATTTTTAAGGACACCCAATGAAAACCCTTGATGCACACCGGAACCAACACCGCCCGCGACTGGCTCTACTGACAGGCTTGATGCTGAGCGCGCTGGCGATGGCGCAGTCTGCAAGCGCCACGCCGGCATCAACGAACACCGTCGCGGCAAATGCGTACTGGCCTGTCGATGGTGCCCCGTTCGCCACCCACAGCCTGTGGGACAGTGCCGGCGGTGGCTTTCTCAACACTCGCTTCGCACCCGGCGAATGGCAGATCAACCCATTCAATGCCGCGAATCTGAAGACCGCCTGGACTTTCGCCACACAGGGGGATGTCTCGGCCACGCCCACCGTACAGGGCAAAGCACTGTACGTGCCGGACTGGGGTGGCGAGCTCTATCGCATCGACACCGACCTGGGCACAGCGGTCTGGCAGGTCAAGCTATCGGACTACACCGGCATCACTGGTTCGCTGTCGCGCAATAGTCCGGCGATCGCGCGTGACCGCATTCTGGTCGGTGACCAGGCCAGCGGCACCGTGCTGGCAATCGATAAAGAGACCGGCAAACTGCTGTGGAAGACTCTGGTCGAATCCAATCCGACGGCACGTATCACGGCCTCGCCGGTGGTCTACGGCGACCGCGTTTACATCGGCGTGTCCTCCGGCGACTGGAACGCATTGAGCCCCGGCTACAAGTATTCCTTCCGCGGCAGCGTGGCCGCACTGGACCTGAAAACAGGCAAGGTCCTGTGGAGCTTCCACACCGCGCCCGAAGGCTACACCGGCGCTTCGGTATGGGGAACACTGGCGATCGACCCGCTGCACCAGCGTGTATACGCCACCACCGGCAACAACTACTCGATACCGATTGACGTTGCCACCTGCGTCAAGAACGCCAACGGCGACAAGACCGCGCAGTTGGCGTGCATGGCTCCTGACAACTATGTCGACTCAGTGCTGGCGCTGGACATGAGCAGCGGCAAGCCGGTGTGGACGCGTCGCATGCAAGGTGCGGACGTCTGGTCGCTGTCCTGTCTGGTCGCGCCCACCAGCGGCCTGTGCCAGGATCCGCAGGGACCGGATTACGACTTCAGCGGCGGCGGCGCCAACTTGTTCATCGCGATCCGCGACGGCAAGCCACAGCCACTGGTCGGCGTCGGCCAGAAGAGCGGGGTGATACGCCCAGGGTTCCCTAGACATCTCAAGGCCATGGAAAATGGCTAATTCGGAGGTGTCCATGAGCAG
>NZ_JZHZ01000007.1:2786466-2788084 GCF_000963005.1 Xanthomonas sp. GPE 39
GGATAGGAGCGTGCTGGCTTCATCCGCTTACGATAGCCGCGAAAGCCTCAAGTTCATAACACGCTCTAGGAATTGAAATTTTTGTATCCAAAGCTTGCGTCTGCATTATCAGCATTTCTTCCGTTTAGATTATTTTCCTGGCTGCTTATCAGTGCGATGTAGCCCTCAATGTGCTGGGTACTGTCCGACTTCACCACGGTTCCACCATCCTCCGCCGAGTTCGCGGTATAGAACGACTGTGTCGATGAAACGTTGAGTGCGTGCCTGGATCAGTTCGAGTGATGCGTTTTGATAAATTTGTTGTGCAGCGAATATTTTTAATGCAGATACACTGCCAAGCTCACGTTGGCGCTCCAATAGCACCTGGACTTGTTGGGCAGCTTTCTCGCTGTTGGCTGCCAATTGAAGTTTGACGGCATCGTGTTGCAGGTTTGATAACACATCGGATAACGAGTGGATTGCCTCAACGACAGTTGTTCGCCAGCGTGCATCTGCTTCGCGCATTGCTGCTTCCTGGGCACGCTGGCGGTGCTTGAGTTTCCCAGCATCGAAGATCTTCTGTGTTAGACCTGCAGAGACCGACCATAGACCGCTTCCTGTGCCGAAGAGTGTGGTTGCATCTAGCGAAGCGGAGCCGAGCCGTCCGCTGATCGTAATGTCAGGTAGGCGCTGCGCAGCGGCAACGCCCACCAGTGCGGTCTGTGCGTGCAGCGCTGCTTCCGCTGCCTTTATGTCAGGGCGCTGTTCAATTAACTTGGAAGACAACGTCATTGGGAGCGTGCTGGGAATTTTCAGTGTATCCAGATCAATCGAGATATCGGAAACGGTGGTGATCTGCTTGCCCATCAGCGCAGCTAGTCTATGTTGAACCTGCTCGCGCTCGATGAGCAATGTTTCCAGTGCCGATTTAGATTTTGCAAGGAGCGACTGCTGGAGTGCCACATCGAAACCATTACGTGTGCCAATTTCAGCTTGTGCGACCATTATGTCTAGAAAATTTTGATCAATATCAACTATATGCTGTTGAATGCGGATCTTTTTGTCGATAGAGCTTTTTTGAATGGCCGTGATCACAACGTTGCTGGTCAGTGCAAGGTAAGCTGCTTCCATTTCGAAGCGGGCATAGTCAGTCTGTGCGCCACTCGCCTCGATAGAGCGGCGTATGCCGCCCCATAGGTCAAGATCATATGTTGCACTAAGATGTAAATTGGATACCGAATAGTAGCTCGGTAAGCCGACATCGCCATCTTCGGCCTGGGCATGACGGCGTCGTTGCTGGGAGACATCTGCATCAAGAGTGGGCAGCTGCCTACTTCCCTCTGCGAGTTCAAGTTGCTTTGCTCTATTTAGTGCTTCGCCAGCCGCTTGTAGGTCAGGATTATCTCGAACTGCCTGTTCTACTAAAGATGTCAGTTCGTCAGATCGGTAAAGTTCCCAACATTTTCCTGCTACTTCACTACCCACCTGAACTGCTTTAGTATCACCTTGGATTATCTTTGTTGAGGCGATATTCTGTTCGGTGGGTAGGTTGATCATGTCAGCATAGTTAGAGCGTGTTATGAACTTGAGGCTTTCGCGGCTATCGTAAGCGGATGAAGCCAGCACGCTCCTATCCGAC
>NZ_JZHZ01000007.1:2788184-2810028 GCF_000963005.1 Xanthomonas sp. GPE 39
CACTTCGTCGTCTTCTCCATCCTCATGCTTGGAAATGCAACGTCTCTACTTCAAAGTTCATAACACGCTCTAAACGCAACCTGCATTTACTGGCCAACGAAGGCCAGTACATCGTCAACGCGTCCAGCCTCAAGGCTTCGCCCAATCGCTTGACGCGTTCCGTAAACGCGAAGGACACAAAAATGTGCCCACAAAATACCATCGCGACGAGGACTGACTTAGGCTGCAAACGCACATTGAAAATAGCGACAGCAATGGCAGCCATCGGGCAACGCACCGGATGGCCCCACCTCCGACTGACGTAATCAGCAATCAGGATGATCCATGAATCGCAAACGTGTACTGTCTATCGCATTGCTCGCCAGCATCGCTGGCCTGTCTTTCACGGCTATCGCAAATTCTCCCCCATTGGCCGACGAGATGGATTCCGTGCCGGTCCACACCACACCGAACGCAGCTATGCTGGGGGGAGCGGAACTGCACAGCGTCGCCGCAGATAGCACGCACACACCCACCCTGATCGCATTGCCCGCGCCCGACAGCGTCAACACCGCTAGAATTCGGCAATTACGCGCACAACAAAGCAAACAGGGAAAGCCACTGCAAATCGGCTTCTCCCGCGATATCGTCAAACCGGATATCGACTTGCGCCATCTCAACTGGCAAACACTGTCCAACGGCGCGCATGTAACCAGCTTCGAGATCACCTCCACCGATGCCGCAGCGCTGCGCGTGGCGCTGCAACTGGGCGGCAGCGGCACTCAGCCAGGCGATCCGCGCCAAGCGACGCTACGCTTCGCTGGCCAGGATGGTCGCGTGTTCGCGCAGAATGGCAGCGATTTCGCCGGCAGCGTACCTGGGTGGTCGGCTGTGGTCGCCGGCGCACGCATGGTGGTGGAGATCGAACTAGCCAAAGGCCAGTCTCCACAGAACTTCGCACTGAAGATACCGAAGGTATCGCACATGGACATCAGCCCTGTCGCCAACGACGCGATGATGCAGCCAATGAGCGGCGAGAGCGGTACATGCGAGCACGACCTCGCCTGCCGCACCCATCCGACACCCGGCTTCATCACGGCCACCAGGTCGGTGGCACGCATGCTGATCACCAATCAAGACGGCTCCACCTTCACCTGCACCGGCACGCTGCTCAACAACCGCAATACGCCGAAGAGGTTCCTGTTTTGGACTGCGTCCCACTGCATCAGCACCCAGGATGTCGCCAATACTCTGCAGACCTACTGGTTCTACGACGCCACCACCTGTCATGGTTCCAAGATCAATCCGGAATACGCCACGCTCAGCGGCGGTGCTTATGTGCGCTACACCAACGATACCCGCGACGTGTCCTTGCTGGAGCTGAAAACCGCGCCGCCGAGCGGAGCATTTTTCGCCGGATGGAGCAGTGAGCCGATCTATTCGACCGGCACTCCGATCATCGGCATCCACCATCCCCAAGGCGACGTGAAGAAATATTCGCTGGGCAACGTGACCGCCCTGTCCCGTTCATTCGAAAACAAGTCGCCGCTGTACCGGGTGGAATGGAAGGCCGGTGTCACCGAGGATGGCTCGTCCGGCTCGGCCCTGTTCACCGTCAAAGATAACGGCGCTTACCAATTACGTGGCGGCCTGTTCGATGGCGGCTCGTCCTGCAAAACGCCGAAAGAGCCGGATTACTACTCGCGTTTCTCGGACGTGTATCCATCCATTCGGACATACTTGAGCAGGTAAGCCAGCAACCGGGCATACCGCACTGTTGTTGCTGCACTAGGACAGGCTGCCTCAACTTGGCCGCCTGTCGTTTTCTCACCCCGCCAATCGCGTAGCGAGTACACTGCCTCTCTCCCACCGACAAGCAGACATCACTTGGCCAAGCCCAACTACTCCTTTGAAAAACGTCAGCGCGAACTGGCCAAGAAGAAACAGCAGGACGAGAAAGATGCGCGCAAACGCGAAGCGCGTGATGCCGCCAAGGCTACCGCAAACACCAGCGAGACGCCCGACAGCAGCACCTGATGCGCAAGCTGGATCCGGTGCCATCGGCACCACGTCGCGCGCTATCGCAAGACATCGGCGCTCGGTCGCTGGACGCTGTCAACATGCAAGAACTGCACGAGAAGCGGACTGAGCGACTTGCTGATTATTGCGACCATCGCGCACTTCCAGCATGGCAGATCGCAACGAGTTCCCTGCCACAGCGCAAACGGAACCGTTGCGAAAGCAGTGACGCCCCCATCGCCCGTGCGCTCACTCGTGCCGCAACACCAGCAACCAATCCAGCGCCAGCATCAGCATCAGAGACAGGCCGACCAACGGGAACAGCACACCGCCGAGCGCCAACAACGCAATCACACCGCGCAAGGTGCGCCGGTCAGGCGGTGGCGGCACACCCAGCGCACCGGCTGGACGCCGCTTCCACCACATCGGCACGGCACTCACGCACAGCAACACGATGCCAAGGCAAGAGGCAATCAAAACCACCTGATTGAACCCGCCATACTCCTGGCCCATGTGCACGTTGATGCCCCACTCCAGTGCCTTGGCCAGTGGGCCATAGTCGGCGTAGCGCATATCCAGCAAGACCTTGCCGCTGTACTGATCCAGATGAATCACGCGTTGCTGCGCCAAATCCGGCGGATATACCGAAGCGGTGTACACGCCGCGAGGACCACGCGGCAAGGCCACACTGTAACCGGCGGCGATGCCGCGGTCTCGAAAGCGGGCAACTGCCGCGTCCAGACCAATCGCAGTAGCGGGCGGGCGGGCAAGGGTCATCGCGGCACTTGCATCCTCGGCCCGGCGCATCGCATGCGCAGTCGTTGGCACGGCTGACGGCAATATCGATTCCGGCACGCGCGCCTGACGCAGCGACCAGGCGGGCACCTCGGTCTCGCTCAGGCGCTGTGTGGACATCGGCAGATCCACCCGCAACCCGGCCGGATAACCGTAGTGATGGCCATTGGCGAGCCGGTTGACCTGCGCGCCCCAGAACCACGACCACGGCAATCCGGTCAGCGCCAAAAACAACAGCATCGCGCCGACGACACTACCGGTGAGCGCATGCACATCGCGCCAGAACCGCCGCTGTGGCGGCCGTCCACGTACATGAGTCACACCACCACGACGCCCGCGTGGCCACCACAGATAGATCCCGGTCAACACCAGCAGGATCGCCCAGCCCGCGACCACTTCGATCAACGCCCTGGCGAACCAGCCGACGTAGTCGAGGCTGTGCAAGCGGCGGATCGTCCAGGACACAGTGCCGTGCTCGGGCAAACGCCCCAACACCCGCCCCCGATACGGATCCACGTACACCACCAGGTGACGCCCATCGGCGGCGGCAATGGTCACTTCCGCCGAAGCGTCGGGCCGTACCGGCGTGGTGTAGCGCAACACCTGCCCAGGCTGCACCGCCAACGCCGCATCCAGCAGCCGCTGCGGCGGCAACGCGTGTGCGTCAGCAGGCACCATCACGGTCTTCAGCGCGCGATGGAAATAGCCGTCGATCGGCTGCTGGTAGACGAATGCCGCACCGGTCAGCGCCAGCCAGATCAGAAACGGCAGCACCAGCAAGCCAGCGTAAAAATGCCAGCGCCACACCGCACGGTAAAACCGCGCGGTTGGTACAACCTCCGCCATCATGGCCCGTGTCATCACCAACCCCAGCTCAAGGTGACGTACAGGGCGCGGCCGTCGCCGGGCGATTGACCGGAGGAACCGCTGTCGTACCAGACATAAACGTAGTGGCGGTCGGTCAGGTTCTTCAGTTGCACGGAAATCTCGCGCTGCGCACCCAAGTCCCAGCTCGCGCCCAAATTGGCCAACGCATAACCGCCGTAGCGACCCAGCGTATTGCTGCGCTCCACGTAGTAATCGCCCTGCGCATTGCCCCATGCCGAGAGCTTCAAACGTGATGTCGCCTGCCAGTCGACACCGGCACTGGCCAGAAAGTGCGGCACGTTTTCGATCTCTTTACCACGTGTCATCGGCGCACTCGGGTCCGGGGTCTCGATCAGCGCCCGTTGCCGCGAATACGCCAGCCACAGCATCCAGCGCTCGTTCGGATGCAAGTTCAATTGCGCGTCCCAGCCACGGCGCAGGGTCTTGCCGACGTTACCGACCTCGCCCGTGCCGACGCTGCCGTTGACACCGAAGATCGTGGCCACTTCGTCGGAGGCACGCTGTTCCCAGTAGGCCACACGCGCGTCCCAACGCTGTTGCGCACCGACGAACTTCACTCCAGTCTCCCAGCCGTCGTTGAACGACGGCCCCAGATTGCGCGCCTGGGTGCGATAGGCACCATTGCCGCTGCCGATCTGAAAACTGCGACCGATGTTGGCGTAGGCACTGGTTTGCTCGGTCAGTTTGTACACCGCGCTCAACTTGGGTTGCCGGATGGTGCCGTAGGCATAGGTCGGATAACGCGCTCCACTGGACAGGTCGCGGAACTGCCCACCTACCCAATCCACACGATAACCGGGCACCAGTTGCAAACGCGCACTCGGGCGCAGCACCGCCTGCACGTAGGCACCACGCGTATGCAGGTCGAAATCCCAGTCGCGCAATGGCATCGTGCGTACCCGTGCCACAGTGCGATAGCGCTGCGAGGTGCTGTCCTGCCATTGACCATCGACTCCGCCCTCCAGCGCGAACGATTCCGCCCAATCCACCTGCGGCACCCAACTGAGCTTGCTCAGGAAGCCACGCTGGGTTTCGTCGGTATCGCGCTCCTGTTGCACGCTCGCCGCAGTGAAACGCACCCAGCGCCGGTTCTGGTAGCGATTCCAATACAGCGTCGTACTGCTCTGCACGGTATCGCTCAGGCGCGCATCCAGGTGCAGCCCGACTTGCCCAATCTGACGCGCGCTACGGTCATCGCGCGCGTAATACGGCGAACTGCGCGGCGCGCTCTGCGCGGTGGCGGCATCCAGATACCCTGCCTCCAATGCCGCATCGTCGTAGTAACGCGCGCTGAGCCCGGCACGCCAACGCGCATCCGGGTCGGTATAGAACCACTTGCCGGCGAACGCGCGTTTGCGCGCGTCGTCATGATCGCGATAACCGTCGCTATCGCGCCAGGCGGCGAAGTAGTTCTGGCTCCAGCCGCCGTGCTCGATGCCCTGCAGCGCCTGCACCTCGCGGGTACCAAAACTGCCGACGGTGACGCTGGCATGGCCATCGTTGCCGCCGCTACGCGTCAGCACTTCCACACTGCCGGCGATGGCGTTCAGGCCATAACACGGATCGTTGGTGCCGCGCACGATTTCGAGCGCGGCGATCTCCAACGGAAACACCGCATCCAGGTACGGCATGGCGCCATTATTGTCGTTACTGGGAATGCCATCGATCAGCAACTTGACCGCATTGATCCGGCCTTCGCCGTTGAAACCACGGAAAGAAAACCGACCGCCCTCCACTCCCATTTTGAACTGAGTGACTTGCACACCAGGCGCGCGCAGCAGCAGTAACGCCGTGTTATCGACCTGCTGATCCTGCAGCAGATCGCCGCCGAGGATGTCCACGGAACTGAACACGTTGCGCGCACTGGAACCAACGGCGAGTGGCGAGGCGGCCTGGACCTTGCCCAACGTCAACACGGAGTCGCCGGTAGCCACTGGCGGCGCGTCGGCCTCGGCATGAGCAGGGGCGACCACCGCGACACAGACACAACAACACGCCGCCGTCGGCATGGAAAGAAAACGCATCATCGATAACTCCATCGATACAAAGGAAGAACGTGCCACGACGAGGTCGCAGCACGGAAACAATCAACCTGTGGATCAACAGAGCAGCGGGGGGCCGCGTGCGGGATGTGCGCAACGCAGATCGGCCGCAGCGAAAACACTGCGTACAGCCACGTCCGGAGCCGGATTGCAGCGCCAGGGCAACAAGGCCAGCAACAGCGCCACCCACGGCAGCAGACGCGCGGCCAACAAGCAGTAATCGCAAGCCGGCGCGTGCGCCAGCCCAGCGTCATGGTGATGCCCGTCCTCGTCCTGCGCCGCTAGCACACTGCCCGCAAGCCCCGGCAGGCGCAGGCCGCTGCTGGTACACAACGCCTGGCCCTGCAACGTCACTTCACTTGAGAGCGCCTGCTGGTAACGACTGATCAACGGCGCCAGCAGCAACAACCCGACCGCCAACACGGCGAGGGCGGCACACAAGGACGATGGCTGGCGGAAACGGAACATGATCCCAGTCTAGTCCACGCTCACCAGCACGCCAACGCGACGCGTGGTCGCAGCCTGCGCGGCAACCGCCTATCGGCGCTCCCCACACAACACGGCGTGCATCCGCGCTTCACCGACACCCGTGAGACGAAGCATCCGCTGGCGTATGGCCTGACCAGCACGAAACGCAGACCACCCGCGCGAGTCACCCAGGGCGCGATGCCAGCAGCACCGCGCCCGATACCCTAGACTTGGATCCCTATGCCGTCGGACCGCGCCGTATGTCCACCAACGAATCCGCCGTTCTCCCTGTTCATTGCGCCATCAAGCCGCACAACGAAGTGCTGCGTCTGGATGCACTGCACAGCTACGCGATCCTGGATACGCCACGCGAACCCGCTTTCGACGATATCACCCGGCTGGCCGCACTGATTTGCCAAGCTCCAATCGCTGTCGTCAGCCTGATTGACAGCGAACGGCAATGGTTCAAGAGCGAGGTCGGGCTGGGCATACGGGAAACCCCGCTGACCATTTCCATGTGCGCGCATGCGCTACTGGAAGACGATCTACTGCTGGTGCCGGACACACGCGAAGACCCACGCTTCGCCAACAACCCCCTGGTAACCGGCGAGATGCACCTGCATTTTTACGCGGGCGCATTGTTGAAGACCTCCGACGGCCTCCCCCTGGGCACAGTGTGTGTGTTGGACCATCGCCCACGGCACCTCTCCTACGAACAGATCGAAGCACTGCGCGCATTGGCACGGCAGGCGATGGCACAACTGGAACTGCGCAAGGCGCTGCATCTGGCGCAAGAGTCCAACCACTACCGCAGTCGCTTGCTGGCCATCGCCGGCCACGACCTGAAAGCGCCCTTACGCACCGCCTCCTATGCGCTGACCAAGGTACAACGCGAGCTCGGCGACGCCGGCGCGTTGCCATTGGATGCCGCCCGCGCCGCCTTGAACCAGGTGGCGACCGGGCTGGATACGCTGGCCACCAGCGCGGCTAGCGGCGAGTTCAGCCTGCCGACCTTGCACACCCTGCCCCTGGCCGAAGTGCTGGCGCCGATCCTGGAAACCTGGCGTCCCCAGGCCAAAGCCAATGGAGTGCAACTGCGCAACGTGCCGACCACGCTGCGCGTACACAGCAACGCGCCGCTGCTGTCCACGTTGTTGGGCAATCTGATCGGAAATGCAGTCAAGTACACCGCGCATGGCAAAGTCCTGATCGGCTGCCGTCGGCGCGGCGACACGGTGGCCGTGGAGATCATCGACCGCGGTATCGGCATGGATCCAGACAGCCTGCGCACGCTGTTCCAAGCCTTCCGTCAGGCCGATCCGCGCAGCGATGGACTAGGCCTTGGTCTATGGATCGTGCGCCGGGCAGCGGACACCCTCGGGTGCAACGTCGAAGTCCGCAGCCGCCAAGGGCACGGCAGCCGTTTCACAGTGACGCTACCAGCAAAAACCGAACGCTGAGCCACCAACGCGGCCACCACCTCAGTCGATGCGGGCCTGAGTCAGTGCTTCCCAGCGCGGCGGCAACGGCCAATCCGGCGGTTGATTGCCCTTCATGACCCGGCGCAGGTCACGTGTATCGATTTGCGGAGCAAGCGCATGCACCAGCTCCAAGGCATAGTCACGCAACACGCGATCACGCGGCAGCACGGCCCAGGCGATGCATTCGGGAATCTCCGCCGGCGCCGGCCATGCACGCAGATCCGTGTCGTTGGCACCGACTGCCATCTCCGCCAGTAAGCCAACACCCAGCCCGGTACGCACGTAGGTCTTGATCAGATCCGCATCGAGCGCGGTCAACGCAATACTCGGCTCCAAGCCAAGGCCAGCGAATGCGCGCCGCAACGAAGATTCGGCACGGACCGAGGATTCGTAACTGATCAACGGCTGCGCCGCCAACGCCGCCATGTCCGGCGCGCGCGTCGGCACATCCAACGAGTGTCCGCGCGGTACCAGCACCAGGCGCCGCCAACGGTATAACGGCACCGCGATACCAGCACCCGGCGCATTGCCTGCCGTGCTGACGATGGCGATGTCGGCATCCCCCTGGCTCAGCAGATCCAGCGCAGCGCTCTCGGCCGCCTGCTGCAAATGCACGCTGACCTGCCGATAGCGCTGCTTGATCCTCGCCACCGCCGGCGGCAACACAAAACGCGCCTGGGTATGCGTGGTGATGAGGGTGAGCTGGCCCTGACTCTGCCGGCACTGGTTAGCGGCATAGGTGCGGATATTGTTGACCTCGGCCAGCACCGCGCGCGCGCGCGCGATCACCTCCCGGCCTGCCGCAGTCACCGCCTCCAGACTACGCCCCTTGCGCACGAACAACAGAAAACCCAACTCGTCCTCAAGTTGTTTGAGTTGCTTGGACAACCCTGGCTGCGTGGCATGCACGCGCGCCGCCGCCAACGTGATGTTCAGATCGGCATCGACAATGGCGATGAGGTAACGCAGTTGGATCAGCGTCATCGGAACAAAGGCAAGACGACATCTGGTGGAGGAATCACGACTGTAGTGGAAATCAGCCTCAACTCATAACCGAAGGCAATATGCCCGGACAGAAGATGATTTCCCGCCATCAGGCACGCACGCTAAGGTCGTGGCTGCTTTGCCTATCTCGTTGCGCTCCCGATCTCTCGTATTACGCTTCAGCATGCGTCCGTCTGTGATTGCCACAATCATGACCATGCGCAGTCGCTGGGCCTGCACCACAAGGCCGCGCCGGATAGACTGCCCGAGAGCGCATTGGCACGGAAACAAAGGATTGTGGCCATGTCGCGGGCGCATCTGCAGGCTAGCGGCGCCGCTCATGCACACCGCCTGACCCGCCCCCTTTCGGAGACACTGCACATGGCGATCTACGACAACATCCTCGACACCATCGGCCACACGCCAGTGGTCAAGCTGCAACGGCTGGCACCGACGCACATCAGCCTGTACGTCAAAGTCGAAGCGTTCAATCCTGGCGGCTCGGTCAAAGACCGCCTTGCCCTGGCGATCGTGCTCGACGCCGAGGCGCGCGGCCTGCTCAAACCCGGTGACACCATCGTCGAAGCGACATCCGGCAACACCGGCGTGGCCCTGGCGATGGTCGCTGCCGCTCGCGGCTACAAGTTTGTCGCGACCATGGTGGAGACCTTTTCGATCGAACGGCGCAAGTTGATGCGCGCCTATGGGGCCAAGGTGATCCTGACCCCGGCCGCCGAACGCGGCAGCGGTATGGTGCGCAAAGCAGAAGAACTCGCCAAGGAACATGGTTGGTTTTTGGCACGGCAGTTCGCCAACCCGGCCAATCCCGCCTACCACCGCAACACCACCGCTGCGGAGATCCTGCGCGATTTCGCCGGCCGCCGGCTGGACCACTTCGTCAGCGGCTGGGGCACTGGCGGCACCCTGACCGGCGTCGGCGAAGTGCTGCGCATCGCACGCCCGCAGGTGCGCATCATCGCCAGCGAACCGGCCGGTGCGGCCATGCTGCAAGGCCAGGAATGGAAACCGCACAAGATCCAGGGTTGGACACCCGACTTCATCCCCGAAGTCCTCAACCGCTCGGTGTACGACGAGGTACTGAGCGTGGAGGACAACGCAGCCATCGCAGTCTCACGCCGCCTCGCCGCCGAGGAAGGCATTTTCACCGGCATTTCCGGTGGTGGCACCGTCGCCACCGCATTGCAGGTGGCCGAAACCGCCACGCCCGGCGCGGTGATTCTGGCGATGCTACCGGACACTGGCGAGCGCTACTTCTCCACACCGCTGTTCGCCGACATCAACGAAGGCAGCGACGACGACTGGCTGGCCGGGCTGCCGTAATCGCATCAACCGTGTTGCATGCCACAAGTGCGGCATGCAACACGCAGGACCGCCCATCTTGGTTAGATGCCGATGCCCGCTCGATCCGCAGCGGGGTCAGATCCAATCGCCGCTAGCCTGTGCCCGCTTCGGCTTGACTTGGCAAAGCGCCACCATGACCGCCAACTTGCGCCGGTCAATCCAACGTTTGATCTGCTTCCCCTGCATGACTCAAGTCATCGGCGCCTGCTGCGAAACGTGACACCCGCGCAGGATTTCAGCGGGTCATTACATCGGCGCACAATTGATTTAAGATGTCGTACCGCGACGATCAGGGCCAGTTCCGAAACCGTCGCGTTTTTCGTTTTGCGCCACTTAAACTAGGCAAGTTCCTGGAAACACGGTATTTGACACCTGTAACGCCAGCGGAGCCCCCATGCTTTTCGAAACACTTGCCACCAGCGGCCACGAACAAGTTGTCTTCTGTCACAACCGCGATATCGGCTTAAAAGCGATCATCGCCATCCACAACACCGTCCTTGGCCCCGCGCTGGGCGGCGTGCGCATGCGTCCCTACGCCACCACCGAATCGGCGCTGCAGGACGCACTGCGGCTCAGCCGCACGATGACCTACAAGAACGCACTGGCCGGACTGAACATCGGCGGCGGCAAGGCCGTGATCATCGGCGATCCGAAAACCGATAAATCCGAGGTGCTGCTGCGCGCTTTCGGTCGCTACGTGGATTCACTGGGCGGGCGCTACATCACCGCCGAGGACGTGGGCACCGACGTCAACGACATGGAGCAGATCTACCTGGAGACTGAATACGTCACCGGCGTGCATCAGGTCCACGGTGGCTCCGGCGATCCGGCCCCGTTCACCGCCTACGGTGCGCTGCAGGCGCTGCTGGCCTCGTTGCAACGTAAATTCGGCCACGAAGAAATCGGCAGGATCAGCATCGCGGTGCAGGGCCTGGGTCACATCGGCATGGAGCTGGTGAAGCTGCTGAAGGAACGCGGTGCCAAGCTGTACGTGACCGACCTGGATCCGGCACTGGTCGAGCGCGCAGTCGCCGAATACGGTGCCGAAGCGGTGACGCCCGAGGAAATCTACGACGTCGCTGCCGACGTATTGGCACCGTGCGCGCTGGAAAACGCCATCGACGAAGCCAAGCTGCCACGATTGAAGGCGAAGATCGTCTGCGGCACCGCCAACAACCAATTGACCGGCGCCGCCGTGGGCGAGGAACTACATCGCCGCGGCATCCTCTACGCGCCGGATTACGCGGTCAACGCTGGCGGCGTGATGAACGTGTCGCTGGAGATCGACGGATACAACCGCGAACGCGCGATGCGCCTGATCCGCAGCATGTACCACAACCTCGGCAAGATCTTCGACCTGTCCGAGCGCGAGAATATCCCAACGCAACAGGCTGCCGACCGCATCGCCGAAGCACGCATGCAGGCCATTGGCAAACTCAAACTCCCACTGGGCCGCACCGTACCGCGCTCGATGGGGCATCTGCGCGGCGAATAATCCGCACCGCCCATGACACAAAGCCTCGGCCGTATCGCGGCCGACCGAGGTGACCACAAGCATCTTGACCCACGCGCCGGTACGCCGACGCATTGTCACGGTCCGCACCGGAACAACGCGCCCCAAATCCCTCGGCAGCGCACTGCCGCCCGGGGTCAGAACCCCAGGCGGTAGCGCAGCGAGAACACGTGATCGTCGCCGCGCGGACCGAAGCGTTGGTCGTAGCCCAGCCCGAGGACCGAGGTGTTCCAGTGCGTCTGCAGGCTCGCGCCGAACAGACCACCAGCGCGTGCCGGTTGCAGATCGACCAACGGCGCCCACGCGTCCACGCCGACAAAGCGGGCCTGGCGATCCAATCCCTGCGCGGCAAGGGTCTGCTGCCACTCGGCATAGCCCTGCAGCGACCAGCCATGGCCGCCAACGCCAGTGCGCAGACCCGCCAGCGCTTGGCTACGCGAGGAAGACGCGGCATCGGCCATGAGCCCGAATCCGTCACCGCCCTGCTCGTGGAAACCATCGCTGTCGATACGGCTGTAGTCGGCGCCGACATACGGCGTCAGCCAAGCCGGACCACGGCCCAGGCGATAACCAATCTCGACACTGCTTGAGAGGAAGCGCCCGCTATAGCGACTGGACGCATCGGCGACGCTATCGCCAAGCAACAGACTGCGATCGAGCTGGCGGCGGTATTGTCCACTACCCAGTTGCGCCAACGCATACGTGTTGCCGGACGTCGCACCGAAATACGCCTGACCCTGCACCTGACGATTGCGACTACGATCCAGGCGACCGGCATCGTTGGCGTGACTCTCGCCGAAGGCGACACCAGCCACAGTATGCTCGCCCAGGCGCATATCCTGCCCCATCAGCCAACCATCGAACTGGAACTGACTGCCGGCAAAGCTGCCCTGCCCGGTCTCGCCCAGTTGCTGACTCCAGGCACCGACCGCACGCGGCCGCGCGACCAAGAGATCGAACCGGCTGGACAGTGCGCGCCGCTGCAGATCCATCGTGTCGAATGTCATCGCACCGGCAGCGGCGTGGGCTTCGCCGGACAGGCTGCGCAAGGTTGCCGTGGCCGCCGCCACCGTCGGCGACTGCTGTACCGCGCCAGCGGCTTTCAACAAGTCACCATCGACCGTCGCCGGTGCCTTCTGCAGTTGCGTATTGAGTCGCGCGAACGCCGCATCCACACGGCTGGCCGAGGCCAGGGTGGCCGCATTGTTGACGCCGAAAGCAGCCGCAGTTGCGGTGACGCTCAACGACTGCAGCGTGATCGAAGCACTGGTGGCATCGTAGGACAGCGACGCGGTCACAAACACGTTCGACGGCGAGGTCACCGACGCGAACGTACCGGTCAAACCACCGCTGGCTTCCAACACTTTGTAAGCGGTGTTATTGGCCACGTAGTCGTGCTTGCCCAGCACGTACAACGCACCGCCCTGCAAGGTCGCAGTGCCGCCGGCCGAGAGCTTGTCGCCCACCAACAGGGCCAACCGACCATTGCTGGCCTGCACGTAGCTACCGCTCAGGCTCAAGACCGCCGCCCCGACCTGGAAAGTACCGGCATTGACGACATTGCCGCCCAGCGCCCCTGTCCCGATGAAAGTGGCGCCATTGCTGATCGCCACGTTCGAGTTGCCCAGGCTCGCCGCGCTGAGCGTGCCACCTTGTACCTGGGTATCGCCGCTGTAGGTGTTCTGCGCACTGCTCAAGGTCAAGGTACCGTTGCCCTGCTTGATCAGACCGCCACTACCGGAGATATCGTTGGCCCAGGTCGAACTGCCGTCGAACGAGACAGTGACATCGCCCCAGTCGAACCGGGCCGGCCCCTTCACCGCCTTGCCGATGTTGAGCAGGCCGTAACCGAACACGGAGTCCACCCCAGGCGCGCCCAGGTCGGTGGCGGTGCCGAGCAGGGTCTGCCGGACCAAATCGTTGGTGAAGTACGGGAAGGCCTGCCAAACCAGCGTCGCCGCGCCGGATACCAACGGAGTCGCGAACGAGGTACCGCTGCCGTAGTAGTAGCTCGGACTGGAGGTGGACGTGGTCGCTTTCGGATCGACGAACACTTCGGTGCCTGGCGCAACCAGGCAATAACGCATCGCCGCGCCGCAGGCATTGGAATAGGAGGCTAACTGCGTCCCGGTCGTCGAATCCACTGCAGCCACCACCAGCCAGCCGCGCTCCAGGTCTGCAGCCGGAAGCGTCCCGCCAGGTCCAGGCTGGCTCGGCAACGAAGCGATGTCAGACGGCGTGGCCTTGGACTCGTTGCCCGCCGCGAACACCACCAAACCGCCGTTGCTATGTACGAACGGACGGTAATCATCGGCGATCGCGTTGGTCGCGTTGGGATCGGTCCAGTAGACCCCGCCCCAGGAATTGTTCATCACCTTGACCCCGGCATTGATCAGATCCTGGTGCACGCCGCTTAAGCCGAGCCCACCGCTGACCTGATTGCCACTGCCGCTTCCATCATCCTTGGGCTGGGTGTCGGAGATGATGCGCGCCGACACGATCTGTGCGCCTGGCGCGATGCCGCCCGGCCAGGCACCGACTGGCTTAC
Source organism: Xanthomonas sp. GPE 39 (assembly GCF_000963005.1). Classification (GTDB taxonomy): domain Bacteria; phylum Pseudomonadota; class Gammaproteobacteria; order Xanthomonadales; family Xanthomonadaceae; genus Xanthomonas_A. The sequence continues at coordinate 2,802,264 of NZ_JZHZ01000007.1, forward strand.
CAGCGGCGAGTTGAGAGACGGTAGTGCCATGGCCGACGACATCGTCAACGTTGACGTTGTTCTTGGACGGATCGACGTACACAAAGTTAGACACCACACGTCCGGCCAACGCCGGATGGTCGCGGTTGACCCCTGTATCGACGACGCCAATGCGATAGCCGCTACCGTCGTAGCCGGCCGCCTGTGCCGTCAAGGCATTGGTCAGCACCAGATGCGCGTCGAACGCCGGTTGTGGCGGTGGCGGCGGCGAATTTGGCGGCGGCGGCGGCGGCGGCGGCGGAGGAGGAGGAGGTGGTGGTGGCGAGTTAGGCGGCGGATTACCGCCGTGGATCATGGGACTGCCGCCGCCATGCCCACCACCACAAGAAGTCAACGCAACTGCAACAGCGGCCGCCAGCAGCGACCGCGCCATCAATGTCCGCATGTTGTTCCCCTATGCCCTGAGCCGCGCGTCAATGCGCGCACTGATATTGAGTCGTCGCTCAATTAACAACAACCAACGCCCCACGTGAACCGCAACGAACTCTACACCGAAATGGCACACTCGCGACGATGCACAATCCAAACTCGGATTGGCATTGGCAGCAGCCGCAGTGCGACCGATAATCGATACCACCTATCCCCCAAGGGTTTGACATGACCGAGATCGTCATCGCTGCGGCCAAGCGCACTGCCATCGGTGCCTTCCTGGGCCAGTTCAATGGCGTCCCCACGCCAACGCTCGGCGCCGCCGCCATCCGCGCCGCGCTGGAGCAATCCGGCATCGCCGCTGTCGACGTCTCTGAAGTCATCATGGGCTGCGTGCTTCCGGCCAACCTCGGCCAGGCGCCCGCGCGGCAGGCCGCGCGCGCAGCCGGCCTATCCGACGCCACCGGCGCGACCACCATCAACAAAGTCTGCGGCTCGGGCATGAAGGCGGTGATGCTGGGCCACGATCTGATCAAGGCCGGCTCGGCCAGCATCGTCGTTGCCGGCGGAATGGAATCGATGAGCAACGCGCCGCACCTGCTGCCCAATTCGCGCATCGGTAACCGTTACGGCAATTTTCAAGCGATCGATCATATGGCCTGGGACGGCCTGACCAATCCCGACGACGGCCAAGCCATGGGCGTGTTCGGCGAAGCAACAGCGGAGAAGTTCGGCTTCACCCGCCAGGACCAGGACGCGTTCGCGATCGCATCAGTCACCCGTGCACAGGCCGCGCAGCGTAACGGCGCGTTCGATGCCGAGATCGTTCCGATGCGCATCCCCACCCGTAAGGGTGAAGTGCAGATCGCCAGCGACGAACAACCGGATAAGTCCGACATCGCTAAAATTCCGACCTTGAAGCCAGCGTTCAAGAAGGATGGCACGGTCACCGCCGCCAGTTCTTCCAGCATCTCCGACGGCGCGGCAGCACTGGTGCTACTCGGCAGCGACGATGCCGCACGACGCGGCATCACGCCACTGGCGCGTATCGCCGGCCACGCGACCTTCGCGCAGGCACCGGAATGGTTCACCACCGCACCGGTCGGCGCGATCCGCAAGCTGCTCGACCAAGTCGGCTGGAGCCTGGATCAGGTCGATCTGTTCGAAATCAACGAAGCCTTCGCCGTGGTGGCAATGGTACCAATCAAGGAACTTGGCATTGACCAAGCCAAGGTCAACGTCAACGGCGGGGCCTGCGCACTTGGCCACCCCATCGGCGCGTCAGGCGCACGGTTATTGGTGACATTGCTAAATGCGTTGCGCAACCGCGGCGGCCGCCGCGGCATCGCCACCCTGTGCATCGGCGGTGGCGAGGCGACCGCAGTCGCCATCGAATTGATTTAATTAGAGTTAACCCCTGCAATACAAAAATGAATGCGCACACGCTTGACAGCCGACTTTGGCTTGTCATCATGTGAAGGGCGCGCACTCGCGCGTTGCCTAACTAAACGACGAGGATAGACACAATGAGCATCAACAAGCTGCTGATCGCAATGGCGCTAGGCCTGGCCCTGGCCGCGTGCTCGAAGCAGGAGCAGGCCCAGGACGCCGCGGCTTCCGCTAACCAGTCCGCCACCGAAGCGCAGGCTGCTGCTGACCAGTCCGCTGCTGCCGCTGCCCCGACCGCAGACGCCGCTCAGGCCGCTGCTGACACCGCCGCGACCGCTGCTAACACTGCTGCCGATGCCTCGGCTGCCGCCGCCGCTGCCCCGACCGAAGCCGCTGCCGACAAGGCTGCCGACACCGCCAAGGCTGCGGAAGCAACTGCTGACAAGGCCAAGGAAGCTGCCGAAAAGGCCAAGAAGTAATCACTTCTCGCTTCAGGCGCATCTGAAAAAGCCGCTGGTTCACCAGCGGCTTTTTCTTTGCCCGGCAATTTAATACCGATCCACAGAAGCCGCTATCGTCTGGGCTACTGCAACAGCTTTGCGGCAGCAACAAAAATTGCCACGCGATCCTCGTTGGCATCGACCTCGCACCACGCGTTCGCTATCGACCATTACGCCAACCACGGCAACGCCGCCACCAATCCGCTCAGCGACATGCTGACGCACTCCGGATCAATCTGTACCAGGACCTGCCTACGGCGACACAGATTTCTGAATGTGAGCACGCACCTACACCTCGCCTTGACGCAGACTGCATGCAGTGGCAACCATGCTGCATCAGGCACCATGTAGACAGAGAACGCGCATGAACAAAATCACATTTTTGACCGTGTTAGCCGTGCTGACGCTGACCGCCTGCCAAGGCCCGGAAGCACAACAAGCCCAGCGCGACGCCAAGGCCGCCGCCGAGGAAACCAGTAAAGCCGCAAAGGAAGCCGCAGACCAGGTCGCGCAGACCGGACGCCAGGTCGCTGCCGACGCCCGCGACGCCGCGCATCGCGCGGCCAACTCCGAGTCGGTGCAAGATGCCACGGCCGCAGCCAAGGAGATGGCCGCCGATGCCAGCGAGGCCACCGCCGAAGCGGCAAAGAAAGTTGCCGAAAAAGCCCGCGAAAACGCCGACGCAGATCCGCATAACGCTCACAAAGAGCGGCACTGAGCTGCTCCCTCGCCCCGCCTTCAGCAGCACGGACGAGGTAGCGTCGCCTTATCTGCGGCGGCCAGCATTAGGCGGCATTTTTTCGTGATACGGCCCGAAGACGGTTAACGCGGAGCGCTCACCTTGCCAAGCCCGACTCTTCATCGTTTGCGTGCCAGGACCCGCGTTGCTCTCCTATTATCCGCCACGGTATTCGTGGTGATCGGGTTCGGGGTATTTTCCGGAGCACAACACGCCATTTCCAATAGCGCACTGGTCGCGCATACCCACGAAGTGCTGCGCAACATCGACGAGGTGCAGTCCACACTACTGCGGGCCGAATCTTCGTTGCGCGGATACGAGCTCACCGACAACCAGGCCTATTTGAGTGCTTATCACGACAGCACCGAGCGGGTGCCATTGCAACTGGCACAATTACGCGCGTTGGTGGCCGACAATCCGGTGCAAATCGCCAACCTCCGCGTCCTTCAGCAACTGGTGAACACACGCCTGGCGCAGATGCGGCAGTTACTCGACACGTACCAGCGCGCAGGTTTCATCGGCCTGCAGCAGTCGATGGGCACGGAAGTTTTCCATAATTCCAGCGTAATCCGCGATCATATGCAGCAGATGATCGAACTGGAGCAGCGGTTGCTGCAAAGCCGCGATCGCTCCAACCAGCGCAGTACCGACCTGCTATTGGGTCTGGCGCTGGCCGGCATTCCATTGGGCCTGGGCGGCGTCTGCATGGTCTACTCGCTATTGTTCCGCGAATTGCGCAACCGCAGCGCAGCCGAACAGGCCACTTTGGTCGCCAACGAAAAGCTGGGTGCCAGCATCCTGGAACTGGAGCGCACCAGCGCCGATCTCAATGCACTCAGCCGCTACTCTGGCCTGCTACAGAGCTGCATAGATCCGACCGAGGCATTGACGGTCACCGCGCGCCTGCTTGCCGCATTGATGCCCGACAGCGGCGGCAGTATCTACCTGCTGCGTGCCTCGCGGGACAAAGCCGAGCAGGTCGTTACCTGGGGGCAGTCGCCAGTGCGCAGCGAAGCGATGGTGACACCGCAGGATTGTTGGGCGCTACGCCGCGACAAGAGCCACTTCGTCAACGCACAGCGGCACGACTCGGCATGCGCACACATGCGCGACGACCCACAAAGCATCGGCGCCAGTACCGCCTGCATTCCGTTGTCGGCGCAGGGCACGCAGTTGGGCTTCATCTTCCTGGCAGACTCTGGCCCCGGCCCACTGCCGCGCATCGCCATCGTCGAAGCCGCGGCCGAGCAGTTGTCGCTGGCACTGAGCAATCTGCGCCTACGCGAGTCGCTGCGGCTGCAATCGATCCGCGACCCGCTCACCGGCCTGTTCAATCGCCGCTACCTGGAAGAGTCGTTGCAACACGAACTGGCCCGCTGCGAACGCCGCTCGATGCCACTGTCGCTGCTAATGCTGGACGTGGATCACTTCAAACAATTCAACGACCTACATGGCCACAGCGGCGGCGACAGCCTATTGGCGGCGGTCGGGCAGATGATGTCCTCGCGACTGCGGGGCGAAGACATCGCCTGCCGCTACGGCGGCGAGGAATTCACCGTGATCCTGCCCGAAACCAGCCCAGAAGCAGCACTGGGAATCGCCGAGCACATCCGTGCCTGCGCCGAACAAATCAATGCCAATCTGGACGGCAAAGCATTACCTGGGGTCACGCTATCGATCGGACTCGCCAGCTACTCACGCGACGGCACCGTCGCCACGACCCTGTTGCGCAAAGCCGATGCGGCCCTGTACCGGGCCAAGCGCAGCGGTCGCAACCAGGTGCAACAGTACGATTCGGCGCTGGATGACACCGGCTGAACCGCGCTTTCACGGGCGTGACGAGGGCGTCAATTGGCGATAAAAGTCACAAAATTGACTCGATAGAGCAGCCATAGTGGCGTCTTCCCCCGACTGGAGACGACCACCATGTCCATTTGGAAAGATCAGAGTTCAACGCGCAAGGACGGCCTCCCCCCCGTCCCCGGCAACGGTGCCGTGCCAGCGGATTCACACCCCGCCAGCGACGCACTCAGCAACGAACCGCTGACCAGCATTACGGCAGCCGCTCCCACACCAACCCCCGCCCCTACCCCTGTCCGCTCAGCGGCACCGGCAGCCAAGGAATCGCTGATCGCCGCCGACATCAGTATCGAAGGCAAGATCGAGGGCAGCGGCCATATTCGTATTGCCGGCAAGTTCAAGGGCGACGTCAACGTGCAAGGCGATCTGACCATCGAAACCGGCGCCAAGCTGAGCGGCGGCGTGCGCGCCGAGAAGGTCATCATTGCGGGCGAATTGGAAGGCAATATCGAATCGGCTTCGCGGGTGGAACTGCTGGCTTCCGGCGTGCTGATCGGCGATGTGAAAGCCGGCTCACTGACTGTCGCCGCTGGCTCGCGGATGCGCGGCCAGGCCGACTTTGGCTGGGATGACGACAAGCATGGCCGCAAGTCGGCCAAGGCCACGGAGTCTGACACCGGCGCATGAGTAGTCCGCGTCCTGGTACCCCGGGGGCGACCCGGACCTGCCCGCACTGCAGGGCCACGATCCTGGAAAGTGCCAGCGTCTGCCCGGCGTGCAAGCATCATTTGCGCTTCGACTCGGCGGTGCTGCAGCAATCGGCACCGTCGGCGATGGTACCGCTGCGCGTAGACGGCACCATCCGCCATCCCGCAGATGGCACCGCGTGGGAGTACAGCGTGCTGGTGAGTATTCGCAACGGCCGCGGCGAGGAGATCAAGCGCCAGTTGGTCGGGGTCGGAGCCATGCTCAATGGCGAGGAGCGCACGTTCACCCTATCGGTGGAGGCGACTCCAGTGAAGAACGGCAAACGGGGGAAACTCTAGGAGCGAGCGGTGCCATCCGCAGGGACGCATAGTGATAGCCCAAAACCACGGCGATGCCCTGTTGGCAAAGGAGCAGGCACCGCCATTGCCGAGCCCGGAAAAAACAAACGAAAAATGGGGCCTTGCATCCTGAGCCAAAGGATATTGATCAGCCCGCACAGCGAACATCTGCTGTGCGGGCAGCTAAGATCACCACTTAAACGCACGTTGGTAGGTGCTGGCTGGGTCGGCGAATGACGCTACGCCAATGTTTTCGTAGTTCACCGCCGGCATCACGTGGGTACTGCCGTAAGAACGCCTACTCACTTGCGGCGAAGATGCAGAACTTGCATTGGTGGATGCCCTGCCGTCGCCAGGCGATTTCGCCACGACCTTGCCCGCGCGTTTACGCTGTGTGATCAGGAACCAGGGCTCTGCCATCACAACTGCACTGTAGACAACTCAGCGCATCGGCTCGACGGGGCTCGCATCCGGGATCATCGCGATGCTGGGTAAAGACGCTGCAGCCTCGCTCAACGACTGCAAGAATTCCGGCTCAAGCATCAGCTTGCCGAACCAACCACGCTGGGTCCCCGTGAGCACACGCAGCATATGCCCACGGCCACCAGGGAGGCGCCCTGCGGGCAGCAGGCCGATGTCACGCACACGCGCGGCAAGGTCGCGCTCGGACTGGAACAGCGGCGTCAGCCAACGGCTCCAGAATTGGTAGACCGCCACATGCGCCTGACGTTGTGCCTGATATTGAGCCAGCGCCACATCCAGATCCGGCGCCTCGCGCAGACAGACGCTCAACGTCCAGGCATCCATCAGCGCCATATTGACTCCCTGCCCAAGTTGCGGACTCATCGCATGCGCGGCATCGCCAACCAACACTAGACGGCCACGGTACCAATGCCGCTGCACCGCATCGCGATAACTGGCGCGTGCCAGTTGTGTCGGCACCTCCACCTGCGCCAGACGCTCACGCGCCTGCGGCCATAACTGCGCCACCTCCTCCAACCAGGTGGGCATGCCACGCGTCTGCCAGGCGTCGAAATCCGCAGTAGGCAAGCTCCAGAAGAAACTCAAGCGCGGCTCGGCATCACCCGGTCGTGTGCCAACCGGCAACAAGCCGATCATCTTGCGCGCGGCCACGTAGCGCTGGCGCAGTTCATCGGCGAAAGCCCAGTCGCCGCGTGGCAACAGGCACCACAATGCACCCCACGGATAGGCGCGATCCAAGCGCGTGCCCTGCACCTGTGCACGCAGCGCCGAGGCTGCGCCATCGCTGGCGATTACCAAATCGAACGGGCCATGCCAGTGACCGCGCTGATCCTGGACCCGGCGCAGGCCATCATCGATCGCCACGATCTGCGTGTCGCGCTGCAGCTCGGCGTAGCCATCCCACGCCTGAGCCAACAACGCGAACAACGCACCGCGCTGCATGCCCAGCCCGAACAGGCACGCATCCAGGTCGCGATAGCGGATGTCCATCACCGCACGGCCACCGGGTGTCTCGCCATACAGACGCCGCACTGGGGCGCCGTAGACCAACACCTGTTTAAGCAGACCAAGCCGCCACAGCACCTGTAACCCAGTCGGTTGCAGCAGGAAGCCAGCGCCGACCGGACCCGGCTGCGGCGCACGCTCGAATACCTGCACTCGGTGACCATCGCGCGCCAGCAGCAACGCCAATGTCTGGCCCGCCGTCCCATAGCCGACGATGGCGATCTGCATCGCGCGCGTCATCGGGATTCAATCAAGACACACACTCCAATTACTCCCCTTGCTACCTTGCGACACCCATCTCGCTCGCCATCGATTATCGATCTTTGATACGCCCAGGGTTCCGTAGACACTCAAGACCCTCGTTGCGCGTAGCGCCGTTCAAACTCTACAGGAGA
>NZ_JZHZ01000007.1:2810128-2833672 GCF_000963005.1 Xanthomonas sp. GPE 39
TGCTCATGGACACCTCCGAATTAGCCATTTTCCATGGCCTTGAGATGTCTAGGGAACCCTGGGCGTATCAATCTGCGAATTAGCCATTTTCCATGGACTTGAGATGTATAGGAAACTTTGGGCATATCACCTCAACGGATACAGGCAGCTTGCGAAGCTGGATATCTTGAATCGAAGGCTGGAACAGCACACTGCGCGAACTCGCAAAGACCTGCGGTTTCAACCGCCGGCTATGCTGCCCCCATCGCAGCAAGGCCAAAATCAGACTAGGACAAAGACCATGCTGTGCGTTCGGCGACCATCACCCACGCGCCAGCGCGCCGATCAACTCCGGCAACCCCACCGAAGCTGCGTCCACATTGGCCAGCACCTCGGCCAGCGTGATTTCCTCTGCATCGCCGCAACCGGCCGCCCAGTTCGCTACGATCGCCAGGCAGGCGTAGTCCAGGCCAAGTTCGCGCGCCAGACCCGCCTCCGGCATGCCGGTCATGCCGACCAGATCGCAGCCGTCGCGGCGCAGCCGTGCAATCTCAGCGATGGTCTCCAGGCGCGGCCCTTGGGTGGCACCATAGCAACCACCATCGACCAACACGGCACCGCTCACGCGTGCGGCAGCCAATATCTTGCTGCGCAGCAACGGCGAATACGGGTGGCCGAAATCCACATGCAGCACCTCGCTGCCAGGCTCCTCGCATAGCGTGGAGATACGCCCCCAGGTGTAGTCGATCAACTGATCCGGACACGCCAACACGCGCGGACCGAAACGCTCGGTGATGCCACCCACCGTGTTCAATGCCAGCACCCGTGTCGCGCCGACGTGTTTTAACGCGGCAAGGTTGGCGCGATAGTTGATCTTGTGCGGCGGCAGCGCGTGACCTTCGCCGTGACGGGCCAGGAAGGCGATGCGCTGGCCGAGCAGTGTGCCGATCCGAAGTGGACCGGATGGGCTGCCGTAACGCGTGTCGACTTCGCGGGTCTCCACGTCGTCCAATTGTGCGAGCTTATAGACGCCGGTGCCGCCGATGACGGCCAATGCGATGTGGTCCATGCCAATCCTCTTGCAGAACGTGAGCGCGCCGACGGCCAAACGCCGACGCCCAGGGCGATGCGCGGATCGCGCGCTATTGCTTCATCGCGTAGATCGCCGGCAAATTACGCAGGCCTTCGTTGACGTCCATGCCAAAGCCGAACACGTAACGATCCGGCACTTCCACGCCGCTGTAGTCAGCACTCAAGCCGTCGACGCAGCGGTCGTGACGTTTGACCGTGAGCGCCGCGATACGGACGTCGCTGGCACCTTGCTCCAGGCACCATTGGCGCACCGCCAGCAGGGTCAAGCCTTCGTCGAGAATGTCATCGAGCAGCAGCACGCGGCGACCGTAGAGCGCGGTGGCTGGGCGATGCTTCCATACCAATTCGCCACCGACGGTTTCGCCGCGATAGCGAGTGGCATGCAGATAATCCAATTCCAGATCCTGACCACGGCTACCCAGTTCCAACGCCAATTGCCCGGCAAACGGCAGTGCGCCATGCATGATGGTCAGGTAGACCGGAATGTCGCCACGGTAGTCGGCGGCAATGGCATCGGCCATGCGCGCGATGGCCTGATCGAGCTGCGGACGATCGACCAGCAGGTCGGCATGGGCATGGACCTGGGCAAGGGTGAATGTGGACATCAGGCGATTTTCCCGAGAGTGGAGAGCAGATGAGATTGCGTGTGGCCGTAGCGGCTATCGGCCAACAAGCCATCCCACCCGAGGCCGCCGCGACCAATCAAGCCGAGCAGCGCAGCGGTATTGCATGGACGATCACGCACGGCCAGCAACGATTCGGCGACCAGTTCCGGATGGCAGACCAGGACCACATCGCAGCCGGCGTCCAGATGCGCGCTCACGCGCGCAGCGACGCCGCCCACGGCGAATGAAGCGGCCATTCCGATGTCATCGGAGAACACCACGCCACGGAAGCCGAGTTCCTGGCGCAGAATCTGCTGGATCCAGCGCGACGAATAGCCGGCCGGCTCCGGCGCCACCTGCGGGTAGACCACATGCGCCATCATCACCGCATCGGCACCGGCGGCGATGCCGGCGGCAAACGGGACCAGATCTTCCTGAAGCAGCGTCTGCAGCGTGCGCGGATCCTCGGCACGGTCGACGTGGGTGTCTTCCCGCACCGTGCCGTGGCCTGGGAAGTGCTTGAGCGTAGCGCCCATGCCCACGCTGTGCATGCCACGCACGTAGGCGGCGACAAACGCGGCCACCACGTGCGGATCGTCGCTGAAGGCGCGATCACCGATCGCGTGATTGCCGCGCGCCAGATCCACCACCGGGGCGAAACTCAGGTCCACGCCACTCGCACGCACCTCGCTGGCCATCAGCCAGGCATGCTGCTCGGCCAGCGCCAGGGCGGCTTCGGGATCACGCGCATAAAGCGCACCTAAGCTCTGCAGCGGCGGCAATGCGCTGTAACCTTCGCGGAAGCGCTGCACGCGACCGCCTTCTTGATCCACACAGATCAGCAGCGGCCGTGGCGCGGCGGCGCGGATCGCCGCGCTCAGTTCAGCCACCTGCGTGCGCGAGGCGAAATTACGTTTGAACAGGACCACGCCGGCCACCGCGTCATGCTGCAGCCAGTCGCGTTCTTGCGCGGTGAGTTCGGTACCGGCAACGCCGATCGCGAGCATGCTTGGATCTCCTACCAGCGCTGTGGGAGCGCGTCTGGGCCGGTATTGTCGCAGATGCCGAAAGCGACAACAGGACAACCGGATGAGCAACTAGGGCGCGCAGACCTCCGCGCCGCAATCGCGTCCCGATGCAGAGGCGTCCGGCAACAGACCGCGCAAGGTCGCAGCGAACACCTCCGGCGGCTGCGCCCCCTGCAGCGCCTGGCGGCCATCGATGACATACACAGGCACCGCGCGAATCCCCATCTCCTGCGCCTGCTGCAACTGCGCCTGGATTTCGACCAGCCCCTCGTCGCCGTCCAGCAACGCCTGCACGCGCGCTGGCGGCAGGCCACCGGCGGCGCCAGCATCGAGCAATGTCTGCGTCTGGGCTAGATTGCGGCCCTGGGCGAAATGCGCGTGAAACAGCGCTTCGGCAACCGCATCGGCGTTGCCCTCGCGCGCGGCCAGCCACAACACCCGGTGCGCCGGCAACGTGGTCACTCGCACCTGACCACGCCCAAAATCCAACGGCAGGCCATCGGCACGCGCCGTGGACTGGGTCTGCATCAAAATCTGCTCGGTCCGCGCAGGACCACCGAACTTGGACGCATAGGCCTCGCGTAGCGGCACCGGCGTGAAATCGGCCTCGGGATCGATCAGATACGGGTGCCAGTGGATGTCCAACGCCGCTGCATCGGCGCCGAGCAGCGCGATACCCTGTTGCAGACGACGCCGCCCGATCCAACACCAGGGGCAGACCACGTCGGACCAGATATCGATGCGCATTGGAAAGCCTCGAAACTCATACACGATGGGATGCGAGACAGCATACGACATTGCACGACGACGACGGTTGCCGAAGCACCATCGCCGTTTTCTACATACAACTCACAAGATTCCACCCTGCGACCAGCGACAAAACGGATGCGCGGCCAGGGCGGCGTTGTAGTAACGCCGATCATCAGTGACCTCGACACCGATCCAGTCGGGCCTGGAGAACACCTCATCGGGGCTATCCAGTTCAATCTCGGCCACGACCAGGCCTGCGTTATCGCCAAGAAACTCGTCCACTTCCCATAGATGCCCCTGGTGTTGCACCAAATGCCGACGCTTGTCGATCAGCCCGCCCACGCATAACGCCAACAATGCGCGTGCATCGTCCAACGGCAACGGATATTCGAATTCCTGGCGGGTATGCCCCAACTCGCGTGACTTGAAGTTGAGAAATGCCTGCTCGCCCTGTACGCGCACCCGTACCGACGCCTTCTCCGCCCCACTGGCCAGCGCCACTGGATCGTTGAGGTAGCCCTGCGCCATCGGGATGACGGCATGCGTCATCGTGCGCCAGCCATTGCAGGCAACCAGAAATTTACGTTCGATTTCGATCGGCATGATGGGACACTCGCGAAAATGGGGAGAGTGAGACGAGTCAGTGATGCGCACAGCTACAACGTGATCAAACTGATTTGACGAAGACGAAAAAACGCTACCGCCGCACAAACCGCCCTTCCACGCACCGCGAGAAATCTAGCGCTCGAATACCGCGATGCTTTCCACATGCGCGGTATGCGGAAACATATCCATCGCTCCCGCCGCCTTCAACACGAAACCCTGCGTATTGACCAAATAGTTGGCGTCGCGGGCCAGCGAGCCAGGATGGCAGCTCACATAGACGATGCGCTGAAACTGCGTCAGCGGCAGTTGCTGCAGCACCTCCAGCGCACCGGAGCGCGGGGGGTCGAGCAGCAGCTTGTCGAACCCCTGGCGCATCCACGCTGCCTGACGTTGATCCTGGGTCAGGTCGGCAGCGAAGAACTGCGCGTTATCCAGGCCGTTGCGCTGCGCGTTTTCGCGCGCGCGCGTCACCAGCCCGGCATCGCCCTCCACCCCCACCACCTCGCGCACTGTCCGTGCCAGCGGCAAGGTGAAATTCCCCAGGCCGCAGAACAAATCCAGCACCCGATCGTCCGATTGCGCATCGAGCAAGGTCAACGCATGCGCAATCATCTGCTGATTGAGCGTGGCATTGACCTGGATGAAGTCCAATGGCCGGAACGCCAACTCCACGTCCCACTGCGGCAACCGGAACGACAGTGGCGCCGCGTGCGGATACAGCGGATGCACGCTGTCCACACCGGCCGGTTGCAGGAAGATGGCGAAGTCGTGTTCCTGAGCAAAAGCAATCAACGCAGCCTGATCGTGTTCGCTGAGCGGCTGCATATGGCGAAAGGTCAGCGCCACCGTGGCATCGCCGGCGATGAATTCGATCTGCGGAATATCGCGCTTGCCGTCCAGGCGCTCGACCAGCTCGGCCAAGGCCGCGATCTTGAGCCCAATCTGCGGAATCACCGTATGGCACACCGACAGGTCGGCGACGAAGCGGGGATCCTGCTCACGAAAGCCGACCAGGGTCCGGTCCTTCTTCTCGACGCGGCGGACCGAGAAACGCCCCTTGCGGCGATAGCCCCAGGACGCGCCCGACAGCGCTGGCAGCACCGCCTGTGGAGTGACATGCCCGATGCGCTCCAGGTTGTCGGTCAGCACCTGCTGCTTGGCCAGGATCTGCTGGTCCTCGGCCAGATGCTGCAACACACAACCGGCACAGACACCAAAATGCGGACAACGCGGCGCGACCCGCTGCGGCGAAGCCTGCAGCACCTGCACAGTGCGCGCCTCATCGAAATGGCGGTTACGGGCCGTGGGTTCGGCCAGAACGGTCTCCCCAGGCAGCGCGCCGGCGACGAAGGCCACCTTCTCGCCCTCACGGCGGGCAACGCCGCGACCATCGTGGCTCAGGTCGGCGATTTCGGTCTGGAAAGGGGTACGGTCGAGGCGGTTTCTGGATCGGGCCACGTGACGATTGGCTACGGACTGAAAAGGGCGGCCATTGTCGCAGATGACCAGCGCAGGGATTGACTTGCGCTGGTCACAACGACGCGGCACAGTGACGCAGCGTCTCGACAGACGCTACTACGATGTACCAACGCCGCATGGAGGCAACGAAAGATGGCATCGAATCAGGACCCTGTGACGCGACTATTGCTGGTCGAAGACGACCCGATCAACCGCGCCTTTTTTCATGTAACGCTGCAATCCCTGCCAGCACAGATCGACCTGGCCGACTCCGTCGCCACCGCTCTCGCCCTGGCGGGAGTAGGCGCCCACGATCTGTGGCTGATCGACGCCAACCTGCCCGACGGCAGCGGCACCGAGCTATTGCAGCAGTTGCAGCGGCAGTGCCCCGGCACACAGGGCTTGGCACACACCGCCGACGCCAGCGCGACTCTCCGCGAGCAACTTTTACGCGCCGGGTTCGCCGAGGTGCTGTTGAAACCTCTAAGTGCAGAGCACCTGTTGCAGCGCGTGCGCTGGCTGCTCGCGCACGGGCACGCCACCAGCTCCCCGTCCGCCCTGGACTGGGACGAAAACAAGGCCCTTGCCGTGCTCAACGGCGAACACACCCACCTGATCGCACTACGCGAACTGTTCCTGGCGGAACTGCCCGGCGCCCGCAACGCGGTCGCCTCGGCACTGCAACTCAGCGACGCGCAAGCGGTACGCGGCCACCTGCACCGCTTGCAGGCCAGTTGTGGTTTCGTCGGTGCCACACGGCTGGCGGGTGCGGTGCGCCAGTTGCACGGCGACCCCACCTCGACACAGGCGCAGCACCAGTTCAACGAGGCCGTGGCGGCGTTGTTGCATTGAGAGTTTGAAAAACCAAGAAAGCTGGCGGAAGCCGATGATCGAGTCGACAAGCCAACCAGGTCAGATAGATCCCCATGCCGGCACGCAGCTCGTCTAGCCAGCGTCGTGCTCGCATCGATTTGCCGACAATCTGCGGTGACCGCCCACCGCTTTCAGTAGCAGTCGGCTTTGGAGTCCGGGGATGGGCATGGGTCACTGTAGATTTCGAACGGCGCTACGCGCAAGGAGGGGCGTGAGTGTCTACGGAACTCCGGGGGTATCAATTACAGCGCTCGGCAACCTTGATGATGACCTGAAGCTCATCGAAATTTTGGATTGGTAGCGAAATAGGATTATTTACACCGTTAATCATGACTTACTTCGTTGCGATACGCGTGAGAGACGAAGAGGAACGTAAAAATCTTTAATTTCAGAAGTGCAACGCACGTCTGATGACCTGAAATTGTAATAAGAAACCCTAACCGAGGTACTGGCATCACATGCAGCCAACCAAATCCTGCGCGCCTCCAGCGGGGCTTCATAGATATTGAAATCGTTGATCGCGGCCGGCTTACCTCCAGGATGTAAATTCTGGCACCGCGTCGAACTCGGATCGATGACGATTTCGCTTCCCCCTGTGTATAGACCGTAACTGCCACGGCAATCGTCGTGCAATATTTCGCGCATCAGCTCGACCGCGACCCGAAATCTCTGCGACTTGTCCGGCTGAGTAGCAGCCTCCAGCCGATATCCAACCGAGGAGAAAATCTCGGCAAAAGCATCCTGAGATATATTATTTTTTAAGAATTGCTTATTGAGAGGGCCATCACTTCCCATCATGTCATTTCCCGGAGCCAACAATATGGGCTTCCACAGCCGCCTGAATGCAGCGAAAGGCTCTCGAGCCAAAGATATCATGCGCAGGAACGTGTAGACTTCACCGCATGGATAAGCAAGCCCACTCTGACCATCATTAATCAGATCCACAACAGGCCGCTTTAAGTGAGCGGCGGCGTCAATGCAAGTTTCCGTTGCGGCACTGACGTAGTGCACGATCTTATCGCCCTGCTTGCCCTTCTCCTGCGACAGAAAAAGATCGGCAGCCAGTTCGGCGCCGCCTTCAAGCAGCATCAAACGGATTGCGTGTTGATGGCGATCATAAGCAGCGCTATCGACAACAAAATTCCATTGGTGGAAATTTTCATGCGCAATGAAGTGCAAGAGATCCTCTGGAAAATCCTGTTCTTTCCTCAGGCATCCGCTGCGCAACCCTATGAGTAGCAGACCTGGTAGCGAGCTTCCAGCATATCGGCACCCTTGTTCAACATCCACCGCATTGTCGATTAAAAACAAAACACTAACTACATTACGCTTTTCGACACCAAGCAGCGATCGATAGAACTTCTGGGAGCTTCTCAGCGAGTCGGTATAGTGGCCGACGAAATTTTGCGGGAGACGCCGATCAGCCAAGATAGGCAATGCCTCCATGGGCTGGCCACTTTTGAAAAATGCATAGCCCTCAAGAACAGTATGGGACGATTTATCCTGAGATTGATCGCCAGACGTCAATACAACGTCTTCGCAGATATGCTCTTTGTCTTTGGATGTAGAATCCCTCAATTTACGCAAGCTGATGATTGCGACATCAGGGGAAAGTCGAATAACCAATGGATACTCCCGCCCTTCCGGCAAAATATTATGGCGAATATCCAACGTGTAGCTATAGAAACCAGGATCCGAACTAGCGTCAATCACCCAGTCTTTGGCAGCCATAGTTGGCCGATGATCGGCCATAATGCGAAGTGTCGCCTTCGTCATCATCGCATCGACTGCAAGTGTCGCCTTTAGGCAACGATCAAGCTGCTCGGCATGCAATTTAACAGGGAAAAATAGGTGCGCCAGCAATACCAGCGACAGAATAAATCTTACAACGCTTCGCGCGCTAAAAATATTTAATAATTTATTTCCATCATACGGACCAATGCATGTATTTTCGTTTTTTTTCATTTCGAACCATGCCTCCATTATTTTCCTTACCCAGCACACCGCCGAAAATCTTGTCCAAGCTCAAATCGGCGACCAGCTGCTTGAGCTTGCGGTTCTCTTCCTCTAGCTGGCGTCGCCGGCGCAGTTCGGACATACACAGTCCGCCAAAGTTCTTGCGCCAGGCTTAGAACGTGGCCTGACTGATGCCCATCTTGCGGCAAATCTGCTCGACCGTCGAGCCGGTCTCGACTGGCTTCAGGGCGAACGCGATCTGCTCTTCGGTGAGCTTTGACTTCTTCATGGCGACGGGGCTGCTTGGCCCTGAGTGTCGCCAAATTTTCTAGTTCTGACTTGTCCAAATTATAGGGAGCAGGTCAAATGAAGGATTTCTTTTTCCCAGATAAGGCATCAAGTCGAAGTGCTTGATGAAGGCTCAGGACGTCCACGACGCGGCCTAGCCACAGAAACGGGCGGCATCACTGGCGCCCATCCGACTCAGCGTCGTTGCTGCGCTGCCGGGCCAGACCCTCGATCATTTCCCACGACTTCAAACCACGCCCGCCGAGGTGATGCAACAGCACCACACGCATGCTGCGACGCAAGCCGGGCAAATCCTCGGTGGCCGGCAGGGCATCGTCCGCCAATGCCAACAGCGCACGTCCGGTCGCCATACCGCTGCGCTGGTCGTGGCCGTGATCGCGCAGCAATCGCCTTGGCCCGTGTTCGGGATCGAGCGCGTAGCGCGCCGCCGGATCGATTGGTGTGCCGTCGCCGTCGTGGCGCAGGTCGAACCATACCCCCAGCGCCTCCAGCAAATCGCGCTCGAAACACCGCAACGACCAGGCCAATGGCGCCTCGGCGGCCAGACGCGCGCGGATGCGTGCGTAGGCCAGGTACACGTCCGGTGCCGGGTCGTCGCGCGGCGCTAGGCGCAGGGTCAGTTCGTTGATGTAGAAGCCGGCGAGCATCGCCTCGCCGCTGAGCCGCGGCGCCGTGTCCAGCGGCTCGGCCGCACGCAGTTGCGCCAGCTCGCCACGGCGCTGGGCACTGAAGCGAATCGACTGCAGCGGTTGCAATGTCGCACGCAACGCTTGTTTTTTGGGCCCCTGCACGCCTCGCGCCAACACGCCAAGCCGGCCGTGGTGAACGCTCAGGATTTCGAGCAACAGGCTGGTCTCACGCCAGGGACGCGCATGCAGCACAAAGCCGTGTTCGTGTTCTATCAAAGCCGGTTCTCGGGACCCGAGAACCGGGACGCGGGAAAAGCAGCAATCAGACGCCGAAAAGCGCGCGAGCAACCGCGACCAAGAACGCGATTGCCGTGGATTGCTCCGATTACTGCAGCGCGCGATCGCAATGCAGGGACGCGTTCATGACCGGATGCACGCAAAAAAACATGGCCGGAACCGTTGCGCTGGCTTCTCCCGGGCACCGGGTTCCGCGTCCCGCGTCCCGGCTTCATTCGTACCCGAACGCCTTCAGCGCCGCTTCGTCGTCCGACCAGCCCTCGCGCACGCGGACCCAAGTCTCCAGGAACACTTTGGCACCGAACAGGCGCTCCATCTGCTGCCGGGCCTTGGCACCGATGTCCTTCAGGCGGGTCCCGCCCTTGCCGATGACGATCGCCTTTTGGCCTTCGCGCTCGACCCAGATCACCGCGCCGATGCGCAACAGTGCGCCATCCTCGGCGAAGCGTTCGATCTCCACCGTGGTGGCATAGGGCAGCTCCTCACCGAGCTGGCGCATCAGTTGCTCACGCACCAATTCCCCGGCCAAAAAGCGTTGACTGCGGTCGGTGATCTCGTCCTCGCCGAACATCGGCGGTGCTTCCGGCACCAGCGCCAGCAAGTCGCGCACCAGCGCATCCGTGCCTTTGCGCTTGAGCGCGGAGACCGGATGCACTGCGGCAAAACTGCGGCCTTCGCTGACCTGCCGCAAGAATGGGAGCAACGCGGTTTTGTCCTTGAGCCGATCGACTTTGTTGACCACCAACACCACCGGAATTCCAGCATCGCCGAGGACGTTGAATGCCAGGGTGTCTTCTTCGTCCCAGCGTCCGGCTTCGATCACCAGCAGGCCAGCATCCACGCCTTCCAGTGCACCACGCGCGGCGCGGTTCATCACCCGGTTCATGGCACGCTTGTGCTCGCGATGCAGACCTGGCGTATCGACCAGCAGCAATTGCCCCGCAGGAAAACTGGCGATGCCCAACAGCCGGTGTCGCGTGGTCTGCGGCCGGTTGGAGACAATACTGACCTTGGCGCCAACCAGGGCGTTGGTCAGGGTGGACTTGCCCACGTTGGGGCGGCCGATCACCGCCACGCTGCCGCTACGGTATGGAGTCACTGCGTCGTTCACTTGCTCGAATCCAATTGCTCGATGACAGCGGCGGCGGCCTGTTGTTCGGCCAGCCGTCGCGAAGTGCCCTCGCCCTCGGCGACGAGGACAGGCTCGGTGAGTACACAACGTACCCGGAATCGCTTGGCGTGCTCGTCGCCAGTCTCGCTAATCAACTCGTAGGCCGGCAACGCCCGCTGCCGCGCCTGCAACCACTCCTGCAGGCGAGTCTTGGCGTCTTTCTCCGGCTTGCCCACCGGCAACGCCGCCAACCCGCTCTCGAACCAAGGCAGGATCCTCGCACGGCAAGCCTCGAAGCCAGCGTCGAGATAGATCGCCGCGACCACCGCTTCGAGCGCATCGGCCAGGATCGAATCGCGCCGATGCCCACCGGATTTCATCTCACCAGGCCCCAGGGTCAGACGCTCGCCCAGTTCCAGTTGCCGACCAATCGCAGCCAGCGATGCCTCGCGCACCAGTTCGGCGCGAGCGCGCGTCAGCGCACCCTCGTCGGCCTTGGGCCAGCGCTGATACAGCGCCTCGGCGATCAGCAAGTTGACGATGCTATCGCCAAGAAATTCCAGCCGCTCATTGTGCGGTGCGCCGGCGCTGCGGTGGGTCAGCGCCTGCGCCAGCAACTGCGGCTGGAGGAAATGGTGACCGATGCGGTCACCACGCAGCACGGTTTTACTGCCCACCACGCGTCGTCAGATCCTGGGTTGCGTCGAACTTGCCGACCACGTCCAGGTTAGCGATCAGCGGACGGCGCACTTCGTAGCCCACGTGCATTTTCACACCTGTGTCGGTACGTTCGAACGTGACGTCTTCAGGCTTCACGTTGTCCGCGTTACTGATATCCAGGCGACGAAACAACGACCTCTTCGCCTCTGCCGGATCCATCTGCGCACTACCAGGTTCGGCCGCGAGCCCCTTCATCGCCGAACGCACAGCGTAGAACTCCAAGTACATCGGAAACAGCTTCATGCCGATGTAGATGAAGAATCCGACCACCGCCAACACAAGCGCGAACGAGGTCAAGGTGATCCCACTTTGTTTATTTTGCATCGCGTTTCCCCTCACGCAGGTTACTGGATGGCCGTCCCGATCCGCGACGGATCGAAACTGCCGTTACACAACCACCCTTCGCAATTGAACCAGATCAAGAACGCCTTGCCACGGAGGTTTTCCTCGGGCAGGAAGTGGGTCTGGGTCCAAAAGCGGCTGTCTTCGCTATTGTCGCGATTATCGCCCATCACGAAGTACTTGCCCGGTGGCACCACCCAGTCGCCCTGACCGGCCGGCATATTGCGACCCAGCCACTCCAGCTCGGTGTGGGTCCGGCCCGGCAAGTACTCGGTGAGCAAGGTCGCACCGGTCATTTCCACGCCTTTGCCCTTACCCACGTATTCGCCGATGACCTTGTACTTCATCGGCGCACCGTTGATGTACAGGGTATCGCCGTGGAAGCCGATATGATCGCCCGGCAGGCCAATGATACGTTTGATCCAGTTCTCTTCCATATTTTGCGGTGGATTGAACACCACCACATCGCCACGTTTGGGCTCGCTCACTGGAATCACCTTTTTGTTGGTGATCGGCAAACGCAAACCGTAAGCAAACTTATTGACCAGGATGAAATCCCCGATCAACAGATTCGGCATCATCGAACTGGAGGGGATCTTGTAGGGCTCGGCGATGAAGCTACGCAGGATCAACACCACCGCCAACACCGGGAAAAACGCCCGCGAGTAATCCACGAGCACCGGCTCGGTGTCGAGCAAATTGGCGCGCGCGGCGCGGCGCTTGGCGAAAAATAGCTTGTCGAGCAACGTCACGATGCCAGTGGCGAAGGTCAGGACCACCAGCGCGATTTCAAACCATTTCATTCTGCTTCCTTCGGAACGGGACGAGCAGCCAGTGGCCGCGACAAAACGTGGAGGGAGTGACGACGTCAAAGCCCGGTCGATCCAGACCGTTTGCACGGCCACCGGCACCCTGCGCCATGACTTATTTGTTGTCCATCTGCAACACAGCCAAGAACGCTTCCTGGGGAATTTCCACGCGACCGACCTGCTTCATGCGCTTCTTGCCTTCCTTCTGCTTTTCCAGAAGTTTCTTCTTGCGCGAGACGTCGCCACCATAGCACTTGGCCAGCACGTTCTTGCGCATGGCCTTGACCGTGGTGCGCGCGATGATCTGCGAGCCGATCGCCGCCTGGATCGCCACGTCGAACATCTGCCGTGGAATCAGATCCTTCATTTTCTCGCACAGCTCGCGACCACGCCGATCGGCATGGCTGCGATGGGCGATCAGCGATAGCGCATCGACCTTGTCGCCATTGATCAGGACGTCCACGCGCACGAACGGACCGGCTTCGAAACGCACGAAGTGGTAGTCCAGCGAAGCGTAGCCACGGCTGACCGACTTGAGCTTATCGAAGAAATCCAGCACCACCTCGGCCATCGGCAGCTCGTAGCTGATCTGCACCTGGCTGCCCAGATAATTGATGCCGATCTGGCTGCCGCGCTTCTCTTCGCACAGCTTGATGATGTTGCCGATGTATTCCTCGGGCGTGAGGATATTGGCGCGGATGATCGGCTCGCGGATTTCCTCGACCATGTTCAACTGCGGCAGCTTGGCCGGGTTGTCCATGTTGATGATCGCGCCATCGGTTTTCAGCACTTCGTACACCACCGTCGGCGCGGTGCTGATCAGATCCAGGTTGTATTCGCGCTCCAGACGCTCCTGCACGATCTCCATGTGCAGCATGCCGAGAAAGCCACAGCGGAAGCCGAAGCCCATCGCCTCGGAACTTTCCGGCTCAAAGCGCAGCGCCGCATCGTTCAGGCGCAACTTGTCCAGCGCCTCGCGCAGGTTCGAATAGTCCTCGGCATCGACTGGAAACAGGCCGGCGAACACCCGTGGCTGCATCTCCTGGAAACCCGGCAGCGGCTTGCTGGCCGGGTCGCCGGCCTGAGTGAGGGTGTCGCCGACCGGCGCGCCGTGCACGTCCTTGATGCTGGCAGTGACCCAACCCACCTCGCCGGCGGCCAGCTTCGGCAGCACTTTGCGTTTTGGCGTGAACACACCGACGCTGTCCACCTGATGGGTGCGGCCGGTGGACATCACCAGCAGCTTGTCGCCGGCCTTGATCTCGCCCTGCATCACCCGCACCAGCGAGACCACGCCCAGGTAATTGTCGAACCAGGAATCGATGATCAACGCCTGCAATTTGTCGGTGTCGCGTGGCACCGGCGGCGGAATGCGCTGCACGATGGCCTCCAGCACATCGCGCACGTTCAGGCCGGTCTTGGCACTGACCGGAACCGCGTCGGTGGCATCGATGCCGATCACCGCCTCGATCTCGGCCTTGGCCCGCTCGATGTCGGCGGTCGGCAGGTCGATCTTGTTCAACACCGGCACCACTTCCAGGCCCTGCTCCACCGCGGTATAGCAGTTGGCCACCGATTGCGCCTCGACCCCCTGCGCCGCGTCCACCACCAGCAGCGCGCCTTCGCACGCGGCCAGCGAGCGGCTGACTTCGTAGCTGAAGTCGACATGGCCCGGGGTATCGATGAAGTTCAAGTGGTACACCTGCCCATCCTGCGCGGTGTACGGCAGCGACACGGACTGGGCCTTGATGGTGATCCCGCGCTCGCGCTCGATCGGGTTGGAGTCGAGCACCTGCGCCTCCATCTCGCGCGCCTGCAGGCCGCCACATAGTTGGATGATGCGATCGGCCAAGGTCGATTTGCCATGGTCGACATGGGCGATGATGGAGAAATTGCGGATGTTCCGCATCGAATCAGAGGACATGAGGTGGGCGGCGGCCAGAACCGTCGTCAGGATAACGGGGCATTATCGCACGGCCGGCGGCAGACGGTCGCCGACCGCATCCAGCCCCGGGAACGGCCCGTCCTGGACCGCCCCCGGAACACCGCCCAGCCGCAGCCGGGAGCCAGACTCAGCCGCCGGCACGCACCGCGACGAAGCTGGTGGTGTTGCGGTAGCTGATCAGTAGCATCACCACATCGCCCTTCTTGTAACCGCTCAGTTGCTGATTCAGCGCGGCCACGCTCCCGACAGTGGCGCGCCCGACCTGCAGGATCACCATGCCCGGAACCAACTGCGCGTCGCGAGCCGAACGGCCTGTCACCGCAGTGATACGCACCCCCTTGCCCGGCTCCAGACCCAATTGCTTACGCGTAGCGGCATCCACATCAGCCACTTCGATGCCCAGCAACGCATTGGCACCACGAGCCGGGGCGGCATTATCGGCCCCTGCACTACGCGCGTTGGCGGTGCGGTCGTCGGTCAGCGCGGTCAACTGCACACTGATGTCGCGCGGCTTGCCGTCGCGCAGGATGCTCAGACGCACCTTGGTGCCAGGCGGCAACAAGCCGATCATCGGCGGCAGGTCGCTGTAAGACTGAATATCCTTGCCATCGATGCTGCGGATCACGTCACCCACCTCGACCCCGGCCTTGGCGGCCGGACTGCCGGCCGGGATATTGTTGACCAGCGCGCCGCGGGTATCCGGCAGCCCCAGGCCCTGCGCCTTCAGACTGTCGATCGGGCCCACCTGCACGCCGAGCATGCCGCGGCTGACGTGCCCATGGGCCTTGATCTGCTCGACCGCACTCATCGCCAAGTCGATCGGGATCGCGAAGCTGATGCCCATGTAGCCACCGGAGGCGGAGAAGATCTGCGAATTGATGCCCACCACTTCGCCGCGTGTATTGAGCAAGGGACCGCCGGAGTTGCCCTGATTGATCGCCACGTCGGTCTGGATGAACGGTACGTAGCGCTGATCGGCGTAGGGATTGCTGCGGCCAGTGGCACTGACGATGCCCGCGGTGACCGAATGATCCAGACCGAACGGCGAGCCAATCGCCAGCACCCACTGACCAGGCTTGAGCAGGTTGGAATCGCCGATCCGCACCGTCGGCAGGTTCTTGCCGTCGATCTTCAGCAACGCCACGTCGTACTGCTGGTCGCTGCCCACCACCTTGGCGGTGAATTCGCGGCGGTCGGTGAGTTTGACCTTGACCTCGCTGGCACCATCGACCACGTGATGATTGGTCAATACATAGCCGTCGGAGGAGATGATGAAGCCCGACCCCATGGAACGGCCAGCGGGCGCGCCATCCTCATCGTCCGGCGCACGCCCGCGCGGTTGTCCGGGCATGCCCGGCATGCCGTCCGGCCCGAAGAAGCGGCGGAAGAATTCGGGAATCTGGTCATCGTCGGGCATACCGCCATCGGAACGCGCGGCGGCGGCGCGGCGGCTGATCGTGGACTCGACATTGACCACGCCGGGCCCGACCTGCTCGACCAACCGGGTGAAATCAGGCAGACCACCGACCAGTTGTGGCGCTGGTGCCGTCTGCGCGGCTGGCGGCGGCGCGGCGGACGCACTGGGTGCGTGCTGCTGCGCACAGGCTGCCAACGGTAGGGTCAGAACCAACAGACCCAGTAAATGGTTGCGGATACGGTGAGTCATCGGACGCGAGCCTCCGGTTCGGAAAGAGGGAGAACGAGGGGGAAGATGCCGCAGTCAACGCGCGCCGGGACGAAGCCAGGACTCCGACCACCGACGCACGCGATCAAGGCTGTTGCGCAGGTGGCGAAGCGACAGCCGCGCCTGCGGACACCTGCGGTTCGAACGGGTAAAACGCCGCCGAGGAGTTGCCTTGACCAGGAAAACTGGCGGTGAACTCGCTGCCGGAAGCTGCCTGCGGCAGCTTTGAGCGCGGCCAAGGTCGCGGCTGCAAGGCGGGCGTCGCATGCCCGAATGGATCGCCTTCGCGCTGCGCAATCGCCGTCGCAGCGACTACAGGAGCGGCAAACGAGGGAGCGGCCTGCACCGGCGCGGCGACCGCAGGTGTCGCGACGGCAACCGCACGCGCGGGATGTTCGAGCGCAACGGCGGCGGTGAGATCGCCCTGCGGATCGACCGGCGTCGGCCTGGGTGCTGGAAGCGGCGACGGCGATGCAGCGGCCGCAGACGCCGGCGTGACGGCGCTGGCGACCTGCGCCGGCGGCACTGCGGCGGGAACCTCAGACAGACGCTCGCCGGTCACGAATAAAGCAAGCCCCGCGACCGAGGCGGCCAACGCCACACCGCCGCTCCAGCGCCATGTACCACGCTTGCCGGCGGCACCGAGCCGACGGGCGTGCACTTGCTGCAATGCCTCGGCCGCGACCGCCTCACGCACGCGGGCACTGAAATCCGCTGGCGCCGGTACGCTGACGCGACCACGCAGGATCTCCCCGCACAATTGCCAACGCTCGTGGCAGCCGGCCAATTCCTCATCGTGCTGCAACCGACGCAACACGAAGCGCGCCTCGTCAGCCGGCAACTCGCCATCGATCAAGGCGGACAACTGCTGCCGGTAGTGCAGCTCGAACTTGTCCGGGACCACAGTGCCGGGAGGCGGCGTGGGCTGGGGAAAAGACGTGTTCTCGGTCATACGCGGTGTCGCTCACGGGTGGCGCTGTCGGTATCCAACAGGGGACGAAGTTCGGCATCGATGGCTTCGCGCGCACGGAAGATGCGCGAACGCACCGTCCCGATCGGGCAACCCATCTTCTGCGCGATATCCTCGTAACGCATGCCGTCCACCTCGCGCAGGGTGATGGCGGTACGTAATTCTTCCGGCAGCGCATCGACCGCCTGCATCACCGTGCGTTCCAACTCGTGACGCATCAGCTCGCCTTCTGGCGTATTGGTGTCGCGTAGACGCGCGCCGCTGTCGAGCTGCTCGGCATCGGGCACATCGATATCGTCGGTGGGCGGCCTGCGTTTATGGGCAATCAGGTAATTCTTGGCGGTATTCACGGCGATCCGGTGCAACCATGTAGAGAACTGAGCATCGCCGCGGAAGCTTCCTATCGCGCGGTAAGCGCGAATGAAACTGTCCTGGGCCACGTCCTGACATTCGCTCCAGTCGGCGATGTAGCGCCCGATCACGCCGACGATCCGGTGTTGGTACTTGCGCACCAGCACATCGAACGCCGCGCTTTCGCCGCGCTGCACACGCCGGACCAGTTCCGAGTCCAGCTCCTGGGATGTTTCGACATCGGCCATAACGGGCCGCACTCCTGTCAGCCCAACCTACGTCGGACCGTATGACCGCCAATTCGGGAAAAAGTTCAGCGGCCCCCAACGGACCACCACCCCACCACGTTAACCAGAAGTCCGTTAGGCTGGCGCAAGACCAGCGCTCGCAAGACCCGTGTCAATGCCGATGCTTTGGATTTGACGCGATGGAAACGACCTCTGGATGATAACGGCCTTCTCCATACACACACGAATGGTCCCCCCATGCTCTCAAGCTTCGATGGGCTCCGATTCAGTCACTGGCAAGCGGACATCCGCGACGACGGGATCGTCGTACTCAGCCTCGATCGCCAGGACGCGCCCGTCAATGCGCTGTCGCAGGCCGTCTTGCTGGAACTGGACGAGCTGCTCGACCGTATTGCCATCGATCCGCCCAAGGGCGTGGTGATCCGCTCGGCCAAGTCCAATGGCTTCATCGCCGGGGCCGACCTCAAGGAGTTCCAGGAATTGGACCGCCGCGGCACCGTCAACGACGCGATCCGGCGCGGCCAAGCCACCTTCCAGAAGCTGGCGGAACTCCCCTGCCCCACCGTCGCGGCGATTCATGGCTTCTGCATGGGCGGCGGCACCGAGATCGCGCTGGCTTGCGACTTCCGGATCGCCTCCAACGATGCGTCCACGCGCATTGGCCTGCCCGAGACCAAACTCGGCATCTTCCCCGGCTGGGGCGGCAGCGCACGCCTGCCGCAGCTGATCGGCGCACCTGCGGCGATGGATCTGATGCTCACCGGGCGTACCGTATCGGCAACAGCGGCGCGGACGCTGGGCCTGATCGACAAGGTCGCCGCGCCAGCGGTGCTGACCGATCACGCGGTGGCGCTGGCGCTGTCCGGCAGCCAACGGCCATTGCCGCAACGTGTCACTGCCTGGGCCACCAATACCTGGCTGGCGCGCAAGCTGCTGGCACCGCAGATGCGCAAGCAGGTCGCGCGCAAGGCACGAAAAGAACACTACCCAGCGCCGTATGCGTTGATCGAAGTATGGGAGCGTAACGGCGGCAGCGACATCCAGACACGCCTGGACGCCGAACGCAAAGCGGTGGTCAAACTGGCCGGCACCCCGACCGCGCGCAACCTGATCCGCATTTTCTTCCTCACCGAACGACTCAAGTCGCTGGGCGGCAAGGAACACGGCATCGGCCACGTACACGTGATCGGCGCTGGTGTGATGGGCGGCGACATCGCGGCGTGGTCGGCCTACAAAGGCTTCGAGGTGACCCTGCAGGACCGCGAACAGCGCTTCATCGACGGCGCGCTACGCCGTGCCGGCGACCTGTTCGCCAAGCGCGTCAAGGACGACAGCAAGCGCCAGGAAGTGGCGGCCCGCCTGAAGAGCGATCTGAGCGGCGAAGGTGTGTCCACAGCCGACTTGGTGATCGAAGCCATCATCGAAAACCCGCAGGCCAAGCGCGACCTGTATCAAGCACTGGAACCACGGATGCAGCCCAACGCGCTGCTCAGCACCAACACCTCATCGATTCCGTTGAGCGAGTTACGCGAACACCTCCAGCGCCCGGCACAGTTCGGCGGCCTGCATTACTTCAACCCCGTGGCGCAGATGCCATTGGTGGAAATCGTCTGCCACGACGGCCTGCCGACGGAAAATCAAAAACGCCTGGCCGCATTCTGCAAGGCAATCGACAAACTGCCTGTGCCGGTCGCCGGCACGCCGGGATTTCTGGTCAACCGGGTGCTGTTCCCGTACATGCTGGAAGCGGCCACCGCGTATGCCGAGGGCATTCCCGGCCCGGCGATCGATAAGGTCGCGGTGAAGTTCGGCATGCCGATGGGCCCGATCGAACTCCTCGATACCGTCGGCCTGGACGTGGCCGCTGGCGTCGGCGCGGAGCTGGCACCGTTCCTGGGGCTGCCGATTCCTGCGGCGCTACAGACGGTGGAGCCGGGCAAGCGCGGCAAAAAGGACGGCAAGGGCCTGTATGCTTGGGAAAACGGTCGCGCCAAAAAACCCGAATTACCCAACGACTACCGCGCGCCGGACGATCTGGAAGACCGCCTGATCCTGCCGTTGCTCAACGAAGCCGTTGCATGCCTGAACGAGGACGTGGTCGCCGATGCCGATCTATTGGATGCCGGGGTGATCTTCGGCACCGGCTTCGCGCCGTTCCGTGGCGGCCCCATCCAACACATCCGTGCCACTGGTGCCGACACCCTGCTGGCACGCTTGCGCATGCTGCAAGCGCGCTACGGCGAGCGCTTTGCACCGCGCCCAGGTTGGGACTCGCCGGCATTACGCGAAACGGTGGTTTGAGATTCCACCAAGCCCGCATGTTTGCAAACGCGAAGGACTGGCGCGGGTGCGTGGATTGAAACTTTTTCAGGCTCGCCGGTCAGAATTGCTTGACCGTCGTGCACTCACGAGTACGTGAATTGAAATTTTTCATTGAACCGTTGGGTGATCTCGCGACGCATATCGCGCACTGACTCCCAACTACGTTGATCGCGACCCAACGCAGTGGAAAGCGTGCGCGGCTACTGCCACACAACAGAGCAGTCAAATATGCGGAGGCGTCTGCGCACGACCATGCCGGTGCGTGTCGTGGTCGTGGTCGTGGTCGTGGTCGTGGTCGTGGTCGTGGTCGTGGTCGTGACGATCATGATCGTGCTCGTGACCAGCGCTCGCCGCCGGAGTACCGCACGGTGCCGCACCGCAGTGACCGGCCTCCATCTGCAAGGTGATGTGATCGATGGCGAAACGTTCGTGCAACTCATCGCGCAAACGCGCACGCAACCCATCACCATCGGTGCCCTGAGCAAACACCACATGCGCCGTCAACGCCGGCGTACTGGAAGCCAGCGCCCAGATATGCAAATCATGCACGCTCGCTACGCCCGGCACCGCATGCAGATAACTGCGCACCGCCGCTATGTCGACGCCGTTGGGCACGCCTTCCAGCAGCACATTGACCGCCTCGCGCAATAGCACCCAGGTCCGCGGCAGCACCCACACCCCGATGAGGATCGCCAGGACCGGATCGATCCATTTCCAGCCGGTGAGACGGATCGCCAACGCGCCGACAATCACCGCCACCGAGCCGAGCATGTCGCTCCACACTTCCAGATAAGCGCCTTTCATGGTCAGACTATCGCCACTGCCGGCCTTGAGCAGGCGCATCGCGATCAGGTTGACCAACAAGCCGAACGCGGCGATGCCGAGCATGCCGACTGTCGCGATCTGCTGGGGTTGATGGAACCGCTGCAACGCCTCCCACAAGATATAACCGGCCACCACAAACAACAGCGCCGCGTTGACCAGCGCCCCCAACGCTTCCAAGCGCACATAGCCGTAGCTGCGCCTGGCATCGGGCGGACGCCGACTCAGCCGCACCGACACCAAGGCAATCATCAACGCCAACGCATCAGTGGCCATGTGCGCGGCATCGGAAAGCAACGCCAGGCTATTGGTGACAAGCCCCCCGACCACCTCCACCATCAGGAACATGGCCGTCAAACCGAGGGCCCACCATAAAGGCGCTTCGTGGCGGATCTGCGTCGGCGCGTGGTTGTGGTCGTGTCCCATGGAACACCTGGCAACGAAGCGATAAAGAAAAGTGGACACCACCATACGCCGGCGCCAACACGGAGACTATTACACCCTGGCGGCGATGCCATGCGCCGGGAAGTGCTTGCTGAGACAACGAATGTGCGGTCGCGGTCAGGGCAACCAGCGCAACAGCAGCACGCTGATACTCGCCAGCGCCAACAACGACAACGCCCCAGCCGCAAGCACACGACCGCCGGAGGCCAACATCGCCCGCAGGTTCACCGACAACCCCAAGGCCGCCATTGCCAGCAAGGTCAGCAGAGAAGAGGCCGATTGCGCCACGTCCACCAACAACGCCGGCAGCAGTCCACACGCACGTAATCCCATCATGCCGATAAAGCCGAACACGAACCACGGCACCAGAGTATGGAGCGGCTTGCGCTGCGTCTGTCGGCGGCCACTGAGTACACCCAGCAACAGCAGCACTGGCCCCAGCATCACCACCCGCATCAACTTGACCAGCGTACCGACCTGAGCGCTGACAGCACCGACCGGCAGGGTCGCCGCCAGTACCTGCGGCACCGCATACACGGTCATGCCGGCCAGGATGCCGTAGTGGTGCTGATCCAGACCCAGCAACGGCACCATCAGCGGCAGCACCAGCACCACCACGATGCCGAGTGCCGCGGTGAATGCGATCGAAGCGGCCACGTCCTGCGAATCGGCATCGATGACCGGCGCGGCCGCCACGATCGCCGAATTGCCGCAGATCGCGTTGCCGCAGGCCACCAACGTCGCCAGGCGCGGCGGCAGACCAAACGCGCGGCCGATGCCGTAGCCGATCCCGATGGCCAACAGTACGACGATGGCAATCGTGACCAATAACCAGCCGCCAGCCGCACCGATGGCGGCGAGGCCGACGGTGGCCCCGAGCAGCACGATGGCCAGTTCCAGCGGCAATTTGGCGGCGAAGGCGATTCCGTCATGAACGCACGATGGCAGCGTGCATGCGGTACGCAGCAACGTGCCGAGCACGATCGCAAACACCAGCGCATCGATCCACCGCCGCCCCAACCACTGCAATTGCGCCCACTCGACCAACCACGCCAACAGCGCAATGACCACCGCCAACGTGGCTCCTGGCAGCAACCTTCTAACGTTCCATCCCATCGTGTACATCGTGCCGCTCTCCTCGGAATGACGACAGGATGTGTCCATGTACCCTTCTGATCTATCGGATAATTTTGCACATTTTATTCGTAGACTCAATTTCCAAGTGCAACACCCCGCAATCACGTCGGGTGTTGGCATTGGGAATGCAATACCACCATTTGAGTTGCGAAGAACACGCGTTGCTGCAGATCGAACTGGGCAACGGCGCGAACATCCGCTCCATCGCGCGCCGACTCTGACTCTGACCAGTTGCATCTACGTTATCGTGTGACGTGACACGGCAGAGCGCCTCTGTGCGCGCCGCCAGTCTCGCGGCCAAGCGCTATCGGCAGCATCGCCGCGCCTGCTTTTTAACCACATTCTTGCTGAGGGTAATGCGCCATGCACCTTGGCAACGCGGGAGCCGTGAGAATATCAACGGAATACTGCACCAATTCATGCACAAGGGAGCGGGCCTCTCCAAGGCAGGCCAGGAATATCTCAATAATGCCGCTGACCTGATGAACGCTCGAACACGCCAGAAGTCCGTCTGGAAGACACTACATCAGACCCAGGAAGAAGAGATCGCTCAATTCAACTTACGTGTTGCGCTTGCAAGTTGAAACCGCCCTGCTATGCATGGAAATTAAAATGTGAGATTCGACACGCTTTTGTTGCTTGACACACGCACATTCACTGCGTATTAATGACTGCGAAGATGGCATGCCCCAGTGCACTAAACCGCTCCCATCCACTTCTAACTTCTACATTGGCCGTTTCGAAGGATCGTCGCGTGCTTCAATCTCTCCCCATGATGTGCCTTTACAGTCTTTTCCTGGCCATGCTGATCATCTGTATCGTCCGGCTTCGGGCGAAACTGTTCCTCTGAGCAGCGTTGCTCGGTGAGATGTATCCGTACCGTTAGCAGTTAAAATTTGATATCCATGATATGTAATAAATTCGATTTTTAATAAGCCAAACCACATTTTCAAGCCGGAGCCTTGACGGCTATTTCAAGGCAAATCCTAGAGCGTGTTATGAACTTTGAAGTAGAGACGTTGCATTTCCAAGCATGAGCATTGAGAAGACGACGAAG
>NZ_JZHZ01000007.1:2833772-2836520 GCF_000963005.1 Xanthomonas sp. GPE 39
CGGATAGGAGCGTGCTGGCTTCATCCGCTTACGATAGCCGCGAAAGCCTCAAGTTCATAACACGCTCTAGGGAGTAAAGAGGTATGCGCGAGATTTCCAGCTCTGAGACATTGGAAGTATTCGGCGGATTCGGCTATGGTGACGTTGGAGCCATTGGCGGAAGTATACTTGGCGCAGCAGAAGGTGCAGAGGAAGGAGCAATTATCGGCGCAGGCATCGGCGGACCTATCGGCGCTGCAATCGGAGGAATGATCGGCGGAGTTATAGGTTATGGGATATTTAAAGTTGCCGACTAAATTTAAGGACTAGCTTTAACGGCTAGCCCTTCAAGGCTAGCCGCCCCTCAGGAAATTTCATGAATAAAATCAAAAGCATGGGCTGGCGCATACAGACCGCTGACCGTTATAAACTAGCTTTCTATATCAGCCTGTTACTTGTTGGAATTACGACACTGCTGTTCCTTCCTGAACATAACAGCTTCCGCGGGGCATCTATAGGCTGCTGCATCGGACTAATCACGCATCTTCGCATGACATGGATTTCCAGCATCCAAATTGGATCCGAATCATTAAAGCGCACGAAAGAGATCATTCAAAAAACCGGATATTCTCAAGCCAAGCATAATATCTGGGTTCCACGGCTACATAGATTACTTAGATTTGATGCTCAAAACATCATTTTCGAAGAAACCAAATCCGGGGTAATTGTGACTGGACCAGCTTACATGTTGAGGAAGATTACAAAATCAATAAACGACATAGCGCCAGAAATCAGTCAAAATGATTAATCGCCCAAAGCGATAGGCACTTAGTCTCTCAAATACTTAGAGCTCCCCGATACCTACTGGCATCACTGCTCGACATGAAAATTCAAAACGTGAAATTCGACACGCTCTTGTTGCTTGACACCCGCAAATTTAATGTTTATTAATGATTGCGAAGGGGCATATGTTGGTGCACTAAGACCCCCCTCCAAAACTACTCTTAAACGTTTCGAAGGATCGATCGTCGCATGTTTGAATCCCTCTCCACGCTATTGCTTGACGGCCTTCTCCTGGCCCTGCCGATCATCGGCATCGTCCGGCTTCGTGGCGTCCGACTCAATTGGGCGACACTAGCCGCCATTCTCGTGGCTATGACGAGCACACGCTGCATCCAGGCAATCGCCGGACTACCAGAGCAAGCGTTACCGATCCTATGCGTGGCGTTGATCGGCGCATTCACTCTGCTCGCGCTGGTGGTATCCGCTCGCCATGCAACCAGCCGCACGGGTCGAGAGAACACCCCATGACCCTGTTCCGCCAGGAAGTGCTGCAAGCACGCCGCAACAGTTGGCTGGGCGGCATCTCCTTGGCGCAGCCCGTGCGGGTATGGGTACTTGCCAGCGCCGCCGTCATCGTGGCGGCATCCGTCGTGGTCTTCTTGTGCATGGGCACCTACGCCCACCGCTCCACGGTGACCGGGCAACTGGTGCCGATCAAGGGCCTGGCCACGGTGATGGCGCCGGCCACCGGCGTCGTGAGCCGGCTGGAGGTCAGCGAAGGGCAACGGGTCAAGGCCGGGCAGATGCTCGGCGTGGTCACGGTTCCGCGCGCGACCCTGGGCAGCGGCGACACGGAAGCGGCACTGCAACACCAATTGCGTCAGCGCGGCGAAGGCTTGAAATCGTCCGAGCAAGCGCAGTTGCAGCAATTGGATGCGCAAGAGCAGGGCTTGCATGCGCAGTTGGCCAATCTGCGCCAGGAATTGGTGCAGGTGGACGCAGAAATCGCCACCCGTCGCAACCAAATCGCCCTTGCCAATGAGGTGTTGCAACGCTGGCGCCAATTGCAGGACGACAAATACGTCAGCGTGCTGCAAATCAAACAGCAGGAATCCAGCGCGCTGGAATACACCAGCCAGATGCAGGCCTTGCAGCGGCAGGCGACAGAGATGCGACGCAGCGCAGCGCAGATCGAACAGCAACTGCGTGTGTTGCCGGGACAGCGCGGGGGCGTGCAGGCCGACTATCGACGGGATGCGGCGGCAGTGGAGCAGGAACAGGTGCAAACCCAGGTCAATGGCGCCTTGGTGGTGACGGCGCCCGTGGCAGGCGTGGTGGCCACACAGATGGCAAAGCAGGGACAAGCAATCCAGCTCGGGCAGCCCCTGCTGAGCGTGGTGCCGGGCGATGGACGCCTGGAAGCCGAATTACTGGTCCCCAGCCGCGCCATCGGCTTTATCGCGCCTGGGGATACCGTGCTGCTGCGCTATCAAGCCTTCCCGTATCAGAAGTTTGGTCACCAGCAAGGCCGCCTGAGCCGGATCAGCCGCAGTGCGCTGAGTTCGAGTGAGTTGGGTGCGTTGATCGGCAATGTCCAGCAGGGGGAGCCGTATTACCGGGTCACCGTTGCGCTGGGGCGGCAAAGTGTCATGGCCTACGGCAAGCCCGAAATGCTCAAGCCGGGAATGCTGTTGCAGGCCGACATCATCGGCGAGCGGAGAAAGTTGATTGAATGGGTATTTGAACCCTTATTGTCGCTTGGGAGGTGATTGGTTTGGATATGAAAATTTTCTCAAAAGAATTGCGATTCAGAACTGAATTCATCGATTCATTTTTGGGGAAAACCCAAAATCCCGTGACGCAGGGGTGCTGCGTCGACTTAGAGCGTGTTATGAACTTTGGATTAGAGACGTGGCATTTCCAAGCATGAGCATTGAGAAGACGACGAAGTGGAGTCCAGCCAGGGTTTCCGGAAGACGTTCGTAA
>NZ_JZHZ01000007.1:2836620-2901444 GCF_000963005.1 Xanthomonas sp. GPE 39
CGCCATGTGCACCTTGCTGCCCTTCTTGCGCTTGTAGCCGTCGTAGCCAGCACGTGGTCCGCTTTCGCATGTCGACTGTAGCGTTCGACCATCCAGGATCACGGCGCTGGGTTTGCCCCTGCTTGCCTTGCGCTACCCGCAAGATCGAACGCAAATCGTTGACCATGGCCTCAAAGCAGCCAGCCTGTAACCACCGTTGGGTTTGCTGGTAGACCGCCTCCCACGGTGGAAACTCGTGGGGAATCAAGCGCCAGGGCGCCCCGGCTCGCGCCATCCAGCGCAATGCGTTGAACATCAAGCGCAGGTCATACTTGCTCTGCCGTGCCTGCGGATCCATCAGTGTCAAGTAGGGTGCAGCGAAGGCCCATTCTTCATCGGATACGTCGGTCGGATAGGAGCGTGCTGGCTTCATCCGCTTACGATAGCCGCGAAAGCCTCAAGTTCATAACACGCTCTAACAAGGATATTACAATGCGTGAATTGACTGCTGTGGAAATGATGGACGTGAGCGGCGGATTCAATCCCGTCGATGCTGCAGCAGGCGCCGCCTGTTCATCATTGGGTCAAAGTGCTGCAACAGCTATAATTGGCGGTTTTCTTGAAGGACTTGAAGTCGGAAGCGTTGCCGGTCCAATCGCAATGATTGGTGGCGCAGCAGTGGGAGCTGCCGTCGGAGTAATCTGGTATTATACTACACCGGCATCTTAACCAGTAGCAGTGGCCCTCCAATGCGAGGGCCACTTAAAAATGGAGGGAATAATGGCTCCAATTAAAGACTTCCGCTGGGAATTAAGCCTTAAAAGAAGAGTTATCCCCTTTCAGTCGATCAGTCAAGTAGTAAGCTTTTTTTTCTACCTTTTTCTGGCTGAAATACTTGTTTTTGCCCTAATAGAAATCCTCCCTGGAGATATTGAGGACAAGATATTCATAATGGCCCCATCCATTTTCCTATCTTTTTTCCCAGTTTACGAAGTCATCCCCCAAAGCTTTATTGTCGAAGGAATGAGCGCCAATGAACTCCACCATAAAGTTCAAGGGAAATTGGATAAGCTTGGATACAAAAGGTGCGAGGAACAGGCTGGATTTGTATACTTCAGCAAACTCCCCAAGATTATATCCTGGAAAGAAAATTCAGTGAAATTAATCGACGTAAAAGATGGCTGCAAAGTTATCGCACCAAAATTAATTTCCAAGAAAGTCCATGATTTTTGCGCAGGATTAGCTTGAATTTTAATGTATGAATTTCAATTTCGCAAATTAAACTTTGAGAACATAAATTTCAGGCATGTTGCCATCCAAGGTACGCACATATGGCTAGACTTGGCTGACATCGCAATGGCAATTTATCAGGAAATTCCATGCGCCACTTCAGCAATCAAAAAATGAATAATAATCTTCCGCTCTTAGCTGCACTATTCGTATACTTACTGACGACGGCAATTTCCACACTCCTTCATGAACACCTCATCATTCGCTGCCCTGTCATCTTTACTGGCGTTATAATTTCATTATTTATATATAAAAATTTCTGGAAGCCCGCACTCGTAGTAAAAATTAAAATTTAATTATTATAGAACGCAATGTATGATTTTATTTTTCATCTCAACCCCGTCGGCACACGATCCTCGTCGGATATCACCTGGATGCCTTACAGAGCCAGGCCAAATCGAATAGTTCGGTTTTTTCTTAATCAGATCAATTGACTACCTGTACAGTAGCGCAGTACCACGCATTGGGAATATGCATCATGCATTGGAACTCAGACGAGAGCTTTCCCCTTGCACCAGACAGATGGTCAGCATGGCGACCACCTTGGGGACGTCGATTAGAGGGTGAATCCGCAGTACGACGCGCGACCTGGCAATGGCATCCATTCGACCCGATCATCGTGTCGATCCCGGGCGAAAAGTCGATGCTACCCCCTGTTTGCTTTGCACGCATGGCACCTCAAATTCAAAAAAGAATGCTCTCCCAATTCCTTGTATTATTTTCCCTGATGTCATGCATGGCAATAGGTTTCGCCATTGCAAGCTTCAAAACCGATGGAAATTATTTCATCAAAGCAAGCACAGTAATCACGTTATTCGCAATATTTTTAATCTCTCAATATCTACTTATTTTCCGAAAATTATCGAGTCTGCGCGAATACTCTCGATTCTCTGCATGGTGTTATTTACAGACGAGCAAGCAACCACTTTCAATCGCCGTCATGATGATAGCGATCGGCGGAATTCAGCTCTACCTACAGACACGCGCCGGTAGCCTTTTCAATCTGATCGAGCAGTATGGACTTGTTTTCCAAGATGCGCCGCACCAACCATGGCGCTATCTCAGCGGGCCTTTCCTGCATTCCGGTGTTGCACACTGGGCCGCTAACTTTTCTTTACTCATGGTTGCAGCCGGGCTTTCTTTCTCGCTTGGCCGGGCGCTGGTTATCTGGATACTTTTCTTATCCGGAGTATTATTGCCCGCATTTTTGTTGACATTCCTCCCACATTGGGTCGGCTCGGATGCGTTCCTTGGCATCTCCGGCGGAGTATTTGCATTATATGGATGGATTGTCGGCATCTCGCTACGCAATCGCCAGATATTTCCGCCTGCTCTCTGGTGGATGTTTGCATATTTCGCATTGGCAACGATGCTGGCTTCCTCCTTGCTTTCTCCTCGCACGAGTTGGTTTGCGCATGCATCGGGTTGGCTGTTGGGGCTTACGATTGGCTTATTGGAGATAGGATTGAAGCATGAGCTTAAAAAACCAATATTGGCATCTTCAGGAACTGGAGCGATCTGAGCGATGAAGGCGATTGTGCAAGCAGAAGCAAGCGAATGCGGGCTGGCTTCATTGGCGATGGTGGCTTCAGCGCACGGCATGCAATTGGGCCTGCCCGAGTTACGCCGACGTTTCCATTTATCGCTCAAAGGCATCCGACTCAACCAATTGATCGAGATTGCCCAGACGCTGGGTTTCTCCACCCGCCCGCTGCGGCTAGAGATGGAACAACTGGATCAACTCGCCCTGCCTTGCGTCCTGCACTGGGATCTCAACCACTTCGTGGTACTTGCTAAGGTTGGAAAAACCAAAGCGACGATCCTCGACCCGGCCATCGGTGAGCGTAGGTTATCGCTCCAAGAGGTGTCCCAGCACTTTACCGGCGTGGCGCTGGAACTGACGCCAACTGCCGAGTTCAAGC
This sequence comes from Xanthomonas sp. GPE 39, assembly GCF_000963005.1. GTDB lineage: Bacteria > Pseudomonadota > Gammaproteobacteria > Xanthomonadales > Xanthomonadaceae > Xanthomonas_A. The sequence continues at coordinate 2,839,812 of NZ_JZHZ01000007.1, forward strand.
AGCACAAGGCAGCCCCTTCCATTTCCGCGCGCCAACTCACCGGCCCCATCCGTGGGCTGTGGAGTGCGCTGTCGCAGATCGCGCTGTTGTCGATGGCGTTGCAGGTCTTCGTCATCCTGGCGCCGTTCTACACGCAATGGGTGGTGGACCAAGTGCTGGTGTCGGCGGACCGCGATTTACTCGTGGTGCTGGGGCTGGGTTTCGGATTGGCGCTGCTGCTGCAAGTCGGCATTGGCCTGTTGCGTGGTTGGTCGGTGGTGTATCTCTCCTCCAGACTCGGATTGCAGTGGATGGGCAACGTGTTCGCGCACCTGCTCAAGTTACCGTTGGATTTTTTCGAAAAACGGCACCTGGGCGATGTCACCTCGCGCATGTCCTCGGTGCAGACCATTCAACACACGCTCACCACCAGCTTCGTCGAGGCAATAATCGATGGGGTGATGGCGATGGTCACGTTGGTTCTGATGCTGATCTATAGCTGGAAGCTGGCATTGGTGACACTGCTGGCGGTCGCGCTCTATCTTGGCATCCGCGCCATTGCCTATCGGCCCATGCGCGACCGCACCGAACAACAATTGGTGGCCGCGGCCAAGCAACAGACACATCTGCTGGAATCGCTGCGTGGCATGCAAAGCTTGAAAGTGGCCGGTGAAGAATCGGTGCGTCGTTCCACTTACGAGAACTTGCTCAACGACACGGTCAATCAGGACGTGAAACTGGCACGGATGTCGCTGGGCTTCAACACGGCCAGCCAGTTGGTATTCGGTCTGGAGCGCATCGCGGTGATCTGGATCGGCGCCAGGTTAGCGCTGGACAACGTATTTTCGGTCGGCATGTTGGTTGCCTACCTGGCCTACAAGGACCAGTTCGCCACGCGCGTGAGTGGATTGATCGATAAATGGATCGAGTTCCGTATGCTGCGTCTGCATGGCGAGCGGCTGGCCGATATCGTTTTGACTCCTCCGGAGGAGCATCACGCACACCCCCACGCACTACCACCCGCCGAGCCACGCATCGAGGTGGAAGGATTGTCGTTTCGCTACGCCGACGGCGAGCCGTGGGTGGTCAAGGACTGCTGTTTCACGATTACGCCGGGAGAATCGGTGGCCATCATTGGCGGGTCTGGTTGCGGCAAGACAACGTTGGTGAAGCTGTTACTGGGGTTACTCACGCCCAGCACGGGGACGATCCGCATTGGTGGGCACGACCTGCACAAGCTCGGCCCACGCACAGTCCGCAGCATGGTCGGCGCGGTGATGCAGGACGACCAATTGTTCGCGGGCAGCATCGCCGACAATATCCGTTTCTTCCAACCGGATTCGGATCAGGACAGGATCGAGGCGGCGGCGCGCCTAGCCGCTGTGCATGAGGACATCGTGGCGATGCCGATGGGCTATCACAGTCTGATAGGCGACATGGGAAGCTCATTGTCGGGCGGTCAGAAGCAGCGGTTGATCCTGGCGCGCGCACTGTATCGGCAGCCGAAGCTGCTGTTCCTCGACGAGGCCACCAGCCATCTGGATGTCACCCGCGAGCGCTTGGTGAACGAGGCGGTGAAGCAATTGCAACTGACCAAGGTGATCGTGGCGCACCGCCCTGAAACCATTGCCAGTGCTGACCGCGTCCTGGTGATGGAGCATGGACGGATCATGCAAGAATTAAGGCCGCAGCAATCACTTGAGATGTCACGTTTTGAAGATCAGGCCTTCAGTGCTTGAGTAAAGGTAGCAATAGTGGATGTTCGATTTCCGAGCGCATCCACTGCAGTGTTTTGGATTTCCTTGAAACATGTAATTGACATGTATAAATTGAATAATACTCAATACATCCTTTGCTTGGTCAGCTTAACCTTTTTAATTACTTCCACGAAATCGAGTGGCTGGTGTGAATTTTACGCAATATCAGCATTGCCAGTAACAATATGGTTTTTATGCTCGAAGTTTTCCAAAAAAATTAAATGGAAGAACTAGGCCGCCATGAAAAACCACGCATCCCCACCAGTAGCAAGCGTTTTGTGCAGCACAAGGCATGTCTGACTTGCCAGTTTCTGTTAGGGAAGGTCTGAACTTGCCCACCCTCCCCGTTTTTTAGCTGACCAACACATTGAATTTTAAGCTTGCTGATATCGGAGGTCTGACTTGTTCAGACCTTGGCAGTCTCAAGGATCAAGTGCGTCGTCGCTTCAATACGCTCCATGCGATGGAGCACACGCCGCATCCTGCCACCACGCCAGCAGCGCAGCACAATCAGTGAAATGCAGGTCAGCTAGCGCAGGCCATGGGTTATCCGCACGCAGCAAAACCGTGGTGGCCCCTGCATTGCGACCGCATTGCAGGTCGTACTCGTGATCGCCCACCATCGCCATCGCCTGCGGCGCCACGCCCCACTGTTCTGCCAGATGCAGCAGGCCACCCGGATGCGGCTTGGGCGGAGCGTCATCGCGGCCGAGGATGGTCACCGTGTCGAACAGATCATCGAGTTCGATCTCTTCCAGGGTCAGTTGCGCCAGTTCGCGCGCATTGCGGGTCAGTACGGCCAACCGGCAATCGGCGGCATGCAACGTGCGCAGTAGTAACGAGGCACCATTGGCCGCGATCGCTTCATGCGCCAATGCGCGTTCGTGTTCGAGCAACCAAGCATGCTTGGAGGCGCGCTGCGCCTCCGGCAACGCCGCCAGGTGCTGCAGGATGTCGGCATGCAGCGGAATCTGCAGGGCGTCGCGAATCACGCTGAAATCGTGCACGGCGCGGGTCAAGGTGCCATCCATGTCGAACACCCAATGCCGCACCTGGCGCAACGTCCGTGCCTGTGACGTGGTGAAATCCATGCGACTCAATCCCACCCCGGCATCTGCGCGCCATCCAGCCCGCCGGTCTCGAACACTGCCGTGCGCGTCCCACCCGCCTTCACGGGAAACGTGATCTGCAGGACCGTGGTCTTGCGCGCCAGCTTCCACAGCGCTTTGTTGTCGGTGATGAACATGGCGATGGCTTCGTCGGTCTTCGGGCGGCTCGCCGCAGCAGTCCGCGGCGCACCGGCATCGGCCTTCAATTCCACCTTGCAGCCGCTGGCGCAACGGAAATCGCCGGACTGCAGCACCAGGTACGCGCTGCGCTTCCACTCGGGATGATCGCGGAACACCAGTTGCACCGGCTTGGGTCCACTGCCGTCCACGTCCACCTTGTCGCGGCTGTACAGCATCGCCGCGCGCTGCACACCCTTGCCCACTGGCACCTGCGAATACTGCCAGGCGGCCTGCATGCGCCGCAGTTCGCGCGCGGCCTCGCCCTTGGCCTTGACCTCGGCATAGCCGGGCCGAATGCGTTCGGCGGCAGCAGAGCCGGGATATTGCTCCAGCAATGCGGCGCCGTGAATCCGCGCCAAGTCCCAGTTGGCGGATGCGACGGCGGCAGCGTATTGCTTGGCCAGGTCCTCGGCGGCCTGCGCCTTGGCCTGTGCTTGCGCGGCGGCTTGCGCCTTGCGTTCGGCTTCGTGGTCGCCGCAACCGGCCAGAACAACGGCACACAGCGCGCCGAGCAGGAAACGTTTCATCGTGGGGTTCCTCGTTGGATCAGGGTCGCGATCGCCTGCGCGACGTCGTTGGGTTTTTCGACAATGGACATGTGGCCGCTGCCCTCGAGCATCACTTGGATCGCCTGCGGCAGGCGCTGCGCGTACAACGCCAACGCACTGACATCGATCACCGCATCCTGCACGCAGTACAGCAGCAAGACCGGCTGACGGATCGACGCGGCCTCCTCGAACGGCAGAAACGCCTCTTCGCCGCGACCGATCCGCGCCAGTACCTGCTGCTCGAAATCGGCCTCTTGGCGGCGCCAGGCAACCACCACCGGCACCGCCCATGCCGGGATGCGCGGCTTGCTACGCTCAAGCACGAATGCGGTCTGGATGTAACGGCGCAACGAAGCGGCATCGTGCACTGCGAACGGGTTATGACCTTCCAACACCGTCTGGCCGAACGCGTTGTCGGCAAAACGCACGCCGGCCGCATTGAGCAAACCGACGCGGTCAAATCGTGCGGGATGACGCGCGGCGGCCAAGGCGGCGATGCCGCCGCCCATCGAATGCCCAATCAGCACGCACTGGCTGCCGGCACGGCGCACGCAATGCGCGGCGAATGCAGCGACGCGTTCGGCCTGCGCGAGGAAACCATAATCTTCGCCGGCAATGCGCTGGCTCTCCGCCCAGCCGGGCAGATCGGGGATGATCAGGTGATAACGCGTCCCCAGCACGCGCGCCAGCGCTAGCCAGTTTTCCTTGCTACCCGTGAATCCGTGCAGCAGCAGCAGCGTCGGTGCGGTGGGATCGGACGCGGCGCGTTGCAGATACGTCCAGCGGTGCCCGGCAACCTGCGCCTGACACCGTTGCAAGCCAGTGCCGCAACACTGACGCCGGCCTTCCAAGCGCAGCAGCAGGAATGGCTTGTGCCACAACAGCAACGCAACACCTGGCAACAGCAGCAACACAACGGCCAGCACGGTGAACAGCACCCACGGCCACATCATCATCGACGCCATGAAAGAACCAGGAAGCAACAGCATGCCATGCGCTCAGGCCGCCGCGTCGGCTTCGCCAAGATGGATCGCCAGCCAAACGGTGGCGCGGTCGAGGTCGGTGAAGGTCACCCAGTGCGGCGTATCGGCGGGGATCAACACATAGTCGCCTGGCGCAAGCGAGATTTCCTGGTCGTGCACGAGCACCCGCGCGCGGCCACTCAGTACCATCACCCATTCATCGTGCGCTTGCAGATAGGGCGCGTCCTTGGGAGTGGTTTGCCCATGCGAGACGATGCGTTCGATGCGACAGCCGGAGCGCTTGAGCAGTTCGGTGAAGACTTCACCGCCAGTGGCATCCGGCAGCGGCGTCAGCAGCTTCCCGAACGTGGTAGAGAGATCGGTCATGTCAGGGCATTCTGCTCGGCAGATGGCAGCCGGTCCAGCCAGGCTGAACCTGGGAGCGGAGGACCAAGACGACGGCAAATGCCGGAGCGTCGGGTCGGCAGGCGGACGAAGGTCAAGCACGCATGGACGATGAGGCCATCGGGATTTGCCGAGGATAGCGCGAATGCCCAGCGCCGGGATCACCCCGGCGCCGCGCACGCCCACCGACACCGTCTGTGGGCGCTATCAGTTCAATGCGCGACTGCGCCGGCCTTGGCCTTGTCCAGCATGTCCTGCACCGACACCGCGGTGATCGGATGGTATCCAGGCTTGGCCTGGGCGAAGACCTGCTCGGCGAACGCCAGGCCGTCCGGGGTCTTCACCAGCTCCGCGTAGATCGGCAGGATCAGCCGACGGCGACCGATGCGGGCGATGAATTGCCCAGCCGCCGGGCGCGCATCGAGGTCGCCGCTGCGGATGGCCAGCGGGTACCAGCGCATCGCGATCTCGCCGTTCGGCGTACCGGTGAAATGGTAGGCCGCGTCGAGCTGCTTGATCTGTTCCAGACTGAGTACAGGCGGCAGGCCACTGAGGAAACGCACCCATTCCTGCGTGCTCCAGGCATCGGTGATCTGCTTGCCCGGCAACGTGCCACTACCATTCCAGGCGATGCGTGCGGTGTCGACCATCGTGAAATTGCGCGAGCGCGCCTTCTGTGCGAAAGCGGGAATACCCGGCTCGTCCAGCCACGCATGCAACTCCTTCTCACTCACCACGCCCGGCTTCTTGGCCAGCAAATGGGTTTTCAGATAATCGACGAATTGGTCGGTGTTGGCACTCTGGAAAGCGTGGTCATCGAACCAACCGCGCAGGAACGCATCGAACGTGTCGCGACCGAAACGTTGCTCCAGAAATTGCAGGAACCAAGCACCTTTGACATAGGCAATCTGACTCAGAGCATCGTCTGGATCGCGCTCGGTCAGCGCTGGCAGCGCCAGCAGTTGGTCGGCCGGACGGATGCCCTGCAGATCGGCCAGTAAATCGGTTTGGTCGATCTGGCGCTCCATCTCGGCCGCTTCGGCACCGTACAGCGCTTCGGTGATGCGTGCCTGTACATAGGTGGTGAATCCTTCGTTGAGCCAGATATCTTTCCAACTGGCATTGGTCACCAGGTTGCCGGACCAGCTATGTGCCAGTTCGTGCGCGATCAGCGACACCAGCGACTTGTCGCCGACAATCACGGTCGGCGTGGCGAAAGTCAGACGCGGATTCTCCATGCCACCGAACGGGAACGACGGCGGCAACACCAGCATGTCGTAGCGGCCCCAGCGATACGGGCCGTACAGCGTCTCGGCGGTGACGATCATTTTTTCGGTGTCTTCAAATTCCTTGGCCGCCTTGTCGGCCATCGCCGGTTCGGCCCACACGCCAGAACGTGCGGAGATCGGCTTGAACACCAAGTCACCAGCGGCGATGGCGAGTAAATAAGACGGGATCGGCTGCGGCATCTTGAACGTGTAGTCGCCGTCGCGCACCGCGTTCGGATCGTTGTCGGCGCTCATCAACACCATCACGTCCGGACGCGAGACCACATGCGCGCTGTAGGTGAAGCGCACGCTCGGCGTGTCCTGCAACGGCACCCACGAGCGTGCGTGGATGGCTTGCGACTGGCTGAACATAAAGGGCAGCTTTTTGCCCTCGGTCATCGCCGGCTCCAGCCACTGCAAGCCGGAGGCAGTGGCGGAGGTGTGGTAGGCGATGGTGATCTTCTGTGGCCGGTTCGGCGCATCGATCGTCAGCTTGCTGCCGTAGATCGGGTTGGCCGGCGCCAGCGCGTACTGCAGCGGCGCCAGATCGCCCTTGCCATCGTCGGCCTGCACCTTCTCGATGGTCAGCTCGCGGGTATCCAGGACCAGTTGTTTGGCGTTGCGATCCTTCCAGTCCAAGGTGTAGGTCGCGGTGCCGCCGATCTGCTTGTGGTCGAAATCCAGCTTGAGATCCAGCGCCAGATCCTTGATGACGACCTTGGAGGGCTCGGCATACGAGGTCTCGTCGTGGCTGCGATCCACGCGCGGCGCGGCGGCAGGGGTTGCGGGAGCGGCGGCGGCAGGAGTCTGGTCGTTGGAACAGCCCGCCACGCCGATCGCGACAGTCAAGGTCAACAGCAAGGGAGATCGCATACAGGCCACCGCATCGGGCAAAACCGGATTCTAACGCAGCCCGCCCGCATGCCGTGCGGCACCCAATTGGGCGCATGCCACCCCGTTAGGTCGATAACTCCTGTGCGTGCCAGCTTGTCGGCAACGCCAGGAAATCGCGCTCCTGCCATTGCGCATGTTCAAGGTATTCCTCGGCAATGCCACGAATCAGTTGCTGTTTCATCTCATCTCCCATGGACAGCAGCTCGGCGACCGGCAAATTCCGGCGTCGCGCGAAACGGATCGCATACCGATATCCGTCGACATCCTCAAGGATCGGGCGCAGCGCAGGATCGGGCCATAGCGCCACCAGTTCTTCCAGCAACGAGGAGCCCTCCTCCTGCCGCGTGCGCAGCATCTGCTCGACGCGGCGCAGCGCCCTGCCGAGGAACGCGGCAGGATCGCCCATGCGCAATCTGCGCGAATGCCACTGCCAACCGCTCGCCCAGTGCGGATCGATGATCATGCGATTGATCAGCGAAATCGACCCTCCCTCCAGGATCACGCCGCCAGCAGCGCTGTGCCGGTCAACCATATCCTTGAGTAAGGCGTGCGCCTCATCCGCTGCGATGATGCCCTCGCGCACCGCGCGCGAGGCGAGATAGATCCTGCGAGTGCCGCGCAGCTCTGACGACAACGGACGCCCGCTGCCGGTCGCCAGTTCGGGATAGCACTGAATGCGATCCAGCGCGATGACCGGCCATCCGGTCTGCTCAGCCAACGCCACGGCGAGCGCAGTCTTGCCGCTGCAAGTCGGCCCCCAGATCAAATGCAACGTCCCGCTCATCGCTCGCCGGTCTCTTCCAGGCATGGCCTGTGCGTAAGCGCATCGCCCGACCGGGCACAGGTATGCATGTAGTTGGCAATCAAGTTGACCGCATGCTCACGGATTCCCTCCCTCCAGCCCGAGGACAGGATCAGACCACTGCGCTGCTCCTCGGCGTGCATATAAGGTGTTTCCCATTCGATCCGGACAGCAGCGTCGGTGCATTCCTCAAGCTCTCGACCCAACGCTTGCCCTTCGCATCGATATAGAAGACACGTTCGCACGCCTTGCCGGACTAGTGCATTGAAGTGCTCTGCTCGTGCGATTAATACGTCCCCCGCCACCAACGGCATGGACGAATAGAAGCAAGCGATATCGGAGGAGCGGAAGCACGGATCGGATTGTGCATCGCCATCGCCTATCAAAAAAAACCGATTGCCGCTCGCAAGGCTGAATTTCAGCAGGCCAGTCTGCGGCAGACCCAACATTAACGGTGTTAACTGGCCGCAAAGAGCGGTGAATTCGAAGTCCTCGAAACCAAGGACATCCATCAGTGCCAGCCATTCAAAGGTATCGCGGCTACCGCATTCAGGAGAAATCGCCATTCGCCACCAACCATCCCGATAAATCTAGACAGAAGAAACGTATTGCGAAACGCATCGACTACAACAGCTTGCACACCATGCCGAGGGAACTATTCTTCAAAGAAATGCGTTTCAAAATCATGAAATCGACTCACCATCTTACAGCAGCCTCTATATTGCTTAGAGTGGTTAACAAAACCTCGCCCGTCGCTGTCGGGTAGGTGCGCACAGCGCGCAGAAAGGTTGTGTAAAGAGGGACATAAGATTGCGCGTTGCCCGCGCAACGTCCATCTACGGCACAGTCGTTTTGTTAACGACTCTTAATGTATTTATTGATGACGCGTGAATTATTCGATCATTATACCACTGATCGATCCGATGCAAATTCAGTAATATTAAGCTTCACATGGCGATGCGAGGCACGGCATGCCGTAAACCAACGCATCCGCCAAGACTCAATCAGTCAGGCCAATGTTGGGCGGTCTGGCCACTACCTTGAACGCCTTCTGGATGCACAACTGCGCAGGCAGACGCCACAGCGACGCGACGCATTCGCCACCAGCAAAATGATAGGCTCAGATCTTATAGCCGGAATGGATCGCCACGATTCCACCCGTCATATTCTTGTAGTGACTGCGGGCAAAGCCGGCCTCTTCCATCATCGCTTTCAACGGCTCCTGCGGCGGATGCTTGCGGATACTTTCAGCCAGGTACTGGTAGCTCTCGGCATCCTTGGCGAACAATTTACCCAGCCGCGGCAGCACCTTGAACGAGTGGAAGTCGTAAAGCGGCTTGAACCAATCGACGGTGACCTCTGAGAACTCCAACACCCGCACTTGTCCGCCAACCTTGAGGACACGGTACATCTCGCGCAATGCCGCGTCCTTGTCGGTCACGTTGCGCAGACCGAAGGCGATGGTGACCAGATCGAAGCACTGGTCCGGGAACGGCAGCGCCTCGGCATTGCATTGCACATACTCCAGGCCAGCCACCAAGCCACGATTGGTCAGCCGGTCGCGCCCCACCGACAACATGCCGGCGTTGATGTCGCCAAGCACCACCGCGCCGTCGCTGCCGACGCGCTCCTTGAGCAGCGCGGCGATATCGCCAGTGCCGCCCGCCAGATCGAGGACGCGGTCGCCCGGTTTGACCTGGGCTGTGGCCACGAAATAACGCTTCCACACCCGATGAATGCCCAGACTCATCAGATCGTTCATCAGATCGTAATTGCCCGCGACCGAGGTGAACACCTCGCCGACCAGCTTTTGCTTGTCCTTGGCGGCAACGTCGCGGAAACCGAAATGGGTCGTACCAGTGGTGTAAGGAGATTCGCTCATGCCCGGGATTATCGCACTGCCAGCCGTTCTATGGTGGTCGTGGCGTTGGCAAGATCGGCACCTTGGCAATCCGGCCGATGTGACACGGATCCCCCCACGCAGTTGCCGACACGCCCCCTGAGCACTCTGGACCTGATGTGACGCAAACCACAGCCTGATGCGCGTCATGGACCACCCCTCCTGCAAGCAATGGCTCTCATGCCGGGACAATCGCTACGCGCCGTACCGCGGCACATCCATCCCAACGCATCTTTCACTTTGCAACGCCAGAGCGCGGCAGACACCACCCCAGACACAGCAGATTCATCCGCAAGCAATCCCTGCATGATCGAATGAATTTCCTTGTCCAGGCTTGGAGATCCAAGATGTCCGCCCGCAGACCACTTTGGTTATTGATCGGCATGACCCTCGCCACAAGCAGTTGCGATGCGCTGGAAGCCAGCAAACGCGACGCATGGGTGGTGCAGCAGATCTACAACGACAACCATCCCTATGCCGCGCAACACGGCGAACTGGATACCAAGATGGCAAAGATGGCCGCAAGCGCCTACGCCTTCTATCGCGGCACCGACACCATCTTCTATCACGACATGAAGCGCTTGCCGTGTTCGCCGTGGACATCTCCGCAGACCAGCTACACCTGGCTCAACGGCGACGCGCACATCAACAACTTCGATGCGGCACGTAACAGCAACGGCGTGGCCGCCTTCAAAGTCTCCGACTTCGACGAAGGCCATCTCGGCCAGTACATCTGGGACCTGCGCCGGCTGGCGGCGAGCATGGTGCTGGCCGGACGCGACAACGGCCTGTCCGACAGCGACATCGGCAATGCGATTGACACCATGGTCGGCGCCTACATGGACAAGATCCGCCAGTTCAGTGGCAGCGATGCGGAAAAGAGCTTCCAGTTGACCAAGGACAACACCAGCGGCGCCGTTGCCAAGATCATCGACAAGGCCGATGGCAAGAGTCGCGACAAGTTACTGTCCAAGTACACCGAGGTCAGCGATGGCAAGCGCACGTTCCAGACGCTGAAAGATCTGGTCGCCGTGGACAATGCCACTACCACGGCAGTCGCAGCGGCAATGCCTGGCTACATCGACTCGATCTCCACCTCCGAACGTTATCCATCCAGCTACTACACGATCAAAGACGTGCGTCAGAAGCTGGGCTCTGGCGTCGGCAGCCTCGGTCGGCTGCGTCTGTATGTGCTGATCGAAGGCCCCACAACCTCCACCGACGATGATGTCATCCTGGAATGGAAGCAGGAAGCCAGCAGTGCGGTGGCAATCGCCGCGCCATGGCAGATGCCCGCTTTCACCTATGACAACAACGAAGGCGCGCGTGTAGCGCGCACCGCCAAAGCGCAGACCATCGCCGCCGACGTGCTGATCGGCTACACCTGGCTCAACGGCACGTCGTTCTACGTGCACGAAAAATCGCCGTTCCAGGAAGACTTCGATCCGAGCATGCTCAACAGCACCGACACGTTCGCCACCGCAGCGATTTATGCAGGGCAAGCACTGGCCTCGGCACATGCGTTGGCCGACCGGGACAACAACCCCAAGATGGTGCCTTACAACATCGACAAGCAAATCGACAAAGCCGTCACCAGCACAAGCGGGCTGAAGTGGGAGCTGCGCCGGTTCGCATTCGATTATGCCGCGCAGGTGCAATTGGATTGGCAATCCTTCGTGGCCGCGTACAAGGCAGGGACACCGCTGTACTAGGAATCGCTAACAAGACGACTGCCTCGCCGCCAGACGGACGCGGGCAGTGCGCGGAATCCTCATGCACCCTGCACACTGCGATTGCTGAGCACTGTCCGCACCCACCCGGCAGTGACTGGCGAGGTGTTGTTAGCCACGCTAATACCGCGCACACAGCGGTGTCGCGCCGCAAATGCCAGGGAGCGGCAAGATGCACACCATCGGACCTGCCCGCACTGCGAGACAGCGGGCAGCAGCGCACGCCGTCGTGCAACAGGCGTTCTTGCGAACGCTTGCAGCGGCTTGCGCCGCGACACGATTACAAGATGTAGCGACTCAGATCCGGATCTTGTACCAGTTCGCCCAGGTGTGCATCGACATAGCCGGCGTCCACGGTGACACTCTCGCCCTCGCGGTCGGGTGCTTCGTAGCTCAGCCTGTCGAGCAGGCGCTCAAGCACGGTATGCAAGCGCCGCGCGCCGATGTTCTCCTGACGCTCATTGACCAGGAACGCGATTTCGGCGAGACGGGCGATTGCATCGTCGGTGAAGCGCAGGCTCACGCCCTCGGTCAGCAACAATGCTTCGTATTGCTTGATCAGCGCGGCCTTTGGCTCGGTGAGGATGCGAATGAAATCGTCCTTTGACAGCGCCGACAACTCCACCCGGATCGGAAAGCGCCCCTGCAACTCCGGGATCAAATCGCTGGGTTTGGCCAGATGGAACGCGCCCGAAGCGATGAACAGGATGTGGTCGGTCTTGACCGTGCCGTACTTGGTGCTGACGTTGGAACCTTCCACCAGCGGCAACAGATCGCGCTGCACTCCCTCACGCGAGACGTCACCGCCGGACACGCCGGCTTCGCCGCGCTTGGCGACCTTGTCGATTTCGTCGATGAACACGATGCCATGCTGCTCGCAGGCATCGATCGCCGCGTCACGCACATCGTCCTCGTTGACCAGCTTGCCGGCTTCTTCCTCGATCAACAGCGGCCGCGCCGCTTTGATGGTGAGCCGGCGCGACTGCGACTTGCCGCCGCCGAGGTTGGAAAACATGTGCCGCAACTGCTGCCCCATCTCCTCCATGCCTGGCGGGGTCATGATGTCCATGCTGACGTTGACCGGCACGTCCAGTTCGATCTCACGCTCATCCAGCTCGCCGGCACGCAACATGCGCCGGAACTTGCTGCGCGTGTCGCCGTCCTGTGCCGATGGTTCTTGCCGCGCGAGGTCCGGATCAAAACCGATGCCGGCGCTGCGCCGCGGCAGCAGTGCATCCAAGATACGCTCCTCGGCACATTCCTCCGCCTGGGTCCGCACGCGGGCCTTGGCCTGTTCGCGATACAGTTTGACGGCGGTATCGGCCAGATCGCGCACGATCTGCTCCACGTCCTTGCCGACGTAGCCGACTTCGGTGAAGCGGGTGGCCTCGACCTTGACGAACGGCGCATTGGCCAACGTCGCCAGACGTCGCGCAATCTCGGTCTTGCCGACGCCGGTCGGACCAATCATCAAGATGTTCTTCGGCATCACTTCGTTGCGTAGCGCATCGGGTAACTGCATGCGTCGCCAACGGTTACGCAGGGCGATTGCCACCGCGCGCTTGGCGTCGTGCTGACCGACGATGTGGCGATCCAACTCCTGCACGATCTCGCGCGGAGTCATGGCGGCGGCGGCGGATTCGATCTTGTGCGACATGGATGTACTCACGAATGACATTGGGAGATCGGCACACGCGACGCTGCACCTGGCTCACCACGCCCTGCGCACGGCGTGTAGCCGACCGATGTGAAAAGAAGCTGCGCAAGAATGCCGCACACGCCACAGCACGAATCCGATGGCATCGAGGCAAACCAATGGCGCATGCCGATCACAGCTCTTCGACCACCACGTTGCGGTTGGTATAGATGCAGATGTCCCCGGCAATGTTCAACGCTTCCACCGCGATGGTTCTGGCGTCAAGGCTGGTATGACCGAGCAGCGCGCGCGCGGCCGACAAGGCATAGGAACCGCCTGAGCCAATGGCAATGATGCCGTCCTCCGGCTCGATCACATCGCCGGTGCCGCCGATGATTAGCGAGGTTTCCCGGTCGGCCACCGCCAGCAATGCTTCGAGCTTGCCCAGGCGGCGCTCGGTGCGCCAGTCCTTCGCCAACTCCACTGCCGCGCGGGTCAGTTGGCCGTGCTTTTCCAGCTTGGCCTCGAACAGTTCGAACAAGGTGAAGGCATCGGCGGCGGCACCGGCGAAACCAGCCAGCACCTGGCCGTCGCGACCGAGCCGGCGCACCTTGCGGGCATTACCTTTCATCACAGTATGGCCCAACGTCACTTGGCCGTCGCCGGCGACGGCGACACGGCCATCGCGGCGCACCGACAAAATCGTAGTGGCGTGGAACACGTTGGGGTTCTGACTGGGATCCATACGGCCTCCGAAGCGGTGAATGAGTTGTGGGGGCGGGCGACACCGGGTTCAAGCGCTGCCGCTGCCGTCCGCGTCCCCGCACCACGGCAATCCACCGACACGACAATACCCACGCCGACAATCATGCCCAGCCCTGAGCCACACCTGCGCGTACAACGCATCGTGCCCCTGACTCGCACTCACTCGCGATAGCGAGGCCACCGCCGCGCACCCACACGACGAAAGGAATCGACAACATCCCCACTCGCACAATGGCATCGCTGCCTCACTGCTGCTGAGAGCGGCTAACAACACCTTGCGAGTCGCTGTCGGCTGGGCGCGGACAGCACGCAGGAACCGCGGTGTCCACGTGGGGACATGAGAATTCCGAGCACTACCGCTCCCGTCCAACGGCAACGCAGTGGTTTTGTTAGCCGCTCTTAACTACCGCAGCATGCTTGATCGCATGCTTGCGCCACACCAGCGGTAGCGCCGCCAGACATGCAGCGCTCAGGATTTGCGTTTGGCGCGCGGATGCGCGGCATCGTAGACCTTGGCCAGGTGCTGGAAATCCAGATGGGTGTAGATCTGCGTGGTGGCAATATCGGCATGGCCGAGCAGTTCCTGCACTCCACGCAAGTCACCGGAAGATTCGAGAATATGGCTGGCAAAGCTGTGTCGCAGCATGTGCGGATGCACGTGCTTGAACAGCCCCTGGCGAGCGGCCAACTGTTTGATCCGGATCTGCACCGCGCGCGCGCCGATCGGTGCCCCGCCACGACCAGGAAATACCGGTGCGGCGGCATCGGCGCCGCGCTCTGCGCGCCACTGCGACAGCGCCTTGCGCGCATGCGAGCCAATCGGCACCAAGCGTTGTTTACCGCCCTTGCCATGCACGCTGACCAGACCACTGGCGGCATCCAGATCGCGCCAACGCAACGCGCACAGTTCGCTCAGGCGCAAGCCGCAGGAGTAGAACAATTCCAGCAAGGCCCGATCGCGCATGCCCAGTGGCACGTCGGTGGGAACTTCGACCAGGCGCACTGCCTCGTCCGCATCGAGTACCTGCGGCAACTTGCGCGGGGCCTTCGGTGCACGCAACGCTGCGGCCGGACTGGCCTGGAGATGACCATGCTTGAGCAGCCAGACATAGAAACTGCGACAGGCCGACAGACGCCGCTGCAAGCTCTTCGGCGACAAGCCGCGGCGATGCTCGGCGGCGATGAACTGACGCAGTTGTTCGGCAGCGAGCAACGTCGGATCGCCCAACATGTGATCGGCCGCCCACGTGGTCAGCGCTGCCAGATCGCGGCGATAGGCATCCACCGTATGCGCGGACATCCGGCGCTCGACCTGGAGATAGGCAAGAAACTCGACGACGCGACATGTCGCGGAAGAGTCGGCATGAGCAACAGCCGCATCGGCTACCGCGCCAGGGCGACTCGCGCGCGTTCTGCGTTTGGCCTTTGTCGCCTCCACCTTCATCGTTGCAGCGCCACCACCAGCGCCTCACCCATCATGCGCAAGAACAATGTCCCCATGCCGGGATAGAAGCGATTGAGATCGCGGCTACCGACCGCGATCAAGCCCAGACCAGGCAGCGGCAGCAATGCGGTGGATTGCACGCTATCGATCCGCTCGGCGTACAGCAACGCCTGTTTTTCCGGTTGCAGGCGTCCGCAGATCGGCTCGCCATCCTTCAGGCAATCGTGGAACGGCGCCAGACGCGGATCGTCCTGCGCCACGATCTGCAACCACGGCGCCTGCTCCAGGCCGGGTAACGGTTGCAGCAACACGATGCTGACCAGATCGCCGTGAAAATCTTCCTGCAACGACGCCGCCATCGCGCGCACGCTGTCGGCGGCGCTGGCTTGTCGCATCAGCGCCAGGGTCAACTGATGGGTACGCACCGCCAGACGTTCGTTGACCTGCGCGTTGGCGGCCAGTTCGGTCAAGCGTCGCGACAACTCGCGATTTTTGTCGCGCAGCACTTCCAACTGGTAACTCGCCAACGACGCGGTCGGGCCATCATCGCGCGGCACCACCAGGGTCAGCGCCAGATCCGGAAATTGCTTCAGAAAGCTCGGATGACGGCGCAACCATGCCGCGACTTCGTGTGCACCGATCTTGTCCAGACTCTCGCTCATTGAATCCACTCTCCATCGAAAACGAACGCGGCAGGCCCCGACATCACCAGCGGCGCGGTAGCGTGCGGCCATTGCACACGCAACTCGCCGCCGGGCAAGGCCACACGCACATCGCGATCCACACGACCACGCTGCATCAACACCGCCGCCGCCGCGCAAGCGCCGCTGCCGCAGGCCAGCGTTTCACCGACACCGCGCTCGTACACACGCAGGCGCAGCCGAGCGCGATCGATCACTTGCACGAAACCAACATTGACCGAATCCGGAAACGAGGCATGCTGCTGCAATCGCGGCCCCAGCCGTTCGACTGGCGCGGCATCGACCAAACTCACTTCCACTACCGCATGCGGATTCCCCATCGACACCGCGCCGAAACGCACGCTCTCGTCTTGGATCGGCAGCAGATATTCGTCCTGCGCATGCGCAAAACCGATCAGCGGCACGTCTTCCGGTGCAAAGCGTGGCACGCCCATCGCCACGGCGAACTGGCCATCGTCGCAGCGTTCAATGTGGTGGATTCCAGCGGGACTCTCGATGACGAAGCCATCAGCGCCGGCGCTGCCGTCGCGCACCAACCATGCGGCCACGCAACGCGCACCATTGCCGCACTGCCCAGCGGCGCTGCCATCGGTGTTCCAGATACGATAACTGGCCAGCGCCGCCGCGTTGCGCGCGGGCTCGATGGTCAGGATCTGATCGCAGCCGATACCGAAGTGGCGATCGGCCAGACGCACCGCCAACGCAGCATCCGGCGGGGAACTGCCATCGCGCAAATCGAGCACCACGAAATCATTGCCCGCACCCTGCATCTTGGTGAAGCGCAGGCGCCCACCGCGACTGGCCTCAGCCTTTTCCATCGACGGAGGGGCCGCTGAGGTTGGTCGGTTGCGAGGAGTGACCGTCGGCCGGGGTGGACGGAGCGGCGGGGTCGGCGCTTGCTGGCGGCGTGGCCTCGGGCGCGGCGGCTGGCGTGACCTCCACCGGCACCGGCTTCTGCGGCATCACCAGCGGCCCCTTGTTGCCGCATCCGGCCAGCGCGAGTAGCACGGCAGCGGCCAGGACAATACGGATCGAATGAGAAAACAATGTGCTCATCTGCCGAGTATAGCCACACCGGCATGAATCTGGCTGCGTCGCCTTGCCGCGTCGCCTTCGCGCGCGCAAGCGCGATCACGCCACAGCCCATCGTGCGACGACTGCCGATGCCACAGCAGTCACCGCACGCACAGCACCCTCGTCAGCGCCGCCATCCAGATGTGACGACATCCGCGCCTCCAAGCCCTATCGGCTCACAGCACCGCGCACGCCTCACTTCGCAACGTGCTCCACGCCCAACTGATCGAGCACGAACGCGTAGGATTCGGCCAATTCACGATAGCGGCGGAACCGTCCGGACTTGCCGCCGTGGCCGGCCTCCATATTGACCCGGAATAGGATCGGCCGCGTGCTGGTATCGTCCTGGCGCAGCTTGGCCACCCACTTGGCTGGCTCCCAGTACTGCACTTGCGAATCCCACAAGCCGGTGCCGACATACATCGCCGGATACGCCTGGCGCTTGACGTTGTCGTAGGGCGAGTAGCTGAGCATGTAGTCGTAATAGGTCTTGTGCTCGGGATTGCCCCACTCGTCGTATTCGTTGGTGGTCAGCGGGATACTCGGATCGAGCATGGTGGTGACCACATCGACGAACGGCACCTGCGCCACCAGCACGCGGTACTCCTGCGGTGCCATATTCGCCACCGCGCCCATCAACAGACCGCCGGCACTGCCGCCGCCGGCAGCGACACGGTCCGGCGCCGCATAGCCTTGCTTTACCAGCGCGCGAGTCACGTCGATGAAATCGTTGAAGGTGTTTTTCTTGTGCAACAACTTGCCTTGATCGTACCAGGCGCGTCCCATTTCCTGGCCACCACGGATGTGAGCAATGGCATAGACCACACCACGGTCGAGCAAGCTGACCGCAGGCAGATTGAAGCCGGGGTCGGTGGATATGCCGTAGCTGCCGTAGGCGTACTGGTACAGCGCCGCGCGACCGTCCTTCTTGAAGCCCTTCTTGTAGACCAACGACACCGGCACCTTGACCCCGTCGCGCGCGGTGACCCACAGGCGTTCGGTCTGATATTTGCTGGCGTCGTAACCGATCACTGGCTGCTGCTTGAGCAGTTTGCGTTCGCCGGTGCGGGTATTGAGTTCATAGACCGTGACAGGCGTGGTCAACGAGGTGTAGCTGTAACGCAGCAGCGGCGTGTCGGGTTCGGAGTTGACCGACAACCCCATCGAATACGCCGGCTCGTCGGCCTTGACGTATTCCTCCTTGCCGTCGGCGAAATGCAGGCGAATCCGCTCCAGGCCGTCGGAGCGCTCGGCAATGGCAGTAAAGCCATCGAACAACACAAATTCTTCGATGAACACGTTTTCGTCGTAAGGCAGCCAGGGCTGCCACTGCGTGCGCGCAGTCGCACCGTCGGGCGCACTCATCAGCGCGTAGTTCTTGGCCTTCCAGTTGGTGCGGATCACCCAGCGTCCATGGAAATGATCGGCGTGGTATTGGACATCGCGCTCGCGCGGCGCCAGCACCACGAAGTGTTGCGGATCGGCAGCGGACGCATAGCGCTGCTCGGACGACACAGTGCTTTCCATAGTGATGACGATGTACTTGTCATCGCGGGTACGTCCCAAACTCAGGTAGAAACTATCGTCCTTTTCCTCGTAGACAAGTGCATCTTGGGTCGTCGGCGTGCCCAGCACATGCTTCTTGACCCGCACACTGAGCAAGGTTTCCGGATCGTTCTCGATGTAGAACAGGGTCTTGTTGTCGTCGGCCCAGACCACATCCGGCGATACACTCGGAATGCGGTCGGCATACACCTCACCCGTGTCCAGGTTCTTGAAGCGCACGACGTACTGGCGACGGCCGACCTCGTCTTCGGTCCAGGCCAGCAGACGGTTGTCATGGCTCACCTGAGTATCGCCCACGTTGAAATATCCCTTGCCCGCGGCCATCGCATTGACGTCGAGCAGAATTTGCTCGGGCGCATCCATGCCGCCCTTGCGCCGCGCATAAATCATATAGTCCTTACCGCTCTCGTAGCGGCCGTAATACCAGTAGCCGCGCTCGCGATACGGGACGGTACTGTCGTCCTGCTTAATGCGACCGACGATCTCAGTGTATAGCGTGTCCTCCAGCGGCTTGAGCGGCTTGAGCACATGATCGGCGTAGGCGTTCTCGGCATTGAGATAGGCCAGCATCTTCGGGTTTTCGCGGGTGTCGTCGCGCAGCCAGTAATAGGGATCCTGACGCACCGCGCCGAACGGCGCCTTGACCGCATGCGGGTGCTTGGCCGGATGGGGAGGGGTGACATCGGAGGCAGAGGCGAGAGAAGTCGTCATGAAGATGAGGAAGCACGCTAGCAAAGGACGATGGGACATGTAATTGGGCTCAGACGACGGAAACGCAATGGCAGTTCGCCCGACCGGAGCAGGCGGCATGGTGCGATAGCAGCCGAGTCTCTCCATAACGCCGCATCCTGGCAAGCCCACGACAATCGCTTCAGACACCCTGGCCATCAGCTACCATCGCGAGCATGACTCCCCTGCCCGGCGACACCCCTGCATCGCCACCGACTGGACCGCAGTACAGCCAGCGCAGCCGCGAGATCGCACCGTTCCACGTGATGGCACTGCTGGCGCGGGCCAACGAACTGGAACACGCCGGCCACGATGTGATTCATCTGGAAATCGGCGAGCCGGACTTCACCACCGCCGCGCCAATCGTCGCCGCCGGTCAGGCTGCGCTCGCCGCCGGCCACACCCGTTACACCGCCGCACGGGGATTGCCAGCTTTACGCCAGGCTCTGGCGAATTTCTACCAACAACGCCACAACATCGACCTGGACCCGGCGCGGATCCTGATCACCCCCGGCGGCTCCGGTGCGCTCCTGCTGACCAGCGCGCTGCTGGTCGATCCTGGCAGACACTGGCTGATGGCCGACCCGAGCTACCCCTGCAACCGGAACTTTTTGCGTCTAGTGGAAGGCAACGCGCAGTTGGTCCCGACCGGACCGGACAGCGGCTACCAGCTAACGCCGGCATTACTGGAACAGCACTGGACCCCTGCCTGCATCGGCGCGCTGACGGCCTCACCGGCCAACCCGACTGGCACGCTATTGTCGCGCGCCGAGTTGGCCGCGCTGGCACAGGCACTGCGCGCACGTGGCGGCCACTTTGTCGTGGACGAGATCTACCACGGCCTGAGTTACGGCATCGACGCGCCCAGCGTGCTGGAGGTCGACGACGACGCCTACATCCTCAACAGTTTCTCCAAGTATTTCGGCATGACCGGCTGGCGTCTTGGCTGGCTGGTGGCACCGCGCGCAGCGGTACCGTCACTGGAGAAACTGGCGCAGCACTTGTACATCAGCGCATCCAGCATTGCACAACAGGCGGCGCTGGCATGCTTCCATCCCGAGACGTTGCAGATCCTGGAAGCACGTCGCGCCGAATTCGCACGGCGCCGCGATTACCTGTTACCGGCGTTACGCACACTCGGCTTCCGCATCGACGTCGAGCCGCAGGGCGCGTTCTATCTGTATGCCGACGTCGGCGCGTTCACCGACGACGCACAAGCGCTCTGTACGCACTTACTGGAAACCGAGCATGTGGCGTTCACCCCCGGGGTGGATTTTGGCCACCACCGCGCCCACCAGCACGTGCGCATCGCCTACACGCAAAGCCTGCCGCGACTGCAGGAGGCAGTTGCGCGAATGACGCGCGGACTGGCGCAATGGCAGCGCTAAGCCACCGGTACGCCGTCGGTGCCTGCGACACGAACGCAGCACTCCGGCATGCTGCGTTCGTGCGGCTGCGTCCGCATGATTCTCACCACTGAGAGAGAAACACACAGGTCCGCCACCTGCTAGGCAGCGGACCACGACGCTCTCACTTGGCAAGATGCTCCCATAGGAAACTGTAAGCCAGCGCCTGCATGTGCGCTTGCTGCGCGTTATTGGCCGCGCCGCCGTGGCCGCCTTCGATGTTCTCGTAGAAGGTCACGTCCTTGCCGGCATCGAGCATCTTCGCCGCCATCTTGCGCGCGTGCCCCGGATGCACCCGGTCGTCGCGGGTGGAGGTAAGGAAAATCACTGGAGGATAGGCCTTCTTGGGATCGAACAGGTGATAAGGCGAGAAGGTCCGAATGAATTTCCAATCGTCGGTGTCCGGATTGCCGTACTCGGCCATCCACGAAGCGCCAGCCAGCAGGTGGCTATAGCGCTTCATGTCCAGCAACGGCACCTGCACAACCACCGCGCCGAACAACTGCGGGTACTGCACCAGCATGTTGCCAGCCATCAGCCCGCCGTTGCTGCCGCCTTCCACCCCCAAGTGCTTGGCCGAGGTGATCTTGCGCGCGATCAGATCCTGCGCGACCGCCGCCATATCTTCATAAGCCTTATGCCGGTTCTGCTTCAAGGCGGCCTGATGCCAGCCCGGGCCATATTCGCCCCCCCCACGGATGTTGGCCAAGGCATACACGCCGCCCTGATCGAGCCAGGCGCGGCCCAAGCTGCCCGAGTAGCCCGGCGTCATCGAGATCTCGAAGCCACCATAGCCATACAACAGGGTCGGATGACTGCCATCGCGCTTGAACTGCTTCGGCCGGATCAGGAAATACGGCACCTTGGTACCATCCTTGGACACCGCGAAATACTGCTCGACTTCGTCCTTGGACGCATCGAAGAAGCTCGGCGTTGCTTTGAGCTTCTCGATGCTCTGCGGACCGCGCTGCACATCGGCCAGCATCAGCGTGGTCGGGGTGAGGAAGTCGGTGACAGTCAGCCAGACCTGATCGTTTTCGTCAGCATCGACCGTTTCGGCAAAAATGCTGCCGAACGCCATATTGCTCACCGGAAACGGCGCCCGCGCCCACTCGCCCTCGCCCGGGGTCAGCACCCACAACCGGCTCTTGACGTCGTCGAGAACATTCAGCACCAGCCGCGACTTGGTCCAGGCGAAGGACTCCAGCGACGTCGTCTTGGTCGGCGCGAACAACACCTGGAACGCACGCTTACCCGCCATGAAGTCGTCGAATTTGGTCACCAGCAAGGCGCCGGCGGGATACGTGGTGCCATCCACGGTCCACGGATCGCGCAATTGCACGGTCAACCATTGCCGGTACACATTTTTGGCCGCCGAATTGGGCACATCGATCCTGCGCAACCCACCGTCGGCATGGGGATCACGCAGATACAACTCGTCATTGTAAAAAGCCAACGCGCGGGAAACGACATCACGCTCGTAACCGGGCGTGTCGTCGTGCTTCGCACTGACTGACATGTCCTGCGGCTTGCCCTCGTACACCAGCGTCGCGCTGCGCATCGGAGTGCCGCGCTTCCATTGTTTGAGGAGGCGCGGATAGCCGGACGAGCTCATCGACCCGGGACCGAAGTCGGTGTAGACGTAGACCGTGTCGACATCGATCCAGCTCATGCCGCCCTTGGCCTCGGGTCGGAAGAAGCCGTCCTTGACCCACTGTTTGGTGCCCAGGTCGAACTCACGGGTGACGGCCGCATCGGCGCCACCGCGCGACAGCGCGATCAGGCAGCGGCGGTACTGCGGGCGCAAACAATCGACACCATGCCACACCCAGTTCTCGCCTTCGGCTTTGTTCAACGCGTCCAGGTCCAGCACCGTCTCCCACTTCGGCTCGGGCTTGCGGTACTCCTCCAAGGTAGTACGACGCCACAGGCCACGCTCGTGCTCACGGTCCTGCCACAGGTTGTAGTAGTAAGGGCCCATCTTCTCCACCCACGGGATCTTGGCATCGGAATCCATCACCTGGCGGATACTGGCTTCTGTCGCCTTGAACGCCGGCGTGTCAGCCAGCCGCGCCTCGGTCTTGGCGTTCTGCGTCTTGACCCAGTCCAGGGCCTTGGCACCGGTGACATCTTCAAGCCAGACATAGGGATCTTGGGGCATTGCGGGTTCCTTGGCGGCAACGGAGCCGGCCGTAAGCAAAGCGACGAGCAAGCAAGCCTGCGCGAGAGGCGACATGGGCGATGGGATCCTGGAAAAGGGCAGCGCACCGTAGCACGCGCCACCGCGACCTCCCCCTGCCGAAGGTCAGGCCGCGCCGGGAGGCTAGCGCACCGGCACACGCCGCCGCGCCTGCACACGCGGCCGGGCCCGCATCCAGGCTAACAGCGGCCGCAGCGGCATCGGGAAGCGGTGCAACGCCCACCAGGCGCTCAGTGGCATGCCCAACAACCACAGCGGTCGCCAGCCCAGCCATGCGCTATCCCCGCGCGCGGCGGGCCACATCGCGACCATGGCGAGCCCGACCAGCATCAGCTGTTGCAGCAGGCGACACAGGCCCGGATGCGGGACATGGACCCGACCTGAAACGGCGATATTCTGCATGACGGTGACTCCTGTAATGACCAAGGCACACAAGGTGCCGCGGTCACATCTCAAGGACTGCGACGCACTATTGACACGCCGGAAGCGCACAATCCGTTACGCTCGACCCTACCTCTCGGAACTCCCCCATGCGCCTGATTGCTCTGTTTGCCTCCGTGTTGCTGCTCGGCATCCTCGCCCCTGCGTCGACAGTGCGGGCAAAGTCACAAAGCCCGCAGGAGCAGGAAACAGCGCAACCGCCGATCGATCTGCAGCGCTTCATGGGCCGTTGGTACGTGATCGCACATATCCCGTACTTCGCTGAACGCGGCCATGTCGCCAGCAGCGACGAGTACACGCTCAAGGACAATGGCAAGATCGCCGTGCGCTACCAGTACCGCAAAGGCTTCGACGAGCCAATCAAGGAAATCACCTCTCACGCCACGATCAACGAAGGAACCGGCAACCATCGCTGGACCACCTGGTTCTTCGCCGTGCTGCCCACCAAGTACCGCATCCTGGAAGTGGCGCCGGACTATTCCTGGGCGCTGATCGACTATCCCGGACGCGATCTGGCCTGGGTATTCGCGCGTGATCCAGACATGAGCCAAAAGCAATACCGCGAATTGGTGGACAAAATGGATCATAAATACGGGATCAACACCGACAAGCTCCTGCGCGTGGCGCAACGCCGCGAGCAGGTCGGACGGCTTGGCTTCGAGGTCCCGCAAAAGCCCTGAGCGTCCCGGCACGCAACGATCACCTGCCGCTCAGCGAAGCCGACGGCGCTGCTCGTATGATCGGGAAACCTTCCCCCACAGACAGGTGCATCCCCTTGGCCAGCGTACTTCCCGAATCCACTCACAACCCAGCCTGCTCCTCCGCCAACCCGGCGATGCTACGCGGACAGGTGTTCGCGCAGAACTGCCCCTCCCGCGCGATCCTGAGCCACGTGACCAGCCGCTGGGGCGTGCTGGTGTTGGTAGCGCTGAGCAAGGGCACGCACCGCTTCGGCGACCTTCGCCGCAGCCTGGAGGGAGTCAGCGAGAAGATGCTGTCGCAGACGTTGCACGCGCTGGAAGCGGACGGATTCGTGCAGCGCACCGCCTACCCAGTGGTACCGCCGCATGTGGAGTACACCCTGACTCCGCTCGGCGAAGAGATGGCCGTGCATGTGCACGCACTGGTCGACTGCATCGAGCGCAACATCGGCACCATCCTCAGCAACAGCGCCGTCGCACAGGCCCTTCCGGAATAGCCCAACAGGGCGCGGCCACCGCGATGCTGGCCGGCTCAATCGTCGCTGTAATTGCTCAATGCCAGCGCGAGCAGCGCCTTGGCCTGCTCGCGCAACGAGCGCGGCTCGACGATCTCGGCATCGGAACCATAGTGCAACACATCCATCAGCAACTCACGCGAGACGCTGTAGGGTACTTTCAGTTCGTAGCGACCATCGGGCAAAAATCGCCCCTGTTGCTTGGAGTGCCAGTGCTCGTCGGCCACCCAGCGCGCCGCCTTGGGGCTGAACACGATCGTGGCCCACCCCTTGGGCGCACCGGAGAAAATCCCATAGCTGGATGAAAGCTGGGAATCCAGCTCGGCGTCGGCGACGTCCTGTGCCGGCTGATCGAGCAACCGCGCATGATTGATCCGGTCCACCGCGAAACTACGTACCGCATCGCGGCCATGGTCCCAGGCATCCAGGTACCAGTTGTCGCGGTAGTGGGTGATGCGCTGCGGCGAAACGGTACGCTTGGTCGATTCGTCGGTGGAACGTGCGCGGTAGTCGAACGAGAGCCGCTTACGCTCCAGCACCGCCGAGGCAACGGTGCGGAAGCTGGCCTCGTCGAGTTTGCGACCGCGATGTGGAATCACCCGCACCCGCTCCACCGGCCATTGGGTCACTCCGGCCTGCGCGGCGAGCAGACTTTCGATCCGTTGCTGCAGCGGCGCCAGCACAGAGGACAATACTCCGCCACCCGTGCGCGCCAGCAACTGTTGCGAGGCCAGCAGCGCATGCAATTCCTCGGAACTCAGCCAAAGTCCCGGCAGTTCGAAACGGTCGCTTTCGGCGGATTCGTAGCGGAAACCCGCTTCACCATCGCCCTCGACCGGCGCCATCAACGCATCGCGCAGAAACGCCAGATCGCGGTAAACCGTGGCGCGGGAACAGCCCAGTTCGTCCTGCAGCCGCGCCACCGTCACCGGATAGCGCGCGGACTTGAGCTGGCGGTGCAGTGCATTGATGCGTTCGTAGCGGTCCATGCCCCAATTATGTCTGAGTCCGAGGCTGAAAACGCCCGCTGCAGCGCAGACCGGCAGCGCCAGCGCCCAAATCGATCATGCAGTCCGTGACCAGGATGGGATGTGGATCCGGTATGATGAAATCGTTTCCAACTCGTTAGCCGAAGGCTGCGTCCCGCCCCCCACCTGCTGAGAGAAGCTCATGTCCCGCCGTGCCCCCATCGCATCCACCATCGCCTCATTGCTGCTGAGCACGTCTTCGGCATGGGCCGCTGACACGGATCCGGCCAGCTCGCCTTGGAGCGGATCGGGTGAACTGGGCATCGCGTCCTCGCACGGCAACAGCTCAAACGAGAGCATCAACGGCAGGTTCAAGGGCCAATACGTGGACGGCGACTGGATCCACAGCCTGGACTTGTTCGCGCTACGCGCCAGCGCCGAGTACACCAACACCAACACGGACGGCACAATCACACGCTTGCGCCAGACCACCTCCAACCGCTACACCGGCAGCGCCGGCAGCGCGTTGCAACTCGGCGAGCACCGTCAACTGACCGCCTCCCTGCGCTACGAACGCGACGACTTCGCCACCTACGACCGGCTGGGCACGATTGGTATCGGCTACGGCACGCGGATCATGGATGGCGACCACAGAAGCATCGACGTACAGATCGGCCCCGGTGTGCGCCGCGCCCACGACGCGGCGCAGGACCGCACCGAAACCGGGCTGATCGGCCGCGGCCTGGTCGATTTCAAATATCGACTCACCCATAACACCGAACTGGACAATACCCTGCTGGTCGAATCGGGCGCCTACGACACCTTTGCCCAGAACGACCTGGGCATCTCGGTGAACATGAACGAGCGTCTGGCGCTCAAAGCCGCTTGGCAAGCACGCTACAACAGCGTCGTCAGCGTCGGAAAGGAAAAAACCGACACGCTGACGACGGTGAACGTGGTCTACAAGTTCAAATAAAACTCGCGATTGGGCACTCACTGCGTCGCAGGCGGCATCAGGCGACAGCGGATGGATGCCTGCTCGTGCGGCAATAGCACACGTTCAAGTGGCTCGGTCGATGTCGAGCAATGCGCCAGCGCCAGCACTGAGCAGGGCATCAGCCACAGCCTGACCCAGTGCCTGAGGATCCTGTGCGCTGCCCTGTAACTGCGCGCGTACCAGGCGTCCGTCGGCAGCATCACCGACCAGCCCCTGCAACAACAGATCCTCGCCCCGCCACTGGGCGAAGGCAGCGACCGGAACGTGACAACTGCCGTGCAGCGCGCGATTCATCGCCCGCTCGGCCTCCACGCAGGCACGCGTCGCGGCATCGTCCAGCACGGCGAACAACGCCCGTGCCGCGGTCGCGTCCTGGCGGCATTCCAGCGCAATCGCCCCCTGCGCCGGAGCCGGCAGCCAGTCCGGCGCCTGCAACCGCTGAGTGATGCGAGGCTCCAGACCCAGCCGCTGCAGGCCGGCACAGGCCAGTATGATCGCGTCGTAATCCGCATTGTCCAGCTTGGCCAGACGCGTGTTGACGTTGCCGCGCAGGTCCAGCAGTTGCAGGTCCGGACGCCGCGCGCGCAGTTGCGCCTGCCGGCGCAACGACGAGGTTCCCACGCGGGCACCAAGCGGCAGCGCATCCAATGCCGCGTACAGATTGGAAATCAGTGCATCGGCCGAATCGGCACGCGGCAGGATCGCCGGCAGCACGAACGGCGGCTCCAATTCCATCGGCACATCCTTGAGCGAATGCACCGCGCAATCGGCTTCGCCGCGCAACATCGCCAGCTCCAATTCCTTCAGAAACAGCCCTTTGCCGCCGATTGCCGCCAACGAGCGGTCCAGCACTTCGTCGCCGCGTGTGCTCATCGGCACAAGCACCACCTCAAGTTGCGGGTGCGCGCGCCGCAGACAGGCGGCGACATATTCGCTCTGCCACAAGGCGAGCGGACTCTTGCGAGTGGCGATACGCAGGATCTTCATCCGCGCATTATCGCGGAAAGCCGGCATGTGACGCTGCCGCAATGGGAATGCAGCACCTTCAGCGCTGACGGATCCCCTGCCGCAACTGCGCCAAGCAACGACGGCTCACTTCCAACGGCTGCTTGCCATGGCGCAATACCGCCTGCACCTGGCCATCGCCAAGGCGACGCAGTTCGACCAGTTCCTGGCGCGCGACCAGACAGTTGCGATGGATGCGAACGAAGCGCTCGGCGAACTCCTCCTCCAGCGAGCGCAGCGATTCCTCGATCAAATCTTCGCCCGCGGCATGGTGGACCACCACGTACTTTTCCTCGGCCTGCAGATAGTGGATGGTATCGAGCGGAATCAAGCGCAGACTACCGCGCAAACGTGCGCACAACTGGGTACGGCGTTGCATCGGCACAGCGGCGCTGTCGGCACGCCCGGCCACGAACATGCGCGCACGCTGCAATGCCGCCGCCAGACGCTCGGCACGCACCGGCTTCATCAGATAGTCGATCGCCGCCGCTTCGAACGCGGACAAGGCATGCGCGTCGTAAGCCGTGCAAAACACCACCGCCGGCCGGGGCTCGAACGCAGCGAGGTAGCGGGCGGCCTCCAGGCCATCGAGACCGGGCATCGCAATATCCAGCAACACCAGATCCGGACGCCACTGATCGCAGGCATCCAAGGCCTCCAAGCCACTGCTGGCCTCGGCCACCACCTCGACACCGGAATGCTCGGCCAACAAGACACGCAGACGCTCGCGGGCCAGGGGTTCGTCGTCGGCGATCAGCACTTTCACCTGCGTCTCCTCGGTCGGCTGGCGTGCGCTCTGGAGCATAGTAGCGGGCACCCTTGCCACCTGCCATCGGGGCACGCAATCCCGCCAGCAGCAAACCCGGACTCAGACGGCAGCGAAACGCGCCGCCATCCAATCGCCAAGATCGGCGATTTCCTCGGCACACACCTGATGCGCCATCGGATAACGCTGCCATTGCACCGGCATGCCTAGCGCCTGCAGCGCCTGCGCGGTCTGCTCGGCATAGACCTGCGGGATCACCGGATCGCTCTGACCATGGGCCATGAACAGCGGCTGCGACAGCGCCGCTGGAGCATGCCAGCGGGCCACCTCGGCCAATTCAGGCAAATACGTCGACAGACCAATCAGACCTGCCAACGGCTGTTCCCGGCGCAACCCAGCCGCCAGGGTGATGGCCCCACCCTGGGAGAAACCGGCCAATAGTAGGCACTCAGCTGGAACACCACGCGCATGCTCGCGCGCAATCAGCTCCTCGACCTGGCCGACCGAGGCAGCGACTCCGCTGCTATCGGCGCGGTGTGCAAAGTCCATGCTGACAATGTCGTACCAGGCACGCATACGCACGCCGTTGTTGATGGTCACCGCGCGCATCGGCGCGTGCGGGAACACGAAGCGCAACGGCGGCCAGCCCGGCCGGACCAACTGCGGCACCAATGGCGCGAAGTCGTGACCATCCGCCCCCAGCCCATGCAGCCAAAGAACGCTCCAGCGCGGCGCGGCGCCGGTTTCGTGCTCCACGGTTTCCAGCATGTCAGACCCCTATCGTGATGCCCGACATTATGCCCGGTGCCTCACGCTTCGGCGCGCCGAGCGGCGGCCTCGCGGCGTAACTCTGCCGCGCGCAACAACACCGCCGGCGGCTGCGATTCCTCGGGGATGGCGAGAATACGCAGCTTGCGCAACCAAAGGCCCACCGCGCGCGAGGAGCTGATCGCCACCACCGGCACGGCCAACGCCATTCCGATCACGACTGGCGCCATCCACGCAGCCAGCGATGGCGAAACCGCATAGGCCATGCTCCCCATCAACAAGCCAAACACACTCAACCCGCCATAGCTGCGCAACAGCGCCCGCCACGACAGACGACCGTCGTCGCGCTGCTGCGCATCCCAACCCGAATCCTTGCCGGCCAGCACCTCGGCAACACCGCGCGACTGCACGTACATCACCACCGGCGCCATCAACGCAGCCAACAGCGTCTCCAGCAACATGCTCAACAGCGCGCGCAATGCACCGCCGCAAGCGCGTCGTTTCTCAGGCGCGAATACCATCGCCAGATAACCCAGCATCTTGGGTGCCAACAGCACGAACATGGTCACCGCGAACACCCAGAACATCCGGCTGGAATCCTGCTGGTGCCAGTAGCGCGCAGGCGAAAACGGCGCCAACACCGAGGCAACCAGATCAATGCCGCCGTTCTGTAACGGGACGGCGATGCCGATCAACATCAACATGCCCCACATCGGCGCGGTGAAGTAATGGCCGATACCGACCAGCATGTGCATGCGACTGACCCAGTGCAGGCCGCGCGCAGTCACTACCTTGGAATGCTGCAAATTGCCCTGGCACCAGCGACGGTCGCGCACCAGCAAATCGGTCAGCGTCGGCGGGCCTTCTTCGTAGCTGCCCTGCAGATACGGCACCATGTGCATTGCCCAACCGCCACGACGCATCAACGCGGCCTCGACGAAATCGTGGCTGAGCACATGACCGCAGAACGGCTTGCGTCCTGGCAGCGCCGGCAGGCCAGCATGCGCGGCAAAGGCCTCGGTACGAATCATCGCGTTGTGGCCCCAATAATTGCTTTCCGCACCGTGCCACCAGGCCACGCCGAAGGCGATCACCGGGCCGTAAACGCGGCCACCGAACTGCTGCATGCGAGCAAACAGGGTATTGCCATTGACCACTTCCGGCAGCGTCTGGATCAGGCCGACATCCGGATTGGCTTCCATCCCCGCTGCCAGGCGCACGATGCTGTCGCCGGTCATCAAACTATCCGCGTCCAGGATCAACATCTGCGGATAGGCGCCACCGAAGCGGCGGACCCAATCGGCGATATTGCCGGCCTTGCGCCCGGTGTTGCTGGCACGACGACGGTAGAACAACCGGCCATGGCCGCCGACACGCGCCACCAGGTCGGCATAGACCACTTCTTCCTCTGCGCCGATGGCCGGACGCGTGGTATCGCTGAGGATGAAGAAATCGAAGCGATCGAGCTGACCAGTGGCCTGCACCGACTCGTAGATCGCCTGCAAACCGGCCATCAGCCTATGCGGATCTTCGTTGTAAGTGGGCATCAACAAGGCGGTGCGGCAATGCACGCTGGGCAGCGGCGCATCCGGATCGATGCCCAGCTTGCGGCCATGGCCGAACACCAGGGTGAAGAATCCGGCCAGCGCACTGACAAAGGACAGCGTGATCCAGGCGAACATCGGGACGAACAACACCATCAGACAGCCTTCGAGCACGCTGACTCCGCCGATCAGCAAGACCTTGCCGATCAGCATGCTGGCATAGGCGGTCATCGCTGCGGTGGTGCCGAAGACATACAAACGCCGCCAACCGATACCGACTGGCGTACTGGGCAGACGCTCATTGCGCAACTTACCCTCGCCCAGCGACTGCAGCGGCATCGCCAGCGGTGACTCCGGCGGCAACACCGCATGACCGGCATCCAGGGACACTACAGCGGGCATGGGCATGGGTGGGGCGATGGTACTCATGCGATCCGCCGACCGCTTCGGACAGCGCCACGCCAGCATTGGACCTGTGCGCGCACAGACATCGCGACGTTTAACGTCGCGACCGCGCGAGCCTTGTTGTGTTCGCCACTCGATACCACGTTCGCTCCTGTGCGCAGGCACGCACCACTGCCACTGTAAAGCCTAGATAGTAAGCCTTCACGAAGGCTGTCACAGACGTGACGGCGGTCCCAGCGTCAGATCCGTTCAGGCATGCCAGCCTTCACCGCCACCCAGGATCCGGAGCCCACCCAGACTCGGGCCAGAAACGACGGCAACCGCCACCGGCACGGGCGAACACCTGAGCGCGCTAGGAAACGATGGAATCGGCGCTATCGCCAAGCGGCCGTGGCACCAGCGGAAAGGCCAGCGTGATCGTGGTGCCGCGACCCAATTCGGAATCGACATCGACGAATCCACCAGCCTGACGCACCAAACCATAGACCTGAGCCAACCCCAGCCCGGTCCCCTTTCCCTCCGGCTTGGTGGTGAAATACGCCTCGAACAGACGCGACTTGGTCTCTTCCGACATCCCCTCGCCGTGATCGCTCACCGTCAGGGTGACGTATGTACCGGGTTGGCGCATCGCCGCCGCGCGCAAAGGCGGCACTTCCAGCGTCCCGCAACGAATCCAGACCACGTCGCCCGGGCGGCAGGCATCGCGCGCGTTCAGGGCCAGATTCATCACCGCCTGTTCGACCGAATTGCGGTCGGCATAGGTCGTTGCGGGGCTGGCGGATGTCTCCAACTGCAGCCGCATCTCGCTTCCCAGTGCCTGCGCCAGCAGCGGCTGCATCTGCACGACCAAGTCGCACAGGTCCAACCACTCTGGTTTGACTGGATGCGCCCGCGCGAAGCCGAGCAGGCGCCGGGTCATCCGCGCACCATGCTGTAGCGCATCGCCGGCGATGCTCAGCAACCTGAGCTGGTCCGGCTGCAGACGCTGCGGCTGGTCGGCGACCATACTCACCGAGGTCATCGCGGTCTGCAGCATGTTGTTGAAGTCATGAACGACGCCGGCGAGCATCTGTCCGACTGCCTCGCCCTTCTGCGCCTGAGCCATGGCGCGCTCGGCGACGCGCTGCGCCGCCAGAGCGATATCCAGTTGCCCACGCAACTGCGAGTGCTGCACCTGCCAATGCCGACCAAGCGCGGCAGCCTCGGCCTGCACCATGGCCTCAGCCTCGGCATGCCTCTGTGCGCGCCCGAGCGTCAGATCGCCCAGGGTACGCAGTGCCTGCTCGATCTGGCGTTGCGGAGTGACGTCGCGACTGATCACCAACACGCTTTCGACCAGTGCCGACGCATTGGCCAGCGGACTGACCATCACATGCCACCACCGTTGCCGCCCATCCTGGGAGGGACGCTGCGCCCAGAATTCGTTCTGCTCGTTGCGCAAGGCCGCAGCGAACGCGGCATCGGCAAGCGGCTGCATATCCTCCGGCCACAGCTCCACCCAGGGCCGCCCGACGATGCTCTTGGGCTCGGCCACCCCAAGCAAGGTCAGCCCGTGGGTATTGATCGAACGCACGACGCCATCGCAACCGACTTCTTTGATGCAATCGTGCGAGAGTTCGACGATCTGCCGATAGCGGGCGTGAGTGGACAAGCTGCTTCTCGCAGTCATAATGAAGTCGAGAGTATCGGGATTGCCCCAGCATCACCAGCGCTTCACTGGAAAACCGCGAAGCTGCGTACCTCAGCATTCTGCGGTGACAGCGTTATGCGCGCAACACGCGCCCTGGCCACCATTCTTTTGGTGGAAGACGATCAAACCATACGCGAGCTCGCCGCCGACATGCTCGCCGCCGATGGCTACCGCGTGCTGGCGGCAAGTACAGCGCACGAAGCCATGGAGAAGCTGGCGCGGCATCCGGACGTGGATCTGATCTTCAGCGATGTGCAGATGCCCCGTTGCGACGGCCTCGGCATGGTCCGCCAACTGCGGCGCAAAGGGATCGAGCTCCCAGTCCTGCTGACCTCGGGCCTGCACACCCCAGAGGCAGACCATCTGCCCGCGCAAACCGACTTTCTGCCCAAACCATACCGCCGCAGCGAACTGCTCGCCGCACTGCATCGCTTGCAAAGTGGAAGCGTCTAGCATCGGCGACCGACGCCAGCGCGCCATCGAACCGCACGCTGAATGTGCCCACAAAAATAAAACCGTTCAATTCCCGTTCAATTCCAGTGGCGAACGCACCGCAACTCGCATCATCTCGCCACTGCATACCAGCACCGCAGAAATGACAGCGCACACCACAGTCATTGCACAGTGTCTGCGCATCATCCACGCACAGTAAAACTAAACGATTCATTGACGCACATGTTTTGCTGCATCTGCATGACAACGGTTTTGCGTTCTAACGCCACCTGCTGACCAGCTTAGACAAGGCGGCATTTCATGCACCGTTTATTGCGTGAATCAGCGCCTGATTGAACAGCGCAAAATTGCTTCGATACTCGCAAGCACATCGCTTTTTCTTATTCCACCTCGCGCGCCCTCGAAGACGCGCTATTGCATCGCGCTGAGGCGGATGGCTCAAGATCGTCCGAAGCCGTACCCACGAGCGGTTCGCAATGACGCACGCAGCGTTGTATTGCCGACTCACACCATCGCACACATCGATTGCAGCGGCGCCTCCTGCACGCGCGCCTCGGCGACCGCCTCGCCGACCAGGATCACTCCTGGCGCGCCCGGGACGAGCATCGCGACATCGGCCGCCAAACGCGCCAGCGTGGTCAAAAGTTGCACCTGCCGCGGCA
Source organism: Xanthomonas sp. GPE 39 (assembly GCF_000963005.1). GTDB lineage: Bacteria > Pseudomonadota > Gammaproteobacteria > Xanthomonadales > Xanthomonadaceae > Xanthomonas_A. The sequence goes on from NZ_JZHZ01000007.1 coordinate 2,873,782, forward strand.
GGCTCACCGACTGCACCACTGCCGCCGGCGTATCGGCGGGCAGATGCCGCAATAGGCTGTCGGCCAGCGTCGCGACGCGGGCCATGCCCATGTAGATCGCCAACGTGGTGCGGGTGGCGCACAGCGCGGCCCAGTCCGGCTCGCCATGGTCGCGGGTGTGTGCGGTCACGAAGGTGATGCCATGGCAATGCGTGCGGTGGGTCAGCGACATGCCGAGTCCGGCCGCTGCGGCGATGCCGGCACTGACGCCATTGACGATGCGCACCGGCACGCCGGCTGCGCGCAAGAACGCGATCTCCTCGCCGGCACGCCCGAACAACAACGCCTCGCCCCCCTTGGCACGCACCACCGTCGCCCCCTGCAACGCGTAGCGACGCATCAATCGGCAGATGAACGCCTGCGGCGTGGAACGACAACCGCCGCGCTTGCCGACGCGAATCACCCGTGCCTGCGGCGCGAATTGCACGATCTGCGGATTGACCAGATCGTCGAGCAGCAACACCTGCGCACTGCGTAGCGCATTCACCGCCTGGAGCGTCAACAGTTGCAGATCGCCCGGACCAGCCGACAACAACACCACCTCGCCGTCGCCACGCGCGGCGGACACACTGACATGCTTCATCGCTCACTCCCCATCGAAGGAACACACACCACCCCTGGATCCGCGCGCAACCATCCACCCCCACAAAAACGGCTGGCAACGACGCCAGCGGATTGGCGGCCAGCAGATCGATACACCCTCGCCGATACCAAGATCGATCGCGGCAAACGACGCCGAAAACGCAATGGCATTCCGCCACGCTCCTCGGCACCACCTCGCACGCAGCGTGCGCTGAGGCTGGCCAGACGCGCAGGCCCGCTCATGCGACCACCACCTCGGCGCACAGCCGCTGCACCTGCGGCATGCACGACCCGCAGACGCTGCCACACCCCAGGCGTGCACGGACCTGCGCCGGCGTCGCGCCACGCGCGGCCTCGGCACAGATCGCCGAGGCGCGCACCTGCACGCACTGGCACACCAGCGGATCACGCACCCCGCCAGCGGCCTGGGCGAACACCGCCAAACGCGGCCCATCCCAGACCGTGCCGGTGAGCGCACGCTCAAGCAGGGCATCGCCGCCAGAATCGGGCTGACTGCCGGCCAGCAGCAGACCATCCAGATAGCCAGCACCAGCATCGCCGCGCCAGACCACACGCTTGAGCAGGCCACGGCGCGCGTCGCGGTATTCGAGGGTGTCGGTGCCACCTGCAAGATCCAGCGCCACCGCCAATGCCTCCAATGTCGCCTGTGCCGGCGGCTGTTCAGCGGCGGCGCGCAGCACCAGCCATGCAGGCGCATCCGCGTTCGGATCTGCGCCCTGCCGCGCCTCTGGCTGCAAACTCAGCGACGCATAGGCGAAGCTGCGCAACCACGGTTGCGCGACCGCCTGTAGCGCCAGCGCATCCCCCCGCCGCGCCAACAGCAGATGCCAGCCGAACTCGGCCTTCTCCACGCGCACCGCGGCATGCTTGAGTTCCGGCTGCTGTGAGCGCGCGTCCACCGCCGCCAGACTGACTTCGTTGATCCCGCCACTGGCGAGAAATTGTCCATTCCAGTGCATCGCCGCGAATACGTCGCCCGAACGCATCTCCTCGCAAAGCTGCAACGGCAACACCAGCGTGCCGCGCTTGCTGGCGATACGCAGCAGTTCGCCTTCGCGCAGACCGCGCCGCACCGCGTCCTGTGGATGCATGCGCAGACACGGTTGCGGACTGTGCGCGAACAACGCCGGCACCCGGCCAGTACGCGACATGCCATGCCATTGATCGCGCAGGCGCCCGCTCAGCAGGCGCAGCGGGAAGCGCGCGGAGGTCGGCTCGGCAACGGGCTTGTAGGGCGTGGGATGAAAACGCGCGCGACCATCGGCGGTGGCGAACACGCCATCGGCATAGCGCCGCGCCTGCCCCTGCGCAGCGCCGACCGGCAGCGGCCACTGTTGCGGTCCCTGCGTCTCCAGCCGCGCGTAATCGAGACCGCCGATATCCAGGTCGCGACCAACCGTCAGCATGCGATGCTCGGCGAATACCGACGCCGGATCGGCAAAGCCGAACCGCGTCAGCGGAGCATGCGCGCCCAGGCGTGCTTCCAGACGCCGCGCCACCTCGTTGGCGATCCACCAATCCGGTCGCGCCGCGCCCGGCGCCGGCAGCGCCTGACGCACGCGCGAGATGCGCCGCTCGGAGTTGGTGACGGTGCCATCTTTCTCGCCCCAGCTCGCCGCTGGCAACAGCACGTCGGCGAACGGCACTGTGTCGGTATGGACAAAGGCCTCCTGCACGATCACCAGTTCCGCCTGACGCAATGCCTCGCGTACCTGCGCGATATCCGGCATCGAATGCACGGGGTTGGTGCAGGCGATCCACACCGCCTTGACCTGACCGCGACGCAGCGCGTCGAACAGCGCCACCGCCGGCAGTCCAGGCTGCGCGGAGAGGTGATGCTCCGGCAAGCCCCACAGCCGCTCCAATTCAGCGCGGTCGCCGGCGTCAGCGATCTCGCGATGCGCCGCGAGCATGGTCGCCATGCCGCCGACCTCGCGCCCGCCCATCGCATTGGGTTGACCGGTCAACGAAAACGGACCAGCGCCGGGCTTGCCGATCTGCGCGGTGGCCAGATGCAGATGGATCAGCGCAAGGTTTTTGTCGGTGCCGTGCGCGGACTGATTCAAGCCCATGCAGTACAGCGACAGCGCCGGCAGATCGCGCGCGAACCACTCCGCCGCCTGCACCAGATCGGCTGCCGGCACGCCACATAAATCTGCGGTCATCGTGGGCGTGTAATCGCGCAGGGTCTGCCGCAGTTCGGCGAAACCGGCGGTGTGCGCGGCGATGAATGCACGGTCGATGCGATCTTCCCAGATCAGGTGATGCAACATGCCGTTGAACAACGCCACGTCGGTGCCGGGCTGGATCGCCAGGTGCAGATCGGCCAGCGAGGCGGTGTCGGTCCGGCGCGGATCGACCACGATCCAGCGCACGTCCGGATCGCGTGCGCGTGCCTCTTCCAAACGGCGCAACAGTACCGGATGCGCATAGGCCAGGTTGCTGCCGGCCAGCAGCACGGTCTTGGCCAGTTCCAGATCCTCGTAGCAGGTCGGCGGACCGTCGGCGCCCAGGGCAAGCTTGTAGCCGCTGACCGCGCTGGACATGCACAAGCGCGAGTTGGTGTCGATGTTGTTGGTACCAATCAACCCCTTGGCCAACTTGTTGAAGACGTAGTAATCCTCGGTCAGCAATTGCCCGGACAGATAAAACGCCACCGCGTCCGGGCCGTGCCGCTCGATGATGCTGGTCAGCCGCTCGGCCACGCTGTCCAGCGCCACCGCCCAATCCACCGCGCGCCGTGGCGCATCGCGGTGCGCGCGCAGCTCCGGCTGCAACGCGCGACCGTGCAGACTGTGCGTGGTCTGCGGCAGCGTGCGGCCCTTGCTGCACAAGCGGCCATAGTTGGCAGGATGCGCCGGATCGCCATCGATGCCGACGATCCGCGCGGTGCCGTCGGCGGCGTGTTCGGTCTCGATACGCACGCCGCAGCCCACACCGCAATAGCAACAGGTGGAGTGGGTCACGCGACGCGGCGCGCTGACGGACGAGGTCGGCATCGACGCGTTCTCCATCAGCCGGGATCCTGCAATGACAACCAGACCTCGCCGGCCTGCACACGCACCGGGAAACGCCGTGCGCAGCCCACGTCCGGCGCGCAGGCCTGGCCGCTGTTCAGATCGATCTGCCAGGCATGCAGTGGACAGGTCACGCTATCGCCAGCGACCAGGCCCTGCGACAGCGGGCCGCCCTTGTGCGGGCAGCGATCGAGCAGCGCGAACACACGCTCGCCCTCGCTACGGAACAACGCAATCGGCTCCACTCCTGGCATCTGCAATACGCGCGCGCCGAGCACGGGAATGTCGTCGAGGTGGCAGATGCGAATCCACTGACGCATGCCATCGCCGATGCTGCCGACAGCCACGCTGACACTCGGGTCGGAAACGCTCGCCATGGTTCAGTCCTCCACCAGCGCCAGCGGCGGCGCCACGCGTAGCGGCTGATACTCGCGTTGTTTGGCCCCGGCGATGCGCTCGGCCCACGGATCAGGCAAACCTTCCAACGCGTACAGCAGGCGCTCGTACAACGCGCGGCGGTTATCCGCATCCTCGACCACGCGTTGGCGCACGTATTCCATGCCCACCCGCTCGATGTAGTGCACGGTGCGGTCCAGGTAGTACGCCTCCTCGCGGTACAACTGCAGGAACGCGCCGGTGTATTCCTTGACCTCCTCGGCGCTGCGCACTTTGACCAAAAACTTGGCGACCTCGGTCTTCATGCCGCCGTTGCCGCCGATGTGGATCTCCCAACCCGATTCCACCGCGATGATGCCCACGTCCTTGATTCCGGACTCGGCACAATTGCGCGGGCAGCCGGACACCGCCAGTTTCACTTTGTGCGGGCTCCACATATTGGCCAGCATCGTCTCCAGGTCGATGCCCATCTGCGTGCTGTTCTGCGTGCCGAAGCGGCAGAAATCGGTGCCCACGCAGGTCTTCACCGTGCGGATCGACTTGCCGTAGGCATGCCCGGAGTTCATTCCCAGGTCCTTCCACACGTCGATCAAGTCTTCCTTCTTCACCCCGAGCAAATCGATGCGCTGGCCGCCGGTGACCTTGACCATCGGCACCGCGTACTTGTCGGCCACATCGGCGATGCGGCGCAACTCCGAGGCGTTGGTCACTCCGCCCTTCATCTGTGGAATCACCGAGAACGTGCCGTCTTTCTGGATGTTGGCGTGCGCACGCTCGTTGATGAAACGCGACTGCGGATCGTCCACCGCCTCGCGCGGCCAGGTCGAAAGCAAGTAGTAATTGATCGCCGGGCGGCAGATCGCACATCCATTGGGGCTGCGCCACTCCAGTTGCGTATACACCGCCGCGTGGGTGAGCAACTTGCCCTGACGGATCGCCTTGCGCACATCGCCATGGCTCAGATCGGTACAACCGCACACCGCCTTGGTCTTGGACGTCTGCTGGAAATTGGAGCCCAGGCAATTCATCAGAATCTGCTCGACCAAGCCGGTGCACGAACCGCAGGAACTGGCGGCCTTGGTGTGCTTCTTGACCTCGTCCACGGTGAACAGGCCCTGCGCATTGATCGCCTTGACGATGGTGCCCTTGCACACACCGTTGCAGCCGCACACCTCGTCGCTGTCGCGCATCGCGCTGGCACGATCCTGACCGGCGGTGCCAGCATCGCCCAGCGCGCTCTCGCCAAACATCAGCCGCTCGCGACGCTCGCCGATCGGGCTGGCGTCCTTGAGCAACTGAAAATACCAGGCACCATCGTTGGTATCGCCATACAAGCAGGCACCGACCAGCTTGTCGTCCTTCAGCACCAATTTCTTGTAAACGCCGCCGGCCGGATCGGACAACACGATCTCCTCGCTGCCCTCCCCTCCCATGAAATCGCCCGCGGAAAACAGATCGATGCCGGTGACCTTGAGCTTGGTCGAGGCCACCGAGCCGCGATAAATGCCGATCCCGTAACCGGCCAAGTGATTGGCGCAGATCTTGGCCTGCTCGAACAACGGCGCCACCAAGCCATACGCGATGCCGCGATGGCTGGCGCACTCGCCCACCGCGTACACCCGCGGATCGAAGGTTTGCAGCGTATCGTTGACCACGATACCGCGCGTGCAATGGATGCCAGCAGCCTGCGCCAACGCGATGTTGGGACGGATGCCGGCTGCCATCACCACCAGATCCGCCGGCACCTGGCTGCCGTCGGAGAAGCGCACCGCTGTCACCTCACCGGCGACATTGCCGACCAACTCGGTGGTGGAGGTGTTGAGACGGAACTCCAACCCGCGTTCAACCAGCGAACGCTGCAACATGGCTCCGGCCACCGGATCGAGCTGGCGCTCCATCAACCAACCGGCCAAATGCACCACCGTCACCTGCATGCCGCGCAGCTTCAATCCGTTGGCCGCCTCCAACCCCAGCAGACCACCACCGATCACCACCGCGTGACGCTTGCACGCGGCGGTGTCGATCATCGTCTGGGTGTCGTGCATGTCGCGGTAACTGATGACGCCCTTGAGATCCTTGCCCGGCACCGGCAACACGATGGGCAGCGAACCGGTCGCCAGCAACAGCCTGTCGTAGGGCGCTTCGGTACCATCGACGGCGATCACCTTGCGCTTGACCCGGTCGATCCGCGCCACCTCCTTGCCCAGATGCAAACGGATGCCGTACTCGGCGTACCACTCCAGCGAATTGAGCACGATCTCGTCGAACTGCTGCTCACCGGCCAACACCGGCGAGAGCAGGATGCGGTTGTAGTTCGGATGCGGCTCTGCTCCGAATACGGTGATGTCGTACATACCTGGCATCAGCTTGAGCAGTTCTTCCACGGTGCGGATGCCGGCCATGCCGTTGCCCACCACCACCAGTCTTGGCTTGTTCATTCGCATTTGGCTCCCGTGGCAATCAGACACGCACCGCACCGGCGGCCGACCATTGCTGGCGCCAATGCTGCTTGACGTTGGACAGCAACCCCCAGGCGAGCAGCGCGCAACCAGCGAATAACCACAACCCAAGCGCATAGCTCCCGGTGTGCTGCTTGACCACGCCCAACCCCGCAGCGAGTACGAACCCACCGATGCCACCGGCCATGCCGATCAATCCGGTCATCAATCCGATATCGCCGCCGAAGCGCTGCGGCACCAGTTGGAACACCGCACCATTGCCAGTGCCCAGGCTGAGCAGAGTGAGTACGAACAGCGCCACCGTCGCCGCCGACCCGCCGACACCGACCGCCGCCGCCGACACCAGCAACGCCACCAACAGATAGATCGCCAACAACGTGCGGGTACCACCGATGCGGTCAGCAATCGCCCCGCCCAACGGCCGCATCACCGAACCGGCCAGCACGCAAGCCGCAGTGGCCCAGCCAGCCTGCTTGGGCGAAAAATCGAACTGATCATGGAAATAGCCAGGCAACGCACTGGCGAATCCGGCAAAACCGCCGAACGTGATCGCGTAAAACAGCATGAACCACCACGCATCGCGATTACCGACCAGCACCCGTGCGTAATCGCCCAGGTGCTTGCGTCCCACCACCACCGGCGCATCCTTGGCGCACAGCGCGAACACCAGCAACGTCAACAACAACGGGATGCAGGCAAACCCGAACACCGCCTGATAACCGAACGCGGCCGCCAACACTGGCGCAAACAGCGCTGCGAACACCGTGCCGGAATTGCCCGCCCCGGCGATGCCCATCGCCGTGCCCTGATGCTGCGGCGGATACCAGCGCGAGGCCAGCGGCAACGCCACCGCGAACGAAGCCCCGGCCACACCCAGCATCAGCCCCAGCAACAGCACCTGCGCAAAACTGTGCACGCCCACCTGCCATGCCACCGCCAGCGTCGCGATCACCACCCCCTGCGCCAGCAACCCCGCCCGTCTGGCTCCGATCGTGTCGGCCAACATGCCCAGGAACAATCGCAACACCGCCCCGCACAAAATCGGTACCGCCACCATCAGCGCGCGCTGCTGCGTCTGCAGTTCTAGCGCGGCCGCAATCTGCACCTGCAACGGACCGAGCAGATACCAGACCATGAAACTCAGATCGAAATACAGGAACGCCGCCAAGAGCGTGGGCGTATGCCCGGCTTGCCAGAACGATCGATTCATCCGCGCCATCTCCGAGAAACGTGGGGCCGCAGCGCTGCACACCACCCGCAGCGCGCGGAAAGTCATAGGGAGAAAAACGAAAACGGCGCCGTCCGGTTCGCACCGGAAGACGCCGTTGTCGGAGCAGGAGGACCGCCGTTGGCCCGCCTGCCGGATCAGATTGATGCGGACGCGCCGTTGCGTCCGCAGGTGGAACTATCGCAAGGGGTGTGCCAACTGTCCGCAGGACAGGGATTGAGATTTTATTTACTTTAAATTTAATGACTTATAGACGCCATCTGCGCACTGCGGCCGCGTTCCGCGGCCGCCGCGTCAGGCATCAACGAACAGAAATGGTGCGCGACGCACCTTTATTGTGCTCTGCGGCAATTTCAACGATGCTGGCTTTTCGCTTGATCGCTGCTGCAATGGCACCCTCCGCTGGAGTTGGGCCTACGCCTCTCTTCCATGACATTCATCTTCAATTGGATTATTGACAAACTTAGAATACTGCTCGAACGCCTCGAAAGCGGGCCGTACCACTGCATCGATCTGGACGTTATCCAAAGGGGAAAGTGACATAACAACAGCCATAGCAACCATAACGTAAACCAAGACCGTATCGATGCTTCCCGCAAGCTTAGCCCCATCGGCATCGCTGCTGCCCCATTCTTTATTCTTGGTATAGATCAACAGGATTTCCTTACCACCATGGACGATAGTGGAAAGTTGTCTTTGATGAGCCCTCACTGAGGCAAGAAAATTTTCCTTGTCCTCCCACCCCAGGTGGTCAATTGCTTCTTCAGCCATACGCCCTAGGTGGATTTTGGATTCCCCTCTGTTAGGCATCTTTCCTTTCGCACGGAAGCGCCTAAGCTCATTCTCACTCGCGGCCTTGGCGAAGAACGCAGCACGAAGCACGTATTCCATCTGGGTACGCTGCAACACCAAACTAGACAACCAGAAACGATAAGGTAGATCACACAGAAGAACTAGGATCGTGTCTGCATGATCCATGGATGCCAGTACGAGTGGTAGAGAAGTGGCAACGCGCTCGTCAGCCTTCAAGCCCAGATCTGCCACTGCTTTACGAGCCAGGTGAAGAATCTCCTGCGCTTGCTGAGCACGCCCCTTCAATTCTGTTATCGCCACCATCACTCCCCCTATAATTTTTTAAATTCCGATAGAAATAATTCACTAGAGCTCTTCCCCATAGGCACTTACCTACGACCGACAAGAAACGTAAATTTACCAACTTCAATGCGCGAATATTAACTACATTACCCAAACCCAGCGCGCATTTCGCGGCGGACAGATCATTCTGACGTCGCTATTCCAGCGACCATTCCGCCAGCTCCGACACTGCACACGAAGTCATACAGCCAATGCAATCGTCAATCGATCTGAAGGTATTAAGCTGCAAAATCCCCACAAAGAACCCGTCCTCTAAACATGCAACGGATCACCGAACCACTCTTCAGGTGCGCATCGAATAACGCACCTCCCTTTTCCAAATTATCCATACATGCCTATAAAAGCACTCCTGCACAGCCACTACTATATATACGATGTAACCACAACACGACGTTTATCCAACGCAGCCAGCAGCATACATACGGCACTCATCACGGCACCACATTGATTTAATTTCATATAGTTCACGCCCATCTGAAAAACCGCATGAACTATGCCGATGAATGCCGATATTGCGTAACTCCGGCACACCCAGGTGCTAATCAGACAAACGCTGGGCATGCCGATCCAGCAAGCCATACACCCTCTCGTCGCACCGTGGCACCTCCACCCCCACCAACGCCGCCGCCGCGCGATACGTCTGCAACCGATGCACGCGCGCCACGAGGTCCGCATCATGGGCCGCATCCTGCTCACTCCCCGGGCCGCTGCCCGGTAGCCAGCCGCAGCGACGGAACTGCTGCAGGAACCAACGTCCGTCCGACAGCCACGGGAAGTTCGTCAGGCCGCCCGCGTGGAAGCGCAAGCCGTGCGGGTCGGCGCCGTGGTCGGCCAGGCCACCCGGCAGCAGGCAGGCGGCGATGCGCTCGGCGGGCAGATCGATCACGCTCGGGTCGGCGAGCCAGGCCACGGCCTCACGACGGTGTGCGGCATCGTCGAGCCAGCGGCAGGCATCAAGCACCGTGGCGGTCAGCGCGATGGCGAGCTCGGGTTGCAACGCGGCGAAGGCGCGGCGACAGGCCAGCACCTTTTCCGGATGGCCGGGCCACAGTTCACCGCTACGGATGATGCGCCGGCCAACGCCGACGCTCTCGGCCTGGGCGGCCCAGGGTTCGCCAGCGCAGTAGCCATCCAGTTCGCCGCGCGCCAAGGCGTCGGGCATATGCGCTGGCGGCAGCGTCACCGCACGAATGTCGCGCAGTGGGTCCACGCCCTGCGCTGCCAGCCAGGCGTACAACCACATGGCGTGGGTGCCGGTGGGAAAGGTCTGCGCGAACACCGGCACACGACCCAGCGCGGCGAACGCTGCGGGCAACGGCGTGCCTTGCGTCAGCGCGGCGGCAAGTGTCGGTGCCAACACGATGGCCTGACCGTTCTGGTTGAGGGTGAGCAGGATCGCCAGTTCCGCCTGCGGGCCGCCGATGCCGCATTCCACGCCATAGACCAAGCCGGCCAGTGCATGCGCGGCGTCGAGCTCGCCAGATAGCAGCTTGTCGCGCACCGCTGCCCACGACGCTTGGCGCTGCAAGTCCAAGCGCAGGCCATAGCGTAAATCCAGGCCCAGGCGCGCGGCCACGATCAGCGGCGCGCAATCGATCAGCGGCAGGTAGCCCAGGCGCAGCGTGGGCGGGATGGGGTGCAATGGTGCGTTCATCGGTGCCTCATCCCAGCAAATCGGCCATGGCGAGGATGCGCTCGGCGACCTCGGCCAGTTTCAGTCCTTGCTTCATCGCCTGTTGCCGCAGCGCGGCGTAGGCATCGTTCTCGCTCATGCCGCGCTTGTCCATCAGCAGGCGCTTGGCACGGTCGATGCGTTCGCGTTCGCGCAGTTTGCGCTGCACTTCGTCCAGTTGCCGGCGCATGCCCGCTTCCTGTTCAAAACGCGCCAACGCAACCTGCACGATCGGCGCCAGCCGCGCCGGCGCCAGACCATCGACCACGTAGGTAGTGACGCCGGCGCCGACTGCGGCACGGATCAACTGGTCGTCGCCATCGGCGGAGAACATCACCACCGGGCGCGGTGCTTGACGATGGATCAGCGCCAGTTGTTCCAGCGTATCGCGCGAAGGCGAATCGACATCGAGAATGACCACGTCCGGCTGCTGGGTGGACACCGCCTTGAGCAACGCCGGTGCCGCGGCGACTTCGTCCAACACCGCGTAGCCGGCATCGAGCAGCGCCTGGCGCAGTTGCCCGATCGGCTTTTCGGTATCGTTGACCAGCAGGACACGCAGCATTCGGTCATGGCGAACGGTGGTTGGCTTCACCGCATGGTGCCATGCGACATGCCCTGCCGCGAGCCGTCCCCCTCAGCTTCCAGGAGTCCGCATGCCGTTGTATCCCTTGTTTGCCGATCTGCTCGGGCGCCGCGTGTTGGTGGTCGGCGGGGGCGAGGTGGCGATGCGCAAGATCGAAGCGCTACTGCATGCTGGTGCGGACCTGCTGGTCTACGCGCATGCGCTCAACGACACCGTGGCGCAGTGGCTGGCACAGGGCCGGCTGCGGCGTGTCGATGGCGATTTCGATCCGCAGTGGCTGGATGCCGCCTGGCTGGTGGTGGCGGCCACGGACGACGAGGCCTTCAATCGACATCTGGCCGAACAAGCCGGGCTGCGCCGCAAGTGGGTCAACGTGGTCGACGACGCGGCGCTCTCCACCTTCCAGGTGCCGGCGATCATCGACCGTGATCCGCTCTTGGTGGCGATCTCTTCCAGCGGCGCGGCGCCGATGCTGGCGCGGCGTCTGCGCGAACGCTGGGAAACCGAATTGGATCACTCCTACGCCGCACTGGCGCAATTGTTCGCGCGCCACCGCGAGGCGATCCGCACACGCCTGCCGCAGTTGCCACAGCGCCGGCGCTGGTTCGAGCAAGTGCTGGAAGGGCCGGTGCAGACGCTGCTGCAGAGCGGCCAGCACGACGCGGCCGAACAGGCGTTCGCCGACAGCCTGCAGCGCAACGACGCAGTACCGCGACAAGGCAGCGCCTGCTTGGTCGGCACCGGCACCGGTGACCCAGGTGCGCTGACGCTGAAAGCACTGCGCGCACTCAATCAGGCCGATCTGCTGCTGTGCGGTACCGACGTCAGCGCCGCGGTGCTGAGCCTGGCGCGCCGCGACGCCACCCGCCAGCCACTGCCTGGCGATCCAGCCGCACACCTGACGCTGCTGTGCGAACAGGCCCGCGCGGGACAGCGCGTGGTCAGTCTGTTGCCCGGCGATGCATTCCGACAGCCCCCACACGCCACGCTGGCCGCCGAGCTCACTGCCGCCGGCATTGCCTGCGATGTGATCCCCGGCGTCGCATTGCATTAAGGCAAGCGCAGCGCGCGTGCGCTATCCGTACAGATGCGTGCGAAGCAGCGGAGCGCACCGACAAAACGTGCGCTTGGCCTTGACCATCCGCCTCTGCGCACGATTGATCGTCAACGCAGCTCGGCTCAAGAATACAAACCCGCTCCAGGCAAGCAACTGCGGCAGCGATGACGATGCGCATACCGTCAGGACCGGGTCATCGCCCATCACCCCGATTGTGGCGAGGCATGCACGTCGGTGCCATCGTCCACCAGCAGGCCATCGACATCGGCTTTGTATCGAAGGGAATGCGAAGAGCGTGCCGCAGGTTGCGGGGCGCACATCGGGATCGACCCAATGTATTGCATGCTCCAAGCATGCTCAAAAAATAAAACGCAGGCGTCAGGCAAACGAACGTGCCCGCCGCATACGGCGGGCACGATGTCGCAAGGGGCAACCGATCAACGCGAAGGCGGCGGCACCACCGGAACGCCAGGTTGTCCCGGCACAGCCGGCGGCGGCGGCGGGGCCGGCTGCGCAAACACCGCTTGTTGCGAGGCACGGTCACGACCCACTTGAGTCGCTTCCACCGCACGCCCCACATTGGTGATCACACCAAAGCCGCTCACGCTCAGGCGTGCGCCGGGACGCAACAACTCGCTGTATTGCAGCGCGGCCGGGGGCGGCATCCGCACCACCGTGCCGTCGCTGAGCAACGCACCAGCGGTTTCGCCACGCGGCCCGTAGATCAACCGTTCGATACGGCCATCGGTCTGCAGCGGGGTGAGCGACGGCGGCGACGGCGGGGCGGGCGGCGGCGTCATCGGGTTCGGCGGGCGGTCCACCACCTGCTTGCCACTGCGGCGCGCGGTGATCGTACTGGCCTGCAATACCGGCAGGCTGCCCAGGCGATAGCCCTGCACCGACACCGCATCACCACGGCGCACCGCCGCTTGCAGATCGCCCGATAGATGTGGCGGGAAGTTGACCTGGGTACCGTCCACCAACCACATCCCATCGACATCGCCATTCGGGTTGATCATGAAACGTTCGACGGTGCCGTCCACCTGCACCGGCGCGGCAGCCACTGGCGCGTCGGCTCCCAGCGGTGCGGGCGGGACAGGCGGCGGAGCGGGCTGCGCATACACCTGTGCGCCGGCAGTGGTGGCAACAAAGACCAAGGACAGAGCGAGTGCGTGACGACGGATCATGAGATGTTCTCCAAAGCGGCAAGGAGGGCCGCTTGCATAGAGATAAAGCAGGCACCGTGCCAACCTTCAAATCATTGATATATAAAGAAATAGAAGGGAACTCTCAGCATCGCGACGTCCTCATTGCATCCACATCCGTCCGTTTTTCGGACACCTTCCCGGCCTACGCCGCCCGCGACGGACACTCACTGCAAACCGTATTCGTCGAGCTTGCGGTACAGCAATTGGCGATGGATACCGAGCCGACGCGCTGCCTCGGCGCGATTACCATGGGTGTGCGCCAACGCCGCCTGGATCATGCGTCGCTCCAGTTGCGCAATCGCCTGCGGCAGGGTCATCGCATCGGTGTCGACAACCGTCGCATCGCTCGGCTCGGCCAGTAGTTCGTCAAGATCGTGCGCTTCGATCACTGGCGCGCGCACCAGCACCTGGCAACGCTGCATGGCGTTACGCAATTCGCGCACGTTGCCCGGCCAGGGATAGGCGCGCAGTCGTGCCTGCGCCGTGGGCGATAACGTCTGCGCGCTGCTCGCGCCGGCCTGTAGAAAGTGTTGCGCCAACAGCAGGATGTCGTCGCCGCGCTCGCGTAGCGGCGGCAGTTCGATCGGCACGACGTTGAGCCGGTAGCGCAGATCGCTACGGAAGCTTCCCGCCTCCACCGCCTGAGCCAGATCGCGGTGCGTTGCGGCGATCACCCGCACGTCCACTTTTTGCGCGCCGCGCCCGCCCAGCGGCGACACTTCGCCTTCCTGTAGGAAGCGCAGCAGTTTGGCCTGCATCGGCAATGGCATGTCGCCGATTTCGTCGAGGAACAACGTGCCACCGTCGGCATCGCGAATCAGGCCACTGCGGTCGGCAACCGCGCCGGAGAACGCCCCCTTGCGGTAACCGAACAACTCGCTCTCCATCAGCTCGGTGGGAATGGCCGCGCAATTGACCGCAACGAAGGGCTGCCCGGCGCGAGCGCTGGCACGGTGCAAGGCACGCGCGGCCAATTCCTTGCCGGTGCCGGTTTCGCCGCAGATCAACACCGGCAGATCGGAAGCAGCAGCCAGACCGATACGCTTGTGCACGGTGCGCATCGCCGCACTGTGTCCAAGCAGTGCATCGTCGTCCTCGACCAGTGCCGCCGACGTTGACGCTGGCGCCTGTTCGGCACTATTGAGCAGTGCGCGTTCGACCACCGCGGCGATATCGGCACGGCCCACCGGCTTGACCAGATGATCGAACGCGCCAAGTTTCATCGCTTCGATGGTATTGCTGCTGGAAGCATGGGCGGTGAGCATCACCAACGGCACGCGCGCGGCCTGCACATCGTCCTGGCGTGCGCGCATCAGTGCGATGCCATCCATCCCTGGCATGCGGAAATCCACGAAGGCCAGGTCGATGTCGCCCTCGCCCAATCGCGCCAGCCCAGCGTGCGGATCGGCCAGCGCGATCACCTCGTGGCCGAAAGAGCGCAATGTCGCCTGCAACGTCGCAAGGAACGCCTGGTCGTCGTCGATGATCAGGATGCGCGCCATGGCAGCTCCAAAGTGAACGTGGTGATGCCATCGTGGTGCGCGTAACGCACCTCGCCGCCATGTGCGCGGGCGATCTCACGCACCAATGCCAGACCCAGCCCATTGCCATCGCTGCGACCACTGGCGAATGGCTCGAACAAGTGCGCGGCGACTGGCGCGACGACCGGTTCGCCGCGATTGCACACACTTAGCCGCAGCAGATCCGCATCGACGTGCACGACCAGCATCACCTCGCTCCCTGCCTCGGCGTGCTGCAGCGCGTTGCGCAACAGGTTGTGTAAGGCACGCGCGCTCTGCTGCGGATCCAGCCGCCACTGCACCTGCGCCGCGTCCATGTGCAGCGCGATCGGCGGTGCCTGCCCATTCCATTCGGCTGGCTCCAGCAACGCCTGCAACCACGGCCGCAACTGCACGGTTTGCTGTTGCAGGCGGATCGGCTGGACCATGCCGAGTAGGCTCTCGACCACTCCATCCAAGCGCTGGATCTGCGTCAGCATCAATTGCGCTTGCGCATCGTCGAACCCATCTCCACCGGCTGCGATTTGATTCTCCAACGCCAGACGCAGAGTTGCGATCGGATTGCGGATTTCATGCGCCACGGTGGCGGTCATGCGCCCGAGCGCGACCAGCCGTTCGTGTCGCGACAGTTCCTCACCAAGCTGACGCGTCTGCGCCAACGCCTGCGCACTGCGCTGGGCGTAATCGGTGACCGCCGCACCGAGGCGGTCCAATTCCGGTGCGCCGGTCGCGGGAATGGCGGGTATTTCGGCCTGCGTCGCCAGCGCCTGCTGGATACGCTGCAAGCGCTGGCTCCAGCGCCGCACGACCCATCCCAGCGCCAGTGCCGACCCCACCACCAAGACCAGAATCAGCGCCATGCCCAGCGCCAGCGGCAGACTGGCCGCAGCATCGCTGGAAGCGACTCGGGTCATGGTCCAGGCGGCGGCATGGCGATCCAGTGGACACGCCGCGATCAGCAAGGTCTCGCGCTGCCCGTCGCGCCGGTAGCTCACCGCCTGGCGCGCATCGACGCCGCGCTGCGCCGTGGCGACGATCATCGCGCGTTCGGCCGCGGGCACGTCGGTTTTGTGTTCGCTGCCATCGTAGGTCGGGTAGGCATAAGCCAGGAAGCCGCGCTGGCGATCCCAGATGCCACCTTCCACGCCAGCGGCATCGGCCAGAACCAATTGCGTCACCACCGCCGCCAGGCCGGTGCCATCGCTGCCGTGCGCGGCGACACTGGCGCCGTTGTAGCGCTGCACCATGTGTGCACACACCTCCTGCAACTGCGCTTGCGCCCGCTGCGCACGCACGCCCTCGCTGTGCCGATACAGCCCGACCAGCACCACCGCCATGCCGACACAGGCGGCGACGATGACGATCCAGATCAGCAGGAGTTGGCGCAGCAGCGAACGGGGCATGGCTGACCTTTGCACGAAACGAAACGACGAAGCCGATCGTACCTGCGGGGCGAAGCCACGGCCATGCGCGGGACGCAGCGCACCGTATGACGCGTCGTTCTCAATGCTCGGACCAACCTGCTTCGGCGACACGCGCACGCATCTGTGCGATACGCGCAGGCAGTACATGCAGCGCCATTGCGACGGGACAACCGCCATGAGGTTGATCGGTTACGTTACGGTGCGGCGTTTTTCGCCACGATCAGCGCCGCATTTGCGGTCACGATCTGAGGGCAGCCATGAGAATGCGCTGGGCATACGCACAAGCTCATGACTGCTGCGTCACTGACGGGCCAAGGCGCGTTATTGCAGCGCCGTGCCGTTTACTCAACCTGCTTGTTGTGCCGCCGCCCGCAAGGCACGCACCGGCCGGGGCCGACTGGGGAAAGCATGGCGCACGATCCGCCACATCACCTGGCCGAACTGACGCGGCAGCGACCCGGTGTTGTAGTGCTGACCGTAACGCGCGCAGATCTTGCGCACCTCCAGCGCTAGCCCCGCATAGCGGTTGGCCGGCACATCGGGATAGAAATGGTGTTCGATCTGATGGCTCAGATTGCCCGAGAGCAGATTCAGCAGCTTGCCGCCGGCCAGATTGGACGAGCCGCGCAACTGGCGCAGATACCAGTGACCGCGCGACTCGTTCTTGATCGACTCCTTGGGGAACGTCTCGACTTCTGCGGTGAAGTGGCCGCAGAAAATAATCACGAACGTCCAGATGCTGCGCAACACGTTGGCGACCAGGTTTCCCAGCAACACCGGCAGGAAGAACGGGCCAGCCAGCGCCGGAAACACCACGTAGTCCTTGATGATCTGCCGGCGCATCTTGCGCCCGACCGGAGCGAACGCACGGCGCAACTGGCCAGGCTTCATCTTGCCCGCGAACCAGCGGCCCAGGCGCAGATCCTGGATCGCCACGCCCCATTCGAATAACACCGCGAACACCACCGCGATGAACGGCTGCGCCAGGTAGAACGGACGCCAGCGCTGCTCGGGGAAGATGCGCAACAGGCCATAGCCGATGTCGTCGTCCATGCCGCGCACGTTGGTATAGGTGTGGTGCTTGAAGTTGTGCGTCTTGCGCCAGTTATCGCCAGTGGCGACGATGTCCCATTCGTAGGTATTGCCATTCAACTGCGCATCGCCCATCCAGTCGTACTGGCCGTGCATGACGTTGTGGCCCAACTCCATGTTCTCCAGGATCTTGGACAACGTGAGCAGCAACACGCCCGCGATCCACGCCGGCAGCAACACGCTATGCACGAACGCGCCGAGGAACAACAACGCGCGCCCCGCCAGACCGGTGTAGCGCACCGCCGCGACGATACGACGGATGTAGCGCGCATCGCGTGCGCCCAAATCGGCGAGTGTGCGCGTGCGCAGCGCGTCCAGTTCATCGCCAAAGGCTTGCAATTCGGCCGGAGTCAGTGCGCGGTTACGGGGAGCCGCCATGGGAAAATCCTTCAAAGGTCCAGGGTCAGGTCACTACTGGCGCTGTTGATACACAGCTTCAGCGAACCGGGTTCGGTGGTGTGGGCACCGCTGAGCATGTCGCGGGTCGCACCGGACTGCTTGCCGCAGGCGCAGCTATTACAGATGCCCATGCGGCACCCATGCTTGGGCCGCAGGCCCTCGGCTTCCAGCGCGGTGAGCAGCGATTGTCCGCGCGGCAATTGCAGCACACGGCCGCTGCGCGCCAGAGTCACCGCGACCGTGCCCTGCTCGATATCGTCCAGCGCCGGCGGCGGGCTGAACGCCTCGGCCTGGAAGCGCGCGACATGCGGCTGCAGACGCGCACGCGCAGCCTGCACGAAACCGCCCGGGCCGCAGGCAAGCACCTGCGCCTGCTCCAGGCCGTGCAGATGCTCCAGCGGCAACGTGTCCACACGCGGCGCGGGAGAATCGCCCTCGCCGGTGATCGCCAATTGCAGATGGAAGCGCGGATGCGCTGCAGCCAGCGCCTGCAGTTCGTCGCGGAAGCACACTTGCTCGTGGCGGCGCGCCCAATAGATCAGATCGACATCGGCAGGCATCCCTTCCGCCGCCAACTGCCGCAGCAACGCACGCATCGGCGTGATGCCACTGCCAGCAGCCAGCAACAACCAGCGACCACGCGAGGCCGCCGGCAGCACCATCTCGCCGAACGCCTGGCCCAGCTCGAACACTTCGCCGATCCGCGCCGTATTGGCCAGATATTGGCTGACCCGGCCACCGTCGACCACCTTGACCGTGATCGCCAGACGCCCGTCCGGCAATAGCGTGGGGCTGTAACTGCGCAACAAACGACGGCCTTCGATCTCCACGCCCAGTTCCACATGCTGACCGGCGCGCAACCCGCGCCAGTGGCGATTGGGCTGCAAGACCAGGGTCACCGCATCGCTGCTGGCGGCCTCGCGCTGCAGCAACCGCGCACGCGGGCGTTGCCAGGTCCACAGCGGATGCAGGCGTGTGGACCAGAAATCGAAAACATCCGGCCGCACCCAAGCATGCAACGCACGCATGGCGGGACGGAGCTTGGCGGGGCGGCGGGCGGCATTCATGGCACACACTATACAGACACAGATACGAATGTCTATACAGTTGTATATTCAGCAAAAGCGCTATGATCCGTCATTGCCTGCTCCGGCCCAGTCCATGACGTCGATCCACCTGCCCCAGCCCGAGGATGCGCTTCCCGCGCGCAAGGGTGCGATCTCGCGTGAAGACCTGCTGGCGGCGGCGCTGAAGCTGATCGGACCGCACCGCAGCGTCTCAACGCTGAGCCTGCGCGAGGTCACCCGCGAGGCCGGCATCGCGCCGAACAGCTTCTACCGCCAATTCCGCGACATGGACGAGCTCGCGGTGGCGCTGATCGACCTGGCCGGCAGCTCGCTGCGCACTATCATCGGCCAGGCCCGGCAGCGCGCCGCCGGCAACCGCCGCAGCATCATCCTCAGCTCCGTGGAGACGTTCATGGAGCAGTTACGTGCTGACGACAAGTTACTGCACGTCCTCTTGCGCGAGGGTACGGTCGGCTCGGACGCCTTCAAGCGTGCGGTGGACCGTGAGTTGAATTATTTCGAAGACGAACTCCGCGTGGACTTGATCCGCCTGGCTGCGCAGGAGGGCGCACCGCTGCACGAGCCGGCGCTGGTGTCCAAAGCGATCACCCGGCTAGTCTTCGCGATGGGCGCGACAGCGATGGATTTGCCACCGGAAAAAGATCCGCAACTGATCCGCCAGATCACCGCGATGCTGCGCATGATCATCCTCGGCTCGCGGGCATTGGCGATTGGCTGAGGTGTGTTGGTGTTGGGTGCCAGGCTATAAAGCGATTACGCAGGCACTAGCTCAACCACCTAGGATTGCGCTTACCAAGGCGAACCACTCAGCTAGCATGAAGAGAGAGAGCACATCTGACTCATCAACTCCAACGGCAATGGCCCGGCTCAATGGCATGAGTAACAATGGCGGCAAGGTCACAGCAGCACTGGGCCACACCTTATAGCCAGTCAAACAGGCCGCGAAGATAATTCGCAGCGGTAGGGTAATCCCCCCGCAGGTTAGCTGACGCCAGAAGTGGAATTTTCTCTTACCCTTTTCCGAGTAGGTTCCATGAAGACATCCCGCTTCACCGACAGCCAGATCATCGCCGTGCTCAAACAGGCCGAGGCCGGCACGCCAGTGCCGCAGTTGTGCCGCGAACACGGCATCAGCTCGGCAACGTTCTATAAGTGGCGCAGCAAGTTCGGCGGCATGGATGCGTCGTTGATATCCCAGCTCAAGGAGCTGCAGGACGAAAATCGGCGGCTGAAGAAGATGTACGCCGATGCCCAACTCAGCGCTGACCTGCTGAAGGAGGCGATGGCAAAAAATGGTGAGGCCATCTCAACGCCGGGAGATGGCCCGATGGGCGGTGGAAGAAGGCCGCACGAACATCCGGCATGTTTGCCAGAGCTTTGCTCTGAGCGAGACCTGCTTTCGTTATCAGCCCAAGGCCAGCGAGCAGAACACCCAGATTGCTGATTGGCTTGTGAGACTGACCGCGACCTATCGCGATTGGGGGTTCGGCCTGTGCTTCCTGCATCTACGCAACGTGAAGGGCTTTGGCTGGAACCACAAGTGGGTGTACCGCATCTACCGGGAGCTGGAATTGAACCTGCGGATCAAGCCGAAGAAGCGGCTGGTGCGCGAGCGGCCAGAGCCGTTGGCGGTGCCGGAGACGATCAACCAAGTCTGGTCGATGGACTTCATGCACGACCAGTTGGCCGATGGTCGCAGCTTCCGGTTGTTCAACGTGCTCGACGACTTCAATCGCCAGGGTCTGGGGATCGAGGTCGACCTGTCGTTGCCATCGGCCCGGGTGATCCGCTCGTTGGATCAGATCATCGAGTGGCGTGGCAAGCCGCGCGTGATTCGCTGCGACAACGGCCCGGAGTACATCAGTGCCGCGATGCTAGCCTGGGCACAGCAGCGCGGCATTCGGATCGAACACATCCAGCCGGGCAAACCGCATCAGAATCCTACGTCGAACGCTACAACCATACCGTCCGCTATGCCTGGCTGGCCACAACGTTGTTCGACACCATCGAGCAGGTTCAGGACAAGGCCACACGCTGGCTATGGACGTACAACCACGAGCTCCCCAACATGGCGCTCGGCGGCATCACGCCAGCGATGAAATTGGCGATGACCGCGTAGCTCCACTTTGGGTGACCGCTATAAGCGGGGGGATTACCGATCTATTTGACCAGCGCGTGGTGGGGTGGTCGATGCACGATCGCTAGGACCGTCAGATGATGATCCGCGCCGTACAGATGGCGACCTGGCAACAGCAAGATCACCATGCCGTGATCCTGCATTCTGATCGCGGCAGCCAGTTCCACAGCGGTGACTATCAGCACTATCTGTCGGACAACAGCATGATCTGCTCTATGAGCGTAGTAGGCCATTGCGGTGACAACGCTGCGTGCGAAGTTTTCTTCGTGCTGCTCAAGCGTGAGCGAATCTATCGAACCAGCTATGCCACACTGGATGCCGCACGCACAGATGTGTTGACTACATCGAGCGACGCCAGGCAAGATCAGAAATTTGCAACTCTTTTACAACCGTCCGTGATATCGGGGTAAAACCCGAAAAAGAACCCTCGACCCAAGCAAGAACGGATCAGCCGGAATATTCATGATTGGGCTATAACGCCTCCTACACGGATCTCATCGTGACCACAGGCGCAGTCTTTGCTGCTTTACGAGCGGGGAGCCAAGCGGCAAGCTGACCCAGCGCGCAAACCAACACAAAGCCAGCAATGAGAAATGCGCCAGGCACCTTCGGGGCACCGTAGTGAGCGGAGAGCCACATGCTCAATGCCGCTGCCAGACCGCTCCCAATCACAGCGCCAGCCCCAGTCAGAAACATGTTCTCCGTCATGAAATACAGACTGATGTCTATGGAGCGTGCGCCCAGCGATCGACGAATGCCGATGTATCGATAGCGCTGACGAACCCAAAAGCTCACCAAGCCGTAGACCCCGATCCCAGTGACCACCAACAATGAGGCGCCAGCTGCCAAAAAGAGGTAAGCCATCATTCGATCACGCCGGAAGTAGCCATGGCGAAGCGCCTCGTAGCTCATGACTCGAGGGATCATTCGATTTCGATCCAGGGCTCGGATCCCTGCCTCTGCATCGCTCAGCACACTGTTCAATCGATCTGGGTCAGTTCGGATAGCATAGATGACACGATTAGCATCCGGAACTAACGGCAAGAGCATCGACACATCGTTGCCTTGACCGCTTCCCAGAAGCGGGCGGGACAAATGATCAGCAACGCCTACGATGTGAACCGGATGCTCGCCATCGACGAAAATTGCCTTACCAAGCGCACTCTCTCCTGGAAACAGCGCCTGCGCTAAATCCTTTGAGATGATGACCTCACCCGCGTCATGAAGCCCAGAGTAGTCATTGCTGGCCGCCATGGGGACATAGGCATCTGGCGAGAAATCACGTCCAGCCGAAAGCGCTATGCCAAGGGTTTGAAGTGCGCCGGGTGAAACGCTGTAAACCGACGGTTCTGCTTCAATCACACCACGAAGATCGTTTCGGTCCAGCAACTTGTTGGTGATGCCAACGGTCCAGTTGTTTTGACTCAATGGTAGCGCTTCAACGGCGGCGACACTTTGAACTCCTGGCACCTCACGAAGGCGCTGCAAATCAGCAAGCACTTTGGATCGTGCATTATCGCTTCCTTCACCCAGGAACTGAGTCTCGACAATGCCAAGCCCCTCTTCACCCAGTCCTGTCTGATAGGTCAGAAGTTCAACCCGATCAGCCAGCAATGAGGAAACATTGCTAATGACCGCCGTGGTGATGATGATCTGCAAGAGAAAAATAGCAGAAATCAAACGATGCCGTTTCAGGCTGCGCGCAATGACCGGGATCTCCGAGATGCTCATTCTGCCACCTTTATTTGCATGGCCGTTCGACCAGAAGCGGTTCGGAAGGCCGGTAGCGCGGCAGTGGCGAGGCTAGATAGGCAGGCGAAGGCCAAGGTTGCTGCCACCATGGTCAGATCCATGTGCGCTAACGCCGCGTAGTCTTCTGGCTGCGCCCTAACAACCGATAGCCCAACTTGACAGACGATCAGTGCGCCTAGCCCACCTAGCGCCCCGATCAGTAGCGCTTCGGTGCAAAGCTGCGCAAAGATATCAATCCTGCGAGCCCCCAGCGCCCGTCGCACCGCCACTTCATGGGTTCGCCGGATGAAGCGGGAAAAGAGCAGCGCGCAGATGTTGACCATGCAGACGATCAAGAAGCCAACGGCCAACGCCAATTGGAGCTTCACATCATCCGGCACCACCTGACGGCGGATCAGAAAATCTTTAAGCCCTTCCAAGCAAGCCGGGCTACGCCGCTCAAAACGACCACCAGCTGCTTGCTGCTCCACATAGCTTTGGAGCTGCTCCGCATAGCGCTGTTGCGCAGCCTGATCTTCAAGATAGACCCAAAGTTGCAGCCAAGCAGTTGAGGGGCTTTCCATCTTGTTGAATTTCTCGCCCTGCGCCCACGAAAACATGCTCGAACTGACACTGAGCTTGTCGTCAATCGCTGTGTGGAGGGGAATGAAAAAGTCGTCTTGGCCCTTGAAGGTGTCCTTTTGCAGATCAGTATGAAAGCGCGGCATCGGTGCCCAGTCACGTGAAATGCCCACGATGCGAAACGCTTTTGAGCCAAGTTGAAGGCTTTTTCCGACTTCTCCGGCCTGACCGAGGCGCTTTCTAAACGACTCACTGATCACCACCAGCGCTGCTCGTGATTGCTCCTCGTCTTTGGTCCAAGATCTACCCTGACTCAGGTCAATCCCAAACATGCGAAAGATGTCGGGTGTTGCATACTGGCCATCAACAAAAAACGGCGAATCCACACCACTCTGGGCCGAGACAAGCAAGTGACCTGTGGCCATTGCAGCACTTGACGGTGCTGGAAGTCTGTGCATGATCTCTTTGGCATCGACCCAAGTCACTGAGTTGCGAGGATCGAACAAGGCTTTATCTTCATAAGAGCGAGGCAAAGGATCGAAGTATGGATGAAACAGGTGAGCGCTGCGACCTGGCATGGGATCCCATGACAGCGCACGAACCAGCGTGAGCATTGTCATGCTTGCGCCAACGCCCAAAGCAAGTGCAACGACCAGCGCCAAGGTCATCGCCTTTGACGCCAACAGGCTTTGCTTTGCCAAATTCAGGTAGTAGCTAAACATTGCACCCTGCATTTAGTGGGAAAAAGTCACACCCGCTGCCTTAATATCGATGGGTTCGATCCTCAGCCATGCAGTGCTGTTTTGCGCGCGATCGCTCGTTTCGATGAGGTGCATGAGGCGAAACGACGAGCGCCTCACCCTCGTTTCAAGGCGCTGGACTTCAAGCTCATCCAGCCCTTTGGTGAGCCCTACGGGCAATCGCCCATGGTTAAGATGCTCCACAATCCTTTCAAGTGCAAGGTAGCTCAGCCGATGTGTTGAAGCGCTATCGATGAAGATGGACGAGCTCTCCCGCATGACCGGAAGAAAAGCGCCAAGCAACGCCTGGATGCTATCAGGCGAATGATTGAAGTCCGAGAAAATCATGTCGACCCCCGATTGGAACGCATCATCCGATGCCATTTGATCCATAGCGATATCGCCTCGGTGAACAACCACATGCTACTCCGCCCCCACCCACGACAGCAGACTTCCGATGAAAGCATTGAAGCCATCCAAGCCTTCTTGCAGGTTTGCAAACGATTTCAGGGGTTCAGAAAGACCACTGAGGAACTTCTTTGAGCGCTCACTGATGTAATGGGAGCCGTTGTCATAGGTGTGCAAAACACCTCTTCCGGCCTCCTTCATCGCTACCGCTATCCAGGCGGTAGAAACACCGAGCCCTGTTCCAAGTTCGATGGCTATGGCGGGCTTTTCTCGCTTGACCAGGCTGTAAAGTAACACGCAAAGATCTTCGCTTCCGTATAGCCAACCCATCTCCTCCCGAATTCGAAGAAGCTGTTCAATGGATGATCCGAGGCGCAGCATCGGCAAGGCTCCTTACAGCGTCAAAATGAGTGGGCGCCAGCCAATTGCCCAGCATCGCTTGAAATGCGGGCTCTTCTGCCACAGAGAGCATATGCGGTGAAAACGCATAAAAGCGCAGGGATTGGTCTTCTGCATAGAGCAGCACTTCACCGGTCTCAGCACAGAAAACGCGCCTGGCAGCGTTAACCAGTTCCTTGACTTGCCCAAGATCCACATCCACGCGCTCTCGGGGCCAAAACACCTCCAAAGTATCCCCCACAAAGTAAGCGATAAATGGCACCCCATTTGGGGCCTCCACGAAGAATTGATGTCGCTTGGCCTCATCAGGACTCAGATGTCGTTCCACTTTCCAATCAAAGAGCGACCACACCGATTTTTGCAACGGAGACGCCAAAGCTGAGATGTCAGGATGCTCGTAGGCAAAGCCATACTCGAAAGCGGGAGTTAGCAGATCAGGCAAAGAGCGCTTCATCTCAAACCATTGTGCGTTCAGCGGGAGAAGCGAGCGCGACACCCCCCTTACTCCGGTGTCATACGACACGCTCATTCCAAGCTTCAATAGACCCTGTAAGCGGATATGAAACCAGCGCTCATCGACGCCCCAGGCAGACAAGCAAGATGAAAGCTCAGTGCCAGATAGGGTGAAGGCACGATTGATGATTTTGGCGCCCGAAAACACCGCTTCGATGTCTGCTGTTGTCGTCATGTCGAGCACTTTTGGCCAATCTTGGCGAGCAAAGAGCGGAATCAACTGGTCAACATGGATGCAAGCAATCTCTGAGCTCGCCTCGCCCATTGCCTTCAACGCAATCGGATCGTTCCGGTCTGAGTAGAGCACGACGGCTTTTACGTTCATACTACTGCCTCGTATCCGTATTGGCGCTGCATTTCTGACTGCATCATGTCGATCATGCTGCCGATGTCCTCGTTGAGCGGTGCTGTGGACATCAGGCGCTGGCTCAGTGGCTGCTGAATGAGAAATCCCGATGCACAAACTGCTAATCGCTTGTGGACATGTGCAACCGCACTTTCGGCAAGGTTCTTTGAGTTTACCAGATGACCTCTCAGAAGACGGTGGCAGATGTAGTAAACAAAGACCGCGTGAATGAACGAGGAGTTCGGGATCTGGTTCCCAGACCAAGGGGACACTACGCGATGCTTGTAGTCGTTGGCAACAAAAAAACCGTGAGCAAGCTCCCACGCAGCGAGGAAGTTATGCGTGCTCTCGTGCATCAAACTCTCCATGCACGCTTCAACGCTGAGTTCATCCCGATGGATGTTGAGCAATCTGAGCGAACCGGGCTGACGTGGCACATGCTCTGACCCATAGTGCTTAGGTCCTTGGTCAGATCGTTCTTGCGACTTGCGCACAACGATGCGCCTGACGAAGTTTCGGATAATCAAGCCATAAAGCGGCTCCGCTTCGTCAATCAAACGCAGACTTTCAGCGATCTTTGTGCACACCGCGTGACGTTCGAAATCGTCGAGCGGCAAGCAGGCCTGACTCAACACGCCTGAGCGCGGCTCATAGTGCCTGGCAACGGGACTGTCAAAGTCAACCGCAATGCACTCGCCTACACTCTGAGCCTTTTCAAGGTTCCAGCTGCCCGCACTTGATCGATTGGCATAAGTGTCGCCAAGGGGACTGTAAACCTGCCACTGGCGCGACTCAGCCAGATACTTACTCACACGCCCCTTGCTCAGCTCGTCAATGGCATGTTCGCGACAAACCAGGTCGTGAAGAAGCGCAAAATTTCGAGCCAATTCGCAGGCATCTTCTTGATCGGACCTTACGGTGCTGATCTTGCGTTGTGCAGATTCGATGGCCATGTAGCATTCGCAAAATTCCGAGCTTAAAAGCAGACGCGCCTGGCGATTGGGGGGCATCGAGATGTAAAGCTGATAGATCGCCTCAAGAAATTTTTCGCCACCTCTCCCCTTCAAAGCCTCTTGGAGACGCATGCGCATGCGGTTCAGTCGCGCCCACATGATGCCTTCCATCACCTCATCGGCATGAACTGACGCCATAGTGAGTTCCATGAGGCAAAGAGGACGACTAATCACAACGCTTTTGCTATCCAATACAGCATTCATAGCACCTCACTCCCTGAGAATTCTTGACTCACGCCGAGGGGGACCAATCGCCCCCTCGGCGATCACGCTGGAATTAAACGTCGAAGCGACCCGGTTCGGCCTCGCGATTGGCTGTCGTTTTCACGCCATCGGTGCTGGCAATGGCCTCGTGGTGATGATGCGAACCAATCGAATCCGCGTGGTGACCACTGTCTGCGAGCGACTCGGTTGAAGCGAACTCAGCCATGCGCAGACTGTCGAGATCGGCATTGATTGCTGTAGTCGATTCGAGGTTGTGAGTAGCGACCGAATGCGCTTCCGAAGCTGAGGCCGATCCGGCTACACCGGCTATGATCAGGGCTAAGGACGAGATCGCATTGTTGGTGATGATCTTGCTCATTTCATTCCTTCCTTTGGCATTGAGGGTTGTGCGATGAAAACCTTTGACTTCGGCTTCACTCGCCACCTGATGTAAAGCCAGTTGAAAGTATCTATCAAACCTTTTGCTGTGCTGCGCACAGCAGCGACAGGAGCACCAGATCGGCTCGCATTAGAGATAGAACTCAGCTTTCTCCAACAGCGCGACAACACTGGCCAGTGATACGCCCAGGGTTCCCTAGACATCTCAAGGCCATGGAAAATGGCTAATTCGGAGGTGTCCATGAGCA
>NZ_JZHZ01000007.1:2901544-3256549 GCF_000963005.1 Xanthomonas sp. GPE 39
TCTCCTGTAGAGTTTGAACGGCGCTACGCGCAACGAGGGTCTTGAGTGTCTACGGAACCCTGGGCGTATCAGTACTCATCAAGCAAACACCTCCTTGTGCGTGTTAATTCAGATGACACAAATGTCACCTATTTGCAGAATGATTGTCCAGGCAGCATCTGTCAATTGCGTAAGGAACGAAACGGGTTCACCCCCGATTTCACGGACACTTACGAGAAGGCCGATGAAGGCCGATGAAGGCCGATAGGAGTGTTCATGTCGACGCGAAGAAAGTTCAGTGTGGAGTTCAAGCGTGGTGCGCTTGAACAAGGGAGCCAACCTAGCGTCAGTTGTGCCCAGGTGGCTCGTGAGCTGGGGATCCGGGACAACCTGCTGACGCGCTGGAAACGCGAGGCCGCGAGCCAGGGCAACAGCGCCTTTGCCGGCACAGGCACGCCACGGTATGAAGAGCTGTCGCGTTTGAGGCGCGGGTGAAGAAGGAACGAGATTTTTTGCGCGAAGCGGCGACGTTCTTTGCCAATGGATCATCCTGTGGTACCAGGTGATCGAACGTGACCGCGATGAGTTCCCGATCCGCCTGATATGCCGTTGCCTGCGGGTATCGGTCAGCGTTTATTACGACTGGAGCCGGCGCCTGCCTAGCGCCGGTCAGCTCGACAATGCACGTTTGCTGGGGCGTATGCGTGAGCTGCACGAAGACAGCCGAGGCACGTTGGGTGCCGGCCGGATGCAGGAAGACCTGGCCGATGAAGGTGAGCGGGTCGGCCTGAACCGCGTGGCTCGGGTGATGGCCGCTGATGGCTTACAGGGTTGGCCGCGCCCGAAGCGTCGGGGGATGCGAGCACGGCCGGCACTGACACCGCCAGGCGTACGCAACCGGCTGGAACGGGACTTCACTGCACTGGAGCTGGAAACCAAATGGGTCACGGACATCACCGAGATTAAAACCGCGGAAGGCAAGCTCTATTTATGCATCGTCTTGGACCTGTTCGACCGTCGGGTGGTGGGTTGGTCGATGCACCATCGGCAAGATCGGCAGATGGTGATCCGGGCCGTACAGACGGCTGTATGGCAGCGACAGGGCGACGAACCGGTGATTTTGCATTCGGATAGAGGTAGTCAATTTCGAAGCGATGACTATCAGAAATATGTGCTGGCCAACGCGCTGGTGTGCTCGATGAGCGCGGTGGGTCACTGCGGCGATAACGCCGCTTGCGAGGGCTTCTTCGGCCTGCTCAAGCGCGAACGGATTTATCGCATGACCTATCCAACACTCGATACCGCAAGAGCGGATGTGTTCGAATACATAGAGCGACGCCACAACCCAAGGATGCGGCGAAGGACCGCCAGGCAGGATTTGAAGTTTTCCACCCTTTCACAACCGTCCGTGATTTCGGGGTAGAACCCCTTTTATAGTCTGACTGCTTGTTACTCTCTGCCAAAAGTCGCGATCTTGCAAGCGGCGCCATCTTTCAGTGTGTCAAGGTAGTTCGCCCATGACTGCATCATCTTCTGCCGCTCGGTTAGATGCGCAGTGCGGTTGTAGGCGCGTCCATTCAGATCACGCACTGCATGCGCCAACTGGTGTTCGATGAAGTCGGGACGGAAGCCCAATACCTCATCCAACACGGTGCGTGCCATCGCACGGAAGCCGTGACCGCTTATCGTTGCCGAGTCGAAACCCATCGTACGTAGAGCTGCGTTGATCGTGTTTTCGCTCATCGCGCCACGGGGATTGCGAACACTTGGAAACACGTACTCAGCACGCCCCGTGAACGGTTGCAGCTCTCGCAGAATCTCCAACGCTTGCGATGCGAGCGGGACAATGTGTGGAGTATTGGTCTTACTGGCCGTGTAACGCCATTCCGCTGCATCCATATCGATATCCGCCCAGCGGGCTTGCCGCAGTTCGCCGGGGCGCACGAACACCAATGGCGCGAGCCTAACAGCAGCGGAAACGACCATCGTTCCTCGGTAGCCATGGATTGCCCGTAGCAATTCACCGATCTTGGCCAGCTCGGTCACACTGGCGAAGTGCTTGGTTTTCGGTGATTGCAGCGCGCCGACCAAATCGGCAGCAGGATTCGACTTGGCGCGACCCGTCGCAATGGCATAGCGGAACACCAAACCCGCATGCCCGCGCGCACGGTGCGCCATCTCCACTACCCCGCGCCTCTCCAACTTGCGCAACTCATTCAGCAAAACTGGCGCAGTTATGGCCGTTATGGGAAGGCTAACGATCCCCGCCAAGTCCTTTTCTATCAAACGGCGCTCACGCTTCACGGAGCCAGCACTGAGCCCCTCCCGGGAGCGCTTCTCCAGAAGCTCTGCTGCAACCGCCCCGAACGTGCTTTCGGCTCGCTCCACCTTCGCAGCGCGCTCGATCCGCGCAACCGTTGTTGGATTTGCACCGCCCTGCAGCAGCTTGCGCAACCGATCGCGCTAGGCGCGCGCCTCAGCCATTGATACCGCTGGGTACTCGCCCATCGGAGCCATGCTCGCCTTGCCGCTGTAGCGATATCGATAGCGCCACAGCTTCGCGCCGGTTGAACGCACCTCAATGCATAACCCGTTGCTATCTGCCACGCGGTAGACGCGGTCCTTTGGCTTCAATCCACGAATCTTGGTATCTGTGAGCATGTGAGTAGCGGGAGTGTGAGTAACGAGACCATCAAGCCCCCCCTTACTCACATCGTTACTCACTTCAAGACGGGATGCAACCGGACGCTCCCAGACCTGCTCGGACTGAAAAACCCTTAAATTCTCGGTATTTCCACACCAAATCGGACTGCGTCGGATGTCACTGGATCGCTAAGTGGTGGGCCCACCAGGATTCGAACCTGGAACCAAAGGATTATGAGTTCGTCGCCTACGTGCTATGCCTAGGGAAATCAAGCATAGGGGAGCGTAAGCTACGGAACAAAAAAGTAAGCTGCGACAGTAGTTTAGCGCAGCTTGGCGAAGGAGGGCAAAACTAAGCCCTGTACCGCTGGAGTACCGCTCAGAACGGAATGTTCTCGTCCCACGGGTACTACGATGAGGCCTGCTGCTCTGCTGCTTTGGCCTGAGTCTTGATCTTCATCTCCAGCGCCTTGATGAAGCGGACGGACGCCGCAACGTGATTGAAGATCAGCAGGCTTTCCTCGTAGTTCAGGATCGGGTTGTCGTGTGCAAGGCTCTTGTTGTTGCGCACGTCATTGAAGGCTTCCAGGACCGAGATACTGGACTTCAAGATGCGTTCGGTCATGGCCGACTCAAGGTGACTGCCTTCCCGGAGCGCCTTCACGTACTCGCCGAAGACGCTGTGCAACGGCTTTTCACGAGTAATCGTGATGCCATGCGGCTCGCATGTCACCCGGATGAACTTGTTAACGAAGGTATGCAGTCGATCCAGCCCGCCCTCGGGCTGGTTCTTCTCGATGGCTTCACGGACGTGCTCTGCCACCACCTCGAAGTCCCGCTCGTCAGCGATGGCGATCAGCGCATCCAGTTCGGCTACCGGCTGGTCGCTGAGAAGACGCTGGGCAACTTTTCGGCAGTCGTCGATCAGCAGCGGGTTGCTGTCGCCGAAGCACTGCTCATCGGTCGCATACTCGATCAGCCCGCCGATGACCCGCCCCACGGCATGATTGGCGTCCACATCCCAAAAGGTGCGCATCCGATTGGCCTTAGATGTGCCCCGTGCCTTGTACCTTTCGGCGTCAATCTCAACCCTGTAATCATCGAAGAAGTCACCGAAGGTGCGGTCAGAGAAGTTCAGGACATAGCCGCCGCCCATCCCAAGCAGCTTTTCCAACTTTCGACGCTCACTAGCACTCAGATCGGACATACGTTCCCCTATGTCACCGCTAACGCCATTAACCCAACCGTGCGGCCTCTGCCGCAACGTGACCAGCCAGGGCTGCAACGAACGTCTTAAGGCTGGTCATCGAAGACAGCTCTGTGAAGTTGCCAGTGTTCACCGCGCTGCGCTCCGCAGCGATGACAGCAGCGGTGGTGTAAAGCTGTTCCTGAACCAGCCGCTGACACAGCAAGTCATACCGCGTGAGATACGAAGCTCCCTTGAATTCCTCGAACACCGGGAAGTGTGATGACGAGTCACGCACGGGCCTGCGGGACTCCGGCGCATCCTCGACCATCATCAGCCAACCAACGAACGGACGTGGCTGCTTGCCGAATGCCTCTTCCCGATAGGCCGTCCAGAGATCATGGGCCGTCCCGATGGCTTCCTCGGTTCGGTTATTGAAGTTATTGCTGAACGATGGGCCGACATGGCTTTTCAGCTCGATGGCTGCGATCAGCTCGCCCTTGTAGATCACCAACAGATCCCACAGCTTCGTGGGACGGAAGTATCCGGGCAGGGTCAGCATCGCCCGGTTCTGGTGAATCTCGGCATGGGCCAGTCCGTTGGCCTTGATGACATCGAGCACCAAGGCCAAGAATCCATCCATGTTCTTACCACCAGTGACGCCAGCGCGTTCTCCTTGGTCGGCCTTGCCCGACTCAATCTGTTTTTGCCTTGCCGCTTCGCGGTTACCCCAAAACGCCTTCACGGCCTCGCGGGCTTTCTGTTCGTAGTTGACGAGATCGAGCGCCATTTATTCTCCATTGCCCCCAAGGGCAGATCGTTCTTCGTGGCTCAAGCCATAGAGCTTGAACACAGCCCGGTTGCAGGCTTGCACATCCCTCCCGATGGCAGCTTCCGCCAATTCACGGCGAAGCTGCTCAGGCACATCTGCCCAGTGCGGGATACGAATACGGCGTAGGTACTGCGCTTGGAAACGCAGAAATCCGCCTCGCATTTTTGTTGAGTACGTCGCCACGAATAGGCGAGTAACCGCGGACAGCAGTACCGCCTGCAAGGCCCGTAAATCCCAATCATCGGAAGTGACGTAGTAGAGGTTGTGGTGGGGATACAGCTCACCGCCTTCAAAAACTATATGCGCCTCTCCCTTGATATCTGGGATCAGGAGCTTCGGCCTCGCGGCCAGCGCAGGAGTAATGCGGTCAATCGTGCGATACCAGTTGGCTGGCGCTTTCTGCGCGCAGTGCCGCCCAGCGATCACCTCGCGTCGAGCCTCAAGGTAGCGCCGCAGGCGTGGATATTCTTCAAGATCGACCAGCCCACCCAGCTCCGCGAAGGGGTTGACGACGCCTTGACAGCGCCACTGCACCTCGCCAGTCATGATGTCCTTGGTTGTCACCAGCGGCAACTTCCGGTCTGTTTCTACATCGAGCGTCTCGAAGTCCCCGATGAACGCTTTATCAGCACCAGTTGCAACACCGATCCCAACCTTGCACCCTGCTTCTTCCAGCAAGGGGAAAGCGCTCTCTAAACGGCGAATAAGCGCCATCTGGTCGGCTGATTCAAGCAGCCACGGCTCTGCCCCATTGGTCACACGAGCGAGTTCCCGCACTGGCACGGCGTCTTTCGGCAGCATCGGCGCATGCAGCAAACCGGCTAGTGCGGTCAGCGTTGCCCGGTCAATGGCCGGACGGTGAGCGATGCGTGTTGCCCCTGGCGCTTCGCGGCTGATGACGGTGATGGCCGGATAGGCGATCACATCCGAGTGAAAAGCCGGCGTATCCACCATATCGACATAGACTTTCAAGTGGAACCGCTCTGCCACAAGGCTGCGCAGTGGCCCGCCATAGCGGTTCTTCATCCAGCGATCTGCGCAGATGAAGCCCAGGCTGCCACCATCCGACAAGACCGAAAGTGACCGCTCAATAAAGGGAATGTAGAGGTCAGCCCGGTCATACATCGTTTGGTAGCGACTACGGTATGCGGCGAGAAGTGGAGCTGGGATCAGCTCCTGACGAACATAGGGTGGATTGCCCACCACAAAGTCGAACTCACCTTCCAGCGGCGCGAGCAGGAAATCGCCTTGCAACAACCAGCAGCTAGCTAAGGTTGACGCAGTATTCGCCGCAATGCCCTCGCGCCTGAGCAACGCGACAACGGCAGCATGGGTGCTGAGGTAGGTACTGTGGTGCAGTTCCACCGCCCGGATGGCATCGGTCAATTCATCGAGTGCAGAGCCATCTGGCCTTGCCTGCCGCCATGCGCTTAGCAGCCGCTCAATGATTGGCAGCAGAAAATCTCCCCCGCCAAATGATGGTTCCAGAAGTCGCTTTTCGTGGAGAGGCTGATCTTCCGTATAGCCAGCCAAGTCCAGGATGAAATCAACCACCTCGGAACGTGTAAAGATGGCTCCCCGAGCTTCGAGGCCGCCATCTGTAGCCAATGCATCCGTAGCCATCTGAATGGGGCAACTGGTTGGCTTGGTAGGATGACTTGTGACCGTTGGCGTATATGCCATGAGTGTGGAATCCACTAGCGTGTAATTGAGGTGCGTTTTGGCGTGCTGGCGATCATGCCGTCGCCTCCCTCTGTGAGTTGTCCCTTCCAGAAGAAACGTCGGGACTATCCGTAATTAGCCATCGACTCAGGCTTGCATCCTGGACGGCTGCCACCTTGTCCGTATGCCGGTAGATGTACGTTGCCAGCCTCTCTATTTGCTCAGCCTTGACCGTAGCCTGTCCACCTTCATTCAGGCGCTTGGCGATCTGATTCAAGTTCCGACCGATGGCCCGGAGCTGGCTGGAAGACTCCCATAGCGCCTTGGTCGTTTCCATCGTGAACTGTGGCTCGTGCGTCAGGCTCGCACGCACGCAGCTGACGACCCAGCGTTGAGGTGAGCAGCCTTCGGCCTCGGCCCGTGCGGTGATGCTCTGAAATTCCGTCGGTGTGAAGCGAACCTCAAGCCGCTCTTTTGGCCCATCGTCAGGTCTGCCCTCTGCTTGCTCTGCGATCCATCGGCGAACTTCGGGCGGCATATCGTCCCGGATCAGATAGCGCATAAGTGCTCGCAGGATGGCCGGAGCCTTCTTCTTGTTGCGCTCGCAATAGGTGGTCCACTGCTCGCGCAGATCATCAGGCAACCGTAGGGGGTAGATGTAGCTACCTCTGGTTGCCCCAATCTCGGGATTGCGCGGCATAGGCGTCTCCAGGGAGGGGGAGTAGATGTGTTGTGCAGACGTAGTGTAATACACTTTGCCGGCGTCAGCCTATCCTGCACTAGCCCACACTCCCCCCTCGTTTTTTCGTCATGACGAAGAAATTCAGGGTCATGGCCAAGGACATCCAAAAAGATGGAAGCATGGGTTCGCTGTGCATCGGGCAGCCAGTCCTTGCTGGGCGAGGGTTACTTTCAACTGGCAGTTGTCTTCGGGCGTGGTGCCGCTGTTTGCAGTACGAGCTATCCACTTGCAATCAGCACGCCGCCCACTTAGCCCTGCGGGCGTGGTGGAGAAAGGCGGCTTCGCCGCCGCAGCCTTCGGAGTGAGGAACACCAACTCGGCATCAGTCGGCATAGGCGCTAAGAATTTCGTCATGACGAAATTTTCGAGATTAGGATTCAGACCTCTAGCGCTGCTCTTGGTCACTGCCAGAGCCTTGTAGTCGTAGTAATAGTATTACTACGACTATTACTACCAATGCAGGGATGGTGACACGGCGATGACCTGGCCGAGCTGCGGGCGTCACCAATGCCCGGCGATGGTGACAGGCTCGCGCGATCGAGGAAGATCCGCCGTCACCCAAAAAGAAAGCCCCGCCGAGGCGGGGCCGTGGTGCGGATCGAGAGACTTACCGCTGACGCAGCGCAAGCCGGACGTGACGCCAGAAGATGCGCCATTCTCTGAGCTGGCCGCCATCAAGCAGCAGCGCCCGGAACATAGCGAACGCCTCACCCGGCCGCTTGCGGTACGCCTCAGCCATTGCTTCGTCGTGCGGCTTGTACTTCATCGTTCGTACTCCATCACCGGCAGGGGGTAGGCCCGCGCGATGCTTTCCATGTTGTAGCGGTATTCCAGGCGGCCGAGCGTGGTGGGCTTAGCCCCTGTCCGCTTCGCTGCTTGGGCAACTTCCCTCACGTCCCTGGCATGATCGAAGGCGAGGCCTGGCACCTTCGCCTTGATACCCCGAGGATTGCTCGACTGTTCCCACTCTTGCAGCCATTGAGCAATGCGGCGGCTGTCGGGAACGTAGCCCGTTGCGTGCGTCATGAGGCGCATCAGTGCTTCATGCTCTAGCTGGCTGAACATGTCTTGTTATCCCTTTTTCATAGTTCCGCCATCGGGCTTGCTCCAGGCTTGTTGCAACCGTTCCTTCAGGCCATCCCGATAGGCTGGATTCTTGGCAAAGACACTGCGACCCATCGCAAGGTGCTCAAGGCGGCTGGATGTGGTTTGGTGCCCGGTGCGCGGGTCAAGGCGGAGTGAGGTCGGATTGATGATTCTTCCCGCCGTACTGGCCGGAGCCATAGCGCCTTGAGCCATGCAGCGCAGTGTCACGGCTGCGCTGCTGATGCCACCCGCGAGCTGGCCGGCGACGTTGTTTGCTTCGGCCAGGAGCCAGAACATAACCAACGTGAAGGTAATCAGCACCAGGGACGTGAACAGCGTGTTTTGATCGCTGTCCAGATCGACGCTGTTTATCACCGCGTCGAAGCCTTTGAAGGCCAACCCCATGACGGCCGCCACCAGGGCGATGCGCAGGATGTAGGTCATCACCTGCCCGAACCAGCTATCGAAGAACTTCGACGTGGCAGGCCATAGCAGCAGCGCAACGAACACCGGGCCGATGCCGAGCATGATCGTCAGGGCGGCTTTCGCCACAACGATCATGCCGCCGGCCGGCACGCCAATCAGGCCCGTTGCAACGGCGATGATGGTGGCATTGATGTATTCCCCGAACATCGTGCCCATCTCGGTTATGCCTCGATTGCCGGCCTTTTCCCAAAGGTCGGCAGCGATACCCCATCCCTTGCCGAGCGCCGCATCCACGACCGAGTAAACCGAGGTGGGATTTGACCCGGCACCCGTCCCGGCAAAGGCCGATGTAAAGCCGGTTTCCAGCGACTGGATGCTACCGACGACCCAATCCGAGTAGGTTGCAGCGTTCAGCGCCAGGGCACCGATGAACAGGTACTTGACGCACGTTTTCATGAACGTGGAGAAGGGCAGTTCGACATACCCCCAACCGATGGCGTAGCCCATCAGCGTCAGGTGGATGGTGGCCCCGCCGATGAAAAACAGGGTGAAGGTCGAAATGACCTCACCAACGGTTCCGGTGATGAACGGATTCAGCGCCGCATCGAGGTACTGGCCTATGAACTGAAAAATCATCGGGTCCATGTCATTCCCCCTTCTTATTGAGATCGACCGGCGGCAGCTTTAAGTAGCCACGCCGCGACAGGTCTTTTTCGTTCTGCGCCTGCTGCGCGTTGATGCAGTTGGGAGAGGCCGCCAGTTCGCCGGGGTTGCTCTTGCACTTGGCGATCATGTCCTTTCGTTCCGCGTCATGGGCCTTGTACCAATCGACGGTTTGAATTGGCGTGTTCTCGCCGCAGCCGGCCAGGACGGCCGCGACAACTAGGGAGAGGGCGAGCTTTTTCATTTGCGCACCTCGCGCGTTTCCGCGTCGATGACACGGCCGGAGCCTTGGCGGGCTTCGTGTTGCTGCGCCACGTCCAGAGCGTGGGCCAGCTCGGCCGCGTCGATAATGCGCAGCGCCGCGACCGTGCGCAGGGCGCTTTCTCGCGTACCGGCCCAATCGCCCGCGAAGCGTTCGCCGGACCGGCGCAGCATGAACATGCAACCGAGCAAGCAACCAAGGGAGAGGAACACCGCAGCATAGGACGATATGTGGCTGTCCTGGCGCGGCAGCGTGATACCTGTCCAATCGACCAGGGCGAGTAGGAACGGCATGAATGCCAGGATACCGGCGACAAGATCACCGTGCAGCATCGAGGGCGCACGTCGGCTGACATCGCGCATGAAACCCATCCGGTCGATGCACGACCAGAAGCGCCACATTGCCAGCAGGATGAAAAAGCAGAGCGCCACCAGGGGAATATGAAAATAGGAAATCATGGTCGCATCTCCCTTAGTTTGTGGCCTGGGGCTGAATCCAGCCGCGCCGTGCAGCCGCCTTGGCATTCAATTCGCGTCGCCGTTGTTCCTGCAAACGATCTTCGGCTGCCGCGACCATCTGATACATCTGGAGCTTGGTTTGCTCGTTCTGAATCATGGCCTGTTCGGCTGCGATACGGGCTTGCAGCTCGACAATCGCCTTGGGGTCGGGCGTATCGTTGATCTTCGCCATGAGCTGGTCGATTTGAGTTAGCCGCGACTTCGCCTTGTCGTAGGCATCCAGGGCAAAAGCCTTGTCCTGGGCACTCTTGACGGCCTGGGCTTCGCACGCCGTCCGCTGGTCTGCGACCTTGAAATGCGCGCAGGCATCGAAAGCCTTGTTGCCCTCATAGATCGACAGTGCCCGGCCGCTCAGGCCGGAATAGCCGCCCGACTTCACGGCGTCATAGACGCTCTGCCAGTCGCTCGGCAGGTACTCGCGCAACGCCGGGTTGTTCAGGATGTTGCCCAGGCCACGCGAACCGGTCAGCGACTCGTATTGCTGCTTCATCTGGTTGATTTGGCTGGTCATCTGGTCGTACTGCATCTTCCACTTGGCGATAGTTTCGACCTGGGCGGCGACCTGCTGCGCAATGGAAGCGCCATCGGTGACCGGAATCTGCGCGTATGTGGAATTGCTTAGGAAAACTGAGCAAGCGACGGTGACTACGACCAGGGGTTTGAGAGATTGCATGTTTGCCACTCCTTTTCGGTGAGAAGGAGGGGACGCTGGCCGTCTTTCCGACCTGTCCACCGGCTCTTTCGAGCTACTGTTCCCGGCAGTCAGCCCCGCATTACTTGGGGCGGCACCCTGCCCACGTTGCACGGGCTTCGGGCTAATCACAACGGTCTTTCCGCGTCGTCAGGGCCGTCTTTTCCGGTTCCCACGGTCACGCCACTTTCGGCGGGTCAGATCGGCATCTCGATGCCTTCCCCGATCATCAGGCCCTTCTTTTCAGGCCGGCAGCCCAGTACGCCGAAGCGCTCTTGGGGCAAACAAGCGTCCCCCTTGGGGGATACAGTGACCGGGTACAACCCGGCCGATTTACCAATCGGTTCGATCAATACTGAATTCTCCGCTCAAATACGGAATATTCGCAAGCTCCTCCAAGACTTGATCCACGGTTCTGAACCAAAGTTGACGTCCGTGGCCATCAACAACGCGGCGGAGATCTCCGGCATTCTCCACGCTCAATGCGTATCCGTGCCACCGATTCGCTTTTAGGATCACGCGCACGAACCCCGTTCGCTCCAAGCTGTCGCAGTAAGCATCCAGGTCTCCATAGCGCAAGATCGCAATCGGGCAGCGGCTCTGCGGTCGAGAAGTCATTTGACGGTGGCCCCCTTTCTGCCAAGCATGGTCTGGATGTGCTCCAGGTGGTGACGAATGACCTCGGGAGAAGCTGTCTGAACTGGTTTCTCAGCTGGTGTGCTCTGAATGCGCAATCTCTTTTCCTTCGCGGCAAGGCCGGCCGATGGTGTGAAACGTCCTTGACGAAAGCGATCCGAAATCGCGCGAAACCAGCGTTCCGGGCTGGTCTTGATGCTCTGCGTTGCCATCACTCCTGTAAGTTCGTCCAGGAGCATCTGTGCATCGTTGACATCGAGGCCACTCACCATAGGTGCGATGGCACCGCGCTCCCGCTCATTCAGGCGTGGAGGCCACACCAATGCGCCGCAGGCGCCTTTCTCCACCTCGCCTGGTACAGGCGAAGGGGGCGGCGTGTGGACAACCTTCGCCAGTAGTTGTAGTGACGATTCTTTAATGGTTCTCGTTGGTGGTTCATGGGGTGACACAGTTCTGTCGTCCTGGGACGTCTGCTGTGTCACCGGGGGAGTAACGGCGGTGTCGCCCCCCAGTGCCAATCTGTCGGAGGGGGTGGGAGACGGGGGTGACAAATTGACGGGGGGAGATTCGAGGCACAGGTAGTAAGCATTCGAGGATTGCCCTCCATCGCCTCGAAATCTGCGCTCGATATGCAGGAAGCCACGTTCTTCCAGCTCTTTCAAAACGCGCTGCACCGTTCGCTCAGACGCACAGCACTTTTCGGCGATGAGCCGCACGCGCGGCCAGCACTTCCCGACCTCATCGGCCGAATCAGCCAAGGCCATCAGGATCAGCTTTGAATTGGGTGGCAGCCGCTGCTCCCACGCCCAGTTCATCGCTTTGATGCTCATCGCGCCAGCGCTCCTTGCGCACTGCTATCGAGTGCGAGCGCGTCCTTCACTTGAAGGGTGCGGAAGTACACGCGCCGGCCAACCCGCAGCATTGTGGGCTTGAGCTTGCGGGCGACATCATTATTCGAGTACAGCGCAACCCGGATACCGTCTGGCGAGCGACCGAGCAACCCCGCCACGTCGCCAAGACTCATGAGTGGGCCATACCGCTGAAGTAGATATTCTTCCGTTGTCATCAATACATCCACCGAAATAATGAGTCGATGTGCGTATTTTTTGACTGATATGGCTATTGGTCAAATCTAAGAAATTGATTTTTAAAGCCAAATCTAGCTATTTCGCCATACCAAAATGCGTCATCCTCGATTACCAAAATATGGCATCTTGGCGTCGAACATTTCGCGGATAGAAAAATATCCTTTCAAATCAAATAATTGTATAGACTATAAAAATAAGAAAATCCATTGAAATAATTCATGGATTTCCTGTCTTTTTCGCGACCTGATCGAGCTTGCCCACCAAGTCCTCCGCGCGCAGGTGAGTGTATCGCTTGAGCATCTGCATCGACTTGTGGCCGCTGATGGCCGCGACCTCCTGGTCGGACAAGCCTGCTTCCACAAAGCGGCTTACGGCTTCGTGACGCAGATCGTGAAAGCGGAAGTCCGGCAAGCCGGCATCCTTCTTGATGCGCATCCAGATCGGATTGAACTGATAAGCCCGGCGCTTGTTGTCACGTCCGGGCTCACCGAAAAAGATCAGGTCGGTATCAATTGGGCGCACCGGGTTGTTCAGCGCCTCTCGAAACAGCCGGGTTGCCTCGACCGTCAGAGGAACGGTACGCGACATCGTGTTCTTCGTTTCCTGGAGGCGTGCCACGCGCCGGTCAAGATCGACCTGGCTTCGGCGCAAGCCCGTAATCTCCGAAGAACGCATTCCTGTTTCGAGCGCGATGCGCACGATCCAGCCGAGCATCGGGTTCGAGTGAGCATCGACCGCGACCATCAAGCGGATTTCTTCCTCTCGAGTGAGCCGTCGATCCCGTCCTGGGCTAGGCGCTGGACGACGAATGCTTTGCACGGGGTTGTAGGTCAGGCCGATGCCCCATTCCTTGATCGCTACGTTGAACAGGTGGCCGAGCAATGCGAGATCGAGACGGACCGTGTTGGGCGAACGGGGCTTGGGGGCGGGCTTGCCCTTGGCGTCTTTGCGATCCAGGCCAGCGAGCCGGTCGTCGCGGTACTTGGCGATCAGTTCCGGCGTCAGTGCGGCCAACGAATACCTGCCCAGATTCTGCATCAATGGCTTCGCGTGTCTCGCGTCGCTGTCGGCCGATGCCTGGCGCTTGGTTGGGGAAACTTCGGAAAGATAGCGCTTGAGTGCGTCCTCGATGGTCATGCGTTCGGACGGCGCACGCTGGATATAAATGCCGCGCACCATTTCGTCTTCGGTGCGCCGCGCCCAATCCTCGGCGTCGCGTTTGGTGCGGAAGGTCTTGGCTGTGGCCGGCCATCCCGTCTTGCGGATGAGCGCCTTCCATGTGCCTGAGGGTGTCTTGACGATGGTCGCCATTCGGTTACTCCAGAACAGTGCGCATGTAACACCACTGTACCGAAACTGTACCGACGCGCGAGCGCAAGCAAAGGTGGTGGGCCCAGCAGGACTTGAACCTGCAACCAACGGATTATGAGTCCGCTGCTCTAACCAATTGAGCTATAGGCCCTTTTTGCTTTTTTGATGAGACGGAAGGGTAACCGTCCCACTCAATTCAGCCTCGCCGATCCGGCCTCGATCAGTGGATTATGAGTCCTCTGCTCTAACCGTTGAGCTATAGGCCCGGAAACGTCCGGAACGTGCGGGCGATGTGTGGGCCGCCGACCTGGCGCCTCTGGCATGCAAGCAAACGAGGGCACCGAAGCAGGCGTGAGTTTAACGTCCGCGACTAGGCGCTGTCTGCACGCGCTTCAAACACCAACAACAAAGTGACCGTGCACACCGCCGGATGCGTGCGCCCATATGCAAGCTGTGCCTCGACCAATCGAGCGCCGCAAGGCGCGACGAGACGTGCGCGTCGCCAGGCAATGCACGCACAACACCGCGAACGGATCGCGGTGCTGAGCAGTGGCAGTGGCAGTGGCAAAAGCGTGTTGCATCACTTCGTCCCAGAGGTGCGCAACATCGCTCATCGCAATCAACTCATTGGGCGTGGAAAAGCTCTCAAGCAAGTCTGCGCACATGCTGATCGCGGCCACATGATCCGCCACCATCCCATCGGCAACGCAGGCCCGGATCATGGCGCGCATGCACAGAAAATGGACGACACCCATGCAAGGCATTACGTACGCAAGCCCCTGAATAATGGGATATAAATCACATAATGGCGCAACGACACGTTGGCTCGCGCCGAACTTACGCCAAGGCATTCGGCGGCGCAAAAAGGGCAGGCAACACCAGCTCCCAGAGCATGCGCACGGGGAGGCGACACCGCCGAAACGCCGACCGCACCAGCGGTAGCCGGGATTTTGCTGCACTGCAAAATGCGCGATGGGTCATGACAGCGCAGGATGTGCGACCTTTTGAATCAGTCCAACCGTCGTGGCGCTGTCTCCCCCCGACCACCACGCCACCCAGTCCAACACCGCCGTCGCGCCTGATCTGCAGGCCACGCGCTTGGCGTCGGACGCGCTGGCCCTACCTGCACTGACAGCCGTGCCTGCCCGGCTGTATCTGCGTGCCCGTCGCCGGGCCGTCTTCTTGCCAGTTCCCGGAGTCGCTGTATGAATTCTCGCCCGCTTTCCAACACCGCCGCGATCGCGGTGGTCAGCATGATCTTTTTCACGTGGGGCGGTCTGACTAGTCTCAACGACGTATTGATCCCGCATTTGAAAGCCGTGTTCCAGATGAACTACACGCAGTCGATGCTGATCCAGTTCACCTTCTTCGGCGCGTATTTTCTGATGTCGCTGCCGGCCGGTGCGATGGTGTCGCGGGTCGGTTACAAGGCCAGCATCGTCGTTGGCCTGATGGTGGCGGCGATCGGCGCGTTGATGTTCTTCCCTGCCGCGCGACTGCCGTCGTACCCGCTGTTCCTGACCGCATTGTTCGTGCTCGCCAGCGGTATCACCCTGTTGCAGGTCGCGGCCAATCCATACATCAGTTTGCTTGGCGCAGCGGAAAAAGCGCCGAGCCGGCTGAACTTCGCGCAAGCGCTGAACTCACTGGGCACTACCGTGTTCCCGTGGTTGATCGGCCCGTTGATCCTGGCCGGCACGGTACTCGGCGCCGATAAGCTCGCAGCGATGACACCGGCACAGTTGTCGGCCTACCACATCGAACAGGCAAGTTCGGTGCAGTTTCCCTACCTGATGCTCGCCGGTGGCTTGGTGTTGCTGGCGGTGTTCGTGCTGGTGATGCGCCTTCCGTCGCTACGCGAGGAAAGCAATGACGCCAGCACCGGCACGCAGCACAGTGCCGCACAGACAGTGCGGGAATACGTCACCGTGCTCAAGCACTGGCATTTGACCTGGGGCGTGCTTGCAATCTTCATGTACGTCGGCGCGGAAGTGTCGATCGGCAGTTTCCTGATCAACTACATCTCCGGCCCGACCACTGGCGGCCTCACCGAAGCCGTCGCCAGCCGCTATCTGTCGTTCTATTGGGGCGGAGCGATGGTCGGGCGCTTTGCTGGCGCGGCACTGCTGCAAGTGATCCCGGCGCGTAAGCTGCTCTCGGTCTTCGCCGGCATCGCCTCGCTGCTGCTGCTCACCAGCATGCTCAGCACTGGCCATGTGGCGATGTGGAGCGTGATCGCGATCGGCCTGTTCAACTCGATCATGTTCCCGACCATCTTCACCGTGGCGATCGAGCGCCTGGGGCTGTTGACCAGCAAGGCGTCCAGTCTGCTGATCATGAGCATCGTCGGCGGCGCCATTGTGCCGCTGGCGCAAGGTGCGCTGGCCGACGCGGTCGGCATCCAGCATGCCTTCGTGATCCCACTGCTGTGCTACGCCTACATCCTCTGGTACGGCATGCGCGGCTCGCAGCTATCGGCCGACTTGTCGGCGACCGTTCCCAGTGCCACGCCCGTGACCCACGTGATGCACTAATACACCTCACCCACGACGGCGGCGCGACCGCCACCGTCTTGCAGCCTGTGGCTTTCCCCTCCCCGATCCTGTTTGCCAGCGGACCCCATGAATCTTCCCTCCACGCCTCTGCCCAACTTCGCCGACGTCACTGTGCTGCGCGCGCACATCGCCGACACCATGGCTTTCTACCACCCGCGTGCAATCGATCCGAACGGTGGTTTCTTCCACTACTTCCGCGACGACGGCAGCGTGTACGACGCCGGCCATCGCCACCTGGTCAGCAGCACCCGCTTCGTCTTCAACTACGCGATGGCGGCCAACGAGTTCGCCGATTCGCCGCTGGCCGCCGAGTACCTGGACGCTGCACGCCATGGCCTGCGTTACCTGCGCGACAGCCACCGCGACGCTTCCAGCGGCGGCTACGTGTGGACCCTGCGCGACGGCGTCGCCGAAGACCGCACCCAGCACGCTTACGGTGCCGCGTTCGTGCTGCTGGCCTACGCCACCGCGAAAAAAGCCGGCCTGGACACCGACGCATGGATGGAAGAAACCTGGCAATTGCTGGAAACGCGCTACTGGGATGCCGCCGCCGGCCTATATCGCGACGAAGCCACGCCGGAATGGGTCTTTTCCAGCTATCGCGGCCAGAACGCCAACATGCACCTGTGCGAGGCACTGATCGCCGCCTACGAGGCCAGCGCCGACACGCGCTACCTGCAGCGCGCGCTGCTGCTCGCCGACAACATCACCCGCCGTCAGGCAGCACTGGCCGGCGGCTTGGTGTGGGAGCACTACGACGCTCACTGGCAAGTGGACTGGGACTACAACCGCGACAATCCCAAGCACCTGTTCCGGCCATGGGGCTTCCAGCCCGGCCACCAGGTGGAGTGGTCGAAGCTGCTGGTGCTGCTGCACGGCCACCTGCAAGCCTCGTCCAACAGCGCACCAGCGTGGCTGCTGCCGACCGCACGGCATCTGT
This sequence comes from Xanthomonas sp. GPE 39, assembly GCF_000963005.1. Classification (GTDB taxonomy): domain Bacteria; phylum Pseudomonadota; class Gammaproteobacteria; order Xanthomonadales; family Xanthomonadaceae; genus Xanthomonas_A. The sequence continues at coordinate 2,918,765 of NZ_JZHZ01000007.1, forward strand.
TCGATACCGCGTTGACGCACGGTTGGGACGCACAACACGGCGGCATCGTCTACGGTTTCGCTTCTGGCAGCGCGGACGCGCCGCTGGTCGGCGTGCCCGACGTAGCGAAGGCCCCGACCTACTTCTGCGATGACGACAAGTATTTCTGGGTGCAGGCTGAAGCCATCGCTGCCGCCGCGCGGCTATTGGCCGCCACCGGCGATACGGCTTATCGCGCCACCTACGAAAAACTGTGGGCCTACTCCTGGACGCATCTGGTCGACCATCGCTATGGTGCCTGGTTCCGCATCCTCAGCCACGACAACCGCAGTTATAGCGACGAGAAGAGCCCCGCCGGCAAGACCGACTACCACACCATGGGTGCCTGCCACGATGTGCTGGCGGTGATGCGCAGCAGCCGCGCCTTCGCGTAAGTCGCAACGCCGCCGCAGGAGCGCTCCTGGTCATACCGGAGCATCTGCTGGCGGCGTCCAGATGAAGTGACACAGCGCCGTGCCATGACGCGGCGGCGCTCTGTTGCATCGACACACCGAGTGCTGTCGCCGCTGCGCAAATGCCGTTCGCCGACGCTGGCGTCCAATCTGCAGTTGCAGCCTGCGCCGCGATCAGTGCCTACTGCAACACTCCCCGCTGCATCAGCCGCGACGACGCCAGCACAGCCGGGCGAAGGTCACCCAGGCATGCAGCCAGATCGCCAGCCACACCGCCACGCATAGCGGCCAAGCGCGCCTCGGTGCCTCGAACTTGCGGAAGTAGCGCCACAAGCCGCGATGCTTGTGCCATTCGACGAACCAGGGGCGCTTGCGACTGGAAACACCACGCACATGCAACACGCGCAAGGTGTTGACCACCGCCACCGTCGCGCCGGCCTCGCGTGCACGCCGGCATAGATCCAGATCCTCGGCATGCAAGCGATAGCCTGCATCCCATCCGCCGATGCGCACGAACAGTGCGCGCGGCAGCAGCAGCAGCGCGCCTGACAGCGCCGGCACGCGCTGCACTTGCTGCGTCGGATCGGCCTGCAACGCCAGCCGTGCGCCGGACAACGGATGCCGCAGCATCGCCGCAAAATCCGGATCGCGACGGCGTACCGCCGCATCCGCCTTGCCCTGCGTGTCGACTTGTTCCACTCCGAGTAAGGCCTCGCCGAGCGCGACCGCCTGCGAGCGCAGCAACGCTAACGTCTCTGGCTCGACCAGCAGGTCAGGATTGACGAACGCCAGCCACGGCGCATCACTGGCTTCAGCACCCTGATTGCATGCCGTGGCAAAGCCTGGGTTATCCGGATTGGCGATGAAACGGACCCGCGGATCCTCCAGTGCATGCCGCTGTACCACCTCCAGGGTATCGTCGCGCGAAGCATTGTCGACAATCCGGATCTGCCCCACTTCGGCGGCCGCGCGCAGTCGCTGCAAGCACGCATCGATGGTGCTGCCGCTCTCGTAAGTCACCACCACCACAGCGATGGGGTGTTCGCGCATGCTAGACATCGAACAGCATCCCTTGCGGATCCAGCGGCGAGAGGGTGTCGTACCCACGCCGCAGTGCATCGCGACAGGCACGCAAGGGATCGTGCATCAGAAATCCGGCCAAGCGCGCATGCCAGGCCGGCCAACGCGTCGCCAATGCATCCATGTCGCCATCGGCGGCGCACCCTTCGGCACGACGCGCAACGTGCGCCGTCTCGCACAGCACATTGCGCCAGCCGAGTCCGGCCATGCGCAGGGACAGATCGATCAACGCCGCATACCAGGAACCATAGCTACTGGCGTCCAATCCGCCGACGCGCTGGCGCGCCGCACCACGTAATACGACCGCATGGCACACCGCCGCAGGCAACTCCGGATGCAGCGGCGGCAGCGCCGCGCAAGCGCGAGCCAGACGCTCGGGATCCTCGGGCAACGGATTGATCTCGCCAAGGCGCGGCCACGCACACACCTCGCCGGCATTGCTCCACGGCGTGCCACTGGCAATGGCAGCATCACGCGCCAGGCACGCGCTCAAGTGCTGCAGCCAACCCGGCAGCGGCTGCGCATCGGCCGCCAACACCGCCACGTCGGCGTCGGCACAGGCACGCAACATCTGGTCCAGATGCGCCACCTCGCCGAGCATGCAAGGACGCCGGGTGTAGTCGGCCTGCAGACGCGTGCGCGCCAGCCACGCCTCGATCACCCGGACACCACGCGGACCAGCCTGCGCATCGTCGGCCAGCCATACACGGGTACCCGCTGGCGTATTGGCTTCCAGCGCACCCAGGCAGGCATCCAGTGCGACATCGTCGACACCGACCGGCAACAACACGATGGGCAGGCTCACCTGCGCTTACTTTTTACCGGGCACCGGCAGCGGCTGCATGGCCTTGAATTTTGTCCCGTATTCGTCGGTGAGATTGCGCGCTTCCTGCGGGTCGCGCACGATCGTCGGGGTCAACAGCACAATTACTTCGTTGCGGCTTTTCTGCTGGGTTTTCTGTCCGAACAGCGCACCGACCACCGGCACCTTGCTGAGGAACGGCACGCCGAGGCTGCCATCGCCGGTGGAGTCGTTGATCAGGCCGGCGAGCATGATGGTATCCCCACTTTGCACCGCCGCTTCGGTCTTGACCCGCCGCGTATTGATGTCCACGTTACAAGCCGAACCGCTGACCACGTTGCTCGAGCTGGCGGTACACGCCGCCGGTCGCGCGCCCGGCGTACTGACCTCCTGCACGATATCCAGGAACACCATGCCGTCCTTGGTGACCCGCGGACGCACCTTGAGGATCACACCCGTATCGATGTACTGCACCGACGAATAACTGGAATTGATGCCGACCCCGGTATTGATCGAGGTGGAGTTGATCGGGATGCGCGTGCCCACATTGAGCGTGGCTTCGGCATTGTTCCGCACGAATACCGACGGCGTCTGCAGCAGTTTGAGGTTGGTAACTTTGTCCAGCGCGGTAATCACGGCTGCAGCATTTGTGCCGAGGAAAGTCCAGCCAAGGCCGTCACTGCCGACTTTGCCGGCGATGTCACCCCAAATCTTGCGACCGGCGGCGCTAGGCAGACCCGCACCACGGCCAATCCCCGTTCCATTCGCCACGCTGCCATCGGTGGACGCGTTGACCGAATTTTTGAAGAACCAATCGACGCCATACTGCAAATCGCCGGTCAAACTGACCTCAGCCACCTGCGCCTCGATGTGCACCTGCATCGGCATGACGTCGAGCTTCTCGACCACATCGCGAATGGAACGCCATGCCTGCGGTGTGGAGCGCACCAGCAGGGTGTTGGTTTCCTCCACCGCCGCGACGCCGACCTTGTCGCCCTGCACTTCCAGAGTCACGCTGCCATTGCCGGCGGTGCGCGGCGACAGTTGCAGGCCACCACTCCCAAACGCGCCGCCACCACCGCCGGACATGCCACCGCCCAGGGAATTGATATCGCTCCCGCTGCCACCCAGACTCCCACCGCCGAAGCTGCTGTTAGCGCCGCCCATGCTGGGATCGCCACCCCCAATACCGCCACCGTCGTTCAACTGATACATCTGCATGCCGGGCATCAAGGAAGCATTGGGATCACCGCGATTGCTGCCGCTCCCACCAAACACCTCGGACAGACGCTCGGCCAAATCCCTGGCCTTGATGTATTTGAGCTCGTAAGAGAACAGCCGTGCACCACCGCCGGCGCTGTCGATACGATCCAGCCATTCTTGGATCTGGTCCAGATAGCGCGCCTGCGGGGTGATCACCAGTACCGCGTTGACGTTCTCCAGCGGCATGAAACGGAACATGCCGGCACTGGGCGTCTTGCTGTTCTCGCCGAAGACCTTCTCCAGGTCAGCAGCGACCTTATCGGCTTTTCCGAACTGGATCGGAAATACACCTACCGACATCCCCGCCAGCCAGTCCACATCGAAAATCTGCACCGTCCGCAGGTAATTTTCCAACTCGGCGCGGGTACCGCCCAGGGTGATGACGTTGCGCGCGTTGTCGATCCCAACGATCGCATTCGGACGCGCGTAGGGTTCCAACACCTTCTTCATCTCACTGGCGGAGATGAACTTCAGCGGCACCACTCGCACCTCGAAGCCGCGCGCACTGGCAGGCGAGGCGCTGCTCGGCGCCACCGTACCGGCCAACGCCTGATCGGCGGGAACGATGTTGTAGCGACCGCCGTTGTAGACCATGCGCGCGTTGTTCCAGCCCAGCACCATCTCCAACAGATTCAACGCCTGTGCAGGCGAGACCGGCTTGGGAGTGGCCAGCGTCACCGTCCCCTGCACGCCCGGCGCGATCACATAGTTCTGCCCAAGCATGTCGCCGAGAATCGCCTTGACCACCGCCTGTACCGATTCGCCCTCGAAGTTGAACGTGGCGCTACCGCTTCTGGCATTGGCCAGCGACGGCGCTGGCGCGGAGGCAGCCGCAGAGTTGATCATGCTGCCGCTTCCGTGATGGATCACCGGCGTCGCCCGCGCGGGAGGCGCCTCGGGATCGGCCTTGCCCCCAAATGCAGCAGACTGGGTATTGCCAGCCTGACCGACATTGGCATTGATCGCGGCGCCACGGCGGACGTCGGGCGAGGGAGTGGTTGCGCAGCCGGCCACCAGGCCGATCGCGAGAAACAAGGAAAACAAGCGCGGCGTCATGCGATCACTCTTCAAGGGTTCTGGCCGGAGGGGGTGTTCTGGCTCTGTTGTTGCAATTGCCGGCGGCGGGCTTCGATCCGTTCACGGATCGACTGCAACTGCTCCGCCGATGGAGCCGAAGACGCAGCTTGCGCCGGGGTGGGGGTAGGGGTTGGGGTGGGTGGGGACGGCGGACGCGGCACGGTGATGTTGTTGGGCTGCACATTGACTCCGGAAGGAGACGAACCAGCTGCGCGGGCAGCCTGACCAAGCACGGTCGGCGGCTGCCCGCCCTTGCCGTCGAACACCTTCAACTCCAGGGTCTGGGTGCCACCACCGCCACTGACCACAGCCCGACGCGGCTCCAGCGACAACAGCCGCCAGCCCTGTACAGGATCGTGACCTTCCTGCAAGCGCAGCGATTCGCCATGATCGGTGGTCAACGTGGCCATTTTGAAGTCATCCGTGAGCAGCACCCCGGTCAAGCGCACCGTCGACGCGGCCGTCTGACCGTTGTCGGCAGTGAGGAAGAAGGGATGCGGTCGGCGGTCCTCGGCGAAGACCGGGTGCGCGGCAATATCACCGTAGTGGGATAAATCTTGAAGCCGTTCCGGCGCCGCCTTGGGCAAGGACGGCAAGCGCGGGACCATCGCCGGGTCGTCGGGCAGCGGCGCGATCCGCTCGCCGAGACCGGCCAGGCCCAATGCCCAGATCAGCAGCCCCCACAGCACCAGGGTGCCCAGCAACACGGTGCGCAATCCCATTGCTTCAACCCGCATGACGGTCCCCCGACTGGTGCGATGAATGCGAGCTTGGTGTCGGGGCCGCAGCCGGTGATCCATGTGATGGCATTGCGGGTGCTGGCACCGGCGTAGGTTCGCTCGGTCCAGCGCCTGCCGGGGTACCGGCATCCATCACCGGCGCAGCGGTCGCCCGCACTGTGGCGTCTGCCGCCGGGGCATCCGTCGCTGCCGACATGGCGCTGGGCCGCAGGTAGCCAGCCAATTCGAACGCCACATCCAGGCCGTTACCGCTTTCGGTCGGCGAGAGTTGATAGCGCTGGGCCATCACGTTGAGATTATCGATAAACAATGCAGGCGTTCCGCTTTCCAATGCGTGCAGGACCGCCGCCAGTTCCTGAGTGCCGCAGCGCAGCCGCACCTGCACCGCGACGCGGGTGAAACGGTCACGGTGCTTGTCGGCGGCAAGCGGAGAGCGGTTGCTGATCGCGCAGCTACGGTTCCCCGGACTCGCCGTGGCCACTGCGCTTTCCAGGCGCTGCACCAGGCCGGCCGAGGCCAATTCGGCCGAGGCCTCGTGCAAGAAGCCTGGCCGCGTCGCCAGTTCGCGCTCTGCCTGATGGAGCCGTTGCGTCACTTGCGGTGCCTGTTGCAGTTGCATGCGCACGCGCAACTCGCGCTGGCGCAGGTCCTGGATCTGCACCTCGACCTCATGCATCGGCACGGTCCACGACGGATGCACCAGTACCAGATAACTGATCGCCAGCACTGCCAGCAGCAGGCCCAGCGCCAGCCAACGATCACGCTTATCGACCTGCACCGGCATCATCGGCGGCCTCCTTGTGCTTGATCCCGGCCAGTGTGGCGGTGAGGGTGAAGCGATCACGGTGGCTGCCCGGATCGGACTGCAGCACGCCGGTCAGGGAGGGCGCTTGCCACAACGGCGAGCCTTCCAGCCGACCAACCAACGAGGACGCTTGGCTGCTGAGACCAATCAATTGCAACTGATCGCCTTCGATCGAGAATTTTTCCAGATACGTCCCCTCGGGAAGGCGCTTGCTCAATTCGTTCCAGACTTCCACCACCGTCGGACGCTCGGCGCGCAGTTGATCGAAAAACGCCGCGCCTTCGACCAGATCGACCAATTGCTGGCGCTGCGCAGCGACCGCATGGGCGCGCTGCGCGCTGCTCTCCACCTGCGTACTTAGCTGTTGCAGCGCATCGCGGCGGTTATCGAGCAGCTGCCAGCCGGCCGCACACAACGCCAACAGCGCAGCGAGAGCCAAAATCGCGTTCCAGCGCCGCATCGGATCGGCACGACGATAGCGCTGTTCCAACGGCAGCAGATTGACGCCCAGCGGCACGCCGACGGCGTCGGCCACATCGATGCCGGCCAGGGTCGGGCGCAACGCGCCGGCAGCGACCTGCAGCTCTTCCAACACCCAGCGTGGAGCCACGACCAGTTCGGCATCGAGCAGGGCATCGTCGCGGCGACCATTGGCGCGCACGTCGTAGATCACCTGGTCGGGCTGGAACGGGGTCTGTCGATCGATCTCGAACTTGACCACCTCGTGCAGATGCTGGGCGGCCGCGACCGGCAGCCGCAGCCGGCGTTGCAACGCCGACGCCGCCGGCAGCAGCCATACCCGAGGCAGTGCGGCCAACCGCGGCCCCAGCACCGTATCCAGTTCGTCCGGCAGCAACGGCCACGGCAGGGCCAGCGTCTGTCCCAACTCGGCATCGACCTGCCGCGCCAACATCAGTTGGTCGTCCTGGCACCATAGCAACAGACGCGCCTGCGACCAGCCCAATTGCAGTTGCCAGCGCGGCGGCAACCACGCCATCAGCGAGCGCTGCCACCAAGCCAGCAAGCCACCAGCACCGGGGGCGAAGCGCAGGCCAAATTTTTCCATCGTGTCGCGCCACACCTTCATCGAACTGTCGATCCTTCTTGCCATCGCAGTACAGTGTAGGCGGAGCCAGGTAGCGGCGACGAGCCCAATCGCACGATTGCGCGCAGGACCGCCTCACGCCCGTTGCCCAAACGCGCTCGACTTTCGATGCTGTAGGTGCCGCGCCCGGACATCCCAACGCCTGGTGTCTGATCGGTACGCTCGCGCTGTGCGAGCACCTGTTGCGCATCCAGGCCCATCGCAGTGAGCACCGGGGCCGGCGCGAACTCCGGAGCCGGGCGCAGAATTCCGCCATACAGGGTGACGTTGGGCAAGAGCTTGGCGTACAGCGCCGAGTCCATGCCCAGCACCAGTTGCAGTTCGTCCAGACTCTCGAACGGCGCATCCTTCGCACCATAAGGCAGGCCTGCGGCGGCATAGTCCGAATCCTCGGCACCGCCGCCAGGCTGACTGAGACTATCCGGATCGCGCCAGTCCACGATCGCGCCAGCGATGCGTTGCGCGCGTTGCGGGTCTTCGCCAACCGCGCGGATCAATGCGGCGAGCAACGACAGGTCGGCCTTGTTCAGATCGACTTTGCCGCTCTCGTCGCTCAGCCGCAGATCCACGGTGGCGTCGGCATACTGCCAGCGATAACGGCGTCCATCGACGCGCCAGCCTGGCTGCGTCGCGGTGCTGTTGAGCCGAGTCAGCGCGTACTCCAGACCGGCGCGTGCGCGCTCCTGCGCTTGCGCACCGTCGCCGAGCACCTTGCCTTCCAGACCTTCGGTGCGCGCGGTAAGTACGAAAGCGCCGATCAGCGCAGTGAGCAACGCGATCAACCACAGCACCAACACCAGCGCCGCCCCTTGGCTCCGCTCCAATACCGGCTTCATTGGCGCCCCCCCATGCCGCCAGTCTGGCGCAGCGCGACCACCAACGGCGGCCACACGGTGCCGTCGCCGCCACGCAATTCGATCGAAACCAACAACGGGAGCGTGTCGGTACGCGTCCAGCGCTCCTGCCAGGATCCGATGGTGCCGCGCTCGGGATCGATGCCGCGATAACGAAAGCGCACCTCGCGCAAATCATCGGCTAAGGTTTCGGGCGGACGCGGGGAGGATTCCGGCAACTGCTTACCGGCCTGCACCTGCACCAGCGCGATGGCTAATTGCCGATGGTCACCCTCGCCACTCACCTGCAGGTCGTGCATATAGGGACCGCCCCGGCCAAGATAACTCGGCAGATCGGCCACGAACTGCATCCGCTGCGGCTCACCAACGAACCGCACCTGCTGCAACGTCTGCGGATCAGTCTCCATGACCATCGACTGGGCACCGCTCAGGCGCTGACGCAGGAAGCCTTCCACCGCACGTATCTGCTCGCTGCGCGCAGCGATCACCTCGCCACGGCCGCTAATGACGGTCGCCGAGCGCAGAGTGGCGAACGCAAGGGTAAGACCGCCGACCAGCAACACCGTGGCAAGCAGCACTTCGATCAGGGTGAAGCCAGTGGCAGCGGCGCGACGCGGTGCAGACATCATGGCGGGACCCTGGCGACCTGCGAATTGACCAGACGCAGGGTCTGCCACTGCAGTGCCTGCGCTGGCGTATCGCCCCAGCGGACCTGCAGATTGAGTTGCAACAGCGTCGGCGCACCGGACACCACCGCCCCATCCGGCGGCTGCCGCGGATCGACATAGGGCATGACATCCATCGTCCAGTGAAAGCGGCCTTGTTCGAAGTCGCCCTGGGTGCGACCGGGTTGCAGTGGCTGTTCCACGCCCTGCACGGCCAACAGCGACTGCGCATACAACGTGGCGCGACTGAGCTGGTCGGCTCGCTGCACCTGACGCGCCGCGCCAGATAGCGATCCGAGCAACAAGGTCAGCGCCAAGGCCAACAGCGCAAACGCCACGATGACCTCGATCAGGGTGTAGCCGCGCTGCCGTCTCATGACGGATCCTGCTGCGGTGGCCGCCCCACTTTGACCGCGCCGGTGAGCCAGGTCACATCGATCCGCCAGAGTGACTGCCGCGCCTGCAATTCGATACGCCCGCCCGTTGCAGCGCCATCTTCAAAGAACGCGATGGCACCTTGACCCTGGCTCTGTTGCACCTGGCGCGCACCGCTGAAACGCACGGTCAGCGACGGCGGGATCTCGCCGTGACGGCCATTGGGCGCCTGCCAGGTATGCATCTGCGGATCGATCAAAAATCGCTGCGGCTGACCCGTGGCGATGGCCTGCGCACGCGTATAACGCAGCTGCGAAGCAATCTCCTTAGCTGCCGAGCGCAAGCGCATTCCATCGATACCACCGGTCAAGACCGACGCGGCCAGGGCCGCAGTGATCGCAATCAGACCGATCACCAGCAGCATCTCCAGCAGCGACACGCCGCGCATGCGCGCACGCGAAACCGCGACGCGTTCGCACGCGCCCGAGCGCAGACCGCCGGCAATGGCCTGAATCACGGCGTCGGATCACTCGTACTTGATATCTGCGTCGTAACTGCTGCCACCGGGTTGACCGTCCTTGCCCAGGCTCATCAGATCGAACGGACGACCGTCGCCGGGCACCTTGTATTCGATTGGGTGGCCCCAAGGATCGTTGAGTTCCGCAGGCTTGGCATACGGACCGAGCCAGCCATTGACACCACCGGGCGCGGTGACCAGATCGTCGAGCTTGGACGGCAACTTGCCGGTATCCAACTGGTAGTTGTCGATTTTGCCGGCCAGGGTCTGGATCTGTGACTTGGCCAGATTGGCCTTGCCGCGATCAGCACCACCCAGGACGCGGCTGCCCACCAGGGTCAGCACCGCGCCGATCAGCACAATGACGATGATGATTTCCAGCAGACTCATACCGGACTGTCGCGCGGCGGAGGGGGAACGGGTGATGGAGCGGAGATTTCGCATTGCCTCGGGTCCTTGCGGTGGAAAACCTATGTAGCCAAACTCGTTGAAAATGACAGCGACCGTGCACGAATCGCGCGATTGCGCTTCACGGATGCGGCCAGCGGGGAGCGCACGACACTGCGGCCGTCTGCGCACAAAACGCGGAAATCTGAATGCAAACTCCCGCGTGAAGTGTGACAGAGACGGCTGCCGAAGGTTCCCCTAGGAAATAGGCCAGCGTCACACTCCGCGATCACGATGCCGCAGCAAACCTGACTAGCGCGGAGAATGTCATATCGGTCGTGGCAATCGGGTGAGGCATCACCCGATTGCATTGGTCAGGTCGTACAGCGGCACGAGAACGGAAATGATCACCAAACCGACCACCGAGGCCAACACCAGGGTGATCGCCGGGACCATGGCCGCGAGCAGGCGATCAATCGCCTGCGCGGTCTCCTGCTCGAAGGTATCGGCGGTCTTCAGCAACATGATGTCGAGGGCACCGGACTCCTCACCCACCTGAATCATCTGCAACGCCAGCCGCGGGAAGCGCTTGCCCTTGGACAACGACGCCGACAAGCCGTGCCCGTTCTTGACGTCATCGGCCGCAGTGCTGACGTCGGCAATCAACGCCAAGTTCGATAGCACGTTGCGCGAGATGCCCAATGCCGCCAGCAGCGGCACGCCATTGCGCAGCAAAGTCCCCAGGGTCCGGGTCAGGCGCGCCGTTTCCAGGCGTGCGATCAGCGTACCGACGAAACGTTGCCCGAGTAACCAGGCATCGAAGCTGGCACGGAACGCCGGATCGCGACGTTTGCGATCAACGACCAACACGGTCAGCGCGGGCACCACCAACAGCACGATCCACCAATCGCGCACGAACAGGCCCACCGTCAGCACCGCCTGGGTGAACCATGGCAAGGCCACGTCCAGGCTTTCGTACATCTGCGCGAACTGCGGCACCACATAACCAAGCAGGAACAACAGGGCGCAGCCGACCACGCTGACCAGAATCGCCGGGTAGATCAGCGCATTGATCACCCGACCGCGCAATTCGCGGCTGCGCTCCAGGTATTCGGCCAGACGTTGCAGGGTATCGTGCAAACTGCCGCCTGCCTCGCCCGCTCGCACCATGTTGATGTACAGGCGCGAGAACAGGCCATGTTGCCGTTCCAGCGCGGTGGACAGCGGCGCGCCGCCACGCACGGCGTCGCGGATGTCGCCGACGATGCGCCTGGAACGTTCGTCCTCGGGCAATTCCAGCAGGATCGACAATGCGCGGTCCAACGGCTGGCCGGCACCCAGCAGGGTCGCTAATTGCTGGGTGAACTGCACAAGTGCAGCGCCGTCGAACGGCTTGGTGCAAAATAGGCCGCGCAGCGAAGTGCCGCCGCCTTCGCTGGCAAGCTTGGCCTGTATCGGCATATGCCCCTGCTCCTGCAGACGCAGTGCCACCTCCGCTTCGCTGGCGGCGTCCATCTGCCCTTCCAGGATCTCGCCGTGGGAGTCGAGGGCCTTATAGCGGTACAGAGGCATCAGGAACCAAACTCAGTCGTCGCGACTGCGGACGCGGACAGGCCACCATGAACCATCGCCGCACGCTGGCACGACCGGAACCGGAACGCGCCGGGCGCACGCGTTTGGGCACTGACCCGACGCAGCGCGCGCATCAGGATTCCTCCGTCACGCGCAACACTTCCTCGATCGTGGTCTGACCGCTGAGGGCCTTGGCCAGCCCGTCCTCGTACATGGTGCGCATACCGGCCTCGCGCGCCAGTTGCTCGATCTCGCCCATGCCGGCGTGGCGCATCACCGCACGACGCAGCGCATCGTTCATCACCAGGAACTCCATGATCGTGGTCCGCCCGACGTAACCGGTCGGCGCAATCGCCGAGGGGCGTGGGCGGTACAGGAAGATCTCGCCTTCCGGCTGCAAACGGCGCAGTTCGAATCGCTCGATCTCCTCCTGCGAGGCCGCATAGCGTTCGGCATGGGTCGGCTCCAGACGCCGCACCAGACGCTGGGCGAGGATGCCATTGATCGTGGAAGTGAGCAGGTAATCCTCCACCCCCATGTCCAGCAAGCGGGTGATACCACCGGCGGCGTTGTTGGTGTGCAGCGTGGACAGCACCAAATGGCCCGTGAGCGCGGACTGGATGGCGATGCGCGCGGTCTCCAGGTCGCGCATTTCGCCGATCATGATGATGTCCGGATCTTGCCGCACGATGCTGCGCAGAGCGTGCGAAAAATCCAGCCCGATCTGCGGCTTGGCCTGGATCTGGTTGATGCCCTCGATCTGGTACTCGACCGGATCTTCGACGGTGATGATCTTGACGTCGGCGGTGTTGAGCTGGCTCAACGCGGTGTACAACGTGGTGGTCTTGCCCGAGCCGGTCGGGCCGGTGACCAACAGGATGCCGTGTGGCTGCTCCAGCACTTTGCGGAACTGCGGCAGGAAGGCATCGGTGAAACCGAGCCGGTGGAAGTCGAACACCACCGTCTCGCGATCAAGCAGACGCATCACCACGCTTTCGCCGTGTGCGGTCGGTACGGTGCTTACGCGCAGGTCCAGTTCCTTGCCCTGCACGCGCAGCATGATGCGGCCATCCTGCGGCAAACGGCGTTCGGCGATGTTGAGCTTGGCCATGATCTTGACCCGGCTGATCACCGCCGCAGTCAGATTGGCCGGCGGGCTTTCGCCGTCGATCAGCACGCCATCCACACGGTAACGCACCTTCAACCGGCTCTCGAACGGCTCGATGTGGATGTCCGAAGCGCGCAACTCCACCGCGCGCTGAATCACCAGGTTCACCAGCCGGATCACCGGCGCTTCGGAAGCCAGATCGCGCAAGTGCTCGATGTCATCGGTGACGACGCTGTCGCCGTCGGCAGTCTCCACGATCGCGCCCATGGCGCTGCGGCCCTGACCGAACCAGCGTTCGATCAGATCGTCGATCTCCGAACGCAGCCCCACCCGCGGCAATACCCGCATCCCAGTGGCCAGGCCCACCGCGTCGGCGGCGTAGGCCGCGTGCGGATCGGCCATCCACAACTCCAGCGCACCATCGCGCTCGCCCAGCGGACAAACGTGGAACTGTTTGAGGAAGCGCAGCGACAACAGTTGCGCCTCGGATTGGGTCTCCGGCGCGGTGACCGGCAGTTGCTTGGCATCGAGCAACGGCAGGCCCAACACCTCAGCACTGACCTCGGCATGATCGCGTTCGGACACCAGGCCCAGACGTGCCAACAGCGACAGCAGGTCGCCGCCGGCTTCGCGCTGCAACTGGCGCGCACGTGCCAAGTCGCCTTCCTTGAGCCGGCCTTTGGCCAGCAAGGCCGCAATGATGCGGGCTTCGGGCGTATCGCCGTCGACAGCAATGTCCTTCACGAGCGCGTTCACGCAATCTCTCCCAGATGACAGTCCACTTTAGCAGTTCAGCATGAGCCAACGCCGAACTACGTACCAATGACCGCCTCTGTCTACTGCCAAATGCGCAGGGCTAGATCGGCGCAGCGAACGTCATCGCTTCGACACGCCAAGCGTAGATCATGCTTGCTTGCACCTAGACGCACCAGGCTCCAGATCCCCACGGCACGGGCCGTAAACGCAGGAAACCCGGCCAAAACCGGGTTTCCCTGGAACACCGACGCCGCGTGCGGCGGATGGATTTATTGACGGGCGATCAAGCTGACCCCGTTGTAATTGGTTTCTCCAACCAACTTGACGTAGTAGGTGCCCGCCTTCGGCGCGGTGAAACGCACGGTCTCGTTGTTGCCGGGACGGGTCGATTTCGCGTCGGCGTTGCTGGGACTCGGCTCCCTGCCGAGGCTCACGTACAACGAGAGATTACCGCTACCGCCATAGGTGATGAAGCTCAGTACCGAGCCAGCCTGCGCATCGAAGCTGTACAGCACCTCGTTCCCACCCGCGCCGGCCAAGCCGGTGAGCGGCACATTCCGAACCAGTGCAATCGCCGAGGGCGTGCATTTCTGAGTCGCTGGATCGCAGGGTTTTTGCAACGCTTTGTCCAATGCCGCCTTGGCATCGACAATCCCGGTGCCGATCGGAGTGCTGGACGGAATAGATTGCGGAAACGGACGTGCGGTCTGCTTGAGCAATTTCTCCAGGTCGGCAGGACTCAACGGCGCCCTGCCGGCAGCGATCACTGCGCTCTGCACCAACGCTGCGGTCGCAGCCACGTGCGGTGAGGCCATCGAGGTGCCAGCCATACCCACGTAGGTGTAGTCACCGGAGGTTGGCGTGGTCTTGCCGGTATAGCCGTTCTGCCAGATGTAGCCGCCCGGCTTGCCATCTTCGGGGCCTTCACCGCCTGGAGCGGAGAGATCCACGGCCACACCGTAGTTGCTGTAGAAGGTTATACCGCCGTTGAGTCGAGTGGCGCCGACCGCAATCACATTGGCGCAACCCGCAGGATTGGCATTGCCAGCATCCGCCCCGCTGTTGCCTGCCGCCACCACCACCGCGGTGCCGCGCGCCACCGCGCCGTTAATCGCAGCCTGGGTAACTTGATCGCAAGCGATATTGGCCCCCAGGCTCATGTTGATGACTTCGGCCGGATTGGCATTGGCAGGTACACCATCAACGGTGCCGCCCGAGGCCCAGGTGATGGCGTCGGAGATATCGGACAGGTGCCCACCGCACCTGCCCACTACCCGCACAGGCAGCACGGTGGCGTTCGGTGCGATGCCCGCCAGGCCGATGCCATTATTGGTGGCCTCGGCGATGGTGCCGGCGACGTGGCTGCCGTGCCAAGAGCTGGCCTGGGCCGAGGAGCCGAGATAGCAATCGTTGTCGTTTTCGATCCAGTCGCCGTAATCCAACGCACCGGGGACGCGTGCGTCGGTCGGACGCCGCGAAACCGACGCATCGGTGATGAAGTCGTAGCCCGGCAGCAGGTTCACCGCCACGTCGGGGTGGTTCGGCAGAATGCCGGTATCCAGCACCGCGACCACCACGCCATCGCCTTTGGACAGCGTCCAGGCGGCAGGCGCATTGATGCCGCCGGTCGGGTCGTTCAAGTCCCACTGATTTTGAGCATACAGCGGATCGTTGGGCACGAACTGCGTCTGCGCCTGCGTGCGGGGCATATCCACGATCTGGAACATGGCATCGACTTCGGCGTATTGCACCGACGGGTCGGCGGCGATTTCCGCAACCACCTTCTCCACATCGGACTTGCTCAATCTGCCAGACAGGCGAATCAAATCGGCACCGACACCCAGTGTGCGCACGTACTCTGCATGCACGCTCGAAGCGGCCATGCTTGCGATGCCATTGCGGCCACCGAGACTGGCCCGCGTCACCGCTGCCTGCACCGCCGACAGCTTGGAAGACCGATCAAAGACGGCGGCAGTACCGGCCTTGTAGCGCACCAGAATGCGGTTGGAGGTCAACGCATCGGCAGGCGCAGGCTTGCTCGGCTGCTTGACCGGCAACGTCGATACGGCAGAGGCCGCCAACGCAGCCGAAGCCGTCAGCGACATTGTCAGCATCGCCACAGCGATGAGATTCATACGAAGATGTTGCTTGTCGATCACAATAGAATCCTCTTCAAAGTTGCGTAGATCAGGCGACAAATTGCGGCCGTGACACTGCCTTGTTGCGAATCCGTTGGCCGGCCCAGCCAAGGTTCCGTGGTCTGTACTTTCGAGCCACTGCGTCGCGGACGGCGGCCATGCCACCGTCCGCGCTGGATCACCAACCGAAACCTGCACCAATTCCGACGGAACTATCGTTGCGACTGAACGCACCACCGATGGTCATCGTGGCGCGATCACTGAACGCGCGTTGGTATCCCACCGACAACGCAGATTGACCGTTCTGGAAACCCACGCCAGCGCCGACACGGTTTTGGGTGCGGATACCGGCTGCACTGGTGGCCATGTTGAGCATGGCCGCGCTCATCGCGCCCTGACGATCGATACGACGATCCTGATCGCGCAGACGCGCATCGACGTCGCCACGCAACATGTCAAAGCTATCGGCCATCGTGCCGAAACGCGCATCGGTATACGACTTGGCGCTGGCCATGCCGTTATCGAGCTGAGCCTTGTTGACCGCATCGGTGGCCTGAGTGCCCGCAGCGACATTGACGAGTTGACGCTCGTTACCAGCGCTGCCCACCGATACCGTCTGCGCGCGGTCGGCAATCGAGCCCTGCCCTAGCGCTACCGCGCCCTGCGCACTGACCGTGGCACCCTGACCCAGCGCAGTCCCCGAGGCGGCGGTCACGCTTGTACCGGCCCCCATTGCCACCGCATTGGTCGCCACCGCCGCGATCTGACTGCTAGCACCGACTGCGGTACTGCCATCCGCATTGACCGTCGCGTTGCTGCCAATCGCGGTGTCGCCGGGGCCGCGCGCATACGCGTTACCGCCGATTGCCGTCCCGGTCGTATCGACCGCCACCGCCTCGCCCAACTGTTCGGTATGCGCGCTAGCGGAGACTGGCGTCGCGGCGAGCGCCGCTGTCCGAACTGCCATGACGGCCGAAGCCCCCACGGCCGCCTGCGACGCAGCGACCGGGCCCGCAGCAGACACCCGGACACTGCGCACGGCACTGGCAGTACCAGTACTGCCGCCAGCCAGATCGCTGACCTTGCTATCCAATGCCGTCAGCGCATCGCCGACATTGTGGTAGACCGCCCCCTGGATCACGTAGGTCGGCGCGACGAACAGCCCCTGCGCACCGAGGCCGGCACCGCCGCCAAGGAACGCTGCCATGCTGCTCAGCGACTGGTACATCTGGCTGCCATTGACCGCCTCGGTACTACCCAGCGCGATATTGCCGGCGGTCAAATTGACGATACGACGCGTGGTGGGGCCGCCACGGCCATCGCCACTGCCCAGCGATACGGTGTCGGCCTGGTACACACGCGAACCTGCGCCGAGTGCGACTGCACTGTCTGCCGATACAGCAGTATTTGCGCCGAGCGCCACACCATCACGACTATTTTTACGAACAACGCTGTTGTATCCCATCGCCAGCGCGTTTTCGCCGATCGCATTGGCTTGCAGACCGATGGCGGCACTGCTTGCACCCGTCGCGGAACTGGCAGCACCGAATGCGGTGGCACCGAGCCCCGTCGCCTGGCTAGCGACGCCGATGGCCGAACTGCGCACGCCACTGGCGGTCGCCGCGGCACCCAACGCAGTCGCACCGGCGGCGCTGGCGGTGGTGACACCATCGAGCACCTGATTACCGGACGCATCGGTGTGGTACAGCGCACCGCCAAGTGCGGTGCTGGACTCCCCGGCAGCGGTGGCGTTGTAGCCGGATGCGGTTGCGTAACGTGCGCTGGCAAGCGCGCCGCCGCCCAACGCCGACGCCCCATCGCCACGCGCATTGGCCGCCTCACCGGCAGCGATCGCCTTATTGCCCGTTACCACGCTACCGACAGCAGTCGTCGGATCGCTGCCGCTAGTGCTCTTGAACTGCTGCGCGGTCGCGGCAGCGGCTTGTTTGACCACATTCAACTGCGCCACATTCACCGCATCGTTCGCATCGGTGCCAGCGGCCACACTGGTGATCTGCCGCGTCAGGCCCTTACCGACATCGCCAATGGACACGCTGTTATCGCGGGTGGCATAAGAATGCGCTCCCAGAGCAACCGCATTTTTAGGCGCGCGATTGCGCGCATCGTCGAGCCACGTGCCGACCTGCGCGCCGTCACCAATGGCAGTGGCATCGATGCCATAAGCGCCGGCATCCGTACCAATCGCCGTCCCGTTGGTAAGGAACGAGGAGGTCACCGCACGCGCGCCGAGCGCGATGCTGTTGTCATTCCAGGCAGTGGCATTATCGCCCAGCGCCATGCTGCCATTACCACTGGCAAGTGAGTAGCCGCCCAGCGCCACGCTGTGAGGCGCGAACGATGCGGCGCTGTGACCAATCGCCACCGCGTCGATATTGCCAGGTCGGTTGGCAAACACATGGGCGTTGTAGCCCAGCGCAATCGCGTAGTTGGCCAGACTCTCTGCACCGGCACCTAGCGCGACACCCCCAACGCCAGTCGCGGCGGCAATCGACACGCTGTTGCCAGCACTGGCCGCAGCGGTACTCGTCCCCCCCACCGCCACGCTATCGGTCCCACTGGCCAGCGCATTCAAGCCCATTGCCACGGTGCTGGTCGCCGTCGCCCGCGCACCGTTGCCCACCGCAGCGGCGTAGTCGCCCGCAGCAAGCGTGCCGTACCCCATGGCCGTCCCCAGATAGCCCGTCACTTGCGAGCGACCACCGATCGCAGTGCCGCCGTCTTTGGAGATCTGCGCCTGATAGCCCACCGCAGTACTCTGCAGACCGCTCGCGGAGGTACCGGTGCCGACGGCGGTCGACAGCGGATTCAGCGCCTGCGCACCGCTACCAACAGCAGTGGATGCGGTCCCGACGGCCTGAGTGGTTTGCTGATGACTGCCGATGATGTTGCCTTGATCGTCGTATTGGTACACCGTGGCGATGCTGCCAATCGCCGTGGCAGAAGTGCCGACGGCGGTGGCGTCGGTGCCCACCGCACTGGCGTTGGCACCATTGGCGACGGCACCACTGCCCAACGCAGAGGCGCCAATGCCAATGGCGGAGCTGCTGGACCCCATCGCGGTGGCATAGTCGCCGTCGGCAAACGCATCGGCGCCGGCGGCGGTCGCTTGCACGCCCTGCACCAACGCAGTGCCATCACCCTCACCGGCGAATAGACGCGCCGTGCCATCGGCGACTTGGCGGACCGCGTCGAGTTGATTCAAGTTCACCGCATCGGTCGCCTCGGTGCCGGCAGCCACGCTGGTGATCTGTCGGGTCAGGCCGTTAGCGACATCGCCGACCGACACGCTTTTGTCGCGGCTGGCGTAAGAATACGCACCCAGCGCGACCGCACTGCTGGGCGCATGATTGCGCGCATCGTCGAGCCATGTACTGACCCGCGCACCATAGCCAATCGCGGTGGAATCCACGCCATTGGCCTGGGAATCGGCACCAAGCGCAGTGCCGTTGACGTGGTACGTCGAGGTCACCGCGCGCACGCCGAGCGCGACGCTGTTGTCGTTCCAAGCAGTGGAATGATCGCCTAGCGCAATCGCGCCATCGCCACTGACAAGCGCATAAGCGCCCAGCGCCACGGCGCCAGGCGCGAACGATCCGGCACTGTGGCCGATCGCGATCGCATCGACGTTGCCCGGCAGGTTGGGAAACACATTGGCGTTGTAACCCATTGCAATTGCATAGTTGGCCTGACTCTCCGCGCCAGCACCCAGCGCCACTCCACCGACACCAGTCGCGGCCGCGATCGACACACTGTTACCGGCACTGGCCGCAGCAGTGCTCACCCCACCCAACGCCACGCTATCGGTGCCACTGGCCAAGGCATTCATCCCCATCGCCACGGTACTGGTCGCCGTCGCGCGCGCGCCGAAGCCCACCGCAGTGGCGTAATCGCCCAAAGCACGTGTGCCGTACCCCATTGCCGTCCCCACATAGCCAGTTACCTGGGACAAGCCACCGACCGCAGTGGAACCATCTTGAGAGGTTTGCGCGTGATAGCCCAATGCTGTGCTCTGCACGCCACTGGCCGAAGTGCCGGTGCCGACCGCAGTGGACAGCGGATCCAACGCCTGCGCACCGCCACCGACAGCGGTGGATGCAAACCCCATGGCCTCAGTGGCTTGCTGATGACTGCCGATGATGACGCCTTGATCGTCGTATTCGTACACCGTGGCAATGCCGCCAATGGCCGTGGTCGACACACCGATGGCACTGGTATTGCTGCCGACGGCGGTCGCGTTATTCCCCAACGTCGTGGCACCGGCTCCCAACGCACTGCTGCCGTCGCCGATGGCATTGGCGGCTTCGCCGATGGCGACCGCATTGGCGCCTTCGACATAGGCGCCGACATTGCTGTCAGCACTGCCACTGGACTGGAAGTACTTGGCGGTGGTTTCGGCGATCTGCCTCACCGTCTTGCGCTTGATCTTCGCGTGCTTGACCGCATCGATGGCCGCATCGTTCGCTGCGGCAACGTGGGCGCTCTGGGGCTGGTTGCCGGCGCTGGCGACAGAAACGCTTTCTTTGCGCTGGATCGGCGCAGCGGCGCTCAGCGCCACGCTGCCACTTCCCTGCGCGCTGGCAGCGCTGGCGGTTTGCAGCGACTGCGCCTGTGCGGCGACGGGGAGCACCGATGCAGCGCCACCCAACGCCATGGCGATCGCCGCCGACAGGACTAGACCCTGAACGTGTCCACCACGCCCGTCGCAGACCCGTGCCGCGCCCGCGTGGCCACTGGCCAGTTCCGACGCCACGACCCACATCCCCAATGCTTTGTTCCAGACCTTACGGTAAATCCGATTCATCGACGGCTGCTCCTAAATTCGGCTGGTTTTTTCTCGAAAAGCCACCTCCGCCCGTCGTTCCGACCGGCCGACCCCCCGTCGGTTTTTAGCGCCGCATGCTCCCTGGATGCAGGACACGAGAGACTCGCGCCCGTCACTGCATTGAGTGGAATCCTGAACAGAAGCAGAATGCGGAACTGACTAGAGTGTTAACCGCGAGCGCGGAACAAGTCAAGTTTCTGACATTTAAAAGTAATTTTTGTGATATAAACCACAATCACAAGAGAGGGAGCGTGATCCCTCAGTGAAATTCAATAAAAACAAGCCACTTCCGCCAATTTATCGACACGCGCTTGGCAGCCCGCGATGTCGGCATAGGCGCGATTTCGCTTTGAAGTCAATGCCTTGACGCATCAACACAATCTGTGTGCGATGCAATCCGCTGGCGCGCCCCAGCAATCGCTGCCGGCGCCGATTGCGCAATCTCCCCCACGGCACAGCCCCTGACCGACACAGGCAAGAGCGCAGCGCGAGCCGTGCCGTCTCAACCCCGACACGCACTGGAGCAAGCGCACGCGGACACCCCGCACGCAAGCGCATGGACACGCGCCGTCGTGCAACGCACGACAGACAACAACACGGTATCCGCGCGATGCCACTCCCCCGGTCACGCAAGCAAGGCGGAATCGCCCCGGAGCAGGCGAACGCATCCGCATGGCAGCGGACACGTCCGGCGGGTCAGCTTAAGCCACCCACACCCGCGCGTTGCGGAACATCGGCAGCCACGGCGAAGCATCCGGCCAATCGGCGGGGTGCCAACTCAGATTGAGCGAGCGCGGCGTGCGCTCGGGATGCGGCATCAGGATCGTCACCCGGCCATCGTCGCTGGTCAGGCCGGTGATGCCGTCGGGCGAACCGTTCGGATTCAACGGGTAACGCGTAGCAACCGCACCATTGCCGTCGACGAAACGCAGTGCCACGCGCGCGGCTGCCTGATCGACGGCGCTGGCGAATTCGGCACGGCCTTCGCCATGCGCCACCGCCACCGGAATCCGCGAACCCGCCATACCACGCAGGAAAATCGATGGCGATTCGACCACTTCCAGCAAGCTGGTGCGCGCTTCGAACTGCTCGCTACGGTTACGCAAAAACCGCGGCCAATGCGTTGCGCCGGGGATGATCTCCTTGAGCTGACTGAGCATCTGGCAGCCATTGCACACGCCCAGCGCAAAGCTGTCGCTGCGCGCGAAAAACGCGGCGAACGCATCGCGCAGCGCCGGCCGCTCCAGAATCGAGGTCGCCCAACCGCGCCCCGCGCCGAGGACGTCGCCGTAACTGAAGCCACCACAGGCAGCCAGACCGGCGAAATCGGCCAAGTCCACCCGGCCGGCGATGAGATCGCTCATGTGCACATCGAACGCACGGAAACCCGCACGTTCGAAGGCATGCGCCATTTCGATCTGGCCGTTGACGCCCTGCTCGCGCAGGATCGCCACCTTCGGCCCCTGGCCACTGAGGACCGACGGCGCGTGCCCCTTGCTGTACGACGCGGCCACATCCTCGGACGGGTCGAACGTCAATTTCGGTTGCAACCCGGGCGCAGCGAAATCGCGCGCCAACGCGCGTTCTTCATCGGCACTGTCAGGGTTGTCGCGCAACTTCTGCATGGCATGGCTGACAGACCACCAGGCATCGAACAACGCCTCCCAGCGCCACTCCACCAGTATCTTGCCGGCCAGACTCACGCGCACGGCGGCGGCGGTGCTGGGACGGGCGATGCGCTGCGCACATTCGGTCAGCGCATGGCGCTCGACCAGATCGGCGAACGCGGCACGGTCCTCGTCGGCAACCTGCACCACGGCACCAAGCTCCTCGTTGAACAGGCTGCGGAACGGGTCCTCGCCCCAGGCATCGAGGGTGATGTCCAGGCCCTGACGCGAGGCAAACGCCATTTCGCACAGGGCAGCGAACGCGCCGCCGTCGCTGCGGTCGTGATAGGCGAGCAGCATGCCGGCTTCGCGCGCATCGCGAATGAGGTGGAAGAACGCGCGTAAGCGCTGCGGATCATCCAGATCGGGGACTGCCCCACCAAACGCAGGCAGTTCGCCCTCGGCGTACACCTGCGTCAAGACCGATCCACCCAGACGCTGTTTGCCGCCACCCAACCCGATCAACCACAGCTCGCTCTCGACCTCGCGTGCCAGCAACGGCGTCAACTGCGCACGCGCATCGGCGACGGGAGCAAAGGCGGAAACGATCAGCGAGACGGGCGCGACGCTTTTATGCGTTGCGCCGGCATTGGACGCATCAGCGTCGTGAGGCGCACCGGCCTGCCATTGCGCCTGCATCGACAGCGAATCCTTGCCCACCGGGATGCTCAGGTCCAACTGCGGGCAAAGCTCCATCCCCACCGCTTGGACTGCGGCGTACAAGCGTGCGTCCTCGCCATCGTGGTTGGCCGCCGCCATCCAGTTCGCCGAGAGTTTGATCTGATCCAACGCCTGTACCGGTGCCGCGCACAAGTTGGTCATCGCCTCGCCGACGGCCATGCGCGCGGCGGCCGCCGCGTCGAGCAGCGCCAGCGGGGTACGCTCGCCAATCGCCATCGCTTCGCCGGCATGGGTGTCGAAGCCGGCCAGGGTGATCGCGCAATCGGCCAGCGGCAGTTGCCATGGCCCGATCATCTGCTCGCGTGCGGTAAGACCACCGACACTGCGGTCGCCGATGGTGACCAGAAAGCTCTTCGCCGCCACCGCCGGATGCGCCAACACGCGCAAGCCGGCCTCGTGCAAATCCAGGGCACTGGGATCGAGTGACGGCCAGCACGGCGGCGGCGGCTGATGGGTAGCGCGATGCATCTTCGGTGGCTTGCCGAAAAGCACGTCCATGGGCAGATCGATGGGCAAGTCGCGCATCCCGGCGGCATCGGCCGCAGGGTCGAGCGTGCCGTAGCCCACCACCAGTCGCTGCTCCGCCGTCGCCACACCAACCGCGGCGAACGGACACCGCTCGCGCTCGCAGATCGCGGCGAACTCGGCCAGGCGCGCCTGCGGCACACCGAGCACATAGCGTTCCTGCGATTCGTTGCACCACAACTGCATCGGCGAAAGCGACGGGTCATCGCTAGGCACACGCCCCAGATCGATGATGCCGCCCACGCCCGAGTCGTGCAGCAATTCGGGAATGGCGTTGGACAGGCCACCGGCACCGACGTCGTGGAACCAGCGGATCGGGTTGTCCGCCGCCAACGCCACGCAGCGGTCGATCACCTCCTGCACGCGCCGCTCCATCTCCGGGTTGTCGCGTTGCACGCTGGCGAAATCCAGCTCCTCGGCGCTGTCGCCGGAGGCCACCGAACTGGCCGCGCCGCCGCCCAGACCGATCAGCATCGCCGGGCCGCCGAGCACGATCACCGCATCGCCCGGTTGCAGCGCAATCTTCTGCACCTGGATCCGGTCGATCGCGCCCAAGCCGCCGGCCAGCATGATCGGCTTGTCGTAGGCGCGGGTCAGATCCTGCGCCTCGGGTAGCTCGAAGCTACGGAAATAGCCGAGCAGGTTGGGCCGACCGAATTCGTTGTTGAACGCCGCGCCGCCCAGAGGGGCTTCCAGCATGATCTCCAACGCCGGCGCCATGCGTGGGTTCAGTGGACGCGCGCGTTCCCATGGCTGCGGCAAGGTGGGAATACGCAAATGCGAGACGCTGAAACCCGTCAGGCCCGCCTTGGGTTTACCGCCACGGCCGGTGGCCCCCTCGTCGCGGATTTCGCCACCGGCACCAGTGGACGCGCCCGGGAAGGGCGCGATCGCAGTCGGATGGTTGTGAGTCTCGACCTTGATGCAGAACGCCGAGGGCGTCACTGCTTCGCTGCGGTACTCGCCACTGCTCGGGTCCGGGCGATAGCGCGCGGCCGGATGCCCTTCCACCACGGCCGCATTATCGCTGTACGCGCTGAGCGTATGCTGCGGGGTCTGTTGGTGGGTGTGCTTGATCATCCGGAACAGCGAGTGCTCCTGCTCCTTGCCGTCGATGGTCCAGGTGGCATTGAAGATCTTGTGCCGACAATGCTCGGAATTGGCCTGCGCGAACATCATCAATTCCACATCGGCCGGATCGCGACCAAGCTCGCCGAAGCGCTGACGCAGGTAGTCGATCTCGTCCTGGGCCAGGGCCAGGCCCAAGCGCACGTTGGCCGCCTCCAACTGTGCCAGCGCGATGCGCTCGACCTCCCCACGCGCCGGTGCCTGGAACAACGCCTGCGCTTGCGCCGCGCCCTCCAGCAACGATTGGGTCATCGGATCGTGCAACAGCTTGGCCAGCGCCGCCTGCTGCGTTGGCGTCGCAGGCCAACCCGCCAGGTCCAGCCGAGTCCCTCGCTCCACCCGCCGGATCGCCAGGCCAGCACCGCGCACCAGTTCGGTGGCTTTGCTCGACCACGGCGAACGCGTTCCCAAGCGCGGGACCACATAGCGCGAACAGGCTCCCGGCTCGGCCGCAACCGGCGACTCCTGGGCCTGCAAGATGCGGCACGCCGCGCTCAGATCGACCTGAGCGTCGCTGTCGCAATCGAGAAAATAGACATGCCAGGCGCCGGTGATGCGCACGCCGGGAACGATGGATTGCAGACGGGTTTCGAGCCGAGCGCGACGGAACGGCGAAAGGGCTGAGGCGCCCTCAAGGACGATCATGTCCGGTGAACCGTGTGAGGAAACGGGCTGGCTATTGTAGCCGGGACGGACGGGACTCGGGACGCAACTCGGCATTGCAAACGCATCGACCCCGCCATGGCGGGGTCGATCCGGAATCCAAACGCAGCAGGTCGCGGCCTGACAGCACCGGTCAACACGGCCTATGCCGGCGCTCCTGCGCCCCTGGCCTGCGCCCTTTAGCGGCGTGCGCCGGCCTTGGCCGCTTCCGCCGCGCGCATGTCCAGTGCCTGGCGCAGTTTCGCTGGCGGCAAGTAGCCGCCCACCTGCGTACCATCCGGGGCGAAGATCGCCGGGGTGCCGTTGACCCCCAGACGCTGGCCCAGGTTGTATTGCATGGTCACTGGGTTCTTGCAGTTGTCGGAGCCGTTCGGCACCTTGCCGTTGGCCTTGGCCTCGGTCAGCGCTTTCTTCTTGTCCGCCGCGCACCACACCGCCACCATGTCCTTGTAATCCTGGCTGCCCAGACCCATGCGCGGGAAGGCCAGGTATTCCACCGCGATCCCCTGCTTGTTGAGCTCGCCGATCTCGCTGTGCAGCTTGCGGCAATAGCCGCACTCAATGTCGGTGAAGACGCTGATCGTGTACTTCGGATTGGCCGGAGCAAACACGATGCGGTCGGCGCGCGGCGCCGATTCCAGCAGTTTGCGACGGTAATTCAGCAGGCCCTCGCTGGACGCGAGCTGCTTCTCCTGAATATCCAGGGGCTGGGCCTGAAACAGATAACGACCATCGTCGGACAGATACAGCAAATGCCCGCTGACCACCACTTCGCGAAAACCGGGGAACGGCGCCGCGCCGATGTAGTCCGGCTTGAAGCTGGGGTCCAGTTCCATCAACGCGGCGCGCACGCGCTGATCAACCGCATTGCCACTGGCAGGGGCGACCTTGGCCGACGCATCGGCAGGCACGGTGGACTCGGCGCAGGCGGAAAGGGACACGGCGCTGAGCAGCGCACAGAGGGCAAA
Organism: Xanthomonas sp. GPE 39; assembly: GCF_000963005.1. Taxonomy (GTDB): domain Bacteria; phylum Pseudomonadota; class Gammaproteobacteria; order Xanthomonadales; family Xanthomonadaceae; genus Xanthomonas_A. The sequence goes on from NZ_JZHZ01000007.1 coordinate 2,944,915, forward strand.
ACGGAGCATGAACTATCCTGAGGGCTGCAGATCGCGCCGATTGTCGCACACCACCCATCACGCACGATTTTGCATAGACACAAGCGGGATCGCCCTCTGACCGATAACACTCAACCGCGCGGATGATGTTTGCGATGCAAGACTTGCAGGTGTTCGCGCGCCACCAGCGTATAAATCTGTGTGGTGGACAACGAACTGTGCCCGAGCAACATCTGCAGCGCACGCAGATCGGCGCCACGATTGAGCAGGTGGGTGGCGAAACTGTGACGCAGGCCATGCGGACTGATCCGCACCGGGTCGATCCCGGCCAACGTCGCGTAGCGTTTGATCAGCACCCAGAATTGCTGCCGGCTGACCGGGCGTCGCGCCGCATCGATGAATAACGGCACCGTGCCGTCGCTGGCCGGCACCGCCTGGCCGGCGGCCAGGGCCGACCGTGCCGTGTCCAGATAGCGCTGCAGCCAATGCTGGGACTCCTCGCCCAAGGGAACCAGCCGCTCCTTACTCCCCTTGCCGGTGACACGCAGCACGCCTTGACGCAGATTCACCGCATTGGCGGGCAACTGCACCAGTTCGCTGACGCGCAGTCCGGCCGCATACATCAACTCCAGCATGGCGCGGTCGCGTAGCCCCAGCGGCGTGGTTGTGTCGGGTGCCGCCAGCAACGCATCGATCTGGCTTTCGGCAAGCGCCTTAGGCAATGAACGCGGCAGCCGCGGCGGCTCCAGCAATGCAGTCGGGTCATCGCTGCGCTCGCCGCGACGCAGACGCAAAGCGAAAAACGCCCGCAACGACGACAGCCAGCGCGCGTTGCTGCGTTGCGAGTAGCCCAGTTCGGTACGCCAGGCCAGATAATTGAATAGCGCCTGACGGTCGGCACCGACCAGACCATCCCCAATACCATCGCGCCAGCGCGCAAAGCCTTCCAGGTCGCGCCGATAGCTATCCAGGCTCTGCCGCGCCAGACCTTGCTCGGCCCAGGCGGTCTCCAGGAATTGCTGGATCGCGGCAGCATCGGCATCACGCAACGGCGCGAGGCGTTGCGCCTGCTGGCGACGTTCGGCAGGAGAATGCAGGACGGGCATGGCGAGGAAGGATACGGGAAACGCACGACCCGGAGCCCGGAGCCCGGAGCCCGGANGGAAAAGCCTAACGTCCTGGGTACCTGATGTGCCATCGACGCAATCCAAGTCCGGATCGCCACCAGATCGACACAAGGCAACCCAACGCAAAGCGCACGACACACTCTAAGCTGTCGCGATGAACGCCCCGCTTCCCGAGTCCAACCACCGCGCGCGCGCGCTGCTGCTGTGGCGGCTGCTTGCGCTGTTCTACGATGCGTTGCCAGTGCTGGCGCTGTGGTTCGTCGTCGCGGCGCTGTTCACCCTCTTCTACACCCTCGACGGCCATGCGCCACGCGAGAACATCGCACCGTTCAGTCCACTGCAGTGGCTGCTGTGGCTGTGCTGCTGGATCGTGGCCGGACTCTACGCGACGCTGAGTTGGCGCCGCGGCGGCCAGACCCTGGGCATGCGCCCGTGGCGGCTGCGCGTGCAGACAACCGACGGCAGCACGCCACGCTGGGGCGCACTGTGGCGCCGCTACCTGGTCGGCACCGTGTCATTGCTGCTGGGCGGGCTGGGGTTCTGGTGGGCGCTGCTGGATCGGGAGCGGCTGGCGTGGCATGACCGCGCCAGTGGTACCCGACTGACAAGGATTCAGAAAAAAACGCCTTGAACAACCCATCAAATGCGTTCGAACGCGATCACTCTCGGCATCCTTGTGAGCACGCGACTGCTCCCAGCGGAACAGGTCGCGCAGCATCGCCGTTAACGTGGCTAACTGCTGCGCTTACGGAACATCAACCAGGAAACCGTGAGCATCACCAGCGGCGGCAGCGCGTAGGCGATGCGATAGTCGAACTTCAACGCGCCCGCCATGCGCCCGAAGAACAACTGCAGCAGCCAGAACACCAGCGCGAACAAGATGCCCAGGAACAAGCGCTTGCCCATGCCACCACTACGCAGCGCACCGAACGCGAATGGGATCGCAGCGAAGCACAGCGCCAGCACATTGATCGGGTAGAACCAGCGGCTCCAGTACTGGTCTTCGTAATCGCGCGCGTCCAGTCCGTTGCGACGGCGGTACTCGATGCTGGCTTGCAGATCGTGCGCGGACAGATTGCGTGGTTTGGCCAAGCCCGAAGCCAGGGCCGCCGCATCCAGCCGAGACGGCCATGGCTGACTATCGAACGTCTCACGCTGCACCGAACGCTCGGCGAAGGTATCGCGATAACCCTGCTTGAGGGTCCAGCCGTTGGCATGATGCTCGGCACTGTTCGCATGGGTCAGCGTAGCCAGACGGCCATTGTGGTCAAGCGTGTACAGGCGCACGTCGCGCAGTTCTAGCCAGGAACCGCCGTCGTCCTGCAGATGCTCCTCGCCGCTCTGCGCATTGAGAAAGGTGTCGCCTTCGCGCGCCCACAGCCCCGAATACCGGGCCATGCTCATATTGCTATTGAACTTGGCATTGGCCTTGATCACGTCGGCCTGATTCTGCGCCCACGGCGCCAGGGTTTCGCCACTGAACACCATGGCGACGATCAGCACCGCCATGGTCGCCGCCGCCGCCAGGCTCAGCCGCCGCCGCGACAGGCCCAACGCGCGCAGCGCGGTCAGTTCCGAGGTGGCGGCAAGTTGACCCAAGCCCATCAACACGCCAATCACCGCGCCGGTCGGGAACAGGGTGTAGGCGCGCCGCGGCACGGTATAGGCGACATAGGCCACGGCATGACCGAGGCTGTAGCTCCCCTTGCCGATGTCCTTGAATTCATTGGACAGGGCCATGATGACATCCAGACCCAGCAGCACCGCCCAGGTCAACAGTACCGTGCCGAGTACGGCGCGGCCGACATACAAATCGTGCAGGTTAGGGCGCAGTTTCATGGTGCCTGCCTCCGCGGCCGCGACAGCCGGCCATCGCGCAGGTACATCCACACCGCCAGGGTCAATAGCGGCAGGGTCAGCCACCACAGGCCGAGCACGCGCGGGAGCTTATCGGTACTCAGCCACTGGGTACCGATGAACATCAGATTGGTGCCGGCCAGATAGACCAGGAACGCCAACATGATCCGGCCATAACGCTGCTGCCGCGGCGAACTACGCGATAGCGGCAAGGTCAGCAGGGCGAAGGCCAGTGCCAGCAGCGGCGGCGCCAGACGCGCATGCAACTGGGCATTGGCCTGCGGACGCGGGTCGCGAATCAGCGCGGCGGTGCTAAGCAATGCGGGATCATCGTCCTTGCGTGCGGCGCTGCGTTCGCTCAAGGCCACGTCGTTGTTGGCGAAACGCATCATCCGGTAATCCAGCCCATCGCCAGCCAGCGGCCCTTCGAACCGATAGCCGTCCTGCAGACGCAGATAGCGCTCGGCTTTGCCCTCGAAAAACATGGCGCCGCGCTGCGCGGTGACCACGTCCAGGCGGCCATCCTTCTGCCGCTGCACAAACACATTGCTCAGTTGAGTGCCATCGCCGGACAGGGTACTGACATAGACGATGCTGCCATCGGGCAGCGAGGTGAAGCGTCCAGCCTCCAATCCGGCCATCAGCAAACTGTGGTTGGCCTCGTTGACCAATTGGTCGGAGGTGCGGTCGGCCCACGGCCCCAGCCATAACGAGCACAGCCCTACCAGCGTGACCACAGGCACCACCAGCATCAGGATCGGCCGCAGCAGCCGCCTCGGACCGACGCCCATGGCGGTGATCACCGCCATCTCCGAGTCGCGATACAGCCGCGCCAGCGCCAACAGCAGCCCGAGCATCAGCGCCAGCGGCAGGATCAGCGGCAGGTACACCACGAACTGCAAGCCCAGTTGGGAAAACAACAACTTGGCCGGAATGCGGCCATCGGCGATGTTGCCCAGCACGTCCACCAACACGCCCCCGACGCTGACCACCAGCAGCACGACCAAGGTGGCCGAGAAGCTCTGGACGAAATCGCGCAGCAAGTATCGATCAAGCTTCGGCATGGGAGTGGGTTGATTTAAACTCTGAGATTCGTTCGCGGCGTCTCCAGCCCATCCGGCTGGAGGTAAATGGTCCGCGATTGTACGGTTTAGCCAACGGAATCTGATCAATGGCCCTGGAATTCACCCTGAACCACGACGCTCCGACCACGGCGGCGTTCGACTGTATCGTCGTTGGCGTGTTCGCCGACAAGCAACTGTCGCCAGCGGCAAAGGCACTGGATGCGGCCAGCGGCGGACGCCTGAACGCCCTGGCCGAACGCGGCGACCTCAGCGGCAAGACCGGCGCCACCACCCTGCTGCACGACCTGCCTGGCGTGAGCGCACCGCGCGTGCTGGCCGTGGGCCTGGGGGATTGCGCCAAATTCGGCGTCCCGCAATACCTGAAGGCGGTCGCGGACGCCGCCCGCACACTGAAGAGCGGAGTCACGGTGTCGGCGCTGCTCACCCTGCCCGAACTGGAGGTCAAAGGCCGCGACCGCGCCTGGAACATCCGCCAGGCGGTGATCGTCAGCGACCACACCTGCTACCGCTACACCGCCACGCTGGGCAAGAAGAAACCCGAGGACGGCGGTCTGGCCCGGGTCGCCGTGTTCGGCGAGGACAGCACCGCCCTGGCCCAGGGCCAGGCCATCGCCGCTGGCGTGCGCTTTGCCCGCGAGCTCGGCAACCTGCCCCCCAACCTGTGCACCCCGGCCTACCTGGCCGAGACCGCCGCCGCGTTCGCCAAGGGCGTGGACGGTGCCGAGGCCGAGATTCTCGACGAAACCCGCATGCAGGAACTGGGCATGGGATCGCTCCTGGCAGTGGCGCGCGGCTCGGCCAACCGCCCACGGCTGCTGGTGCTCAAGTGGAACGGCGGCGGCAGCGCCAAGCCCTACGTGCTGGTCGGCAAGGGCATCACCTTCGACACCGGCGGCGTCAACCTGAAAACCCAGGGCGGCATCGAGGAAATGAAATACGACATGTGCGGTGGTGCCAACGTCATCGGCACCTTCGTCGCCACCGCGACCGCACGCCTGCCGTTGAACCTGGTGGTGGTGGTGCCGGCGGTGGAAAACGCGATCGACGGCAACGCCTACCGCCCTTCGGACGTAATCACCAGCATGTCCGGCAAAACCATCGAGGTCGGCAACACCGACGCCGAAGGCCGCCTGATCCTGTGCGACGCGTTGACCTACGCCGAGCGCTTCAACCCCGAAGCGCTGATCGACGTCGCCACGCTGACCGGCGCCTGCATGACCGCCCTGGGCCACCAGACCGCCGGCCTGATGAGCAAGCACGACGATCTGGCCGAGGAACTGCTGGCCGCCGGCGAACACGTCTTCGACCGCGCCTGGCGCCTGCCGCTGTGGGACGAATACCAAAGCCTGCTCGACTCCAGCTTCGCCGACGTCTACAACATCGGTGGCCGCTGGGCCGGCGCGATCACCGCCGGCTGCTTCCTGTCGCGGTTCACTGAAGGCCAGCGTTGGGCGCATCTGGACATCGCCGGTGTCGCCAGCGACGAAGGCAAGCGCGGCATGGCCACCGGTCGTCCGGTCGGGCTGTTGACGCAGTGGCTGCTGGACCGGACCGGCGGCGCCGGCGCGCGGAATCCGTGACCCCGGACTCGGTAAGGCAAGGCGTCGTCATGCCGTTCTTCCAGCCCAGGCTCCCCGTCAACGCATTTTTCCCGGATTGCGGGAAGACCCCTCAGCGCCCCCGGATCCGCCTGCCGGGTTCCGGGTTGCGGGTTTCGGGCACCGGCTCCATCTGATGCGCGCCGACTTCTACCTGATCGCCAAGCCACGGTTCCTCAACGCGCCGCTGCGGCTGGTGTGCGAGCTGGCGCGCAAGGCCAACGACGCCAATCTGTGGACGCTGGTGCTGGCACGCGACCTGGCCCAGGCCGAGGAACTGGACGAACTGCTGTGGGCCTTCGACGAGGAGGCCTACATCCCGCACCAGATCGCCGGTGCCGACGCGGACGAAGAAGAAGCGCAGGTACTGATCGCGCCTCCCGAGGTGGACGCCGCATCGCGACCCCTGGTCATCAACCTGCGCGACGCCCCCTATCTAGGCACCTGCGAACGCGTGCTGGAAGTCGTGCCGGCCGACCCATCGGCGCGCGAACCGCTGCGCGAGCGCTGGAAGCAGTACAAAGCACAGGGTTACGCAGTCAACAAGTACGACATGTGACCGCGCCCGGCATGGCGGCTGGAAATGCTGAAACGGTTCCCCCCCGCCTGTGCCCGCTGCTTCGCGCGACTCCCCCTTCACTTCGAATACTCCACCTCGGTTTGCCATGACCACCCTCGCCTCCAGCTACGACCCCACGTCCTTCGAATCGCGCCTGTATACCCAGTGGGAAGCGGCCGGCTATTTCGCACCGTCCGGGCGCGGCGCGCCGTACACGGTGCTGCTGCCACCACCGAACGTGACGGGCACGCTGCATATGGGGCACGCGTTTCAGCAAACGCTGATGGACGCGTTGGTGCGCTACCACCGCATGCGTGGCTTCGACACGCTGTGGCAAGTCGGCAGCGACCATGCCGGCATCGCCACGGAAATGGTGGTCTCGCGCAATCTCACGCTGGAAGGCAACGGCGAAACCCGCGATTCGCTGGGCCGCGACGGTTTCATCGCCAAGGTGTGGGAGTGGAAGCAGCACTCCGGCAACACCATCGAGCGACAGATGCGCCGGCTGGGCACCTCGGCCGACTGGTCGCGCAGCACCTTCACCATGGATCCGCAGCCCTCGGCGGCGGTGATCGAGGCATTCGTGCGCTGGCACGAACAGGGGCTGATCTACCGCGGCCAACGTCTGGTCAACTGGGACCCGGTGCTGAAGACCGCGATCTCCGACCTGGAAGTGGAAAGCGTCGAGGAAGAGGGCTTTCTATGGTCAATCGCCTACGCACTGGAGGACGGCGCCAGCTACGAACACATCGAGCGCGACGCCGACGGCAACGAAATCCTGCGTGAAACCCGCGATTACTTGGTCGTGGCCACCACCCGCCCGGAAACCCTGCTCGGCGACACCGCCGTGATGGTGCATCCGGAAGACGAGCGTTACGCGCACCTGATCGGCAAGACGGTGACGCTGCCGCTGACTGGCCGCCGCGTGCCGGTGATCGGCGATGCCTACGTGGACCGTGCGTTCGGCACCGGCGTGGTCAAGGTGACGCCGGCGCACGACTTCAACGATTACCAAGTCGGCGTACGGCATGGATTGCCGATGATCAACATTTTCACCACCACCGCCACGCTCAACGACAGCGTCCCGGACAAATACCGCAGCCTGGACCGCTACGACGCCCGCAAGGCAGTGCTGGCCGATCTGGAAGAACAAACGCTTCTGGTCGAAACCAAACCGCACAAACTGCAAGTGCCGCGCGGCGACCGCACCGGGCAGGTGATCGAGCCTTATCTCACCGACCAGTGGTTCGTGCGCATGGACGCACTGGCCAAGCGCGGCCTGGAATTGGTCGAATCCGGGCAGATCCAATTCGTACCACCGAACTGGATCAATACCTATCGCCACTGGATGGAGAATATCCAGGATTGGTGCATCAGCCGCCAACTGTGGTGGGGCCACCGCATTCCCGCCTGGTTCGACGATGCCGGCAACTGCTACGTCGCACGCAACGAAGACGAGGCGCGAGCGCAGGCCGCCGCCAAGCATGGCGGCCAGGCGCCCACGCTGCGCCAGGATCACGACGTACTGGAAACCTGGTTCTCTTCGCAGCTATGGCCATTCGCGACCATGGGCTGGCCAAATCCGCAGGCGATGGCCGAGCGCGGCTTCGACCGCTACCTGCCATCCAGCGTGCTGGTCACCGGCTTCGACATCATTTTCTTCTGGGTGGCACGCATGATTATGGCCACCGACAGCTTTACCGGCCGCGTGCCATTCCGCGACGTCTACATCACCGGCCTGATCCGCGACAAGGATGGACAGAAAATGTCCAAGTCCAAGGGCAATGTGCTCGATCCGCTGGACATTATCGACGGCATCCACATCGACGAGCTGGTCGCCAAGCGCACCACCGGGCTGATGCAGCCGCGCATGGCCGAGAAAATCGAGAAAGCCACGCGCAAGGAATTCCCCACCGGCATCATCGCCCACGGTGCCGATGCGCTGCGCTTCACCATTGCCGCGCTGGCCAGCCACGGCCGCGACATCAAATTCGACCTGGGCCGCGCAGAGGGCTACAAAAACTTCTGCAACAAACTGTGGAATGCCAGCCGCTTCGTGCTGATGAATACGCAGCCCGAAGATGCCGAGGACGCGACAGCGACAAACGCATTGCCTCGCGCTGAGATGGCGAACGCTGCGGACACCGCCTTGCATCGGAGCCTGGACAAGCACGCCCCCATCACCGATGCCGAGAAGTGGATTCTGCTGCGCTTGCAGGCAGTGACAGCCGAAGCACAGACGCATTTCGCTGCCTATCGCTTCGACCTGCTGGCGCAATGTCTGTACGAATTCGCCTGGAACGCGTTCTGCGACTGGTTCCTGGAACTGGCAAAACCCGCGCTGGCTGGCGAGGACGTATCCGCCGCCGAGAGCACCCGGCATACCCTGCTGCATGTGTTGGAAACGCTGCTGCGGCTGCTGCATCCACTGACCCCCTTCGTCACCGAAGAACTCTGGTTGCAAGTGGCGCCACGCCTGGGCATAACCGCAGCGACCATCTCGCTGCAGCCATATCCGGACGCGGCCACGATGAACGTGTCCGCCTACGCGGGCGCTGCGGCAGATATCGAATGGCTGCAGGCGATGGTCTCGGCGCTGCGCCGGGTGCGCAGCGAACTGCAAGTAGCGCCATCGCGGCAAGTGCCGCTGCGCCTACTGGCGGGCCTACCGCAAGACCGCGCGCGGGTGCAGCGTTTTGCCGCGCAACTGCGCTTTTTGCTCAAACTCAACACGATCCAGTGGCTGGAAGATGGCGCACCAGTGCCGGCTTGTGCCGCGGCGATCGTCGGCGAACTGAAACTACTGGTTCCGCTGGAAGGCCTGGTCGACCTAGAGGCCGAACGCCTACGCCTGGACAAGGAAATCGCCCGGGTCGCCGCCGAAAAGGAGAAGAGCGAAACCAAGCTGGGCAAGTTCACCGACAAAGTGCCAGCCACGGTGATCGAGCAGGAGCGTCAACGCTTGATCGATTGGAGCGTGCAGCTCGACGGTCTGCGCGAGCAGCGCGCCCGGCTGTGAACTGGCTGGAGACCCGGTTGCCGCCTCCACTGGTGATGGCGCTATGCGCTGTCATCGCCTGGGGATTATCTCGGATCGACGCAGGGTATGTCTCACGCTTGGATGCCGGCATTATCGGCATCGTGATTATCATGACGGGGGTGAGCTTCAATGTCGCTCCCAAGCGTGCGTTCCAGCGTGTCGGCACCACGATCAATCCGCTGCACCCGCAACGTGCTACGCACTTGGTGCAATCAGGCTTGCACCGGTGGTCGCGTAATCCCATGTACCTCGGCCATGCGCTGATTCTGCTTGGATTGGCGCTACTCATGCGCCACGCTCTGGCACTGCTGGCCGTCCCCGCCTACATGGGCTATGTCACCCACTTCCAGATCCGGCCAGAAGAGCGCGCATTGCAGGCGCGCTTCGGCGATGCCTATACGCAGTATTGCAAACGCGTGCGCCGCTGGTTGTAGTGTCAGAATAGAACGGGTAACGCAGCACCGCAGCAAGCACATGCGACATGTCAAAAAAAGTTCGACGCCGTCATCAGTGACCCGACACCGGACATGCGCTTCGCATCGCGCAACTTACCTGCAAAAATCATTTCAGCTCGCCACTGCGACAAGACAACAATACTACTACGCAACCGTGCGCCCACGTGCCGAACGCTGCGCAAATCACGCCACTGTAGGCATGCGAATGCACAGCACCATCGCGGCTTTTTCAATTCATCACACCTTCGCAATCGAAGCGAAGTGCAAATGTAATCCGGCCAAAGAAGCCATTGACGTAAATGCAAAAATCCTCGCGACAGCCGGCTTGAAAGTGCTGCCTTAGAGGGAACGAAAAAACGTCGGCAGGCACATGCGAGCAACACGCAGCAACCGCCATGCCAAGGTGTTGAACAAAAACTCCACGCAATGCCCGCACCCATCCGGCGGCGATGCAATCGTTCTATTACTCGCCCTTAATTAGGACATACCTTCAAAGAACAACTCGATCGCCATCACCACAGCATCCTCGCGCCCCTGCGCGGCGGGGTAGTAGCGTGGGCGTCGACCGATCTCATTGAAACCTTCGCTGTGGTACAGCGCAATCGCGTTCAAGTTCGACGGACGCACTTCGAGGAACACGCGGCGCGCGCCCAAGTCAGCACCATATTTGATCAACGCGCGCAGCAACAAGCGGCCATAGCCACGCGACTGCCGCTCCGGTGCCACGCAGACGTTGAGAATGTGCGCCTCGGCAGCGGCGACACTGATGACCCCATAGCCGACGATATCGCCCTGGTCTGTCAGGACCCAGCCCGGATAGCCGGCCTGCAAACAATCGCGGAAGATGCCACGGGTCCAGGGGAAGGGATAAGCTCGACGCTCGATCTCCATCACAGCATCCAGATCGGCCTCGCGCAACGTCCGCAGGTTGGCCGCAGACGACGACGGCCAACCCATCGCGCTCATCGCGGTGCCCGCTTGCGTAGAACGCGCAACTGCGGCCACAGCGCGCGCTTGGCCGCAGGATTGCCACGCAGTTGATCCAGCGGCCAAGTCGCCATCAAGGCCTGAGTGGCCGAATCGTTGGGATTGAGGCCGGAAGCGCGCAAGAGTGCGATCTGCAGACGGTCGGGCATGCGTCGCCCGCCGACACGGGCGACACCAGCGCTCGGCACTACACGGGCCGGTTCGGACAGTGCATCGGAGCTGGGCGCACGGCGACGCTCCTGGGATACAGCGGGCACCAGAGAGTCTGCTGGAGACTGCGAAAGCACTTGCGTCGCCACAGAAGACAGCGCCGATGCAGACGGCTCGTCCAACGGCGATAGCTCCGCGACGGGCGCGGCATCAGCGCCGACATACAGCGTATGCCCCAGTGCCTGCAGCCAGCCAACCTGCTCGACCGACCACAACAGCGCGGGCCCGGACAGCGCGCTCATACGGCGTCCGGCACCTTACGGCAACGCCGCCACAACCACATACAAGGCCCAGACAGCGCATACAGCACAGCGATTGCCAGCAACGCGCGCGCCAAGTCGATCACCAACACCGCAATCAGTACCGGTGCCAATACCAGCATCAGAAACGGCACCCGATCGGTACGCCGGCTCTTCTCGCCAACGCCCTTGAAACTCCAGAAGCGGATGCGGCTGACCATCAGCAGGGCACCAATCACGGTCAGCCCCAACGCCACGTAGCGCAGTTGACCGCCATCCCAGCCCAACGCACCGTCTGCGAAAGACCACACGAACGCCATCATCAACCCCGCCGCAGCCGGACTGGCCAGACCCACGAACCAGCGCTTATCTACGGTACCGGCCTGGGTATTGAAACGAGCCAATCGCAATGCCGCGCAAGCGGCATACAAGAACGCCGCCGACCAGCCGAGTCGCCCCATCATGCCGCCGTCGAACTTCAGCGCCGACAGCGACCAGTGGTACATCACCAGCGCCGGGGCCATACCGAAGCTGACCAGATCGGCCAACGAATCGTACTGCACGCCGAATTCACTGCTGGTGCCGGTCAACCGCGCCACCCGCCCGTCCAGGCCGTCCATCACCGCGGCCACGAATACCGCCACGCTGGCAGGCACGAAGTCGCCATTGGCCGCGGCAATAATGGCGTAAAAACCGGAAAACAGGCCGGCGGTGGTGAACAGGTTCGGCAACAAATAAATGGCGCGCGAACGAGGAGGCTGTCGGGGGTGATTCATTCGTGCAGTTTAATCGACTTGCCAGGCGAGTCGGCGAATGCTGCAATCGGCACTTCGCCGCCGCGCCCTGGAGACCACAATGCGCGCCCTGTCCCGGTTTTTTTGCTGCCTGCCCCTGCTCGCCGCCAGTGGCATGCTCGGCGCCACCACGTTATATCAGTGGAAGGACGCGCAAGGCGTCACCCACTATGCGGAGACGCCACCTCCTGGCGTCAAGTACCAAGAGCGACGGATCGACGCCCACGGCGATACCTCGGTCGATCCCCAGGCCGCCAGCCCAGCCGAGAACCCTAACTGCCTGATCGCGCGCAAGAACCTGGACATCCTCAACAAACCCGGCAAGATCACCACCGATAGCAAGGGCGATGGCAAGCCGGACGGGGTACTGGACGAATCCCAGCGGGCCACGCAGAAGGCTTTGGCCGAGGCTGCGATCAAGGCCTACTGCACGCCGACCCCAGCGGCCAAGTAAAGCCGCCCGCCACGGCAGCGCGGCGTGGGCCGCTCGCCCCACCCGCAGCGCGCGCAATGACTGGCAAAATGGGCGCCCGCCGCTAGCGAAGCCCCCTCGATGCGCCTTTCCCAGTTTCACCTGCATACCACCAAGGAAACCCCCGCCGACGCCGAACTGGTCAGCCACAGGCTGATGCTACGTGCCGGCATGATCCGCAAGCTCGCCTCCGGCCTGTACACGTGGTCGCCACTGGGCCTGCGTGTGTTGCGCAAGGTGGAGATGGTGGTGCGCGAGGAAATGAACCGCGCCGGCGCCCTGGAGGTGGTGTTCCCGACCATCCAGCCGCGCGAGCTGTGGGACGCGACCGGACGCTGGAAAAAATTCGGCGACCTGATGCTGCGGATACGCGATCGCAAGGAACAGGATTATTGCTATAGCCCTACCGCTGAGGAAGCCGCAGCCGATTTCGCCCGTCATGAACTGAACAGCTACAAACAGCTACCGGTCAACTTCTACCAGATCCAGAGCAAATTCCGCGATGAGATCCGGCCACGCTTCGGAGTCATGCGCGCGCGCGAATTCCTGATGAAGGACGCCTATTCGTTCCACTTGAGCGAGGAAGATCTGGCGCGCGAATACGAGAACATGAAAGCGGCCTACCACCGCATTTTTACCCGCCTGGGTTTGCAATTCCGCGCGGTGCAGGCCGATTCCGGCGACATCGGCGGCGACGCCTCGCAGGAATTCCACGTCCTGGCCGATTCTGGCGAGGATTCGCTGGCGTTCTCCACCGGCTCGGACTACGCGGCCAATGTGGAGGCCGCCATCGCCGCCACGCCGCCGCCACGCGCGGCCGCCAGCGAGACACTGCATAAGGTCGCCACGCCCACGCAAAAAACCTGCGAAGAGGTCGCGCAGTTGCTCGGCATTCCATTGCAGCGCACGGTCAAATCGGTGGCGGTGATGGCCGGCGATGTATTCGTGCTGGCGCTGGTGCGCGGCGACCATGCGATCAACGAGATCAAACTGGGCAAGGTCCCCGGCCTGGCAGGCTATCGCATGGCCAACGAGGCCGAGATTCGCGCGCACCTGGGCAGCGAGCCGGGCTTCCTCGGCCCTGTGCATCCGCAGCAGCCGATCCGTGTGGTCGCTGACCGCGACGTGGCGGCCATGGCCGATTTCGTGGTCGGTGCCAACGCCGTCGGCTTCCACCTGACGGGGGTGAACTGGGGCCGCGACCTGCCGGAACCGGACACCGTTGCCGACGTGCGCAACGTGGTGGAAGGCGAACGCGCCCAAGATGGTGGCGAAATCCGCTTGGCACGCGGCATCGAGGTGGGCCACGTCTTCCAGCTCGGCAGGCAGTATGCACAGGCACTGGACGCCACCGTGCTGGACGAGAACGGCAAAACCGTGGCAATGGCGATGGGCTGTTATGGCATCGGCATTTCCCGCATCGTCGCCGCAGCCATCGAGCAGAACCACGACGCGGCGGGAATCCGCTGGCCGCAGCCAATGGCGCCGTGGGCAGTGGCGATCTGCGTGATCAACCCCAAACAAGATCCCGCCATCGATGCCGCCGGCAACGCTCTGTTAGCCGAGCTGCAGCAAGCCGGACTGGAGGCGATACTGGACGACCGTGGCCTGCGCGCCGGAACGATGTTCGCTGATATCGAACTGATCGGGATTCCGCACCGGGTCGTGGTCTCAGAACGCGGATTGGCCGCTGGCACCTTCGAATATCGCGCACGCAGCGGCGGAGAGCCGGAAAACCTGGACCATACCGCCTTGCTGGCAAAGCTGCGGGGATGAACCAAAACCTGCTGGGATGAACCAAAGGGGCCGGGAATATATCCCGGCCTTTTTTCCTTCCCCAGCCTTCACATCACCACGATCAAACCACTGTATCGCAGCCAAGCCGGACTCACCGATAAGGCCGTTGAGTACGATGGATATCACAAGATAAGCCGATCAGCTCCCCCACAGCGGGCAATGACTACTCACGCGAATAACCGGGGTATTTGTCAATTGCATAAAGCATGATTATGATTCGATCCCAGCCAGGGAATGGCAAATAGGCTATCCCATATATTTCCGGAGAAAAAATGACCATCGATCTCAGCGGCCTGTCGGCCAAACAGTTGGGCGCACTCATCAAGACCGCCAAGAAACAGCAGTCCATCGTCGCCAAGCGCACGCCCATCCTCAAGGTCCGCGCCCAGTTGGCACGGCTGGCGAAGAGCCACGGCTACAGCCTCGATGAGATTTTCACTGGCGCCGTCACGACCGGGACCCGCGGTCCCAAGGTCGGCAAGCCGGGGCCGAAGCCGGGCCGCAAGTTGGGCAAGGTGCCACCGAAATATCGCAACCCGGCAAATGCCAGCGAAACCTGGACCGGCCGCGGTAAGCAGCCGCGTTGGCTGGCCGATCTGGTAGCCAAAGGCAAAAAGGTCGAGGATTTCCTGATCGCCGGTGCCACCGCCAAGTCCACCGCGACCAAGAAAGGCGCCAAGAAGGTGGGCAAGCGTATCGTCAAGAAAGCAGGCAGGACAGCCGCTAAGAAAGCTTGAGTCGGAAAACCGACCAATCGGAAACGCCGGCCTATGCCGGCGTTTTTTATTGCCCCGCCAATGCAACGGCAGGCTGAATCACGCGATGTAATTCGGCGTCGGAGACGTTGCTCTTAACCATGCGAATGGGCTATTGCGCGCGTTGTCTGACGACCCCAGGCGACTACGCATTCACTGCGCAAGTACCTCACACGCGCTAAAGATTCTTGCGCGCCGGCACGAGCAGATTACCGAACAACAGGCCACCGACCAGGGCCATCACGATATTGGTCACGGTCAACAATGCCGACCTGCCACCGAGCACGTCCTGCTGCTGGACCAGGGTGAGCAATCCCCGCAAGCTGGCACTCCCGGGCACCAGCATGATGATGCCCGGCAATCGGATCAACGCACCGGGCCGGTGCAATAGCTGCCCAAACAAATTGCCGGCGGCGGTCAGCAGCATCGCCGACATGAAGATGCCAACCGGACTGCCCCAGGCATCCCCAGCAAAGCGCGCGATGGCATAACTGGTCACCGACGCCGCCATCGCATATGGATAATCGCGCGCACTGGCCTTGAACAGCAGCGCGAACGCATATGCCGCGACCAGCAGCGAAGCGCCTTCCACCCAATCAGACTGGGGACGCAAGGCTCGCACCATCGGATGCAGCCCGAGCAACTGCGCCAGCGTCACCGCGCTCACCGCGCCCACGGCCAACTTGACCACCGTCGTGACCGCGCCGGCAAAGCGCGCCGTGCCCGAGCCCCAATGTTGACTGGTCAATTCGTTGACGGCGTTGGTCAGCGCCATCCCGGGCAGTAACACCACCAGCGCGGCGATGATCACCGTATTGAGATTCAGCGGCGCGATAAAGGTCGCCACCAGGGTCGCAACGCAACCGGCCAGCAGCGCCGCCAGCGCGTCGTGCGCCTCTCGGGTTGCCGCCCGCTTGTCCGTGAAATGGCTGAGCAGACCGATCAGCAGCCCAGTGACCGCAGCGGTGGCGATGTCCAGCCACGGCAGCCGCCATAACCCGGCCACACTGCCGGCGGCCAGGCCGAAGCCGAGCACCTGCATCGCCATCCAGCGCCGCCCCGGCGGCTGGTCCAACTGGCGCAGCGCGGTGTGCCCCTGTGCCACGCTCATCCGCCCGCAGGCCACATCATCGGCAATGCGGTCGGCAACGCTCAGCTTATGCAGGTCGTTGTCGCCCGGCGCCAGACGTACTACACGGGTGATATCGCTGGAGCCGATCGCCTTGGTGGGGTCGCTGAAACTGAGGATCAGACCGGTGGGGTTGGACCAGGGCTCGCAGTCCACGTCCAGTTGCTGCGACAACGCCACCACCGCCGCCTCCAGCCGCTGCGCCGTGGTGCCGTAAGAATGCAGGCGCCCGGCGATCTCGGAGACGAAGGCAATGCGCTGCGCGTAGGTCGCGTTGGCGGAAGGGCTGATGAGCGGAGGAGCGGCTGGCATGTCGGCTAGTATGACGCGAACGCCGCTCCCAGCCACCTGTCATGCACAACCACATTGCGCTAAAGGCGAAACAGGTATGCTCGCGCAACTGACGTGCCTATGATCGAACCACAACCGCCACAATTGCGCCAAGACGACCGAGACCCCTCGCGGGTGCGGCTGACCGGCAGTTGGACGCTTTCCACCGCCTTGGTCGCTTCCGAGGTACTACGCAGCATGCCAGCGGGGACGACCGGCATCGACGCCAGCGGCATCGCTCAATTGGATTCGGCTGGCGTGTTGCAACTGATCCGTTACGCAACACGCAATGGTATCGCCCAAGAGCGGCTGGATTTCCGCCAGGATCACCGCGCGCTGGTTTCGACCATCGAGGACGTCGCCGACGACCGCCCCAAGCGCAAGCGCGATTATGGCTTTGTCGCCGCACTGGAACGCCTTGGCTATACCGTGCATCGCAACGGCAAGGAAATCGTCGCACTGGTCGGCTTCCTCGGCGAAGTCCTGGTCAAGTTGTTGCGTCTGATGCACGCACCGAGACGTTTCCGGCTCACCTCCACCTTCCATCACATGGAACAGGTCGGCCTGGACGCGGTGCCATTGGTGGCCTTGTTGTCCTATCTGGTCGGCGCGGTGATTGCGTTCCTGGGCTCCACCGTTCTGCGCGACTTCGGCGCCGAGATCTACGTGGTGGAACTGGTCAGCATCGCATTCCTGCGCGAATTCGCGGTGCTGCTGACCGCCATCGTGCTGGCCGGACGCACCGCCAGCGCGTTCACCGCACAGATCGGCGCGATGAAAGCGCGCGAGGAAATCGACGCGATCCAGACCCTGGGACTGGACCCGATGGATCTGCTGGTGATTCCACGGCTGCTGGCACTGCTCGTGATGCTGCCCCTGCTGACCTTCGTGGCGATGATTGCCGGCCTGGCCGGCGGCGTCACCGTGGGCGCGTTCGACCTTGGCATTCCGCCGCAGATGTACCTGGCGCGCATGCACGACACCATCCATGTGCAGCACATGCTGGTCGGCCTGGCCAAAGCGCCGATCTTCGCGGTCGTGATCGGCCTGATCGGCTGCCTGGAAGGGCTGCGGGTGGAAGGCACCGCGCAATCG
Source organism: Xanthomonas sp. GPE 39 (assembly GCF_000963005.1). GTDB lineage: Bacteria > Pseudomonadota > Gammaproteobacteria > Xanthomonadales > Xanthomonadaceae > Xanthomonas_A. Next base: position 2,962,423 of record NZ_JZHZ01000007.1, read on the forward strand.
GTCGGCGAACGCACCACCTCAAGCGTGGTACAGACCATCTCACTGGTGATCATCCTCGACGCGTTCGCCGCGCTGTGGTTCATGAAAATGGGATGGTAATGATGAAGACCGCATTGGATAGCGAAAACCGCAACCGTATGCCGCACACGTCCGGTTCGGCGCCCGACCGCCAGGAGTGCGGAGCTTGAGCAACTCCCGCTCTCCCGAGGCAGCCGAGACATTCGCAATCTCGGTGCGTGGCCTGGTCAACCGGTTCGGCAACCAGACCGTGCACGAGGCACTGGATCTGGACGTACGTCGCGGCGAGATCCTCGGCGTCGTCGGCGGTTCGGGCACCGGCAAATCGGTATTGATGCGCACCATCCTCGGTCTGCGCCAAGCCGACGCCGGCACGATCCGCGTCCTGGGCGTGGACACCGACTCCGGTCGCCGCGAAGACCGACTGCACGTGGAGCGCAACACCGGCGTGCTGTTCCAGGATGGCGCCCTGTTTTCCTCGCTGAGCGTGGGCGAGAACGTACAAGTGCCGCTCAAGGAACATTTTGCCGAACTGCCCGACAGCTGGCACTACGAACTGGCGCTACTGAAGGTGAAATTGGCTGGCCTGCCCGCCGATGCGCTGAACAAACTCCCCTCGCAATTGTCCGGCGGCATGCGCAAACGCGCCGGACTGGCACGCGCGCTGGCACTCGATCCGCCGCTGTTATTCCTCGACGAACCCACCGCCGGGCTGGACCCGATCGGCGCGGCGGCGTTCGACCGCCTGATCCGCACCTTGCAAGAAGCGCTCGGCCTGACCGTCTTCCTGATCACCCACGATCTGGACACCTTGTACGCGATCTGCGACCGCGTCGCGGTGCTGGCCGATGGCAAGGTCATCGCCAACGCGCCCCTGGCCGAGATCGAGCAGGTGGACCACCCGTGGATACAGGACTATTTCCACGGCCCCCGTGCCCGCGCCGCGCGCGATGCCAAAACCCACTGGATCGAGAACACCTGAGTCATGGAAACCAAAGCCAATTACGTCCTGATCGGCGCCTTCACCATCGTGGTGGGAATCGCGCTGCTGCTGTTCGGGCTATGGGCCGCCAAATACTCGTCCGACCGCACATGGCAGGAATACCGCGTGGTCTTTCGCGAAGCGGTGACCGGCTTGTCGGTGGGCAGCCCGGTGCAATACAACGGCATCGCGGTCGGCTCGATCACCGAATTGACCCTGGCACCGAACGACCCACGCCAGGTCGTGGCACGCATCCGAGTGAACTCGACCACGCCGGTCAAGAGCGACACCCGCGCCAAACTGGGCATCACCAGCCTGACCGGTCCAACGATCATCCAACTCTCCGGGGGCACTCCCGAGGCGCCGAAGCTGACCGCGATCGACAACAACGATGCGCCGATCATCCAAACCACGCCGTCGGCGCTGCAGAACATTACCGATACCGCCAACCACATCGTCGAACGCCTCGACCAGGTGCTCAGCGACAGCAACGTGGCCAGCATCACCGCCACGCTGCACAACCTGGAGAAAATCAGTGGCGCACTGGCCGACCGCGACAATGGCGTGCAGTCGCTGATGCTCAGCGCACGCGATGCCACACGCCACCTCGATGAAACACTCAAGACCACCAACGGCACCATCCAGCACCTGGACCAGAATCTGGTCAAGCAATTGCCACCGCTGCTGAGCAAACTGGAAGACACGCTGAGCAAGCTGGATTCGGCCGCAGGCAATGCCAACAACATCCTGGGCGAGAACCGCTCGGCCATCAACAGCTTCGCCAACGACGGCCTGGGCCAACTCGGCCCGACGCTGACCGAGCTGCGCAGCCTGATCCGCGACCTGCGCCAAGTCAGCGACCGTTTGGAGAAAAATCCCGCGCGCTATCTGCTTGGTCACGACGCACCCAAGGAGTTCAAACCCAAATGAAGCCGATGCGCCTCTTTTTGTTGCTCACCGCCCATGCCCTGCTGCTCGCCGGTTGCTCACTGACTGGCGGCAGCAAGGACTCGGTCACGATCTACGCACCGCACGTGCAAGTCACCTCGGATCCGGCATGGCCGCAGGTGAGCTGGCAACTGGCAATCACCAAGCCCAGCGCAGCGCTTATGGTCGATAGCCAACGTATCGTGGTGCGTCCCACGCCCGACGAATTGCAGGTCTACAGCGGGGCGAGTTGGGCACAGCCGGCCACCGATATGCTCGAAGATACCTTGCTGCGCGCGTTCGAGGATTCCGGCCGCATCCCCGGCGTGGCCCGGCTCGGCAGCGGCGTTGGCGCAGACTACAAACTTTTGCTGGAACTGCGCCGCTTCGAATCGGATTACGCCGGACACGCTGTCCCTGCGGCCACGATCGAACTCAGCGTCAAACTGCTGCACAACCTCGACCAGCGTGTGGTCTCATCGCACACGTTTCTGGTGACGCAAACCGCTGGCGGCACCGGCGAGGCACAGGTGGTCGACGCCTTCGGTCAGGCGCTGTCGCAGTTGAGCCGCACGGTGGTCGGTTGGACCTTGCAAGAGGGTCAGGCCGATGCAGCGCGTGCTGTGCCACCGCCTACACGGCGGTGATCGTACGGAACGTCAGGTTGATCCGCTCGCCGACCGGCCTGGCGGTACGCGGCAAGGCATGCCGGTACAGACGCTGAGTGTCCCCAGCCATGAGCAGCAATCCACCCGAACTCAACTCCAGCGCCTGACGTAACCTCGGCTCGCTGCGATGGCGCAACACAAAACGACGCGACGCGCCCAGGCTCAACGACGCGATCAACGGATTCGGGCCAAGTTCCTTTTCGTCGTCGCTATGCCAGCCCATCGCGTCGCGGCCATTGCGATAGCGGTTGGCGAGCACGCTATTGAAGGCCACCCCGGTTTCAGCCGTCAGGCGTTCGCGTAATGGCAACAGTACCGCGGGCCATGGATGCGGGGCGAAGCGGGTTCCCGAATAGCGGTAGCTCGCTTCCGGATCACCGATCCAGCAACTCAACCGGGGCGAATCGACCAGCCGCCCGAATAGCTGGATGCGATGCACCTCCCACCTCACCTCAACCAGTAACTGCGCAAATAGCAGTGTGGCTTCCTCGGGGGCCAACCAATCGGGCAACCAACGGATCTCGGCGCCTGGCAAGTGCAGTTCCATCGCACCACGCTAGCACGTCGCGCCCCAGGCATCGGCAGATGTTCGCCATTTGCCCCTTCACGCGCAAAGACTGAAAATGCCGGTCGCCAGAACACGCGAGCGGGAGCAAAACACGATGACGGGAACGCAGGGCGGCACCAGTGCGTCGGAGCCGGTGGAACGCGACGTCATGGAGTACGACGTGGTCACCGTCGGCGCGGGCCCGGCCGGGCTGGCATTCGCCATCCGGCTCAAACAACTCAATCCCGAGATTTCGGTTTGCGTGATCGAGAAGGCCAGCACCGTGGGCGCGCAGATCCTGTCCGGCGCGGTGATCGAACCGGCGCCGCTGGACGCGCTGCTACCGGGCTGGCGCAATGCTCCACCGCCGATCTGCGTGCCGGCCGGCGAGGACGAGTTCTGGTACCTGAGCAAAGACCGCGCACACAAGTTCCCGATCGTGCCGCCGGGCATGCGCAACCACGGCAACTTCATCGTCAGCCTCGGCGCGCTCTGCGCGTGGCTGGCGCCGCAGGCCGAAGCACTGGGCGTGGAGATTTACCCCGGCTTCGCCGCCGCCGATACCCTGCACGCCGATGACGGCAGCGTCATCGGCGTGCGTATCGGCGACATGGGCGTGGCCAGGGACGGCACGCACAAACCCGGCTATACCCCCGGCATCGACATCCGCGCCAAGGTCACGGTGCTGGCCGAAGGCGCGCGCGGGCATCTGACCAAGCGCCTGATCCAGCGCTTCGCGCTCGACGCCGGTCACGACCCACAAGCGTTCTCGATCGGCATCAAGGAACTTTGGCAACTACCGGCAGGCCGCGTCACCCCAGGCAAGATCGTGCACACGCTGGGCTGGCCGGCCGACAATACGACCTACGGCGGCAGCTTCCTGTATCACCTGGAACACGACCAGGTAGCGCTGGGTTACGTCAGCGGCTTGGATTACCGCGATCCCGACTACCAGCCGTGGGAGGCATTCCAGCAGTGGAAGAACCACCCCATGATGAAGCCATTGCTGGAAGGCGGCACGATTCTGTCGGCAGGCGCACGCGCCATCGCCAGCGGCGGCTGGCAGTCGCTGCCGAAGGTGGAGATGCCCGGCGCGCTGCTGATCGGCGACACCGCCGGGCTCCTCAACGTGCCCAAGATCAAGGGCACCCATCAGGCGATCCGCAGCGGCATGCTGGCCGCCGAACACCTGGCGACCGACGCGGCGTTGAATCCCACCGGCTTCGACGCCAAGTTGCGCAACTCGGCGGCGATGGCCGAACTGCGCCAGGTGCGCAACATCAAACCGGGTTTCAAGAAGGGCCTGTGGTTCGGCTTGTTCAACGCGGCCTGGGAAACGCTGGTCAAGGGCGCCTCGCCATGGACGCTCAAAGTTGTTGCCGACTGGAAAACCCTGGACAGGCTGGGTGAACACACACAGCCCAAACGCGATTACGTGCAGCGCGAACTGGCGCCACGCGATCGCCTGCAGGGCGTTTACTTCGCCGCCACCGAGCACGAGGAGGACCAGCCCGTGCACCTGCGCGTGCGTGACCCGCAGATTTGCGTCACCCGTTGTACCGAAGAATATGGCAATCCTTGCACACGTTTCTGCCCAGCCTCGGTGTACGAAATCGTCGACGACGCAGCCGGCAAGCGTTTGCAGATCAATGCCGCCAACTGCGTGCACTGCAAGACCTGCGACATCAAAGACCCCTACGCGATCATCGACTGGGTCACGCCGGAAGGCGGATCCGGCCCGAATTACCAGAATTTGTGAGCGCCAATGAGGACCTTTTCCCAGATGATCCGCGCGGCACTGTATGCGACGATGCGCACCGCGTTCCGACTGCTGCCGCTTCATGAAAGTATTCGTGATCGTTGGCGCAGCGCTTTTCTGAGCCGCCATGCAGATTGGGCGCCACCGCAGCCACGTGGACGCATGGTAGGAGGCGACATTCGCCGCCCCAGGGTGAGCAGCAACCAGCCAGCCATCGGTTACGTGCCTTACCAGCAACAGACATTGCCGACAGTGCTGCCGGCCACCCTGGTGGCATTCTATTTGCCACAATTCCATCCCTTCGCCGAGAACGACCAGTGGTGGGGAAAAGGCTTCACCGAATGGCGCAATGTCACCCGCGCTTTGCCACAATTCGTGGGGCATGCTCAGCCGCGACTGCCGGCCGATCTGGGCTTCTATGACCTGAGCAATGTCAAAGTAATGCGCGAACAGGCACGTCTGGCGGCCGAATACGGCATCGGCGCGTTCTGTTTCTACTTCTATTGGTTCGCCGGAAAAACGCTGATGGAACAGCCGCTGCGGCAGTGGCTCGACGACGCACACATCACGCTTCCGTTCTGCCTGTGCTGGGCCAACGAAAACTGGAGCCGGCGCTGGGACGGACGCGACCACGATGTGCTCATCGCCCAACAACACAGCGCCGAAGACGATTTAGCCTTCATCGCATATATTGCACCCTACCTGCGCGACCACCGCTATCTACGAGTGGACGGCAGACCAATGTTGCTGGTGTATCGCCCGCATCTGATGCCCGATCCTGCAGCGACAGCCGCACGTTGGCGCCAGTGGTGCAACGCGCACGATGTGGGCGAAATCCACCTTGCCTACGTGCAGGGATTCGAACGGACCGACCCTACTGAGATCGGTTTCGATGCGGCAGTGGAATTCCCACCCAACCTGAGTGCGGCAGCCTCGATATCGGCGCGGCAGACCCTGATCAATCCGCACTATTGCGGCTCTGTGCTGGACTGGCGCACCCTCGCCAACGCCGCCGCCTTACGCCCGTTGCCGGCATACCGGCTGTATCCTGGGGTTAATCCGGGTTGGGACAACGAACCACGTCGGCCCGGCCGTGGCCAGGTGCTGCTGCATGCATCACCGCGCGGCTACGGCGACTGGCTGCGCCGCACCATCCACGAACGTCTGGCCAATGTCGCGCCACCGCACCGCATCGTATTCATCAACGCTTGGAACGAATGGGCGGAGGGTGCGGTGCTGGAACCGGACCAACGACTTGGGCACGCATGGCTGGAGCAAACACACAAAGCGCTGTTGAGGCCTTCCCCCAACCCCACACCACACATCGCCGTCGTAGTGCATGCTTGGTACGTCGATGCACTAGTGGCGATAGCCGCTGCGATCGCACGCTGGCCACAACCACCACGCATCATCGTCACCACAGACGCGGCGCATGCCGATGCAAGCGCATCGGTCATGGCATCCCATGGCCTTGCCTCCGAATTGCGGGTGTATCCCAACCTTGGGCGCGACGTGTTGCCATTCCTGCACGAGGCCGACCGCCTGTGCAACGAGGGCGTGGACCTAGTTTTGAAACTGCATACCAAGCGGTCATTGCATCGCCGGGACGGCGAGCGCTGGGCGACGGAACTGCTGGCGAGTCTATCGCCCCCTGACGACGGACCGGAGACATGCATCCGCAAGTTCATAGAACAGCCCGACCTCGGCCTGCTCGCCCCGCGCGGGCACCTGCTTCCACTGGAAACCTATCTCGGCAGCAATGCCGACGAATTGGATTTCCTGGCCACGCGCCTTGGCATCGCCACCCGCGGTGAAGATTTGCGGTTTCCCGCAGGCACGATGTTCTGGGCACGCCTGCAGGCGCTCCGCCCTGTGCTGGACGCGCATCTGTCACCCGATGATTTCCAGCCAGAGCAAGCACAAACCGACGGGACGCTTGCACATGCACTGGAACGCACATTTGGTGCTGTAGTGCGGCACGCTGGCTATCGTCTAGCTGAAACCGACACTGGTAGCAGAACAGCCGCCGCCTATCCCTACGCACAACCAAGCCGTTAATTCAAATCCGGAACAGCACACCAGTCTTAGCAACCAACTCCGCCTCGTCCACACCCTCGGCAATCTCCACCAGCACCAATCCGTCTATCGTCACATCGAACACCGCCAGGTCGGTAATGATGCGGTCGACCACGCCGACGCCAGTCAGTGGCAGGTCGCAAGCGGGCAGGATCTTGTGGCTGCCATCCTTGGCCACGTGTTCCATCAACACCACCACGCGCTTGACCCCCGCTACCAAGTCCATCGCCCCGCCCATCCCTTTGACCATCTTGCCCGGCACCATCCAGTTGGCAAGATCGCCGCGTGCGCTGACCTGCATCGCGCCGAGGATCGCCAGATCGATATGGCCACCACGGATCATCGCGAAGGAATCGTGGCTGCCGAAATAGCTGGCGCCAGGCCGTGCGGTAACGGTTTGCTTGCCCGCGTTGATCAGGTCCGCATCCACTTCGTCCTCGCTCGGGAACGGGCCAATGCCGAGTAGACCGTTCTCCGATTGCAACCACACCTCCATGCCCTCGGGGATGTGGTTGGCGACCAGCGTCGGCAGGCCGATCCCAAGGTTCACGTAGGCACCGTCGGTGAGTTCGCGGGCGGCGCGCTGCGCCATGTCGTCGCGGGTCCAGGCCATGTCAGGCCTCCTTCTGGCGCAGGGTGCGCTGTTCGATGCGTTTTTCCGGATGCCCGTTGTGCACGATGCGGTCCACATAGATGCCTGGCAGATGCACCTGATCGGGATCGATGCTGCCGATCTCCACCACCTGCTCGACCTCGGCGATGCAGACCTTGCCGGCCATCGCACAGGCAGGATTGAAGTTGCGCGCGGTCTTGCGGAACACCAGGTTCCCGGCAGCATCGGCCTTCCATGCCTTGACCAGGGCCACGTCGGCGCGCAGCGCGGTTTCCAGCACATAATGCTTGCCATCGAATTCGCGCGTCTCCTTGCCTTCGGCAACCACGGTGCCATAGCCGGTGGCGGTGAAGAACGCGGGAATGCCAGCACCGCCAGCGCGCAGGCGCTCGGCCAAGGTTCCTTGGGGATTGAATTCCAACTCCAACTCGCCCGCCAGGTATTGGCGTTCGAATTCCTTGTTCTCGCCAACATAAGACGAGATCATCTTGCGGATCTGCCGGGTCGTCAGCAGTTGCCCGAGGCCGAAACCGTCGACGCCGGCATTATTGGAGATCACCGTGAGTCCACGCACGCCGCTATCACGCAATGCGGCAATCAATGCCTCGGGGATACCGCACAGACCGAACCCACCGACCGCCAGGGTCTGACCATCGGCCAGCACATCGGCCAGCGCCGTGGCCGCATCGGGGAAACGCTTGCCGCGCTGCCCGGTTGCCCCGGGAGAGATGTCGCCCATTCGCCAGCTCCGCATTGCACTGTAGGTGGGTAGTTTAGAGCGTGTGCTGCACGTTGGAGTGAGCGCCGCAGCGAGCGATTAAGCGCAGGAACGTTACAATCTCCTTTCTATATGACTCAGGACCTTCTTCACATGTCGCTTCCCGCATTCAAGGCCTACGACATCCGTGGTCGCGTACCCGACGAACTGAACGAGGACCTGGCGCGCCGCATCGGCGTGGCATTGGCAGGACAGTTGCAGAGCGGGCCGGTGGTGGTAGGGCACGATGTGCGCCTGGCGAGCCCGTCGCTGCAGGCGGCACTGTCCGCAGGCCTGCGCGCCAGCGGCCGCGAGGTGATCGATATCGGCCTGTGCGGCACCGAGGAAGTCTATTTCCAGACCGACCACCTGCAGGCCGCTGGCGGCGTGATGGTCACCGCCAGCCATAACCCAATGGACTACAACGGCATGAAGCTGGTGCGCGAGCACGCGCGTCCGATCAGTTCCGACACTGGTCTGTTCGCCATCCGCGATACCGTGGCTGCCGACACCGCACCTGCTGGCACGCCGACTGCCGCCGAGCACCACAACCCGGACAAGTCCGCCTACATCGCGCACCTGCTCAGCTACGTCGACCGCACCTCGCTCAAACCCTTGAAGCTGGTAGTCAACGCCGGCAACGGCGGTGCCGGTGCCATTGTCGATCTGTTGGCGCCGCATCTCCCATTCGAATTCGTCCGCGTGTTTCACGAACCGGACGGCAATTTCCCCAACGGCATTCCCAACCCGCTGCTGTCGGAAAACCGCGCGGCCACCGCCAACGCGGTCAAACAGCACGGTGCGGATTTCGGCATCGCCTGGGATGGTGATTTCGACCGCTGTTTCTTCTTCGACGCAAATGGCCGCTTCATCGAGGGCTACTATTTAGTGGGCCTGCTGGCACAGGCGATCCTGGCCAAGCAGCCCGGCGGCAAGATCGTGCACGACCCACGCCTGACCTGGAACACGATCGAAATGGTCGAAGACGCCGGCGGTATCCCGGTACTGTGCAAGAGCGGGCACGCCTTCATCAAAGAGAAGATGCGCAGCGAAAATGCCGTGTACGGCGGGGAGATGAGTGCGCATCATTATTTCCGCGAGTTCGCCTACGCCGACTCGGGCATGATCCCATGGCTGCTCATCGCCGAACTGGTGTCGCAATCGGGACGTTCACTGGCCGACCTGGTGGAAGCGCGGATGCAGAAATTCCCGTGCAGCGGTGAGATCAACTTCAAAGTCGCCGACGCCAAAGCGTCGGTGGCGCGGGTGATGCAGCACTACGCGGCGCAGTCGCCCGCGCTGGATTACACCGACGGCGTCAGCGCCGAATTCGCGCAATGGCGTTTCAACCTGCGCAGCTCCAATACCGAACCGCTGCTGCGGCTGAACGTAGAAACACGCGGCGATGCGGCGCTACTGGAACAACGCACGCGGGAAATTTCTGCTCTATTGAACGCCTGATTGTGAATTCTTCTTCGCACAAATCCTTCAACGTCCACATGGAATTTCTCTGTTCATGAGCGATATTCTCCCCATCATCTTGTCCGGTGGTTCCGGCACCCGCCTGTGGCCACTGTCGCGCGAGACCTATCCCAAGCAGTTCCTGCCCTTGGTCGGGGACAGCAGCATGCTGCAATCGACCTGGCTGCGTGCCGCCCCGATTGCCGATCACTCGCCCATCGTGGTCGCCAACGAAGAACATCGGTTCATCGTCGCCGAGCAGTTGCAGCAACTCGGGGTCAAGCCGGGAGCGATCCTGCTCGAACCCAAGGGTCGCAACACCGCGCCCGCCATTGCGGTGGCCGCACTGGAAGCGATACGTAATGGCAGCGATCCGCTGCTGCTGGTACTGCCGTCGGACCATGTGATCCTGGACGAAGCCGCGTTCCAGACAGCCGTAAAAAGTGCTGCCACCGCAGCGACAGCCGGCAAGTTAGTGACATTCGGAATCCAGCCGACTGCACCGGAAACCGGCTACGGCTACATCAAGGCCGCTGCCGGCGATGGCGCCCGTGCGGTGGAACGTTTTGTCGAGAAGCCCGACCTGGCTACGGCACAGGATTATCTGGCTTCGGGCCAATACTACTGGAACAGCGGCATGTTCCTGTTCCGCGCCTCGCGTTATCTGGAAGAACTCCGGCGTTTCCAACCTGCGATCACCGATGCGTGCGACAAGGCATGGCAAACAGCCAAGCGCGACAGCGACTTCATTCGTCTGGAAAAAGATGCGTTCGCCGCCAGCCCATCCGATTCCATCGACTACGCGGTGATGGAAAAGACCGCAGACGCGGTCGTGGTGCCGCTCGACGCCAAGTGGAGCGACGTGGGTTCTTGGTCCGCGCTGCTGGAGGTGTCGCCGCGCGACAGCAACGGCAACGCACACCACGGCGACGTGATCGAAATCGACTGCCGCAACACCTATGCCTACGGCAGGCGATTGATCGCCATGGTCGGGCTACAGGACGTGGTCGTGGTGGAGACCGACGACGCGGTGCTGGTCGGGCATCGCGAACGCATCCAGGAGGTCAAGGACATCGTGGGCAGGATCAAGGCCAGTGGGCGCACCGAAGCAACCTGGCACCGCAAGGTCTATCGGCCATGGGGCGCCTACGATTCCATCGACAACGGCCAGCGCTTTCAGGTCAAGCGCATCACGGTCAAACCCGGTGCGACGCTGAGCCTGCAGATGCATCACCACCGCGCAGAGCATTGGATCGTGGTCAGCGGCACGGCCGAAGTGACGCGTGGCGAGGAGGTACTGTTGCTCACTGAAAACCAGAGTACCTACATCCCATTGGGCGTGACCCATCGGCTGAAGAATCCGGGCAAGTTGCCACTGGAATTGATCGAAGTGCAATCCGGCAGTTATCTGGGCGAAGACGATATCGTGCGTTTCGAGGACACCTACGGGCGCACCTAAGTTCAATGCACCATTGAACGCAAAGAGCCGGGCATCGCCCGGCTCTTTGGTTTTTCCACTCGCGCATCCGGCATGTTAAGTGTCGGAAGCCTGTGCGACGAGTTCGCCGATTACCTGGCGCAGACCGTCGCGCCACTGCGGCAGTTCCAGCGAAAAATCGCACTGCAGCTTGGACACATCAAGACGCGAATAGGCCGGACGTTTGGCGGGCGTCGGATACTCCGTGGTGGCAATCGGCAGCAGACGCGGCGCGCGCGGCAGTAAGCCTGCTGCCACCGCATCGGCAAAGATCGCCTCGGCGAAACCATGCCACGTAGTCTCGCCCGCCGCGGTCAGGTGCCAGATACCCGATGGCAGCGTCGCACCTTGTGCCAATGCGTGCGCGGTGACCTGCGCGATCAACGCCGCTGGCGTCGGCGTGCCGACTTGGTCGGCGACCACGCGCACCTCATCGCGCTCGGCACCTACTCGCAGCATGGTGCGCAGGAAGTTGTGTCCATGCGCGGCATACACCCAGGCGGTGCGGAAAATCAGGTGATGTGCCCCAGAGGCACGGATCGCCTCCTCGCCCGCCAGCTTGGTCGCGCCGTACACGCCTAGCGGCGCGGTCGGCGCATCTTCGGGATAGGGCCACGTGCCCTGGCCGTCGAACACATAATCGGTGGAGTAATGCACCAGCGGCACGCCATGCGCCGCGCACCAGCGCGCGATACTCCCAGGCGACTGAGCATTGGCACGATGCGCTGCGTCGGCATCCTGCTCGGCGCGATCCACCGCCGTGTAGGCCGCCGCATTGACGACAACCGATGGCTGCAGACGATCCAATAATACGTCGAGATCTTGTGGCCGATCAAAATCGACGCGCTCGCAGACGCGACCATCGGGCAAGCGACCGCTACGGGTAGTCGCTAACACTGGCCCCTGCGTTGCCAGCACGCGCAACAGTTCCTGCCCGAGCTGGCCATTGGCGCCGAATACAAGCACCGTCATGGCCGATAGACCGGCAGACGCTCAACAGGGATTTCGGCCAGACACGGCGCAACGGCATCCTTCTGCGATAACACCGGCGCGCTGATCGGCCAGTCCACCGCGATGGCCGGGTCGTCCCAGCGCACCCCCGCATCGACTTCCTTGACATACACATCGGTACACAGATAGCTGAACACCGCGCGCTCGGAAAGCACGGCGAAACCGTGGGCAAAACCCTCAGGAATCCACAACTGCCGCTTATTCTCCTCGCTCAGCACCACCGCCGCCCAGCGCCCAAAATGCGGCGAACCATGGCGGATATCCACGGCAACATCGTAGACCTCCCCCTCCAGCACACTGACCAGCTTGCCCTGTGGCCGCGGCCACTGGTAATGCAAACCGCGTAACACCCCCTTGGCGGAGGTGGAGACATTACTCTGTACGAAATGGGTGGGGAGTCCATGTTGAGCGAAACGTTCGGCATTCCACGCCTCGAAAAAGTAGCCACGCGCGTCGCCGAACACCGCCGGCTCGATCGCAACGCAACCGGGCAGACTGGTTTCAATCACTTTCACAGAACGATTCCTCTGACAGCCAGTTCATGCAGGTATTTGCCGTAGTTGTTTTTCAGCAGTGGAGCGGCAAGTTTCTCCAGCTGCGCCGCGTCGATCCAGCCCTGCCCGAACGCGATTTCTTCCGGGCAGCACACTTGCAAACCTTGCCGCGCCTGGATGGTCTCGATGAAGTTGGACGCTTCGTGCAGCGACTGATGGGTGCCTGTATCCAGCCAGGCGTAGCCACGCCCCAATGCCTCCAGATGCAGTTCACCGGCCTCCAGGTAACGGCGATTAAGATCGGTGATCTCCAGTTCGCCACGCGGCGACGGCTTCAATTCCGCCGCATGATCGCTAGCCTGACCATCGTAGAAATACAAGCCGGTGACAGCGTAGTTGGAGCGCGGCTTGAGCGGCTTCTCCTCCAAATCGATAACCTTGCCGGCTGCATCGAACGCGGCGACACCATAGCGCCCGGGATCGTTGACCCAGTAGCCGAAGACAGTGGCGCCGCGTTGCCGCGCATCGGCACGACGCAAGGTCTCGGTCAGACCATGACCATGAAAGATATTGTCGCCCAATACCAGACAACTCGGCTTTCCGGCAACGAACTGGCGCCCGATCAGATACGCTTGCGCCAATCCATCCGGACTCGGTTGCACCGCATAGGCGATATTCATTCCCCACTGCGCACCATCACCGAGCAACGCTTGGAATAGCGCCTGCTCGTGTGGCGTATTGATAATCAGCACCTCGCGAATCCCAGCCAGCATCAGCACACTGAGCGGGTAATAGATCATCGGCTTGTCGTAAACAGGCAGCAACTGCTTGCTCACACCCTTGGTGATCGGATACAGCCGCGTGCCGGAGCCGCCTGCGAGAATAATGCCCTTGCGTTGCGTCATGAGGTCTTTCCTTTGCATGTCAGCACCGCCCAAGCGGCACGCACGTTACGAGGGACGCGGGTTATGCCGCCGTCCCGATCCGTTCCAGGCGATAGCTGCCGTCGAGTACGCCCTGCACCCAGTCTTGATGGTTCAAATACCAGTCCACAGTGACCGCAATTCCCTGCTCGAAGCTATACGTCGGCTCCCAGCCCAGTTCGTTCTTCAATTTGGACGCATCGATCGCGTAGCGTCGGTCGTGACCCGGCCGGTCGGCGACGTGGGTGATCTGACTGGCGCGGGGTTTGCCGTCCTCGCGCGGACGCCGCGCGTCCAGCAGTGCGCAGATTGCCTGCACCACCTCGATATTCTGCTTCTCGGCGTTACCACCGACGTTGTAGGTCTCGCCGACCTTGCCCTTGGCCAGCACGGTGCGAATCGCTTCGCAGTGGTCGCCGACGAACAACCAATCGCGCACCTGCTTGCCATCGCCATAGACTGGCAGCGGTTCGCCGGCCAGCGCCTTGGCGATCACCAGCGGGATGAGTTTCTCCGGGAAGTGATACGGGCCGTAATTGTTGGAGCAGTTGGTGGTCAGCACCGGCAACCCATAGGTGTGGTGGAACGCACGCACCAGGTGATCGGAAGCGGCCTTGGACGCGGAATATGGCGAGTTCGGCGCATACGGCGTGGTTTCGGTGAACTTACCGGTCTCGCCGAGCGTGCCATAGACCTCGTCGGTGGACACATGCAGGAAGCGGAAACCTTCGCGGCGTGTGTCCGGCAAGGCTTTCCAGTAATCGCGTACCGCCTCCAGCAGGCCAAGGGTGCCGACGACATTGGTCTGGATGAACGCTCCCGGGCCATCGATCGAACGATCCACATGGCTTTCGGCAGCGAAATTGAGCACCGCATCTGGCTGATGTTCGGTCAGCAAGCGAGTCACAAGGGCGCGGTCGCCGATATCGCCATGCGCGAAGACATGGTCCGGATTCCCCTGCAGCGCAGCCAAGGTGTGCAGATTGCCGGCATACGTCAGCGCATCCAGGTTGATCACCCGCGCGCCGCGCGCCACTGCCTCAAGCACGAAATTGCCGCCGATGAAACCGGCACCGCCGGTCACGAGCCAAGTCGCCACTGTTGTGTCTCTCCTGATCGGACGCCGTCGGCACCCAATGCCCAAACCGCACAGAATATACGCTTTATATGAATCGGTCGTGGTCGCCGCACCGGGCGATCGCGGCCCGCTGATTGCGCCCTCCATACGCCATCGCATGGCACCCCGCACCCGGTTAGAATCCTCCGACTGCCCCGCGCCTGCCGTTGCAGCCGAGGCTTCCCGCACTACTGAAGGATCACGTACACGATGAAAATCCTCGTCGCCTACAAGCGCGTGGTGGACTACAACGTCCGCATCCAGGTCAAACCGGACGGCTCCGGCGTGGTCACCGAGGGCGTCAAGCTCTCCGCCAATCCATTCGACGAGATCGCCCTGGAAGAGGCGCTGCGCCTACGCGACGCCGGCATCGCCAGCGAGGTGGTGGTCGCCACCATCGCGCCGGCCGACGCCGCCGCGCACCTGCGCAACGGCCTGGCGATGGGTGCCAACCGCGCCATCCACGTGGTGACCGACGCCGCGATCCAGCCGCTGACCGCCGCACGCACCTTGCTCAAGCTGGTCGAGCAGGAGCAGCCGGATCTGGTGATCCTCGGCAAACAGGCCATCGACGACGATGCCAACCAGACCGGGCAGATGCTGGCCACACTGTGGGGCCGACCACAGGCCACCTTCGCCAGCAAGCTGGTCGTGGCCGACGGCAAGGCCACGGTGACCCGCGAGGTCGATGCCGGCCTGGAAACAGTGGAAGTGGATCTGCCGGCGGTGATCACCACCGACCTGCGCCTGAACGAACCACGCTTCATCAAACTGCCGGACATCATGAAGGCAAAAAGCAAGCCGCTGCAGACCCTGGCCTTCGCCGACCTGGGCGTGCAGGCCAACGACAGCCTCGCCATCACTCATTACGCCCCACCCGCCAAGCGCAGCCGCGGCGTGATGGTCAAGGACGCCGCCGAACTGGTGGCCGCACTCAAGCAAAAAGGGTTGCTGTAATGGCCAAGATCCTCATCGTCGCCGAACACCTCAACGGGCAGCTCAACGCCGCCACCGCCAAAACCGTCAGCGCCGCGCAAGCGCTGTCGCCCGCCACCATCGACATCGTCGTGCTCGCCACCGATCCGACCCCGGTGGCCGCGCAGGCTGCGCAAATCGCCGGCGTCACCCGTGTACTCACGGTCGCCAACCCGGCCAATGCGCACACCATTGCGCAGGTGCTGGGCCCGCAGATCGCTGCGTTGGCAAAGGGCTACACCCACGTATTCGGCCCCTCCACCACCTTCGGCAAGGATCTGATGCCGGTGGTGGCCGCGCTGCTCGGCGTCAACCAGATCTCCGACCTGATGGCGGTGGACGGCGAGTACGCGTTCAAGCGCCCGATCTATGCCGGCAACGCCATCATCAGCGTGCAGGCGCCAGCCGATCAGATCGTGGTCGCCACCGTGCGCAACGCATCCTGGCCCGAAGCGGCGCAAGGCGGCAACGCTGCAATTGAAGCGATCAGCGTCGACGTCGCGCTGCCCAACCACACTCGCTTCATCGGCTTGGCCGCCGGTAGTTCCGACCGCCCCGATCTGCAAAGCGCCAAGCGCGTGGTGTCCGGCGGGCGCGGCGTCGGCTCGGCGGAAAACTTCCAAATCGTCTACCAACTGGCCGACAAACTCGGCGCGGCGGTCGGCGCCTCGCGCGCGGCGGTCGACGCCGGTTACGTGCCGAACGAGCTGCAGGTTGGGCAAACCGGCAAGATCATCGCACCTGACTTGTACGTAGCCATCGGCATCAGTGGCGCGATCCAGCACCTGACCGGGATCAAGGACGCTGGCACCATCGTGGCGATCAACAAGGATCCGGAATCACCGATCTTCGAGATCGCCGATATCGGCTTGGTCGGGGATCTGTTCACCGTGCTGCCGGAGTTGGAAAAGGCGCTTGGCTGAGCCGTGAACAATGGTTGATATTGCCATCTGGGCCGGTACGCTGGCTGTTTACGTAACCAGCTCCTACGGACTCGCCCAGCCTACTGAACAGAGCGGGTTATAATCGCGATTCAGCTTTCGATCATCAGGTTGCGTAATGCCACTTACATCCAGTTTTCCAGCAGACCGCCCAGGTGTTTCAGGGCATGCACTCTGTGTGGATCTGGACGGCACGCTGCTGAATTCGGACATTCTCTACGAGTCTCTGCTCGCGCTGCTGGCACGTAATCCGCTGTACCTGTTCCTGTTGCCGCTGTGGCTACTGCACGGCAAAGCCGCATTGAAGCGCGAACTCGCCAAGCGCGTGTCGCTTCCAGCAGAAACACTGCCCTACAACGCGGATGTGCTGGAACTGCTTCGCACCACGCCACAGCGTCCACGCGTGCTTTGCACGGCTTCCGATGAATTACTGGTCGCACCAATTGCCGCACACCTGGGCCTGTTCGAAGAGGTCATCGCCAGCGACGGCCAGCGCAACCTGTCCGGCCGCAACAAGGCCGACGTCCTGGTGGAGCGCTTCGGCGCAGGCAACTTTGACTATGCAGGCAATGGCCGCGTAGACCTTCACGTCTGGGACAAGGCCGGCGGTGCCTGGGTGGTCAACAACGGCAACGGGCTGCGCGCGGCAGCGGCACAACGCACCACCGTCCACGCACACTGGCCGGCGCCACCGCGTACCCGCGCCTGGCTGAAGGCGCTGCGTCTGCACCAGTGGTTGAAGAACTTGCTGGTGTTCGTGCCGCTACTGACTGCGCATCGTTTCATGGAGGGCGAATCGATCCTACAGTCGGTTATCGCCATGGTCGCGTTCGGGCTGTGCGCCTCGGGTGTGTATGTCCTCAACGACCTGCTCGACCTCACCCCCGATCGACATCATCCACGCAAACGCAAACGTCCATTCGCCGCCGGTCGGCTACCGCTT
Source organism: Xanthomonas sp. GPE 39 (assembly GCF_000963005.1). Classification (GTDB taxonomy): domain Bacteria; phylum Pseudomonadota; class Gammaproteobacteria; order Xanthomonadales; family Xanthomonadaceae; genus Xanthomonas_A. The sequence goes on from NZ_JZHZ01000007.1 coordinate 2,980,112, forward strand.
CTGCAAGGACTGTTCGCTGCGCCCGCATTGACTCTTGCCGGACTTGCACTGTCGCTCGCCTGCACGCCGCAATTCACCCTGGTCTTGCTGGCCTATTACACGATGACCCTGGCCTACTCGCTGCGTCTCAAGCGCATCGTGATGATCGACGTTGTACTGCTGGCGGCGCTGTATACCGTGCGGATCATCGGCGGCGCAGTGGCCATCCACCTGGACCTGTCGTTCTGGCTGCTAGCGTTCTCGATGTTTATCTTTTTGTCACTGGCGCTACTCAAGCGATACACCGAACTGCACGCAATGCTCAACAGCGGCAAGACCAAGGCCAGCGGTCGCGCCTACTCCGTGGAAGACCTAGTGTTGTTGCAATCGATGGGTGCCGCCGCCGGCTACATCGCGGTGCTGGTCATGGCGCTGTACATCAACAGCCCGGAAAGCGTGCACCTATACCACCATCCGCAACTGCTGTGGCTGATCTGCCCAGTGCTGCTGTACTGGGTCAGCCGGGTCTGGATCGTGGCGCATCGCGGCGACATGCACGACGACCCGATCGTCTTCGCTGCCACCGATCGCGTCAGCCAGGTGGTCGTGGCGCTATGCGGTCTGTTCGCGCTGAGCGCCATCTGATGACAGATGCCGGGCATTCTTGGGGACGCTATCCTCGGGCAACGCAAACGCTGCTAACGATCCTCGACCGGACCGCCGCATTGCCCGCCTTCGCAGGCAGTGCATTACCACGCGGCAATGGCCGCAGCTACGGCGACAGTTGCCTCAATCCGGACGGCACCTTGCTATGCGCACGCGGCCTGGACCGCTTCATCGACTTCGATCCGCAATCCGGTCGGCTACGCTGCGAGGCTGGCGTCACCCTCGCCGACATCATCGACCTGGCCTTGCCGCAAGGCTGGTTCCTACCGGTGACACCAGGCACACGTTACGTCACCGTGGCCGGCGCTATCGCCAACGACGTACACGGCAAGAACCATCACCGCACCGGCACCTTCGGCCATCACGTGTGCGCCTTCGAACTGCTGCGTAGCGACGGCAACCGCCGTCTGTGCACCGCGCACGACGATGCCGAGGGCTGGTTTGCGGCGACGGTGGGCGGACTCGGCCTGACCGGGCTGATCACCTGGGCGGAGATCCAATTGCGCCGCGTCGCCGGTCCCGTGCTGGAGACGGAGAATATTCGCTTCGGCTCGCTCGACGAGTTCTTCGCCCTGTCCGCCACATCGGCCAAAAGCCACGAATATAGCGTCGCGTGGATCGATTGCCTGGCCAGCGGGCGCGCACGCGGACGCGGTCATTTCACCCGTGCCGATCACTGCGCCGGCCTGCCCGAAGAACGTCCGAGTACGCCCGGCAACGGCATGGTCATGCCAATGACCCCGCCATTTTCTCTGGTCAACCGCCTATCGCTGCGACCGTTCAATACACTGTACTACTGGCGCCAGCCTGCACTGCGCAAACGCCGGCTCAGCCATGTGCTGCCGTTCTTCTACCCACTTGATGGTATCGGCCACTGGAACCGCATGTACGGCCCACGCGGCTTTTTGCAATACCAATGCGTGTTGCCACCGACCACCGCGCGCGAGGGCGTAGACGCATTGTTGGCGGAAATCGCACGCAGCGGCAGCGGCTCCTTCCTCGCTGTGCTGAAGGAATTCGGCGACATCGCCTCGCCCGGCATGCTGTCTTTTCCGCGCCCAGGCACCACGCTCGCCCTGGATTTCCCCAATAACGGCACCGAAGTGCTGCGCCTGCTGGAACGGCTGGACCGCATCGTCGACGAAGCCGGCGGCGCTCTGTACCCTGCCAAGGATGCGCGCATGAGCGCTCACTCGTTCCAACACGCCTACAGCCGCTGGCAAGCATTCAGCCGCTATCTCGATCCACGTTTTTCATCCGGCTTCTGGCGCCGGGTCACGGAGTGAACATGCAACGCGTCCTCATCATCGGTGCGACCTCCGCCATCGCCGAAGCCACCGCCCGTCATTACGCTGCCCGCGGTGCGGCGATTCATCTGCTCGGTCGCCAAGCCACACGCTTAGAAGCAATCGCAGCGGATCTTTCGGTGCGCGGGGCCAACGCCAGTTACGGGGTGCTCGACGTCAACGATACCGCCGGCCACGCTGCGGCGTTCGACACCGCTTGGGCTGCACTGGGTAGCGTGGACGTGGTACTGATCGCCCACGGCACACTTCCTGACCAGGCAGCATGCGAAGCTTCCGTCGCGCTGGCGTTGCACGAATTCGCCACCAACGGCACCTCGACCATCGCCCTGTGCGCCGCGCTGGTGCCGCGCCTGCATGCCGGTGCGACGCTAGCGGTGATTTCATCGGTGGCCGGTGATCGCGGCCGCGCCAGCAACTACCTGTACGGCAGCGCCAAGGCTGCGGTCAGCGCCTATCTGAGTGGCCTGGGCCAGCGCCTGCATCAGCAAGGAATCAACGTACTCACGATCAAACCAGGATTCGTCGACACGCCAATGACCGCCGCTTTCAAGAAGGGCGCGCTGTGGGCCAAGCCCGACCACATCGCCAAGGGCATCCTGCGCGCGGTCGATGGTGGCCGCGCAATCGCCTACCTGCCCGGTTTCTGGTGGGCCATCATGTTCATCATCAAATCCATTCCCGAATGCGTTTTCCGCAGGATCAAGCTCTGACATGACCGACAAACACGCCAAGATCGTCATCACCGGCGCTGCGGGCCTGGTCGGACAGAACCTGATCGTCGAACTCGAGCAGCAGGGCTACACCCAGCTGGTAGCGATAGACAAACACGCGCACAACCTGCAGATCCTGCGCGAGCTGCATCCGGCCGTGCGCGTGGTGCAGGCGGACCTGGCCGAGCCCGGCGACTGGACGCGCGAATTCGCGGACGCGGCCTGCGTCGCCCAGTTGCACGCGCAGATCACCGGCAAGACCAGCGACCTGTTCACCCGCAACAATCTCACTGCGACTGCCCACGTGCTCGACGCCTGCCGCGCGGCGGACGTGCCGTATCTGGTGCACATCAGCTCCTCGGTGGTGAACTCGGTCGCCAAGGATGACTACACCGAGACCAAGCGCGTACAGGAAGCCATGGTGGTCGCTAGCGGCCTGCGCCACTGCGTGCTGCGTCCGACCCTGATGTTCGGCTGGTTCGATCCCAAACACCTGGGTTGGCTATCGCGCTTCATGGCCAAGACACCGGTGTTTCCAATTCCCGGCAACGGCAAGTTCATGCGTCAACCGCTATACGAGCGCGATTTCTGCCGCTGCATCGCCAAATGCATCGAGCGCGAACCCGATGGCGACATCTACGACATCGTCGGAGACACCCGCGTCGACTACGTCGATATCATCAAGACGATCAAGCGAGTCAAACGCCTGCACACCTTGATCGTGCATATCCCGATCAGCTTTTTCGCCTTCCTGCTGCGCGTGTACTCGCTATTCAGCACCAAGCCTCCGTTCACTGCCGACCAGCTCAAAGCGCTCAGCGCCGGTGACGACTTCAAGGGCGTGGACACCAAGACGGTGTTCGGCGTGCGCCAGACGCCGTTCGAAGATGCGATCCGCGAAAGCTATACCGACCCGCGCTACAGCCACATCGTGCTCAAGCGCTGAACCGTCACCACGAGAGATGACATGAGTAATTTCGCGATTGTCGGCAGCGGCCCAATGGGCCTGATGGCTGCCATGGAACTCCTGAAGAAAGGCCATCAGGTCGACGTGTACGAACGCGACGACCGCATCGGCGGCATGTCCGCGGATTTCGATTTCGATGGCCTGCGCATCGAACGCTATTACCACTTCATCTGCAAGACCGATTTCCCGCTGTTCAAACTTCTCGACGAGTTGAAACTATCGGACCGCCTGCACTGGACGGATACCAAAATGGGGTACTACTACCAAGGCAAGCTGCACAAGTGGGGGACCCCCTTCGCCCTGCTTGGCTTCCCGCACCTGGGGCTGGTCGACAAGATTCGCTATGCCCTGCACGTCATGCACACCAAGGGCATCAGCGACTGGACCGCGCTGGACAAGGAGAACGCGCGCGACTGGATCATACGCTGGATCGGGCCCAAGGCCTATCAGGTGATGTGGGAAAAAGCGTTTGCACTGAAATTCTTCGAATACCAGAACGCCCTGTCAGCCTCGTGGATCGGTACCCGTATCAAGCGCGTGGCGCTGTCGCGGCGTAATCTCTTCAACGAAAGCATGGGCTATCTGCAAGGTGGCTCAGCGGTACTTCTCGATCGAATGGCGACGGAAGTCGCGCGTCTGGGAGGCCGCATTCTGCTATCCCAACCAATCGACGAGGTCACATCCGCCGACGGCAATATCACCGGTATTCGCACGTCCAGCGGCCACCATGCCTACGATGGCGTAGTATCCACTGCACCGATCCAATATGTGCCGGAAATGGTTCCCGGCCTACCGCAGGCATTCGCCGACCAGATCACTGCGATCGAAAACATTCCGGTCGCCTGCGTAATCCTCAAACTCTCCAAACCGGTCAGCGAAAACTTCTGGATGAACATCAGCGACGACCGGATCGCCATCCCGGGCCTGATCGAGTACAGCAACCTCAACCCAGGCAAGGGCCCCGGCGAGCACATCGTATACGCGCCCTATTACATGCCCAAAACACATCCAAAGTGGCAGTGGAGCAACCAGCAACTGATCGATGAAGTGATTAGCTACCTGCCAATGATCAATCCCGACTTCAAGCCGGAATGGATCCGCGCCACCCATTGCCATCGCTACGAGTATGCACAAACGATCTGCCCGCCTGGATTCCAGGACATGCTACCGCCGATGAAGACGCCGCTACGCGGCTTCTTCATGGCGGATACGGCGTATTACTACCCGGAAGATCGCTCGATCAATGAGAGTATTTCGGTAGGATGCGAGATCGCTCGAACGGCTCTGTCGAAAATATGATCAACCGGCAGTTCATCGGCTTTGTCGCTGCGGGAGGCATTGCTGCCGCAGCTAACTTTTCCTCGCGAATCCTTCTTAGCCACTGGCTTGCTTATGTTCCAGCTATCGCACTGGCCTACCTAATTGGAATGACTATCGCGTTCGTGCTGAACCGCCAGTTCGTGTTCGAAAAATCGGCAACCGCGCTACATAAACAAGCCTTCTGGTTCGTGACAGTTAATATGATAGCCATATTACAGACGATCGCAATAAGCTTACTGCTGGCTCATTGGATTTTCCCATTAATCGGGTTTCATTTTTATCCCGAAACCATTGCACATGCCGCCGGCGTGATCACTCCGATTTTCACCAGCTTTATTGGACACAAGCATCTGAGCTTCAAGATTGCAGCCCCGCAAAAAGCGCCTCGTTGAATTTACATTCACGGATATCAAATATACGATGCTCATGAAATACACAACATCCCTTCTTTTCCCCAAAGGCTCATCTACTTGCAGCTTAAAAAAGCCAGATCTGCCGACCATCTTCTTTACTGCATACGTAGTAATTCTACTCTCCCAGTTCATTGGAACGTTTCACTTCATTTTTGGCCCCGCAGTTCTTGAATCCGGTGACTTCGCCGCGAATGCGCTGCAGATTTCCAATGCAGGAAAAATGAAGGAATTGCTCGGAAATTACTCGCGCTGGCATTTCCATCATCCTGGCCCGGCATTTTTTTATGCATATGCACTCGGCGAGTCGATCTTTTTCAAGGTCTTGCACATAGTAAAGAGTCCGCATCAAGCCCATGTACTAGCAGGAATAATCCTCCAGAGCTTTTTTGTCGCACTCTCAGCATGCCTTTGTGCGCTTACATGCGACTCCAAGAGGGCAGCAAGCAGCCTTGTACTCGCGGTCATTGTCGTGTTGGGCCTGACAAGCTTCGGAAGTCTCTCCAGCATTTGGCCACCTCACGTTCTGTTCGGGCCGTTTCTTTTGCTGGTCATTGCTGCAGCTGCTGCCTCAAGGGGACAAGACTCGGGCTTGGTTGCGTTGACCCTTGCATCCGGATTCTGTATCCACGGACACGTAGCGCAAGCTGCACTGACCGTTCCCGTGGCCACTTATGGTGCAATGGGTTGGGTCCTCAGCACGGACAGGAATTGGCGACCGCACCTCCGGACGCTGATCTGGTTGCTTGCGATAGGTTTTGTTTTTGCACTCCCCATACTCATCAATGCGGCTTTTGTACGACCCTCTAATATCCAGGAGATTCTTGGCTACCTTCATGCAAACCAGGATCCGCGCCCATCCTTTCATGTGGCATTGCGCTATATTCTGGGCTTCTGGTTATTTGATCCGTATCCAGAAATAACGGCAGAACACGGTGCCACATTAGCAAGTGCGTGGCATGCCTCTCTCTTTCTATGCTTGTCTACTTTGGCCGTCTTCTTTACGCCACTAGGCCAACGAACTTCCGGATACAGGAATATCTTCCTCGCCGCATTTCTCGCACTGGCCATGTCCATATTCTGGGCTACGCGTATCACTGGGCCCCTTTACGAATTCAATTCGTTTTATGTCTACGCCCTAGTTGCCATTTCCCTCTTCTTAATCATGGAAGGGCTCGCCGCGCTGCTGCAAAATTACGCAAAACTGATCGCACCCTCGACTTTTTTGCTGGCTGGCACGTTCATAATTATGACTTACCGGCCTCACACTGCATTCTCAAGCGGTGAAACATATGCACTTCCTTCTCCAATCATGCCTTCCTCACGAGGTAAATCCTTCCTGATCTCTGTGACAACAGAGTCATGGCCGATGACGACTGCGCTCACTCTTGAACTAGAGCGCGAGGGAGCATCCGTACACGTCAGCAAAGAATGGGATTTTATGTTTGGAAAGCAACACTCCCTTGATGTCTTGTCACTCAATACCATTTCGAACCCCATATTCATCAATGCACGCCAGGGTGAAAATCCGCCCAAGCAATCGCCGCTCGGCCTAAATGCATTCTGCATACCAGCAATGGCACAGAGGAAGTATGTGGGAGATCATTCCATAGGCGAGGCACTTAGGGACTGCTCCCTCGCTTCGTTTTCAACCGCTGAACCGAGCGGTGATTTCGTTTTTTCTTTGGGACGTGGAGCCGCTTTGCAATTCAAGGCAAATCGAAGCGATCGCATGACGTTGCAACTTTCGCCCTTCCTTGGAGGAAACATCAAGGAACAACATATTGAAGTTCTTCTCTCTGGTAAGCAGATCTACTCCGCTACGCTGAAAAATTCGGCTTCCGTGGAAGCCGAACTCGATTGCGACTTGTGCACCCTAGAAATCAGAACACCCAATGCGTTCAGTCCTGTTTCTGAGGGGATAAGCGCTGATGGGCGAGAACTGGGCTTTGCTCTGCAGCGACTCGCCATTAGGCCAGGCAACTGATCACAATGACGGCGGGGCGGTTGCCTACCTCTGCACCGCATGCCGACGTCATTTGCATGACGAGCAAGACGACTGCAAGTTGGGACCGTCCAGTGCCAGAGTAGGAGAAACGGTTGAGATGGACCCCAAGATAATGACGGAGTCAGTCGTCGCCAACCATCGGCTTGCATTTTGGCAAGATTGCCAAGCAATACGCTTGGCAATCATCACCGGCAGAAATCGACACAGAATCAACATGAAATCAGCAGGAGTGCCACGCAACTCCTCAGGCGTCGATGCGCTCTAGTACAACAATTTCTCCATCAATCCGCGCGACGATTCGCGCCAGGTCAAAGTCCGGATATTGGCCGGCACCTTCCATCCGAGCGCTACGCCACGTTCGATTTCAGCTGCAAGCGCATCTGCATCGCCTACAGGGAAATAGCTTGCCTCTTCACCCGCGATCTCCCTGAAAACGGCAAGATCGCTAAGCAAAAGTGGCTTGCCACGACTGCCTGCCTCCACCACGGGCAAACCAAATCCTTCCGCAACCGATGCCTGGACCAATACATCGACCCTGTCCATCAAGTGATGCAGGTCGGTATCAGACATCCCCTGCAACCAGAAAAGTCGTGTGCCCAATTGCGGATGTGCCTGGAGTTTTTGCACAAGCTCTTCAACGTTCCATCCATGTTTACCGACGATGGCCAGTGCGACATCACCACCACGTGCCCATATTGTTTCGAAGGCTGCCAGAATGGTCGCGTAGTCCTTGCGTGGTTCGACTGTACCAATTGCCAAGACTAGCGGCCTGGCACCCAGCCCTTCCAGCAGCGACGCAATCGCGCCTGACGCCTGGCCGGCGATCTGGCCAGACTCCAGATCGCTCCCCAGGTGCATGGCGCGCGTCCAGGGTCTGGCCACCGGATGTGCGGGCTGCTCATCCAGGAAACGCTCAAGATCCTGCTTCGTCGCCTCGGAAATACAGACAAATCCATCTGCAGTGGCTGCGGCATGCTCAAGCCATCCCCGGAACACTGGCGGCATGACGGGATCGCAGGTATGCGGCACTAGCAAGGGGATAAGATCATAGACCATCCAGACCACCTCGCCGCCTGCGGCGGCCACCTGAGCGTGCAGGGCATCAAATCGTTCGGGACTCCACCACGATGAGTCGAGCATCAGCAGCAGGTCATTCGGCTTTACCGTGACTCGCACGCCCGCGTTGGCGGTTTCGATGGACATACCCAGGTGGTTGGCGGCGTAATCACTGGCATATAAGATGCCGTGCTCGGTCCAACAGATGGGCTGTACTTCCACCCCCACCTCGTCAGCTAATACGTGCAGGCCTGCACAATAATTGCGCACAACGCGCTGAACGCCGCTACGTGCGTCCAGTCGCACTACCTCACTGACATCAACCAGGATGCGGCGTCGACCGCGCGCGGCAGCGGCGGCTAGACCCTGCTCCAAATGACCAACTGCATCGGGGGCATCAATCAACAGCCCTGACCAGGCATCGATGTCCTCCTGAGTCACCCGTACACGATCAAAATCGCCGACTTTGCCAAACTGTGGCTGCACCGCCTTGGCGTCGCCTGCCAGAGTTCGCATCGCAGCGAGTGCGCTTTCAGCGCATGATTTCCAATTGTAGGTCCAAGCATGCGCCTTGACCCCGGAAACCAATACCTCACGAAAGGCTACATCTTCCAAGGCGGCTTCAAGAAGCGATGCAGCCGCGTCAAGGTCATGCGGGTTGAACAGGCAACGCGGATCGTGCACAACTTCAGGCAAACTGCCGGTGTCGGCGCTTAGAACGGGCGCGCCAAATGCCATTGCCTCAAGCACAGGAAGGCCAAATCCCTCATAAAAGGAGGGAAAATAAAACACTCGGCAAGCCCGGTACAAAGTGGCCAACTCGACATCATCGACACGACCAAGCACGCGCACCCGCGAAGCGATATGCGAGAAGGAACCAGCGAGTGCCTCTTTAACATCTGTACCGACTTGGGTGAGCACAAGCAGATACTTCTTCTGAAGGCTACGTGGTAGTCGTGCAAAAGCCTCTAGTGCACCTAGGGTATTTTTGCGCCAGTCACCATTGCCCACCATTAGCACGAAGGGCGCGTCAATCCCGCGCCGCGCAAGAATTCCCTCGTCAATAGGCGAGTCAGCCTGCGCAATGGCCAACATATCCGGATCAAGTCCCGCATTGATCACATGAATCTTTTCAGGAGAAATACCAAGTTGCTCGATCAGGTCGACTCGCGTCGCTTGGGATATCGCCAGGAAGCAATCGAATTTACTGAAGCTCTCACATTTACGCGGATACCACTCAGCCATGAACGGATGCGGCGCCAGGTAGCGCTCCGGATACAGTAGCGGTATCAAATCGTATGCAATGACCGCCGTCTTCGGCCGCGAATCCGCCGCCCAGTTGATTTCGGTTGTATAACTGCCACCCGTTTCAAAGTAACTCGTATGCAGAAATGCATCCAGCCCTAAGGATTCAAAGAATCTACCACGCAGGCGCGCAGCACTTTGCATGCGTAGCGCGTCATGATCGACGAAAGCGCTTGCAGGGTAGTGCATCACTGTCGTTGCTGTAGGCACACACTGATGGCGCAGACGCGACCGCGCCTGGCGCAGACGCATAGGGTCCGCACTATCCAGCGCCAACAGGATCTCATCGTCCTGGCGCTGACGCACCATCTCAGTAACCAAGTTGTCAGCATACCTGCCGATCCCGCGGTCGCGCGAATCGGTCAGGCACGCCTGCATGTCGATAGCAAGACGCACCGTATCCCCCTACTCCGTCATTCAGATCGAATGTCGACGCATATCCGCGTCTACCATCATCGTGATTAGCTGTTCCAGGGACGTCTTGGGCTTCCAGCCAAGCTTTTCCATCGCTTTACCGGGGTTTCCGAGCAACACATCCACTTCGGCCGGACGGAAAAATTTCTCGTCGATCACCAAGTGATCATCCATATTCAGGCCCACGTGGCCAAAGGCAATCTTGCACATGTCGCGCACCGTCGTGGTGAGACCGGTGGCAACCACATAATCACCGCCTTCCGCCTGCTGGGTCATCAACCACATCGCCTCAACGTAGTCACCGGCAAAGCCCCAGTCACGCTTTGAATCGATGTTACCCAGGCGCAGCTCCCGCTGCTTGCCCAGCTTGATACGGGCCACAGCGTCGGTGACCTTACGGGTCACGAACTCAATACCCCGCAGCGGTGACTCATGATTGAACAGGATGCCGCTCGAAGCGTGCATTCCGAAGCTCTCTCGATAGTTCACCGTCGCCCAGTGCGCCATCAACTTCGCCACACCGTAGGGACTGCGCGGATAGAAGGGCGTCGACTCGCTCTGCATCTCGGCCTGAATCAAACCGAACATCTCACTGGTGGATGCCTGGTAGAAGTGGGCCTTGTCATTGACGATGCGTACTGCCTCAAGCACGTTGAGCGCACCTACGCCATCGACTTGAGCCGTCAGAATCGGCTGTTGCCAAGACGAACCGACAAAGCTCTGAGCGCCAAGGTTGTAAACTTCGTCCGCCTTGGATACATGCATGGCGCGGATGAGTGACGAAAGATCAGTCAGATCGCCATCAAGCAGGACGACATCATCGGCGATGTCCAATTCGCGCAGGCGCCACAGCGTGTCGCTGCTGCGGCGAGCAAGGATGCCATGCACCTTGTAGCCTTTGGACAGTAAAAGCCGAGAGAGGTAGGCGCCATCCTGGCCGGTAATGCCAGTGATCAGGGCGTTCTTACTCATTGATTTTTCCTTGCATGTTCGAGAATTTCGGAAAGCGTTGATTGTATGTCGAAAGCCTGCATCCAGCCGGTATCGCGCTGGAGCTTCGCGGGACTAGCCACCATGCGCCGCTGCTCGGCAGGGCGCATCTTGGCAGGATCTTGGCGGACTTCCACCTCAATGCCAGTGAGACGGCACATTTCAAGGAGCAAATCGCGGACGCGGCGCTCTACGCCAGAGGCAACGATATAGGTTTCGCCAGACCTGCCGCGCGCCAGCAGAGCAGCATAAGCGGCGACGACATCGCGCACGTCACTGAAATCGCGCGTCGTATCGATATCCCCCGCCTCAATCACCGCGGGCTGCCGTCCCTCGGCAATGGCGACTACCTGCCCGGCAAGAGAAGAAAGCACGAAACGACTTCCCTGGCCAGCGCCTACGTGATTGAACGGGCGCGCGATCACTACGTCGAGCTTCTCGCTTCGATGCCACTGCATGCAGAGCTGCTCAGCAGCCCATTTACTGACGGCATACGGGCTGCGAGGTTCCGGCAGAAGGGTCTCATCGACAGGGAGAGCGCCATCGGGAACGCGTCCGTAAATATCACCGGAGCTGACGTACAGAAAGCGTCCGGAGAAGCCTTTCCGCGCAAGCGCCTGAAGCAGATGCAGGGTCCCAATCAAGTTGACCTGCAACGTCTCATCAGGGTCGTCGAACGACTGGGGTACGAAACTCTGTGCAGCAAGGTGGACTACCGCGTCAGGACACGCATCGCCCAGCGCACTTTCGATTGCAGCCATATCGCGCAAATCAGTACCGGCTGGCAATGGCACAGCCTCGACATGACCGAACTGCCCCTGCGCCACCGCGTCCAGCAAATGCTTTCCGACGAACCCACCGGCACCCGTCACAAGAAGCTTTTTCGGCCCATCATTCATGCGGAACTTCCCCACGATGGGCAACGATCGCGTAATCGGGAGCGACGTGCGTACGAGCAAGCAGATTATTGATCGAGGATGATCCTGGCAGATCATCGGGCAACAAGGCTGGGGCAGTCAGATCGCGCTCTTCAGTGAGGCGCTCGATCCTTGCATCCGAATAACCACGCGCCTCGACGACCCAACGCAGCATCTGCGGCGGCAGCGGATTGCGATGGGTAGGATCCATGTAGAAATAGATCGTCGCCACATCCAAGTTTTCCGGATTCGGAGTTTCGAGGATCAATACGCCGCCGGGTCGCAATACGTGATGGCATGCGTCAATGAGTTCCACAACGCGGTCGAACGGCAAGTGCTCGACCAGATGCATCGAGGTAATCGCGCCAACACTGCCTGCAGGCATCATTCGCAGCACCTCGATCGCGTCCCCCTCGATCACCTCCATACCCCGCAAAGTCGCATCACTGACAAAACGGGAATTAAGATCGACGCCGCGCGCATGCAGCCCTTCGTCACGCAACAACGCAAGCCACTCCCCACGACCACAGCCAACGTCGACGACTGGAGCGTCTAAGGTTCCCGCACCGCACTCGCGAACGAATTGCAAGTAGGGACGTGCGCGCGCCTGGATCAGTGACTCTGGTCCACGGAAGCGATCTTCGAATGCTGAATACAGCGCGTCCAACTTTGGCGCAAGAGCGGCACGACGCCCCTCCTCCTCAAGCAATCGTCTTTCACGCGTTTGCAAACCTGAAAGTTGATGCTCGATTGCTTCGAGCCGGCTGCCAGCCTCGAGCACCACCTGATTGACATGCCGCCCCAATCGATGAACCTCGCGTGCGCAACGAACCTCCAGCCAATCTATTTGGCTTTCGCGACGCCCGAGGCGGAGCAGCGCATGGGCCCAGGAGAGGACGGGACCCACCAGACGCTTGCGCTTCCAGCGATGCAGTAGCCACGCCAGGCGCAATCCTCGTACCGGTACGCCGACAGCCATGCCCTCAGGTGAAAAACGCATTGAAGCGATGACGTCCAACTTGTTCTGCGCACCTCGACGCAGCGCCTCTATATTCTCGAGAAACCCGACCGAATCAGGTGCACGACGCAGCAGCACACGATACGCGTTGCTGACAAAGTCGGCATCGTCCTGAGAAAGCAGATCACCCAAGTCATAGACTTCGCGTTGCGGCGTTGCAGGTGCAGCCGCGGTCCATATCTCAAAATTTTCCGGCCAGAGCGGGGAATCGACGCCAGTTACGTTCTTTGCCTTTCTCTTTAGCACGGCTGCATTAATATTACGCAGGATATCGCCCACGCTCATTTCCATCAGCACCGGCGAGGATGTGGGGACGATTTTTGGCTGAGTCGTCACGGCAAGCGACCTCCGTGCGGGACTTCAATCGACAGGACCGGTGGAATCCAAGCCGTACCAACGAAGGTTTCGTGGCGGATATTGGCAACATTGAAAACCAGTGCCAAGTCACGCCACTGGTAATTTCTGACCAGATGCGTCTCAGCACTGCACAAGGCCACCGACACCGAATAAGTCCCCGGACCGAGATTCATCGGGAAACTGGCATTGGCGATCAACTGGTCACCTGCCTGCAAGTGCTCTCGCATCTGACCAGTGTGGTGGGTATTCGTGCCAAAAACAGGCTGACCCAGCCTATCTTTGATCATGTAGCCGAGCACGAGTCGATCAATCGACTCGTTAACCCGAATCTTGCAACGCAGGGTTACCGCATCGCCTACGCCAACGTACTCAACTGGATTTCCGGTTTCGTCAAGAAGTTGAATCGAATCAAAAACCGCCTCGCCAGTACCGGACTCGGTCGCTATTCGGCCATCCTCGGTACTTGCAGTCCTGACACTCGCGTTCTCCTTTTCGGCAATCAGAGCGTTGTAGTAATCCATGACTTCCTGCGGATCGCCGTCTCTGATCAGCCGCCCCCCCTCGATCAACAGCGCACGATCGCACAAGGCCTGGATGGCACCCGCATCATGGGAAACGATCAGAAGGGTCGTACCAGCCTCTCGGAATTCACGTATCCGCTTGAAACACTTGTGTACGAAGTACGAGTCCCCCACTGATAGCGCTTCGTCAACGATCAGGGTTTCCGGCCGCACCGCAGTCGCCACGCTGAAGGCCACGCGCATTTGCATGCCGCTTGAGTAGGCGCGGATCGGCTGGTCGAAATAATCGCCAATCTCGGCGAAATCCTCTATCAATTCGAGCATTGGTTCGATCTCGTGACTCGCCGCGCCCATCAGGCCGAGAGCATGACGTGCGTTCTCGCGACCGGTTAGCTCTGCATTGAAGCCGAGCCCAAGCTCCAGAAGCGCAGAGATGCGGCCGATGGCCGCCACCGAACCTTCGTTGGGGCGGACCGTGCCAGTGATGATCTTGAGCAGCGTGCTCTTGCCGGCGCCGTTCTGCCCGACCAAGCCGACAGCTTCGCCACGTCCTATCCGGAATGAAATATGCCGCAACACCCAGTGCTCGGACTGCGGCCTGATAGGAACACCGAACCAACTGGCAAAGCGTTGTAACTCACTCCGATAACTTCGGTAGCACTTGCCCACACCATCGACGACCAGTACGGAATTACTCATAGAGCATCAACCATCTCGGCAGAGGCGCGCCGAAAAACGAAGAACGAAAGGGCCAGCGCCACCAATGCAAACACCGCCGGATAGACCAGTGAGTTCTGCGGCGCACGACCGTAAAGGAAGATGTCGTGATATCCAGTCGCCAGTGCGGCGACAGGATTCAGTCGCAAAATCGCCTGGAACCTTTCAGGGACAACCTGTGCGGGATAAGCAATCGGTGTCATCCAGAACCAGAACTGCATCGCCACCGCCATGATCTGTCCGATATCACGTGCGAACACATTGAGCGTACCCAGAAGCAGGCCGATTCCAGTCGCCAATGCCACGGTAATCGACAACAACAACGGCAACCAAACCAGCGCTGGCGTCAGCGAGATACCCAAGATCGGCACAAGCACCATGATGACCGCGAGCAAGGCAACATTGGTTACCATTGCCGAACCTACCGCGACTAAAGGTAGGCTGATTCTTGGAAACTGCATCTTCTTCAGTAGCGAGCCATTGTCAATGAAGACTGTGAGGCAACGCTGCACGATCTCCGCGAACGCAGACCAGCACAACAGACCGGAAAGCAGATAGACCGCGAAAGCGAAGTGGTTTTCGACGCCCGGTAGCTTGGCGGCCAATACGTTCGACAACACGACCGCAAAAATCAATGCCTGTGCCAATGGCTGCAGAACGATCCAGAGCGTCCCCAGTTTGCTCCGCGCAAGCTTGGAGCGGAAATCGTTAGCAATCGACGAAGCGATGAAGCCTCTGTAGCGCCATGCGGCCGCAATCAATGGTGACATGAAGTTCCTCAATCGTGTTGAGAGTGTAGCGCTGGGCTAACGTTGAGCTGGCGCAAACGAACATCGATGGCGCGGCCCGCATGCTGCGGCGAGAGGAGCGCACCGACAGATTCCGCCGCCCGCTGGCCGAGTTTCCGCGCTCGAACAGGGTCATCGGCGAGCATTTGCATGAACGCGGCGGCCTCTTCCACGTTGGGCTCGGCCCAGACATCGCCATGTTCGTGTGGATACTCACCCTCGCCCACAGGGACCAACCGATATCCCACCAGCATGGCATTGTCGGCCTCCATGAAATCCAGGTTTCCCGACCAGGCTGTGGCAATGACGGGCTTGCCCATCGCCATACACTCCGCCAATCCCAAACCGAAGCCCTCCGCCCGATGCAGCGAAACATAAGCATCGCAGCAGCGTTGCAAGGCATAAACGTGAGCGCGCTCGATCACCTCGTCGCGCACGACAATGCGTGGGTCGGTGGCGGCCTCGTTGAGCAGGCGACGAAACCAATCTTGGTATCGATGCCCATTGCTGGATTTCACCAACAACCGCACATCATCACGCCCCTCTGGAAAAGCACGCTTGAACGCCGCAATCGCGGCATAGGGATTCTTGCGCTCGACCCAAGAATTAAAGTCGAAGGTTATCAGAAAGATAAACTTATCTTCTTCGAGTCCAAAATCCGCGCGTTGCAGGCCGCTGTCGCCAATGGCTGAAAGTGGCTGCGGCACACGCAAGACTGGCTTATCAGTGACCATGGAAAATGCGTTTTCAATGAAACGGGAGGCGACCATGATTTCGTCGACCAAGGCAATGGCGGGAAGCCATGTGCTGGGGACGCGCTCAAGCTCCCAGAACCAGCAGGCGATCAAATGTTTTCCTGCCAGACGCTCGACGCCCACGAGCTCAAGCGCCGACTTCAGATAATCGGGATTGACAAAAATAATGCTGACTGGATGCGGCAGATCATCGCCAATCCAAGCATCCAAGCTATGGTCGTCCCAACCGTGCGGCAGACCGAGATCGATGTCGAACAATCGCACTGGTACCGCAGCTTCGATCAGCGCACGTGCGTACATGCGCAAGCTCTCACCCAGGCCGAACTGTCCGCGTACATAGCCGAGAATATTGACCCCCGGACCGACAGTGGCTTGCATCGGCGCAACTGGGCCAGCGACAGCCGAGGGCAACGGACCATCCCATGCAGGCGTCCGCGCAAAGCGCACACTTTCGGCAGAGGGCGCTGACAGCAGCCGAGCTGCGCCCACGCGCCAGGAAAGAGGCAACCTCCTATACAACACACCCATCCCGCTGCGCTGCCTGATCCAAGCAGACAGATTGAGCAAAAACAGACCCTTCGGCCCGCGCCGACGAAGCTCCTTCACCGGCAGGACTCCAGCCGCTGCCCGATCATGTCAAAGCCCGCTCCAGGTCTTGCTGCAAATCCCCCACCTCCTCCACCCCCACGCTCAACCGCACCAGCGCATCGCTGATGCCGAGCTGTTGGCGACGCTGCACCGGCACCGAAGCATGGGTCATCACCGCAGGGTGATTGACCAGGCTTTCGACACCGCCCAGCGATTCGGCCAGGGTAAACAGCTGAGTCCGTTCGCAGAAGCGCTTGGCCGCAGCGAAACCACCCTTGAGCACAATCGAGACGATGCCGCCGTAACCGGCCATCTGCCGGCTCGCCAGGGCGTGTTGCGGATGCGACGCCAGGCCCGGGTAAATCACCTGTTCCACCGCCGGGTGCGCTTGCAGCCACTGCGCGAGCACCAAGGCGTTATCGCAGTGCGCGCGCATGCGTAGCGGCAGCGTCTTGAGCCCGCGCAGCGCCAGGAAGCTGTCGAACGGCCCCTGCACGCCGCCCACCGAGTTCTGCAGGAACGCCAGTTGCTCAGCCAGATCGGCGTTGTCGCCGACCACGGCGATGCCACCCACCATGTCGGAATGGCCGTTGAGGTATTTGGTCGCTGAATGCACCACGATGTCCGCGCCCAGGCTCAGCGGGCGCTGCAGCATCGGCGAGGCAAAGGTGTTGTCGACCACCACCAACAGGCCGTGCTTGCGCGCGATCACCGCAATCGCGGCGATATCGACGATCTTCAACATCGGATTCGTCGGCGTCTCGATCCACACCATCTTCGTGGCCGGGGTGATCGCCGCGGCGAACGCGGCCGGGTCGGTCAGGTCGACGAAGCTGAACTCCAGGGCCGCGGTGCGCTTACGCACGCGCTCAAACAGGCGATAGCTGCCGCCGTACAAATCGTCCATCGCCACCACGTGGCTGCCGCTATCGAGCAGTTCCATCACCGTGGCGGTGGCAGCCATCCCGGAAGCGAAGGCGAAACCACGGCTACCACCCTCCAATGCCGCCACACAGCGCTCGTAAGCGAACCGGGTCGGGTTATGCGTACGCGAATACTCGAACCCCTGGTGTTCACCAGGGCTGGACTGGGCATAGGTGGAGGTGGCGTAAATCGGTGGCATCACCGCACCAGTGGACGGATCCGGGAACTGACCGCCATGGATGGCAAGTGTCGCCAACGCCAGCACAGCGCTGGTGTCATGCGGGTTCGACGTGTGATCCGTCATGCAGGGTTCCGAGAAATAAGGGCGTGATGGTAGCAGGAAGGCCTGAATGGCCTCACGTCACAGAGGCCACACCGACGTGCGTGTCACTGCACGCGTCGACGCAGGTAGTTGAGCAGGTCGATACGGGTGATAAGGCCGAGGAAGGCGCCTTCGTTCATGACGATGGCAACCTGACCACGATCAAACACGGGCAGCAATGCTTCGATTGGCGATTTGACGTCAAGCCGGTCGAGCTTGCTAACCATCGCCGTGGACACAGGATCGCGGAACCGCGCCTCGTCACCGTACACGTGCAACAGCACATCGCTTTCGTCAACGATGCCGACCAACTGGCTGCCCTCCATCACCGGCAACTGCGACACATCGTACAACTTCATGCGCTGGTAAGCCGTAGTCAGCAGATCCCCCGGAGCGACCACCACGGTGTCGCGCTGGCTGTACGGGCGCAGGATCAAATCGCGCAGATCGCCGTACTGCGGGCGCTCCAGGAAGCCGTTATCCAGCATCCAATAGTCGTTGTACATCTTCGACAGGTATTTGTTGCCGGTGTCGCAAACGAACACCAGCACGCGCTTGGGCTCGCTCTGCGCGCGGCAATATTTCAACGCAGCGGCCAGCAACGTCCCCGTGGAGGAGCCACCGAGGATGCCCTCCTTGGCCAGGAGTTCGCGCGCAGTGTGGAAGCTTTCCGCATCGCTGATCGAATACGCCTGCTTGACCCGGCTGAAATCGGAAATCTCCGGCAGGAAGTCCTCGCCGATCCCCTCCACCAGCCAGGTAGCCGATTTCTCGCTCAGCGTGCCATGCTCGATGTACTCGGTCAGGATCGAACCAACCGGGTCAGCCAGTACCAGTTCGGTCTGCGGCGAGGCGGCGGCGAAGGCGCGGGAAAGCCCGGTCACCGTGCCGGAACTGCCACAGCCGAACACGATCGCGTCCAGCCGTCCGTCCATCTGTCGCAGGATCTCCGGGCCAGTGCCGAATTCGTGCGCGGCCGGGTTGTCGGGGTTGCCGAACTGATTGATGAAATAGGCATTGGGGGTTTCGGCGGCGATACGCGCGGCCAAATCCTGGTAGTACTCGGGGTGGCCCTTGGCAACGTCGGAGCGGGTCAACACGACCTCGGCGCCCATTGCCTTGAGGTTGAAGATCTTTTCCCGGCTCATTTTGTCCGGCACCACCAGGATCAGCTTGTAGCCCTTTTGCTGGGCGACCAACGCCAGACCGATGCCGGTATTGCCCGCCGTGCCCTCAACCAGTACCGCGCCAGGACGCAGATCGCCACGCCGCTCGGCCGCTTCGATCATGGAAAGGCCGATACGATCCTTGATCGAACCGCCGGGATTGGCGCTTTCCAGCTTCAAGTACAGCTCGCATACACCGGTATCGAGCTTGCTGGCCTTGATGATCGGAGTATCGCCAATCAGGTCGAGGACGGAGGAATGAATGGCCATCGAATTCGGGGACGTCGCGCCGCGATGGCGGCTGGATCGTTGATTATCCGCGTTCGGACAGCGAAAGTCAGAAAAAAGACCAAAAAACTGTGTTCGTGGCTTCAATCAAGATGACGCGGGCGGTGGCAGGCCGACGAGGAGGCCTGCCACCGCCCGCGACAATGGAACCTGTCAGGGACTCAGTGCGGCTTCTGCTCGTACAGGCGCAGCAGCTTTTGCTTGGCCGCGAGCTTTTCCCGCTTCATCTGGGCCAAGGTGACATCGTCGATCGGCAGCACGCCGAGTTCGGCGTCCATACACTTCTTGTCTAAGGTTTTATGGCGCTGGTAAAGCTGCTTGAACTCCGGATCGGACTTGATCAACGCGTCGATTTCGGTCTGCGGTTGCCCTTCGAACATAGGAATTGCCTCCTTCATCTGAAAGCAGGAACGCCCCGACCGCGACGGCACGGTGCGTTGCCTGGGAACGGAAGCACATAGACCGACAGCAGGCCCACCGCAACGTCCGGGACCATGGCCCCGGCGACGCCATACTGCGGTGCGTGCAACTGCATCATCGGCTTGGCTCTCCGTTTGGAACCAGGCAGCCGAAGCGCCGCCTGGAACATCGACCCTACGCTTCCCCGCCGCCGTCGACAAGAGCGACCGATGCAGGATTCTGCATTCCGTTGTTCAGCACTCAGGCCCAGAGAAAAAACACGTTAAACAGGCACTTCCGCTCAAGGTGCAATCACCACCTCGGCGGCACGCACCTTGGTCGCCGCGCCCTTCTTGCCCACTGCCTGCAACCGGCCGGCATCAATTCCCCCCTTGACCAAGGCGTCGCGCAGCGCATCGGCGCGCTTCTGCGCTATCCCGGCATCGGCGTCGTAGGCCTCGATCCGAACCCGCCCCTTGGCGCCGATCTGCAGATATTGCGCCAGGGCCTTGGCTTGGCTCACGGCATCGGCCGACAACCCCGCCTTGCCAGCGCCAAAGCTGGCCCCAGTGAAGGTGAACACCTCGCCACGCCCCTCAAAGCGCGAGGCCGGCAGCTTGGCCCCGGCCACCAGTTCAGCCTCCTCACGGGCCAGCTTGGCCGATTTCTGCTGCACGGCGCTGAGCTTGGCGGTCTGCTGCCCGGCGACGCTGGTCAGCGCCTGCTCCGCATCCTGCCGCGCCTGCTGCTCGGCCTCGGCGGCCTGACGCAGGCTCTGGGTCTCCTCGGCCTGGATCTGCGCCTGCACCCGCAGGCGTTCGGCCTCCTGACGCGCACGCGCCGCCTCGCGGCGGCTAGCCTCGATCAACAGGTCGCCGCGGGTTTTCTCCAACTGGTCGACCTGACGCCGCGTCAGCTCCGCACGCGCCATGGTCTCGGCGATCTCGACCCGACGCTCGGCCAGGTAACGCGCCTCGTCGCGCTCGTTGCGCTTGGCATTGGCGAACGCGGCAAGCGCTTGCTGCGCCTGCAAACGTTCATAGGCGGCGACGCCGGCAGTGAGCGGATCGGCCTGCAACGCCACCAGACGCTGATTCAACACTGCCAGCTCCGGATCGTCGGCAGCCACGGCAATCAGCGGCGTCAGCAGCAGCACCAGCGCGGCCGAGCACCATCCCCCTGTCAAACGACGGCTCATGGATGTGCCTCCCCGGTACCGAGCGTGTGTTCCAGTTGCGCCACTTCCGCCTGACGCTGCTTGAGCTGAGCATTGGCCACCGCCTCCTCGCTGCGCGCACGCGCCAGGTCGGCATCGGCCGCCACGCGCAGCGCCAACTGTGGCGCAATCTTGCGCTGACGGCGGTCCGACACCGCCCGCTGCGCCTGCTCCAGGCCCTGGCGGGCACTGGCGATCAGGTCCGGGGCGTACTGATCGGCATCGGCCTGGATTGCGCGCTGAACCGCCTGCTGCGCCGCCATCAATTCGGGCGAGGCGACTTGAGCGAAGACAGTGGGTACAGCAAAAAGCGCCAGGACGCCCGCCATTACATACTGCTGACAAGAGAAGTGTGCGAAGCTAGTTTTCATTAAGGGGGGCCGTGGACGGAGACGTCAATCGCGGCTATTGTCTGAAGCCTGTGACACGCTTGCAACTTGCAACAGGCGGCACAGGATTTTTTGGGAATTATTGCGCATGGATATCGGCTACTTTCTGAAGCTGATGACCGAAAAGAACGCCTCGGACATGTTCCTGACAACAGGAGCACCGATCTATATCAAGATCGAAGGCAAATTGTATCCACTGGGCGCCACTGGCCTGCCACCGGGCATGGTCAAAAAAATCGCCTACTCGCTGATGGACGAGGGACAGGTACCCCAGTTCGAACGCGATCTGGAACTCAATATGGCCGTCGCCGTACAGGACGCAGGACGCTTCCGCGTCAACGCCTTCAAGCAGCGTGGCGAGGTCGGCATGGTGATCCGGGCCATTCGCAGCAAGATTCCCAGCATCGAGGAGCTGCACCTGCCGCAGGTCCTGAAGGACGTCATCATGACCCCGCGCGGGTTGGTCCTGGTGGTTGGCTCGACCGGCTCGGGCAAGTCCACCTCGCTGGCATCGATGATCGATTTCCGCAACAGCACCACCACCGGGCATATCCTCACCATCGAGGACCCGATCGAGTACCTGCACAAACACAAGCTATCCATCGTCAATCAGCGCGAGGTCGGCCTGGACACCCATGCCTTCCAGAACGCGTTGAAGAATGCGATGCGCGAAGCGCCGGATGTGATCCTGATCGGCGAAATTCTGGACGCTGAGACGATGGAGGCGGCCATCGCCTTCGCCGAGACCGGCCACCTGTGCCTGGCGACCTTACACTCCAACAACGCCGACCAGACGATCGAACGCATTCTCAATTTCTTCCCCGAGAGCGCGCATAAGAACGTACTGATGAACCTGTCGCTGAATCTACGCGCCGTGATCTCGCAACGGCTGGTCAAGGACAAAGAGGGGCGTCGTCGCCCTGCCTCGGAAGTGCTGCTGAACACCCCGATGATTCGCGATCTGCTGCGCCGCGGCCAGGTCCACGAGATCAAGCAGGCGATGGAGGAGTCACTTGAAGAAGGCATGGAGACCTTCGATCAGTGCTTGTTCCGGATGGTCAAGGAAGACAAGATCGATCAGGAAGCGGCACTGCGCGCGGCCGACTCGCGCGACGGCCTGGCACTGAAATTCCGCCTGTCCGAGGGAAGCAGCGGCGAGCACAATCCCTACGCCGACTACGAAAACGACACCGACGCCTCGTCGCAGATCACACACGGCTTCATCTGAACCTCGGCCAGCGCCGGCCGACGCCACACAACGGCACCAACCGGACGCGCTCAGCCTTGCGCGTCCGGCTGGCGCTCCGGCCGGGCGGCGTCGAAAGCCGGCAGCGCAAGGCATGCGCGCTCGATCCGTTGCAGCGTGGGATACGCCTGCATATCCACCCCAAAGCGACGCGCATTGTAGAGCTGCGGCACCAGACAGCAGTCAGCCAGCCCAGGTTGCTCACCGTGGCAGAAGGTACCGGTGTCGGTCGACTCGGCGAGCAACTGCTCCAACGCATCGAATCCGCACATGATCCAATGCCGTGTCCATTCTTCGCGCTCGGGCTGCGGCACATTCCAGCCGCGCTCGAAGAACTGGCTCACGCGCAGGTTATTGAGCGGATGGATATCGCAGGCGATTAGTTGCGCCAACCCGCGCACGCGTGCGCGGTCGATCGGCGCATCGGGCAACAGCGGCGGCTCCGGCCAGCGCTCATCCAGGTATTCCAGAATCGCCAGCGACTGACGGATCGGCTGACCATCGTGGCACAGCGTCGGCACCAGCTCCTGCGGGTTAAGCCGCGCATATTCCGAGCAATGCTGCTGGCCACCGTCGCGCAACAGATGAACCGGCAGCGTCTGGTAGCTCAGCCGTTTGAGTTGCAACCCGATGCGCACCCGGTAAGCGGCACTGGAACGCCAGTAGGTGTAAAGCTGCAATGCCTCTTCCATGTCCACCCTTCGTCTGCACAGGCGACAACGATACCGATGCACACGCTCGCCGCGACGCCACCGGTCGCCCGGACAGCGCCGCTGGCCGGCTCAGGGCCGCGGGGCCTGCTGGATGCGCTGCTGGATCGCACCGAAGATGCTGCCGCCGTCACGATCCAGCATCTCGATCCGCACGATGTCACCGAAGGACATATAGGGCGTGCTTGGCTTGCCGTCGCGCAAGGTTTCCACGGTGCGCTGCTCGGCCAGACAGGACGCGCCGCGCGTGGTGTCGTGGTTGGCGATGGTGCCCGAGCCGATCACCGTGCCCGCCGACAACGGCCGGGTCCTGGCCGCATGCGCGAGCAGTTGAGCGAAGTCGAATTGCATGTCCTCGCCGGCTTCCGGCGCACCGAACCAGTCGCCGTTGATATGCGTCACCAGCGGCAGGTGGACTTTGCTGTCGCGCCAGGCCTCACCCAGTTCGTCCGGGGTGACGAACACCGGCGACAGCGCCGAGCGCGGCTTGGACTGCACAAAACCAAAGCCCTTGGCCAACTCGGACGGGATCAGATTGCGCAGCGAAATATCGTTGACCAGACCGATCAACTGGATGTGCGTGGCGGCTTGCGCCACATCCACCGCCATCGGCACATCATCGGTCACCACCACGATCTCCGCCTCCAGATCGATGCCGTGCTCCTCGCTGATGACCTTGACCGCATCGCGCGGGCCATAGAAACCTGCACTCACCGCTTGGTACATCAGCGGATCGGTGTAGAAGCTTTCCGGCACCTCGGCACCACGCGCGCGCCGCACCCGCTCCACGTGCGGCAGATACGCGCTTCCATCGAGGAACTCGTAGGCGCGGGGCAGCGGCGCGGCCAGCGCCACCATATCCAGATCGAACTGCCCATCGGCGCTGCCCGCATTGAGCGATTCGGACAACGCGTTCAGCCGCGGGGCCAGCGTGCTCCAGTCCTCCAGCGCACGCTGCAAGGTCGGTGCGATGCCAATGGCGCGCACCGCGCGGGTGAGGTCGCGCGATACGACGATCAAGGTGCCGTCACGACCGCCTTCCTTTAGTGAACCTAGCTTCATGTCCGTCCATTGCGGGGGCTAATCGGCAAAGTATACGACCAGAAGCCCAATTGGTTTCATGGGAAACTTAAACCGCATTTTGTGCGCAACGCCAATTCAGAGTATGCTACGTCAGTCTGCATGCGGTCGTCCGTTTCCCTTAAGGACCGCCGGCGAGGCCAGGATCATCCAATCCGCTCGCCCGCTCCACCCGACGCCTTTCGTGGTGCCGACAAATCCGAGCCTTGCGCTCCGGGTTGATCCACACCATCTCGCAGCGCGGTTCACGGGAACGCTCCGAGCCTCACCTACTTGCGTCTGCGCGCCGGGCTGGTCCCGGCGTCGACGTGTGACCTGGAGCATCCTGATGTCGTTTGAATCCCTGGGCCTTGCGCCCTTCCTGCTGCGTGCGCTGGCCGAGCAGGGCTATGAAACCCCTACCCCGATCCAGTCGCAGGCAATTCCTGTGGCACTGCAAGGCCACGACCTGATGGCCGGCGCGCAGACCGGCACCGGCAAAACCGCCGCGTTCGGCCTGCCGCTGCTGCAACACCTGGGCACCTCGCCGCAGACAGTGGGCGCTGGCCCACGCAAGCCGCGCGCACTGATCCTGACCCCGACCCGCGAACTGGCCACCCAGGTCCACGACAGCCTGCGCGGCTACAGCAAGTATCTGCGCATTCCCAGCGCCACCATCTACGGCGGCGTGGGTATGGGCAACCAGCTCGACACACTGCGCCGGGGCGTGGACCTGCTGATCGCCTGCCCGGGCCGCCTGCTCGACCATCTCGAACGCCGCAGCGTGGATCTATCCGGCATCGAGATCCTGGTCCTAGACGAGGCCGACCGCATGCTCGACATGGGTTTCCTGCCGTCGATCAAACGCATCTTGACCAAGCTGCCCAAGCAGAACCGCCAGACCCTGTTGTTCTCGGCCACCTTCGAAGAGGGCATCAAGCAGTTGGCCCGCGAGTTCATGCACAACCCGCAGGAAATCCAGGCCACTCCAAGCAACACCGTCGCCGACACAATCACCCACCGTGTGCATCCGGTCGATGGCGCGCGCAAGCGCGAACTGCTGCTGCACCTGCTGGCGGCCGACTCGCGCAAGCAGACACTGGTGTTCGCACGCACCAAGCACGGCGCAGACAAGCTGACGACGTTCCTGGACAAGTCCGGAATCAAAGCGGCGGCGATCCACGGCAACAAGAGCCAGGGTCAGCGCCTGCGCGCGCTGGGTGACTTCAAATCCAACAGGATCACCGTCCTGGTGGCAACCGACATTGCCGCGCGTGGCATCGACATCGATCAGTTGCCGCAAGTCATCAACTACGACCTGCCGATGGTCGCCGAGGACTACGTGCACCGCATCGGCCGTACCGGCCGCAACGGCGCCCAAGGCGAGGCAGTCTCGCTGGTGGCGCAGGACGAAGCCAAGCTGCTGCGCGCGATTGCGCGCCTGCTCAAGCGCGACATGGACATTCGCGACGTGCCGGGTTTCGAGCCAGCCACACCGATCCGTTGGGGCAACAACAACCCGCCGGACGAGCGTCCGGGCGGCAATCGTCCACCGCGCCGCGGCAGCCATGCACGACGCGGACACGGCGATGCGCCGTCGCACGCGCACGCGGGCAGCAAGAAGCCCGGCGGCCACCACGCCGACGGTGCCCGCCGCCAGGGCCAGGGACGCCGTCAGGGCAATGGCGGCAACCGTCCACCCAGCAGCGCTCCGCACTGAGCCAGGGCACAGCCTGCCAACCAGCGCAGGCGTCACCAACAATGCCGCCCTTCGGGGCGGCATACGGCTTGGCCCATCCCTTCATCGCCGCAGCCAGTGCGCCAGATATCACGCCACTGACATCGCGCTTTCTCCTCGTAAAATGCCACGATGGATATCTTCAAAGTTTTCACCCTAGAAGCGGCACACCGCCTACCCAACGTGCCGCCCGGTCACAAATGCGCGCGCCTGCACGGACATTCGTTCCGGGTCGAATTGCACGTCAGCGGAGAGCCCGATCCCGAAACCGGGTGGCTCGTCGATTTCGGCGACATCAAGGCCGCGTTCCTGCCGCTCTACGAGCAACTCGACCACCACTACCTCAACGACATCGAGGGCCTGGAGAATCCGACCAGCGAGCGTCTGGCCGTGTGGATCTGGGAGCGGCTCAAGCCAGTCCTGCCCATCCTCAGCGAAGTGGTGGTGCACGAGACCTGCACCTCCGGCTGCCGCTATCGCGGCCCTGCCGCCTGAGTCCGACGGGGCGTCGCAGACGCCCCAACCCGCGAACGCATCCCGAGTGCATCGGAAGCGTCCGATTTTAATCCAACGCATTGATTTTAAATAAACTTGAACGAAGCCTGAGCGGCTTCAGAAAAATCATGTTGCAATGCAACAGGATCGGCGTATGTTGCGCTGCAACAGCCAATCAGCATTCCAACGGAGTTGCATGATGTCCGCCCAATTCAACGATCAGTTCAGCAGCTATACCCAGCAGTTCGCCGCTACCGCAGCACGTGCCAATCGTCTGGCGCTGGAAGGCGCAGAAGGCGTGTTCGGCGTGCAATTGAAAACCTTCGAGAAGAACGTCTCGGCCACCGCCAGCTTCCTCAGCGAGCTGACTGAAGCGCGCGATCTTGGCAGCATGCAGGCACTGTGGCCGAAGGGCTTGCAGTTGGCCCGCGACAGCTTCGAGCGCTTGGCCACGGCCAACCAGGAAGTGTTCGGCCTCGGCCTGAAGACCTCCGAAGCCATCGGCCAGTTGGCCAAGCATCAGTTCGAAGCGGCCACCGAACAAGCCGTGCCGAAGCCGAAAACCAACGTCAAGTAATCTCTCGCTCTACGTCGCTGCGGCCATGCCGCGCGGCGCACCCGATGGTCTGCATGGGTCCCTCCCCCCATGCAACCCCAGGCCCGGTGGATCCCTCCCTCCACCGGGCTTTTTTATGCGCCGGATTCAGCCCCTCTCTGGCAAGGGTACCGTCCGGCTGCAAGTACAGCGCGTTCGTCACCAGCCCATTGCGCGACGACGCGACCTCACCCCGGCCCCGTCTGCTCACCAGACCACGGCCGCAGGAACGTTGCCAGTTGTTCGGCCTGCGGTTGCGGCCGATACGGCAGACGTCCCCAGCACGGCATCGGCAGCCGTTCGCGCAGCATTGCCATGTTGTCGTCGATACGCTCCATCGCCGGGTCGATCTCGTTGCCGATCCAGCCGATGCACTGCAGGCCATCGGCGGCAATCGCCGCAGCGCTCAGTCGGGCGTGATTGAGACAGCCCAGGCGCAGACCCACCACCAACACCACCGGCAACCCCAGCGCGCGCGCCAGGTCAGCCTGGTCCAACGTCGCCGATAGCGGCGCCGCCCAGCCACCGACGCCTTCCACCACCACCACATCCGCCAGGGCACGCAGGCGGGCGAAGGCCTCGGTGATCGGCTGCAATGACAGTTGCACGCCGGCATCGGCAGCGGCGAGTTCCGGCGCCAACGGCAATGGCAAGGCGTAGGGATTGAGGTCGTGATACGTCGGGCACGGCACACTGGCCGCCTGCAGCGCCAACGCATCTTCGTTGCGCCAACCGTCGGCGTGAGGCTCGCAGCCGCTGGCGACCGGCTTCATGCCGACCGCGCGTTGACCGCGCGCGCGCAAAGCATGCAGCAGCGCGGTGCTGGCGATGGTCTTGCCGATGCCGGTATCGGTGCCGGTCACGTAGAAGGCGGGAAAACGCATGACGAAAGCCTGTGGATTGACCGGCAAAACGCGCGGCGGCGCGCAGGATAGCCGGCAACGCAGCCGGCGTCAGCCCTGCGACGACGACTTGCCGAGGCAGGTCGCACTGCTAGACTCGGCGGATGTTCGCGTCCTCCTCGCTCACCGGCAGCAAGCCGGAACAGTACGCCCAGTTACTCGCTCAGGCGCGTGCACTGGTCGCCGGCGAACCCGATCGCATCGCCAATGCCGCCAATCTGGCAGCGCTGGTGTACCACGCGTTGCCACGACTGAACTGGGTCGGTTTCTACCTCTACGATGGCAAGGAGCTGGTGGTCGGGCCATTCCAGGGCCTGCCGGCGTGCGTGCGCATTCCATTGCACAAGGGCGTGTGCGGGGCTGCCGCCAGCAGCGGGCAAACTCAGCGCATCGACGATGTGGAAGCATTCCCCGGGCACATCGCCTGCGATGCGGCCTCGCGCTCGGAACTGGTCGTACCGCTGCTACGCCATGGCACTCTGATCGGCGTGTTCGATCTGGATAGCCCAGACTTGGCCCGCTTCGACGCAGACGACCAATGCGGCCTGGAAGCCATCGCACAAGTCTTCGTCGACAGCCTGGGATAAGCACGTCGCGATGGGTCCGACCAAGCTGCGCAACATCGGCCCCAAGAGCACCGCCTGGCTGCGTCAGGTGGGCGTGCATACACCGCAGGATCTGGCAGCGATCGGCGCGATTGGTGTCTTCCTCAAGGTCAAGCGTGCCGGCTTCAAACCCAGCCTCAACCTGCTGTACTCGCTGGAAGGCGCGTTACGCGACTGCCATTGGCAGGAACTGCCCGCAGCCCGGCGCACGCAGTTGCTGAGCGAGCTGGAAACCGCCACAAGCGCATTGCCGGCCGCCCATGGCCGACCAATGGCCGCGCCAGTGGCGACCACCGGTTTCGCTCACGACGACGACGACGCCCACGACAGCACTGCGGACGACGAGGACCCCACATGCCAGGCTGGCACCAGCGCGATCGACTGAACCGCGCCACAATGGCGTACAATCGGGCCGCTTCAAGGTAACCCGCTGGCTCCGGCCCGCAGGTTGAAACGGGAAACCGGTGCGTCTTGCGACAACATCGGCGCTGTCCTCGCCACGGTAAGCGATCCGCGCTGACGACCCGCCCCGACGACGACCCGCACCGCTGTGCCATGGCATGGCAAGCGTCGCAGCCGGGAGGTTCGCCATCGCCAGCCCGCAGACCGTCCTTGCAGTTCACTGGTTGCGATGCGGGGGGCGTCGCGCGTGCCGCGCCGTGTTTGGCGCTGTCCGTTTGCCTCTCCGATTCGTGACTCCCTTGCTGTCACAGCGCGTGCTCGCGCGCCGGAGTTGCTGCCCATGTCGTCCCACTTGCTTTCGGTCGCGGTCGTGTCCGCCCTGTTCCTACCTGCGCTGGCGCTTGCTGCCGATGCCGCCAACGATCTCGATCAGGTCCTAGTCACCGCCACCCGCACCCAGATCGCAGTGGAAGACAGCGTGGTGCCGGCACAGGTCATCGACCGCGCCGAGATCGAACGCAGCCAGGCCGATTCGCTGGCGCAGTTGCTGCAGGGGCGTGCCGGCATTGGCATCTCCAACCAGGGCGGACTGGGCAAGTTGACCACCCTGAACCTGCGCGGCAGCGAATCCGACCACGTGCTGGTGCTGGTGGACGGCGTGCGCATCGGCTCGGCGAGCGCCGGCCTGGCTGCATTCCAGGACTTGCCGCTGAGCCAGATCGAACGCATCGAGATCGTGCGCGGCCCGCGTTCAAGCCTGTACGGCTCCGACGCCATCGGCGGTGTCATCCAGATTTTCACCCGCCACGCCGGCCAAGGCTTCCAACAGAACCTGAGCCTGGGCGGCGGCAGCGATGGCCTACGCGAAGCCAGCGCCGGCTTCAGCAACCGTGGCAACCGCGGCTGGCTCGCCGTACAAAGCGGCTACCAAAAGACCACCGGCATCAACGCCTGCAACGGCTCGGCCACGCTGTTCGCGGGCTGCTTCGTCGACCAGCCCGACCGCGATGGCTACCGTAACGTCTCGCTGAGCGCACGCGGTGGCTACGCGCTGAGCGAGACGCTGCGAGTCACGGGTCAGGCGCTGAACATCGACAGCCGCAATGAATACGATGGCGACCCGGTATACGCCGGCAACGAGGCCGACAACACTCAGCAGGTGTTCGGCGGCACCCTGGACTGGACGCCATCCGAGCGCCTACACCTGAGCACGCAACTCGGCCGCAATGTCGACGATGCCCACAGCTACTACCGCGCCCCGGGCAGCCGCACGCGCGATTTCGTCAGCACCTTCGACAGCCGCCGCGATACCGCAGCGGCACAGGGCGACATCACCCTGAGCGAAGGCCACCTGCTCAGCGTCGGCAGCGACTGGCAGCGCGAACAAGTGACCAGCACCACCGCCTTCGACGTCGACAGCCGCCGCAACACCGGCGTGTTCGCCGAATACCAAGGCCATTTCGGCGCACAACAGCTACAGGCCAGCGTGCGCAGCGACGACAACCAACAATTTGGCGAACACACCACCGGTAGCCTCGGCTGGGGCCTGGGCCTGGGCGGCGGGGTCAAGCTCACCGCCAGCATCGGCACCGGCTTCAAGGCGCCGACCTTCAACGACCTGTATTTCCCCTTCGCCGGCAATCCAGCACTGAAACCGGAGAAGTCCAAGAGCGGCAATCTGGGCGTGGCGCAGTACGCCGACACCTGGAACTGGACCTTCAACGCCTACGAAACCCGCGTCGATGACTTGATTTCCTACGACGCCGCTACCTTCCTGCCGGTGAACGTGGACAAGGCACGCATCCGCGGTGCCGAGCTGACCGGTTATGCGGCACTGGCAGGCTGGGAACTGTCGGCGCAACTGAGCCATACCGATCCACGCAATCGCAGCGACAGCGACAACCGCGACAACTGGCTGGCGCGGCGCGCGCAGAATACCGGCCGACTGGATGTGGATCGTGGCGTCGGGCCGATCAAGTTCGGCATCACCGCATTCGGCAGTGGTCACCGCTACGACGACGCGGCCAACCAGGTGCGCCTGAGCGGCTACGGCACGGTCGATCTGCGTGTGGAATACGCCTTCGCGCCGGACTGGACACTACAGGCCAAGGCCAGCAACGTGTTCGACCGCAGCTACCAGACCGTGAATTGGTACAACCAACTAGGCCGCGAGTACGGCCTGACCCTGCGCTACGCGCCAGCGGCACGCTGAGCGCTCACCACGCGCTGCGGCCCATGCCGCAGCGCGCGCGGCGACTGAGCGAGATAGGCATGCGCTCGAACCTCACGGTTCAGCGCAAGCGCAATAATTCGCGCAGGTCGTCCATCAACAGCACGACATCGACCGTGGCTAAATCCAAGTCGCGCCGATAGCCATAACGCACCAACGCCACAGGCATGCCGGCGGCATGCGCTGCCTGCACATCGGTGGCGGAATCGCCCACCATCAGGCAGCGCGACGGCGGCTGCGCGAACTGTCGCGCCAGGTGCAGTAACGGTGCCGGGCTGGGCTTGCGCTCGGACAGGCTATCGCCGCCGAGCACCGCTGCAAACGCATCGGCCAGGCCGAGATGACCCAGCAACGGCGATACCAAGGCAACCGGCTTGTTAGTGCACAGCGCTAGCGTGATACCGGCTGCGCGCAACTGCGCCAGCGCCTCGGCCACGCCCGGATACAAACGCGGACTGCGCAACAGACAGTCCGCGTAGTGACGCATGAAAACCGGCATCACCACATCAATCGGCGTGGCATCGTGGGCGTGCCGCCATGCACGCTCGACCAACGTGCGCACACCTTCGCCGATCCAGCCGAGCACGCTGGCCTCAGCCACGCGCGTCAGGCCGAACGCGCTCAGCGTGCGATTGAGCGCTTCGGCGATGTCGGCGCCGCTGTCCACCAAGGTACCGTCCAGATCGAACACCACCACTGCATAAGGAAACGTCATCTGGTTGCTGTGCTCGCGAAGAAGGCAGGCATTGTAGGCGTGGCCATGTTGCGACCGACACTCACCTGTACATCGGCAGCCGGGTGACGTGCAATACACCGCACGCCCAGATCAGGCAAACAACTGCCCCTGCATCTGCCCCGGCTCACGCTCATGGAAACCGGATAATCCCACTCCCACCAGGCGATAGCGCGTGGATGCGGGCAAGTCCACACGCTGGCGCAGCGCCAGCGCGATATCGATCAGCGACTGCAACGACTCTGGCGGCTGCTCCGGAGTAAAACTGCGGGTGAGAATACGAAACTGCGCGGTCTTGAGTTTCAGCACGACGGTGCGGGCAACACGGTCGGTGCGACGGGTGGCGTTCCAGGTTTTTTCCGCCAGACGCCGGATCGCCGGCTCCAGCGCTTCAAGAGGCAGATCTTCGGCGAAGGTGTCCTCGGAAGAGATCGATTGCACCGGCTGGTCCGATTCCACAGCACGCTCGTCGATGCCACGCGCACGCTGGTACAAGCGCAGGCCGAAACTGCCGAAACGCGCTTCCAGTTCCGCTTCGCTGCAATCACGCAGGTCGCCAACGGTGACGATCCCCAGCGCCGCCAACTTGCTCTGCATGACCTTGCCCACGCCCGGCACCTTGTTCACCGGCAGTGGGGTCAGGAAGGCTTCCACGCGATGCGGTTGAATCACGAACTGACCATCGGGCTTACGCCAGTCAGAGGCGATCTTGGCCAGGAATTTGTTCGGTGCAATGCCCGCCGATGCGGTCAATGCGGTTTCTTCGCGAATCTGTGCGCGGATGGTCTGGGCGATCTCGGTCGCGGCGGCAGGCCCGTCCTTGGGCGTGGTCACGTCCAGATATGCCTCGTCCAGCGACAGCGGCTCGATCAGATCGGTATGCCGCTGGAAGATCTCCCGCACCTGGCGCGACACCGCCTTGTAGCGAGCGAAATCCGGCGGCACGAAAATCGCATCCGGACATAACCGTTCTGCACGCAGCGCCGGCATCGCCGAACGCACGCCAAATACGCGGGCTTCGTAGGATGCGGCGCACACCACCGAGCGCATGCCGCGCCACGCCACCACCACCGGCTTGCCACGCAATGCGGGATCGTCACGCTGCTCCACGGACGCGTAGAACGCATCCATGTCCACGTGAATGATCTTGCGCATCGGCCCTACACCCTCCCCCTACGGATGGTGGCGGCATGATACGCGCAAGCCCCGCGCATGGAGGAAGACTGCATCACTCGATCCACCCCAGCGCAACCCGGAGGCGGCTGGCGGACACGATACGAAAGCTGCGCCGTCTTTCTTCCGATTCGCGGCAGACCTCGCCACGCTTGCCGCTGCCTCCACGTTCCCGCACCGCCAGCGGCAATAGCCAGCATCAGGAACGAACGCCGCAGCAACACATCGGCGTGGCGATGACATGCCTGCGAAGCGAACGCCGCACTCAGCCCGCCATCCCGTTGTGCCGCAGCAGCGCATCCAGTTCTGGCGCACGGCCGCGAAACGCGGTGAAGTTCTCCAGCGCCGGACGACTGCCGCCACGCGCCAGAATCTCGCGCAAAAAGCGCGCACCGATCGCAGCCAACTGATCCGGCGCCTCCTCGAACGCGGCATAGGCATCGGCGCTGAGCACTTCGGCCCACTTGTAGCTGTAATACCCCGCCGCATAGCCGCCAGCGAAGATATGGCTGAAGTGATGCGGGAAACGATTCCACGCCGGCGGCCGATTCACCGCCACCGCATCACGCACGCGTTCGAGCAGTTGCAGCACGCCGGCCGCATCGACGGGAGCACTGTTGTGCAACTGCATGTCGAACAACGCAAATTCCAACTGGCGCACGGCAAACATACCGCTTTGGTAATTCTTTGCCGCCAACATCTTGTCGAACAGCGCACGCGGCAGCGCTGCGCCGCTATCCACGTGCGCGCTCATCGCCTGTACCCGCGACCATTCCCAGCAGAAGTTCTCCATGAACTGGCTCGGAAGCTCCACGGCATCCCACTCCACGCCGTTGATGCCGGCAACGCTCAGTTCGCCGACCTGGGTCAGTAACTGGTGCAAGCCATGCCCCATCTCGTGAAAAAGAGTGACGACCTCGTTGTGAGTGAACGTCGCCGGCTTGCCGTCGCTGCCGCGACCGAAATTGCATACCAGATACACCAACGGCGTCTGCACACCATCGGCGCGATCACGACGGTTACGGCCATCGTCCATCCAGGCGCCGCCGCGCTTGCCTTCGCGCGCGTACAGGTCCAGATAGAACTGACCAACCAAACGCCCCTGCGCATCACTGATGCGGAAAAAGCGCACATCCGGATGCCACAGCGGCGCGCTGTCGGCTTCCACACGCAAGCCGTAGAGGTCATGGATGACGCCGAACAAGCCTTCCAACACCTTCGGCTCGGTGAAATAGCGCTTCACTTCTTGCTCGGAAAAACTGTAGCGCGCCTGCTTGAGCTGCTCACTGGCATAGGCCAGATCCCAAGCCTCCAGCGTCTCCAGCCCCAGGTGCTCGCGTGCGAAAGCTTCCAGCTCGGCACGGTCGCGCTGTGCGTAGGGCTTGGCGCGTGCAGCGAGATCGTGCAGGAATCCCAGCACTTCCTCCGGCGTGCGCGCCATCTTGGTCGCCAGCGAGTACTCGGCATAGCTGGCGAACCCCAGCAGAGCGGCCAGTTCACTGCGCAAGGCCAGGATGCGGGCAATCGCCGCACTGTTATCCAGCGCCGGATCGCCTAATTCCGAGGCACGGATCGCATTGGCTCGGTACAAGGTCTCGCGCAATGCGCGATCTTCAGCGTACATCTGCACCGGCAGATAGCACGGCATCTGCAAGGTGAGTTTCCAGCCTGACACATCGTCTTGCGCCGCAGCCGCGCGCGCGGCCATGACGACCTCTTCGGGCAAGCCAGCCAGGCGTGCCGGATCCTCGATCAGTAACGACCAGGCATCGGTCGCATCGAGCACATGCTCCGAGAACGTGGCCGAAAGCGCGGACAATTCCTCCTGGATCGCGGCGAAGCGTTGCTTATCGGCCTCGCCCAGTTCCGCGCCGCCCAAGCGGAAATCACGCAACGCGTTGTCCAGCACCTTGCGCTGTGCCGGATCCAGTTCGGCGGCTGGCGCATCCGCCAGCGCGCGGTACTGTGCGAACAGCGCCAGGTTCTGTCCTAGCGCACTGGAAAAGCGCGTCACCTTGGGCAGATTGGCGTTATAGGCCTCGCGCAACGACGGCGTGTTGACCACCGCCTGCAAGTGGGTCACTACACCCCAGGCCCGTGACAGACGCTCGGTGGCATCGTCCAGCGGCGTCACGAAGGTGTCCCAGCGCAGCGGTGCGATCCGCTCGGCCGCGGCGACCGCCGCTTCGGC
The DNA here is from genome assembly GCF_000963005.1 of Xanthomonas sp. GPE 39. Lineage (GTDB taxonomy): Bacteria > Pseudomonadota > Gammaproteobacteria > Xanthomonadales > Xanthomonadaceae > Xanthomonas_A. Next base: position 3,015,688 of record NZ_JZHZ01000007.1, read on the forward strand.
TTGCGCCAGCAGCGTATCGATCGCCGGGGCGATGTGCTCGGGCTGGATCGCATCAAAACGCGGCAGCCCGGAAAAATCGAGCAGAGGATTGGTCATCGCAGAACTCTCGGTAGTGAAGGAAGGACCGGCGACGCCAGCCGTCACGATGGAGATGGCGTTCATTCCAGCGCAGCACAAGGCAGCGGCGGCAGATCCCCGCCCGCCACGGCAACGGCCAGTTGCGCATCGGCGCTTTCGACATCGATGCCTTGCTGCAGATACCACTCCGGCCGGTAATAGCTATGCACGTAACGCTCGCCGCTATCGCACAGGATGGTGACGATGGAGCCCCGACGGCCCTGCGCACGCATGCGCATGGCCGCCTGCAGCACACCGACGAAATTGGTGCCGGTGGAACCGCCCACGCGCCGCCCCAAACGCGCACTGACATAACGCATCGCCGCCAGACTCAGCGCATCGGGCACTTTGATCATGGCATCGATGCAACTGGGGATAAAGCTCGGCTCCCCTCGCGGACGCCCAATGCCTTCAATGCGCGAGCCGTTGTTACTGGTCAGGCCAGCATAATCACGCCCAGCCAACGCCTCGCAGTAACTATCGAAGAACAGCGACACCTCTGGATCTGCGCACAGAATAAGCGTGGGGTGGCGACGGTAGCGCACGTAACGGCCGAGCGTGGCGGCGGTACCGCCGGTACCGGGGCTGCACACGATCCATTCCGGTACCGGGTAAGACTCCTCCTGCATTTGCCGGAAAATCGATTCGGCAATGTTGTTATTGGCGCGCCAATCGGTGGCACGCTCGGCATAGAGAAACTGGTCCATGAAATGACCATCTGTCTCGCGCGCCAGTTGCAGCGACTCAGCGTGTAAATCACAAGCGCGCCCGACCAGGTGGCACCTCCCGCCCTGGAATTCGATCGCGGCAATTTTCTCCGGCGACGTCGTCGCCGGCATCACCGCAATGAACGGCAACCCCAGCAGACGCGCGAAATAGGCCTCGGAGACTGCGGTGGAGCCACTGGATGCCTCGATCACCGGCCGCCCCTCGCGTAACCAGCCGTTCGTCAGCGCGTACAGGAACAACGAGCGCGCAAGACGGTGCTTGAGGCTGCCGGTAGGGTGGCTGGATTCGTCCTTGAAATAAAAGTCGATCCCTGGAAAACCGGGCAAATCCAGCGGAATCAGATGCGTGTCGGCCGAACGATTGAAATCGGCTTCGATCGTATGAATGGCATTGGCAACCCAAGCGCGCTGCGTCATAGCAATGTAAAAGCGGAAAGACAGCGCCCACGATACACGTCCGTCGCCATGTCCGGATGCCTCCCCCCCAGCGGCGGCGCTCGGCATACTGAACCTCCTCGCCCACAAGGTGCGAAGTCGCCGCCACGCTGCACATCCGGCAACCCCGGGGGGGCCTGACTACAGCGAGGAGCCAATCCAAACCGTCCAACTGCATGACCGCACCGCGATCCAGAGGCAACCGCTCTCGTCGCGGCCCGAGCGGGCGCCACCATAGCGCCGTGCACGCCCTCAAACTTGGAAGTGCAACGTCGTCTCCGTCGCGGCCAGTGCCCGACGCGGCGGGCGCAAGGCACCCAGGGTCACGACCAGATCACGATAGCTGCGTGCGAGTTGCTCGAACAGTTCCGCGTCGCTGGCACGCGTCTCGGCGACCGCATGGTAAGCGCCCCGACCAAGATCGATGAAGTAATCCACGCTGACCCGACGCCGCGCCGCCAGACCGGGGAATAACCCGGCAATCAACAGACAGCTATCGCCAACCTCACGCAACGCATCGGCACGGGCACCACCGACCTGCTCCTGCGCATGCAGCCAGGCAAGCGCCTGAGTGCGCGCCAGCAACTGTGCATCGCGCTGGTAGCGCAACAGCACGAACACCAGATAGTGCTCGCGCGACACATCCAAAGGCCGTCCCAATCGCTGAGCGGCCTCCTGTACCAACGCCTGCCATAGCGCGGCCGGCGCCCCCTGTCTGAAAGACTCATGCATACGTCCTCCTGCGTGTTGGGAACCCTCGCAGATAGCTTATGCATCACCTGGGCCAAAGCATTAGCAGCCGACACAATTGACTGCCAACCGCGTCAGGCAGCTCGAAACACCGCCAGCAACGCTTAGACCCGATTTCCCAATGAAACCCGCCGCCCCCGTGCGACCAGATTAGAGTCGCAAGTGCCTCGAAACGATCCACGCCGCCATTTACAAGTAAGCAACCGATGACGAGCGCCCGCCATGCGAACCTGATGAAGGCAAGGCCGCCGTATCACCACAGACTTATTGACGCTGATCGCGCAGGAACGTCAGTGGCTCGACGATGTCAGGCGTGGCCCGCCAGGGATTGATATCCAAACCGCCACGCCGGGTATAGCGCGCCTCGACCTGCAACGACTGCGGATGGCATCGGCGCATGATGTCGTGAAAAATGCGCTCGACGCATTGCTCGTGGAAGCCGGCATGCTCGCGAAAGCTGACGAGGTAGCGCAGCAGGCCCGCACGATCAATGCGTCCACCGCGATAATGCAAGTGCAGCGAGGCCCAGTCCGGTTGGCCGGTGACCGGGCAATTGGACTTGAGCAGAGCGCTGGTAAGGGTTTCTTCGACCACGTCGTGCGCAGTGGCGGACAAAAATTCCGGATGCGGCGGGCCGTAATTATCGATGGCGATGTCCAGGGTATCGATCGACTCGCCCGCGCCGACCGTCTCCAATGGTGGCAGACCGAATTCCATGATCACATCGGCGCCGGCGCGTGCCGACAGGTCGATGACGATGCAACTGCGCAGCGCTTCGGCACTATTGAAACGCACGGCGTTAAGCGAATTGAGGTACAGCTTGAGCGACTTGGATTCGATCAAAGACGACGAAGTGCAAGGCACCTGCAGCGTCGCCGTCGCGACGCACGGCTTGCCCCGCGCATCCAACCAACTCAGTTCATAGGCATGCCAGCGGTCCAGACCAAAAAACGGCAGGGCCCCGACATCAATGCCGATCTCAGTGCGCGCAGCAGCACGCGGAATGGGAAACAACAGCGCCGGATCGTACTTGGCGGGATAGACGACCTCACGGCCGAGACTGGAATCCTGGGGGGTATTCATAGTGCGCAGTGTAATCGGCACGATCTGGCTGGCGGATGTACACGCCACCAGTTTTAGCTGAAACACCATGGCCACCGCCATACGCTGCGCGTAAAAGCCACAGTGAGAACGGGGTGAACACCGGCAGACGCCGGGGATGGCGATCTACAGAGTGAAAGGGAATAAGGCGTTCAGGCAACGTAGTGCATTGGCTGCAGACTCGGAACGACCAATGATTGGCGGCGCGACGAGAAAACCCTTGCCAATCCGTGTCAACCGATGCCGTACCGATGCGTTTCCGCAGCCAGTGACCGACGTGACAGGCATCGGCGGTCTATCCCTTAAGTCATGGTCCAATCGAAACACAGCGACGATATGCTTGGACTATCTCACCAACCACTGCCGAGGCGGCTCCCGCCTTGCTTTCCCAAAGGAGTTTCCTCGGATGTCGCGTTTCTGGAAGATTGTGCTGCTGATCCTTACAGCAGTGGTTGTCGTGATGGTGGGATCGCGTGTGCTGCACGGCGGCTTGCATAGCGGCACGGACATGGATGCTGCAGACACCGACAAAGCGCCGGTCCCGGTGACAGTGGTCGCCGCGACCCATCAAGCTGTGCCGATCTACGCCACCGCCACCGGCACGGTCACCGCACTGAGTACCGTCACCGTGAATCCACAGGTCGGCGGCCAACTGTTGAGTATCAATTTCCGCGAGGGCCAGGAAGTGAAAAAGGGCGACCTGCTGGCGCGGATCGATCCGCGTTCGCTGCAAGCCAGCTACGATCAAGCTGCGGCGAGCAAACGCCAGAACCAGGCACTGCTCGCCACCGCACGCTCCACGTTCCAGCGCTCGGACACACCCGCCTACCGCCAGTACGTGGCCAAGACCGACCTGGATACGCAACGCAATCAGGTGGCCCAGTATGAAGCGGCGGTCGCGGCCAACGACGCGCAAATGCGCGCGGCGCAGGTGCAGTTGCAGTACACCCGCATCCTGGCCCCTAGCGATGGCCTCACCGGCCTGCGCGGTGTGGACGTGGGCAACATCGTCACCACCAGCAGCAACATCGTCACCATCACCCAGGTCCACCCGATCTATGTGACGTTCAACCTGCCCGAACGGCAGTTGCAGGAATTACGTCAGGCGCAGGCCGCTGGCCCACTGCAAATGGCGGCGCTGGACCGCACCGATGCCCACGTCATTACCGACGATGGCCATGTCGATGTCATCGACAACCAGATCAGCCCCGACACCGGCACCTTCAAGGTCCGCGCCCAGTTCCCCAATACCGACCGGGCACTGTGGCCGGGACAGTTCGTCAATGTGCGACTGACCCTGCGTACCATGCCTGACGCCGTGGTGGTGCCGACGCAGGCGGTGCAGCGCGGCCCCAACGGCGACTACGTGTACGTGGTGCAGGGCGACAACACGGTCAAGATGCAGACGGTATTGCAAGGCGCGGAAGTCGGCGACACCCAGGTGCAGCTCGCTCAAGGCCTGAAGGCCGGTGAACGCGTCGTCACCGAAGGGCAGTTCCGGCTCAAGCCCGGCACCAAGGTCAACGCGCTCAAACCCGGCGAGGCGCCACCCGCGCCGACCGAGGCCGAGCTGAAGGCCGCCGAGGAAAAACAAAACCGCAAGCAAACCAACGGTGGTGGCGGACGTCGCGGCGGGCCGCACTGAGTGAGCACGTCCCACAGCTGCCTCCCCGGTCGTCAACGCCCGTGCAGCGCATCGGCGGGCCATGGCATGCCACTGACCGCGCGCCTCTGGCGCAGGCGCTCGTGCGCATGAACACCGGCATCATCGCCATCGCTTCCAGCCCTCCATGCACCGCCCTGGGCATGGCATCGGGCTGGGCCAGGTAACGCGAGACGCCACCGTTTTTCCCGCTGCCGGCACAGCCGCAGCGGACCTCCACCAGCAAGGATCACACCGTGGGCTTTTCGACGCTCTTCATCCGCCGCCCAATCGCCACCACCTTGCTGATGGCAGGAGTGCTGCTGCTCGGCATCCTCGGCTACAAGCAATTGCCGGTGTCGGCGCTGCCGGAAATCGACGCACCCAGTTTGGTGGTGACCACGCAGTACCCCGGTGCCAACGCCAGCACCATGGCCTCGCTGGTCACCACGCCACTGGAACGGCAGCTCGGGCAGATTTCCGGCCTGCAGATGATGACGTCCGATTCGTCGGCTGGGTTGTCCACGATCGTGTTGCAGTTCGCGATGAACCGCAACATCGACATCGCCGCACAGGACGTGCAAGCGGCGATTCGCCAGTCCATCCTACCGCCCTCGCTGCCCTACCAGCCGGTCTACAACCGGGTGAATCCGGCCGATGCGGCGGTCATCACGCTCAAGCTCAGTTCCGACACGCTGACGCTACGCGATGTGAACAACTACGCCGACTCCATCCTGGCCCAGCGGCTGTCGCAGGTGCCCGGCGTGGGTCTGGTGTCGATCGCAGGCAATGTCCGTCCGGCGGTGCGTATCCAGGTCAACCCAGCGCAACTGTCGAACATGGGCCTGACCATGGAAGCGCTGCGCAGCGCACTGACCCAGACCAACGTCAACGCGCCGAAGGGATCGTTGAACGGCAAGACCCAGTCCTACAGCATCGGCACCAACGACCAATTGTCCAGTGCCGCCGAATACAACGACACCGTCATCAGCTACCGCAACGGCGCGCCGGTACGGTTGTCGGACGTGGCCAAGGTGGTGGACGGCGTAGAGAACGACCAGCTTGCCGCCTGGGCCGACGGCAAGCCGGCCGTGCTGCTGGAAATTCGCCGCCAGCCCGGCGCCAACATCGTGCAGACCGTGGAGCAGATCCGCGCGATCCTGCCGCAGTTGCGCAAGGTGCTCCCGAGCGGCGTGCATCTGGACGTGTTCTCCGACCGCACCGAAACCATCCGCGCCTCGGTGCACGAGGTCAAGTTCACCCTGATCCTGACCATCGGCCTGGTCGTGGCGGTGATCTTCGTGTTCCTGCGTCGGCTATGGGCCACCATCATCCCGTCGGTGGCGGTGCCGCTGTCGCTGGCCGGTACCTTCGCGGTGATGGCCTTCGCCGGGATGTCGTTGGACAACCTGTCGCTGATGGCGCTGGTGGTGGCGACGGGCTTCGTGGTCGACGATGCGATCGTGATGATCGAAAACATCGTGCGCTACATCGAACAGGGTAAAAGCGGACGCGAGGCGGCGGAAATCGGCGCACGCCAGATCGGCTTCACCGTGCTATCGCTCACCGTGTCGCTGGTGGCGGTGTTCCTGCCGCTGATCCTGATGCCCGGCGTCACCGGCCGACTGTTCCACGAGTTTGCCTGGGTGCTGAGCATCGCGGTGGTGATCTCGATGCTGGTGTCGCTGACGCTGACGCCGATGATGTGCGCGTACCTGCTCAAACCCGATGCCTTACCCGAAGGCGAAGACGCGCACGAACGCGCGGCGGCGGCCGGTAAAACCACGCTGTGGACGCGAACCGTGGGGCTGTACGAACGCAGCCTGGATTGGGTCCTTGGCCATCAAAAGTTCACCTTGCTGGTGGCGCTGGCGACCATGGTCCTGACCGTGCTGCTGTACGTGACGATCCCCAAAGGTCTGTTGCCCGAGCAAGATACCGGGCTGATCACCGGCGTGGTGCAGGCCGACCAAAACGTCGCGTTCCCGCAGATGGAACAACGCACCCAGGCCGTGGCCGCGGCGCTGCGCCGCGATCCGGCCGTGACCGGCGTGGCGGCATTCATCGGTGCCGGCTCGATGAACCCCACCCTCAATCAAGGCCAACTCAGTATCGTGCTGAAGCCGCGCAACGCGCGCGTCAGCCTGGAAGAACTGCTGCCACGGCTGCAACGGGCGGCAGCGGGGCTGCCGGGTGTCGCGCTGTACTTGAAACCCGTGCAGGACGTGACCCTGGACACCCGCGTGGCCGCCACCGAATACCAGTTCTCGCTATCGGACGTGGACAGCGCCGAACTGGCGACCCAGGCCACGCGCCTGACTGCCGCGCTGCGCAAGCGGCCGGAGCTGGCCGACGTGGACAACAACCTGGCCGATCAAGGCCGCGCGTTGGAACTGACCGTGGACCGCGATAAGGCCAGCACGCTCGGCGTACCGATGCAGACCATCGACGACACCCTCTACGACGCATTCGGCCAGCGCCAGATCTCCACCATCTTCACCCAACTCAACCAATACCGGGTGGTACTGGAGGTGGCGCCGGAGTTCCGCACCAGCACCGCGCTTCTGAACCAATTGGCTGTTGCCAGCAACGGCAGCGGCGCGCTGACCGCCAGCAACGCCACCAGCTTCGGCCAGACGACGTCGAGCAACTCTTCCACCGCCACCGGCATCGGCGCGCAGAACATCGGCATCGCCGTCGGCGCCGGCGGCACCGTGCCGTTGGCGGCGCTGGCCGACGCCAAGCTGGCGACCACGCCGCTGGTGGTCAGCCACCAGCAGCAACTTCCAGCCGTGACGCTATCGTTCAACCTGGCACCAGGCTACTCACTGTCGCAGGCGGTGTCGGCGATCGAGCAGACCCAGGCACAGTTGCAATTGCCGCAGCAAGTACATGCCGAATTCATCGGCAAGGCCGCCGAATTCACCGGCAGCCAGACCGATGTGGTGTGGCTGCTGCTGGCCTCGGTGGTGCTGATCTACATCGTGCTCGGCGTCCTCTACGAGAGCTACATCCATCCACTGACAATCATTTCCACGCTGCCGCCGGCGGGCGTGGGCGCACTGCTGGCACTGATGCTGTGCGGACTGAGCCTGTCGGTGGACGGCATCGTCGGCATCGTGCTGCTGATCGGCATTGTCAAAAAGAACGCGATCATGATGATCGACTTCGCGATCGACGCACGCCACGACGGCGCCAACGCGCACGACGCGATCCGCCGCGCCTGTCTGCTGCGCTTCCGCCCGATCATGATGACCACCGCTGCGGCGATGCTCGGCGCGCTACCGCTGGCGTTGGGCAACGGCATCGGCTCGGAACTGCGCCGGCCATTGGGTCTGGCCATCGTCGGCGGCCTGCTGCTATCGCAGTTGGTCACGCTCTACACCACGCCGGTGATTTACCTGTACATGGAGCGCGCCGCCGAACGCCTGCGCGCCTATCGCGCACGGCGCGCGGCGCAGGCTGGCGCGGTCGCGGGGGAACAGGCATGAGTTCGGCTGCCACCGGCAGGAACTCGGCCGCATGAACATTTCCGCGCCCTTCATCCGCCGCCCCATCGGCACCGCACTGCTGGCCATCGGCCTGTTCGTGATGGGCATGCTCTGCTACCTGCGGCTGAGCGTGGCGGCGCTGCCGAACGTCTCGATCCCGGTGATTTTCGTGCAGGCCACCCAGGCTGGCGCCGATGCCTCGACGATGGCCGCAACGGTCACCGCGCCATTGGAGCGACACCTGGGCCAGTTGCCCGGGATCGACACCATGCGTTCCTCCAGTTCGGAGGGGAACAGCCAAGTGTTCATGATCTTCCAGAGCACACGCAATATCGATTCGGCCGCGCAGGATGTGCAGACCGCGATCAACGCCGCGCAAGCCGATCTGCCATCGGGTCTGCCCACCCCGATGTACCAGAAGGCCAACCCCAACGACGCCCCGGTCATCGCCATCGCCCTGACCTCGGACACACAGTCGGCCGACGAACTGTACAACGTCGCCGATTCACTGCTGGCGCAGCGCCTGCGCCAGATCAACGGCGTGGCCTCGGTGGATATCGGCGGTGCCTCAACCCCAGCGGTGCGGGTGGACGTGAACTTGCGCGCGCTCAACGCGATGGGCCTGACCCCGGACGATCTACGCAACGCCGTGCGCGCGGCCAACGTCACCTCGCCCACCGGCTTTCTCAGCGACGGCGTATCCACCACCGCCATCGTCGCCAACGACGCGGTGGCCAAGGCGGCGGATTTCGGGCAGTTGGTGATCGCACAGCAGCAAGGCCGCACGGTGCGTCTGCGCGACATCGCCAATGTCTACGATGGCCAGCAGGACGCCTACCAAGCCGCCTGGTTGAACGGCAAACGGGCGGTGGTGATGTACGTGTTCACTCGCGCCGGCGCCAACATCGTGGAGACAGTGGATCGGGTCAAGGCACAGATCCCGATGCTGCATACCTACCTGCAGCCCGGCACCGAAATGACCGCCTATTTCGACCGCACCCCAACCATTCGTGCGTCGTTGAACGAGGTGCAGGCCACGCTGTTGATCAGCCTGGCCATGGTGGTGATGACCATGGCACTGTTCCTGCGCCGGCTAGCGCCGACGCTGATCGCCGCAGCAACCGTGCCGCTCTCGCTGGCCGGTGCCGCGCTGCTGATGTACATCCTGGGCTACACGCTCAACAATCTGAGCTTGCTGGCACTGGTGATCGCGATCGGCTTCGTCGTCGACGATGCCATCGTGGTCATCGAGAACATCATGCGCCATCTCGACGATGGCATGTCGCGCATGGACGCCGCTCTGGTCGGTGCGCGCGAAATCGGCTTCACCATCGTCTCGATCACCGCCTCGCTGGTGGCGGTGTTCATTCCGATGCTGTTCGCAAACGGCATCATGGGCATGTTCTTCCGCGAATTCACCGTCACCCTGGTTTCCGCGATCTGCGTCTCGGCGGCGGTGTCGCTGACCCTGACGCCGATGCTGTGCAGCCGCTTCCTGTCCGCGCACGCCGAACCGGAACGGCCCGGTCGCATCGGCGCTTTTTTGGAACGGATGCACACCGGCATGCTGCGCGCGTATACCGTGTTGCTGGACTTCTCGTTGCGCCACGCGCTGCTGCTGGCACTGACCCCACTATTGCTGATTGTCGCCACGGTGTTGTTGCTCGGGACAGTGAAAAAAGGCGCGTTCCCAGAGCAGGACACCGGCTTGATCTGGGGGCGCGCAACGTCCAGCTCCACCGTGTCCTTTGCCGACATGCTCAACCGCCAGCGCCGCATCACCGACATGTTGATGTCCGACCCGTCGGTAAAAACCGTCGGTGTGCGCCTGGGTAGCAGCCGGCAAGGCTCCAGCGCCAGCTTCAACATCGAACTCAAGCAACACGACGAGGGCCGCACCGATACCACCGCGCAGGTGCTAACGCGGCTGAGCACCAAGGCTAACCACTACCCGGATCTGCAACTGCGGCTGCACGCGATCCAGGATTTGCCCAGCGACGGTGGAGGCGGCACCAACCAGGGCGCGCAGTACCGCGTGTCGCTGCAGGGTAACGACACCGCACAGTTACAGCAGTGGCTCCCCAAGCTGGAAGCGGCGCTGAGGCAAAACCCGAAACTGCGCGACGTCGGCAGTGACGTGGATAGCGCCGGATTTCGCCAGAACATCGTCGTCGACCGCGCGCTGGCCGCACGCCTGGGCGTGTCGATCGGCGCCATTGACGGCGCGCTGTATGGCGCCTTCGGCCAGCGCCAGATCTCCACGATCTACTCCAATATCAACCAGTACAGTGTGGTGGTGAACGCCTTGCCCGATCAGACCGCCACACCGACGGCACTGAACCGCATCTACGTGCGTGCGCGCAACGGCACGATGATCCCGCTCATGGCACTGGCGCATCAGGTGCCGGGCCTGGCGCCGTCGCAGATCACCCATCAAGATCAGTACACGACCATGGACCTGAGCTACAACCTGGCGCCAGGCGTGAGTACCGGCGAAGCCGATGCGATCATCAAGGCCACCGCCGACGGCTTGCGCATGCCCGGCGACATCCGCATTGCCGATAAGGACGACTTCACCGCGAAGATGCAACCGCAATCGATGCTGGTGCTGGTGCTGACGGCCATCGTGGTGGTCTACATCGTGCTGGGCATGCTGTACGAAAATCTGGTGCACCCAGTGACGATTCTATCCACGCTGCCAGCCGCCGGCATGGGCGCGCTGCTGGCGCTATGGATCACCGACACCGAACTGTCGGTGGTCTCGATGATCGCGCTGGTGCTGCTGATCGGCATCGTCAAGAAGAACGCGATCATGATGATCGACTTTGCCCTGGTCGCCGAGCGCACACATGGCAAAGCCCCAATGGAAGCCGTGCGCGAGGCCTGTCTGGTGCGCTTCCGTCCGATCATGATGACCACCATGGTGGCGATCCTGGCGGCGGTGCCGCTGGCGGTGGGCTTGGGCGAAGGCTCGGAACTGCGACGCCCGCTCGGCATCGCGATGATCGGCGGTTTGCTGGTCTCGCAGAGCTTGACCCTGCTCAGCACCCCGGCGCTCTACGTGATTTTCTCCTGCCTGCGCGAGCGCTGGCGGGCGCGACGCGAACGGCGCCGCGCACGGCGCCAGCAATTGCCGATCGCAACGCAGCCCTGAAACACGTCGCAGTGTGCTGCACAGCTAGACACCGTGCAGCCACGCGACAATCGACCAGCCACGCACAACGCAGGCCTCGTGCCGGCTAGACCGCCTCCGTCATGCGGACAGCCGATTAGCGCTTGACCGGCGCCTGTGCGGGCGGAACGTCGGTATCGGGCTGGTCGATGTCCGGTGGCGGCAACGCCCTATCCCCATCCGCAACGGGTGGAGGGGGCAGTGGTGGCGCCACCGGTGCAGGACCCGGCGGTGGAGCGGGAGGCGGCGACAACGGCGGCGGCGGCCCCCGGTCGCAAGCGGCAAGGCCGAACAGCAGCAACGCGGTGACAAGCAGAGTCGGCTTCATTGACAGTCTCTCTCTCGCAGGAATGACAGATAGCCTAACGCGCCGCCTCCGCAGGTGCGGCGCGCATGACATGACCTGATGCTTTTTAGCGAAAATTAAACATAAATAATGCCTTTTGTCATCCGCGTTTCACGGCAGATCGACACGCTGGGGGCCCGTCCATGTGCCCGCACATGCATCCGCGCAAGACCGCCCTCGCCCTTGCGGCACTGCAATCCCACGACACCCCGCTGGACATGCGCCAACGGCGCGTCTTGATCCTGGCCGACGGCCAGCGCAGCGCCGAGGAGCTGATCGCACTGGGCGGGCACAATGCTGCGGCGATCATGCAGGCGCTACTGCAACAGGGATATCTTGACGACGGTCGCCATGCCGCCACGCCGGCTGCAGTGCCCACCACGTCCCCGGACCCGCGCCGCGCACTGCTCAATGCGCGCATGTACCTGCTTGACCTGCTGCAGTTGCAGCGCCATCCGGCCTCGCTGGCACTGCAACAGCAATTGCGCGCAGCGCGCGAGGAAACCGAAACCCTGCACGCCATTGCGCAGGCGCTGCACGCCATGCCAGAGATGACCTCAGAGCGTTACGCGCAGCGTATTCGCGAACGGGTGCTGGAAATCTTGCCAACATCACTGCACAGCGCACTGGCCGTCGCTTGAACGCACAGCACCTAGCCGATGGACTACGCGCTCAAGGCGCGCGGAAGTGCCGACGCAGCCCCTGCCAACATTGCAGGTAATCACGCTGGCGATGCGCGGCTTCCAGCGCCTGCGTAGTCGGGCGCAACACCGCACGGGTCTCAAACATGAAGGCCATGGTATTGACGATCACGTCAGGGCGCGTCAGCTCGGCCTGCGATGCCTTGTCGAACGTGGCGGCATCGGGACCGTGCCCGCTCATGCTGTTGTGCAACGACGCCCCACCAGGCAAGAAGCCCTCGGCCTTGGCGTCGTAAGCGCCTTGCACCAGGCCCATGAACTCGCTGGCGACATTGCGATGGAACCACGGCGGCCGGAAGGTATGCTGCGCCACCAACCAGCGTGGCGGAAAGATCGCAAGATCGAGGTTGGCGGTGCCTGGCGTGTCGCTGGGCGCGGTGAGCACGGTAAAAATGCTCGGATCGGGATGATCGAAACTGATCGAACCAATAGTATTGAAACGGCGCAGATCGTATTTGTAAGGCGCGTAGTTGCCATGCCAGGCGACTACGTCCAACGGCGAGTGCCCGATCGGTGCCTGCCACAAATGCCCCTGGAACTTGGCGATCAATGCGAAGTCCCCCTCGTCTTCCTCGTAGGCCGCCACCGGGGTGAGAAAATCGCGCGGGTTGGCCAAACCGTTGGCGCCGATGGGTCCCAGCTCCGGCAAGCGCAACAAGGCGCCGAAGTTTTCGCAGACATATCCCCGCGATGGGCCGTCGGGTAGCGCGACACGAAACCGCACACCACGCGGAATCACCACGATTTCCTGCGGCGCCACCTCCAGCGTCCCCAGCTCGGTGCACACCTGTAGCCGCCCCAGTTGCGGCACGATCAACAGCTCCGCATCCGCGTTGTAGAAGAAACGCCCCTGCATGGACGCATTGGCCGCGTACAGATGGACCGCCACGCCATGCTGCGCTTCGGCCGAGCCGTTGCCCGCCATGGTGTACAAACCATCGACGAAATCCACCGATGCTTCCGGCAACGGCAACGGACTCCAGCGCAACTGGTCAGGAGGCACCGGGCCATTCTGGAACGCGTTATGGAACCCGCGCGCCTGGGTGTAGGCGACAAAGCCACCATGCAGCAGCGCCGGCCGGATCCGATACAACCAGCTACGTCGGTTGGCCGCGCGCGGCGCGGTGAACGCGGTACCCGACAACTGCTCTGCATACAGCCCGTGGGCCACGCGCTGCGGCGAGTTCTGCCCGACCGGCAACGCCCCGGCGACCGCCTCGGTAGCGAATTCGTTACCGAAACCGGACTGATAGCGAAGAGAATCCAGGTGCATGATCGGGCTCGCAATGACGGAAGACGTAACGCGTGGAAAGCTTACCGCCAGCAGCGTGCGCGCAGGCCATCGAGCAACCCTAGCAGGCCAAGCGCGGCGGACGAGGCGCGTATGAGCGTATTGGCCTGCGCGGCGTTCAAAGCACGCCGCGCTTGATCTGGTCGCGCTCGATACTCTCGAACAATGCCTGGAAATTGCCTTCGCCAAACCCTTCGTTGCCCTTGCGCTGGATGATCTCGAAGAAAATCGGGCCGATGCAGTTTTGGGTAAAGATCTGCAACAACTTACGTTGCTTAGTCTCCGGATCGGCATCGATCAAGATCTTGTTCCTGGCCAGCCGCGCCACATCCTCACCATGATTGGGAATGCGCTGGTCGATGACATCGAAATAGGTCTCCGGTGTCTCCAGGAACTCCACTCCGGCCGCACGCATGCGCTCCACAGTGATGTAGATATCGTCGGTGAAGCAAGCGATGTGCTGGATGCCCTCGCCATGGTAGGCGTCCAGATATTCGTTGATCTGACTCTTCGGGTCGGGCGATTCATTGAGCGGGATGCGCACCACGCCATCGGGCGCGGTCATCGCCTTGGATACCAACCCGGTCTTGGCACCTTTGATGTCGAAGTAGCGGATTTCGCGAAAATTGAATAGCCGCTCGTAGTAATCCGACCACCGCTGCATATTGCCGAAATACAGATTGTGCGTCAGGTGATCGATGAAGGTCAGGCCGAAGCCGACTGGATGCAGGTCGGCACCGGGCACCGGCTCGAACTCGGCATACACCGATCCCGCATCACCATACTGATCGACCAAGTACAGCATGCAGTCACCAATGCCCTTGACCACGGGTGCGGGCACGGCGCGCGTATCGGCCTTGTTCGCCACCGCTTCGCCACCGTTCTCCAGCACCTTGGCGAACACCGCATCGGCCGGATGCTTGAAGCGGATCGCGAAACCGCAGGCGCAGGGGCCATGCGCGGCAGCGAAATCGGCAGCGAACGAATCCGGCACCTCGTTGACCAGGAAGTTGACCCCACCCTGCCGGTATACCGTGATCGCACGATGGCGGTGACGCAACACCGCAGTGAAACCCATACGGCGGAAGTAAGCATGCAAGCGCTCGCCTTGACCGGCAGGCGCGGCGAACTCGACAAACTCGAAACCGTCGATACCCATCGGGTTCTCGAAAGTGGTGACCTGCATGCCGAGATTGATCGGCTGCGGCGAATGTTGCGGCTGTGTACGCATGACGCGTTTCCTGGAAGACGAGTCGCAGCGACCGCAGCCGAAATTTCACATGCGGACGGACACAAGACTCGCGAGAATGGAGGGTAAGTATCTCTTTCTTCCACTGTAGTTACAAATGAAACAACTATCAAGGTGCAATGCAGCATGATGATCGCAACGCCCGTCTCACCGACGTCTGACCAACCTTCGCTGGATCTCGAACAGTTCCTCCCCTACCGCATCAGCGTGCTGTCCAACCGGATCAGCAGCAACATCGCCCGTGTCTATGGCGAGCGCTACGGCATGGCAGTAACCGAATGGCGGGTGATGGCGGTGCTGGCGCTGTATCCAGGGCTGTCGGCCGGTGAGGTCTCAGAGCGCACCGCGATGGACAAGGTCGCGGTGAGCCGCGCGGTGGCGCGCCTACTCGAGCGCGGCTTCATCCATCGAGAGACGCACGGCGATGACCGCCGCCGCTCGGTGCTGCACCTGACCCACGCAGGTGTGGAGGTCTATCACGTGGTCGCGCCGATGGTGCTGGAATGCGAGCGACGCCTGCTGGCACCATTCAACCAAGACGAGCAACATCTCCTGCACCAACTGATCGACCGCCTAGCCACCGAAGGCTTGGCCAGCATGACCGGCCGCTGAGGCCACGCTGCCCGTTGCAGGGCGCGCCTGCAACCGCGACAGCCGCCGAGAACACGGCGCTGTCGCGATCACGCCGCTACGGCTTGGGCGGCGCCCATTCCTTGAAGAAGGCGAAGAACTTCTTGCGGTCGTAGCTGTTGCCTTTCTCCAGCTCGCCGGTGAACTGCGAATGCAGCAACTTACCGTCGGCATCGAGCACCAACAGATGCGGGAAGGACACGATCTTCGGGTACTGCGCTAGAAACGCTTCGTTCTTGTTGTCTTCGCTGAAATTGACCTTGACCCACACGTAGTTGGCGTCGCGAAAACTGCGCAGCTCCGCGTCACCCTGGATAAACGTATCGAGGATGTGGCACCACGAACACCATTCGCCGCCCACGTCGAGCATGATGCGCTTGCCGCCGCGCTTGGCCTCGACGATGGCGGTCTTCAAGTCCTCTGCCGGATCGCGGTGCGGATCGAACTGCGCACTCAACGCCGCCGCCGCCGCCACGTCGGCCGCCGCCGGCGTATTGCCCGAGGCCACCGGCTGGCTCGGATCGGCCACCGGCGGCTTCTGCACCGAGGTATCCAACGGCTTGGCCGGCGCCTCGGGGGGAGAGGTATTCTTTCCGCAAGCACCAAGCGCCAACATCAACGCCAGCGCAGTCCACATCGTCTTGTTCATCGACATTGCGACATCCTCAAATTCATTTGATGCCATGCATCAACTTATTGATCAGCGGTGCGATGAGAAACAGCAACACGCCCGAGCCCAGTAACGCCCAGAAGCCGAAAGTGTAGCCTTTCAGCGCCGAGGCCACGGTCATTCCACTTTCGCCGCTGACGCCCGCGGCGAAGATGCCCGAGAGGTTGTTACCAATCGCCGTGGACAGGAACCAACCGCCCATAGCGAACGCCACGACCTTGGTCGGCGCCAGCTTGGTGGTCATCGATAACCCAATCGGCGACAAGCACAACTCGCCAACAGTCTGGATCACGTAGACCATGAACAAGGTCCAGAAAGGAATCTTGCCGGCGCTATCGACCAACGCGGACAACGCGTACATCAACAACGCGAAAGCCAGACCGTTGAAAATCAGACCCAAGCCGAACTTGCGCGGAATCGACGGGTTGGCCGAGCGCAGCGCCACCCACAGCAACACGAACACCGGCCCCAACACCAGAATCGCCAGCGTATTGACCGACTGGAACCAGCCAACCGGGAAAATCCAGCCACCCAGATCGCGCACGACAATATTTTGAGCGAGGAAGTTGAACGAGCTACCCGCCTGCTCGAAGAACATAAAGAACATCACGTTGAACACGAACACGATCAGCATTGCGATTGAACGATCGCGCGGCACCTTGCCCTCGCGGATGCCCTCGATCAGGATCATTGCGCATAACGCCACGAACAAGGTGGTCAGGATCCAGCCGAGAATGCTGGCATCGATGAGCAGCAAGCCGTAGGCCGTGGGAATCAACAACAGCGTCGCCAATAGCACCGCAACCGTGCGGCCCATGCCTTCGGCGCCGGCAGGCGGCCGGCCAACCGAGCCGAGCTGGCGCCGTCCGATCCAGAACCACACCAGGCTGATCAGCATGCCGATCCCCGAGGCGATGAACACATATTTGTAGGCCGGCATGGCCTCGGTGCCGAACAGCTTATCGGCCAGCAGGCCCGTCAGGATCGGCGCGAAGAATCCGCCGGCGTTGATCCCCATGTAGAAAATCGTGAACCCCGAATCGCGACGCGGATCGCTGGGCGGATACAGCTTGCCGACCATGGTCGAAACGTTCGGCTTGAACAGTCCGTTGCCGGCGATGATCGTGGCAAGACCAATCTTGAATACTTCTTCGTTGGGGACCGCGATCAGGAATAGCCCAACCGACATGACCACCGCACCGATCAACAACGAGCGCTGATAGCCAATCAGCCGGTCGGCGACGAAACCGCCGAACAGCGCCGAGGCGTACACCAGCGCCAGATAGGCACCGTAGAGTTTATTGGCCGGTGCCTCGCCCGTCCCTGCGCCCTTGAAGAACTCGGCGACGATATACAGGGTCAGCGCCCAGCGGATACCGTAGAACGCGAAGCGCTCCCAGAATTCGGTCATGAACAGCATCCACAACGGACGTGGATGGCCCAGCAGGGTTTTGAACTCGGGCGGCTGCGGTGAGGCGGGATGGTTCGACGCGACGACGTCAACACTCATTCGGTGTTCCCTTGCGTATTCAGTATGGGCTGGGGGGAGGTATCCGGCCAGGCCGGGCGACGGGCGAGGATTACCGAGCGGGCGCGCGGCGTCAAATGGCCGTGGGGTACCAGATCCTGAACACGGAAAAAACAGGCCACTGCGGACGTAAAGAGCAGCGCGCACACGCTGCCGCGCCGCAACGCCATCGGAGCGCTGCTTTCGCGCAGCAGTAGCCCCGAAAAACCAGGCATCGGCGCAAAGACGGGGCCTAGCCTGCGCCGCGCGCTACGGCTGCATCGCCCGTGGCATCGCCTGCAGCTCTGCGCCCAAGCGCTCTGGATCCAGGCTGTCCATTCCCACCGATGTGCGTACCTCGAACAACTCGGGGAAGAACGTCAGCGCCAGTGCCTGCTGCAGGAAACCGACGCCACTGGAGCCGCCCGTACCGCGCTTGAAACCGATCACCCGCATCACCGTGCGCATGTGGCGGAAGCGCCAGAGTTGGAACTGCGTCTCCAGGTCAACCAGGTCCTCGCACAGCGCGTATTCGCGCCAATAGCGGTCGGTGTACTCGTAGATGCGCTCGAACACCGGGCGCAGCAACGGATCGCTGACATGCGGCTGACGCCAATCGCGCGCGTGATAGGTCGCCGGCACCGCATGGCCGAAGCGGGTCAGATAGCGCAAGAATTCTTCGTACAGGCTGGGCGCTTCCAGCACCGCACGCAGCGCGGCCTGGCCCTGCGGGTCATGGTCGAACACCGGCAACATCTGCACGTTCTTGTTGCCGAGCATGGATTCGATGAGGCGGTACTGCAGCGACTGGAACCCGGAGGATGGCCCCAGCACATCGCGAAAGCCCATGTACTCCGATGGTGTCATCGTCTCCAGTACCGACCATTGCTCGGTGAGCTGACGCAGTACCTGCTTGCTACGCGCCAACACCTTGCGGCACGGCCACACCGCATCGCGCTGCAAATGCGCGATTGCCGCCTGCAACTCGTGCCCCAGCAGCTTCAACCACAGCTCGGAGGTCTGGTGCTGGATGATGAACAGCATCTCGTCGTGGTGCGGCGGGTCCGACAATGGCTGCTGTGCCGACAGCAGCCGATCCAGGCGCAGGTAGCCGCTATAGGTCAGACGGCCTTCCAGATCGGTATGGATCCCGGTTTCGAGCGGGCGCTGGTTATGTTCGACGGGCATGGGCGGGGCGGACGGTCTGGGCCGGCAAGGGTACCGCAGCGACGGCTGTGGCAGCTTGTTCCACGCGCACAGGCGAACCGTCCCGGCGGCCGAGCAAACGCCAGTGTTTGCCGAGCAAACGCGTGTCCGCCACTTTCACCATCGCGGCATCCACACACACGCTGCGTGGTTGTCGCCTCGGCCAGCAGGACCGATAAAGAGACCGGCACGCGGCACAATAACGGCCCCTCAGTCGTCGAACGGATCAACCTCGGCAACGGTGGACGCGCCCTTGGCACGGGGCGGACGCGCGCAGGGACGGCTACGGATTTCCACATAGAACTGTGTGCCCCCAGCGGCGACCAGCGCATCCACCGCGCGCAGCAACTCCGCCGGCGGCAACACCGTGGCATTGGCCTGCTCGGCACCGAACAACGTGTCGAAATCCCAGTAGTCGGCACCGGCAGGCAAGGTCTTGCGGCGCTCGCGGCGAATGTACTTGCGGATATCGTGCTTGGCGGCATCGAGCAGACGATCGGGGTGCTTACCCTCGATGTGGAGCCGGTAGGTCTTCTTCACTGCGAACATCCTGAAAAGGGAACAGGCGCTGGCTGCGGTGGCGCAGCGCACGCCACGACATCGCGACTGCGCGTGCGCTGCAGGGGCGACGCGGGCCGCCATGGTGCCAGAACCGGCCGCAGGCTGCGGATCGCCCCATCATGCAAGACCGATCCCATGACGCTGGCGGCGCAGGATAGGCCACAATAGCCGGCTTGGCGCGCCGACCGGCGCCGCTACCCCCCGACCAGGAGCCGTTCGATGTTCGTAGTGTGTGGAGAAGCCTTGTACGACATCTTCATCGATGGCTATGCCGGCACGTCGGTCGGCATGACCGCGCGGCAGGGCGGCTCGCCGTTCAACGTGGCAATCGGCCTGGCCAGGCTAGGCTCGGCCTCGGCGCTGTTCACCGGCCTGTCCACCGATCCGCTGGGCCGCCAATTGCGCGCCACCCTGGAGCACGAAGGCGTGACGCTGGACTACTGCGTGGACAAACGCGAGGCGACCACCCTGGTGATGGTCGCGCTGGATGCCGGCGGCGTCCCCAACTACGCGTTCTATGGCACCGGCTGCGCCGACCGCGCATTGACCAGCGTCGATCTACCGACCTTGGCTCCGGCAGTCGGCGGCCTGCATTTCGGCTCCTACACACTGGTTGCCGAAACCACCGCCAGCACCTTCCAGGCCCTGGCCGAGCGCGAACGCGCGCAGCGGCTGATCTCGCTGGATCCGAACGTGCGGCCTACCGTGGAACCGGACATGGCGGTATGGCGTGCGCGGCTGGCGACGTGGATCGCCCTGGCGCACGTGGTCAAGGTCAGCCAGGAAGACATCGAACTGCTGTACCCGGACCAAGATCCGTTCGCCATCGCCCGCAGTTGGCTACAACACGGGCCATCGCTGGTGGTGATGACCCTGGGCGGCGACGGTGCGGTGGCCTGGAGCGGCGACAGCGAGGTACGCGTAGCCGGGCGGGTGGTGCAGGTGGCCGACACCGTCGGCGCCGGCGACAGCTTCCAAGCCGCCCTGCTGCACCAACTGCCCAACCTGGCCGCGCTCGCGGCGCTGGGCAGCACCCCCGCCGCACTGGAGCAGCTCGTGCGCTTTTGCGTGGCCGCAGCAGCGATCAACTGCACCCGTGCCGGGGCCAACCCGCCATCCCTTGACCAAGTGCGCAGCGCACTCTGAGTCACCTCCCGGCGCCCCTCAAGCCTGCGCGATCGGCGCCGATATCCAGGACCTGAGGGTCGCCCTGGGGTCGCGCATGCGGCAAGGCGTGCCCATCCACGGGGAGGATGAGCTGGCATGCCGGATCAACGCGACGAGCCGCCAGTGAGCGGATTGCGCAAGTTATTGTCGCCACGGCGGCGAGATCCGGCACCAGCGACCGCTGCCGCCGCCCCAGCGCCTGCGCGCACGCGCAAGCAGGCGCAGGTGCAGGCGCACGAGGACGTGCCATTGGCAAACCCCGCAACCGACCCGGCCGCTGCCACCGCAGCGCTGATTCGCCTGTTTCAGCACGCACACGAACCACCAGAACTGCTCGGCGCCTTCGCCGACGGCATGGCCGGGCTGCATGGCGAACTCGGCGACATGGGCCGGCGCCTGCAATCGGCGGCCAGCAGCGGCGACTGGCCCAGCTATGGCCGCGCACTGCGTCAACTCATCGACAAATACATCCGCACCATCGATGTGGAAGACCCACTGGCCGGACCCAGCGACAGCGAGCGCCTGCGCGACCTGCTGCGCCAGACCGTGGCCGGTGCCCTCGCCTCGCTGCTGCACACGCTGCCGGAACTGGCCAACGAAGCCGAAGCCAGCGGCGAAGCCCTGCGCCAGTGGCAACCCGGACAGCCGCTGGAACCGGTCGCGCAGCGCGTGCGCGAGCTGTGCCACCAGATCGCGCTGCGCGCCAACGACAGCCAGGAGCAGCAGACCCTGCTGCTGAGCCTGTTCGACCTGTTACTGGAAAACATCGGCGAACTGCTCGACGACACCAGTTGGTTACAAGGCCAGATCGCGGTGGTACGCGATCTGATCGTCGGGCCGCTGGACCGTTACTCGATCGAAGAAGCGCGCGGCAACCTGCGCGAAGTAATCTACAAGCAGGGCCTGCTCAAGCAGAGCATCGCCGAATCCAAGGATGCGATGAAAGGCATGATGGTGTCCTTCGTCGAGGAACTGAACGGCATGGCGACCAGCACCGGCGAGTTCCACGACCGTATCGCCGATTACTCGCAGACCATCCGCGACTCACGCAGCATCGCCGACCTTAACCGCCTACTGCAGGAAGTGCTGCAAGACACCGGCCATGTACAGCAGCAGGCACTGCAAGCGCGCGACCACCTGATCGCCGCGCGCCAGGAAGTGGAAGCGGCCGAGCAACGCATCCTGCACCTAGAGCAGGAACTACGCGACGTCAGCGACCTGGTGGGAGTGGACCAACTCACCGGCAGCCTCAACCGTCGCGGCCTGGAAGAACTGTTCGCGCGCGAGTTGGTGCGCACCGAACGCAGCGCGCAGCCGCTGTGCGTGGCGATGGTGGACATGGACGACTTCCGCACGCTCAACGCAACCTACGGCCACGCCGGCGGTGACGCCGCACTGCGCCATGTGGTCGAGGTGGCGCGCACCACGCTGCGTGCCAGCGATGCGATCGCGCGCTTCGGCGGCGAGGAATTTCTATTACTGATGCCGGACTGCACGATCTTCGAGGCCAACGCGGCGGTGAACCGGGTGCTGCGCGCCCTGTCCCAGCGCGCGGTGACGCACGAGGACCAGCGCGTCTTTGTCAGCTTCAGCGCCGGAGTCGCGATGCGTGCTGCGGGCGAAAGCCAGGATGCCCTGGTGCGGCGCGCCGACCGCGCGATGTACGAAGCAAAGAAAGCAGGCAAAAACCGGGTGATCTCGGCCGATTAGCATGCGCTACCGGCAAACACGGCACGCATAACCCGCCATCACCAGCGCACACGCCTGACGTGCACAGTACAACCTCGCTTATTCATGCGGATCGCGTAGCAGTTTGATCTGCTGCGGCGATTCCAGTGCGATGCCTTCCTCGGGCAGACGCTGCAGCAAGGCGAAGAACAGATCGCTGCGGGTGGCGTAGACCAACCGTGGCGAGGCCACATAAGCGTAACTGTTGAGCGTGATGCTGCCATTGGCAATGGAGTCGATGAACACCGACGGCACCGGCTCCTCCAGCACGCCTGGATGCGCCGCGTACAACTCCAGCAACAACGTCTGCAGCCTTGCCACATCGCTGCCAAACGGCACCGCGAACTGGATCTGCACCCGCCCCAACGGCCCGGCCAGGGTCATGTTGCGCAAGGTCTTGGTGATGAATTCGGAGTTGGGCACGATCAGCGTGGAGCGGTCGCCCACCTGGATTTCGGTGGAGCGCACGCTGATCCGCCGCACATCGCCTTCATAGTCGCCGATCTTGATCCAGTCGCCGATCTTCACCGGACGCTCGGCGAGCAGGATCAGGCCGGAGACGAAATTCTGGGTGATCGACTGCAAGCCGAAACCGATACCGACCGACAATGCGCTGAGCACCAAGGCGATCCGCTCCAGGCCAATACCCAGCGCGGCCAGCGCCCACAGCGTGGCCAGCAGGATGCCGGCATAACGCGCCATGGTGCTGATCGAATTGCGCGCACCATCGTCCAGTTCGGTCTTGGGCAGATAGGTATGCGTCAACCAGCGGTGCAGGTACTGCATCGTGGCCAAACCCAACAGCAGCACCAGCACCGCACGTGCAATCGCGCCTGGATACAACACCACCTTGTCGCTGACCCGAATGCCATCGAACAAGAGCGAGAACCTGTCGTAGAAGATCGACACATTGGTGCCGAATGGCATCAACAACGCGCCGACACCGATCAGCAGCAGCAACACCCGCAATAGCGCCGAGGTCAATACGCCGGCCTGCTCCAAGCGGCTGGGACGCACGCCGAAAGCGCCATTGGCGACACGGCTGATACGGCCAATATGGCCATCGCTGGCAAATAGCCATAGCGCGAAATCATCGGCGAAATTCATCGTCAGGCGCATTGCGCCGACGATCATCGTGATCCAGATGAGCTGGCGGGTGATGAACAAGCCCAGGTAGAGATAGCCCAACAGCGACGCCAGCAGCGCCGCCGCCACCACCACCTTGACCAACACACCGATCAACGCCAACGCACCACGATGTCGACTGGACGGCGGCTGCGCATGGGCCAGTGCCTGCGCCGCCGCCTCGGCGTACTGGCGTCGACGCAACCGCGACAGGCTATTGACCGTCGCCAGGATCAGCACGGCGTAGGCCAGTGTGACCACCCCATCGACCGCGACCGTGGCGGCATCGCCGATACGACTAGCCTGCTTCAACACCAACAACATGCCGCTGATCCAGGACAGCGCCGCAGTCGCCCAGGTGTATTTGCGCAAACGCCGCGCGGTGGCGTCATCGATCGGGAACAACCGCCAACTCGACTGGTTGGGCAGCAGCACACTGGCCCCCAGCGACCCCATGAATGCAGTCGCAAAACTCACCACGACGAACCCGCTGAGCACAGCCTCCAGCCGCGCCGGGATCGCGTCGATACTGCGCAGCGTCTCGGCCAGCACCAGCGCGGCAAGACCAGGGGTCAACGTACCCAGCAGCAGAAACCACAGCGCCAACCCGGAACGGCGCAGACGACTGCCCGGCGCACGCGACATTGCATAGCGTTTACCCAGCCAGCGCAGCAGGTAACGCAATGGAAACAACAAGAACAACGCCAACGTGACACCGATGCCGAGCGCACCAGCACCGTGATCGGCAAGCGCCGTATCAAACGCCTGCTCCGCCTGCGCATACAGCGCTAATAGACGGTCGCGATCATCAGGAAAATCGCTGGCGATCTGCTGCCACAGCGCGGGCGACAGCGGCGAGGGCGAGCGCAATGACAGCTCCTGACTGAAATGCTCAGCGCGCGCGCGCTCGATGTCATCGGCTAGCTGTCTGGCCTCCATCGCGAGCAACTTGCCGCGCTTGATTCCCGAATCCAGCCTGCCCTGCTGGCGGATAAAGGCATTGCGCTGGGCGGTGATGTCGGGTCCGTCGCCGGGGGCGGCCGGTCCGAGTTGCTGCAGGCGGGCATCCACCTGCGCCAACTGCGGGGAAAGCCTCGACACCACCCCCTGCGCCTCGTCCTCGGCGTCGCCCACCTGCGCCACCAGCTCCTGCAATGCCCCCTGGTCGGCGGCATCGGCCTGCGCGCGGCGAGCATCCTTCAACGCTTGCTCGGCGTGATCCAACAAGACCTGCGGGTCCTGCGGCATGGCCGCACCCTGCGGCTGAGCGGACGCAAGCATGGCCGCGCACAGCAACACGACCAACACCACGGACAGGGACACGAAACGGGGCAACAAGCGCACGCAGAGACCGACATGGGCAAACGCGGACCACCGCGCGTGCGGCGCACTATACGACGCCCCACTTGAACCGGGGCAACGCCAGCGTCACCGCGTATCCAACGCAGATGCCGCAACGCGTTCAGCCCAGCGGGCCGACCAGCGGGCCGATTGCAGCCGGCCGCGTCGGCCTGTACCAGCAGCACGATGTTGCCAATGCGCGCACTGAACTCCAGTGGCGCATGCCCGCCGCAGCGGGAAATCGCGATCGATCTACGGCCCGATTTCCGCTTGCGACAACAATCGCCACACATGCGGTTGGAGCTGGCGCGCAAGCGCCAGGTCAAGGCGGCGCGGGCAGATGCTTGACCGGCAGCGGCATTGGATCCAACGCGCGCACCTGGTCCTGCCCAATGCCGCTTGCAAATCGCCACAGCACCGCGCGGGCGATGTTGCAGTTGGAAATTGCGTCTAAGCTACGCCTCCCCAGTCAGTCGCCCCGTCCACCGATGCTTTTCGCGCAAGTCCATCTCACCTTGCCCGCCTGGATCCACGATGCGGTCGATCCACAGGCCGTCTATGCCAGCGATACCGACAAGGTAGCGCTAGCGGTGGAGCTGTCGCGTCTGAACCTGGAGGCCGGCAGCGGTGGTCCGTTCGGCGCGGCGGTCTTCGGCCCGGATCACCGGATCGTCTCGGTCGGGGTGAACCGGGTGGTGCCGCAAACCACGTCGCTGGCGCATGCCGAGAACATGGCCTACATGCTGGCGCAACAGCGCCTGCAAAGTCCGCGTCTAAACGCCGTGCTATCGCCAGTCACCCTGGCGACATCCTCGCAACCGTGCTGCCAATGCTATGGCGCAACCATCTGGGCCGGCATCGACCGCCTACTGATCGG
This sequence comes from Xanthomonas sp. GPE 39, assembly GCF_000963005.1. Taxonomy (GTDB): domain Bacteria; phylum Pseudomonadota; class Gammaproteobacteria; order Xanthomonadales; family Xanthomonadaceae; genus Xanthomonas_A. The sequence continues at coordinate 3,041,523 of NZ_JZHZ01000007.1, forward strand.
CGCCAGTGCCGAGGACGTCATGGCACTGACCACATTCGACGAAGGCCCACTGCCTGCAGACTGGGTCGGCGAACTGGAACGCCGCGGTATCGAGGTGGTACGTGGCCTGCACCGCGATGCCGCCTGCGCGGTCCTGCGTCGCTACGGCGAACTCGACAGCGCCCGCTATTGACCTCGCCAACCCAAGGCTTGCCCATGTCCTCTGTCAACGGCCTGCTGTGCTATTGCCGGCCCGGCTTCGAACCCGAACTGGCCGCAGAACTCAACGCGCGCGCCGCCAGCATCGGGCTCGCTGCCTACGCACGCACCGAGCGCAACAGCAGCTACGCGCTACTGATCTGTGATACCCCACTGCCAGCGCACACGCTGCGCTGGCGCGAGTTGATTTTCGCACGGCAGACATTGCACCTGCTGGCCGAACTGCGCGACTTGCCCACCCACGACCGCATCGCCCCCATCGTGCTGGCGCTGGCCGGACAGGCACGTTTTGGCGATCTATGGGTCGAACACCCGGACTCGGACAGCGGCAAGCCACTCTCGGGCCTGGCGCGCAGCTTCGGCAACGCGCTACGGCCAGCGCTGCGCAAGGCCGGCCTGCTCAGCGACACGCCACAACCTCGGCTACCGCGCCTACACGTGTATTTCCTGAGCGGCACCCACGCCCTGCTCGGCATCGCCGATAGCAACGACAGTGCGCCGTGGCCGCTGGGCATTCCACGGCTGAAACTGCTGCCCGATGCCCCCTCGCGCTCGGCGCTGAAGCTGGAAGAAGCACTGCTGGCGCTGATGACACCGCACGAGCGCGAAAACCTGCTGCGACCGGGCATGCGTGCCGCCGACCTCGGTGCCGCCCCCGGCGGCTGGACCTGGGTGCTGACCCGCCAACATCTGCATGTAACCAGCGTGGACAACGGCCCGCTACGCCAGCACGTGCTCGACAGCGGCCTGGTCGATCACCTGCGCGCCGACGGTTTCCACTGGAAACCACCGCAGCCGCTGGACTGGATGGTCTGCGACATGGTCGAACAACCACGGCGCGTCGCCGAACGCATGGCCACCTGGTTCCGCGAGGGCTGGTGCCGGCATGCGATCTTCAACCTCAAGCTGCCGATGAAAAAACGTTGGGACGAAACCCAGCTCTGCCTGGATCTATTCGCCGAACGCGCTGAACGCCCCCTGCAAGTGCGCGCCAAACAGCTCTATCACGACCGTGAAGAGATCACCGTGCTGGCGATACCGGGCTGAGCGCACACTGCCGATTGCAGCGTTTGTTCGGCTGCAACACAGCGCATAACGCGCCAGCAACGAACATCTGCGCCATACCCGCTACAACACGATGCGCTGCCCGCCAGCGCCAGCCGAACGGTAAGTCGCATCGACGATGCGGATATCGCGCAAGCCTTCTTCGCCCGGTACGCGCAATGGCCCACCGTTGAGGATCGCCAAGGCATCCTCGTCCATCTGCAACGCCTGTTGATGACGCACCGTCGCATCGAACACACGTCCGTCGCTGGCCTCGCCATGGATGCCGTCGTATGCCTGGAACGGCGCCAATCCATACCAACCGCGCTCGCATTCGGCACGCAGCCGATTCATGTTGCGACCAAAGCTGGTTGCACACTCGGCCACCACGCCGTGCGGAAATTCCAGGGTGAAGCGCATCTGTTCGTCGACTTCGTCGAACAACGCCGGCCGTTCCGTTGAGCGGATCGCGCTGACCGCCAGCGGCTCGGCGCCCACCGTGTAGCGCGCCGCGTTGAGCGGATACACGCCCATGTCGTACATCGCACCGCCGCCGAACTGCGCACGCAGCCGCCATGGCCGCTGCGCGGGATCGGTGTCGTGGTAGCCGTCGTAGCCGGCTTCGGCGTATACCCTGTGCATGGCACCGAATGGGCGTTCGCTGGCGAAGGCGATGATCCGCCGTGTGTTCGGCTCGTGCTGCATGCGATAGCCGATACTCAACCGTACCTTGTTGCGCGCGCAGGCATCGATCATCGACTGGGCCTGGTCCGCATGCAGCGCCATCGGCTTCTCGCACCACACATGCTTGCCTGCCGCTGCGGCGCGCAGCGTCAGTGGCGCATGCAGCGAGGTTGGTGTGACCACGTAGACCACGTCGATCGCCGGATTATCGGCGATACGCTCCAGCTCGTCGTAGCTGTAGACGTTGCGATCCGGGATACGGTACTTGGCCTGCCAGTGCGGAATTTTATCCGGCGAACCGGTGACGATGCCGGCGAGTCGGCAATACCGGGTCAATGCCAAGCCCGGCGCCAAGCGCTCGCTGGCGTAACTGCCCAGTCCGACCAGCGCCACACCCAACGGCTTGCGACGCTTGCCGCGCCCCCTTGCCCACAGCGGCGCGGCCAAGGTTCCCGCAGCGGCCGCGGACAACGCGCTCGATAGCAGAAGACGACGATTCGGCGAGGACAGCGTCATGCGCAACTCCAACCGGACAGTGGCAACAGCTTAACCGCATCCACCACATCGCACAGTGCGCGGCGTACCACCGGCTCGGCGACGGCTCTGGCACACTGCCGCTCCCGCCCTCCCGGAGACGCGCATGCGCCGCCTGTTCCTCGCTATCGCCACCTTGCTACTGACCTCCTCCGCAGGTGCGCAAGACAGCCTCTTCAGCACCCACGACCTGATCGGCGATGGCGTCTTCACCCACAACATCGAAGGCCCGGCCAGTGGACCGGACGGTGCGTTGTACGTGGTCAATTTCGGCCACGACGGCAGTATCGGTCGCGTCAACCACGATTCCGCCGGACATGCGCACGCGGCACTGTTCGTGGAGCTTCCCGACGGCAGCATCGGCAACGGCATCCGCTTCGACCGCCGTGGACGCATGTACGTGGCCGACTACGGCCACCATCGCATCCTGCGTATCGACTTGCACAGCAAACGGATCGAGGTCTACGCCGCACTTCCCGGCGCCTTCCAGCCCAACGATATCGCGATGGCGCCGGACGGTACGCTATACGCCAGCGATCCGGACTGGAAACGCAACGTCGGCCAACTGTGGCGCATCGATCGCGACCGCAGCGCGCATCTGATCGAAACCAACATGGGCACGACCAATGGCATCGAGGTCAGCCCGGACGGCAAGCGCCTATACGTCAACGAGAGCATACAGCGCAGGATCTGGGTCTACGACCGCGCCAGCGACGGCACGCTGTCCAACAAGCGGCTGTTTACCAGCTTCGTCGATTTCGGCCTGGACGGCATGCGCTGCGACGCCGACGGCAACCTGTACATCGCCCGCTACGATGCAGGCAAGGTGCTGGTACTGGCGCCCGACGGTAGCGTCCTGCACGAAATCGCGACCAAGGGCCGCAAGCCCACCAACCTGGCCTTCGGCGGCAAAGACGGGCGCGAGGTCTATGTGACCCTGCAAGATCGCGGCGCGATTGAGACATTCCGCAGCGATCATCCAGGACGCGAACACGGGCACTGATGGGATACGCATCGCAGCGGCGTCTCAATCCACGCAATCGGCGCAGGGCATCCTGCGCGCCTTGCCTGGAGGAACGCACACATGCAACCGCTCACATTGAACGATCCCGCCGGCTTCGCCGAGGAATTCCTCAGACTGACCCTGCTTCAAGGGTTCCAGTCGCTGACCAAACGCGACCTGGAATTACTGATTTTCGTCTTGCTGGAACGCGACGGCGCAATCGCGCGCAGCGATCCCAACGCGGTGGTGGCCCTGCGCCTGCGGGTGACACCGACCAAAGTGAAGGGCCTGCGTCGCGATGGCTACGCGCGCTGGCGCGCACTGGTGCCGGAGGACGGCGAAGCCGCGCTGCAACGCATCGTGGCCGCACTTTTGACCGAGGACAACCTGCGCGCCGGGGCAAAACATGTCAGCGAGCGCAGCAAAAAAGATGGCTTTCTGGCAATCCGCATCGAGCACCCGGACGATCAGCAGCGCTTTGAACAAGCCATCCTCGACGTCGGCGCGATGCCGGTATACGAGCGCAACCGCGATGTGATCGCCGTGCGCTTCGACACGCTGCTGAAGATTGCCGAACGCTGGGGTTACCTGCAGCCGGAACCGGAAAAGGTGACACGCGCGCTGGAAAAGCTCGCCCCCACCGCAGAAGAAGTCGCCGAGCTGTTGAAACAAGACCTGAGCAAGCTACGCTGGCAGGATGTACGCAGAGTGCTCAACAGCCTTGGCGTCAAAGCCATCGCCAGCACTGCAGAAGGCGGATTGAAGGGACTGTTGAAACTCGCGTTCCCGTTCATCCCACTCTGAAACCATCACCGCTCACCGATTGCTGTACCGGAGTCCGTCATGTCCATGCACTACCCTCGCGCCATCCTCATCGCCTGCCTGTCCGCAACGATTGCCATGCCCAGCGTCGCACAGAATCTCAACGCGACCTCCAGCGTGACCACCCAACCACTGCGCGATGTCCACGCCACGGTCAGCTCGCAGCCACTGAGCAACGGCGTGGTGACGCACCAGGTCCAGTTGCACACCGCTGCCGGCGAAGCGCCGGTGACCGTGCGCACGATCCAACCCGAGCGCGTCGCGGGCAACTACCACATCGACTTCGACGCGCTGGACAGCGATCACGACGGCTACATCAGCCGCAGCGAGGCACAAGCCAATCCATCGCTGGCCGACGAATTCGATGCACTGGACACCCCCCATAGCGGACGCCTCAGTCGCACGCAATTGGCCGGCTGGCGGTAAGCCCTGCCTCGTCGCACCTCGCTCACGGCAGCAGCCACAAGTCGACTCGATAAGCATCACGCATAGCCAATGCAACGCACACTCACATCCCGGATGCGCGCTTCCAAAATGCATGCATCAACAGCGGCAATTTACCGGCCAGCCCCAACAGCGGCCCACGCAGCAGGGTCAGGTGCAGGTCATCGTTGGAGAACACCCGGTTGATCGTATGGAAACCATAAGCAGCCACGGTGTTGTCACTGCGCCGTGCACGCGCCCAACGCGCCAACCGATGCGGCGCAGCCCAATCGACACCGCGCGCCTGTGCCCGCCGCACCAGCGCCGCCAGTGCGGCGACATCGCGCAGGCCGAGGTTGACCCCCTGCCCAGCCAGCGGGTGTACCACATGCGCAGCATCACCGAGCACCAACAGACCGTCGCGCCGATACGTTTCCACCAGTTGTCGACGTAGCGGGAATCCGACCCGCGGCGACGCGGCACGCATCGTGCCCAGACGGGCCCCGAAAGCCTGAGTCAGTTCCGCGCCGAAGGCCGCCTCATCCAGCGCCAGCACTCGCCTCGCCTCCGCCTCGGGCAATGTCCACACAATCGAGCTGCGGCCATCGGCAAACGGCAACAGTGCCAGCGGCCCGCCCGGTAGAAAACGCTGCCAGGCTGTGTCCTGATGCGGCAATTCGGTCTGTACGAAAGCGACCACGCCGCACTGACCATAATCGTGTGCCGGCGCATCCAATCCGGCCAAACCACGCAAGGTGGACTCGGCACCATCGGCGGCGATTGCCAGACGCGCATCGAGCCGGCGGCCATCGTCCAGGCGCAAACGGACGCGCTCGTGCGACGGTTCAAACGTCTCCACCTGTGCCGGGCAGTGCAACTGCACACCCGCCGCTGGCAGCGCCGCCCACAGTTGCTCGACCAACAGAGCGTGTTCGACGATCCAACCCAACTGATCGCGCCCCAGCGCATCGGCATCGAACGCCAACTCACCGCCGCCGCCGGCATCCCACACGCGCATGCGCCGGTATGCGCAAGCACGGCGCGCGAGCACCTGCGACCACACTCCCGCGCCGTGCAACAGCGCCGCGTTATCCGCAGCGAAGGCATACACCCGCAAGTCCGGCGTCGCCGGCGACCAACGCGGCGGTTCGCGCCCCTCGACCAGCGCCACCGCCAAGCCCTCATTAGCCAATGCCAACGCGCACGCCGCACCAACCACACCACCACCGACCACCACCGCATCCAACATCCCGCGCCGGCTCATGTTGCGGCCTCCCGACACAGCCGCGGCACCTCGCCACGGAAACCCATCGCCCCACCGACCAGCAACGATTGCAGCGGCGCGGCCCGTGCTGCGGCCAGCAGACCCAGACTGCGCAACGGGCGCAGCACGGACGCGGGATTGGCCGTCAACCGCGCCAGCCCGCCAGAAAAAGCCACCGTGCGCTGGCGATCCTGCTCGCGGCGCTGCACGTAGTCCTGCAGCAGCGTCGGCGCGCCGGGATCGGTCCGGTCGTGTTCGAGCAGTTCGGCCAGGGTCAGCGCATCGCGCAGCCCCAGGTTGAAACCCTGCGCACCCAGTGGATGCAGGGTCTGCGCGGCATTGCCCAGCAGCACCGCACGCGCATCGGTGAGGCGATCGGCCAGAACCTGCACGATCGGATACACACTGCGCTCGCCACTGCCGAGCAAGCGGCCCACCCGCCAACCCAGCGCGTCTTGTAAGCGCCGCAGCCAAGCCTCCTCGTCCAACGCCGCCACTGCGTCGGCGTCCTCGGTGGCGACCGCGTGGATCGCACCGTAATGCCGATCACCACGCGGCAGCAGCGCGGTCGGACCGTCATCGCGGAAGCGCTCGTAGGCGGTGCCGTCGGGTTGACGGCTCCCACGCACCCGCGCCACGAACAGGGTTTGATGAAAATCGTGGCCGATCGCGCCGATACCCAACGCATCGCGCACCGCGCTGGCGCTACCGTCGGCGCCGACCAGTAAGCGCGCCTGCAGCACCTGCTCGGTGCCGTCGTGAACGACGCGCAGCCGCCGCACATTGGAAGTGTCCCCGTCTTCGACCGCCACGCAGCGCGCGGGCCGGTAGCGGTGCACATGCGAGGCCGCGGCCAGGCTCTCCTCCAGCGCCTGGCCGAAGTCGCGCGCCACCACCACCTGACCGAATGCCTCGCGCCCATAGTCGGCGGCGTCCAGCCGAACCCGACCAAAATCGCCGGCACGACTGACGTGAATGCGCCGGATCGGGCCGGTCGGTGCGCGCAAGCGCTGCATCACGCCGAGCGCGGTCAGTGCGTTGACCGTGGCTGCGGCAAAGCTGAGATTGCGCTGGTCGAACACCGGCGGCAACGCGCCCGGCGGCGCGGCCTCGACCAAGCCCACGTCCATCCCCAGGCGGTCCAGCGCGATAGCCAGACTGGCACCGACCAGGCCGCCGCCCACTATCACTACGTCATGTCGTTTGCTCATCCGACCATGATACGACCAGCCTCGCAAGGTGCGGCCAAGCCCCGCGCGTCTACCTGTGTAGAAATTTCACCAATTGCCCTTGACAAGGAGAACTACAGATTGCTTGAATCGCAATGCCGGTCGAAACTGGCAAATTAAACCATATTTATATTAAGGATAATTCATAATGGTTACGCCTGATATTTTTCTCGACGTATTGCAAAATAGCCTGATGGCAGCAGATCACATCAAAGATCACCTCTCTTTTCTAGCCAGCGACGTACCGCAGCCCGGGACCACCCCTATTTGCGTCTGCCATTTTTAATAAAATCTAGATTCCAAGGTGGGCCGTCATTTTGACGGCCCTTTTATTTTTTAATTATTAGATACCGACGATGCACGGCATATCTATTGACGAAGTCATGATGACGGCGTTTGGCCACATTGACTGCCCCGTAATAATTGCCTTACCAACCACCCATAACTTCATCGACCTCTCCTTTCGCGAGGAGAGCAGAGAGAATTTGTACATTTCTGGCGATCCAGATATTTTATCAGAACTTCACCCTTCCAATAAAAATATAATCAGCCGCTCTCAAGCCATTTCCATAATTGATGCGACAAGCAAAAGCAAGAATGAATTACTTCCAATTATATTTTCCTTCCCAGACCAAATCACCTCCCCTCCCAACATCCAAATATTTTCATCTCGCAATGGATTGAGCCGAGGATTTTGCGCCTTTGAGATACTAGCCGCATCAAAATACGGATCAACACTCTTCATTTGGCAAGGGCATGAATTCGTGAAAATCGAAAAATGCGCAAGTGCAGCCACAATACTCCACCACTTGAATAACTATCTTGACCAAGCTGATAATATTTTAAAAAGCACGTGGCTAACAAGCAATCTGCAACCCCGTCGATTAATGCCAAAAGTTATGGAAGAGGCGATTATTCACATAAATCACTATCAATCCCTCCTGGCCATGAATGCAAATAACTCCACTGATGCAGTTAAAGCCATAAACAGCATCAATAACTTGGAGGGCATCAAGGAGAATATTGAAAATATTATCAGAAAAACCGGGCGCCACACGTGAAAAAACCAATCCCGCTAAAGAAATTCCTAATTGATTTCCTTTTACTTTTTTCGCCCAAAAATAAGAAGAGCAGAATTGTTGAATATGCAACTGGAATAAAATTTTCGGAAGCGAATTTTGATATCTTGGCCGATGCGTGTAAAAATTCAGGCTGCACCATAAACCACTATTACAAATGGAGACTCAGGGAAAGATTGGCAATTGATATCTTAAAGCAATCAGACTCCGTTGCATGCATCAATTTCATCAAAAACAACACACATAATGTTGAAGAAATCGAACAGGCTGTAATTAAAGCTGATAGCGGCACACTCCTCACCACCATGCACTATGGCTCTTTTGTCCCCGCCATTTTCGCATTAGTTTTTCATATTTCAAAATTCCGAAAGATATGCGTAATTTACGACCCCCCAGAAGTCAATTATAAAAATCGCGACTTTGACTTAATAGCAAAAAAAATGGCGGCAGAAGTTGGTGGCAATTTCACCCCAGTCCATAACAACTCACGAGGACTAGCATCGATTATCCGAACGCTAAAAACGGGAGGTGTCGCTATAATTATGACAGACGTCTTCCATTCAACAAAAAATACCTACACGATCGATTTTATGGGTAGATTTTACAGAACCCTTCTTGGAGCGGCATATATCGCCAGACGATCAAATAGCGCAATTATCCCATTTCTATCGAAACCCATAATGGAAAATTATAAATTCAAAATAATAAAATCAAACCACATGAGGCCAAATGAAATATACGATAAATTAATCCCAATATCCAGCAAGCCGAATTTTTATTGCGACCACAACACAATTTCAGAAGTGTACAAATGTTACGAGGAAATGATTGGCAAAGACCTTATTTACTGGCTCTATATCTTTGAACATTCATGCCACCCTCCTACCCCGAAATACCATAAAAAAATCAACGTCACTCAAATAGATGCAATAATATCAAAAGACCCCAGAATTAACGCAGCCAAAATTCCGGAGATCTCAATCTAAATAGGCAAGCACGCACCATGCATTCAAAATCAAAAAAAGAACTCGAAAACAGCAATTTAAAACTGAAATTTATTTCAGCACTTTCCGTCCTAATTCTTCATTTTTTTTTCTTCTTGTTTTTAATTTCAAAATCAGCCGTAACACCCCTGCACAGCCAAGCAGGAATAAAAATAAAATTCATCCAAAGGAGTTCTTTGGAGCCTCCCTCTTTGCAGCACATCACAGACAATATCGTCGTAGGCAAGGAGCGCGATATGCCATTAGCCCAAAAGCGCGCTTCGGGAAAACCGAAAAAATCAAACAACACCAATGCCCCCCCCCCCGCCTCAATCCATGAAACAGAAGAAGATTCAACTGCACCCACGGCACACTCACCAGATCATCTCATCTTGACGCTACCAACTGATTCCCTGAAAGGTAATCAATCCGGAGACAACATCGATTTCGTACCGAAAATCATGGCGCACCGTACAAGTGAGAAAACCTTTTCTTCCGGGCCGGAACGATTGCATATGCGCACCAACTTGCCGCCGCGAGAAGTTATTGCAATGGTTTCAAATTTTATCGGCCTCTGGCCCCCAGGCTATACCATCGACCCATGCATCATCCGAAAAGAAGAGGTCGATTCGATGAGAGACGCAGTCTCAGGGAGTGATCGCGCACAGTTAGAAGAAGCATTGAGGAAAGAAAATCAGGCTTGCCGATAGATGCAGCCATTCTCACAGCCTGTGCGACAAGTCGGTTTAGCACGTCGTTCATCGCATAAGAGTTAAACGGTTCAATTTGCAGACTCCCGTAACTACCACCACTTTCGACTCGGCAGCGGCAAAGCCCCATACAGCCCAGTAGAATGCATCGTCTCACGCGCAAACGATTGCCTTCGCCATGACGTCCTCCCCCCACCGCCTTCCCGCCCTGCTTTTGCTGGCGTCACTGCTGGCTGCAACCCGCATCAATCACTTCGGCGCCATTCCCGATGCGTCCTGGGCGGTGTTCTTCATCGGCGGCTTCTACCTGCGCAGTTGGACCGTCTGGGCGTTCCCGCTGCTGATGGCACTGGCGGTACTGGTCGACTATCTGGTCATCCACGGCCAAGGCCTGGATTTCTGGCAGCACTACTGCGTATCGCCAGCGTACTGGTGTCTGATCCCGGCGTACTTTGTGCTGTGGATCGGCGGCGCTTGGCTGGCGCACCGCTACCGCAGCGCCGACTGGCGCGCGCTGGGCCTGGCCACGGGCAGCCTGCTGGCCGCGGTGGCCCTGTGCCACCTGATCGCCCAGGGCAGCTTTTACTGGGTCAGCCACAGCGTAGCCAATCCCACGGTGGCTGGCTGGCTGAAGAACTACAGCGACTGGCTGTTGCCTTACCTGAGTAGCGCAGGCCTGTACGTGGCGCTGGCCGCCGCGATCCAGGTCGGTCGCGAGCAGTTGGCACGCCTGGACCAACGCAACCAGCCAACCAGCCACTGAACGGACATGGGCAACCGTCTCACCAAGATCTATACCCGAACCGGCGACGACGGCAGCACCGGACTGGGAGACGGCAACCGGGTCGGCAAAGATTCGGCCCGGGTCGCCGCCTACGGCACCGTGGACGAAGCCAATTCGGCAATCGGCCTGGTGCTGGCCTGTGCGCTGGCCGAGGATGTGCGCCAGTTGCTGACCGCGATCCAGCACCAACTGTTCGACCTTGGCGGCGAGTTGTGCATTCCCGGCCACGCCGCGATCCAGGCCGCCGACATCGACGCGCTGGAACAGCATCTGGACCGCTACAACGCCACCCTGCCAGTCTTGCAGGACTTCATCCTGCCCGGCGGCGGCGAGGCAGCGGCGCGCTGTCACCTGGCTCGGACCATCGTGCGCCGCGCAGAACGCGAGACGGTCGCGCTCTCGCGGCAGGACGCGGTACGCCCGGAGGCGGTGCGCTACCTCAACCGCCTGTCGGATCTGCTGTTCGTGTTGGCGCGCGTACTGGCCCGCGCCGATGGTCACGGCGAAGTCCTGTGGCGCCACGACCGTCGACACGCCTGAGCAGCACCCCACACCGCGCCCGCACATGTTGATCTACACGCATCCAGACTGCCTCGGCCACATGCCGGGACCAGAACATCCGGAACGACCAGAGCGCGTGGCAACGGTCGTCACCGCCCTGCGCGAGGCTTTCCCCACACTGGAATGGCGTCAAGCACCGCTGGCCAAGCTCGGTGATCTGGCACGAGTGCACGAGCAGGCACTGATCGATCGCATCCTGGCCGACATCGACGGCACGCACGCGCTCGACATGGATACCGTGCTCTCGCCTGGCTCGCGCGCCGCCGCGCTACGCGCCGCCGGGGCAGGGATTGCGGCGGTGGATGTGGTCATGCGCGGCGAAAGCGACACGGCCTTCTGCGCGGTACGCCCGCCCGGCCACCACGCCACCGCGACCACCGCAATGGGCTTTTGCCTGTTCAACAACGTTGCAATCGCCGCTGCCCACGCCCTGGACACCCATAGCCTGGAGCGGATCGCCATCGTCGACTTCGATGTGCATCACGGCAATGGCACCCAAGCGATCTTCGAGCGCGACGCTCGCGTGCATTACCTCAGCACCCACCAGTCCGGTCTGTTTCCGCACTCGGGTGGGAGCAACGAGCGCGGCATCGGCAACCTGCACAATGCCCTGCTGGCACCGGGTAGCGACGGCATGGGCTTCCGTAACATCTGGGCCGACCGGCTGCTGCCACTGCTGGACGCCTTCAAACCGCAACTGCTGCTGATCTCCGCTGGCTTCGACGCGCATCTGCGCGACCCGCTCGCCGACCTGATGCTGGACAGCGAAGACTTCGCCTGGCTCACCGCGCAATTGCGCACGCTCGCACAGCGGCATGCACACGGCCGGGTGGTGTCGCTACTGGAAGGCGGCTACGACCTGCAAGCGCTGCGCGAATGCAGCATCGCCCACGTCGACGCATTGCGCTGAACCCCTACGCCCCCGATACACCCCTCACGCTCCGCAGGCCATCTTCATTGCCCCCATGCACAGGATGGGGCAAGCTAGCGACCGTTTTCGCCCGATACCTGACGCGCGTGCGCCGAGCTCTCCGCCTGCTACCCCTTCCGTTCAGTATCGCCCTCTGTCTGCCGGCAGTGGCGGCCGAAAAGCCGCCGAACTGGGGGCTGTGCCCAACCCCTGACGTGCTGCCCAAGTTCGACGACGCCCCCAAGCCGGATCCGAAGCTCGCCGAGAACCGCGAACAGCAGCCGACCGATGTCGAGGGCGACCAACTCTCGGGCACCACGACCATCCCGAACTACACCGGCAACGTCGCGCTCAAGCGCGGCGACCAGTTCATGGGCACCGACAGCCTGCGGATGGACACCGAGACCGGCAACTACATCGCACAGGGTCACGTGCGCTACCAGGATTCGTCGATCCGCCTGATCGCCGACCGCGCCGAAGGCAATCAGGACACCAACACCCACAAGATCACCAACATCCGCTATCAGTTGATCTCCCGCCGCGGCAACGGCACCGCCAACTCGGTAGACCTGCAAGGTGCTCTGGGGCAAATGCACCACTCCACCTACACCACCTGCGATCCCTCGCAACGGGTGTGGGAACTCTCCGCACCGGAGATCGACGTCGACAGCAACGAAGGGTTCGGCACCGCGCGCAATGCGATCCTGAAAATCTACAACGTGCCGGTCATGTACTCGCCCTGGTTCAAGTTCCCGATCGACGACAGTCGCAGCAGCGGCTTTTTGTTTCCGACGTTCGGCTTCACCGGCCGCAATGGGTTCGATTACACCCAACCCTACTATTTGAATCTGGCACCGAACTACGACGCCACCCTGTATCCGCGCTTCATGAGCCGACGCGGCCTGATGCTCGGCAGCGAATTCCGTTATCTCTACGATGGCGGCAAGGGCGAGGCACTGGCGGGCTACCTGCCCAATGACAAACTACGCGACAAGGACCGTGGTCGCTTCCAGTACCTGGGCTACCACAACATCAACGCGCAATGGCAGGCGCGCGCCTCGCTGATCTGGGTCAGCGACGATCGCTATACCGAAGACTTTTCCAACCGCCTGCTCGGCAACACCGTCAGCAACCTGCAGAGTACGGTCGGTGTCTACGGCACCGGCGAGACCTGGACCGCCGGACTGATGGCCGATCGCTGGCAACTGGCCGACTACACGCTCACTGAAGATTCACTGCCCTATAGCCGCCAGCCGCGCGCGTTCTTCAACTGGAACAAACCCCTCGGCGACTACTTCGAGGCTGGGCTGTACAGCGAAGCAGTGCGCTTCGTACACGACGACGTCCACGCCAAGGACGCGCTGTACCAGCGCACCGGGGTAATCAGCGAGCGGCCCGGCGGGGAGCGCCTGGATCTCAAACCCTACCTCTCCATGCCGCTGGCCGGTGCCGCCTGGTTCCTCAAGCCGACCCTGGCATGGCGCTATACCACCTACCAATTGGAAAGGGACCTGGCGAACACGCTCGGCGGCAACACCACCCCCTCGCGCAGCCTGCCGATCGCCAGCGTCGATGCCGGGGTCTACTTCGACCGCGATGCCAAATTCGGCAACACCAACTATCTGCAAACCCTGGAACCGCGGCTGTTTTATCTGTACACGCCGTATCGGGACCAGAACGACCTGCCAATCTTCGACACCCGCGAGTTCACCTTCAGTTGGGGACAGTTGTTCCGCGACTCGCGCTACACCGGCGCCGACCGCCAGAACGATGCCAACCAGTTGACCATGGCATTGAGTTCGCGCCTGCTGCGCCAGAACGACGGCAAGGAAAAGCTATCGGTCAGCCTGGGACAGATCCTGTATTTCGACGACTCCCGGGTCAGCCTGCCCAACAGCGACACCACGATCGCGCAGGGCAAGTCGGCCTGGGTCGCCGACGCCAACTACATGATCAACGACCGTTGGACGCTGGGCAGCACCTATCAGTGGGATCCCAAGTATCACCGCAAGGATCTGGCCAGCGTCCGCATGCGTTACCTGCTGCCGGGCGACGGCATCGTCAACGTCGCCTACCGCTACCGCCGCGACCTGCTGGAGCAGGCCGACGCCTCGTTCCTGTACCCAATCAATTCGAATTGGAGCCTGGTCGGCCGTCATTACTATTCGTTCATGGACAAAAAGCCGCTGGAGACCATCCTCGGCGTGCAATGGGACAGTTGCTGCGTGGCCGTGCGTGCGCTGGCACGGCGCTACGTGCGCAATCGCACCGGCGCAATGGACACCGCGTTCCAGATCGAATTCGTCCTGAAGGGGTTCTCGTCGCTGGGGCAGGACACGGACCGCGTTCTGCGCCGTGCTATCCTCGGCTACAACCGCGACGACCTGTACTTGGTCCCGCCCAGCAATACCACGGCCGATCCGGACGCTTACGATCCGAACCAGATTCCATGACCAAGACCCTCTCTGCTTTCCTCGTCGCCGTGCTGGCCATCGCTGGCGTCTCCACCCAGGCCACCGCACAACAAACCCAACCACTGGACCGCATCGCTGCGGTGGTCGACGAAGATGTCGTGCTGCAGAGCGAGCTGGATCGCGCCTTGCGCAACGTCAAAGCACAGTATGCCGGTCGCGACACGCAGTTGCCTCCTGATAACGTGCTGCGCCGCCAAGTGCTCGAGCGTCTGGTTCTGGTCAAACTGCAAGTGGCCCGCGCCAACAGCACCGGCATCCATGTCAGCGACGACGAACTGAACCGCGCCATCGCCAGCATCGCCCAGCAAAACAATACCGACGTGGATGGCCTGCGCAAGAAAATCGCCGCAGACGGCATGTCCTACGACGACTTCCGCAACTCGGTGCGCGACGAAATCACCGTGCAACGCCTGCGCCAGAGCTTCGCGCAAAGCCGGATCAACGTCAGCGAAAGCGAAGTGGATGCCGCCCTGACCCAACAGGCCACCATCGGCACCCAGTATCACCTCGCGCATATCCTGGTTGGTTTGCCGGAAGGCGCCACCGCCGAGCAGATCAAGACCGCGCAGGGCAAGATCGATGGCGTCAAGAGCCTGATCGACAAGGGCGAGATCGACTTCAATGCCGCCGCCGTGCGCTACTCCGACAGCCCCAACGCGCTGGAAGGCGGCGACCTCGGCTGGCGTAGCCTGGACGAGATCCCGAACGCATTCGCGCAGTTGATCCGCGATATGAAGCCCGGCCAGGTCGCTGGCCCGCTGCGCGGCCCCAGCGGCTTTCAGTTATTGAAGCTGGTCGAAGTGCGTGACGCCGCCGCCAACCCGGAAAAGAAAACCGTCACCGAGTACCACGCCCGCCACATCCTGGCGCGGATCAACGACACCCAGACCGATGCTGCGGCCAAGGCCAAGATCGAGACCTTGCGTGCGCGCATCGCCGGTGGCGCCGATTTCCAGAAAGTGGCCAAGGAAGCCTCGGAAGATGCCAACACCCGTAGTCAGGGCGGCGATCTGGGCTGGTTCCCAATCGATGCGTTCGGCGCGGATTTCGGCCACCAGGTCGAAAGCCTCCAGGACGGGCAGATTTCCCAGCCGTTCCGTACCGAGGCTGGCTGGCACATCCTGCAACGCGTCGGCGCGCGCCAGACCGATGTCACCAGCGACACGCAGCGCGCCCAGGTCCGCGAGACCATCGGTCGTCGCAAGCTAGAGGAAGAGTACAACCGCTTCCTGCAGGAAATGCGCGGCGAAGCCTACGTCGACCTGCGCCTGGGCAACACCGACACGACAACGCCGGCCGCGGAGACCACGCCAGCGCCGGCGGCCACTGCTACCAAGCACTGAACCATGCGCCCCTCGCTCGCGCTGGTCCCAGGCGAGCCGGGCGGGATCGGCCCGGAGCTGTGCGTGCGGCTGGCACAACAGCCGCGCCACGACTGCCAACTGCTGGCTTTCGCCGATCCGGACACACTCCGCGCCGCCGCCGCCGCACTCTCGCTACCACTGCGGCTGCTACCCGAATCCAGTGCCGCCATCGCCCCGGGCGACTTGCGTCTGCGCACCGTCCCCAATGCCGCGCCCAACCGATTTGGTCGTACCGAGCCGGCCAATGCCGCTGCGGTGATCGGCGCGTTGACCCAGGCCGCCGACGCCTGCCTGCGTGGCGAACTGGCTGGCATGGTCACCGGCCCGGTGCACAAGGCTGCGATCAACGCAGGGGGCATCGCCTATACCGGCACGACCGAACTGCTCGCCCAACACGCAGGCTGCGAGGTCGTGATGATGCTGGCAAACGAGATCGTGCGCGTCGCCCTGGCCACCACGCATTTACCGCTGCGTGCAGTCGCCGACGCCCTGACCCCCGCACTCCTGGAACGCAGCCTGCGCATCACCCACGCCGCGCTGCGCCGCACATTCGGCATCGCCATGCCGACCATCGCCGTACTGGGACTCAACCCGCACGCTGGCGAGGACGGTCATCTGGGACACGAGGAAATCGAGGTCATGCAGCCGGTACTGGAAGCCCTGCGCGGCGAGGGCATGCGCTTGCTCGGCCCGCTACCCGCCGATACCGCATTCCTGCCGCAGAAGCTGACCGAAGTCGACGCCGTGCTGGCGATGTACCACGATCAAGGGCTGCCGGTGCTGAAATACAGTGGTTTCGAGCAGGCGGTGAATCTGACCTTGGGCCTGCCCTACCCGCGCGTAGCGGTCGACCACGGCACCGCGCTGGAACTGGCTGGCCGTGGCCTTGCCGACCCATCCAGTCTGTTCGCCGCAGTCGCCTTGTGCGCGCAACTGGCTGCGCGCCAGGACAGATAACCTTGCCTGGGTTGTCGCAGCGACGTCGGCTTGGAGTGGTCCACGCCCATGCGACATCCTCCACAACGCGCGTCGCAACTGACAGCGCGCAAGGCAGCAGAACGCGGAATCGCCCAAGGACACCGCTCATGCTCAGCCAGGCAACCAAAAATCCGAGGACGCGCATGCGGATGATGCCGGCACGCCGCATCGTCCATCCCATGCCGATAAAATGCACGCCATGACCTCCTCTCCCGGCTTCGGCGCACCGGCCAAGAAATCGCTCGGCCAACACTTCCTCAGCGACCGCCACTACATCGACAACATCGTCCGCGCGGTGGATCCCAAACCAGGCGACCGACTGGTCGAGATCGGCCCCGGGCAGGGCGCGATCACCTTCCCGTTGCTGCGTCGGCATGGAGAGCTGACCGTGATCGAGTTCGATCGCGACCTGATCGCGCCACTGACCACCGCCGCAGCCAACCTCGGCGAACTCACCATCCTTCACCGCGATGTGCTCTCGGTGGACTTCGGCGCGCTGGCTGGCGATGGCCGCATCCGTCTGGTCGGCAACCTGCCCTACAACATCTCCTCGCCGATCCTGTTCCATGCCCTGGACCATGCCGCGGCGATCGCCGACATGCACTTCATGCTGCAAAAAGAAGTGGTCGACCGGATGGCCGCCGCACCGGGCAGCAAGGTCTACGGCAGGCTCAGCGTGATGCTGCAAGCCTACTGCGAAGTAACCGCCTTGTTCGTCGTGCCACCGGGCGCGTTCCGCCCTCCTCCCAAAGTGGATTCAGCAGTGGTGCGGCTGGTCCCACGGCCTGCCCAGGAGGTCGGCATCGCCGATCCGCGCCGCTTCGCCGACGTGGTGCGCGCCGCGTTCGGGCAACGCCGCAAGACCCTGCGCAATGCGCTCAACGGGGTCTGCGATGGCGCGCAGTTCGAGGCCGCTGGGGTCCGCGCAGACGCGCGCGCCGAGCAACTGGCGGTCGCCGATTTCGTGCGACTAGCCAACCTGCCGCCCTCATGAGCCAGCCACACCAATGCGCTGCGTTCTGCTTCCCCGATACGCTCCTCGGCACAGGCCGTCCATTCTGGCGTCCGCTTTGCTTACACTGTGAGCATGAATGATGACGCCCCCTATCGCATCGAGGTCGAAGTATTGCCCCGATTCCTCGTCGACCAATCGGCACCGGAGGAAGGGCGCTATGCGTTCGCCTACACGATCCGCATCCGCAACCGTGGCCGCGTCGCCGCACGTCTGATCGCCCGACACTGGGAGATCACCGACGGCAATGGCCGGATCGAACGCGTGGACGGGGACGGGGTCGTCGGCGAACAGCCGCGACTGCGCCCCGGCGAGGATTTCCGTTACACCTCCGGACTCATGCTGGAAACCGAACACGGCATGATGCGCGGGCATTACGACATGGAGGCCGACGACGGCACCCAGTTCATCGCCGCGATCGCGCCGTTCGTGCTATCCGTGCCACGGACACTGCACTGATGGCGGCCACATGAGCGTCTGGGCGATCGGCGACCTGCAGGGGTGTTACGACATAACCCAGCGGCTGCTGGAAAAAATCCGCTTCGATCCGGCGGTGGATCGGCTGTGGTTCTGCGGCGACCTGGTCAACCGCGGCGGGCAGTCGTTGGAGACGCTGCGCCTGGTGCACGCGTTACGCGACCAAAGCGTGGTGGTGCTTGGCAACCACGACCTCTCGCTACTGGCGATCGGCGAACGCAGTGCGGACGAACAGCGCAAGGTCAACCCGGACTTGCAGCGCATCGTGCTGGCCGAAGATCGCGACGAACTGCTGACCTGGCTGCGCATGCAGAAACTGCTGCACGCCGACCGTGAACTAGGCTGGATGATGATCCATGCCGGACTCGCACCGAAGTGGACAACGGCCATGGCCGAAAAACACGCTCGCGAGGTCGAGCAACAACTACACGGTAACGGCTACCGCAGGCTGTTGCGCAACATGTACGGCGACCGCCCGGCATGGACGCCAGGACTGACTGGCTACGACCGTTCGCGAGCGATCATCAACCTATTCACCCGCGCCCGCTATTGCACCCCGCGCGGTCGCATCGCCATCGAGGAAAAGGGCGCGCCAGGCACCCAGGCGCAGGGCCTGTATCCCTGGTTCGAAGTGCCAGGACGGGTCGAGCGGGACCTGAAGATCGTCTGCGGCCACTGGTCCACGCTGGGCCTGACCATCACCCAGGGCGTGCATGCCATCGACACCGGCGCGGTCTGGGGGGGCAAGCTCACCGCACTGCGCTTGGACAGCGAGGAGCTGCAGGTCGTGCAAGTGCCGGGGCGCCCAGTCGAAGGGCCGCCACCGGCAGCACGCACCGGCAACTCGCGGCAGCGTCACCCTCAAAAACGCAACGCGCCTACGGCATCGTCGCCAGGCCAGGACTGATCGCTTCGCACATCTAGGCTCCTACACCGCGCTTGGTCGGCGCTGGTAGTCCACGAACTCGAACGCCAAGGCGTGGCGGGCATCGGTCGGATGCGGTTGCCGTGCCAGCACCTCCCACTGCGTCGGATCGAACACAGGGAAATGTGCATCGGCACCATCGACCAGCGTGTCGACATGGGTCAGGTACAGCCGTCCGGCCAGCGGCAGCGTCATGGCGAAAATATCGCCACCACCGATGACCGCCAGTTCCGTGGCACCGGCATTTTGGACCGTATCGAGCGCCGCCTGCAGCGACGCCACCGCCTGCATGTCCGCGAACGGCACGTGTCCGGATCGGGTCATGACCAGATTCAATCGCCCCGGCAGCGCGCGTCCCAGCGACTGCGCGGTTTTGCGCCCCATCAGCACCGGCTTGCCCAGAGTGAGTGCTTTGAAGCGTTTCAAATCATCCGGCAGCCGCCATGGCAGGTCGTTGTCACGACCGATGGCATTTGCCCGATCCAGTGCGGCAATCAGCGTCAATCGCAACCCATCGCCCAGGCCACGGAGCGCATTCGTTTCCCCACCTGCCAGCGTTGCTTGTGTTTTTGCCGAGTCCCGGGCACCAGGTCCCGAGTCCCGCCCCCTCATACCGCCACCGGCGCTTTGATCGCCGGATGCGGATCGTAGCCTTCGATTGCGATGTCGTCGTAAGTGAAGGCAAACAGATCGGTGACTGCCGGATTAAGACGCAAGGTCGGCAACGGCCGCGGCGTGCGTGCCAACTGCTCGCGCGCCTGCGCAAAGTGATTGGAATACAGGTGCGCGTCGCCCAAGGTATGCACAAAATCGCCCACGCCCAGACCGGTGGCCTGCGCCACCATGTGCGTGAGCAGCGCATAGCTGGCGATGTTGAATGGCACGCCGAGGAAAATATCGCCGCTGCGCTGGTAAAGCTGGCAACTGAGTTTGCCGTCGACCACGTAGAACTGGAACAGGCTGTGGCACGGCATCAGCGCCATCTGCGGCAGCTCGGCCACGTTCCAGGCACTGATCACCAACCGCCGCGAATCCGGATTGCGCTTGATCTCCTCCACCAGCCACTGCATCTGATCGATCTCGCGGCCATCAGCACTGGACCAGCGCCGCCACTGCTTACCGTACACCGGGCCGAGTTCGCCCTGCGCATCGGCCCACTCGTCCCAGATGCTGACCTTGTTGTCCTTGAGGTAGGCGATGTTGGTCTCGCCTTTCAGGAACCACAGCAACTCATGCACGATCGAACGCAGATGCAGCTTCTTGGTGGTGACCAGTGGAAAGCCCGCATTGAGATCGAAGCGCATCTGCCAACCGAATACGCTGCGCGTGCCGGTTCCGGTGCGGTCGGATTTCTCCGCGCCGTGCATGAGCACATGACGCAACAACTCCAGATACGGGGTCATTTGGCAACCTCCATCGGCGGCACTGGCTGCAGTACCGGTGCGCTACGCGAGCGCCACAATAAGAACAGACCCAACAAAATCAGCGGCGTACTCAAGATCTGCCCCATCGTCAGCCAGTGAAATGCCAGATAACCGATTGGCGCATCCGGCACACGCACGAACTCCACCGCGAAACGGAAGACGCCGTATAAAAGTGCGAACAGCCCGGACACCGCGTAGCGCGCCCGTGGCTGCATCGAGAATGTCCACAACACCGCGAACATCACCAGACCTTCCAGCGTCGCTTCATACAGCTGCGAGGGATGCCGCGCGAACTTATCCAACGCGCCGGTGGCGTATTGCGCCTGAATCTGCGCCATCGGCCAATCCTGTAGTTCTGGCGCGCGCGGGAAAATCACCCCCCAGCCCGCGTCGGTGAACTTGCCCCACAACTCGCCGCCGACGAAGTTACCGATGCGACCGAACCCCAGCCCCAGCGGAACCAGTGGGGCAATGAAATCCATGGTATCGAAGAAGTGCAGACGCGCCTTGCGCGTCCACCACGCCGAAGCCACCAGCACGCCGATCAGGCCGCCGTGGAAGCTCATGCCGCCATCCCATACCTTGAACACCAGCAACGGATCGGCAAGGACATCGTGCAACGCGTAGAACAGCATGTAGCCGATGCGCCCGCCCAGCACCACCCCGAGCATCGCGTAGAACAGCAGGTCGGAGAACCCGTCCGCATCCACGCCCGGCAGCCGCCCGGCCCGGATTCGGCTGCGTCCCAGCCACCAGGCCGACACGAAACCGGCCAGGTACATCAAACCGTACCAGTGCACCTTCACCGGGCCGAGCGAGAAGGCGATGGGATCGATTTGATGGAGATAGGTCATACGCAGACGTAAGCCAGTAGGCAAAGATTGCCTATTCTGCCACCGACACCGCCCGACACCGCATCGCGATTGCCATCGACACAGACCGCTTCATCTACGGGCAGGCCACAGCACAGCCCTCACCAACCGCGACGCAGGCATCTCGCATCACTGCGATGCGCAGGGGTTTACCCAACTCAGCGCTTACCGGCGCCCCGCATCGCGTGCGCGGCGGCGCGCCGGCGCATCAGCAGATTCAACCATTCCACCAGCACGGAGAATCCCATCGCTGCGTAGATATAGGGCTTGGGTACGTGCACGTCCAGGCCGTCCAGGATCAGCACCGCGCCGATCATCAGGATGAATGCCAACGCCAGCATCTTCACCGTCGGGTTGGCATCGATGAAACGGCCCAGCGGATTGGCCGCCAGCAGCATCACCGCCACCGCCAGCAACACCGCGGCGATCATCACCGGAATGTGCTGCGCCATGCCCACGGCGGTAATCACCGAATCCAGCGAAAACACGATGTCGATCACCGCAATCTGCGCGATCACCATCCAGAACACGGTCGAAGCCTTGCCGGTGCCGGGATCAGCCTCCTCCTCGCCACCGGCGATCAGCTCGCGGATCTCCATCGTTCCTTTCACCAGCAGGAACAGGCCACCAACGATCAAGACCAGGTCGCGGATCGAAATGCCCATGCCGGCAACGCTGAACAATTCGCCCTGCATCCGCGCCAGGAACGCCAACGACACCAGCAACGCGATACGGGTCAGGCACGCCAAGGCGATGCCGAACCTGCGCGCCCCAGGACGCTGCGCCTGCGGCAACTTGCCCACCGCAATGGAGATGAACACCAGGTTGTCGATGCCCAGCACGATTTCCAACGCGCTCAACGTCAATAGCGTCACCCAGGTGTTGGGGTCGGCGAGGAATTCAAGGGCCATGCGGGCACATCCTTCTTTGACGATGTAAAAGACCGAGAAAAGTCACAGCATGCGCGGCAACAGGATCAACCCCCAGCACAGCAACGCATTGCCCAACATCAAAAACACCGCCGCCGACCCCATGTCCTTGGCCCGACCGGCCAGTTCGTGATGTTCTGGGCCGTAACGTTCGATCACCGCCTCGATCGCGGAATTGAGCAACTCCACCGACAGCACCAGCAGCAGCGAGCCGATCATCAAGATCTGCTGCACCGCCCCCTGCCCCAACCACAGCGCCAGTGGCACCAGCAGCACGCACAGACACACTTCCAGACGAAACGAGGACTCGTGCAGCCAAGCCGCACGCAGACCCTGCAACGACCAGCGCGCGGCCATCAGCATGCGCCGTGGTCCACGCGGCAAGTGACCGAATTGGTCGGCCATGGCTCAGCGCAACCCTGCGCGATACAGATGCGACAACGAAGGCCGAGGAAGAACGGTCATGAGCAAGGGCGAAGCCGGGTATGCGCAGATTTTGCCACAAGCCGCGTGCCTGCGCCGAGCGGATGGTGGATTTCCCAGTCCTACCGCAGCACGATCTTGCATTGGCGAATACGCTACGGTTGATCGCGTGCCATCCGCGCTGGAACCGTAGCGGCAGTCGGACGCTGCGCTCACTTGGCCGGATCGAAACACACCGTGGCGGTAATGCCACCGCCCTCGGCACTTTCCAGCCCGATCCGCCAGCCGAAGCGATTGCACAAGCGATGCACAATCGACAAGCCAAGCCCAGTTCCCTGCGGGCGATCCGACTCGGCACGAAAGAACGGCTCGAAGGCACGCTGCAACGCGTCGTCGGACATGCCGATGCCGGTATCGCGGATGCTGATCCGGTCGACTGCGACCTCGACCTCGATACGACCCGCATCGGTATAACTGCATGCGTTGCGCAACAGGTTGCTCATGACCACGTGCAACACCCTTGGCGGGGCATGCAAGCGTACAGGAGCAAGCACACGCACGCTCAGCTCGACAGGCTTGCCGGCCAGCAACTCGCGCGCATTCTCCAGCTCGTACTCGAGCACGTCGGCAACCTCGAAAGTCTCGCTCTGCGGCACGACATCCGCTTCGCGCGCCAGGATCAAAAATGAATCGATCACCGCTTCCATGTCGCGCCCAGCACGCTGGATGCGTTGCAAGCTGCGGTTCAAGCGTGGCGGTAGTTCGGGATCGGTCATCGCGATGTCGGTGGCGACGCGGATCACCGTCAGCGGCGTGCGTAATTCGTGGCTCGCATCGCGGGTGAAGTTGTGCTCGCGCGCGACATGCTCCGTGACGCGTTGCGCCAGCGCATGCAGCGCCAGGGCCAATTGCCGCGACTCGCCCTGTACCTCGGCCGGCAAATTTTCCGGTGCCAACTCGGCGGCGACCGGGCAGCGCGGATCCCAATGCGAGACATGACGCGCCAGCCAGATCACCGGCGACAGCAGACGCTGGGAAGCACGCCGTGTCAGCCCAGCGACCAGCAACACCGCGACCAGAATCAACACGACCGGCACGACGCCGAACCAGAACATGAGCCGTTGCACCTGCGCAGGCATGAACACCAGATACAGGCGTCCGGCCGGGGTCTGATCGACCAACACCGTTTCACCGCCAAGATGATCGGCGTGCATACCCGGTGCCAAGGTGCGCAAGCTGGCCGGTAAACCAAGATCCGACTGCCCGCTCGGCACCAGATAACCGCGCAGGCTGTAGCTGTTCGGCGGTGGCTGTTGCGGCTGTTGCGCGCGCAATTGCCAGTAGTGACGTGCTTCCTCGTGCAGGATCGAGCCGACTAACGAATGCTGCACAATCGCCACCAGCAGATAACCGGCGAGCACAAGGAAACAGCCCACGAACAGGACGCGGGCGATCGGGGGCAAACGGAATTTACGCGACAAATTGTGCGGCATTGCAGCGTCCATGATCGTTGCCGCGATTATAAAAACAGTGATCGTGAGTCCTTCGTGCAAGCGTCCCCATCCACTGGGGGCGCTTGCACGCCACGATCGGCACCAGCCTCAACTCATCGGCTGGGCGATGTCGGCGATGCGGTAGCCCGCACTCTGCACGGTGTGCAGCAGCGGACGGTCGAACGGCTTGTCGATGATCTTGCGCAGGTTGTACAGATGGCTGCGCAGCGTGTCCGAATCGGGCAGACCATTACCCCAGATCTCGCGCTCGATCTCCTGGCGGGTGACGACACGCGGCGATTCGCGCATCAAAATCGTCAGCAGGCGCAGGCCGATCGGCGACAACTGCAATTCGCTACCAGCGCGGGTGGCGCGCATGCTCACCGGATCGAGCACCAGATCGGCCACTTTCAACACTTCCGCACCGACCTGACGACGCTCGCGACGAATCAACGCGCGCAAGCGCGCTTCCAGTTCCTGGATGGCGAATGGCTTGGTCAGGTAATCGTCTGCACCGAAGCCAAGACCGGTCAGCTTATCGTCGAGCGTATCGCGCGCGGTCAGCATCAGCACCGGGGTGGACTTGCGCGCATCGTTGCGCAAGCGGCGGCAGACCTCGATGCCGTCCAGACGCGGCAGCATCAGGTCCAGCACGACCACGTCGTAACTGTTCTCCGCTGCAAGGCGGTAGCCGTCCAAACCATCGCAGGCGTAATCCACTTCGAATCCACGCCCTTCCAAATACTCACCGATCATCTCGGAAATATTGCGGTTATCCTCAACGACCAACACAAGCCCGGATGTTTCCTTATTCTGACGCATGACCATCTCCCCCATTCTTCAGCTTTGTGAAACATGATCGATGCGGGGTAGTGACAGCGTGAAGATTGTTGTAATTCATTCGGGATTAGAAAAATCTACCTCTCAATCAATGGCTTGAGTTGAGGCCACACATTGTCCAGCACCTTCGACTGGGCGGCGGCGGTGGGGTGCAGGCCATCGTCCTGCATCAACGCCGGATGCAGCGCCACGCCCTCCAGCAGGAACGGCAACAGCCCGGTACGGTACTGTGCGGCCAGATCGGCGTAGACGGCGCGCAGCCGCTGGCGATACGCCGGCCCATAGTTCGGCGGCATATCGATGCCCAACAACAAGACCTTCGCGCCGGCACGACGGCTCAACACGATCATCTGCTCCAAGTTAGCGCGTAATTCTGCGGGCGCGAGGCCGCGCAGCGCGTCGTTGCCACCGAGTTCGATGACCACCACCGAGGGCTTATGCTTCTGCAGCAGCGACGGCAATCTGGTCAACGCACCCGAGGAGGTCTCACCACTGATACTGGCATTGACCACCGCCGGCGGTGTGCGTCGTTGCTGGTGCAAGCGCTTGTCCAGCAGCGCCACCCAACCGGACTCGACCGGGATATTGTGCGCGGCACTGAGGCTATCGCCGACCACCAGCACCGGCCCCGTGGCATCTTTGGCACAGGCGACGATGGGTAGCAGCACACACCATGCCAGCCATAGCCAGGCGCAACGCATCCAGGCCAATCTAGTTTTCGTCGCATCGCCACGCATCATCCGGAGATCCCCTCATCGACAGTCAGCCCCGCACTCCCCGCACCGGCATCGCTATCGACGTGCGCGATATCGGCAAATCCGTCAGCGGACCGGATGGGACGGTCCACATTCTCGACAAAGTCGGATTGACCATCGGTGAAGGCGACAGTGTCGCTATCGTCGGTGCGTCCGGCTCCGGCAAGACAACCTTGCTCGGTCTGCTCGCCGGCCTGGACCTGCCGACCCGTGGCGAAATCCTGCTGGCCGGGCACTCGCTCAACGCGCTGGACGAGGAAGCGCGGGCCGCGCTGCGCGCACGCATGGTCGGCTTCGTGTTTCAGAGTTTCCACCTGCTGCCGTCGCTGACGGCGGCGGAAAATGTCGCGCTACCGCTGGAACTGGCCGGACGCGAGGAGCCGGCGCGGGTCCGCGAGGTGCTGGAGGCGGTGGGCCTGAGCGCACGTGCCAAACACTATCCACGGCAGTTGTCCGGCGGCGAGCAGCAGCGTGTGGCGCTGGCGCGCGCGTTCGTGGCACGGCCACGGATTTTGTTCGCCGACGAACCCACCGGCAGCCTGGACCAAGCCACCGGGCAGCAGATCAGCGACCTGCTGTTCGCGCTCAATGTCAGCAGCGACACCACCCTGGTACTAGTCACCCACGACCTGCGCCTGGCGCAACGCTGTGCGCACCGCTACCGGCTCGACGGCGGCCGCCTGCGCGGCGCAGACACGGTGTCCGGCACATGAACCTGCTGCGCCATGCCGCACGCGCCCTGCGTCGCGAAGTGTTCGCCGGCGACCTGCTGACCGTGTTCGCCGCCCTGGTGCTGGGCGTGGCGGTGATGACTGCGGTCGGCACGCTGGTCGACCGCGTCACCCTGGCGCTGACCGCCAGCGCGGCGGAGGTGATCGGCGGCGATCTCGGGGTCAGCGGACGCCAGGAGATTCCCGCCGCTTTCGCCCAAGAAGCCCAGCGCCGCGGCCTGCGCAGCACGCGGGTGGTCAGCTTCCCGAGCGTGCTATTCCATGGCGACGCCAGCCAGATGGCCACCATCAAGGCGGTGAGCGACGGTTATCCATTACGCGGTGAACTGCGGGTGGCGCGCGATCGCGCCAGTGCCGATAGCGAAACCGCCGGACCGCCTCCGCGCGGCCAGGCCTATGCCGATCCGCGCCTGCTCGATGCACTGGGCCTGCGGCTCGGAGAGACGCTGGAATTGGGCGCGGACAGCGTGCGTGTCACCCGGGTCCTGCGCGCCGAACCGGACACCTCCGGGGAGTTGATGCAACTCTCACCACCACTGCTGGTGAACCGCGCCGACATCGACGCTGCCGGCCTGCTCGGCCCCGGCAGCCGCGCCTCTTATCGGTTGATGTTTATCGGCGCTGCGCAGGAGATCGCCGCCCTGCGTGCATGGCTGGCACCGCGCGCCAAGGCATTGCGTTTGATCGGGATCGAAGACAGCCAGCGCGGCATCCGCGGCACCTTCGACCGTGCCGGACGCTTCCTCGCGCTGACAGCCTTGCTGGCAGTCCTCCTGGCCGGCGTCGCCACGGCGCTAGCGGCCAACCGTTTCGCCATGCAGCGCATCGACAGCGTGGCGATACTGCGCTGCCTGGGCGCGCGCCAGCGCGATATCCTCGGTGCATTGGCGCTGCAATTGCTGCTGCTGGCGATTCCGGCCTGCGCGCTGGGCATTGCCCTTGGCATGCTGACACAACTCGGTTTGGTTGCCGCACTGGGCAGCCTGCTTCCCGACCGACTACCGCTGCCGCAGGCTGCACCGGCATTGAGCGGCGCCGGCATCGGCCTGCTGTTGTTGCTCGGCTTCGGCCTGCCGCCACTATTGCGCCTACGCGGCGTGCCGCCGATGCGCGTGCTCAACCGTAGTTTCGCCGCCCTGCCGCCGACCTCACTGCTGGTCTATACCGCCGCGCTGATCGCCACCGTGGTGCTGGCGGTCTACGCCACTGGCGACGGCGTGCTGGCGGCGTGGGTCCTGGGCGGACTGAGCCTGTTGGCGATGTTCGCTGCCTTGATCGGCAGCGTGCTGCTGATGTTGCTGCGACGATTGCAGTCGCGTCTGCGCGGCCCCTGGAAACTGGGTCTGGCGGCGCTGACCCGACGCCGTGCGCTAAGCGTGGTGCAATTGGTGGGCCTGTCGTTGTCGTTGTGCGCCTTGCTGTTGCTGGCGGTGATCGGACCTGGCCTGCTCGTGCAATGGCGTGAGCGCTTGCCGGCGGACACACCGAATTATTTCCTGATGAACATCCAGCCCAAACAAGTCGGCCCGGTGCTCGCCACCTTGCGCGGACTCGGCGTCGCCGATCCGACGGCCGAGCCACTGAGCACCGGCAAACTGCTGGCAATCAACGGCAAGCCGCCCCAAGGCCACACGCAAGGACCAGACGACGATGGCGACGCAGCCGACCGTCCGATCAACTTCTCCTGGCGGCACCACTTTCCACCCGCCAATCGTTTATTGTCCGGTCGCTTCTGGAGCGCGAGCAGCACGGCGGCCGAGGCATCGGTGGAAGAGGCCTGGGCGCGACGCTACAACTTGCGACTCGGCGATCGCATCACCCTGTTGCTCGGCGAGCAGCAACGCAGCTTCACCGTGACCAGCGTGCGCAAGGCCGACTGGGATTCGTTCCGAGCCAACTTCTTCCTGCTGCTCAACGCCGGTGCAGTGCAGGATGCGCCATACAACCTGATCAGTGCGTTTCATTTGCCACACAGCTCCACCGTTAAACTGAGCGTCCTCAGCCGCACGTATCCGAACGTGTCGCTGCTGGACATCGATGCAATTTTGCAACGCGTGCGGGAGGTCATCGACCGCGTGGCGCAGGCGGTGCAACTGGTCATGGGTTTCAGCCTGGTGGCCGGTGCCTTGGTGCTACTGGCGGCATTGCAGGCGACCGCTGGCGAGCGCCGCTACGACAGCGCGGTATTGCGCACACTGGGCGCACGCCGTGGGCAACTGCGCGGCGCGGTCCTGGTGGAATTCGGTGCACTCGGCCTGCTCGCCGCGCTGCTCGCGACCAGTGCGGCGGCACTCATCGGCGTGGTGGTCGCCAAACAAGCCTTCGACCTGACCCTGACACCTCCATGGCCAGCGCTATTGCTCGGTGGCGTTGGCGGCGTCGGATTGAGCGTACTGGCCGGCTGGTCGGGAACGCGGCGCATCCTGCGCACGCCACCGGCGTTGGCACTGCGCGAGCCATGAACGCGACCGGCACCGATAGTGTGGATGCTGAATTCCAAGCGCTGCGACGCTTCGCAAATCCATTGCTGACACCATTGTTTGGTCACGTGACCGCTCTTGGCGTCTACCAGCAGATGTTGCAATGCCACTTTGCTCAGGCTGTCCGCGACGACGACGACCACATTCGTCGCCGCCACTGGGTGGCGACGGCGCACGCGTGACCGGATTACAGCCACACTATCTGGTCAACGTCGCACTGGGCAACATCTCCGCATCGATGTAGCGGCGACCCGTCACGTTGAACACGTCGGCATTGCGCATCACGCCCAGCGCCAGATCGCGCCAAGCTTGAACAAGACCTGGGTTGTATCGATCCTCTTCACCGCCACTGCGAGATTGCGGGTCGCGAGGACCGCATCCACATGCAGTAATCACCGATCATCGTCCGCACGCAGCGCCGAAATCAGACTGAAGCGGCCATCAGTCGGCGCTGGCCTTAAGCGTGGTGGTGATCGAAAAATCGCGCACCGGGAACGTCTCGATGCTCACCGCCTTACCGATTGCTCCGGTGCGCAAGTTTTGCGTCTGGCGGCCATGCTCTTCGCGCGTCTCGGCCTGCAACAGGTCGATGGCGTCACTGATGTCGTGCAGCGCAGCCGAACAGACATCACTTGGTGAGAATGAGTTTGTCGTTACTGGTGTGACGCAGGCGATAGAGCCGGTCACCATGCTGGATCAGGACCTCACGACGGCCGTTGAGCAACGACTGACTCGTGACAGGTGCGTCGACCGGCAGCGCGCGCGACAACACGCGTTCGGGCAGGCTCAGGATCTCGGGACGACGTAGCAAAACGGTTTGAGCGGTCATGGTCGAATTCCTTCCACAGGGCACTTCCAATAATAATGATTCTCAATTACTTATCAAGACTGATTCTCATCAAATCAATTCAAATTCAAGATCGAATCTTTAACTTTGAAAGTCAAAACAAATTGAGGTGCCGCCATTGACCCGTGGACAGGCGCAAGGCGGCCCCCATGCCCATGCTCACTCCACGGCAGCTTCGACCCTGTCCCACAGCGCCTTATCCTCGCGTCCGGCCCACTCCAGCGCGCTGAGATTCTCCAGCAATTGCGCGACCCGGCTAGCGCCGAGGATCACCGTGGACACCTGCGGGTGACGCAAGCACCAGGCAATCGCCAACACCGCCGGGGCCACGCCCTCGGCCGCGGCCAGCGCGGTGAAGGCGCGCGCTCGCGCGACCCGGCGCTGCGCTGGCGGCCCGATCACTTCCTCCTGTAACCAGGCGTTGCGGTCCTGTCCCAGCCGCGAAGCCGGATCGATCCCATCGTTGTACTTGCCTGTCAGCAACCCCGAGGCCAGCGGCGACCAGATCGTGGTGCCCAAACCAAGCTCGTCATAGAGCGGCGCGTATTCCTGTTCCACACGCTGACGATGCAACAGGTTGTACTGCGGCTGCTCCATCGACGGCCCGTGCAGGCCGAGCGCACGCGCGACCTGCGCCGCTTCGCGAATGCGCTCGGCCGGCCATTCGGACGTGCCCCAATACAAGACCTTGCCCTGCCGGATCAACGCGTCCATCGCGCGCACGGTTTCCTCGACCGGGGTGTCCGGATCGGGGCGATGACAGTAGTACAAGTCCAGATACTCCACCCGCAGACGTTTGAGCGCGGCATGGCAGGCATCGGTGATGTGCTTGCGCGACAAGCCGCGTTGCGTCGGACGCGGTGCCTCGACTGCGCCGAAATAGACCTTGCTGGACACACAGTAGCCATCACGCGGCAGGCGTAGATCGGCGATCACATCGCCCATCACCTGTTCGGCGCGACCGTGCGCGTAGATCTCGGCGTTATCGAAAAAATTGATCCCGTGATCCCAGGCGGCGGCGATCAGATTACGCGCTTCGTCGCGACCTGCCTCTGCGCCAAAGTTGATCCAGGCACCGAACGACAACGCCGACAATTGCAACCCAGTGGTACCAAGGCGACGGTAGAGCATGGCAATTCCTCCTACGATATCGGCCCATTACACGGCCGGTGGACGGTTGCACAGTCTAGAGCGATCGACATCGAAGTGAGTGCGAAGCCAGTTGGAGTGCGTTGCAAAAAAGCCTGCGCGGCAACCAACGCGCCTTGCCGCATGTGCCACCCTGCACTAGGCTTCCTTCCTTTGCGCTGGCCAGGAGAGGCAAATGGTCGAAGGTTTGGGAAGGATCGGCTTCGGCCTGTTCGGACTGGCGGTGCTGATCGCAATCACCTGGCTATTCTCCAACAACCGCCGCGCGGTGGACTGGAAACTGGTAACGACCGGCTTGCTCCTGCAGATCGGCTTCGCGGCATTGGTGCTGCTGGTGCCCGGCGGGCGCGACGTGTTCGACTGGTTGGGTCGGGGATTCGTGAAGGTGCTGAGCTTCGTCAACGATGGCTCCAGCTTCATCTTCGGCACCCTGATGGATAGCAAAACCTACGGCTTCATCTTCGCTTTCCAAGTGCTGCCGACCATCATCTTTTTCTCCGCGTTGATGGGCGTGCTGTACCACCTGGGCGTGATGCAAACGGTGGTCAGGCTGATGGCCTGGGCGATCACCAAAGTGATGCGCGTGTCCGGCGCGGAAACCACCAGCGTCTGCGCCAGCGTCTTCATCGGCCAGACCGAGGCACCGCTGACAGTACGCCCGTACATCGGGAAGATGACCGAATCGGAACTGCTGACGATGATGATCGGCGGCATGGCGCACATCGCCGGCGGCGTATTGGCCGCCTACGTGGGCATGCTCGGCGGCGGCGACCCGCTCGAACAGGCGTTCTACGCCAAGCACCTGCTGGCGGCGAGCATCATGGCCGCGCCGGCCACGCTGGTCGTCGCCAAAGTGCTGATCCCGGAAACGGCGACACCGCTGACCCACGGCACGGTCAAGATAGAAGTGGAAAAAACCACCAGCAACGTGATCGACGCCGCCGCCGTCGGTGCCGGCGACGGCTTGCGCCTGGCACTGAACATCGGTGCGATGCTGCTGGCCTTCATCGCATTGATCGCACTGGTCAATGCGCCGCTGACCTGGTTCGGCGACATCACCGGGCTGGCCAGGACAATCGGCCACCCCACCGACCTGGCGACCCTCTTCGGCTACGTGCTGGCACCCATCGCCTGGGTGATCGGCACACCGTGGACGGATGCGACCACGGTCGGTTCGCTGATCGGGCAGAAGGTGGTCATCAACGAATTCGTGGCCTACACGCAATTGTCCAAGATCGTGACAGGCCAAATTCCCGGCACACATCTGAGCGAAGAAGGCCGGCTGATCGCGACCTACGCGCTGTGCGGGTTCGCCAACTTCAGCTCCATTGCGATCCAGATCGGTGGCATTGGCGGCCTGGCTCCCGAACGCCGCCACGATCTGGCACGTTTCGGCCTGCGCGCTGTGCTCGGCGGTTCGGTTGCCACCTTCATGACCGCCACCATCGCCGGCGTGCTGTCGCACTTTGCCTGAGCCGGATCCACGCACCACGCACCCCGTTCTTTATTCCAGTTCCAATCGAGAAACAGCCATGTCTACGCGTTCGGTCATCGTCGTCGGTTCGTTCAATGTTGACCATGTGTGGCGCTGCGACAGCCTGCCGGCGTCAGGCGCGACCATCACCGGCCGCTACAGCACCGGCCCCGGCGGCAAAGGTTTCAATCAGGCAGTCGCCGCGGCCCGTGCCGGCGCGCACACCAGTTTTGTCTGCGCACTGGGCGATGACGCTGGCGGTGCGATGGCCCGCGCACTGGCCGCACAAGACGATATCGCCCTGATCGCCGAAGTCAGCAGCGAACCGACCGGCACCGGCGGCATCTACGTCGATGCACACGGCCACAACACCATCGTTGTCGGCCCTGGCGCCAACGCCGCGTTGCGACTGGAGTTCGTACACGCACAACGCGCACTGTTGGAATCGGCGCGGGTGCTGCTGGCACAGTTGGAATCGCCTATCGAAACCATCGCAGGCACCCTGGCCCTGGCACGCGAGGCCGGTCTGACCACAGTGCTCAACGCCGCACCCGCGAATGCGCAGACCAGTATCGCCTTGCTCAATCTGGCCGACGTCCTCACCCCCAACGAAACCGAGTTCGCCGCCCTGCTCGCGCGCCACGTCGGCGAACGCGTGGACGCCGACGCCATCGCCGCCACCGACGGCGGTAGCTTGCACGCACTGTGCCGCAAACTACTGCCGGACGGCACCGTCGTAGTGACCTTGGGTGCAGTCGGCACCTTCATCTCGCACCCCGAGGAACACCTGCGCGGCGACACCCAGGCCTATTACCGCATCGGTGCCGAAGCCGCGCACACCGTCGATACCACCGGTGCCGGCGACGCATTCAACGGGGCTCTCGCCGCCTCGCTGGCGTTGGTGCCTCACGTCGCTTTCGCCACCCATGTGCGCTTCGCCAACCA
Source organism: Xanthomonas sp. GPE 39 (assembly GCF_000963005.1). Taxonomy (GTDB): domain Bacteria; phylum Pseudomonadota; class Gammaproteobacteria; order Xanthomonadales; family Xanthomonadaceae; genus Xanthomonas_A. Next base: position 3,075,343 of record NZ_JZHZ01000007.1, read on the forward strand.
CTACGCGGCCCGCTCGACCGAGGCGGCGGGTGCCTCGGCATCCATGCCGCACATCACCCCGGACCTCGGCTGACCCATCGCAAACGGCAACTTCGACCAAGCAGTGGACAGTTGCGAAAGCGCCTGGACACCGCATCCGAGCCAGGAACACCACGACTTGCCTGACATGGCGCATCGGCCTGCACACATCCGGCATGCGCGGATGCGCCACGATGAGCGCAAATCGCAATCGCGCGACCACGCAGCATCAGTTGGTTTTGTCGTCATTGCGATCTCTGAAGATGTTGCCAAAATCGCGTGGCTCGCCAATGCCATGTTGGCAACACACGACAGTGGCTTGAACGAGCAATGCCGATGGAACGCCTTTCGCAAGCATGTCCCCAAGGAGCGATACAACGCGTGCGGTGGATAGCGCGAAGCGGCGAAATCAGGTAACGGCGGAATGGGGATGTGACAGGCAAATGGATGGAACGCAGTCTCCGGCAAGCGTGGGACATTGACCGATTGCCTCGACACAGCCACGTGTGACCCAACAACAGTCACCGCCACAGTGGCACGTCATGTGTTCGTCATACATCTCGCAAACTGCAAGGCGACAACGCCGTCAGCACTCTCCTGCGACCAGCCGACATGCGGCACTTTTTGTAGCCATCTGAGTAAGCACAGGTGTACAACGTGTCAACGTTCCCAGTTGCAGCCGCACTTGCTTGCTAGGCTATTAGGGCGCTGCGCAAATGCACCGTCGCGTCGCAGGCTGCGACCACTTTGGGTGTATTAGCTAGGCCACTCTCTCCGCAGACGGAAACCACCGATGAAAATGCCACGCGAGTTGCATAAATGCGCGCTGCCGTGCGTATTCCTGAGCATGCTGTTGAGCGCATGCGGCGGCGATGGAAACACACATAGCGCCGCCGATACCCCACAGCAAACAACGGCGGCAACGCCCACCGTGTGGTCGACGACTACACGCACACCGGCTGCGGCAACCGTGCCGCGCCAGGTCACCAGCCAGACCGATAACAGCACTGCACTGCGCCGGCCGCTGTCGCCAAGCCAGCCGATGTTCCTGATCCATGCCGATACATGGAACGTCCCCGACCCGCAGAAAATCATCGATCTGATTCCCACCGATCTGCGGCCTTACACCGTACTGCTGATTAGCTTATCCATCGCTCACAATGGCGCCACCGGCAACCAATGCAACTGGGTGCATGTGAAGAACGGCCTCGAGACCGCGCGTTCCTGGATCAAAACCGCCGCCGCCAATGGCGTGTGGGCGATGATCCAGCCCTCCAGCGGTGGCTTCAGCCATTTCCCCGACTATCCAGCGGATGCGGACCTGGAATCCACCATCTACGGCGAGTTCTTCCACGATTATCCGAATTTCATCGGCTTCAACTATGCCGAGCAGTTCTGGGGATTCGATGAACCGTGTTCCGGCTCGGCCATCCAACGCTGGGAGCACTGGGCGAACCTGCTCAAACTCACCAACAAATACGGCGGCTATCTGGCAGTGAGCTTCACCGGTGGATTCTGGGGTGCGAACATCAATCCGCTGGCCATGGTCAAGCGCGACCAGACCCTGCGCAATGCGTTGAGCAACTACGCGCAGAACTTCATCATCGAAGAAAAATTCACCACCGATTACGGTTATCACGATATCGAGAGCGTGAGCCTGGGCATGTTCCTGTCAGGCTTCGCCGGCCATTACGGCATTCGGCCTGATCGCAGCGGCTGGTACGACAGCAAAGGCGACAACAGCGACAACTATCCCGTGCAGGCCGGCTCACCGCACTTGATCGAACACCTGACCTTCACCGGCGAGACCGTGTTCGATGGTCCCGAGCAAATCAGATTGGATGCGGTGCATAACCTGCCCAATGCGACCACCGCCGACGGCTACACCAGCCGACGCTGGGAGTTCTATCCGCATTTCCGCAATATCCATCTGGACATCTATCGCAAGATTCTCGACGGCACACTGCGTATCCTCAGCCGTCAGGAAGTGATCGACCGCTCCAAAGTGGTGATCGTCAACGACACCACTAGCGGCGACGACAGAAACCTGTATTCCTCACCGGAGTCGCTATTCACCGGGCTGTATCTGCTCGATGGCGATGGCACTTATTTGAACCAGCACAGTTGGTACAAGAAAACCGGTCGTTATCCAGCCATTCCCACCGTCTGGCAATTGACCGACGACACCGCCAAGTCGTTCAAGGTGCAGATTCCCAGGAGCACCTACGCAACCCGCTGGCCCACGCTCAACGACAAGCTCAACGAACTCAACACGCTGTTCCCGCAGGAATACACCGGCACCCTCTACGCTGGGCGGCAAGACAACACCTGGGTCACCTACAACCCGTTCAAGACCAACCAGAGCGCCAGCGGCACCATCCCACTGAAATACAACAGTTGCGCCACGCTCAACCTGACCTATGGCCCCTATACCAGCGGCGTAATCAAGGAATTCCCGCAGACACTATCGATCTACCTCACCAACTACGACTCCCCCAACGGCGCGTTGAAAACCGACACGATCGATATCGAAGGCGCCATCACCACGCCAACCTTCACCTTTGCTGATCGCGGCGATCACCAGGCCAGCATCGTCACCAGCACCGCGACAGCCAATGGACTGACACTAAACGTGGCACACAACGGCCCTCTGGATATCACCGTGCAATGCACCGGCATCGCCAACGCGGGCCAGACAGCGCCGGCGATCACCCCCTTGCAGCCACCGGATGCGCCGCCTGCCTATACCGGCGTGCAGCAGTACGAGGCGGAGAACTTCGATTTCCGCAACATCCGTAATCTGGTCGCCTACGGCGCATACGGCCCCGTGCACAATTACCAGGCGATGGGCTATGTCGACTTCGGCAGCAATCCCGCTGCCAGCATCCGCACCAACGTCAACGTCCCCAGCGCCGGCACGTATCAATTGCAAACGCGGTACTCGACCGCCGGCGCAAGCATCGGCACCGTGGATCTGTACATCAACGGCGTCAACGTCGGCACGCCGGCATTCGCGCAGACCACCTCGGCCAGCGACTGGGCCACGCTGCAACAGCCGGTGACATTGAACGCCGGCAGTAACCGCGTCGAATTCCGCGCCAAGGCGTCGGCGCCGGCAGCGCTGTACCTGGACAACATCCGTCTCTCCTCCCAGTAAAGGCAGGCCGCCACCCGGCCTGCTTGGGAGTCAGCACTGGCGGCCACGAAGGCATCTACGTGGCCGCCCCGCTACACTAGGGGCATGCGCATCGGCCCCTACACCATCGACCCCAAGGTGATCCTGGCGCCGATGGCCGGAGTCACCGACAAGCCGTTCCGGCTATTGTGCAAACGCCTGGGGGCCGGTCTGGCGGTGTCGGAGATGACCCTCTCCGACCCGCGTTTCTGGCAGACCCGCAAATCGCTGCAACGCATGGACCACGCTGGCGAACCGGACCCGATCAGCGTGCAGATCGCCGGCACGCAACCGCAGCAATTGGCGGACGCGGCGCGCTACAACGCCGACCATGGCGCGCAACTGATCGACATCAACATGGGCTGCCCGGCGAAGAAAGTGTGCAACGCCTGGGCCGGCTCGGCGCTGATGCGCGACGAAGCACTGGTAGCACGCATTCTCGACGCGGTGGTGAAAGCATCGCCCGTACCGGTGACGTTGAAGATCCGCACCGGCTGGGACAGCGACCACCGCAACGGACCGACCATCGCCCGGATTGCCGAAGACTGCGGCATCGCCGCACTGGCCGTACACGGGCGTACCCGCGACCAGCACTACAGCGGCCAGGCCGAGTACGCGACGATCGCGCAGATCAAGGCCATGCTGCGCATTCCGGTGATCGCCAACGGCGACATCGATTCACCGCACAAAGCCGCGCAGGTGCTGGCGGCCACCGGCGCCGATGCGGTGATGATCGGCCGTGCCGCGCAAGGCCGCCCCTGGATCTTCGGCGAGATCGCACATTACCTGGCCCACGGCGAAATGCGTCCAGCGCCATCGCTGACATTCGTGCGCGACACGTTGCTCGATCATTTGCACGCGCTGTACACGTTCTACGGTGAAGCGCAAGGCGTGCGCATCGCGCGCAAGCATCTGGGCTGGTACGCCAAAGACCGGCCGGAGAACGCCGCCTTCCGCGCCGTGGTCAACCGCGCAGAAAGCGCGCAAGCGCAATTGGCGCTGACCGCCGATTATTTCGATGCGTTAATCGCCGGCATATCGCCAGCGCTCTCCAGCGCGGCTTGAACAAAATGCACCGGGAACACCGCATCTGCGTGCCCACAGCGCGCACGGCAGCACGACGCCGAGCACGAACGGACTCCACCACAACCGGCTTGGCGCTACGCCGCCTGCGACAGCAACAACGCGCGCGGTGGCAGGGTCTGCAATACCTGCCCGGTATGTGAGAGCAATTGCAAACGGCCCTGATGGTCTTCGCTGAGCGCGGTGAGGCTCTCGACCCAGTCACCATCGTTGGCGTACACCAGCCCATCACGCTCGAACAAACCGGCGCGGTGCACATGACCACAGATCACACCATCCAGGCCACGGCGGCGCGCATCGTCCAGGCCCGCGCTGACAAAGCGCTCGATATAGCGCTCGGCGGCACTGCTCTGCCGCTTCAGATAATCGGCCAACGACCAGTAGCGCATGCCGAAGCGACGGCGCACGCGGTTAGTCAATTGGTTGCCGGTAAGAATGCGGTAATACAGCCAATCGCCGAACTTTTCCTGCAAACCACCGAACTGGGTCATGGCATCGTAATCGTCGCCATGCACCACCAATAGCCTGCGTCCGTCGGCGGTCGCATGCACCGCACGGCGGCGGACCTGCATGGTCGGCAGCGCCAAACCGCAGAAGCGACGGATCGGACGGTCGTGATTGCCGGGTACGTAGATCAATTCGGTGCCACTGCGCGCCAGCGCATGCAGCGCATCCACCACGCGCTGATGGCCCGCGCCCCAGACCGCACGCCGCTGCGCCATCCACCAAAAATCGACGATATCGCCAACCAGATACACCTGATTGCAACGCAGGCCGCCGAGAAAATCGGCAAGCTCGCTGGCATGGCAGTGCGGCGCGCCGAGATGCACGTCGGAGACGAACACCGCGCGCCGTGGTGACAGGCGACTGATCGTATTCATGCGATTGCTCCTGCTTCACCGCGGGGACGCTCTCGGCAGGGCGCGCTACTTGCGGCGGCTGTGCACTGGAATCGCCTCTGCGGCTGCGTCCGGCCGCAGCCAAGATGGGCGAAGCATTTCTGAACACTGCGTTCCAATCGGAGCACAGCACGTCCCCATTGCTGACTTAGACATAGCTTGGACGCCGGCAACGACAACGTTCTTGCAATCCGGCTACGGCACGATGACGCCCCCACGCGCCCCACGAACGGTTAACCCCGCACAACATCGAGCGCGACGCAATGCACGATTGCGCACGCAGGTGTATCATGAATGTCCATCTTTTCATCCGAATGCAAGGATATAGCCGCGATGTCCAGCTATCTCTTCACCTCCGAGTCGGTCTCCGAAGGCCACCCGGACAAGATCGCCGACCAGATCTCCGATGCCGTGCTCGACGCGATCCTGACCCAGGACAAGCGCGCGCGCGTGGCTTGCGAAACGTTGGTCAAGACCGGCGTGGCCATCGTCGCCGGCGAGATCACCACCAGCGCCTGGATCGATCTGGAAGCGGTCACGCGTAAGGTGATCCTGGATATCGGCTACAACAGCTCGCAGGTCGGCTTCGACGGCGAGACCTGCGGCGTGCTCAACCTGATCGGCAAGCAGTCGCCGGACATCAACCAGGGCGTGGACCGGAAGAAGCCGGAAGAACAAGGCGCTGGCGACCAGGGCCTGATGTTCGGCTACGCCACCCGCGAGACCGAGAGCTTCATGCCGGCCGCCATTCACCTCTCCCATCGTCTGGTCGAGCAACAGGCCAAGGTGCGCAAGAAGAAGAATTCGCCGCTGGCGTGGCTGCGCCCGGACGCCAAGAGTCAGGTGACCCTGCGCTATGAAAACGGCGTGGCGACGGCGATCGACGCGGTGGTGCTGTCCACCCAGCACGATCCGGAGATCAAGCAGAAACACCTGATCGAAGCCGTGCGCGAGGAAATCCTCAAGCCCGTGCTGCCGGCCAAGTGGCTGCACAAGGACACCAAGTTCCACATCAACCCGACCGGCAAGTTCGTGATCGGCGGGCCGGTGGGCGACTGCGGCCTGACCGGACGCAAGATCATCGTCGACACCTACGGCGGCTGGGCGCGCCACGGCGGCGGTGCGTTCTCGGGCAAGGATCCGTCCAAGGTCGACCGCTCGGCAGCCTATGCCGCGCGCTACGTGGCCAAGAACGTCGTGGCCGCTGGCCTGGCCGACCGCTGCGAAGTACAGGTGTCCTACGCCATCGGCGTGGCCGAGCCGACTTCGATCTCGGTCACCACATTCGGTACCGGCAAGATCGCCGACGACAAGATCGAAAAGCTGATCCGCAAGCACTTCGATCTGCGTCCATTCGGCATCATCAGGATGCTCGACCTGATCCACCCGATGTATCAGCAGACCGCTTCCTACGGCCACTTCGGCCGCACCCCGAAAGCCTTCAGCTACACCGACGGCACCGGCGCACAGCACCATGCCACGGCGTTCTCGTGGGAGAAGACCGACCGCGCCGAGGCGCTGCGGGCGGACGCCAAGCTGAAGTAAGCCGGCGACTCCACGTCTGCACGAAGAACGGGCCGCAATGCGGCCCGTTTTTTATTTCCTGCATTCGGTAAACCAAACGCGTCGCACAAACGCATCGCACAGATGAAGCGTGTGGCGGCGCATGCGCTCGCCTCGGCTCAACCGCGGCGCTGTAGCGCTTGCTTCAACAGTGCCTGGAACTGCGGCAATGGGCACAGGCCAGTCGCGGGATCGCTGCAACCGGGCACCTGCAAGGTCTGCAACAACGGCGGTGCACGCAAGCTCAGCGGAGTCAATGCACGCAGTTGGTCCAGCGACTGCGCCTGGTAACGCACACGCACGTAATGCTGACCGCTGCGCAGGTCGCGCAGTTGCTCCAACACCAACGCTCCACCTGGCGGCGCATCGTCGCGACCATAGCCGGGCAGGTGGAAATGCAGATCGAGCAAGCCGCTGAGCGCGGCGATATGCGTATCGCTGGCGACCAGCACACTCACCCGTGGCGCGTCAGCCACACCCAGCGTATCCAGCACGCGGCGCGCCAGGGGTGCGCCAGCGCGCGCGGCCATGTACTGCGGACGCGCATAGATCTCGAACAACAACGCGTGCAACCGCGACACCATGCCCAGACGCTCAAGCGTGGCGCGGCCCCAGCCGACCTGATCCAGCGGCAAGCCCTCGGTGTATTGCAGGATGAACACCTCGGCGGTGCCCGAGGTCAGGTCCAACGGTCCGTGCAAGGCAAGGCTGCGGCCGTTGCCACCCGGCGTCAGCGACGACGGCATGTGGACAAAGTCGCACGCCTGCGTGCAGCCGAGAATCTGCTGCATGGTTTGCAGCTCTTTCGCATACGGTGCCAACAGCGCAGCCGGACCACCGGTCTGGCGCTGGATCGACGCCACCGCGGCGGTAGCGTCGAAGTCCACCGCACCGGCCTCGACCGGACGGAACAGCGGATCGTCACTGCCCTCGGCTTGGTGCCCCACCTGCAACTTGCACCCTGGTGCCAACGCCTCGGCCAGAATCTGCGCGCTGGCAATCGTGCGTTGATCGGTATTGGCGTAGACGCTGACCGTAGACTGCGCCGGGCAGCCATGAGCGGGCAGAACAGCATCGCGCAATAACCATTGCCGGGTGTAGTCGCCGCTGAGTTTCACTGCCGCACGCCCATGCGCACTGAGCAGACTCGGCGGTGTCGTCCACACCGGCCATGGCTGCGGCGCCAACGTGGCGGCGGCCGCCTCGCCGGGCAGTGGTGCGCGCACGCCGTGGCGAAACAGCATCCACACCTGCTCCACCTGCAACTTAGGCGCAGGCGCCACCTTCACAGCAGGCCGCGCCTGCGCGGCCAACGTCGCCGCAATCAAGACGCTCCACACCATCCAGCGCATGCTTGTGTTCATCGTCATTTCCAAAAACAAAAAAAGAGCCGTTCACGGCGGGTCAACGCGACCGCAAGCGGTGATCCGGTCGCAACGCGATCCTGCCGCGATAACAAACCAATCGCTACAGCCACCATCGCACCTGCGCGGTGGATGGCAGCCGAGCATGATGATGCGATCCGAGCCGTTGCAATCAGTCCAAGCGCAACGTCCGCATCGGTGCGGTGAACGTGCGTACCGAACTCGGCACGCACGCCACCATCAGCCGTCACACGACACAGCAACGCCACCCTCCCCAGCGCGACCTTGGGCCGCGCTGGAGGTGATGCTGTCCTGCATCCGCGAGCCGACTGCTCAGAACGTGTACTTCACGGTCAGCAACGTGGTGCGTCCGGCATCGACGATGTCGGAGATCGCGGTGCTGTTGTGCCCCACGTGCGCCCAGTAGCTCAGGCGATTGGTCAGGTTAGCCACCGACAGGTCGGCGCGCAGGTGTTCGTTGACCATGTAGCCCACATGCAGGTCGACGCGGGTGATCGGCTTGACCCACAGATCGTCCCAGCTCGCGCCACGGTTGAAGTAGTCGTACACCGACACGTACTCGCCGGAGTAGTGGTAGGCCAAGTTCACCGACAGCGGACCCTTCTCGTAGAACAGTTCGGCGTTGGCCATCAGGTTCGGCGCGTTCTGGATCCGCTCGTCGCGGAAGCCGTCCATGCCCAGATCGACGCGGGTGGTCTGACGGGTGACGTTGGCACCGATGCCGAAACCATCCAGCGGTGCCGGCATGCCCTGCAACGTCTGCCGCACCGCCGCCTCAATGCCGAGCACCTTGCCGTCGCCACCATTCTGCGGACGCACGTAGCGCACCCCTGCAGCGTCAGTGGTGGTGCCTGCATTGGCCGCGTTCGAACCGTTCTCGTAGATGTAGTCGGTCAGGTGCTTGTAGTAACCGGCCAACATCGCGTGACCGCCATGGCCGTTGTCCCACTCGCCGGACAGATCGACATTGACCGCCTTGATCGGCTTGAGATCAGGATTGCCCTCGGTGATCACCGTGGTGCCGTCGCTGGACACATCGTAGCTCGCGCCGCCGCCGAGCTGCACGAACGCCGGCCGCGTGTAGCTGGTCCACACCGAAGCGCGATACACCGCATTGCCGTCACCCGGACGGTAGTTCAAGAACACGCTGGGCAACGGCATGTTGTAGGTGGTGCGGTTGTTGCTGAAGAAGCCAGGCAACTCGTTACCTTGACTGTCCTGCGGCATGGTCCAGAAGGTGTTGCGGATGCGGGTCTGCTCGAAACGCACGCCCGGAATCACTTCCAGGTCGCCGGTCTTAAACGTCGCCATCGCATACGCTGCGGCCACCGCTTCGGTGCCGCGCATGGTCGCGCAGTTCTGGTTGTTGATCGCCAGGCTGCCGCAAGTGTCGAAGCTGGCCGGGGTCAGGTGCTGGGCGATCATCGCCTTCAATCCAGCGTTGCTGAGCTTGACTGTCGGCAGGTCGTACTTGCCCGGATACACCGCATCGTATTGACCGACCACCAGCCCGGTATCGCGCAGCAACGTGCCATCGGTGAACTTGGCGTTGGTCCAGTCGCGCGAGGTGAATTCGCGCGAACTATCGATGTACTTCACCCCGAACTGGATATTGTTCAACGCACCGCCATCGACGTCGTAGCGCACGTCGAACTTGGCCCCGCCCTTGTGCTGACCGCTGTAGGACTTGCTCAACTGACCGTAACGGCGCGCGTACAAGCTGCCGATGTCGCTGGCCTGGGCCTGGATTGCCGGAGTCAGCAGCGGCCGTGGGAAGCCTTCGCCGTCATAGCCGGAAAAACTATTAGCGCCGTAAGGGAACTGCGTGGAGGTGTACTGGTCCACACGCGCGGAGATTTCGACGTGGTCCGGACGATCGTTATCGCCATAGCCGTAGAACAGATTCGGCGACAGCGTCCATTGCCCCAACTGCTTGTCGGCGCCGAACTGGAAGGTGGCCAGGTCCGCCACTTCCGGGTTGGTTTCGTACCAATAGCGCACCGCCACGCGGTTGATCTGCGGCTGGTACACGCCAGTGGAGCCGATCTGGGTCAGGCTGACGTTGGCCGGAACCATCTGGGTGTAGCCGGTGTTCTGCTCGGTCTTGGCGTAGGCATAGGTGGTGCGTGCATATAGCTGCAAGCTCGGATCGACATGCCAGTCGAAGGAGACGTTGCCACCATAGCGCTTGGTGTCGCCGGCGGAGTAGCCGATGTTGGCGCCGGTAGCCATCAGCAGGTCTTGCGGGTTGTAACCCGGCGCTGGGCTGCCATTGGCGGTAGTGCGGGAGAAATACTTGCCTCTCCAGTCGCCACGCGCAGCGGCAGCGTTGGCCACTTCGCTGTTCACGTAATTGCGCTCGTCGTAGTAGGCACTGGCATACACGCCGAACTGGTGATCGGCACCGAACTTGGCGTGGAATTCGCCAGCCGCGCCCTTGCCCAGACCGCTCTCGTCGTAGTCACGCGCACGGCTTTCCACGCGCCCGGTGGCGGTGACGCTGCCGCCGATCGCGTCGCTGTAGTCGAAGCCGCTGGGAGTGCGGTAATCGATGGTGCCACCGATCGCATCGCCGTCCATCGCGGCGGTGGAGGTCTTGTTCAACACGATGGTCTGCAAACCCGACGGCGGCAGCAGGCTCAACTGCACGCTGCGGCTATACGGCATGCCCTGGGCGACGTTGACGCCGTTGATCAGGTTGACGTTGTACTCGGCATTGAGGCCGCGCACCGAGGCGAACATGCCCTCGCCGCGCGCGGCGCCGTCCACGCCGCCGAAATACGACTGCCCGGTATTGACCACGTTGACGCCCGGCAACAGGCCCAGCGCCTCGGCAATGTTGTGGACGGCGGTGTACTTGAGGTCTTCGGCCGAGAGCACGTTGGCGGTGTTGGTCGCCGCCATCTGCATGTCCGCGGCGTTATAGCGGGTCACCGCGACGGTAATCTTGTCCAGGGTCGTTGCACTGGCATTGGGGGCAGCGGCCTGCGTCTGCTGCGCGTCCTGCGCTTGCGCCAATGCCATCGGCGCGACGCCAATCAACACGGCGGCGATCGCCACAGACAGGCGTTTTTGAAGGTGAATCGAGTGGGACATGAAGAATACCGGACATAGGCCAGACCAGCGGAAGTCGTCCGCAGACCGAGCATGGAAGGAAGAGGCACCGCGACCTTGGTAGCGGCGGCGCGCATTCTTCGCTGGAAGCACTACGTCTTCGTGACAACGCTATAATTCCGTTAAAAATGCAGATTTACGCACTAAGTTCGCTTAAAATTGCACACAAGTCCACGAATGTAGACGAAAACCGCGCTGTACATCACCCTGTCTCGCACAGCCGTTTGGTACGGACAACCTGCCGATGACAGCGACGTCGTGGAGCAGTGAGCGGCCGTCCGCCGCCCACCCGGACGGCGACGCGACACGCCCGCGCGCGAAGCTCAGCCGGTGTTCTGCAAGCCCTGGGCAACGCCGTTGACACACGCCACCAGGGCGCGCAGCAGCTCCTCGTCCTCACCGTCGGTGGCACGCCAACGCTGCAGCAAGTCCACCTGCAGCACGCTGATCGGATCGATGTAGGGATTGCGCAGGCGGATCGATAGCGCCAGGCGCGGGTCGTGTTGCAACAGCGACGCCTGCCCGGTCAATGCTTTCACCCAATGTTTGGTCAACGCCAATTCGTCGCGGATGCGCGGGAAGAAGCGCGCGTGCAGCGGCCCGGCCAAGCGCGAGAACATGTCGGCGATGTTGAGGTCGCCCTTGGACAGGACCATGGCGATGTCATCGAGAAAGGTGCGGAAAAACGGCCAGTCGACGGCCATCGCGCGCAGTGCGGCTTCGTGCCCAGCCTCCACTGCGGCCTGCAGCCCGCTGCCGACTCCATACCAGCCCGGGATCACCGCGCGCGCCTGGCTCCAAGCGAACACCCACGGGATCGCACGCAGGTTGGACAGCGCCGCATCCTGACCGAGCCGCCGCGATGGACGCGACCCCAGGGTCATCCGTTCGATCACGTCGATCGGCGTCGCCAAGCGGAAATAGCGCATGAACTCGGGGTCGCCGACAAACTGGCGGTAGGCCTGACTGCTGTGCTCGGCCACCATCTCCATCACTGGACGCCACTGCGCTTCGCGCGCATCGACCGGGCGCGGGCGCAGGCTCGACAGCAGCACCGCGCCCGTCATCTGTTCCAGCGAACGCAGCGCCAGCGCACGGATGCCATATTTGCGGTGGATCACTTCGCCCTGCTCGGTCACCCGCAGTCGTCCATCGACACTACCGGGCGGCGCCGCCTCCAGCGCCCGCGTGGTCTTACCGCCACCGCGCACGATCGAGCCACCACGGCCATGGAAGAACGTCAGACGGATCCCCAGTTCGGCGGCGGCCTCCAACAATTCCATCTGCGCGCGCTGCAGGCCCCAGCGCGAGGCGGCGATGCCGCCGTCCTTGCCACTGTCAGAGTATCCGAGCATCACCATCTGCACGTCGCCGCGCGCATCCAGGTGACGGCGGTAGACCGGATCGGCGAGCAGGTCGCGCAAGGTCGCGGTGCCGCCGCGCAGGTCGTCCACGGTTTCGAACAACGGCACGATATCCAGCGGCACCGCGCCTGCCGCGTCGACCAGACCGCCACGACGCGCCAGCGCCAGCACGGTCAGCACGTCGGCGCGGTCGTGCGCCATCGAGATGATGTAGCTGCCCAGCGCGTCGGCACCGTGACGCGCACGCGCATCGGCAAGCGCGGCAAACACCGCGTCCAACCGCGCGTTGCCGGCATCGGCGCAGGCCGGCAACGCGGCCTCGCCCCCCGCGTAGGGACCGAGCAGGCGCGCACGTTCGGCGGCCGGCAGCGTCTCCCACTCCTGCATTCCCAGCGCGGCGGCCACCGCACGCGCATGCACGCTGGATTCCTGACGCACGTCAAGGCGCGCCAAGTGGAAGCCGAAACTGCGCACACGCCACAGTAAGCGTCGCACCGCGAACCAACCCGCGTGCAGGCCCTTGTTCGCGCGCAGGCTGTCCAGGATCAATTGCAGGTCGTGTTCCAGTTCGCTCGGCGCGGCGTAGCCGCCCGGCGCATCGTCGAGCGTGGCGCGCAGCCGTGCCCGCATCAAGTCGTTGAGCAAGCGATAGGGCATGTCCGCATGACGTGGGCGCGAACGGGCGGCGGCCTGCGGCAGCAGTTGGCGGTAACGTTCGAGTTGCTCCAGCAATGGCGCGCTGACCCCGACCAGGATGATCGACTGACTGAGCAGGCTGGCAAGTTGCCGCAGTTCTTTCAGGTAGCGCTCCAGCACCGCGCGGCGCTGCGCATCGAGGGTGGCGGTGATGGTGGTCGCGTCGACGTTGGGGTTGCCGTCCATGTCGCCGCCGACCCAGGTACCGAAGCGCAGCAGGCGCGGCAGGTGCAAGGCCTCGCCATAGGTCTGCTCGATTGCGTGCTCCAGGGTTTCATACATCACCGGAATCACCCGGTACAGCACCTGGGTCAGGTAGAAACCGACATGCTCGCGTTCGTCTTCCACGGTCGGCCGCACCGGCGAGGAGTCCGCGGTTTGCCACGCGGAGGTCAGCGCCATGCGCAAACGCGCAGCATCGGTGGCACGTTCGCCCGGCGTGCGCATGCCGTCGAGGTGATCGACCAGGCTGGCCACCATCAACTGCTCTTTCTCCAACAGCGCACGGCGGACGGCTTCGGTCGGATGCGCGGTGAACACCGGCTCCACATCCAGACGCGGCAGCCAATCGCCCAGCTCCTGCAAGCTCACGCCTTGCGCCTTGAGCCGGCGCAGGGCGTCTTGCAGGCCATCGGGCTGCGGCGTATCGACGCTGCTGCGCTGATAGTCGCGGCGGCGGCGGATGCGGTGTACTCGTTCGGCGATGTTGACGACCTGAAAATAGGTACTGAAGGCCCGTACCAGCGCTTCGGCCTCGCGTGGTGTGCGTCCGGAGAGGGATTCGCTGAGCAAGGACGCCGGTGCGTCGCGTTCGCGGCGCGCAATCGCCGCAGTGCGGATGCGTTCGACCTCGTCGAGGAAGTCGCCGGACACCTGTTCAGCGAGCAATTCGCCGACCAGGGCACCAAGGTGGCGCACGTCGTCGCGTAGGGGAAGATCGGGCGTGGCGAAGACGATGTTGCTGCGGGACTCGTTCATCGGAAAACGCATGGCTCGGCGTGGGGGCGTGGCAAGCCTAACCGAAAACGATTACACGCCCTGTCAGCGGGCATAACGGTTGCAAAGCGAACAATTGCATCGACATGTGGCAATGCCTGCGACGCCGTCACCGGCGCGACGGTCGCCGCCATGCGCGGCCGATGGCGGGATCGGCATGCGCGGCATCGCCGCTCAAGCGGCCCATTCAAGTCCCTCCCCCGGCAGCCGCTATAATTCATTCCCCTCTGCCGAGGGGCGCTGCGACCGTGTCTAGACCGGAACTCCCGTGTGCAGACCCGGCCAGGCTCGGCGGACGGCATAAGCGACAACGGCGCCCGGACTTCGCGAGTTTTCTCGCCATTGACCGGAGCATTATCGATGAACGCTGTACGCAAGAACCTCTCTGCCACAGGCGACTACAAGGTCGCCGACATCACCCTCGCCGACTGGGGTCGTAAGGAACTGGACATCGCCGAGCACGAGATGCCCGGGCTGATGTCGATCCGCCGCCAGTACGCAGCGGCCAAGCCGCTGGCCGGCGTGCGCATCACCGGCTCGCTGCACATGACCATCCAGACGGCGGTGCTGATCGAGACGCTGAAGGATATCGGCGCTGACCTGCGCTGGGCCTCGTGCAACATCTTCTCCACGCAGGACCACGCCGCCGCAGCGATTGCCGCCAGCGGCACCCCGGTCTTCGCCTGGAAAGGCGAAACCCTGGAGGAATATTGGGATTGCACCCTCGACGCGCTGACCTTCACCCTGCCCGACGGCACCCAGACCGGTCCAGAACTGGTGGTGGACGACGGCGGTGACGTGACCCTGCTGATCCACAAGGGCTATGAGCTGGAAAACGGGTCCAAGTGGGTGGACGAACCGGCATCCTCGCACGAGGAGCAGGTAATCAAGCATCTGCTCAAGCGCGTGGCGGTGGAGCGCCCCGGCTACTGGACGCGCGTGGTCAAGGATTGGAAGGGCGTATCCGAAGAAACCACCACCGGCGTGCATCGCCTGTACCAGCTCGCCGAGGCCGGCACCCTGCTGGTGCCAGCAATCAACGTCAACGACTCGGTGACCAAGAGCAAGTTCGATAACCTCTACGGCTGCCGCGAATCGCTGGCCGATGGCCTCAAGCGCGCAATGGATGTGATGCTGGCCGGCAAGGTCGCCGTGGTCTGCGGCTACGGCGACGTCGGCAAGGGCTCGGCGCACAGCCTGCGCGCCTATGGCGCACGCGTCGTCGTCACCGAGATCGACCCGATCTGCGCATTGCAGGCGGCGATGGAAGGCTTCGAGGTCGCCACCATCGAAGACACCCTGGGCCGCGCCGACATCTACGTCACCACCACCGGCAACAAGGACATCATCCGCATCGAGCACATGACGCAGATGAAGGACCAGGCCATCATCTGCAACATCGGGCACTTCGACAACGAAATCCAGGTCGATGCGCTGTACACGCTGCCAGGCGTGCAGAAGATCAACATCAAGCCGCAGGTGGACAAGTTCGTGCTGCCCAACGGCAAGGCGATCTTCCTGCTGGCCGAAGGCCGCTTGGTGAATCTGGGCTGCGCCACCGGCCATCCCAGCTTCGTGATGTCCAACAGCTTCGCCAACCAGACCCTGGCGCAGATCGACCTGTGGCACAACAAGGGCAGCTACGAAAAGCAGGTGTACCGGCTGCCGAAGAAACTCGACGAAGAAGTGGCGCGACTGCATCTGGAAAAGATCGGCGTGAAGCTGACCAAGCTGACCGAAGACCAGGCCGCGTATCTGGGTGTATCGATCGATGGCCCGTACAAGCCGGAGCATTACCGCTACTAAGCATCGGACACACCAGTGTCATTGCAGATCGGGCGCCGCAGGGCGCCCGATCCGTTTTGGCCATGGACCTGTGCGCTTGTCACGCGCATCGCCATGTCACACACGCTTTAGGTGCACCTGTTGGACACCCACTGTCCAAGATCACACCGCCGCGCATCGCCCACGCCGGCCAGCACTTGCCGGTGTCGTTACGCCGATCCGGCCCGACGATAGATCGAAATCTGCGAGCGTGCCCGCGCACCGATGGGCTGTTGCGTCCAATCCGACCAGCGCTCCTGTAGCTCCAGACCCGCCAGACGCGCCATCAAATCCAGTTCCGACGGCCACACATAGCGATAACGATCATTGAAGATGCGCGTGCCGGACTCTGTCATCAACACGATCCGTTGCTGCACCAGTTGCCGTACCGGATCGGCGCTGGAACACACCAACACCACCGGCGTCTCCCCTGACGCATCCAACGGCGGCACCTCCAACGCCGAAGAGACCTTGCCGCCAACCTGAAGCATGTCCGCAGGCGGCACCAAGGTCTGAATCACGAACACGCCCGCAGCAGACAAACGCTCGCGCACTGCGGCAAAGCAGCGTACTTGTTCGCTTTGCTCCAGCAGATAACCGAACGAAAATACCGAATAGATCAGATCGAACACCCCGGCCACCGGGACATCGACGAAATTGTCACACACCAAGCGCACGCGCTCGGCGCCAGGCTTGGCACGCAGCCGGTCCAACATGCCCTGGGAATTGTCGATCCCGCACACCGTTGCGCCGCTGGCCGCAAGCGGCAAAGCGATACGGCCGGTACCGATCCCCAATTCCAGCGCCGTTCCAGTCCTTACCAATGCAGACAGCGCTTGCACGCATTGCGACGTATTGGCCGAGGCCCACAACCCATCGCGCAGGCCGTCGTAGTAGTGCGCAATGCGGTCGTATGTATTCTCTGACATGGCGTGCATACCGTGGACTTTATAAGAAATTCAGGATGCGCTACGCCTAAGATTAACCAACAAAACAACGACCTCGCCGCCGCGCTGCAAGCGCCCACTCGACAGCGACCGGCGAGGCATTGTTAGCCACGCTAAGCCACCATGCCAACATCCGCCCGAGCGCCATCGAGGCGTTTGCCTGTGGCTAGCCACTGTGCACACTCGGTGCCGAGCTCCGTCGCGGCACGCTGCAGGTAGGCAGTACTGACAGCCTCTGTCAGCACCTCACGCCAGCGTCCATTGCAACCACGGTTGAAAAACGCACGACCATCGTCGCGCCAGAAACCAGCCCCCTGCGGCACATAGCGCGCCGCATGCTCACGCATGTAAGCGAGGCTGCAATGCTCCACCACGCGCTCGCAGCGCGAAGCGTCCAGGGGGATGTCCAGAAACGCGGCGATACGCCGCACCTGCGTCGGCAGGTCTTGCAATAGTTGGGCGTAATGCACCAGCAGGACATTGTGGTGATCGCGCAGGGCCCACCAAGAGCGCACCCCCTCCCAGAAAGGCCAGAGCGGCGCACCATCCTCGTGCAACCACTTTTGGAAATACGCATCGACCGGGCATGCAGGCGGCGGCATCACCTTCAACTTGCCGTCACTGTGAGACTGCGCATCCAGGCGTGCCTGCGCATCGGCGCTGACCGCACGCTGGTGATCGTACAAGCTCCAGACGATGTCACGGCCATCACGAGCAACGTAGAGATAACGCGCCTTCTCCGACAACACCAGCGCATCGGCGGGAAGATGGGTCTTGATGAAGCGACGATGGGTTTGCTCGGCAAGTAGACGCTGTTTCGTCGCCTTATCCGGGTAGACCGAATCGAACCAGGGAGAGATCTTGGATACTTCGACTTGCGCGTCGCCGCCGAAGATCAACTGAGCGACGATCTGCTGGACCCAGGTCGTTCCCGCCTTCGCGTAGCTGGCGATAACGATGTCATCCGAACGAAAAGAGAAATCGTTCCATACCGTGGAGTCGAAGAACCGATTGGGATATTCCCTTTGCTTTGAAGGCATGCTCACTCGGCATCCTTTTGGCAATTTTCTAGCGAGTAACGCGCATCATGCGGCATTTAAGTGCGCCATCAAGCACGCACTTATGGGTGATGTTAAATAAAATTTAAATTTACCGACACCAACGCAAGAAGAATCTATCGCAAACTATATCTTGGCAGGCAACACAATCATCTTGAAACACATAGGAATCCCGCCAGAGCTGACAAAACACCCATGCTTCAACCGACTCTGCTAGCCTGCCAAGACTGGCCTTCATAGGCTACCGTCCGTGCGCATTCCGTTACTGCGTATAGATATAGGCAACCTTTCGCGGCCCGAACACGTTGAGAATCTTGCGAAAGACAATAGAAATTGCATTCTTGATTTTCATCACACTCACCTTTCGGAAATTTTTATATTGGTTGAAGAAGAACGATCAACCAATTTCAGGCTAGCAATCCGTCGCCGCCATATCAATCTCTTTTTTGACATCACCTTCACGCCAATGATGGATTTTCGATTAGAATCACACAATTATCCTAACCAGCCCTGAATTCAGCCACATTCATCCAAATAAATCATTCCAAATATATTCATTAAAATAAATCCTTACGCAGGTAATCGAGATAATCTCGCACGTGCTGCTCGCGCGCAGACACATCCTTAGGAAGGCGCAGGCCGCGTGTGAACCAACGCAAGCGCTGCCGCGCATGCAAGTGCGGATACGCATGCGCTGGGACCGGCACACCAAGGAACGCACACAATGGCGCCCATCCTTGCTGGGAAGAGAACACCAGCAGCCGGTCTGCCGGCACAGTCTCGATGACCTGCTGGTTCCACCGCTTGAAATAATCGGTCATGAATACGCGGTCTTGGCTGCGAC
This sequence comes from Xanthomonas sp. GPE 39, assembly GCF_000963005.1. Lineage (GTDB taxonomy): Bacteria > Pseudomonadota > Gammaproteobacteria > Xanthomonadales > Xanthomonadaceae > Xanthomonas_A. The sequence goes on from NZ_JZHZ01000007.1 coordinate 3,094,309, forward strand.
CGGCAAAGTGTTGCTTCAAGAACCTGCTGAACTCCTCTCCTTCAGGGCCCAAAAAGGTGCTCTTTTTACCTGGCACCAGAATGGTCTGGGTGACGGATTCGAACCAGCTCTCCGGATCGCGCACGGTCAGGATGACCTTCGCATCGGGATAGACCTCGATTAACTCACGCCAGTAGTAGCAGCCGGGATGGTCGGTCGTCGAGCGGTATCCAGCAAAGATCGCCGACCAATCCGCAGCGCCTCGCTCGGCCGCATTCCACAGCGGCAGCGCCTTGCGCATGGTCGCGGCAACTTCGGTCGCGTGGTAACACGGGCCGAATCCAAGATGCTCAAGCGCGAACTTCAACGACAGCGTCCCGGTCCTACCCAAACCAGCGCCGATCACTTGCAACGACATGGGTTCTGCTCCTGTCCAATCTCGACAGGCGGAAACTACCACACCCGAATTATCTGCTGACGGGCACTTTGGACTGGGCACATATTCAAACGCGTGCAATACGCATGCTGTATTTAGCGCAGATGTTGCGCAGATGTAACGCGCATCGGCACGCTGCGCGCGAGACGACAATGCAGCACGACGACATCGGGCCTACGCGCAAACCGATGCGACAGGGCACAGCGCTACAGCGTGAAATTACGCTTAATGGTGAATGTCCAGGCACCGTCGATCGGATTGGAGACATGGATCCGGCCGCTTCCATCCGGCACACCCGTGCTGTAATGCCGATATACGCCTGCGCTGTTCCAGGCACGCGCATAGGCCAAGCTAAACTCGGTGCCGTGCCATATGTGGCTCAGGCCTACACGCGCATCGGTCCAACTGTAATCGGCAAAATTACGGATGTGCTGGCGTCCAGCATGGACACTCGCCAGCCAGGACGGCACCACTTCATAGCTGGCATCCAACGCCAGATAACCCGACCCACGCGAGTGCTGCCCTCCACCGAGCCCCAACGAGGCGCTGTTGTAGCCTACATAATCGCGCGTCCATGTACTGGCATAGGACAGCTCGATGGTGCGCCAGTGTGCGGCGACAACTACATCACCATAGTCGTAGTGGGTACCACTGACGGTAATCAGCGCGCCCGGATACGCGTAATGGTAGATGCCGGAACGCCAGCCCCAATCGCCAAGATTGGCTGCATAACCGGCGTACACATCCCACTCGATGTGGCCACCTTCGATGAAATACGGGCTCACTCCCGAGGCCCAAGTGCCTGCATACCAACCGCTGTCAGCGACGACGTCCAGCCCACCCTGTAATACCGGCTTGCCCCAACTTTGCTCGAATCCACGCGAAACGTAGTTCGAAGTGACCGACACGTTAGCGGTGCCGCTGGCGGCCCACGCAGGCACCGCACCACTCAGCAGCATCGCCGCCAGCAATCTGAACTGTGCATTCACGACACCATCTCCAGCGACGTATGGCCCGGCTCGCCCACGCCAGCGGCAAGCTGTTGCGCCGACCACTTGAACAAGGCCGCTGCGCGCTGCCATTGCAGCGCCTGCTCCGCCATCGGTGCGCGAGTTGGACCAGAGGACTCGATGACGTCACTGTCTTGCGGTGAAACAGCGGCGACCTCGCGCACGATGCCAGCGGCATGGCGCACGCTGGATAACGTCTGCAGTGCGTAACTGCTGCGACTGCTCATCGCGATGATGGCATTGACCTGGGCAGCGGACATATCGCTCGCACGCTTGAACTCGTGCGAGCGAAGTTGCGCTTCAAATCCGGACAGGTCGATATTGCTGCCAGACGTGGAGGACAGAACATCGTGGCGACGGCGATCAGTCATCATCACAGCCAGACCACCGCAGAAAAACACGAGCAGACCCGTGCATCACATCCCTCCGGTGACGTCGCCGCCTCGGCAACGGTGTGGCAATCCAATGGAATGCGAAACATAGTGATTTCCTGAAAGTGGTGAAGCGCAGTCGTTGCAACCTGGAACACAGACGGACGCTATCGCGCGAAAAGACGCTCCACTGGAATGGGAACGCAAGCGCGCTGCATCCTTCTGATCGACCCAACCTGCATACCGAACACATCGCCGCACGGTGAACGCCTCATCTGCCCTCATGGAAGGGCACGACAAACAAACGACGTTCCGTTCGTGATGAGCGAATACGTGCGAACCGAATCTGCTCTGGTTCAGCCACTATCGTCCGCGTAGCGGAAAACTTGAACGCAAGGCACACGCTATCGCCCAGCGATGTGTCCTTGTGAAAGAGACATTCATCTCATTCAAAGAATCTGTACGTCTCGATGAAACGCAGATACCTGGCCTAAACGAGTCACTGAAAAGCCTTATCTTCGACAGGCTGAGCAGGACAAATAAACAGACCATTGGATGCGTGAAAGCGTCGGTCAGATTAGCGGATCTATTGACCTGCATGGATGGCTGTCACACCAAGGGCCCCGAGCATTTCACCTGGGAAATAGCTGCTGGAAATGCTGCTGCAAGTGCTCTAGCGCATTCGTTCGTAACGGCAATTGATGGAGCAGGTGCAGTACAACCTACGGCACCACTGGTTCGGCGATCTGTCGATGGACGCAGCCGGCTAGCGAGCCAACATTTCAGCGCGAATGGGATATTGATCCAGACCTTTACAAGGCTCCAGGGTAAGGGCGGCAATGACGTAGGCGGCGGCGACTCACGCCGGTAATCTCGCAGCAGCGAGACGCACAGTTCCACCAGTGATACGGATGCGCGACTGCATCGCAAGGGCAAGACAGCCAACGAACTGCGCTATATCGGTGACACGCTGAGCGACAACCTCCATAGACTGATCCCCCATGCAAGGGCGACATGTGCCGACGGTTGTGCCGAACGCGAAACGACCAGGGCGATGCGCCGACGCCCGACAGGCCACCGATCCAGAAGCACTGCCGGCATTGGGAATGGACAACGGCTACGACACCGCGCCAAGTGCATCCAAGCGAGGGAGGAGCTGGAGGCCTTGCAGCAAATGGCGCAAAAAACCCCACCGTCGCCAGTTGGCGGGGCAGATGCGCTAGAAGCAAGCGCGGGCGATGCGATCTCCCAGAGCAAGCGCAGGTTGATCAAGCAGGGCGTTGACTGGACCAAGAGAGTTAACTGGATCCGCCAGGCGATCATGCGCAGCCTGGAGCAGATGTTCCTACTGAGCATGACGGCCTACCACCTGACGCGCATGCAAACCCTGGGATAGTTGCACTGCCGACCGGGGCGACGGCATGAACACGGCGTCTGCGACGATTGGATGCCAGATTAACCAAGCCAGCGGACATCATGATTTTTCTACATTCCAATGAAACGAGGAGCAACGTGCATGGCAGTCGCATCATGCGCCTCAGAACTCCGCCGCCGCTTGGATGTTGCGCGGCGGCACTGACATCTGCAACGCGGCTGTCCCGTGACGCGATTGACAACCCCGCTGCATTAACGGCTGCTGCCTATAAACTTACGAGTTTATGGTTTAATTTTGCCCAGTATCCAATCCATAGTCGGTGATATTAACATTTAAACCATGCGCATTTAGCTTAGTCACCTTGTAATGACGCATGGACAGCTTGTTTATACGTTGACCGCCGTTCGAGCAGTCAGTTGAACTCAAGGCATAAAAGCTGTAAGACATATTTTGTACTACTACCTGACTCTTGTTTACACTGGGGATTGCTTCGCCGTCAGGCAACAGTTTCGGCGGATCTATAGGGAAACACGCCCATCCGTTAGGATTAATGTCGCTTTGCATCCAAAAACCTCTCACACCACTTGATATGCTATAATTTCTGATAAAAAGTATCTCAAATTGTTGTGCGCTAGCCGATATGGAGCCACCTGCGGCCAGTGCGCACAACGCGGCTTTGCAGAAATAACGAACGCTCGAACGTGTAGCCATGTTAATGACCTCTCAAGTGTTAAAGTAGATATACACATGGTTGCCAAGCGAAGCATGCACATGCGTGCCACCGGATACATCCCGCGCGGCGGCGCTGACATTTGCAACGCGACGCCCTGGAGCGGGGTTGGCCGTCACTTGCATCAACCATTTTAATTAAAATCCCGCAGATTTATGATAATTGCATCCCTATTGTGCACCAGCCGCTGTGGCGACACCGCTCTTCAGTGGGAAACACATCAATAATTTGGTGCGCATCTCATCTTCCTTCATGGAAGTGCACGACAAGCAGACGATGTCCTGCTCGTGATGAGCCAATGTATATGGACTGAATCCGCTCCACTTATCGCCCAGCAACACCTCTTCGCGCGCTGCACATTTGCATGCCCCGGAGAATAGGCCTGCGTGAATATCACGCCGATATCGCATCTCGTGCGCATAGCCGCAAAGCGCGGCATGGTCAATTCTCCGCCACGTTCGTCGCACTTTCAGAATGGTTACGACGTCGGACGCCAGTTCGCGTGATGTTGCCAAAATTCCACGCTACGCCGGTAGGCGGCACGGTCAAGCGGCACGCCGGAGCCGCCCTCTTCCACACCCAGCGCATTACGCAGCATGGTGATCGGCGCCATCGGAATTTCCTGCGGCTGTGCGGTATACAGGCAGCCAACCACGCCCCAGTCCGCTTCGATCGGCGTGCCTTCGTGCGCGAGTTGATCGCGGCTGTAGAGAATCGGCAGCAGATAATCGGCAACCGGCGGCTCGACGCCCTCGAACCAGCGCACCAGCACGGGAAGTTCCTCGCGACTGCGTGCTTCATAGCCAGAACACAGCAGCGTGCGGTTGGCATCGGTGATCGGCACGGTCAGGCAGCGGGTCGAGGTCCAGTTGCGATGCACGTGGATTTTGCAAAACGGTGCATAGCCATCCAGCACCTGTAACGGCACCGTGTCGTTGAGGTGGCGCTCGAACTGCTCGGGCGTGCAGTCCTGGATCGCGTTGCGACGACGATCGCGCGGAAACAGACGCGGGCGGGCAAAAGCAGTGAGAACGATGGACATAGCGAAGATGCGAACCGGGATACACGTAAGCCTAGCGCGTCAGGCCGCAACCGCACACCGACACGCGATAACCCGAGGCAGCGCAGAGCGCGGATATGTCCGCACTGCGCTTGGGCGCCCATCCAACCGCGACTGGCGACGTTTTTTTAGCCACACTCAAGGATGTGCCAACGCATAGTCGATCGCCGCACGCACCGCCACCGCTTGCGCCGCATTGCATTGCGCCGGCGTGGCGTTGGCGTTGTCCGGATACACTTCGGTGGTGGTGGTGTAGCGCGCATCGGTGATACCGGCACACAGGCCCAACTGCTTCACCGGGTAATGGATGACGCCGGGCGCGGCAATCGGCGTCCCGATGAGTTCACCCGCCGCGTCTGCCTGGGCAATGTGGGTCACCTGCGCCACCGCCGCCAACACTGCCTGCTGGAATGCCAGTTGCGGGTTCTCACTATCGCCGACCAGATAGAACCCATCCGGAATGCTGCCCGGCACATAGGCGACACCATCGCGCGCGGCCAATGCCGGACGGAACTCGGACTCATCGCTATCGGTGGTCTCGTGCAGATCGATATGCATCGCCACCTGTGCACGCAATGGCGCAACCAGCCGCAGCAGCGCAGCCGACTCCTGCGCCGGACTATCGTTGCGGAAACAGCGATTGGGATCGAGCGCATCGGCGTTCCAGCGATGAATGCGTTCGTAGGCCCAGGGGCTTACGCACGGCACCACCAGCACATTGGCGCGGCCACGATACGTGGTCGCTTCCTGTGAGGCGAATTGCAGCGCACCGTGCACACCACTGGTTTCGTAGCCATGCACACCGCCGGTAACCAACATGCACGGCAACGCGGCATCCCAATCGCAACTACGCAGCGCCAGGAGCCGATAGCGTGACTGTGCGTAGCTCAGCACGCCGTATTCCACCAGCTCCCACGGCCCACGCAGCGCTTCGATGGCGTCGGCCACCTCGGTCTCATAGCAGCGCCGGGGATGCTGTTCGGCCAGCCAAGCCGCCCGCTCCGCCGCGCCCCAAGGCACGCCAGGCGTTCCGATTCGATAGAAGGCGGCGTGGGGCATCGCATGGCTCCGCGTAGAGTGGAAATGAGGCTGGCGACTTTAGCAAAGCGTCCTCCATCGGCCAGCATCGCGTCAGCGCAGATAGACGCATGGTCAGCACCGCCCCCATGACACCCAGTGACGTCACTAAACATTCATCCGGATGAAGAGATATAATCTCTCGCATCACCCACCGCGTCACGCCCATGACTGCCATCAGCTTCGAGTTCTATCCACCCAAGACCGACGAGCAACGCGTGCAGTTGGACCGCACCGCCGCGCGGCTGAAGTCTTACGCGCCCGAATACGTGTCGTGCACCTTCGGCGCCGGCGGCTCGACCCTGAGCTACACCTCCGAGACGGTGCGCCATCTCAAACAACAGCATGGCTTCGAGGCAGCACCGCACCTGTCCTGCGTGGGCGGTAGCCGCGAGGAAATCCGCGAACTACTCAAGCTGTACCGCGCCATCGGCTGTCGCCGCCTGGTGGCGCTGCGCGGCGACCTGCCCTCGGGCATGGGCCATCCTGGCGACCTGCGCTATGCCGCAGACTTGATCGCCTTCATCCGGGCCGAATATGGCGATACTTTCCGCCTGGAAGTCGGCGCCTATCCGGAGACGCATCCGCAGGCCACCGATGCGCTCAGCGATCTGCATCACTTCAAGCGCAAGGTCGATGCCGGCGCCGATGCGGCGATCACCCAGTATTTCTACAACGTCGATGCGTATTTCCACTTCGTCGATGCAGTGCGCAAACTCGGCGTGCAGATTCCGATCGTGCCGGGGATCATGCCGATTTCCAACTTCAGCCAGTTGCGACGTTTCTCCGAGCAGTGCGGCGCGGAGATCCCACGCTGGATCGGCAAGCGCATGCAGGCCTACGGCGACGATGTCGAGTCGATCCGCGAGTTCGGCGCGGATGTGGTCGCCACGCTGTGCGAACGCCTGATCGCCGGCGGCGCGCCAGCACTGCATTTCTACACGCTCAATCTAGCCAAGCCGACCACCAGCATCCTGGCACGGCTGGCACTGGAGCCGGCGCACGACTGAGCGAGCCCGTATCGAAGATGACGGCAGACGGGCATGCGTTGCCACGCAACACATCCCGACCGCCTGGATACGATGGGGTCATCTCTGAAACAATCGCTAAAGGGCAGGCGGCGGAACCCACACGCAGACGGCAAACCTGCACCGATCACGCAGCCAACCGCCGCCATGCTGGATCTACGACAGCGACACGCTTGCCAGTGGATCAGTGCCCGGAGCCTACGCGGTACTTTGCATTAGCCGTCAGCGGCAAGCAGATCGTGTCGCGCGAGGTCGTCTTGGCCGGATAGCGGACGGCCCGCGTGCGGCGCGCACTCTGCCGCCGACGCTCAGGCCACGTCGGCAGTCAACGGCCACAGTCCACGGATCGCGGCGATGCCCTGCCCGCCGTGACGCCGCGCCTCGGTCACCTGCGAAGGCAATAACCCGCCAATCGGATACAGCGGCAGGGCGACCTGCTCACGCAGCCGCTCGAACGCCTCCCAACCCAATGGCGTGGCATCGGGATGACTGGCGGTGGCCGCCAGCGGTCCGACTACCGCGAAATCGCACCCGAGCCGCTGCGCCGTCTGCAACTCCTCCACCGTGTGGCAGGACGCCGCCACAACCTGCGGGGACGGCAGTGGACGCGCCTGGTACTGCGCCAATTGTTCCGCGCCCAGGTGTACGCCGACGCCCAGTTCCTGCGCCAATGCCAGATCGCGGTTGACCAAGACCTGCGCACCATGCGTGGCACACAGCGCAGCAGCGGCCCGCGCCAGCGGCCACCAATGCACGTCCGGCAGACCGCGCGCACGTAGTTGTACGCAGCGCACGCCGCTCCCCAATGCGCGCTCCAGCGCGGCCAGCCACAGCGCAGGATCGTCTGGCTCCGGCGTCACCAGATAACGGTCGGGCTGGCGCAGCATCGCCACCACCGGCTGATCGGCCGGCGGCATCGCGTAACGGCCCAGCTTGTCCGGCGTCACCCACATCAATGGCTGGCCTTCACGGCCACGTGGGGTTCCCTTCCACGACTGCACCTGACGCACTTCCAGACGCAGCCGTTTATCCGGATAGCGCTGCGGCACCTCCATCAACCACGCACCGACCACCGCGTCGATGCCCAGTTCCTCGTACAGTTCGCGCACCAGCGCCTGCTCGGAGGTTTCGCCCGGTTCGCGTTTGCCGCCCGGGAATTCCCACAGCCCGGCCAGATCGCTGCCACCGGTACGTCGGCTCAATAGAATACGACCGCGCGCATCGGTGATGACGGCGGCCACGACATGGATGGAGCGGAGCGGTTCGGACATGCGGCAAGCTTGCCGTCTTCGGCAGGGTTCGCGCAATCAATTGACGTCACAACGTCGACGATTCACACCATGCGCTTCACCTAGTGCTTAGCTTGCGCAAGCTGGAATCCACACGACAGCGCATGGTCCGCCGCGCGACGCACCATGGCAAGGCAGATTCAACCGGAAAGAGTGTGGCCAATCCGCCACAACACCCCGGAAGGATCGTGCAGGGTGAAATCACGCATGCCCCATGGCCGGTCTTCGACGCTGCCCAACTGCGCGCGGTAGCGACCGGCGAGATCGGCCGCCTCGCATCGCCGCCACCAGGCATCGGCCTCTTCCACAAGCAAGTGCAGCATCAGATTGTGCGCCAACCCTTCCGCGTAGAAATCCTGCAACAGAAACGCACAGCGTTCGCCATGGCGACAGCAGGCGAGTTCGTCACCGAGCTCCTCGACCGCGAAACCCAACTCGCGGTAGAAACGCTGCGACAGCGCGTAGTCGCGTGCTGGCACGAACACCTTCAACTCAAGACTGGGGCAGGGCTTCACGGCAACTTCCAGCGCTAAGCAGGAAAGGTCACGCTACTCATCGGCCATGTAACGCGCAATGGCTCTGGTAGGCGCCGCTGCAAGGCGCCCAATAATTTCCCGACACAGGACGCTGCCGCGCACGCACGCGGCAGCCCACTCAGGTCAACTGCCCGTGGCAGTGCTTGTATTTCTTGCCACTACCGCACGGACACGGGTCGTTGCGGCCGACCTTCGGCATCTCGCCGCGGGTCACCTGCATGACGGGCATGCCATTGGACCCGGACGACGGCTGCTCGGCCTCCTCCTCGGCACTGTAGCCACCGGCTTCCTGATGCTGGAACTGCGCCTGGCGCAGTTTCGCCTCCATCTGTTGACGCTCCTGCACCTCCAACGCAGCGACTTCTTCCTCGCTGCGGATACGCACCCGCGCCAGCAACGTCACCACCTCGCGCTTGGCATGCTCCAGCATTTCCGAGAACAGCTCGAAGGCTTCCTTCTTGTATTCCTGTTTCGGCTGCTTCTGCGCATAGCCACGCAGGTGGATACCCTGGCGCAGGTAATCCATGCGCGCCAGATGCTCCTTCCAGCTTTGGTCGAGCACGGTGAGCATGATGTGCTTCTCCAACGCGCGCATGGTTTCGCTGCCGACCGCCTCCTCCTTCTCGCGGAAGTGGCGCTCCACCTCTTGGCGTACCGCCTCGACGATGCCAGCCGCGTCCAGCTCCTCGTGACGCTTGACCAGTTCGCTCACCGACAGCGACAGACCCAACTCGCTGTCCAGGGTCGCTTCCAGACCCGGCAGGTCCCACTGCTCATCCACCGAATTGGGCGGCACGAAGCGCGAAACAAGATCGTAGATCACATCGTCGCGGATGCCATCCACGTTCTCCTTGACCGAGTCGGCATCCAATAGTTCGTCGCGCTGGGCGTAGATCACCTTGCGCTGGTCGTTGTTGACGTCGTCGAAGTCGAGCAGGTTCTTGCGGGTATCAAAATTATGCGCCTCCACCTTGCGCTGCGAATTTTCGATGACCCGAGACACCATTCGATCCTCGATGACATCCTCGTCCTTCATCCCCATGAAGCGCATCATCTTGACGACCCGCTCGCCGCCGAAGATGCGGATCAGATTGTCTTCCAGCGACAGATAAAAGCGCGAGGATCCCGGATCGCCCTGGCGACCGGAGCGGCCGCGCAACTGGTTGTCGATACGCCGCGATTCATGACGCTCGGTGCCGATGATGTGTAGCCCGCCCGCCGCCTTGACCACCTCGTGGCGCTCCTGCCAGGCCGCTTTCAGACGCGCGCGTTCGGCGGCGTCCAGTTCCTCGCCCAACGCATGCAGCTCGGCTTCCAGCGAACCGCCGAGCACGATGTCGGTACCGCGACCGGCCATGTTGGTGGCGATCGTCACCGCACCTGGCTGGCCGGCATTGGCGACGATCTGCGCCTCGCGTTCGTGCTGCTTGGCGTTGAGCACCTCGTGTTTGACCCCGGCCTTGCGCAGGTGCTCAGACAACATTTCCGAGGTCTCGATCGACGTGGTGCCGACCAGCACGGGCTGGCCGCGCTTGGCGCAATCCTCGATATCGGCCAGCACCGCATTGAATTTGCCCTTGCGGTTGAGGAACACCTGGTCCGGCCAATCCTTGCGGATGGTCGGGCGGTTGGTCGGAATCACCACCACTTCCAAGCCGTAGATGCTATGGAATTCGTAGGCTTCGGTATCGGCCGTTCCGGTCATACCGGACAGCTTCTTGTACATGCGGAACAGGTTCTGGAAGGTGATGCTGGCCAGCGTCTGGTTCTCGCGCTGCACCGGCACGCCTTCCTTCGCTTCCACCGCCTGATGCAGGCCGTCGGACCAGCGCCGCCCCGGCAGGGTGCGGCCGGTGAATTCGTCCACGATCACCACTTCGCCGTCACGCACGATGTAGTCCACGTCACGCTGGTAAATCGCATGCGCACGCAGCGCGGCATTGAGATGGTGGACCACGCTCAGGTTGTGCGCGCCATACAAGCTGTCTTCCGCATCGGCGAGGATGCCAGCGGCACGCAGCAGTTCTTCGGCGTGCTGCATGCCCGCCTCGGACAGATGCACCTGCTTGCCTTTCTCGTCGACCCAGTAATCGCCCTCGCCTTCCTCCGACTCCTGCCGGACCAGTTGCGGCACGATGCGGTTAACGCGGATGTACAACTCCGGCGACTCGTCGGCCGGGCCGGAGATGATGAGCGGGGTACGCGCCTCGTCGATCAGGATCGAGTCCACCTCATCGACGATGGCGTAATTGAGACTGCGCTGGAAACGGTCGGCCCTGGACAGCGCCATGTTGTCGCGCAGGTAATCGAAGCCGAATTCATTATTGGTGCCGTAAGTGATGTCGGCGGCATAGGCGGCATGCTTGTCACTGTGCGGCATGCCCGGATACACCACGCCCACGCTCAGCCCCAGCCAGTTGTAGAGCTTGCCCATCTGCGCGGCGTCGCGGCGTGCCAGGTAGTCGTTGACCGTGACCACGTGCACACCTTTGCCTTCCAGCGCGTTGAGGTAGACCGGCAACGTCGCCACCAGGGTCTTGCCCTCGCCGGTGCGCATTTCCGCGATCTTGCCCAGGTGCAGCACCATGCCGCCGATCAACTGCACGTCGTAGTGACGCATGCCCAGCACACGACGGCTGGCTTCGCGACACACCGCGAACGCTTCCGGCAGCACCTTGTCCAAGCTTTCGCCAGATGCGATACGCCCACGTAATTCCGGGGTCTTGGCCTGTAGTTGCGCGTCGGAGAGCTGCCCCATCTCCGGCTCCAACGCATTGATCTTGGCGACGATACGGTGGAGCTGACGCAGCTGACGCTCGTTGCGGCTACCGAAAACGCGAGTAAGCAGACTGTTGATCATTGAAGGAACCGGTTGGAAAGGAACGCCCATACGGCCCATCCCCGAGCGAATCGCTGGGCCGCAAACGAAACAGGGCGCGAGGCGCCCTGTTATGGCAAAGCACATTGTAACTTGGGGCGATGCTTGGCGACTCAAGCATCGATCATGCACTTGGAGGCTTGCTCAACCCCGGCCGCGACGGCCATCACGAGGTGCGCCGTCGCCAAGGAACTTGGCCGGATTCATCACCACCCCGTTCTTCCACACTTCCAAGTGTACGTGCGCACCAGTAGAAAGGCCGCTAGAACCGGCCTTGGCGATTTGCTGACCGGCGCGCACCAGATCCCCCAGCTTCACCAATAACCGCGAGTTATGCGCGTAGCGGGTGACGTAACCATTGCTATGGTCGATCTCGACCACGTTGCCATAGCCAGTGCGCACGCCCGCGTAACTGACCACGCCATCGGCCACGGCCAGGACTGGATCGCCCACGCTGGCGTGGAAGTCGAGCCCCTTATGGAAACTGCTGCCGCGACCAAACGGGTCCATCCGCACACCGAAACCGGAGGTGATGTAGCTGTTGCGAATCGGCATCCGCGATGGCATCGCGTTCTGGTCGAGCTGATGGTCGAACAACAGCGATTCCAGTACCGACAGTTGTTGGCCGGAGATCGAAAATTTCTGTTGCAGCCCATCCAATTCCTTGCCGAGCTGAGCTGCGGGAATATCGCGATTGGGTTCGTCGCCACCACCACCGACACCAACCGGTTGCTCGAAATCGAACTCGCCATCCTGCAGCTTGCCCATGCGGGTGAGACGTTCGCCGAGCGCGTTGAGCCGTGTCGCCTGCGCCTGCAACTCACCCAATCGCGCGGCTAGCGCGTTGACCTGTGTCTGCGCGTCATGGCGCACCTGCGCCAGCTCACGGTCCTGTCGCTCCAGCTTGGCGCGCAGATAGGCCGAACCGCCCCATCCAATTGCGGCACCGCCACCAAGGCCGAGTACCATGCCGATAGCAAGCACCGCACCAAGCCCGACGAGTGGATGCCGGTCAGCGAACGGCCGCCATCGCCACGACCGCGTCTCGATTCCTGTTGCAGTGGAACGGATTACGATTTTCTTGAACGCCATATCGAGTTTTCATGTCTAAGCGAAAATCCGGCGAAGCCCATACCGCCACGCCCCAGCAGGCGTTGGACGCCGCACTGGCAGACAAAGCGGGCAACCCGTTGCGCCGCGCTTTGTGGCTCGACGCGCTGGACCGGCAATTACGCCCCCATCTGCCGCCGCCCCTGGCCTCCCGTTGCCGGCTGGCCAATGTGAACGGCGAACAGCTCATTTTTTTGGTTGAATCGTCGCTCTGGCACGCCCGGGTCAGACTTGCCGAAGCCGACATCCTCGTCGCCGCCCGTTCCATCGGGCTGAAAGCCACCAAAGTGACCGTCAAAACCGCAACGACGCCTGCGCATTCCCCAATGCAGCAGGCCAGGAGTCCATCGACACCCGTGTCAGCAGCCACGCACAAAGGACTGCGCGAGGCATTGGCTTCCCTGCAAGACATCAGTTCCAAGACACCAGGCACGACCACGGACTCCGACCGCAGTCGTAGACGCACGTAGACAAATACGCCGCGACCCGACGCATCCTAACGGGCGCCCGTCGCGAGGTCGTTATCGCGAAGTTAAATTTAAGTTAAAAATGAAGAAGGAGCGGCGGATTGCCGATTCCGTGACCCTGGCCTGGGGTAGAGATGCCTGGCCCGTCTGGCTCAGGCGTAGGCCACATTCGCATAGGCAACCGGCGCTGGCGCCGACGGCGATTCAAAACTGACCCATTCCCAGGCCGCCTGCTCGGCGAGCAGCGCACGCACCAGTTTGTTGTTCAGGGCATGACCGGATTTGTAGCCTTCATAGGCACCGAGAATCGGACCGCCGGCCAGGTATAGATCACCAATGGCATCGAGGATTTTGTGCCGCACGAATTCGTCGGCATAGCGCAGACCGTCGTCGTTGAGGACACGAAACTCGTCCAGCACGATGGCGTTGTCCATGGAACCGCCGAGGCCAAGATTGCGCTCGCGCATGTACTCCAGATCACGCATAAAACCGAAGGTGCGTGCGCGGGAGATTTCCTTGATATAGGCCATGGTGGAAAACTCGATTTCCTGGCGCGACTGCTTGGCCGGGATCATCGGGTGATCGAATTGGATGGTGAAACCCAGCCGATAGCCATCGTAGGGCGCGAAGCGGGCGACCTTGTCGCCATCGCGCACTTCGACCTCGCGCTTGATGCGGATGAAGCGCTTGGGCTTGGCTTGTTCGACGATGCCCGCGGACTGCAGCAGGAACACGAACGGGCCGGACGAGCCATCCATGATCGGCAATTCGGCCGAGGAGAGCTCGACCATGGCGTTATCCACGCCGAGGCCAGCCAACGCCGACATCAGATGTTCCACTGTCTGGATCTTGGCCTGGCCGCGGCTCAGCCCGGTGCACAGGGTGGTTTCTGTCACCAGTTCGGCATCGGCCGGCACTTCCACCACCGGATCCAGATCCACACGCCGAAACACGATGCCGTGGTCGACCGGGGCCGGGCGCAGGGTCATGTAGACCTTGTCACCGCTATGCAGGCCAACGCCAGTGGCGCGAATCGTGTTCTTGAGGGTGCGTTGCTGGGTCATGGCAGACAGTCTGGGAACCTCTGTTCGGATAGGAACTGAACAGATCACAAGAATATCACGCGCTTAGCGTGGTTTTCATAAATTGGTCACAGCATTTCATTTGCGCAACACTGGCCGATGCGGCTTACAGGGTCGCAAAAACCTGCCGGGTCGCAACGACCCGGCAGCAAGGGAACACAGCACGCCGGCCAGGTGGACAGTCCTGGACGACGATATTACGAGCCAGCGCGCACGCCGGCCGAGAGCAAACCTCAGTCGGCCTGACGGCGTAAAAACGCCGGGATATCCAGGTAGTCGCTGGGCAGATCCGCCGCAGGCGGCGCCGAAGCGGCAGATCCACCGCTCATGGCGTCGCTGCTAGGACGGCGCAACCCAAGCCCCATCGCGCCACCGACCGCCTTGGATACGGCGTCGCCGGCATAATCGAAATCGCCGAACTCCGGTTGGCCGGTGCTGGCGTTGCGCACCAGCTTGATCGGCGCACGCTGCTCCGGGCGCTGCGACTGGCGCGACACCGTGCGGTTCAGACCGGTGGCGACCACGGTCACGCGCACTTCGTCCTGCATATCCGGATCCAGCACGGTGCCGACCACCACCGTCGCGTCCTCCGAGGAGAAGCCCTCGATGGTGCGACCGATCTCGTCGAACTCGGCCATGGTGAAATCCGGACCGGCGGTGATGTTGACCAGGATGCCGTTGGCACCGGCAAGATTGACGTCGTCCAGCAGCGGATTCTGGATCGCCGCCTCGGCCGCGGCCTGGGCACGGTCATCACCGCGCGCCGAGCCGGTGCCCATCATCGCCAGACCCATTTCCGA
This sequence comes from Xanthomonas sp. GPE 39, assembly GCF_000963005.1. Classification (GTDB taxonomy): domain Bacteria; phylum Pseudomonadota; class Gammaproteobacteria; order Xanthomonadales; family Xanthomonadaceae; genus Xanthomonas_A. The sequence goes on from NZ_JZHZ01000007.1 coordinate 3,109,537, forward strand.
CATCACCGTGCGCACGTCGGCAAAGTCGACGTTGATCAGGCCAGGACGCACGATCAAATCGGCGATGCCCTGCACCGCGCCCTGCAGCACATCGTTGGCGGCGCGGAACGCCTGGATCATGGTGGCATTGCGGCCGAGCACGGTGATCAGCTTTTCGTTGGGAATGGTGATCAGCGAATCGCAATGCTGGCTCAGTTCCTCGATCCCCTTCAGCGCCACCTGCATGCGGCGGCGGCCTTCGAACGGGAACGGCTTGGTCACCACCGCCACGGTCAGAATGCCCATCTCCTTGGCCAACTGCGCCACTACCGGCGCAGCGCCGGTGCCGGTGCCACCGCCCATGCCAGCGGTGATGAACACCATGTCCGCGCCCTGTAGTGCATCCATGATGCGTTCGCGGTCTTCCAGCGCGGCCTGACGGCCGACTTCCGGATTCGCACCGGCGCCCAGGCCCTTGGTGACGTTCGTGCCGAGCTGCAGTTGCAACTTGGCACCGCAGTTTTTGATCGCCTGCGAGTCGGTGTTGGCGGTGATGAACTCCACGCCATCCACACTGCTGCTGACCATGTGCGCGACCGCATTGCCACCGCCGCCGCCGACACCAACCACCTTGATCACCGCATTGGGTGCCATCTTTTCAATCAATTCGAAATGCGCCATGTCCGTTTTCCTCTTGTGTGGAGCCGGAACCCGGAGCCCAGGACCCGGGACCCGGAAAACCACTTCCCGGGACCCGGCCCGAAACTCGGACCGGCAATCGTTTTTATGGATGTTGCGTACCGCTTACTACCTACCGCCTACCGCTTTAATCCCACGTTCTCTCTTAACCTTCCGCTCTCTGCTTTTGCGGGCCCCGGATCACAGGCCCCGAGTCCCGGCCATTCAAAACTCGCCGCGATACCAATTTTTCAATTTCTTGAACAAGCTGCCGGCACGCCCGGTGGGCAACGATGGCCGACGCGGGTGTTCGATCTGACTGCCCATCAACAGCAAGCCCACGCCAGTGGCATGCACCGGGTTGCCGACCACTTCTCCCAAGCCAGTGACGTGCTGGGGAATGCCCACGCGCACCGGCATCTGCACCATTTCCTCGGCCAGCTCGACCACGCCTTCCATCTTCGAGGCACCGCCGGTGAGCACCATGCCGGCGCGCACCAGTTCCTCGAAGCCGGAGCGGCGTAGCTCCGCCTGCACCATCTCGAAAATCTCCTCGTAACGGCCCTGCACCGCCTGCGCCAGCGAGTGGCGCGGCATGCGTCGTGGCGGACGGTCGCCGACGCTGGGGACTTGGATACTTTCCTCGGCGGTAGCCAACTGCGCCAACGCGCAGGCGTAGCGCACTTTGATTTGTTCGGCTTCCGGGGTCGGCGTGCGCAACATGTGCGCGATGTCGTTGGTGACATGATCGCCGGCGATCGGCAGCGAGGCCGTGTGGCAGATCGCGCCCTGCACGAACACCGCCAGGTCGGTGGTACCGGCCCCCATATCCACCAGCACAACACCCAGTTCGCGTTCGTCGGCGGTCAACACCGCGACCGATGACGCCAGCGAGGACAGAATCAGATCGTCCACCTGCAGGCCGCAACGCTGCACGCACTTGCTGATGTTGGCTGCGGCCGACTGCGCACATACCACCAGGTGCGCATGCACCTCCAGGCGCACGCCCGTCATGCCGACCGGATTGCGGATGCCTTCCTGCGAATCGTCCAGCACGTACTCGCGCGGGATGGCATGGAGGATGCGCTGATCGGCAGGGATCGCCACCGCCTTGGCCGCTTCCAGCACGCGATCCAGGTCGGTCCAGGTCACCTCGCCATCGCGGATCGGCACGATTCCCGGCGAGTTCTTGCACTGCACGTGGTTGCCGGAAATCGACGCGTATACCGAACGGATCTCGCAGCCGGCCATCAGCTCCGCTTCCTCGATCGCACGCTGGATCGACTGCACCGTGGATTCGATATCCACCACCACACCACGCTTGAGCCCGCGCGACTCGTGCGAACCGATGCCGATCACCTCGATCGGATTGCCGGGCGAATATTCGCCGACCAGCGCGACAACCTTGGAGGTGCCGATGTCCAGTCCAACGATGAGGGATTTATCGCCTTTGCGGTTCATGTATGACTAATACGTAGAGTGGGAAGGGTCGGGCCTGGTCCCGGGACCAGGAACGGCGCAAATGCAACGCCCCGATTGTTTGAGTTTGTTTCGGGCTTGGATTTTCGGGTTCCAGGCTCCGATTTCTTCGCCCCGCCGGCCCCCGGCTCCGGGGCGCGGCTCTCCGGCTTCCACGCCACCGTGAATCCATTGGTGTAACGCAGATCCGCACGCTCCAGCGGTGGCTGACCGGGTTGCAGCAATTGCGGCAACACACGGGCGAAACGCTCCAGGCGCGCACGTGCATCGTCGCGCCCGATCACCACCTGCACGCCATCGCCCAAGGCCAGCGACCAACTGCCGCGCGCGTCCATCGCCACGCCTGCGACCTGCAACCGCAGCGGCGCGAACAAACCGCGCGATTGGTTGTATAGCGCGACCACTTCCGCAGCCTTGGCATCCGGACCGGCCAGACGCGGCAAGGCGGCATTGCGCAACTCGTTGGGCATGGCGAGGATGCGACCCTGCACGGACAACATGCGATCCTCGCCCCAACGCGCGAATGGACGATGCTCGGTAACGCGCACTTCCAGCACGTCCGGCCAGCGCTTGCGCACCCGCGCACTCTCTACCCAAGGCAGGCGCTGGATCGCAGCCTGCGCATCCTGCAAGCGCACCGCAAAGAAACCACTGCGCGCATACGGCAGCACCACCTGGCGCAATTGCTCCGCCGACACGCGCTTGAAATCGCCGCTGACCTGCAAGCGGCTCAGCGGCCAACGCTCGGCCCCCACCCAGCCATTGAGCACGGCCACGATCGGCAGCGCGACCAAGGCCAGCGCCAGCAACCAGGCGAAAATGCGCAGCGAAGCGTTCATCGCGCCACCACCTCCGGCAGGGTCTGCTCCAGGATCCGCCAGCACAGGCCAGCCAAATCGATGCCCAGGTGTGCAGCGGCTTTGGGCACCAGCGAGTGGCTGGTCATGCCCGGCGCGGTATTGACCTCGATCAGTTGCAGGCCGCGCACGCGATCGCGCATCACATCGACCCGGCCCCAACCACAACAGCCGGCAGCGACGAAGGCCTGCAACGCAAGCTGGCGAATCTGCGCCTCGTCCTCACCCGACAGACCCGGGCACAGGTACTGCGTGTCCTCGGCGATGTACTTGGCGTGATAGTCGTACCAATCACCAGCGGGAACGATGCGGATCGACGGCAGTGCCATATCGCCGAGAATACCGACGGTGTATTCCTCACCCTGCACCATCTGCTCCATCAGCAGTTCTCCAGCGTAATCAGCCGCGAACGCACGGACCGGAGCCAGATCCGCCGGAGACAGCACGCGAAACACACCGACACTGGAACCTTCGCAAGCTGGCTTGACGAACAGCGGATAGCCGAGTTCGGCAGCCGCCGCGGCTAGATCGGCATCGGCGGCGATCCGGGCGAAACCCGGCGTCGGCAGTCCGGCGGCGATCCACACCTGCTTGGTGCGGATCTTATCCAGGGTGAGCGCGCTGCCGAGGACGTCCGCACCGGTGAACGGCACCTGCAGTGCGCGTAGCAGCCCCTGCAACACGCCATTCTCGCCATCGCCGCCATGCAGGATATTGAACACGCGATCAACCGCACCGGCACGGATGCGCTCTAACAACGCCGTAATGCCATCGACCGGCTGCGCGTCCACACCGCGACTGCGCAATGCCTCAAGCACGTTGGCGCCCGAGGTCAGCGACACCTCGCGCTCGCTGGAATCGCCACCGAGCAGCACCGCAACGCGGCCAAATACGCTCGGATCGGTGTAACGCGGAGGCGGCAAGGACGACGTGCTCATACGCCCGCTCCGCTGGCGAAGCCGTCCTGCGCGATGTGCTGGGCAACGTAACCGATGTCGCCCGCACCCATCATCAGCAACAGATCGCCATCCTGCAGCACATCCGGCAGCACACTGCCGAGTTCGGCGACCTGCCCGACCACCACTGGCTCGCTACGACCGCGCGCACGGATCGCACGCGCCAATGCACGCGCGTCGGCCCCTGGGATCGGTGCCTCGCCAGCCGGATAGACCTCGCTGAGCACCAGCGCATCCACTTCCGACAACACCGCGGCGAACGCATCGAATTGATCGCGGGTACGGCTGTAGCGATGCGGCTGGAACGCCACCACCAGCCGTTTGTCTGGCCAGCCGCCGCGCGCGGCGGCGAACACGGCGGCCAACTCGCGCGGATGGTGACCATAGTCGTCGACCACGCGCACGCGCGCACCGCTGGCGGTGACGACCTCGCCCAGATCGTTGAAGCGCCGGCCAATACCGGCGAAGCTCTGCAGGGCGCTGGCGATCGCCGCCGGCGTCACCCCCAGTTGCCAACCGATCGCTGCGGCGGCCAACGCATTGAGTACGTTGTGGCGACCCGGCAAGGCCAGCGTCACCGCCGTGCTGCTGCCTTCGGGCATGCGCAAAGTGAAGTGCATGCGCGAACCATCCTGGACCACGTCCTCGGCGCGCACATCGGCGTTCTCGCTGAGCCCGTAGCTCATCACATGACGCGGTGTCTGCGCCGCCAGCGCGGCGACCTCGGGATCGTCGATGCACAACACCGCCAGACCATAGAACGGCAGCCGTTGCAGGAATTCAGCGAAGGCGGCCTGGATCCGGGCGAAGTCGTTACCGTAATTTTCCAGATGATCGGCATCGATGTTGGTAATGACCGAGATCAGCGGATTCAAGCGCAGGAAGCTGCCATCGCTCTCGTCAGCCTCGGCCACCAACCACTGGCCGCCACCGAGTTTGGCGTTGGCACCAGCGGCAAGCAACTGGCCGCCGATCACGAACGTCGGATCCATTCCGCCTTCGCTGAGCACTGCTGCGGTCAAGCTGGTGGTGGTGGTCTTGCCGTGCGTACCGGCTACCGCGATGCCGCGACGGAAGCGCATCAATTCGGCCAGCATGGCCGCGCGCGGCATGATCGGAATGCGCTGACTGCGCGCTTCCATCAATTCGGGGTTGTCCTCGCGAATCGCACTGGACACCACCACGCAATCGGTGCCGAGGACATTGGCCGCACAATGCCCACGCAGCACGCGTGCGCCGAGTTTGACCAGGCGACGGGTCGCGGCATTGTCGGCATTGTCCGAACCGGAGACTTCATAACCCAAGGTCAGCATGACCTCGGCGATGCCACTCATGCCGGTACCGCCAATGCCGACGAAATGCACGCGTGGAAACGCGCGCATCAGATCACCGGTGTCGTGAAGCCGACGAATCATGCACGGGCTCCTGTTGCGCCGGAACCGGGGACACGGGACTGAGAGCCTGGGGAAAGCGAAGGGGCCGCGCAACGCGCCTGGCCACCGAAATCATCTACGTGCATCTTTTTTTGCTCTTGTTCTTGTTCTTGCGTGTGCTCTTCCAACGTCCCCGGTCCCGGGTGCCGCGTCCCGGCTCTACCGGCTTCTTCCAGCACGATGTCCGCGATGCGCTCGGCCGCATCCGGCTTGGCCAGGCGGCGCGCTGCTTCAGCCATGGCCAGGCGCTGCGCAGGCTGCACCAACAGTTCACCCAGCACGCGCTGTAGATGGCCGGCCAAGGCGTCGTCCTGCTTCAACAGCACGGCGGCGCCACGCTCGGCCAGGTATTGCGCGTTGCGGGTTTGGTGGTCGTCGACCGCGGCGGCGAACGGCACCAGCACGCTGCCGACTCCCACCGCGCAGACTTCGGCCAGGGTCGAGGCGCCGGCACGACACACCACCAGATCGGCCCAGACATAGGCCGCCGCCATGTCACCGATGAAAGCCTCAACAGTGGCGTCGACACCGGCTGCGGCATACGCCTGCGTGGCTTCCTCGCGCAGTGCCTCGCCGCATTGATGGCGCACATCCACACGCATCCCCAGCGCAGCCAGCGCCTGCGGCAATGCTTGATTGAGAACGCGCGCGCCCTGACTGCCACCGAGCACCAACAAGCGCGGCGCACCGTCGCGCGCGGCCAGGCGCTGCGACGGCACGGGCAGCGCGGCAATCTCGGCACGCACCGGGTTGCCCACCGCTTCCTCACGGCTGATGAAGCTACCTGGGAAACCGGTCAGCACACGCCGCGCGACTCGCGCCAAAACCTTGTTGGTCAGGCCAGGGGCACGGTTCTGCTCATGGACCAACAGTGGCCGCCTCTGCAGACGCGCAGCTAGACCACCCGGGCCAGCGGCGAAACCGCCGAAACTGATCACCGCACACGGCGCGCGTCGGCGCAGCACGCCACCAGCGGCACGGATCGCACGCAACACCCGCACCGGCGCGCCCAGCAGGGCCAGGGCACCTTTGCCGCGCAGGCCGGCGATTTCGATGGTGTCCAGTTCGATCCCATGTTGTGGCACCAGCCGCGTTTCCATGCGTCCAGCCGCGCCCAACCACACCACCGGCACGCCACGCGCACGCAGCACCTTGGCCACGGCCAGTGCCGGGAAAATATGCCCGCCGGTCCCACCAGCGAGGATCATCACCGGGGCCGACGCTGCACGCGTGGATGCGGACACGGGCGTGCTCATCCCAACCTCCCGAAGGTCGGTTCGACACGCGGCTGCATCCGGCTGGTACCGCGCCCCGGCACACCGGACTGAATCGCCGCAGCAACCGCATGCGCGCTGGCCTCGCGCGCGGCATGCAGGTCCGCCGCATTGTCCACAGTCTGCTTGACCGGAGCGGCCGCATCGCCACGTACCAGCGCGACCTGACGCTCAGCACGGTTCAGTTCGTAGGACACGCGCAATAACAACCCCATCGCCAGGCTGGTCATCAACACACTGGAACCACCAGCGGAGATCAGCGGCAAGGTCAGCCCCTTGGTCGGCAGAATGCCCAGGTTGACCCCGACCGAAACGAAGCTCTGCAGGCTGATCCACAAACCAATGCCAAACGCGATGTAGCCGGAGAAGTGACGCTTCATCTCCACACAGCGCATTCCCAACCAGAACGCACGACCGACCAGCAACGCATACAGCGCCACGATCAGGCACACACCGACGAACCCCAACTCCTCGGCGATCACCGAGAAAATGAAGTCGGTATTGGCTTCCGGCAAATAGTTGAGCTTCTGCACCGAAGCACCGAGGCCGACCCCGAACCATTCGCCACGTCCCACCGCCATCAGCGCATTGGACAACTGATAACCAGAGCCGAGCTGGTCGGCCCACGGATCCAAGAACGAGGTAATGCGGCGCAGGCGGTACGGTTCGAGGATGGCGATGAAGGCGAACACCGGCAACCCGATCACAATCGGCATCGACATGCGCGGCAAGTTGACCCCACCGAGCACCAGCATGCCAGCGGTAATGGCCAGCAACAGCGTGGACGAACCGAAGTCCGGCTGCAGCAGCAGCAGCGCGACCAGCGCCACCGCCACGCCCAAGGGTTTGAGCATCGCCGGCCAGGTGGCATTGACCTCGTCGCGGAAACGCACCAAATAGCTGGACAGCCACACGATGTACAGCACTTTGACCGCTTCCACCGTCTGAAAGCGCGAGATACCCAAATTGATCCAGCGCCGCGCGCCATTGACCGTGCTACCAAGCCCGGGCACGAACACCACCATCAATAAACCGAAACAGGCAAGCAGCAGCAACTGGTTGTAGTGCTCGATGTACTTCAACTCGGTGCGCATGGCCCAGATGGCCAGGCCAACACCACCGGCGAGGAACAGCAGATGCCGGTTCAAGTAGTAGAACGGGCTGGTGGTCAACTCGATCGAACTGGAGCCGACCATGACGATGCCGAGCGACGCCAGCGTCACGGCGGCACCGAGCAGCCACGCATCGTAGCGTCCGCCGATGGCCTCCAATCTTGTCGCCTGACGTGCGGTGTCGTTCATCAGCGTACCTTCAACGTCGCCAGACCAATCAATACCAGCACCACCGAGATGATCCAGAAGCGCACGATCACCCGTGGTTCCGGCCAACCTTTCAACTCAAAGTGATGATGGATCGGCGCCATGCGGAACACGCGCTTGCCGGTGAGCTTGAATGAGGCCACCTGGATCATCACCGACAGCGTCTCGATGACGAATACACCGCCCATGATCACCAGCACCAATTCCTGACGCACGATCACCGCGATGGTGCCCAGCACGGCGCCCAGCGCCAGCGCGCCGATATCGCCCATGAACACCATCGCCGGATAGGTGTTGAACCACAAAAAGCCCAGGCCCGCGCCAGCAATCGCCGCGCAGATAATGATGAGCTCGCCGGCACCGGGAATGGTGGGAATCTTCAAATAATCGGAGAACACCACATTGCCCGAGGCATACGCGAACACACCCAATGCGCAAGCCACGAACACCGTGGGCATGATCGCCAACCCATCCAGGCCGTCGGTGAGATTGACCGCATTGGAAAAACCGACGATCCACAAATAGGCGATGGTGACGAAGCTGATCCCCGCCAGCGGCAGCGCGATCGACTTGAACATCGGGATGTAGAAAGTGATCGCCGCCGGCACGTCGGCGGTGTAGTACAGGAACAGACCCGCGGCAAGACCGAAGATCGACTGCAACAGGTATTTCCAGCGCGACTTCAACCCGTTCGGGTCGCGGCGCACGATCTTGATCCAATCGTCGTACCAACCGATCACGCCGAAGCACAGCATCACCGCCAACACCAGCCACACGTAGCGATTGCGCAGATCACCCCATAACAGCACCGACAGCAACACCGTCAGCAGAATGAGCGAACCGCCCATGGTCGGCGTGCCGGCCTTGGAGAAATGGCTTTGCGGGCCGTCCTGGCGGATCGGCTGACCGCCCTTGAACTGCGCCAACTTGCGGATCACCGCCGGTCCCAGCCACAGCGATAGGAACAGCGAGGTCAGCGCCGCGAGAATGCCGCGGAAAGTGAGATAACCGAACAACCCGAAAATGCTATCGAGTTGTCGCAGCCAACGCGCCAGTTCAAGCAGCATGCGGCGCCTCCTCTGCGTGACCAAGCAACGCGCTCACGACTTTATCCATGGCACTGCCACGGGAGCCTTTGACGAGCAGCGTCGGGATCCGGGACCCGGGACCCGGGACCAGTGGAAGCGCGCCAACGGTCGGCGCGCCGGTGTTCTCGTACATCGATTCTGTTTCCTGCTCTTGATGTGGCGCTGCGTCGGTCGCGGCCCCCAATTCACCGGTGCCGATGGCGACCACTGCCGCCAGATCCCGCTGCAATGCCTCGACCAGCGCCGCATGACTGTCGAACACCCGAGCGTTCTCGCCGAACGCCTGCGCGGCATGCGCACTGAGCGGCCCCAAGGTGTACAGCCGGGTCAGACCAGCAGCGCGTGCGCGGGAACCGCCGCTGGCATGCAGCGCTTCGGCGCCGGCGCCGAGTTCGCGCATGTCGCCCAACACCAACCAGCGCTCGCCGCCAACCGCTGCCAGCGCGTCAATCGCCGCCGCCAGCGAACCGGGATTGGCGTTGTAGCTGTCGTCGATCAGCACCACGCCACTGGGCAAGGTGTGCGAAATCTGCCGGCCGGGTACCGGCTGCACTTGCGCCAGACCAGCGGCGATCCGTGCTGGCGCCACGTCCAACGCCAGTGCCAGCGCCGCCGCAGCCAGTGCGTTGAGCAAGTTATGCCGTCCCGCTAGCGGCAGCGTGGCCTCGGCCTCGCCCTGCGGCGTCAGCAGCACGAACTGAGTCCGGTCTGCGGCCATGCGTATGCGCGTGGCGGTGACTTGCGCACCGTGCTGCAAGCCAAAGCGCAACACGCGCGGCCGCGAGGTGGCCGATAGCTGTTGCTCGAACCACAGACCGAAGGCATCGTCGATGTTGATCACCGCCGTCCCATCGGCCGGCAATGCGGTGTAGATCGCGCCCTTGGTCTGCGCCACACCGAGTAAGCTGCCCATGCGCTCCAGATGTGCAGGCGCAATGTTATTGACCAGCGACACGTGCGGCGGCGCGATGTCGGTCAGATAGGCAATATCGCCCGGTTTACCGGCACCCATCTCATAGACTGCGTAATCAGCTTCGTCTGGCGCGGCGATCACCGCCAGCGGCAGGCCGATTTCGTTATTGTGATTACCTGGATTGGCGTAGACGCTGCCGCCATCGAGCCGGCAGGCGTGCTGCAGGATCGCCAGCAACAACGCCTTGACGCTGGTCTTGCCGTTGCTGCCGGTGATCGCGGCCACCCGCGTGGCGCGACCGCGCTGCATGCCCGCCGCGATCCGCGCCAAGGCCAATTGCGTGTCGGCAGCGACGATTTGCGGCAGTTCGATGTGCGGCAGCCGCCGCTCGACCAGCAGCGCGCTGGCACCGCGCATGGCGGCATCGGCGGCAAAGCTGTGTCCATCGAAACGCTCCCCGCGCAGCGCCACGTACAAGCTGCCGGCAGCCAGACGACGGGTATCTTGGCTGATCGCATCGATTGCCACGTCATCGCCATGCAGGTCGGCGCCGGCCCAGTGCGCAATCATCGACAACGGCAAGCGCTTCATCGAACCACCTCCGCCACGCGTCTGCGTAGGGCCTGGGCGGCAACCTCGGCATCGTCAAAGGGATGTTTGATCCCAACGATCTCCTGATACGGCTCATGGCCCTTGCCAGCAATCAGCACGATGTCTTCGGCACCAGCCATGGCGATCGCCGCGGCAATCGCCTGCGCACGCTCGCGCTGTACCTGCACCATCGCCATGCTGTCGAAACCGGCCAAAATATCGGCAACGATGCGCTCGCCATCCTCGCCACGCGGATTGTCGTCGGTGACGAACACATCATCGGCCAGACGCTGCGCGATCGCCGCCATCTGCGGACGTTTGCCCGCATCGCGTTCGCCACCGCAGCCGAACACGCACAACAACCGCCCTTTGGCATGATCTCGCAAGCTTTGCAGTGCCTGTTCCAGCGCGTCGGGCGTATGCGCGTAATCCACGACCACCAGCGGTTGCGCGTCGCGACCGCCGAGACGGTTCATGCGCCCACGGATCGGCTGCAATTGCGCCAGCGTGCCGGCAATGCTGATCGGTGGCACGTCCAGCGCGTACAGCACGCCGGCCACGGCCAGCAGGTTGTCCACGTTGAAACGGCCCAGCAAGGGGGATTGCAGCGCATGTCGCTGCGTGCCGACGATCAGCTCGAAACCGATGCCGCGCGCATCCAATTGCAGCGCCTCGGCGCGCACCATCGCATCATCGCGACCACGCGCACTGACGCCAATGCGCCGCAACGCCGGATCCAGCGCATGCAGCAGTTCGCGACCAAACGCATCGTCCAGGTTCACGACCGCCGCCTTCAACCCCGGCATGGCGAACAAGCGCGCCTTGGCCGCCCCATAAGCGGCCATGTCGCCGTGGTAATCGAGATGGTCGCGGGTGAGGTTGGTGAACACCGCCACGTCGAAATGCACCGCGTCCACGCGACCTTGATCCAGCGCGTGCGAACTGACTTCCATCGCCACCGCTTGCGCACCGGCATCGCGCAACTGCGCCAGCAGCGCGTGCAACGGCAGCACCAACGGGGTCGTGAAGCCGGTCGGCAACACGCGTCCGTACAGGCCAGCACCGAGCGTGCCGATGCTGCCACTGCAGGTGCCCAGCAAATCCCAGGCCTGCGTCAGCAGTTGCACGGTTGAGGTCTTACCGTTGGTGCCGGTGACGCCGACCATGGTCATCGCCTGCGACGGATAGCCGTGCAGTTGATCGGCCATCGCGCCCATGCGCGCGCGCAAGCCCGGCACCGCGATGGCATCTGCCGGCACCGCCAGATCAGCCGGAGCCGGTGGCTCGAACAGAATCGCCACGGCGCCATTGGCGCGCGCCTGCTCCACAAAACTCAACCCGTGCGCGCCGAAACCGGCAATCGCCACAAAGACATCGCCTGGACGCACCGCACGACTATCCATCACCAGCCCGGACACCTGCACCTCGCGCGGCAGCGCCACGTCCGGCAGCAATTGCGACAAAGCCAGCGTGCGGGTCACTGGTGCGTCTCCTGCAACGGCGTCGGTAGCGCGGCCGACGTCGGCGCGGTGGCACGCACACTCGGCAGTGCGGCATCGACCTCGGCGGCGGCGTCCGGCACCGTGGCCGGGTCTGGCTCGGTCGGCACCGGCGGCGGCGCATGCCCACTCTTGCCGGCGGCCTGCGCCGCCAGCCACGATTGAATGTCGTCCGGCGGCACGTCCATCAGCCGCAGCGCACCTTCCATCACGTTATGGAACACCGGCGCCGACACCAGACCGCCGTAGTACTTGGTGCCCTGTGGATCGTTGATCACGATGACCGTCGCAAAGCGCGGATGGCTCGCCGGCACCAGGCCCGCGAACAGTGCGTTGTAGTGACCGCGCTCGTAGCCACCTGGGCCGGTCTTGCGTGCGGTGCCGGTCTTGCCGGCAACGTGATAGCCCAGAATCGCCGCACCTTTGGCGCCGCCCTGAGTCACCACCGTCTCCATCATCGCCACCACTTCCTTGGCGATGGCCGGGTCCAGCACTTGCTTGGTTTCCTCGTGCTGGCCCTTGACGAAGGTCGGCGTCACCAACCTGCCGCCGTTGCCGAGCGCGCAATAGGCGCGTGCAATCTGCAACGGCGTCACCGACAGGCCGTAGCCATACGCCATCGTGGTCTTGGACGAACCACTCCAGCGCGCTGGCGACGGCAACACACCGGCCGATTCGCCAGGGAAACCGCTGTGCGGTGCACTGCCGTATCCGTAGCTGTGAATCTGATCGTAGAAGGTCTGGTCCGGCAGCTTGGCTGCAATCTTCGCCGCGCCGATGTTGGAACTGCGGGTAATCACGCCGGTCACGGTCAACACGCCGTTGTTGTGCGGTACGTCTTTGATGGTGAAGCGACCGACCGCCATGTAGCCCGGGTTGGTGTCGATCAAGGTGTCCTTGGTGACCACACCGGCCTTGAGCGCGGTGGAGATGGTCAGCGGCTTCATTGTCGAGCCCGGCTCGACGATATCGGTGAGCGCACGGTTGCGACGCGCGTCCGGATTGACGCCGGTAACGGCATTCGGGTTGTAGGTCGGCAGATTGACCATGGCCAGGATCTCGCCCGTGACCACATCCATGATCACGATGGAGCCACCGGCCGCCTTGTTTTCCACCAGCGCTTTACGCAATTCCTTGTACGCCAGGAACTGGATACGGCGGTCGATGCTGAGGGTCAGGTCCTTGCCAGGTTGCGCCGGCTTGACCAGATCGATGCTCTCCACGATCGCGCCCTTGCGGTCACGAATCACGCGCTTGGCACCGGGCTTACCACGCAACCACTCATCGAAGGCCAGCTCCAGCCCCTCCTGGCCGCGATCATCGATGTTGGTGAAGCCCAGCACGTGCGCCATCGCTTCGCCCTGCGGGTAGAAGCGGCGGAACTCGCGCTGCGAAAACACACCCGGAATGCCCAACGCAATCACCGCATGCGCTTTGTCCGGGTTGATCCGACGCTTGATGTAGATGAACTCCTTGTCCACCTTCTGCGACAGCTTGACGGTCAACTCATCGACGGGCAGCTCCAACGCCTGTGCCAGCTGCGGGATGCGGTCGGGATTACGTAGCAGTTCCTGCGGATTGACCCAAATCGATTCCACCGGCGTGGACACCGCCAGCGGTTCGCCATTGCGGTCGGTGATCATGCCGCGTGAAGTCGCAATCGGCAGGTCGCGCAAAAACCGCGCCTCGCCCTGACGTTGATAGAAATCGGTATTGATCAACTGCACATAAGCGGCACGACCGATCAGCGTCATCGAGCACAACCCCAGCGCAGCACCGACCAGCGCCAGACGGCCGCGCAGGTTGAAGTTGCTGCGGGAACGGTTGCGGCCGGCCTTGCTCATGGGCGCACCACCACGATGTCGCCGGTTTCGGGGAACTTCATCCCCAAGCGCTCACGCGCGAGCTGATCGACACGGTTGCTCTCGGCCCAGGTCGCCTGCTCAAGCTGCAACCGGCCGAACTCGATATTCAAATCGTCGCGGGCGTGCTCCAACTGCGCCAGTTCGACGAACAATTGGCGATGCCGATGGCGCATGTACACCACCCCAATCGCCGAGGCGATGGTGCAGCTCAGCAGCACGATCAGCAGCAGGCGGCTCATGTACCACTCCGGTGCAGCGACGCCGGGACATGCGCCTCGAACTGCGCCAGTTTCTCCGCCACCCGCAGCACGGCGCTACGCGCACGCGGGTTGCCAGCAAGTTCATCGGCATCGGCCTTGATCGCGCCGCCGTGCAAACGCAGGACTGGCACAAACGCCTGCGCCTCGGGCAGACGCCGGTTGCTCGGCGGCGCCTTGGCGTGACGCTGCATGAAGTGTTTGACGATGCGGTCTTCCAGCGAATGGAAGCTGATCACGGCCAGACGCCCGCCCGGCTTGAGCCTGGCCAGCGCCGCGTCCAGCCCGCTCTCCAGATCGGCCAATTCGCGATTGATGTGGATGCGGATCGCCTGGAAGCTGCGCGTGGCAGGATGCGTCTTGCTATCGCCACGCGGCATCACTGTGGCGATCAACTCGGCCAATTGCGCGGTGCGGGTCAACGGCAGCTCGACACGACGCGCGACGATGGCACGGGCGATGCGCCGGCTCTGCCGCTCCTCACCGTAATTCCACAGCACATCGGCGATCTCGCGCTCGTCGGCGCGCGCCAGCCACTGCGCCGCGCTCTCGCCCGCGTGCGGATCCATGCGCATATCCAGCGGACCGTCCTTGCCGAACGAGAAACCGCGCTCGGCCACATCCAACTGCGGCGAGGACACACCCAGGTCGAACAGCACCCCGTCCAGGTCGGCTGCCACATCCCAATGCCCCAACTCGGCGAAACTGCCGCGACGGATGGACACGCGAGCGTCGTCGCCGAACGCATGTTCGGCTTCGGCAATCGCCTCGGGATCCTTGTCCATCACCAGCAGCCGGCCTCCTGGGCCGAGTTTGTGCAGCACTCCGCGCGCGTGTCCTCCACGCCCGAACGTGCCATCCAGATAGATTCCGTTTTCGATCACCTGCAGCCCGTCCATGACCTGCGCGAACAACACCGGCACATGCGCTGCCGATGATTGCGACACCGCGAGGTGACCGGCCTGCGCCTGTCCGCGCACCCGGACACCCCGACTCACAACTTCAGATCGAGCAATCCATCGCCCAGATCCTCGTCAGACAAGGTCTGATGGATCAATGCGCGATGAGCCTGCTCGCTCCACAATTCGAACTTATCGCCCATGCCCAACAGCACGGCGCGCTTTTCAATGCCCACCGCAGCGCGATGGCTCGGCGGAACGGTGATACGGGCATTGGCATCCAGCTCAAGCGCCGCGGATGAACCCACCAGCTTTTGCTGCAGGACCCGCACCACGCGCTGGGTATTGGGCTTGGCCATGACCTCGTCACGGACCCGCTCCCACTCCTTTTCCGCATACAGCCACAGGCATCCGGCCTCGAAGGGGTTGTAGGTCAGCACCAGCCGATTGCCGCTCATGCGCGCAACAAGGTCGCGGTATGCGGTGGGAACCGCCATACGCCCCTTGTCGTCAACAGTGATCGCGGTCTCGCCCTGAAACACAGCGCCTATACCTTCTTCTTTTTGATTCCGCTTGGAGCGGTCATTGAACCATGAAAAACCACAAAAAACCCGGTTTCCCCCCAAGTCCCCACCTTAGCAGCGCGCGACCGGTTGTCAACAACTTCCAGAACAACAAATCACCTGCGGGATCAATGATTTGCGCCACTCTTTAGAGAATTGTTCAAGGCTTATCCACAAGTTACTGTTTCTGATGAAATTTTAATATTGAACGAAAATTCAGCCCTGTGTACGTGGCGTTAAAGCATTGTGCACGCCGCGTTAAGACCGCCACGAAGAACTGTCATCGCGGATCGCCCACTCCTGCCGTACTGCGCAAAGGCCGCGCACTCGACCGCATGGGCCTGATGGTTCACGCACTCCAGGGGACGGCAGCAACTCGCGTGGCGCATGCGCCTCTAGGGCGAACACAGCCAGGGTCACGTCATCTGCGTGAACGCCCTGGTCGCGCCAACGGCTGGCAACCACGCGCGTCGGTTCGGGCTGGACAGGAGATTTCGCAGGACGGACGGGAAAGAACAACCACGCCCAGCAGGCATGAGCCGGCGATCCGAAAAGCCGCCACGCCCGAGAGCGGCATGCGGCCGGGACGGCGACTCAGATAAAAGAGAGGAAGTGGCGGAGCCGGCCGATAAGCCGGGTTCTGTCGTGGACAGTCATTCTTCTAGGCGCACCGTCACCGATACGCTCGAGCAACCTACCCGGACCCGACGCGGGCCGCGCCATGAGGTCCCTATTTGGTCTTGCTCCAGGTGGGGTTTGCCGTGCCGGTCCGTTACCGGACTCGCGGTGCGCTCTTACCGCACCATTTCACCCTTACCGGCCCCTCGCCACCCCGCTGCCGTCGCCGAACGCGCTTGGCCGATGCGGCGCATCGCCAATACACTCCAGCAGCGGCAGCGGGGTGGCGAGGGACGTAGGCGGTATCTTTCTGTTGCACTTTCCGTCGGCTCGCGCCGCCCAGGCGTTACCTGGCACCTTGCCCTGTGGAGCCCGGACTTTCCTCGGCACCCCACCGCACCGAAATGCGCTGGAATGACGCGACTGTCTGGCCGACTCCGCCGTGCGTATTGTCGCATGTCGGCAAACACGATGCGCCTCTTGCGCATATATGGACAACCCTGCGCACTGGCAGGCCCACCTCATCCGCCATACAACGCCTTGCGCGCCGCGCCGGTGAGTTCGGCGGCCAGCTTGGCGGCGGTGGAGGGCGGCAGGTGTTCGCTGAGCTTGGCGTAGACGCGGCGGCCTTCGGCCAGTTGCGCGTCGGCATCGTCGCCAGCGCCCTGCACGATCAACACGAACTCGCCCTTGCGCTGGTTGTCGTCGGCCTCCACTCGTGCGTGCAGGTCGGCCAGGGTACCGTCGAGCACGGTCTCGAACAGCTTGGTCAACTCGCGCGCCATCACCGCTGGACGGGCGTCACCGAACGCGGCGCGGCAGTCAGCCAGGGACTCGGCAATGCGGTGCGAAGACTCGTAGAACACCAGGGTGCGCGCCTCGCCGGCCAGCCGCGCCAGACGCTCGCGGCGGGCGGCGGCCTTGGCCGGCAAAAACCCCTCGAACGCGAAGCGATCACTGGGCAATCCCGCCACGCTGAGCGCGGCAATCGCCGCGCAGGCACCGGGAACCGGGCTGACCCGCACACCGGCCACGCGCGCGGCACGCACCAGCCGATAACCGGGGTCGCTGACTAGCGGGGTGCCGGCGTCGCTGACCAGAGCCAGCGACTCGCCGCCGCGCAAGCGCGCGACAATGCGCTGCGCCAGCGCCTCCTCGTTATGTTCATGCAGCGCGAGCAACGGCCGTTCGATGCCGAAATGCGCCAGTAACTGCCCGCTGCGGCGTGTGTCCTCGGCACAGATCGCCGCCACCGACCGAAGTACCTCCTGCGCACGCGGCGTCAGGTCGGCAAGGTTACCGATCGGCGTGGCGACGACATGCAGGGTTCCGGATTGATCGCTCATCTACGGTGTTCCGTGGTCAAGGGTAGAATCGTAGCGGTTTTCCCCGGCACGCCCGGCGTGCCCAGCCGAATGGACCAGAAATGAACAAGCGATTCGCGAGGATTCCCGCCCTGTCGTTGCTGGCGCTGTTGTTCGCCGGCTGCGCCACCACCAGCGTGACGCCGAGCGCCTCTGCGAACCAAGCAGCAGCGAAGGCACGGAACGCGGCGCAGCAGACCCCAGCGCAGGCCACCAGTGCGAGCGGCAACGATCGCAACCAAGCCGCGCAATGGGGCGTGGACACCAGCAAGCGGCCACCGGCCGAACGCGATGGCTACCGCCCACCGGCCAAATTGGCGGTGTTGCTGCCGCTGAGCGGCAACCTGGCCATCGCCGCCGCACCGGTGCGCGACGGGCTGCTCGCCGGCTACTACGGCGAGAGCCGGCGACGGCCACCAATCGACTTCATCGACACCACCGGCACCCCGGCCGGCGCACTGGCCGCCTACCAGAAGGCGGTCAACAGCGGCGCCGATTTCGTGGTCGGTCCGCTCGGCCGCGACGAAGTGACCGCACTCTTCGGACGCGGCGCACTGCCCGTGCCGGTGCTGGCGCTGAATCGCGGCAGCAGCGCCCCGCCCAGTGGCAGCGCCGGCTTCTCGCTGGCGCCGGAAGACGACGGCATCGCCGCCGCCGAATACCTGCTGGCCCACGAGCGTCGTAATGCGCTGGTGATCGGCAGCAATGACGACAACGGTCGCCGCGCGGCGGCCGCGTTCCGCGAACGTTTCAGCGAACGCGGCGGCAAGATCGCCGGCAGCGTCAGCGTGGCCGAAACGCCCGGCGATATCGGCCCACAGCTACGCAATGCGGTCGCCGCCGACGCGGTTTTCCTTGCGGTGAAGGGCAACACCGCACGCGCGCTGACGCCACAACTGGCGCTGGCCGGGTTCGCTGGCAAGACCCGGGTGGCGACCTCGCAGCTGGTGCTGGGTACCGGCAAACCCGAGGACGATCTGGTACTGGACGGCATCGCCTATCCGAGCGAGCTGTGGAACGTGCGCGGCATCGGCGGCCTGCCGGCGGCGACCAGCGTCGCTGACATGCTGCCGACCGCACGCGGCCCGGGCCAGCGCCTGTTCGCGTTCGGCTACGACGCCTGGCAGATCACCGCCTATCTGGAAAAACTCGCAACCGGCAAGGAAAGCAGCTTGCGCGGCGCCACGGGCGTGCTGCATCTGGACGGTCTCGGCAACATCCTGCGTACCCCGGCCTGGTCCACCTTCAGCGGTGGACAGGCCACTCCGCTACCTGATGGAACCTGATCGGCGCCAGCGCGGTAAGGCGGTAGAAGCGGCGGCACGGGCCGAACTGCAACGTGCCGGCTTGCGCCTGGTCGCGGCGAACGTGGCCTTCCGTGGCGGCGAGTTGGACTTGGTGATGCAGCAGGAACAGGGCCTGGTGTTCGTCGAAGTGCGTTACCGACGCAACGCCGCGTTCGGCGGCGGCGCGGCCTCGGTCGATCTGCGTAAACGCCGCCGCTTGTTATTGGCTGCGCAGTTATTCCTCGCCGCACATCCGCAGTACGCGACATGGCCGTGCCGCTTCGACGTGGTCGAGGCCGAGGGCGAGCCGCCACGGCTGACCTGGCTGCGCGACGCCTTCCGCGCCGACGATGTCTGACATGCTCGGCCTCTTCCCGCACACGGCGGTTCCGTTGGCGCTCAAGACCGCCGCGCTTGTGCCAGCACAGCGCCGAGTGTGGCAGCCCCTGAGGCTGGCAATCCTCGCCTGGAAACGACTGCCGCCGCCCCGCTCCTCTTCTGCGCCGTCACTGCCATGACCACGTCACTGCCTGCCACCTTGACCGATACGCTCGCCGCCCTGCTCGGTGACGAAGGCTGGCGCACCGACGCCACCAGTCGCCGCAACTACGGCGAGGACGATTCGCGGCGCTGGGCGCTGGCCGACGCGGTCGCGCTGCCGCAGACCCGCGCACAGGTTCAGGCGATCGTGCGCGCCTGTCGCGCCCATCGCGTGCCGCTGGTGGCACGCGGGGCCGGCACCGGCACCGCTGGCGCGGCGGTGCCGTTCGCCGGCGGCGTAGTGCTGTCGTTCGCGCGCATGAACCACATCGTGCAGTTGCGTCCGCAGGACCGCTGCGCAGTGGTCGAACCCGGCGTGCTCAACGGCGACCTGCAACAAGCGCTCGCACCGCACGGCCTGTTCTGGCCACCGGACCCTTCCAGTGCGGAGATCTGCAGCGTCGGTGGCAATCTCTCGACCAACGCCGGCGGACCACGCGCGGTGAAATACGGCGCCACCCGCGACAACGTGCTCGGCCTGGTCGCCGTCACCGGCAGCGGCGAATTGATCCGCTGCGGCGGCGCATACACAAAGGATGCCACCGGCTACGACCTGACCCACTTACTGGTTGGCAGCGAAGGCACGCTGGCGCTGATCGTGGAAGCGACCCTGAAACTCTCGCCACGGCCATTGGCGCAGGCCGGCCTGCGCGTCCTATACCGCGACGCCACCAGCGCGGCGGCGGGCGTGTCGCGGCTGATGGCGCAGCCGAGCACACCGACGATGCTGGAATTCATGGACCGCAGCGCCATCGCCCTATTACGTCAGAACGGCAGCGACGTGCCCGAGGCCGGCGCGATGTTGCTGATCGAGGCCGACGGCGACCACGACACCCTGCCCTACGCATTGCAGGCGCTGGCCGCTGCCGCCGAGGGCGATGGCATGATGGCACTGGATGTGGCCGCCGACGGCAGCGCACGCGACCGGCTGTGGGCGGCGCGACGCGCCCTCTCCCCAGCACTGCGCACAATCCGTGCGGGCAAGATCAACGAAGACGTGGTGGTGCCGGTATCGCGCATTCCCGATCTGGTCGCCGGCGTGGAGGCGTTGGCAGCGGAATTCGCACTGCCGATCGTCGCCTTCGGCCATGCCGGCAACGGCAACTTGCACGTCAACATCATGTACGCACCCGACGACACCGACGAAAGCGCCCGCGCGCAGGCCGCGCTGCCACGCCTGTTTGGGCTGGTGCTGGCTCTGGAAGGTACGCTCTCAGGCGAGCACGGCATCGGCGTTGCTAAGCGCGACTACATGACCCAGGCTTTCGACACGGCGACCCTGGATGCGATGCGTGCGATCAAGCGCGCCCTGGACCCCGACGGCATTCTCAACCCAGGGAAGGTGTTGCCGGATCGCTGATGCGATGCAATGCAATGCAATGCAATGTTTGAGCGGTGTGCGAGGCAGCGATAAATATCTGTGCGCAGTACAGCTTACTTCCACACCACCTGGCGACTAAGAGTGGATAACAAAGCCTCGCGCATCGCTATCGATTGGGCGCGGACAGCGCGCAGGAGCCGCCGTGCGCGTGGGTTAGTGCGAATTCCAAACACTGGCAGCACCCGTGTGGCGGCGACGCAGTTGTGTTGTCGGCCACTCTAAAACGCTGCTGCGGATGTATCCGGGCAAAGGCAACGCTATGCGCTGCACGACATCCCGATGAAACGCAGTCCCACGCCGGGCTCGGTGGCGATGTAGCGTGGTGCCACCGCACTGTCGCCGAGTTTCTGCCGCAACTTGCCGACCAGAATGCGCAGGTAATGGGTGTCGTCCTGGTGCGTGGGGCCCCACAATTCGCGTAATAACTGTGGCTGCGTCACCACCCGACCGCTGTGGCGCAGCAGCAGCGCCAATAGCGCGTACTCCTTGCGGCTGAGCGGCAGCGGTTCGCCCTCCAGGCGGACCTCGCGCAGCCCCAGATGGATGTGCAGATGGCCGTCGTCGAACACCGGCTCGGCCTCGCCCGCCGTCGGCTGCATCCGCAACAACACGCGGATGCGCGCCATCAATTCCTGTACGCCAAACGGCTTAGTCACATAGTCGTTGGCACCGGCATCCAGCGCCTGCACTTTTTCCGTCTCCCCGGCACGCACCGTCAGCATGATCACCGGTACCGACGACCATTGCCGCAGTTCGCGCAGCACGCTGTGTCCGTCCTGATCGGGCAGGCCAACATCCAGCACCACCAATTCGGCACCATGCGCGGCCAGTTGCGCCAAGCCTTCGGCACCGGTGGCCGCCTGCTGCACGCGGTAGCCCTGCGCGCGCAGGCTGATGTCAAGGAAGCGACGAATCTGCGGCTCGTCGTCAATCACCAGAATACGCGGCGGCGGAATCGGATCGGCGTGGGACTCAGTCGGCATCTGGGCGGCGCGGAGGGGCAACGGGTTCGATCAATGGAAGGGTAATGCGAATCGTGGTGCCGCGACCATCCGGACCGGGCAACGCTTCGACGCTGCCGCCGTGGGCACCGATCATGCCCTGGCAGATGGTCAGCCCCAGGCCGGTGCCGTGGCGACCACGGTCGCCGCGTTCGACACTGTAGAACATATCGAAAATACGCGCGCGTTCGTCCTCGGGGATGCCCGGGCCACGGTCGGCGATGTCGATCCGCAAGCGTCCTTCCACCATCATCGCCGCGACTCGGATCGCCGTCTCCGGGGGCGAGAACTTGGCCGCGTTCTCCAGCACGTTGAAGACCGCCTGTTCGACCAATGCCGGATGCACCCAGAGCGTGGGCAGGTCCGCCGCCAGGACGATGTCCAACAGCACCTGTGGCTGGTAGCGCTGCAGACGCCGCGCCGCCGAGCCGATCAGTTCGTCCACGCCGATCCAGTCGCGGTTCAAGGTCAGCCCGTTGTGGCCGAGCCGGGTCATGTCCAGCAGATTCTGGATGTAGCGATCCAGTCGCTCGCCTTCCATCTGGATGGTGTCCAGCAGGCTGCGGCGGTCTTCGGCGCTCATCGCCTGACCATAGCTGGACAGGCTGCTGGCCGCGCCGATCATGGCGGCCAGCGGCGAGCGTAGATCGTGCGACACCGACGACAGCAACGCCGAACGCAGGTGCTCGGTCTCGCCGCTGACGCGCGCGCTTTCCAAGTCGGCGACCAAGCGCGTGCGCAGCGCCGCCTGGCCGATGTCCTCGACCATCGCCTCGGCCAGACGTTGTTGTTCCAGGCCAGGACGGTGCACTCCGGCGGCAAAGCGCAGGCCGACCACACCGATCGCGCCACGCTCGTGGCGCACCGGCAAAAACCACCAACTGGCACCGGCCAGGGTATCGGTGAAGCGTCCAGTGGCCTGACCGTGGCGCTGCGCCCAGTCGGCGGCACTGCGATCCACCGCCGCCATCGACGGCGCATAGTCATCGGCGCCGGCATGCGCGGCTTCCAGCGGCTGCAATCGCACCCAGGCCTCCGCATCGAGCGTGGTGGCCAACGCGCGACGTCCCGCATCCAGCACCTGGCCGAGGTCGGCGGCACTGGTCAATTCGCGGCCAAGCCGCTGCAATGCGGTGGTCTGCGCATTGGCCGCGCGCAAGGCCAGCACCTGGCTGCGCAGGCGCGAGGCCAGCCGTCCAGCGACGAGCGCGGCGACCAGGAACAACAACACCGTGACCACGCCCTGACGCGTGCCGATTTGGAAGGTGAAGCGCGGCTCGATGAAGAAAAAGTTGTAACCGAAAAAACTCAACAGTGCCGCCAGCACCGCCGCCGCCATACGCGTCTTCGCCGCGACCATCACCACCGCGACGATGAACACCATCGACAGATCATCGATACCGACCCAGCGCTCGGCAATCCATGCCACCACCACCGCCAGTGCGGAAGCCACGGTGGCGAACGCAAGATCATCGCGCGACAACCAATGGCCGGGGCTGCGCCAGCGCCGCCGCGAGCGCGCACGCGCCTCCGGCGAGCTGATGATCACCAGTTCGTAGTGCGCGCCGCGCTGCAGCAGTTGCTGGGTCAGCGTCCGGTTGATCATCCGCGCCAGCGGTCGCTCGCGCGTGCGACCGAGCAACAAACTGGACACACCATTGCGCGCGGCGTGATCGAGCAAGGCATCGGCCACGCTGCTGCCGCGCAACAGCGCGGCATCGCCACCGAGCCGACGCGCCAACGCGAAGGCACGGTCGATTTCCAATTGCCAGGCTTCCTCAGGCTGCGCCTGGGTCTGCACAGTGACCACGGTCCACGGCGCGCCACGGCGCTCGGCCACACGCCGTGCTACCCGCACCAGATAATCGGACTGACCGCATCCATCGATCGCCACCATCACCCGCCGCCGCAGCGCGACCCCGGGACGCCCCTGTGCGGCCTGCACATCGCGCAGATCGTTGTCGACGCGGTCGGCTGCCGTCTGCATCGCCAGTTCGCGCAGCGCCGCCAGATTCGAGGGCGAGAAAAACGCCTGCAAGGCCTGGCCCGCTTGTTCGGGCAGATATACCTTGCCTTGCTGCAAGCGCTCGATCAGTTCGCGCGGTGGCAGATCGACCAGCACGATATCGCGCAGACGGTCGAACATCGCATCGGGCACGGTCTCGCTGACACGCACGCCGGTGATGCGATGGACCACATCGTTGAGGCTTTCCAGGTGTTGAATGTTGACCGTGCTGTAAACGTCGATGCCGGCATCGAGCAGTTCTTCCACGTCCTGCCAGCGGCGCTCGTGGCGACTCCCCGGCGCATTGCGATGGGCCAATTCGTCGACCAGCACCAACGGTGGACGCAGCGCCAACAGCGCATCCAGATCCATCTCATCCAAGGTCCGGCCGCGATACTCCACCCGCCGCCGCGGCTGCACGGTGAGCCCTTCCAGCAGCGCCGCGGTTTCGACGCGGCCATGGGTCTCGACCACGCCGATCACCAGCGCGCTCCCCTGCTGTTGCAACTGCCGGGCACGCGACAACATCGCATAGGTCTTGCCGACGCCGGGCGCTGCGCCGAGGAATACCGTCAAGCGCCCACCGCGTTCGCGCTGGAGTTCGCCGATCAAAGCATCGGCCTGTTGGGTGCGGAGGTCGGACATGAAAAGTCTGGGAATCGAACGTGGCGACAGCGTAACAGCGCCGGCACCGTTACCGGCGCCTTATCGCGGCGGTGATTGCGCTTGCTGCGCGCCGTGTCCCTGAGAACCCGCCGCAATTGCAACAGCGTCATCGAGCGCCAGATTCAACTCCAGCACGTTCACCCGTGGCTCGCCGAGCAGGCCGAACTGACGCGGCTGCACATGAGCGGCAACCAAAGCAGCAACACGCTGCGGCGCGAGTGCGCGTGCCGCAGCGACACGCTGCACCTGCACCTGCGCAGCAGCCACGCTGATCTCCGGGTCCAGGCCACTGCCGGACTGCGTCAGCAGATCATCCGGCACGGCCTCCGGGGCGATGCCCTCGCGCGCCGCAATCGCGTGGCGTGTTTCGTCCAGACGTTTGATCAGATCCGGATTACTACGCGCCTGATTGCTACCGGCGGCAGACATCGGATCGTACTTGGCGCCGGAGGGACGCGGCTGAAAATAACCAGCCGCAGCGAAAGGCTGCGCCACCAGCACCGAGCCGATCACGTGTCCGTCGCGTTCGCGCAGGCTGCCATTGGCCTGCGCGGGAAACAGCGCCCCCGCCAGCACGGTGGCGATCAGCGAGTACAACGCCGCTGCGCCCAGCACCAGCAACGGCAAGACCAACACCGCGCGCAGACGCATCGGTTCGCGTGGAGAAGCAGAAGAAACGTTCATTGCAGCAGTTCCGGAAGAGTCGGGAAAAACAGCGCCAGGCTCAGCCCAGCGCCACCAGCAGCAGATCGATCGCCTTGATCCCGACGAACGGCAGCAGCACGCCACCAACGCCGTAGATCAGCATGTTCCGGCGCAGCAGCGAAGTCGCCGAGGACGGCGTGAAGCGCACGCCGCGCAGCGCCAGCGGGATCAACGCGGGAATCACCAGCGCGTTGAAGATCAACGCGGCCAACACCGCATGCGCCGGGCTGGACAGACGCATCACGTTCAGCGCCGCCATCTGCGGGATCGAGGCGGCGAACAACGCCGGCAGGATCGCGAAATATTTGGACACATCGTTGGCCAACGAGAACGTGGTCAGCGCGCCGCGGGTAATCAATTGCTGCTTACCCACTTCCACCACCGCCAACAGTTTGGCCGGATCCGAATCCAGATCGACCATGTTGCCGGCTTCCTTGGCGGCCTGCGTGCCCGAGTTCATCGCCAGGCCGACATCGGCCTGAGCCAGCGCCGGCGCATCGTTGGTGCCGTCGCCGACCATCGCCACCAACCGCCCACCGGCCTGTTCCTGACGGATGCGCGCCAGTTTGTCTTCGGGCGTGGCTTCGGCGATGTAGTCGTCCACGCCGGCCTCGGCGGCAATCGCCGCAGCGGTGAGCGGGTTGTCGCCGGTGATCATCACGGTCTTGATGCCCATCGCGCGCAGCCGTGCGAATTTCTCCCGCACACCGTGCTTGACCACGTCCGACAGCTCGACCACGCCGAGTACATGCCGGCCCTCGGCCACCACCAGCGGCGTGGCACCGCTGCGTGCGACCTGCTCGACACGGCTCTTCAACTCCGCCGGCACTTGCCCACCGAGCGCGGTGACGTGGCGGATCAGCGCATCGGCGGCGCCCTTGCGGATCGAGCGCGGCGCGTGCTCGCCCTGCGCCGGCAGATCCACCCCGGACATGCGCGTCTGCGCGGTGAAGGCAACGAAATTGGCATCCTGCGGATCGGCTGGCGGCAGACCTTGCTCACGCGCCAGACGCACGATCGACTTGCCTTCCGGGGTCGGGTCGGCCAGCGAGGACAGCATCGCCGCTTCGCGCAACTGCGCCATGTCGACCCCGCTGAGGACATGGAACACGGTGGCCTGACGATCGCCGTGGGTGATGGTGCCGGTCTTGTCCAACAGCAGCACATCCACGTCGCCAGCCACTTCCACCGCCTTGCCCGATTTGGCCAGCACATTGGCCGACAGCGCGCGGTTCATACCGGCGATACCAATCGCCGGCAACAGCCCGCCGATGGTCGTGGGAATCAAGCACACCAGCAGCGCGATCAGCAGCAGCGGATCGACCCGCACACCGACGAAGGCGGCAATCGCCGGCAGTGTCGCCACCACGATCAGGAAGGTCAGGGTCATCGCCGCCAGCAGCATGGTCAGGGCGATTTCATTCGGCGTCTTCTGCCGATTGGCGCCTTCCACCAGCGCGATCATGCGATCCAGAAAGCTATGCCCAGGCTCGGCAGTGACCTTCACCACGATCTCGTCGGACAGCACCTTGGTGCCGCCGATGACGCCCGAACGATCCGTGCCAGCTTCGCGCAATACGGGGGCCGACTCGCCAGTGACCGCAGCTTCGTTGATCGTTGCCAGGCCGTGCACGATCTCGCCATCGGCGGGAATCAACTCGCCGGCGGACACCACCACCAAATCACCCGGGCGCAACTCGGCGGCAGGAATGCTGACTTCGCCGTCCAGCCGCGCACTGGCGACGCGGCGCGCCACCAGGTCTTTGCGCGCGCGCCGCAGCGAGGCGGCTTGGCCGCGACCGCGCGCCTCGGCGACCGCTTCGGCGAAGTTGCCGAACAACACGGTGATCAACAGAATCGCCGTCACCGCCCAACCGAAACCAGCCGGCCCCTGCCCAGCCAGCGTGATCAATGCCGACAACAACGTGCCGGCGAAGACCACCGCCATCACCGGGCTGCCGAGTAGATGGCGCGGCGACAATTTCAACACGCTGTCGCGCAGCGCCGCACGCAGCGCGGCGGCGTCGAACAGACCGGAGCTACGCGTGGAGGAAGTCGCCACGGAAGAAGAAACCTGTGAGGTGCTCATCGTCGTCGTCTCAGTGCGCGGCCAGGGTCAGGTGATCGGCGATCGGTCCCAACACCAGGGCAGGCGTAAATTGCAGAACAGTCAGGACCGCGATGACCGCGATCAAGGTCAGCGCGAAAGTCGGTGTTTCCACATGCAGACTGCCGCCGGTTTCTGGCGCCGCGCGCTTACGCGCCATCTGCGCGGCCACGATCAATGGCACGATCAAGGCAGGATAGCGGCCCAGAAGCAGCACGATAGTGCAGGTCAGGTTCCACCACGGAATGCCATCGCCCAGCCCTTCAAAGCCCGAACCGTTATTGGCGAACGCCGAGGTGTACTCGTAGAAAACCTGACTGATGCCGTGGAAGCTAGGATTGGAATTGGCGATGGTCGCCGCCGGCATGACCAGGGTCAGAGCGGTGAAGCCGAGCAACACCAGCGGCTGCAGCAGGATCAAGAGCGCCAGCAAACGGACCTCGGCAGCCTCGATCTTGCGCCCGAACAACTCCGGTGTACGTCCAGTCATCAGCCCGGCCAGGAACACGCTCAGCAACAGATAGACCAGGAACTGCTGCAAACCACAGCCGATGCCGCCCCAGATGCCGTTGATCAGCATGTTGATCATCGCCACGCCGCCGGTCAGCGGTGCCAGCGAATCGTGCATCGCGTTGACCGAGCCATTGGATGTCTGCGTGGTCAGCGACGACCACGCCGCAGACGCATCCACGCCGAAGCGCACTTCCTTGCCCTCCATCAACGCCGCGCTGGCGGTGCTGGCCGAGTGGCCTTCGGCCCACATGGAAGCGCCCGTGGACAGCAGCGACATCACCAGCATGCTGCCGAACACCAATGCCGTGAACTTACGCCGCCCGGTGAACGGGCCGACCATGAACGCCACCGCCACTGGAATCAGCACGATCGCCAACGCTTCCAGCAGGTTGGAGAACGGGGTGGGATTTTCCAGCGCCATCGCGCTGTTGGGACCATACCAGCCACCACCATTGGTGCCGAGCTGCTTGATCGCCACCATCGCCGCAACCGGCCCGAGTGGAATCTTTTGCGTCTGCAATCCGGCGCTCGCATCAATCGGCGTGGCAGCGGGACCGGCAGCCAACGTAGAGGGCACGCCCTGCTGGGTCAGCAACAGCGTCCACAGCAGACACAGCGGCAACAGGAAACGCAGTGTCGGACGAATCACGTCCGCCCAATAATTGCCGATATCCGCCTCAGCGTGCGGCGGTTCGGCGGTCGAGGACGCGCTCGCACTTACATTCGCCGCAGCCGCATGCCCGCGCCCACCGAACAGCCCACGTAGCGTCGCCGCAACCAGCGCCAAGCCCATCATCGGGGTAATGAACTGCAGGCCGACCACGCCCACCGCCTGCGACAGATACGACAACTGCGCCTGTCCGGAGTAATGCTGCTGGTCGGTATTGGTCAGGAACGAGACCATGGTATGCAGGGCCACGTCCCAGCGCATGTTCGGCACTGCGTCGGGATTGAACGGCAGCCAGGCCTGGGTGACGAACAGCGCAAACACCAGCACGCCCAGCACCAGATTGCTGAGCAGAAACGCAGCCGTATAGCCGCGCCAGTGCATGCCACGCGCCGGATCGGTGCCCAGCAGGCGATACAGCGGGCGTTCGATCCAGCCGAACAGCGCATCGCCGCGCATCGGCGCGCCGCGCATCACCTTGGCCAGGTACAGACCCAAGGGCCATCCCAGCAGCACAGCGAGCGCATAGACAAATAAGGTATCGATCATGAACTTGGCACTCGGCTCAGAAATCTTCGGGACGCAGGATCACGTACAACAGGTAGCCAGCAGTGACGATCACCGCCACGCCGCAAACAAATGCAAGCCAACCGCTCATGGTGTCAACTCCGTACAGACACGCAGCCCGCATACAAGGCAGGCCGCGAATCGCAAGCAAAACCACCGGGCAACGAACGCGCCGGGTGGAGACTGAAAGAACATGCAGAAAACATAAGCAAAGACGTCGGACGGACCTCTAGGCCCAGGTCGATATTATCGACGCCAGCGCCATAAACTCTCCGTGGCAAACCCACGCAGGCGACATAAATTCTGCGTAAAGCCGGCCCGTGCATACGTGCATCGCGCGCCGGGAGGCCACTGTGCCCCAAGCCACCCATACACCCCATACGAGGCCGCACCGTCGCGCGGCATTGGCCGCACGACGGTCTTTCAACGGCGCTGCGATGCCGCTACTCGCGACGACGACGCTTCCCCCGGCGCAGTCGTCGCAGCCCGCTTAGAAATGCAGGATCGCGTCGAGCAGCGCGGTGGTCTGATGGCTCTTGTGTCCGCCATCGTAAGCCGGAAAATCGTAAGCCCTCTCGTAGCGCAGCTCGGGGCGAATCTCCAGATCCTGCGACACCCAGTGCGTCAGGCCAATCGTATGCTCCGAATAACGCGTGGCAAAGCCGGTGCGCTGCCCAACATGGTCGTGGAAGAATTCGTTACGAATGGACATCATGTTCTTCGCATCCAACTGAATGTTGAAGTAGTTGACGATGGCGTCCGCCGAATTGCGTCCCAGCGGGAAATTCGGCGCTTGGCCCAAGGGATAACCGGGCCTGCCGGTTGGCGCCTGCGACTGCCACGGATCGGTGGTCAGCGCCTGATTACGCACATAGATGTGGTACGCCTCGGTGAGCGTATGCACACGCGGCGAGAAACGGTGGCCCCAGGTCAACACGAATTCCTGCAGGTTGTTGTAGGTCTGCGAGGCGTTGTTGTACGACTCCACGCACGGATACAACATGTCGTTGTTGCTCTTGGACACCCAGCGTACGCAGACCTGCGCACTCAAGCGGCTGTTGGAATCCCACAGCGCGGTGTCATCGCCACCATGCACGCCCAACTGCAAAGTCCACTGATCGTTGAGCTTGGTGGTGGTAAGCAGACCCATATCGGTATACGCATCGACCGTGTACAACAGGGAGTGGGTCAACAGGTAATTGTTGGGCGAGAACTGCGCCTCGATGTCCGGCAACGACAGATACCGACCGAGCAGAACCACCATGCCTTGCGCAACCCAAGGCACGTACAGATCGACATAGGCGATCATCGGGTCGTTGCCGTAGGTCTTGCCGTTCAACGCGCTCTTGGGCCGCGGATGATTCAGGAGCTGATCGCTGGTCACGCCCTTCATCGTGGTGAAGTGATAGTCGTAGCCGAACAGATCGTCCAAGTGGAAGCCCCAGTCGAGGTGATCGGTCTGCACCGTGTCCGGCAGGCGCTGCAACCGCAGCAAGAACTGATTGAACTCACCACGATTGGGCCGCGCGTCGTAGGACAACGGATAGTTCGAGAACCTGGATGTACTGGCGTTGAGCGAAGGATTGATCCAGCCGTACAGCTCGATCCGATGATCCTGCATCCAGTGTCCGACATGCGTACACGCCAGCGCCTTTTCCAGCGGATACTGCGCATTCTCGTTGGGCGCGCCGACCGGATAGTCCACTCCGCCAAGCTGCCATTCCGCCGACGGGAATGGGGGAGAAGAGAATGGCGACTCCATGCCGCGCCGCGCCGGAGCCGGCGCATTCGGATCTGCAGGCTGGGCATCTTCGCGATACGCGGCCACAAAGCGCGAGAAGAAACCGTTGGAGCAGTCTGTACTCACCGGCTGCGCCGCAACGGCGCTTTCCTGCAGCATCGTTGGCATGACCACCGACAAGGGAGCGGTGACGTCAGCCGCAACCGCCTTGCCGGCGCAGAGCAGGGCCAGGGATACGAATAAGGGATGCATCTTCATGGACATCGCAACATCGGCTCGCAACGAGCCGTCCTCTTTGGTTGATAGGTGGAACAAACGGGAATAGCGCGCCACAACGACATGCCATCGTCATCGCGCGATCCTGCGCAGCCGTCAGACGCGCACGCCGAACCGGCGCGCGGCGCTTAACCTGACCGCAACAGGGAAATGACACCGCAAGTGGACAGCAACCCATGGCATCGGTGCATCGACTCGGTTGCAACGGCGGCCACCATCGCAACCAGCCGCACACCGAACCGTTGCGGCGGATGTACCGGATTCGGCGTGGCACCCGCGCGCGGTGCGCTGCGCTGGATCCACAGCCACATCACCGTCAGCGCCAAGCGCACGCATCCAGCCATCGATTCCACGCCTCCTGCAGCAGCCCGGAAAGTATAGAAATCGCCGAATATCTTCGTTGCAAAACGCAAACCGATTTGAGTAAATTTTTCATAAATTCCATTTACTCGTTCGCGCACCGGGCCGCGCCGAACCGCGATGTCGATGCGCTCGGCCAAGCCAATGGCGGTCGTGAGCGGCGCAGCCAGACGCTGCAACGGATCACTCACCCGCACATCGCACTGGATCGCCAAGGTCGCCACGTTGCTTGCCATGGAACCGCTGCAACCCAGCATCGTTGACGTCGGCCAATATTCTGCTCGGCACACCCCGCCCATCGGGGCCACAGGACACGCTATGCGGCGAAATGCACGTAGCCGTTTCGCGGCGGCGCCCAGGGCCGACCGTCCGCATCGCGCACGACGATGCCGCTGCCGGCCACGATGCGCCCAATCGGCGTCGCCGCCACTGCACAGTTCTGTAGCGCCTGGATAATCGCTGCGCGCTGCGCTGGATGAGCCGTGAAACACAGCTCGTAGTCGTCGCCACCACCCAGTTGCCAGGCATGTACCTGCGCTGCACTCGCCTGCGCAGGAGCGGCGACGACCGGCAGCGCCGCCAGGGAGAGCTCGGCCGCGACACCGCTGCGCATGCACAGATGTTGCAGATCGGCCAGCAGACCATCGGAGATGTCCACGCAGGCCCGCGCCAGACCGCGCAGGCAGTGTCCGGCCTGCACGCGTGGCGTGGGCCGCAGCAAACGTTGACGCAGGTGTTCGTGGACCGGATCGGTGGCAGGCTGCGCTACATCCAACCGCCCGGCCTGCCACAGCGCCAACGCAGCAGCGGCTTCTCCTGGCTGTCCGGTGACCCAGACGTCGTCACCCGGCTGCGCGGCATCGCGACGCAATGCCTGCGTCGCTGGCACACTGCCGAGCGCGGTGACTGACAATGCCAGCGGCCCGCGCGTGGTGTCGCCTCCCACCAGCACGATGTCATGCAGCGCGGCCAGCGCGAAGAACCCATCGGCGAAGCCGTCCACCCAGGCCGGATCGGCCTGCGGCAACGACAACGACAACGTGCACCAGCGCGGCTGTGCGCCCATCGCGGCGAGGTCGGAGAGGTTCACCGCCAGCGTTTTCCAACCCAGGTCCGTCGGCGCAGTCTCGGCGGGAAAATGCACGCCGACGTTCAACGTGTCGGTGGTGACAGCCAATCGTTCGTCCGCCGGCACGCACAGCAGCGCGGCATCGTCACCAATGCCCAAGGCTACGTCCGCGCGCGTACCACTGCGCGCGCGCAGCCGCTCGATCAAATCGAACTCGGCCATCGCCATGGATCACGCATCGCGCGGCGCGCCAGCAACTCGCGGTTGCCACACTGAACGTGCTGGCCGATCCCAGGCCCGCGCTGCCGGGTCCCGGCGCTCATGCTCAACCGCCCGATTCGACCGCGCGCCATTCCAGCGCGGCACGGTCCAACACGCCGTTGACGTAGGTGTGGCCATGTTCGGAACCGAACCGCTTGGCGGTCTCGATCGCTTCGTTGATGACCACGCGATACGGCACGTCCATCCGATACAGCAATTCGTAGGCGGCCAGACGCAGCACCGCCCGCTCGATCGCATCCACCTCCTCCACGGTGCGATCCAGGTAGCCGACCAGCGCCGTGTCCAGTTCGGCGCGATGCTTGAGCACGCCCTCGACCAGATTCTCGAAATACACCAGGTCGGCAACCTCATGTGCCTGTTCGTGGGCGAACTGGGCGATCACATGCTGCGCATTGCCGCCGGAAATCTGCCAGGCGTAGATCGCCTGCAGCGCGCGTCGCCGTGCGCGCGAACGCAGCACCGGATCGACACCGTCGCGGCGGGGAGGCCTGTGCCCAGCGAACTTGCTCACGGCAGTTGCTCCAGCAAATTGACCATTTCCAGCGCACCCAGCGCCGCTTCCTCGCCCTTGTTGCCGTGACTGCCACCGGCGCGTGCTTCGGCGTCTTCGACGCGCTCCACGGCCAGCACGCCATTGAGCACCGGGATGCGGAAATCCAGCGACACCCGCAGCAGGCCCTGCGCGCAACCGTCGGCGACGTGTTCGTAGTGACGGGTGTCGCCACGAATCACGCAGCCCAGCGCAATGATTGCCGCGTGGTGACCGGCGGCCGCCAGATGCGCGGCGGCTAGCGGCAGCTCCCATGCGCCGGGCACGCGAATCACGTCCACCGCATCCTCGGCGATGCCATTGCCGGCCAGACTCGCGCGCGCGCCAGCGACCAACACGTCGGTGATGCGGGCGTTCCAGCGGCTGGCAACAATCGCGAAACGGGCCGATGCGGGAGCGCGAAGATCGCCTTCGTAGTGGGTCATGGCGGTGTCGGGTTCAGAGGGCGGGAAAGTTTAGCAGGCGGGCAGCCAGGACTCGGGACCGGCGAACGCACGGCGCACCGATCCGCCATGCCGATGCGGGTATCACCCGTTTCCTGAATCCGGACCGCGAGTTCCCAAGCCCGGCTCGACCTCCACATGCTCCACCACCTCCAGGCCGAAGCCGGCCAGGCCGATCTGCCGGCGCGGCGTGCCGAGCACGCGCAGCTTGCCCAGGCCCAAGTCGGCCAAAATCTGACTACCGGCGCCATTGCGGCGCCATTGGCCCACATCCTTGCCATGACTGGCCTCCGGTTGCGCACGCAGCCGCGCCAGCAACGCCTGACTGTCGCGCGGCGCCGATAGCACCACCATCACCCCGCGCTCGGCAGTGGCGATGGCACGGAGCGCGTCACTGGCGGCCACGCCGAAATCCTCGCGACGCCAGTGCAATAGATCGGCCAGCGGGTTCTCCACCTGTACCCGCACCAGGGTGGGCGTGTCTGCGTCCAACGGACCGCGCACCAGGGCGAAGTGCAGATCGTGGGCGATGCGATCACGGTAGGTCACCAGGGTGAAATCGCCGAACTCGGTGGCGATGGGACGCTCGTCGATACGCTCGACGGTGTGTTCGGTGGCCAGACGGTAGGCGATGAGATCGGCGATGGAGCCCATTTTCAGCCCGTGCGTGTGTGCGAACGCCTCCAGTTGCGGACGCCGCGCCATGCTGCCATCGGGGTTGAGCACTTCCACCAGCACGCCGGCCGGTTCCAGCCCAGCCAGCATCGGTAGATCGCTGGCGGCCTCGGTGTGGCCGGCACGGGTCAGCACACCGCCAGGGTGGGCGATCAACGGGAAGATGTGACCCGGCTGGCTCAGGTCGTGCGGCTTGGCATCGGGCTTGACCGCAGTGCGCACGGTATGTGCGCGGTCGTAAGCGGAAATGCCGGTGGTCACCCCTTCGGCGGCCTCGATGCTGACAGTGAAATTGGTATGGAACTGCGCGGTGTTGTGCTGGACCATCGGCGCCAAGCCGAGCTGCGTACAGCGCTCGCGGGTGAGCGATAGGCACACCAGGCCACGCGCGTGGGTGACCATGAAGTTGATGTCCGAGGGCTTGACCAGCTCGGCGGCCATGATGAGGTCGCCCTCGTTTTCGCGGTCCTCGTCGTCGACGATCACCACCATGCGGCCGGAGCGCAGTTCTTCCAGCAGCTCGGGGACAGAGGCGAAGTTCAGACTCGGGAGAGTGGAAGGGGACATGCGGCGACTCGCGTAAGACGGTGGGCACCGCAGGCATCGACGCACTACGGCGAAAAAACCGCAATGGCCGGGATCAGTCCTGGCGGCCCTGCAGCAGACGTTCGACGTAACGCGCGACCAAGTCGATCTCCAGGTTCACCGGCATGCCCAGCGTGGTCTGCGCGAACGCGGTGTGCGTCACGGTGTGCGGGATCAGTGCAACCTCGAAGCCATCGGCATCGACCGCATTGACGGTAAGGCTGACTCCGTCCACACAAATCGAGCCCTTCTTGGCGATATAGCGCAGCAGCGCCGACGGCGCGGCAAAACGCCAGCGCTGCGCGCGCGCATCGGCGTGAATCGCCAACACCCGACCAAGACCATCGACATGACCGCTGACCAGATGCCCACCGAGACGGTCGGTGGGGCGCATCGCCCGTTCCAGATTCAGCGCCGCACCTTCGGCCAGCGTGCCGAGCGTGGTCAGGGCCAGAGTTTCGGTGGAAGCGTCGGCCTGGAACGAACCAGCATCGAAGGCGATCACCGTCAGGCACACGCCGTTGACCGCGATGCTCTCGCCGCGTTGCACATCGGCGAACGGCAGGCTGCCGGTCGCGAAGGTGAAGCGAACATCGCCGCCCTGTGGCGCACGCGCGGCAAGATGACCGACGCCTTCGATGATTCCAGTGAACATATCCGTTTCTCGCAATACAGTGAGCGAAAAACGCCACAAGGCAAACAGGCGCACGCACAGCCGCGAAGCTGCGCGTCAGCCGTCTTCTTTCATCCGGACTATACCGTCGGCTCCGGCATCGCACCGGATCTGCTGACCTTGCCATCGCCGCGCAGGCGGCCCTGGGAAGCGCTCGCGGGCTCGTGCGCGAACGCACCTACCGCCGGTGGGGAATCGCACCCCGCCCTGAAGACGTTTGTGGTCGCCGGCGAACCGGCCGACGCATTCTAACAGGCGACGCTACGGCAACGATGGGACGCAGCGTCGTGATCGTCGCGGCAACCTTCTGAGCGAGAACACCCACTTGCGCCGCTAGGCAGATGTAGCGTCTACAGCAACCGGACGCAACAGCAGACGCAGGTCCTCGCCAAGCTGACGCACGTCCAGCCATTGCAATGAACGACGCTGCGCCAGGGTGTCGATCTGCAGCCCGGCCAGCAACGGGCGTGCGGCGTCACCGAGCAGCACCGGCGCCAGATACACCAGTACCTCATCGACCAGGCCGGCGCGCAGCAACGCGCCGCCCAGCGTCGCACCGGCTTCGACCTGGACCTCGTTGATCCCGCGTGCGGCCAGCAGGCGCAGCACCGCGTCCAGATCCAGACGTCCCTCGTGCAGCGCGACAGCGGCGAACTCGGCATTGGGCAGTGTCGGCGGTACTGACGCGGGCGCGTGCAGGTAGAGCGTCGGTGCGGCGCCGTCACGCACCTTGCTCCGCGCCAAGCTGCGTAACTGCGCATCAAGGACCACGCGCAACGGCGGCAGCACCTCGACCGCCTCGTCCAGGCGTACAGTCAACGCAGGGTCATCGGCTAATACGGTACCTGCACCGCTGAGAATCGCCCCGGCACGGGCGCGCCAGTGCTGCACGTCCTGCCGCGCTGCGGCCCCGGTGATCCACTTGGATTGGCCACTGGCCAGCGCGGTGCGCCCGTCCAGGCTGGCCCCCAACTTGACCCGCAGCCATGGCCGCCCGCGCTCCACCCGCGACAGAAAACCGCGATTGAGCGCGCGCGCCTGCTGCTCCATCAAGCCCGATTGCACCGCAATCCCCGCCTGACGCAATAACGCGAAACCGCCGCCATTGACCTGCGGGAACGGATCGGCCATCGCCGCCACTACCCGCGCCACGCCGGCTTCGATCAAGGCCAGCGCGCATGGCGGAGTGCGGCCGTAGTGCGCGCACGGCTCCAGGGTGACGTAAGCGGTGGCGCCACGGGCACACGCGCCGGCCTCACGCAACGCGAACACCTCCGCGTGTGGACCACCGGCGCGCTGATGGAAGCCCTCGCCGACCTGTTCACCATCGCGCACGATCACGCAGCCGACCATCGGGTTCGGACGCGTGGTGTAAGCGCCACGCTCGGCCAAGCGCAGGGCTTGCGCCATCCAGCGATGATCGTCGGCGGAGAAGTCGCTCATGCGGCACACCCAGCAGTATCGATGCGCATCACCACAACCTGTAACAGGCCAAATGGTAGATCCGCGTAGCGCTGCCAACCCAGCCGCTGGTAGAACGCCACCAGCGGCGGTTCGCAATACAGGTACAGCCACTGCACCGACAACCGCGCCGCCACCTGCACGCCATGCGCAAGCAACGCGGCACCGACACCGCTACCACGCGCATGAGGGCGCACGTACAAACTCGCCAGCCACGGCGAAAACGGGCGAACACATGACGCCTCGTTCTGTAGCAGGCTGACCGAACCCAGCCATGCCTGACCATCGAGGGCAATCCAACTGGTCGGGATGCGAGTATCGCAGCGATGGCTGCGCAGATCGGCTTCGGTTTCGGCCAGACGACAATCGCCCAGCAGCGTACCGAATGCCTGTTCGTGCTCCTGCGCCAGGGCCGGAATATGCTGGGCCGCATCGGCCAGACAGACGATGCGCATGCGCTTCAGCGCCTGCCGGGCTTATCGCCCGCCTTGCCAGTGCGCACGAAGTCCAATAGCGGCAATTGTTCGCTGCCCACTGGCAGTTCGCGCTCAAGCTTCTCGATCTCCTCGCGAAAATCGGCCACGTCCTGGAAGCTGCGATAGACCGAAGCAAAACGTACATAGCCGACATGATCGAGCTTGCGCAGTTCCCCCATCACGTACTCACCGACCCGAATCGACTGAAGTTCACGCTCGCCGGACATGCGCACCTGATGCATCACCGCGCGCACCGCCGCTTCGATCTGCTCCTCACCCACCGGCCGCTTCTGCAGCGCGCGATCGAAACTGGTGCGCAACTTGCGCGCGTCGAACGCCTCGCGACTACCATCGCTCTTGACCACGGTCGGCAACTTGAGTTCGACCGTTTCCAGCGTACTGAAACGCTCGCCGCACGCCTCGCATTCGCGACGCCGACGGATCGTAGCGCCATCTTCGGACACGCGCGAATCGATCACCCGGGTATCGCTGTGCTGGCAGAACGGGCAGTGCATAGGACGTCGGTAGTTTCCATGAGGTCGATCGGCAGTGTAATCGCGAAAACCACCGCACACGGCAATACGCCAGCCGCGTGGCGATGCAAATCATTGAATCGGCAACTTACGGCACGAAATCAGGCGAAGCCAAAGCAGGTACAACGCGGGAATGATGAGCCCTGGGCCAACCAAAATGACTATCAGATCGTCCCACCCTAATGGATGAACTCCGATGGGTCGCTGATCCGAAAAGACCGCTTGCAGACGCAACCAAACGATTAGCAAAGCAGCACCAATCCCGATCAAAAGCCCAACATACCAACGGATGGAGACTTGGCGCAATTGCCGCAATCCCCACCACAGGTAGGCGTAAGACAAACGGCACCAGGTAACAACACCCACCAGACCGGCTACGGACCAAATAAAAATTTCTATTGGTCCTTGCTGCGGGCTCACCAGCAAAGCAAACAGAGTGACAATTGCCCCTATAAGCGTAATAGCGCCGCCAACAATCGCTGGCGGCACACCAAACAAGAGCGCCAGAACAAGATAGATCCGCCATGTCCAAATGCGTCTATCGGCGATGGCATCGCTCATCCGTAAACCGGATATTTCCTGCACTGCACAGTCACTGCCTCGCGCACGCGGGCCAGTACCGTCTCGTCGGTCGGGGCATCGAGCACGTCGGCGATCCAGTTGGCCAGGTCGATGCTGTCCTGCTCCAGGTAACCGCGGGTGGTGATCGCCGGGGTCCCCAGACGCAGGCCAGAGGTCACGAACGGCGAGCGCGGATCGTTCGGCACCGCGTTCTTGTTGACGGTGATGTGGGCTTTGCCCAGCGCGGCCTCCGCGTCCTTGCCGGACACGTCCCTGCCGATCATGTCCACCAGCATCAGATGGTTTTCGGTACCGCCGGAGACGATCTTGTAGCCGCGCGCGATCAGCGTCTTGGCCATCGCCTGGGCGTTCTTCACTACCTGTTGCTGATAGGTCTTGAACTCCGGCTCCAGCGCTTCCTTGAACGCCACCGCCTTGGCCGCGATCACATGCATCAGCGGGCCACCCTGGATGCCGGGAAACACGATGGACTGCAGTTTCTTGGCCAGTTCCTCGCTCGCGCCCTGGGCCACGATGATGCCGCCGCGCGGACCGCGCAAGGTCTTGTGGGTGGTGGAAGTGACCACATGCGCATGCGGCAGCGGGTTCGGATAGACACCAGCGGCGACCAACCCGGCCACATGCGCCATGTCCACTAGGAAATAGGCACCGACCTTATCGGCGATGGCGCGGAAACGCGCCCAGTCGATGGCCTGCGAGTAGGCGGAGAAGCCGCCGATCACCATCTTCGGCTTGTGTTCCAGGGCCAGCCGCTCGACTTCGTCATAGTCGATCAGCCCCTGGTCGTTGACGCCGTACTGCACCGCGTTGAACAGCTTGCCGGAAGCGTTGACCTTGGCACCATGGGTCAGGTGGCCGCCGTGCGCCAGCGACATGCCCAGGATGGTATCGCCAGGCTGCAACAACGCCAGGAACACCGCCTGATTGGCCTGTGAGCCGCTGTGCGGCTGCACGTTGGCGTAATCGGCGCCGAACAGTTGCTTGACCCGCTCGATCGCCAACTGCTCGGCAACATCGACGAACTCGCAACCACCGTAATAGCGCTTGCCCGGATAGCCTTCGGCGTACTTGTTGGTGAGTTGGCTGCCCTGTGCTTCCATCACCAGTGGGCTGCAGTAGTTTTCGCTGGCGATCAATTCAACATGATCTTCCTGGCGGCCGGCTTCGGCGGCAATGGCCCGAGCAAGTTCGGGATCGTAGGTTTCGATACGGGCGTCGCGCGGGAACATCGGGTCTCCGGAAGGATCGACAAAAGGCAGAGCGCTAGTTTAAGCCGCGCACGGCCCCAAGCGCGAACCGAGATGGCGACGGCCTTCACGACCGCCGCCACACTCCCGGAACGATTGCTCAACGGCCATTGATGACCAAGTCGGCGATGACGCCGGTAGCGA
The DNA here is from genome assembly GCF_000963005.1 of Xanthomonas sp. GPE 39. GTDB lineage: Bacteria > Pseudomonadota > Gammaproteobacteria > Xanthomonadales > Xanthomonadaceae > Xanthomonas_A. The sequence goes on from NZ_JZHZ01000007.1 coordinate 3,149,704, forward strand.
TCGCGACCAACAGCAGGTCACCACGATCATCGCGGACCCAGCGATAGCCATAGGGCGGACGATTGACCCGGTAACGGTCGTAGTCGTAGACCACGTAGTTGGGACCGTAGTAGCGCTGGCCGCGCGTCCAGTACGCCGGCCGGGGGCGGTAGTAGACAACGTCCGGGCGCTCACGATAGCCGTCGCGGTAGCCGCGCTCGTAGGCGCGGCGCGCCTGGTGCCGCTCATGTTCACGTTCGCGTTCGCGCCAATAGGAGTCGCGGTCGACGTCGTGCCAACCGCGACCGTCCCAATCGCGATACGGACCATAAGTCTCCCAGGCAAACGCCGGGGGCGCCATACAACCCAGCGCCAACGCTGAGGAAAGGACAAGGGTGGCAACGCGTTTGAGGTTCATGGCAACTCCATCACGTGATGTGGCGAGTGCATTAACACCGCACACGTCTGAACCGCCTCCTGCTGCAACCGATTACGTATTCATCTTGCTGGAACGAGCTAAGCCGACATTCATTCGAGCGCCACAACCACAGCGCCGCCGCAGCCGAATCGGCCTTGCCGTTATACTGTTCGCCATCCCTTTTCTGCCGCTGTCCGGCCACCCCGGTCGGGCATCGGCATGCGCTACGGAGTCCCCATGTCGCAATACATCTACACCATGAACCGGGTCAGCAAGATCGTGCCGCCGAAGCGGCAGATCATCAAAGACATCTCGTTGTCGTTCTTCCCCGGCGCCAAGATTGGTCTGCTTGGCCTCAACGGCGCCGGCAAATCGACTGTGCTGAAGATCATGGCCGGCGTGGATACCGATTTCGAGGGCGAGGCACGGCCACAACCCGGCACCAAGGTCGGCTACCTGGCGCAGGAGCCGGAGTTGGATCCCAACAAGACCGTGCGCGAGTCGGTCGAGGAAGGCGTGGGCGAGGTGCTGCAAGCACAGGCCGCCCTGGAAGCCGTATACGCCGCCTATGCCGAAGAAGGCGCCGATTTCGATGCCCTGGCCAAGGAGCAGGAGCGCCTGGAGGCGATCCTGGCCGCAGGCGATGCGCACACGCTGGAGAATCAGCTCGACATCGCCGCCGACGCGCTGCGCCTGCCGCCGTGGGAAGCCAAGATCGCCAATCTTTCCGGCGGCGAAAAGCGCCGCGTGGCGCTGTGCCGGCTGCTGCTGCAAAAACCGGACATGCTGCTGCTCGACGAACCCACCAACCACCTCGACGCCGAGTCGGTGGAATGGCTGGAGCAATTCCTGGCGCGCTACGCCGGCACCGTGGTGGCCGTCACCCACGACCGCTACTTCCTCGACAACGCGGCCGAGTGGATTCTGGAACTGGACCGTGGCCGCGGCATTCCGTGGAAGGGCAACTACACCGAATGGCTGATGCAGAAGGACGAGCGCCTCAAGCAGGAAGACAACCAGGAAAAGGCCCGGCAGAAGGCGATCCAGAAGGAACTGGAATGGTCGCGGCAGAACGCCAAGGGTGGTCGCACCAAGGGCAAGGCGCGCCTGGCCCGCCTGGAAGAACTGCAATCGGTCGATTATCAAAAGCGCAACGAGACCAACGAACTGTTCATCCCACCGGGCGAGCGCCTGGGCAACGCGGTGATGGAGTTCAAGAACGTATCGAAGAAATTCGGCGACCGCCTGCTGATCGACAACCTGTCGATGATCATCCCGCCAGGCGCCATCGTCGGCATCATCGGCCCCAACGGCGCGGGTAAATCCACGCTGTTCAAGATGATCACCGGCCAGGAAAAACCCGACGCAGGACAGATCGTGGTCGGCCCGACCGTGCAACTGTCCTACGTCGACCAGAGCCGCGACACGCTGCAAGGCAACCACAACGTGTTCCAGGAAATTTCCGGCGGCCTGGATATCCTCAACATCAATGGCGTGGAAATCCAGTCGCGCGCCTACATCGGACGCTTCAACTTCAAGGGCCAGGATCAACAAAAACTGGTCGGTTCGCTCTCCGGCGGCGAGCGCGGCCGCCTGCACATGGCCAAGACTTTATTGCAGGGCGGCAACGTGCTGTTGCTCGACGAACCCTCAAACGATCTGGACATTGAAACCCTGCGCGCACTGGAAGACGCACTGCTGGAGTTCCCGGGCAACACCTTCGTGATTTCGCACGACCGTTGGTTCTTGGATCGCATCGCCACGCACATCCTCGCCTTCGAAGGCGATTCGCACGTGGAGTTCTTCCAGGGCAACTACCGCGAATACGAAGAAGACAAGAAGCGCCGTCTCGGCGACGATGCCGGTCCCAAGCGGCTGCGCTTTAAGGCGCTGAAGTAACAGTCGCCAATAAACGACTGCGTCGCCGCCGGGCGGGCGCGTTGCGATTGGCATGTGTCCGCATGCCAATCGCGCACCAACACCGTGTCGAGCCGATTGGCGTGAGTCAACAAAAAGCCCCGCATTGAGCGGGGCTTTTGCTTAGTACGCCGTAACGTGTGCGATCAGTCGATATCGAGGAAGCTGCGAAGCTGCTCCGAACGGCTCGGGTGCCGCAACTTGCGCAGCGCCTTGGCCTCTATCTGACGGATACGCTCGCGGGTGACGTCGAACTGCTTACCGACTTCTTCGAGCGTGTGATCGGTATTCATGTCGATGCCGAAGCGCATGCGCAGCACCTTGGCCTCGCGTGGCGTCAGCCCGGCCAGCACGTCGCGCACGGTCTCGGAGAGGTTGATGTTGGTGGTGTTCTCGATCGGGGACTCCACGTTGGTGTCCTCGATGAAGTCGCCCAGATGCGAATCCTCGTCGTCGCCGATCGGCGTCTCCATCGAGATCGGCTCCTTGGCGATTTTCATCACCTTGCGGATCTTGTCCTCGGGCATGTCCATTTCCTTGGCCAGCTCCTCCGGCGTGGCCTCGCGGCCATACTGCTGGAGCATCTGCCGGGAAATGCGGTTGAGCTTGTTGATCGTCTCGATCATATGCACCGGGATGCGGATGGTGCGCGCCTGATCGGCGATCGAGCGGGTGATCGCCTGACGGATCCACCAAGTGGCATACGTGGAGAACTTGTAGCCGCGACGGTATTCGAACTTGTCCACCGCCTTCATCAAACCGATGTTGCCTTCCTGGATCAGGTCGAGGAACTGCAGGCCACGGTTGGTGTATTTCTTGGCGATGGAGATCACCAGGCGCAAGTTGGCCTCGACCATTTCCTTCTTGGCCTTGCGCGCCTTGGCTTCGCCATAGGCCATTGCCCGGCTGATTTCCTTCAACTCGGTCAGGCTGAGGTAGGTGGACTGCTCCACCTCCACGGTGGCCTCCTGCTCGGCGATGATCTGATCCTTGACGTCGCGCAGCGCCGAAGACCACTTCTGCTTGCGCTTGAGTGCGTCATCGACCCAGGCCACGTTGGTCTGGTTGCCTTCCCAGGAACGAATGAAATCCTTGCGCGGCATGCGCGCCACGTGGGTCGCCAGGTGCAACACGCGACGCTCGTGCTCCTTGACCTGCGCCATGGCATCGCGCAGCTTGCGCACCAGGGCGTCGGTCAGCGGCAGCGGCAACTTCAAGGTGACAAAGACTTCGGCAATGTCGTTGCGCAGCTTGGCGACCAGCTTATGTTCGGCGCCGTTCTTGGCATAGGCCTTTTTGAACTTGACGTACTCGGTGGACAAGACTTCCATGCGCCGCGCGACCTCGACCGGATCCGGACCGGTCGGGCCCGCATCTTCTTCGCTGGCATCGACATCGGCGTCTTCATCCTCGTCGGCATCGGCATCGGCCGCGCCATCGTCCTCGGCCACCACCACCGGCGCCGGCTCTTCTTCGACCAGATCGTTGAAACCGACCACGATCTCAGCCAGCCGCTTCTTGCCTTCCTTGTGTTGTTCGTAATCTTCGAGCAGGGTCTCCACCGCCAACGGGAACGCGCCGAGCGCGGCCTGAACCTGGCTCAGACCCTCCTCGATGCGCTTGGCGATCGCGATTTCGCCTTCACGGGTCAACAGTTCTACTGTGCCCATCTCGCGCATGTACATGCGCACCGGATCGGTAGTACGGCCGCCCTCGGTGTCGAGCGCGGTTAACGCGGCGGCGGCTTCTTCGGCAGCGGTATCGTCGACTTCGCGGTTGCCGGTGTTGCCGTCGTTGAGCAGTAGCGTCTCGGCATCGGGCGCGACTTCATGGACATCAATGCCCATGCCGTTGATCATGCCGATGATGTCTTCGATCTGTTCGGGATCGACCAGATCGTCGGGAAGATGGTCGTTGACTTCGGCGTAGGTCAGATAGCCCTGTTCCAGGCCCTTGCTGATCAGTTGCTTGATGTCGGATTGCTGGGCAGGACGTTCGTTGGCCATGAGTGCGCGCGCCACCGGCATAGAGATGAAGGAGTGAACCTAGCATTATAACAGCCCGGACAGCCGGTTGCCGGACCACGTGCCTGAATTGCTTCACCAGGAAAGCGGCGCTGGCGCATCTCACTTCGAATCAACGCACATCACACGCTCTACGCGCGCAGCAGGAACGTGACCGGGCCGTCATTGACGAGGCTGATGACCATATGCGCGCCAAAGCGACCGTTTTCCACCCCTGGCGGGTGCTGCGCCCGACATAACTCCAGCAAGCGATTGAAACCGCGTTCAGCCTCGGCAGGGGGCGCTGCGGTAGTGAAGCTGGGGCGCATCCCCGTGTCCGTATCGGCCGCCAGCGTGAACTGACTGACCAATAAAAGGCCTCCAGCAGTCTCGCGCAACGAGCGGTTCATGCGCCCGCTGGTATCGGCGAATACCCGGTAGCCGAGCAGGCGTTCGGCCATGCGTCGGAACGTAGCCTCGTGGTCTCCCGGCTCCACCGCCACCAGCGCCAGCAGGCCGGGGCCGATCCGACCGATCACCTCTGCGTCGACGCTGACCGAGGCCTGGGTAACACGTTGGATCAAGGAGAGCATGCGCAACCGCCGAACACTGAACTGGGGACGCAAAAGCATCCGACTTCGCCACCCCACTGTCACCCCACCCACGACCTCGTCAACTGACACGGCTGAGGGACGCCGGCTCACCCCGCGCGAGGACCGCCCCCATGCCAGCCAGCCGGGTGCGCGCTGCCAAACGGATAAACTGCACCGATGAAACCCGCCATATGCGCTTCCCTGCTGTACCGCTGCGCCGCCGCTGTGGCACGCCTGCCCTGGCCATGGCTACGCCACCTGGCCGATGGTCTGGCCTGGTTGTGGCGGCGCATGGACGCGCGCGAAAGCCGGGTGGTGCGACGCAACCTGGAACTGGCCTATCCCGAACTGCTGCCCAGCGAGCGTATCGCCCTGCACCACGACGTGCTGCGCTCCACCGCACGGCAGGCATTCGAAACCCTGGTGTTGTGGACACGACCGCCCGCGCAGAACCTGGCACGACTACGCCAGCGCCACGGCCAGGAACTCTACGACGCCGCACTGGCCTGCGGCCGTGGGGTGATCGTGGCCGCACCGCACTTCGGCAATTGGGAATTGCTCAACCAATGGTTGGCCTCACGCGGGGACATCACCATCGTCTACCGCGTCCCGGAGTCGGCCATCGGTGACGCCTTCCTGCAACGGGTACGTCACGGCGAGGGGGTACGTCAGGTGCGTGCGGAAGGGCCAGCGGTACGCCAGTTGTTCAAGGTACTCAAGGACGGCGGCGCGGTCGGCATCCTCCCCGACCAGCAGCCCAAAGCCGGCGACGGGGTGTTCGCCCCCTTCTTCGGGGTGCCAGCGCTGACCATGACCCTGGTCAACCGTCTGGCCGAGCGTACCGGCGCGACTGTGCTGTTCGCCTGGTGCGAACGCGTGGGCAACGAGCTGGAATTCGCCCTGCACGTGCAGCCGCCGCCCCCGGCAATCGCCGATGCGGACCCGCTGCGCGCGGCTACCGCGCTCAACGCCGGAGTCGAGCGCGTGGCTCGACGCGATCCAGCCCAATATCAGTGGACCTACAAACGCTACACCCTGCGCCCTGACCCGAGCGAACCCAATCCCTACGCGACCGCCCGACATCCGCACTGAACACAGCCGGCAAACCGAAACGCGCGATCAATCGTCCTGCGGATCGGCGGGGCCAGCGAGGATGCGCTGATAGAACGCCAGGTCCAGCCAGCGCCCGAACTTGAAGCCGGCTTCGCGCACGGTGCCGGCATGCACGAAACCCAGTTGTTCGTGTAACGCGATACTGCCGGCATTGCTGGCGTCGATGCCTCCGACCAGCACATGCACTCCGCGCGCCTGCGCGGTGTCGATCAGCGCCTGCAGCAGGCGCCGCCCAACCCCCTTGCCGCGATGCGCGCAATGCACATAGACCGAATGCTCGACGCTGTACTTGAACGCGGGCCAAGCGCGAAAGGGACCATACGTGGCGAAACCGAGCAAGGTACCGGCGGCGTCTTCGAGCCCAAGCACCGGCAATGCGCCGGCCTGCTTGGCCGCGAACCAGGCCGCCATGCTCTCCGGCGGGCGCGGACGATAATCGTAGAGCGCGGTGGAATGCACGATGGCTTCGTTGAAGATTTCCAGGATCGCCATCGCATGGCGCGGCTCGGTGCAGTGAACAAGATGCATGCGGAACGCTGCTGGGCGGGATGGGGCACAGTAGAAACCAATCGGCAGCACTTGAACACCGCCGCTCTCCGCAGTCGCGCTACCGCATTCGGCGCATCCGGTTGCATCACTGGGCCCGCACGAGCAGGCACAGTGCGTTCCACTCCATACACGCTGGCGCTGCACGCAAAGCGCGCGACAATGGCACGCGCGCCCATCGCCACCGCGCGCCACCTCAGGACCATGGCGGCCTTGAAGCGCCGTCGTCGCCCCCCATCTGGAATCATGCATGACCCGTCCACCCGCCATGTCCGCGCACACTTTCGGCGACCCTGCCGCGATCCGCAGCGAACGCGCGGCCTCGGAACTACGTGCCGGACGCCCCGTGCTGATCCAGGACCACAGCGGCCGTCTGCGTGCGGTCATGGCGCTGGACAGCAGCACCGAGCAGTCTTACCAACATTTCGCCCAGGCTGCGGCGCAACGGCACTACCTGTTCGTGACGCCCACCCGAGCACAGGTGCTGGGCCTGCGCGCGCCGCAGGGCGCACGCGTCGCCCTGGCCGGACAGTCCTACGAGGCCCTGGCGACGCTGGCCTACTTGCGTGACAGCCCGGCCCCCGCGCATTGGCAACCGGGCGACGCCCTCGATGCCGGCGCCGCCGAGATCGCGCGGCTAGGCTTGCTGCTGCCAGCCATCGTCGCCGTCGAACTCGACCGTGACGACAGCGCATTCCAAGGCTGCCAGGCACTGCAACTGGCGGACCTGGAACACACCTGCGCCTTGGCCGCCACCGACCGTTACGAACTGGTCACCCGTACCCAGGTACCGCTGCGCGACCTCGGCCCCGGCGAATTCGTCGTGTTTCGTGGCGGTGTGGCGCAACGCGACCAGGTCGCGATCGTGATCGGCCAACCCGACCTGACCGCACCGGTGCCCGTGCGAGTGCACTCGTCCTGCCTGACCGGCGACCTGTTCGGTTCGCTCAAATGCGATTGCGGCGATCAATTACGGCATGGCCTGGCCATGCTCAAGCAACTCGGTGGCGGCGTGCTGCTGTATCTGGACCAGGAAGGTCGCGGTACCGGCATCGCCACCAAAATGCGCGCCTACGGCTACCAACACGACGGACTGGATACCATCGACGCCGACGCGCAACTGGGCTTCGGCGCTGACGAGCGCCGCTACGCCGGCGCGGTGGCGATGCTGCGTGGGCTGGGCATCGCGCGGGTGCGCCTGCTGACCAACAATCCCTCCAAGGCCGAGCGTCTGCGCGCGGCCGGTATCGAAGTCACCGAACGTCTTCCGATCACCGGCGCAATCACCGCCGAGAACGAAGGCTATCTACGCACCAAAGCTGCCCGCGCAGGTCATGCGCTGGACGTGGACGCGTTGCTGCGGGCCACCCGTTAATGTCGGATCACAAATATAGCGCCACCAAGACGTGACAGGTTTTAATGCATGAAAAGACTTTGGCGGCGACACGCCAATGTCGTTGCGCCGTCTTACACTTTATCCTGCATCGACAGATGCCTTGTTCAACCCAAGCACGTTGTAAATATGGAATCGCGCAATGCCAAGATATTCGTGCAGTGCCATATCCGCGATTGTCAAATTAATCGACAGCGGGATGAACGATGGGATCGCATTAATGTAGTCGCTCCTAGCAGGCGTCGGCTTGACCCCAAAGTGCGCGAAATACTCAAGAGAACGCCGCATGTGCACGCCTGAAGTCACCAGCACTATTCGGTCAGGCTTGATTACTTTCAGGATCGCTGCAGAGTTGCGAGCGTTCTCCCAAGTATTTTTGCTGCGCTCATCAAGGATCAAGTCTGTTTTACTGACACCCATCCGCACCATTGACTCGGCATAAACCGCCGCTTCAGAACGACCGTGTTTCTGCATGTCGCCGCCGCTGATCAGCACACGGCAATCTGCCAAAGCCATTTTGCATTCGCGATACAGCTCCAACCCTTTCACCAGGCGTGCATAGGCAAAGGACCCGACCTCAGGCGAGTCCGCACCATTGATGCGTTCGGTTCCCATGCCAAGTACCAAGATTGCATTTTTAGCACCCCACTGAGGGCGAGCAAGGACCCTATAGTCCGCCTGCATGTCATCCACCAATACTTGAGCCACTGGTCCACATGCGATTGCGATCAGCGCGCAAGCAGTTGCTGACCACACAGCGAAGGCTGTTTTCTTGCAATTTCTTCTGCACAACAGAACACCAACAAGGGTTCCTAGCAGCATCAAGACTATTGTCATATGGTCACCGTTAGAGCCTTGGCGGCGTTTTGATTATAAAATATCTCGATATAGTAGAACGCGCATGGCCCATGCAGTGTCCTTCGTTTTAGCTGCAGCACTGCGACGCTGGACTGCATACGACCGACACCCGCCACGGCGAAACACGGCTGCCGCAATATTACTGCCCGCAGACCAGGCACAGGCTCGATCTCGGCCATTGGACCAGCGCCGACTGCACTCGGCTGGTAAGCAGCGCCAGCCCCCTCAGCGCCCCGCACCACGCCCCCAATAGCCGATGCGGCGACGGATCTTCAGTTTGCGCCAGAAATTCCACGGTTTGCGCCGGGGATTGCGTCCGCCCTCGGCGACAAAGTCATCAATCGCCCGCAGCACGCGCTCGCTGGACAGGCCATCGCGGTACGGATGCAGGCCATCGGCGAATGCGCGTACTGCCGCCATCAATTCCGGTGGGCGCTGTAGCGCGCGGCGGATGGCAGGCTCGAACTGCGCTGGATCGTCGATGTCGATCAGTTGCGGGCCCGGACGTCGGTTTTTGAAGGTCACCACCGGCTTGTAGGTGAGCAAGAACTCGTTGAGCGCGGACGAGGTATCCGAGCACATCATGTCCACCTGCGGGAACAGTTCCAAAATATTGTCGTTCTCGGCGAAGCGCAAAAATTCACTCTCCAGCGCGCGATAACGCGCGACCATCGCCGGGTCCATCTTGGGATGAAAGGTGACGATCCAGCGCCACTCGCCGCTGCGCGAGAGCCGCTCCACCTCATCGTAGAGCAGACCGGCCGCACTCCACGACGGCGAGAACGTGGAGTGATACAGAATCACCGGCGGCTGCCGCACCGGGACAAGCTCGGCACCAATCTCGCGCATAAAGGGATCGAGCTTGGGAAAACCGGTTTCCTTGACCGCGAAATGGCCAAGCTTGCCCGCCAGCGCGCCGAACGCCTGCGTGTCGCGCGGGCCAGTGGTGCAGTACAGATCGAAAAACCCGCGAACGTAAATGTGACGGGGCTTGCCTGCGTCGAAACCATGAAAGGTCTCGACTTTCACTCCCGGGAAAAAATGCGGTACCGCGTTACTGGAGGTGATCACCGCATACGGATTCCACGCCAACACCTCCTGCACCGTCGCCAGATGACGCTCGTCGGCACTCAAATCCTCGGCACCGGGGCCATCGAAGAACCACGCCGCCTGATCGCCACGCGCGCGGATCGCCGCCTGTAATGGGCGCAGGATCGCCAGCGCGTAGCGTTCGGATCCATACAGCAGATAGTGCTTGCTCATCAGTGCTCCAGATCGTGCCATTGCAGTTGCGTCCGCGCCTGTTCCACCGAGTCAGGGTTGTACTGCATCTCGTAGTAACGCATGCGCTTGTAGAGCGCATAGCTGGCTGCAGTCTGCGCAACGACGAAGCCTCTCCAGCCATCCAGACACGCCCGACGCAGCAGATAATCCTTCAAAAACGCGCCGACAAACACCAACGGGCTTTGCCACATTCTCACCGGCTTGCGTTTATCGCGCCAGCCAAGCGCCTTCAATTCAGCGTAGCGCAGCACCTTGAGCTGCTTATGCACCAAGGTCGGGTTATGCAGATGATGGAACGGTGGCGCAAATTCGGCGCTGGCGCCATCGAAGCGCAGCGACTCATGCACGCGCGCATCGCTCCAGCACGCCCGCCCACGGTGGTACAGACGCGCCAGACGCTCGCCGACCATCGGTTTGTACCAGCGCATCGGCGCGCCCATGTACCAGGTACTGCGCCGCAGCCACACCGCATCCACGCGATTGTCGCGCAACAGCGACGGTAGCCGCGCCAGGCATTCGGCACGCAGGGCATCGGACAGAAACTCATCGGCATCCAGCACGAGAATCCAATCGTATGCGGCCTGCGTGGAGGCGAAATTACGCTGCGGACCGAAGCCCAGCCATGCTTGCTCGACCACGCGTGCGCCGTGTGCGCGGGCGATGGCGACGGTGTCATCGGTACTGCCGCAGTCCACCACCAGCTTGTCGCCAGCGAACGGCACGCTGTCCAGGCAGCGCGCGATGTTGGCGGCTTCGTTGTAAGTCATCACCACCAGGCTAAGAGGCAAGGTGGTCACGCCGGGGTCGGCCATGGCACGCGGTATCCGGAAAGTGCGATGCGGACGACAAGCGATGCCAGGCGCCACACCGCGAGATGCGGGATGGCAGTCTACCGGCTTCGCGCCGCGCCTTCAGCGGTCGCGCCCGAGGCATCGGCGGCCTCGCGCGCCGCCAAGCCGATCAACACACCGACCAACGCGACGTAAAACCCGGTCGTCACCTGGTGCGCAAACATCGACTGGGTCATGCCACACAACACATAGGCCACAACCACCATGATCCCCGCCGCCGCAGGGCCATGGAACTCGTGCTGCGGACGCCGTCGGTATAGGCGCACCAGCAGCCACATCGGCACGCCATAGATCATCAGGATCAACACTGTGCCCGGGATGCCCAGGGTCGCACTCCACTCGGCCAGATCGTTGTGTGCGTGCCCCAGATGGCAGCGCTCCACCCAGGTAGCACGCCGGCAGTCCGGCAAGCGCAACATGGCCGTATCGAAACGACCCACGCCAACACCGAGCAATGGGTGCTCGATGAAAGTCGCCGCTGCCACCTGCAAGCGCTCGATGCGCGCACCCGCTGAGGAATCGCTATCGCCTTGCTCGTAGCGTTGCACGTCGCGATGCAATTCGCTCAGGCGGGTCTGACGGGTCAGCGCGGGGACGTTCAAGACCACAATCGCCGCCAGCGCGGCGAGCGCGCCCAACATCAAGAGCCGGATTACGCCACTGCGCCAACTCGTGCCGCACAGCGCGGTGACCAGCAGCAGCAGCAGCACGCCCAGCCATACGCCGCGACTACCGCTGAGCAGGATGGTCGCACCACCGGCCACGATGGCGATGATCGCCCACGGCCAGTAACCGCGCGGACGGCAAAATACCGCCAACACCATCAGCGCCAGCACCACATCGGCCAGCACGATGGCGTTGCTCCAGCCCTCGGCGCGCGGCTGGCCCTGCAGCACCTGCACGCTGGCCAGCAGCAGTGCACCGAAGATGCCGAGCAACGCTCCCCACCACAACAGTCGCTGCGGCGGGCGTAACGCGTACACCCACAGTGCCGTCCACGGCAACACCAAAAAGCGGGTGCGGTTATCCATTTCCTTCAGCGGCTGCCCGAAGTGAAGCACCGAGTACAGCGACACCCCGATCACCAACACAGCCAGGATCCATAGCCAGCGCAGCGAGGGCTGCAACGGCCGCACCGCCTGCCCCAGGCAAGGCAGCGCCAGCAGGCTGGTGATCAGCAGCAACAGACCGAACGGCAGCAGCCCGCTGCGCAGGCTCAACACCAGCGCCGGCAGGCACAACAACGCCAGGGCTGCTCCACGTTCAGCAAGTGCCTGGCGAAAGGGAACGAAAACGGTATGGCGGGGCACGCTGGATCGGGGCATCGAAAGGACAGCTAGAAGAAATTCAGGATCCAGGATGATCCAAGTCGGAAACCCAACCCGACCTGACCTGTTCAAGGTCGGCATCACTGCGGCTTGGCGGATCAGGCGGCAAAACCTCACCGAGCAAATCGGCCACGGCAGCATGCAGGCATTCGCCAAACTCGCGTCGACGCAATTCGAAGAACCCGCGCGCCGCCGTGCCAAGGGCATCGCACTGCATCGGCGACAGCGCCAGGGCCTGCGCGACTGCGCGTTCGATACCAGCGACGTCGATGCGATAGCGCACACCGAGGTTGTCAACGCCCTCACCGACCGGATCGACCAGTAGCCCACGCTCGGCAGTCACCAGTTCGTTCATCGGCGCGCCATTGGTGGTAATCACCACCGCGCCGACGCTCATCGCCTCCATGATGTAGTGACCGAAGCCCTCGACCTCGGACGGACACAGGTGGAAACGGTGCGCGTTCTGCAGGCGGCGCAATTCGCCCTGATCCAGATAACCCGTCAGATAATCGATGTTCTCGGCCTGGATGGAATGCGGCCGCTTCGCGCTCTGCACCACCGTCAGCCGCGGCCATTCAGGATGCTTCGCCCAAGTCTGCAGTAATACTGCAGTACCCTTGGCCGTACTGCGCCCTGCCACATGCAAGCAGGCGCGCTCGCGCGGCACCTGCGGGCAGTAGCAATCGTCGCTGCAGAAACCGATGAAGGCGGTCGCCGGCCCCATCGTAGCGAAGCGCTGCTCGGCCTGACGGGTCTTACACAGCACCTGTTTGAAGCGAGGCAGCCAGCGTAGCCACTTGGTGAGGAACCATTCCGGATTGGGTACCAACGCGTTGCAGCGGCCACTAACCAAGCAGCGCGGATACACACGCTCGAGGAAGATCTGCAGATCGGCGCGGCCACACAGCAAGCTGTGCAAGCACAGACGCAGTTCGCGCAACCGATTGGACAGGCGCACGGTGCCGAACCCCAGCACCTCGACCCGATAGCGACCGCTGCTGCGTAAAGTTTCGGCGACCAACTGCAAATCGCGACTCAATCCGCTTCCGTTATCACGGCTGATGACGCGGATCAGGCGCGGCCGCATGCACCGCCTCCCTGCCGCGCAGCGCACGCGCCGCCACCGACTCCGCGGCACCAGCAAGGAGTGTGAGCACAGCTCATTCGAAACGGTCCTTTTCCTGCTCGCGCAGGCGATCACGGTCATCGTCGTTGACCTGGCACGGACCATGCACCGCAGCGGCGGGAACCAACCACCACATCCGCCGATTGGACGCACCGACCAAAGTACTAGCGCGACGCTCGATACAACGCAGCATCGCCGTGTCCTGGACCAGCAGCCAGCGCCGTTGCGGTGCCTGCACCTGCCAGGCGATGCCACGACGCAATTGCTCGTCCCATGGCACAACAAAGCCAAAGGTAACAGCAGGCCGGTCGGCCATCAGCAAGTTCTGCTCCTTCCATGCGACCAAACCAAGTTCGGCATTCGGGCCGATCCGGCGCCCGACCGCGTCCATCACCCCACGCGCAGAACTGGACACGTTGATCAGCGGATAGACCAGCAACCCCGCCAGCATCCAGACCAGGGTCAGCAGCGACACCATCGCCAGTTCAGGACGCCGCCGCGCAAAGACCATCAGGCTGATCACGCCCCACAACCCGATCACCAACAGCGTCCAGCCCAGGAACTGCACGGCGGCCAAATCGATACCGCGCTCCTCCATCATTCGCGCGCGGAAGCCATGATGGAGCAGGATCGCCACACCGACACCGCCGATGACCAAGGTCAGCAACGCGGTAAAAGCGCGCAACACATGCTTGACCCCAGTCTTGCGTAACAACCCGGGGAGCAGCGGTGCCATCGCCAGGCACAGCATCGGCAACGCCGGCAGAACGTAGACATCACGCTTACCGCTCGGGATCGAGAAGAACAACACGATCAGCCCCCACCACACCAGCGGCAACAGGTAACGTGGATCGCGCCGACGCAGGCGTCGTGCCCAGGCCGGGATCGCCCAAGGCAAGGCCAGCAGCACCGGCAACCACATGCTTGGCATCACCCCGAAAAAGTACAGCGGCCCGTGCGCGTGGTCCCAGGACTTGGCATAGCGCCCGGCGGTCTGCCGGAACAGGATGTCGTTGAGATAGGCGCGGTATTCCGGCGCGTGCGCCGACAACGCAGTCGTCACCATCGGCACCAGCCAAAGCGACACCGCCACCAGAAACGCCAATGGCCCCAACCAGAAGCGCCGATCACGCACACCGACGAGGCAACCGCGCCAGTGCGCCAGCGAGGCCGCTGCGGCCGGCAGCACCATCAGCAACGCCAGCGCACCCACGCCCTTAGTGATCGTACCCAGGCCCGCAGCGAACCACCCTAACGCCCACAGCCGCCAATCCGGGCCACGCAATAGGTGGCGCAGCAGCGCGTAGTTGGCCAGGGTGATGTAGAACACCACCAATGGATCGATTTGCGCCCTCTTCGCCTGGTAGGTGAATTGAAGGGCGAACAACAACGCGTAAGCCGCGTACATTCCGACCCGACGCGTCCACAGGCGCCGGCCCAGATCGTAGACGCAGGCCAACGTGCCCAATCCCGCCAGCAACGACGGCAGCAGAAACGCCACCCGCCAGTTCCCCAGCAACGTGTAGACGCTGGCTTGCAGCCACATCAGCATTGGCGGCTTGTCCGAGTACAACTCGGTCCCGCGACGCGGGAACAACCAATCGCCACTTTCCACCATCTGCTTGGCGACCAACGCAAAGCGCGGCTCGTCCGCCGGATGCGGATCGCGCAGACCAAGGCCGGCCCCGAGCACCAGCAAGGCCAGCACAGCCAGTAACCAGAACTCTCGGGACGCGCGGGTCTTCAGCATGGGGCGCGATGATACCGGGGCCGGTTCATGCCGTCTTGCGCAAACGTGCGTAGAAGAACCCATCGGCGCCCTCCTCGCCAGGCAGACGCTGGCGGCCGCCACCACTGGGATGCCCGCAAGCCGCGCCCGGATCCTCCAGCACCGCGTCCGCGTGCCGCGCCAACATCGCCTGCAACTGCCGCGCATTCTCATCCTGCAGCAACGAACAGGTGGCATAGACCAGCACTCCGCCCGGCCGCAGCACCTGCCAACCGGCATCCAGCAGGCGCGCCTGCAACGCTTGCAACGCGATCAGGTCCTCGCGTCGCCGGTGCAACAGTACGTCCGGCTGACGCCGCACGATGCCGGTGGCCGAGCACGGCGCATCCAGCAGCACCGCGTCGAACGGCACCCCATCCCACCATGTCTGCGGCTGCGCCGCGTCGGCGGCCTGCAACCGAGCCTGCGTCCCGCTCCCGATACGCTCGAATGTCTCGCGCACGCGCTGCAGACGCCTGGCGTCCACGTCCAACGCGGTCAGGCACAGCGTCGGATCGCGTTCGAGCAAATGCGCGGATTTGCCCCCAGGCGCGGCGCAGGCGTCGAGCACGCGCGCACCCGGTGCAGGCGCCAGCACATCGGCGACCTGTTGCGCGGAGGCATCCTGTACCGAGACCCAGCCGTCGGCGAAACCAGGCAAGGCGCTCACTGCCACCGGCACATGCAGACAAATCGCATCGGCGAGTGTCGGCGCTGCCTGCGCTGCGATGCCGGCATCGGCCAACGCCTGCAGGTAGGCCGCGCGCGTGCCGCGCTGGCGGTTGACCCGCAGCCATAGCGGCGCAGGTTGCTGACTGGCGACAAAGATCGCCTCGGCGTGTTCAGGCCAGTCGGCGCACAGCGCATCACGCAACCACAGTGGCCAACCGGCATCGGCGGCAACCACCGGCAACCCGTCGCGCAATGCACGCCGCAGCAACGCATTGACCAACCCGGCCTGACGCGGCCGCTCCAGCGCACGCGTCGCCTCGACTGTCGCCGACAGCGCGGCATGCGGTGCCAACCCCAGCACGTCGAGCTGGGCGAAGCCAGCCAGCAACAAGGCGCGCAATTCGGCATCGCGTTGCGGCAACTGCTTCTGTAGCCACAACCGCAGCGCCGCCTCGTAGGCAGGACGCCGGCGCAACACGGCGAAGCAGATCGCCTCCACCAACGCGCGGTCCCGCGCATCGGGCAACCCCGGCAGCGCAGCGGCAAGTTCGGCCTTCAACGAGCGACCGCGATCCATCACCGCCACCAACACCCGGGCAGCGATAACGCGTGGCGCCACGCCAGGCGGCAATGGGAGAGATGACGTCACGCTCATCGCAGCACTCGCCCCTTCAGACCGATGCCTGCAGATCGCGTCGCGCGTTGAGATAGTCGGCTGCGGTAATCGTCTTACCTCCCTCGCGCTGCAGTAAAAGCAGGCGCAACGCCCCCTGACCACACGCGATGTCGATGCCCTGCTTGGACGCGGTCAGTAAGGTG
This sequence comes from Xanthomonas sp. GPE 39, assembly GCF_000963005.1. Classification (GTDB taxonomy): domain Bacteria; phylum Pseudomonadota; class Gammaproteobacteria; order Xanthomonadales; family Xanthomonadaceae; genus Xanthomonas_A. Next base: position 3,166,372 of record NZ_JZHZ01000007.1, read on the forward strand.
CCAGGCTGCTGCTTATGCGCCAGATCGAGGGCGATTGCGCCGTGTATTCGCACCCGCTCGCCAGCCAGCACAACTTCAGCGACCGGCCACGGGGTGAAGGCACGCACCTGCCGCGCCAGATGCGCTGCCGATTGCTGCCAATCCAACCGCGCCTGCGCCTTGTCCAGCTTGTGCGCGTAGGTGACACCCGTCTTTGGCTGCGGCTGCGCCACCGGGCGCAATCCCGCACGCAGCAGTCCCAGACCATCGGACAACACCTGCGCACCGAGTACAGCCAGGCGATCATGCAATTGCCCGCCGGTCTCCGCTTCGTCGATCGGAGTGCGCTGCGAGAGCAGCACCGGACCGGTGTCCAGGCTGACGTCCATCTGCATCAGACACACACCGGTCTCGGCATCCCCGGCCTCGATCGCGCGCTGGATCGGCGCGGCGCCACGCCAACGCGGGAGTAGCGAGGCATGCACATTCCAGCAGCCGTGAGTCGGAATGGCCAACACCGCCTTGGGCAGGATCAGGCCATAGGCGACCACCACCATCAGGTCCGGCCGCAGCGCGCGCAGAGCCTGCAGCGACTCCGGCGCACGCAGGGTCTTCGGTTGCAACACCGGAATACCGCGTGCCACCGCTTCCAACTTGACCGGCGAGGGGGTCACACCACGACCACGACCAGCAGGCCGGTCCGGCTGGGTATAGACCGCGACGACCTCATGGCGCTGCGCGGCCGCACGCAACGACGGCACGGCGAAATCCGGCGTACCGGCAAAGACGATTCTCATTGGCAAAGGATGTCGAAAAAGGAAAAGAGAAATGCGCCAGGGCAGACCGTGCCCAACCCAACAGCGGCGCTACCGCGCCCACACGAGACTGGGCACTGCCAAGCTCTCAGGCCACGTGCTTGCGTGCTTTCGCCAGCTTCTTGCGCACCATTTCCCGCTTGAGCGGGGACAGGTAGTCGACAAACAACTTACCGTCGAGGTGATCCATCTCGTGCTGCACGCACACTGCCAGCAGGCCGTCGGTGGTCAACTCCTGTGGCTGGCCCTGACGGTCGAGGTAGCGCACGGTGATGGACTCGGAGCGGGTCACATCGGCGTAGATCCCAGGCACCGACAGACAGCCCTCTTGGTGCACCTGCTCGCCTTCGCGCTGCACGATCTGCGGATTGACGAACACCTGCGGGGCATTCTTCTCCTCGCTCACATCGATCACCATGAAGCGCTTGTGCACGTCCACCTGGCTGGCCGCCAGGCCGATACCGGGCGCGTCGTACATGGTGTCGAACATGTCGTCGAGCAAATGCTGGAAGGCCGCACTGGTGACTTGGGCAGGATCGACGGGCTCGGCCTTGGTACGCAGGCGCGAATCTGGAAACTCGAGAATAGGAAGCAGGGCCATAGCGGTACCCAAGATGGGGGCGCCGGACAATTCGGCAAGACCTCGCAGATTCTACCCGTTTCTGAGCTGGGCGCTTGCGCCGCGCCCATGATTCTGGACTATAGTGCGCCAACCTGTTGGGGAATCAGGCTCCGTCCTTATGTTAAATCGACTCCGCACGGTCGTCGCCGTCGCGATGTTCACCGTGGCGATCTACGCCGCTTCCGCGAGCATCGCCGCCGAGCATCCAGATACCTATGTGGTGCGCAAAGGCGACACCCTTTGGGACATTGCCGGGCGCTTCCTAGGCAAACCATGGTTGTGGCCGGAAATCTGGCAGGCCAACCCCCAGGTACGCAATCCGCATCTGATCTACCCCGGCGACGTTCTCAGCCTGGCTTATCTGGATCGGGTCGCCCACGCCGAGATCAAACCAGGGCCACGCCAGGAGGCACCGATCGATGCGATCCCACTCTCCCAGGTCGAACCGTTCCTGAAGAATCTGCGCGTGGTCGACCGCATCGACGGCCTGCCCTATGTGGTCGGCCTTGAAGACAACCGCATGCGCGCCACCACCGGACAACTGGTCTACGCCGTCGGGCTGGGGACGTCCCAGGTCGGACAGCGCTATGCCATCGTGCGCCCGACCGTGCGCTACGTCCTGCCCAAGCTCAGCGACGACCTCGACAGCACAGGCCACAGCATCCCGGGCAGCGGCAACCTCTGGCAGAACTTCGTGCCACCGGACAAGCGCCGTGAATCACTGGGCTACGAACTGGCCCAGGTCAACATTGGCACTGTCACGCACGCGTCAGGCAACGACAACCAGGCCACCACCCTGTTGTTGCAGGACAGCGCGCGCGAAGTGCGCGCCGGCGACCGTTTGATCGCGGTCGAGGCACATCCATACGATCTGCAATTCGTACCGCATCCAGCATCCGAGCAGGCACTGGCGGCCGGAATTCGCGTGCTGGCGGTGGCTGACGCGTTCAGCGTAGCCGGCCCACGCGATGTAATCGCCCTGTCCGGTGGCCGCCGCGAGGGCATCGACAACGGCAGCGTGGTCTCGCTGTGGCGTCATGGCACGCGAGTCAACGACCGCCTAGCTCGCCCCAACACCTCGCGCGCCAACGACGGATTCACCGGCGGTAGCGGCAGCGTGGCGCTGCCGGACGAATACGCCGCCCATGCCATGGTGTTCCGCACCTTCGACAAGGTCAGCTATGCGCTGGTGATGGACGGCATCAAACCCACTCGCATCGGCTACGACGCCAAGCATCCGGACGCACACTGAGCCGCGCACGCGGAGTAGTCCTACGATAGAAACAGGCTGCGCCCGAGTGCGCCGCCTGCCTTCGCGGCCCAGTCTGGGTGCATGTCCCACGCACCCCAATCTCCACACCCGGACGACGAGAATGCCGCATTGCTGGCACTATCGCTGGCAGGCGGTGCCTGCGCCCCACGCCGGCACTTGCTACAGCACCACGGCAGTCCTGCAGCCGCCCTGGATGCGGGACCCATCGCCTGGCGCGCTGCCGGCCTAGAACCGGCACAGATCGCAGCGCTGCGCCAGCCCGATCAAGACGCACTCGATACCGCACAACGTTGGCTGGCCGGGCCACGCCGACACCTGCTCGGCTGCCACGACCCGGATTACCCGGCACTGCTGCTGCGCATACCGAACCCACCATTAGCGCTGTACGTGGACGGCGACCCCTCCGTCATGTGGCACCCGGCAGTGGCTATCGTTGGCAGCCGCGCTCCCAGCGCAGGCGGGCGCGACAATGCCGCATGCTTCGCCCTAGCGCTAGCGACAGCAGGAATCGCGGTGACAAGCGGCATGGCTGCCGGAATCGATGCCGCCGCACACACCGCCGTACTATCGCACCAGGGCGGCCTCACCCTCGCCGTGGTCGGCACCGGCCCTGATCTAGCCTACCCGCGCCAAAACGCGGAACTGCGCGAGCGCATTGCGGCACATGGCGCGGTGATCAGCGAATATCCGCCCGGCACACCACCAAGAGCCGGCCACTTCCCGGCCCGCAACCGCATCATCGCCGGGCTGAGCCTGGCAACCGTCGTCATCGAGGCCGCCACACGCTCGGGCGCACTAATCACCGCGCGCTTGTCCAGCGAAGCCGGGCGCGAGGTCTTCGCACTTCCCGGCTCGATCCACAACCCCCTGGCACGCGGCTGCCATCGCCTGATTCGCGATGGCGCCGGGCTGGTGGAAAGCGCCGAGGAGGTCCTGACCGGTATCGCGCCATTAGCCGCCGAACTGGCAGACGCCTTGCGTGGACGCCTGTCCACCCCCATCCAAGGAAAAGGAAATGGCAGCGACCACCGTGCCACGCCAGACTTCCCCGACCCCGACTACCAGCGCTTGTGGCAGGCGTTGGGACATGACCCCATCTGTATGGATTCGCTGATCATACGCAGCGGATTGACGGCTGCAGCGGTGTCCTCCATGCTGCTGACCATGGAACTGGATGGCTACGTGGCGGTTGAACGCGGTCGTTACACCCGCAAAACCTAGTTTCTTCACCTCCACAGCGTCTGCCGACGCAGGCCGAGGGGCAATGAAAGAGAGCATTCTGGATGTATTGCTGTACCTGTTCGAACACTATTTCAGCGAAGACGCGGACCCGGTTCGTGATCGCGACTCCCTCCAGAATGGCCTGATCCAGGCAGGTTTCAGCCCCACCGAAATCAGCAAGGCGTTCGACTGGCTCGATGCCCTGGCAGATCAGCGCCCGGCGGTAGCGCAACCGCGTATCGACGGCCCGATCCGGCTCTATCACGGACCGGAGCTGGATAAGCTGGATGTGGAATGCCGCGGTTTTCTGCTGTTCCTGGAACAACACGGCATCCTGGACAGCGACCAGCGCGAGTTGGTGCTGGACCGCGCCATGGCACTGGACCAGGACGAACTGGATCTGGACGACCTGAAATGGGTGGTGCTGATGGTTCTGTTCAACCAGCCCGGCGCCGAGGCAGCCTACGCATGGATGGAGACGCAGATGTTCGTCGACGAACCCGAGCCACTGCACTGAGACACTAGACGGCGATTGCACGGATGCACACAAAAGACGCCAACATTCTCTGGCATTACATAGACGCAGCACGCGAGCGGCACGGCCCGCTGAGTGCACAAACGCTGCGCACACGCCTGGACGAAGGCTTACTAACTCGCGACAACTTGGTCTGGCGCGAGGGCATGACCTCGTGGCAGCCACTGCATACCGTCGCTTTAGAGCTTGAGCTACGCCTCCCGGCGACACCACCACCATTGCCGCCGCTGGATGCACGCGCATCCAGCCCAACGACGAAGGCACCTGCACGGCACCGTGGTTTGCCCGGTTGCGCTATCGCCGCCATCGTCGCAGTCGGTGCGAGCGTCGCACTGATACCGGTACTGGCCATTCTCGCCGCCATCGCCATACCGCTTTATCAAAGCTATCTGGCGCGCTCACAGGTCATCCTGGCACTGGGCAGCCTGACACCACTACAGACCGAAATCGCCAAGTTCGCTACACAACATCCGCGTTGCGCAACGAATAGCGATATTGATTTCGGCATGTCACAACACGACACCATGCCTTTGATCGGCCAGATCCGCATCGGCCGCCTCGACAACGGCCACTGCGGCCTGGAAGCCACACTGCGCACACCCAACCGCACCAGGCTCGATGGCAAAGCACTGTGGCTGGACTACGATGCGCGAAGCTCCACGTGGCACTGCAGCTCCAGCCTAAACCAACACGACCTGCCTGCTCAGTGCCAAGGCACCAGCCTAAACCACCGTGACCTGCCTACTCAGTGCCACGGCCAGTGAACAGCACACTTTTTTCAACAACAATCCGGGGATACACATGCGTGAGTGGTACTACGCCGATGCGGCGCAGCAGCAACATGGACCGATGCCAGCCACCGACTTGCAACAGTGCTTCCAACGCGGCGAGATCAACCTGTCCACTCTGGTTTGGCGGGATGGCCTCAGCGAGTGGCGCAAGCTGGCCGAGTGCGCCGACGAACTCGACCTGACTCAGCCACCAGCGCGCACGATGGCAGACACCCCGACAACGGCTCCGCAGTCAGACCAGACGCTACCCGATGCCTGGAAAGTAGCCAGACCTGTTGGGGCGCAATCCACCTATGCGATCCCCAGCGCATGGTCAGACAGTGACTCGTGCGGCGAGGTGGTGCAAGCCGGCTTTTGGAAGCGCGTCGCCGCCTATCTGATCGACGCCACGCTGATCAGCACCGTCGCCAATGTGATCCAGTTTGTGATCATGCTCGCCTTCTTTGGCGCTCACGGCTTCCGCAATCCTCCTAATCCTTCGACCGCCAGCGGCATCACCATGCTGCTGGCGATATACCTACTGCAACTGACAATCTTGACGCTCTACTACGGCCTGTGCCACAGCTCCACCAAGCAGGCAACGCTGGGCAAGATGGTAATCGGCATCAAGGTGGTCCGCGGCGATGGCAGCCGCATCAGCTTTGCCCGGGCCATCGGTCGCTACTTCGGCTTCATGCTGAGCAGCGTGACTATCGGCCTCGGCTTCCTGATGGCCGCCTTCACCGAGCGCAAGCAGGCCCTGCACGACATGCTCTGCGATACCCTGGTCGTGGACAAATGGGCCTACACCGACCATCCAGAGCGGCAGCAACGCAAGCTCGGCACGGCCACGGTGGTGACCCTGACGCTGTTCGGCATCCTGATATCGGCGGTGGTACTGGTGATAGCGCTGTTGTTGATCAGAATAGCCTTCCAGGGCAAATTGCACTGAGCGCTCTGCGCTGTGACAACAACGCCAACAAAACGGGGCACCCGACCGCATGGCGCAACGGTCCCAGCTTGACAGCAGACGCCAGACATGGGCACTAATAAATAAGCAACCTAGCTGAACGCTCGGGGTATCTGCCCCGGGTAAAGGCATCCATGCGACACCGCAGCGCTTCACTAACCGGAGCAATTGCGCCACCCTACCGCCCCGGGGCATCCACCGCCCCCGTCCATCGAAGCCCGACGCCCCATGTCCAAACACCTGCTCATCGTCGAATCGCCCGCCAAGGCAAAGACGATCAACAAATACCTCGGCAAGGATTTCCATGTCCTGGCCTCGTATGGGCACGTGCGCGACCTGATTCCCAAAGAAGGCGCGGTCGATCCGGACGACGGCTTTGCGATGCGCTACGCGCTGATCGACAAGAACGAGAAACACGTCGACGCCATTGCCAAGGCCGCAAAAGCGGCCGACGACATCTATCTGGCGACCGACCCGGACCGCGAGGGCGAGGCGATCAGTTGGCACATCGCCGAAATTCTGCAAGAGCGCGGCCTACTCAAGGGCAAGCCGCTGCACCGCGTGGTGTTCACCGAGATCACCCCACGCGCGATCAAGGAAGCCATGGCGCATCCGCGGCAGATCGCCGGCGACTTGGTCGATGCGCAACAAGCGCGGCGCGCACTGGATTACCTGGTCGGCTTCAACCTCTCGCCGGTGCTGTGGCGCAAAGTGCAGCGCGGCCTGTCCGCCGGTCGTGTGCAGTCGCCAGCGTTGCGCATGATCGTCGAGCGCGAGGAGGAAATCGAAGCCTTCCTCGCGCGTGAGTACTGGAGCATCGGCGCCGAATGCGCGCATCCGTCGCAACCGTTCGCCGCCAAACTGGTCAAGCTCGACGGGCAGAAATTCGAACAATTCACCATCACCGACGGCACCACCGCCGAAGACGCGCGGATGCGTCTGCAGAAGGCCGCACAAGGCGCGCTGCACGTCACCGACGTGACCAGCAAGGAACGCAAGCGCCGTCCGGCGCCACCGTTCACCACGTCCACACTGCAGCAGGAAGCCTCGCGCAAGCTCGGCTTCACCACCAGCCGCACCATGCGCGTGGCGCAGAAACTGTACGAAGGTGTGACCGTCGGCGACGAGGGAACCGTCGGCCTGATCAGCTACATGCGTACCGACTCGGTGAACCTGTCGCAGGACGCGCTGGTGGAAATCCGCGACGTGATCGCGCGCGACTTCGGCACCAGCGCATTACCGGACAAGCCCAACACCTACCAGACCAAGTCCAAGAACGCGCAAGAAGCACACGAGGCGATCCGCCCGACCAGCGCACTGCGCACACCAGCGCAGATGGCCAAGTACCTGGACGACGATGGCCGCCGCCTGTACGAACTGATCTGGAAACGCGCCGTGGCCTGCCAGATGGTGCCAGCGACGATGAACACCGTCACCGTGGAACTGGCTGCCGGCAGCGAGCATAGCTTCCGTGCCAGCGGCACCACGGTGATCGACCCGGGCTTCCTGGCGGTGTACGAGGAAGGCAAGGACCAGAAGGCCGCCGAGGACGAGGACGAAGGCCGTAAGCTGCCGGCGATGAAGCCTGGCGACCGCATCCCGCTGGACCGTATTCACGCCGACCAGCACTTCACCGAGCCACCGCCGCGCTACTCCGAAGCCTCGCTGGTCAAGACGCTGGAGGAATACGGCATCGGCCGGCCCTCGACCTACGCCTCGATCATCCAGACCCTGACATTCCGCAAGTACGTGGAACTGGACGCGCGCCGCTTCCGCCCGACCGACGTCGGCCGTGCGGTGAGCAAGTTCCTGTCCGGCCACTTCACCCGCTATGTCGACTACGACTTCACCGCCAAGCTCGAAGACGACCTGGACGCGGTGTCGCGCGGCGAAGAAGAGTGGCGGCCGTTGATGGAGAAGTTCTGGGGTCCGTTCAAGGAACTGGTCGAGGAGAAAAAGGAATCGGTGGACCGCTCCGAGGCCACCGGCGCGCGCGAGCTCGGCACCGACCCCAAGACCGGCAAACCGGTCAGCGTGCGCCTGGGCCGGTTCGGGCCGTATGCGGCGATCGGCAGCACCGCCGAGGACGCCGAGGACAAGCCCAAGTTCGCCTCGCTGCGTCCAGGGCAGAGCATGCACACGATCACCCTGGAGGAGGCGTTGGAGCTGTTCCTGATGCCGCGCCAGCTCGGCCAGGACAAGGGCGAGGACGTCAGTGTCGGTATCGGCCGCTTCGGCCCGTTCGCCAAGCGTGGCAGCGTCTACGCCTCGCTGAAAAAAGAAGACGATCCCTACACCATTGATCTGGCCCGCGCCGTCTTCCTGATCGAGGAGAAGGAAGAAATCGCGCGCAACCGCATCATCAAGCAATTCCCCGACAGCGATATTCAGGTGCTCAACGGCCGTTTCGGCCCGTACATCAGCGATGGCAAGCTCAACGGCAAGATCCCCAAGGACCGCGAACCCTCCAGTCTGACCCTGGACGAGGTACAGAAGCTACTGGAGGAGACGGGTAAGCCCGTGCGCCGCGGATTCGGCGCCAAGAAGGTCGCTGCCAAGAAGGAAGCCGCACCGAAGAAGAGCCCGGCCAAGAAGACCGTCGCCGATACACCAGCCAAGCCAGCTGCGAAGAAGGCGGCCAAGAAAGCGACGAAGAAAACCGTCAAGAAAGCAGCGAAAAAAGTAGCCAAAAAGACCGTCGCCAAAGCCAAAAAAGAAGCCTGATTCCAGTCGCAAGGGCGTCGGCACGCGCGCCATGAGGCATGCTCATGCGTTACGGCACGATGTCGGCCACAAGATCCACTCACACTGCAGACGCGCGCATTGTTCGAACACCAGCACGTACCGCATGATGCACACATGACCGACCTGTCACTGAGCCAAGCCATCACCGTCCTGCGCCAGGGCGGCGTTATTGCCTATCCCACCGAAGCCGTCTGGGGCCTGGGCTGCGATCCATACGACGCGACGGCAGTGAACCGCCTGCTGCGGATCAAGCAGCGCCCAGTGGAAAAGGGCCTGATCGTGGTCGCCGCCGAACTCGATGCGCTGCGTCCACTGCTCGACCTGTCGGCGCTGCCGCCCGAGCGGCTCGCTACGGTATTGGCCACTTGGCCAGGCCCACATACCTGGATCCTTCCCGCCGCCGCACAGGCCCCGCCCTGGATCACCGGCACGCACAACGGCATCGCCGTGCGCATCAGCGCACATCCACTGGTGGCCGAACTGTGCCGCAACTGGGCAGGCGCTCTAGTCTCCACCAGTGCCAACCGCGGCGGCGAACCACCGGCACGGCAACGCGAGGAACTGGATCCGCAGTTGCTGGCCGAACTCGACGGCCTGATCCACGGCGAAACGGGTGGTCTGGCCCAACCGACCCCGATCCGCGACGCGATCAGCGGCGAGATTCTGCGGGCTTGAGACCATTTGCCCTGGTCGCATCCTGACCGCATCGATCGGATGCGATGGCGCATCCGCTCTTTCCCCGGCCGAAGAAGGCGCGCAAGATGCGCTCATGTCCACCCTGACACGCTTGCTGCTGTTGCTGAGCCTGTTGCCCTCGACCGGCAACGTCTGGGCGCAGAGCGTGCGCAGCAACAGCCGCGATGGCGACGTGCGTATCTACCGCTGCATCACCACCTCCGGCACGACCAGCCTACAGAGCATTCCGTGCGAAAGCGGGCGCCAGCAACAGGTGATGGACATGCAGCGACCGCGCGATCCGCTGACACGCCCGACCACAACGCTCAGCACCGATCCAGCGCGTGACGCAGCGGCCCCAGCGCCGCTACCGCAGCGCGAGATCCGCATCGTCAGCGTGCAACCGCCACAACCGATGTACGAGTGCGTCACCAGCGAAGGCGAGCGCTATACCAGCGACGACAATGCCGGCAATCCGCGCTGGATCCCGCTGTGGGCATTCGGCTACGCAGACAGCCAGGACGGACGGCGACGCGGACGCGGCCCGGACGAGCGCCCACCACCCGGACCGCCTCCACCCGGCGCCTCGCGCCCATCTGGACCGCCTCCACCACCGCATGTGGTCTATCCAGGCGCTGGCGTGATCGTACCGGCTGGCAGCACCCTAGTTCGCGACACCTGCACCGCGCTGCCACAACAAGAGGTCTGCGCGCGCTTGACCGACCGCCGCTGGGAATTGATCCGCCGCTACAACAGCGCGCTACAGAGCGAGCGCCGCGCGATGGAAACCGAACAGCGCGGCATCGATGCGCGCTTGGCTAGGGACTGCGGCGGCAACTGATGCGTCACACAAGGTATTTGATCGCATTGCTGGGCTTGGCAGGGTTGGCACACGCCGAGCCGGTCGTGTTCTATCGCTGCACCGACGCGCAGGACAACCTGACCGTGCAGAACCAGCCCTGCCCCAAAGGCATGCGCCAACAAAAGAAGATCATGCAAGGTGTCAGCACCGCTCCACTACCCACCGAACCGGCCAAGCCACAGCAGCCACAGCCACAGCCACAGCCATCAGCATCCGCCGTAACACCGCCAGCTGCAGCGACCGCGTCGCCAACCGCCACCACAGAACCGGCACCAGTAGCGGCGCCAAGCCCACCGCCGCCTGCGCTGTACAGCTGCACAACACGCGAGCAGCAGTGTTACACCAGTGAAGTGGCCGAGCCACCACCACGCTGCATCCCCTTGCCCACCCAGAGCCTGGACGGCAGTCCCGACCGCGCCGGCGGCAGCGCCTGCGAGGTCGTCCACGACCAATGTCAGGCAGTGCCCAGCGATGGGCTATGCGCAGCATGGCAGGCCTACGTAGCCGAAGCCGAAACCCACTGGCGTTTTGCCATCCCGGAACATGCCCAGGCACTACGGGAAGAGTTCCAGCGCCGCCAGCAACTTTTGGAAGCGAGCAACTGCGCCACGTCGCCGTAACGCACGATCCGACGCTGTCCCAGCACCTTCCATCCTCGCCCGGTGCCGACGCAAACCAGGCATGGCCGGCTCGCGCGAAAGACGGCAACCGCGGCAAAGGACTCGCGAAACAACGCCAGGCCAGCCAAACATAACCACGACAGGAAAGCCTAGAACCCGTAGCGCAAGAAACCGCCATCCACCGCGATACATTCGCCGGTGATGTAGCTGGCCGCCGGCAAACATAAAAAGCCCACTGCGGCGGCCACCTCGTCCGGCTCGCCGATCCGGCGCATCGGCGTGCGCTCGATCACCTGCTCGTAGTAGTCCGGATCGGAGAGTGGGCCGGAGGTCCGACGGGTGCGGATATACCATGGCGCCACCGCGTTGACCCGGATGCCATCCTCGGCCCACTCGGCAGCAAGGTTGCGGGTGAGTTGATGCAATGCCGCCTTGGTCATGCCATAGGGCGCGCCACTGCGTACATGGGTCAGCCCGGACACACTGCCGACATTGACGATCGCAGAGGCGGTATGTTGCGCGAGGAGCGGATAAGCGTAACGCGATAGCTCGAAAGCGGAGAACACGTTGGTTTCGAAGATGCCGCGCCACTCGTCCTCGGTGTAATCCACCGCGGCCTTACTGACGTTACCGCCGGCATTATTGATGAGCAGGTGCAGGCCATCGGCATGATCCTCGACCCAGTCCAGAATCTCACGACGGTCCTCATCGTCGGACACGTCGGCGGCCAAGGCCAAGATGCGGCGCTTTGGAAAAGCATCGCTCAGTTCATCGCGGACAGCGGCAAGCGCATCAAGATCGCGCGCCACCAGCAACAGGTCGGCACCAAAACCGAGCAATTCGCGTGCGATGGCCAGGCCGATGCCGGCACTGGCACCGGTGATCAATGCGGTCTGTCCGTCCAGGCGCCAACGGTGCTGCGTCATCATCCTATCTGCTTGGCTACGGAGGAGGCGTAGGATGATACCCCCCACCTTCGATGAGGTCGCTGCCATGTCCACACCACTGCGCTGGGTGATGTTGGCACTGCCACTGTCGGCCATGCTGGCGGCATGCAAGCCAGAACCGCCCAAGCCGGTCGACGCACCGCCAGCACCGCAGGCCAGCGCACTGCGCGCGACCGTCGCACAGCCACTGGAGCGTGCCAAGCAGGCGCAGGCAACGGTCGAACGCGCCGCCGCAGCGCAGAACGCCGCAATCGACGACGCCACCGCGCAATGAAAAACGCCGGCCACGACGGCCGGCGTTAAAACCTCGCACGACGCGCCCATCACGGGCGCGCCGAAGCGCTTGCGTGCTAGATCATAAGCCGCAGAAGCAGTAGGCCAGCGCCTTCACCGGCGCGCCCGGACGCTTAGCGGCCGCGTCCTGGACGAAGTGCAACTGCGTGTCCAATTCCGGCAGGCTGCGCACCAACAGTGCGTGTCCCAGCGCGGAGTCACCCAGCATCCAGGCACCCATGCGGCTACCGGCGAAACCGTTGACGAACTGTGCAAATGGCGAAGCGGGCTTTTCGATGTAACGCACTCGGTACTTGTCTTGGCCGCCAAGCTTGGCGCGCGCAGCGGCGTCGGCCACCGCGTCTTTGAAGCTGCCGAGCGTGTCGACCAGCCCACGTTCCTTGGCCTGCGCGCCGCTCCAGACACGGCCCCGCGCGACCTGATCGATGGCCTCGACCGACTTACCACGCGCCTGCGCCACCTTGCCGGTAAAGTCGGCATAGCCCTTGTTGATGACCGACTGGATCACCTGTCCCACCACCGGATCCATCGGCCGCGAGATATCGAAGGCACCGGCATAGCGGGTCGTGCCGACGCCATCGGTATGCACGCCAATCTTGTCCAGCGCACGGGCGATGTTGGGAACCATGCCAAAGATGCCGATCGAGCCGGTGATCGTCGATGGATCGGCGTAGATGCGATCGGCATTCATGCTGATCCAGTAGCCGCCGGAGGCGGCATAGTCGCCCATCGACACCACGACCGGCTTGCCAGCGGCTTTCAGCGCCACCACCTCGCGGCGGATCTGCTCGGAGGCGAACACCTCGCCACCTGGCGAATCCACCCGCAGCACCACCGCCTTCACCGCATCGTCGTCGCGCGCCTGGTGCAGGAGTTGCGCCGTCGATTCGCCGCCAATCCGACCGGCAGGCTGTTCGCCGGCGCTGATCTCGCCCGCTGCCACCACCACCGCCACCTGCGGCCGCGCATCCATCGGCGAGCGGCGTAGCTCCAATTGCTGCAGATAGCCGTCCAGATCGACGTTGCGGAAGACGGTATCGGCATCGGCAACGCCACGCTTGGCCAGCAGGTGTTCGACCTCATCGCGAGTCTTCAACCCATCCACCAACTTCTGCTGCAAGGCGAACTTGGCCATATCGCCACCCGCCGCCGCAATACCATCGGGCATGCTGTCGATGCCGGCACTGATCTGCGCTGGTACCAACTTGCGCGCCTTGGCGATATCGGCCACGTAGCGCTGCCACACATCGTTCATCCAGAACAGGTCGGCTTCCTTGGCCGCAGGCGACGCCGCGTCGAGCACGTAAGGTTCAGCAGCGGACTTGTACTCGCCAACCTTGAACAGGTGGACATCCACGCCGAGCTTGTCCTGCAAGCCCTGGCGGAAATACTGGCGATAGCGGCCCAAGCCTTCCAGCATCATCGAACCCATCGGGTCCAGATAGACTTCGTTGGCCTGCGCAGCCAGCAGATACTGCGATTGATTCAGCGAGTCGCTATAGGCCACGATCTGTTTGCCCGAACTGCGCAGATCCTGCAGCGCCGCAACCACTTCGCGCATCGAGGCGAAGCCGCCCGGCTGCAGCTTGTCCAGACGCAGTGCTACCCGCTCGATCTTCGGGTCGGTCTTGGCCGCTTCAATCGCCCGCACCAGATCGCGCAACTGGATCTCCTGCGCGCCCTTGTCGTTCATCGCCTTGGCCAGCGCGCGACTGACCGGATCGGCGCTGAACTGCTCAACGAGCTTGCCCTCCGGCGCGATCAACAGCGTGGTGCGGTCGCGCAAGGCCTTGGCACCATCGCCGCGCGCCATCGCGACCACCACCAACAGCAGCAGCACGAGCAAGAAGCCGAAGAACACCAGGTTCAAGATCAGCCGACGGGTAAAGTTCATCACATCCCACAGGCCGACGAAGAAGCTGACGATGGGGCTGCGACGCACAGGTTGGTTCATGGAAAGCTCCGATAAGGAATGCGTCTTGCGCCTGCGCAGCATACCGGCTACGTCAAGCGCCGCACATCCGTCTGAAGTCAGGGGGTGACAGGTGCCGCGAACAGGCGCGCACTGCTCCAACGCAAACGCGCGGCCATCATCACTGCCGCCGCCGTCAGGCCAAGAATCAGACCAATCCACATGCCCTGCGGCCCCCAACCCAGCCACAACCCCAGGCCGGCACCGAGCGGCATGCCCAGGCCCCAGTAGGCACACAGCGCCAGCAACATCGGCACACGGGTATCCTTGAGTCCACGCAGTGCGCCAGCCGACAGCACCTGCACACCATCGGGGAACTGGAAGGCGGCCGCATACAGCAGCAACGCGGACGCCAGCGTCGCCACAGAGATGTCGCGCGTGTAGATGCCGACGATGGCATCGTGACCCAACAGCAACACAAGCGCTGACAGCGCCTGGGTGCCGAGCACGATGACGTAACCAGCCCAGGCCGCGCCACGCACGCCGACCGCATCGCCGGCACCTGCCGCACGCCCCACCCGCACCGTGGTCGCCTCAGCCACGCCCATCGGCAGCATGAAGCACAACTGCGCCACGTTGATCGCAATCTGGTGCGCGGCTGCCGGCACCGCGCCGAGCCGCGCGATTAACAGCGCGGTGGCAATGAACAGCCCCCCTTCCATCAGGATGGTGACGCCGATCGGCACCCCGGTCTTGAGCAATCCAACGATCACGCGCGGATCCGGTGCCTCGCAGCGCGCGAACAGGCGTAACGAGGCGAAACGCTTGGCCCGCGCCAGATAGATAGCAAAGCACAGCGCCTGCGCCCACATCATGATCGCCGACGCCATTCCCAGGCCACCGGCGCCGCGCGCGGGCAGACCGAACAAGCCAAAGGTCAACACGTAGCCCAGCGGCGCCAGCAACAGCAGACCACCGAAGCCAAGCAACATCGTCGGTAACGTCCATTGCATGCCTTCGCTCAGATAGCGCATGCAGAAGTACAACACCAGCGCCGGCACACCCCAGCGGATCGCATATAGAAAATCGTGCGCGCCCGATACGATTCCGATATCGATGCCCATTCGCGGCAGCGCCATCGGCAGCACGCTCAGGAATGCGAACATCAACGCTCCCATGCCCAGCGACAACCACAGCGCCTGACGGAACAGCGGCCCGATCTGCTCATGGCGCTTACCGCCGTCCAGTTGCGACACCAACGCCGTCAAAGCGATCAGGGTACCGATCGGAATCATCATCGGCAGCCATAGCAAGGCGGTGCCGACCGTCACCGAGGCCAACGTGTGGGTGCCATGATGACCGGCGATCACGTTGTCGACAAAGCTGATCAAGCCCGTGGAAACATGACCCAAAACCAGCGGCAGGGCGAGCTGTGCGGTACTGCGCAGCTCGTTGCCACGGACCGCCACCGTGTTGGAAGATAAAACCATTGCAAGACTCTAGCGATCCCACCACTGCGACCACGCGGAGAGCGTCGGTATCGGGTGGCGGAGTAAGCGCATTTTACCCGCAACGGAAATGTATTATTTCAAAAATGCGCAACACGGGTTACGCAAGGTGCAAGCACCAGAGCATTGACCGGACTTCCCGCAGACCGGTCAACGCACCACGCGTTGATGCAACCAGGTTTCGCGGCTGTCGTTGCTCTGCGCCAGCAAATCCTTGAGTAGCCCAGCCCGGTCCTGCGGCGGAGTACGTTGCGAGAGCAGCATCAGATGAGCGCGCTGCTCAGCCGGCATACGACGCAACAGACTCAACAGTGTCTGGCGCTGGGCGTCGGGCACGTAACCGAACAGCGGTTGCAGCGTCCAGAACTCCGCGCCCAACTCCGGGCCGAGTAACCAACCGCGGCGCTCGATGGCGTCCATCTCGGCGAACTGCGCACGTAATGCGTGCTGCTGCTCCACTGGCAATGCGGCGAACGTGGTGACTGCCTGACGCAGACGCACCTGCGTGGCTGGCTCCAATGCCTGCCATGCAAGCTGACGCTCGTGAACTTGCGCGGGGGTCAATGCAGACGACGGCGTGGAGGATGGGGCAATCACTGCAGGCGCGAGGACTGTAGCAGTTGCGGCATCGGCAAGATCGGCGGCAGTGGGAGGACTGCGTTCGATCCGCGGCGCAGGGGCGCTGGCGGCATACCACGCGTAGAAATCCAGATCGTAAACCGCCGGTTCCGGCAATGCAGCAGGCTGCGCAACCGGCAGCGGCGGGGCGGTGGCGGTGTCCGATTCCGGCGATAAAGCCTCCACCCGAACCGGGCCAATATCGCCCAGCATCTGGTGCAGATTGTCGCCCACTGTGGCAACGGCATGTCGCGTCGGCAGATGGTCCCAGCACAGGGTTCCGACCAGCCCCACCGCGACCACCACGATCACTGCGACAACCAGGCGCGCGCGGCTAGCACCACGCTTGCCGGCGCGCCGCACAGGCGGCGCTGGCAAGGCTACAGGCGGAACACGCACAGGCGAGGTAGTTTCGGCAATCGCCGCGTCGCGCAGTTGCGCCAGCGTCTGCAGCCTTGCAGACGGCAGATCACGCAGATGCTGCTGCGCAGCCTCGGCCAATGCGCGCCACGCGGCGGCATCTGGATGACCGCCCTCATCGCGCGGACACGCACGCGCCAGTGCCTGCTGGTAATCCGAGATGGACAATTGCAGCACCTGTGCGGCAAGCGGCTCATCTAGCCCGGCCACGATACGCAACAGCAATGCCAGGCGGTCTGCTGGCTGTAACCTCGCCAGATGTGCAAACGGCACCGGCCAGACACCAGCGGTCGTCACAGTGACTTGGCGTAGCATCGGCACCGCCGCAAGCAACTTCCAAAAATGCAGCGGCCAATCGGTCATGGGCAGGGTCGCGGCATGACGGCCGAAGGCACGCATCGCTGCGGCCAGCGCAGGGGCAACGGCTTCCAGACTGCCGCCCTGCAGTTCAGCCAGAACCGCGACGCGGCGTTCGATACCGCGCAAGAACGCCGACAGCGCAGCCGGCGCAGCCGCGCCGCCAGAGGGGAAAACAACGGTCATCGGAACTCCATCATCGATGTGATGATAGCGAGACGCGCGTCAGACCGCGCGCTTGACAGCGGACCACAAATCAGTGCTCCGGTCACAATCGCAGCGGCGGGTTGTACACAGCACCCCAAATCGGCCATCTCCTCCCTTGTCAAGACCCGGCAACACTGTGTTGCATCCATGTTTCACGGATAAGTTATTGTTTTTGAAGACATAAATGCGAATGGCGCTTTTTTGTCCAACTCGTTGCCGAGGCTTGTGAGTCCGTCTTCACAGCGTGGAGCATCGTGCTCATGCACAGCCTTATCCACAGTGCGTGTGGATAAATTTGATTCTCTAGTGACGGCGGCTATTTACGACCTGTTTAGCGCTTTGCTGGCAGGGATCGTGGGCGACGCGCGCGGGCCGTCACGGCCGACGCCGACCGCTAGACTAGGCCGATGCCTGCTCCCGCCGTCACACTCCGCGTCGCTCTGCCACTGCCGTTGCCACAGTTGTTCGACTACCTGCCTCCGCAGGGTAGCGCCCTCACTCAAGGCGATATCGGCCGTCGCGTGCAGGTGCCGTTCGGCAATCGCCAGATGAGCGGCGTGGTGGCTGCGCTTGGCGAGGCAGAGGAAAGCCCCGGTCTGCGTGCAGCGCTGGCTTGGCTGGACCCGGTACCGCTGCTGCACGGCGAACTGGCCGACTCGCTGCGCTGGCTGGCCCGCTACAGCCACGCGCCGCTGGGCGAGGTATTGGCGACCGCGCTACCAGTGACCCTGCGCCGCGGCGAACCGCTGCCCGACACCCATGCCTGGGCCTGGCGCCTGACCGAAGCCGGCGCCGGTCACCGCACCCGCCCCGGTACCCGCCCGCATCGCTTCGCCCAATTGCTCGCGACCGGACCACTGCACGAGGAGCAGTTGGATCAGGCAATGCACGACTGGCGCGGCGCCGCGCGGACCTTGGCCAAGCGCAATCACGCCGAACGGATCACGGTAGCGGCCGACACCAGCGCGCCGCAGCCGCAAACCGGACCGATGGCGAACCCAGAGCAGCAAGCCGCGATCGACGCCCTCCTCGCCGCGCCGGGCTTCTCCGCATTCCTGCTCGACGGCGTCACCGGCAGTGGCAAGACCGAGGTCTACTTACAGGCAATCACCGCCTGTCTAGCGCGCGGCCGCCAAGCGTTGGTGCTGGTGCCGGAAATCGGCCTGACTCCGCAAACCCTGGCGCGGTTCCGCGCACGCCTGGGGGTGCCGGTGCATGCGCTGCATTCCGGGCTCACCGACAACGAACGCGCGCGGGTCTGGACCGCCGCTTGGCGCGGCGAAGCACGCGTGGTGGTCGGCACCCGCTCGGCGGTGTTTTTGCCATTGCCGCAGGCTGGGCTGATCGTGATCGACGAGGAACACGATGGCAGTTACAAGCAGCAAGACGGCATCCGCTACCACGCCCGCGATTTCGCCCTGATCCGCGCCAAGGCGCTGGACGTGCCCGTGCTGCTAGGCAGCGCCACACCGTCGCTGGAGAGCCTGCACAACGCCAACAGCGGCCGCTACGTACACCTGCGTCTGACCCGTCGCGCCGGCGAGGCGCGGCCACCGACGGTACGCGTACTCGACGTGCGCAAGCGCCCCCTGCAGGACGGGCTGTCGCCGGAGGTGCTGGCCGGCATCGGTACCACCCTCGCCGAGGGCGGCCAGATCTTGGTGTTCAAGAACCGCCGTGGCTACGCGCCAGTGCTGCTATGCCATGACTGCGGCTGGACCGCGCCTTGCCAACGCTGCAGCACACCACTACACACCACGCCAATGACCGTGCATGCCGGCGGCCGGCGATTGCAATGCCACCACTGCGGTGCGCGGCAACCAGCACCACTGGCCTGCCCGGACTGCGGCAGCCTAGCGCTACAACCGCAGGGCATCGGCACAGAGCGCCTGGAAGAACGTTTGGTGCAGGCCTTTCCGGAGGTGCCAGTGCTGCGCATCGACCGCAGCACCACCCAGCGCCGCGATGCGCTGGAAACACAACTAGCCACACTCGGCAACGTCCCCGGGATCCTGGTCGGCACGCAGATCCTGGCGAAGGGTCACGATCTGCCGCAACTGAGCAGAGTCGTGGTGGTGGGCATCGACGAAGGTCTGTTTTCAGCCGACTTTCGCGCCAGCGAGAAACTGGCGCAACAGTTGATCCAAGTCGCCGGCCGTGCCGGTCGCGCCACGCGCCCCGGTGACGTCTGGTTGCAGACTCACCATCCTGGTCATCCGCTACTGGAAATTCTGGTGCATGGCGGCTACCACGCCTTCGCCGCAGCGGAACTGGCGCAGCGCGAAGCCGCTGGCTTCCCGCCATTCGCGCATCTGGCGCTGCTGCGCGCCGAGGCTAAGCAGGTCGAACACGCCAACGCTTTTCTCGCCGCAGTGCGCGCGCTGCTGCCGGCGCACGATCAGGTACAGCGCTTCGGCCCAATGCCGGCGCCAATGCCGCGCCGCGCGGGTTTCCAACGCACCCAACTCCTACTCTCGGCGAGTACCCGGCGCGCACTGCATCACCTGCTGGATGCGACCGTGCCGACAATCCATGCACTACCCCAGGCACGGCGAGTACGCTGGTCGCTGGACGTAGACCCACAGGATTTGTACTGAATCGGCAAGGCGCTGCTCAGCTACCGCCCTGCAACGCCAACCGCATCTGTACGCGCAACGCCGCGTAGTCGCCAGCCTGCACGCAGCGCCATGAGCCAGCATCCGTACCAAGGCCGCAGGCAGTGGTAGCCACCACCGGTTTACCCGCGACCAACGCCAACAACAGCCCACGAGGTTGCTGTTCGATCCAGGCCGGCAGTACCACGATGGTCGCCGCATGCACGCCTGCAGCCATCGAGGCCACCCGACGCACATCGAAGCCGCTCCAAAAATCCATCGTTTCCTGCGCGCCTGGCGGCAGTAACAGTTGCAGCGGGAGGCCGCGCAGCGCCTCGCGCAGTTCGAACACGCCTTTACGCGCCAGCGAGGCGGAGGCCAACAACACCTGGGGGACAACGCATTCGGCCGTGTCTTCAACCATCCCAGCAGACGTGGCAGGAACTGCTGACAGCGCCGGCACGTGCCATGCCAGCGCAACGCCACGTCCATCCGCGAGCGCCAGCAACTCGCGGTGCGGAGTGATCCAGTGGCGTGCCTGCGACAAGGCCACGCGCTCGGCCTCCACTAGCGCCGAATCGGCACGGAAATCGCGCAGAGTGGCGCTGTCAGGATGCCGCTGTGCAGCCATGTCCAGGCGCGCATGCAGCACATGCATCGGCAGCGCGGTCATGCATACGTCCCAGCGCCGGCCCTGCAGCTCGCCGGCCAGCCACAGTCCCGGCAACAGACTCTGCGGTATTACCAAATCGACATCGCGCGCATCGAGTCGACGCCGTAGTGCCGCCAGTCGGATGTTCTGAGCACGCTGGCGTGCCTGAGGCAACGGCATCCCTTGCCACAGCCACCAACGCATCAGCAGCGCTGCCTGCAGCCCGGCGATGCTGACCCGTCGTATCGTCAACACGCGGTCGCCAGGCAATAAGCGGCGCCGGCGATCCTCAAGGAATTCAGGCCAATCCTCGTCCACCAGCCAGGTACGCCGCAGACCACTGAGCACGGCTGGCACATGCCGAGGGCAATGGTGGCGGTCACAGCGCGTGCAATCGCTGTCAGCGCGCGCTGCGGGCCGAGGCTGTAATGGCGACAACGGCAAGACGACGGGCGTCGCTACGCCGCCGAGGATGCGCACATGCAGCGCATCGCCATCCAGCCATACTTCCAACCGCCACGGCAACGGCGCACGCAGGCGCAGATCGACATAGTTCCAGAACACCACTGCATCGCGGTCGCGCTCGGCCAACGATCCGGGGACAACCTGCGTATGCCGGTGCCGCTCGACGATCTCCAATCCCTGCCGCAGCGCGGCATCGTAAATCGCGTTGGACAACTGACATAGGCCGCCACCGATCGATGGGATCAGGCAGCCTTCACGCAACTCGCGTCCAGCAACGAAGCCGCGCCAACGCGAGGCACGCCCGAGTTGACGCCAGAATCCGAAGGTCGCCCCGGCCGGAACCTCCACGCCATGCAATACGCGCGCGGCCAAGCGTAGGTTATGGATTTTGCCCGCGACCAGCAGCGGCGCAGTCTCTTCCATCTCGGGCCAAAGCGCCGTAACCGATTCGGAGACCAACCCGTCGGCGCTGCGAAAGCCAGCGTCGCGGGGGTGCCGGCACGGGCCATCGCGCAGATCACGCAAGCCCCGGCGCAGTTGCAAGGCACCGACCTTGGCCCAGAACAGTGGGCTACGCCAGCGCGAAGGCCACGACGCATCCGGCTTCATCATCCGCTCCGTCGCTGTCCTTTGCATGGCTTTGTCTCCCGCCTCCCTGAGCGGATCTACCGACATGCAACTATAAATCCCATAGCGGTACGCACAAGGTTCATCGCTTGCGCAGCGCAGACGGCACGCACATCGACCGATCACAGTGGCTGTGCATTGCCCACCCGTCTTGCGGGTTCGGGCAGGGACTAACCGGCAGGCTTAAAAACGCTCCGCCCGTGACTCTTCGCCCAAACGCTGGCCGGCCTTTACAGACTGGTCTTGCCCATCCAGGACAAGACCAGTTGCGGATCAAGCGCCCGCAGCTTTAACCGACTGGCATGGGGCAAAAGCGGACTTTGACGCCTTACGGATTCACCGGCGGCAGCGCAGGTGGATCAGGCGACGAACAGTGCCTTCATCTTTTTCAGCGCGTTGGCCTCGATCTGGCGGATCCGTTCGGCCGAAACGCCGTATTCGTCGGCTAGTTCCTGTAGCGTGATCTTGCTGTCCGCGTCCAACCAACGCCGCGCAATGATGTCGCGCGAGCGCGCATCCAGTTCGGCCAAGCCTTCGCGCAACAGTTGCAGTTGATTGTCATCGCTGTCGGCACGTTCGTAAGCCTGCGATGGATCTTCTTCGTTGGCCATCAAATAGGCAGCCGGAGAAGGCGGCGCATGATCGTCGTCCTCGTCGGACGGAGCGTCAAAGCCGATATCGCGACCGGACAGACGCGACTCCATCTCCAGCACCTCACGCTCGGATACGTTGAGGTCCTTAGCGACGGCCGTCACTTCCGCAGCGTTCATCCAGCCCAGACGCGTTTTGGACTTACGCAGGTTGAAGAACAGCTTGCGCTGCGCCTTGGTCGTGGCGACCTTGACGATACGCCAGTTCTTCAGAATGTACTCGTGCATCTCGGCACGGATCCAGTGCACCGCGAAGCTGACCAAACGCACGCCCATGTCCGGGTCGAAGCGCTTGACCGCCTTCATCAGGCCGATGTTGCCCTCCTGGACCAGATCGCCCAGCGGCAGGCCATAGCCGTTGTAGCCGCGGGCCACATGGACCACGAAGCGCAGGTGGGAATGCACCAGTTCGCGCGCCGCATCCAGGTCTTCCTGGTCGCGATAGCGCACCGCCAGGGCGCGCTCCTCCTCGGACGTCAGCACCGGGATCTGGTGCACGGCGCCAATGTAGGCATCCAGCGAACCAAGCGGACTGGGAATCGGAAGATTGTTGGCCACCAATGCGGTGGTAGAGAGAGTCTGGCTCATAGGTCTCATCTTAGCAGTCAACTAATTGGACTGCCGGGTTCAGTAAAAAGTTCCTTCGTTCCATTCATGAAACATTCGAACCGAAAAATGCGCCATGGCAGAGATATTGCAACGATCATACAAAACAATGAAACGGACCGTTTATCCATCCCAAATTAGCACCACCTTCGCGAAAATGGCGTCCATGCGGGATCGAGGTGGGAGCGACATCCCATGTCAGTTCAGGCATCGCGTAACGATGCTTCCAGATCTGCGCGCGTGGGCAGGCTCCAGTCGATCGGGGCGGCCCCGCGACGACGCAGGTATTCGTTGGCGGCGGAGAAATGCTTGCATCCAAGGAATCCGCGGTGCGCGGACAGCGGTGAGGGATGCGGTGCCTTCAGCACCCGGTGGCGCCGGGTATCGATGACCTTGCCCTTGGCCTGCGCATAACTTCCCCAAAGCAGGAACACCAGGCCCTCGCGCTCGCGGTTGAGGGTCTCCACCACATGGTCGGTGAAGCCTTCCCAGCCTTTGCCCTGGTGGGCACCGGCACGGCCTTCCTCAACGGTAAGCACCGCATTGAGCATCAAGACACCGCGCTGCGCCCAGGGTAGCAGGCAGCCGTGATCGGGACGGCGGATGCCCAAATCGTCCTCGATCTCTTTGTAGATGTTGAGTAGGGATGGTGGCACCGGCACGCCGGGCAGCACCGAGAAACACAGGCCATGCGCCTGACCACGCCCGTGGTAGGGATCCTGGCCAAGGATCACAACTTGTACCGCATCGAACGGGGTGGCCTGGAATGCGGCGAAGATCTGCCGTCCCGGCGGGAACACGTGCGCGCCAGCCGCCTTGCGCTGACGCAGGTAGACGGCCAACTCGCGCATTTCCTGGCGCAACAGCCAGTCACCGACCTGCGCCTTCCACGACGGCTCTAACTGGATCCGGCTCTCATCTTCGTTGTTGGTCATTGCATACGGACTCGACACATCAGGTCAAAAGGTCACCGCGTTCCTATCGAGTCTGGCCAGACGCAATTGGAACAACACTTTGGTCACCAGCAGACGCTCTTCGATCGGCTTTTGCACCAGATCGTTGGCGCCAGCGCGCAGCAGCGCGGACTGGTTGTGCGGATTGCTGTCGCCGGTCATCACCAACACCGGCATGCGCCGCTTGCCGTAGGCGAAATCCAAGCGGATACGCTGGACCACGTCGCGGCCGTTGAGCTCACCCTTTAATGTGACGTCGGTCAGCACAAGATCGATGCGGTGCGTCGTGCGGCCGAGGGATTCGGCGGCCAGCAGGGTGAACGCCTCCTCGGCGCTCAAGACATGCAGTACATGCAATTGCTGGCGCTCGAGCATGCGCTTGGTAGCCTCGGCCACCACCCGACTGTCCTCGACATAAAGAACGGTGGCCCCAACCACCGGCTGCGGCTGCACATAGCCACGGACGAACGTCGCCAAGGCCTTGTGGCCAAGGGCCTTATCGAAATAGTCGGTGACGTATTCGGTAAATCGGCGTTCCACCAGATGCCGCTGAGCATCGCCAGAGACGACGATCACCGGCACATAAGCCTGCCCAGCGGCCTCACGCACGCTGCGCGCCAGGGCCAGGCCGTCGCCATCGGGTAGCGCCAGCGAGGTGGTGACCAGATCGACTGGGCCAGCCTCCAACGCCAAACGCGCCTCGGCAATGCTGGCGCAGCCGACCACCTCGACATCCAGCAACTCGCGATGCAGCACGTCAGCGATCAGCTTGCGCACCAGCTTGGATCCATCAACCACCATCACCCGCGGGGCGGCGTTGGTCAGGTGCTTGAACTCGTGCACTGACATGCGCACTTCACGTGTCGGTGGGCCGTGTCTGGCGCAGGAAGTGGCCAGTCACCAGCCAAGCACCGAGCCAGCCCAGCAACAAGGTACCGAGCAGAACCAGCGACACCTGCAATCCGTCCAGTCCATGCAGCAGAAAATGGCTACCGTAGCTGTCCGCCAGCGCCGTCAACGGCGGCCCCAGTGCCACCGCTGAGACAGCAAGCAATGTCAGCGCCAACACACCGGCGCCGAAGCCATACCAGGCCCCAAGGTACAGGAACGGGCGACGGATGAAGCCATCGCTGGCGCCGAGCAACTGCAGCACGCCGATTTCCTCGCGCCGCGCCTGGATATCCAGGCGTACCGTGTTGCCGACGACAAGCACCGCGCCGGCGCCAAGCAGGAACGACAACACCTGCACCAAGCGCTGTCCGAAGTGCAACCAACCATCCAGGCGCTTACGCCACAGCGCGTCGTGCTGGACCAAATCGGCTTGCGGCAAGGCGCTCAACGCCAGCGCCAGCGCGGTGTCGTCGGCTGCGGCGGGGATCACGGTGAGCAATGTCGGCAATGGATTGTCGTGCAGGGCATCCAGCGCCTCGCCCAGCCCCGCGCTATCGCGCAATTCGGCCATGCCCTGCGCAGGTGTGCGCAAGTTCACTGCGGCGACATCGGCACGCCCGCGCAACGTCTGCGCCAGTGCCTGCGCTGCGGCGACATCCACATCGGTCTTCAGGAACACGTTGATCTCGCGCGACTGCTGCACCGTACCGGCGAACTGCTTGAGATTATCCAGCGCGATCGACAACCCCAATGGCAGGGTGAAAGCCAGCGCCATCACCGCCATCGTCAGCAGCGTGGCCCACGGCTTGCGCATGGCGCGACCGAGGCTATAGACGATGCTATGCAGATGGTGATCCCACCACACGCCCAGACGCGAAGGCGCGGTGGCGCCGGTATTGCGCGCGCTCATTCGGCCAGATCCTGAGGAGAAATATCGTCGACCAGGCGGCCATGATCCAGGATCAGCACGCGCTTGCGCATCTGTTTGAGCAGCGCCAGGTCGTGGCTGACCACCAGCACGCTGGTACCACGCGCAGGCAGTTGCGCGAACAGTTGCATGATCTCGGCAGACAGGGTCGGGTCGAGGTTGCCGGTGGGTTCGTCGGCTACCAGCAACCTTGGCTCGCCGACCATCGCCCGGGCGATGCCGACGCGCTGCTGTTCGCCGGCCGACAACTGCGAGGGCAAGGCCTTCTCGCGATGTCCCAGGCCCATACGTTCGAGCACCGAACGCACGCGCTTGCCGATCTCGGCGCGGCGGGTTCCGCGCAGGATCAACGGCAGCGCGACGTTCTCGGCGATGCTGCGATCGGTGAGCAAGCGATGGTCCTGGTAGACCGCGCCGACCTCGCGCCGATGCAGCGGGACGCGACGCCCACGCACCTTGAGCAGGTTGCGCTCATCGAACAGCACCGCACCGTGGCTGGGCCGCTCGCTGAGGTGGATGAGCTTGAGCAAGGTGCTCTTGCCGGCACCGGAATGACCGGTGACGAACAGCATCTCGCCCTCCTCTACCTGGAAGCTGACATCCACCAGCGCCGTATGGCCGCCAGCGTACTGTTTAGTGACATTGTCGAATCGCAGAACACTCATCCGACGATTATGCCGGAGCGCCCAGGGTATTCGTCCACCGAGCGCATACAGCGCGCGGCGGACGGATGCCACGGCTCAGGAACCGGACACCAGCGAGCGCAGCTTGCGGCCGAGACGGGTCAAGAACGAATCGTTCTTGACAGACGCGGCCGCGCGCTCGCCCTGGCGCGGAGCCTTGACCGGCGTCGCCACGACCTGCACCGGCTTGGCCGACGCCGCGACATTGCCTGACTGGGTTCCATCGACCGCGTCCAGTGGCCGCCCACCGCGACGGCGCCTGCGCTTACGCGGCGGACGCTCGCCTTCTACCAGCGGCACCCCCTCGGCGGCCACGCGGGCAGGCTTCGGCACGGCGGGCGCTGGCGCATCGGTCACGGCGGTGGCGTCGACCGGGCGCGGAGTGCGTGATCGGCGTCGCGGCTTGCCATCGGCACCGCGCGATTCACCGCGCCCACCAGGGCCACTACGAGCACCACCGGACTTGCCGCCGCCACGACGTTGCTCATCGGCCTCGCGCTGGGCACGCGCTTCGCGGAAGATCTCGCCGATGCTGTCATCGCCATCGGCCTCGGCCGCCTCGCCTTCCACCGCCACACGCGGGGTGCGCGGCAGCGCTACCAGCAGCTCCGCCGTCACCGGCTCGACCGGGATCTTCTGCTCGATGTAGGCCTCGATGTCCGGCAGGCTCATCGCGTAACGCTCGCAGGCGAAGCTGATCGCATCCCCTTCCTCGCCCAGCCGCGCAGTGCGGCCGATACGGTGCACGTAATCCTCCGCGTCGAACGGCAGGTCGTAGTTGTAGACGTATTTGACCCCGTCGATATGCAGACCGCGCGCAGCCACGTCGGTGACCACGAGGATTTCCAACTGGCCCTTCTGGAAACGGTTGAGCAGCGTCTCGCGCTTCTTTTGCGGCACATCGCCAGAGAGCACGCCGACCCGGTAGCCATTGCGCTCCAGCGCCCGTGCCACGCGCTCGACGAACGCCTTGGTGTTGACGAACACCATGGTGCGCGCGCCCTCGCTGCGCGACAGCAGGCCGAGCAACAGGGTCAGCTTCTCCTCGTCGGAGGGGAAATAGATGCGCTGACGCACCCGCGCGGCGGTGATGCTTTCGGCCTCGACCACAAGCTTTTCCGGTTCGTTCATGTGCTCATAGGCCAGCTCCAGCACGCGATGGCTGAGCGTGGCCGAGAACAACAACGTCTGCCGAGTGCCGCGCTCGGGCATGCGCCGCAGCAGGAAACGGATGTCCTTGATGAAACCCAGATCGAACATGCGGTCGGCTTCGTCCAGCACGCAGATCTCGCAAGCGTGCAGGGACACCACTTTGTGCTGTTTGACGTAGTCGATCAGCCGCCCGGGGGTGGCGATGATTACGTCCACGCCCTGCTGCAGCAGTTCGCGCTGTTTGTCGTAGTCCACACCGCCATAGACCAGCGCGAAACGCAGGCCAATGTCGGCGCCGAACTTGACCGCGTCCTTGTGGATCTGGATCGCCAGTTCGCGGGTCGGCGCCAGAATCAGCGCACGCGGGTCTTCCGGCTTGCGATCGGCCAACGCCGGGCGGCTGAGCAGACGGTTCATCACCGCCACCAGGAACGCCAGGGTCTTGCCGGTGCCGGTCTGGGCCTGCCCGGCCACGTCGCGACCCGGCAAGGCCACCGGCAGGGTCAGCGCCTGGATCGGTGTGCAGCGGGTGAAGCCGGCGCTTTCGAGCCCCGCCAGCAGAGCCGGTTCCAGGTCGAACGCGGAAAAAGTCACATCGGTCAGCGGTTTGTCGCTCATCTTTCCATCTTCGTGAGGCTACCCCGCCCTAGGCGTAAGGTCGCAGCTTGCGTCGGTCCCGGCAGCGTCGCACACTGGCGTCTTCCATACCGGGTCGCGCGACAGGGGGAATCCCTTGATTTCGACGCGCAATGCCCCAGTTTACCGCAATGCGGCGGCCACCCGGTCCGGTCGATCGCATTGATCCAGGAGATTTTCCAAAGTGAGCGACAAGGTTCTACACGTCGGCGACGCCGATTTCGATGCCAAGGTGCTGCAATCGGACGAGGCGGTTCTGGTGGATTTCTGGGCCGAATGGTGCGGCCCGTGCAAGATGATCGCGCCGGTGCTGGACGACCTCGCCGAGGCCTACGACGGCCGGCTGAAGGTGGCAAAGATCAATGTAGACGAAAATCGTGCCACGGCGATCAAATACCAGGTCCGCTCGATCCCGATGCTGCTGCTGTTCAAGAACGGCCAGATCCAGGCCACCCAGATCGGTGCGGTCGGCAAGGGCCAGCTGACCCAGATGATCGACAAGACGCTGGGCGGCGCGGCTGCCTGACGCCCACCTGCCGCTCCGCTCCGGAGCGGCAGCTCTGGACGCCGCGGCCTTACGCTGGTAGCTGAATCGCCTGCAAGCGTGGGCTTGCCGTGATTGCGCGGCGGTGATAGTGTCGGTATATCCGGTCGCACTAGCGCACCGCACCCCCTCTGGAAGTTTCTCTCCCAGACCCGCTCCCAATCCATTTGCCCCCTACGTTTGGGTGCTCGCACTCTTAAGCGAGGAACGCTACTTTGTCCGATAACACCATATCTGAACCCGGGAGCATCGACGCTCCCGCCGAGAAACGCGTGCGCAAGCCGCGCGTCAACAGAGCCACGGCCGATACCGAAGCCAGCGCCGACCACGGCACGCCCGCGCAGCCGAATCTGCCGCTGCCCGCTGCGCCAGTCCAGGCCGACGCGCCACGCCCAGCTCACCAGGAACATGCGCCAACGCCGTCCAACCATGGCCCATCAGCCGGCAACGGCGAGCAACCGGCCATGCCGCCACAGCCACACGGCGGCAACCCCAACGATGGCGGAGAACCGCGCGAAGGCGGCCACCCGCGCTTCAACAATCAGAATCAGAACCAGAACAACAATCAGCAGGGCAACCGCCGCGACCGCTTCCGCAATCGCCGCGACCGCAACCGCGAGCGCTTCCAGGACAACGGCTTGCCCAGCGACAACGGCGCCAACGAAGTCTTCGTGCCGCGCGTGCATGCCAGCGTGCCTGAAGGCTTCCCGATCTACTCGTTAAGCGACCTGAAACGGATGCCGGCGCAGAAGCTGCTCGACATCGCCGAACAACTCAACATCCAGGACGGCGTGGCGCGCGCGCGCAAGCAAGACGTGATCTTCGCGCTGCTCAAGGTGCTCACCCGCCATGGCGAAGGCGTCGCCGCCGACGGCGTGCTGGAAATCCTGCCGGACGGCTTCGGCTTCCTGCGCGCGGCCGAGGCCAGCTACCTGGCCGGCCCGGACGACACCTACATCTCGCCCAGCCAGATCCGCCGCTTCAACCTGCGCACTGGCGATCACCTGTCCGGCCGCATCCGTTTCCCGAAAGATGGCGAACGCTATTTCGCGCTGTCGATCGTCGACACCATCAACGGCGAGCCACTGGAAGCGAGCAAGAACAAGGTCCTGTTCGAGAACTTGACCGCGCTGTTCCCGCGCAAGCGCTTCACCCTGGAACGCGGCAACGGCTCCTCGGAAGACATCTCCGGCCGCATCCTCGACCTGATGGCGCCACAAGGCAAAGGCCAGCGTGCCTTGATCGTCTCGCCACCCAAGGCCGGTAAAACCATGCTGATGCAGCAGGTGGCCACGGCGATCACCACCAACCATCCGGATGTGCACCTGATCGTGTTGCTGATCGACGAGCGCCCGGAAGAAGTGACCGAAATGCAGCGCACCGTGCGCGGCGAGGTCATCTCCTCCACCTTCGACGAACCAGCCGCGCGCCACGTACAGGTTGCCGAGATGGTGATCGAGCGCGCCAAGCGCTTGGTCGAACACAAGAAGGACGTGGTGATCCTGCTCGACTCGATCACCCGCCTGGCCCGCGCCTACAACAACGTGGTGCCGTCCTCCGGCAAGGTGCTCAGCGGCGGCGTCGACGCCAATGCGCTGCACCGCCCGAAGCGTTTCTTCGGCGCAGCACGCAACGTCGAGGAAGGCGGCTCGCTGACCATCATCGCCACCGCACTGGTGGAGACCGGCAGCAAGATGGACGAGGTGATCTACGAAGAGTTCAAGGGCACCGGCAACAGCGAAGTGCACCTGAACCGCCGCATCGCCGAGAAGCGCGTGTACCCGGCAATCGACATCAACCGCTCCGGCACCCGCCGCGAAGACCTGTTGATCGATCCGGAACTGCTGCAGAAGATCTGGATCCTGCGCAAACTGCTGCATCCGATGGACGAGATCGCCGCGATGGAGTTCCTGCTGGATAAGATGAAGAACACCAAGTCCAACGACGAGTTCTTCGGCTCGATGAAGCGCTGAAGTCCAGCCACGCCTCATCACAAACGCCCCGTCCCGACGGGGCGTTTGCGTTTTGGAGATCAATCCCCGCCGACGCTGCGGGACGATACGCGCGTCCACCGACCGACGTCGCGAGGAACGCAACAAAACAACTCTACTGCTACCCACTCACCCGCGACCGCAAGATGCAGCAGCGGGTGCGTGACACGAAACTCAGGCCGACAACAACGCCAGCGCGTCGTTGAGGGTCTTGCTGGGTCGCATCGCAGCGGCCACCTTGCCCAGGTCCGGACGGTAGTAACCGGCGATGTCCACCGGCTGGCCCTGCACGCCGTTGAGTTCGGCGACGATGGTCGCTTCCTGCTCGGTCAGCCGCTTGGCCAGCGGCGCGAAGCGCGCCTGCAACGTGGCGTCCTCGTGCTGCGCGGCCAGCGCCTGCGCCCAGTACAGCGCGAGGTAGAAGTGACTGCCGCGGTTGTCCAGCCCCCCCACCTGACGCGAAGGCGACTTATCGGTGTCCAGGAACCGGCCATTAGCCTGATCCAAGGTACGCGCCAGCACGCCGATGGCAGCGCTGTGGTGGCGCTGGCCCAGATGTTCCAGCGACGCGGCCAGAGCCAGGAACTCGCCCAACGAATCCCAACGCAAATAATTCTCTTCGACGAACTGCTGCACATGCTTGGGCGCCGAGCCACCGGCACCGGTCTCGAACAGGCCACCACCGGCCATCAGCGGCACGATCGACAGCATCTTCGCACTGGTGCCCAGTTCCATGATCGGGAATAGATCGGTGAGGTAATCGCGCAGCACGTTACCAGTGACCGAAATGGTGTCCTCACCCTTGCGAATGCGCTGCAACGACAACGCGGTGGCTTCCACTGGTGGCAGGATGCGGATGTCCAGGCCGGTCACGTCGTGGTCGCGCAGGTAACGCTCCACCTTCTGGATCATCAACGCATCGTGGGCGCGCTGCGGGTCCAACCAGAACACCGCCGGGGTGGCGCTCAGGCGCGCGCGCTCGACCGCCAGCTTGACCCAATCCTGGATCGGCGCGTCCTTGGTCTGACACATGCGCCAGATATCGCCGGCTTCCACCGCATGCTCCAACAGCACCGTGCCGCTGGTATCGCTGACCCGCACCACGCCATCGGCGGCGATCTGGAAGGTCTTGTCGTGCGAACCGTATTCCTCGGCCTTCTGCGCCATCAGGCCGACGTTGGGTACGCTACCCATCGTCGCCGGATCGAACGCACCATGCCGCTTGCAGTCTTCGATCACCGCCTGATACACGCCGGCATAGCAGCGGTCCGGAATCACAGCCTTGGTGTCCTGTAGCTTGCCTTGCGCGTTCCACATGCAGCCCGAGTCGCGGATCATCGCCGGCATCGAGGCATCGACGATCACGTCGCTGGGGACGTGCAAATTGGTGATGCCCTTGTCGGAGTTGACCATCGCCAACGCCGGACGCTGTGCGTACAGCGCCTGCAGATCGGCCTCGATCGGCGCGCGCTGCGCGTCCGGCAGCGCCGCGATGCGCGCATACAAATCGCCGATGCCGTTGTTCGCATCGAAGCCCACCTGCTTCAAGGTGGCCGCGTACTTGTCCAGCACGTCGCGATAGAACGCCTCCACCACCACGCCGAACATGATCGGGTCGGAGACCTTCATCATCGTCGCCTTCAGATGCAGGGAGAACAGCACACCCTGCTGCTTTGCATCGGCGATCTGCGCCTGCACGAACGCGGCCAGCGCACGCTTGCTCATCACCGCCGCATCGATGATCTCAGCGGCCTGCACCGCCGTCTTTTCCTTCAGCACCGATACCGTGCCGTCCTTTCCAACCCATTCGATCTTGACGCTGCCGGCGTGTTCGATCAGCGCCGAGCGCTCGCTACCGTAGAAATCGCCCGCGTCCATATGCGCCACATGCGATTTGCAATCGGCGCTCCACGCGCCCATGCGATGCGGATGCTTACGCGCGTACTGCTTGACCGACGCTGGCGCACGGCGGTCGGAATTACCCTCACGCAGCACCGGATTGACCGCGCTGCCCTTGACCCGGTCGTAGCGCGCCTTGGCGTCGCGCTCCTGCGCGTTTTTCGGCTCGTCCACGTAATCCGGCAACGCATAGCCCTGCTGCTGCAACTCCTTGATCGCCGCCTTGAGCTGCGGCACGGAGGCACTGATGTTGGGCAACTTGATGATGTTGGCTTCTGGCGTGGTGGCCAGTTGACCCAGTTCGGCCAGATCGTCGGCAATGCGCTGATCCTCGCGCAGGCACTCGGGGAACTGCGCGATCAAGCGGCCAGCCAAGGAAATATCGCGCGTCTCCACCGCGATGCCGGCGGTACCGGCGAACGCAGCGACGATCGGCAGCAGCGACTGCGTCGCCAGGTACGGAGCTTCATCGGTAAGCGTGTAAAGGATCTTGGGCGTATTCGACATGACGCGATGGATGACCTCTGGCAAGAGAAGACAGCAGGGCCGACAGTGCGGCGACGTATGTTCCGACCAATGAGCACGCAGCCGGGAACGCCGAACATCGGCTATCGCGCGTATTGTCGCGTGTCTTCCGGCCGCGGGCAAAGAGCCGCTGACGATATGGACTTTACAATCCACCAAATGAGCACACTCCTCCACGCACAGAATGAGCACACTCCTCCACGCACAGATTGATCGCCGCATGCTGCTGGCACTCACCGACTTGCGCCATTACGAGCGTGGCTTGGCCTACGCGTAGGATGCACGCGTGACCTTGCTCACCGCGACAACGGACGCCGTCGAGGCCCGCGTGACCGGCACCGAGAACTACAAAGTGCAGTTGCAATGACGCAACCGCGCCTTGCATGGCGATGCGATTGTGCAGTCGGTGTGCAAGGCGTGTTCTGCAAGCATCAGCTGGGAGTCGCCTTGACCTGGGCGCAAGACACGACCAACGACGCCAGCGCCACGCCCAACCGCGCAGAGCGCCTGGCAGCCGAAGCCTTGCTCGAATAGAAACCGCTATCGCGCGCACCCAGCACAATAGAGTATCTGACGGCAGTGAACTTGTTACCGACACTGCAACACCTCTATTACCGCCAGGGCGACCCGACCCACTTCGACCATTACCTTGCGCAACTGCGGCAGCGTTGTCAGCGCAAACGTCGCTTCATCGAATTGCCGGACCAGCGTTTCCCCGCAGCCACAATGCAACCCAGCCGATGAGGTAAAGCGTCGGGCCGTGTGCCTGCCAAGAAGCAGCCGCATGGCGCTTGGCAGCGGCTGGCGGCGCGCCAGCATGGTGCAGCGATTTGTCTGCATCTCCCACACAGGGCATGCGTATGCTCGCTACATCGGCGGCAGCTTCAGCGCACGCTCTCTATGGAATGGAGACAGACAGACAAAATGGCGTTCTATGCACATTCGACCGAACGCCGCGATCGCAGCGATTGGCAGGGCCTGGCGGATCATCTAAATAGCGTCGGTGAGCGTGCTGCGTGCCACGCCGAGACATTCGGCGGACAACAGATGGCCCGCGTCAGTGGGAAATTGCACGATCTCGGCAAGTACACCGCAAAATTCCAGGCGCGCCTGGACGGCGACCCTACCAAGGTGGATCACGCCACTTGGGGCGCGCGGATTGCTTGTGCGCGTTATGGCGATGGCGGCAAGCTGTTGGCCTACGCCATCGCCGGACATCATGCTGGGCTGGCGGACGGACGCCAGGACAAAGACTCCTCTCGCACCTCGCTGCACGAGCGGCTGTCGGAGGAGTACCGCGCACAAGCGTTGCCTCCCTTATTACCGGACTGGGAACACGAACTGACGCTACCAACCAAGCTGGAACTTCCACAGGGCTTCGCCCGCCATCCCCGTCCAGACCGCCGCGCCTTCCAGATGACGCTACTGGCGCGGATGATCTTCTCCTGCCTGGTGGATGCCGATTTCGTCGATACCGATGACTTCTACCGGCGCATTGAGGGCCGCAAGACACGCGAAGAAGAGGTGGGTAGGCGACCAACACTGGTAGAACTGCGCGAACGCCTCGACACGCATTTGGCTGGACTCCCGAGCGAAGGGGGCATCAATCCGGTACGCGCACAGATCCTGCGCGACGTGCGCGGCAAGGCCCATCTGCGCCCAGGCCTGTTCTCACTCACCGTGCCAACCGGCGGCGGCAAGACCCTGGCATCGCTGGCATTCGCACTGGACCACGCCATCGCGCACGGACTGCGCCGGGTGATCTACGTCATCCCGTTCACCAGCATCGTCGACCAGACCGCTGCAGTCTTCCGCCATGCGCTCGGCGAGCAGGAAAACGACAATGTAGTGCTGGAACATCACAGCGCCTTCTTCGACGATCCCGGCAAGGCGCTGCAGGCAATCGAAAAGCGCAAACTGGCGATGGAAAACTGGGACGCACCGATCGTCGTCACCACCGCCGTGCAGTTTTTCGAGAGCCTGTTTGCCGACCGCCCCTCGCGCTGCCGCAAGCTGCACAACATCGCCGGCAGTGTGGTGATTCTGGACGAAGCACAGACCCTACCACACAAATTGTTGCGCCCCTGCGTGGCGCTGCTGGACGAGCTGGCGCGCAACTACCGGGTCAGCCCGGTACTGTGTACCGCTACCCAACCCGCGCTGCGCCAGGATCAGGGCTTCGCCGGTGGCCTCGAACAGGTCATCGAATTGGCGGAGGAACCGGAGGCGCTGTACACGCAACTGCGTCGTGTGCGCGTGCGGCATGTCGGCCCTCTGGACGACGATGCACTGGCCGAGCAGCTCCGGCAACGCGAACAGGTGTTATGCATCGTCAACAACCGCCGCCACGCACACGCCCTGTTCGACGCAATCGCCGATCAACCGGGCGCACGCCACCTGACCACGCTGATGCATGCGCGACATCGCAGTGTGGTGCTCGCACAGATACGAAAAGATTTGCAGGAAGGTCGGCCATGCCGAATTGTCTCAAGCAGTTTGATTGAAGCTGGGGTCGATCTGAGCGTGCCGCTGGTGCTACGCGCCGAGGCAGGCCTGGATTCCATTGCCCAGGCCGCTGGTCGCTGCAATCGCAACATGGAATGGGACATCGACAGCAGCGAAGTACGCGTCTTCGCGCCAACCAACAAAAACTGGAAGCCGCCGGATGCACTGAAACTGTTCGCCGAAGTGTTCCGCGATGTCGAGCGCGAGCATCACAGCGACCTGTTAGCAATGGACGCCATCCACACCTACTTTCGCAAGCTCTACCATCGCCTTGGTGATGGCAGACTCGACAACGAAGCAATCCTGGACCTACTGCGCAAGTCCACCATCGACAACCTTCCCTTGGACACACTTGCGCGCAAGTTCAACGTGATCCAGACCACCATGCGCCCATTGATCGTGCCTTACGCCCCCTACGCGATGGAGTCGAACAAGGAAGTACCCGAGGTCGCCGACGTCCTACGCGAGCTTGAGCATGCCGAGCGTGTCAGCGTGGCCGGCGCGGCCCGCCGCCTGCAACCCTGGCTGGTGCAGGTCCCCGAGCAGGCCTACAAAGCGCTCTGGCAGGCGCACGCCATCGCTCCGGTAGCACCGGAGCGCTACGGCGAGCAGTTCATGCACCTACGCAATCCACGCCTGTACGACGCCCGGTTCGGGTTGC
This sequence comes from Xanthomonas sp. GPE 39, assembly GCF_000963005.1. Lineage (GTDB taxonomy): Bacteria > Pseudomonadota > Gammaproteobacteria > Xanthomonadales > Xanthomonadaceae > Xanthomonas_A. The sequence goes on from NZ_JZHZ01000007.1 coordinate 3,202,684, forward strand.
ATTGGGACAACCCGCAGTTTTTGGAGGCTCAGGGCAATGTATGCTGAGTAAAAAAACTACAGTTGAACTTTCATAAGAAGTTCTGGCAGTATGAGCATACCCAATACGCCAAGCAGGTAGTCCAGCCATGTCTCAGCTCAGGAAGGAAGAGAAGGATTCCAGCTATTCCATCATCAGCCTGCGATTGCACATCAAGAGCAAAGACAAGCTTTCTGTGTGGACTTGGGTGTTTTTCGTTCTCTTTATAGCGGTGATTGTCGTTCTCCATAGGCTGGTGATGAGCACCCCATGGCTTGGGGAGCTAATGAAGCAATTGTTCTGAAGGAACGTGGATTGAAACTTATGTAGTTCGACTGTGGTGAAAACCCGCCCCTCCCAACAGGGAGGGGCATTCCGTGAAAACACACTCTTACGGGTGGGAGGACAAGGATGAGCTACGGAGTCAGGCTCCATATCTGGGGCGAGCGGGCGCTGTTTACGCGTCCTGAAATGAAAGTCGAGCGGATGTCGTATGACATCATCACACCATCGGCAGCACGGGGAATTCTGGAAGCAATCCACTGGAAGCCTGCGATCCGCTGGGTGGTGGACAGCATCCAGGTACTCAAGCCCATCCGCTTCGAGTCGATCCGCCGCAACGAAGTTGGTGGCAAGCTCTCGGCTGCAAGCGTCAGCAAGGCGATCAAAGCAGGACGCACCGATGGCTTGGTCAGCTATGTGGATGAAGATCGGCAACAGCGCGCCGCCACCCTCCTGCGCGATGTCGGCTACGTCATCGCCGCGCACTTCGAGTTGAGCGACAAGGCTGGCCCCGACGACAACGTCGGCAAACATTTAGACATCTTCAACCGCCGCGCGCGGCGCGGGCAATGCTTCCAGGCACCTTGCCTGGGCACCCGCGAATTCCCCGCCAGTTTCGCGCTGCTCGAAGCCGACGCCGCGCCACCGACCAGCGATCCGTCGCTGTGCGGAGAACGCGACCTGGGCTGGATGCTGCACGACATCGACTTTGCCGATGGCATGACGCCGCGTTTCTTCCGCGCACACATGGTGGATGGTCGCGTCGTGGTGCCACCCCTGCACGACGACGGGGTACACACATGATCCTCTCCGCACTCGCCGACTTTTATCAGCGGCTACTGGACGATCCCGAGTCTGGTATCGCCGCACCCGGCTACAGCCAGGAGAAGATCGGCTACACCGTCGTGCTAGCCGCCGACGGCCGCGTCGTCGATGTAAATGACGAACACAGCACCGAGGGCAAAAAGCGGCTCGCCAAGACGATGAGCTTGCCAAAACCAGAAAAGCGCACGGCCGGAATCAAGTCCAACTTCCTATGGGACAAAACCAGCTACACACTCGGCATCAGCGCCAACAGCAAGCGCAGCGAGCAGGAACATGCCGCTTTCATCGCCTTGCATCAGCAAGCACTGGCCGATAGCGACGATCCTGGCCTACGGGCGTTGCTGGCGTTTCTGCAAACGTGGACGCCTACCCAGTATGCGGACCACCCGAAGTTCGTCAGTCATGGCGAGGCCTTGTTGGATACGAACATCGTGTTCAAGCTGCAAGGCGACAGCGGTTATCTGCATCAGCGCACAGCCGCCCGTGCCGCTTGGGACCGACAACAAGGCCATGGCACTGATGGCCCCCAAGGCATCTGCCTAGTCAACGGCACGCATGCGCCGCTGGCGCGGTTGCATCCAGCCATCAAGGGGGTGAACGGCGCACAGAGTTCCGGCGCTTCCATCGTCTCGTTCAATCTCGAAGCCTTCACCTCCTACGGCAAAAGCCAGGGCGAGAACGCCCCTATCTCAGAACAAGCCGCCTTCGCTTACACCACCGCACTCAACCACCTGCTACGGCGCGACCCACACAATCGCCAGCGCGTGCAGATCGGCGACACCACCGTAGTGTTCTGGGCGCAAGCGAAAACGGCAAAACACGCACAAAATGCCGAGGACGTCTTCGCCGACTTCATGCGCGTCGACGAATCCGACGACCCCAGCATCGCTGACGGCCATGTCACCCGACGCCTACAGCTAGCCCTCGAACAAGTCAGACAGGCACGGCCCCTGCGCGAGTTGGACGACACACTGGACGACGACGCCCACATCTTCGTGCTCGGGCTGGCACCCAATGCCTCGCGGCTGTCTATCCGTTTCTGGGAGACACAAACGCTCGGCCAGTTCGCCAAACGCCTGGCCGACCACTACGACGATCTGACGCTCGTCCCATCGGCATGGAAACGCCCGCCGACGCCAGCCTACCTGGCACTGCAGACCGCCCCCATCTACGGCGAGCATGGCAAATCCAAGGCCGAAGACGTCTCCCCATTGCTCGCAGGCGAATTGACCCGGGCAATTCTTGCCGGCACACGCTATCCGGGAAACTTGCTCGGCGCGATCGTCATGCGCTTCCGCGCCGACGGACAACTCACTCCATTACGCATTGCGTTATGCCGAGCGGTCTTGGCACGCGATGCGCGTTTGAACACGCAACAAGGACTGCCCACCGACCAGAAGGAACCACCCATGAGCCTAGATACAGGCAATACCAATCCCGGCTACTTGCTAGGGCGACTGTTCGCATCGCTGGAAAACCTGCAACGTGCCGCGCTTGGCAACCAGATCAACGCCACCATCCGCGACCGCTACTATGGCGCAGCGTCGGCGACACCGGCCAGTATCTTCCCGGTGCTATTACGTAATGCGCATAACCACTTCGGCAAGCTGCGCAAAGAGAAGGCCGGCTTAGCGGTGAACTTGGAGAAGGAAATCGGCCAGATCGTCGACGCACTCACTCCAAGCTTCCCGCGTAGCTTGCAGATCCAGGAACAGGGCCGCTTCGCAATCGGCTACTACCACCAGACCCAGGCGCGCTTCGCCCGCAACGACGGCCAGGACGCCCACGACACCACTTCCGAAGGAGAAAACGCATGAGCGCCATTGCCCACCGCTACGAGTTCGTTTACCTGTTCGATGTCACCAACGGCAACCCCAACGGCGATCCCGACGCCGGCAACCTGCCGCGACTGGACCCGGAAACCAACCGCGGGCTCGTCACCGATGTGGCGCTCAAGCGAAAGATCCGCAACTACGTGGCGCTGGAAAAGGAAGGCCAATCCGGCTATGCGATCTACATGCAGGAAAAGTCGGTACTGAACAACCAGCACAAGCAAGCTTATGCTGCACTGGGCATCGAACCGGAAGCCAAGAAACTGCCCAAGGACGAGGCCAAGGCACGCAAACTCACCGCGTGGATGTGCGAAAATTTCTTCGATGTGCGCAGCTTCGGCGCCGTGATGACCACCGAGGTCAACTCCGGACAAGTGCGCGGCCCCGTCCAACTCGCCTTTGCCAGTTCGGTGGAGCCGGTGCTGCCACTGGAAGTGTCGATCACCCGTATGGCTGTCACCAACGAGAGAGATCTCGAAAAAGAACGCACCATGGGCCGCAAGCACATCCTGCCCTACGGGCTATACCGCGTCCACGGCTTCATTTCCGCAAAACTGGCCGAGCGCACGGGTTTCTCCGAGGATGACCTGCAGTTACTGTGGCGTGCACTCACCAATCTATTCGAGCACGACCGCTCCGCTGCACGCGGCGAGATGGCCGCACGCAAGCTGTTCGTGTTCGAGCACGAACATCCGATGGGTAACGCCCCGGCGCACGTGCTGTTCGACAAAATCAAAATCGAGCGAGACGAAGGCCCCGACAACGGACCAGCACGTAGCTTCACCGACTATAAAGTGGTCATCGATCGCGACCTGCCGGCTGGCATTACCTTGACCGAACTGTTCTGATCGCCGGGGAGCGGGACATGGACGACGCCGACCTCATCCCGCTCTCCGCCCTGCAGCACTACCTGTTTTGCCCGCGCCAGTGCGCGCTGATCCATGTGGAGCAGCAATGGGCGGAGAGCCGACAGACCGCCGAAGGGCGGCTGTTGCACCAGCGCGCCGATGCGCCGCAGGCCGAGCGTCGGCGCGGCGTGCGTACCGTCACCGCGATGCCGTTGCTGTCGCTAGACCTGGGCATCACCGGCAAAGCCGATGTGGTGGAGTTCCATCGCGATGGCGACGGCGAGATCGCCTTCCCCGTGGAGTACAAGCGTGGCCGCCCCAAGACGCATCGCGCGGACGAAGTCCAGCTATGCGCGCAAGCCTTGTGTCTGGAGCATATGCTGGGACGCACAATCCCCAGCGGCGCCCTGTTCTATGGACAAACACGCCGACGCAAAGAGATTGCCTTCGACTCCGCCTTGCGCGACCTCACCCTGCGCACCATCGCCGATACCCGCGCAATGCTGCACACTGGCACCACACCGAGCGCGCGTTACGACGCACGGCGCTGCGATGCTTGCTCCCTGATCGACCTCTGCCAACCACGCCTGCTCGGCCAAGGCAGCGTCGAAACCTGGTTGCGCCGTCAGATCGACGCCGAGGAAGACTGAACATGCGCCGCCAACTCAACACCCTGTACGCCACCACCGAAGGCGCCTGGCTACGCAAGGACGGCGCCAATATCGTCATGGAAGTCGAGCGGCAGGAGCGCGCCCGGTTACCCGTGCACATGCTCGAGAGCCTGGTCTGCATTGGCCGCATCGCGGTCTCCCCGCAACTGCTCGGTTTCTGCGCCGAACAGGGCATCAGTATTTGCTACCTCACCCCACAGGGACGCTTTCTGGCGCGCGTCGAAGGCCCGGTCTCCGGCAACGTCTTGCTACGACGCGAGCAATACCGGCGCAGCGATGATCCGACGCGTTGCGCGGCCATTGTCCGCCACCTATTGGTGGGCAAGATCCACAACCAACGTGCGGTGCTTGCACGCGGCTGGCGCGACCATGGCGACCGACTGACCGACGTGCCCGCCTTTCAGCACGCATTGAAGCGGCTCAAACGCATTCCCCAGCGCATCCTCATCGAAACCGAGGTGGACGTGTTGCGTGGACTGGAAGGCGAAGCGGCACAGTCCTACTTCGGCGTTTTCGGTCAATTGGTGCGTGCAGAACAGCCCCTACTGCGCTTCGGCGGGCGCAATCGTCGACCACCCCGCGACGCCTTCAACGCTCTGCTCTCGTTCCTCTACACTCTGCTCACCCACGATTGCCGCTCGGCTCTGGAGACCGTCGGCCTGGACCCGGCGGTCGGCTTTCTGCATCGTGACCGACCAGGGCGCCCGAGTCTCGCTCTGGATCTGGCCGAGGAATTCAGGCCTTTGCTCGGCGAGCGACTGGCGTTATCACTGATCAACCGCCGGCAATTGAACGAACGCGATTTCCAAGTCTTCGACAATGGTGCAGTCCTGCTGAAGGACGATGCACGCAAAACCGTGCTGATTGCTTATCAAGAACGCAAACGCGAGCAACTCCAGCATGCATTCCTCGGCGACAAGGTCGACATCGGCCTGTTGCCATTCGTCCAGGCGCAACTCCTGGCCCGGCATCTGCGCGGCGACCTGGATGGCTATCCCTCCTTTTTCTGGAAATAAAATGGCAATCGCCGCATGATGGTCTTGGTCAGCTACGACGTCAGCACCAGCTCGCCGGGGGGCGATAAGCGCCTGCGCAAGGTCGCCAAAGCCTGTCGCGACCTGGGGCAACGCGTGCAGTTCTCGGTCTTCGAGATCGAAGTGGAGCCGGCGCAATGGACTGCACTAAGGCAACGCCTTTGCGACCTCATCGACCCGGACATCGACAGCCTACGGCTCTACCATCTCGGCGCAAAGTGGGAAGCCCGCGTCGAGCACGTCGGCGCCAAACCCAGCCTCGACCTCAAAGGCCCCCTGATCTTTTGATGCGAACCCTAAGCGACCGTGAATTCGCCGGCATGTTCGCGGAAATTTAACTTATTGATTTTTATTGAGAAATAGTCTTTTCAGCCTGGTTCTAGAGCAGAAGAGGATGAAATCACCAGCGCAGAAACACGATTCGCGAAAACAAGGGGTTTTCTCAAGCACACGCCAATCTTTATGCTGATGGCGTCGCGCCCTTACACGGGCGCGTGGATTGAAACGGGCAGTGCGACCAGTGAGTCGGCCTGCGACATGGTCGCGCCCTTACACGGGCGCGTGGATTGAAACACAGTGCCACTGATCTTCAACGACTTGCCCTTGTAGTCGCGCCCTTACACGGGCGCGTGGATTGAAACCAGCGCTGGGTTGACGCCACTCGCATCAATCTCGGGTCGCGCCCTTACACGGGCGCGTGGATTGAAACATGACGGTCCACATGCGACGCTGGCCGTGGATGCGTCGCGCCCTTACACGGGCGCGTGGATTGAAACACAAGTCCAACGCGGCAAAGAATTGCAGCGGCGTCGCGCCCTTACACGGGCGCGTGGATTGAAACAAGTTAATCAAACGACCATTAGTGCTGATGATGCTGTCGCGCCCTTACACGGGCGCGTGGATTGAAACATCGCGCTGGCCGATTGCGCAATGCCATCTTGCAGGTCGCGCCCTTACACGGGCGCGTGGATTGAAACTTTGCACATAGTTAAGCGTTGTTGCCGCACCCTCGTCGCGCCCTTACACGGGCGCGTGGATTGAAACTCCAACGCCTCGCAGGCCATACATGACAAAGCTCCTGTCGCGCCCTTACACGGGCGCGTGGATTGAAACTTTTAGAATATCGAATTAAGCCTGAAGCACCCGAGGGTCGCGCCCTTACACGGGCGCGTGGATTGAAACATGAGCAAAGCAGCCCACCGAACAGCCACGGAAGGTCGCGCCCTTACACGGGCGCGTGGATTGAAACAGTTTTTGGGTTATTCCGGACGAAGCCGCTGTTAGTCGCGCCCTTACACGGGCGCGTGGATTGAAACACGTCCGTCAATGCGATGCTGCAAGTGCAAGCAACGTCGCGCCCTTACACGGGCGCGTGGATTGAAACTGGGCACAACCGCGCGTGATCAACGTCGTGCGTAGTCGCGCCCTTACACGGGCGCGTGGATTGAAACTGACCATCCATGCGCTCGGTTCTTGCCGCACAGGCTGTCGCGCCCTTACACGGGCGCGTGGATTGAAACCTTACCAACGATGGGGCAGTCCTGTCGTGGGCAGGTCGCGCCCTTACACGGGCACGTGGATTGAAACATGTAAGCACCTCCTCCTATTGCCGTCATTGGTCGTCGCGCCCTTACACGGGCGCGTGGATTGAAACACTCGCTGCGGACCAACGGGCAAACATTTCGAGCGGTCGCGCCCTTACACGGGCGCGCGGATTGAAACGAACATCTTGAACTACTCCACCGTCACCGACTTAGCCAAATTACGCGGCTTGTCCACATCCGTGCCGCGTGCCAAGGCGGTGTGGTAAGCCAGCAATTGCACCGGCACGGTGTGCAGTACCGGACTCAACAGACCAGCGTGGCGTGGCGTGCGGATCACGTGTACGCCTTCGGACGCGTGAAAATTACTATCCTGATCGGCGAAGACGAATAATTCACCACCACGCGCACGCACCTCCTGCATGTTGGATTTCACCTTCTCCAAAAGCGCGTCGTTGGGTGCGATCACCACCACTGGCATCGTCGAATCCACCAGCGCCAGCGGGCCGTGCTTGAGTTCGCCGGCCGGATAACCCTCGGCATGGATATAGGTAATTTCCTTGAGTTTGAGCGCACCCTCCAACGCAATCGGATAATGCAGGCCACGACCGAGAAACAGCGCGTTGTGCTTGTCGGCAAAGCGCTCGGCCCACACCGCGATCTGCGGCTCCAGGTTGAGTACGTGCTGCACGCTGCCGGGCAGATGACGTAGTTGCTCCAGGTAGTCGGCTTCCTGCGTCGCGCTCAGCCGTCCGCGCTGTTTGGCCAGCACACAAGCAAGTTGGAACAGCGCCGCCAATTGGGTGGTGAATGCCTTGGTCGAAGCCACGCCGATCTCGGCACCGGCGCGGGTGTACAGCACCAACTCGCTGACGCGCGGGATCGCGCTCTCGGGCACGTTGCAAATCGACAAGGTCTTGGTGTGACCCAACGACTTGGCGTATTTCAGTGCTTCCATCGTGTCCAGGGTTTCGCCGGACTGGGAAATAGTCACGATCAAGTGTCGCGGGTTGGCGCAAGCGTCGCGATAGCGATATTCGCTGGCGATTTCCACGCTGCACGGCACGCCGGCGATGGCTTCGATCCAGTAACGCGCGGTGAGCCCGGCGTAATAGCTGGTGCCGCAAGCCAACAGTTGTACGCCGTCCACATCGGCCAGCACCGCGTCGGCGTTGACGCCGAACAGCGCGCTGTCAAAACTGCCGGCATCGCACAATGCTTCCAAGGTGTCGGCCAGCGCACGCGGCTGTTCGTGGATTTCTTTCTGCATGAAGTGGCGGTATGGGCCTAGTTCCAGCGACGCCAGCGAGACGTCGGAGAGGTGCACCTCGCGCTGCACCGCATGGTCGTCAGCGTCGTACACCTGCACGCCGTCGCGGCGCAGCAGCGCCGTGTCGCCTTCCTCCAGGAACATCACCCTACGCGTCGCCTGGATCACCGCTGACACGTCGGAGGCGATGAAGTGTTCGCCCTCGCCCAAACCAATCAGCAATGGACAACCCATGCGCGCGCAGACCAGTACATCTGGATAGGCTTTGCTGAGTGCCGCCAGCGCATAGGCGCCGGTCAGTTCCTTCACTGTCGCCTGCAACGCGCCGAGCAGGTCACGGCCCTGGGCCATGTGATAGTGGATCAGATGCGCGATAACTTCGGTGTCGGTCTGCGATTGGAACGTATAGCCCAGCGCGCGCAGGCGTTCGCGCTGCTGTTCGTGGTTTTCGATGATGCCGTTGTGGACCAGAGCCAGGTCGCCATGGCTTATGTGCGGATGCGCATTAACCTCGCTGACGCCACCATGGGTGGCCCAACGGGTGTGGCCGATGCCCAGTGTGGCCTGCAATCCTTCCGACAGCACCGCGCTTTCCATTTCCGCAACACGCCCGGTACGACGCACGCGATGCACGTGACCGTCGGCAATCGCGGCGATGCCAGCGGAGTCGTAACCGCGGTATTCCAGGCGTTTCAGCCCCTCGATCAGGTGCGCGATGACATCGCGATCGGCAATCGCGCCGACGATACCGCACATGGCACGCTCTCTCTTCGCTCAAAGCGTGCATTTTATTCGCCTTGTCCACGCCATGTCTCGCCATTGACGTTGAGCGGACAAGGTGTCCGCGAACACGTCCGCGGACAGCCGGACACACCACTCAGCGGCACGAACACCATGCGATTCAATCGCTTGCACTTGGCACGCACTGTGCGATGAATGAACCATCCTCACTGCCGCGCAGCCACCATTCGATGATCCGCGACACCTCCACCCAGGACCAGGTACTCACCCGCTCCCGCAGCGCCACATGGCACCGTTGGCTGTGGCCGGGACTGATCGGGCTAGCAGTACTGCTGGGCATCGGCTTCGCCGTGCGTGGCTGGATCGCCGGCAGCCGTTCGTTCGACGCGCAACGGGTGCGCATCGCCACGGTCAATCGGGGCGACCTGGTCCGCGATCTTTCCGCCGACGGTCGCCTGATTGCCGCCAATAGCCCCATCCTGTACGCGATCTCTGGCGGCACCGTGACGCTGAAAGTGGTCGCAGGCGATGTGGTCAAACAAGATCAGGAACTGGCCGAAATCGACAGCCCGGAACTGCGCAGCAAGCTGGCCCAGGAAGAAGCGACGCTGGCCGGACTGGAAGCCGAAGCAAGCCGCGCCGATCTGGATGCGGTGCTGGCGCGTGCCAACGCCAGCAAATCCATCGACCAGGCGCAGATCGAGCGTCAGGCCGCCCGCCGCGACCTGGAGCGTTACCAGCACGGTTATGACGGCGGCGCGGTGCCGCAGGTGGAGGTGGCCAGGGCCGAGGACACCTTGAAGAAAGCCGATATCGCGATGCGCCACGCACAAAAAGACTCAGACCTGCAGAGCCGCGGCGCGGGCCTGGACGCGCGCAACAAGCGCCTGCTGGCCGAGCGCCAACGCGCGGTGGTCGCCGAGGTGCAACGCCAGGTGGACCTGCTGACCTTGCGCGCGCCGTTCGATGGTCAGGTTGGTCAGGTGCAGGTGTCGCAGCACACCAACCTCGCCGCCAACGCGCCGGTGTTGAGCGTGGTCGATCTGTCCAAGTTCGAACTGGAAATCAATGTGCCGGAAAGTTTCGCCCGCGACCTGGCAATCGGCATGCCGGCGCAGTTGACCAGCGGTACCGGCGAACCGTTCGCCGGCGCAATCTCGGCGGTGTCGCCGGAAGTGGTCAACGGCGAAGTCAACGCGCGCATTCGCTTCACCAACACACAACCACCGGGCCTGCGCCAGAGCCAGCGCATGAGCGCGCGGGTCTTGCTGGACACCCGCCACAACGTGCTCAAACTCGAACGCGGCCCATTTGTCGAACAATCCGGCGGCCACTTCGCTTACGTCATGGACGGCAATTCGGCCGTCCGCCGCCCGGTGCAACTGGGCGTCACCAGCCTGAGCGAAGTCGAGGTGCGTTCGGGCCTACAGGTAGGCGACCGGGTCGTAGTCTCCGGCAGCGACCTGTTCGGGGATGCAACGCGCGTGACGATCCACTGACCTGCACAACTCGGAACAGACAACCGACACATCGACAGCAACGGCACCGGCGAATCGAATACGTTGACGCTTGCCAATCCCGACTCCACCCACCACTCCGCTTCAAGGAACACCGTCATGCTGCAAATGCACTCCGTTTCCAAGGTCTTTCGCACCGAACAGGTCCAGACACATGCGTTGCGCTCGCTGGATTTGCATGTGCGCGAAGGCGAATTTGTCGCCGTGACCGGACCGTCCGGTTCTGGCAAGACAACATTTCTCAACATCGCCGGGCTGCTGGAAACCTTCAGCAGCGGCCAGTATTTGCTCGACGGGCAAGACGTGAGCCATCTCAACGACGATGCGCGCTCGCGCATGCGCAACCAAAAAATCGGTTTCATTTTCCAGGGCTTCAACTTGATCCCCGATCTAAACCTGTTCGACAACGTCGATGTGCCGTTGCGCTATCGCGGCATGGCCGCCGCCGAACGCAAGCGACGCATCGAGGACGCACTGGGCCGGGTTGGACTGAGTGGGCGGATGAAACACTACCCATCCGAACTCTCCGGTGGACAGCAGCAGCGCGCGGCGATCGCGCGGGCGCTGGCCGGCAGTCCGCGCCTGTTACTGGCCGACGAACCGACCGGCAACCTCGATTCGCAGATGGCGCGCGGGGTGATGGAACTCCTTGAGGAAATCAACACACAGGGCGCCACCATCGTCATGGTCACCCACGACCCCGACCTGGCCGCACGCGCGCAACGCAACGTGCATATCGTCGATGGCCAAGCCACCGATCTGCTGCGCGAACCGATGCTGACCGATACCGGCAATGGCATCGCGGCGAACCCGTAACCGGTACCGCAACGGAACACGAAGAACGCCATGCTCGGCTACTACCTGCATCTGGCGCTGCGCAGCCTGCGCCGCAGCCCAGTGCTCACCGCGCTGATGGTGCTGTCCATCGCCGTGGGCATCGCTGCGGCCATGACCACGCTGACGGTGATGCGTTTGCTGTCCGGCGATCCGCTGCCCGGACGCAGCCAGCGGATCTTCTATCCGCAGCTCGACCCACGCCCGCCTGGCAGTCCCGCCCGGCAGCCATTCGACAAGCTCGACTACAGCACTGCGATGGACCTGTGGAAGCACGCGCATGTCGATCGCCAGGCCATGGTCGCCGAGAGTCAGATCAAGTTGCGCGCATCCGATGGCAACGGCCCGGCGTTCATGACCCAATTATTGTCCACGCAAGCGGATTTTTTCCCGATGTTCCAGGTGCCGTTCGCTGACGGCAGTGGCTGGCGTGCGCAGGATGACCGCGACCATGCGCGGGTGGCGGTGATCTCGAACGATTTGAATGCCAAGCTGTTCCAGGGCCGCAACAGCGTCGGCCAGCACCTGCTGGTGCGCGGCACAGTCGTGCGCATCGTCGGCGTGCTGGCGCCCTGGCGGCCGTCGCCGCAGTTCTACACGCTGGCCGGCGGCAGCTTCGCTCATGGCGATACCGCCAGTTTCTACGGCAAGCCGCAGGACGTGTTCATGCCGCTATCCAGCAGCCTGGAGATCAACGCCGGCAATCTACAGCCGTGGACCTGTTTCGGTATTCCGACGCAGCCACTGGATCTGCGCAGCGCACCATGCGTATGGCTACAGTTGTGGGTGCAACTGGACTCGCCCGACAAGGTCGCCGCCTACCGTCGCCTGCTCGCCGACTACGCCGCCGAGCAACACGCCGCTGGACGCATCGGCCACCCCGACACGGCACGCTTGCTATCCCTAACGCAGTGGCTGGACCACAACCGGGTCGTACCCGGCGACGTGCGCCTGCAAAGCTGGCTGGCGCTGGCGTTTCTGGGCCTGTGTCTGTTCAACAGCGTCGGCCTGCTGCTGGCAAAGTTCCTGCGTCGTGGCGGCGAAATCGGCGTGCGCCGCGCACTGGGCGCATCCAGGCATGCGATCTTCGCCCAGTGCTTGGTCGAAGCCAGCGTGATCGGTGTCATCGGTGGCACAGGCGGCTGGCTACTGACCTTGATCGGGCTGTGGAGCGTGCGCCAGCAACCCACCGCCTACGCCGATCTGGCGCACTTGGACGTGTCGATGTTTGCTGGCACCTTCGTGCTGGCCGTGGCCTGCAGCCTCGCTGCCGGCGTGTTTCCCGCGCTGCGCGCCAGCCGCATCGCGCCGGCCATGCAACTCAAGAGCTTGTGAGCGGCGGAGCATCCTGTGCAGATCAGACCCATCCTATCCGCCCTGTCCCGCCACCGCATCGCCGCAATGCTCATCGCGCTGGAAGTCGCGTTGGCCTGCGCGGTGCTGTGCAATGCCTGCTTGCTGATCGGCAACCGCCTGGAGCTGGTGCATCTGCATAGCGGTATCGACGAAGCCGCGCTGGGGCTGGTGTCTCTTCACGGCTGCGACGGCTGCAACACGGTGGACCTGGATGCCCGGATACTCGATGCCATTCGCCGCACGCCCGGCGTGCGCGCAGCAGGCACCATCAACAGCGTGCCCTTCGCCCCGCCGACCGGCAATAACGGCGTGTGCCTGGATCCGGACTGCAGCACGAACCGCGGGGTACCGCACTTCTACACCGCCAGCCCTGGCGCAGTCGCCGCCCTGGGCCTGCGCCCCAGCCGTGGTCGCGAATTCAACGATGCGGACTATCAACCGTTCGAGCACTTCGCCCCGGCACAGGTCAACGTCTGGATCACCCGCGCTCTGGCCGAACACCTGTGGCCAGGGCAGGACCCGCTAGGCCGGGCATTCTGGTCAAGCAGCCACTTTCGGGTGATCGGCGTCCTCGATCACCTGGCCCGGCCCGATCCAGGCCGCAGCGAAGATGGCGTGCTCGGCAGTGACTGGTCGGTGCTGATCCCGGTCAGCGAGGCGACGCAATCGGGCATGTACGTGCTGCGCGCCGATCCGCATGCGTTACCGCGTGTCCTCGCGCAGGCGCGCACCGCAGTGGCACGTGCCGCGCCCGACGCCGTCCTGGACAACATATACAGCCGACCGCTGGACGAACTGCGCCAAAGCTATTTCCAAAGCGACCGCGCGATGACCCAGCTTCTGGTCGCGGTCATCGTCGCGATGCTGCTGGTCACCGCGCTCGGCATCATCGGCCTGGCCAGCTTTTGGGTACAGCAACGCACCAAGCATATCGGCATCCGCCGCGCGCTCGGCGCCACCCGCCGCGACATCCTGCTCTATTTTCAGATCGAGAATCTGCTCATCGTCGGTGCAGGCGTGGCGCTGGGCATGTTGCTGGCCTATGGCGGCAACGTGCTGCTGATGCGCTTCTTCGAAGTGGAGCGCTTGCCGGTCAGCGATCTACCGGTCGGTGCTGTACTGCTGTGCGTGCTCGGCCAACTCGCCGTCCTCGGCCCGGCGCTGCGCGCGGCCGCCGTACCACCAGCCATTGCCACCCGCAGCACGTAAGCACACGCCAAGGACCATCTCGTGCTACCTCGAACCTTTGCCTTCCGTTGCTTTCGCCGCATCGCCGCTCGCGGCGCTGCCCGATTTCATCAGTCATCCGCTGCAATGCGCACTGAGTTCAGATGCGAAGTGCGCGATGTTTTTCCATCTCCATCCTCGCGGAGCCACTGATGCCACTGCCATACGCCATTGAACTGGGGATACGCGGCGCACGCCGCCATCCGCGCACCATGCTGCTAACCGTGCTGACACTCGCGCTCGGCCTGGCCGCGGTGATGACGATGCTGACGCTACTGAAGGTGCTCTCCGCCGATCCATTACCAGGACTCAGCCAGCAGTTGTATCTGGGCTGGGTGGATTCGCGCGAGGCCGCCACCAGCAGCACGCTCGACGAACCACACCCATTGCCGCCATCGCAGTGGAAAATAGCCGATGTTCAGCGCTTCATGGCGTCACATCCGGACATCCCACAGACCGCATTGGCTTCCAGCCAATTCACGATCAGCAGCGAAGATCACCGTCAGAGCGCATCTGTTAGCGGCGTGACGGCATTGGGTCCGATGCCGCGCATTTTTGGCGTGCCACTACGCGAAGGCCGCTATTGGACACCGCAAGAAGAGCTCGACCGTGTGCCGGTCGCGATCATCGGCCATCGGCAGAGTCTGCGGTTATTCGGCACCGAACATGGGGTGGGCCACCAACTGCGCTTGGGCAAACATCTATTCAAAGTCATCGGTATCAGCGACGACTGGGGACCGCGGCCGGCATTCTACTTTCTGCAATCACTGGAACAAGCCTGGAGCGACCTAAAGATCGAACTCTTTGTCCCAGCGCAAGCCGCACTCGACGCCGATGCTCCACCATTGGTGGGAATGCAGTGCGACGATAATGGTCCTGGCGGCATGCGCTTCAACGAGATCAATCTGCACGCCTGCCGCTGGCTGATGCTGTGGGCGCAGTTGCAGACCGAAGCACAAGTAGACAACTACCGCAGCGCGTTGTTGGCATTCGCACAGGTACAGCACACAGCCGGAATATTCCCACGAGCTGCGCAGGCCATGCTGTACAACGTGTCCGCATGGCTGGCCGCCAATCGCGCTGTGCCCGATACCGTGCATTTAAACCTCTGGTTGGCTCTGGCACTGCTGGGCTTGTGCATTCTCAACGTCGCCGGCTTGCTCGCGGCACGCTTCCTGCGCCGCGCTCACGAAATCGGCATCCATCGTGTGCTGGGCGCACCACGCCACGCGGTGTTTGTACGCTGCCTGACCGAGTCTGGGTTGATCGGATTGCTTGGTGGCATTTTGGCACTGCCGGTGACGCTGTTCGGCCTGTGGGTGGTCCGCATACAAAGTACGACGTACAGCGACTTAGCCCAGTTCCGGGCCGATCTATTCGGCGTGTTGTTACTGTTGGCAATCGGCACCGGGCTACTGGTCGGCATCATCCCCGCATGGCGCGCGTCGCGACTCTCACCGGCCATGCAAGTCAAGAGCGTCTGAGGTGCTCATGTCTATTCTGCGTCCTTATCTAGCTCCGTTACGACGACATCCGCTGATGCCGCTACTGGTCATCGGACAAACCACCGTGGCATGCGCGATCCTGCTCAACGTGCTGTTTCTGCTCTGGCAAAAGCTCGCACCGATGTTGGTCACCGATGGCATCCCAAGCGGCGAACTGGTGATCGTGGACCAAGTGATCAACCAGGCCGGCCAATGGAACGCCGCACAAATCCTCACGGGAACCGATGCACTACGCAAGATCCCTGGCGTCAAGGCAGTGTCACCCATGATTGGATTGCCAATGAGTTCTTCGTTAACGGTAACGGGCCTGCTGAAAGGTCCCGCCGGATCGGAAACACCAAGCCTGTACAGCGGCGACTCCGCACTCGATGCGCTGGGCCTGGAACTCAGCGCTGGCCGCCGCTTCAGCCGCGAGGAGATGTATAACATCGATCTGTCAACGTCGAACATCTTCAATAAAGGCACCACCCCCGTCATCCTCACCGAGGCGCTAGCGCGCAGGCTGTTCGGCACGCAGCCAGCCTTGGGTGGCATCCTCAACGGCAGAGATCCGCGAGACCCCGATCACTTCGTGGTAGTCGGTTTGGTCCGGCACCTGCTGCGCTACCAGCTCGACGAACTCGACGATGGCAAGGCCGAGTTCTCGATGCTGACACCAGGCAAAATCACCGGCACTCCCATTCTGAACTATGCCGTGCGCGTCACCCCTGGACAACGCGATGCGGTGATTGCACAGATCGCGCCACAGCTCAAACGCGCACTTGGCGCGGACATGATGCGCAACATCGAACCCAAGGTCAGCGACTACGAATCACAGCGCAACGCACGCCTGAAACCACGCCGTGCCGCTGTCTGGCTGTTCGGTTCGGTGAGCGCATTGGTCACGGCCATCACCTTGATCGGCATCGCCAGCCTCAGCGGTTTCTGGATCCAGCAACGCACGCGCCAGATCGGCATCCGCCGCGCACTCGGTGCGACCCGCTCGCAAATCCTGCATCAGTTTCAGTTGGAGAACCTGCTGATCATCGGCACCGGGCTGACCTTCGGCATCCCCCTGGCCTACGCGGCCAATCTGTGGCTGATGCAGCACTACGAACTGTCACGCTTGCCAACGATCTGCATACCGATCGGAGTGGGTGTGTTGTTGATGCTCGGTCAGCTCGCGGTGTTCTGGCCAGCACGCCGCGCCGCCGCCGTGCCACCGGCCATCGCCACCCGTCATGCCTGATCGCCTGGCAATCCGCACGACAAGCTCGGCACGGGCTGCGATGATGCCATCCTGTCCAGCTACCAACGTCGGCATGCCGGCCCGCCTTCAAGGTTCACGATGCCCTGTCTGTTGATCATCGACGACAATCCCGCCGTCGCCACTGCGCTGGAGGTGCTGTTCTCTCTGCACGAGATCGAGACCGTCTACGCCGACAACCCGCAGACCGGGCTGCAACGCCTGGCCGAGGGCGGCATCGATTTGGTACTGCAGGACATGAACTTCAGTACCGACACCACCTCCGGCGAGGAGGGGGCCGCGTTGTTCGAGGCGATCCGCACGCACCACCCGGACCTGCCGGTGATTTTGCTGACCGCCTGGACTCAACTCAGCAGCGCGGTCGAGCTGGTCAAGGCGGGTGCCGCCGACTATCTGGCAAAGCCCTGGGACGATCGCAAACTGCTGACCACGGTCAACAATTTGCTGGAGCTATCGGAAACCCGCCGCGAACTGGAGCGGCGCCGCGACGGCGAGCGCCGCCATCGCGCGGATCTGGCCCTGCGCTACGATCTGCGCGGCGCGGTGTTCGCCGATCCCGCCAGCGCGCGCGTCATCGCCCTGGCTTGCCAAATCGCACGCTCGGCGTTGCCAGTACTCATCACCGGCCCCAACGGCAGCGGCAAGGAAAAGATCGCTGAAATCATCCAGGCCAATTCGCCGATGCGAGACGGCCCATTCGTCGCGCTGAATTGCGGCGCGCTTGCCGCCGAACTGATCGAAGCCGAGCTGTTCGGCGCCGATGCCGGCGCCTACACCGGCGCTAACAAGGCCCGCGAAGGCAAGTTCGAAGCCGCCGATGGCGGCACCCTGTTCCTGGACGAGATCGGCAACCTCTCGCTGGCTGGACAGATGAAACTGCTGCGCGTGCTGGAGACCGGCCGCTTCGAGCGACTCGGCTCCAACCGCGAGCGGCAGGTCAAGGTGCGGGTACTCAGCGCGACCAATGCAGACGTGAGCGCGATGATCCGCGCAGGTACGTTCCGCGAGGATCTGTACTACCGACTCAACGCGGTAGAACTGTCGCTGCCGGCGCTGGCCGAGCGTCCTGGCGATATCCTGCCACTGGCCGAGGCGTTCCTATCCGGCACCAAGAGGCTATCGCTCGGCGCGATGCAGGCACTACAACGGCATGCCTGGCCCGGCAACGTGCGCGAGCTGCGCAACGTGATCCAACGCGCCGAATTACTGGCCAACGGCGCGCAGATCCAATCGGCCGACCTCAATCTGCCCAAGCCAGCGCCGCAACGCCGCAGCAACGCGGACGAACCGGACCGCGAACGCATCGTGGCCGTATTGGAACGTGCTCACGGCGTCATCGCCCAGGCTGCAGCCGAGCTGGGTATGAGCCGACAAGCACTGTACAGACGCATGGAGCGCCACGGCATCCCGCGCGAATGAGACAGCGCTATTCCTTCACTACCGCTTTGTTCCTGCACCTGCTGCCACTGCTGGCGCTGGCGGCAACGTTGCCGTGGCTGCTGACGCATTGGATAGAGCGCAGTTGGGTCACGATGACGCTGTCGGCCCTGGTGTTGATCGCACTGGCGTGGTTGGCCATGCACCACGCCACCGCATCGATGCGCTCGCTGTTCCGTGCCCTGGCCAGCAACATCGGCAGCTACCGCGACGGCGAATACAACGTCAGCGTGTCATGGCACAGCAACGACGAACTGGGGAAGATGGTGGCGGCGCACCAGCAACTCGGCGAGATTTTGCGCGAGCAACGACAAGCGTTGGTGCAGCGCGAACTGATGCTCGACACCATGGTGCAGAACACCCCGGTGGCGATGCTGCTGACCTGCAAGGGCGGCGACGGCCTGCAACGCGTGATCTTCTCCAACCTGGCGGCGCGCAAGCTGCTGCATGGTGGCTGGAAGCTGGAAGGCCAACGCCTGGACAATCTGCTACTGAATGTCCCTGCGCCGTTGCGCGACGCCATCGCACGCGGCGGTGACAGCCTGTTCTCAATCGAAAACGACCAGCAGGATGCGGAGGAAGAACAGATTTACCATCTATCGCGACGCAGCTTCCATCTCAACGGGCGACCGCACGAATTGCTCCTACTACGCCTGCTCACCGCCGAGCTGCGGCGGCAGGAAGTGCATACCTGGAAGAAAGTCATCCGGGTCATCAGCCACGAATTGAACAACTCGCTGGCCCCGATCGCGTCGCTGGCGCATTCCGGCGCCGAGTTGGTACGACGACAGAAAGTAGAGCGACTGGAAGAGGTGTTCGGCACCATCGAGGAAAGCGCGCGGCACCTGGAAGGCTTCATCCGCGGCTACGCGCGCTTCGCCAAACTGCCACAGCCGCAACTGCAGACCGTGCACTGGGCGCAGTTCCTGGCCGGACTCCAGCAGCAGATTCCATTCGCACTGGAGATGCAAGCACAGGATCTACACAGCAGAGCCGATCCAGCACAACTGCAGCAGGCGTTGCTCAATCTGATCAAGAACGCACACGAGTCCAGCCCCGAGGGGCCAATGTCAGCCGACGGCGTGCGCGTGCGCGTCTCCACGCGCCCGGACTGGCTGCGCATCGAAGTGCTGGACCGCGGCAGCGGCATGAGCGAAGCGGTGCTGCATCACGCCCTGATGCCGTTCTACTCGACCAAACGCAATGGCACCGGCCTTGGCTTGGCATTGACCCGCGAAATCGTCGAAGCACACGATGGCCGCCTGTCGCTGCACAACCGAGAGGCGGGTGGGCTGTGCGTGACCATTGCGCTGCCGATCACCACCTCGGTCAACAGCCTGGGCTGAAGCACACTCCACGCCATCCCACGCCGCCGACTCAGTCGCGCTTACGCGGGCGCTCCCAGCCCTCGATGGTTTGCTGGCGCACGCGGGCCACGCTCAGCTTGCCGGCAGGCGCGCTGCGGGTAATCACCGAACCGGCGCCGATCGTGGCACCTGCACCGATCTCCAGCGGCGCTACCAGCGCACTGTTGGAACCGACGAACACGTCATCACCGATGATGGTCTGCGACTTGTTCACCCCATCGTAGTTGCAGGTAATGGTGCCGGCGCCGAGATTGACCCCGCTGCCGATCTTCGCATCGCCCAGATAGCTCAGGTGATTGGCCTTGCTGCCGACACCAAGTACCGTTTGCTTGGTCTCGACGAAGTTACCGATGTGCACGCCATCAGCCAGCACGGTGCCCGGCCGCAGCCGCGCGAACGGCCCGATCTGCACTGCGCCCTCGGCGACCACACCCTCCAGATCGCAATGCGCGCGCACCTCGGTGCCCGGCCCCAGCATCACATCTTTCAGCCGCACGAATGGGCCGATGCTGACACCATCGCCGAGTTCCACCTCGCCTTCCAGGATCACATTCACATCGATGCGCACATCGCGGCCCACGCGCACGCGACCACGCTGGTCCAGGCGATTGGGATCCAGCACCTGCACGCCTTGTTCGCACAGCGCACGCGCTGCGCGCAGTTGCCAGGCACGCTCCAACTGGGCCAGTTGCCACGGATTATTGGCGCCCTCGGCCTCGATCGGATCGGCCACCAGCACCATCTCCGCCGGAGTGAACTCGGCGGCAGCGGCGGCGAACACATCCGTCAAGTAATACTCGCCCTGCGCATTGTCGTTGCGTAGTCCCGCCAACCAACGTCGCAATGCTGTGGATTCGGCGGTGACGATGCCGGTGTTGACAGTACGGATGCGCCGCTGCGCGTCGTCGGCGTCCTTCTGTTCGACGATGGCCGCGACCTTGCCGGCGGCATCGCGCACGATACGGCCATAGCCAGTGGGGTCATCCGGCTCGGCGACGAGCACCGCCAAGCGGCCTGGCGCGTGCAACAGGCGTAACAGCGTCTCGGCACGGATCAACGGCACATCGCCATACAGCACCAACACGGTGGCCGCGTCCGGTACTGCCGCCATCGCCTGCTGCAGCGCATGGCCAGTTCCCAGTTGCTGGGCCTGTTCGGCCCACAGCAAATCGGTCTGCTCGGCGAAGGCGGCCCGCACCGCGTCGCCTCCATGTCCGTAGACGATGTGGATCGCCTGCGGCTGCAACTGGCGCGCGGCCTCGATTGCGTGCGCCAACATCGGACGGCCGGCAATGCAGTGCAGCACCTTGGGCTTGGCCGAGTTCATCCGTTTACCCGCACCGGCGGCGAGAATCACGACGTGCAGTGGCAGGCTCATACGGCGGTTCCGTTTCGGATGATGTGCAATGTTAAAGGCTGGCCGTGCCGTGCGCTGTGTCCTGCACGCAGCAGGGGTGTATCTGGGCACGGCAACCGCTAGCATGCGCGATCTGCCTCTTACCCTGGATCTGCATGAGTCTCCTGCGACAGAGCAGCCAATTTATGCTGATCGGCCTGCTGCAATTGCTGGTCGATTGGAGCGTGTTCGTCGGGGCGACCGCTGCGGGCATGCCACCGATTCCCGGCAATGTGCTGGGCCGCATCTGCGGGGCCATGCTCGGGTTCTGGCTCAACGGCCGCATCACCTTCGCCAATGGCAATGTCCCCCGTCTGGGCTGGCAACGCTTCGCTCGTTTCGCCGCTCTGTGGCTTGCGCTCACCGTCCTCAGTAGTTGGCTGGTGTCGCTATGCGCGAACGCGCTGGGTCTGCGTCTGGCTTGGTTGGGCAAGCCGCTGGTCGAAGGCATGCTGTCCGTGGTGTCGTTCTTTCTCGGCAGACAGTTGGTGTATCGCTGACCACACGGTATGCGGCGCTCGACCGCGTGCGATGGCATAGACGCCATCGCACGCGTTCACCGATATCAACGCTGTTGGCCGCGACCGGTACAGGACGGACAACCGCGCAGCCGCGACTGGATGCGCTCCTGAAGCACGTCGGTGCGACACCCACCGCACCACCTCCACACTCAGTGGCAGAAATCGCCCAGGCTGCGGACCAGCGCGGTGCGGTGGAGTTGATCCAATTGCCAGCGCAGCGCATAGAGTTCTGCGGCGCGGGCGGTCGTGGCCGGACAGTCCGGCGCCTGCCGCAGCGTCGCGTTGGCCTGCAAGGCATCGAGCATCTCGCCCTGCAACTGATCCAGACGTGTGCGCAGCGCGCTCAAATCCGGACGCGGACGGTCGGGTGCGCGACCACGCAGGTGCCAACGCGATAGCAATTCGTACTGCACCAGCTTGTTGGATTCGATCTGCATGCCGAAGAAGCGCGCCGCATCGTCGGGATCCACACCATGCGCCGGGGCTTGTTCGCGCACCTTGGCCAACACGGCGGCTTCGCGCGTGCTATCGAGCACCGGCTTGCCGCTATCCCATTTGCTCAACGCTACCTGGTCGCCGATGGCATTACGCGCGACGATGCGATCCAACAGCGGCTCCAGCGGAGTCGAGCTGCGAGCGGCGGGGATCGCACAGCCCATCAAGACGGTACCGGCCAGCAGCGCCGTCAGCGCATGCGCAAGGGAAGAGGAAGCGGTTGTGGTCATCGTGATTCTCCGAAAATCGTCTGCAGTCGGGGGGAAGGATGCGCAGATCGGGCGCACATCTTGCCGCAGCTATTGCGCCATGCAATGACGCAAGGCGGTGTTGTGTCATACCGCCACCATCGAGTCAGCAACGATAAAGCCAGAAGTATGGTTTGCGTCACAATCCACCGCGATACCGATGCAAATCGCGCAGAAACGACAACGCCGGCAAGCGCCGGCGTCTTTATCGCGATGGGCTCGCCCATCGGCCGCGCATGACACTCAGTGCTTGAGGTTCTTGCGCAGGCGTTCCAGCGCCTGCAACTGTGCGGTCACTTGTGCAAGCTTGGCCTGCGCCTCGGCCACGTCGATGCCTTCGCCGCGACCAGCCAGCAAACGCTCGGCTTCTTCCTTGGCCTTGCGCACGGACGCCTCGTCGATATCCTGCGCGCGGATCGCGGTGTCGGCCAGGATGGTGACCACCTGCGGCTGCACCTCAAGGATGCCACCAGAAATGGCGAAGTCCAACTGCTCGCCGCCAGCGGTGGTCACCACCACCTTACCGGGCTTGAGCCGGGTGATCAGCGGCGCATGCTTGGGTGCGATGCCCAACTCGCCCAGCTCGCCGGTGACGACCACCAGGGTCGCGTCGCCGTGGTAGATCTCATTCTCGGCGCTGACGATGTCGCAACGGATGGTGCTCATGGTGCCTCACTGGATGAGGTGGGACGCTGGACTGCGGCTGCGGGAGTGGCCAAGCGGCTCAATGGCCGTATGACTTGCCCGGTGCTTCGATGTCCTGCGCCCCGCCTTGACGATAGCTGACAACTGACGTGCGGATGCGCGCGCCGACCGCGTGCGGCCGGCTGCACGGATCAGGCCTTTTCGGCCATCTTTTTGGCTTTTTCGACCGCTTCCTCGATGCCGCCGACCATGTAGAACGCCTGCTCCGGCAGGTGGTCGTACTCGCCATCGACAATCGCCTTGAAGCCGCGGATGGTCTCCTTCAGCGACACGTACTTGCCCGGCGAGCCGGTGAACACTTCGGCCACGTGGAACGGTTGGCTGAAGAAGCGTTCGATCTTGCGCGCACGCGAGACGGCCTGCTTATCCTCTTCGGACAGTTCATCCATGCCGAGGATCGCGATGATGTCCTTCAGCTCCTTGTACTTCTGCAAGGTGGACTGCACGCGGCGCGCGGTGTCGTAATGCTCGTGGCCGATCACGTTCGGATCGAGCTGGCGGCTGGTCGAATCCAGCGGGTCCACCGCCGGATAGATACCCAGCGAGGCGATGTTACGCGACAGCACCACGGTGGCGTCGAGGTGGGCGAAGGTGGTCGCAGGCGACGGGTCGGTCAAGTCGTCCGCAGGCACGTACACCGCCTGGATCGAGGTGATCGAGCCGTTCTTGGTGGAGGTGATGCGCTCCTGCAACACGCCCATTTCCTCGGCCAGGGTCGGCTGGTAACCCACCGCCGACGGCATACGGCCCAGCAGCGCCGACACTTCGGTACCGGCCAGGGTGTAGCGATAGATGTTATCGACGAACAACAGCACGTCCTTACCCTTGCCCGAGGCATCCTTCTCGTCGCGGAAGTACTCGGCCATGGTCAGGCCGGTCAGCGCGACGCGCAGGCGGTTGCCCGGCGGCTCGTTCATCTGGCCGTACACCATCGCGACCTTGTCCAGGACGTTGGAGTCTTTCATCTCGTGGTAGAAGTCGTTGCCCTCGCGGGTGCGCTCGCCCACGCCGGCGAACACCGACAGGCCCGCGTGCGCCTTGGCGATGTTGTTGATCAGTTCCATCATGTTGACGGTCTTGCCGACACCGGCGCCGCCGAACAGGCCGACCTTACCGCCCTTGGCGAACGGGCACATCAGGTCGATGACCTTGATGCCGGTTTCCAGCAATTCGGTGGCCGAGGACTGATCTTCGTATGTCGGCGCAGCGCGGTGGATTTCCCAATGGTCGGTGGCCTGCACCTCGCCGGCTTCGTCGATCGGACGGCCCAGCACGTCCATGATGCGGCCCAGCGTACCCGCGCCGACCGGCACCGCGATCGCGCGGCCGGTGTTGGTCGCGATCAGATTGCGCTTCAGGCCATCGGTGGAGCCGAGGGCGATGGTGCGCACGACGCCATCGCCCAACTGCTGCTGCACTTCCAGCGTGATGGCGGTGCCTTCGACCTTCAATGCGTCGTAAATCTTCGGCACATCGGCCCGCGCGAATTCGACGTCGACGACTGCGCCGATGATCTGAACGATCTTGCCCTGACTCATTTGGGTAACTCCACTTATGTCTATGCGAATCTGGTATCGGGAATGGGGAACGGGGAATCTGGCGCGGGAGCAGCGGCTTGCGACAACGCGCCCTGCGGCATCTTTCCCGATTCCCGGCTACACAGCGGCCGCGCCGCCGACGATTTCGGAAATTTCCTGGGTGATCGCGGCCTGACGCGCCTTGTTGTAAACCAACTGCAAGGTGCTGATCAGCTTGCTGGCGTTGTCGCTGGCCGCCTTCATCGCGACCATGCGCGCCGCATGCTCGGAAGCCACGTTCTCCAGCACCGCCTGGTACACCAGCGACTCGATGTAACGGCGCATCACATGCTCCAGCACGGTCTCGGCATCGGGTTCGTATAGATAATCCCAGTCGTGATGCGCGACCTTGTATTCCGCCGCTGGCAGCGGCAGCAACTGGTCGAAACTGGCCTTCTGCGTCATCGTGTTGATGAAGTGGTTGTAGACCAGATACACGCGATCCAGCGTGCCCTCGGTGAACGCGTCCAGCATGACCTTGATCACACCGACCAACTGTTCCAGGTGAGGCACATCGCCAAGGTGGCTGACGCTGCCGACCATATTGACCTTGAGCCGGCGGAAAAACACCGACGCCTTTTGCCCGATGGTGACCACGTCCACTTCGGCGCCCTGGTCCTGCCACTGACGCACTTCGCCGAGCATTTTGCGGAACAGGTTGTTGTTCAACCCGCCGGCCAGGCCACGATCGGAAGAGATCACGATATAGCCGACGCGCTTGACCGTTTCGCGCTGCACCAGAAATGGATGCGTGTGCTCGGTGCTGGCCTGCGCCAGATGCCCGATCACCTGCTTCATCGCTTGCGCGTAAGGCCGCGAGGTCTTCATCCGATCCTGCGCTTTGCGGATCTTGGAAGCGGAGACCATCTCGAGCGCACGCGTCACCTTGCGGGTGTTCTGCACGCTCTTGATCTTGGATTTGATTTCGCGTCCGCCTGCCATCTCTCTTCTCGGGACTCGTGACCCGGAACCCAGGGCCCGCTAAAGACCCTGGATCACGACTCGTTGTTGTCACCCGGCGCCCAGGTCACGGTCCCGGGACTCCGCTTTCGCGGGTCCAGGGCTCCGGATTCCGGGGCCCGGCGCTTTACCAGCTACCGGTGGTCTTGAATTCGCCGATACCCTTCTTGAACGCCGCCTCGATCTCGCCATTCCAGTCGCCACTGGCGTTGACCTTGGCGATCAGCTCGCCAGCAGTGTTGGCGAAGTGCGCGTGCAGCCCTTCCTCGAACGCGCCGATCTTGCTGACCGGCACGTCGTCCAGATACCCCTCGTTGACCGCGTAGATCGACAAGGCCTGGTTGGCGATGGACATCGGCAGGTACTGCTTCTGCTTCATCAACTCGGTGACGCGCTGACCGCGCTCGAGCTGCTTACGCGTGGCTTCGTCCAGATCCGAGGCGAACTGCGCGAACGCCGCCAGCTCGCGGTACTGCGCCAGCGAGATACGGATGCCGCCAGAGAGCTTCTTGATGATCTTGGTCTGCGCGGCACCGCCGACACGCGACACCGAAATACCGGCGTTCACCGCCGGGCGAATGCCCGCGTTGAACAAGTCGGTTTCCAGGAAGATCTGCCCGTCGGTGATCGAAATCACGTTGGTCGGCACGAACGCGGACACGTCGCCGGCCTGGGTCTCGATGATCGGCAACGCGGTCAACGAGCCGGTCTTGCCCTTGACCGCGCCCTTGGTGAACTGCTCCACGTACTCCTCGGACACGCGCGCGGCGCGCTCCAGCAAACGGCTGTGCAGGTAGAACACGTCACCCGGATACGCTTCGCGGCCCGGCGGGCGCTTCAGCAGCAGCGAGATCTGCCGGTAGGCCACGGCCTGCTTGGACAGATCGTCATACACGATCAGCGCGTCTTCGCCGCGATCCATGAAGTATTCGCCCATCGTGCAGCCGGCGTAGGCGCTGATGTACTGCATCGCCGCCGATTCGGAGGCCGTCGCGGCGACCACGATGGTGTGGGCCAGCGCGCCGTTCTCTTCCAGCTTGCGCACGATGTTGGCGACGGTGGACGCCTTCTGCCCGATCGCCACATACACGCACTTGATGCCGGTGGTCTTCTGGTTAATCACCGCGTCGATGGCCAGCGCGGTCTTGCCGGTCTGACGATCGCCGATGAGCAGCTCGCGCTGACCACGACCGATCGGGATCATCGCATCGACCGACTTGTAACCGGTCTGCACCGGCTGATCGACCGACTTGCGCCAGATCACGCCCGGCGCCACACGCTCCACCGGCGCGGTCAGATGGGTGCCCAGCGGCCCCTTGCCGTCGATCGGCTCGCCCAGTGCGTTGACCACGCGGCCCAGCAACTCGTTGCCCACCGGCACTTCCAGGATGCGGCCGGTGGTCTTGGCGATGTCGCCTTCGCGCAGGTTCTCGTAGTCGCCAAGCACCACGGCACCGACCGAGTCGCGCTCCAGGTTCAGTGCCAGGGCATAGGTGTCGTTCGGCAGTTCGATCATTTCGCCCTGCATCACGTCAGCCAGGCCGAAGATGCGCACGATACCGTCGGACACGCTGGTGACCGTGCCTTCGTTGCGCGACTCCGCGGCCAGCTTGACCTGCTCGATACGGTTCTTGATCAGTTCGCTGATTTCGGAGGGGTTGAGCGTGGTTGCCATCTTGGTTTCCTTCGGATCGTCCATCGCACAGAGGCGAATGGCGACGTGTGGTTAGCTTTTTTGAGAATCGGGAGTGGAAAATCGGGAATCGCGCATGACGTCGTCGTCAGGCCGGGTTCTCTCTTCTCTCTTCGCCATTCCCGGTTCTTAGTGAGCCAATGCGGACTGCAGACGCGATAGCTTGCCTTTCAACGAGCCGTCGATGACCACGTCTCCCGCGTCGATCACCGCACCGCCGATCAGCGAGGCATCCACCGCCGTCGTGATCTCGACCTCGCGGCCAAAACGCTGCCGCAATGCCAGCTTCAACGAGGCCACTTCCGCATCGCTCAACGCGGCGGCAGAAGTCACATTGGCCTTGACCACGCGCTCGGCATCGGCACGCAATTGATCGTAAAGCCCAGCGATCTCCGGCAGCAGCGATAGGCGCTGACCTTCCGCCAGCAGGCTCAGAAAACGCTGATACTGCTCGTCGGCCTGCTCCGGCGCGAGCAACGTCACCGCTTGATCGCGCTGCAACTGCGGGTTGTGCAACAACGCGGCCACACGCGGATCGGCCGCGAGCTGAGCGGAAAACGCCAGCGCCTGCGACCACGGCACGAGCTTGCCAGCATCGCTAGCCGCAGCGAACGCGGCACGGGCGTAGGGACGCGCCAGTGTGAGGGACTGACTCATCTCAAAGCTCCGCCGCCAGCGCGTCGAGCAGCGCCTTGTGCGCATTGGCATCGATTTCGCGATTGAGCAGCTTTTCGGCACCGCTCACCGCCAGCAACGATACCTGGCGACGCAGGTCTTCGCGCGCGCGATTGGCCGCGGCCTCGATCTCGGCCTGCGCCAGATCCTTCTGCCGATTGGCTTCGACGACTGCTTCGTGTCTGGCCGCCTCGACGATCTGATTCGCGCGTGCGTGGGCCTGGTCGATAATCTCGTTAGCCTTGCTACGCGCGTCCTTCAACGCTTCGTTGACCTTTTCCTGCGCCTGAGCCAGATCCTTCTGACTGCGATCGGCAGCAGCCAGACCTTCGGCGATCTTCTGCTGACGCGCTTCGATGGCCTGCATCAGCGGCGGCCAGATTTTGGTCGCGACAATCCAGATCAGACCGGCGAAGGCAAGCGCCTGGGCAAAGAGGGTGAGACCGATATTCATGGGGTACGCTCAACCAAAGATGACGTGGTGGACGCGCCGCCAGCACGGCGAACGCGTCCGAACCTTCCTGCGCAGCGGCGGCCGCCTGACGCGACCGCGTGCCGATGCGACGGGATCAACCGCCCTGCGGCAGACGCGCGACGAACTCGCCGATCATCGGGTTGGCAATCGCGAACAGCAGGCCAACCGCGACGCTGATGATGAACGCGGCGTCGATCAGACCGGCGGTGATGAACATGCGGACCTGCAGCACCGGGATCAATTCCGGCTGGCGCGCGGCCGATTCCAGGAACTTGCCGGCCATGATGGCCAGACCAAGACCAGCGCCCAGCGCGGCCAGACCGATCATGATGCCGACAGCGAGGATGGTGGAGCTCTGGACTTGGGCGAGGTTGGTCAGAACAGCAAAGAACATGGTTTTCTCCAGGAACAAGTTGCTTGAGGATGATGAAACGAACGAAGGGTTAAAGAAACAGGTGAAACAGAAAACGAAACGTTAGTGGCTGTCTTCCGCCAGGCTCAGATACACGATGGACAGCATCATGAAAATGAACGCTTGCAACGGAATCACCAGCAGGTGGAACAGCATCCAGCCGAAGCCGAACGCGCCGCCGGCCAGCGCACCGAAAATGCCAGCGCCACCCAGTACCCAGATCAGCAAAAACACGATCTCGCCGCCGAACATATTGCCGAACAGTCGCATGCCCAGCGATACCGGCTTGCTCAGCCATTCGACAACGTTGAGAATCAGGTTGAACGGCAACATCCATTTGCCGAACGGCGCAGTGAGGAATTCCTTGGCCATCCCGCCCACGCCCTTGGAGCGTAGCGAGAAGAACACCATCAGGAAGAACACGCTGATCGACATGCCGAGCGTGGCATTGACGTCGGCCGTGGGCACCGGCTTCCAGTGATGCACGCCAGCCAAATCCAGCGGGATGGCGATGAAGTCCGCCGGGATCAGCTTGATGAAGTTCATCATCAGGATCCAGAAAAACAGCGTGATCGCAATCGGTGTCACCAGCTTGCTGGTGCCGTGGTAGGTGTCCTTGGCCTGACGGTCGACGAACTCCAGCATGATTTCCACGAACGCCTGCCACTTGCCCGGCACACCGGCGGTGGCTTTGCGCGTGGCCATCCAGAAGGCAAACACCATCAGCAGGCCCATCAGCAACGACATCACCAGCGTGTCGATATGCAATTGCCAGAAGCCGCCTTCCTGCACCTGGAAGGTGAGGTTCTTAAGGTGATGCTGGATGTAGGAGGTAGGGGTTGCTGCCTCGCCCGCCATGAGTCCTGAGCCTTTTTCGATTCGATCAACGTCTGGCCAGAGCCAGAACTTGGAACATCAACCCGACGGCGATACCCGCCAACAGGGCCAGAGGAGGCAACCGCCACCAGGCAAAACCTAGCGCCAGTACCGCGAACACCAACACCCACTTGAACACCATGGCCACGACCAACCGCGCCATCGCCGAACCCGCCGCCTGCACACCGCCACCGAGCGCCATGCGGGCCGCCAACCATCCCCCTGCCACCGTCGCCAGCCCGGTCACAGCAGTACCCATGGCGTATTTCACCCCCAGGCACGAAAACGCCAAGGACACCACGGCCACCGCCACCAATGGGTAAATCGCTGCGCGCAGCATCAGCCGCCGACTCGCATCAACGGAGTTCAGCACGGAAAAACCTGCAGTTGGTGGTGGATTGAGGACGTTTTGGCGTCCGTCGAGACGCAGAATTATAGCAATGGGACAATTTGCCAGACAACCGCCATCGGCTCTTTGCCGCCCCTAACGTCAGCCACGGGCTAGACCACCATAACACGCAGCGCCTGCGATACCTGTCCTGGACTGCCGCAGCACAACAAAAATCTGCGCGGGAACTTTTAATCGCGCCGACTAGTCCAATGCCTTAGGGACTGCGCGCATCCTCGTCAGCACCACAGCGCAGACCCACGGAGCCCCGGCTCGCCCCGGGGCTCTTTTCTCTAGCCTTCGGCTTATTTTCTACAAGCACGAAGGGCCGCCACAGACTCCCGCCAATGGCGAACACTGTCGCGGCACCACGGCAGCCGACCTGAAGCATTAAGCTTTAGGCAATCCACCCCATTCTTTGCCGCTGCCAGCGGCTCGATGGAGCCGCATTTGCGTGCAGTCGCATGCTTTCGCAGGCTGCATGCGCCGCTTCAGCGTGAGCAGGAAGCGGCGCGGCGCGGATGCTATTTCTTCTTCGGGATGTACAGGTCGGTAATCGTGCCGTCATAGACCTCGGCGGCCATCCCGACCGACTCGCTCAGGGTCGGATGCGCATGGATGGTATGACCGATGTCCTCGGCCTCGGCTCCCATCTCGATCGCCAGGCAGATTTCAGCCAGCAAGTCGCCGGCATGCACGCCCACGATGGCGCCACCAATGACCCGGTGCGTCTGCTCGTCGAAGATCAACTTGGTGAAGCCTTCGGTGCGGCCAATACCGATGGCGCGACCACTGGCCGCCCACGGGAACTTGGCCACGCCCACCTTCAGCCCCTTGGCCTTGGCTTCGGTCTCGGTGACACCGACCCAGGCGACCTCCGGATTGGTATAGGCCACCGATGGGATTACCCGCGCCACCCACTCCTTCTTTTCGCCGGCGGCCACTTCGGCGGCCAGCTTGCCTTCGTGGGTGGCCTTGTGCGCGAGCATCGGGTTCCCGACGATGTCGCCGATAGCGAAGATATGCGGCACATTGGTACGCATCTGCCGATCGACCGGGATGAAGCCGCGCTCGGTGACGTGGATGCCGGCCTTGTCGGCGCCGATCTTCTTGCCATTGGGTGCGCGCCCCACCGCAACCAGCACGCGGTCATAGGTGGTCGCGGCCAATGCCGGCGCCGCCCCGGCCGCAGCGGCCTCGAACGTCACGGTGATGCCTTTCTTCTCGGCCTTGACCGCCGCCGCCTTGGTTCCCAGGTGGATTTCCACACCCTGCTGCTTCAGCCGATCGGCCAGGGGCTTGACCAGGTCCTTATCCGCACCGGGCATCAGTTGGTCCATGAACTCGACCACGGTGACCTTGCTGCCCAGTGCGCTGTACACCGTGGCCATTTCCAGACCAATGATGCCGCCGCCGACCACCAGCAAGGTCTTGGGGATTTCCTGCAATTCCAGCGCGTCGGTGGAATCCATGACCCGCTTGTCGTCCCACGGGAAGTTCGGCAGCTTCACCGCCTGCGAGCCAGCGGCGACGACGCAATACTCAAAACGCAGCAACTGGGTCTTGCCATCGCTGCCGACAATCTCCAGCTCATTGGGCGAAACGAAGCTGGCCACGCCGGTGACGGTGCGGACCTTGCGCTGTTTGGCCATGCCAGCCAGGCCGCCGGTCAACTTGCCGACCACCTTCTCCTTGTACTCGCGCAAGCGGTCGAGGGTGATCTTGGGCGCGCCGAAATCCACGCCGAAGTCGCCGGCATGCGCGACTTCATCGATCACCGCCGCCGCATGCAGCAGCGCCTTGGACGGGATGCAGCCGACATTGAGACAGACGCCACCGAGGCTGGGATAGCGCTCGACCAGCACCGTGTCCAACCCTAGGTCGGCAGCCCGGAACGCGGCGGTGTAGCCCCCCGGGCCGGCACCAAGCACCACCATCTTGCAGGTGATGTCGGCAGGCTTGCCGCTGGAGGAGGCAGGCGTCGGCGCCGACCGCTCGGCCGGGGCAGGCTGCGAAGAGTGTACCGACGGCGCGCTGGCAGGCACCTCGGCCTTGGCGACTGGCGACGCGGCATTGTCCTGCGCCGTTTCCAACAACGCGATCACCGCCCCTTCGGACAAGGTGTCGCCGAGCTTGACCTTCAACTCCTTGATCACCCCGGACGCCGCGGACGGCACCTCCAGCGTGGCCTTGTCCGATTCCAGGGTGACCAGGCTCTGGTCCTTCTTCACCACATCGCCGACGGCGACGAGCACCTCGATGACCGGAACGTCGCTGTAGTCGCCGATATCCGGGACTTTGACCTCAATGACCGCCATGCAGCTTCTCCTGTGACCCATCGGCGCAGCGATGGGCATTTGCAGTTCGTCGGCACGCACCGCGCTTGAACGCGACGCACGCAGGTAAAGGGGTAACGGACGCCGCGACAAGCGCGGCACCGGCGCAGCTAGCGTTACAGCAGCACGCGGCGCATATCCGCCAGCACCTGGCTCAAATACGTGGTGAAGCGGGCAGCGGCGGCACCGTCGATGACCCGGTGGTCGTAGCTCAGCGACAGCGGCAGCAGCAACTTCGGCGCGAACTCCTTGCCGTTCCAAACCGGTTGAATCGACGACTTGGACACACCCAGGATCGCCACTTCCGGCGCATTGACGATCGGCGTGAACGCGGTGCCGCCGATGCCGCCGAGCGAACTGATCGAAAAACAGCCGCCGCTCATCTCGGCCGGGCCGAGCTTGCCATCGCGAGCCTTCTTAGCCAGCTCGCCACTCTCGCGCGCCAGTTCGACCACGCCCTTCTTGTCCACGTCGCGGATCACCGGCACCACCAATCCGTTTGGAGTGTCGGCGGCAAAACCGATGTGGACGTATTTTTTCAGGGTGAGGTTCTCTCCACTGGCGTCCAGCGAAGCGTTGAAATCCGGGAACTGCTTCAGCGCCGCAGCGCTGGCCTTGAGCAGGAAGGCGAGCATGGTCAGCTTGATGCCAGCCTTCTCGTTCTCCTTGTTCAGCGCCACGCGCAGCGCTTCCAGATCGGTGATGTCGGCCTGCTCGAACTGGGTGACGTGCGGAATCATCGCCCAGTTGCGCGCAAGATTGGCGCCGGAAATCTTCTTGATCCGCGACAACGGCTTGACCTCGACCTCGCCGAATTTGGCGAAGTCCACCTTCGGCCACGGCAGCAGGTTCAGACCATTGCCGCCGGCTGCCGACACAGCGCCGGGGGCAGCGCCGGACAGCGCCGCCTTGACGTAGCGCTGCACGTCGTCCTTGCTGATGCGACCGCCCTGCTCGGAACCGCTGACCTGGGACAGATCCACTCCCAGCTCACGCGCGAACACCCGCACCGCTGGACTGGCGTAGGGCACTTTGTGCGGCAGCACGCTATCGGCATTGAATTCCACCGGCGGACTGTTCTGCGTCGCGGACGACGCGGCGGCCTTGGCCGAGCTCTGCGCGCCTGACGTGGACGCGGCCGGGACCGAGGCACCGCCAGCAGCTTGAGCGCTGGGCTGCGCCGCAGCAACGGCCGGCGCGGCGGCGGCAGGCGCAGCGGCGGCGCCAGCCACTTCGATCAGCGCCACTACCTTGCCTTGAGACAGGTGATCCCCCACCTTGACCTTGAGCTCCTTGACCACGCCAGCGAACGGCGAAGGCACTTCCATCGTCGCCTTGTCCGACTCCAGGGTGACCAGGCTCTGGTCTTTCTTCACCGTGTCGCCAACTGCCACCAGCACTTCGATGACCGGCACGTCGCTGTAGTCGCCGATGTCCGGCACCGTCGCCTCGACCACCCCACCAGCCGCAGCCGGTACTGACGTGGCCGTCTCCTGCTTGATCGGCGCTGCCGGGGCGACGTCCTGCTTGGCCGGCGCGGGCGGCGCCTTGGCCGCAGCCGCAGGCGCGCTGGAAGCGGCCTCTGCGGACACCTCGATCAGCGCCACGAGCTTGCCCTCGGACAGGCTATCGCCCACCTTGACCTTGACCTCTTTGACCACGCCAGCGAACGGCGAGGGCACTTCCATCGTTGCCTTGTCCGATTCGAGCGTGACCAGACTCTGGTCTTTCTTCACCGTGTCGCCCACCGCCACCAGTACTTCAATTACCGGGACATCGCTGTAGTCACCGATATCGGGGACACGTGCTTCCTTGATTTCGGCCATGCGGGGAACTCCAGCAACTTGATAAGAGGAAACCCCTATTGTGGCCGTCCGCAGCCGCAGCGCCAACCATTGTCGGAGCAAAAACCCGTCATGGCCCATCGCCGCGCCCCTACCGAACGGCACAAGCCGCATCGGCAAGGGACTGTACGCCTGCGCATGTTGACCCGATGCGCCGCGTGCGACGGCGCACTGCCTTAACGAAGGCTTCTCTAACATCCCCCCAAGTTTTTGTGAGGATGCTCATGCGGATCTTGGTGCTCTTGATGTCGTTGGCAATGCCGCTGGTCGCCTGGTTTTCGCAACGTGGCGCGTTTGGCCCGAGCAACGGCGCGATCTCGGACAACTACCCCACCCTGATCGTCGCGGCCGGCTACGCCTTCGCGATCTGGGGTGTGATCTTCCTGCTCGACGTGGGCTTCGGCCTGTGGCAACTGACACCGCGACACGACGGCACCCTGGCGCGGGTGCGCTGGCCGGCGGCGCTGGGATTCGCGCTGACTGCGGCCTGGATGCCGGTGTTTTCGCAACAACACTTCCTGCTGGCGCTGGCGGTGATCTGGGCGGCGCTGGGCAGCCTCGGGCTGGCGGCGCTGCGGCTATCGCGCACGCGCGCTAGCAAGCCCAAACAGATAACGTGGGCATGGTTGCCGCTGTCGCTGCATGCCGGCTGGCTCTCGCTGGCGGCTTTCCTGAACACCGCGCAAGTGATAGTGGCCTACCGCTGGCTGTCGACCACGCACATGTTGCCGTGGAGCCTGGCGTTACTCGCCCTGGCCGCCGTGCTGCTACTGAGCATGAACCGTGCGATGCGCGGCAATCCGGTCTACGCCGCAGCCGCGCTGTGGGCGCTGGCGGCGGTCTACGTCAAACAGATTGGCAGCCCCCTGGACGGGGCGTACAGCGCGGCCTGGGCGGCACTGGCACTGGCCGCGGCACTGCTGGCACAGACACTGTGGTTGCGCGCGCGGCGCTGACGTTCAACGCGACGTCAGCGGCAACGTCAACCACGCCTGCAGCGGCACCCACGCCTGCAACAAGCGCGGTAGGGCAAAGCCCGCATTGGCCGGGCTGGTGGACGGCAATTTCAACAGGTGCAACGGTGGATCGCGTGGCAACAACTGCGGCTGCACGAAACGGGCGAACGCCTGCGCTGCAGCAGCACCGTTGCAAGCAATCGCGCGTAACTGGCGCAACTGCGCGATCCGCTGAGGCAAGGGGTTGGGCACCTCGCTGCCGCGCACGATCGCCGCGTCCAGGCTGCCACGGCGCTGGCATTGACCGATCACGTCCCACAGACCAATACCGGCCAGGTGCAACGCGCGCAGGCGCTGCATGTCGTCCAGGGCCGGATCGAAACCGCACAGCGCTGCCATCAGCGGCCAGAACCGATTGCGTGGATGTGCGTAGTAGCGCGCCTGTTGCAAGGAAGCCGCACCGGGCATCGAACCCAGGACGAGCACACGACAATCGTCGCGGATCTGCGCAGGTAAGCCCTGCAACAATGGCGCATTCTTCACGCCACCATCACATAATTGAACACTCATAAGTCTTAAAACCTCGTTATTTGAAGCATCGCAAGGACGTGCCTGAACGTCATCCTCACTCACCCGGCCAGGGTCGGCGGGGATTCATCTTTCCGTGGATACGTTGTCCCCGCCCACTTCCCGTGGCCAACAAGAAAAGATGAGGAGATTCCCATGCGGTCCATTCAAATTCTGAGCTTGGCTGTGCTTTCCGCCCTTGCTTTTGCGCCCGCCGCGTTCGCGCAGGATGCCGACACCGCATCCGGCAAGCATTTTTCTGTCGTTGGTAGCGCGACGCTGCTCGATCCGCACTCCAAGCCTGCCAATGGCTTGCATGTCGACGGCGGCCCGGCGCCGACCATCAGCGCCAGCTGGCTGATCGACGACAACTGGGCGGTCGAACTGTGGGGCGCGCCAGACAAGTTCAGCCACCGCGTCCGTACCGATGCCGTCGGCAAGGTCGGCAGCGTCAAGCAGCAGCCGATTGCGCTGAGTGGCCAGTACCACTTCGGTGCAGCGGACAGCGTGTTCCGTCCGTTCGTCGGCGTCGGCTACTACCAGTCCAACTTCAGCCACGAGAAGATCGACGGGCTCTCGGCCACCGGCGACCACGTGAGCCTGGACACCGCCAAGGGTCCGATGGGCACCGTCGGCGTGGACATGAACATCAACTCCACCTGGTTCGCCCGCGCCGACGCCCGCTACATGCGCTCGCGTCCGGAAGTGGACGTTGCCGGCAGCGGCACCGGCAAGGAACTGATGCTGGATCCGTGGTTGGTCAGCTTCGGTATCGGTGCGCGCTTCTAAGCACCTTCGCTCCATGGCATAAGCAAACGGGCCCGAACGGGCCCGTTTGTTTCTGTCGCGACACGACACGCCGACCAAGCCACACCCGCCCCCGCATCAGAACGCCGGCAGCACCGCGCCCTGGTACTTGCGCAGGATGAAAGCCTTCACCTGTGGACTGGTCAACGCCTTGGCCAATTTCCGCACGCGCGGGTCATCCTTGTTGTCGGCACGAGCGACCAGGAAGTTGACATATGGCGAATCCTTGCTTTCAATCGCCAGCGCGTCACGGGTCGGGTTGAGCCCGGCATCGAGCGCGTAGTTGGTGTTGATCAGCGCCAGATCGACCTGCTCCAGTACCCGTGGCAGCATCGCCGAATCCAGCTCGCGGAACTTCAACTGTTTGGGATTGGACACGATATCGCGCTGCGTCGAGAGCGCGTTACCCGGATCCTTGAGCTTGATGACCCCAGCCTTGTCCAGCAGGATCAATGCGCGGCTGTTGTTGCTGGGATCGTTGGGAATCACCACTTCGGCACCCTGCGGCAACTCGGCCAGTGACTTGAAACGGCGCGAATAGGCACCGAACGGCTCGATGTGCACCCCGACCACGGTCACCAGATCGCTCTTACGGTCACGGTTATAGGCTTGCAGATACGGCTCAGTCTGGAAGTAGTTCACGTCGATCTGCTTCTGCACCACCTGGTCGTTGGGCTGCACGTAATCGTTGAATACGCGCACGTCCAGGATGACCCCCTGCTGCTCCAGCATCGGCTTGACCACCTCCAGAATCTCGGCATGCGGCACCGCCGTGGCGGCAATGCTGAGGTGAGACACGTCGGCAGCGGAATCGGACTTGGCGCAGGCGCCCAGTGCAAGCACGGCAGCGGCGGCGAGCAAGAGACGCAAGGGGAGTCGGGTCATGGCAAGAATCCAAAAACGTGAGAAAGAAGTGCGGCTGGCGACCGCCATGGACGCACGCTAGCAGACCTGACTGCAGCGTGCGGAACAATCCTGGTATTCGCAACGGATTGGCCGTCATCGAGGATTGCTGCAACGCATGCGCGGCTGAAGCCACTGCGATAACTGCACTCAGCGCCGGCTGTAATGCGCAACCAAACGATCACCGAGCATCTGCAACGCCTGCACCAATACCAGCAGCAACAGCACCGTGACCAGCGCCACGTCGGCATGCGAGCGTTGATAGCCATCGCGATAGGCCAAGTCACCCAGGCCACCGGAGCCAATCGCGCCGCCCATCGCGGTGAAGCCGATCAGCGCAATCGTGGTGACAGTGGCACCGGCGATCAGGCCCGGCCGCGCCTCCGGCAACAGCACCCGCGTCACCAGTTGCCAAGTGGTCGCGCCCATCGCCAGGCTGGCTTCGACCACGCCACGCTCCACTTCGCGCAACGCCGTCTCCACCAGGCGCGCATAGAACGGTGCCGCGCCCACCACCAGCGGCAGGATCGCGCCACGTACCCCCAACGAAGTACCCATCGCCCACAGGGTCAGCGGAATCATCGCGATCATCAGGATGATGAAGGGCACCGAACGCAGCACATTGATCGCCAGCGCCAGCATGCCGTAGAGCAACGGCCGCCGATGGAGTTGGCGCGGCCCGACCAGAAACAACAACACGCCTAGCGGCAAACCGATCAGCAAGGTCAGCGGTAGCGCGCCACCCAACATCATCAGCGTATCCAGCGTGGCACGGCCGATCTCGTTCCATTTATCGGCATCGAGATGATGGAAGAAGCCACCGGCAGCAATCGCGAAGCAGCTCATCGGCGCAGTTCCTCCACATGCACGCCGGCAGCGACGAATGCGGCCTGCGCCGCGTCGATGTCGCCACCAACCAGGGCCACAGTGAGCTGACCATACGGGGTGTCCTTGATCCGGTCGATGCGCCCGGACAGGATGTTGTAGTCCACTGCGGTGGTACGGGCGATATGCCCGAGCAGCGGCGCGTAGGTGTCGGCACCGAGGAAGGTCAACCGCAAGACGCGTCCGGCTACCGCGACGAGGTCGCGATGCAGTTCGCTCTCGTCCACATGCTCGGCTTCGGAGACGAAGCGGCGGGTGGTCGGATGCTGCGGGTGCAGGAAGACATCGCTCACCGCTCCGATTTCCACCAAGTGCCCGGCATCCAGCACCGCTACGCGATCGCAGACCCGGCGGATCACCTCCATTTCATGAGTAATCAGCACGATGGTCAGGCCCAACTCGCGGTTGATCTGTGCCAGCAACGCCAGCACCGAGGCGGTGGTCTGCGGATCCAATGCACTGGTGGCCTCGTCGCACAGCAGGATGCGCGGCCGCGTGGCCAGGGCGCGGGCAATGCCGACACGCTGCTTCTGTCCGCCCGACAATTGCGCCGGATACTTGCTGGCGTGTTCGGTCAATTCGACCCGAGCCAGCAGTTCGGCGACCCGCAGATCGATCTGCGCACGCGGCGTGCCGGCCAGCTCCAGCGGAAAGGCAACGTTACCGGCGACGGTGCGCGAGGACAACAGATTGAAGTGCTGGAAGATCATGCCCACACGCTGGCGCAGCGTGCGCAGCCCGGCACGATCCAGCGCGGTGACGTCTTCGTCGTCGATGCGCAAACGTCCACCGCTGGGCTCCTCCAACCGGTTGATCAACCGGATCAGGGTGGATTTGCCGGCACCGGAATGGCCGATGATGCCGAATACCTCGCCGGCCTCGATCCGCAGATCGAGCGGATGCAGGGCCACGACCGGCCGGTCGGCAACGTCATAGGACTTGTGCAGGCGCTCGAACTGGATCACCACACGGTGCCCTCAAGAAAGGGGGCAAAGCCTATCAGGCCAGGATGGCGAGTGTTATCCCATCGGATGTTGAGAGTGGCTAACAACACGTCGCGAGTCGCTGTCGGCTGGGCGCGGACAGCGCGCAGGAACCGCAGTGTACAGGGGGTACATGAGGATTCCGAGCAATGCCCGCGCCCGTCCGAGGGCGAGACCGTCGTTGTGTTAACGACGCTAACGCCCGCATCGCATGGCCGGCACCGACCAAGTCAGGGGTGCATCTGCGGCGGCGGATGGGACACGGCACGTATCCGCTCGCGATGCAGCAGATACAGGCCACTGGCGACGATGATCGCCCCACCCACCCAGGTCCAGACATCGGGTAGCGTGCGCCAGAGCAGCCAATCCCAGGGGATCACCCACAGCAGGCCGCTGTATTCCAGCGGCGCGATCAGCGAGGCGTCGCCACGGCGAAATGCCTGGGTCAGCGCGACTTGGCCCAGCGCACCGGCCAGCCCCATGAAAGTGATCCAGCCCGCATCGGCCGCTTGCAGCGGCGTCCATCCCGGCAGCGCCAACGCACCAGCACCCAATGCCATGAGCAATAAAAACCAGACCACCAGCGACTGCGGGGTATCGCTGCGCGCCAATAGGCTGACCAGGATCGTCGCCACCGCATAGGCACCGGCCGCCAGCAATACCATCAGACCTGGCAGCGAGATCAGCCCTCCCACACCCGGCCGCAGCACCACCAACACGCCCACCAAGCCGAGGCCAATCGCGGCCCAGCGCCGCGGGCCGACGTGCTCGCCAAGCAACGGCACCGACAACGCCGCCACCAGCAGCGGCGAAACGAAGTAGATGGTATAGGCGGTGGACAGCGACAGGTGGCGCAACGCCCAGGCGAAGCAGGCGATCATCACGATGCCGAGCACACCGCGCAGCAGATGCAATCCCCAGCGCACCGGCATGATCGCGCGTGGTCCAGCGCTGACCAGCACCCAGAGCAACACGAACGGTAGCGAGGCGGCACCGCGCAGCGTGGCCATTTGCAGCGCCGGGTAATGCGCGCTGAGCAACTTCATCGCCACGTCCATCAGCGAGAAAAACGCGACCGCAGCGATCATCCACGCCGCAGCCACAGCATTGGAACGGGAACGGGGCATGCGCGGATTATCGCCGCGATCCACGTCCGATGCCTATCGGCATGCGGCGGCGGCCATGCACCGCTGTGGGCTCAATCGCGGAAGTTGTCGAACTGCAATGGCAGCTCGAAATCGCTCTTCTTCAGCAAAGCGATCGCGTCCTGCAGATCATCGCGCTTCTTGCCGCTGACGCGTAGTTTCTCGCCGTTGATCTGGGCTTCCACCTTGATCTTGGCCTCCTTGAGCGTGGCGACGATCTTTTTAGCCAGCTTCTGCTCGATACCTTGCTTGACAGTGACTTTCTGCCGCGCGCCAGCCAGATTGATCTCCACGTCACCGAACTCCAGGCAGCGCACGTCGATGCCACGCGCAAGCAGGCGCGCGCGCAAGATATCGGTCATCTGCTTGAGTTGGAAATCGCTGGGCGCGGACTGGGCGATGACCTGATCGTCCAGCTCGAAGGTGGCCTGCACGCCCTTGAAGTCGAAGCGCGTGGCCAGTTCCCGGTTGGCCTGATCCACCGCATTGGTCAGTTCGTGCTTGTCCACTTCGGAAACGACGTCGAAAGACGGCATGGCAACTCCTCGGAAAAAGAGCACCTATCCTACCGATGTCGCTGCCACGCCGCTGCCCGCGCCATGCCAGCGGCCGCACCGTGACACCCCGCATCCGGCATACACTTGCGCGCCAGCGCTCTACCCAACGTCACCGTCGCCATGGATCCCACCCCCACCTGCCACACCGCCGATCCCATCGCATTGACCCGCCAATGGCTGGAACGCGCAGTGATCGGCCTGAACCTGTGTCCATTCGCCAAGGCGGTGTACGTCAAGCAGCAAGTGCGCTACGTGCTCAGCGATGCGACCACGCCCGAGGCCCTGCTCGAAGAATTGGCCGAGGAGCTGCTGCTGCTGCGCGATACCCCTGCCGAACAGATCGACACCACGCTGATCGTGCATCCAGACGTGCTGCAGGATTTCCTGGACTACAACGACTTCCTCGACAACGCTGACGCTGCGGTCCAAGCACTGGATCTGCAAGGCATTTTGCAAGTGGCCAGCTTCCATCCGCACTACCAGTTCGCCGGCACCGCAGCGGAGGACATCGGCAACTACACCAATCGCGCGCCCTTCCCCACCCTGCACCTGCTGCGCGAGGACAGCGTGGAGCGCGCGGTGGCCGCGTTCCCGGACGCAGATGTGATCGTCGAACGCAACCTGCAAACGCTGGAGAAACTTGGCGTGGACGGATGGAAAAAGCTATTCGAGTGACCCCATCGATCCTCCACTGCGCCACCACAGCGGAGATTTTCCACTGGCAACAATCAGCGATTGCAGGCGCGCACGCTGAAGTGCAACCCACTTTCCCGATCACGCCTGTTAGCCACACTGCACATTGCGCAGCGTGGTTTTAATCAGACCACACTGTTCAACGCAACACGTCTGAGCGCGTTGCGAATCCAGGCTGCTATCCAAACAGTTGCGCCAGCTCGGCCGCCTCCAGCACACGCCACTGCCCAGCGGGCAGTTCGTCCAACGCCAGGCCACCGATGCGGCAACGGTGCAGCGCGATCACATGATTTCCGACCGCGGCAAACATCCGCCGCACCTGGTGGTAACGCCCTTCGTGCAAGGCGACACGCACCTGCCGTGCGCCCAGCACCTCCATTTCCACCGGCAGCAAGGGCGTGGTTTCGCCGTCCAGCAACAACGTGCCGCTGGCGAACTGCGCGGCCTCATCGCCACGCAGATCCTCGGCCAGGGTCGCCTCGTAGATCTTGGCCAAACGCGACTTCGGCGCGACGATGCGATGCAGCAGGGCGCCATCGTCAGTCATCAACAGCAGGCCGCTGGTGTCGCGATCCAGGCGTCCGACCGTGGACAGCAGGGGCGAACGCAGGCGAAATCGCGGCGGCAACAGATCGTAGACGATGCGTCCGGGGTCCTTGGTCGAACAGGTGTAGCCGACCGGCTTGTGCAACGCCAGGATCAACCCCGGCGGCGGATCCAGCACTTCGCCATCGACCCGGATCGCCGCATGCGGCACCTGATCGTCGGCATACAGGACATCGCCGTCGGCATCGGTGATACGTCCCTCGCGAAACATCAGCGCCACCTGCTTGCGGCTGCCGTACCCCAGGTTGGCCAGATGTTTGACCAGCTTCATCGGCGTACCGTCGTGCGAGCGCGCACCGCACAGATCAGCTTGAAACCGTCGCGGGTGGCGACCACCTCGGTCGCGCCGAAGCTGGCATCGAGCACCGCCTCGTAGGGCAGGTGCCGATTGGCGACCAGATACAGGCGTCCGCCAGGCGTCAGCGCCTGCGCGGCCACCGCGATGAAACGGCGACCGATGTCCGGCCGCTCCATCCGACCGGGCGCGTGGAATGGCGGATTGCTGACAATCACGTCGTAGTGCGCAGGCAGCCCCGCGGTGACGTCATGCCAGTGGAAGCCCAACGTCACCGTGGCCGGGGTCTGTGCCAGGTTATGGCGCGCCATTGCCAGCGCGCGCGCATCGGCCTCGAACAGATCCAACGCGGTGATCTGCGCGCAGCGCGCCAGTAATTCGGCCGACAGATAACCGTAACCAGCGCCGAGATCGGCGGCACGCCCGCGCAGGTCCGCTGGCAGATGCTCGGCCAACAGCGCCGAAGCCGGGTCGATGCGGTCCCAAGCGAACACGCCGGGACGGCTAAGGAAGCGCCCGCCAAGGATCGGTCGCGGCGCGTCCGCAGCGGCCCAGCGCTGTTGCAGGGTGGCATCGTGCGTCCCGTGCAGGGGCGCGGTCCAGTACACCCGGCAATGGTGTTTGGTCAGTTTGCCGCCGAGGCCAGCCAATTGCTGCAAATCGTCCTCGCCGGAGCGCGCACCTTCATTATTTGCTTGACAGGCGACCACCACGCCGCCCGGCGCGGCCAGCGCCAACGCACGTGCCAGCAAGGCCCGCGCCTCCTCGCGCTGGCGTGGCGGTAGCACCAGCACCAGCGCATAACCACCAGGATCGTCATGAGCGCCGGCCTGCTCCGTGCGAACCTGCCACCCGCCCTGCTGCAACGCCATGGCGAATGGGCGGTAGTCCTGTTCGCAGACCAGTTGCGTCGCCTGCGCATGCTGGCGCAGCGCCCAACCCTCGCGCGCGCGCAAGAACAGCACCTTGCCGGCTGGCCAGGGCAGCCTGCCCTGGGCGAACGGCAGGAACAGCGTGTGGAGGGGGGCATCTTGCACAGCCGGCATCGGGAATCGCACTCGGGTGGGACGCGCATTCTACCGGGAGTGCGACAGTTGACCGGACTTTGCGCCAATCCAACGTCGTGTTGATGCGCCGACAACATGCCCGCGCCTAGTGTGGATGCACTCAATGCCCGGAGAAGCAGCATG
The DNA here is from genome assembly GCF_000963005.1 of Xanthomonas sp. GPE 39. Lineage (GTDB taxonomy): Bacteria > Pseudomonadota > Gammaproteobacteria > Xanthomonadales > Xanthomonadaceae > Xanthomonas_A. Next base: position 3,246,423 of record NZ_JZHZ01000007.1, read on the forward strand.
CGCGCAGTCTTCATCGGTGGTGTCGTCGACAACAGCGAGGTAGAGCTGGATGGCAACCAACCACCGTTGCACTATCCGAACAGCGCCGACAGCCAACGCTTGCGCTATCGTCTGCACCAGCGTGGAGAACACGACGACGGCCGCGTGATCTACGCCATTTACGCCGCGCCAGGACTGGACGATACCGAGGTCAAGCGCGTATTCGACGAACGCGGCTACGCACGCCGCTTCGGCGTGGAGCCGGCGCTGGTGGCGCCTTGAGCACACTCGCTGCAGTTGCCTATGCAGCGCGAACCGACACGGCAACTGCGGCAACCGATCATGCTTATCTACCCATCTTCGGCGTGACCCGCCACACCACGTTGCCGACATCGTCGGCGACCAACAATGCACCGGGCTTATCCACCGCCACCCCTACCGGGCGGCCTTGTGCGCGGCCTTCGACATCCAGGAAACCGGTCAGCACATCCTGCGGCTTGCCACTGGGCTTGCCGCCGACAAAGGGCACGTAGATGACCTTGTAACCCGATGGCGGATCGCGATTCCAGGAGCCGTGCTGCCCGATGAAGACGCCACCACGGTAGGCCGGAGGCAACAGCGTCCCCTCGTAAAAGACCAGCCCCAGCGACGCCGTATGCGCGCCGAGCGCATAGTCCGGTTTGATCGCGCTCGCCACCAGCTCCGGATTCTGCGGCTGCACCCGCTCGTCCACATGCTGGCCGTAATAGCTATAGGGCCAGCCGTAGAAACCGCCCTCGCGCACCGAGGTCAAATAGTCCGGGACCAGATCGCTGCCGAGTTCGTCGCGCTCATTGACCACCGTCCACAGCGTGTCGGTGCCGGGTTGCCAGGCCAATCCCACCGGATTACGCAGGCCACCAGCGAACACCCGGGTGGCGCCGCTGGCCACGTCCACTTCCAGGATTGCCGCACGGTTGAGCTCCTGTTCCATGCCATTCTCGGCGACGTTGCTATTGGAACCCACACCCACGTAGAGCTTCTTGCCATCGCGACTGGCCAGCAGGCTCTTGGTCCAGTGGTGATTGATACCGCCCGGCAGATTGGCCAGGACACTGGGCGCGGCACTGATCTGGGTATCGCCCTCGTTGTAAGGAAAGCTGACCAGCGCGTCGGCATTGGCAACGTACAGACGATGACCCACCAAAGCCATGCCGAACGGGGAATGCAGGCCCGTCAAAAACTGCGTGCGCACTTCGGCCACGCCATCGCCGTCGGCATCGCGCAGCAAGGTAATGCGATTGGCGCTGGGCATACTGGCGCCAGCCTTGGCCATCATCGCACCCTGGATCTTGTCGCGCAGGCCGCTGCTTTGCTTGTTCGGCGCTGGCGGTGCCGCGCTCTCAGCCACCAACACATCGCCATTGGGCAGAACATAGAGCCAGCGCGGGTGATTCAGATCGCGCGCGAATGCCTGCACCGCCAAGCCATCGGCCGGTACCGGTGCGGCACCGACGGCCCAGCGCTTGACCTGCGCGATCTTCACCGTGGGAATCATCCGCCTCACCGGATCTGGCAATACCGGATTGGGCCCCATACCATCCTCGATGGAATGTTTGGCGGTATCGCCACAAGCGGCGAGCAAGACAACCGCAAGGGCGCACACGACCCAACATGCACGAATCGGCGAAAAAATAGCCATGCGTCGTGGAAATCCAGGAAACCGGGCGAATGGCGATGATGCACAGCCGCGCCAGAGAAAAAGTGAAATCTACGTCAAGGCCACGGCACGGCAATCACAGCGCCAGGACCGCTGTTGGCAGCAGCGCACGGTGCGGATTCATGCGACCAGCAGATGCGGAGCGATGTATCGACAGCATCGGCCAGGTCATCGACGCAACGTCTACGCCGCCCACTCCTGCGCCATCCGCTACGCTGTGCAATGGCGCGACCACCTGCACCGTCGAGACGATAACGGAGCACACGCTGCCATCCTCGCATGCACTCCGCACGCCAGCCGGCAACCGCGATCAGCCTTGCCGAGCGAAGCGCACCGCCGAGACCAACTGCGCCACGCTATACGGCTTAGCCAGATGCTCCTGGAACCCGGACTGCAACGCGCGCCGACGATCGTCATCGCGCGCCAGCGCGGTCACCGCCACCGCCGGCAGTTCGGCCGGACCCAGGCACATGATCTCGCGCACAGTGCGAATCAGGCCGTAGCCGTCCATGCCCGGCATGCCGATATCGGTGACCATCACGTCGATGGCGGTATAACCATCACCACCGAGTAGCTCCAAGGCTTCGCTGGCGGAACCGGCCACGATGACCTGCGCGCCCTGCTCTTCGAGCAGACGACGCAGGTAATCGAGCATATCCGGCTGATCTTCCACTGCCAGCAAACGCATGCCCTTGAGCGCATGCGCCTCGACCACCTTCTCGGACGTCGCGAACGCACGCACCTCGCGCAACGGACGCTTGCACGAGGCATCACGGTGCAACGGCAGACGCACGGTGAACACCGCGCCGCAACCGCGACCTTCGCTGGCCGCGCTGATCTGTCCCCCGTGCATCTCCACCAACTGCTGCACGATCGCCAAGCCAAGACCCAGCCCACCATGCAAGCGGGTGGTGGTGCTGTCGGCCTGGCGAAACCGGCCGAACAGATGCGGCAGAAAGTCGGCAGAAATACCATCGCCGGAATCGCGCACCGCGATATTGACGTGCTCGCCGTCGGCATCCACCTCGATCGTCAAGTCGATACGCCCATGCGCAGGCGTGAATTTGATCGCATTGGACAACAGGTTCCAGAACACCTGCTGCAAGCGCGTGGCGTCGCCCAGCACCATGCACGGCTGCGATGGCGCCTGTAGGGTCAATGCCTGGTCCTTGCCATTGGCCACAGGCTCCTGCGCGCGCATCGCCTCGCGCACCTGCTCGGCCAGATCCAGCGCTTCCACTTCCAACTGCACCTTGCCCAGCAACATGCTGCTCAGATCGAGCATGTCCGAGATCAGCCGCTGCTGCGCACGCGCGCTGCTGGCGATGACCGACAATCCCTTGCTGCTGGGATCGTCCGGCGGCAATCGCTGCAACAGCAGATCGCTCCAGCCGAGAATGGTGGTCAACGGCGTGCGCAGTTCGTGCGACAAGGTGGCCAGAAACTCGTCCTTCAGCCGTGCCATGCTCTCGGCAGCGTTACGCGCACTGCGCTCGGAGTCGAGCAATTGCTCCCGCGCCAATTCGATCTCGCGGCGTTCGGTGACGTCCGGACTGCTACCGGCCAAGCCAATGAATTGCCCCTCGGCGGAGTAACGCGGCACTGCCGTCATCTCGACCCAGCGCCATTGGCCGTCATGACGGCGCGCACGCACAAGCGCACGTAAGTTGCGTTGATCGCACAGCGCATTGCGCAACTCGACGGCAAACACGCCAGCATCATCCGGATGCAGCACATCGCTCCAGCTCGGACGCGTCGCGTCAGCCTGCGCATCGATACCGAAGAATTCCGCGTAGGCGGTATTGGTGAAACGCAATTCGCCGCTGACATCCAGCACCCACACCGGCATGGGCAACCCCTCGGCGAGCGCGCTGAAGCGCGCCTCGCTTTCGGCAAGATCGCGCTCAACCCGTTTGCGCTCGGTGATGTCGAGAAACTGCACGGCGATTTGACGCTGCTCTGGCGCGCCGATACGAAACGCATCCACCGCCCACCAACGGCCCTGATCGGCGGCAAAGCTCTCGAACTTGGCCGAACGGCCGCTCAGCGCGACTTCGCCGTAACGCTGGAACCAATGCTCCTCATGAGCCGGCGACAGCTCGCGGATGCGTCGGCCGACCACATCATGCATGCCGGTTTCGCGTTCGAACGCCGCATTGACTTCCAGGAACACGTAATCCACTGCACGTGCGCCATCGAACAACACCTGCACCACCGAGAAACCGCAGTCGATCTTGTCGAAAATCTCGCGATAACGCAGATCATTCGCCTGCGCAAGCGGAGCCGAGGAGGGATCGGAACTGGCATACATGACGGCAATTGTTCTAGACGCGGCCTGCGTTGAGGAATGGGCGATGCGATCAGCCTACCCAGCACACACAGCACGCCAGGACACCAAGGATGAACCTCCATCTTGTTGAAGCGGCCCGGCTGCCGTCAAGCCTTGGCGCAACCGGGCAAAAGCGCACATGCCCCAGCAGACCCAGCGACACGCTCTACACGAACGCCTCGGCACCTTCGGCAATCCATCGTGGCATGCGGGTCGGACCCATGGCAGCGCATGTGCAACGCCTTGGCGGAGATACGGACGTCATGCCTGCCGCTGGATGGATTGTGCGCGGCAGCGCCGACATCGGCAACGCGACGACCCGTAGCACAATGGGCCGCCGCGCACCTCAACGGCTGGGCACCTCGAATCACCACCAAGAACTCGACCCCAACATCCACACGACATTGATTCGTATAGCGCACAATTTATGGAATCGAGTTTTTTAGAGGTGCCCAGCTATTAATCGTAATTTTATTTCGTAGTGATCGTTAATTTCCCCATGCCAAGCCAATCTTTCGAAATATTAAAGAATCGAGTTGCCGTATCTGTCACAGTGTACCCTTCCCTGTATGATCCGGTTATATATGAATCCATACTACAGAACCTATCTGTCATCGCATACACGTCGTAAGTGTAACCAAGTAATAGAATCGGACCGGAGCCTCTGCCGGGTCCAGTTACATTACCGTTCTTATCCAATGACGGCGGATTCAGCTGGACACACCCAGGCGTGTTAGTATGATGACCGGTGATTTGTATCATCACGGCTTTCGCCTCGGCGTCATAGTTTCTCGTATTAACACGCACGAATAATTGTTGTTGCGCGCCAACGGATGTGGCAGCACCGGCCAATAGTGCGAACACCGCACATAGCGCGGCTTTGCGGAAATGCCGAATGGTCGAATGTGTGTACATGAAGATACCTCTTGATAATGGGCGGGGGATGGAACCGACTGACCAACCGTTTGGGACAGGCTGTTAACACAAGGCGCTCATCACTATTCGGCAAGGCCTGAAGAAGTCCATCTTCATCGTCTTTTTTATTACGGCGTAGTGATCGTTAATTTCCCGTTGCCATTTGCATCTTTAAAAATAGTAAACAATCGAGTTGCCGTACTTTTTACAGTGTAGCCAGTCGTGCTTTCCCCAACTATATATCCACCAATATTACAAGAACTATCTCGCATTGCATACACGTCGTAAGTGTAACCGAGTAATAGAATCGGACCGGAGCCGTTGCCGGGTTTGCGTACATTACCGCTCCGATCCAATGACGGCGGAGTCAGCTGGACACACCCCGGCGTGTTAGTATGATGACCGGTGATTTGTATCATCACTGCTTTCGCCTCGATGTCATAATTTTGCGTATTAACACGCACGATTAATTGTTGTTGTGCGCCAACCGATGTGGCAGCACCGGCCAACAGTGCGAACACCGCGCATAGCGTGGCTTTGCGAAAATGCCGAATGGTCGAATGTGTGTACATGAAGATACCTCTTGATAATGTGGCGGGGGATGGGACGGACTGACCAACCGTTTGGGACCAACTATTAATGCAAGGCGCTCATCATTATTCGGCAAGGTCTGAAGAAGCCCATCTTCATCGTCTTTTGCCGGATCAATCCATTGAATTTCAAAGCCTATCATCCCGATAGCCTGATTCATTCAGATTTTCCTGAGTTAGGCTTGCTAATCAGTGTATCGCCTTGAAATAACGATCACAAAATGCGTTTAGTATCACAAAATATTTTCAGCGGACTGAGCGCGATGCTTCCAGACACGATCGCATCGCCCCGCCCTGTCAGGAGACGGGACAGAGGACACCATTTAGAGCGGCTAACAAAACGACTGCGCAGCAGCCAAACGTGTGTGGAAAGCGCGCAGATGAATCAGCGAATAATCCGCCATGCCATTGGCGTCACCGCGATTGCAGACATCGCAGCACGCGCACACACTTGACCGACACCTCCTGGAGATCCGCCATGACGATCCGTTCTGCCTGGATGGCGCTGGCTGTGGCCTGCCTGTGCGCGGGCGGAGCCCACGCCGAGATCCGCAGCGTCACCGATCCGCAAGCACCGCGCAGCATCGCCGGCGATAGCCCGGTGCAAGTCGGCTGGGCCGACCCGGCCACGTTCAGCGAACTACGCCAAAGCCGCAACCGCTGGGACGCCGAGCGCGGCGACTGGGTACACGATCTGGCCGTTTACCTACAGAAGCAGGCGAGCAAACAATTGCAGCCGGGCCAGCGCTTGCATATCGAACTGACCGACATCAAGCGTGCCGGCGACTACGAGCCCTGGCACGGTCTGCAATGGAATGATGTGCGGGTGATGCGCGACATCTACCCACCCCGGATCAATCTGACCTTCACGCTATACGGCGCCAATGGCCAAGTGCTGGCACAGGGCCAGCGCAAGTTGTTGGACGGCAGCTATCTGCTCAATAGCTCGGTCGGCCTGAGTACCGATCCACTACGCTACGAAAAGCGCATGCTTGAGGACTGGCTGCATCGCGAGCTGCGCAAGGACGCCGCCGTCGCCGAGCGCTGATGCGACGCGAGCCGCGAGCGCGAGCCGGCCATTAATCGCCCAGATAGTGGCGCGGCGCGCGCTTTAACCCGCACAGCAGGCGATAGGCACTGGAAGCGCAGCGTGCGGCCAGGGCATCGATGCGCGGTTGCGCGCCCCACAACTGCACCAGGCTGCCAAGCCCGGCCTGCGGATGTTCGGTCAGATCCACAGTGAGCATGTCCATGGACACGCGTCCGATCAGCTCACCCGGCATACCGTCGATCAGCACCGGTGTGCCATTCGGCGCCAACTGCGGATAACCATCGGCATAGCCGATCGCCACCACGCCCACCCGGGTCGGCCGTGGCGCGACGAAGCGGGCACCGTAGCCGACCGGCTCACCGGGTTCCAGGTCGCGCACCGCGATGATCTTGGACTGCAAGGTCATCACCGGGCGCAGTTCGCCCGGTAGCAGCGCTGCCGCCGCGAACGGGTCTGCGCCATACAACATCAACCCCGGACGCGCCCAGTCGCTGCGCACCTGCGGCCAACCCAACAACGCTGGCGAATTGCACAGACTGATCTCGCCAGCCAGGTCGGCAGTGGCCTGCCGGAACACCTCGACCTGTTCCAGTGTGCGCTCGCTCTCCAACTCGTCGGCACGCGCGAAATGGCTCATCAGCACCAGCCGCTCGACCTGCGGCAATGCGCTCAGCCGTGCATGCGCGGCACGGAATGCGTCCGGGGCCAGGCCGAGCCGGTGCATGCCGCTGTCAAGCTTCAACCACAGGCACAGCGGCTGCGGTGCGGCGAAAGCGGCGATCGCCTCCACCTGCCAGGGCGAGGCCACCACGCACCACAGCCGATGCTGGGCGACCAGTGGCAATTCGTCGGCCTCGAAGATGCCTTCCAGCAGCAGGATCGGCGCCGCGATGCCAGCCTGACGTAGTTCCAGCGCCTCCTCGATGCAAGCCACCGCGAACCCGTCCGCCTCGGCCTCCAGCGCACGCGCGCACGCCACCGCGCCATGCCCGTAGGCATCGGCTTTGACCACTGCAAGCGCCTTGCCGCCCCCGAGCCGCCTGGCCAAGCGATAGTTATGGCGCAGCGCGTGGAGATCGATCAGCGCACGGGCTGGGCGCACGCAGCGGCCTCCGCAGCGGGTACGCCGGCAGCACGCGAATAACGGAACAGGTCCAGACCTTCGCCATCGATCTGCGGCTGACGCGACGCGATCAGGTCGGCCAGATAGCGGCCGGAACCGCAGGCCATGGTCCAACCGAGGGTGCCGTGGCCGGTATTGAGAAACAGATTCCGGTAGCCGGTGGCGCCGACCACCGGAGTGCCGTCCGGAGTCGCGGGGCGCAGCCCGGTCCAGAATTCGGCCGCAGCCAGATCGCCACCGTGCGGATACAGCTCGCGCACCACTTTCTCCAGCGTGGCGCGGCGTCGCGCCGGCCGCGACAGGTCGAAACCCGCCAGTTCGGCCATGCCACCGACGCGGATGCGCTGGTCGAAGCGGGTGATCGCCACCTTGTAGGTTTCGTCTTGGATGGTGGAGTTCGGTGCCCGTGCGGGGTCGCGGATCGGCAAGGTCAACGAGTAGCCCTTCAGCGGATATACCGGCAGGCGGATGCCAAGCGGCGCGAGCAACGCCGGGGAATAACTGCCCAGAGCAACCACATAGCGATCGGCACGCTCCACACGGCCGCCAATGCGCACGCCATCGAGGCGGTCGCCATCGGCCAGCAACGCTTGGATCGTCTCGCCATGACGAAACTGCACCCCTGCCGCTGTCGCCAGCGCGGCCAGACGCTGGGTGAACAGGTGGCAATCGCCGGTCTGGTCGTTGGGCAGGCGCAACGCACCGACCAGCGTGGCGGGCGCGTCGGCCAGGGCCGGCTCGACCCGGACAATACCGGCGCGGTCCAGCAACTCGTAGGGCACGCCATACTCGCGCAGCACCGCGATGTCCTTGGCCGCGGCGTCCAACTGGGCCTGGGTACGGAACAACTGGGTGGTGCCGAGCTGACGTCCTTCGTAGGCGATGCCGGTCTCGGCACGCAACTGATCCAGACAATCGCGGCTGTATTCGGACAGGCGCACCATGCGTGCTTTATTGATCGCATAGCGCTCAGCCGTGCAATTGCGCAGCATCTGCGCCAGCCACAGGTACTGCTTCAGATCGGCGGTGGGGGTGATCGCCAGCGGCGCATGGCGCTGGAACAGCCACTTCAACGCTTTCAGCGGCACCCCCGGTGCGGCCCACGGCGAGGCGTAGCCGGGCGAGACTTGCCCAGCATTGGCATAGCTGGTCTCCAGCCCGACCGCCGGCTGGCGGTCGACCACGCTCACCTCACAGCCACTGCGGGCCAGATACCAGGCCGTGGCCGTACCGATCACACCACTGCCGAGAATCAGAACCCGCATGCTCTACCTCGTCTGGATCAAATCCCTGGCTGAATAGCGCCGGGGATGGGTTTAGCCGCAGTATAGGCAGCCACCTGCGGATTTTCCCCCAATTTTGGCTCACACGGTAGGTTAAAACACTGAGACTCACGCACATGGCCCCACGCCCGCGCAAACTGGACAAGATCGAGCGCGCAAGATCCTCCGCATCCTGCAACAGGAGAGCCGTATCTGGTTTACCGAACTGGGGACAGGCGGAGCTTGTACCCCCCGCTGCATCGAGCGGATGCGCCGACTCGCACGCGATGGCGCCATCACCGGCTACTACGCGCGGCTAGACCCGCACTACCTCAAGCGAGCCTATCTGGCCGCCGAGCTGATCTGCACCGCGTTGCAGAGGGCCATCGTCCTGCGCCAACCCACGCACGGACGATAGTGCATACCGACCCCAGCCGCCAATACACCACCACGACAGACAAGCTGACGTTGAACCCGGCCGGAAGTATGACGTTACCTGTTCAACGTCTTGCCCTGGAGGATACGGAGATGATGAACGCCACCGCCGGATGTGTGGGTTCTGCGCGGCGACACTGACATCGGCAACGCGGCGACCCGTGTCACGGTGGACCGCCGCGCATATCAATGGCTGTTACACGCTACTGATCAGCCGGTACTGACCAGGATCCTTGATTTGGAAATACGAATAAACAAATTTTTCGTACTGCGTACTACGTACCCATTCTGGTATATACCATCCAAAGGGATGGTGCAGTCCGGATCACGCATCGCCTGCATGTTGAAAGTGAAACCGACTAGCAGGGGCTGACCTCTGCCAACGCCAGGGCCCGTGAAGTTACCTTGAGCGTCCCTTTGCGGCGGACTCAAGGCCGTACACGTCTCACCGCCAGAAATTTTGGCGTTTTTTATCATAATATACTTTGCATCGAGATTATAATTATATGTAACACTATTGGCAGCCTGAGTTTGTTGTGCGCCGGCCGATGTGACGGCAACGGCCGCCAGTGCGAACACGGCACACATGACACTCTTGCGAAAATGACGCTTGGTAGAATCTGCGGCCATGACTATTTCCTTTATAATGTGGCAGAGGATGCGTATGCATTATTAGAGCGTGTTATGAACTTGAGGCTTTCGCGGCTATCGTAAGCGGATGAAGCCAGCACGCTCCTATCCGAC
>NZ_JZHZ01000007.1:3256649-3268222 GCF_000963005.1 Xanthomonas sp. GPE 39
CTTCGTCGTCTTCTCAATGCTCATGCTTGGAAATGCAACGTCTCTACTTCAAAGTTCATAACACGCTCTAAACTCCAGTCCAACAGGTGCCAATGCAAAGCGCGCCTCATTGTTTAACACGCTTGACAGCAAGTCAATCATTAACTATCAGCGTCAAACAATATCGGCGATGGACCGAGCGCAACGCTTGCAGACGCGATCGCATCACCCTGTCAGTGATTCCACAATGAAAATGAAACTGTCTTAGTTTAATTCTCGTGGACATCTCGATCGCGGACGATCCTCACCAACGGGCACCGAACACGACGTGAATTTCCGCCCGCGTAGCAACCTTCAAGCGGCAGGTGGTGCACATGATCGGCGGCGATGGCTTCAGCATGGGCCAAGTGTGGCGCGACCTGGATCTGGTCGATAGCGCCGTGCGCCGCTGGCTGGCCCAGTACCGGGCCGAGCAAACCGCCCAGCTAAGGACCAGGGCGGCCGCTGACGCTGGAGCAGAACGCATCCGTGGATTGGAGCGTGAGCACCAGCGGCTACGCGAGGACGTATCGCTGTTAAAAAAGCACCGGCCTTCTTCGCCCGAGAACGAATGCAGTGCCCGTCGCCGTTGGGCAGCCCGTCGTCGCCAACGGCCGCAGCTTGATCCCCTATCGACAGCCCACATCATTTTGCACTCACACCCCACCACGGGATATGCCATGCGCCACTTCGACCTCACGCCCCTCAGCGCCGCCGAACGCGAGCACCTGATCGCCGGACTCGATACCGAAGCCAGGCGGGTCCTGTTGCAACATGGCACCGAAGCGCCGTTCTGCGGCGCGTTCCTGGACAACAAGCTCGATGGCGTCTACACCTGCAGACTGTGCGGACTACCGCTGTTCCGCTCCAGCGCCAAGTTCGACTCCGGCACGGGCTGGCCCAGCTTCTTCGCGCCTTACCACCCGGACCACGTGCGTGAGGTGCGCGACACCAGCCACGGCATGATCCGCACCGAGATCGTCTGCGCACGCTGTGATAGCCATCTCGGCCATGTGTTTCCGGACGGTCCGCCCCCCAGCGGCGAACGTCACTGTCTGAATTCTGTCTCGCTCCAGTTCACCGAGCAGGGCCAGGCACTGCCCAATCCGTTGCACCGTGGCGGGGCAGAGACCGAACCCGCCTGATTCACGACGCCGCCGCCCCACAGGAGAACCAACATGCGCGCGTCACGCCGTTTCACTCTCTTTCTGGCGCTTTTTTTGCTGCCTCTGAGCGCCTGCCAGCGCACGACAACATCGCCGCAGGGCAGGCCGGCAGGGTCCGCAGCGACCACCGCGCCAGCGGCCACCGCGGTCGAACGGCAGTCCGACGTCCTGCCAGTGCAATGGCGCTGCGGCGAGGAACTCGTCCCCGCCGCACTCGACGCGACCGGCGAGCGCCTGGCCCTACGGGTGCGCGGCATCAGCCTGGATCTGCACCGTGCCGGGACCGGGACCGAACCGGGAGCGCGCTACGCCGATGCACTCGGCAACACATTCTGGCAGCCCCTGCCTGACCAAGCCAGGCTGACGTTATCCGGGCCGGGAGAGACACTCAAATGCGTCCGCCAGGGCAGTGGCGCGATCGGCTGAACAACCACATCAGCGAATATACAAGGGGCCAACAGCGCCCCGCATCCTAGCTCGGCCCCGCTTCGGTCATCGGTCGCAGCTTCAGAAACACGCCGCCAAGCCGACAATAGGGTATCCCCGTTTCGGTCCGCAGGCTCCCCTGCCATGCTCATTATCGTTGGCTTCATCGTCGTCCTTGTCAGTGTCGTCGGTGGTTACGTGCTCTCGCACGGCAAACTCGGCGCGCTGTGGCAGCCCTACGAGCTGATGATCATCGGCGGTTCGGCGTTGGGCGCGTTCCTGGTCAGTACGCCAGGCAAGATCGTCAAGGAAACCCTTGGCGGCATCGTCGGCGTGTTCAAAGGGCCGCAGTACAAAGCCGACGACTATCGCGGCACCCTCACCCTCATCTACGAGCTGTTGAACAAGGCACGGCGCGATGGCTTCATGGCGCTGGAAGACCATGTCGAGAACCCCGCCTCCAGCGCGATTTTCGGCAATTATCCGAAAGTGCTGGCCGACCATCACCTGCTCGACTTCATCACCGACTGTCTGCGGCTGATGATCGGTAGCAACATCGAACCACACGAACTGGAACCGTTGCTGGAACTGGAACTAGAAAAGCACCACCACGAGGCACTGGCACCGGCGCACGCGCTGAGCAAGGTGTCCGATGGTCTACCAGGCTTCGGCATCGTCGCTGCGGTGCTGGGCATCGTAATCACGATGGGGTCCATCGGCGGCCCGATCGAGGAGATCGGCCACCACGTCGGTGCTGCGTTGGTCGGCACCTTCCTCGGCATCTTGATGGCGTATGGTTTCGTTTCGCCGCTGTCGGCAGCGATGGAAGCGCGCGCCGAACAGGACGGGCGCATCTACGAATCGGTGAAGACCGCGCTGCTGGCCTGCCTGCGCGGCTACAACCCGAAGATCGCACTGGAATTCGCGCGCAAAACGCTGCCAACCAACGTGCGTCCGAGTTTCGCCGACTTCGAGTCGCATCTGAAGACGATCAAGTAACGCGGTCATGGCCGAGACCAAATCCACCGTTATCATCCGTCGGGTCAAGAAGGTCCAGGGCGGTGGACACCACGGTGGCGCGTGGAAAGTGGCCTATGCCGACTTCGTGACCGCAATGATGGCGTTCTTCCTGGTGCTGTGGCTGGTCGCGGCCACCACCAAGGAACAGCGGGCGGCGATCTCCGAGTATTTTCGCAATCCCAGTCCACTGGTCGGCAAGAGCCCGGCGCCAAGCCCCGGCATGGCCGGGCCCGGCGGCGCCAGCACCTCGATGATCAAACTCGGCGGCTCCGGGGAGTTGCAGCGTGGCAACAACAAGGATCCGTTCGGTAGCAAGAGTTTGAAGGGCGACGACAGCAAGAGCTCACAACGCGAAAAAGAAAAACAGCGTCTGGAATCGCTGATGCAGGAAATGAAAGAGGCCATCGACAAGAGTCAAGCACTGGAACCGTTCAAAGACCAGTTGCTGCTGGACCTGACTCCGGACGGGCTGCGCATCCAGATCGTGGACAAGGAAAACCGTCCAATGTTCGATCTCGGCAGTGCGCTACTCAAGCCCTATACCCGCAGCATCCTCCACGAGCTATCCGGATTCATCAACCAGGTCCCCAACCACATCAGCATCACCGGCCACACCGACGTCACCCAATACAGCGGCAAGAACGGCTACAGCAACTGGGAACTCAGCGCCGACCGCGCCAACGCCGCGCGACGCGAACTGGTCACTGGCGGCATGAGCGAAGACAAAGTTTCGCGCGTGGTCGGATTGTCCTCGTCGGTGCTGTTCGACAAGCAGGTGCCGAACAATCCCATCAACCGTCGCATCAGCATCGTGGTGATGACCAAAGATGCGGAAGAAGCCGCGAGCACCGACACCGGCCACAGCCTCGCTCTTGGCAAATTGCAAACCGATGCCGACACCAAAGTACCGGACATGAGTGCGGCCGCGACCATCCCCGCCGCAGTGCCCGCCGCAGCACCCGCCACACTGCCAGCCGCGACGCCTGCGGCGGCACCCACGACAGCGGCCAAACCGCAAGTGCAAACCGCATCGCCTCGTACCACCTCGCCGGAAGTCGCCGCGGCGGCCGCCCGCGACGCGCTGCGCACGATCAACGGCACCGTCACGGTGACAAAGACGGAAACCGCCGCCCAACCCTGACCCGGCAGGAGTTTCATCGACGGCGTCATGATCGGTAGCCACTGCGTTGGGATGGTCCGCACGACGGTGTTTACAATGGACGCGACTTCGCAGACGAGACTCACCGTGTCCAAAACCTCCAAAGCCAAGCGCGATAAGCGCAAGAAGCAGCAGCCGCCGCGCGCCTTCACCCGCCTGGATCGCGAGCAGCCCATCGCCAACCACGCCGTATTACAGGACGAGAATGGTCGCGTGCTGGCCGCAATCGGCCTGCAAGGCCGACAGTGGTTACTGGCGGTCGGTGGACAGACCATGGGCAACGCCGACAACCCGGTGCCGATGCTGGCGATGCTCAAGCATCTGGCCAACGTGCAGGAGCAGGAAGGCAAAAACATCACCCTCGACTATTCGACGCAGTTGCAACAGATGATCGACGTGCTGGCCGCAGCGGAAAGCAAGACCGCAGCCGAGTACCTCGACGCGTTGGTCGCCGAGTTTGCCGAGCAAGACAACACACAGCGCGGCGATGACGACCAGGCTGGGGCCACGCACGATGCGCATGCGGTTGCAGGCACAGACGCAACAGCGAGCAACACCACCGGCGAAGTGCATCCGCACGACAGCCAACCCCACCTCTGAACAGACGCGATGGTGATCGACATCGACGATGCGGTGCATCCCTGACGCGACCAGCGCTGGGGGAGCATCGTTCTCGACGATGCGTTGGACCAACTCCATGCAATGACGGCGTCACTCGCTATTCCAAGCCACGCCTTGCAGAACACCCTAGCGGGTACGCACTGAGGACATCGCGGCTACGCTGCGCGAGGAAAATATCTGCCTGGGTGCAATGCCAATGTCGCGATACCCCCTTCACGCACAGATGAAGGGGCTGATTCACCAAGCCCGCGCGCAAGTCCGTGACGAGGCCAACTGAGAACCATCGCGATAAAACGCGAAAAATCACGTGAAAAAATGCCATGTCCCGCTCAAAGCAGGCTACGGCAACACGGCACGCGACATGCCGATACGCAACGTCAAACGCCAGTGATACGCGCATTTCGTGCGGTATTCCGCGGCGCATACGCGCTCCAGCCACCACGCCATTTGTCTACAGCATCGACAGGCGCAGACCTATACTCGAAACCGAGTCGCCGAGACTCTTCACACTTTTATCCATGTCCTCGCATCCCGGCCTGCCGGTGCTGCGGCGTGTGCGTGAACGCCGTTCCGGCAATGCGATTCGTAGTCCCTCCTAAAACGAAGGCACTTCCGCATGAAAAAAGATGTCGCCCTGCTCCGCCATTTCCCCCTATTTCTGGCATTGCTAACTACCCTTTCCGCCAACGCGATCGCCGCGCCACAGCACAACCAGACCGCCACACCGGAGTTGGCCACGCTGCCCAAGCAGTTACAAAGTGCAAAAAAGCTCAGCGCACTGGCACCCAGCACAGCGATCAATCTGGTGATGACACTGCCGTTGAAGGACGGTGCTGGCGCTTACGACTACGCGATGCACGTCTCCCAACCAGGCGATCCACTGTACGGGCACTACCTCACTCCCAGCGAATTCGCTACGCGCTTCGGCGCGCGCCAGAGCGACATCGATGCGGTCAAAGCATACGCTCAAGCCCATGGCATACAGATCAAAAGTATCGGCGGCGCAGGTTCGCTGATCACCGTGAGCGCGCCCGCCGACACCTTCTCCAAGCAGCTCGGGGTGAACTTCGACCGCTATCAGGATCAGGACGGCAAGACATTCTTCTCGGCCGATCAGCAACCGCAATTACCCAGTGAATTGGTCGGCCATGTCGGTGGCATCGTTGGACTGCACGACGCCAACCGCTATGCAACACTGGCCATCAAAGCGCCCACCGATCCGGCCACACGCGCTGCCATGAATCAGCAACGCGCCGCGCACAATTTGCAAGCCTCTACCCAGGATTCCGGGCATGGCCCCAATGGCGGCTTAAGCCCACAAGACATCCGCAAGGCCTATAGCATTCCCACTCAACTGGCGCCGGGCAAGTCGGAAACCCTGGCCATCTTCGAGCAAGGCGGCTTCCTGAGCAGCGACATCGCCACTTACGAGAAGACGTTCAAACTGCCGAACGTGCCGGTGAAAGTGCGCAACGTCAACGGCTATGCCGGAGCGGTCAACAACCCACTGGTGTCCATGGAGGCGGCATTGGACATCGACATGGCCATCGCGGTGAATCCGCAGTTGCAGCAAATCCAAGTCTACGAGGAAGGCGACGACGCGTACCCGACGGCGCTGCTGACGGCATTGGGCGCAATGGCAGACGACAATACGGCGCAGACGGTCAGCATTTCCTACGGCCTGGATGAAGCGCTGATGGGCACTCAGGCACTGGCTGCGGAAGGCCAGGTGCTGACACAAATGGCGGCGCAAGGTCAGGGCGTCTACGCCAGTGCCGGCGACCAAGGTGCTTACGGGCGGCTCGGCAATGGCCTGCACGGCGAGGATCCGGGCACCCAACCGCTGGTCACCTCGGTGGGCGGCACCACGCTGCTCACGCGACAGGATGGCAGCTATCTGGGCGAAGAAACCTGGAATCTGCTCGGCATCGGATTGGGGGCGACCGGCGGCGGTGTCAGCAGCTACTGGCCAATCCCCGATTACCAGATGGTCCGCAGCAGCCTCGGCGGGACGCCCGGCAGCATCAACAAGGTCTCGATCGCCACGGCAAACGGCGGTTCGTCCACGCTGCGCAATTTTCCTGACGTGGCCGCTGTGGCCAGCCCAAGCACGGGGGTGGCGATCTACTCCGAACTGGAAGGTGGCTGGGTCAACCTTGGCGGCACCAGCGTCTCGGCGCCGATCTGGGCCAGCTTCATGACCATTGCCAACCAGGCACATCAGTACTTGGCGATGGGCAAGATCGGTTTCGCCAATCCGTTCTTTTACAGCGAGGTCAACGGCAACATATCCTCGATCACCCACGATATCCTCGATGGCAGTAACGGCAACGCCAGCCTGTTCAACGGCGTGGCCGGATTTTCCGCAGGCATGGGTTACGACAACACGAGCGGCCTGGGTTCGATTGCGCCCTCATCTCTCTTGTTCAGCGCACTCATGGATAGCAAAGACAGCAGCACGACACCGCCAGATCCGGCGCGCGGCGTCAGCGTCAGCACCACCAAGACGACCAGCACGGTGCAATGGAGCCCTGCGCCCAACGCAACCGGCTACTTGATCGTCGCGTATGACTACAATGTCGGTAACATCGTCTCGTATGCGATCAGCCGCAGCACGCAATCCACACTGCAAGGCTTTACCCCCGACACGGCCTATGAATTCTTAGTCGTCTCCTTGAACAAAGGCGGCTCAGGTGTGAGCTCAGCAGTAATCGCCAAGACGGCCAAGAACTGACGTCCATGCAAGGTGAGTCCGGGCCGTTCGCGGCCCGGATCTTATCCGTCATATTCCATCGATCAAAACGGGTCGCTGCCTGGGCGTAGATCGATCCCACGTATCGCGGCCAACCGCTGCATCTGCTGGTCATCGCGGCTGCGTGCCATCCAGCCGGCACGAAACGCGTTGTCAATATCACAACGCGCACGACGCCATGCCCGCCGCGCTGCGCGAGGAGGCGATCTGTCTGGGGGCAATCCCGATGTCGCGATACACCCTTCGCGAACAGATGGATGAAGGTGCTGACTCAGCAAGCACGCGCGCAAGTCCGTGGCGAGGCCCGCTAAAAACCAACACGATAAGACGCGAAAAATCGCGTGAAAAAATGCCATGGCGTGCTCCAAGCGCGCCACAACAACGTGGCATGCAACAGCTTATGTGCAACGTCAAACGCCAGTTACACGGGCATTCCAGCACTATTTCGCTGTGCACACGCTGCCGAAGCCGCCCCGCCATTTGTCTACGGTAACGACAGTCGCAGACCTATACTCGAAACCGAGTCGCCGAGACTCTTCTCCCTCTTATCCATGTCCTCGCATCCCGGCCTGCCGGTGCTGCGGCGTGTGCGTGAGCGCCGTTGCGGCAATGCGATTCGTAGTCCCTCCTAAAACGAAGGCACTTCCGCATGAAAAAAGATGTCCCTGTGTTGCGCCACTTCTCCCTGTATCTAGCTTTCCTGGGTGGTGCACTCTCCGCCAACGCGATCGCCACGCCACCGCAAAACCAGACCATCACACCGGAGTTGACCACTCTGCCCAAGCAGTTACAAAGTGCAAAAAAGCTCAGTGGATTGGCACCCAGCACAGCGATCAACCTGGTGATGATACTGCCGTTGAAGGACGGCGCTGGCGCTTACGACTACGCGATGCACGTCTCGCAACCAGGCGATCCACTGTACGGGCACTACCTCACTTCCAGCGAATTCGCTAAGCGCTTCGGCGCGCGCCAGAGCGATATCGATGCGGTCAAAGCATACGCGCAAGCTTATGGCATGCAGATCAAGGGTATCGGCGGCGCAGGTTCGCTGATCACCGTGAGCGCGTCGGCTGGCACTTTCTCCAAGCAGCTCGGGGTGAACTTCGACCGCTATCAGGATAAAGACGGCAAGACCTTCTTTTCGGCCGATCAGCAACCGCAGTTACCCAGTGAATTGGTCGGCCATGTCGGTGGCATCGTCGGGCTGGACGACGCCAACCGCTCGGCAACGCTGGCCATCCACTCACCCACCGATCCAGCCGCACGCGCCGCCATGAACCAGGATCGCGCCGCGCGCGGCCTGCAAGCCATTCCCCAGGACGTCGGGCATGGCCCCAATGGCGGCTTCAGCCCGCAGGATATCCGCAAGGCTTATAAGATTCCCAACCAACTGGCACCGGGCAAGTCGGAAACGCTGGCCATCTTCGAGCTAGGCGGCTTCCTGAGCAGCGACATCACCACTTACGAAAAAATGTTCAAGCTGCCGAACGTGCCGATCAAGGTACGCAGCGTCAACGGCTACGGCGGTGCGGTCAACGATCCAAGCATCGCTGGCGAGGCAGCGCTGGACATCGACATGGCGATCGCGGTGAACCCGCAGTTGCAGCAGATCCAAGTCTACGAGGATGGCGACGACGCGTTCCCGACAGCGTTGCTGGCGGCATTGGGCGCGATGGCCGACGACAATACGGCGCAGACCGTCAGCATTTCCTACGGAATAGATGAGGAAATGATTGGCACTCAAGCAATGGCTGCCGAAGGCCAGGTCCTGACACAGATGGTGGCGCAAGGTCAGGGCGTCTACGTCAGTGCCGGCGACCAAGGTGCTTACGCGCGGCTCGGCATTGGCCGGCACAGCGAGGATCCGGGTACCCAACCGCTGGTCACCTCCGTGGGCGGCACCACGCTGTTCACGCGACAGGATGGCAGCTATCTGGGCGAAGAAACCTGGAATCTGCTCGGTATCGGATTGGGTGCGACCGGCGGCGGCTTCAGCAGCTACTGGCCAATCCCCGATTACCAAATGATTCGCGGCGACGGCGGAAGGCCCGGCACAATCACCAAGGTCTCGATCGCCACGGCAAACGGCGGTTCGTCCACGCTGCGCAATTTCCCTGACGTGGCCGCTGTGGCCAGCCCAAGCACGGGGGTGGCGATCTACTCCGGACTGGAAGGCGGCTGGATGAACGTTGGCGGCACCAGCGTCTCGGCACCGATCTGGGCCAGCTTCATGACCATCGCCAACCAGGCACATCAATACGTGCAAATGGGCCGGATCGGCTTCGCCAATCCGTTCCTTTACAGCAACGCCAGCGGCAACATGTCCACGATCACCCGCGATATCCTCGATGGCAGCAACGGCAACGCCAGCCTGTTCAACGGCGTGGCCGGATTTTCCGCAGGCATTGGTTACGACAACACCAGCGGCTTGGGTTCGATTGTGTCCTCGTCGATATTGTTCAGCTCACTACTGGAAGGCAACGACAGCAGCACGCCATCGCCAAGTCAGGTGCGCGGCATCAAGGTCAGCACCACCAAGACGACCAGCACGGTGCAATGGGACCCTGCGACCAACGCGACCGGCTACTTGGTCATCGCGTATAACTACAACACCGGCGAAATCATCTCGTATACGGTCACCCGTGACACACAATCCACACTGCAAGGCTTCACGCCCGACACGATCTACCAATTCCTGATCGCCTCCATCAACAAAGGCGGGGCGAAGGTAAGCGAAGCGGCAGTCGCCAGGACGGCGAAGAACTGACATTGCAGCAAGCCGGTCCGGGCCCTTCGTGGCCCGGATCTTATCCGGCACATTTCATCCATCAAAACGGATCGCTGCCTGGGCGCAGATCGATCCCACGTATCGCGGTCAACCGCTGCATCTGCTGGTCATCGCGGCTGCGTGCCATCCAGCCGGCACGGAACGCGTTGTCAGTACCACAACGCGCACGACGCCATGCCCGCCGCGCTGCGCGAGGAGGCGATCTATCTGGGGGCAATCCCGATGTCGCGATACACCCTTCGCGAACAGATGAAGGGGCTGACTCAGCAAGCACGCGCGCAAGTCCGTGGCGAAGCCAGCTAAAAACCAACACGATAAGGCGCGAAAAATCGCGTGAAAAAATGCCATGGCGCGCTCAAAGCAGGCCATGGCAACACGACATGCGACATGCCGATACGCAACGTCAAACGCTAGTGACACGCGCATTTCGTGCGGTATTTCGCGGCGCATACGCGCTCCACTCCAACGCCATTTGTCTACGGTACGGACAGTCGCAGACCTATACTCGCAACCGAGTCGTCGAGACTCTTCTCCCTCTTATCCATGTCCTCGCATCCCGGCCTGCCGGTGCTGCGGCGTGTGCGTGAGCGCCGTTGCGGCAATGCGATTCGTAGTCCCTCCTAAACGAAGGCACTTCCGCATGAAAAAAGATGTCCCTCTGTTCCGCAACTTCTCTCTGTATCTAGCTTTCCTGGCTGCACTCTCCGCCAACGCGATCGCCACGCCACAGCAAAACCAGACCACCACACCGGAGTTGGCCACTCTGCCCAAGCAGTTACAAAGTGCAAAAAAGCTCAGTGCATTGGCACCCAGCACAGCGATCAATCTGGTGATGACACTGCCGTTGAAGGACGGCGCTGGCGCTTACGACTACGCGATGCGCGTCTCGCAACCAGGCGATCCACTGTACGGGCACTACCTCACTCCCAGCGAATTCGCTAAGCGCTTCGGCGCGCGCCAGAGCGACATCGATGCGGTCAAGGCTTACGCCAAAGCGCATGGCATGCGGATCAAGAGTATCGGCGGCGCAGGTTCGCTGATCACCGTGAGCGCGCCCGCCGACACCTTCTCCAAGCAGCTTGGGGTGAACTTCAACCGCTATGAGGATCAGAAAGGTAAAGCCTTCTTTTCGGCCGATCAGCAACCGCAGTTACCCAGCGAACTCGTCGGCCACGTCGGCGGCATCGTCGGGCTGCACGACGCCGACCGCTTAGCAACGCTGGCCATCCACGCACCGACCGATCCGGCGACGCGCACAGCCATGAACCAGGAACGTATCGCGCACGGCCTGCGCGCAGTTCCCGAGAACGTAGGCAGTGGCCCCAATGGCGGTTTCAGTCCGCAGGACCTGCGCAAGGCCTATAACATTCCCACTCAACTGGCGCCGGGCAAATCGGAAACGCTGGCCATCTTCGAGCAAGGCGGCTTCCTGAACAGCGACATCGCCACTTACGAAAAAACGTTCGGATTGCCGAACGTGCCGATAAAGGTGCGCAACGTCAACGGCTATAACGGCGCGGTCAACTATGAAATTGTGGCCGGCGAGACGGCACTAGAGCGTGTTATGAACTTGAGGCTTTCGCGGCTATCGTAAGCGGATGAAGCCAGCACGCTCCTATCCGA
>NZ_JZHZ01000007.1:3268322-3291013 GCF_000963005.1 Xanthomonas sp. GPE 39
ACTTCGTCGTCTTCTCAATGCTCATGCTTGGAAATGCAACGTCTCTACTTCAAAGTTCATAACACGCTCTAGACATCGACGCGGCGATCGCGGTGAATCCGCAGTTGCAGCAGATCCTGGTCTACGAGGAAGGCGACGACGCGTATCCGGTGGCGATGCTGGCGTCATTGGGCGCAATGGCCGACGACAATACGGCGCAGACGATCAGCATTTCCTACGGCCTGGATGAGGAGCGGATGGGCACTCAGGCACTGGCTGCCGAAGGCCAGGTCCTGACACAGATGGTGGCGCAAGGTCAGGGCGTCTACGCCAGTTCCGGCGACGAGGGCGCTTACGGGCGCACCGGCAAGGGCTTGCACGGCGAGGATCCGGGTACCCAACCGCTGGTCACCTCAGTGGGCGGTACCACCCTGTTCACTCGACAGGACGGCGGCTATCTGGCCGAGGAAGCCTGGAATCTGCTCGGCGAGGGATTAGGCGCGACCGGCGGCGGCACCAGCAGCTACTGGCCGATCCCCGATTACCAACTGATCCAAGACAGCAACGGCAAAACCGTGTCGATCGCCACGCCTAACGGTGGCTCGTCCACGCTGCGCAATTTCCCCGACGTGGCCGCCGCTGGCAACCCCGCCACGGCGATTGCGATCTACTCCGAACTGGAGGGTGGCTGGAGGGTCGTGGGCGGCACCAGTCTCTCGGCGCCGATCTGGGCCAGTTTCATGACCATCGCCAGTCAGGCACGCCGGTACGCAGGCCTGAACGGGATCGGCTTCGCCAATCCATTCCTCTACAGCAACATCAAAGGTACCGTCTCCACGAGCACCTACGATATCATCGAAGGCAGCAACGGCGTCGCTGGCCTGTTCAACGGCGTCGCCGGTTTTTCCGCCGGTTTGGGCTACGACAACACCACCGGTCTGGGCTCGATGGCATCCTGGTCGCTGTTGTTCAACTCACTGCTGCATGGCAAGGACAGCAACACGCCACCGCCGGATCGGCCGCGCGGCGTCAGCGTCAGCACCACCAAGACGACCAGCACAGTGCAATGGAGCGCTGCGGCCAACGCGACCGGCTACCTGGTACTCGCGTATAGCCCCACCAGCCAAATCGTTTCGTATGCGGTCACCCGCGACACGCAATCCTCGCTGCAAGGCTTCACACCCGACACGGCCTACAAATTCCTGGTCGTCTCCATCAACAAGGGCGGGGCGAAGGTAAGTGCGCCGGTGATCGCTAAGACGGCCAAAAACTGACGTCCATGCAAGGCGGGTCCGGGCCGTTCGCGGCCCGGACCTGATCCAGCACCTTCGATCCATCAAAACGGATCGCTGCCTGGGCGCAGATCGATCCCGAGTATCGCGGCCAACCGCTGCATATCCTGGTCATCGCGGCTGCGTGCCATCCAGCCGGCACGGAACGCGTTGCCGGTGTCCCAGCACCAGACGCTATAGCCATATTCGCGCAAGCGCTCATCGGCCAGCGTCAACAGCGACACGGCATCGTGGCTCTCGAAAAAATCCTCGTCATCGACGTCGCCGCCCCAATCGATGCGCAGGTTCCAGCGCGCGGCCAATTCATCAATCGCCCCGATCAGTGCCTCGCAATCGTTGCCGTCCACGTAGAAACCGGCGCTCCAGTCGATCGCGTCCTTCAGCACCCATAGCCAATCCTGGCCATCGCGCTCAGTCTCGCCAGCAAGTTCGCGGTAGGCATCGAACTGACGCAGCGCGCTTTCCTCGTCGCCGGGATTAATCAGCAACAGCAGGTTCCAGATCAGCCCTTGCTGGGTGTCCGGGTCGTCCTCGTCCACATCGCCGAACGCGTCCTGGGGGTCTTCGTAGTCGGCACTGTTATCGGGCATGGCGGTGCAATCGGCATCACGGGACGGCCAGTGTGCCGTGCCCGACGCGGCGACGGAAGCGCAACGAAGCTCGGCAACGGCGTCGCGAGCATTTATGCTTCGCCACCGGAAGACGGCGCTGTCCGCCGCCACACGTCAACTTATCCGATGTCCGATACGCCCCCCGATCACCTGGCCCTCAGCCCGCACAGCCCATTCCACAATGCCCAGGCGCTATCGCGCGGCGTTGGCATCCGTTTCAATGGGGTGGAGCGCGACAACGTAGAAGAGTATTCGATCAGCGAAGGCTGGATCCGCGTGCAGGTCGGCAAATCGCGCGACCGTCGTGGTAATCCGATGACGATGAAGATCAAGGGCACCGTCGAAGCGTACTGGCTCAAAGCCGAGTAAGCACCTGACTGGACGATGCGGATACGTGAAAACCCGCCAGCATCGCCGACGAACCGCGTCGGCGTGCTACCGGCCTCCAGGCCAGGTTGGCAGCCAAGCCGTTCGTGCGGTTGACCGCTCCCGCACACCGGAGTCGTTCAACTCTTGCGCCGGGCTTCCAGCAGATCCAGGTTGCGGATCAAGCGCCGCGCGATTTCGTCGGAAACCTTGCGTTGACGGGTAAGCTTGAATAATTCCTGACGTTCGGCCTGCAAGCCGGCATTGCGCAACTGCCGCACGACGTTGTCCAGGCGTCGCGCCTCCTCCGGATCGCTCTCCATCGCATCGCCATGGTCGAGATGGCGCTGATACAGCATGCTGACCCGGTTGGCCGCTTCGTTGTAGAGATCGGCATGTTCGCTGTCCTGTACCAGCCGCTGACGCAGTTTCTCCACCGCCGCCAACGCGGCACGCGAAGATTCGCGTCGGGCCAGATCCTCTTCCAAACGGTCGCTGGATTCTTCGGGTAATTTCAGGCCGCGTAGTAAACGCGGCAACGCCAGGCTGGCGACCAACAACGAGGTGACGATCACCGTGCTGGCTAGAAAGATCGCCAAATCGCGCGTCGGAAATGCGGCACCACTGGGTAGCGCCAACGGCAACGTCAGCACGCCGGCCAGGGTGATCGCACCGCGCACTCCAGCCAGCGACGTCGCCACCACCACCCGCCACGGTGGACTGCGTCGGTGCTCGCCACGACGCCGCGCCTTGAGCAAGTTCCAGCGCAGCGAGAGCCATACCCACAAAAAGCGCAACAGCAACAGGCCGATGTAAATCGCCAGCGCATAACCGAGCAACCACCATGGATTCAGGTGCCCGGCTTCGTCGATGTTGTGCATGGCGCCCTGCACGATGCCCGGCAACTGCTCGCCGAGCAGCACAAACATGATGCCCTTGAGGGTGAACTGGACCATGTCCCACACCGCCGAGCGCTGCACACGCATGCTCCCCGGGGCACGGCCGCTCAACTCCACGTAACTCATGCTGATACCGGCAGAGACTGCGGCGAGAATGCCGGAGGCATTGATCGACTCGGCCAACAGGTAGGCGGCGAACGGCAGCAGCAAGTTGACCAGGATCGCCGCGCCCGGCTCCTCGCCAACGTGTCGCCAGATCCAGCGCTGCGCCAGGCTGGTACCCAGAACCACCACGACCCCGGCCGCCACGCCGACCAAGGCCACCCACAGGAACGTCAGCGAGGCAGCGGCAAGCGAAAACGTGCCGGTGATCGCCGCAGTCACCGCGAACTGGAAACAGACCAGGCCAGAGGCATCGTTGAGCAGCGATTCGCCTTCCAGGATGTGCATCAGCCGCCTGGGAATCGGCGCGCGCGCGGCAATCGAAGACACCGCCGTCGGATCGGTCGGTGCCACCACCGCCGCCAGCGCGAAAGCCACCGCCAGCGGCATCGTCGGGATCATCCAGTGGATCAGGCAGCCCATACCGACCACGGTGAAGACCACCAGCCCCAGCGCCAGTTCCAGGATCGCGCCCTTGTCGCGGAACAGCCCCTGCTTGGGAATGCGCCAGCCGTCCAGGAACAGCAAAGGCGGTAGGAACAACAGGAAGAACAGCTCCGGCTCCAGCGCGTAGCCCTTCTTGAACACGCCGGCGATGATGGCGCCCAAGCCGATCTGCACCAACGGCAACGGCAACGAAAACGGCAACACGCGCACCAGATAACCACTGGCGACCACCGCCAACAACATCGCCAAAACCACTTCAATCGAATGCATGCTCGTCCAGACAACGGCACCGCGTCAGCGGCACTGTCCATCAATGAGGGACTTGCAAGCAAAGCGCACCGCAGGCGCGCTGTCTAGTAGCGGGACAGCGTGGCAGTCAGGTGGCATGCCGGAATCGCGCGGACCGTGGTGCCGGAGGCCCGCGCGTACACGGTGATGATACGACACCGCATCGGCGATGGCGGTCGCACAAGGTCACGATGCACAGGCGCATTTGCCCACGACCCATCGCGCCGCGCATGCACTGTGTCTTTTACGCATCGTCTAGTATGGGGCTGCTACGCCCCACTGCACGCGCCGAATGCCTGTCCACCGGAAACCCCATGCTGACCATCCAAGAACTCAATGGTTTCATCGACGCCCAGACGGCAAACGGCAACATTGCGCAGATCTGGAAACTGATTGGCGAGAATTTCGCGCACGCCCAGGCCAGCCTGCCGGCCGAGCAGGCGATGCCGCGACGCGAACTGTCCTTCCATGACCACGTGCAACTGCTGGCCTATCTATGCCTGCTGCTGGAGGGCGTACCCGGCGACCTGGTGGAAATCGGCGTGTGGAAGGGCAAGTCGCTGGCGCTGATGAACGAGGTCTGCAATCGGCAGCGCCGGATCATCGGCCTGGATCCGTTCGCGCTGCCGAACCAATTCGAGGAATTCAATCACTATCGTCAGTTGCTACTCCCCAACGCGCTGTTTATCCGTGGCTACTCGGAGTTTTGCGCGCAGCACTTCTACAACATGACGCCGCAAGTGGCGTTGCTGCATATCGACGGTGGACACACCGGGCGCAATGTGTTGCTGGATTTCCTGCTGTATGGCCCCAGCGTGGTGACCGGCGGGTTCGTCGTGTTCGACGATTACGGCGACCACGCATATTCGCCGGAAGTCGGCCCCGCCGTGGACCTGCTGCGTGCGACCGGCTACTTCAACGGCTTCCACGTCCTGGGCTGCGTGCACGGGTTCGAGAACAGCTACGTGTTGCAGCGCCTATGAGGTATTGCGCGACGACACGCCGTCGCGATCAACCGTACTGCTGTGTAAGCACGACGCTTGGCGTTTGCGCCGGCCACACCAGCACGCAAGTCCTCGACGCAACCGAAGCAGGCAAGCACACCGACCTGCACGCGCGCTCATTGTCGATGTCAGCCCACCAGTGCGACACGGCGTCGGGACGCAACGCGAGGCGTCCGGCATAACGACCTCACCCCGTACCACATGTATTTCAGGGCATGAACGCCGTTGCGCACTAGACCGCGGCTTGAGAGAAACAGACCCGCAATGTCATAGCGCGTGTAGAACGCCATCGCTTGCGCGACCAATCCAGCCGGGATAGAGCACACACGACGCACGTTACCGGAGACGCGTTCAGGCCGACACACCGTCGAAACGGTAGATATCCATCGCCAACAGCCCGGCGTCAATGCCGGCATCGATGCGCTGCGCGCCCAGACCGACGGTGCCGGCCGCTCCCATCGCCACATAGATCGGCAACCAATGTTCGTCGGTGGGATGCGCACGCTCGGCGAATGGTGCCTGACGACGGTAGTCCAGCAGCGCCGCCAGGTCGTCGCCGCGCAGCGCCTGCTCGGCCCATTCGATGAACGGACGCACGTAGTGCAGCTCTTTCCCCTCGGCGTAGCGACCGAGGTCGTGCAAGTTGTGGGTAATGCTGCCCGAGCCGATCACCAGCACGCCATCGGCACGCAATGGCGCCAGCGCACGCCCCAGGGCCAGATGGTGCGCCGGGCCCAACTGCGGCTGGATCGACAACGGCACCACCGGAATGTCGGCCTGCGGATACAGCAACGACAGCGGCACCCACACGCCGTGATCCAGGCCACGGCTCTGGTCCACGGCCGGATGCAGGCCCGCGCGCTCGAGTAACTCGGCGACGGTCTGCGCCAGTGCCGGCGCACCCGGCGCCGGATACTGCAGCGCATACAGTGCCTCGGGAAAACCGCCGAAATCGTGGATGGTCTGCGGTCGCGCCGCAGCACCAACCAGCGGCTGCGCGCCCATCCAATGCGCAGAGGCGATCACGATGGCGCGTGGTCGCGGCAGGGTTGCGGCCAGTTCCGCCAGTCGGGTCCCGAGCAGACCAGGCTGCAAGGCGGTCATCGGCGAACCATGGGAAATGTAGAGCGAAGGCAAACGGACCATAGGCAGGCTTCCAAACTTGACTAGACACCACAAGCACCGCAAGGGCGCGGTGGCGGCGCGCGCTTGCAGTACCGCAGGGTATTCCCGCGCATGTGCGAAATAAATTACCCTCAAACCGACGGTCCATATCAGGAACAGCAACAATGGATACGCTCGAGGCGATGCGGGTATTCGTCGCCGTGGTCGATCGCAACAGCTTCAATGCCGCCGCCGACGCACTTGGTCTCTCCACCGCCAGCGTCACCCGCCAGGTCGCATGGCTGGAGCAGCGGCTGGGGTCGCGGCTGCTCAACCGCACCACCCGGCGGGTCAGCCCGAGCAGCGTCGGCACCGCGTACTACCAGCGCTGCCAACTGCTGCTGGCCGAGTTCGACGAGATGGAAGCGGCGGTCGGCGAACAGGCGCTGACCCCATCGGGCACATTGCGGATCAACGCTCCCTTGAGCTTCAGCATCGCCCGGCTGGGGCCGCGTCTGGCCGGCTATCGCGCGCGCTATCCGCAGGTCGCGCTGGACCTGTCGCTGTCGGACCGGGTGGTGGACATCGTCGAGGAGGGTTTCGATCTGGCGATCCGCATCACCCGACACGTGGCACCGACACTGATCGCGCGCAAGCTCGGTGAGGCACAGATGCACCTGTGCGCCGCACCGTCCTATCTCGCGCGTGCCGGCACCCCGCGCCAACCCAGCGAGATCGCCGACCACGCCTTCCTTAGCTACAGTTACATGCCGCTGGACACACTGCTTCTGCATGGCCCGCACGGCGATACCCAGGTCCGAGTACACGGGAGTCTACGCGCCAACAACGGCGACATGCTGCGCGAAGCGGCCATCGCCGGCATGGGCATCGTGCTACAACCCGACTTCATGGCCGAAGCCGCGCTGGAAGATGGACGCCTGGTGCGGATCCTGCCCGACCATCAGTTCGGCGCAATCGGGGTATACGCTGTCTACGCCAACCGTAGCCACCTGGCACCGAAAGTACGTAGTTTCATCGACTATCTTGTCGATGTCGGCATCGAGCGCGACATGCGCATCGCGCCGGACACGTGAGCGGCACGCCCCGGTCGAACACAATATTCCGCCAGTAGCACGCATGGCGACCAACGCGGATGCACACAATACGCGTGTATTCCGCCTTCACTCTCAGGAGTCCAACGATGAGCAAGATCGCGATCATCTACTTCAGTGGCTACGGCCACACCGCCAAACAAGCCGAGGCCGTGCATGCCGGTGCCGCCAGCGTCGGCGAGGCCACGCTGTATCGGATCGACCAGGACGGCAACCTGCCCGACGGCGCATGGGAAGCAATCGGCCAGGCCGACGCCATCGTCTACGGCAGCCCCACCTACATGGGCGGCCCGGCCTGGCAGTTCAAGAAATTCGCCGACGCCAGCTCCAAACCCTGGTTCACGCAGGCATGGAAGGACAAGATCGCCGCCGGCTTCACCAACTCGGCCTCGGTCAACGGCGATAAGTTTTCCACCATCGCCTATTTCTGGACGTTGTCGCAGCAGCACGGCCAGCTCTGGGTCGGCACCGGCGTGATGCCATCCAACACGAAAGCACACGGTCCCGACGATGTGAACTGGACCGCCGGCTCCGGCGGTGCGCTGGCGATCTCCCCGGCCGACGCATCGCCGGACGAGGCGCCACGCCGTGGCGATCTGGAAACCGCACGCCTGCTCGGCAAGCGTGTGGCCGAGTTCGCAAGCAAGCTCAAAGGCTGAGCACGTCACCGACGGCGCATCGCGCCGCCGTGTTCGAACGCGGCGTGGCGGCCTGCCGGTCCACGCTGGCAGCGCCACCTGCGCATTGGCCGTGCACGGGTAGACGCTGTGCATCCACAGCTTCGGCACCTGCTGTTCGCGCATTGTCCTGACGCAACGCCACGATCCCACGCAAGGAGTACGTTCGCATGCAAACCCGCACCCTTGGCCGCAATGGCCTTCGTGTTTCCGCCCTCGGCCTGGGCTGCATGGGCATGAGCGCTTTTTACGGAGGCCGTCGCGACGACGCTAGCGCGATCGCGGTGATCCATGCCGCGCTCGAACGCGGCGTCAACCTGATCGACACCGCCGACATGTACGGCCCCCACACCAACGAAATACTGGTCGGCAAGGCGCTGGCCGGACGCCGCCAGCAGGTCGTGCTGGCAACCAAGTTCGGCATCAAGCTGGACCCGGCCAACCCCGCCGCACGCAGCATCGAGGGCAGTCCGCAGTACGTACAATCCGCCTGCGAAGCCAGCCTGCGCCGCCTGGGCGTGGACCACATCGACCTGTACTACCAGCACCGCGTGGATCCGAACGTGCCGATCGAGGACACCGTGGGCGCCATGGCGCGATTGGTGGAACAAGGCAAGGTGCGCTTCCTGGGCCTGTCCGAAGCCGCTGCCGCGACCATCCGCCGCGCCCATGCGGTACACCCGATCACCGCCGTCCAGAGCGAATACTCGCTTTGGTCGCGCGATCCAGAGCACGATGGCGTGCTCGACACAGTCCGCGAGCTGGGTATCGGCTTCGTGCCCTACTCGCCGCTGGGACGTGGCTTTTTGACCGGCGCGATCCGCACGCCGGAGGATTTCGAGGCTGACGACTACCGCCGCCATTCGCCGCGTTTTCAAGGCGACAACTTCGCCCGCAACCTACAACTGGTGGAGCAAGTCCGGCGCCTAGCCGTGGCCAAGGGCGTGTCCCCCGGCCAGTTGGCGTTGGCCTGGGTACTGGCGCAAGGCGAGGATCTGGTGCCGATTCCGGGGACCAAACGCCTGACCTACCTGGAGGAAAACCTGAATGCGCTGCAAGTGAAGCTCGACGCCGAGGAACTGGCACAAATCCAAGCCATCTTCCCGGCCGACGCCGCCGCCGGCACCCGCTATCCGACCGCCATGATGGCCACACTGCAGGGCTGAACCCGCGCCAATCCAGCAGCAGCGCGCGATTGTCAGCGCCGTGCCGGCATCGCATCATGTCCAGGTGATTTCGTTCATCGTCCCCGCACACGACGAAGCCGCCCTGATCGGCGATACCCTCACTTCGCTGCACCTGGCCGCGCAAGCGTTGCAGCTGGAGTACGAGATACTGGTCGTCGCCGATGCCTGCTCCGACGACACCGCGCAGATCGCCCACCAGCACGGCGCGCAGGTGCTGGAGGTGCAGTTACGGCACATCGCCGCCACACGCAATGCCGGGGCCGCCGCTAGCCACGGCAATCACCTACTGTTCGTCGACGCCGACACCCAGATCAATACGCCGCTGCTGGCGGCCGCGTTCCGTACCCTGCACAGCGGTGCAGTCGGCGGCGGCGCGCGGGTCCACATGCTCGGGGACATCGCTTGGCACGAGCGACTGGGGCTGGCCGCATTCGGCTGGCTGTTCCGCTGCACCGGCATCGCACCCGGCTGCTTCATGTTCTGCACGCGCAGTGCATTCCTTGCCGTCGGGGGCTTCGACGAGCGCTACTACGCTGGCGAGGACGTGGCGTTGAGCCGCGCGTTGGCACGGCAAGGACGCTTCGTGATTCTGCGCGAACCGGTGTATAGCTCCGATCGCAAGCTACGCAGCTTCAGCAAGAGCGAACACCTGGCAATGCTGCTGCAACTGCTACGCCACGGACGCGGCATGCTGCGATCACGCGAGGGACTCGACTTCTGGTACGAGCCGCGCCGCAGACGCTGAGCGCACTGCCAAGGTTGCCGAGGCAGAGATAGCGACAGTGATAGAGAGTCGATGCCGACAGACCAGCGCAAACACGCCCGAAGACCAAGCGTGCCAGCCCTTTGGGGCCTCCAAACTACCCTATAATCGACCGCATTCTGACTCTTCTCGCAGCCGCGGACTGGGACACCTGTGGAATGGATTGGGCATCTGGTCAACGCTAGCACGTTGTTGATCGTCAACGCTCTGCTAGCAGCTGTCTCCTCCCTGATGTTCCTTGCCCTGTACCTGACCGGTCGCAAGGCAAAGCGAGTCAAGGGACTGCTCATGCTGAGCGTGAGTTATGTCGCATACGCCGCCGGCTTCGCGGTGATTCTGCTGCCGGGGTTCGGCATCAACTTTCCGCATGTAGGCATCTTGGGCAACCTCATCCTCGACGTGGCCACCTTATTGGTCCTGTTCGCGGTCAGCGCCTATCTATGCCAGCCACTGCTGCAATGGTGGCTACTGCTTCCCGTCGCGGCGATCGCCATCACCGAGGTGTACTTACTGCAAAAATCCAACCACGACTATTTTGTCATGGTGATCTTCGGCTGCAGCCTGCGCGGGCTGCTGACAATCGCCACCGGTGCCATGCTCTGGCACCACGGCAGAAAGATCTCATGCATGGCAGCACGTTTCACCGCCATCTTCCATTTTCTCTGGGCGCTGATGCTGTTGCTGCGCATCGGCTGGTGGTGGACCCATCCCCATGTGAATGTGAACTACGACCCTACCTCGACCTTCGGGCTGCTCTCGCGCATGGTGCTGACCTCCATCATCACACCTGGTTTTTTGTGGATGCTGACCCATGAGATGAACGACGAATTGGTTCGTCATGCCTCGCAAGACGCTCTGACCGGGGTCGCCAATCGACGTGTCATGTGGCAGTACGGCGAATCCAGCGCGCAAGACGCCCGACGCAAAAGCGAGCCGTTGGCGGTACTGATGGTCGACGTAGACAATTTCAAAGCCATCAACGATCGTCATGGCCATGCTGCAGGCGATCTGGCCCTTGTAACGATCGCCAATGTAATGTCACAGCAAATTCAACGCCCAGATCTGTTGGCACGGATCGGCGGCGAGGAATTCATGGTCCTGGTTCCCCATGGCGACGAAGCGGCTGTGCACGCATTGGCCGAGCGCCTGCGGTGCACCATCGAATCGCAACCGGTTCCTGACTCATCTGGCGACACCCTGACGTGTACTGTGAGCATCGGCTACTGCATTTCCATCCAGGCGCAAGCCGAATGGCAAACGCTGGTCGTGGCCGCCGACCAGGCGCTGTACACGTCCAAGCGCAATGGACGCAATCGTGTGACCGGGACGGTCCTCAACTGAGCGGCGAACAAGATCGACGCATGCGCTTACGGCAATCGTCCTGTCTGCCCCACCATCTCGGTATACGCGATGCTTCGCTCTGGCTGGATCTACTCTCCAAGCCGCCACCTGGTCAATTGAGCGGCACAACCACTATCACTGACTGACCATCACCGCGTCGACCTCATGCCGGGACTGCGCCGAGTGTTTGCAGCACCTGCTCCAGCGGTGCTGGGCGCCCGAGCAGATAACCCTGCACGCTGCCGCATCCGCGCGCGCGCAGCCACTGCAATTGCGCTTGTGTTTCGACGCCTTCGGCAACCACTTCCAGCCCCAGGCTGCGGCCCAGAGTCAGCAACGCATCGCAGATCGACGCATTGCGCGCATCGCCATCCACGCCGTCGATAAAACTGCGATCGATCTTCAAGGCATCTAACGGCAAATCGCGCAGATAGGCCATGCTGGAAAATCCGGTCCCGACATCATCCAACGCCACGCGCACACCCAGCGCACGCAACTGCTGCAACACTTCGCGCGCCTGCTGCGGCTGACGCATCAGGCTGCTTTCGGTCAATTCCAGATGCAAGGCATCCACGCCCAAATCGGCATCAGCGCACGCCTGCACCAAGTCCGCGACCAGATCGCCATCGAAAAACTGCAGTGCCGACACATTCACCGCCACTGGCAAATCCGACCAGCCATGCCGAACCAGCTCGCGTCGCGCCTGCGCCGCCATCCGCATGACCCAGCGCCCCAGCGGCAGGATCAGGCCCGTGTCCTCACACACCTGGATGAACTGGTCTGGCGGAATGAAGCCGCCATCGGCCTGCGGCCAGCGGATCAGGGCTTCGAGCACGCGTGGCGCACCAGTGTCGGTATCCATGATCGGCTGGAAGTACAACACGAACTCCTCGCGTTCGATCGCCTCGTGCAAACGTCCGGCCAGACGCAGACGTTCGCCGATGCGCGCGGACATGGACCGATCAAAGCGCAGCATGCTGCAGCCATCGGCCTGCGCCGCATGCGCGGCCTGCGCGGCGCAACCGATGGCTTCCTCTGCATCGACGGCATCGTGCGGGCACAACGCCACGCCGATATGCGCCTGCAGTTGCAAACTAAAATCGCTCCCCTGTACCGGCGCCGACATTGCCTCCAACAGCGCCTGCAACGCCTGCTCCAGCGCCTGCGGGTCCAGTACCGCCAGGACGAAATCCTGTGAGGGCTGGTGCGCGGTCAGGCCGAAGCGCTCACCCAGGCCACGCATACGTTCGGCCACCACGCAGCGCACCGCATCGCCGGTCGTCCGCCCCAGGGTATCGCCGATCAGCGCCAACCCGCGCAACTGCACGTAGGCGATCGCATAGGCTTGGCACGCATGCACACGCAAGGCCTCGGCCAATGCGTGTGGATTGAACAGCCCGGTAGCAACATCGTGACTGGCGCGAAACGCCAGTTCGCGCTCGTGTGCCAGACGCTGCGTGACCTCTTCGGCAAGAATCAGCCGCGCTGGCATGCCGGCAAACTCCAGATCGGAGCTGTGGACGCACACCGACAACATACTGCCGTCCTTGCGCCGATGCGTCCATACGTCCGGCGCGCTAAAGCCCGCGCGCGATGTCCGCACATCGCACAGCAACCGCAATGCATCCTCGCGCGGATGCAAATCGAGCAGGCTCATTTCCAAGAATTCATCGCGACTGTAGCCATAGTGGCCGATAGCGGCCTGGTTCACTTCGAGGAAGCGCAAACTACCCACCGCAAATACCCAATATGGCAGCGGATTGCGATCGAACATCAAACGGAACTGACGCTCGGCATCGAACAGGCGCGCCTGCACCGCGAGCCGCTCGGTGACATCCTGCACCGCACCGGTCATGCACAGACCCTCTTGCGTTTGCACCAGCGCACCGCGCGCGGCCAACCAGCGCACCCGGCCATCTGGCATGTGGATGCGATACGCGGGGTTGTATTCGCCATGGCTATGCACCGCATCTTCGTACAGTTGCGCCACCCGCATGCGATCTTCGTCGTGTACCTGTGCCAGGAACTCATCCAGGCTCATCTGCATCCGTTGCAGCCCGAGCATCTCCACCGTGGGTTCGGACAACGACATCAAACGCCGTTGCGTATCGATGCGCCAGGTGCCGATGCCGCCCATGTCGCATGCCAAGCGCAGCTCCTCGTCGCCACGACTCAGCCGCTGCAGTAACTGGCGCTGACGATGTTCGGCGCGACGCAGGCTACCAAGCAAATAAGCGAAGCCGAGCAAGTAGAGGACGTAGGCCGATGCAGCCGTCGCGACGAACCACCACCAGCGCACCAGCGTTTCGCGCACACCCAAGCCGGCCACCGCGCGTAATGGATATGCCTGCCCTCCACTGATCGCCAGCATTCTTGGTTCGACGTCGAAAACATCGGTGCGCATGCCTAGCGCAACGCGCTGCGGCAATCGCTCAAGCAGTGCCGGCCGCAGCCATTGCTGCATATCGACACCTGGACCGCTCACGACCAGCGGCATGCCCTGTGCATCGATCAGTGCGACCACGCCATCGGCTCCGATGTCGACATCGCGCACGATGTGTTGCAACGCGGCTGCACGCAGTTGCCCCACAATCCAGTTTCCGCCCGCCGACGATACCGCGATGGGTAGCACGATCTCGCTGTCGGCCAAACGCTGCGCCGGCCCGACGCACACCTGGTTGCCACCGCAGTGCACGCGCGTGGTCCACATGGGCAGTTGCGGATCGCCAGCGCCTCCGAAACGTCGCTGTCCCTGAGCATCGAGCACCGCCACCGCGCGCAACTCCGGATGCCGCATCAGGAGTCCGCGTAACGAAGCCTCGATCAAGCCCGGCGCACGCGCCGGAGCATCGGCCAGGAATGTCTGTGCGCTCACACCCTGGCCGCGCAGGGACCGACCGAGATTGGTCAATTCCATCTGTAGCAGATCATCGGCGCTGGTCGCCAAGGAGAGGCTCTGCCGCTGCGCCGCAGCCAGCCGGTTATGGTGATCCTGTGCCAATACCAGCACCATTGCACATGCCAATATCACAGCCAAAGACGCGCCCCAGACCACGATCGCACGCAATGGCGCGCGCACGATGCGCCGCAGGCTGTGTCCAAAACGTAGGTCTTGCTTCCTGTCAGCGATTAAAGTGTGCGGCATTAAGATAGGAAGCAGCGTTGGTCCGCATACAACGGCCGCAACTTGGGTATCTTGACCGCGCGTAATACGCATGTGTTCAGTCATGTAAAAAAGACTTCACAGCCTGTCCGCTCACGGCAAACTCTGTGCCAATCTTTATCACCAGATATCGATAGCGCGATAAAGGCACTACACGGGCACGCAATATCTCGCCGGCACGTCCCCGCATCGTCGCCGCGCCTGAGGATGCGCTGCAGATCCTGCGCAGGATCTAAGGGTCGAATGGACCAGGCAGCAGGTTAAGCGCGCAATGCAGCGGATCTGCACCAATGAGCGTGGACGCTGTGTGATGACGCGATTAGCCAAAGACCAGGCACTACGCCAATGTGCGGTCGCAGCATGCCATTGCCGGCCACTGTGCTAGAAAGAAGGCGCTTGAAGATCGCAAACGACATTCCGCCTCCGTCACCGCATCTACCAAGGAGCCTGTCATGATCGCTTTGTTCAAAGGGTTGGGGTTACTGCTCGAAGACAATGCGCTGCACCAGCGCTCGTTTCCCGAACAAGTCGCGCACTGGCAGCACAAGAGCGAGGCACAGCTAAACGAGGAAGTCGCGCTGCTAGCCAGGGCCAAGCAACAATGGTTGGTGGCGTCGATCATCGGCTGGCAGGCGATCTCGCTGATCCTCCTCGGCGTGATCACCACGCAGTTGTGGCAGCACGACTATCACTTGACCTTCTCGCGCATCGTCATCATCTTCTCCTCGTGGGTCGCGATCCTGTTCGTGATCTGGTTCATCGCCAACATGTTCGACCGCACCGCTGGTTTCGAGCGCTGGCTCACCGCATTCAACAGTCGCGAGCGGCTCTCCGCTGACGCCGATACCGTGGAATGCGTCGCCGATGCACTGAACATGGCGCGCAAGTATCCGGAGATCCTGGACTACAAACGCGAGGTGGTGGCCAACCGGGAATTGCGCCACGAGGACATCCGGATCATGCGCGAGATGGGCCGTATCCGCTTGCATGCCGAATTGGTTGACTCATTGATCCAGTTCGAAGGCAGCCCGCCCGGCGGCCACAGCGGCGTGTTCCGCGTCGCCAGCTAACCTGCCGGCACAAGCGAGCTACACAGCTTGCACGCGCTGCGCCGGCACGATCACGCTGGATGATGGCGTGCGAGCGGCCATCGCAGCAGTCGCCGCACACAAGACGTATCGATCGCAAACCGACATCCCCCCGGTCAGGCGCCTGACCGGGGGGATGTCGGTTTGAGCGATCGCGCATCGCGTGTCGGTCATGCCCACATGGCGTCAGGGCATTCCCAATCGGCTCATCGCGAAATATAATCATTCTCGATTAGGACTTCCCCCACCGCTCTCGATGACTCTGCATCCCCTTTCGTTCGCCTGCCTGCTGAGCATGGCGATCTGTACATCTGCCCACGCAACCGATGTGGCCGATGCCAGTGACGCCCCCCGCGCGACCGCCCTGCCGGCCATCAAGGTCCACGCCGACACCCAGAACGATTTCCGCAGCACGGCCCCGGTGCAGACCGACAAGTCGGATGTGCCACTGGCGCAGACCCCGCTCTCGATCACCGTGGTGCCGCGCGCCCTGCTGGATAGCCAGCAAGCGCTGACTCTGGCCGACGCCCTGCACAACGTCTCCGGCGTGGTCGCGAACACCTATGGCCGGCGCGGCTGGGACGACCTGATCATCCGCGGCCAGACCGCATCGGACACCGTGTTCGTGGACGGCCTGCGCACCGCCGGCAGCAATCGCGTCGCCGAGCAACTGTTCGGCATGCAGCAAGTGGAGGTCCTCAAAGGTCCAGCATCGCTCCTCTACGGACAGGTGCTGCCGGGCGGATTGGTCGACCTAATCAGTAAGCGTCCTGGTGCCGAACCGCTGCGCCGAGTCGATCTGGGCCTCGGCAGCGATGGCCTGCGCCAGGGCAGCCTGGACCTCAACCAGCCGTTGTCCACCGATCGCAAGGCCGCGCTAAGACTCACCGCCCTGGCGATGAATAGCGACGACCCGACCGAGCATGTGTATTTTCGCAGCCGCTGGATCGCACCGGCGCTGTCCCTGGACCTGGGCGAGCGTACCGATTTCGTCTTGCTGACCAGCTACCAGGAGCGCGACTACATCCGCCAGCAGGGGCTCCCCTGGGAAGGCAGCGTCGACCCTAATCGCAACGGCAGGATCGACCGCACCCTGTTCACCGGCGAACCCGGACAGACGCCCTACCACAGCCACCAGAGCCGGTTGGGTGACGTGCTCGACCATCGTTTCGACAACGGCTGGACCCTGCACCATGCCGCACGCTGGCAGACATTCGGCCTGGATGGCCTGCTGATCGCCAGCAACGGCCTGGCGCCCGACCTGCGCACCCTGCGCCGCACCGGCATGCGGCAAGCATTCGACGGGCGCACCTGGGTGCAGGACACCTATCTCCAGGGCGATGTCGTTACCGGCGCGTGGCAGCACACGCTGACCGCCGGCGCCGACGCGTTCAAAACCTTGGAGTGGAACGTGCAATCCACCTGCCAGGTCGGCACGTTGAACGTATACGCGCCGGTCTATGGCAGCCCGATCGTGTGCCCGACCAGACCCAGCAACGACACGCTCAACGTGGTGACCTCCGGCGGCGCATATCTGCGCGACCGCATCCAGTTCGCCCCCGACTGGCAGTTGCTGCTTGGCCTGCGCCACGATCTCAGCCAAAACCGCAGCGAGGACCGCGGCGCCGGTACCCAGACGCGCAACGACGCCAATGCGACCACCGGCTCGGCCGCGCTGATGTTCGATGCCGGCGGCGGAGTGCACCCCTACGCCAGCGTCGCCACCTCCTTCTATCCCAACGCCGGGACCGACGTGCGGGGCGCCGTGTTCGGTCCCGAACACGGCCGCCAGGTGGAACTGGGCACGAAGATGGAAGTGGGCGCCAACACCAGCCTGAGCATGGCGCTCTACGACCTGCGCCGACGCAACGTGCTACAGAACGATCCGCTCCACGACGGCTACAGCATCGCGGTGGGCGAACAACGCAGCCGCGGCGCGGAACTCAATGCCGCCGCCGACCTGGGCAGCGGATTGAGCCTGTTCGGCGGCTACGCCTATACCGATGCGGTGGTCACCGACGACGGCGGACAGCGCATCAGCAGCATCGGACAACGTCTGAACAACGTGCCCAAACACAGCGGCTCGCTGTGGCTGCAGTACGCCGCACACGGGGCGGCCGACGGCTGGAGCATCAGCGGCGGTGCCCGCGCCGAGGGTGAGAAGAGCGCCTATGGC
Source organism: Xanthomonas sp. GPE 39 (assembly GCF_000963005.1). GTDB lineage: Bacteria > Pseudomonadota > Gammaproteobacteria > Xanthomonadales > Xanthomonadaceae > Xanthomonas_A. The sequence goes on from NZ_JZHZ01000007.1 coordinate 3,285,982, forward strand.
CACCGCATTCCCGGCTACATGGTGTTCGACGCCGGCCTGGCTTATCGCCAACGTCACTGGCACTACGCGCTGAACCTGAAAAACGCGTTCGACCACGATTACTTTACCGGCGGCCTGCAACGCGCTGTCGCCCTGGGCGATCCACGTACCTTGTTGTTCTCTGTCGGCGTGGATTATTGAGATACGCATGCACAGGCCATGATCGCTACGCAAGCGCACTACTACATCGGCACCTCACCGCCATCGCCAGACTGACCGGCAATACGCCAGCCGCCGTTACAAACGGCTGACGCTACGGATACGGATATCGCCACTTTCCACACCATGTCGCCGCGCAGCCTGATCGCGCATACGCTGCAGCAACAGGTCCGGATCCAGTGGCGCATCGTCGCACCAGCTGTGCGCCAAGGTCCCCCAGGCAACGCGTTGGCCGTAACTATAGGCGTCATAGTCGGCCAGATAGTGACGCGTGCACTCAAGTCCCGACGTGGACATCGCCTTTATCACCATGGCAGCCAAGATGTTCGAGCGCGATCGACAGCGCCAGCGCATAGCCCTGCGCGCGATAGCCACCCACCTGCCCCAGACGTTGCGGCGATGCCGTGCGCAAACACGGTTCGCGACAATCGCACGCATCGTCGTGGACCTCCACGTATGGCCGCTGCAACTGCGCCACAGCGGCAGCGGTCGCGGCGCTATCCGAGCACGCACCCGGATCCAGCAACAGCACCTCCACCCCGCTCCAATCGGCCTGGATCAGCGCTTGCAGCAGTTCCCCCTCGCTGGCACAACTGCGCACCGCCAGACTCTTGCCGGCACGGCCAGCATGGTCCAATAACTGGGTCATCACCGGCGCAGCGAGACGGCCCGGGCGACCACGATGACCGGCTACGCTTTGCGGACCGCGAAGCAACACAATGGCCATGGGCGCACCCTCAAACTGCCACTGCCGCACGCGCGCCGAGACGACGCGTCGCCACACCCAGCGCAATCGCATAGCTATCGGCCAACGCGCCATTGGCGATCACCGTTAGCAACGGCGCATGGCGCGGCTGCAATAACGGCTCCAACGCTTGCGCACTGGCGTCGTGCACTTCGATGTAAGGATGACCCAGCGCATCGAGTGCCGCGCGTAATTGCGGGGCATGATCGGCCAAATCTGCGGCTGGCAATTCGCCGGAATCCAACAGCACCAGTTCGGTCTCGTCGTGCGCCCCCTGCTGCAACCGGGCAACGATCTGCGCTGCATCGGCACAGGCCACTGGCACGACATGCGCAGCGTGCGAGGCGGCCAGACGCTGAGCCGCGGCGATGGCCGGCGCATCGCGGTGCGGGCCCTGTATCAGCAGAATCGACATGACATACATCCAACGGAAACGACGTGCCGCACTTTAGGCCCGTGCGGCGTAAGCACGCTATGATCAAAAGGGCACATGGACATAAATCTTGCGTAAGACCATCGGCTTGGAAAGCCGGGCTCCCAGCACAGTCCATGGTGCGACCTTGTCATGTATCTGCGATCATCTCGGGTCTGCCGCCGCGTTCGGACCCTGCCATGACCCAACCCGCTCTGCGCCGCGATGTCGGCCCATTCGCTCTGATGCTGACCGGTCTGGGCTCGATCATCGGCTCCGGCTGGCTGTTCGGCGCCTGGCGCGCTGCAGGACTGGCCGGCCCTGGCGCGATCTGGGCCTGGGTGCTGGGCTCCCTGATTATCACCACAATTGCCCTGACCTACGCCGAATTGGGGGCGATGTTCCCCGAATCCGGCGGCATGGTCCGCTACAGCCATTACTCGCATGGCTCGCTGGTCGGCTTCATCGCCGGCTGGGCGAACTGGATTGCGATCGTGTCGGTGATTCCGGTCGAAGCCGAGGCGTCGGTGCAATACATGGCGTCCTGGCCCTGGCAATGGGCGCAAGATCTGTACATGCAGCAACCCGGCGGCCACGGCGAGCTGTCGGTGCCGGGCCTGATCATCGCCGCAGCCCTGGTGTTGGTGTATTTCCTGCTCAACTTCTGGAGCGTGAAACTGTTCGCCCGCTCCAACAGCCTCATCACTGTGTTCAAGCTGGTGGTGCCGGCGCTGAGCGGCATCGCGCTGATCGCCAGCGGCTTCCACAGCGAAAACCTGCACGTGGGACTGCACGGTGGGGCCTACAGCATCGACTTCGCCGCGGTGCTGACGGCGGTGGCCACCGCCGGCATCGTGTTCAGTTTCAATGGTTTCCAGAGTCCGGTGAATCTGGCCGGGGAAGCGCGTAATCCCGGGCGTAGCATCCCATTCGCGGTGCTCGGCTCGATCGCGCTGGCAACCGTGGTCTACCTGCTGCTGCAGGTGGCCTACCTCGGCGCGGTGCCGCCCGACCTGCTGGCCAAGGCCGGCTGGCACGGCATCGATTTCCGCTCGCCGTTCGCGCAGTTGGCGATCATCGTCAACCTGCACTGGCTGGCCATGCTGCTGTATGTCGACGCCTTCATCAGCCCCAGCGGCACCGGCATCACCTACACCGCCACCACAGCGCGGATGATCTACGGCATGGAGCGCAATGGCACCATGCCCAAGATATTCGGCCAGTTACACCCACACTGGGGCGTACCGCGTCCGGCGATGTTCTTCAACCTGGCGGTGTCCTACTTGTTCCTGTTCTTCTTCCGCGGCTGGGGCACCCTAGCGGCGGTGATTTCAGTGGCAACCATTATTTCCTACCTCACCGGTCCGATCAGCGTGATGGCGTTGCGGCGGCACGCACCGGAAATACACCGACCGCTGCGCCTGATCGGCCTGCCGGTGCTGGCAGCAGCGGCCTTCGTACTGGCCACCGAACTGCTGTACTGGGCGCGCTGGCCGCTGACCGGCAAGATTATCCTGCTGATGCTGGTGGCGCTGCCGGTGTACGCCTATTACCAGGATCGTCAGGGCTGGAAGGATTTCCACCGGCACCTGCGCGGCGCCAGTTGGCTGATCCTCTACATGCCGACCATCGCACTATTGTCGTGGGCCGGCAGCACCACCTTCGGCGGACAAGGCTACCTGCCCTACGGACCGGACCTGATCGTGGTCGGTGTGGTCGCGCTGGTGTTTTATTTCTGGGGCGTGCGCTCCGGCTGGCGCACCCCCTCGCTAGAACAGGCCAGCGGGAGCTGAGCCTAGGTCTCCTAGCATACGGCCTTCGCCAGTCTCGAAGGCCCGCCTCCTAACCGCGACGCCAACGCGCGCGACTGCGCAGCATCCTCTTGTTCGGCTCGACAGCGGCGCTGAAGCTGGCGCCGCTTTCGCTGGCTGCTGGCTGCTGGCTGCTGGCTGCTGGCTGCTGGCTGCTGGTAGTGGCAAGCATAGGCAATCCGACCTGCTCCAGCAACGACGGCAACTCCCTTCCCGAGGCAGCAACATCGAGCCGCTGACGAGGATTTGGATCAAGCTGGGCGTACTGACCAAGCCTTTAGCTACTGCATGTGCATGGCTGGTCGCGAGCAAAAAATCGAACTGACGCATTTCCAGTGCATGGCGATGCAATTAAACGCACCACCCAAATAGCGGCACAGTTCGCATTTTCTAAATGCGCTCGCAAATTTAAAACGCATAAACACGTATCGCCGTCACGTTGTGATGGTTAATCCGTGGACAAATAAAACCGATGTGCGGAAATTCACGACTTCTTTTTCAAATAATCTCGATGATGGCAGTCAGGCAGTCCCTTACCCACTAAAAACTTTAGGCTGGCCTGTTTTGGGCCAACCACTCTTGGAGAGAAACACGATGACTCGGTCAATCAAGCCCCGTATCACCCGCTGCCTGTTGACAGCAGCGTTAATGGTGGCAAGCAGTTCGGCATGGAGCTACGCCGTCAAAAACGGCCAGGTCGTGGACGACAGCGGCAACGCCGTGCAGCTACGCGGCGTGAACTGGTTCGGTTTCGAAACCCAGGAACATGTCACGCATGGTCTGTGGGCGCGCAACTGGAAAGACATGATCACGCAGATGCAAAGCCTAGGCTTCAATGCCGTGCGCTTGCCATTCTGCCCGCAGAGCCTGCAAAGCATGTCGCCGGGCAGCATCGACTACAACAAAAACCCAGACCTGCAAGGAATGAACTCGTTGCAGTTGATGGACACAATCATCAACGAACTCAGCCGCCGCGGCATGTACGTGCTGCTCGATCACCATAGGCCCGATTGCAATGCAATCTCCGAGCTGTGGTACACCGACTCCTACAGCGAAACGCAGTGGAAGAACGATCTAGCATTCGTCGCCAAGCGCTATGCCAACGTGCCGGGCGTGATCGGTCTTGACCTGAAAAACGAACCGCACGGTTCCGCGACCTGGGGCACCGGCACTGCCGCCACAGATTGGAACTCCGCGGCAGAGCGCGCCTCCGCAGCCGTACTGAGCGCCGCGCCGAAGTGGCTGATCTTTGTCGAAGGTGTCTCCGCCAATCCGGTCTGCTCCAGCACAACCGCCCACTTCTGGGGCGAAAACATTGAGGCACAAGAGTGCTCCCCGCTGAACATCCCGGCAGATCACTTGGTGCTGAGCCCGCACGTGTACGGCCCGGACGTGTACGGCCAGCCGTACTTCAGCGACTCGAACTTCCCGAGCAATATGTCGGCCATCTGGGACCAGCACTTCGGCCGGTTCTCACCCAAATATGCGGTGATACCGGGCGAATTCGGTGGCAAATACGGCAAAGGCGACCCGAAGGACGTGACCTGGCAGAACGCGCTGGTCGATTACTTGGCCGGCAAGAACATGCGCAGCGCCTTCTACTGGTGTTTTAATGCGGACAGCGGCGATACCGGCGGCATCCTCAACGACGACTGGACGACGGTACGTACCGACAAGGTTAACTTGTTGCATAAGCTGTGGGGCACCGACGGTTCCGGTGGCGGCACCAGCGGCGGTGGCACCAGCGGCGGTGGCACCAGCGGCGGTGGCACCAGCGGTGGCGGCACCAGCGGTGGCGGCACCAGCGGCGGCGGCACCAGCGGTGGCGGCACCAGCGGTGGCGGCACCAGCGGCGGCGGCACCAGC
>NZ_JZHZ01000007.1:3291113-3293916 GCF_000963005.1 Xanthomonas sp. GPE 39
CGGCGGCGGTACCAGCGGCGGCGGTACCAGCGGCGGCGGCACCAGCGGCGGTGGCACCAGCGGTGGCGGCACCAGCGGTGGCCCTAGCTTTAGTACTAAGGTCATCGTCGACAGCGATTGGCAGGTTGGCTATTGCGAGCGTGTGCAAGTCACCAACACCGGCAGCACCGCCGGCAACTGGTCAGTGGCTCAGACGATCAGCGGTAAGATTAACAACCTGTGGAATGCCAATTGGACACAGTCCGGCAGCGCGCTCAGCGCCAGTGGTATGGATTGGAACAAGACCCTGGCGCCCGGCGCCATGGCAGAGTTCGGGTTCTGTGCCGGACGCTGATGCCATGCGGTAACACCGTCACCGTGCGCACGACACGGTGACTTGCCAACGGCAGCGTCTAACGACGCTGCCGTTGGTGCTTTTAGCCATCGCAGCGCGTGGACCATCGCTTGCAGACACAGACCATAAAGAGTGCAGCAAGCGCAGTCGTACCGATCCGCATGGGCACAACGCATTTTCTCGCTAGCGTCGGTTGCAGCCGACATTACGCATCCGTGTCAATCAATCAGCAAACGTTTGCAGCAAAGCGGCCATGCGCGCGTTCAGGCGCACCAAACCGCAAGCGTTGTTACTGTTCAACCACAATGACACGTCGCAATCGCTGATCCTGACCGGCCTGCTGGCACCCTCGACCAAGGCGCTGAACAATCTGTTCATCGGCGTAGCAAACGGCGCATTCGACGGCATCCTCACCTCGCATTGAATATAAGCCTGCGCGAGCAAGCGCGCAGAGAGGTGATGGCCCAAGTGGTGTCGGCAAGACGCACATCGCCCTAGCGCTGTACCAGCGCGCCATGATGGCAGCACACAAAGCGGGGCCTACCGACCTGATGCAGTGGCGAAGGCGTATAACCGGCTGAAGAACGACTTCAAGCGCGCGGTGCTCGGGCAGGAACTGCTGGTGGTCGGAAAGATCGACTAGCGTTCCTTCGGATGCGACAAGGCGAAGCTGTTCTTTAACGTCGTGACCAGGCGCTACATGCGCAGCTCGATGGCGCTCACCTGCAACCTGCCGTTCACGCAGTGGCAGCGCTTTCGCCAACGATCACACCCTCACCACCGCGATGCTCGAGCGGCTCTTGCACCATGCCCCATCGTGCAGCCCCCCTCAGAGAGTTAGCGATTTAAGCAAAAATGCAAGGCGGGTGAGCAAAAATCAGACTATTGCACTTCCAATGCCCGGCATTGCGATCAACAACAGCAAAAAATAGCGGCACATTTCGCACTTTTCGAACCATTTTCAGACTGGCGACCGCAAAAAAAGCACCGACGTCACGTTAATGGTATGCAATTCGTGGACAAGTAAAACCAATGTACAGAAATTCACGACTTCTTTTTCCGACAATCTAGATCATCACTCTTAGGTAATTGCCAGGCACTAGCTAATTACCTACCACTTAGTCTCCCTCCCCCCCAACTCAACTTTAGGCCTGCCCATTTCGGGCCGCCCCTCTATTGGAGAGAAACACAATGACTCGGTCAATCAAGCCCCGCATCACCCGCTGCCTGTTGGCGGCGGCGTTAATGGTGGCCAGCAGTTCGGCATGGAGCTACGCCGTCAAAAACGGCCAGGTCGTGGACGACAGCGGCAACGCCGTGCAGCTGCGTGGCGTGAATTGGTTCGGTTTCGAGACCCCGGAACACATCACGCATGGTCTGTGGGCGCGCAATTGGAAGGACATGATCACGCAGATGCAAAACCTCGGCTTCAATGCCGTGCGCCTGCCATTCTGCCCGGATACACTGCATAGTGCTTCGCCCGGCAGCATCGACTACAGCCAAAACTCAGACCTGCAAGGAATGAGCTCGCTGCAGGTGATGGACACGATCATCAACGAACTCAGCCGCCGCGGCATGTACGTGCTGCTCGATCACCACAGGCCCGATTGCAATGCAATCTCCGAACTGTGGTACACCGACTCCTACAGCGAAACGCAGTGGGAGAATGATCTGACATTCGTCGCCAAGCGCTACGCCAGCGTGCCGGGCGTGATCGGTCTTGACCTGAAGAACGAACCGCACGGTTCCGCGACCTGGGGCACCGGCAACGCCGCCACCGATTGGAACTCCGCAGCAGAGCGCGCCTCCGCAATCGTACTGAGCGCCGCGCCGAACTGGCTGATCTTTGTCGAAGGTATCTCCTCGAATCCGAGCTGCTCCAGCAACACCGCCCACTTCTGGGGCGAAGATCTGGAACCGCAAGGGTGCACTCCGCTCAACATCCCGGCAGATCACTTGGTGCTGAGCCCGCACGTGTACGGCCCGGACGTGTACGGCCAGCCGTACTTCAGCGACCCGAACTTCCCGAGCAATATGTCGGCCATCTGGGACCAGCACTTCGGCCAGTTCTCACCCAAATATGCGGTGATACCGGGCGAGTTTGGTGGCAAATACGGCCAGGGCGACTCGAAGGACGTGACCTGGCAGAACGCGCTGGTCGATTACTTGGCCGGCAAGAACATGCGCAGCGCCTTCTACTGGTGTTTTAATGCGGACAGCGGCGATACCGGCGGCATCCTCAACGACGACTGGACGACGGTACGTACCGACAAGGTTAACTTGTTGCATAAGCTGTGGGGCACCGACGGTTCCGGCGGTGGCACCAGCGGTGGCGGCACCAGCGGTGGCGGTACCAGCGGTGACGGCACCAGCGGTGGCGGCACCAGCGGCGGTGGCACCAGCGGTGGCGGCACCAGCGGCGGCGGCACCAGCGGCGGTGGCACCAGCGGCGGTGGCACCAGCGGCGGC
>NZ_JZHZ01000007.1:3294016-3355355 GCF_000963005.1 Xanthomonas sp. GPE 39
CGGATAGGAGCGTGCTGGCTTCATCCGCTTACGATAGCCGCGAAAGCCTCAAGTTCATAACACGCTCTAGCAGTCGTGTTAGGCCGCCTAATCACTCTTGTGAATATACCGTGCAATCCCTGCCACAGTGTTGCGACCGGCCAAAGCGTGAATGTCGATATCGATATTCAAGGCATTGGAGATCTCCACAAAGAAGATGGCCAGTCTCAGTGACGATGCCCCCATAGCAAAAAGATCATCGTCTACCGATTTCAGCGGATAATCCGGCATGATTTTTTGCCAAATCCCCCATAGTTCTTGCTTTATAGGATCTTGCGGCAACTCTACCGATTGTATTTGCGTGGCAAAGATCGGAAGAGCATGAAGCTTTGCACGATCAATTTTACCGTTAGCATTAAGAGGAAACTCATCAATCAAGGTATAATGGCGCGGGACCATTGCTGGCTGCAAATGCTCCTTCAGATACGACGTAATGCGTTCAAGCGCGGCAGGTTCATGCCTATGGGGGCTTTCTCGCATCAGTAGATGCATCACAAGAACCCCATCGGTCCCGTTCATGCTGTTCCACGTCACGACAGCCTGGCGTACATCCTCGCAAGCGCTCAGGCACATCTCGATCTCGTTCAGACCGATCCGGACGCCATTAATCTTGATTTGGTCGTCATGACGTCCTACAAAGACGAAATTGCCATCATCGTCGGAAAACGCCAAGTCACCCGTTCTGTATATCCGCTCATCCTCGACTATTCCTGGCAGATTAAGAATTGAAAAGCGAGTCGTATTGAGATCCTCCCTGCCTATATAGCCAGGCGACACGATTGGCCCACCGATGCAAAGCTCACCAACGATACCAGCAGCAACTGGCATCATCATTTTGTCGAGCAAATAGGTCCGGACATTGGGCAGGGAGTGGCCTATGGGTACATGTCGCTTCGCACGGTCGTTGAAATCGCAAGCATGGGCTGACATTAAAATTGTCGTTTCTGTCGTACCATATATATTAAAGAGGCGCAAAGATTCTACAGACCCGCCTGGATAGAATTGGCTGGCATTTGCTGCTTCTCCACCAACAATAGCGGTGTGCAACGTGCTTGGCAGGCAATTCGGTGCAGCTGCGATTTTCGGCGCCCATTCATGCCAAACTGCTGTCGGCAGACAAATAACATTCATCTGATGCCTATCCAGCATTGCGAAATACTCGACCATCGAAAGTAATTCAGATCGCGGATGGATATAAATAGCGCCACCATGACATAGGCTCATGAAGATTTCGAGCAAGGAAAAATCGAAGGCTGCTTCGGTAAATTGTCCTATCCTTGGTGCACATTGCTTCAGTCCGAATGCCTCCCGAGCAGCAAAAATATGCTCCGACAGCGAGCCATGGGTAATGCGAACACCTTTGGGATGACCTGTACTTCCTGACGTATAAATAACGTAGGCATCGTCATCAAGGCAGACTTCCGGCAGGGTGATATTCTCGATGCCAGTCGAGACCGTCATTTGATGGAGGTTGACGACAGGACAATGGATATTGTCCAGACATGCATGATTTGAGCTTTCGTACAGAACGACTGTTACTGAACAATCGGCAACGATATAAGCATTGCGTGCGGGTGGATTGCGCATACTTAAAGGTACATAGACCATGTTTGCCCGAAAAATACCGATGATCACGGCAACCCAGTCTGGTGAGCGCTCCATCAACACACCAACGCGGCTGCCTGCAGGCAATCCTAATCCTATCAGGCTGTGTGCTATTGCACCTGCTCTGCTCCACAAGGTGCCATATGTCAGCTGCGTTTGGTCGTCCTGCACGGCCACTGCCCGAGATGTCTCATCTGCTGCATGGCACGCAATGAGGTCAATGACAGGCACGATGGGATACAACCGACATGGACCGAAACCCGATTCAACGAGCACTTTCAGGTCCGTGTCTGGAACATAATAGAGCTCGTCAATCGTGCGATGCGGCTGCTCCACAATCATTTCAAGCAAGTGTGATAAATGAGCGGCAAAACGATCTGCCACTGCGCGCGGCAAATAATCATCACGATAACAAAGACGCATCACACTTGACTTGGATGTGTCAGAAAAGATGATTTTGAGAAAGCAGCTCGCCATGTCGAGCGATGCCACTTCAAAACTATCGAACACATGTGTAATGACGGGTGTGAGTGCATCCTGGGCTGTATATCTGCCATTGGTGGCACTCAGATGTTCAAGCAGAACAGAAAAGTGTTGCTGGCCAGGTTGCTCTATTTGATAGACCAACAAAGCCGGAACGATGCGCTTGTCGGGATCTTTCGCCGAGATTTCCACCTGAATTTCCAAACGTTCAACGTGAGTATAACGATATAGAAGTGCAGTCGTCGCTGCCGTCAATACATCTTTGGAGCTTACGGCAAATGCAGCAGACAAGCGATGTGCCGCCATGACAGCATCCTCGCTCAACGAGTGTTCCACGATCCGCATGCAACCATCGCGCCCTGTATCGATAGATGCGCGTTTCAATGCGTCAATAATTTTAGTCATGCCATTGCCTCGGTTAACGGCTTTTCTGCCTGTAACCGCAGGAAATTATCCATTGTGACAAGGGCTGGGGTGCCTGGACGGCACGGCAAATAATGGTCTTCGCCATCGAGAATGAGCTTTTCGGCCTGACTGAGAAATGCAAGAGGCAAGTCGGAACTTTGCGGAGAAGCGATCTTATCTTCAGCGCTGGCGATCAAGAGCGTTGGCGTATCTACGGAATTACACAAGCCCGACAAACCTTCGGCATAGACAGCATGCACGCACATTACATATTTGTAGAATGTTTCAGCATCACGTAACGCGATGCTCGTGTGCTGATAAAACTCTTGATTAACATCGACTTTCGCAGCGAGGATATCTCTTACGGTCGAGGCAACTCGGGGTCGTCCCGCACAGCTTTTGATGAGATCATCGAATTCGCGTTCGTAGTCCGTGCGACGACTGGTCTCGAAGGCCCCGTTGCAGCACACTAGCGCAGAAAATCGATTTTCCAGCAACAAGGCAGCACGTACCGCGATCAAAGCACCAGTGCAGTATCCGAGCAGTCCGGCACGAGATAGAGCAAAGTGCTCCATAAGCGTAATGATATCGCGCGCATGAGAGGATGCGTCGATAGCCTCGTCAGTCAGAGTGCTCGTCGCACTATCCAAAACGAATCGGCTGTATATTACATACACGGATGACCATCGACGCAGTTGCCGGATCATCGGCAATAAGGGATCTGCTGTAACGCCGATTGGTAGTACTATAACATTAGCATAAGAGCTTTCAGGGTTGAGGCATACATCCACCTGGAACCGTTGACTGTCCGCCGCTATGAGCCACTCGCTAGATAGATGGCATGGCATCTCTGAGTCGCTTAAAACTAGTTTAACTGGATTTATCATGGCGATTTTTCCGTTTTGTGCTCAGAGAAAGAAGCGAAAAAGTTTTCTACTGCGGCCACAACGTTTGGCACCTTCAAAATATTGGCATGTGAAGCTCCTGGAATTTCCATATACTCCGCTTCCCGCCAGGCGTCCGCATAGGCTTGTCCCTCAGCTAAACCGACCACTCCGTCGTCTCGACCCTGAATGATTAGGCCACGCTGTGGTCGTGGCATCTGTGTGATGATGAATGACGGATCCTGCATCGTCAGCACATCACCACCTTCATGAGCATTCAGCATAACGTTGAGAGTTCCCATCTCTTTATCGCTCAAGCGATTCATGCGCTGAAAATGCTCAAACACCAGAGCCGCACGAAAGACACCGGATATTGCAACAAAATGATTAATGCGCAACCCGCGAGCTATCGCATACCAAATCCAAAGGTTGCCAAGCGAATGGGCCACAACACCATGCAGCGCTCCCTCTCTGCAGATGATTTCTGCGAAAGCAGCAACGACATCGCTTGTCGAAAGCTTATAATTCTTGTCATTACTCTCATCGGAAAAATCAATCATCAAGGTGCGCCAACCTGATTCCGCAAGCGCACGAGCAATCGAGGCAAATTGGCTTCCCCTGCCACTTATGCCATGGACCAGCAGAATATTCGGCCCCTCTCCCATGCTGCGCAAACCCACCCGCATAGCGTTCAGTGTAAAGCCACGGTCAGGAAGCGCTGACCAGAATTGATCCTCTTCCGGCGGACGTTTCGAGCGATAAAAGAGATACCATCGCTCGAGATATCTATCCATCGCTCTATCCATCGCCATGACGGAATCTGATTCGAGTTCATATTTCAATCGGGCGGACTCTTTCATGATGCCACCAGCTCAACTAGACGTGGGCAGGCAGGAGAAGAAACAAGGTCATCAACAGAAACCGTCTTGATCGGCAACTTTGAAAATCCGCGCAAAACACTATTGAGTTGTCGCTCAGGAGTTCCCGATAAGACTATTCGCTCTGCATGCTTCACTAATGCACCGATCACCGCACGACCTAACCGTCTTGCCAGTCTTTGACCGATGCAGGCATGGACGCCGCTGCCGAAACTGAGCGTGCGTGACATGGGACGGTCGATACGAAAATCCCGACCGTTACTGAAAACGGTTTCATCATGGTTCGCGGACCCGAAGAGTATCGCGACCTTCACGTCGGCTGGAAGTCTATAGCCATCCACCACAAAGGCCCGCTTCGTAGTGCGCGTTATAATCTGCGACGGAGAATCGAAGCGAAGTGCCTCATTGTAGGCAGCCGGGACTAGTGAAGGGTTGGCACGTAACATTTCCCATTGGTCATCATGCGTTGCCAAGCAATAAATTGCGTTACCGATCGAATGTACCGTAGTATCGACGCTTGCAATGATAAGCGTCGAAAGTAGTTTATCGGCCTCGAAATCGGTAATAATACCTTGAGTGGCATTATTTTTTATCGCCGCGCCGACGCTGCCCGATTCGAGCCTGCTGATGAAATAGCCGAGAAGGGATTGCCCTTTTTGCATCGCCGCCAATCCGTTATTGACTCGCTCCCTGGCGGCCGTCTCGATCGTATTGTTGAGCGGCCCATAGGCATTGAAGTGCGCATCTGTAAAACCTGCCAGCCTATGTCTACCGGTTTGCGGAAGGCCGAGGAGATCATAGATCGCATTCTGGGTAACGGCTCGCGCCAGATCCGAAATGGCATCGAACTGTTCTTGCTGGACAAGGCTTTTGACGGTCTGATCGGCAATTACATCGATTTTTGCCTCTAATATTGCCAGCCTCTCGGTCATAAGTGCCGAATGCAGGACCTTTCGTAACCGGTCATGCTCTGGCGGGTCACTTGCCTGTATGGTCACGCCGATCTGGTGGGAATCCATCAGGGCATTGAGCGTCACGCCTTTCGCTGCTGAAAATACGTCATGATCCTCAAGGGCTTGCTTTGCCACTTGGTAACGGGTGAGCGCAAAAGCATTACAGCAAGACAGGAACACGACAGGCCCGAGGGCTCGCAATATCTCATAACTTTCATAAGGATCGGACAGACAAGCTTCTGAAAACAAGTCGATGTCCGAGATGGGTAGTTTGTCTAACACGGAAGGACTCTCAATTTTAAGAATGGAATAAATTTCTTTTGAATATTCCGCTTTACTGGAAAATTTTTATCGTTTTATAAATTTTGCTTGCGCCTTTCCGTACCCATTCGCATTGCAATCCTGCGTTCGGCAGGCTCACTTAGTCTGTCCATAGGATGCCTTGAGTACAAAAATGCGCCGCGCACACTAACAGCTCAAGCAACTTAATCTCAAGCAACAAATGCAGTGACTTTCTGAGGAGTACGCCGTCCTGCAGATTGAAGTAAGCAACGGCGTCAGCATCGGATCGATACGCCTCAGATCCAGTACGTCCACATTATCGGGTGAGCTTGCTCATCAAGACGAGCCGACTGACGTTGCCAACCCTGCCGCGAAGCGCTATCGACTGCACCGTAAGAACAGCGTGCGCGCACGCAAGATCGTTGAGGATGGTGCGTTATTACAGAGCATTGGCGACAACTGTGTGCTGTCGCGCGCAAGTCCAGCGGCGTGAATGCGGATTACTTACGCTCAACTTTCAAGTGCAACGCCGCGCAATCATGCTGTGTGGACGCATGGAAAAACAGTCGCGTCATTTGATTTCTGAGACGCAAGATACTGCAAATGGAAGTCTGGAAACGGTGTCAGCATCCGTTGCCAGACCGACGTCCATCCATCACATCAGTGCTGTGTAGCAGCCGGATTTGTGGATGCTACTTTCTAGCGAGACGAAAGCTGGGACGTGAAGAAGCATTTTCCGAAACAAGCGCTTTTCGGAAGAACAGAGCATCGGCTTCCTGCACGAGGCGGAGGGAGAGTTTCACGTCATCGGCAGACCGGAACGTCACCAATCCGTCGGCGCGTAGTCCTTGAGAAACTGGCCCCACACATGCTCGCCGGTATTGAAGCCGTGGATGATCGGATCGACGATGCGCGCCGCACCATCGACGATGTCCAATGGCGGATGGAAGCGCTCCTCACGTACTTTGCGCGCGGCGATTTCTGCCGGATCCTCGTCGGTGACCCAGCCGGTGTCCACGCTGTTCATGTGGATGCCGTCGTTGTGGTAGTCCGCCGCCGACGTGCGGGTCATCATGTTCAACGCCGCCTTGGCCATGTTGGTGTGCGGATGCCGGGTGGTCTTGAAGTTGCGATAGAACTGCCCCTCCATCGCCGACACGTTGACGATGTGCTTGTCGCGCTCGGGCGTGCGCAACAGCAGCGGCTTGAGCCGCGCATTGATCACGAACGGTGCAATCGCGTTGACCAACTGTGTTTCCAGCAGTTCCACCGACGACACCTCGGCCAAGAGCAGACGCCAGGAATTACGTCCACGCAAATCCACCTGCTGCAGATCCTGGTCTAGCCGCCCTTCCGGAAACACATGCTGTTGGCCGAGCAGATCGTCGGCAAGCAGTGGCATCTGCGATAACGCTGCGGCATGCAATAAGCCATCAGTCCCGCCGAGACTCTGCCCTGCACCGGCCGGCAGCGTGGTCGCTGACGCCGCCGGCAGCAATTCCGGGCCACGCAAACCTTCGTAGCTGCCGACCAACCCACGCACCTGCTCGGGCAATTCGTGCAGCGCGGCGGTTTCGCCCGCCATCATGTGCGCATAGAACTGTGGCGGTCGACGCACCGTCTGGCACGCATTGTTGATGATGAAATCCAAACGCGCACGGGTGGCGAGCAAGTGGCTACAAAACGCTTCCACGCTGGGCGTGTGGCGCAGGTCCAAGCCGAACACCTGCAGCCGATGTCCCCACTCGGCGAAATCCGGCTCTTGCGCATAGCGCGCAGCCGAATCGCGCGGGAAACGCGTGGTCACGATCAACTCGGCGCCGGCACGCAGCAGTTTCAATCCGGCCTGATAACCGATCTTGACCCGTCCACCGGTCAACAGTGCCACGCGTCCACGCAGATCCGTCGTTTCGGTGCGCTTGAAGTAATTCATCTCGGCGCAGGGCGGACACATCTGGTCGTAGAAATGATGCAACTGAGTGAACTTCTGCTTGCACACGTAGCAGTGACGCAATTCGGGCGACTGCGTCGCCGACTCTTCGGCATCAACCTGCACACAACTCAGCGCAGCGGGCGATTGCGGTGGGAAATAGTTGGGCGTACTAAACACGGGCTTGCGGCGCAATGCACGGATACCGGTCTGCTCCAGTAACGCCTCGGCCTTGCGCACTTTCTCCTGATGGCGTTCGCGCGCCTGTTGTTTGAGCAATTTGCGCCGCGTCTTGGGTTCGGGATGGAAGACCTTGGCCACCGCCTGATGCAGGCGCACGCGCTCGGCTTCGGGCAGGGAGTCGAGGAGCGTGCGGTCGGCCTCGATGGCGTCGAGCAATTCCAGGGTGATGCGCAAGCGCTCGGACAAGGGCAGGTCGTCGGTGGAAACAGGGGCGGTGGTGTTCAAGACAGATCCGGGGTGGCGACGGCGAACCGTGGCAAAGGCCAGCGCAATACTGGCATGGACAACGTACCGCTGTGCTGTACACACCCCAGCATGGTATGCGGAGGCGAGCGACAGCGCAGACAGCGACGACGCGGGCCGTTGGAACCGGCCACGCCGGTATTTTCGCCGATCCGGGAGGGGCGATGCCACGTCGCAGCAGTGCCCACGGGCCAAGGGCAACGCCGGCCACCGGCTCATCGCGTGCGCCGGCGCTAGCGTGGTTTCGCTCAGCGTGTCGGGAACGGTGCGAATTGGCCGCGTTGCAGTTTGGCCACATCGTTACCCTGCGCGTCCTTGGCCTGTAGGTCGGCACCCTTGGCGGCGAGTTCCTTCAGCACCTCGGTGCGCTGGAACAACGCCGCGTACATCGCCGCGGTCTGGCCAGCGTTGTTGCGCTGGTCGGGCGCACAGTCGGCTTGCATCAGGCGCTTGGCAATCGTCAGTTCGCCCTTGAAGATCGCGCCCATCAGTGCGGTGTTGCCGCGCTTGTCCTGTGCGCACGGGTCGGCACCAGCGCGCAGCAACTGTTCCACCGCCGCCTGATGGCCGTGGTAGGCGGCCAGAATCAGCGCGGTATACCCCTTGTCGTCGCGGGTATTGAGGTCGTAGTGGGCATGGATGAATTCGGCCAGCATGTCCTGGCGGCCTTCGCGTGCGGCATCGAAGAAATAATCACGCAGTTGCGCCTGGATCTTGGCGGGATCCTTCGACACAGGCGCAGCAGGTGCGGCGGTGGCGGTTGCCACAGCGATCATGCTGGCGAGAAACACAGCAAAACGGCGCATCTTCGTTCTCCATCTCGATGAAAATACGCAGCGCGCAGACCAGCAGGCCCCGCCGCGCTGCGTGGTGAATGCTCAGTCCTGCAACTGCGCGGCCAACTGCTTGACCCGCGCCAGGTCGCCCTTGGCAACACGCGCCACTCCCGTGCCATAGGCCGGATCGGCCTTGTACAGGAACGACAGCATGATGTGCTTGCTGGCATCGTCGGTTCCGGCCAGCGATTCGCCGAAGCTCTGGATCAGATCCTGTTGCTCTTTCTTGCTATAGCTGCGGAACAGGTCGCCGGCCTGCTTGAAATTCTGTTCGCGGGTGATCTTGGCCTGTTGTGTCGTGCCGGAGAGCGGCAGTTGGCTGTAGCGGGCATTGGGATCCTGCGGGCGCGGAGCGAGCCGGCTCGGCTCGTAGTTCACAGCGCCGACGGTGCTGCCGCCGTTCATCGCGCCATCCTGATTGCCGTTGTTCACCGGCACGCGCGGCCGGTTCACCGGCAGGCTCAAACCATTGGTGCCGATCCGGTACAACTGGGTATCGGCATAGGAAAACAAGCGCCCTTGTAGCAACCGATCTTCAGAAGGTTCGATGCCGGGCACCAGATTGGCCGGCGCCATCGCAACCTGCTCGGTTTCCTGGAAGAAATTCTCCACGTTCTTGTTCAAGACCAACTGGCCGATCTTGCGCTCGGGCACACCGGGCCAGATCTTGGTCGCATCCAGCGGGTCGAAATCAAAATTAGCCAAGTCTTCCGGCTTGAGCACCTGGATGTACAGATCCCACTTTGGATAATCGCCATGTGCAATCGCGTTCACCAGATCGTGAGTCAAATGGCTGTAGTCCTTGCCCTGCATCGCGACGACCTGCTTGGGATCGAGATTGCGGATGCCCTGCAGCGATTTCCAATGGAACTTGACGTAATGCACCTGGCCTTGTGCATTGACAAGTTTGTAGGCATGCACGCTGTTGCCATCCATGAAACGGTAACCGGCAGGCGTGCCTTCGTTGGAGTACAGCAGGGTCAGCGTGCGCGTGGCCTCGGGCACGTGCGAGAAGAAATCGAAACGGCGCGCGTCGTCGTCAAGATTGGTACGCGGATCGGGTTTGAATGCATGCACCATGTCCGGGAACTTGATCGCATCACGGATGAAAAATGTCGGGAAATTGTTCCCGACCAGGTCCCAGTTACCCTCGCGGGTGTAGAACTTGGTAGCAAAACCGTGCGGATCGCGCATGGTTTCCGGCGAATGATTGCCATGCACCACCGAGGAGAAACGCACGAACACGGGGGTGATTTCGCCCGGTACGAATACCTTGGCCTTGCTCAGATCGGAAATATCGGCTGTGGCGGTGAAAACGCCATGCGCGCCGGTGCCGCGCGGATGCACCACGCGTTCGGGGATGCGCTCGCGGTCGAAGCGCTGCAACTTTTGAATCAATTGCACATCTTGTAGCAGGGTCGGGCCATTGGGACCGGCGGTCTGCGAATTCTGGTTGTCACCCACCGGGGCGCCGTTGTCGCGGGTGAGCGTGGACTGCGCGGCTCCCATCGGAACGATCAGGAACTGCGACAGCAGGACGAATATCAGCAAATGGAAAGTGCGCATCGCATCGGCTCGCGTTGAGGGAACTGCAGCATCCCAACGCCATCGCATGCAGAGAATTCGTTCGTTGCAATCGCTGCTATCGATACGTTCAATCCATACGCCACAACGTGATGAAAATCCTCCTTGAAATGCGTCATGCGCCGTGGATTGCAGCAAAAATCGCTCCATGACGACCGCTGCGGCGACACGCATTGACATCAAAATGTAGACGCCGCGGCGCCACCTACCGCACGGTCAAACAATTCCGGACAACTCGAACAACCGTGCGCGCAGCGGCAACACACTCGGCTGCAACACCGGATGTCGATTCGATCTGGTGCCGGAAGCTGTCGCCACATTCCTGCCGACCTGCCGACGCTACCTGGAGCCGCCACCGATGCCGGTCCCAGCGTTATCTGCCGATCACCCGCTTGAATGGCGGCAGTGCATCGATGATGCGTTTGCCATAGCGTTTGGTCAGTAGCCGCGAATCGAGAATGATGACGCGACCATGGTCGCTGGAGGTGCGGATCAGGCGGCCGGCGAACTGGGTGAGAGTGCGCAGCGCATGCGGCACCGCGATCAGGTTGAAGGCGTTCAGACCACGGCTCTCGAACCATTCACCGAGGGTGGCGGTTTGCGGATCGGTCGGCACGGCGAACGGCACCTGAGTGATGACCACGGTGGTGCACGCTTCGCCAGGCAGGTCCAGGCCCTCGCCGAAGGAATGCAGCCCGAACAGCACCGACCCTTCGCCGGCACCGATGCGACGCAGGTGCTCGGCAATCATCTGCGATTTGGAGCCGTCGCCCTGCACCAGCACGCGATTGCGCTGGGCGATGGGCAACAGGTCGGCGACCTTGAGCATCTTCCAGCGCGAGGTGAACAACACGATGGAGCCTTTACCCCAATCCAATTCACGCACCAGGTAGCGCGCCACTTCGCGTGGATGGCCATCGCGATCGTCCGGTGCCACGGGAAACGCGGGTACGATCAATTCGGCCTGATTGGGCAAGTCGAACGGTGAGGACAGCGACACCATTTCGGCATGGTCGGGCAGGCCGTTATCGATCGCCAGGACCTGAAAATCCCCGCCGCCGGTGAGCGTGGCCGAGGTCAGTACCGCCGCATCCACTTCGCTCCACAACAGCGAGCGCAACACCTGCGCGGCCGACACCGGCGAGCAATGACAAATCAGGTCGGCATCGCGCGAGGCGGTGATCCAGCGCGCCATCGGCGGCTGGCCTTCCTGGTCCTCGCGGCGCCAGCCCAGCCATAACGCGTACTGCTGTTCGACCATCTCCAGGGCCATGCCCAGATTCCGCTGCAGGCGCTCCTTGGCCGTGTCCTCTTGCTTGGACTTGACCGCCATCTGGTGCGCGGCCTGCACCCAGTTCAACAACGCGGCGGTGTCCTGCGCCTGCGCGTCGATCAGCGGCATCCACTCCTGCGGCAGGCGTCCGTTGGGCGCACGCCACATCGGCGTGTCTTCGCCAGGCTCCGGCACCCACACGCGTTCGATCTCGGCACGGAACGCCTTCAGCCCCTTGACCACGTGCGCCGCCAGCTCGATCGCCTCATTCGGCAACTGCTTGCCAATGGTGTCCTTGTCGGCAAGCCGATACGCCGCGGCGATCAACGCCTGCAAACGCCCGGTGCGCTGCGCCATCTCGTCCAGCGGCAGACTGGCGGCCCCTTGATCGATGGCGACACTGCCGATGTGATGGCCTTCGTCCAACACCAACAACATATCCGACGGCGGCGCGATCAACGGCTGACCATTGTCGCTGTCACCCAGCGCCAGCGCCGACAACAACAGCGCATGGTTGGTTACCACAATCTGCGCGTCGCGTACCTCGCTGCGCGCCTTCAGCACCGGGCACTGCGCCGCGAACGAACAACGGCGTCCGGCACAGCCGGCCGCATTGGTGGTGATGCGCGCGCGTAACGCGGGCGCAATCGGCTCCGGCACAGCATCCAGATCGCCATTCCAGGTTCTCTCGGCATAAGCCTTCGCCAGCGCGCGTGCCTGTTCGGCCTCGGCTGGACTGGGCGGGCGGTCGTACAGCGGTGCCTGGTCCTCGAACATGCTGTCCTGCGCCACCTCGCCGTGCAGCTCGGCCACATTGCGCGGGCACAGGTAGCGGGTGCGCCCCTTGGCCAAGGCCACCGTGGCCTCCAGGCCGGTGGCCTTGAGGAACGCCGGGATGTCGCGCTCCACCAACTGCGCCTGCAGGGCCACCGTGCCGGTACTGATGACCAGTTTCTTCTTGCTCGCCAGCGCGATTGGCACGCCGGCGGTCAGGTAGCCCAAGCTCTTGCCGACGCCGGTGGGTGCCTCGGCCACGCCCACGCCACCAGAGGTCCCCAGCGCGCGCGATACCACGCCGATCATCTGACTCTGCGCACGGCGCACGCGGAATCCGGGCGTATTGGCCTGCAGCTTGGCGTAGGCATCGCGGATGGCCAGCTTGACCGGCTCGGTGAGCTGACGCGGGGATGGCACAGGCGCGCGCGGTGCCGACGGCGCAGGTGTATCGGTCATCGCCGTCGCAGCAACAAAACGCTCAATTGGCACTGACCAGCACGGCTTCGCGTTCGCGCAGCGCGGCATACACCGGATCGGTCTGCGGACGCACGCCATGCCAGCCCGCGAAACTCTCCGCCGCCTGTTCCACCAACATGCCCAGGCCATCCACGGTATCGCGGCACTGTGCCGCGCGCGCCCAGGCCAGAAACGGAATGGCGACTTCGCCGTAGTTTAAATCCACCGCCAGGGTCATGCTGTTGACCAACGACAACGGCAGGGTGAATCCCACCGTCGGATCGCGACCGATGGTGGTGGCATTGAGGATCAATTCAAAATCGCCCAGCTCGCGCAGGTCGTCCCAATAGCGCGAGGTCGCGCGGGCCGGCTCGCCCAGCGCATCGATCAGGGCGTCGGCGCGTTCTGGCGAGCGGTTGACCACCACCAATCGCTGCACCCCGGCCTCCAGCAGCGCAGGCGCCACGCCGCGCGCGGCACCGCCGGCGCCGATCAACAGGGCACGGCGGCCACGCAGGTCCAGACCGTGCCGCCCGGTCAGGTCGCGGACCAGACCAGCGCCATCGGTGTTGTCGCCGTGCCATTGCCCATCCCGGTAACTGAGCGTGTTGACCGCACCGGCACGTTGCGCACGCTCGCTGCGAACGGCGCTGATCGCGAACGCGGCTTCCTTCAGCGGCACGGTCACGTTGGCACCGACTCCCCCCTCGGCGAGGAACGCGGCCAGCGCCGACGCGAACCCTTCCAGAGAAGCGTCGAGCGCCTCGTACTGCATGGCGATGCCGGTCTGCTTGGCGAACGCGGCGTGGATACGTGGCGACAGCGAGTGGGCGACAGGGTGACCGAACACGGCAAAGCGGGAGTTGGACATGGAACGCTCGTTGGTTGTTTTAGACTGGAGGCGACATTTCACGGAATTGCACATGCGAACCCATGCTTTGCCGCTCGCGCTGGTGGCGAGTTTACTCTGCGCACCGTCGGCGTTCGCGCTTTCCGAATTCGGCATGGAAGGCATGGGCGTGGTCTCCACCGTCGCCGAGGAGACCCGCGCCAGCGTCGCGGCGGATGGCCAGCACATCGTCTGGGCCAGCCCTGACCGTGCCGGCGGCCCTGGCGGCGGCGATCTCTGGCAGGCCGTGCTGCGCGACGGTCGCTGGAGCGAACCACAGCCACTGCCGCCACCGGTGAATTCGACCAGCGCCGAGACCGATCCATTTTTCAGCGCCGACGGGCGATGGCTGTATTTCGCCTCCGAGCGTCCCGGTGGATATGGCGGCAGCGATCTGTATCGCGCGCCGGTGCTGGCCGACGGCCGCTATGGTGCCCCGCAAAATCTGGGGCCGGCAGTGAATTCGCGCGGCGACGAACGCGCACCGACGCTCTCGCTGGACGGAACGCAGCTATTGTTCGCCAGCACAGGGCACGGCGGTGCAGGCGGCCTGGATCTGTTCGTCGCAGGCCTGGACGGCCAGACGTTCGCGCAACCGCACGCGCTGGCCGGGGTCAACAGCGCCGACGACGAGACTGATGCAGCCTGGCTGGGCGATGGCCGCGCGCTGCTGTTTACCCGCGCACGCGAGGGCCAGGGTAGCCAGGTGCTGCTCGCGCAATGCGCCGACGGACGCTATGTGTCACCGCAGCCCCTGGCGCTATCGTTCAACAGCGCCGATGGGCACACCGCTGGTGCCGTGCTGGACGCCTCCAAACCAGGCGAACTACTGCTGAGCGGCAGCGCGCGTGCGCCGAAGGCCGGCAAACGCGACGTGTATCGGATGAAAACCCCGCGTGCCAGCGGCAGCGGCGACTGCATGGCAACCCGTTGAGCGGCGATCGCGTCGTGGCCGATCGCTGAACGCCATCGCGCCTGGCCATGCCATCGGCATGCGAGGCAGCGATAGCCGGCTTGGCATCGCGCATCGCTGACGTGATTGCATGCACAGCGGTTGGTCAAACCAGCAACACCACGCCAGCACGACCACGCCAGCCGGCTCAGTACACGTCGCGCCGATAGCGGCCAGCCGTGCTCAGCGCGTCGAGAGCGTCCTCGCCCAGGATCTCGTGCAAGGCGGCCTCCACGCCACACGCCATGCCGTCCAGACTGCCGCAGACATACACGGCGGCACCGCGCGCGATCCAGTCGCGCACCGCTCCGGCCGCCTCACGCAAGCGATCCTGCACATACTGCTTGCCCGCTTGGTCGCGCGAAAACACCAGGTCCAGACGTTGCAGATGACCACTGGCCTGCCATGCCTGCAGCTCATCGGCAAACAACGCATCGTGCGCCGCATTGCGTTCGCCGAACAGCAACCAATGCCCATGCACACCGGCCTGGTCGGCCTCGCGCAACAAGCTGCGTAAGCCGGCGATGCCGGTACCGTTGCCGATCAACAGCATCGGCGTAGCGCCCTGGCGACGGAAACCGGGATTGGCGCGTATCCGTGCCCGCAGCGGCGCATTCGCCGGCGCATGCAGACACAACCAGCCCGACCCCAGGCCGACGCCACCGTCATCGCACAGATGCAGCCGCACCACCAGGTGCAACACGCCATCGGCCAGGGTCGAGGCAATCGAATACTCGCGTAACGGCAACCGCGGCAGTGTCTGGAACCAATCCTGCAATGCCTGCGTCGGCGTCACCGGCGGCGACAGCTCACGATCGGCCAACGCCTGCCACAGCGGTCGCGATGTGCCGTCGGCCTGTACCAGCACGTCCGCGTCCAGCGCCTGTGCGGCGAGCCAGGTACGCACCGCATGCTCGGCATGGCAGGGCTGCACTTGCAGAATGTCGCCAGCCTGCCAGTGCGCTGACGCTGGTGGTGCCAGCGCAATCCACCACAGCGGTGCCCCGGCACTGCCAGGATTGAGCAAGCGTCGCTCGATCAAGCGCCAGTCCAACGGTTCAGGCACCTGCAACGCCGGCGTCGCCATCGCCACACCGGTGAGATCGGATATCTGCCGCTGCCACTGCGCCAGTGCCTGCGGGTCGGCGCGATCCACCTCCAGCGTCGGGAACAATGCCTGTGCGCCCTGCGCGTCCAGCCACTGCTCCAGTTGCCGCGCGAATCCGCAGAACTGCGGGTAGTGGCGATCACCCAGCGCCAACACCGCGTAGCGCAACTCAGGCAGGGCCTGAACCTGGCGCAGCACGCGCTTGGCAAAGCCGCGCGCCGTATCCGGCGACTGACCATCGCCGAAGGTACTGACCACGAACAGCGCACGCTGCCGCGTGCGTAACTGCGCCGCATCCAACTGCGCCAACGTGAGCACCTGTACTCCCAGACCGGCGGCCTGCATGTGGCTCGCCGCCTCCCAGGCCAGGCGTTCGGCGAAACCGCTCTGACTGGCGAAACCCACCAACCAGTCACCGGAGCCGGTTGCCGACGGCACTGCCAGATCGCCGCGTATGCGGCGCAACGCGCGCTGTTTGCGGCGTCGGTCCAGGTACAACATCCAGCCGGTGATGCAGAACAGCATCATGCACAGGCTCGACAGCAGCATCGCCAACCGGCCCGGCAGGCCGAAGAAACTGCCGGTATGCAGCGCAAACATGCTGGTCAGCAGTTGTCGTCCCAGCGGTTGCTGCCGGTAGTCCTGGCGGCGCTCGATCAAACCACTGGACGGATCGATCTCTACGCTGTCATAGGCCCGGCTATGTGCCGGATCCGGTGGCAGGTAACGCGCGATCACCGGTTGCCCGCGACGGCTAGGCAGGCGCACGTCCAGATAGGTGCGATGCGCAGCCGGCAGCGTGTCCAGCGCGGCCTGCAACCGCACATAGTCGATCACGGGCGGCGAACCGCCGTCATCGCCCTCCTTGGACGCCGGATCGCCCCCCAGCATCGCCACCAGCCCCTGCCGGTACCAATCGTAGGACCAGTACAACCCGGTCGCCGCGGTCATCAGGTACAGCACCAGACACCAGGTGCCGGCCACCGAGTGCAGACTCCACAGGAAACTGCGCCCCTGCCGCGTCCACTCCACCACCCACCATGCGCGCCAGTTCCACCAACGCCGCGGCCAGCGCAGGTACAGGCCGGACAGGCAAAAAAACAACAACGCGATGACGCAGGCCCCGGTGACGGCCTTGCCGCGCTCGCCAGCGGCCAAGCGTCGATGCAGGTTCTCCACGAACGCGAAGAAGCCGCTCAGACGCGGCGGTGCCACGACCGCGCCGGTGTAAGGATCAAAGTACATCCGTCCGCCCTGGTACCCAGGCAGGCGCAGGTTCGACGGGCGCGTGCCGGTGGGATCGACCAGTAACCGGTTGGTCCGATGCGCGCCGTCCAGATCCAGCCGCCGCGCCAATTCCGACAACGGCAGCGGCTGTTCGCCGGCCGCATACCGCGCCGCCGTGGCAGCCAACGGCGGATTGACCAAGCGCACGATCTCATCCTCGAACGCGAGCGTTGCCCCACTCAGCCCCATGACCGATAGCACCACCCCGGCACTGATACCGAGCAGCCAATGCAACTGGAACAGCAACCTCTTGATCACGGCGCAAAGCGGAACGGAGAAAGATCGGGCATTGTAAATGAGAATGCTTATCGAGTTCGACAACTCATTTATGAATTTCGTCAGCAAACAATCGTGATGGAAAACTTTTGCGATCACATCAAACTGTCGCCAAAACGTCACCCATCACGGTCATTTTCTTGCCCTCACTTCTTATGAAACGAAAGCGAGGTTGCGTATGTCCGTTTCCCTGCGCAGTTGTGCTGTGTTGCTGGCGCTGTTCGCGGCGCATGCGGCGAACGCCGCCACCGGTTGCCCCGCGCTCTATGCCGACGGCCAGGCACCGACGGTGGACGCGTCGATCAGCGCACGCACTACCGAGGTATGCCACACCGAGTATGTCCTGCTCGCCTCGGGCGTGACTAAGGGCCCGCTGTACTCGGCCGAGCACCTGACCGACCAACAAGTCGCCGGGGCCGAGAAGATCGGTCGAGTCGGTAGCTTCCACGACGAAACCGCCATCCCCGTCGCGGATCGCTCCAGGAGTTCGGACTACACCAATTCCGGCTACGACCGCGGCCACATGACGCCGGCGGGCGATGCCTCCACCATAAGCTCGGAAAAGGAAACGTTCTCGATGGCCAATGTGGTGCCGCAGAACCACGTGCTCAACACCGGCGAATGGGCGCGGATCGAAGAGCAGGTACGACAGATGGCCACGCAGCGCGGCGAAATCTACGTGGTGACCGGGCCCGTGTTCGACAGCGGCACCCACAGCGGCATCGGCAACGACAACGTGCAGGTACCGGACGCGGTGTGGAAAGCGGTCTACGTGCCGGACGTCGGCGCGGCCGCCTACCTGTGCGTGAACGACAGCAGCATCCAGTGCGAGGTGGTCTCGATCAACGACCTGATCGCCATGACCAAGCTGGATCCGTTCCCGTCGCTGAGTGCGAGCATGAAGGCCAATCCGATCACACTGACCCTGCCGTGATCGCGGTGACTGCGCAATCCACCGCCACAGCGCCGTGATCCAGACCAGCGCGCTGTCAGGTCAGCGCAGGCTAGCCCATCGCCGAGGTGTGGCGGTTTCAATGCACCGCCACACCGTCACCGCCACTTAGCCGGTCTCGCGCAGCCAGCGCGCCACCTGCGGCGCGAAATAGGTCAGCACGCCGTCGGCGCCGGCGCGCTTGAACGCCATCAGCGATTCCAACACGCAGGCGCGCTCGTCCAGCCAACCGTTGCCGGCCGCCGCCTTGAGCATCGCGTACTCGCCACTGACCTGATAGGCGAAGGTCGGCACTCGGAAGGTGTCCTTCACCCGCCGCACCACATCCAGGTAAGGCATGCCCGGCTTGACCATCACCATGTCCGCGCCTTCCTCCAGGTCCAGCGCGATCTCACGCAACGCCTCGTCGCCGTTGGCCGGGTCCATCTGGTAGGTGGTCTTGTCGGCCTTGCCGAGGTTGCCGGCGCTGCCGACCGCCTCGCGGAACGGGCCATAAAAAGCCGAGGCGTACTTGGCCGAATAGGCCATGATGCGCACGTGCAGTTGCGCATCGGCATCCAGCGCGCGGCGGATCGCACCGATGCGGCCGTCCATCATGTCCGAGGGCGAGACGATGTCCGCGCCGGCCTGCGCATGCGACAACGCCTGTTGGACCAGCGCCTCGACAGTGACGTCGTTGAGCACATAGCCACGCGCGTCGATGATGCCGTCCTGGCCGTGGGTGGTGTACGGATCCAGCGCCACGTCGGTCATCACCCCAAGTTCCGGAAAGCGGGCCTTCAGCGCCCGCACCGCGCGCTGTGCCAGGCCGTCGGGGTTCCATGCCTCGGCCGCATCCAGACGCTTGCTGGCCGGGTCGATCACCGGAAACAGATCGATCACCGGAATCCCCAACTCCAGCGCCAGCTCGGCCTCCTGCAGCAACGCCTCGATCGACAACCGTTCCACCCCAGGCATGGCGGCAATCGGTGCGCGACCGGGTAATTCATGTACGAACACCGGCCAGATCAGGTCGTCGACGGTCAAGGTGTGTTCGCGCATCAGACGACGCGAAAACGCATCGCGGCGCATGCGCCGAGGGCGATAGTGGGGATGCGCCACGGGCAGATTCCTAGAGAACGGATACGGAGCATGGCGGAAGTGGCCCGGCACTACCAGACACACCTCGCCAGCATCGGCGTGCATGCGAGTCGGCCCGCCATCGACTGTGGCATGTGACTGCGGCCGATGGCGCACGCGGCACGACGGCAAGGCACCTCGCACGCACAACGGATCAGATCACCCCGCCCCCCAGGCTCAGGCGGATCACGCCGACCACCATCGCCAGCCCATTGAGTAACAGGCCGGCCTTGGCGCGGCCACGGTTCGGCGCCTGGGTGAAGAGCAGGCCGACCGCCGCAATGATCGCCCCGACCGCCGCGAACGGAATCACAAACCAATTCCCCCAGCCCAGCAAGGGCAAGAAGGCCAGGATCATCCACAGCAACGCCACGATGCCCCACAACAGACTGATCACACCCATGCCAGGCTCCACAAGCACACTGACCGCGACCATAGCATCTGCGGCAAACCTTTCAAGACCACACCTGGCGAGGCATGGCCGACACACACATCACAGTGACCGACAGCGGGTTCGGCGCGATTCACCCTGCCCGCCTATGATCGCGTGGTGATCCGCCCACGGAGGTAATGCCATGCACGTGCGTCCGTTGTTGCCGCTGGCCCTGCTGTTCGCGCTGGCCGGCTGCGCCAGTTCTTCCAAAGTGATGGTCGGTGCGACGCGTCCAGCCATCGATCCGGCCCTGGTGCAGATTTATTCGACCCCGCCAGCGGGCGCGGTCGATATCGCCCAATTGGAAGCCTCCAGTGCGGCAGGCTTCGGAACCCAGGGCCAGACCGACGCGGCGCTGGCGCGACTCAAACAGGAGGCCGCCAAACTCGGTGCCAACGGCGTGGTGCTGATGGGTGTGAGTTCGCAACGCTCCGGCGGCGGTGTCTCGCTCGGCGGCGGCAGCTATGGTGGCCACGTCGGCGGCGGCCTGGGCATCGGCATCCCGACGACACAGAAACACGCCGCCGGCATGGCGATCTGGGTACCGCCAGGTGCAAGCAAACCGGCAACACCACCCCACACCGGGCAATGAAGCCGATGGCAGCGCGGGTTGACTGAAACAGGGCAGCAGGTGGATGGCAGCAAGCGGACATTGCGCCTGCCTATGCCATCACCTCACTGGCAGACGCCGGCCTCAACCGACACGGCGACATCCGCTGCGGGATCACTTTCGGTTACGTGGACATCCTGATCCTGGCCGACCACGCCGCGCCGACAACCTCGCGTGTGTGAGCTCAAGGTTTCAGACAGCGCGCCAGAAACGCCTCGGTGGTGCGGTAGCGATGCAAGGCATTGGTACCGGATAGACCGTGCTTGGCACCGGGATAGGTCATCAGCTCGAACAGCTTGCCGCGCTTTTGCAACTCGCTCATCAGCGAAGTGGAATTGGCGAACAACACATTGTCATCGGCCATCCCGTGAATCAGCAGCAATGGCGAGGTCAGACCATCCAGATGCGCGGCCACGCGGCCGTCGCGGTAGCCATCCGGATTGGCTGCCGGCAGGTTCATGTAGCGCTCGGTGTAGTGGCTGTCGTACAGCGCCCAATCGGTGACCGGCGCACCCGCCACCCCGCACGCGTAGGCTTCGCTGTGTTTGGCCAGCAGCATCAGCGTCATATAGC
The DNA here is from genome assembly GCF_000963005.1 of Xanthomonas sp. GPE 39. Classification (GTDB taxonomy): domain Bacteria; phylum Pseudomonadota; class Gammaproteobacteria; order Xanthomonadales; family Xanthomonadaceae; genus Xanthomonas_A. Next base: position 3,315,087 of record NZ_JZHZ01000007.1, read on the forward strand.
CACCGTTGGACCAGCCGTACACGCCGATCCGCGCCGCATCCACCCATGGCTGCGCCTTCAACCAGGCAATACCGCGTAGTTGGTCGTCCACTTCCACCGTGCCCTGGCGCGCATACAGCGCGCCGCCGAAGTCGCGACCGCGGCGCGGCGTACCGCGATTGTCGAGCGAGAACACCAAGTAACCGTGCTGAGCCAAATACTGGTCGAACATGTCATCGGAATTGACAGGCCAGCTATCGAGCACGGTCTGCGTCGCCGGGCCGCCGTAGACGTGGACCATCACCGGGTAGCGCTTGCTCGGGTCGAAACCAGACGGCTTGATCAGCCGGTAGTGCAATAACGTCTTGCCATCGGCCGCGGTCATGCTGCCGAACTCGACCGGGCGCCGCGCGTCGCGGTACTTGGCATAGGGATGCTGTGGATCGGCCAAATCGTTGACTAGGAGCGTGGCGATTTTTTCGCCATTGGCGCGAAACAGCGCGATCTGCGGCGGCGTGGTGGTGTTGGACCAACGATCGACGTAGACACTGGCGTTGGTGGCGAAGCTGGCCGTATGGATGCCATCGGGCTGCGACAGCCTCTCGATCGCGCCGCCAGCCAACGGCACCACATAGATATTGGCTTGAGTCGGCGATTCCTTGGTGGCCGAGAAATAGACCTTGCCGGCGTTCTCGTCCACGGCGAGCAAGGCGTCCACGACCCATTCGCCTTGCGTCAAGGGATGCAAGCTGCGGCCATCTGCCGAGGCCAGGTACAAATGTTCGTAACCACTGCGCTCGGAGCCCCAGACGAAGCGCCCGTCCTTGAGAAAATGCAGGTCGTTGGTGAGCGGCACCCAGGTCTTGCTGGTCTCGGTGACCAATACGCGCTGCTTGCCGTTGGCCAGCGTGGCTTCGATCAATTCCAGGCGTTTCTGGTCGCGCGACTGGCGCTGGAAGGTCAGCCGTTGCGGATCGCGCCAATCCACCCGTGCTAGATAAATATCCGGGTTCTTGCCCAGGTCGATCCACTGCGGCTGCGCGCCCGCGCGCGGCGCGATCACACCCAGCGTGATCTTGACGTTGGGCTGCCCGGCCTGCGGATAGCGCTGTTCCACCACATCGCTGTGGTCGGCGTAGACCTCCTGACGCTTCTGCACCGGCACATCGGTTTCGTCGATACGCGCGAAGGCGATCGCCGAGTCGTCCGGCGCCCACCAGTAGCCGGTGTGGCGATCCATTTCCTCGTCGGCGACGAACTCGGCCACACCATTGCCGATGATCTCACTGCCGTCGTGGGTCAGCGCAGATTGCTGGCCGCTAGCCAGATCGATCACCCACAGATTGCGTCCACGCACGAAGCTCACGTAGCCGCCCTTGGGCGAAATCTTCGGATCGGTGGCGAAACCTTCGCCATGGGTCAGCTTGCGCACCGCCGCGCTGCCTGTCTTGGACAAGTCGTACAGATACAGTTCGCCGCCCAGCGGGAACAGCAGCGCGTGCGCGTCCGGTGCCCACTGATACTCGACGATGCCGGTGTAGGCCGCGATGCGCTGGCGTTCGCGCCGCGCTTTTTCTTCGTCGCTCAGGGTCTCGGTGCCGGGTAGCACCAGCTTGGAATCGACCAGCAGGCGGGTCTGGCCGCTGGCGATGTCGTACTCCCACAGGTCAAGCTGGTTGCGGTTGCTGTCCTTGCCGCGCAGGAAGGTCACCCGCGAGCCATCCGGCGCCACTTTGGGCTTCATCAGCGTTGGCCCGGACAACGGCTTGCTGCCGGTGATGGCCTCCAGGGTCAGTTTTTCAGCATGTGCGGGGACGACAGACATGGCAAGCACGAGGGCGAGGGCGGCGAACAGAGAGCGCATGAAGGTTCCTGAGGGAGCAGCAAGCGCAAGAATGATGCGCGTGCGCAGCGTATTTGAGAAGCGCGACGGCTCAGCGCTGGCCGAACAAGTGCTTGCGCTCGGCCTCGCTCAGCGGCTTGCCGGCGTTCGGATTGACCCGCTGCTTCAACGCATAGGCGCGCTGTGTGGCCGGACGCGCGGCAATCGCATCGTGCCAACGTTGCAGGTGCGGGAACGCGGCATAGTCCGGCATCAAGCCGTTGTACACCTCGATCCACGGATAGCTCGCCATGTCGGCAATGCCGTACTCCTCGCCGGCCAGATACGCGCTGTGCGCCAGACGCGTGTCGAGCACGCCGTGCAGACGGCGTACCTCGTTGCCATAGCGCTCGATCGCATAGCCGATCTTTTCCGGCGCATAGACGTTGAAATGGCCCATCTGCCCGGTCATCGGGCCGAGACCGGCCATCTGCCAGAACAACCATTCCAGCGCGACGCTGCGTTGACGCGGATCGCTCGGCAGAAAACGGCCGGTCTTCTCGGCCAGATACAGCAAGATCGCGCCGGACTCGAACACATGCTGCGGCGCACCGCCATCGGCCGGCGCGTGATCGACGATGGCCGGTATCTTGTTGTTCGGCGAGATCGCCAGAAACGCCGGTTGGAACTGCTCGCCAGCGCCGATGTTGACCGGCTTGAGCGTGTAATCGAGCCCAGCCTCCTCAAGCAACAGGGTGATCTTGTGCCCGTTGGGCGTCGGCCAGTAATACAGATCGATCATGAGCTCAGTCCTGTCCTTTCGAGGAACTCGCAGTGTAACGGCCGCCTGCGCTTGGCAGCATTGCCGCAGGGCGGGTACCCTGGCTGTTTGACGCAATGCGACATTCCGACCCATGACGCTCCAGCGCCCGCACCCTAGCCTGACTCCACTATCCAGCCTGATCTTCGCCTCGCGCTGGCTGCAATTGCCGCTCTACCTGGGATTGATCGTGGCCCAGGGCGTGTACGTTTTTCTTTTCGGCAAAGAACTATGGCACCTGATCCACGAAGCGCCGGACCTGAGCGAGCAGCAAATCATGCTGATCGTGCTTGGCCTGATTGATGTGGTGATGATCTCCAACCTGCTGGTGATGGTGATCGTCGGCGGCTACGAAACCTTTGTCTCGCGGCTGCGCCTGGAAGGCCATCCCGACCAGCCGGAATGGCTGAGCCACGTCAACGCCAGCGTGCTGAAAGTGAAGCTCGCGCTGTCGATCATCGGCATCTCCTCGATCCACCTGCTCAAGACCTTCATCGCCGTCGGCGCGCTCGGCGGTATGCCGCTGTGTTCACCGGACCAATTGGCGAGCGCCGCGGCGACAGTGGATCTGAAAAGCTGCGCGACACTGACCCACGACGGAGTTCTGTGGCAGACCATCATCCATGGCATCTTTATCCTATCGGCGATCGGCATCGCCTGGACCGACCGGCTGATGGCCTCGCCAGCGAAACCAACGCACTGACCAGCGTGCCCAGGGTCACGCTTTTTCCTCCATCCGACGAGGACTGGCACGCATGCAATACCAACGGATGCTAGATTGACTCACGCAGTGCGCTGACGGCAAGGGGAACGGGGATGCCGTCGCAAATACGCCAGCAACACTATCCGCATCGCGACATCGTCATCACCGGGGATCAGAAAAAAGCATGCCGCACGACACTACATTCGCCAGGACGCGCCACATCGTCGCGACCCTGCTGCTGGCCACGCTAGCTGCGTGTTCCAAACAAGAAAAGGCCGCGCCCGACGCCACACCGGCCAGCGCCGCAGCAAGTGTGCCGACGACGCCCGCGGCCTCGGGCAACGTGCAATCGATGGACACCGAGCAATTGCGCGCTTCGGCCAGCGAGGCGCTACGCCAGAACCGCATGTATACGCCTGCCGGCAACAATGCCGTGGAATACTACTTGGGGCTACGCGACAAGCAGCCGGACGATGCCGGGGTGAAGAGCGCGCTGACCGATCTCATGCCGTACACCTTGATCGCCGCCGAACAGAGCATCAACCGCGAGGATTTCCCGGAAGCCCAGCGCCTGATCGGTTTGATCGAGAAGATAGACAGCCAGGCACCGGCCTTGCCACGGCTCAAGCAGGGCGTGAGCAAAGGCATGCAGACCGTGGCACAGCGTAGCCAGGAAGAAGCCGTAAAAGCCAAGAAAGCGGCCGAACAGAAAACCAAACTGGCCAGCGAGCAACAGAAACAGGCGCAACCGCAAACCAGCCAGGCACAGGCCTCGCAACAGATGGCCGCGCAACAGGAGGCCGCACGCCGCGAAAGCGCGCGCCAGGAAACACCACCCCAGCTCGCGCCCAGCACAACGGCTGCCGCGCCGCAACCGGCCGCGCAGCAACGAGCCGCGACGCCGGCTCCAGCGCCGACGCCCGCAGCATCCACAGCCAGCGTGCAGGCGTTGCGTCCGATCAGTACTCCGGCACCTCGTTATCCGCCAGAAGCACTGCGCTCGGCCATCGCCGGCGAAGTGTTGGTGGAGATTACCGTCGGCACCGACGGCGCGGTCACCAACGCGCGCGTGTTGCGTTCCACCCCGGGGCATGTGTTCGACCACGAGGCGTTGAGCGCGACCAAGCGCTGGCGCTTCGAGCCGGTCAGCGCACCGATCACCACGCGACGCACACTGGCCTTCAACCCCGGCGGTTAAGAGTAAGAACGGCATCACCGCCGGACGTGCGCGGGCAGTGCTCGGCCCCGTATACACGGCGGTTCCTGCGCACTGTCCGCCCCCAGCCGATAGCGACTGGCGAGGTTTTGTTCGCCACTCCAAGCCAACGCGACGCGCCATCGAGTCGTGCTCACACAAGCGATGCCGAGCACAGCCGCCAACGACGCCAAGGCATGGAGAGCGCACGACCGCGCCCAAGGCACGCAGCACCTCAGCAGGCAGGCCGCATCCGCCCAGCCGTTGCTATCCGGCAATCGCCAACTGCTCCTGGCGGTAACGGCGCACCGCAGCCAACCATAACAGTGCGGCCAAGCCGAAACCGGCGATCAGATAGACCGCCCAGATCTGCGGGTCGATCGGCTCGCGGCGGATGATCTTCAGCAGCATCTGGTTCTGCGCCAGAAACGGCACCGCGAACTGCCATGGCATGGTTTTCAGCGGATACACCATCAGCGCGTAACCGGGCAGCATCGGCAGCAGCATCAGCCAGGCCATGTGGCTCTGCGCCTCCTTCATGCTCTTGGCCGCTGCGGCCAGCACGGTCAGCAGCGAGGTCCCGATGAACAACATCGGCAACAGCACGAACAGCATCTGCAACATCGCCACGACACTAACGTTGAGTTGCTGGCCGATGCCACTGGCGACTTGCGCGCTGAGCTTGAACGCGAGCAGGGTCAGCAGCAGCGAGACCAAACCGACCAGGCAGGCAGCGGCGATCTTGCCGCTGACGATGGCGCTGCGCGAGGCCGGCGTGGCCAGCAACGGCTCCAGCGACTGTCGCTCGCGCTCGCCAGCGGTGGCGTCGAGAATCAAGTGAGCACCACCGATGAACGAGGTGATGGTCAGCAGCACCGGCAGCAGCATCGCCAGCAATGCCGCACCCTTGGCTTCGGGCGTGGCCAGATCCTGGACAGCCACGTCCAGCGGTCGCGCGACCTGCGCATCGATCCCGCGCGCCATCAGCCGCAGCGCGCCGACCTGCTGGCTGTACATGCTAAGCGCCGCCTGCACCCGGGTAGTCGGGATATCGGCATCGCGGCGGGTGCTGTCCTTGATGATCTCCACCAGCGCCGGGTGTCCCTGGTGCCAGGCGTTCGGGTAGTCCTCGTCGATCTTCAACGCCAGGTCCACGGTTTGACTGCGGATCGCTGCGCTCAAGTCCTTCGGGGGTGGAACCGCATTCAATCCCTGCATGGCGAGAAACGCCACCAAATTCGGCGCGCGCTCACGGCCGATGACCGGAATGTCCAGCGGTTTGTCGATCTGGGTGCGGACCCGGCTCTCGGCCAACGCGCCCATTCCCAAAATCAGCGCCGGATAGAGCAGCGGGCCGACCAACAACGCCAGCGCCAGAGTGCGGCGATCACGCGAGAGGTCGCGCAGTTCCTTGCGCATCACGGTGAATACAGTGTGGAGCAGGCTCATGCGTGTAACCCCTCGTCGCTGCCAATCGCCTTGACGAAGGCGTCTTCCAGATTGTCTTCGCCGGTCAGCGCACGCAGCTCCTCAGCGGTGCCCGCGGCCACCACCGTGCCGTTGGCGACGATGACGATGCGATCGCACAGCGCCGCCACCTCCTGCATGATGTGGCTGGAAAAGATCACGCAGCGTCCTTGCGCGCGCAGTCCGCGCAGGAAACCGCGCAGCGCACGGGTCGTCATAACGTCCAGGCCGTTGGTAGGTTCGTCGAGGATCACATTGCGCGGATCGTGGACCAGCGCGCGCGCAATCGCGGTCTTGGTGCGCTGGCCCTGGCTGAAGCCTTCGGTCTGCCGGTCGAGGATATCGTCCATGTCCAGCGCCGCCGACAACAACTGGGTGCGCTCGGCAATCCGCGCCGCCGACAAACCGTGCAGTTCGCCGAAGTAGGCGATGTTCTCGCGCGCGGTCAAACGCTTGTACACGCCGCGTGCGTCTGGCAGCACGCCCAGCGCACGCCGCACCGCCAACGGATCTTCGGCGACGTCGATGCCATCCACGCGCACCTGGCCCTGGTCGGGGGCCATCAGCGTATAGAGCATGCGCAAAGTGGTGGTCTTGCCGGCGCCATTGGGACCGAGCAAGCCGGTGATCTGGCCATCTGCGGCCTCGAAGCTGACCCCCCGCACCGCCTGCACGCGACCGGCCTTGGTCTTGAATGCCTTATGCACGTTGTCGACAAGAATCATGCGCAACTCTCCCGGTCTAACGATGCGCAGCTCATGGTTCCCATCCATTGAATGAAGTGAAGGCAGGCACGCCGCGCATCGCATCCAGGCAACTGGCATCGAGGTGCTTGGCATCGGCGGTTTCGAAGAACCGACCCAATAACTTGGGCATGCACCCCAAGGTCATGGTGCCGTGCCCCTGTCCGCGCAGCAGCAGATGGCGGCCGTTGGGCAGATCGCGCAGCACGCGCTCGGCATAGCGCGGCGGGGTCACCGGATCTAGTTCGCCCGAGGTCAGCAACACCGGCAGGTTGGAGTTCAACGGCGCGGTGAAATCGGCGGGGCGGGTGCCCGTCGGCCAGGCCGGGCAGGCGGCGAAAAACATCCGCGCCACCTCCGGCCCGAGCAGGGTGTCGTGCCGTGCCGGTGCGCGGTAACGGTCGGCGTCTTCGGCGCAGATCACCGACCACTGCATGCCACGGTTCATTTGATCCTGCATCTGCAAGTCCATCATCCGTGCCAGGGACATCAACGGCGCATAGCGACCATGGGCGGCCTCGTCCAGGGTCAACGGCAGCAACGCGGAGGTTTGCGGCGCATAGGAAAAGGAAAACGCCAGGTTGGTGACGGTATCGGCAGTGACCTGATCGTGCGTACTCTGACCACTGGCCGGGTCGCGATAATCCACCGCCACCGGCGTCTGCCGCAGCCGCTCCACCACCGTGCGCAACTGCATGCGCGTATCGACCGGGAAGCGTTTGGCGCACGCCGGCGTGGCCTTGCACTGCTGCGCCTGCAGGGTGATCGCATCTTCGAAGGTCGTGGCGAATTCGCCGCCGACCACCAGATCATTCGGCACCACGCCATCGAGTACCACGCTGCGCACATGCGCCGCATAGCCACGCGCGTACTGCTGAGCGACACGGGTGCCATAGGAGCCCCCGATGAGATTGATCTTGTCCACGCCCAGCGCTGTGCGCACCGCATCCAGGTCGGCAATCGCCTGAGTGGTGGTGTAGTGGCGCGGGTCGGCGTGCCCCTTGAGCGATTGCGCGCAACGCCTGGCGTAATCGAGCACTTCTGCAGGGCTGGGCGCGCGCACCGAGTCGGCCGGCGGCAAGGTCTTGCCGTCCGCGCCAAGGCAGGTCAACGGATTGGACTGCCCGGTGCCGCGCTGATCGATCAGGAACACATCGCGGCGCCTACGCGTTTCGTGCAATGCCAGATCGACAATACTGGCGACCTGGGTGGCAGCCTGACCCGGGCCGCCGGCCAGGAAGAACACCGGGTCAGGGTCGCTGCTGCCCTGACCGGTCACCGGCAACCAGGCGATGTTGAGCGCGATCTTGCGCCCGTTCGGTGCGGCCGGATTCTCCGCCACCGGCATGCGCGTGCACTGCGCCTCGACGTTGTTGGCCGCAAGCGGACTGGTCAATGTGCAAGGATGGAAGCGCAGCATGCCGTAGCTGCGTCCCGGCGTCTGCGCTGCCGGCACCGGATTGGCCTGGCAAGCGGCCAGCAAAAGGGTGGCCGCCATGATCGCCAACGGCATCGAACGGTATCGCATGGGGCGCATCCTTGAAGTCATGCCACGCAGGATGCCATGCCAGGGCACCACGTCGTTGTTAGTAGATGCATGTGGGGTCACGCAGGATCCTCGTAAAGAAACATGTCCTCGATGCGGTGCCCGAACAGCCGCGCGATGCGAAATGCCAGCGGCAAGCTCGGGTCGTACTTGCCGGTTTCCAGTGCATTGATGGTCTGCCGCGACACGCCCAGACGCTCGCCCAGTTCGCCTTGCGACCAGCCACGCGTCTCGCGTAGCTCGCGGATCCGGTTATTCATTGATAGCGGCGCGCGTTCACGATCTTGATCATCCCGTAAGCGATGCACAGCGCAGGAAATACCCACAGCATCACCTCCGACGCCGGCAGCGTGATCATGTCGGCGGCCTGTAGAAAACCTGCCGTCATGTACCCAGCACAGAGCAAGCCGGCAGCGAGAGCGATTGATTCCAGTTCGATGCGCCGCTGCATTTCGTCGGAGTCGCGCACGAAACGTGCTACCGCACGGATCACCAACAGCAGCAGCAACGCAGGCAGTAACGCGATCACCATACGTAACCAGAGGCTATCGACGCCGCCAAGCAAACGCTTCCAGCCCAGCATCACCAACACGTAAGCCAGCATCGGTGGAAAGAATTCGCGGTAGTAGCGCCGCGCCAGTGACGGCAACGCGCTATCAAGCAGGCTGGCCGGCGACCACCACGAAAGCAGCGCCAGAACCAAACACACGATGCTGGCGCTAAAGCACCGCCTACGTAAATGCACATCACCGTGAAACGGCAACCAAACGGCAGCCATTAGGAACACCACGCTCAGGCACAACGCCGCAATTGCATTGCGCTTGCACCCGCTCACTGCTCACCCCCGACCATCGTCACGCACCATTGGACGCCACCGCCACCATGGCCCATCGTCGTATTCCGCATACGCCCTCCTGTCAAGCGAACTTGACAGGAGAATGCACGCCGAAATTCTTCATGTCAAGCTTCCTTTACAACAGGGAAACATTGCTTGAATGAGGCGCGTATGCGGCGTGCCAGAGGAAACACCCAGGCGCACTGACAAACCGCACGCGTAGACAAACGCTACTTACTGCTGACGTACTTCTCGCGGCGAATGTGCTGCACCGGCAGGCCAGCGTCCTTCAACGCCTCGAAGCAGGCATCGACCATGTTCGGGTTGCCGCATAGATACGCAATATCGCCCTCGGCCTGCGGTGCAAATTCCGGCAACCATTGCTGTACATACCCATGGCGTACATCGGCATGCGGCGCTTGCGGCAATTCGCGCGAAAAACACGGCACGAAGCGGAAACGCGGATGCGCGTCGGCAAAGGCACGGAACTCATCGCCATACAGCAATTCGTCCGGTGTCCGTGCGCCCAGCAGCAGCACCACCTCCACGCCGCGTTCGGCCATCGCCTTCTCCAGCAACGGCAGCATCGAGCGATACGGCGTGACGCCGGTACCGGTGGCGATCAGCAGGTAACGGCGGTTGGTCTCCTCCGGCTGCAAACAGAAACGTCCAAAGGGGCCGCTCGCCACCACCTGACCTCCGATTTCCAGCGCCTCGAACAAGGCAGTGGCCGCGCCGCCAGCGACAAAGCTCACCGCGATCTCCACCGTCGCATCGGCGGCCTGCGCCGGGTCGTGGCGAGTGGCCAGAGAATAGCTGCGCTTGGTGGCGGTGCCGTCGGCATACTGAAAATGCACCTGCACAAATTGGCCAGGCAGGAACGGCAACGGCTCTCCGTCGTCGCGAACGAAACGGTAATGGCCGACGGATGGCGCCAGCATGCGGCGATCGACCAACTTCAGCGGGAATTGGGCAGGCACGTCGTTGCAACAGTCTATGGCCGTGGGCGACGCCACGCGGTCTTCTATAATAGCCGCTGCACTTCTCCAGCGCCGTCGACGCGGCGCGAAGGCCTACTTTGACTCCCCCATCCCCCATGCCCTCGCATTCCCCCACGCCCGCACTTCGGGTACGCGACCTGCGCAAGACCTACGACAACGGCGTGCAAGCATTGCGCGGCGTGTCGCTGGACGTGATGCCTGGCGACTTTTTCGCCCTGCTTGGCCCCAACGGCGCCGGCAAATCCACCCTGATCGGCATCATCAGCTCGCTGGTCAACCTCAGCGCCGGTCAGGTCGAGGTGTTCGGCACCGACCTGAGTACCCAGCGCAGCGCCGCAATGCGCCTGATCGGCCTGGTGCCGCAGGAAATCAACTTCAACCTGTTCGAAAAACCATTCGACATCCTGGTCAACTACGCCGGTTTCTACGGCATGCCGCGCGCCGAGGCCGAACAACTGGCCGAGACCGAACTGCGCCGCGCGCACCTGTGGGAAAAAGCGCAGGTGATGAGCCGCACGCTGTCCGGCGGCATGAAGCGACGCCTGATGATCGCCCGCGCGATGATGACCCGACCACGCCTGCTGATCCTCGATGAACCCACCGCTGGCGTGGACATCGAAATCCGCCGCGACATGTGGCGCGTTTTACGCGAGATCAATGCGGCGGGCACCACCATCATCCTGACCACGCATTACCTGGAGGAAGCGGAAAATCTGTGCCGCAACCTGGCGATCATCGACCGCGGCCACATCGTCGAACAAGGCCCGATGCGCGCATTGCTGGCCAAACTGGACGTGGAAGGTTTCCTGCTGGATATCGATGGCCAATTGCCGGCGCAGTTGCCGAGCATCGAAGGCACCACCCTGTTGGCGCAGGACGCGCACACCCTGGACCTGGACATGCCACGCGCGATGGACCTCAACCGGGTGTTCGCCACACTCGGCGATGCTGGTATCCGCGTGCGATCCATGCGCACCAAGAGCAACCGTCTGGAAGAACTGTTCGTCCGCCTCACCGGCGAACACCGCAACACCGGATCGGGCAATACCGCCGCGCCGCAACCGCCCGCCTCCCCCTAACCACACGGCGACGACCATGACCACGCCTCCCGCATCCCCGCAACACTTCTCCGATCCCACCCCCGCGCAACGCAACTGGGTCGCCCTGCTGACCATCGTGCGCCGCGAGGTCAAGCGCATTCTGCGCATCTGGGGCCAGACCCTGGTGCCACCGGCGATCACCATGACCCTGTACTTCATGATCTTCGGTGGTTTGATCGGTTCGCGCATCGGCGAGATGGGCGGCTACAGCTACATGCAATTCATCGTGCCCGGCCTGGTGATGATGAGCGTGATCCAGAACAGTTACGGCAATATCAGTTCCTCGTTCTTCGGTGCCAAGTTCGGTCGCCATGTCGAGGAATTACTGGTCAGCCCGATGCCCAACTGGGTGATCTTGTGGGGCTACGTCGCTGGTGCGGTCCTGCGCGGGCTGATGGTCGGGGTCATCGTGCTGATTATCGCCATGTGCTTCACGCAGCTACACATTCCGAATCCGCTGGTGACATTGAGCACATTCCTGCTCGGCGCGACCATCTTCTCCCTGGCCGGCTTCATCAACGCGGTGTACGCGAAGAAATTCGACGACGTGGCAATCGTCCCGACCTTCATCCTGACTCCCATGACCTACCTTGGCGGCGTGTTCTACTCGACCAAGCTGCTGCCGGGCTGGGCCGAGGCCGCCACCCACGCCAACCCGATTTTCTACATGGTCAACGCCTTCCGCTATGGACTGCTTGGCACCAGCGACGTGCCACTGTGGGTGGCCTATACGCTGATGCTGGGCTTCGTCGCGGCGCTGGCGGCACTGGCGCTGTGGCTGCTGCGGCGCGGGGTCGGGTTGCGTAGCTGACAGTGGCGAACAAGACCGCATGCGCATCCTGATCCTCGGCGCCGGCGCGACCGGCGGTTACTTTGGTGGACGCCTCGCACAAGCGGGCGTCGATGTCAGCTTCTTGGTGCGGCCAGCGCGTGCGGCGCAGTTGCGCGGCGACGGTTTGCGCATCCGCAGCCCGCATGGCGACGCGACGATCGCGGTGACCACGCTCACCGCCGACACGTTGGTGTCGGTTGCCGATGCGCAGCCGTTCGATCTGCTGTTGCTCAGTTGCAAAGCCTACGACCTGGACAGCGCACTGGAGGCAGTCGCTCCAGCGCTGCACCCGGATACCTGCGTGCTGCCGATCCTCAATGGCCTGCGCCACTACCCACTGCTGGACGCCCGCTTCGGCGCCGAACATGTGCTGGGTGGACTGTGCTTCATCAATGCCGTGCTCGACCGCGATGGCACGGTACAGCATCTGGCCAAACCAGCATCGCTCACCTTCGGCGAGCGCGATGGACGCGGCAGCGACAGCCCGCGTGTGCGCGCCTTCGCCGCCGCCTGCACGCAGGCCGGACTGGATCACCTGGCCACACCACGGATCGCACAGGAACAATGGATCAAGTACACGTTCCTGACCGCACTCGCCGCAGCGACCTGCCTGATGCGCGCACCGATCGGGGCGATCGTCGCCAGCGATGACGGCGTGGCACTGCTATGCGGGCTGTATGCCGAGTGCGTGGCCGTCGCCGACACCGCCGGCGAGCCGATCCCCGACGCGGCGCAGGCCAACGCACTGCACTTGTTGACCCGGCCCGGCTCGCCGATGAAAGCCTCGATGCTGCGCGATCTGGAAGCAGGACACCAAGTGGAAGCACAGCACATCGTCGGCGATATGTTGGTGCGTGCTCGCAACGCCGGTCACGCTGCGCCACTGCTGATGGCCGCTTACTGCCATCTACAGGCGTATCAGACCACCCTATCTGCACCCTAGACGCTGCGTTGCACTGGCGTTGCCAGCCAATCGCATCCGAACGTCAGCACGGCGCATGCAACCATCCTAGGTACCCGCCGCTCCTACAACTGCCAGCCTGCACAAGGGCGGGAATTGGAAATCCCGTTGCGCCCCACAGGGCGACTCACGCCACGCCAGGCAAACGGAAAAACGCCCGCGACGCTGCGGTACTGGTCATCGCGGTGGTCGCCACGTCCTCGCCACGGTCGCGCGCCAACTCCTCGACGATATGTGCCAGAAACGCCGGCTCGTTGCGTCGGTCCTTCGGTGTCGGCTTGAGCGTGCGCGGCAGCAGGTAGGGCGCATCGGTTTCGATCATCAACCGTGCAGCGGGAATGTGCCTGACCAATTCGCGCAAGTGCGCGCCACGGCGCTCGTCGCACAGCCAGCCGGTGATACCGATGTACCAATCGCGGTCAAGATAATCGAACAATTCCTCGCGCGTGCCGGTGAAGCAGTGCACCACCGCCGGACCGAGCTTGCCATCGAACTGCCGCATCAACGCCAGGAAATCGGCATGCGCATCGCGTTGATGCAGGAACAGCGGCTTGCCGATGTCGGCGGCCAGTTGCAGTTGCCGCTCGAAAGCGCGGTGCTGCGCCGGGCGTGGAGAGAAATCGCGGAAATAATCTAAGCCGCATTCACCCACCGCCACTACCTCGGCATGGGTATGCAGCGCGCGTAGCTCGGCATCGCACTCTGCGGTGTATTCCAGCGCGTGGTGCGGGTGCACGCCGGCAGTGGCGTAGAGCAGGCCGGGATGCTGCTGCGCGAGTTGCAAGGCCAGCGGCGAGTGTTCGCGGCTGGCGCCAGTGACCACCATCTGCGCGACACCAGCGGCGCGGGCACGTTGCAGCACCGCGTCGCGGTCGCGGTCGAAGGAGTCATGAGTAAGATTGGCGCCGATATCGATCAAGGTCATGCGGATACGCGCAAGAGCAGCCAGGAAAGCGAACGATTGTACGGGCCAGACCGGCACTGCCGCTCTACAGCGACGCGCCCGCCCCGTATCCTTGGCCGATGACGTCCACCGTGTTTCCGATCGATCCACTCCTGCCGCAGATCCGCGACAGCCTCGCCGCCCACCCGCGCCTGGTGCTGGAAGCCCCACCCGGCGCCGGCAAGACCACCCAGGTGCCGCCGGCCTTGCTGGACGCGCCGTGGCTACAGGGCCGTCGTATCGTGATGTTGGAACCGCGCCGGGTCGCCGCGCGCAGCGCCGCCACGTTCATGGCCCAACAGCGCGGCGAGGCCCCCGGCGAGACCGTGGGCTACCGCATCCGCTTCGAGAACAAGATCTCCGCACGCACCCGCATCGAGGTCGTCACCGAGGGCATCCTGACCCGCATGCTGCAGGACGATCCGCTGCTCGAGGGCATCGGCGCGCTGCTGTTCGACGAATTCCACGAGCGCCACCTGGCTGCGGACTTGGGCCTGGCGTTGGCGCTGGACGTGCAGGCACAAGTGCGCGAGGACCTGCGCATCGTGGTGATGTCGGCGACACTGGACGGCGAACGCCTGGCGCAATTCCTCGACGCGCCGCGACTGTCCAGCGCCGGGCGCAGTTTCCCGGTGGAGATCGCGCATTTCCCGGCACGACGCGAGGAATCGCTGGAAGCACAAACGCGCCGCGCCATCGACCACGCGCTGCAGCAGCATCCCGGCGATGTGCTGGTATTCCTGCCAGGGCAACGCGAGATCGCGCGGGTACACGCGGCGCTGGAAGCGGGTGGGATTGCAACGGGCAACAGCGCGGACGCCGGCGCGACACATCCAGGCGCTTGTCCGTCAGCACACGACACCGCGCCCCCTGCGCTCCACGCGGCAGCAGCGAACAGGGTGGAGGTACTGCCCTTGCACGGCGAGTTGCCGGTCGAGCAGCAGAGCAAGGTTCTGCAAGCCGATCCGCATGGCCGGCGACGCGTGGTGCTGGCGACCAACGTGGCCGAATCCTCGGTCACCCTGCCCGGCGTGCGCGTGGTGATCGACGCGGGGCTGGCGCGCGAACCGCATTACGATCCCAACAGCGGTTTCTCGCGCCTGGACGTGACGACTATCGCGCAGGCTTCCGCCGACCAGCGCGCTGGCCGCGCCGGTCGCGTTGCCAGTGGCTGGGCGTATCGGCTGTGGCCACAATCGCAGCGCCTGGAGGCACAACGGCGCGCGGAAATCCTGCAAGTGGAACTGGCCGGCCTGGTGCTGGAACTGGCCGCCTGGGGCAGCGACGGCCTGCGCTTCGTCGATCCACCGCCGACCGGCGCACTCGCTGCCGCGCGCGAATTACTGCAACGGCTCGGCGCGCTCGACGCAAACCAGCTCATCACCGCCGATGGCCGCCGCATGCTGGCACTCGGCACGCATCCACGGCTGGCGGCGATGCTGTTGGCGGCCACGGATGCGCGCACCCAAGCGTTGGCCTGCGATCTAGCCGCGCTGATCGAGGCACGCGACCCGCTACGCCAGGGTGGCGATGCGCTGGCCGCGCGTTGGCGCGCGCTGGCCGCATTCCGTCGCGGACGCGTGCCGCACGATGCCCACCGTGGTGGTCTGGCCGCAATCGATGCCGCCGCCGCGCAATGGCGGCGCCGTTTACGTAACACTGCCGTTGCGCCGGAGAGCGTGGACGCGCACGTGCTCGGCGACCTGCTCGCCCACGCCTTTCCCGACCGTATCGGCGTGCGTCACCCGCATGATCCGTTGCGCTACCTGCTGGCCAACGGGCGCAGCGCACGCTTGTTCGAACACAGCGACCTGCGCGGGGAACCCTGGCTGGTCGCCACCGAACTACGCCACGAGGCCAAGGACGCCTTGCTGCTGCGCGCCGCGCCAGTGGACGAGAACGCCCTACGTGCGCAATTTCCGCAGCGCTTCGTGCAACAGGACGTGGTGCGCTGGGATGCAGAACGGCGTGCGCTAAGCGCGCTGCGCGAAAGCCGCTTCGACCGCATCGTGCTCGACAGCCGCCCTGCCGGTCGCGTCGACCCGGCGCATGCGGCGACCGCACTGACCGAAGCAGTGCGCGAGCTGGGCCTGCACGCATTGCCGTGGAGCGAGGACGTGCGGCAATGGCGTGCGCGCGTGATCGGGCTGCGGACATGGATGCCGGAACTGGACCTGCCGGATCTGCGCGATACAGCGCTGCTGGACAGCCTGGAGGACTGGCTGCGTCCGGCCTTCGTCGGCAAGACCCGGCTCGACGCACTCGGCGAGGACGCACTCGCAGAGGCATTGAAAACACGATTGCCGTGGGACCGACGCCAAGCCATCGACCGCCACGCCCCCGTGCGCATCGCGGTGCCATCGGGCATGGAGCGGCGCATCGACTACGCGCTGGACCACGCCGGCCAACCACAACCGCCGGTACTGGCGGTCAAACTGCAGGAACTGTTCGGACTGACCGACACCCCCCGCATCGCCGATGGCCGCGTGCCACTGGTGCTGCACCTGCTCTCGCCCGGTGGACGGCCACTGCAAGTCACCCAAGACCTGCGCAACTTCTGGTCCAACACCTACCCGGAAGTGAAGAAAGAAATGAAGGGCCGCTATCCACGCCATCCGTGGCCCGATGACCCCTGGACCGCCACCGCCAGCCACCGCGCCAAACCGCGCGGCACCTAGCGTCGCTAACAAAACCAAGGCGGCGCTGAGCGCACCCGCCCGACAACAACGCACGACACGTCCTGCGCCGCTTCTAGCGCATGTTGCTTGCGCGCAACGATCTTCAGCGCGCAGCCGCATCGGGGTTACAGCGCTAACGTGCTGTATACGCTATGCGAGGGACACTAGCTCCCTTCCTTCCTGCACGTAGGAACGCCCATGAGCAAGCTGACCATCATCACCGACCGCGCTCTGGACCTGGCCAGCCATGCCGGAGATAGTCTCAAGCATCTCGGCCCGCAGGCGAACAAGTGGTTGCACTCGGGTATGACCATCGGCGCAATCAAAACGGGCGCGGCGCTGGGCGCGGTGAAGACCGGCGGCAAGGCAGCACGCAATGCAGTGCGCCGCAATCCGGCATTAGCGATTGCGGCGGCAGCGGTAGGCGTGGGCCTGATCGGTTACGCCCTCTATCGCAAGCGCCAACGCGACAAAACCGCGCCCATCGAGGGCAAGGCACAGCGCATCGAGACCAGCAAGCGCAGCAATAGCAACAGCGGTGCGGGCCGCAGCACATCGGCCACACGCCGCGTGCGCCGTAGCAAGACCGCACAGGACGCCACCGAACAATAAGCAGTCGCGTCGCGACATCGCCCGGCCGCAGCCAGACACAACGCCGCGACCGGGCGACACCACTGGATCGCGTTTTTGTGCGCACGGCTAGTGCTGACAAAACGCGCGACGACCTCCGCGGTCATCCACCACGTCTGCCTACGACTGATCGCCGCGCCCACAGCATCGGGCTGCTGAGAATGTTCAGCGACACCCGCGCCATTTCGATGGAGGAGGTGACGGTCTGCGGAGCAAGACCAATCGGGTTGTTCAACCGGGTACGCGCCTGTGGCCCTGGCATGGACTGCGGGAGTAGTTTTCGCGCAGGTACTCGGCTTGGCGCTGTTGCTGCGGGTGTGGAACCGGTGCCCTGGCTATCGCACTGCTCCTGCTCGCATTGCCGCGCGTCCTTGGCATGGTGGTGAACTGGTGGTATTGCTTGCGCGAGGTAATGCTGCTGCTCGTGCGCCACCTGCGCTTGCTGTTCCTACTGCAATTGCACGATCCGCGCCTGCTCGTGCTCCTGCCATTCAGCCGTCTTTGGCTTATCGAACAATTCCCTGTCTGTGTGTATCGCGTGCTGTGGCGCTCATGCCATCGGTCTGGCTATCGAACATACGGGTGCTCGTATTGATGTTGCTGCTGTTGCTGCCGCATGGCCGTCAATTCCGCCTCCTGTGTCTGCAATTGGGTCTGCACGTGCTGAAGCGTGGACTGCACCGATGGCGCAGGTTCGCTCATGTCCAGCATGAAGTGGTTATAAGGGACATCGAGATTGCGGCCATAGAGCGTATCGCCCTTGACCACGAAATCGTTTTTCCCTCCTGTGTTCATTCCTTGGAGCGCCATCTTGCCGACGAGCTGGTGCATGCGTTCCTCGGACACCGAGATGCCCCTGCCCTCCATGGTGGTTTTGGTCTGTGCGTAGAGCGCGTGCAGCGGGGAATTGGGGCTGCTGTAGGGTTCCAGCGCTTTTGGGGCTGCCTGCTGCTGCGCAGTGGCGAGGTCGGGACGAGGCGGGTTCGAGCGCTCGGCGACGGCATCGGTCAAATGGGAGGGAGCAGGCTTAGCTTGGCCTGCCAAATGGCGGTCGGTGGCGAGGTCCTGTGTCTTCTGCCGCGTGGCGAACTGGGCATGCGTGTGCAGTGCTTCGAGCGTGCCTGGGTCGGCGATGCCGGTCGGCTCGCGGCCAGCCCAACGCTGGAAATTCTCTACCGCCTGTTGGGTGCGGGGGCCGTAGTCCTTGTCGTCCTGGATGGCCTTGCCATCGTGGTCAGTGGCGCCGATGCTCTGCAAATGTTGTTGCAAGGACTGCACGGCGACGCTGCGGTCGCCAGGCTCCAGGGGATGTGCCGTCATCAGCGGGAGCTGTGGTGCGTGCGCCACTGGCGGGGTATGCAACATCGATTCGGCGGCCTGACGCTGTTCGTGTTGATGCGAACGGGTGTCTTGGCTATGGCGCTGTTCGCGTTCGTGTTGCTGCGCATCCATGGCTTGGCGGTGCAACTGCGCGTGTTGCTGCGCGAGGCGGTGTTGCTGCTCGCGTGCTGCCTGCGCTTGCTGTTCCTGCTGCTGCAGTTGCGCGATCCGCTCCTGTTCCTGCATGTCCACGCTGGCTGGTTTTTGTGGAGCCAATGCGTTGTCATGTGACGTCGGCGCATGTGTCTGCGAATGCGCTTGCGCCAGTTGCGGCGCGTGCTGCGGCGCCTGTTGTATGCGTTCGTGGTGCTGTTGGGCGGCGTGGTCTTCCTGCATCGACGTGTGCCTGTCCATGACGGGTGGTGGCACGGACCCAGCAGCAGATGATGAAGAGGAGGACGTATCCGCGTGCGTCGCTGTGGGAGAGATGGACGCGGCTTGCGCGCTGTGCTGGAACAACTGACCCGGATGCGTCAGCGTGTCGTAGGCTTGCCCAGCGGTGTGTTCGACCGCGTCGATGTCGCGCGAAACGCTGTGCTTGGCCGCGTCGTAGGCATGTTCCGCCCGTGCCTGAAGCGCCTGCGCAGTGACTTGCTGAAGCGCCGCGCTCAACGCCTCGCGGTCCCGATGGACGTCCAGGTGAAATTGATCGAAAGCGGCCTTGTTGTGCGCGTACTGTTGTTGGTGCTGCGCCAGCCTAGCCGGCTCAAGCACACTCTGTGGACCAGTGAAATGGGTGCCGCTGTGATCGCCCAGGCGCATCGCCCGCAACGGATTGGGCGGCGCGGCGCCGGGGCTGGCGCCGAGATAACCCCCTGTCCGGAGCGATTGCACATCCTCCGCGCTGGCCAAGATCACCACCATGCCGTAATGGCGGCTGGCCGCGCTGACCGGATCGCCGGCCATCACGTAATTGGTCACCTGCCTGCCGCCCTCCGGCACGTGGTGGCTCAGGCTCACCGCGCCGTAGGCATTGAACGTGGCGCCGCGCAGACCAAACTCCGCCGCCTCGATCTGCGCCAGTGCGCCGCCGAGGGAGTGACCGGAGACGGTGATGTGGTCTTTGGAAATGCCTTGCTGCTGCGCCTTGTCGAGCATCTCCCGGGTGAAGCTATCGGCAGCCGCCTTCTGCGGATTGACTCGATCCCGCACCATCGTGAGGTCGGCGATTGCATCCGACACGGTGGTGCGCGTGTGGTGCAGCAGATCTGGATCGGTACCGCGATAGGCGATGATGATGTCATTTGTATCTCTATTGAGATAGGCAGTCGCGTGAAACCCGGTGGATGGATCACTTTTGTAACCGAATATTTCGTACCGACGCCCATCCAAATAGGTGAAATTAACTTTATTGCCAGCGCCACTCTGCCTTAGATCATTATAGGCATCAATCGCCGCATCGGCTCGTGTTTGATCCTTAGAACTCATGGCGCAATCTCCCTGACTGTCATGACAATTGGGAAAAATGAATTAGGATTTTTGACGTAATCTGGATTTATTGATGAATAACCAAGCGCGCCATAGCGCACAGAGCCTGGATTGCCATAGTCTATTTTCTTGAAATAGTCTGTCTGCGAGCCATTTTTCAAGAAATCCTCAAATACTGACCCAGCACCAAATGCCACGCCTTTTGCAACAAATGAGGCGCCCACACTGGAAGGCTCCCAATGGCAATAACCTAAACCATAGTAATCTTCATCCTGCATGAAGTCTCGATAGAAATATCCCTTCCAGGTCTTTTCATCGATGCGCGTCATCTCGAAATCCTGCCCCACGATTGGCGGCATGACATGCACGCCAAGGAACTTATCTTCCGGGGTGCATTCTTGATTTGAAACTTTATATTCCAAGTAGCCTTTCACCGAGTCCCACGGCCCCGGCGCATCCGCCGTGACGATGACCTCGTAGCGTTTGACCGGATGTGGGTTGTGCTTTGGATTCTTTGGATCACCGTGCGACATAGAACATCCTGCGGATAGGCTAAGGAAAAGGGCGAGCAACGACAGAGTGGGTTTCATGTTAGTGCGACACCGGAGGCATGGATGATGGTATCCCCATGGTTTGCGCGCTGTCCGTGTTGCGCGAACGTGCCGCCAGACCGGTCAGCGCCCCCATGGGGTTCAAGGGAAAAGCCGCAATGCCCGCCCGATGCGCCGCCGAGGCCATTCGCTCGTCCATGTCGTGTACCGCATGNGTGCTTTCCTCTGTACGTATGCGTGATGTTCGATGCCCTCGCGCAGCGGCGTGTCGAAGTTCAACGCCAGGTATTCGTTCACCTGCCGCTGGATATCCGCTGGCAGGTGGGTTTGGTCAGGGTGCGCGCGTAGTTGGCGCAACGCCTGGGACAGTTCGGCACGCTCGTGAGCAACCTCCCAGGTGAAATGCTCGAAGGCACTCTGGTGGTCCGCGTAACGCTGCGACGCTTCACTGAACCGCTGCGGGGCCAGGACGTTGTCGGGACTTTGGCTGCCGAAGTGCTGGGCAGCGCCGTGGTCCCCCCATCGCGTTGCCATCAGCACATTGGGTGGCGGTGCGCCGACGGGCGCATCCAGATAACGGCCAACGCGCAGACTCTGCACATCGTCATGACTGGCCAACGACACCATGCTGCCGACGTGAGGACTGGCCGCGCTCACCACATCGTTCGCCATGCGGTAATTGGTGACGTGGCAGCCGGGCTGCGGGGTGCCATCGGTCAGCCCCCTAGCGCCATAGGCGTTGTAGGTTGAGCCGGCCAGGCCGTATTTGGCCGCTTCGATCTGCGCCAGTGCGCCGCCGAGGGAGTGACCGGCGACGGTCACGTGTTCTTTTGGGATGCCTCGTGCAGCAGCCTTGGCGAGCATCTGTGCGGTGAACGCATCAGCGGCGGCCTTTTGTGGATTGACGGCGTCGCGCACCATCGTGGCATCGACGGCGATGTCCTGGAGGGTGGTGAGCGCATGGCCTGCTTTTTCCGCCTTGGTCTCGCCGGTAAATAAATCCGTGTCGGTACCACGGTAGGCGATGATGACTTCGTTTGTTTTTCTATTGCGGTAAGCCGTGGCATGAAAACCACTGATAGGATCGTTTGCGTAGCCAAAGACGGTATATTTATCACCATCTAGATATATACGTTTTGTGCTATCAACTTCACTCTGCAAACGGTTTCTATAGGAGTTAATAGCAGCGTCGGCGCGTGCCTGATCGGAGGAATTCATGGCTTGACTTCCTTGACAGCGATGGTGACAGGGAAATACGCATCAGGGTGTTTAAGCACTTCAGGGTCGCTAGGATCTAGGTCCTGCGCACCATAAGGAACGAAAGAAAGGTCCCCGTACACACTCTTCTTGAAATAGCTCGTCTCTGGACTGTCATGCAGGAGTTCCACCAACATACCGCCCCAATTGAACCTTACCCCCTTGGCAATCGCCGAAATGCCAGCACCGGTTGCATCCCAGTGGCACACACCAAGCTTGAAGTAGTCCTCATCCAGCAAGGCGTCGCGGTAGAAATACCCCTTCCACGTGTGATCGTCCACCTGTGTCATGGGAACATCGAGTCCAGTATTAGGCGTCTGCCGCACACCAACGAACGGCATCATCGGCACGCATTTCTCATTGATGACGTCATACCCGATGTATGCCTCAATCGTATCCCACGGCCCCGGCGCATGTGAGGTGGCAATCACTTCGTAGCGTTTGACCGGGTGCGGATTGAGGTGACCGGTAGCGCCGTCATTGCCGACATCGATGCCTTTGGAGCAACCCGCAGCGGTCAGGGCCAGCGGCATGATGGCGGTGGCGGCAAGGTGGTGCAGTTTCATCGGGTCGTCCTCGGGGGAATGGGTCGCGGATGCGGCGTCAGGCAGGTGCGGTGGCCGCGTGGGTTTACGCTTGGGTTGCACCGGCAATCCACTAGGTGGCAGTGGCCCCAGCTCGACACGCACCCGCGCATTGATGATGGCCATATCGCGCAGGAGCTGCAGATCGTGCAGCGGATCGCGCACCTTGAGTTTGCGCGGGCGATAGGGGTTGTCGCTGTGATCGTCTTGATCGTCGCTGTCCTGGCTCATCGCGCGTGACCTTTCCTTTTGATTTTGAGCAAGCCTCCCCACTGCGCCTGCGATCTTACTGCATGGGGCTGATGCCGCCACTGCATGACCTGCCTATGAGCTCGGTGAGGGTGTGCTGTGGAGGTTGTGCATGTACATGCGTGGGGGCTGCACCATATGCGGCGCTTGGTGTTGCTGCGCCTGTTGCCTGTCCACGGCAGGATGTGGTGTGGATGCGGCTGCCGCGCTCTGACCGAACCACTGCCCTGGATGGGTGACGGTCTCATAAGCTTGGCCGGCAGCGGATTGGGGACGATGCGCCGTGGCTGACGTCGAGGTAGTGCGCGTCTTTGAGCGCTTGCACATTCTCTGGAGTCGCCAGAGTCACCACCGTTCGGCACGTTCGTGAGCAACCTCCCAGGTGAAATGCTCGAAGGCACTCTGGTGGTCCGCGCAGCGTTGCGACGCTTCGCTGAAACGATGCTCGGCCAGGACCTTGTCCGGGCTTAAGAGTCATTGGCCGCGTCGGCTCACGCTTGATCGGCAGCATTCATTGCCTGGCTTCCTTGACAGCGATGGTGACTGAGAAATGAGTCTCTGGATATTGAATCACCTCAGTGTCTTCTGCCGTGAGCTCCTGAGCGCCATATTGAACAAGAGACTGATCGCCGTATGCACTCTTCTTGAAATAGGTCGTCTCCTGACTTTCTCGCAGTAGCTGGTTCAACATGCCGCTCCAGTTGAAAATTACTCCTTGACCAGTCGCACTAACGCCCACGCTGGTGACATCCCAATGGCAGACGCCAAGCTTGAAATAATCCTCATCTAGCAAGGGGTCGCGGTAGAAATATCCCTTCCATGTGTGATCGTCCACCTGTGTCATGTGAACATCGAACTCGGTACCAGGCACTTTCCGCACACCAACGGACGACATCATCGGCACGCATTTTTCATTGATGACGTCGTATTCGATATACGCTTTGATCGAATCCCACGGCCCCGGTGCATGTGAAGTAGCAATCACTTCGTAGCGTTTAACTGGATGTGGATTGAGGTGCCCGGTGGCACCTTCATTGCCGACATCGATGCCTTTGGAGCACCCAGCAGCGGTCAGGGCCAGCGACATGATCGCGGTGGCGGCAAGGTGGTGCAGTTTCATCGGGTCGTCCTCGGGGCGATGGGCGCAGATGCAGCGGCAGGCAGACACGGCGAGGACGCGGGTTTGCGTTTGGGTTGCACCGGCAATCCGCCAGGTGGCAGTGGGCCCAGCCGGGCGCACAACTGCGCATTGATAATCCCCATATCGCGCAGTAATTGCGCATCGTGCAACAGATCGCGCACCTTGAATTTGCGCGGGCGATAAGGATTGTCGCTGTGATCTTCGTGATCGTCGGTGTCCTGGCTCATCGCGCGTGACCTTTCCTTTTGGTTTTGACTTAGCTTCCCATCTACGTCTGCGATCTTACGTCATGGACCGATGCCACCAGCAGGCTGACCTGCCGATGAATCGGCAAGGCCATAGCCAGCCATGGTCATTGCCTGGCGCGCAATCAAGACGACACGTTAGCCCACAGGTTATACGGAAATTCCGATCATGTGTATGGAATTTCCGTTGTTTGATAGAGGATATGCTCTAATGCGCAGCGAGGCGGTATATTCGATGACGTGCGGCACATTGCCGCCACCGACGCACTGCGATGCGAGCGATCCATGCGCAATCAGGTCAAACAGCATCGACTGCCGCGTCTACAGCGCGCGCCAACTCCCCGACGCCAGACCATCGAGCCGGTGCGCTCCTATCGCCACACGCACCAGGCGCAGGGTCGGCAAGCCAACCGCAGCGGTCATCCGCCGCACCTGACGGTTGCGGCCCTCGCGCAGCACGATCTGCAACCAGGCATCGGGCACAGTCTTGCGGAAACGCACCGGTGGGTCGCGCGGCCACAACGCCGGTGCAGCATCCAGCACGCTGACCTGGGCCGGCGCAGTGGGGCCATCATTCAACATCACCCCATCGCCCAAGCGCTGCAGTTGCTCCTGCTGCGGTACGCCTTCCACCTGCACCCAATAGGTCTTGGGCTGTTTGTGCTGCGGGTCGGTGAGACGATGCGCGAGCGCGCCGTCGTCGGTCAGCAACAACAAGCCTTCGCTGTCGTAATCCAGCCGTCCCGCTGCATACACATCGCCAGGCAAACCGAATTCGGCCAGCGTTCGCCGCCGCGGCTCGCTACGGTCGGTGAACTGGCACAGCACGTTGAACGGCTTGTTGAAGGCAATCAGCATCGACGCCGCGGACCACGCGACAGCCGCGCCGCACAGCGCGACGCGGGGCATGCACCACGCGCGCATACCGCCATGTGCAACGACCGCATCAGCGCTTGACGAATTTCAAGGTCATCCGGTCGCTCTCCCCGATGGCCTGATACTTGGCATTATCGGCCGCATCGTGTTGGTTGCTCGGCGGCAGCGTCCACACGCCATTGGGATAGTCCTTGGTATCGCGCGGATTGGCGTTGATCTCACTCTTGCCGACCAGTGCGAAACCCGCTGCCTCAGCCATCGCGATCACCTGCGCCTGACCCACGTAGCCGCTCTTGTCGTCGGCTGGCAGGTCGGCCTTGGCGCGATGTTCAACCACACCGAGCACGCCGCCGGGTTTGAGCACTTGGTAGAACGCCTTGAACATGCCTTCGGCCTGTCCGGCCTTGCGCCAGTTGTGCACATTGCGGAACGTCAGCACCAGGTCCGCTGATCCTGGCGGGCCGAACACCGGAGCGCTCGGCGAATACGCCACGATGTGGGCGTGGTCGTACTGCGCCGGTGCGGCAGCGAACTTCTCTTCCAGGCCGCTGCGCGCTTTCTGCTGATAGTCGCGACGCCCTTCCGGGACCGCAGCCGGATCGACCACGGCAGCGATGTAGTGACCGCGCTCGCGTAGATACGGTGCCAGGATCTCCGCATACCAGCCGCTACCGGGAGTGATTTCGATCACTGTCTGCGTCGGCTTGATACCGAAGAACGTCAGCGTCTGGTCGGGATGGCGATACGCATCGCGCGCAACGTTGGCAGGAGCACGCCAGCTACCATCGATGGCCGCGCGCAGCGCCGCGTCCGCTGCAGGCGATGTCACCCCGTGAGTGGGCTTGAGCGCTTGCGCCATGGGCGTGAGCAGGGCGCCAGCAACGGCCAGCGTACAGGCACAGGCAAGCGAGGTTCGAAGCGTCATGACAGGCATCCACAGAAAGATCGCACGAGCCTAGCACGCATGCGTGTCACCGCCGACGGCAACGCGCACAGATCACGCAGGCAGAACGTTATGCTTGCCAAGATTGTCCCATCTCCGAAAGCACCCACGACACTCCTGTCGCTGTCCACACTCTGGAGGATTTCGCCATGTGGCACACACGCGAACTCGGCCGTTCCGGCCTACATGCGGCACCGCTTGCGTTCGGCGGCAACGTGTTCGGCTGGAGCGCCGACACCAAGACGTCGTTCGCCCTGCTCGATGCCTTCGTCGATGCCGGATTCAATCTGATCGACACCGCCGACATTTACTCGGCCTGGGCGCCGGGCAATCGCGGCGGCGAATCGGAAAGCATCATCGGCCAATGGCTGAAACGCAGTGGCAAGCGCGACAAGGTGCTGATCGCGACCAAGGTCGGCAAATGGGCCGAGCGTCCAGGATTATCCGCCGAGAATATCGCCACCGCAGTGGACGATTCCCTGCAACGTCTGCAGACCGACGTCATCGACCTCTACCAGGCACATGCCGACGACGATGCGGTGCCGCTGGAAGCATCGCTGGCAGCCTTCGGGCGGTTGATCGAGCAAGGTAAAGTGCGCGCAATCGGCGCATCTAACTATAGCGCCGCACGTTTGGCCGAGGCGCTGCAAATCTCGGCGCGATACCATCTGCCACGCTACGAGACGCTGCAACCGGAGTACAACCTGTACGACCGCGCCGGCTACGAGGCCGCACTGGAACCACTGGCGCACGAGCACGGGCTGGGTGTGTTGTGCTACTACGCACTGGCCAGTGGTTTTCTCAGCGGCAAATATCGCAATGCCGCCGACGCCGACAAGAGCCAGGCGCGCGGCGCCAGCGTGGTCGCACGCTACCTCAACGCACGCGGCCTGCGCATCCTGGCGGCGCTCGACGACCTCGCCGGCAAGCATGCCGCCACCCCAACCCAGGTGGCACTGGCTTGGTTGATCGCACGCCCCAGCATCACCGCACCGATCGCCAGTGCCACCAGCCTGACGCAACTGCAAGACCTGCTCGCCGCCGCACGCGTGCAACTGTCGTCCACGGACATCGCACAATTGAACGCCGCCAGCGAGGAAAGCGCATGAGCGCGGCCCCCTTGAGCACCCGCATCGTGCTCGCCTCGCGTCCGCAGGGCGCACCGAGTGCGGAAAATTTTCGCCTTGAGCAGGTGCCGCTCGCGCCGCCAGGCCACGGCCAGGTGTTGCTGCGCAACCGCTGGCTATCGCTGGACCCTTACATGCGTGGACGCATGAGCGCGGCACCGTCGTATGCGCCGCCAGTGCAATTGGACGAGACGATGGTCGGCAGCACCGTGGCCGAAGTTGTCCAATCGCATGCGCCTGGGTTCGCTCCGGGCGATCTTGTGCTGGTGCAAAATGGCGGTTGGCAGACGCACTTGGTTGCCGAAGGCGACAGCCTGCGGCGCAAGCTCGATCCGCAGTCGCCGCTGCCACCCAGCACCGCGCTTGGTGTCTACGGCATGCCCGGCTTCACCGCGTATGCCGGCCTGCACGAGATCGGCAAACCCCAGCCAGGTGAAACCGTTGTCGTCGCCGCCGCCACCGGCCCGGTCGGCGCCAGCGTGGCGCAGATCGCCAAGCTGCGCGGCGCGAAGGTGATCGCCATCGCCGGGGGCGCAGAAAAATGCGGTTATCTGCGCGAGGAATTGGGCATGGATACAGTCCTGGATCATCGCGCTGCGGATTTCGCCGCGCAGTTGCGCACCGCTGCCGCCAACGGAATCGACGTGTATTTCGAGAATGTCGGTGGCCATGTATTCGACGCGGTGCTACCGCTGTTGAACGACTTCGCACGAATCCCGGTGTGCGGCACCATCGCCACCTACAACGCCGATGGCGCATTACTGTCTGGTCCGGACCGGCTACCGGCACTGATGAACCAGATCCTGCGTCAACGCCTGACCGTGCGCGGTTTCATCGTCGGCGACTTCGTCATGCTCTATCCGGAATTCCTGCGCGAAATGGGTACCTGGCTGGCCGAGGGCCGCGTGCGCTACCGCGAACACGTGGTGGATGGACTGGAAAACGCACCACAGGCATTCATCGACATGCTCAATGGCGGCAACTTCGGCAAGCTGGTGGTGCGGCTGGACGTGTAGCTGCGCCCAGAAAGACAACACGAGAGGCCATCATGCGGCTTATCGCGCCACGCGCATGGAGCCGCTGATATGCGCTTTATCCACGGCAGGTCAAATCGCAGGCGGGTGGACTTCCATGGTATTGCGCTTGTTCGACGGCAATCGGCTCGGCGAGGGGCGGCAGGACAAGCTCCTCGTTTTCGGCATCAAGCGTTGCCGTTGAATGTTGAGGCTACCCAATCCAGACACTACCATCGGCGATAACGCCTTCGCGTCGTTGCCTTTTTCATGTCCGATTCTCCAGCTCCACCGCGTGTGCGCCGCAGCCCACGTACCCGCCCGTCAGCGACAACGCCGGAGCACGGGCTGCCAGCGGAACTGATGCGCCGCATCGGCGACTGCGCAGGCGATCCGAATTTCATGACCTCGCTGGCGCGTGGTCTGGCGGTGCTCAGCGCGTTCGCTCAGCACAGCCGCGATGTCAGCATGGCCCAGCTCAGCGTGGACACCGGCATCCCGCGCGCGGCGGTGCGACGGGTGTTGTACACCCTGGAAAAGCTGGGCTATGTCGGCGTGCATGGTCGCGGTTATGTGCTGCTGCCACGTGCGTTAGGGATCGGCAGCGGCTATGTGTCCACGGCGGCACTGTCGGTAGCGGCACAGCCGGTGCTCGATGCACTGCGCGACACGTTGCACGAGTCCTGCTCGTTGGGCGTGCTCGATGGCGACGATCTGCTGTACGTGGCACGCGCGGAGACGGTGCGGCTCATGTCGATCGGGTTGCGTGCGGGGAGTCGGCTACCGGCGTATTGCACTTCGATGGGACGGGTGCTGCTCGCCGCGCAACCGCCCGACACGCTGCACAGTTATCTGGAGCGCAATCCGCTGCGTCCACGCACCGAGCGCACCATCACCGAACGTGCGCCGTTCCAGACGCTGCTCGAACGCGTGCAGCGCGACGGCTATGCGATCGTGGATCAGGAACTGGAGATCGGTCTGCGCTCGGTCGCAGTACCGGTGCGCAACCGTCAGCAACGCGTGGTCGCCGCGCTCAACGTCGGCACGTCCGTCGCGCGCATGACGCTGAGCCACCTGCAAAGCAAGGTATTGCCTGCGCTGAAACATGCTGCGCAGCAATTGCATCTGGTGCTGGATTGATCCATCGCCGCACACTGGAGCCGGAACACGACTGAGCACGTATGCGCAGCAACACGTCCACCGGCATGGATCACTCGGCGGCTTCGGCGGCCTGCTCGGCCAGGATCGGTGCGGCCAGGGCGAAGGCATGGTTGGCGGCGGGAACACCGCAGTAGATCGCCGCCTGCAACAGTACTTCCTTGATTTCCTCGGCGCTGACACCATTGTTGCGCGCAGCGCGCACATGCAGCTTGAATTCTTCGTCGTGGCCGCGCGCCACCATCATCGCCAAGGTCAACAGCGAACGGGTGTGCCGTGGTAATCCCTCGCGGGTCCACACCGTACCCCACGCGGTGCGGGTGATGAAATCCTGGAATTCCTCGGTAAACGGCGTGCGCGCGGCCAGCGCGCGATCCACGTGGGCGTCGCCGAGCACGGCGCGGCGCACCCGCAGGCCGGCGGCGTAACGGTCGTTCTCGTCCATCGGTAAAGCTCCTCAACAGGGAAAAGCACACGCGCCACGCGGCTACTGCAACAGAAAGCGCAGCAGCGCGTCGTTGAACGCGTGCGGGGATTCCAGATTGCACAGGTGTCGGCCCTGCACTTCAGTGAAACTGCCGTTGGCGACCTGCGCGGCAATCGCCTGCAATTCAGCCGGCGGGCAGATCGGGTCGTCGTGTCCGGCCAGCGCCAGCACCGGCACCTCGATGGCGCTCAGATGGTCGCGTAGATCGGCCTCGGCCAGCGCGTGGCAGCAGGCGATGTAGCCCTCCACGTCGGTGGCCTGGCAGGTATCCAGAATGGCCTGGACCGTCGCCGGCTGGGACGCAACGAAGGCCGGGGTGAACCAGCGCGTGCAGGTGCCTTCGCGCAGCGACGCCAGCCCCTGTGCACGCACCTGTTCGATGCGTGCCTGCCAGTTCTCGGCAGTGCCGACCTTGGCGGCGGTCGCGCAGAGCGTCAGGCTGAGCAGGCGTTGGCCGGCATGCACGCCCAGCCATTGCCCGGTCAATCCGCCAATCGACAGACCGCAGAAATGGCTGCGCTCGATCGACAGGGCATCCCATAGCGCCAGGACGTCGCCGCCGAGATCCTGCAGGCGATACGGCCCCGGTGCCGTCGTCGACGCGCCATGGCCACGGCGGTCGTAACGCAGGACGCGGAAATGCGGCGCCAGCGCCGTGATCTGCGCATCCCACATGTGCAGATCGGTGCCGAGCGAATTGCACATGGTCAGCCATGGACGGCCTTCGCTGCCGTCGATACGGTAATTCAGGCGATGCGCGGGCAGCTCGAGGATGGGCATGGACGATACGCTCGCAGGATGAGGGGGACGCCGCAATCGGGCGCTACATGCAGTCTAGAACCTGTCATGTAGGTTGGAGTGTATACGCCGCCACTGGGCGCGGATTGCGCCAGGGCGTGTGCCACTCGGGCAAGTTTCGCCTCCCGGTCTGGGCCGCGCTCCAACCGGCGTTCTGTGCGGATCACGCCGTCACTCCGGTTCAGTCAGGCGTCTGTCCGGCGAGGACGCGCTCGATCCACACCGCCGCCATGCCGCGCCAACTGTCCTCGGCGAACAAGGCGTCCAGGTGCGTCGGCGACAGCACCGCGGCGACCTGCGGATCCTCGGCCAACACTGTGCGCAGATGTCGTTGGGTTTCCAGCGCGCGGTGCACCGCCGCCTCCACCAGCGTATGCGCGGCGGCCTTGCCCAACTGTCCGGCTAGATTCACCGCGACCGCTTCGGCATAGAGCAGGCCGCCATGGCTGTCCAGGTGTGCGGCCATACGTGTGCGATCTAGTTGCAGACCGTCGATCAGCACGCGCACCTGTAGCAGGCTACCGGCGCTCAGGCGCACGATCTCCGGCAGGGTTTCCCATTCGGCATGCCAGCCGCCGACGGCGCGCTCATGTTCCTGCGGCAGCGCCGCGAACAGGGTCGCCAGCAGGCCCGGCACACGTGTGGCAGCGGCCATCGCGACCACGCAACCGACCGGGTTGCGCTTGTGCGGCATCGCCGAGGAACCGCCCTTGCCCGCCGCCACGGGTTCAAACGCCTCGGCCACTTCGGACTGCATCAACAAAGCGACATCGCGACCGATCTTACCCAAGCTACCGGCGAGCAGCGCAAACGCCGCGCCGATGTCGCCGATACGGTCACGCGCGGCATGCCACGGCAGTGCGGGTAGCGGCAAACGCAGCTCTTGGGCCAAGGCCTCGGCTACCTGCAACCCATGTTGCTGCAATGCCGCCAGGGTGCCGGCGGCGCCGCCGAGTTGCAGCACCAGCGCATCCTCACGCAGTGCGTGCAGGCGACGACGGCTGCGTTGCAGTGCATCCAACCAGCCAGCCGCCTTCAGTCCGAACGTGACCGGCACGGCGTGTTGCAACAGCGTGCGCCCAGGCAGGCCGGTGTCGCGCTCGCGCTGCGCCAGTGCCGCCAGCGCGGTGCACAGGGCCTGCAGTTGCGCTTGCACGTGCTCCAGCGCGGCACGCAGTTGCAGAACCGCGCCGCTGTCGATGATGTCCTGGCTGGTCGCGCCCCAATGCACCCAGCGTGCGGCCTCGGTGTCGGCGGCGGCCACCTGCGCGGTGAGCGCCTTGACCAACGCAATGGCCGGATTGCCAGCCAGCGCGGTGGCGGCAGCGAGGCTGTCGATGTCGTAGCGCTCGGCTTCGCACGCGGCGACGATGGGCGCCACGGCACTCATTGGAATTACCCCGCAACGCGCCTGCGCACGCGCCAGCGCCGCCTCGACATCGAGCATGGCTTGCAGACGCGCGCGATCGTCGAACAACGCATCGACGGCGGGATCACCGAACAACTGACGCAACAGCGAATCGGAAACGCTCATCGGATCGTGCGCAATGGCAATGGCGAGGCAGGTAGCAGAGTAACCGCTGCGCGCCGCCGTCAGTAGGAGAAGAACACGGTTTCACGTTCGCCCTGCATCCGCACATCCCATTGGTAGCGGCCGGGCGCGAGCGGTTGCGCGATGAGCGTGGCACGGCGTTCGACCGGCACCTGCGCCAGGATCGCGTCGCTCTCCAGGTCGTCGTCGCCGAAGTACAGGCGCGTGGGTGCGGCGCGCAACAGCCCGCGCATGAACACCAGCACGACCAAATGCGGTGCCTGCGGCCCATTCGGTCCGGGCACACGACCGGGCTTGATCGTGCGGAAGGCGAAACGGCCCTGCGCGTCGGTCGGCACCCGCCCCCAGCCATGGAAGGCCGGGTCGTGATCGCCACGGCGTGGATCGGCGGCATGGTCGTAGATGCCGGCGGCATCGGCCTGCCAGATCTCCAATAATGCGTCGCCGACCGGCGCGCCAAGGCCATCGAACACGCGACCGGCGATCTCCACCTGCGTCCCTTGTGCCTGCGCTGGCGCGATCTCGGTGCGGTACAGCGGTTCCAGCCCGATCCGGTAATAGGGGCCGACCGTCTGCGAGGGGGTTGCCTGGAAACTCATCGCGCTTACTCCCAAGGGGTCTGCTTGCGTCCACGCAGGACGATGTCGAAACGGTAGGCCAGCGCGTACTCGTTGGCGGCGTGTTCCCAATCGAACGCGGACACCATGCGCTCGCGCGCTTTGGGGTCGTCCACGCAATTGAAGATCGGGTCGTAGGCCAACAGCGGGTCGCCAGGGAAGTACATCTGGGTGATCAGACGCTGGCCGATGCCGTCGCCATGCAGCGAAAAATGGATGTGCGCCGGGCGCCACGCGTTGTAGTGGTTGCGCCACGGATACGCGCCCGGCTTGATGGTGGTGAAGCGGTAGCGGCCGTGCGCATCGGTGAGCACCTGGCCGGTGCCGGTAAAGTTGGGATCCAGCGGCGCATCGTGGCGGTCGCCATCGTGCAGATAGCGGCCAGCCGCATTGCATTGCCAGACTTCGACCACGCGGTTGCACACTGGCTTGCCATTTTCGTCGAGGACACGCCCACCGACACTGATGCGCTCGCCCAGCGGCGCGCCCGGAAAGCCGGCGGTGAGGTCGGCGGCGTGCGCGCCCAGGGTAATCCGGTCCAAAGTAGGGCCGGTGGCCTCGGACAACGTCACCGCGATGGCGATCGGGTCGCGGGTCGGGCCACGGCTGCCGGTGGAGGCATAAGCCGGATGCCGATAGGCCGGTTGCGTACCCGGGTACGGGCGACGGTAGCCGAGCAAGGGGTCAATGGGAGCGTCGTCGTGCATCGTCATCGTCGTCTCGCTGGCTCCAAGGCGGAGCCGGTTGGCTGAAAGTGGATCATGCAGGTCCGCACGTGCTGTCGGCTACAACCGCTCAATCGCCAGCGCCACGCCCTGACCGACGCCAACGCACATGGCGGCCAGGCCACGCTTGCCGCCGCTTGCCTCCAACTGGCGCAGCAAGGTCAGTGCGAGGCGCGCGCCGCTCATGCCCAGCGGGTGACCGAGCGCGATGGCGCCGCCATTGGCGTTGACGTGCGGCGCGGCGTCATCCAGGCCCAGCGCGCGCGTGCACGCCAGTGCCTGCGCGGCGAAGGCCTCGTTCAGTTCGATGGCGTCGAACTGCTCCAAGCGCAGGCCCAGCCGTGCCAGCAAGGCCTGGATTGCCGGCACCGGGCCCATTCCCATGTAATCCGGCTCCACGCCAGCGCTGGCGAAACCGAGCACGCGCGCACGCGGCGTCAGCCCCAGTGCGCGGGCCCGCATCGGCGTGGCCAACAACAACGCGGCGGCCCCGTCGTTGATGCCCGAGGCGTTGCCGGCAGTGACGCTACCGGGCTGGCGGAACAACGGCGCGAGCCGGGCCAGTGCGTCGGCAGTGGTGTCCGGGCGCGGATGCTGGTCACGCGCCACCGTGACCGTTTCGCCGCGCTTGGCACCCGGCACATCGACCGCGACGATCTCCCCGTCGAAAAAACCTGCCGCCTGCGCGGCAGCGGCACGTTGCTGGCTGCGCAACGCGAACGCGTCCTGGTCTTGGCGGTCGATCCCGTGGCGCGCGGCCACGTTCTCGGCGGTTTCGCCCATCAGCGCGACGCCGTAGCGCGCACGCATGCGCGGGTTGACGAAACGCCAGCCCATCGTGCTGTCCTCGATCTGCTGGTTACGAGCGAAAGCACTGTCGGCCTTGCCCATCACCCATGGCGCACGCGACATCGACTCGACTCCGCCAGCGATTGCCAAGCCCAGTTCACCGGCGCGCAGCGCGCGCGCCACCGTGCCGACGGCGTCCAGCCCCGAGCCGCACAGGCGGTTGACGGTGCTGCCCGGTACGCTGCACGGCAGCCCCGCCAGCAGCAGGCTCATGCGTGCGACATTGCGATTGTCCTCGCCGGCCTGGTTGGCACAACCAAGGTATACGTCGTCGATGCAGGCCGGATCCAACTGCGGCTGCCGCGCCAGCAGCGCTTGCAACGGTAGCGCGCCAAGATCGTCGGCGCGCACGCCGGCCAACGCGCCACCATAGCGACCGATCGGAGTACGGATGCCATCGATGATGTAGGCCTCGCTCATGCGACCACCTTGGAGGGAGTCAGACGCAACGCCAGCCCGGTGACCCGGCACAGCTCGTCCAGACTCACGCCATCGACCAGTTCGAGCACGCTGGCGCCGTCCGGGCCGAGCGCGAACACGCCCAGATCGGTATACACCCGCGACACGCAGCGCAGCCCGGTCAACGGATAGCTGCATTCGGCCACCAGTTTGCTTTCCCCACGCTTGTTCAACAGTTCCATCATCACGTAGACCTGCTTGGCGCCGATGGCCAGGTCCATGGCGCCGCCAACGGCGGGAATCGCATCGGCCTCGCCGGTGCTCCAGTTGGCCAGATCGCCATGCACCGAGACCTGAAACGCCCCCAGCACGCACACGTCCAGGCGACCACTGCGCATCATCGCGAACGAATCGGCGTGGTGGAAATAACAGCCACCTGTCCGCAACGTCACCGGCTGTTTGCCAGCATTAATCAGCTCCGGATCTTCCTGCCCTGGCGGCGGCGCTGGCCCCATGCCGAGCACGCCGTTCTCGCTGTGCAGGAAGATGTCCTTGTCCGCAGGCAGGAAGTTGGCCACCGCCGTCGGCAGGCCGATGCCCAGGTTGACGTAGGCACCTTCGGGGATATCGCGTGCCACGCGCGCGGCCAGCGCATTGCGATCCAATCCACAGCCGATCATTGCGTGCATGCGTGCTCCTGTGCGTTCGCCACCGCCACCAGCCGTTGCACGAAGATGCTCGGGGTAATCACCGCCTCCGGGTCCAGATCGCCCAGATCCACCACGCGCTCGACCTGCGCGATGGTGCAATCGGCCGCCATCGCCATCAGCGGGCCGAAGTTGCGCGCGGTCTTGCGGTAGATCAAGTTGCCCCAGCGGTCGCCGCGCTGGGCTTTGATCAGTGCGAAGTCGGCACGGATCGGATACTCCAGAACATAGTGGCGGCCGTCGATCTCGCGCGTCTCCTTGCCGGCGGCCAACGCGGTGCCGTAACCGGTCGGAGTGAAGATCGCGCCCAGGCCGTTGCCGGCGGCGTGGATCCGCGCGGCCAGATTGCCCTGCGGCACCAACTCCAGTTCCAGTTCGCCGGCACGGTAAGCGCTGTCGAAATGCTGCGAGTCGCTCTGGCGCGGAAACGAGCAGACAATCTTGCGCACACGCCGATGCTTGATCAGCGCGGCCAAACCAGTCTCGCCGTTGCCGGCATTGTTGTTGACAATCGTCAGGTCGCGCGCGCCCTGCGCGATCAATGCATCGATCAGCGCGTCGGGCATGCCGGCGGTGCCGAAACCACCAATCATCACCGTCGCCCCGTCGGGGATGTCGGCCACTGCGGCGGCGCACGAGTGCAAGGTCTTGTCGATCATCCTCACGCTCCAGCGCTGGCGGCTCGCCGATGCTGCGGACAGGCACACCAATACCTCTGGAAAGGGCTTGCCACGACGTCGGCTCCTGATCGATCCCAGTCCCACGGTAGGATGCGACTTGGCGGCGGTCAATCCGATAATCGGATATAAAGTTCGATAAACGAACAAAATCCCACGCTCACCCCTGGGCTGGCCACGGTCGTTGATGTATACATTGGATCACCGTCCATTGCAGCGACGGTGCTGCGCCCACCGCACATTTCCGCCAGGACGCAGACAACACGCAACGCCCCCGCACGCCTGTTGTATACAAATCCGAGGAGTTCGCCATGGGTCAGCCCATTCCGGCATTTCCGCTCAACGCGTGGTACGCCATCGCCTGGGACCACGAAGTCAAACACGCGCTGCTTGCGCGCAAAATCTGCAACCTGGATATCGTCGTGTACCGCACCAGCAGCGGCCACGTCGCCGCGCTCGAAGACGCCTGTTGGCACCGATTGGTGCCGCTGTCGATGGGCCGGCTGCGCGGCGACGACGTGGTCTGCGGCTATCACGGTCTGGCCTACGATGCCAACGGACGCTGCGTGCACATGCCATCGCAGGACACCATCAATCCCGCCGCCTGCGTGCGACGTTTCCCGACGGTGGAACGGCACCGCTACGTGTGGGTGTGGCCTGGCGATGCCGCACTGGCCGATCCGGCGCTGGTGCCGGACTTGCACTGGAACGACGATCCCGGCTGGGCCGGCGATGGCCGCACCATTACGATCAAGTGCGACTACCGGCTGGTGCTGGACAACCTGATGGACCTGACCCACGAAACCTTCGTGCACGGCTCCAGCATCGGCCAGGACGAAGTCGCCGAGGCGCCATTCGACGTGGTCCACGGCGAACGCAGCGTGGTGGTGTCGCGCTGGATGTCGGAGATCGATCCGCCACCGTTCTGGGCTTGGCAGCTCGAGCATGCGCACGGCTACCGCGGCAAGGTGGACCGCTGGCAGATCATCCGCTTCGAGGCACCATGCACCATCGCCATCGATGTCGGCGTGGCAGTGGCCGGCAGCGGCGCGCCACAGGGCGACCGCTCGCGCGGGGTCAATGGCTACGTGCTCAATACCGTCACCCCGGAAACCGAGCGTAGCTGCCACTATTTTTGGTCCTTCATGCGCAACCACTCGCTGCACGAACAATCGATCACCACCCGCCTGCGTGACGGCGTCACCGGCGTGTTCGGCGAGGATGAGGTAGTGCTGGAGGCACAACAGCGTGCGATCGACGCACATCCGGACCACGTGTTCTACAACCTCAATGTGGATGCCGGCGGGATGTGGGCACGGCGCCTCATCGAGCGCATGGTCATCGCCGAGCAACGTGCGCATGAGCTGCACCTGCGCATGGTCGGCTGAACCGGCCAGAGACTGAGGACACGCCATGTCCACCACACATCCCTTCCGCTCGAGCGCCGCGCAAACCACCCGCGTCCTGCTCGCACTGCGCGAACTGATCCTGTCCGGCGATCTGGCCGCAAGCGAACGCCTGTCCGAAGTCGCCCTGGTGGAACGCCTGGGTGCTTCGCGCACACCAGTGCGCGCGGCGTTGCAACGGCTGGCCGAGGAGGGCCTGGTACACGCATTGCCCGGCGGTGGCTATGCGGTGCAGGCGTTCGGCGAGCGCGACGTCGACGATGCCATCGAACTACGCGGCACGCTGGAAGGCCTGGCCGCACGCCTGGCCGCCGAACGCGGCGCGGATCCGGCACTGCTGGCGCAGGCACAAGCGGTGTTGGTGCGGATCGACCAAGCGCTGTCGGCAACAACGCTGCGCGAAGAGGATTTCGCCAGTTACGTAAGCTGCAACGAACGCCTGCATGCACTGCTGATCGAGATGGCAGACAGCTCACTGCTCAGACGCGAATGCGCACGGATCTCGCAACTGCCGTTTGCCTCGGCCAACAGTTTCGTGCTGAACCGCAACCACGCCGCGCAGATTCTGCGCATCGCTCAAGAACAACACCGCCAGGTCCTGGACGCGATCCAGCGCCGCCAGGGCGCGCGCGCCGAAGCCCTGATGCGCGAACACGCGCGAGTGGCGCAACGCAACTTTCATGACGCGCTGCACGAGCAGGAGACGCTCGGTCAAGTCTCCGACAGCGGATTGCTGCGGTACCGACTACGCGCCTGACGCGCACCACCAACGCAGCGCCTGCGCCTCCCTTCCCGATCACCGGAATCCACCATGCGCAAAGACACCCAATGGAACACCGCTCGCATCGTCGCCGTTGCCACGCCTTGTGAACAGGTGCGCGAGATCGTGCTCGACCCCGGTCGCGCGGGCCGGCGATTCACTGTCGGCAGCCACATCGACGTGCGCGTGCGCATCGGCGACACCGTTGATGTGCGCTCCTACTCGCTGGTGGGCGAACCCACGGCGGATGGACATTACCGCATCGCGGTGCGCGCGGTCGCCGGTAGCCGTGGCGGCTCGCGGGCGATGTGGGCACTGGCGGTGGGCGACACGGTGGAGATCTGCGCACCAAACAACCAGTTCGCCCTGGACGAGAACGCCGAGCACATCGTACTGATCGCCGCTGGCATCGGCATTACCCCGATCCTGGGCATGGCGCAGCGTCTGGCGCGCAGCCCGCTCCCCTTCCAGCTACTTTATGCCGGACGCAGCCGCGCCACCATGGCCTACTTGGAGCCGCTGCAGTCACTGCTGGGCGAACGCTTACAGGTGTTCTGTCCCGAGCACCTGGGCCGACTCGACTTAAGCACGCAGATCGCACAGTGGCCGCGTGGCGCCGATGTCTACGCCTGCGGGCCATTGCCGCTGTTGGACGAACTGCGGCAGCGCTGGCGCGAAGATGGCCGCGCGCGTGCGCGTCTGCACTTTGAAACCTTCGGCAACAGCGGGCGCGCACCGGCGCAGGGATTCGAGGTGGAGATCCCCACCTTGGGTAAGACCGTACAGGTCGGCGCGCACCAATCGCTGCTGGAAGCGCTGAGCGCGGCAGGTGTGGAAGTGATGGCCGACTGCCAGCGTGGCGAATGCGGACTGTGCGTGGTCGACGTCCTGGACAGCACCACACCGCTGGATCACCGCGACGTATTCCTAAGCGACGAACAGCACCGCGACAACCGCAAGCTATGCGCCTGCGTCTCACGTGCGCTCGGTGGACGCATCCGCATCGACACCGGCTACCGCGCCGACGCATTCTGAAGCGCAAACTGAAATGCAAAAATCCGACGCCGCCCGCCGCAGCGGACGGCGCCATGGAATGACCGCTGGATTAGCCGCAGATCACTTGGTCGCCGCGTCCCAATGCTCCTGGATCTTGCCGTTCTGAATGCGGAACATGTCGAACCAGGTCGTCGTATAAGTCTTGCTCGCATCCTTGGGGTCTGGCAGCGTGCGCACCGACACCAGGGTCACGTAATCGCCTTCGGCCAGAATCGCCACCAACGGTAACTGCACCCGTGGCTGGATCGGCTGCGGCTTCACGAAAGAGCTCAGAAACGCCAGGAACGCGTCGCGCCCATTGGCGACATTCGGATTGTGTTGGATGTAATCCTTGGCCATGTATTGCGGGGCGTACTCGGTATGTCCCGCCTCGAACACGATCCGCCAGAAATCGTAGACCAGACGCTTGTTGGCGGTGGTGCACCAATCCCGGCCTTGCAGCAGTTGTTCGTGATTTGGATTGGCGGTGACGGCTGTCTGCGCGAACGCGGATGCGGCGGGAAGCGCAAGCAGCAAAGCCAGCAGATAGACCTGGAAGCGAATCTTCATGAGCAACTCTCCGGAGGGAAATAGGCAATCAGGCGCTGGCTGTGCGATCGCCCCGATGTGTGGACAACGAGCAGCTCTGGCGCGGCCGCAGCGTAGCAATGTACGCAAGCAAAAAGCGCAGGACGCCGGATGAATGCGGAAAATTCCTTGAGTTTTTTATTGCGATGGGAGAAACGCCACAATTACCAAAATATCAGAAATGGTCATCGCATTTACGCAACTTTCTGCGCCGCATCCATCTGCGGACACGCGAGAAAAACGCTCTGTGGCAATCACGATTTGCAAGACCTATCCCGGCCATCGAGTACGGCAACCGTGAGCGCGCGCGATGCAGGCGCATCGCACGGTGTCGCGCCACAGCGCATACATGACCAACACCATGTCATGCACGGGATACAAAACGCGCGGACTAGAGCGTGTTATGAACTTGAGGCTTTCGCGGCTATCGTAAGCGGATGAAGCCAGCACGCTCCTATCCGA
>NZ_JZHZ01000007.1:3355455-3444200 GCF_000963005.1 Xanthomonas sp. GPE 39
TTCGTCGTCTTCTCAATGCTCATGCTTGGAAATGCAACGTCTCTACTTCAAAGTTCATAACACGCTCTAAGCAGGCACCGCCAGCGGCAAGCCGGCGTAGTTTTCGGCAATGGTGGCGCGGCCTGCGGCGCTGCCGAGCAGATAATCCAGCTCGGCATCGTGCAGGTGTCGAGTGAAGGCATCCTCGTCAGGGAACTGGTGCAGCATCGTGGTCATCCACCAGGAAAAGCGCTCGGCTTTCCAGATGCGCTGCAATGCCAATTCGGAATAGCGTTGCAATGGTGCCGGGCTATTTTCCTGCTGCGCCTGCACGAACAGATGCGCCAGCAGACCCACATCGCCGGCAGCTAGATTCAGCCCCTTGGCGCCGGTCGGCGGCACGATATGCGCCGCATCGCCGGCCAGAAACAGGCGCCCATATTGCAGCGGTTCGGCGACAAAACTGCGTAACGGTGCGATGCTCTTCTCCAAGGAGGGACCGGTGACCATGGCTTGGGCAACATCGTCGGGCAAGCGTCGCCGCAATTCGTCCCAGAAACGATCATCCGACCAATCCTCCACACGCTCCTGCGACGGGACTTGCACGTAATAGCGCGAGCGCGTGTGCGAACGCATGCTGCACAGCGCAAAGCCCCTGCGATGGCGCGCATAGATCAACTCCTCGGCAACCGGCGGCGTGTCCGCCAACACCCCGAGCCACCCGAATGGATATACACGTTCGTAGACCTTCAAAATCTCGGCGGGGATCGCCTGGCGACTGACGCCATGGAAACCATCGCAGCCGACCACGTATTCGCAATCCAGCCGCTGCGCAGCGCCATGTTGCACAAAACTCAGCCACGGCCGTGGCCCGGTGATGTCGTGCAGTTGCACATCCTGCGCCTCGTAGATGCTGATCGCATCAACCGCCTGCCGTGCCTCCATCAGGTCGCGGGTGACTTCGGTCTGACCGTAGATGGTCACCGCACGGCCGCCGGTGGCCGCACTCAGTTCGATGCGTTCGCGGCGCTGCTCCAGTGCCAACTCGAAACCATGATGGATGATGCCTTCGCGCTGCATGCGCGCGCCGGCGCCTGCGGCGCACAGCAGGTCGGCGGTTCCCTGCTCCAGCACCCCGGCACGGATCCGCGAGAGCACATGTTCCTGGGTATGGCGTTCGAGGATGACGTTGTCGATGCCATGGCTGTGCAACAACTGGCCAAGCAACAAGCCGGCCGGACCGGCGCCGACGATCGCGACTTGAGTACGCATGGGAGCTCCGCAGCGTTTGTGCCTGTCTGCCAGTGTTTGCGCTCCGGCACCACAAGAACATGGATCATCGCGACCAATTCCTGTACTTTCCGACGATGCCTCGCACCGTCACCGCGCCATCGCCCGCTGTGCCTGCGTTTCGCCTGTACGGGGAAACCGACGACCGCGAAACTCCCGACCTGTTGCACTGGGAATCCATCGCCGCGCGTAGCCATCTACACGATTGGCATATCCGTCCGCACCGCCACGACGACCTATTGCAATTGCTTTATCTGCAACGTGGCAGCGCCGAGGTACATCTGGACGGCACCCCGCAACGTCTGCGCGGCCCCTGCCTGCTACTGTTGCCACCGCTGTGCGTGCATGGCTTCCGCTTCCAGCGCAACGTGCGCGGTCATATCGTGACGTTGTCCGCGCCACTGTGGCAGCGCCTGGCGGCGCAATGGCCCAGCTTGGACGAAACGCTGGCACAGCCGTTATGCCTGATCGCCGGCGAGCAGCATGCGATGCTGGATGCCTGCTTCGCCGCGATCGCAACTGAGTACCCGCAACACCGCCCCGGACGCGAGCCGATGCTACAGGCGCTGGCGACGCAGGCACTGTTGTGGGCCGCGCGCGGTGCGTTGGCACACGCGCCGACGGATGCACGCGACAGCGACCGCGGCGCGCGCCATGTCCGT
Organism: Xanthomonas sp. GPE 39; assembly: GCF_000963005.1. Classification (GTDB taxonomy): domain Bacteria; phylum Pseudomonadota; class Gammaproteobacteria; order Xanthomonadales; family Xanthomonadaceae; genus Xanthomonas_A. Next base: position 3,357,387 of record NZ_JZHZ01000007.1, read on the forward strand.
GCTTACGCCGCACTGATCGACGCGCATTACCGCGAACATTGGCCGCTGTCCCGCTACGCCGACCGATTGGGGCTGAGCAGCAGCCATCTCAATGCACTGTGCCGACGTCTGGCAGGAACTTCGGCACTACAGTTGTTGCAGCGGCGCATCATGCTGGAGGCACGGCGCAGCCTGGTATACACGACCATGACCGTGCAACAAATCGCCGCCATGCTCGGTTATGCCGACGCCGCCTATTTCAGCCGCTGTTTCAGCCGCCACGCTGGCTGCTCGCCGATTCAATTACGCCAGCGCGCGCAACAAAAGAAACGCCTGTAAGAAAACGCGGATGGTCTGCGAGCATCCGCGTTCCGATTCGGGGCGATAGCGGTTGTCCTGAGCCAGGACGCAGCGTTCCCACTGCAATGCGCAAGCGCGCCGCACCGACTTGCATCAATGCATCCACACACCCTCACATGCCGGTGCTGCCGACGCAGATGCCGGCAGCACAGACTCGCCAGGTCAGAATGGATACGGTGGCGTGCTGTCCCGAATCGTCACCCACTGCCAGTGCGTGTACTGGCTCCAATCGGCCGGACCGCCCATGCTGGTGCCATTGCCGGAAGCGCCAGTGCCGCCAAACGGATTGATGACCTCATCGACCACGGTCTGGTCGTTGATGTGCAACATGCCCGTGTTCAAGCGTTCGCCCAGTGCCATCGCCCGACCGACAGAAGCGGAGAGGATGCCGGCCGACAGGCCATAGTCGGTCTGATTGGCTAAGGCGACCGCTTCGTCTTCGGTATCGAAGGCAATCACATTGGCGACCGGGCCGAAGACCTCTTCCTCGAACGCACGCATGCCCGGCCGCACATTCGACAACACGGTTGGCGCGTAGAACAAACCATCGTGAGTCCCGCCCGCTTCCAGCACCGCACCGGCAGCGACCGACGCATCGACCACGTCCTTGACGTGCTGCAACTGGCGCGCATCGATCAACGGCCCGAGCGCGACATGCGCGGTCGCCGGATCGCCCACCGGCAGATGTCGGGCTTTCTCGACCAGGCGCCGGGTCAGTTCGGCGGCGATGCGGCGCTGGACCAGTACACGCCCGGTCGCCATGCATATCTGACCCTGGTGGAAATAAGCACCGAACGCAATCGCCGAGACGGCTTTGTCGAGATCGGCATCTTCCAGCACGATCAGCGAGTTCTTACCACCCAGTTCCAATGCAACCTTCTTCAGATGCTTGCCGGCCAGCTCGCCGATGCGGCGGCCGACGGCGGTGGAGCCGGTGAAGGCAATCATCTGCACTCCTGGCGCCTCGATCAATGCCTGACCCACATCGGCGCCACCCGGCAACACGTGCAACAGCCCTTTCGGCAAACCCGCCAACTGCAATATCTCGGCAATGAGGAAGCCACCGGCATACGGTGTGCGCGAATCGGGCTTGAGGATCACCGCGTTGCCGACAGCCAACGCCGGCGCAACCGAGCGCAGCGACAGAATCAACGGGAAGTTGAACGGAGAAATCACAGCCACCACGCCCAACGGCAAGCGCCGGGCAAGGCTCATTCGCCCCGATACACTCGGCAGTAACTGGCCTTGCGCCTGTAGCGGCATCGCCGCCGCCTGCTGAAAGAGCAGGATCGCTTCGCGCACTTCGTGTTCGCCCTTGGGCAAAATACCGCCGGTTTCTCGCGCGATCAGCGCCGCCGCAACCGCAGCTTGCTGCTGCAGCAAATGCGCGGCACGGTGAAAAACCGCTGCGCGCTCGCGCGGTGGGAGATCGGCCCATTGGCGTTGCGCGACACGCGCCTGCGCCACCGCCGCCGCCACATCCGCCACATTGGCGTGACCAGTGTGGTGCAGCGGCTTGCCACTGCCGGGTTCGATCACTTCGAGCGTGCCGCCCTCGGCGGCGATCCACTCGCCATTGAAGATCCGTCCACTCCAGCTAGTGGACGATGCCAGCACGTCGCTGTGGGTACTGTTCATCGAATATGCTCTCATCGATTGGAAGAAACGCCGGGCTCACACCGGCGAGGCAGTCAAGCCATAGCCCTGACCCACGGCATCGGCACCGATGTCCGGAACGACAGCGGTGGCGAGCCAGATTGGCATGCCAACGCAGGCAACCTGACTCCTATGCGCGGTGTGGTATCAGAACACATGGACATACTGAAAATTGACGTTATCGCCGGAGGGCGCATTCTTCACCTGCACCGGCATGTAGAAATTGGCGTTGAAAATATTGTGATGATCGATCTTCCACGACAATCCCGGACCAAGGTAGAACAGCGTCTGCTTGCTATCAGCCACACGGATGTCGTTGGTCCGGTTGTCGCGTAGCTGTTTCAGGTAATAACCATTGATACCGACGTGCAGATCCTTCACCAATTCCACGGAACTGGCGAAGTTGAGCCACGCCGCATCGCCCGCCTGGCCGTTGTGGAAGACGAAACCACCGAACTGCGGCACGTTCGATGCCTTGTCCGCACGGAAGTTGTAGATGTAATTCAGACGTCCGCTGATCTCCCAGCGCGGCGTGGGCAGGATGCTGAACGCCCAACTCGGCAACACCGACCAATAACCCGATCCCTGGTTGATATCGCGGTGCTGGTCGAATTTGCCGATCGGCACCAGTGCATCCAGCTCGAAACGTTGCGAAAACACCGGGCGCCCATCGCGCATCACCGGATCCATCTGCAAATACGGACCAATCGTGAGATCGCCGAGACCGACCCCATTGGCGCGCAGTGCTACCGGACTGTTGCGCGCGAAAGACGCATCCAGATCGACCAGCGCCGTCAGCGCGTTGAAGCCCAACGCACCACCGAACAGCTTGTAGCCACTGACGTAGATCACCTGGGTGACCCAGACCGACGAGCCGATGTGCGGATCGCGGAACACCGGCACGTCATCGCCGTGCGCGTCCTTGATCGCATCGAAGTCGTAGCGTCGCAGGTACTGAATCGCCGCCCAGCCCGGCTTGGTGCTGGTGAAGCCATCGAAGAAGCTGGTACCACCGGTATTCAGGCCTGTCGGTAGCGTGGCGCTCTGCGGCACCGATTGCGCCGCCGCTGGCGCGGCATGGACGATGGACAGCAGGGCCAGCACCGACAGCCGCTGGCGAATGCGCGAAGGCAACGGGAAACGCATGCGGGAACGATTCATGGACAGGCACTCCAGGCAAAGGGAACACGGCATGGGGCGGGGGAACGGTGAGGCAGGCCAACGTCTAGGCCCACGCGACGCGGTGATCGCACGGCGGCGCACGCCACGATCACGCTGACTACAACGCGGAAATCGAGAAAGCAGCGGTGCGGCCGCAAGCCGGGATCGACCGCGCATGTCGCGGCTAGAGCGCCTCCAGCCGGTCGAGTGCCCGCAACAATGCACGCGCCTGGTTCATGCCAAGCGCACTGACGAGTTGCTGCTCCATCCGCACCACTTCGACCTCGGCTTGCGCCAGCAGCGCGCTGCCGGACGCGGTCAGGTGCAGATGCTGCATGCGTCGATCCTGACGTCCACGCACCTGGCGCAGCAAACGCCGCTTGACCAGACGCGCGACCACGATGGCCAGGTTCGGCGGCGACACGCTCAGCACTTCGCCCAGTTGTCGCTGGTGAATGGCGGGATTGGCATCCACCAGCACCAGCAGCGAATACTCCACCGGCTTCAGATCGAAGCCACGCACGCACTCTTGAAACAGACGCCGCACCTGCAACTCGCTGCGCGTGATGCGGTAGCCGAGCAGGCTGGTCAGACGGCGCTGATCCACGCTGTCCACCGTGTTCGCGTCGGCGGACAGCGCGCTGCTGGGGGTCTCGGGAATCGGTTTCGAGCGCACGGCGCGTCCTGCAAAGGGAATTTTGCGACAACGCCACGGCGCATGCGCACGCAGCTTCCACTGGCACTGGCCGACAACGCCATCGCCGCTGCATTGTAAGGACACGGCCGCGCATCGTCACAACACCGGATCCACACGCCGCAGCAACGCCCGGTAAGGCGCAACCGCGTACCACAGGCACAGCGCGCCAAGCAGCGCAGCCGCCATGCACACCACGCCCAGCGACAAGCCGACCTGACGTTCGTCGACGAGCACGTCGTCGGTGCCTAACGCCACCAGATAAGGGCCCAGTCCCAATCCGATCAGATTGACCAACAGCAGATAGATCGAGGTGACCTGGCCACGCAAACGGTTCGGCGTGACCGCCTGCAGGATCGCCGGGGCTAACGCCACCGGCATGCCCAGCAAAAATGTCGTCAGCGCGATCGCCGCCAACGCCATCCACGGTCCTGGCGCGAACGCGAACAGCGCGCTGCTGACAATCAGCAACAGCGCCCCGATCAGCGAAATCCGCAGCGCCACGTCGCGGTGTCCACGCGCCATCAGGCGATCGCTGAGAAAGCCGCTGAACAACATGCCAGCGATGCCGAAGGTGAGGATGATCGCGCCATACGCCGGGCCGATTTCACCGGGCGTCCATCCCCACCGACGGATGAAGGTCGCCGGTAGCCAGGCGGTGGTGGCGAAGGTGATCATCGCGATCACCCCATTGGCCAGGAACAGCGCACTGTAGAGTCGCGCGTTGTCGCGCAGATGCGCCAGGTCTGGACGCGCGCTTGGCATCGCCGCGGCTTGCTCGCGTCGCAGTGGCTCGCGCACCGTGGCCATCAAGGCGATCGCCGCCAGGCCGGGCAGCGCCACCAGGAGGAACGCCGCCTGCCACGGCCGGAAGCCGCCCAGTAACGGTAAGACGACCAGGCTCTGCTTGCTGGTCGCCGCGATCACCAGGCCGCCGACGATGAACGCTGTCGCCGAACCGATGTAGACGCCGGAGGTGTAGACGCTCATCGCCCGCGCCCGCCGCTGTGGCGGGAAGTAATCGGCCAGCATCGAGTACGCCGCTGGCGACAGCGAGGCCTCGCCGACACCGACGAACACCCGCGCCATGAATAGAGTGAAGAAGCTGGTGACGTAGGCACCGGCAGCCGTCGCCACGATCCACACCACAATGCCCAGCACGATCAGGTTGCGCCGGTTGTGGCGGTCGGCGACGCGCCCCAGCAACACGCCGATCAAGGTGTAGAACACCGCGAAGGCAAGGCCGTGAACCAGACTGAATTGCGTGTCCGACAGCAGTAGATCGCGTTTGATCGGTTGGACCAGCAGGCCCAGGATCTGCCGATCGACGAAGGACAGGGTGTAGGCCAACAACAGCACCACGGTCACGTACCAGGCGTACAGCGGGCGGTACGGCGTCGGCGATGATAGCGAATCGTGCATGTAACTGCTCCGTGGCGGTTCAAAAGCGCAGGATCAGGGTAAGACCGGGCAAACGCCGTCGCGGACATGGCGACGTGCATCGCGCACAAATGCGCCGGTCGAGCTGGAGACGACGCGCCTGGACACGCTCAAACCGCGTCTGTCCGGCGTGCAGTGAACACGCGTATGAAACACCGTCATCGATGATTCCCTCCCAAGTCTCCAAACCAGTGGAGTACTGCCACCACCGCGCTGGCGGCAATGTCGCACCGCCGGCGCGCAGGCCAACGCGTTATCGCATCACGGCGGTGCCTCGACCGCGCTTGGCGCAACACCGGCGTAGAACTGCTCTACCAACGCGGCGCGGTTACGCAACACGTTGCGCTGGTTGATCGAACCCTTATCGGTGATCTCACCGGCTTCCAAATTCGGCGGCTGTTCCAGCCACGCCGCACGCGCGATGCGGCTGGCGTTACCGGTAGCGCTGCGGTTGAGCACCGCGAGCAGATTCTGTAGCCAGGCACGCACCGGCGCGGCTTGCAGAATCTCCATCGCCTGCGCCGCTGGCGGCAATCCAGCCAGCGCCTGTAGCGCGTCCAATCGCGGGAACAGCAACACGCCGATGTCGCCACGGTCGGCCCCTGTCACCACCACATCCTGCACGTATACGGCAGCTTCCATGAGCACCCGCGTGCGCAGTGGACCGACACTGACGAAAACGCCGGAGGATAGCTTGAAGTCCTCTGCCAGGCGCCCGTCGAACAAAAGGCCGCGTTCGGGATGCTGCGGATCAATCGGTTTGAGCGCATCGCCGGAGCAATAGAAGCCTTCTTCGTCGAATACCTCGGCCGTCTGCTGCGGCGCGTTCCAGTAGCCGGGCATCACATGCGGGCCACGGAAGCGCGCTTCCAACTTGTCGCCCACCGGCACCAACTTGACCTCGCAGCCCGGCGCCGGCACACCGACTTCGCCGGGCGTGTTGCTGGTGCCGTGAGTGAAGGTGCACGACGGCGCGCACTCGGTCATGCCCAGACCGGCCAGCATGCGGATGCGTTCACCGCAATGCGCCTCGGCAATGCGCTCCAGACGGTCCCAAATGTCCTGCGACAACGCCGCGGCGGCAAAGAAGAACATGCGCATGCGCGATAGGAACGTCTCGCGCAGCGCCGGATCCTGTTCCAGTGCCTGCGCCAACTGTTCCCAGCCGCGCGGCACGCTCAGATACACCGTGGGCGCGATCTCGCGCAGATTGCGCAGGGTCTGCGCGAACAAGGCAGGGGTCGGCTTGCCATCGTCGATGTAGAAGCTGCCACCGTTGTACAACGCAATACCGATATTGTGACTGCCACCGAACGTATGATTCCACGGCAACCAATCGACCAACACCGGCGTCTCGCCCAGCACCGGGAACGTCTGCAGCAACATCTGCTGATTCGCACACAACATGCGTTGCGTGGTGATCACCGCCTTCGGCAACAACGTAGAGCCGGATGTGAACAGAAATTTGGCGATGCTGTCCGGGCCAGTGGTAGCGAATGCGGCATCGGCCGCATCCAAGGCGCGTGGCGCCAGCATGTCTTCAAAGCGCAGGCACGCACGGTCGCTCACCGTGCCGCGCACGCACACCACCGGCACATCCGTGGGGAACACGGCCGCGATGGCGGTCGCGAATGCCGCACCGTCGCTGGCGAACAACAGCCCCGGCTGCAACACCTGCGCGACATGCCGCAGCTTGGCGAAATCGCGCGAGAGCAACGCGTAACCTGGGGATACCGGGCAATACGGAATGCCGGCATACATCGCCGCGAACGCCAGTTGCAGATGTTCCAGATCGTTGCCGGACAGGATCGCCAACGGACGCTGCGCCGACAGCCCCATGTCCAGCAGATGCGCCGCGATACGGCGGGTGCGCTCCAGCATCTGCGCATAGCTCAAGCCATGCCAATGTCCGTCTTCGCCGCGCTGGGCCACGAAGGTCGTTTCGGGCGTGTGCTGCGCCCAGTGCTGCAAGCGCAGCAGCAGATGCCGCGGCAGTGGCGCCAGCGGCTCGCGGGCACGCATGCGCAGCACGCCATTGGCATCGCGATGCACCTCGGTATCGGCATGGCTCAGCCCGACCGGACGATAGCGGGCGGCAGGTACATCGTGCTGTGCAGAGATCATCGAAACCATCCGGAACGAAGGAAACGGCATGGTGACGGGCAACGCGGCGACGGCACGCCACCGCGCTGCGGCCAGGGTCAGCGCTTGTAAGTCTGCAAACCGGGCTTGATGGTTTTATCGTCGAGGAATTGTTTCAGCCCCTGCTGGCGGCCTTTCTCCGGGTCACGGTGGTTGGACTGGTCGACCTTGGCGTAGAGGTAATCCTCGTTCTGCTCCCAGGTCAGCTCGCGGCAGCGTTTGAAACCGTGCTTGGCGAAACGCAGCACCACCGGATTCTTCTGCTGTAGTTCCTGCGCCAGCTTGGTCACCTCCGCACGCAGTTGCGCGCGCGGCACGCTGGCGTTGACCAGCCCCATCTGCGCGGCCTCGGTCCCGGTGAAGGTGCGGCCGGTCATGATGTACAGCATCGCGTTGCGGTGCCCCATGGTATCGGCTACTGCCTTGCTCACCAGGTTACCCGGCGGGATACCCCAATTGATTTCCGACAATCCGAACACCGCTTCGTCCGCCGCGATGGCCAGGTCGCAGGCCACCAGCGGCGAGAACGCACCACCGAAGCACCAGCCATTGACCGCCGCGATAGTCGGCTTGCTGTAGAAGCGCAGCAGCCGCCACTGCCACTGCGAGCAATCGCGGCGCATGCGCTCCTGCACGATTTCTTCCTTGCCATCGGTCTCGCGGAAGTATTCCTTCAGGTCCATGCCCGCCGACCACGACTCGCCGGCACCGGTCAGCACCAGCACTTCGGCGGCGCTGTCCAGCTCCAGTGTCTCCAGCACGTCGATCATCTCGCGATTGAGCGTCGGGCTCATCGCATTACGCTTTTCGGGACGATTCAACGTGACCCAGGCGATGCCTGCGTCGATCTGGACCTGTACGGTCTGCCAGCGGTCTTGGTAGCTGCTCATGGACATGCCTGCGGGGGAGGTGACGTGGGGAGCGGGGGAGCGACGATGTCTTCGTTTCGATAATAGTTATAGATCATCATTATTTTGGCGCAAGTTGCACCGCAGCATGAAATGGCAGCGCCGGCCCGGCTGCCAGACACGCCGTTCGCGCCGCGCGTTCATCGTGCACGGGGGAGGTGATCGCGCTCGCGCCACACGCTCGGCGTGTGTGTTTTATACTGTGCAGCCGCGCATCTTCGCTGCGCATGTTCGGTTCTTCGCGCCCCACCATGACGCCACCCTGACCCTCGCACTCCACACCGGCTTGCCCCTTGCGGCGGGCCACGAGTTGCTGGCTTTCCTTCGTGAACAGCGTCGTCCCGCCGTAGGGGCGGCTGCAGGAGTGTGTATCGTGAAACTGTATCCTTCGCTGCGCCAGCAATGGTGCGGCAATCTCCGTGGCGACGTGCTCGCCGGTTTGGTCGTGGCCTTGGCGCTGATTCCGGAGGCGATCGCGTTCTCGATCATCGCCGGGGTCGACCCCAAGGTCGGGCTGTATGCCGCGTTCTGCATCTGCGTGACCATCGCTTTCGCGGGCGGGCGACCAGGCATGATTTCCGCCGCCACCGGCGCGATGGCGCTGTTGATGGTCGGCCTGGTCAAGCAGCATGGCCTGCCCTATCTGCTGGCCGCGACGCTGCTGACCGGCGTGTTGCAGATCCTCGCCGGGCTGTTCAAGCTCGGCGCATTGATGCGCTTCGTCTCGCGCTCGGTGATCACCGGCTTCGTCAATGCGCTGGCGATCCTGATCTTCATGGCGCAACTGCCCGAGTTGATCGGCGTGCCGGTGCCGGTCTATCCGCTGGTCGCACTGGGATTGCTGCTGATCTACGGCCTGCCATGGCTGTCGCAGCGCAGCTTCCCCGGTATCGGCCTGTGGCTGCTGTTGTTGGGCACTGCGCTCACCGCGGGCAGTCTCGCGGCCTGGACCCTGCTGCCGGTGGCGGGAATCGGGACGGCGGTGCTGCTGCTGGGCCATCGCTGGACCCGCACCCTGGCATTACCGCCGCCACTGGTGACCATCGTGTTGTTGACCGGGCTTGCGCTGTATTTCGGCATCCATGTCCCCACCGTCGGCGACAAGGGCCAATTGCCCGACAGCCTGCCGACCTTCTTGCTGCCGGCTGTGCCATGGACGCTGGAAACACTGAAGATCGTGTTCCCGGTGTCGGCGACGATGGCCGTGGTCGGCCTGCTCGAATCGATGATGACCGCGCAGATCGTCGACGACATGACCGACACCCCCAGCGACAAGAACCGCGAGTGCATCGGCCAGGGCGTGGCCAACTTCATGAGCGGGCTGATCGGCGGCATGGCCGGCTGCGCGATGATCGGGCAATCGGTGATCAACGTGAAATCCGGCGGGCGCGGACGCCTGTCCGCGTTGGTGGCCGGCAGCGTGTTGTTGCTGCTGGTGGTCTTCGCCGGTGCGTGGGTGCGGCGGATTCCGATGGCCGCCCTGGTAGCGGTGATGATCATGGTCTCGATCGGCACCTTCAGCTGGCGCTCGCTGGCGCAACTGCGCACGCACCCGACCAGTTCCAGCGTGGTGATGCTGGGCACCGTCGCGGTGACCGTGGCCACCCACGACCTGGCACGCGGCGTGCTCACCGGCGTCTTGCTATCGGCGCTGTTCTTCGCCCGCAAGGTCGAGCGGATGCTCGACATCGAAAAGACCGAAGACGCCGATGGCGGCCACACCTACCGCATCCGCGGCCAGTTGTTCTTCGCCTCCGCCGCCGGCTTCGCCAATGCGTTCGACTTCGCCCACGCCCCGGCGCGGGTCACCTTGGACCTGTCGCATGCGCATATATGGGACATCAGTGCAATCGGCGCACTGGACAAGGTGGTGCTGAAGTTTCGACGCCACGGCGCGCAGGTGCAGGTGGAGGGGCTGAACCCAGCCAGCGCGACGATGGTCGGCCGCCTGGGCATCCACCACCGCGATGACGCACAAGCCGTCGCGTTGCACTGAAGCGATACCCGAACGTGTCTGCGCCCTGGCCAGGCGCAGACGGCATCGCGGCACTGCACTGCTACTCTAGTGCGCGGTCATGCCCGACAGTTCAGGCAGCCGAGACCAATGCGTGCCAGTACAGACTGTTACCGCCCTGGCGCTTGGCTTCGTAAAGCGCCGCATCGGCGTTGGCATACCAATCGTTCCAGTCCGAATACGGATCCACCTGACTGATGCCGATGCTGACCGGACAAATATGCGGCACCGCATGCGGTACAGCGAGCAGATTCTGCACGGTGGCGATCACGAACTCGCCGATGCGGCACAGGTCTTCGACAGTAGCATTGGCCACCAGCAAGCAAAACTCGTCGTCGCCGAGACGGCAGGCGATGTCGTCCTGCCCAGTCACCGAGCGCAGGATATTGGCGACATTCCACAACACGCGGTCGCCGACGCCATGGCCGTGGACGGTGTTGATTTCCTTGAAGCCATCGCAATTGATCAGCAACAGGCCCGGGCCGGGCGATCGGCTGTCGCGGCAGCATTCCTGCATGCGTAGGATCAGCCCACGGCGGTTGTACAGCCCCGTCAGTTCGTCGATACGTACCAGCTCTTCGGACTGATTGAGTTGATACGTGGTGGTGCACACGTTATCCAGCGCGGCTTCCAATTCATCGTTGCGTCGGCGTAATTGGCGTATCAGCATTTGCTCGTTCGTCACCACGTCCATGATGGTGCGGCGGAGAAAATAGGCAACGATGACCGGGTCGCGCTCCACCAGAAGCTGGAAGTCCTCGTGATCCAACTCCACCAGAACGCCATCGCTGACGGCAATGGCATCGGCGCTGCGCATATGGCTACCGATCAGCATGCCCAATTCACCGAAGAACTCGCCATGCCCCAGGTGCTTGACCAGCAGATCTTCACCGAAATCCAGGTCGATCACGCCACTGCTGATGACGAACATGCTACGGCCACCATCGCCGCGCCGGAACAACACCTCACCAGCACGAACCGCGCGCGACCGTCCGAACTCGGAAAACAAATGCAGTTCGGCCACCGTCAATATCGCCGGCCCTTTCGCCGTTGAGACGACCGCAGCCACCTTCGGCATCATGCTGCGTATATTTGTTGCAGTGCTGGCGCAATTCATCCTGCCCCTCATTTTTGTGTCGCTGGCCTTAATATGGTCAGCATAGCACCGGCCTACCGCGCTCACGACGATGTCACAGACGATCTCCAGGCGGAGAAAGCGCAGGAAGACAGGCTAAAAATGCCTTTTCCTGTGCCCATCTCGAATGTCGTAGACAGATTTACACCAGCATGGCTCTCTTCCTGCATGAGGGACAGGACGCCGCATACTATCGCGCAGCTCCGGCCTGCCTATGTCGCCATGGAACGCGTGGTCGCATTTTGTCCACGGCCGACGACCGCGCATGGATCGGATCGCGGCTAGTATTGCAGTGAATCGCTGCACATCGGATACATCGCAACCACCATCAGACCCGCAGGGGACGACATGGACGATCTATCGCCTTCGGATCTGAAAACGATCCTGCATTCCAAACGCGCCAACCTGTACTACCTGCAACACTGCCGGGTACTGGTGAATGGCGGCAGAGTCGAGTATGTCACCGACGCAGGCAAACGCTCGCTGTACTGGAACATCCCGATCGCCAACACAACAACACTGTTGCTCGGAACCGGCACATCGATCACCCAAGCGGCCATGCGCGAACTCGCCAAGGCCGGGGTGCTGGTGGGCTTCTGCGGCGGTGGCGGCACGCCCTTGTTCTCCGCCAACGAGATGGATGTCGAGATCGCTTGGTTCTCCCCGCAAAGCGAGTACCGCCCGACCGAGTACCTGCAGGCATGGGTCGGGTTCTGGTTCGATGACGACCTGCGCCTGAGCGCCGCCAAAGCCTTCCAGCTCGCACGTGCGCGCCGCATCGGCGCGCAATGGCAACAGCGCGCACTGCACGATGGCGGATTCGCGCCGGACCTGGCGCGGTTGCAGACATTGCTCGAACGCACAGCCAGCGCCATCGCACTGGCACAGGACAACACCGCCCTGCTCACCGAGGAGGCACGGCTGACCAAGGCACTGTTCAAACTGGCGGTGGACACCGTGGGGTACGGCGACTTCACCCGTGCCAAGCGCGGGACGGGCAGCGACGCGGCCAACCGCTTCCTCGATCACGGCAACTACCTGGCCTACGGGCTGGCGGCAAGCGCGACCTGGGTGCTGGGTCTGCCGCACGGCCTTGCTGTGCTGCATGGCAAGACGCGGCGTGGAGGACTGGTGTTCGATGCCGCCGATCTGGTCAAGGATGCCAGCATCCTGCCGCAAGCCTTCCTATCCGCCATGCGCGGCGACGACGAGCAAACCTTCCGGCAGAACTGCATCGAAGCGCTCGCGCGCAGCGAGTCATTGGATTTCATGATCGACACGCTCAAGGACGTGGCACTGGCGACCCAGGCACTGCAACGCGAGCAACCGCGATGAATATCCTGCTGGTCTCCCAATGCGACAAGCGTGCACTGAAAGAAAGCCGGCGCATATTGGACCAATTCGCCGAACGGCGCGGCGATCGCACCTGGCAAACGCCGATCACCCGCGCCGGCCTGGACACCTTGCGCAAACTGCTGCGCCGCACCGCACGCAAGAACACCGCCGTGGCCTGTCATTGGATTCGCGGCCTGGACCACAGCGAGTTGCTGTGGGTGGTCGGCGACGCCAGCCGATTCAACGCACAGGGCGCCGTACCCACCAACAGCACCGCGCGCGATGTCTTGCGCCGCGAAGACGAAAACGACTGGCATTGCGCCGAAGACATTCGCCTGCTGGCGCAATTGGCCGCGTTGCTGCACGACCTCGGCAAAGCCAGCCTTGCGTTCCAGGCGCGCCTGCGCGGCGAGTTGAAAGAACGCAACCTCTACCGCCACGAATGGGTGTCTTTGCGCCTGTTCCAAGCCTTCGTCGGCGAGGATGACGATGCCGGCTGGTTGCAACGGCTGGCCGATCCCGAACACGATCATACGCCGTGCTGGACAGCCGAAGGACGCTACCGCCGCGACGGCCTGGATGCCGAGCCCGGAGCTCCCTTCCGCACCCTGCCGCCGCTGGCCGCCGCCGTCGCCTGGCTGATCCTGACCCATCACCGCCTGCCGCTGGCGCCGTTCAAGACAGACGGCAGGCAAGACTGGCTGGGCCGGCGCGTGCAACACACCATATCGACCTGGATGGAACTGCCGCTGTCTCTGGTCGAGCACGATTGGAACGAGATCCGCGTGCAAGCGGAACCTGCCAGGATCGCCGCGTACTGGACGCTCGCCGGCCCATTGCCGGTCGCAACGCCAGCCTGGCGCGCACAGGCGGCGCGGCTGGCCAAACGCCTGGATACGCTGCGCCTGCGCAGACCCGAAGGCTGGCTCGACAATCCCTACGTCATGCACCTGGCGCGGCTCAGCCTGATGCTGGCCGACCATAGCTATTCGCGTCTGGGCCTGGACCGCAACGACCAACCCGTCGCCGAGCGCACGCGGCATGTGCAGCAACACGCCACGCTTGCCGCCAACACCACCTGCAACCGTGCCGGCAAGATCGTCCGCAATCAGTCACTGGAGGAACACCTCCTCGGCGTCGCCCACACTGCGGGATTGGTCGCACATGCGCTGCCCGGCTTCGAGCGGTTTCTGCCGCGACTGGCGCAGCATCGCGGCCTGCGCAAGCGCAGCGCCGACTCGCACTTCGCCTGGCAGAACAAGGCCGCCGACGCGGCCACGGCGTTGCGCGAGTCCGCCTGCGAGCACGGCGCCTTCATCGTCAACATGGCCTCCACCGGCTGCGGCAAGACCCTGGGCAACGCGCGCATCCTCTACGCACTGGCGGACCCGCAACTGGGCCTGCGCCTGACCTATGCGCTCGGCCTGCGCACCCTCACCCGACAAACCGGCGACAGCTATCGGCGCGATCTGCACCTCAACGACGACACGCTCGCCATGCTCGTCGGCGGCTCCGCCAGCCGTCCCCTTTTCGATCACCACAAACGGGAAGCCGCCGCCAGCGGCTCGGCCTCGATACAAGCGCTGATCGAGGAAGACAGCCACGTCCTCTACGACGGCGCGGAAACCGAACATCCGTTGTTGTCGCGCGCACTGCACGATTCGCAAATGCGCAAACTGCTATCGGCACCGATGCTGGTCTGCACCGTCGACCACATGGTGCCGGCCACCGAATCGCTGCGTGCCGGCCGCCAGATCGCGCCGATGCTGCGGCTGATGAGCGCCGACCTGATCCTCGACGAACTCGACGACTACGACATCGACGACCTGCCCGCGCTGACGCGGCTGGTGCACTGGGCCGGCCTGCTCGGGACCCGTGTGCTGTTGTCCTCCGCAACGCTGCCACCGGCCTTGGTCGAAGGCATGTTCGCCGCCTATCGCACCGGGCGCGCGCACTATCGGCGCAATCGCGGTGTCGATGGCGGGCGCGCCGATGCGCTGATCGAGATCCCTTGTCTGTGGACCGACGAGTTCGATGCGCATACCGCGCATTGCGTCGATACCGAGGCATTCGCCGCCCAGCATGCGCAATTTGTCGCAAAGCGTGCGACCAAATTGCGCACGACCGCGCCACTGCGACGCGGCGAACTGGTTCCATTGCAGATCCAGGCGCGGCAACCGGAGCAGATCCATGCCGCGTTCGCGCAACATCTGCGCGAGGCGATCCAGCGCCTGCACGGCGCGCACGCGCAAACCGACCCGGTCAGCGGCAAGCGGGTCAGCTTCGGCCTGGTGCGCATGGCCAATATCGGACCGCTGATCGACGTGGCGCAGGCACTGTACCGACTCGGCGCACCCTCCGGCCTGCGCATCCACCTGTGCGTCTACCACGCGTGCTTTCCCCTGTTGGTGCGCTCGGCAATCGAACACCTGCTCGATGCGGCGTTCGACCGCCGCCAGGCCGATGCGGTGTATCGCTTGCCCAGCGTGCGCGCCGCGCTCGATGCACATCCGGAACCGGACCATGTGTTCGTGGTCCTGGCTTCGCCAGTATGCGAAGTCGGACGGGACTGGGACGCAGATTGGGCCATCGCCGAACCCTCTTCGCTGCGCTCGCTCATCCAGTTGGGCGGTCGCGTGCAACGCCACCGACGCACGCCTGGCACCGCCGCCAACCTCCTGATCTTCGATACCAACCTGCTGCATTTCCACAAACTCGACCAGGACGCACCGGCCTATGTGCAACCGGGATTCGAGCAGAACGATACCGACGGCACGCGTGCTGGACGTTTCCGCCTACAGACCCATCGCCTCGGCAAACTCCTGCGCGAGGACGAGTACCGTGTCCTCACCGCCCTTCCCCGGATCCAACCGCCGGAGCCCCCCTGGCATCCTCAAGAGCGCCTGTGCGATCTGGAACATGCACGGCTGAGTGAGGCCATGCTGCCCAAATCGCGCGAGGCCGCTGCGCCGTCACGACGCAGCGCTCCATCGTTCTCCCTGGATGCGGCATGTGCCTGGCAATACCCGCACGCCATGCTGACCGGCGTGCTGCCGCAGCAACAGCCGTTCCGTCACGACACCACACCGACAGACACCCTGGTGTTTCTAACGGACGACGACGAGGAACGCGTGGTGCTGCATCGCATCGAAGCCGGCGATCGCCATCGTAGCGACACGCTCTACACCATCGTAGAGCGCAGCGCATGCGCGCCGCTCGCACTCGAACCTAGCCCAGGCATCGCGCCCTGGGGCGAATTCGACCTGATGACGCTACTCACCGAGCAGGCCGAACAGCTCGGCTTGTCGTTGCAGGACTGTGCCAAGCGGCTGGCGACGGTGAACGTGCCGAATGGCAAGGACGGGAAGAAGTGGGGATATCACCCGTTACTAGGATTCAAATCCCCGAATTAATTTTTTGTCTCTTACCAATTCCTCCAAACATAGTAGAAGTTATAAAAGCATGTTGTCGTCACCAAGTTGCAGCCATCCCCAAAGCCAACGAAAGGATTCCACATGACAGAAGACCCGCAACATCTCACCCGCTCCGAACGCTTCCGCTCGGCCATCGCCGCGTTCATCGACGCGCGGCGCGAGGCCAAGCTGAAGAGCAATGAGGGCGATAGCGACACAGACGCCAAGTACGACTACGCCACCTGGCTGTCGGACGCGGCCCGCCGAGTCGGCCAGATCCAGGCCGTGACCCATGTACTCAAGGCCACCCACCCCGACGCGCGCGGCAGCAGCCTGCACATCGCTCCCGCCCGCTTGCAAACACACGCGGAAGTCGGCACGCACACGCTCGGCGCGGACTATGCCGAGGACGTGGTCGGCAACGCCGCAGCGCTGGACGTGTTCAAACTGCTCAAACTCGAAGTCGACGGTCGGCGCCTGCTCGACTGGATGCAGGAAGACGACGCGGATCTGCGTGCGGCACTGCATGAAAATGCCAAGGTCGCCTCGGACTGGATCGGGGCATTCTGCAATCTGGTCCGTCACGATGCCCAACCCAGCTCGCACCAGGCCGCCAAGCAAGTGTACTGGTTGGTCGGCGACGAGCCGAAAGACGATACCCACTACCACCTGCTGCAACCGCTGTTTTCCAGCAGCTTGGCGCACGCGGTGCATGCGGATATTCAGGACGCGCGTTTCGGGGAAACCAACAAACAAGCGCGCCAGGCTTACCGCGAAAAAGATCCATTCGACGGTACCTACCGCGACTACCGCAATCTGGTTGCACGCAAACTCGGCGGCACCAAGCCGCAGAACATCAGCCAACTCAATAGCGAGCGCGGCGGCATCAACTACCTGCTGGCCTCGCTACCACCACATTGGACGCAAGAAGAGCGTCCTCGCAGTTTGCTCAAGCTGGACTCGGCGCTGGATCGCTTCTACCGGTTCGAAGGTGTGCGACACCTCCTCAAGACACTGAGCGATTTCCTGCTGAGTAATCCGCCGCAGAACCAAGACACACGAGAACGACGCGAAGCAATCGAGCAAGCACTTGGTCTGCACTTGAGCTACTTCGCCAGCACCATCCACGCCCGCTTCGAGCCTGGCTGGACCCGCGATCCAGACTGCCAACTCCCCACATGCGAACAATTGTGGTTGGACCCCGAGCGCACCGCCCTGGCCGACCGCGAAGACGCCGAACATCCCGAATGGACGCAGCAAGATCGCGCCTTCAAAGCCGCCTACGATTTCGGCGACTGGCCGGACGAGGTCGCAGGATCCTTCGCCACCTGGGTCAATGACCGACTACGCGCCGCCGGAATCGTCGGCCTCGGCGACGACCAATACCGGCATTGGGCCAAGCAAGCCATCGTCGATGCCGCCTGGCCAGTCCCGATGCGACGGCGTGCTCCGGCCGGAGGTGCGGCATGAACAATTGCCCGACCTTCGACCACTTGCTGGTGGTGCCACACTTGCGCGTGCAGAACGCCAATGCCGTTTCCAGCCCGCTCACCCACGGCTTCCCCTCGATGACCGCGTTCCTGGGCCTGATGTGGGCGCTGGAACGCAAGACCATCGACGCCGGGCTGGATCTGGCCTTCAACGCGGTCGGCGTGGTCTGCCACGACCATCAGGAACAGGTCACCGAAGGCGGCTTCGTCAAGAGTTTCCGCCTGACCCGCAATCCGGTGAACAAAGATGGTGGAACCGCCGCCATTGTCGAGGAAGGCCGCATCCACCTGGAACTGAGCCTGGTATTCGCGGTGCACAGCAAACGCTGGCTGGCCGATCCGTCCACCCACGCCGCGGATCTGGCCGTGGTGACCGACCTGCTGGCCGGCATGCGCGTCGCCGGGGGCAGCGTGCTACCGCCGCCGCACCCCCAGCGTCCACGCTATCAAGCGCAGGTCATCGCCTGCACTGGCACGCCGTCCGACCAACAGGCGCTGTTCCGCAAACTGCGGCTGCGGCTGTTGCCCGGCTTCGCCCTGGTGGCACGCGACGATCTGCTCGACACGCGGTTGGCCGAACTGCAAACGCACACGCCCGAGGCCACCGCTTTGCACGCCTGGCTTTCGCTGTCGCGCATCAACTGGCGTCACGTGCCGGATGCGGCGGCGGGCAAGGGCGAGTGGCAACACGATCGCGCCGGCCGCGGCTGGATCGTGCCCATCCCGGTGGGCTACGGCGCACTCGGAGCCGTGCACGAGCCCGGCAGCGTCGCCAACGCGCGCGATGCCAACACCCCGTTCCGCTTCGTCGAGAGCCTGTACTCGGTCGGCGAATGGATCAGCCCGCACCGCCTGCAATCACTGCACCACCTGCTCTGGTACGCCGACAGCCAACCCGCTGCCGACCTGTACCGCTGCCGTAACGATTATCGCCCAGCTACCACCCACAACTTCGATTGACCACACGCACGACAAGGAATTCCATCATGGCTCACGATACCCTCAAGACCGCATCCGTCCTCGCCTTCGAGCGCAAACTCGATCCGTCCGACGCGTTGTTCTTCTCCGGCAGTTGGTCCACACGCAAGGCTGCACACGATTGGCCGCCGGTGCGCATCCGCGAAAAATCGGTGCGCGGCACCATTTCCAATCGGCTCAAGGACAAGAGCAAGGAACAATCCGACCCCGCCAAACTCGACGCGGCCATCCAGAACCCCAACCTGCAGACCGTGGATGTCGCCGCGCTCCCGCTGGAGGCGGACACGCTGAAAGTGCAGTTCACCCTGCGCGTGCTTGGCGGCACGGGCGAACCTTCCGCCTGCAACGCGACCGACTATCGCAACAAACTCCGCGCCACTGTCGGCGGCTACCTCCAGCAGCATGGCTTCGGCGAACTGGCACGGCGTTATGCGGCCAATCTCGCCAATGGCCGCTTCCTCTGGCGCAACCGCATCGGTGCAGAACAGGTGGAAGTGCATGTCGCCCACCTGCGCGACGGTAACCCAGCGACTCAGTGGACCTTCCAGGCGCTTGACCATGCGCTACGCACGCTGTCCGCACCCGACGACGCAGCCGAGAGCCTGAACGCCTTGGCCGCGACCATCGCCGACGGCCTGACCGGCAAGACACATGTGCTGCTGCAAGTCACCGCCTTCGTCCGCATCGGCGCGGGGCAGGAAGTATTCCCCTCGCAGGAATTGATCCTGGACCGCGGCCGCGGCGACAAAAGCAAGACGCTCTACGCCGTCGGCGAAGGCGACAAAACCGTGGCAGCCATTCACTCGCAGAAGATCGGCAATGCACTGCGCACCATCGACACGTGGTACCCGGATGTGGAGGAAAATGGCGCGATTGCCGTCGAACCCTATGGCTCGGTGACCACGCAAGGCAAAGCGTACCGGCAACCGAAGGACAAGCAGGACTTCTACAACCTGCTCGACGCCTGGGTCATCAAGGACAAAGTGCCGAGCGTGGACCAACAGCATTTTGTCATCGCCACGTTGATTCGCGGCGGCGTATTCGGCGAGTCGAACTGAGGCGAAACGATGCAGCATTATCTCGATCTGCACCTTCGCCCCGACCCGGAGCTTGCGCCCTATCAATTGCTTGGCGCGCTGTACGCGCGCCTGCACCGAGCACTGGTGACATTGAACACCACCAGGGTCGGCGTGAGCTTCCCCGGCCATGACAACCGCGTACCGACGCTGGGGACGCACCTGCGGCTGCATGGTGACGCGCACACCTTGCAGGAACTGATGGCAACCAATTGGCTGCATGGTATGGGCGACCATATGACCATCACAAACATCGGTGCCGTGCCACCGGATGCCGTGCACCGACACGTAACGCGCGTACAGGCCAAGAGCAGCCCCGCCCGCCTGCGTCGGCGGGCCATGCGCCGACATGGCATCAGTGAGGATCTCGCCGTGCAACGCATTCCGGATTCGGCGGCCGAACAGGTGCGACTTCCATTCGTCGTCCTGGGCAGCCGCAGCACCGGCCAAGCCGCGTTCCCGGTATTCGTCAAGCATGGCCCCGTACAGCATGACCCTGTCGCTGGCGACTTCAGCAGCTATGGACTCAGCCGGGGAGCGACCGTTCCCTGGTTCTGACCCTTTTTTCTTACGTCCAAACCCACCAAGGAAAAACAACCACTTAGCAGCCGCCCAAGAAAAAGGGGTCGGCTGCTTTTCTTTACCCGTTTACCTTCCAGTTCAAAGACTTGGATAATAGGATGGCTAGTTCACTGCCGTGTAGGCAGCTCAGAAATTCGGGGCCTAAACCTTCCTAAGGTGCCGATCGTTCACTGCCGTGTAGGCAGCTCAGAAAAGTACCAAGCAGCGACCTCCACAGCGTCGTCCGTTCACTGCCGTGTAGGCAGCTCAGAAAACAAACGAGGAAGTACTAGCGGCTAAAGCGGGGTTCACTGCCGTGTAGGCAGCTCAGAAAACAGGTGCCGCGCCGCCGCCCGCTCCGCCACCGTTCACTGCCGTGTAGGCAGCTCAGAAAGCGCGGGCTTACTTGCGGTGCTGGTCTACGTCGTTCACTGCCGTGTAGGCAGCTCAGAAATTTGGGGCGCGCACGTAGTTGGCCGGCAGCACGTTCACTGCCGTGTAGGCAGCTCAGAAACGTAGCTTGATCTAGGCGCATCGGCTGTGTGCGTTCACTGCCGTGTAGGCAGCTCAGAAAGGAGATTGCGGATATCAAGCCGCGTTTGTATGGTTCACTGCCGTGTAGGCAGCTCAGAAAACGACGATTTGTGCTGCTGGGAACGGCAAACAGTTCACTGCCGTGTAGGCAGCTCAGAAAACACGGCACGCGCGATTTGATTGATTGCGCCGGTTCACTGCCGTGTAGGCAGCTCAGAAATCGTCATCCAGCGCTTCGCCCTTGGCGAATCAGTTCACTGCCGTGTAGGCAGCTCAGAAATGCTTCGGGCGGCGCTTGAGTCAGCGGCGGATGTTCACTGCCGTGTAGGCAGCTCAGAAATTCATCTGCGAGCGCATTCACCAATTCAATGCGTTCACTGCCGTGTAGGCAGCTCAGAAATACGCAGGCGTACGTAGACGTAACGCTCTTTATGTTCACTGCCGTGTAGGCAGCTCAGAAAGCGTAAGACCAGCCGAGTGACAGGGTGTTATTGTTCACTGCCGTGTAGGCAGCTCAGAAACATGCGCGACGCACCACCACCACCACCCACGGGTTCACTGCCGTGTAGGCAGCTCAGAAAGAATGTTGGACCACGGTGGATTGCAGAAGACGGTTCACTGCCGTGTAGGCAGCTCAGAAATACGACACGCCGACGGATTATGCGAAGGCGCAGTTCACTGCCGTGTAGGCAGCTCAGAAACTTGACCGGAGCCGGCTGAGCGGACTTGTCAAGTTCACTGCCGTGTAGGCAGCTCAGAAATGCTGTTGATGACGTTGCCGCAGCCGCTGCCGGTTCACTGCCGTGTAGGCAGCTCAGAAAGTTCATAGCGGCTTCGTTGCCCTCGTCGCCCAGTTCACTGCCGTGTAGGCAGCTCAGAAAACTCCGCCGTCCCTGCTGATTGATCCGTCTGCGTTCACTGCCGTGTAGGCAGCTCAGAAAGGCTGCACGCCACGAGGCGGGCCGACGGGGTCGTTCACTGCCGTGTAGGCAGCTCAGAAACATCCAGACTGCAACGATGGCTGGATCCGCTGGTTCACTGCCGTGTAGGCAGCTCAGAAAGATGCCTTCAAGACGCGGTCGTCCTGCAAAACGTTCACTGCCGTGTAGGCAGCTCAGAAAATTCTGGGGGCTGTATGGCTCGCATTGGATTCGTTCACTGCCGTGTAGGCAGCTCAGAAAACGGCCAGCGCGCTGTCGATCGCCTTGGCAACGTTCACTGCCGTGTAGGCAGCTCAGAAAAGCACAGAGTTGCAATACGACGACCGCCCTTTGTTCACTGCCGTGTAGGCAGCTCAGAAAAATTATCCGCCGCAATCGCGCGCGCGTTCTATGTTCACTGCCGTGTAGGCAGCTCAGAAAGTAACTCCGGCGCTGCGAAGCAGAGCACCAGGGTTCACTGCCGTGTAGGCAGCTCAGAAAAAGCAAGAGCACCGCGCCGGCGGCCGGAACCGGTTCACTGCCGTGTAGGCAGCTCAGAAATTCCCTCGTTTTGCCGCGCCGGGGTGGCTTGGGTTCACTGCCGTGTAGGCAGCTCAGAAATCTTTAACGAGGGTTATACCGACAGCTATAACGTTCACTGCCGTGTAGGCAGCTCAGAAAGCAAACGACGATTGATGCAGCAACAATACCCGGTTCACTGCCGTGTAGGCAGCTCAGAAACGCAGATACCGCAAAAGGTCTACGTCCCTGTCGTTCACTGCCGTGTAGGCAGCTCAGAAAGAGCAAGAGCAATGCCCGAGATGTGAACGCATGTTCACTGCCGTGTAGGCAGCTCAGAAATGCTGGCAAGATCATCGGGATACCGCGAAATTGTTCACTGCCGTGTAGGCAGCTCAGAAAGACCAGGCCAAGAATCGAGGCGGTGAATGCGAGTTCACTGCCGTGTAGGCAGCTCAGAAATTGAAGTCCTATCCGGGAATCCTGTCGTCGCTGTTCACTGCCGTGTAGGCAGCTCAGAAAGCAACATCTTGATCTGATATGTCCACCCTGCCGTTCACTGCCGTGTAGGCAGCTCAGAAATTCGGTGGAAGCCAGCCGAGCGTGAAGTAGTAGTTCACTGCCGTGTAGGCAGCTCAGAAATTTTTCTGCGACCCGTAGGGGGCCATGGTTGTGTTCACTGCCGTGTAGGCAGCTCAGAAAAAGTGACAAACGGCAATCAGCTTCTGGTCGTCGTTCACTGCCGTGTAGGCAGCTCAGAAAAAGAGAAAGCGATGCGTCAAACGACAAGCCGGGTTCACTGCCGTGTAGGCAGCTCAGAAACGCATGCGTTTGCCGCTGCGAGCCTGACGTCGGTTCACTGCCGTGTAGGCAGCTCAGAAAATCTGATTTGCTACCGCCGCGATGTTGCAAATGTTCACTGCCGTGTAGGCAGCTCAGAAAGCAATCGCGCGCGCGTTCTATCTATCCAAGCCGTTGACTGCCGTGTAGGCAGCTCAGAAATGACGTCCCGCACGTCTACGGCGTGCTTGAGCGTTCACTGCCGTGTAGGCAGCTCAGAAAAGTCCTGCGCAATCTCCGCACGCAAGCCTGGGGTTCACTGCCGTGTAGGCAGCTCAGAAAGGCAAGCCCGTGGAGGGCTACCGCAATGCGGCGTTCACTGCCGTGTAGGCAGCTCAGAAATCCGCAATCCCCCCCTATATATCGGGGATACAGTTCACTGCCGTGTAGGCAGCTCAGAAAGTTCCGAATCAACACGGCCGCTCAAGGGAAGCGTTCACTGCCGTGTAGGCAGCTCAGAAAAGTGCTTTCGCAGATTGCTGCAGCTCGGCCTTGTTCACTGCCGTGTAGGCAGCTCAGAAAAACCGCGACAATGACCAGGAGAAACTAAGTGAGTCACTGCCGTATAGGCAGCCCAAAAACGATGCCACTGCCCGACAAGCACAGCCGACAGCGCGCATACACCACAACGAAAACGGGATGGCCACACGGCCATCCCGTTCTTGAACCCGGTTTCTTCCCAGGTGTGGGTTAGTTCTTCAAACCGCGATTTTCCAGCAACGGCTCGACGCTGGGATCCTTGCCACGGAAATCGCGATACAAGGTGGCCAAGTCGACACTGTTGCCGCGAGAAAGGATCTTGGCACGGAATATATCGCCGTTCTTGCGCGACAGGCCACCGTTCTCCTTGAACCACTGGAATGCGTCGTCATCGAGCACTTCCGCCCAGAAGTAGGCGTAGTAATTCGCCGAGTAGCCGCCACCCCAGATGTGTTCGAAGTAGGTGGTGTGATAACGCGGTGGTACTTGCGCCAAATCCACTTTGTATTTCTTCAACGCTTCGGCTTCGAACTTGTCCACGTCCTGCAGCGACGCATCGGCCGGTAGCGTGTGCCAAGCCAAGTCAAGCAACGCTGCCGACAGGTACTCGGTGGTGGCGTAACCTTGGTTGAAGGTCCGCGCCTTCTTGAGTTTCTCGACCAGTTCGGCCGGCATCGCTTCACCAGTCTGATAGTGCTTGGCGTAATGCGCGAATACCTTCGGGTCCGAGGCCCAGTGTTCGTTGAACTGCGAGGGGAACTCGACAAAGTCCGGCGCCGTGCTGGTGCCGGCGAGCGAGGGGTACTTCACCGCCGAGAGCATGCCGTGCAGCGCATGGCCGAACTCATGGAACATGGTGGTGACGTCGTCGAAGCTCAGCAACGCCGGCTGGCCCGGCGCGGGCTTGGTGAAGTTGCAGACGTTGTAGACCACCGGCTTGGCGCCGGTCAGGCCATCCTGGACGACCAATTGATCCATCCAGGCACCGCCAGACTTGCTGTCACGCTTGAAGTAGTCGGTGTAGAACAGCGCCATCGACTTGCCGTCCTGGTCAAACACCTCGTAGACCTTCATGCCGTCGTGGTAGGTCGGGATGTCGGTGCGTTCTTTGAAGGTGATGCCGTACAGCTCGGTGGCGGCGTAGAACACGCCGTTCTTGAGCACGTTGTCCAGTTCGAAGTACGGCTTGATCTGCGCTTCGTCGATATCGTACTTGGCCTTGCGTACCTGCTCGGCGTAGAAATCCCAGTCGGCGGCGGTGAGCTTGAAGCCGCCCTTCTGCGCATCGATCACCTTCTGGATTTCCGCGCTTTCGCTACGCGCCTTGGCGGTGGCGGCAGGTACCGTGTCGGTGAGCAGCTTCAGCGCCGCGTCCGGGGTCTTGGCCATCATGTCGCTGAGGCTGTAGGCGGCATAGGTGTCGAAACCGAGCAGCTTGGCTTTCTGCGCGCGCAACTGGGCCAGGCGTTGCACAGTCTGGCGGGTATCGTTGGCGTCACCTTTCTCAGCGCGCGACTGCGAGGCCGCCATGACTTGCAAGCGCAGGTCGCGGTTCTTGAGCGAGGCCAGCACCGGCTGTTGGGTGGTGTTCTGCAGGGGCAGCAGGTATTTGCCATCGAGTTTGCGTGCGCTGGCGTCGCGCGCGGCCGAGGCGATGTCACCATCGGACAGACCATCGAGCTTGGCCTTGTCGTCCACCACCACCGCGCCGGCGGCGCTGGCCGCGATCAACTTGTTGTGGAACTGGGTGGATAGCGAGGTTTCCTCGACATTGAGCTTGCGCAACGTTGCTTTGTCGGCATCGGACAGTTGCGCGCCGGAGCGCACGAATTGGTCGTAATCGTGCTCGACCAAGTGCTTTTGCACCGGATCCAGATTCAGCGTGTCGCGTTGTTCGTAAAGGCTTTTGATTCGCGCGAACAACTTCGGATCCATGCTGATCTCATCCTGGTGCGCAGCCAATTTGGGTGCCACGGTCTCCTGGATCTTCTGTCGCGCTTCGTTGGTATCGGCCTGGACCAGGCCAAAGAAAATACGCGACACGCGCTTCAAGGTCTCGCCGCTGCGCTCCATCGCCTCGATGGTGTTGGCGAAGGTGGCAGGCTCGGGGTTGTCGGCGATCTTGCGGATTTCGGCCAGTTGCTGCTTCATGCCCTCATCGAACGCGGGCAGGTAGTCGGCATCCTTGATCTTGTCGAACGGCGGTGCCTGGAACGGCAACGAGCTGGGGCTCAGCAGCGGATTGGCGGCGGGCTGCGCGGGGGCAGGAGCGGGGGCAGCAGGCACGGCGGTGGACTCCTTACCGGAACAGGCGGCCAGCGCCAAGCTGATGGCGGCGGCCAGAAGGACAGTACGCGACATGAGGTGGAACTCCTGAGAGGACGTTAGGGCCAAGGCAACCAAGCACCCTACCGGGTTTGCATTGCACTGGCATGTGCCATTGGATCGTGCGGTGGCGTGGGCAAGGCCATGGACGATGGACAGGGCCGAGCCGTAGCCGTGGGGTCTGGTCTATCCGGCAATGGCGAGCTCGCATGAGCACCATGCGCCGGGGTCTGGTGCGGCGTATCCATACATTCTGCGGCGGTGCAATATGGATCGAATGCGGATCGAGCGGCATTGCCGCTGTGGTGGGCGACAAGCGTTGCCGCTCCGACAGCGGCCTCGTCAGCTCACAGCGTATCGCGATGCCTGCCGCGCCATGGCCGGTACCAGGCGCGGATGGCCTCTATGTCCGCCTGCATGTCTTCGCTGGTGTAGACCGGTTCGCCCAGGCCGACGGTGCGGCTGGGGTAATCGAAATACACCGGGAAAATCGGCACCTGCGCATCGTGGGCGATCTTCCAGAAACCGGTCTTCCACTTCTCCACCCGTTTACGCGTGCCCTCGGGGGTGATGACGTACCACATGCGTTCGGCGCCGCGAATCAGCGCCACCGCCTGTTCGATCACCCCGCGCGGGGATTTGCGGTCGAGCGGGATGCCGCCGAGCTTGCGCAGCAGCGCACCCAGCGGCCACCAGAACAACTGGGTCTTGCCGAGTACGCGCACCTCGAAACCGACCGCGAACTTGACCACGAAGCCCAGCACACCATCCCAGTTGGACGAGTGCGGTGCCACGATCATCACCAGTTTGGGCAGGTCCGGAAACGTACCGACCACCCGCCAGCCGGCGAACCGTAACGCGGTCCGGCCGAGCCAGCGCATGCAGCGGCTGGGCTTGACCATCGGCATGTTCGGGGGTGCGGGGGGCAGTGTGAAATCGCGTTCGCTCAAGGGTCACTCCCAACGGCCGGGCGAGCGGCCACGTTTGATTTGGCTACGCTCACGCTTGGCATCCAGGCGTCGCAGCGTGGAACCATGCGAGGGCTTGGTGGCAATGCGCCGCTTCGGCACCGACAACCCGGCGGCAATGAACTCGGCCAGACGCTGGCGCGCATCGTCGCGATTGCGGTCCTGGGTGCGGAAGCGCTGCGCATCGATCACCAGCACCCCCTCGGCGGTGATCCGGCGATCGCGCCGCGCCAGTAGCCGAGCCCGTAGCGGTTCGGGCAAGGATGGCGAGCCGGCCAGATCGAAGCGCAATTCCACGGCGGTGGCGACTTTGTTCACGTTCTGCCCGCCCGCGCCGCTGGCGCGCACGAAGCGCTCGACGATTTCGTCCTCCGGAATCGCCAGGCTATTGGAGATGTGGATCGCACCGTTACCCATGCGCGGATTGTAGGGCATCGGCCAAACGCTGGATCTTCCGGCCACCGGCTGCCCGGTCGCCAACCGGTAGCAAGGCCATCGCGGCGGCGGCAGTGCGATTGGCGTATTCTGGTCGCCAGTCATCGTCAGGCAGGATGCTCCATGAATTTGCTTCCGCGCTTTTCCCCTCGTTGGCCGCAACGCGTGCTGCTGGCCATGCTGCTGGCCTTGACCAGCGTACCGGCCCTGGCCGAGCCACCCAGCGATGCCGACATCAACCGTCTGCTGTCGGCATCGCGTGCGCAAAACATGCTCGACAGCATGCTGCCGCAGATCGAGGCGATGCAGCGCCAGCAATTCGCGCAACTGACCGCGCAGCGCCACTTGAGTCCTGAGCAACAGCAGAAATTGCAGCATATCCATGAGCTTACCCAGGCCACGGTGCATCAGGCCCTGTCCTGGCAGGAGATGCGCCCGCTCTACGTGAATCTATACAAGCAGTCGTTCTCCAAGCAGGACGTACTGGCGATGGCCGAGTTCTACGAGAGTCCGGCTGGCCAGAGCATGCTCGACAAGACCCCGCAACTGATGCAGAACCTGATGGTCGCGATGCAGCAGAAGATGACCCCGCTGCTCGCCAACCTGCAGAAAGAACTGCAAGAGACGGTCAAAGAGCCGCCAGCAAAGCCTTGATGGTTGCAAGAAAATCGTCTTGCGTCGCGCGAACACGCAGATGGTGACACAACGTCAGTGCAGTGACCTTGAGGCGATCGGATGCTTACGGCTGCGCATGCGCGATGTCGCCTGTGTGCGCATCGACGCACACCACTGCTGCTGACGGCACCACAGGATCGTCACTGGGCGCGGGATGCAACCCGCTGCCCATCGCGCCGGGTAGCCACGGCACAACCGACCAACCGAATAATGCGAATGTACGCACGAACTGCGCATCCAGCGGCGCGCGCACTTCCACGCGATGGCCATGCGGATGCGGAAACGCCAATCGCTCGGCGTGCAGCAGCATGCGGTGTATTCCCTGCATCCGGAAAATGCGGTTATGGCGGCCGTCACCGTGACTGGTGTCGCCGATCAAATGGTGCGAGAGGTGCTTGAGATGACGGCGAATCTGCCGGAAGCGCCCGGTCACCGGACTGCAGCGCAATAGCGCGTAGCGCGAGGTCGGAAACTCGCCCGAAGGCACCGCCAATTCGCCACAGGCCAAGCGTTCAAAGCGAGTTTGCGCCGGTTTCTTCAATGGCTTACCGGGACCGCCGTCGAGTGGATGATCGACCTCGAAGCGCATCTGCGCCGGCCAACCCCGGCAGATCGCCAGATAGTCCTTTTCAACCTCTCCACCCATCAGTGCTTTGCCAAGCAGGCTCGCGGTGTCGCGGTCGAAGGCCAACAACAAGCAGCCGCTGGTGGCACGGTCGAGCCGGTGGATCAGGAAGATCGGCCGCCCCAACTGCGCACGCAGGCGGTCGGCAAGGAAGTCGTCTTCGCCACGGGCCAGCTTGCTATCGTGGGCCATCAGCCCAGCCGGCTTATCGACCACGGCGATCCATGGATCCTGGTAGAGAATCTGCAGAGAATCAGCTGAAGCGTTCACCGTTGCATTATCCGCATCGCATTGATGGGCCACAATGCACGCGATGATCCACCGTCGGCGTCACACCTGCTGCGAGGGTGATCCACTCTCGCGCCAGGCTCGGTGTTGAACAGCCATGCCACACGCGTCGTCCGGCGCATACAGTGACGCAGAGACAGCGCGGCAAGCGCTAGCCCCGCCACCACGCCGCCAGCAACGCGCACGCTCCAGCAGTACTGCTGATCCACGCCCACAACGACGCACCGCCCACATGCGGTCCACCCGCATCCAGCGCGTACAACAAGGTGCCCACTGTGAGCAGGCCAACGCCGGCGATTGCCGCGACCACACGGCGCTGGACGCGCCGCAGAAACAGATTGAGCTCGGCCAGGTCACGCGAGTGCATCGACAACTCGTGGCGGCCTTCGACCTGTTGCCGCAACCAGCCATGGATCAGCCGCGGCATATCCGGCGCATGGGTCATCAGCTCGGGTACGCGCTTGCGCAACTCCTGCAGCACGCGCTGTGGGCTGTAACGCTTGATCAAGATGCGTTCGAGCACCGGCCGTGCGACCGCCCAGATGTCCAGCTCCGGATCCAACTGGCGGCCCACGCCTTCGATGTTGAGCAAGGTTTTTTGCAACAGAATCAGTTGCGGCTGCAAGGTGAGCTGGTAGCGCTGGGCCACGCGGAAGAGTTTGATCAGCACCTCGGCCAGCGAGATTTGCGACAGTGGCCGGGTGAAATACGGCTCGCATACCGAACGCGCCGCCGCCTCCAGCTCGTCGATGCGCACGTTGGCCGGCATCCAGCCCGCCTCCACGTGCAACTCGGCCATGCGCCGGTAGTCCTTATTGAAGATGGCCATGAAGTTCTCGGCCAGGTAGTACTGATCTTCCTGCGAGAGCTGGCCCATGATGCCGAAGTCCAGCGCGATGAAACGCGGGTTGGCCGCGCGCGCCGGGTCGCCATCGACCCAGATGTTGCCGGCGTGGGCGTCGGCATGGAAGAAATTGTCGCGGAACACCTGGGTATAGAACACCCGCACGCCCTTGGCCGCGAGCACCTGACGGTCGATGCCGGCGGCATCCAGCGAGGCGATGTCGTCGGAGGGAATGCCGCGCACCCGCTCCAAGGTCAGCGCACGCTCGGCGGTGTGGGTCCAGATCACCTCCGGCACGTACAGATCGTCCGAGTTCAACCAGAACCGGCGCAGCACGCTGGCGTTAGCGCCTTCGCGCTGCAGGTCCAGCTCTGCGGCCAGGGTGGTCTCGATTTCGGCCACCACTTCGCGCGGACGGATCTTGTCGGCACGCGGATGGGTGCGTTCGATCAACGCCGCAGCGGATTTCAGCAGCGCGATGTCGGCATCGATCTGCATTTCGATGTCCGGGCGCAGTACTTTGACGACCACCTCGCGGCCATCGTGCAGCGTCGCCGCATGCACCTGCGCGATTGAGGCCGAGGCCAGCGGCTCGGTATCGAAACTGGCGAAGGCCACCGTGATCGGCCGGCCCAGCGCCTGCTCGACGATGCAACGCGCCGCCTCGCCATCGAAGGGGCGCACCCGATCTTGCAACAAGGTCAGTTCCGCGGCCACATCCGGTGGCATCAGGTCGCGGCGGGTGGACAGGATCTGTCCGAACTTGACGAAGATCGGCCCCAGATCCTGCAACGCCAGGCGCAAGCGCGCACCGCGCGATTGCGCGGCGATGTCGGGACTGGCGCGCGGCACGAACGGCTTGGCCAGATCCAGCCAGCGTTCCATCGGGGTGCCGTCGAGCAGATCGTCCAGGCGGTAGCGCAGGATCACCCGACCGATGCGGCTGGCGCGAAACAGCGCCTTCATGCGCCACGCCCCGGTTGCAGCCGCGCTATCCGCGCGGCCAAGCGCTCCAGGTCATCGCGCAGGACATCGACGTCGTCGTAAAACGCCTCCAGTTCGGCGCGCGCGATCACGTCGCGGGATTCCTCGGTGACATATTCAGCTGCGCTGTGCGCCAGATCCTGCGCACCCTGCCAGGCATGCTGCAACGCCGAGCGCATGGCGTTGGCCAGTTGCACCCCCAGCACCTCGCCGAACACCTGGGCGAACGGCTGCTGCCAATCCGGATCGAAACGCGCGGCCAGTTGCTGCAGGCGTCGCGCCAGTTCGGCGTCGCCGGACACGCGCACCCGCCCGACCGGGCTGGCACCGCGCCGCGCCTGGGCCAGGAACGGCAGTTGTGCGAACAATCCACCGAGGGTGCTGCGCACCGCCAGGTCCGGCTCCTGCGTCGCGTCCACCGGGCCGACCCGCAGCCGGGTGCCGTCCACGCGGATCTGCAAAGCCAGCGCGGGTGCCTCGATGGTCAACGCCACCCGCTGACCATCAAGATCACGCAGGGCCTGGCAGGTCTCTGGGTCCAGCGCCAACACGCGATTGAGCGCGGCTTCCAGCGCACGGCCGGCCAGGGGCTTGAGAGCATCGAGAGGGGAAAGTGACATGTCCGGCATTCTACAAGGCTGCAGTGATGAGACATGCGCCTGCGGCGCGGGGCTGTTTTCACTTCGCTAACGGGTCACGTGGGCACCCTGATGCCATGAGGATGCCAGGTGTTGCAAGCCTTGTGCGATCGACACGCGCGGCACGTAGCCGAAGTCGCGCCGTGCTGGTTCCATGCTGTACCAGTGCGGGGTGCACAACTGCTCGGCCAGGAAGCGGGTCAGCGGCGGCTCGCCGCGCAAGCGCAATAGCGGCCACAGTGTCTCGCAGGCGCGGCCGATACGGTAGGCGCTCTTGAACGAGAGCGTTTTGGTCACGGCCGGCGCACTGACTGCCGCGAGCAGCCTGTTCAACAACTCGCGCATCGGCAGCGGTTCGCCGTTGGAAATGAAGTAGGCCTTGCCGGCGCAGGCCGCGCCCACCGCCAGATGGTCCAGCGCGTCGAAATGCGCCTGCGCGGCGTTGTCGATGTAGGTGGAATCGACCAGGTTGTCGCCGCTGCCGACCAGGCGCAGGCGACCCGCCTGCGCACGCGCCACCAGCTTGGGCAGGATGTGTTGATCACCCGGCCCCCAGATCAGGCGCGGCCGCAGCGCCACCACCGCCAACTGCGCGTCGTTGGCGGCGAGCGCCTTGCGTTCGGCGAGCATCTTGGTCGCCGCATACGGTGCCTGGAAATTTTCTCCGTATGGCACCGCGTCCGCACCCAGGCCTTCGACCGGATGGGTGGCGCGATGGGTCACGCTCGGCGTGGAGGTGTAGATCAACCGGCTCACCCCATGCGCACGGCACGCGGCCAGCACGTTCTCGGTGCCGACCACGTTGGACTGGTAGTAGCTGTCGTAGCGACCCCAGACGCCGGCTTTGGCCGCGTTGTGCAAGACCACGTCGGCACCGGCCAACGCATGCTGCAGCGCCCGCGCATCGGCCAGGTCGCCACGCACCTGGGCCACGCCCAGCGTCCGGAGTTCCGGATAGTGGCCGCGGTTGTAACTGACCACTTGGTGCCCACGCGCGACCAGGCCACGACACAACGCCTGCCCCAGGAACCCACCACCGCCGGTCACCACAATTTTCATCGTGTCGCATCCATCGAACCAAGGGACACACGATAGCCGGGGGCACCAGCGAAGGCGATCCACAGCAGCGCATCCAGCGAGGGCGTCATGCGAGCGCGGGATCCTGCATACCTTCGGAAATCTTCACCGTGGCATCGAGCACGTCAGCGTGGTGGCTCAGCGCACGCGGTCCTTGGCCCACACGGCCAGTTTCTCGCGACCGATCTTGGCATTGTGGCGGATGTCCACCGGAAAACCCGGATGGCGCAGGAAATCGACGATGCCGGCGGTATGCGGGTGCGCCAACGCCAGCGCACGCAGTTGCGCTTGCGCTCGCGTCGGCGCCGCCACGCCCTGCACCACCTCGTAGCACAGCACAGGGCGCTGCGCGCCTGGCTTGCCGATCCCGACCAGAGCACTGCGTCGCAGCCACGGCACTGTATTGAAGATCGGCTCCACCTGCTCGGTGTGCAGTGGCCCCTGCGCGGTTTCCACGCGTTGGGTTTTCCGCCCGCAGAACCACAACCGTCCCTGCGCATCGAAATAGCCGACATCGCCCATGCGGTGCACGATGCGCTCGCTGCCGTCGGCCAGGCGTTCGCGAATCTTGGCCAGAGACGTGGCCGCATCGCGGTTGAAATAGGTATCGGTGGCGGTCGGCCCGGCTACGGTGATCTCGCCGACACTCCCCTGCGGCAGTTCGCGCACGTCGCTCCATTGGACAATCGCCGCATCGTCGATGGCGATGATGCGCACGTGGTTGGGCGCCACCACCTTGCCGACGCAGGTGCCGGCGCCGCTTTCCGTGGCTGCGCGGGTATCCTGCAGTTCGCGCCCTTCGATCACCGCCACCGGCAGGCACTCGGTGGCGCCGTAGGGGGTCCACAGTTGTGCGTCCTGCGGCAATAAGCGGCGCATTTTGGCGACGACCTCAGGCGGCACCGGGGCGCCCGCCGAGGTCGCACGCCGCACATTCGGCAGCGGCTTGCCATAATCGGCCAAGACCCGCATCAGCGCCGGCGATCCGAATAATTGGGTCACGCCGAAGCGCGTGATCGCATCGTGCAGCCTGCGCGGATCGACGTTGGCTGGACGGGTCGGATCCATATCCGGAATCACCGAGGTCAAGCCCAACGCCGGGTCGAACAAGGCGAACGGCGGGAATGTCGGCAAATCGACCCCACCGGGCAGCATGCCGAATGCATTGCGCATCAGTTCGATCTGCGCGATGAAATGGCGGTGCCGATAGACCACGCCCTTGGGCACGCCGGTGGAGCCACTGGTGAACAGGATCGCCGCCACCGTGTCGGCGTCGGTGGCCACCAACTGGCCGGCCGCGCCCTGGCCGGCACGTTCAATCTGCGCGAGTGTGGTGCCGCCCCAAGCCCAGCGTCGGCCCACGGTGACAATGCGCGTCGCCGAGCGTGCCCATCCCAGCAGACGCCGCGCCAACTGCGCCAGCGCGATGCCAATGAACGCCTGAGGTTGCGCCTCGTCCAGACATTGCGCGAGCGCGCGCTTGTCGATGCCCGGATCGACCAGCACCGGCACCGCACCGATCTTGAGCAACGCAAACATCAGCAGGAAGAACTCCAGCGATGGCCGCACCATCACCACGGTGCGGGTTCCGCGACCGATGCCGTAACCGACCAGACCAGCGGCGATTGCATCGCTGCGTGCGTCCAATTGCGCATAGCTCAGGGTCACGTCGTAGGCGGCCAAACCATCGACACCGCGGCGGCCAGGACAGCGGATCGCGATCTGATCGGGACGCTCGCGCGCCAACAGCGGCAGCGTCGCCGCGATGTTCCAATTGGTGGTCATCGGCGGATTATCGCCGATGCCGCACCCGCGCACTGCACCACAGGTGGCATCGGTTCGGTCACAATGACCCGCTCCCCAACGCGCTTGCCGCGCAAAATCCGGCTGTGTCATGGCTCATCCCTGCCTCACTTGCGGCGCTTGCTGCGCTTACTTTCGCGTCAGTTTCCACTGGAGCGAAGCCGATCCCGCACTCGGCGGCAGAGTGCCGTTGGACCTCACCGAACCGCTACGCACGCACGAGCGGGCGATGCGCGGAACCTCGCAAGCGCAACCGCGCTGCGTCGCGCTGGATGCCGACATCGGTCGCTACAGCCGCTGCACGATCCACACCCAGCGCCCCTCCGTGTGTGCGGCGGTTCCCGCCTCACTGGAGTTCGGCGAACGCAGTGCGCAATGCGACAAGGCACGGCTGGCACACGGGCTCTCACTCTTGAACGAAGCAGACTGGGACGGGGTGATCGAGCGCAACCTTCCGGATGCTTGAGGCGGTCGCGAGGGAGGTCGCGACCGTCTGCACCGGACAGGCTTTATTGCACTGTGCCGACCGGGTCCAGTGCGGCGCTGCGGCCGCTGCCCCACGCACAGGCGTGGACACGGTTCACTTGTGCTTCCACCCGGTTGGCACCGGATTGGCCACGGTGTTCTTTTCCTGGGTGTAAGTGCCGTTCTGCTGGGCAATGGCTTCGCCGGTATCGACGATAGCGTTCTGGATGAACACGTTCTGCTGCTCGCCACGCACGAACGTCAATTGATGGAAGGCGGTCTTGTTGCCCCAATCTTCGGAAGGCAAGGAAATGAACCTGACGGTATAGGTCTGGTCATCAAAACTGCCTTGCAGCACGTACACGCCGTAATGATTCTCGCCCTGGGAAATGAGCTTGTAAACGCCGTTGCTGTAGTAATAGAGCTCGGCATCGGGGAACGGTTTTTTATCGTACATCTTCCGATAATGCAGCACCTGCTTGATGGTTGGCTGGCCGAAACCGACCACCAGCGTCTTGCCATCGTGGGAAGTCGTCAGGTCTTCCGCGTGCACACCCGTACTGCTCATCGACATCATTAACATCGACATTGCCATTGCTTTCACTGGATTTGTCTCCTGTCGGTTTCAATCAATCGCTCGATGCGGCGGACCGCATGCACAACGCATCTACACTCTATCTTGGTGCTCTTATGACGGGGCGGCAATCGGTTGCATTTCAACAGCCTCGCACGCCTACCAATGCAGCCGTTGGCGACGTAGGCGGCCGTGACCGCCCTGGGTGATCCAGAAATCCGCATGGACAGCATGGACAGCATGGACAACAACGCCATGCCATCGCACCGCATTGCCAGCAACGCTTACGCCAAACTCGCCTTCATTTCACGCAGGCGCACACTCACGTCAACGGATGCGCGTCCAGAAACCTGCGGATCGCCGGCACCAACACCTCGTGTTTGTCTTCCAACACATAGTGGTTGGCATCCTCGAACGCCATGACCTCGGCCTGCGGCAGCGCGCGGCGAAATCCCTCAAGGAAATGGTGATCGAAGCAGATATCGCGCAACCCCCAGCCGATGAATGCGGGACGATCAGCGAAGCCAGGTAACGCCTGCGCCGCGCGCTCCAGTAACGACCACGCCGGGTCCGCGGGCGATAGCGGAATATCCTGCATGAAGCGGATCGTGGAAATGCGGTTGGCCCACGTGTCGTAGGGCGCCACGTAAGCGCGACGCACGTCGGCTGGCATGCGTCGCGACACGCCCAACCACGATGCGCCAGCGGAGAATGCGTTGAAGGTACGGATGAACCACTCGCCCAAACGCCAGTGTCTGCCCATGGCGATCTGCCACGGCATCGGCTTGGCTGCCGGCAGCGGAAACGCCGCCGTGTTGGTGATCACCAGGCGCCGGACCTGCGCGGGATGCGATAGCGCCCAGCCGAAGCCGATCATGCCGCCCCAATCGTGCACGGCCAACGTCACCGGGCCGTCGATGCGCAGATGCCGCAACAGTGCATCGAGATCGTCCACACGCGACTGCAGCGTGTAGTCATAGCCTGGTTGCGCACCGGGGGCATCGTCCGGTTTGTCAGAAAGCCCCATGCCGATGTGGTCGGGCACGATGCAGCGGTATCGGTCCGACAGTCCGGTCACCAGCGTGCGCCACAGATAGCTCCACGACGGATTGCCATGCAGCATCAGCACCACCTCGCCGTCGCGCGGACCTTCGTCGAGGTAGGACATCTGCACACCCGGACGAACCTGGAAGCGCTGCGGAGTGAAGGGATAGCCGGGGTAGTTCATGCCAATGGACACTTCTCGTGGGCGGAGACGGTAGTGGGAGACAGACATCGCGTTCCAACATCTGCATGCGCAGCGCACGCACCGAGACGAAAGTGCGTCAGCCACGCTCCGGGGTGTCGGCACCGCGTCCAAGCAATTCGAATAGTGGCCGGTTCACATCATAGTTGTTGCGCCCGACTCTGAGCTTCTGCAAGACCCCATCCTGTGCCAGCCGATCGAGCGGCCTGGAGATTGAACAGATCGTGGATCAAGTCCTGGCGATGGAACTGAGCGCGCTCTGACACAGGCGTTACTTGGAGACTGCAACAACGTTTGATCGCCACGCCCGTCGCGCCTGTCTATGCCGCAGTGATGGCGAGAGTATCGGGCATGTACAACACTTGGCTGCTGCATTCGTCTTGCTCGCGCAGCGCCTGGAGAAGCCGCCAATATTGATCCCGCCACTAAAGCCGTTTCCGGCGTAGACGAAGCATGCTGTCGTTGATGTCCAGACGCGCTGCACAGAGCCGGTTCAACGCATGGATCGGCATGCTGGCAAGTACATGCAAAGAGAAATGGATTTTATCTGCTCGCCAGAGCGAACCTGTCTAATTTTCCCAAAAATCTATACATGTTCGCTTTGCTATGGACGCTGCAAGCACGCTTCTCGCGCCGCCTACCACACCACCTCGGCCATCGAGCAATTCAGGCCAGAGCCGATGCCCATCAATGCGATGCGGTCGCCCTTCTTCAGCCGGCCCAGTTCTTTCAGTTTGCTCAACACGATCGGCACGCTGGCGGGGCCGATGTTGCCGTGTTCGCCAAAGATGGTCATGACCTTCTTGGGATCGATGCCGAAATTCTTGATGAAGGCTTGCGTATGCGGCAGGCTGACCTGATGGATGACGAACTGATCCAGTTCATCCACCGCCCAGCCCAGCGCCTGCTTGGCGGCGGCAAAGGTCTTATGCGCCAGCTTGAGGCCTTCGATCAACAGCATCCGGGTGTCAGTGACCATGCGGTCCAGATTGCCACGGCACAGCTTGTTCCATTCGGTGGCCGAACGGGTCACACAGCCACGGTAACGCGGCGCGTCCGGCACCAGTTCGGCACGCGCCATCACCATCGCCACGGCACCACAGCCCAACGTCAGCGCGGCCAGCTCATCGCGGAATTCGTTCGCGGTCACCTCCGGCGAGGTCATCCGTTCCAGGGTCTTCTCGTAGAGCAGGTTGGCAGTCTCGCCATCGACGACCAAGGCGTAATCAATTTCGCGGCGCTCAATCATCCGCGCCGCGATATCCATGCCGTTGATGAAGGCCAGGCAGGCATTGGCGACGTCGAAGGTCATGCACTGCTCGCCAACGCCCAGGTTGCCCGAAACGATGCTGGCCGTGGACGGCTCCAGATAGTCGCGACTGACCGAGGTATTGACCAGCAGACCGACCTGGTTGGCCTCGATCCCCGCATCCTGCATCGCCTTGCGCGCGGCCAGCGTGGCCACGTCGGACGCCTGCATGCCCTGGTCCCACATGCGCCGCGCATGGATACCGGCGATATCGCCCAGGGCATCGGCACGGATCCCCAGCCGTTGGTATGTCGGCTGCAGACGCTCGTTGATCTGCTTAGAAGTCAACGTGTGCGGCGCATCAATGTGCGCCAGCCCCGCGATGGAGACATTGTTAAAGAGCATCGAGGTGTACGCCAGGGTAAGGCGAGGGGCACCAATTCTAGCGGCTGCTCGGTTTTAGCGCATCTTTAACAGATCCAGCGAGAGCGTATGGCCTGAGCGATTCAGGATCCGCTGCACTGGTAGGCGACAAAACGCTGCTCGCCATTGCTCGGCTCGCCCATGGCTTGCACTGTGTTGGCGCCCACACCCGACGCCTCGTTGCGGGCCAGGGTCTCCAACTCTTCCCGCACCCGCAGCGGATTGCGCTGGTAGAAGCCGACGCTGCTCTTCACTGACACAGCCACCTCGCCGCGCTTCTCGCAACCAGCGACGGCCTGCCCAGGCAGCAGCACCCGGACACTCTTACCTTCCGGCGCCATCGGCACCCAGGTGCAGGCGGCGAGACTGACAAGCAGGAAAGACAGGATCAATAGGCGCATGGGCAGTTCGCTGGCAGGTGGACTCGGATTGTGGCGCACATCGCTGAATCGACGATGACGTTCACTGGCTCGATGCCGCAGCGTGGGCCACGGGTGTCGGCCATCTCGATCAGCGTTGGCAAGCTCAGAGCCCGATGGCGCGACGCAGGCGTGCCTTCTCTGTTTCGCGATCAACCACATCTTGGCGTTGGCGAACACACCCATCTGCTCGTGAGCTTAATGCAGCGCTGGAATATGACAGATACATGCGGGAAGCCCTGACCGGCTCGCGCACACCATCGCACGAGTCAATTCCTTATAAAACAATCGATTGTCGTTGCAGCAAGATCTCTTCATGGAGTAAATGCCACAGAAAAATGAATTTCAACTTAATTGAAACGCGCAACAGCCAAGAGAGCTTGCCCTTTCTCACTTGGTGTTTTACTTTACTACAACACCACAAATCAAAAGCACCAATGAGGCCATCAATGAAAACCGCCCCCTTCCTGCTGGCTGCGGCCATTGCAGCCCTGTGCGTCACATCGGCACTCGCTGCTCCCCGCATCACCACCCTGGGAATTGTTCAGGTGCACCCTTCCGCCGAGCAGCTCGCCCAGCACCGCGCTGTACTGTCGGACCACATCGTCACCCTTGCCGCAGTGCGAGTACGCCCGTCGGCCGACCTGATCGCCCTGCGCGATGTGGAGCAAGCCGCCAGCCCACACCTGCTCACCCTGGCGACGGTGTATGTACACCCAGATGCCAAACTGGAGGGGATCTTCGCGCTCGGCAATGGCGCGGGCAGTGTGTTGCGGCAGTGTGCTCAGGCACTGGCGAGTGACCTGACGCCATAATTGACCCGCGCGACACCTATCCCGGCGCGTAAACTGCGCCCATGACTGCCACACCGAAGCTGCACGTTCTGCTGTTCCAACCCGAGATCCCGCCGAATACGGGCAACGTCATCCGCCTGTGCGCCAATACCGGTGCACAGTTGCACCTGATCGAGCCGCTGGGCTTCGACCTTAGCGACAAGCAACTCAAGCGCGCTGGTCTGGACTATCACGAATATGCTCAGTTGCAGGTGCATGCCTCGCTGAACGTCGCGTTGCAAACGGTCGCCCCGCAACGCCTGTTCGCACTGAGTACGCGCGGATGCGTCCGTTACGATGCTCCCGCGTTCACAGATGGCGACGCGTTTTTGTTCGGCCCGGAAACCCGAGGCCTACCCGCCGAGGTACTGGAAGCGATCCCGCCCACACAGCGGCTGCGCCTGCCGATGCGCCCAAACAACCGCAGCCTCAACCTGTCCAACGCCGTGGCGGTCGTGGTGTTCGAAGCATGGCGACAGCTGGGATTCGCCGACGCTGTGTGAATAGCTACAAAAAATTTACAGCCCAATTAACCTTGCCAAGTCAAGCAATTACACCCCAGAACTTCCTGAACACAGCGAGAAATCTCCGCTTTAAATTCAGGGCAAGTTCGGATAGATAACGGATAATTTACAAACGGCAGCGAACGGCATCACGCCTCAGCGCCCACACACCCATAACGAAGGTACCCGATTATTATGAAGACCTCTCTGCTTGCCCTGGGCCTGTTGGCCACCCTGCCGTTCGCCGCTTCGGCCGCCGAAGGCATTTCCTACAACTACGCTGAAGCCGGTTACGCCCAGACCGACAACGGCGGCGACGCCGACGGCTGGGCCGTGAAGGGCTCCTACGCGTTCCACCCGAACTTCAGCGTGTTCGGCGATTTCAACCGCCAGAATAGCGATTTCGGCAATTTCCACGTCAACCATTGGCGTATCGGCGCTGGCTACAACTACGAGATCGCGAACAGCACCGATCTGGTGACCCGTATTGCTTACAACCGTCTGGGCATACCTAAAAACACCAGTATCGGCGATGTGGACCTGTCGAGAAAAACCAATTTCAACGGCTGGAGCGCCGAAGCCGGTATCCGCACCGCCTTCAATCCGTACCTGGAAGTGTATGCACTGGGCGGCTACGAGGATTACCTCAAGAAAGACGGCATCAACCCGGAAGGCCGTTTCTACGGCGTTATCGGTGGTGAAGCCAAGCTCAATCAGAACTGGAGCCTGAGCGGCGACATGAAGATGGACCGCCACGGCACCAAAGAATGGTTCGTCGGCCCGCGCTTCAGCTGGTAAGCGCTTGTCCTAGCGCCACGCGCGACGTCTTCTCTCCCGCCGCGCGCGGCTCTGAAAGCCCGGTCTCACGACCGGGCTTTTTTTTTGCGCGACCAATCGATCGCAGACAACGACGCCGTTTACGGCAACGCATACGAAAACGCCCGGCGTAGCCAGGCGCGCAATCGGTCGAGCCTGGCTCGAATCAGCTGAACAGGGTGGCCGGGTACTCCGGCTTCTGCTCACGCGCCAGCAACTGCTGCAAGCCAGCGGCCGGGGTCAGTTCGCCGTGCAATACGGCACGCACGGCATTGGAGATCGGCAGGTCAATCCCATGACGCTCGGCCTGGCGCATCACCTCGTCAGCCGTCTGCACCGACTCGACAACCTGGCCAATCGCACGCACCGCTTCCTGTAACGGTTGCCCGCGCCCCAGGGCCAGGCCCAGGCGGCGATTACGCGATAGGTCGCCGGTACAGGTCAGCACCAGATCGCCAAGTCCGGCCAGGCCCATCAGTGTTTCCGGTTTGGCGCCAATCGCCGCAGCCAGCCGCAGCATCTCGTTGAGGCCGCGGGTAATCAGCCCAGCGCGCGCGTTCAAGCCCAACTCCATGCCATCGGCCACACCGGTGGCGACCGCCAACACGTTCTTCATCGCCCCACCCAGCTCGGCGCCAATCATGTCGTCGCCGGTGTAGGCACGGAAGGTCGGTCCATGCATCGCTCCGGCGACCTGTTGCGCGAACGCGGCATCGCCATGCACGGTCACCGCAGTCGGCAGGTTCAGTGCCACTTCCTTCGCAAAGGAAGGACCGGTGACGACCGCCAGTGGCACGTGCTGACCCAGGATCTCCTGCGCCACCTCATGCAGGAAGCGCCCGGAACCTGGCTCGAAGCCCTTGGTCGCCCAAGCCACGCCTGCCTGCGCCGGCCGCAACGGGGCGAGCTGACGCATGGTCTGGGTGAACGCATGCGACGGCACTACCACCAGGATCCAGTCGGCGCCGTGGACAGCCGCCGCCAGATCGGTGGTGGCCTGCAGCGTTGCCGGCAACGCAATGGCCGGCAGATAACGTGGATTCTCGTGGCGCTGCGCGATGGCCTCAGCGACACTGAGGTCACGCCCCCATAACACGGTCGCAAAACCATGCCGTGCGGTAAGCGCGGCCAAGGCCGTCCCCCAGGAACCGGCACCGAGAACGGCGATCTTCTTGGCGTTATCGCGCATGCGTAATGGCGGACGCGCTCAGGCGTTGCCTGCCGGCTCCGAATCGGCCAGCGCCTGGTCCTCGCCCTGCTGCGCACGCTGGCGCAGGGTCTCGGCGTACAGCGCCTCGAAGTTAATCGGCTGCAGGAAGAACGGAGGAAAACCGCCGGCCT
This sequence comes from Xanthomonas sp. GPE 39, assembly GCF_000963005.1. Taxonomy (GTDB): domain Bacteria; phylum Pseudomonadota; class Gammaproteobacteria; order Xanthomonadales; family Xanthomonadaceae; genus Xanthomonas_A. The sequence continues at coordinate 3,399,553 of NZ_JZHZ01000007.1, forward strand.
GAATCAAATCGCTGACCAACGAACGCACGTAGGGGAACAGGATGCTTGGGCATTGCGTACCAAGCAGTACGTCCACTGCCTGCGGCTCCAGGCCGATCAAACCAAACACACCAGCCTGCTGCACTTCGGCCACGTAAGCGGTCTTGCCAGCGGCGGTGCAGGTCAGCGTCACGCCGAGCACCACTTCGAACGCCTGCTCGTTCAGGCGCTGCACGCGCTGATTGAGGTTGAGCTGCAATTCCGGCTGTGCGTTATCGTTGAACACCAACGGCGCATTACGCGACTCGAACGAAACGTCCTTGACGTAGATCTTCTCGATGGTGAAAGCGGGGCCAGCCGCAGCTTCGGTCGGCGCAGCCGCGCCGTTGTTGGTGACATCGGACATTAATTTTGACTCCGGTGGATTCAGTAATAGAACAAAACGGGATTATCACATGCCAGCCATACGACTCGAGGGCCGGCGATGGCGCGCCTCAGCGGCCTTTGACCAGTGGCAACTCGGCCTGCTGCCAAGCGGCGATGCCGCCATCGAGCACGTAAACCTGCTCGAAGCCAGCCTTCTTCAATTGTTTGGCTGCGCCGTCGGCGGTAGTACCGGTACGGCACACCAGTACCACCGGCTGCGACTTGGCATTGCTCACCAGCTTGTGTTGCGGACCGAACTGACTAGGTAAAGCGCTGCGGCTCCCGGCGATATGGCCCTTTTCGAAATCAGCCGAAGCCGACAGGTCCACCACCACTGTATTGCCAGCATTGATCAGCCGGGTCAGTTCGGCCGGGCGCAAGCCCTTATAGCCGCGAAACAGGCGCGCCACTTCGGTGACGACCAAGGCGATGGTCAGGCCAACCAGGGCCATGGCCAACATCGGATTGCGACCGGCGAAGGCCAACAGTTCTTGGGAGTTCACGGGAATCGGAGACTGGAAACGGGCGCAGATTGTCGCACAGCTAGATGGCCGCGCTACTGGCCATTCCATAGATCCGGCAGGCCATCCTGCAACCACCAGGTCTTGGCCTCGGCATCCCAACGCCAGCGTTCGTGGTAGCGGACGCTACGCTCGGCCTGGGTGTTGCGGTTGATCACCCCCAGTTCGATTTCGCGCTGCACCTCACCATCGCTCGCCATGGCGGCTCCGACCCGATAAGAGGAAATCTGAATCTGACGGTAGCGCTCCAGTTGCATGTCGGTCAGCGGGTGCGCTTGCCGGTAGACCGGGTCCACCGCCTGCCAGGCCGACTCGAACTCGCTCCAGCGAATCGCGGCGGCGTAGGCAGTCTGCAAATCGTCCAGTTTGCGCTGTTGCGCGCGACTACCGGCTATGGCCGTGCCGAAGCAACCCAGCAACAACACCAGCACAAGCGTGCGGAACATCGAGTGCATGACAGATCCCCCGGGGCGGCGCGCAGCGCGTGCGATGCGTGCATTCTATCCTTTGGCAATGGCAACGAAGCGCCCGCTCAGCGTCGCCGACGCCGCCGCGCCAAGCGCGCCCACCTGGGCCTGGATGCCGATCCGGGCACGACCACGCTGGCGGAAGGTGTCCACAAACACGTCCCAGTCGGCACCCTCCTCTGCAGCGGCCTGGGTATGCAAGTCAGCGTAGAGCGGGGCCAGATAGCGCACCTGCGTATCGGCGACGTACACATCGCCATGCAATCGGGCCTGGTGCAGTTCGCAATTGACCAGTGCCCAGCCGGCCAACGTCATCACCGAACCCAAACTACCGCCGAAGGCATTACCTTTGTCGTTGATGTTCGCCGCCAGCGGCGCGCTCATATGCAAGCGTCGCTCGGCATAGCCCTGCAGCGTGACCTGCAACGCCGCCGCCGGCGGCATCGCCTCGAACTGCCGTTGCAACTGCTGCAAGAACGCATCGAAAGAGAAATCCGTTGTCATGGTGCGATTGTTCGGCCAGTAAGGCTCGCATAATGCCTGGCATGAGCACATATGCAACCACCGCGGCGGTAGCTTGGACGCTGATTTCACTGCGCCCGCTCGGCGAACATGAACCACTGCGGCGGGCCGCCGCACGCCATGGCGCGCGTCTGCTGGCAGTGTCGCCCTGGCGTCTGCAAGGCCGCACCGATAGCACCACCCGCAGCACACTGGCTCAAGCGCTGGCCGCACCACGGGTGATCTTCAGCAGCCCGGCGGCGGTACGCGCAGCGGCGGCGCTGCAGCCGTTGGTCTCCAGGGCGGACCAGTGCTGGCTGGCGGTCGGTGCCGGCACCGCACGCGCACTACACCGCCACGGTATCGCCGACGTGGCAGTGCCGACACGGATGGATAGCGATGGACTGTTGGCCCTGCCGCAACTGGCGGCTGTTGCTGCACCGGTCGGATTGGTCACCGCACCCGGCGGCCGTGGCATGATCGCCACGCAACTGCAGGCGCGCGGCACGCCACTGCTGCGCGCGGACGTGTATGAGCGCGTACCGCTACAACTCAAGCCACAACGGATCGCGCAACTGCGCACCGTCGGGTCCGGCGTACTGGCGTTGAGCAGTGGCGAGGCGCTGCAATTGATCGTGGCGCAACTGCCCGACGACCTGCTTACAGCCTGGCGCACGCAACCCCTGGTCGCTGCCAGCGCGCGTTTGGCAGCGCTGGCCGCCGAGCTGGGCTTTACCGACATCACTCGCGCGGCCGGACCGCTGCCGCAGCAATTGGCTGCAGCCGCTGCGGCCACGATGACACATCCACGACCTCGCTGAACGCGGGCGAACAACTGGCTTGCGGCCACGGTGCCGCACACGCCATGCTCCGGTAGCGAGGTGCCGACCTTCACCTTAGTTTGCAACGGGGCGAAAGCCATGAAGGATAAGGATGCTGCCAATGACCGACGACACTCTATCCACACCACGCCGTTCCTTGCACTGGATCGGGCTGCTGTTGGTCGCTGCCACAGTGCTGGCGCTTGGGGCCACCGGCTGGCGTGGTTGGAACTGGTGGCAGGCACGCAGCGCACGCGAGCGAGTGCTGCAGTCGGAAGTCCAGCAGCAATTGCAGGCCTTGCAACAGAACCTTGAAGTTCTACGCAGCGATCAACGCGCCACCGTACAGCGGCTCCAGGACGCAGCGAGTACCAATCGCGTGTTGCGCGACGAAATGCTCGGATTGAGCCAGCGCAGCGCGCTGCTCGAAGCCAACGTGGCAAAACTGGCCGATTCCAATCGCCACGGCGCGCAGGCGCTGCGCCTGGACGAAGTCGAACTGCTCCTCAACCAGGGGCAACAACGCCTACTGCTTGCAGGCGATGCGCAAGGTGCGCGGCGCGCCTACGCACTGGCCAGCGGCGTGCTCGATGGCATCGACGACCCACAATTCCTCAACCTGCGGCAAACCCTGCTACAGGAACGTACCGCCTTGGATGCGCTCGGCGAAGGACCACAGGCGCGTTTATCGGCACAACTGGACGCCTTCGCCGCCAGTATCGATGCACTGCCCACGCGGCTGCCGGAGAGCGCACAGCAACCGTTGTGGCAGCGTTTGCTGGCGCCGCTGATCAAGATTCGTCCAGCACAAGGCGGAGTGCTGGCCGCTCGCTCGGAACGCGTGGCTGCCCGCGACGCCCTGCAGTTGGACCTGACCCTGGCCCGTGCGGCGCTGGAGCGTGGCGACGCGCGCGGCTACCGCAGCGCCCTGGCGCGTGCCGGCAGGTGGCTGCAACGGCTCTGGCCGGAATCGCCGCAGCTACGTGCATGTCGCGACACCCTGCGCACGCTGGGTAATGCCGACCTGCGCCCGACGATTCCCGAGTTGGGAACCACCCTGCAGCAACTACGCACCCTGCGCGACGCAAGGAGCCACTCATGAAATCTTTCCGTTCCCTGATCGTGCTCCTGATCGTGATCGCACTCGGCGTGATCGGCGCGCAATGGCTGGCGCAGGAGCAACTGCGCGAATTCGGCGAAGTGATCGTGCGTGCCGGCGACACCGACTACATCGCATCACTCCCGCAGGCCGCGTTGCTGCTGGTGATCGCGTTCCTGCTGCTGTGGCTGATCGGAAACGTGCTGAGTTTTCCGTTCCGCGCTTGGGGCCAACATCGCCGTAAACAATCGCGAGCACGCCTGATCGAGGGGCTGACCGCCGTGCACAACGGCCAGTGGACGCGTGCGGAAAAACAACTGGATACCGCAGCGCAAGATCCAGACGTGAGCGTGATTGCCCTGATCGCCGCAGTCCGTGTGGCCGACGCGCGTGGCGATACACACGCGGTCGAGCGCCATCTGCGGCACCTGGCCGAACGTGATGCCTGTGCCCACGCACTGCTGCAGGCCGAACGCTATCTGGACCGGGAGCGCCCGGTGGATGCGATCAACACGCTCGACGTGGCGGCGGCGCAGCCGCTACCGCCTCGCGGACTGTTACTGCGTACCGAAGCACTGATCCAGATCGGTCGCGCCAACGAGGCCTATGGCCAACTTGGCGCGATCCGCCGGCAACAAGCGCTGCCATTGGACGCCATCGCCGCGCTGGAAACCCGTCTGGCCAGCGCATCGCTGGAACAGGCCAGCGATGCCAACGCACTCGCCGAGCGTTGGGAAAGCCTAGCCAAATCGCTGAGCAGCGAGCCGGATGTGGTTGGGACCTATGCATTGCGTGCCGCTGCCTTGGGCTGGGACGATGCGGCACTGCGCAGTCTGGAACAGGCGCTGGACACGCGCTGGGACGAGGGCTTGGCGGTGCTGTACGGACGCCTGCCGATGCAGCGATACGATACGCGCCACGCCAGCGCACAACGCTGGCTGCAGCAGCATCCTGACAGCCCGGCGCTGTTGCTGACGCTGGCTCGCTTGGCCCGCCACCAGCAGCAGTGGCCGCAAGCCGAAGAGTTCCTGCACCGGGCGCTGACGCTCGACCCCAGTGCCGAGGCCTGGGAGGTATTGGGCGATGGATATGCCGAGGCCGGCGACACGCTCGCCGCGCAGCACTGCTATGCCAATGCGCTGCGCGTGCAGCGCGGCGAGCAGGCGTTGCCATTACCCACGCAGGTGCCCCCGTCGCCGCACGATCCACAGGACGACGGCTTTACGCAACGGCAAGACTGAACTGCGACGGCATGCGCTATACCATCGCCGTCACCGTGCACACAAACTACAACGCAGCGTAAGCGGCGCGTAGGTAAGACACCCTCTGACCATCACGCCGCACGGTCTTGCAGCGCGGACAGCCGACACTTCAGCGCTCGACGATCGCCACCACGCCCATCCCGCCAGCGGTGCAGATCGAGATCAACGCACGACCTCCGCCCCGCTCGACCAATTGCTTGGCGACGGTCGAGACAATGCGCGCCCCTGTCGCGGCGAACGGGTGACCGGTGGCGAGCGAGGATCCCAGCGGATTGATCTTGGCCGGATCGATCTGCCCCAGCGGCGCATCCAAACCCAGACGCGTGCGGCAGTAGTCCTCGCTCTCCCAGGCGCGCAGCGTGCACAACACCTGCGCGGCGAAAGCTTCGTGGATTTCGTAGATATCGAAATCCTGCAGGCCCAGTCCGTGACGCTTGAGCATTTCCGGCACAGCCACCGTCGGTGCCATCAACAGGCCCTCGCCATGCACGAAATCCACCGCCGACACGTGTACGTCGCGCAGATAGGCCATTGGCGCATGACCATGCGCCCGCGCCCATTCCTCGGAGGCAAGCAACACCGCTGCGGCCCCATCGGTCAGCGGGGTGGAATTGGCGGCGGTCAGGGTGCCGCGGCCACTGGCCTTATCGAAGGCCGGCTTCAACGTCGCCAATTTTTCCAGCGACGTATCCGCGCGCAGAATGTTGTCGCGCTCCACGCCACGGAATGGCACGATCAAGTCGGCGAAGAAGCCGCGCGCGTAGGCTGCCGCCAGTTTCTTGTGCGAGGACACCGCCCAGGCATCTTGCGAATCACGCGCGATGCTCCACTGCTTGGCCATGTCCTCGCAATGCTCGCCCATGCTTTTGCCGGTACGCGGCTCGACCACACCGGGGAACTCGGGCTTGAGTTCAGCGAACTTGAAATTGCGGGTGAGCACGCGCAACTTGTCACCAGCCGTCTTGGCACGGTTGGCGGCCAGCAGACGCGCGCGCAACTTTTTGCCATAGACGATCGGCACTTCGGATGTGGTGTCCGAACCGCCGCCGATCCCAGATTCGATCTGCCCGAGCGCGATTTTGTTCGCCACCGTGATAATGCTGTCCAGGCTGGTCCCGCACGCGCGCTGCAGGGTGATGCCGGGAGTCAGCGGCGACAGCCCCGACGACAGTGCCGCCTCGCGACCAAGATTCCAATCGCTGGCATGCTTGATCACCGCGCCCATCGCCACTTCGCCCAACTGCTGGCCGTGGAGGCCGTAGCGCTCCACCAGCGCACCCAGCGTGCGCACCGACATGCCGAGGTTCCCGACATCCGCATACACCGTGTTCTGGCGACAAAACGGAATACGGACGCCGCCGAGAATAGCGACAGGGCGGGCTACTGGCATGAGATCACCTCGCGCGAGGAAGTCGGTAAGATCGCCTCCACGTTAGCGCAGGCATAATGAAGCGAGTGTAGCTATGCGTCCGCGACAGGCCAACCGCCAACCATGAGCCAAATCCTCACCAGCAACAATGTCTGTGGTGTGATCGCCCTTGAACTGTCTTCCGGGCGCGAACCGGCGCATGCAGCATTGCCGCATGCACTCACCGCCGAGTTGGCGGAAAAGATCGGCCGCGATCTCGCACAGTTGGTACCGGCGGTACGCGAACTGGACCTGAGCTTGGCCGGCGCGCACTTCGATCCAGCCGAGGTGTTACGACCGGGCTGGCCAGTGCACCGGCGTCTGGACGAACTGCGCGCACGCGCGCCAGGACGTGACGACGGTCCACGCCTGCTCGCATTCGGCGCCGATGCCGACGGCAGCGTGCCGTTACCGTTCCAGGCCGATGCCACGCTCCGCGGAGCTGCACTGCGCGTGGTGCCGTTCCTACTCAGCGGACCGACGGTCGTCGTACAGCCAGTAGCCGAGACGTTGGAAGACGTGCTGCTGGCGCAAGGCATGGCGCAAGCGGACACGGCGCTGCTAATGCAGCATGGCTTCGGCGCGCAGATCGAGCATGCTCGCTACCTGACGGTCAACGATCTGGCGGCCATGATGTCGATGCAGTACGAGCATCAGGGGCTTGCCGCGCTGTGGCCACTGATCGAGACTGCGCTGCTGGCGCCGGAACAGGAACAATGGCTGGAAAGCCCGCCCGAGCCGCTGCTGTGTTATCGCGGTGGCGAGGTGCGCATGGCCCTATTCGCCCCAGCCGGCTGGTGTGCACACTATGCCTACGACCATCAGGACTGCGACCGCCTGCAGCGAATCTACGAGCAGTATCTAGCACGTCAGCGGCAACTGGCCGCCGTGCTGGAAGCCCACGGCATGCCTGTGCTGTACGTGCACTGCGAGAGCGGCCACGACGCCAGACAGGCACTGGAATCCTGACCAGACAGCGACAAGCTGCACCGCACCGGATGACGGCGCATCCAAGTATGTAATGGCGACCAATTGTCGCGGAAAAACGCCATCCAGCAAACACTTCGCCGTCAGTAGCTGACGTGCGATGGGTCCTGCTGGTAACAAGAGACGAACGGGTTTGCGCATCCGCATTTCCAGTGCATGCAAACCGCATCGACGCATGCGTCATCGTGTCACTAGCAACCGTGCTTGTTGCACATCGGCACGAGAAAGCAGAGCAGAGGGGAGAAGACCTACAGCCGCTCTCCCTCGTCGCTTCGTTGCAGGATCCAGGCTCGCCAGGGTGGGAACACGCCACGCTGTGCCGATCAACGCAGTACCGTGATCACCCCGCAGGACACGCGCCCATCGGAATTGCCAGCCGGTTGGCCGCGGTTGTCGTCAGGATCCGTATGCACGATCAGCGCACGGCCCACGATGTCGTTGGCCGCGCCACCACCGAGCACACTGCCGCGCAGCAGCACATCGATCTGAACGGTACCCTCGGCATTGGCGGTGAGGTGATCGATCTCGCCGGCATGGCGCGGACTCTTGCTGGACCGTCCTTGCGCAGCGTCGAGCGGATTGAAATCGCCACCTGCACTACTTGCGTCAGCCGCACTGCAGTCGCCACGCTCATGCAGATGAAAAGCAAAGGTATGGTTTGGCTGCAAGCCACCGAGCGTACCGGTGATGCGCACACCACCGGGCGCCGCGACCAACGACAGCTTGCCACTCACCAGACTGCCGGAGGCAGGTGCCAACACCGCCTGCGCCTGTTGCGCGGTACCGACGCTGGGCAGCGTCGTGGCCTTGGGCGGCGGATGGGATGGCGCTGAGTGCGGCGTACTACTGCACGCAGCCAACATCAACAACCCGCTTCCGACGAGACCATGTAATCCACAACGCATCGGCATCGACTCCTGTATGCAATAGAGAAAAAGGCCACCGTGCAAACCACATGAAAGCAAGCGCGGCGTGCCAGTCTAACCGGCAGCCGAAGTGGCGTCGCCTCGTTACCCGTTGCGCGGCGACGGATCGCCGATACGACACTGCCATAACGTCGCGTGCATAGATGCGCTCTTTTGCCAAAGCAGGTCCGCTTCAACGTCATTGCCACCGATGTGCATCTGTGCACCCGTTGCGAGCAACCAGGCAACCCGTTTCAGCGCCGGTGCCGGCCCGGGCCAAGCTTACGGGTCACGGTATTGCGGCCCACGCCCAGGCGTGCGGCGGCTTCGGCGCGACGGCCATGCGTGAAGCGCAGGGCGACTTCCAGCAGCGCCTTGTCGAAGCGCTCGCGCGCTTCAGCATGCAGGCCCTCAGCACCATCGGACAAGCGCTGCTGCGCCCAGGCCGACAATTGTGTCTCCCACTCGCCGCTTTCGACGCTGCGCTCGCGACGGCCACCGCGCAGCAACGCGCTATCGACATCGTGCGCATCGATCACCTCAGCCGGAGCCAGCGCGGCCAAACGCCAGCACACGTTCTCCAGTTCGCGCACGTTGCCCGGCCAGGCATAGTCGCGTAACGAGGCCAATGCAGCCGGCGACAGCCGCTTGGGTGGCGTGTCGAGCTTGCGTGCGGCCATCGCCAAAAAATTCTCGGCCAGTTGTGGCACGTCGGTGCGCCGCTCGCGTAACGGCGGCAGTTGCAGCCGCACCACATCCAGACGATGCAACAGATCGGCGCGGAAACGGCCCTGTTCGACCAACGCTTCCAGATCCTGGTGGGTCGCAGCGATCACCCGCACGTCCACGCGGATCAACTCGCGACCACCAACGCGGAAGAATTCGTTCTCGGCCAGCACGCGCAGCAAGCGCGTTTGCAACGGCAGTGGCATGTCGCCGATTTCGTCGAGAAACAAGGTACCGCCATCAGCCTGTTCGAAGCGGCCGATGTGACGCCGCTGCGCGCCGGTGAAAGCGCCAGCCTCGTGGCCGAACAGTTCGCTCTCCAGCAGTTCGGTCGGAATCGCCGCAGTGTTGAGCGCGACGAACGGTTTGCGCGCACGCGGCGACTCGTTGTGCAGCGCGTGTGCGACCAGCTCCTTACCAGTGCCAGTCTCGCCGTTGATCAACACCGACAACGGCGCTTGCGCCAGGCGACCAATGGCACGGAACAACGCGCGCATCGCCGGAGTGTCGCCGATTAGTTCGGCACTGCCCTGCGCGGAGGCCGGCGGCGTGGCCACGACGCTGGCGCTGGACTCGGGTAAGGCGCGCGCGGCCAGTGCCACCGCATCGTCCAGGTCGAACGGCTTGGATAAGAATTCGTGGGCACCGCCGCGGAACGCACCAGCGGTGCTGGCCACATCGGTATAGGCGGACATCACGATCACCGGCAACTGCGGATGCGCGGCTTTGAGTTTGTCCAGCAACACCAGGCCATCGTCACCGGGCATGCGGACATCGGTGAATAGCAGATCCGGAGGCGAGCGTTCCACCAATGCCTGCAAGGCGGCGATGGCGCTGTCGAAACTGTCCACGCTATAGCCTGCATCACGCAGCGCGGTGGACAACACGAAGCGGACGGAGCGGTCATCGTCGACCACCCAGATGCGTTGCGTTCCGTGTAGGGAGTCGGTCATCGCAGTGCTCCTAATCGGTGTCCGCAGCGGCTTGCGGCAGTAACAGGGTGAACACGGTGTGCCCGGGGCGGGAGCGGAAACTCAATAAACCAGCATGTTCACGCGCCACCTGCTGCGCCAGCGCCAAGCCCAACCCGCTACCTTCGGCACGGCCGCTGACCAGCGGCAGGAACAGATGTTCGGCCAATTCCTCGGGCACGCCACGACCGTCATCGACGATGTCAAGGCGCAGGCCGAGCGAATGCACGCTGTCGCGAATGCGCTGGCCGTGTTCGACACGGGTGCGCAAAGTGACCTGTGCGGCACCGGCCTGGATCGCGTTGCGCACCAGATTCCACACCGCCTGGGTGAGACGGTCGGCATCGCCAAGGAACTCGGGAATACTGGGGTCGTAATCGCGTTGCAGGCGCACCGACCAACCACCCTCCGACTCGGCAAGGCGCAATACACGTTCGAGCACCGCGTGGATGTTGAGCATGGCATGCGGCCGCGCTGGCGCCGGCGACAACAACTGGTCGAGCAAACTGTTGAGGCGCTCGATCTCCGCTCCGATCAATTCGATCAGTTCGTGTTCGTCCTCCTCACGGTGTTGCGCGCGGCGCGCCAGCAACTGCGCCGCGCCCTTGAGCCCGGCCAATGGATTGCGCAGCTCGTGGGCCAGGCCTTTCAGCGCGGCGCTCAACGCACTGGGCAAGACTTGCGCCGGGTCCAGGGTGGGAAACTCATCGACTGGATGCGCCTCCAGTAGCCAGCCGCCATCGTCCAGCCGCGACAACCATCCCTCGGCGAAGCGCGGCGCCTCGCCGGGAATAGCCAAGGCCATGCGATGCAGGCGCAACACATCGCGCTCGTCGTTGCGCAGGAACCGCGCCAGCGCGTCGCCCTGTAGTTCCAGCGAAGCCAACGGCTGGTCGAGCAAGCGACGCACGCTGACCCCGAGCCAGCGCGTGAACGCGGGGTTGGCGCCACGCAGGAGGCCGTCGGCATCAGCCCAGACGACCGGGGTGATGAGGGCGGAAAGCGGGGGCGGCGCGGCGCTCATCGTCATCGCACCAATATAGTGCAAAAATGAGCGACTGACCCGACACTCACCGGATAACCGGCCACACAGCGGTCCAATTGCACTGTTGCCGTGCCCGCGCACCAGACTGCGCCAGCGGCAGGACCACGGAAAAAACAGCATCGGGCGAAGCGAGCATCCACGGCAAATACCTCGATCGCTGGGAACACGGGCATCCTTACGCCCCAGGGAGCGTCCGTCGTGAAGGCCTCGGGTCGTGCGGGCCGGCGAAAACGCCGGCCGCACCTATACCGTTCCGAGTCCCGCGACCACGGGGTCGCGAGCCGGTGATGCTCAGGACTCGTAGGCCGATTCGCCGTGCGAGGTGATGTCCAGACCCTGGCGCTCGGCGTCTTCCGACACCCGCAGGCCGACCACCGCCTTGGCGACAAGAAAACCCACCACGGAGACGATGCCGATCCACAGCACGGTCAAACCGACGCCGGTAGCCTGCACCAGCAGTTGGTGGCCCATGGTCACCCCTGTGGCGTAACCGGTGCCACCCAGCGCCTTGTCGGTGAACACGCCAGTCAAAAGCGCACCGACGATGCCGCCGACACCATGCACACCGAACACGTCCAGCGTGTCATCGGCGTTGAGCAGCTTTTTCAGCCCGGTGACGCCCCACACGCAGATGACGCCAGCGGCGGCACCGATGGCAATGGCGCCAAACGGTCCTACCGTACCGGCAGCCGGGGTGATGCCGACCAGACCGGCCACCATGCCCGAGGCAACGCCCAACGCCGAGGACTTGCCCTTGACCACCTTCTCGGTCAACGACCAGGCCAACACCGCGGCAGCGGTCGCCAGCAGCGTATTGAGGAACGCCAGCGCGGCGATGGCATTGGCTTCCAACGCCGAACCGGCATTGAAGCCGAACCAGCCCACCCACAACAACGACGCACCGACGAAAGTCAGAGTGACGTTGTGCGGCTTCATCGCGGCATGACCAAACCCCAGACGCTTGCCGACGAAGTAAGAGCCAACCAAGCCGGCCACGCCCGCATTGATGTGGACCACGGTGCCACCAGCGAAGTCCAGCGCTCCCTTGCCGAACAGGAAGCCCGGGGTCGACCACACCATATGCGCCAGCGGCAGGTAGCCGGCAGTGAACCAGATGACGACAAACAACAACACGGCGGCGAACTTCACCCGCTCGGCGAAAGCGCCGACGATCAGCGCGCCGGTGATGCCAGCGAAAGTCAGCTGGAACGCGACGAACACATACTCAGGCAGCTTGAAGCCCTTGGAGAACGTATCGGCCAACGTGGTGGTATCCACTCCGGTCAGCAGAGCCTTGTTGAGCGTTCCAATGAACGCGCCGCCATCGGCGAAGGCCAAGCTGTAGCCGTACACCACCCACAGCACCGCGATCAGGCAAAACACCACACCGACCTGGATCAGCACCGACAACACGTTCTTGGCGCGCACCATCCCGCCGTAGAACAGGGCCAAGCCCGGCACCACCATCAGCAGCACCAGCAAGGTGGAGGTCAACATCCAGGCAACGTCGCCCTTGTCCACCACCGGCGCGGCGGCGGGTGTGGCAGCGGTGGCCGGCGCGGGCGGCGGCGTCAGTTGCTCGGTCTGCACGTTCGCCGTGGACACCGGCGTGATCTGCGCCTGAGCCAATACGCTGCCCGGCACACTCGCCGCCATCGCGCCAACCAGGATCAGCATGCACGCCGCATAGAACCGGGACTTCCACCCGGAAAACAAACCTGTCTTCATGATCAAGGGTTCCAGGATGGGATTAGAGCGCATCGGCGCCGATCTCGCCGGTACGGATGCGGACAACCTGCTCGATCGCGGTGACAAAGATCTTGCCGTCGCCGATCTTGCCGGTCCCGGCGGCGGCCTGGATCGCCTCGACCACGGCCTCCAGGTGTTCGTCGGTCACCACCGTTTCGATCTTAATCTTGGGCAGGAAGTCGACGACGTATTCGGCGCCGCGGTACAACTCGGTATGACCCTTCTGCCGACCGAAGCCCTTGACCTCGGTGACGGTGATGCCGGACACACCCGCCTGCGACAAGGCCTCGCGGACCTCGTCGAGCTTGAATGGCCGGATGATGGCGGTGATCAGTTTCATGCGCATATCCCGTTGATGGAAGGAAACAACCGCCGAACGCTGTCCGGCGCGTGGCACGTCTGTGCGCCGCGAACGGCGCGAATACTGCTGCGCGAAGCATTCCGTGAATCACGCCGCGACGCGACACACCCTTGTGAAGTGCGACGGTAGCGGCAACGTGGGAGGGAACGTGGCCCACGGCACGCAAGCGCGGTGTTGCGTGGATACCCCTGCTCTATCCGCCGAAAGTCTGATGACTAGCGCAAGCCACTGGCCCGGCTCCCCAGCCGGACCAGCAGCGGCGATGACGAAGCAAGAAACCTTCGCCGTCGCTGCGCATGCAACTCAGTTGGCGTAATACAGCTGATATTCCAGTGGGTGAGTCGCGGCACGGAACTTGGTCACTTCCTGCATCTTCAGCGCGATGTAGCCATCGATGAAGTCGTCGGTGAACACGCCGCCAGCCTTGAGGAACTCACGGTCGGCATCCAGCGCTTCCAAGGCCTGATCCAGGCTCGAGCAGACCTGCGGGATTTTCTTCTCTTCCTCAGGCGGCAGGTCGTACAGATCCTTGTCGCTGGGCGCGCCCGGGTCGATCTGGTTCTTGATACCGTCCAGGCCGGCCATCATCAGCGCGGCGAAGGTCAGGTAGCCGGACTGCAGCGGATCCGGGAAGCGGATTTCGATGCGGCGGGCCTTCGGGTTGGACACCCACGGGATGCGGCACGAGGCCGAGCGGTTGCGCGCCGAGTAGGCCAGCATCACCGGTGCTTCGAAGCCGGGGACCAGACGCTTGTAGCTGTTGGTACCGGAGTTGGTGAAGGCATTGATCGCCTTGGCATGCTTGAAAATGCCGCCGATGTACCACAGCGCCATCTGCGACAGGCCGCCATAGCCGTCGCCGGAGAACAGGTTGGCGCCGCCCTTGGCAAGCGACTGGTGCACGTGCATGCCCGAGCCGTTGTCGCCGACGATCGGCTTGGGCATGAAGGTCACGGTCTTGCCGTTGCGATAGGCGACGTTCTTGATGATGTACTTCATCATCATCAGCTCGTCGGCCTTCTTCACCAGCGAGTTGAACTTGGTGCCGATTTCACACTGACCAGCGGTGGCAACCTCGTGGTGGTGCACCTCGACTTCGATGCCGACCTGCTCCAGGGTCTTGCACATTTCCGCGCGCAGATCCTGCAGCGAGTCGGTCGGCGGCACCGGGAAGTAGCCACCCTTGACCGCCGGACGATAACCGCTGTTACCGCCTTCGATCTTGCTGCCGCTGCTCCAGGCCGCTTCTTCCGAGTCGATCTTGAAGAAGGTGTGGCCCATGTCGTTGCCGAAACGCACGCCGTCGAAGATGAAGAATTCCGGCTCCGGGCCGAAGAACGCCTGATCGGCGATACCGCTGGACTTCAGATAAGCCTCGGCGCGCTTGGCCACGCCGCGCGGATCGCGCGCATAGCTCTGCATGGTCGCCGGATCAAGGATGTCGCAGGTCAGCACCAGGGTCGGGTCGGCCATGAACGGGTCGAGGAAAGCCGTGTCAGCGTCCGGCAGCAGGACCATGTCCGACTCATTGATGCCCTTCCAGCCGGCGATCGAGCTGCCGTCGAACATCTTGCCCTCTTCGAACAGTGCCGGCTCGATGATGCTGACCGGGAACGTGACGTGCTGCTGCACGCCGCGCATGTCGACGAAGCGCAGGTCGACGAACTCGATCTTGTTGTCCTTAACCAGCTTCTCAATAGTTTCCGCAGACATCAGATACAACCTCAGTTTATGAATGGCACGAGAAATTATGAGCAATCCACATGCCAACTTCGTAGACTTCACAAGCCATTGAATTTACAGGGAATGCACACAGATGGTGCGGACATTTCGCACCATTGTGATGCAATTGCCATGAAATGCACCACTGCGGTGCGCAATTCAATGCTCTATCCTTGCGTACATCTCCTGCCCCCATCCCATTGAGCCAATCTCCTCCATGAGCGACCCGCTGTCCGCCCTGTTGTTGGGCATCATCGAAGGCCTGACCGAATTCCTGCCTGTCTCCAGCACCGGGCACCTGCTGATCGCCGAGCAATGGCTCGGCCACCGCTCGGACTTCTTCAACATCGTCATTCAGGCCGGCTCAATCCTGGCGACCACACTGGTGTACCGGCAGCGGCTGTGGGCACTGGCAACCGGCCTGGGGGACCGCGCCAACCGCGACTATGTGTTCAAGCTGAGCGCGGCATTCCTGGTCACTGCCGTGGTCGGCTTGACGGTGCGCAAGGCTGGCTGGCAGTTGCCGGAGAGCGTGCATCCGGTGGCCTGGGCGCTGGTGATCGGTGGCGTGTGGATGCTGGTGGCCGAGCAGATCGCAAGCCGACTGCCCGAGCGCGAGACGGTCACTTGGAAAGTAGCCATCGCGGTCGGCCTGGCACAAGTGGTGGCCGGCGTGTTCCCCGGCACCTCACGCTCGGCGGCGACGATCTTCCTGGCGATGCTGCTTGGCCTGAGCAAGCGCTCGGCCGCAGCCGATTTTGCTTTCCTGCTCGGAATCCCGACCATGTTCGCGGCCAGCGCCTACTCCTTCCTGGAACTGTACAAGCACGGCGCGCTGGGCAGCGAGAACTGGGGCGACGTGAGCATCGCCTTCGCCGCGGCGCTGGTGACCGGCTTCATGGTGGTGAGGTGGCTGTTGGGCTACATCAAATCGCACCGGTTCACCGCCTTCGCGGCGTATCGCATCGCGCTGGGCACGGCGCTGCTGCTATGGCTGCCGGCAGCGTGATGGCACGGGCGATCCGGCTCGCCCTTGCCCCAATCCCTGTTCCGAAAGGTAAGCGATTCAAGCCAAGGCGGGATTGAGGCTGTAAGTGCCGTACACAGTGGCTTCGGCCACCACGTGACCCTGCATCGCACGCAGCGCGTCGGCGCCAGTAAAGCGCGCCGGTAGATCGAGTCGGGCGACGTCCAGCGCGAACAGGCGAAAGAAATAACGATGCACGCGCAGATCGTTGGCCGGCGGATACGGGCCGTCGTAGCCGTAATAGTCGCCGCCCATCGCCGCGTCGCCGGCGAACCAGTCGGTGTAGCTGTTCAGTCCCTGCCGCGCGCCCTCCAGGCCGGGCGGTTGCTGTTTGCCCTTGACCACCACGCCGTCGCTGGCGCTGCCTTCGGCAATCGCGCGCGCATCCGCCGGCAGATCCACCATGACCCAATGGATGAATTCCGTGCGCGGCTGCTCGACCGGAATCCGCACATCGGCGCGGCCGACCATCTCGGCCACGGTCGGTACGTCCGGATCGATGCACAACAGGGCGAACGAGCGGGTCGTAGACGGTACCTCGTCCCAAGCCAGATGCGGATTGCGATTGCCGCCGAAACCGTCGGGCTGCCCCATCGCATAGGTCGCGGCAAGCGGTTGGCCGGGCTGCAAGCTGTCACTGCGAAGGCGCATACGGGAAGCTCCGTGGCAAATCAGGTTTCAGGGTAGCCCAGGCGCACCGCAACCGGCGTGAGCAGGGCGAACGCGGCAGCCAGCGGCCCCGCATAGGCGCGCCAGTGGCCGGCGGCCAGACGCGGCGGGCCGAGCGTGGGCACGGTCGGAAAGGCGACACCGAACGCTTGCTCCAGGGCTGCGGCCACAGCGGCCGGATCAGTCTCGATGCCGTCCAGCCGCAGTAGCCGGTGCGGGTACAGGTCCTGCGCATGCAGCGTGGCGATCTGCTCCAGCACCGCCGCCAGCCAGCGCGCGCCGACCTCCGGCGAGGGCAGTTGCAGCGGTGCCGGAGCACCATTGGCCAGCCAGTCCAGCAGCATATCGCGCGGGTCGCGCAGCACGATCAGCAAGCGCCCTTCCGGCAGATGCGGGCGCAGCGCCCGCAGCAAGGCGTTGTCCCACCACAGCAACCAGTCAACGATGTTGCCATCGCCAATGCCACGCGCCGGCAACTGCGCGCGCCACTCGGCGACCAGCGCCGCGCCGTCCAGCGCGCCGCTATCGAGTTCGCCGACACTGCGGTAGCGCTGCAAGCCATCGCTGGGCGGCTGGGCACCGAAACGGTCACCACGCAACACCGGACTGGCCGCACCCAACACCGCAATCACCCGTTCCACGCCGCTGCCGGGCGCGCCCCAGACAAACAACGGCCGTGCCTGCGTATGCGCCTGCACCGTCGCCAACGGCGGCCATGGCGACAGCGCATCCTGGCCCAGCGGCGGCAACGGCAAACGGTGCGCTTGTTGTTCCTGCTGAAATGTCAGCCACGTCGCCAGCGCATCCTCGACGCGACCAGCGGCATCCTGCACCGCCGCCAGCCACGGCCGCAGAATGGTCCGGTTCTGCTCAGGCAGACGCTGCATCAAGCCGCACACGTGATCGATGGCCGCCGCGTGTTCACCGCGTTCCAGCATCGCCTCGACCAGCCGCTCCTCGCCGCTGATCCGACCCGGCTCTAGCGCCACGATACGCTGGGCCACCGCCTCGCCCTGGTCGCGCTCGCCGGCCATGTCGTGCACCCGCATTTGTGCCTCCAACGCCGGCACGTGCGCGGGCATGGCGGCCTGCCAGCGCGCGATCAACGCACGTGCCTCGGCACCGCCCACCGGCTCCAGCGCCAGCCGTGCCAACCACAGGTCATGGGCGTCGGTCGTGCTGGTCAGCGCCGCTTCAAGGGTCGCGCGCGCCTCGTCGAGCGTGCCCAGACGCTGCCAGGCGATCAGCGCCGCGTGCAGTGTGCGGCGATCGGCGGGAGCCGCAGCCAGGGCCGGACGCAGATGCTCCAGCGCCTGCGCCGGTCGGTCGGCCTGCAAGGCGTATTCGCCGGCCAGGCGGCGCATGTTGGCGGTATCGCCGGCAGGATCGGCCAGCACCGTTTCCAGCGCGGCAATGGCATCCTCGAGGCGGCCCTGACGATGCGCGAGCTGCGCG
This sequence comes from Xanthomonas sp. GPE 39, assembly GCF_000963005.1. Classification (GTDB taxonomy): domain Bacteria; phylum Pseudomonadota; class Gammaproteobacteria; order Xanthomonadales; family Xanthomonadaceae; genus Xanthomonas_A. The sequence goes on from NZ_JZHZ01000007.1 coordinate 3,417,654, forward strand.
ACCAGCGCCATCATCGGCACACTGGTCCCAGGAGTGAGTGTGGCGACCCGGCGGAACGCCGTCTCGGCGAAGGCCAGATGCTGTTTGTCCAGATAAGCAAAGCCCAGCGCGTAGAGCAGGCGCGGATCGTCCGGCACGGCATTGCTGGCATGCGACAGCAAGGCCAGCGCGCGGTCGGCCTCGCCACGGCGCAGCGCCAGCATGCCGTCCAACCCGAGCAACTGCGGATGCTCCGGCTGCAACCGCGCGGCGGTGCGACTCAACCGCTCCACTTCGTCCAGGTCGCCACGGCCCAGGGCCAGATGCCCGCGCATGATGTAGGCCATGAACGCGTTGGGATCCAGCGCCGCCGTCTGTGCCAATGCGACTTCGGCCTGGGCCATGTCGTTGGCACCCACCAACATGCTGGCGCGCAGCAGATGCAATTGCGCATCTTCCGGCGCCAGCGCAATCGCCCGGTCGATGCTGTCCAGGGCCTCGGCGGTATCACCATGCTGCTGCCGCGCCAGCGCCAACCAGCGCTGCGCTTGTGCATCGTCGGCGGCTTGTGCCGCCCAGGCCTGGGCAAGACGCAGGGCATCGGCGGTGTCCTGGCGGCGTAGGGCGTCGAGAATGGACTCGTGCATGGTGCTCTGGCTGAAGACAAACCCACATTGTAGCGGGGGTGCCCGGCCAATCCGCAGCGACGCGGCGGTGCAGGATTTAGGACGTCACCAGCCCCTGGGTCAGGCGCTCGGCCACCCACCGCTCGGCGAAACCGTCACCACGGGCGTTTTCGATGAAACCGCAATGCCCACCCCAGCGCGCAATCTCCAGCCGCGCCAAGGCCGGCAGGCGCAAACTGCGGAAATCGTCCAGGGGAATCACCGGATCGTCCTCGGCCATCAGAATGTCGGCCGGTACGTGCAGGCCCAATAGACGCTCGCCAGCAATGCTGTAGCTATCGAAATACGCATCCAGGCTGGCGAAACCCGCGTGCCGCTGCGCCAGCCACCCCATCAATCCGCGCATGTCCAGCGCCAGCGTGGCATCGTCGTAACCATGTTGGTCCGGAAACAGTTCGCGCTTGCGCATCAGCGATCCGCGCCAATTCCGGCGGAAATACCAATCGTAGAACTGCGGGCCGTTCTCGACGCGCTGCATGGCGGCAGCCGGATCCAGCAACGGACACACCGCAGCCACGCGTTGCAGCGGCAAGCCGGCCACCGGTGCGCGCAAGGCCAGACGCAATGCGAAATTGCCGCCAAGCGAATAGCCAGCGACCAACAGCATCGGTGCCGGGAAACGCCGCCATAGATCGCAGGCGGCATTGAACACCTCGTCCAGACGATCGGAATGGAACAGGTCCACGTTGAGGTGGTGGGTATCGCCGTGATCGCGGAAATTGAGTCGAAACACCTGGTAACCACGGGCAACCATCTGTGCGGCGGTCAAAAACATGTAGCTCGAATCGGCACTGCCTTCCCAACCGTGCAACAGCAACACTGTGCCGAGCGGGGCGGCATCGGCCGGCACGCTCAACCAGCCCTGCAGGCGCACGCCATCGCCGCCATCGAGGATATGCGAGGTGGTGATCGCACCGCTGGCGACAAGCAATTGTTCGCCACGACGCACGCGCAACAGGCTGGACCCCAGCACCGATTGCAGGTGGGGATTGCGCAACCAGCGTGGGGGAGAGTAATCGGTTGCATTCATGGGAGATGAGCTTGCATGCAAAGAGGGAGGGTAACCTGTAACCACGGTGCGACCGGTGTTCCAGGGTTCAGCCTTGTTCCATTGCCGTGACGATGCGCGCGCGCGCTGTCTCGGCGATGTGCCGCCGTCCTTCCACGTCATGCAAGTGAATCGGCTGGAGAAAATGCACTTCAGCCGCACGACTGGGTTCGCCGAGCATACGCACCATGTTGACCAAGAAACTCTCCTGCGGCCCAAACGCCACAATCGCCTGGGCCGAGCCGCCTGACCCATAACGCAGCGCCACTGGCTGCACAGGCGCATCGACTTCCACTGCAGCCTGGAAGATCCGCGCATGGAACGGACCGAGATCATGACCGCTACGGGTGCGCCCTTCCGGAAACACCCCGACCGAGCGCCCCGAGCGCAACTCTTCCCGCATCGCCTGCATGACGCCACTCAACGATGCGTTGCTACCACGCTGGTGGAAGATGGTGCGCACGCGCACGGCCAACCAGCCGATCAGCGGCCAGCCGGCAATCTCGTGCTTGGCGACCAAACCCATCATGCGCTGGCTATGCAACATCACGATATCGATCCAGCTGACGTGGTTGGCCACGAACAACACTGGATTGGGCAATGGTGCGCCGATACGGCGCACGCGCAGGCCAAAGATGCGCAGGAAGCAGATCGACCACCAGCGCGCCATACGATCACCAAAGGACTCGGCGCCGCCACGCCCAGGCGACAAGGCCATGCACATCAGCGCGCACGGTGTCGATATCGACACGTGCAGTGCCAGCAGCGGCACACGATAGCCATAACGAATCCAGCGCAGCGCTCCACCCTGTCCACGCGTGGCAATGTGCAAAAACTCACTCATTCGGAACAGTTACCGGAAGCAAGGGGAGTAGACGAGCTATTGTGTCAGTCTCGCGCCGCTTGCGCGGCGACAGTTGCGCGACGACACCGCGCAAGCTGCGCCACGCCACAATGGCAAAGCTCAACCACGCGCGATCACCGCCAGGGTCAACCGCGATACGCACACCGGCTTGCCCGCCGTATCCTCGATGCGGATCTCCCACACCTGCGTGGTTCGGCCGATATGCAATGGCCGTGCGGTACCGACCACCCATCCGCTGCGCACACTGCGCAGGTGATTGGCGTTGATTTCCATACCCACACAAACCTCGTCCGGCGCCACGCACAGATTGCCGGCACTGCTGCCCAGGGTCTCGGCCAGCACCATCGAGGCGCCGCCGTGGAGCAGCCCGTATGGCTGCAGCGTGCGTGCATCCACCGGCATCCTCGCGCGCAACCAGTCCGAGCCGGCCTCGCTGAAAACGATACCTAACTGCGTCACCAGGGTGTCGCACGCATCGGCATTGAGAGCATCCAGATCGACCGGTTCACGAAAGGCCATACGCAAATTCCCTGCAATCAAAGAACCCCAGCCTAACGTCAGGCAGGTCGCAACACCCTACAAGCCGTACTTTTCCACCAGCACGATCCTGGTCGTGTCCCTCAGAGAATCGGCACCAACCCGGACCCGAACGCTGTCAGCATCCGGACCAGCAGCCACTTCGGTCCGACATCGACCTCGGGAAAATCCCCCACTGCGGCGTAGCAGCGGTGGAAGCCAGGATCATGCCGGGTCAGCGGGGCCGGGCAATCCGGGCCGGGTTGGAAGGCGTAGTCGGTGGCATAGCGCCACGGCCACAGATCCATTACCGGCAACGCTTCGGAGAGCTTGTCGATGCTGTAGTTCAAACCCGACAACAGCGCAGGCTTGACCCGTGGCGCCACCACCCAGGAATTCTCCGGCTCGATGTCGCGGTCGATGCTGGCCGCCAATGCCTGGGCAAAGGCTGGATCGTCGACGATCACCGCCCCCTCGGTGTTATAGGTCTCACTGCGCGGATCGAAGTTGTGCGAGCCGATCACTCCGACACGACGATCCACCACCAGCGACTTGGCATGCACGCCCATGCGCGCGCCCTCACGCGTCACCGGCAGCGGGTGATTGGCGATGCGTCGGCCCAGAGAGGGGCGCCGGGTCTCGGTCCGCAACAGGCGGCGCTCGACCTTACTGCCGTCGCCACGACTTCCGGACGGTCCACCGCTGCCCAACAAGGAAAAGCGCTTGTCGTTGCCGCCACCGACCGACGCATCAGGCAAAGGTGCGTCAACGGTATCGCCATCGGGTAGTTCCCCACGCAACGGCGCGGGGAGCAAATTGGCGTAGTTCACCGGCGCATCCAGCGGGAACGGCATGTACTCGTAGATGTCCAAGCCCAGCGCGCGCAGATTGCGCCGCTTGTACTTGTAGGACAGCGCGTAGACCACCGGATTGTCAGTGGAGGCCAGACTGTTGCTGGCCACTACCACGCGGGGTGGATGCGCCCGCTTGCGCAGGTCGCGGAAGATCGCCTGCGCTGGATCCGATAGCACCAGGTAGGGCGTCTGCAGCAGGATTTCCTCGCGTGCCTCGGCGATCAGATGATCGAGCCGTGGCGCGGTGGAGATCGCCTTGGGGCCATGTTCGCGGCGATGCTTTTGCGGCAGGTCGGCGACGTAGTCCACATGCTTGACCGGCAGTGCCGGCAACACGAACGCGTTCTCTACGAACGCCGAATCGGTCGCCTCCTGCCGCACCCGTTGGACCCGCTCCGGGCGCAGGAACCGCGCTGGCGGCAGTGCCGGCACACCATCGCGCAACAAGAGCTTGCCGACGTCGTTGAGCCGTGCCACAGGCACGCTGCGCCGCGCCTCCCAGTAACTATCGAAACTGGCAGCCATCGCGCGCGCCACTGGGCCGACCACCAGCACGTCGCGGTCGCGGAAGTTGTATTCCCTGTCCCAGTCGAAATAGTCGTCCTGGTAGTTCCGCCCACCAGCCACACCGATCGCATCGTCCACCACCAGCAACTTATTGTGCATGCGCTGGTTGAAGTGGCGGAAGCAGCACAGCACACTGGCCGCGTAGTGCAGGTAATTGGTCTTGGCTAGGCCGAAGGTGGGGTTGTAGATGCGTAGCGAGAAGTTTTCGTGCTCCCCGGCCAACGCGCCAAGGATCTGCAAATCGGAGATCGCTGAAAGTTGGTCGATCAGCACCCGCACCTTGACCCCACGCCGCGCCGCATCCAGCAGTTCATCCATCACCAACCGCGCGCTATCGTCCTTGTCGAAGATGTAAGTTTGCAGATCGATGCTACGGCTGGCACTGCGAATCAGGTTGATCCGCGCCACCAACGCCTCCTCGCCGTGATCCAAGATCGTGGCGTAATGGTGCGCCACCCCATCGCCGGACTGGGCGAAAGCCTGATCGGCCAACCCACGCAGCGGCGAGACAAGCGCGCAGTGGTCACTGCGCGTGCAGGTCAGTTGACGGTCTTGCGCGGCCTGCGCAATCGCCATGGCACGGGCATGCTGTGTGTGCGACAGGCTCGCGCAACCACTGGCGAGCAGCAACACTGCCAGTACCACTCCCCTCATCAGTGCTGTCACCGAACGCCCACCTCGACCAACCGCGTATGAAACACGAACGTGACCCGATCACTCAAGGCCAGATCCCACTTATCCATCCCGTAACGCCCACGCAACACCGTGCCGCGACTGATGACATCGCAATCATAGCCTGGCCGGCTGCATGCGGCCGGCATGACGGTCAACGCTTCGGGATGACTGACTCCACGGATGCTCAAGGTCCCGGATATCGACCCGCCGCTGCTCAATAAACGCGGGGAGAACGGTTGCGAATCGAAGGAGATCGTGGGGTAACGCGCGGCATCGAAGAAATCCTCGCCACGCATCCAGCCGGTATAGCGCGGCTTGCCGGGGATCTGCGCATAGGCGCTGAACAGGCGTAGCCGCACCTGGTGACGGCCATCCGGCAGGACGTGGACGGTACTTTCGTAACGCGGGAAAACGCCTTCGATGCGCTGACCGAAACGGGTGCGAATCTCGAACCCGAAGTACGATCGCGCTGCGTCCACAGCGTAGTCGCCTGGCGGTAGCTGCGTCGCAGACATTTGCGTGCCACCCTCAGCGGACAGTAGACACAACGGCAACAACGCGGCGCACAGCGCCGCAGTCAAATGACGACGGAACCGAATCAAGGCCACCAGAAGGCGTTCAGACGTGCCACGCCAGGCTCGATCGGCACATCTTGCGGCACCGCCAGCACGGCGATGCTGGCGGTGGGCATACCACGATAGTCGCCGGACTGACCGCTGTGCATCAGCGCGACCAAGCGTTCCAGGCCCGGGTTATGACCGACCAACAACAGCCGCTCGACGTCGCGATGGCCGTCCAGCAGGCCGGCCAGGGTCCCAGAGGTGGCTTCGTAGATGCGCGGCTCCAAGCGCTGCTCGACATAGCCGGTCAAGCCCAGGATCGCTTCCAGAGTCTCGCGTGCGCGGCGTGCAGGCGAACACAACACTCTGTCCGGCACCAGACGTTGTTCCAGCAGCCAGCGTCCGGCCGTCTCCGCCTCGGCCAGGCCGTGCGGCGATAGCGGCCGGTCGAAATCGGCTTGACCCGTGTCGGCCGGCTCGGCATGGGCATGGCGCAGCAGAATCACTTCGCGTAGAACGATGGTCATCGGTCAAGCCTTCTTCAGCCACTTGAGCAACGGCTCCCAGTCCATTTGATGATCGCGGACCTGGGCAGAGCGGTAATCGAACAAACTGCGGCCCAGCCCGACCAGCACCACATAGGCCTGGCTGTCACGTAGTTGCCCCACCACCGGATAAGGCCACTCGCCGAGCATCTGCAGCGCCTGCTGGGTGGCGTGGGTCCACGGCTTGCAGCGGTTGAGCAGCACCCCGACCGGCAACTTACGCTGGTGCACCCGTGGCACCTTGGCCAGCGTGTTGAGGAAGCCGACGCTGGCCTCGATGTCCAATGCAGAAGGCGTCAACGGCACCACCACCGCGTCGGCCTCGTCCAGGAAATGCGCCAGATCCTCCGCCATGGCACCGGCAGGGGCATCGATGATCACCCGCTGCGCATCGTCCGGCAGCCCGGCACGCCACGCGCGCTTGCGGCTGACATCGATTGGCAGCACAGCGCTCTCCAGGCAAACGCGGCGTTCGGCCCAGCGGGTCGAGGAACCCTGGGGATCGGCATCGGCCAGCACCGTTCGCTTACCGGCCAGCGCATAGAACGCGGCCAGATGTGTGGCGATGGTCGTTTTGCCCACCCCACCCTTGGAGCCGGCCACCAGGATCGTCTTCATGCACGCCTCGCTTCCGGGGAAGAACCAGCAGCGTACACCGGCATTCCGTCAGCAGGTAGTCAACGTCTGTTCTCGGACGGATTACAGCGCGCTCGCTGGCCGTCGGCATCGAGCGACAACGAGGCGACACGATGTCCACATTTTCCAAACCAAACCGATGCCAGTGTATGCCTTGGGCAAACGCCTCCAGCTCAGCCCTGTGCCCCCAGCACCCACAACCACGCCGGCAAGGTCAGCAACGACAGCAAGATGCCGTAACCCACCAGCGCCGCCGCCAGACGCGGCGCCAAGCGGTGCGAGATCGCCAACAACGCTGCGGTAATCATGGTCGGCATCGCCGACTCGAGCACGTTGGCTTGAAGCATTTGCCCACGCAGCCCCAGAGCCCATGACAGCAGCCAGACGAGTGCCGGCAGCAACAGGAGCTTCAACGCCAGCCCGGCGACCAGCGGCACCAATTCATCGCGCGGCAATCGCAACTGAATCGAAAAACCGACCGCCAGCATCACCAGCGGCAACATCGCATCGGTTAGATGCTGCAGAGCCGAGGCGATCCAGGCCGGAGGCCGCACAGGCATCAGCGTGAGCGCGAACGCCAAGGCCCACAGCGGCGGAAAGCGTGCCATCCGCAACAGCGTCTGCTTCGGTGAGGGCGGCGTCTGGCCGCTGTAGCGCGCCAACACGTACAGACCGAAGCTGGACAACAAGACGAATGTGCCGAACTGGTCGTAGACCACCGCATAGGGCAACGCCGCCTCGCCAAGCAGCGCATGCACCATCGGGTAACCGATGAAGCTGGTGTTGCCCAATGCCACGCATAACAACAAGACCGCCTGCTGTTCGCGGCGCAGGCGCAGCGGAGCGCGCAGCGCCAGCACCGCCAGGACCGTCGCAGCGGTGAATAACCACGGAGTCAGCACCAGTCCCAGCAAATTGCGATCAAGTTGCAAGCGCGGCACGTACATCAACACCGAAGCCGGCAAACACAGGTAGAGCACCACTGCGTTGAGGACATCGGTGGTATTGGGCGGCAGCACGCGCAGGCGCGCGAACAGCTTGCCAACGGCCAGCATGGTCAGGATCAGTGCAAACGCATCGAAGGCCATCGGTGCTACAAGGCTCTGCGCAAGTTACGCGGCCATTTACACACGCGCAGTGCGTCCACAGCGACGAAGGCTGCCAGCGCCGCGCCAAGCGCTGCCATCTGGCGGCTCAAGGCCAAGCCGGGGGCGCAGCCTGCCAGGCAGCTTGGACATCGGCCAACGTGGCGCGCTCGGCATCGCGCCAGTTCGGCAGCAAGGCGGCGAAATCGGCACCGCTCCCCCATTTATCCGGCCAAGTGCGCACGGCAGCGGCGTACCACTTCACCGCTTCGTCCTTGCGCTGCAAGCGCCACAGGACCAGTGCCAGGGTCGGCGGGATCCAATCCGGCGTCGCTGGATGACCATTGATCAGCCCACTCCAGTGGCTCAGCGCGCCAGCCGGATCGTCAATGCGCAGCAGGCTCCAGCCGTAATTCCACTCCACCTGACGACGCTGTACCCCACCTGAGAGGCCGTGCAATGCCTCTTGGTAAAGCTGTTTGCCCAGTTCCTGGCGGCCGTCGGTCATGGCGATAGCGGCCAGTTGCGCACGCGCCTGGCTCGCACCCGAACCGGCATCCAAATTGCGCTGCACGGCATTGGCAAGACGCTCCACCAGCGCATCGCCATTGCCAGCAATGGCAACCACTGGACGTGTGGTGCTTGGGTCCTGATCGAAATAAAATTCTTTCGGCGCCGGCAACGCTTGCGCGCCCGTCACACCGACTGCCCCCATGCAGGCCAGTGCTACGGCCATTACCTGTGTGTGTATCTTCATTACTGAAACCCCTTGCAGGTCGTCCCCTCCCTCTTGCGCCATCCTAACCGCCAACAGCGCTGCGGGCGAGCGCCTGCCTGCAAAAACGTGACTGATACAATCGTCCGCTGGCGCACGCTAAAGCATGCAGCGCGCCAACCTTCCATCCCTGGGCAAGTACATGAGCCGCATCGCCGATTCGCGTCCATCGTCCTCTCTCGCCACAGTGGCCAACGCTGGCGTGGATGCCAGCTATACGTTGGAAGACAAGTACACCCGCACCGAAGGCCGGATCTATTTGTCCGGCGTGCAAGCGCTGGTGCGCCTGCCGCTGATGCAACAGTTACGCGACCGTGCTGTCGGCCTGAACACTGGCGGCTTCGTCAGCGGCTACCGTGGCAGTCCGCTGGGCGGTTTTGACCTGGAGTTGTGGCGCGCGCGCAAGCACTTGGACGCCGCCAATGTGGTCTTCAAGCCAGGCATCAATGAAGACCTGGGTGCGACCATGGTATGGGGCACGCAACAGACCAAACTGTTCCCCGGCGCACGCGTGGATGGCGTATACGCCATGTGGTACGGCAAAGGCCCGGGCGTAGACCGTTGCGGCGACGTGTTCAAACACGGTAACGCCGCCGGCACCTCGCGTCATGGCGGTGTGCTGGCGCTGGCCGCCGATGACCATGCCTGCCGTAGCTCGACCCTGCCGCACGGCTCGGAAGAGGAGTTCATCAGTGCGATGATGCCGGTACTCAACCCGGCCGGCGTGCAGGACATTCTCGACCTTGGCCTGCTCGGCTGGGCGATGAGCCGCTATACCGGGCGCTGGATCGGCTTCAAGACCATCGCCGAGACGGTGGAATCCTCGGCATCGGTGGAAGTGAATCCGTTTGCGCGGCAGATTGTGCTGCCGGAGGATTTCGCGCTGCCGCCGGGCGGGCTCAACATCCGCTGGCCAGATCCACCGCTGGACCAGGAAATGCGCCTGCACCGCTACGCGATCCTTGCCGCGCAAGCCTTCGCCCGTGCCAACGGCATCGACCGCATGGTGATGGATGCACCGCAGGCGCGACTGGGCATCGTCACCACCGGCAAAAGCTATCTGGACGTGCTACAGGCATTGGAGTATCTGGGCCTGGACGCGGACACCTGCGCGCAGATCGGTATCCGTGTGTACAAGGTCGGCATGAGCTGGCCACTGGAACCGCTGGGCATCGCCGCGTTCGCGCGCGGGCTGCAAGACATCGTGGTGGTGGAGGAAAAGAAGTCCCTCATCGAGCGGCAGATGAAGGAACAGTTGTACGCCTGGCCAAGCAACGCCGGCCCACGCCCGAACATCATCGGCAAGTACGACGAGACCGGCGAATGGATCCTGCCCTCCACCGGTGAACTGACCCCGGCCACCATCGCCGCGGTGATCGCCAAGCGCATCCTGCGCCTGCCGCAATCCAGCGCGATCAATACCACCTCGATCGAACAACGACTGCAGTGGATGACGGACAAAGAGGCCGAGATGGCGCTGCCGCGTGTCGACTTCGCCCGCGCCCCGCACTACTGCTCCGGCTGCCCACACAACACTTCCACGGTCGTACCAGAAGGATCGCGCGCCCTGGGCGGCATCGGCTGTCACTACATGGTGACGTGGATGGACCGCGGCACCGATACCTTCACCCACATGGGCGGCGAAGGCGTGACCTGGTCCGGGCAAGCGCCGTTCACCGACACCGCGCACGTCTTCCAGAACCTGGGCGATGGCACCTATTTCCACAGCGGCTCACTGGCGATTCGTCAGTCGATCGCCGCCGGGGTCAACATCACCTACAAGATCCTCTACAACGACGCCGTGGCGATGACCGGCGGACAGCCGGTGGACGGCACACTCAGCGTGCCCGACATCGTCCGGCAAATGCAGGCAGAAGGCGTGCGCACTATCGTCGTGGTCAGCGACGACATCGACAAATGGACGCGGCGGCGCGAGCTGTTCCCCAGCGAGGTCGAATTTCACGACCGCAGTGAACTGGATGCGGTGCAGCGGCACCTGCGCGAGGTCAAGGGGACCAGCGTGCTGATCTACGACCAAACCTGCGCCACCGAGAAACGACGCCGGCGCAAGCGTGGCACCCTGCCCGACCTACCCAAGCGAGTGCTGGTCAACTCGCTGGTGTGTGAAGGTTGTGGCGATTGTGGCGAAAAAAGTTTTTGCGTGTCGGTGCTGCCGAAGGAAACCGAGTACGGGCGCAAGCGGCAGATCGACCAATCCAATTGCAACAAGGATTTTTCCTGCATCTCAGGTTTCTGCCCCAGCTTCGTCACCGTGCACGGTGGGCAGTTGCGCAAAGGCAGCCAGATCGACGCCTCCGCGTTACTGGAGCACCTGCCGGAACCCACGTTCCAAAGTGATCTGACGCAACCCTGGAACATCCTGATCACCGGCGTCGGCGGCACCGGCGTGGTCACCATCGGCGCGTTGCTTGGCATGGCCGGACACCTGGAAGGCAAAGGCGCCAGCGTGCTCGATCAGACCGGTCTGGCGCAAAAGGGCGGTGCCGTCACCACCCACGTCCGTCTGGCGCGCCAACCAGAACAATTGCATGCCGTGCGCATCACCGCCGGCGAAGCCAACCTGCTGTTGGGTTGCGACATGGGCGTGGTCAACGACTATTGCGTCCTGTCCAAGGTGCGCGGGGAACGCTCCCAGGTACTGCTCAATACCTACGAGGCAATGCCCGGCAGCTTCACCACGCATCCGGACATGCACTTCCCCGCCACGGAGATTATCGCCAGCGTGCGTCTAGCACTAGGCGGACGCGAGCCCTTGCTGCTCGATGCCACGCAATTGGCCACGGCGTTACTCGGCGACGCCATCGCCAGCAATCTGTTCATGCTTGGCTACGCCTGGCAGCAAGGTCTGGTGCCCCTGTCGCATGCGGCCTTGATGCGCGCCATCGAACTCAATGGCGCCGCCGTGGCGATGAACCAGCAAGCCTTCGCGTGGGGCCGGCGAGCGGCGCTGGATCTGCCTGCGGTGCAGCGCGCAGCAGGAAAGCCCCAGGTCAACGATGCCGCCGAGATCGATGACGCTGCCGCTGCGCCGCTGGACGACAGCCGCCTGTCGCACTCACTGCACGAACGCATCGCGCGCCGCCACGCCTTCCTGACCGATTACCAGGATGCCGCTTATGCCGCGCGCTACACCACGCTGGTGGAACGCGTGCGCGCGGCCGAACACCACATCACCCCGGCCTCGACCGCACTAACCGAAGCGGTGGCGCGCTACGCTTTCAAGCTGATGGCCTACAAGGACGAATACGAAGTGGCGCGGCTTTACACCAGCGGCGAATTCCAGCGGCAGGTCCAGGCCCAGTTCGATGGGGATTACACCCTGCAATTCCATCTGGCACCGCCGCTGCTAGCCAGCAAGGACGCACAAGGCCAACCGCGTAAACATGCTTACGGGCCGTGGATGTTCACCGCGTTCAAGTGGCTGGCCAAGCTGCGCCGACTGCGCGGCAGTCGCTTGGATGTCTTCGGCTACAGCGCCGAACGCCGCGACGAACGTCAGCTCATCGCCGACTACATCGCCACTGTCGACGAACTGCTGCAGCGGCTACAAACCGATAACCTGGCGCTGGCCGTGCAGATCGCCAGCATTCCCGAGCACATCCGCGGCTACGGTCACGTCAAGCAGGCGCACCTGGACGACGCAAAGCAACGCGAGGCGCGGTTGCTGGCGACGTGGCGCAATCCCAAGGCGCTGCACATCGTGCAGACCACCTGACTCCGTCCGCAGACGCGGCCACGTGGCTCAGCAGCCGCGCCGCCAGACCAGGCAGCGATTGTTGGCCGGCATGGTTGCGTCTTCCTCCAGCGTCAGCCCCTGCGCATGCGCGAGTGCCATCACCGCCTCTACATCGCGCAGACCGCTGGCGGGATCGCGCGCCTTCAGCCAGGCGTCGAACACACGGTTGCTCTCGCTGGTGAACACACCGCCGACGTTGAACGGCCCATACACCACCAGCGTCGCGCCCGCGCAATCGGCGAACAATCGCCCGACGCCAGCAAAGAACGCCTGCACCGCCGGCCAGTCCATGATGTGCAGGGTATTGGCACTGAACACCGCATCGTAGCCGGCAACCGGCCATGGCCCTTCGCGCACGTCCAGGCACAAGGCCGGTGGTGTGTTCGGCAGCGCCGCAGCATCCAACCATTGCGCGATACCGGCGAGGTGCTCGGAGCGCTCACTGCATTGCCAGGTCAACTGCGGCAGCGCTGCGGCAAAATGCACCGCGTGCTGACCAGTACCACTGCCGATCTCCAGCACACATCGGCGATCGGCGAAGTGCCGACGCAGCACGTCCAGGATTGGTCCACGGTTGCGCTCGCAGGCCGGCGCAAACGGTTTCTCGCTCATCGTGTCCGCTCTCCCAGTCGCTGCCCACGCATCCGCTTCAGCCACGCGAGCGCACGAAAGTGCACTTGCTGCTGACAGCGTATTGGATCGCTTCGGCGAGTAGACCTGCGATCACCGCCGACTGCGCGTTGTCGACATCAATCCGCACCGCCAGACATGGCGGATCGTGGTCGGTTTCGGTGCTGTTGCGGGATTTCATGGCAAGCCCCTGCAAAAATCGGATGCGGCATGACGTCATGATCCCAGAAACAACGCGGACGACGCGACACGCTGCCGCTGTGTCTGCGCAGCCCCGGCACAGCAGCACTCAACGCTGCGCTGGTAACGCCTCGTAAGCCTGGCGCACCGCCGCCTCGCCATAGCGACGTTCCAGCCGACGCACGATGAAATGGCCGCGCGCCAGCGCTTGGAAGTGCGCAATAAACAAAGCGTTGAGCAGCGCGCCGCTGGCCGCACCGACCAGCGGGACCGCCTGCGCCGCCAACTTCTCACTGACCGTGACCGAGAATTTGGCCGCGATGCGCGACAACACCGACACCAGCGCCGGCGCGCCTTTGCTGCCAAGTCCATGCGCCGCGACATACTGCGCGGCAGCGCCGAGTTGCTGCGCCATTGCCGCACGCACCGCGAAATAACCGGATTCGCTGCCCTCGTCCTGGCGAGGCCCGCCATGCGCCAGCACCTCCAAACAGGCAAGCGCAGTGGCTGGATCGTCCAGGCGCTCGCCTTCGGCGCGGGCGATATCGGCAATGGAACGCAGCATCAGTGTCGTCGTCAGCGGCAACTCCACCACGAGCCCAGGCAACCCGAAGAAGCCACCAACCGCGCCAGTCGTGGCAACCGCAGCTCCGTGCAGACGCGGTCGGGCTTTAGCTGGCGCCTGCGTGCGCAGGGTCGACAACGCCGAGCGCAACGCCACGCGCAACGCACGCTGGCTGATTGCCTCCACCCGCGAGGACAACACGCGCGGCAAGCGTTTGCGGAGCAGGTGCTCGACCGGCGCACCGACCGCATTGGCGATTTTCGCCGCCAAGCCGGGATGTTCGAGCAACGTCCGCGCCTGTGCCAGATCGCGGTGGTCGTCGGCATCCAGCGCGGGAACGGGAAAATGCGAGGTCATGACCGCAAGACTCCTGGCGAGGATGTACCACAGCATGCACTACGCCACCCAATGCCGCTGTGGACAAAGACGGTACGAACCCTTGGCCCGACAATGGCAACAAAACCTCGCCAGTCACTCTCGGGTGGGCACGGACAGCACGCAGGAACAGCCATGCAACATTGGTTACTGAGCTGCCCGCGTGCGCGACGGCGATGTCGTCGTTTTGTTGGCGACTCTAAATCCGTTCCAACGAGCGGTTGCGAGTGGCCGGGCCGAACACGCCAACCACCAACGCCGCAACCAGCATACTGGCGACGATGCAGGCCAGCACGGGGCCGACACGCTGACCGGTGTTGTCCATCAAAAAGCCGATCAACAGGCTGCTGAACGCCGTGGACAAACGGCTGAAGGAATAGCAAAAACCCACCGCACGGGCACGCAAGGCGGTAGGGAACAATTCGGCCTGATAGCCATGGTAGGCGAAACTCATCCACGCATTGCAGGCAGCAATCGCCGCACCGCACGCAATGATCGTGAGCGGCTGACTCTGCCAAGCGAACAGCGTGCCGAACAACACCGCCCCCAGTGCAGACACCACCACCTGTGCCTTGTTCTCCCAGCGCTGGGCGAAACGCAGCAACAGCAGCGGCGCCAGCGGATACGCCAACGCAATCGCGAAGGAATAACCCAGGCTTTGCACGCTATCGGCCCCATGCTTGGCCAGTAGCTTCGGCAGCCAGTTGCTGAAGCCGAAGAAGCCCACCGCCTGGAACACATGGAAGCCGATCAGCATCAACATGCGACGTCGGTACGGCACTTGCCACAGCCTCGCGAAGCGCGGCGGTGTCGCAGTCACCGTCGGCTCCGGCTCCGGAGCCGGCAGTGCACGCCCCAGGTCGGCGCTGCAGCGCGCTTCCAGGTCGACCAGCACGACCTCGGCCTCGGCCTGCCGGCCCTGCGTGGCCAACCAGCGCGGCGACTCCGGCAGCCGGCTACGCAACCACCACACCGCCACGGCGAAGCCGCCGCTGAGCAACACCACCCACCGCCAGCCGCTGATTCCCAGCGGCGCATGCGGCACCAGCAGCCAGGCGCTCAACGCCACCGCAGGTATCGCCAGGAACTGCAGGCAGAACGCGAAAGCAAAGGCCGCACTGCGCATCTGTCGCGGTACCAGTTCCGATAGGTAGGTATCGATGGTGACCAATTCGATGCCCAGGCCGATACCGACCACAGCGCGCCAGAGGATCACCCCCAGCGCGCTGTGCTGCAGTCCCATCGCCACGGTGGCGACGCAGTACCAGAGCAGCGCGAAGGTGAATACCGGGCGGCGCCCAAAGCGGTCGGTGAACGGGCTGAACACACTCGCACCGACAAACAAACCAAGAAACGTCGCCATCCCAAACGCGCCCTGGTCTGAAGTACCGAACACGCCAGCCGCCCCCTCGGCGAAGATGCCATCGTGCAGCAGGCCCGGGCTGATGTAGGCCGTCTGGAACAGATCGTAGAGTTCGAAGAATCCGCCTAGCGCCAGCAACCCGACCAGACGCCACAGTGTCCGGGTCGGCGGCAGGCGCTCCAGGCGGGCCACGACGTGCGCGACGGAATCGGCAACAGAAACGACAGGATCGCGCATTGGCATATACCGGTGGGGGAGGTGGGCGCCTGCAGCCAAGCATACGGCGCCGTCGCATGCTGCCCGAGACAGCGCGACCACCGCCACTACCAAATGCAAGAAATGCTGAACCAGGCAGATCGACGTTCAGCGCAACGTCGGGTTGCCAGGAGCACTGCGACCCCACGCGCAACGTTGATCCAGGAGCTAATGATGAGCACAGCCGATGCCTTGGACGAAGCCTGGCTGTCATCCCCTGCATCGCCACATTTCACTGCCACGATGCGCTCCTTGCATTGCCGTATGCTTGGCGGCAAGTGGGCCACGCGCCGACGAGGCGGCGTGGCAGAATCGGAATGCTGGACTTTTAAGGAGAACGACGATGCGCAACAGCAACGCAATCGGATACCACCGGCTGGCCTGGGTCTTTATCTGCATAACCGCAAGCGCCTGCGGCACCGCGACCGCACAGCAGTCCGCAGCACAAGCGCAGGCACTGCTGCAGCAAAACCAACACATGCAACAGACGCAGACCAAACAGGCATCCAACGGTCTGTCTGCGACCTATCTGGAATGCCGCAAACAAGCCACTGGCATCGACGAACGGCGCCGCTGCATCCAGCGCGAACAGCGCGTGCAGCAGGACCGCATGGATCGCGCTTACGACACACTGCGTTACCGCCTCAGCGGCAGCGACCGCTCCAAATTGATAGACGCCCAATACACCTGGCAACAATCCAACGCGCAAGGCGACGCGCTGGACAAGGCACTCGGTGGGCACAGCCAGGAAGCCGCCCTGCAGAGCGCAGAGGCCAACCTGCAACGGATCGGTGCCCGCGCCGATCAACTCGAAGGCTACGCACACTCCGGGCACTGAGGCTACAGCGCGTCGGCGTCAGCCAACGCGCCATCGCATGCACTCTTGGCTGTGGTATCGCGCGGCGTATGCGTGCATGCGAGCGCCTGAAGCAGCGAAAGTATTCGCACAGCTGCGGCTGGAGCACACATCTCACCGCGCTTGCGCATGCCAGCGCCGCCTAAGAGTGGCTAACAACACCTCGCCCGTCACTGTCGGGTGGGTGCGGACAGCCAAAGCGCACGATCACCGGCGCAGCGCACGAGGTGCGTCACTGCCCCGGATCGCAGCCCGCGCCCTGCTGTGCGCATAGTTGCGTGGCACGGCGCAGCTGCTCAGCGCTCAACTGCGGCGGCGGCCGCGCCGTGGCGGCCTGGATCTGATCCGGTGCACCGGTCAGCGTGTGCAATCCCTTGGCCGCCTTGGCTTCGAGGTAATAGACGCCCTTCACCAAGTAACCACCGCTCAAGCTAACTTGCTCGATCGAAGGTGGCGGCTTCCAATCCTTGTCGAACGCATTGGGTTTGAGGTCGACGGGGTTTTTGAATCGATACAGATCCAGCGACTGGCCCTCGTCAGGCGGCAACGCACGCACTTCGCCCAGGGTCTGGATGTCCGGCGGCGCGCTGCTGACCTGCACCGGGTCCGCAGCGGCGGGCACAGGCACGGCCTGCTGCTGCGCATGCGCCGACACGTATGCGGTCAAGAGCGTTGCAGCGATGACCAGACGGATCGGGCTACCCATCGCATGCGCTCCTTCCATCGTCGTCAATGAGAGGCGTCGAGCTTACGTTCGTCGGCACACGGCCACTAGCGCGTTACCCGCTGACGTTCATGTCGGCGACAGCGGGCGCACGCACAACCAGATGGCATACCAGTGCGCTAATGCGCCACCGAGTACATGCGCATGCCAGATCGCGCGGTTGTAAAGCATCGATTTGCGCACGTAGAACGCCACACCTACGGTGTAGATCGCGCCGCCGATGGCGATCAGCCACAACACGGTGCTGTCCAGCTCCGCCATGATCGGCTTGACCGCAACCAGCCCAGCCCAACCCAACAGCATGTAGATCGCCACCCAGAAACCCTTGGCAAGGCCGGGCAGAAACAGTTTGGCGAACACACCCAGCAACGCCACACCCCATACCGCCAAGGTCATCGACCAGACCCAGGCACCGGAGAGGGCCATGACGAAGAGCGGGGTGTAGGAACCAGCGATCATCACGAAGATGCCCGCGTGATCGAACTTACGCAGCAAGGGCTGACGCAACGGCGGGGCGAAGTTGTACGCCGCCGAACAGGCAAACATGGTCAGCAACCCCAACGCATACACGCAAGTGGCAAGCAGCAAGACGTCGTTGGCATGCGCGCGCCAGACCAGCAGCGCGCCGCCGACGCTGGCCAGCAACAGGCCGGCGGCATGCACGATCAAGTCGGCACGGCGCGCGGCGGCGGTACGATAGTGCGGGACGGAAGCGGAAGCCGAGACAGACAAGAAGATCTTCGGCGCGCCCGGAAGCAGCGCCGCAATGCTGGAGGGGCCTATAGGATACGCGCCCAACCCTGACACGCAGCACAGCCAGGCCGGACCGTCGCCTTATCCGCACAAGGACCGACCATGCCACACGACGTGGCGAGGAAGCGCTGCGGCACGGGCCGTATGCCGCCACATATCGCGGCGCTCGCCTGCAAAGAATCACTGCCCCTGAGTGCAGATGCGCTACGCCCGATCCAGCCGAGGCGACCGGTCGGCCGACAAAACCCGCAACACGCCGCCACGGTGCGAAGCATCCGGAGCGTCGGACGGTACTAACCCAAGCAACCTTGCAAACGTCGGTTAACGCGCGGCGAACGCCAAGTGTCCGATGCTGCTGC
The DNA here is from genome assembly GCF_000963005.1 of Xanthomonas sp. GPE 39. Taxonomy (GTDB): domain Bacteria; phylum Pseudomonadota; class Gammaproteobacteria; order Xanthomonadales; family Xanthomonadaceae; genus Xanthomonas_A. The sequence continues at coordinate 3,436,262 of NZ_JZHZ01000007.1, forward strand.
CGTTATGCTGTCCATTCTTTAGAATTGCTTCCATCCATCAGGAATTCCGATGAGTACATCCCTTTTCTCCCGTGCGTCCAGGCATGCCGGCCTGCTCGGCGTCTCTTGCATGGCACTGGCCCTGGCCGCATGCAACGCGCCGCCACCGGACGAACAGGAACAGGTGACCGCCAAGGCCCAGGCCGCCGCGCAACAGGCGGCGAGGCCGGACCCGGCCAGCGCGCCGGAGGCGCCGCCTGTGGGAAGCTGCGATGCCTCGCAGGCACAAGGCCTGGTGGGTCAGGCCGCCGAACAGACGCTGCTGGATCAGGCCCGCACCGACACCGGCGCCAAGAGCGTGCGCGTGCTCAAGCCGAATCAGCCGGTGACCATGGAGTTCAACGGCGAACGCCTGAATATCGAGGTCGATGCCAAGAACCAGATCACCGGCGTGCGCTGCGGTTAAGCCGCCTGTTCAGACACCGCCACGGCGACAGCAGGGTCATCGTCAATTCCGATGTTGCAGCTGCAACTTTATATTGCGGCACCGCACCAACTGTGGTTTAGTCGATATTCCGGTGACCTCAAGAAGCGCTCCATGACAGAGCGGGGGCGAGTGTCGCCGTGTTCCTTCGGATCGCTTTCAGAGGCAGACATGGCACCCCCCGACCGCCACGGACTCTACGACCCACAAGACGAGCGCGATGCCTGTGGCTTCGGCATGGTCGCGCAACTCGACGACCAACCCTCGCGGACCCTGGTGGACACCGCCATCGCTGCACTGTCGCGGATGACCCACCGCGGCGGTGTCGCCGCCGATGGCCTGACCGGCGACGGTTGCGGCCTGCTGATCCGCAAACCCGAGGGGTTCCTGCGCGCGTTGGCCAGCGAGGCGGGCATCGCCATCAGCGATCACTTCGCCACCGGCCTGGTGTTCCTGCCGCGCGCCGATGCCAACGCCGCCGCACACTGCCGTCAAGTACTGGAAGAAGAATTACGCCGCGTCGGCATACAACCACGCGGCTGGCGGATTCCGCCGACCGACGACACGGTGTGCGGACAGTTGGCGAAGGACACCTTGCCGCAGATCGAACAGATCTTCGTCGATGCCGGCGCCGAACAGAGTACGGACGCCTTCGCCGTGGCCCTGTTCCTGGCGCGCCGTCGTGCCGAGCAGCGCCTGCGCGAGGTCGCCGATTTCTACGTGACCACGCTCTCGCCCGACAGCATCAGCTACAAGGGCATGGTGCTGCCAGACAAGCTCAGCGCGTTTTATCTGGATTTGCAGCGTAGCGACCTGGCCTCCAGCGCCATCGTGTTCCACCAGCGCTTCTCCACCAATACGCTGCCACGCTGGCCGCTGGCGCATCCGTTCCGCTTGCTGGCGCACAACGGCGAAATCAACACCATCGAAGGCAACCGCCGTTGGGCACAGGCACGCAGCAAGGTGTGGAAGACCCCGCGCTTTGACATCGCCGAATTCGACCCGGTGATTTCGATGCACGGCTCCGATTCGCAGAGCCTGGACAACATGCTCGAACTGCTGGTCGCCGGCGGCATGGATCTGCTGCAGGCACTGCGCATCCTGATGCCACCGGCGAGCCAATCGCTGGAGTTCAAGGATGCCGATCTGGCCGCGTTCTACGAATTCCACGGGCTCAACGCCGAACCGTGGGATGGCCCTGCGGGCATCGTCGCCTGCGATGGCCGCTATGCAGCCTGCATGCTCGACCGCAACGGCCTGCGCCCGGCACGCTGGATGCTGACTTCCGACCGCCATTTTCTGGTCGCCTCCGAAGCCGGCGTGTGGGAACTGCCCGCCGAGCGCATCACCCGCAAAGGCAAGCTCGGCCCTGGCGAGATGATGGCCATCGACCTCAAGCGTGGCGACCTGCTCGACTCCGATGCGATCGACCGCATCAACCGCGGCCGCGCGCCTTACAAGCAGTGGCTACAGCAAGGCGTGACCTATCTGCAGACCGAGTTGATCGACCCCTCATTGGTCGAGGAACCGTTCGACGAGCGCACCCTGCGCAGCTATCACAAGCTGTTCCAACTCAGCACCGAGGAAGTGGAACAGGTCCTGCGACCGTTGGCCGAGACCGAGCAGGAAGCGACCGGCTCGATGGGCGACGACACCCCGATGGCAGTGCTCAGCCAGCACACCCGGCCGCTGTACGACTACTTCCGCCAGGCATTCGCGCAAGTCACCAACCCGCCTATCGATCCGCTGCGGGAAGACTGCGTGATGTCGCTGACCACCCAGCTCGGCAGAGAGACCAACATCTTTCATGCCGGCCCGGAGACGGTGAACCACGTCATCCTCAACTCGCCGGTGCTCAGCCAACGCAAGCTGCGCCAGCTCCTGAAGATGGAGCAGTACCAACAGCGCAACGCGCAGATCGACCTGTCCTACAGCGTCGAGGAAGGGCTGGAAGCCGGGCTCAAGCGCATCTGCGCCGAGGCCGAGCAGGCCGCGCGCGATGGCAAGATCTTGCTATTGCTGACCGACCGCTATCCGGTGCCGGAACGGCCGATGGCGCACGCACTGCTGGCCACCGGCGCGGTGCACCACCATCTTTCGCGCATCGGCCTGCGCTGCGACGTCAACCTGATCATCGAGACCGGCACGGCGCGCGACCCGCACCACATGGCCTGCTTGTTGGGCTTCGGTGCTACGGCGGTGTATCCGTACCTGGCCTATCAAACGCTGTTCGACCTGGGCCGGCGCGGGATCCTGCTGCTCAAGAGCGACGGCGAACAAACCCAGATCGGCCGCAAGTACCGCAGGGGCATCTACAAGGGTCTGTCCAAGATCATCTCCAAGATGGGCATCTGCACCATCGCCAGCTATCGCAGCGCGCAGTTGTTCGAGATCGTCGGACTGGATCCGGACGTGGTGGCGCTGTGCTTCCCGGAAACCACCTCGCGCATCGGCGGGGTCGATCTGGCGCGCCTGGACACCGAGGCGCGGCAACTGACCGCGCGTGCCTGGAACGACCTGCTCAAACCGGAAGTGGGCGGCCTGCTCAAGTACGTCCACGGCGGCGAGTACCACATGTACAACCCGGACGTGGTGCTGACCTTGCAGCGCGCCACGCGCACCGGCGCGCAGGCCGACTGGGCCGCGTATACCGCGGCGGTACATGGACGCCCCGCTTCGGCGTTGCGCGATCTGCTGCAACTCAAGCGCGCCGAAACCCCCACCCCGCTGGATCAAGTCGCCCCGGCCGAAGACCTGCTGCGACGTTTCGACACCGCCGCAATCAGCCTGGGCGCGCTGTCGCCGGAAGCACACGAAGCGCTGGCCATCGCAATGAACCGGCTCGGCGGGCGCAGCAATTCCGGCGAAGGCGGCGAGGATCCGGCGCGCTACGGCACCGAGAAACGCTCCAAGATCAAACAAGTGGCTTCCGGCCGCTTTGGCGTCACCCCCGAGTATCTGGTCAACGCCGAGGTGTTGCAGATCAAGATCGCGCAGGGTGCCAAACCCGGCGAAGGTGGCCAGTTGCCCGGGCACAAGGTCAACGAACTGATCGCGCGGCTGCGCTACGCGCGGCCCGGCATCGGCTTGATTTCGCCACCGCCGCATCACGATATCTACTCGATCGAAGACCTGGCGCAACTGATCTACGACCTCAAGCAGGTCAATCCAACCGCACTGGTGTCGGTGAAGCTGGTCAGCCATGCGGGCGTAGGCACCATCGCCGCCGGCGTGGTCAAGGCCGGCGCTGACCTGATCACCGTGTCCGGTCACGATGGTGGCACCGGTGCCAGCCCGGTCAGCTCGATCCGCTATGCCGGCGTGCCATGGGAACTGGGCGTGGCCGAGTCGCACCAGGCCCTGGTCGCCAACGACCTGCGCGCGCGCACCATCCTGCAGACCGACGGTGGGCTGAAGACCGGCCTGGACGTGGTCAAGGCAGCGATCCTGGGCGCGGACAGTTTTGGCTTCGGCACCGGGCCGATGATCGTGCTCGGCTGCAAATATTTGCGCATCTGCCACCTCAACAACTGCGCCACCGGCGTTGCGACCCAGGACGAACGCTTGCGCGCCAATCACTTCGTCGGCCTGCCCGAGCGCGTGGAGAATTTCTTCCGCCTGCTGGCCGAAGAAGTGCGGCAGTGGTTGTCCTACCTGGGCGTGCGCTCGCTCGACGACATCGTCGGTCGCACCGATTTGCTGGAACAACTGCAGGTGTCGCCACGCGAGGGCGTGCATGTGGATCTGTCGCGGCTGCTCAAGGACGTGCGCCATGACAGCAGCCATTGCGCCGCACAACGGCTGTACGAATCGCCGGACAGTCTGGCCACACAGATGGATGGCCTGCTCGCCGACGCCATCGCGCACAAGCGCGGCGGCGAGCATCGCTTCTTGATCCACAACACCGACCGCTCAATCGGCGCACGCCTGTCCGGCACCATCGCCCGCACCCACGGCAACCATGGCATGGACGATGCACCGCTGACCCTGCGCTTCCGCGGGTCGGCCGGGCAGAGCTTCGGCGCGTTCAACGCCGGTGGCTTGCATCTGGAGTTGGAAGGCGAGGCCAACGACTATGTCGGCAAGGGCATGGCCGGCGGCCGCCTGGTCGTGCGGCCACCACGCGGCGCACGCTTTGAGGCACGCAGCACCGCGATCATCGGCAATACCTGCCTGTACGGCGCGACCGGCGGAGAACTGTTCGCCGCTGGCCGCGCTGGCGAGCGCTTTGCGGTGCGCAACTCCGGCGCGCTGGCGGTGATCGAAGGCGCCGGCGACCATTGCTGCGAGTACATGACCGACGGCATCGTGCTGGTGCTGGGCAAGGTCGGGCTGAACTTCGGTGCCGGCTTCACTGGCGGCCTAGCCTATGTGCTCGATGTGGACCGCGATTTCGTCGATCGCTACAACCACGAACTGATCGACATCCATCGCATCTCCGCCGAAGGCTTCGAACGCCACCGCCAGCACCTGCACAAGCTGATCAGCCGTCACCGCGAACTGACCGGCAGTATCTGGGCGCAGCAGATCCTCGACGAATTCCGCGACTACGTCGGCAAGTTCTGGCTGGTCAAACCCAAGGCCGCCAGCATCGAATCGCTGACCGAATCGCTACGCCGGGCCGCCTGATCGTCCATCTCCACACCACGGTTGTCCTGCCACACGCCATGCTTCACGAGACCTTTCCATGAGCCGCAAGCACGCATTCCAGTTCCTCGACCTGCCCCGGCAGATGCCACAGCGCATCCCGGTGGAACTGCGCACCTCCGGCGACTGGAACGAGCTATACGGCAAGTTCGACAAAGCCGACGCGCAGTACCAGGCCGGGCGCTGCCTGGATTGCGGAAACCCATACTGCAGTTGGAAATGTCCGGTGCACAACGCCATCCCGCAATGGCTGCAACTGGTGCAGGAAAACCGCATCGAAGAAGCCGCGGCGCTGTGCCACAGCACCAATCCGCTGCCGGAAGTCTGCGGTCGGGTGTGTCCGCAGGATCGTCTGTGCGAAGGCAGTTGCACGCTGGAGGAATTCGGTGCGGTGACCATCGGTGCGGTGGAGAAATACATCGTCGACACCGCACTAAATAACGGCTGGCGCCCGGATCTGAGCCAGGTCCAGGCCACCGACAAACGCGTGGCCGTCATCGGCGCCGGCCCGGCCGGGTTGAGCTGCGCCGACCGGCTGGCCCGCGCCGGCATCCAGGCGGTGGTATACGACCGCTACGAGCAAATCGGCGGCCTGCTGCAATTCGGGATTCCCAGCTTCAAACTCGACAAGAGCGTGATCGGCAAGCGCCGCGAGGTGCTTGAGGGCATGGGCGTGCAGTTCCGCCTGGGCGTGGAGATCGGCCGCGACGTCAGTCTGCAACACCTGCTCGACGAGTACGACGCGGTGTTCCTCGGCACCGGCGCTTACCGCTACACCGACGGCGGCCTGCCCGGCCAGGATCTGCCCGGCGTGCTGCCAGCGCTGCCGTTTTTGGTGCAGAACAGCCGCATCGTCGGCGGCAACGATCCCTGGGGCCGACCGATCGCCGGCTGGGAAGACAAAATCGCCCTGCCCGACCTCAACGGCAAACGCGTCGTGGTGCTGGGCGGCGGCGATACCGGCATGGACTGCGTGCGTAGTGCGATCCGCCTGGGTGCGGCGAAGGTCACCTGCGCCTACCGCCGCGACGAAGCCAACATGCCTGGCTCGGCACGCGAAGTGGCCAACGCACGCGAAGAAGGCGTGCGTTTCCTGTTTAACCGCCAACCACTGGCGGTTGAAGCCAATAGCGCAGGCAACGTCGCTGGCGTGCGCGTGGTGCAGACCCGACTCGGCGAACCGGATGCGCATGGACGTCAGGCTGCCGAGCCAGTGGAAGGTAGCGAATCGGTGTTGGACGCGGATGTGGTCATCATCGCCTTCGGCTTCTCTCCCAGTGTTCCGGAATGGCTGGCCGCACAGGGCGTGGAGGGCACCGCCAACGGTCGAATCCTGGCCGGTGGTGGCGACCGTCTGCCTTATCAAACCAGCAACGCCAAACTGTTTGCCGGTGGCGATGCCGTGCGTGGTGCCGACTTGGTCGTCACCGCAGTAGCCGAAGGCCGCGATGCCGCCGCCAGCATCGTCCAGTGGATCGGCAGCGACCTCTCGGTCACCCGCGATGCCGCAGCCTGAGCACAACGCATAGCGACGTCCGAAAATGCCCGCGCTGTGGCGATCAGCGCGCAGGCACGTCGCCAGGTCAATGCGAACACGCCGCGCCCGACGTCTCACAGATCACCTCGCTCCAGGCATACGGATTGTCTTCGGCCACAATCCTAGTCAACAGCGCTCAGAAGGGCGATTAACCGACTCACCCGGTCGCATCGATGCTGAGCGGTCATCGGCATGACCCCAGCACCCTCGTGTCTGGACGGTGTACGTCGTCTCTGGCAACAACAAGGCGTCAGTGCACATCGCGATTGAGTCTGCACTGCCATCCGGAGCAGACTATCGTCTTTGTTTCTATACGGATCGATGCATGCGCCTGGGCCTAGCCGCCAACCGATTGCACCACGAGGGCGAGAACGCGGCCCTGTTCCGCTGGTTGCGTGCCTGCGAGACCGGCATCCGTGAACTGCAGCTCGGCCTGCATGCGGTGGGCCGTACCCACGACGCAATCGTGCGCGCCGGCCTACTGCCCCACTATGCAGGCCTCAAGCGTTATCCGTTCGGTCGCGAAGGCGGGTTGATGCAACTTGTCGCCGAGGTGGTCGGTCTGGAAAGCACACAACGCACGCTTGACGGAGCAATTTATCTCATCGACCCGGTCGATCCGTCATCGATCTTTCCAGAGGCGGTTGCACTCAAGCGCCAGTGCGTGATCCACGGTAAACCCTTCATCTCCACGCTCGCCAGCGCTCGCGACTGGATCGAGATGGAGCGCATACATGCCGGACTGACGGCAGACCCCGGTGCCGACGACCTGCACAGGTTCGAACAGCATACGCTGGCGCTGATTGCACACGACGCGATGAAACCGCAGATGCTCGCCTTCGCCAGCGAGTATTTCGATCTGCTGTCACGCTTCGGCAACCGCATCGCCACCGGTACCACAGGCCAGCAGCTCAACGAATTGGCCTGGAGCCGTGGTTGGCCACAGGGCCAGGACTGGGTGCAGCGCTACCAAAGCGGCCCCCTTGGAGGAGACGCGCAAATAGCCTCTAGCGTGTTGTCAGGAGTATGCCAGCGGGCGTTATTTTTTGAGGATGCGCATGTTGCGCGTCAGCACGAGGCAGACATCCAGTTACTGGAGCGTGCGGTGTCGACGGTGAGTGATGTTGCGGTGTGCATGAGCTCGCCGTTGGTTGCTCGACGCTGGGCGGCGGCGGCGTTGCAGCGCGGGGTTGTCGGTTGAGGGGGATGTTTGTTTTTTGGGGCAATAAAAAATCCCCGTCCTGTTGGGACGGGGATTTGGGGTAAAGCCCCTGGCGATGACCTACTCTCGC
>NZ_JZHZ01000007.1:3444300-3451367 GCF_000963005.1 Xanthomonas sp. GPE 39
TAGCCGCCACCACGTGGGCTTTTGCTGAAGCGAGCCGGTCATCTTAGCGGCTTTTTCTCTAGCGTCAATACCCAATGTGCATCGAGTGTCTCCGCTTCCCCGCCTAGCTCTGTCAGGCCGAAGCCAGGCAGTTGTGAAGCGGGCCGCGCAGTCTAACGGGATGCGCAAAAAGGTCAACATTTTTCTGACTCCCACGCATGACTGTATCGTGATGCCCTATCAATCCCATGCGCTATACCGACAATGCAAAGCGCTGCGCCTGTGGCGCACGATGCTGGCTTGGTTGAAACGCTCATGCTCTTCCGCGAGGCCCGGTATGTCTGCTGCAGTACGCGACGCTTGGCGCGACGCCTCTCTCTCCGCGCTGATCGCCGGCTTCGTCACGGTATTGGTCGGCTTCACCAGCTCGGCAGCGATCGTGTTCGAGGCCGCGCGTACTTTCGGCGCCTCGCAGGCGCAGATCGCCTCCTGGATGTTGGCGCTGGGGTTCGGTATTTCGCTGACTTCCATCGGGTTGTCGCTGCGCTACCGAATGCCGGTGCTGACCGCGTGGTCTACGCCAGGCGCAGCGTTGCTCATTGGTAGCGGCGGCGGACTGCCGTTGTCCGATGCGATTGGCGGCTTCGTACTGGCAGCGGCACTGACGGCGGTGGCCGGATTTTCCGGATTGTTCGAACGGGCGTTGCGACGCATTCCACTGTCGCTGGCCTCGGCGATGCTAGCAGGCGTGCTGCTGCGTTTCGGACTGGATGTGTTCGTGGCCATACAGCATCAACTCGGCATGGCACTGACGATGTTCGCGGTGTATCTGCTCGGGCGCCGCGCATTCCCACGCTATGTGGTGATCGCAACGCTGCTGGCCGGCATCGCGTTCGCCACCGGCAATGGCGCACTGCATCTGGAGGCAGTGCAGTTGCGGCTGACGCGACCGGCACTGGTGTGGCCGACGCTATCTTGGCAGGCGCTGTTCGGTATCGGATTGCCGCTTTTCGTGGTGACGATGACATCGCAGAACCTGCCAGGCGTGGTGGCGATTCGCGCATCCGGTTACGCGGTGCCGATCTCGCCGACGCTGGGCTGGATCGGCGTGATCAATGTATTGCTGGCGCCGTTCGGTGCCTTTGCGCTGAATCTTGCGGCGATCACCGCGTCCATCTGCCTGTGCCGCGAGGCACAGGAGGATCCGCAGCGGCGCTACATGGCCGCGGTGTCCGCCGGCCTGTTCTATTTTCTCATCGGAGTCTTCGGCGCCACGGTCGCGGCGCTATTGGCCGCACTTCCCAGAGAGTTGATCATGGCGATCGCTGGCATCGCGCTGTTCGGCACCATCGGCAATAGTCTGGCCTCGGCACTGAGGGAAGAGCACGAACGCGAGCCCGCGCTGATCGCATTCCTGGTGACTGCATCGGGATTGTCGTTATTCGGCATCGGCGCGGCGCTGTGGGGGCTGCTGGCCGGAGCAGGAGCAATGGCGCTGTGGCGATACAAGCGCTGAGCATGGGCCAGCTTGCGACTCAGCGCGGGTCACGCAATTGCAGCAGCCAATGTGTGGGGATTCCGGAAGGATTGGGCAACGGTTCGAAATCGAACTGACGATGCATCGCGACGGTGCCATCTACACGCAGCGGCAGAGTGACATAGGCCGCACGTCCCTGCCGCAACAAGGTGGCGATGCGTTGCGTTTCCTCTGGCACGGCATTGCTGGCATAGAGCCGATCCAGCTCGCAACCGATCAATTCGGCAACCTCGCGCTGGTACAGCGAGGCGAAGGCATCGTTGACGAACACCAGACAACTAGGCCTGTGTTCGCTGCCACGCTCGACGATCGCCACCGGCTCGCGCAAGCGTGACAGCGAGGCCTCCAACAACACGAAATCCTGCTGGAACCGCTTGCGCTCCATCAGTTCGATCAGCACGCGCAAACTGCGCGCAGATTCCAAGCTCAGCGGCGACCAGGGCTGTGCACGACCGCGCACGGTTTCCTGCCAGAGGTCGAAACTCTTGCGTGGCGACAGGCGCGAGTCGGGGATGTCCTGCAATTTGGCCAACTGTGGGTTACCGGCCCAGTTAACCGTGCGTACCTGCTCGCGGCGGGTCCACAGCAAGGCGCTGCGCGCCTGCGGCATCAACGGCACGAAGATGAAACCAGCCGCGAGCGGGGCCAGATCGGCCAGCTCCGGAAAGGTCTGGCCGATCTGATCGGTGTGCAGTGCGCCGACGGCATCGTGCCGCAGGGCTTCGTGGTGGGTATGCTCGATCTGTTCGCGGATGCGGGTCAGATCCGCGATCACCGGCATCATGCCGTGGCGGGTGACGTGGTCGCCGTGGAAAACCGCCACACCATCGGCATCCACTACATCGAGCAAATCCGAGGCCATCTCATCGAGCATGCTGGCGGTCAGCATCTCGGCGTCGTTGAAGTTGGTGATCAGTTTTTCGCGCAAGGTCAGCAGTACCGACTCGGTGCGTGCCCGCGCCACCGCGGTCAGCGCACCGATCCGACCGGCCAGCGCGCGGCTGACCGCATCGGCGACGTCGCGCATCTCGTGATTGCAGAAATACGGGCGATAGTGATGGCAGGCCACCAACCCCCATAGCGCATCGTTGACCACGATTGAAGTCACCAGGGTCGCGGTGACGCCCATGTTGGCCAGGTATTCCAAATGCACCGGTGAGACGCTGCGCAGGCTGACGTCGCTGAGGTCCAACGGCGCGTGCAGACGCGGGTGCAAGGTCGGCTGGATCGCCGACGGAACATAGCCGACGTCGACGATCTGGCGCACGCGATTACGCAGATACAGCGCGCGCGCCTGTGCAGGGATATCGGTGGCCGGGTAGTGCAGGCCGAGGTACGGCTCCAGTTCCGCCGCGCGTGCCTCGGCCACGACATCGCCATTCCACTCTTCATCGAAGCGGTAGATCATCACCCGGTCGTAGCCGATCAAAGCACGCAAGCTCTTGGCGGCGCGCTGGCAGGCATCTTCGATGCTGGTGTCGGACTCAAGCCGGCGCAGCACCGGCAACGCCTCGCGCAATGTGGCATCGGCCAGTGGCGCATCGCGTCGTTCCAATTCCAGTAGCCATTGCTCTGGATACAGATGCCAAGCGCCAACCCAGCGTTGTGCCGACATGGCCGTGTCGCGCCGAAAGGCGATGTCGACATAAGCGAGGTGACTGGGCTCGGTCGCATCAGGCAGCAGCCGCGTGCGCGGATCCTCCAGCACAAGGATGCTGTCGTAGCGCTGCCCGAGCAGTTCATCCAGCGGCTGGCCGAATAGATCTGCGGCGCTGGCGCTGGCCTGCACGATGCGGCCATCGTCCGGCTCGATCACCAACAACACACCATACGGCTGCACCGACCCGGGAATATGGATCGGCTCGCGTGCGCACGCGTCCATGTCCAAAGGCACGACGGGATCGCTCATGCGACAGTCTCCAGGGCAAGATGAGTATGGAAATGCGCGAACATGGCCCGTGCGCCGTCAACTGCGGCCTGCTGTTGTGTGGGTGTGGTCAGGACGTGTTCGAGCCGCTGCTGGAAATGTCGCCAGGCATCTGGATCGGCGTCGCCCAGTTCGAAATAGTGCACCGCCGATGCAACGCTGGGCAGACGCTGGCGCAGTTGCCGCGCAATCACTCGCCCACCCAACCGCGAACCCTCGACCACATAAAGCATGCCCCATCCGCTGCCGGCAGCGTGCACGGGGGGGTCCGACAGCAGCGTCGGTGGCGGCACCTGCAACGCAAACAGATCCTGGGCCAACAACGGGCTACGCGGTTGATAGCGCCATCGGGCATCGCCGCAATCGCGTAACCAAGCCGCCTCGCGCTGCTCCCAGCCAGCCAACACGGCATAGTGACAACGCAATAGCTGTACGTAATCGCACAAGGACAAGACGCCGCTCATCAAGGCGCGCATCATTGGCAAGCGTTCGACCGCCTCGTGCTGCGATGCGGTGGCCTCGCGCAGCAGACGCGATGCGGTGAACGGCAGGGCGGTTCCATCGGGAGGCGGCATCATGGAGGCGGCTGGCAACAGCAGCACGATTGGCCGCGATGAAGAGAAAGCACAGCGTAGCAATGCCAATGGTCAGTTGCCAGACAGCCAGCGCGTCGCCGCCGACACAAACTGAGCGGTTCATGCCATAGGCGATGTGCAAGCAGTTATCAGACCATCCACGGACGGTGTAAGACCGCAGCAGACACCGCCCGACACCGGCCGCCGTGCAGGCGCCTCACAGTGGCGCGACGGCGATCGTCTGCTGCAGCACGTGGCGAGCTCCGGGGGCCAGTTCGATCACCTCGGGTCCGGCGTTGGCCGGCTCCAGGCATACGAACTGACGCCAGTGGGGTCCCACATCGACCATCGCGTGGGCGCCGGCTTCGCCCGGATTCCATGCCACCAGGGTGCGGCTGCCGCTGGTGACGATCTGAATGCAGCGGCGCAGGCCCGGATCGAGCAGGGTGTAGCGACCGCCGGCATCGATGTAGATACGGTCGCTACGGCCTGGATCGCGCGGATCCTGCAAGGTCCAATCGTCCTGCTGGCGATGCACCGTGGCATAGCCGTCGAACTTGTCCAGGTAGTGGAGCCCGTCCAGGCCCTGCACTCGCACCTGGGTGGCGTCGGCGACCCGGAAATAATTGTGCAGGGCTTGGGTGATGCGTGCCGGCGCCGTGCCGATGTTGTCGGTGATCAGCTGCTGCTCCAACGTCGCGCCGATCCGCAGATGCAAGCGCAAACGCAATGACAGCGCGCCGACGTCGAGCGGCGCCATGGTCAAGACCAGGCTGCCGTCGGCCTCGCGTTGGGCCTGCTGTCGCTGCCACGGCACCGTGCGCACGACACCGTGCGCGGGCACGGCGTCGGTCTGGCCTTGGCGACCGAAATACGGCCAGCATACCGGGGTGCCACCGCGGATCGGGGTCGGGGTCGGCTGCGCACTCGGCGACAGCCACAAAACGTCGGTATTGCCCTTGGGCACGAACGACAGAACCTGCCCGCCGAACAGGCTGATCGCGGCGGTGGAATGCGCAGTGTCCACCAACAGCGCGGGATAACCGTGGAAATCGCCTACGCTCAGACCGGGGACGTCGGACATGGGCCGCATGCTCCGTGGCAGGTGGATGTTGTGGACAACGCTAGACGCGCGAGCGGGCGACGGCGCGGCGTGGTCGCTTTGCCGACGGATGGCGATGGCGAACGAGCGGGTGCGGAAGGCACGTTGTTGGCAGGCGGCGCCGGTGCCTCACGGCGCAACGCATCGAGGATCCGCTGCCCGGCGCGGCCATCGGCCGGCTGCAAGCCCAGCCGTTGCTGCTCGGCCTGGATGGCACGGCGGGTTGCGGTGCCGATCATGCCGTCGGCCTGGCCGATTGCATACCCGCGTGCCAGTAGCAGGGTCTGTAGTTCGCGCCGCTGCGCACGGCCCAGGCCGGGATCGTCGGTCGGCCAGGCGGCGACCAACCCGGGCTTGCCACGGAGGCGGTCGGACAACAACGCAATCGCCAGCGCATAGCTTTCGGCGGCGTTGTAGGCATAGATGGCGTCGTAATTACGGAACACCAGGAACGCAGGACCATGCACACCCGCGGGCAGCAGGAGCGCTGCCGGCGTTTGCGCGGCCAGCGCGGGCAAGGCGCTGCCATCGGCGGCGCTCACCCCGCGTGCGCGCCAGTCCGCCAGCGCACGGCGTTGCGTGCGCCCGGCCAGCGTCGCATCGAAACCGTCCGGCAACTTCACCTCCAGCCCCCATGGCTGTCCGTTCCGCCAACCGGACAACTCAAGGTAGTGCGCGGTGGAGGCCAGTGCGTCGGGAAGACTGGCGACCAAGTCGCGGCGGCCATCGCCATCGCCGTCCACCGCGACACGCGCGTAGGTGCTGGGCATGAACTGGGTATGGCCGAACGCGCCGGCCCACGAGCCGGTCAGGCCCTCGGGCTTTAGATCGCCGGCTTGCAGCAGCTTGAGCAGCGCGAACAGTTCGCCACGAAAGAATGGCTGACGGCGACCGTTGCACGCCAAGGTCAGCAGCGACACCAACAATGGACGTTTGCCCGTGCTGCGGCCGTAGTCGCTCTCCACGCCCCACACCGCAACCACCGTCGCTGCATCCACACCGTATTGCTGCGCCACATGGGCGAGCAGATCACGATGCGTGCTCAGCATCGCGCGACCATCGTCGATACGTTGGGTATCGACCAGGCCGGCCAGATAATCCCAGATCGGCGTGGTGAACTCGGGTTGGGCATCGAGCAACGGCAACACACTCATATCCGCTTGCAGGCCAGCGGTGAAGCGATCAAAGGCCGCCGCCGTCACCCCACTTTTGCCAGCAGCGGTGCGCAGGCCGGCGACGCAAGTGGTGAAGGCCGGGTCCGCGGCGGATGCGGTGACGGGCGCGGCGGAAGGCGTTTGCGCGATGGCGCACGGCACCACACACAGCAAGACCCAAGCGAAACGCATCATCGAAACTTCCTCGCCCACAGCAGGCCGAACATCATAACAACCGCATCGCACCCGCCATTCATGCCACAACGCCGACGCAGCGCTCAATCCAGCGCATCGAGGTAGTACCAACACCCGTCCTCGCGCACGAAGCGGCTGTGTTCGATCATGCGCACCGCACTGCCGCCACCGATGCGATAACGCGCAAGGAATACCACTTCTGCACGCTCCTCGGCGATGTTGACGACCCGCTGCACGGTGAGGCCGAGCCAGAAAGTGCGCGGATCGATCTCCACCTGCGCCGGACGCGTGGACGCATGCCAACTAGCGCGCAGGTAATCAGCATCGCCGCGCACATAGGCGCTGTAGCGCGCACGCATCAGCGACTCGGCATCCGGCGCGGCGGCACCGGCATGGTACGGCCCGCAGCACTGCGCGTATTCGCGCGGGCGGCCGCAGGGACAGGGATCGGTAAGGCGCGGGGCGGACCGGGACATCCACCGATTTTGCCGGCTAAGGCGACGCCCTGCACGCCACACGCATCATGCCTAGAGCGTGTTATGAACTTGAGGCTTTCGCGGCTATCGTAAGCGGATGAAGCCAGCACGCTCCTATCCGA
>NZ_JZHZ01000007.1:3451467-3517237 GCF_000963005.1 Xanthomonas sp. GPE 39
CTTCGTCGTCTTCTCAATGCTCATGCTTGGAAATGCAACGTCTCTACTTCAAAGTTCATAACACGCTCTAGCGCACACCGCTATGCTGGCCACCCTTTTGCGCGGAGCCTTCGCGTGCTGGAATCGCTACCCACCGAACTGCCGTGGCTGCTGTGCATCGCCTTCAGCGCCGGACTGGTGGACGCGGCGGTCGGCGGCGGCGGCTTGATCCAATTGCCAGGGCTATTTGCGACCCTGCCGCAGCAGGCACCGGCCCTGCTGTTGGGGACCAACAAGTTCAGTTCGATGGCCGGCACCGGCGCAGCCACCTGGCGCTACACGCGCCATGTGCGCTTGCCATGGCGACCCGTGCTGTATGCGACGGCGGCGGCGTTCGCGTTCTCTTTCCTCGGCGCCACCGCGGTCAGCCTGTTGCCGAAATCGGCGGTGCGTCCGCTGATCCTGGTGCTGCTGATCGCGATGTTGGGGTACACCCTGCTCAAGAAGGACTTCGGCGCCTTGCACCGACCACGCCGCATCGGCCGCCGCGAATTGGCGATCGCGCTGACGATGGGAGCGGCAATCGGCTTCTACGACGGTTTCTTCGGCCCGGGCACTGGCAGTTTCCTGATCTTCCTGTTCATCCGTTTCTTCGGCCTGGATTTTCTGCGCGCCTCGGCGGCGGCGAAGGTGGTCAATCTGGCGACCAACCTGGCCGCCCTGTGCTTCTTCGTGCCCAGTGGGAAAGTGCTGCTGGCCGCCGCACTGCCGATGGCGGCGGCCAACGTGGCCGGCGCGGTAACTGGCACGCGGCTGGCGCTGCGCGGTGGCACACCGTTGATCCGGCGATTGTTCCTGATGTTGGTGGTGGTGCTGATCGGCAAGATGGGGTGGGATGTGCTGCACTGAGGCGCACCGTCTCAGCGCGCGCGTCATCCGGATCAGGGCTTGGATGGTGCGTCGGCGGTGACGCGTCGGCGCGACCGGCTACCGGTTGGCGCTGCGATTTCGACCGGCGCAGCCGCAGCCGTGTCTGTCGCGCGGGCACGTTCGGGCAGCTTCAATCGCTTGGCCTGCTCGTCGTATTCGATCAGCAACACGCCCGAATCATGACGGCCACTAATCTCCACGAAACAGGCACCGCCAATGAACGGCTCCAGCGTCATCACCGATTTCAACGGCGTGGCCACCACCATCTGGAAGCCGAAATTCTCGAAGATATTCATCGCCAACGCGGTGAATTCGTTATCGGCCTTGTCGAACGCTTCGTCCAGCACCACGGCGCAATAACGCGGCAGTTCGCCGTCCTCGCCGCCGAGCTGGTAGCGCAACGCTGCGGCCAGGCAGGTGGTGGCCAGCTTCTGTCGCTGGCCGCCGGATTTACCAGCGCCGCTGCGATAAATCTCCACCTGCTGGCGCGTGGCGGCATCCAGTTCCACGCCGACGAACTCCACGTGCAAGCGCACGTCCAGCACCAGCTCCCGCCAGCGCTTGTCCTCGCCCTCCTGCGAACCTAGCCGGTGGACCAGCGCACGCAGTACCGCAAATTGCTGCTCGGCCAGTTCGCGCTGTTCGGTCTGGTAATGACCGAGCACTTCGCGCAGGCACTGCTGGAATTCGATCACCTCGGGCAAACGGCGGTCGCTCAATTCGATGGTCAGCAAGGTGCCGCGATTGAACGGTACCTGTTCCAGGCTGGCGTTGACTTCATCCAGGCGCTGGGCGATGGACTTACGCGCCTCCGCAGCATGCCGTTGCAACGCCAGCAAATTGTTTTTGCTCTGACTCTGCAACAGCTCGAAAAAGCGCGCCTCGTGCTGCGGCAAGCCATCGCGTTCCAAGCGCTGCAAGCGGGCGAGGAAGTCATCGGCGCCAGAGAGGGTGACACTGAAATCGCCACTGTCTTCCGGCCATTGCTGGCAGTAGCGGCGAAAGCAGCCGAGCAGCAACTGCTCCAAGCGATGGTGTTCCTGCTGGCTGGCGCCGAGCTGGGCTTGGATACCGCGTTCCAGGTTGCGGAACAGATCGGCCAGGTTGTCCAGGCTCAACATGCCGAGCGCCTCCAGGCGCTCGCCCAGGCCCTGGCGTTGCAGCGGCGTGAGGACACGCGCGTCGGCATCGGCACATTCCAGACGCTGCTTTTCCAGGCGTGCGCACTCTTTGCTGAGCGCCATCCGCTCGCTGCGGAGATCCTGATAGGTGCGGTCGGCATGTTGGATGTCCGCGCGCGCGTGATCGATCGCTTCGCCCAGGGCACGCAGGTTGGCGTCGCCTTCGCGCAACTGGCGCAGTGCCTGCGCGATGTCGTCCAGGCGCTGCAAGGGCGCGGCCACGTCGATCTCGTCCCAGCCCAGATTGGCCAGGGTGTGCCAGGCCAGACGTTGCGTGCCCGCGCGTTCGCGACGTGCGCGCAGCGTCGCCACGTCGGCATCGCAGGCGGCGATGCGCGCGGCCAGTTCCTGGCCTTCGCGCTCAAACAAAGCCAGTTTGTCGCGATTGTCAAAACCCAACAGCCAGCGCCGACGGTCGCCGATGGCATGGCGGTCGTCCTTTTCGTAACGCTCGCCGGGATGTTTGACCTGGCCTTCGCGGGTGATGGCGCGTTCGGCATGCCGCAACGCCTTCGCACTGTCCACGCAGTCGTAATCGAAACGCTTGCCCAGTTCGCGGCGCAGCCAACCGGCGAAGGCATGTTCGCGCAGTTCCAGCTTGTGCAGCAGCGACGCCGATCCAGGCCCGTTGGCAGAGGACAGCGCTTGCGCGTTGTCGCGTACCCGGTAGTAGACCAGGCGGATTCCCAAGTGGTTGCGGTTGACCCAATCGGCCACGTCGGCGTAATGACGCTCATCCACCAACAGCGATTGCGCGAACCCATGCAAAACGCGCTCGATCGCCCCGCGCCAGGCGGCTTGATCGTCACGGACCTGGATCAACTCGCCGACGAACGGCAGCGCCGCCTCCGGCACGCCGGTATCGGCGCTCAGCCGCGCGCGCAGCGCCTGCATCGGCGCCGGAATGTTGGAAGGATGACGCGTGAGCGCTTCGATCTCGGCGCGCACCTCGGCGAAGCGTTTTTCGTCCTCGGCCTTGCCGGCCATGCGTTGGAGGATCGCTTCGTCCAATTCGGCGGCCATCCGCTGGCCATCCTCCAGCGCCGCGCGCGCCTGCGCGGCCTGTTCGGCAAAACCATGCGCGCTGCCGGCCAGCACCTGCTCCAGCACACCACAAGCCTGTTCGGCGTGGGTCCGCTTGGCCGCACGGCGGTCGCGCTCGGCCTGGACTTGCGTGTGTTCGCGCTCCAGCGCATCGATGCGCTCGCCACCCTGTTCGCGCCGCTGCGCTTCCAGATCATCGAGACGGCGCTGGTGATTTTCCAATGCGGCACGCCGCTGGCCTTCTTCGCCGGCCAGCCCGCGATCCTGGGTGTCCAGCGCTTGCAAGCGTGCATCCAGCAAAGCCAGACGGCGCTGCTCACGATAAGGATCCAGGCCGAGCTTGAGTTCCTCCAGTTCGCTGCGCTGGCGGCGCAAGGCCATCAGCTCGGTGTGATAGCCGCGTGCCGGGCCCAGGGTTTCGACCTGGCGGCGCGCGGTGACCACCGCCTGATGCGCGCCATCCAATTCGGCAAAATCACCAAGCAGCCGTTCGGCGGCATCGAAAGTCTTGGGCGCTTCGAGCATGAAACCACGCAGGAAGGCATTGAGATCGCCCAGGTTCTTCGCCGACTGGGTTTTGTGCAGCAAGCGCAGCGCCGTTTCGTTGCCGATACCAAGCTGGTGACGGAAACGCTCGGCATAGCCAGCAAAACTGTCGAAGTGATGCACATCAGGCAGACGTTGCTTGAGCTTGCGCAGGTCCAGGTCGAAGCCGGCCAGCTCGGTGGCAATATCGAACGCACGCTCAGCCACCATGTAGTGCTTGCGCACATCGCCCGGCGCAGCGCCGCTGCCGGCAATCCAGAACAGCCGTACCAGGCTGACCACGCGCTCCTCGCCGTCGTGATACTCCAGCACCAGCGCGGTCCAGGTGGCGCCCTTGCGCAGGTACTGGGTGGCGATTTCGCCGGAGGCACTGTCCTGTTGATCGGCCCAGGCGCCGCGCACGTAAGACACCAGGTTGCGGTCGCGGCCACTGCGTTCTGCCTCGCGCGCGGCGGCGTTGAAATCGACGATGCTCGGCGGCGTCAGCAATGCCGACATCGCATCCAGCAAGGTGGATTTACCGGAACCGGAACGGCCGACGAACAGGAAGCCACGCGCGGCAATCGGCACCTCGGTCAGGCCGGAAAACGTGCCCCAGTTGTAGACCTGCAAGCGCCGCATGCGGAACTGCTGCAGGCGCGGATCGGGCAAATCGGCGGCGAACAAGCCGGAAGACGCGGAGGATTTCATCGGCACAGTCTAGAGCGTGTATGCACTTGGAATTGAGTTGCGTTGGTCGCCAGCGTTACGAAGGTGGTGGTGATGAGGCGTGGTAACACTAGCCGTCACCAGACACATCCGCAGCCGCATCGCCGTTGTCCGCAGATTCCGGCGCCTCGCGTAGTTCGCGGTAGACCTGGGCCAGTGCGGCCACATCCTCGGCGGAGAACAACAGTTTGAGCGCTGGCGAAACTTCGTATCGCTGCTCTTCACCGCGCAAACGGGTCAGGACATGGTTGTCCTTCATTTTCTGCACGGCATTGCCAACGCGACGCAGAAAGCCGGCGCGGTCGGTGGACACATTTTTTTCATAGACAGCCAACGCGTCGCTCAACTGCGCCTCTTCGACCACCGCGCGCACCCCACGCGCATCGGCTTCGGCCAACTGTTGGCGCAGGTGCAAAAGCAACACCGAGTCGATGAAGGTCAGCGGCGCCGAGCGCAGCAATACCGGCGTTTCCAATTCGCCGGTGTCGGCCTGGCGGGTGAACGCGATGCCGGTTTCGCGATCCAGCACCAACTCCAGGAACAATTCCGACAGCGCGCTGCGAATCGCCGCCTCGTTGCGCAGCAGCGCCGGCCACAGCGTGCTATGCCGCTGTGCGTCCACGCTCGGGCCGCTGAGCAACTGGCACAGCACACGCCGCGCATCCAGCGGCAGAGCGCCACTGTCGCCTGCGAATAATCCGTTGCCGGGATCTGCTGCGGTCGCGGTATCCACATCGCCTGCCGCATCGGACGCATCCGCATGGTCATGCCAATTCATGGCGTTTCTCCTGGGTGAACCACACCAGCGGAATGCGCGCACTACGCCACTGACCGTCGCCACCACGCCAGTGCGCGTGTTCGTGCTGTTCGGGCAGGACCACACCATGGCGCGTGCCCAGCGACAGATAGCCGATCACGCTGCCCAAGCCCTGGCTGGCCTCACGCTGTGCCAGCACCTGGGCGATGGACAACTGCCGATGCGCGGCGAGCAACTCGAACAGATCACGGCGCAAGCTGCGGAAATCAATCTCCGATTGCGCGACCAGATCGCCAACGCTGTCCAGGGAGATCGCCGCCGCCTCGTTGCGCTGGATGCTGCCATCGATCTGTTGTTGGCGCGGATCGTGCAAGCGCCACTGCGACAGCGAGCGCAGGCGACTGCTGGTCAATTTCAGGTCGCGGCCGATGCTGCGCTGCGCGGGAATGCGATCACGCAGTGCCAGCGCTTCGGCCTGTGCCTGCTTGAGGAACTGATTGAGGCGGCGCTGTTCGAGATAACCACGGCTCTGGACGAAGCCACGCAAACTGCGCGCGAAATGCTGCATCACATCGTGGACCTGGCCGCCGCGTTCGAGCATGGTGGCGGTCAGCCCGCGCAGGAAACCGCGTTCGCGCCGATCAAGCTTGCGCGCAAAACCACGCGACAACAATGTCTCCAGCGCCGCATCCAACTGCGCGCTTTGTTCGGCATCGTTGAGCAACGCCCAGAACGCCTGAAAACTGCGGCCGGCATCGCTGTCACCGATCACGTCCACGCCTTCGAACAGCTTGCCCAGAATCTCGCCACGCTCGCCATCGTCATCGATGATGCGTTCGCGGAAGCTGCGGTTGAGTTGCTCGAAATCGTCGCGGACACGGCGGAAATCTTCGGTCAACTCGTCGGCCAGAGCGATCACCTGGCGCGTGCGTTCCAGTGCGCGCTTGCCATCCAGCGAGGCGACTTTGCCGGCGGAAACCCGCGCGATTTCCGCATCGATCCGGTCGCGTTCGTCGCGCAACGCGGACAAACGCGCATCCGGATTGGTTTCGGTCAACGCCGCCAACTGCGCCAATTGCTGCATCACCAGCGCCAGGCGGCTCTCGGTGGCGGCACCGCGCGTATGTTCCAGTCCATCGACGAAGCGGATCGCCTGCAAAGCCTGGGTCGACACCTCATAGTCTTCCTGCTGCGCGCCCTCCGGCAGCCGGCGCTCCAACCACCCCTGGGCCAGCCAGTGAGCCAGGTAGGCCTGCGCGGTGCGCGGTAGGTCGCGTGCCAGTTGATCGGCATTGAGATCGTCGAGCATGCGCTGCAGCCGCTCGTGCAGGACCGCCGTCGGCAAGCGACGCTCGTTCTCCAGCAGCAAGGTTTGCAGCAAACCGATGATTTCCGGTGCCTGATCGGCCGCGATCAGCTTCCACAACGGCTGCTCGCGCAGCGCGCGATAGCGGGCGATACGGGCGCGGTGTTTCATCGGGTGTGTGCCGAGCGCAAGCAACGACAAGATTGCAACGACGCGGTCATGCTAACCCAGCACCGCATGCGGCACGCTCAACGCGCGCCGCAATCGATGAAACGCAGGAATTCGGCGCGCGTGCGCGCATCTTCGCGGAAGGTACCGAGCATCTTCGAGGTAACCATGCTCACGCCCCGCTTGTGCACGCCGCGGGTGGTCATGCATTCGTGCGAGCCCTCCACCACTACACCCACACCCAGCGGTTGCAGCGCGTCCTGGATGCATTGCGCGATCTGCGCGGTCATCTTTTCCTGTACCTGGAAGCGACACGCGTAGGCATCGACCACCCGCGCCAGCTTGCTGATGCCCACCACCTTGCCACGCGGCAAATAACCGACGTGCACCTTGCCGATGATCGGCGCCATGTGGTGCTCGCAGTGGCTTTCGTAATGGATGTCGCGCAGCACGATCAGCTCATCGTAGCCAGCCACTTCTTCGAAGGTACGCAACATATATTCGCGCGGATCCTCGCGGTAGCCGCTGAACCAATCGCCGTAAGCCTCGGCGACCCGCCGCGGGGTATCCAGCAAGCCTTCACGGGTCGGGTCGTCGCCGGCCCAGCGCAGCAGGGTACGCACCGCTTCCTCGGCCTGGGCCTGGGTCACGGAAGAAACAGGAGTGTGTTTGGAATCGGCCATCGAGAAGAAACGCACGTAAGAGGGGCTGCATGGTACCCGAGTCGCCTGGAGGACGCCGTTTCGGTGCCGCGCGCAGGCTGCCCGCCAATCCCCTGGCTCTACGCGCCGATCAGCCAGCTTCAGCAGTACAGCCTGGGCGTCAGGCGACCGACGATCAGGGTGACATCGTGGATTGTGGAATTGAAAATAGGACGCCGCGTTGCCGCAGAGAGGCTTCCATGGGAGTAACCACCGTACTCTGGCGTATTTGCGCGCTATTTATCACATAAATTTACTGTCCAGCCTCGATCATGGCATCGCCATGCGGCAGCGATGTACTTCAGTTCACCTGCGGCACGCCGCTACTGCTGTGTTCACCCGGCCAAGCGCAGTCGCGCGACCGTCGACAATTCGCTCCCCCCACCATGTCTGTTATCCCCGCTTCCCACCCCACGTCGGCGAAATCCACCCCCATGCACGTCTTCTCGAATCTGCGTATCGGCCAACGCCTGGCCCTGGGCTTTCTCTCGATCATCGTGCTGATGGTCCTGCTCACAGTCGTCGGCATCGAGCGCGTCCACAGCATCGACCAACGCCTGACCGCCATCAACGCGGTCAATAGCGTCAAGCAACGCTACGCGATCAATTTCCGTGGCAGCGTCCATGATCGCGCGATCGCACTGCGCGACGTGGTGCTGCTGGACGATCCGGCCAGCCGTCAAACCACCAAGGACTTGATCGACAAACTGGCCGCCGACTATGCGCGCTCGGCGCAGCCGCTCAACGACATGCTTGCGGCCTCCAACGATCCCAAAGAACAGGCCATCCTGCAGCGGATTCAGGCAATCGAGCAGCGCACCATGCCGTTGATCGTGCAAGTGCGCAGCCTGCGCGACAGCGGCGACAAAGACCAGGCGCAAACCTTGCTGCTGCAGCAAGCGCGTCCGGCCTTCGTCGACTGGCTGGCCAGCATCAACGCCTTCATCGACCTGCAGGAAGCCAAGAACCGCCAGGCCGCCAAGGAGGCGATGACCACCGCGCATGACTTCGCCGTGCTCATGGTCGGCTGCACCGTGCTGGCCTTGCTGTTGGGCTCCGGCATCGCCTTTCTGCTCACCCGCCGGGTGGTATTGCCGCTGCGGCAGTCGCTCCGTCTGGCCGAGCGCATCGGCGCTGGCGATCTGAGCAGCCCCGACACCTCCACCGCCAACGACGAATCCGGGCAATTACTGCGGGCGATGCAGCAAATGCAGCGGCGCCTGCATGAAGTCATCTCGGCGCAACGCGAAATGGCCACGCGCCACGATGCCGGTGCGATCAGCTACCGCATGGATGCGCAACGCTTCCCCGGCGAATACGGACAGATGGTCGCCGGCACCAACGCCCTGGTCGATGCCCATGTGCAGACGCAATTGCGCATCACCGAGGTCATGGGCCGCTACGCTGTCGGCGACCTGCGTCAGGAAATCGCGGACTACCCCGGCGAAAAGGCCGCGATCACCGCCACGATGCGGCATGTCAAACAAAACCTGCATGCGATCAACGTGCAGATCCAGACGCTGGCCGAAGCCGCCTGCGCCGGCGACTTCGCTCACCGCGGGCAACCGGAGAAATTCGAGCATGCCTTCCGCACCATGGTCGAGAACCTCAACACCATGATGGCGACAGCCGATACCAACCTGGGCAAGTTCTCGGCACTGTTGCGTGGCATCGCCGAGGGCGATCTCACCGTACGCATGTCCGGCAACTTCCATGGCGTGTTCGCCACCATGCGCGACGATGCCAACAGCACCGTGCACCGCCTTACCGACATCGTCGCCCACATCCAGCGCACCACCAACAATATCGGCTTCGCCGCCGAGGATATCGCCAGCGGCAATCAGGAGCTGGCGCAGCGTAGCGAACAACAAGCGTCCAACCTGGAAGAAACCGCCGCCGCGATGGAGGAGCTGACCTCCACAGTGAAGCAAAACGCCGAACACGCCCAGCGTGCCAACCAACTTGCACTGGGCGCAGCCAGCGTGGCAACGAACGGACGCGACGTGGTGAGTCAGGCGGTGGAAACCATGAGCGGCATCGAGGCAGCGTCCAAGCGCATCGCCGCCATCATCTCGGTGATCGATGGCATCGCCTTCCAGACCAATATCCTGGCGCTCAACGCCTCGGTGGAAGCCGCGCGCGCCGGCGAGCAAGGCAAGGGTTTCGCGGTGGTCGCCTCGGAAGTCGGCACCCTCGCCCACCGCGCCTCCAGCGCCGCGAAGGAGATCAAGACGCTGATCGACGACTCGGTACAGCGCGTGACCCATGGTGCCGCGCTGGTCAACAAGGCCGGCACCACCATGGGCCAGTTGGTCACCAGCGTGCAGCACGTCACCGACATCATGGGCCACATCTCGGCGGCCTCACGCGAGCAAGCACAGGGCATCGAGCAGGTGAACCAAACCATCGCCAAGATGGACGAAGCCACCCAACAGAACGTCACCCTGGTGGAAGAGGCCAGCACCGCAGCGCGCTCGCTGGAGGAACAGTCGGCACAGCTCACCCAGGCGGTGGAAGTGTTCAAGGTCGGCGCCTACGTCTGAGCGCAGAGCGCAGCCAGCGTTGCCGCCTGGTCTCGGCGGCAACCGATGGCGGCAACGGGTGAACGCAAGGTGTCGGGCGATGACCGGCGGTGCCTGCCAAACCACGGCATATGCCTGCACACAGGTTAGGATGGCGCCTTCCCATATCCGCCCATTGCGCAGATTTCAGTGAAGGCCCGCACCCCCGACGCAGCCACGATGGCATGAGCCGCGCGTCGAACCGCGAGCCCGCCAGGGCACAATCCCGCAAGGAACGCTGGCAGCACTGGATCGCCTTGCTGATCAGCGCGTTGCTGCATCTGCTGATGGCAGTGCTGCTGCTGTATGCCGCCAAGCCGACCATGTCCACACCGCAAGGCGCGGCTGGTGGCAGCCGGATCAAAGTCGACTTCATCGGCGAGACCAAGCGCCCCGATCACCCGGTGCCACCGCGACCGACACCCCCGCCCGCGCAAACGCCAGCTCACCGACGTGCGGCGCGAGCGGCCAGCCCGGTGCAGTCCACTCTAGTCGCACACGCGGACGACCCGGTGCCGCCGACCGACACCGCCACCCAATCAACCGAAAACGCCCCGACACCCCCCTCCGAGGAGCCGACAGCCGTCACGGCACACGCTCCCTCCCCGGCCCAGGACGCGCCGACGCCGAGCCAGACCACCGCCAGCACACCGCCACCGCCCACCGAACGCCGGCCTCAGACCTGGACCGGACGCCCGCCAGGCGCGCTCGACACCGACACCGCCCCAGACAACAGCGGCCTGACCGAGGGCCCAGGCAACCGTGGCAACCGACACGACCTGGACGCCTCCCAGCCCAGCCTGGAAGTCGGCGGCTACCTCGTCTACTACGACCTGGGCAGCGAAACGCAGTTGCGCGCCTGGCAACGGCAGGGCATGAAGGAACTGTTCATCCTGCTGCCGGGAACCGAGTACCGCATGGTCTGCCCACTGGAAATCGCGCTTACCCGTGGCTCCGGCAAATGTCGCGCGCTGCCGCAGGACTCGCCGGAACTGAAGACGATCGGCGATGCACGCCAGGTCATCACCATGTTGCAGGTCTACCATCACGGCGAATTGGTCTGGCGCGGACCCGGCCCGTATCGCTGAGCGGCAAGGCAAGAGCGGCCTCCCACGCCCTCAAGACCTGGGTAGCCATCGTAATAGCGAGATGGCAAAAATCGGTACGTGTCACCGTGGCTGACAGCGTCCCCCATCACCCTGCTCGCCGGACAACTCCGGTGTGGCACGCAGCGAAGACCAAGCACCGTGTTGGGATCCGAATCCACGCCTGACACTGCGGTGTTGTACAAGCACCGCCGAGCCCCCGACGCGCAGGGCATGGGCCAACACACCAGCAAACACTGCGCCTGTCTCACGACAGAGTGAAACGCGATACAGCGCATAGAAATAGCGTGCACACGCCACGTCACCGTGGCCATCGCGATTATCTCAAAATCACGATTATTTAATAATTGAATATCCAAATTCCAGTTTGGCATGGCTGAAACACCATGCCTGGACGATCACACAGTTTTGACGGAATAGGAGAAAATAAACAATAAATTGGCGGATTATCGACAAATATCGCGCCGCTTATGCAAACCATCGCCGTCCTGTCAACGTACAGAAACACCTTTTCTATTGTTGTGGTTCATTCGCCACGATCCATCACCAAGAGTGAATCGATACGGCAGATAAACACCCGACTGCATTGTCTTAGAAATCACCATATCGCCATAGTAGCGTTTGCCACCCAAACCACCCCACCCCACGGATGGGGATTTCAAGCACGAGGAGATTCCCCATGGCAAAGCTACAAAACCGTCTGGCATTGAGTGCTCTTTCCGTCATGCTCGCCGGAGCACTGCTGCCCCTGGCCGCATCGGCATCCCCGGCGCGCGGCACCGTGCTCAGTAGCTCGGTCCTGACCAATTATACCCACGAGGCGATCGCCACCCTGCTCGCCAACGGTGGAACCAACGACAAGGCCAAGTGCGACGTGCGCGTCGCCAAGTTCACCTACTCCACGATCGGCGTCTACGGCGAGCCGGCCACTGCTTCGGCGGTGCTGCTAGTCCCCGGCGGCGAACAGTGCCGCGGTCCTTTCCCGCTGGTGAGCTATGACCAGGGTACCGAGATAAGGCGCTCCGCCGAGCAAGCCAAGGAAATTGTCGAAGACGAGAAGGGCGACGACACCATGCTCACCCACCTCGCCACCCAAGGTTACGTGGTGGTAAGCAGCGATTACCTGGGCATCGGCCAATCCAACTATCCGTTCCACCCTTACCTGCACGCGCGCTCGGAAGCCAGCGCCACCATCGACGCAATGCGCGCCGCACGGCAGGTGTTGCAGAAGCTGAAAACGCCACTATCGGGCAAGGTCATGCTGAGCGGTTTCTCGCAGGGCGGCCATGCGGCGATGGCCACACAGCGCGAGATCGAAGCGAACCTGTCAAGCGAGTTCAACCTGGTCGCCAGTGCTCCCATCTCCGGCCCGTATGCACTTAGCCAGACCTTCCGTGACAGCTGGAGCGGTCGCAACGCCGTGGGCGAGAGCACCTTCGGCATCCTGCTGGCCAGCTACGCCATCGTCGGCATGCAACACACCTACCACAATCTGTATAGCAACCCGTCGCAGGTGTTCCAGGATCCGTGGGCCGATAAGGTCGAGCCGCTGTTCCCAGGCAAATACACTGAGACCGAGCTGTTCCTCAGCGACATCCTGCCCAGTATCGACAAAGTCCGCAGCTACTTCCAACCCGGTTTCTACAGCGACTTCGCCAATAACATCAATAATCCGTTCCTGCGCGACTTGACCCGCAACAACGTGATCGACTGGGCGCCGCGTACCCCGACCCTGCTGTGCGGCTCCGACAACGACGCCACCGTGCCGCTGAAGAACGCCAAGACCGCCATCGCCGCGTTCAAGGCCCACGGCAGCAATCAGGTGTCCATGCTCGACCTGGGCTCCGGTGATCCGAAGGACAACAGCGCACTTGAGCACCTGGTGACCGGAGTCGAGTGCACCATCGCCGTGCGTCAGGGCTTGTTCGATAAGTTCCGCTGAGTCAGCGGCGAAAGATCGCAGGAGCGTCCCCTCCCCCCGCTCCTGCGATCATCATCGGCCAGTGAACGCTGCCGCGCCCGATCGGCGCGGCAGCATGTAAGTGAGCATGCCGACAACGCGAACCACCCGTACCGGCATCAGGCGGTCAACGCGTTGCAAGGCACTCACTCTGAAAGCCGACCGTCAAGGTCAGCCAACTCGCCTAGCCGTCCAAACCGGCCGGCTCCATTTCTGATCCAACGTCTTGCCGCTAAAGGCGAGGTGTCTGGATGTCGAAACGCGACTGTCGTGCGAGTGCTCGAAGGCTTATCGTGATCCAATCGAGAGGCCTCGTGCGCAACGCTCACACTCGATCTCCACGCGTCTGAGCCAACGTACCTCGACGCTGAGCGATAGGCTCTTGAGGTTAAGACGAGAGCATGTCCTCGGTCACTGCCACGGATGCTCCATCTCAGTCGCGTCCTCGTCTCGATGCGTAACCGTGAAGGTTGATCGAGACAGTTAGACTCCAGCAGCGCATGCCTGATCGTCAGGTCTTGTGGCGGTGATCGCTTCAGCAGATCGATGCAAAGCATCCTGCCGATCCATGCCAACGCTTGCGCCCGCTCCGCGTGCGTGCGGCCTGTCCGACGATGCTTCACCAGATCTTCGACACCAAGCAAACTTGGCTCCATTACACTGCCCACCCAGCCCCCACGGCGCGCCCGTCGGGAGGGACACCTGATGAGATGCGATGGAAAACGTGATCACAGCCTTCAAATTGCCTCTTGCATTTGAATCTTGAGAACGACCTTCGCCATATTGGAAACAGCCGCAATGACCGACACGCCTACCGTTCCCGTTCTTTCCGCCATCGAAGCACGTGCGCTCGGCTGTCTGATAGAGAAAGAGGCAACCACACCGGATACGTATCCACTCACGGTCAATGCGACGGTGATGGCGGCCAATCAGAAGAACTCGCGCGAACCGGTGATGGCACTGAATTCAGGCGATGTGCAACATGCGCTACGCCAATTGGAAGCGCGTGGCTTGGTCCGACAACAATTCTCCTCGCGGGCGGAACGCTACGAACATCGAGTGACCACAGCACTGGATTTGACTCAGCAACAGGTGGTGTTGCTCGGATTGTTGTTGCTGCGTGGTCCGCAGACGGTCAATGAGTTACTGACACGAGCCGAGCGCATGGCACGTTTTGCTGATGCCGAGGATGTGCGTCATTCGCTGGAACGCCTGGCGCAACGTCAGTTAGCCGTGCATTTGCCGCGTGCCAGTGGACAACGGGAGGATCGCTATATGCATCTGCTCGGCGGGCCAGTAGATGCACAGACGCTCGCCACGACGTTCAAATCCCGCGCGACAGCAACAGCATCGGCACACGATGAATTGGAAGGACGCGTGCAAGCGCTGGAAGCCGAGGTGGCCGCGTTGCGCGAGAGCGTGGCGCAGTTGCAGGCATCACGGGTCATACCGTAGCGCTTGGGATGCTGCGCGTTGCATGCACACGAGCGCGTCGCCGGATGGTCGTGGCGGTCCAGCCATGCTGCGCGGGCGTGTCAGCGATCTGTGCCTGGTTGTTTGGCGCTCACCTCATCCGCTGTAGAGACGGCAGCGGTGTCCAGATGCAACCCGAACTGGTTCACCGCTTCACCCAATGTGTCGGTATTCTGGCTCCCATGCGCGCCTTTTCCCGACTCGCCCTGCTTATGTCCTTGCTCCTGCTGGCCGGCTTCGCCCAGGCCAACGGCACCATCGAGAACGTGCAGATCCAGGGCCTGGAGAAGCGCGCAGACGCCGCGATGATCGAGAACATCCAGGTGTCGCTCTCGCTGTACGAGACGATCGGCAAGGTCCAGGGCGAGTCGCGCCTGGAGTACCTGCTGAGCCAGGCCCAGCGGCAAACCTGCCAGGCATTGGAACCGTTCGGCTACTTCACTCCGACCATCCGCGTCGATGCCCCGCGTCAAGGCAACAAGCTGACCGTGGTGATCCACGTAGACAAGGGCGAGCCGGTGCGGGTGCGTCACTTCGACGTCGCCATCACCGGCCCAGGCGAGGACGATCACTACCTGGGCGAAGACTTGAAGAACTTCCGCCCGCAGTCGCACGATATCTTCGTCAGCAATGACTACGAAACCAGCAAGGTCGCCATCAGCCGGCGCCTGGCCGAGCGCGGCTACTTCGATGCGGACTCCACCCAACGCAAGGTCGAGATCACCCGCGCCGACCACGCCGCCGACATCGATCTGCGCTGGGACAGCGGTCGCCGCTACAACATGGGGCCGGTCCGCTTTCATCAGGACTACTTCAACCCGCACCTACTCGACCAACTGGTGTACTGGAAAGAAGGCAGCTACTACCACGAAGGCAAACTTGATCGCCTGCGCGAGTCGCTGCTGAAGCTCGACTATTTCAGCACCATCGACATCCAGTCCAAACCGGAGCAGGCCAATGCCAACGCCGAGGTGCCGGTGGATGTCAAACTCACCCTGGCCAAACGCAGCATCTACACCAGCGGCCTGAGCTATGGGAGCGAGAGCGGTGCCGGCGTGCGCCTGGGTGTGGACCGCCGTTATGTCAACGCACGCGGGCACAAGCTCAGCGCGCAATTGGATTACGCGCAAAAGCGCAAAAGCTTCATCACCAGCTACCGGATTCCCGCATTTCGCTGGCTCGACGGGTGGTACACCGCGTCGTTTCGTGCCTACGACGAACAGACCGACTATATCGACCTGCGCAACATCAAGCTGACCGGCAGCCGCAGCGGCCAGATCAACGAGCACTGGATCGCCATCGCCTCGCTCAATGCACTGCGCGAACGCTGGCGCTACGCCACCGACAAGGTATTCGATGGCGCGCTATACGAAACTGCGACCCTGCTCTACCCGCAGATCGAAGCCAACTACGTGGGCGTGGACGACAAGGTATTCCCGCGCAGAGGCTTCAGCGGCAACGTCAGCCTGCGTGGCGGCACCAAGGCGTTGGGCTCCAACGCCAGCTTCGCCCAAGCACAAATACGGCTGAACTGGTTCCATGGGTTCGGCGAGAACGATCGGCTGATCCTGCGCGGCGAAGCAGGTAGCACCTGGACCGATGCGCTGATGGCAATGCCACCGAGCCTGCGTTTCTTCGCTGGCGGCGACAACAGTATCCGCGGCTATGCGTTCCGCGAAGTCGGCCCGCGCACGCCGCCGCAACCGGATCGCTTCGCACTCGGCGCCAAATACGTCCTCACCGGCAGTGCCGAGTACGAGCACTACTTCAATGGCGGGCCATGGGGTGGAGCGGTGTTCGTGGACAGTGGCAGTGCCTTCGACACGACACCCGACTGGCACACCGGCGTGGGCGTGGGCCTGCGCTGGCGTTCGCCGATCGGTCCGGTGCGCGTGGATATCGCCCACGGCTTGAACAGGCCCGACTCTCAGTTCCAGCTCTATCTCAACATCGGAGCCAACCTGTGAGCGCGTCAGCCGGTCTGTCCACGCCTACAACGCCGCCGCCACGTCGGCCGCGCTTCTACCGGCGCAAGCGCTTCTGGTGGGGATCGGCACTGAGTATTGCCGGCCTGGGCCTGCTGGTGGTGATCGCTTTGTACTGGCTGCTGCAAACCGTTGCCGGGCGCGACGTGCTGCTGGCGCAGTTGGTGGCGCGGTTACCGACCGGCTCGACCCTCACCTGGGAACGCGCCGACGGACCGCTGGCCGGACCGCTGACCCTGTACAACCTGGATTTTCGCTACGACAAGATTCACTTCACCGCAGAGCGTGCGTTTCTGGATCCGGATATCCGTCCGTTGTTGGGACGCAAGCTACAATTGAATGCGCTGGAACTGCGCAACGCCACGCTCAACCTGGCCAAGAGCGACACCCCCTTCGAACTGCCGCGCTGGCCGCAGTCGCTGCCGCAGATCGACATGCCACTGGCATTGCAGGCCGACCGCATCGCCATCGATGGTCTGCGCATCACCCAGGCCCAACAACCGCTGATCGCGATCCAGCGGCTGCGTGGCGCGGTGGAAGTGGCCAACGGCGAATTGCGCGCCACTCAGTTGGTCATGAACAGCGACCGTGGCGATTTCCGTGTCAACGGCCACTACGTGCCGGCGCAGGACTACCAGACCGACCTCACCGCCAGTGCGGTGCTGCCGGCCGCGCGCGGGCGCACGCCAGCGCGCCTGGGACTGGTCGCGCGCGGCGACCTGGACAAGATGGAGATAGCCATCGCCGGCAACGCACCGGCACCGCTGCGCGCCACTCTCGTGTTCACCGGTCGTCGCGATCCCACCTGGGCATTCGCCGCGCACAGTGCGTCTCTGGACCCCTCCTTATTCTTGCCACCGGACACCAATGCCGGTGCCGCAGGCGTGCCGTTGGCGTTGGATCTACGGGCCACGGGCAAAGGCGGCGACGCCACGCTGCAAGGCGAGGTATCGCGCGATGGAAACAAGGTCGTGCTGGATCCATCGCGGTTGCGCCTGGACAACCAGGTCCTCACCGTCGCACTCCTGCAACTGCACGCCTTCGACGGACAGATGCGGCTGCACGGCAACGCCGATCTGCGCGATCCGGCCAATGCGCGCCTGTCATTTTCGATCAACGCCAGCGGCATGCGTTTTACCCCAGCACCGGATCCATCCACCCCGCATGCTCCGGCGATCCCGATCACCCTGGTCGACGCCCACCTCGGCCTGGCGGGCAGCGTGCGCCAATGGGCCACCTACGGCGAAGCCACCGTCGCGCGCGGCAAAGAAAGCGCCACACTGCACCTGGATGTACGCGGGGACGATCACCAAGCGCAGTTGGCGCAAGTGCAAGCGCGCATGTCCAGCGGCACGCTCGACCTCGGCGGCCACCTCGCCTGGGCGCCAGACCTGCACTGGGATGTGCATGGCACGCTGGCGGGATTCGATCCGGGCTATTTCGCACCCGGCTGGGACGGCACGCTGTCCGGCACATTCGCCTCCCAGGGCAAGCAATTGCCGACCCACGCCGATGGCAGCGCTGCCGGCTACCAAGCCACACTGACGGTGCCGCGCTTGAGCGGGCGTCTGCGCAGCCGCCCGCTCGACGCCAAGGCCACGCTGGCATTGCAAGGCAAACAGGGCGAAGGCACCTTGCAATTGCACTTGGGCGATAGCCAAGTGCAGGCACAAGGCAAGATCGGCGACCAACTCGACCTCGACGCGCAACTGCAACCCTTGCAACTGGCCGACCTGCTACCCGGCGCGGCCGGCAGCCTGCGCGGGCGCGTACAACTGAAAGGCCGTCCCGAAACGCCCGACCTCACCGCCGACCTCAACGGCAGCGGCCTGAAGTGGGACGGCAACAGCGCCGACAGCATCAGCCTGCACGGACACCTGCCGTGGCGCGGCAGCGGTGGCACATTGGCCTTGCGTGGCAGTGCGATCAACGCCGGCATCCTGTTGCAGACACTGCGCGTGGATGCGCGTGGCGCGGTGGAGAACCTGCAACTGGATACGGACATCCACAATGCCATGGGCGCACTGGCCTTGGCCGGACAAATCCGCCACGACGGCGCGCGCTGGCAGGGCACGTTGAACACGCTACGCATCGCGCCATCCAAGGGTGAGCCGTGGCAGTTGCAGCAAGCCGCCAACGTTGCCGTGGCCGGCAGCACCTTCACGTTGTCGCGTAGTTGCCTGGCGCCGAACAGTGGCGGTGGCACGTTGTGCGTCTGGGCCGACTGGCCCAAGCAGGGGCTGACGCTGCAAGGCGACGCGCTGCCACTGGCATTGGTGCAGCCGTGGCTACCGCCCAACAGCGGTCGGCAGATATACCTGCGTGGCGATCTCTCCATCGACGGCAATATCAAACCTGCGGGTAACGCCTGGGAAGGCGCACTGCGCCTGGCCTCGCGCACGGGCGGCCTGCGCCTGGGCGACAAAGCGCATGACGAGTTACTGCGCTACGACCAATTTAGTTTCGTCACCGATTTAACCGCACAGCACATCCATTCCAAACTCGGCATCGGCTTCCAGGGCGACGGCTTCATCGATGCCACCGTCGACACCGGATGGGACGCCTCCGCGCCGCTGACCGGCGAGATTTACATGAACATCGCGCGGCTGTACTGGATGGAATTGTTCTCGCCCGATCTGGTCCAACCCAAGGGACTGGTCGCAGGCCATGTCAGCCTGCGCGGCACCCGCGCGCAACCGGCGATGGGCGGCCAGGCCACGCTCAGCAATTTCACCGGCGAACTGCCCGCATTGGGCCTGACCCTGAGCGAAGGCCAGGGCCGCTTCGACGCACAGCCGGACGGCTCGGCGCGCATCGTCGCCTCGGTAAAATCCGGCCAGGGCACGCTCAACGTCGACGGCGGATTATCCTGGTACGGCGACAGCACCCCGTTGCAATTGAACATCCACGGCAACAACGTGCTGGCCTCCAACACCGTCGAATTGCGTGCGGTGATTAATCCCGACCTGCAGTTCGGCATCGCCAACAACACCATGTCGTTGAGCGGCCAGGTCACCGTGCCCTCGGCCGATATCAATCTGGAACGCCTGGATCGCGGCACTTCGCTGTCCGAAGACGTTGTGGTGCTGGATCCGGCCGATCCGCAAGCAACGGCGAGTTCACCGCTGGAAATGGACTTGCGGGTGACCCTCGGCGATCAGGTCAAGATGGCCGGTTTCGGCCTCAAGGGCGCACTGACCGGCGTCATGCAAGTGCGCTCGCGCCCGGGCCGCGAGATGACCGCCACCGGTGGCCTGGATGTCAGCGGCAAGTACAAGGCCTACGGCCAGGACCTGACGATCACACGCGGCCAATTGGCCTGGAGCAACAACATCGTGTCCGACCCGCGCATCAATATTCGCGCCGAACGCCAAGTGGCCGACGTCACCGCTGGGATCGACGTGACCGGCCGCGCCACCGCGCCGCGTGCGCAGGTGTGGTCGGACCCATCAATGTCGCAATCCGAAGCGATGTCTTATTTGGTGCTGGGCCGCAGCCTCGGCAATACCAGCAGCGACGAAGCCAACCAAGTGACCGCCGCCGCGAATGCGTTGTCGGCCGGTAGCGGCCTGCTCGCCTCGCAGCTCGGCGGCAGACTCGGCTTCGACGATGCGGGTGTCAGCCAGTCGCGTGCGCTCGGCGGTTCGGTCGTCGGATTCGGCAAATATCTCTCGCCGAAACTTTATGTGAGTTATGGCGTGTCGTTAATCGGCAGCGGCTCGGTACTGACACTGAAATATCTGCTGGGCCACGGCTTCGATGCAGAAGTGGAATCGACCACGGTGGAGAACCGTGGTTCGCTGAATTGGCGGAAGGAGCGGTAGGGGAAAATTCGCTCAGCACTACAATCGCATCATCTTGAGAAATTTTTTACATAGGTTATAAATTGTGTCAGCGCTGATTTAAATCTGACCCACCGCTGACAGCGCGCATACACCACCGCCAAATCCACTTTGTATTTCTTCAGCGCGTCGGCTCCGAACTTGTCTACGCCCTGCAACGACGCATCCGCCGGTAGCGTGTGCCAAGCCAAGTCAAGCAGCGCTGCCGCCGGACTTGCTATCACGCTTGAAGTAGTCGGTGTAGAACAACGCCATCGGTTTGCCGTCCTGGTCAAACACCTCGTAGACCTTCATGCCGTCGTGGTAGGTCGGGATGTCGGTGCGTTCCTTGAAGGTGATGCCGTACAGCTCGGTGGCGGCGTAGAACACGCCGTTCTTTAACACGTTGTCCAGTTCGAAGTACGGCTTGATCTGCGCTTCGTCGATATCGTACTTGGCCTTGCGCACCTCGGCGTAGAAATCCCAGTCGGCGGCGGTGAGCTTGAAGCCGCCCTTTTGCGCATCGATCACCTTCTGGATGCCGCGCAATTCCTATAGGATGATAGCGACCGGCGCTTGGCAACGGCGGTCTACCCGCAGTTTGAATCTTTTCAAGATAGAAAAGGATTCTGGGATATGCTTTCCTTGCAGGAACTCGCCGAAGATAAGTTGCTCGCTGGCGAGTCGAGGTGCGGGCATTATTTTTTATCTGAATCGCCTGACTTATGAAAAGAAGAATGAAGTGCTTATGCTGGATGAAATACTGACGACAAACTAGGAGTGTCTCCATGGTAGACAAGAAAAGTGAAGGTCGCGGCGTGGCAGATGTCGTCGCCAAGCTGCGCACGCAAAATCGGATTCTGAAGGCGTTCTTGGCGCTGGCGCTGGCGCTGCCTTTCATTTTTATGATGATGGGCGCGCGTAGTCCGGTTCGCAGGCAGGTCTTCTCCGAAATCGATGTCAATCGCATCAATATCGTCAACGACGATGGATCGAGATCCATGGTCTTGGCGGCACGCGGATTTCTGCCGGATATTGTGTTGGACGGAAAGATCGAGAAAAGCGATCGCGGCAAGAAGATGCCCGGGATGTTGTTCTACAATGGCGTAGGCGACGAGGTCGGCGGGCTGATCTATGACGGCTATATCGATAAGGACGGCAAGCCAAATGGCGGCGTGCATTTCTCCATGGATCGGTATGGCGGAGATCAGCAGTTGGCCCTGCATCATTACGAGAATGGTGGGTCCATGGAGACGGGTCTTTCCATATTTGATCGCGGTCTCTCTCGGCAATACAAGGGGTTGTATGAGAAATACTTGGCTGCCCCGAAAGGTGTGGAGAAGGATGCGCTGTTGAAGCAATGGAAGGAGGCAGGCGGTCAGCAGACCCAGAGGCTCTTTGTTGGGCGCACGTATGGAAAGTCGTCCGCCGTCATCCTCGCGGACGATGCGGGAAAGCCCAGAATCATCATGTCCGTCGAGCCTAACGGCAAGGCATCGTTGGACTTCATCAATGACAAGGGCGATGTCATCCAGAGTTTACCGGGGAACTCTGCCGCGAGTAGGTAGTTGATAGGGAAGAGACAGATCATGGATCAAGATGCGCCTGGTAGAGCGGAGAAGAGTTCCCGCGGGATGTTTCGCCATCAGGCGCTCGCTGCATCGATGGAGCCAAAGTCCTACGGCACGGTGCTTCTGCTTGTTGGCCTAGAGCAACAACATCGTGTCGGACCCACGCATCAATATTCGCGCCGAACGCCAAGTGGCCGACGTCACCGCCGGGATCGACGTGACCGGCCGCGCCACCGCGCCGCGTGCGCAGGTGTGGTCGGACCCATCGATGTCGCAATCCGAAGCGATGTCTTATTTGGTGCTGGGCCGCAGCCTCAGCAACACCAGCAGCGACGAAGCCAACCAAGTGACCGCCACCGCGAGTGCGTTGTCGGCCGGTAGCGGCCTGCTCGCCTCGCAGCTCGGCGGCAGACTCGGCTTCGACGACGCGGGTGTCAGCCAGTCGCGTGCGCTCGGCGGTTCGGTGGTCGGATTCGGCAAATATCTCTCGCCGAAACTTTATGTGAGTTATGGCGTGTCGTTAATCGGCAGTGGCTCGGTACTGACACTGAAATATCTGCTGGGCCACGGCTTCGATGCAGAAGTGGAATCGACCACAGTGGAGAAACGTGGCTCGCTGAATTGGCGGAAGGAGCGGTAGCTCTGCGCTTACGAATACATCGAATGATAGATAGGCAACGGCGTGTCTAGATAACTCTGGGTGGATCACTGAAATCTAGCGTCTCCACCCGACATGGACGAGATAGCAGTCCATGACTTTCCCAAACGTGCCCCCATTACGGCGTCCTTGCCGTAATGCGTCAACGCCGCCGCCGAGCGGCCAGCGTCGATCGAAGCGGATGCAAGCGCTGGGCGATGCGCTTACTCGCCTTGCGCCTGCGAGTAACCCCTGACGCCGTCGAATGCGTAGAGGTTCTCGGTCTTGACGGTTTCAAAGCCCGCCTCGGACAGACGCAGCAGCAGCGAACACAGGTGGGCAGGCTTCAGCGTGGTTCCGTCCGCAGCCAGGAACCGGCAGCGCCAATGATCGGTCCGCGTGGTCTGTTGCAAGCCGCTCGGGTACACCTTCACCCCACGATTGGTAATCAGGGCCAACCGAAGCTCCGGACCGGCCAGTGCCTGCAATTGGTTGCCCAGCGTGTCGGCATCGCGTCCTGGATGATCCCAATGCACGAAGACATCCATGCCTTCCAGGGTTTTGGCGACCTTCGCACGTGCCGATTCAATGACCGGAGCAGCGGCTGACGCTGTGGGTTGCTCTGGGTAATCGACGGAGGGGATTTGCTGTGGCTTTTGGCCAAGACGCGCGATGACCGCGTCGGCAAATTCCTGCGTGCCGACTTGCCGTTGACTGTGCGAACCGAAAATGTCGGCGGTGTGCAGCCCCTCTTCGAGCGTGCGCAACCAGGCATTGTGGATCGCGGTGGCCGCTGCCGGACGTTGCAGATGGACCAGCATCATCACTGCGCTGAGCAGCAGCCCGGATGGGTTGGCAAGATCGCGCCCGGCAATATCCGGCGCCGAGCCGTGGACTGCTTCGAACATCGCGCACTGGCGGCCGATATTGGACGAAGGAGCCAGGCCAATGGATCCCGCCACCTCAGCCGCGACATCCGAAAGAATATCGCCGTAGAGGTTGGGTGTGACCACCACGTCGAAGCGACGCGGATCCACCGCCATCTTCGCCGTTCCGATATCGATAATCATGTGGTCATTGGCGATCTCTGGATATTCCTTCGCGATCTCATCGAATACGCGATGGAACAGGCCGTCGGTCAACTTCATGATGTTGTCTTTGGTCATGCAGGTGACCTTGCGGCGACCATGCGCGCGCGCATACTCGAAGGCATAGCGCACGATCCGCTCGCAGCCCGGGCGGGACACCAGCTTCAGGCACTGCACGACTTCGTCGGTCTGCTGGTGTTCAATGCCGGCGTAGGTGTCTTCCTCGTTCTCGCGCACGATGACCACATCCATGCCCGGATGATGCGTGGCGACGAAGGGATGGTAGGCCACGCAGGGGCGCAGGTTCGCGTACAGACCGAAGGTCTTTCGCAGCGAGACATTCACGCTCTTGTAGCCGCCGCCCTGAGGCGTGGTGATCGGCCCCTTGAGCAGCACGCCGTGCTCGGTGACCGCGTCGATGACGCTGCGATCAAAGCCTGCCGCATGCCCTGCCCGGTACGCCTCAAGCCCGACGGTGAGTGGCGTGAACGACAGCCCTGGGTCTGCTGCCGTCAGGATCTTCAGCACCGCACGGGTGATTTCCGGGCCGATGCCGTCTCCTTCGGCCACGGCAATGGTCCGGGCGGGCAGGTGAACGGCGGCTGGATTGAGCAGTGCTGACATACGATCTCCTATACACGACATGTGTGTCGTGCATTATAGATCGCGTTACATGGTTCGCGTCAATAGACTAGGCTTTGATCATAGTGTACCCGGGACGAACGGTATGGACTCCAGCGGCTGGACCTTCTTCAGCAACCACAGCCATGTGCTCTTTTGTCTAGCTGCAGACCCGCAGCAGACATTGCGGGAAGTCGCGACCAAGGTCGGCATTACCGAGCGGGCCGTCCAGCGCATCGTGGCTGAACTCGAAGCGGCCGGGGTGCTGCAGCGCCAGCGCGACGGACGCCAAAACACCTACAGCATCGTGCGCGGGGTGCCGCTCAGGCACCCGTTGGAAGCGCATTGCCGCATCGGCGATCTGATCGACGTGGTGGTGGAGCGACGTCCACCCGATGCTGAGTAGCGCCCCCACGCACTGCCCGCATCGCAACGGCATGCTGGAACGGGTGATCCGTCCCCTTGAGGAGCCGTGCATCACCGGCATCGCTTCGAAAGTCAGGTGTATGCCCTGCGCGTGATCGGCGATTGGATTGCCCTCCACAACCGCCAACGCTCACCCGACAGCCACTGGCGACGTTTTGTTAGCCACTGTCAGGATGCAAACCCTGGATACGGCCTGTGTCACTCCATCTGTGCCACTCCATTCACCACATGCGCTGTGCAGGAACCGGTGGTAGAGAAGTGAATCTGTCCGCATCCGCACATCAACCCTCATTGCACGGGGCGCGGCTTGGCCTGCCGATACTGGTGCTTGTCCCCCGTGCGCTGCCCATTGGCATCGATATCGGCGCATATCCGGCCACCGCAAATAACCGCATCGGATGCGGAATAGGCTTGGAGGATAGGGATAGCGTTTTCGTAGCGCTGGAGTTCTTCCCTGGCAGCCGAAAGTTCGCGGCGGTAA
This sequence comes from Xanthomonas sp. GPE 39, assembly GCF_000963005.1. Classification (GTDB taxonomy): domain Bacteria; phylum Pseudomonadota; class Gammaproteobacteria; order Xanthomonadales; family Xanthomonadaceae; genus Xanthomonas_A. The sequence continues at coordinate 3,476,518 of NZ_JZHZ01000007.1, forward strand.
TAACCTAATACAGCGCAACCGACGAGAAGAACGAGCAGCAGGATCACACCTGCGGCCACAAACCAAAGCCACACGGTCTTGTTGGCTTTTTGCAACTGCGCAGAGGTGGCCGATACGGCGAGGTCATATCGCGCCGCAACCGGCGCAATCGCGTCCTTGGCTTGCTTGGTAATCTGAGAGCTGGCTCCAACCACAATGCTATCCACACGGCGATGTAACTGCGCCAGATCGCCTTGCAATGCGTGCATTTGTTGATCGAAGTTGGCCTGCATCCTTGCCTCACGTTGCTCGAACTTGGCTATCAACGCCGATTGCAGCTTGAGCGTGCTTTGAAGCGATGCCAGTAGGCTGGGGAGTTCTTGCTCGCTGGACATGTGCGTTCCAATGACGATGCGATGGGCCATCACATTTTCATGATGGGACCTTGAATCTGCCTAGCCATTTCTTGCTGCTGAAGTTCTTCTGGTTGCTGTGCCGCAACCAGATCTCGTCCCAATTGCGCGTGGGCCTGGACGTGAGGTGACTGTTCGATTTGTCCGCAGACACGCGAAATCTCCGCATCATCGTCAGCGAACAACGCGGCAGCCAGTCGATCAAGATCGTGGTCGCCCGTAGCGAAAGCTTGCCTTTCGTGTTGTCCCTCTTGCTGTGGATGATCGAGGCTGCTATGCAACGAACCCGATTGCGATTTTCTCTTGTCGTTTGGATCAAGCGGGACGGTCGGCTCGCCGGATTGCGGAGGCTTGATCTTGCGGTCGTCAGCGTCGTACCACTGCTTACCGTCGAACCAATAGCCACTGCGGCTGGAAGCAAGCCCAACGTCTTGATACAAGTTCTCGCCAAAATCAGGCGCATCTACTTTTTTACCGTCTTTGCCTAGCGGCAGTGACGGGGTGACATCGGCGGCCTTCAATAGCGTGCTGGCGACACCGTTACTATTGTTGTACAGCGGTGAATATTCAAGCTTTGCATCGTTGATCTGCTTTCCTGCAGCAAGCGCCGAATGCAGCTTCCGCTCAAGTTCCTGATCGGTTCCTTGCCACACGACCAGGTGTTCGTGCTTTTCTCCATTGAGCGGCCAATCTGGCGCCACTTCGCGTTGCACAACGACGTTTCCTTGCGCATCTCGAAACAAGGCTGGGTCGTCGGGCTTGGCTTGATCGACCGGTATTGGGCGAATGGAGCCATCGGGTTGCCTCTGGTACACGGCGTCGTATGGCGGGACATAGGGCGCGGCATCAACACGGATGTTGCCAAATTTGTTGGAGCCGAGCAGCGTACTTTCTAGGAATTCGGGTAGCGGGCTACCTTCTATGGCCACATCCGGACCAGCGCGCACGACCATCTGGCTACCATCGGATCGTTGGAAGATGAGATATGCGTGCCGTCGGTCAGCGGCAGTCGGACTTGTCCCCACGATAATTTTTGCTTCCTCTCCTGGCATGGCTAGCCCCCAATTTCTCTGGGTGTGCGTGCCACCTCAACGTCGGTGACCAATGCGCCATCCTTGGAATTGAGTGTGACGAACCAATGGATCGGCGTGGCTGGAGCCGTGATGCGCTGGTCCGGTGGTGGAGATGCCGGTGTCGAGCGCAAGCACAGAACCGAGGATTGGAATTTTCCCGACACTGGCTCAGCAGGCTTACAAGAGAAGCCTCGCGCAGCAAGGGCGAGCATGGCATCAGCAAGCCTCATCTCGGGAACGATCCAGTGTCCGATCTGGGCCTTGGCTTCTGTCGTGGATTGCTGATCTCGAAATGGTTCGGTCGATGTGTCCGCATTGCTCATGGCAGTGCATCCTGTCGCAGCTGAGATGGAGACTAAAAAAAGCAGGCTGGCGCGGAAAAGGCGCGGAACAGCTCCACGCCAAGCATCCCTCTGACGAGCAGTGTCGCATGCCCGATGATGACGAGTCATTGCCATGGGGGCTTCCTAATTACACTGTCTTGAAATGCAGTCTAGCCTAATCATTGAACCGGCCCCTTTCCAATTTCCACAGTGCCGGTACAGGGCCATCATAGAAAGCAGGTGCGAACCAATAGACTGGTGTCCATGGTGCAGCGCGATCCGATCAAGCACATTGGCCGCACCGACTACTGCCAGACGCAACTCAGTCCTGAGGCTTGCAAGGCGCATCGCTGCCAAACAGGCGACCCAGGCGCGAGCGCGGCGGGCACAGCGGCGTGGGCAGCGTTTGCGCGGCCTTCGCCGCAGTGGCTGCCGCCTCAGCCGCAGCGGCGCGTTGTTGCTGCAATTGCGCCAGCATGGCCTTGATCTGTGGCATCGCCGCCAACGTAGCTTTCTCGCCTTCCAAAATCGCGGCGTTGCGCTGGGCGAAATCGGTCGCGCCGATCTCGTTGACATTGGGTCGGATGACGATGTCCGCACGCGCCAGTTCCTGCTGGCCCAGGCGCTGGCCCATGATCGCAATCGATTGGTTGACGATGCCGAGCATGCCGCTCGGATTCTTGCCGCTGGCTTTGCTGGAGATATCCACGGCAATCACCACGTCGGCACCGAGCTGGCGCGCGGCATCCACCGGCACCGGGCTGACCACCCCGCCATCGACATAGTGGTACTTGCCGATAGCCACCGGCTCGAACACGCCAGGAAAGCTGCTGGAGGCACGCACTGCCTGGCCGGCATTGCCGCGCACGAACACCGTGCGCTCGCCGTCTTCCAGGCGCGTGGCCACCACTGCGAATGGTCGTGCAAGTTTCTCGATTGGGGTGTTCTTGAGTTGCGTGTTGATGTAATCCTGCAGCGCCTGGCCCTGCACCAGTCCACCGGAGAACAGGTGCATATCGCGGATACTGCTTTTTTCCAGCGCCTCTGCCGCCTGTTGTAGCTCAAACGCGTCCATGCCACTGGCGTACAACGCGCCGACCACACTGCCGGCACTGGTGCCGGAGACCACCGCAGGTTCCAAGCCGTTGGCCTGCAGCATTTTGATGACGCCAATGTGGGCGAACCCCTTGGCTGCGCCACCGCCAAGCGCAATCCCAATCCGCAACGGTTTGGTTGTCGGTGCCGGTGCAAGATCGTGGACCACCGGCGCTGGCGCGGCGGGCTTGGGCTCGCCACCGCAGGCACCGAGCACACAGACCAACGACAGAGACAGCAGAAAGCGCAAGCGACGAAAGGTGGTCATGGCGGGGGTCGCACTGAGGTGTCATGTGGATGAGCGGCGCAGCATACACGCCATCACCTTGCCCGCCGGTAAGCCACTGGGTGGGCCGACGACAACAGCGGCGATGGATGCCATGGCAAATCGTTCAATGGGCCGAACTGCGCGTTGCCGCACACGCTGCGCGCTATGAAGTTCGTTGTTCGCCTACGCTTGGATTGGTATCGTGCCGCCATGCCTTCGATACAACAGACAGCTTGTGCTGATACCGCGTCGCGATCCGTGGATCGCCAGCCATGACGCGCACGCGATTGCGGTCCCTGTCGATGCTCCTGCTGTGCGCCGCGTTTCCTTGTCACGCGCTGGATGCGGTGGCGGTGAAGCAGCAGGTGGACGGTGTGCTCGAACAGCATTATCCGCAGCTTGAGGCTCTATACAAAAGCGTGCACCAGCATCCCGAGCTCGGCTTCGAGGAAACCACGACCGCGCAACGGCTTGCCAAGCAGATGCGCGCGCTAGGCTTTCAAGTCAACGAGGGTGTCGGCAAGACCGGATTGGTGGCGATCTATCGCAACGGTCCCGGACCGACGGTCATGGTGCGCACCGAACTGGATGCGCTGCCGATGCGCGAAACCACCGGCCTGGCATACGCCAGCACCGTACATTTGCAGTCCAAGGATCGGGACACCTACGTGGCACACAGTTGCGGCCACGACATCCACATGGCGATCTGGGTCGGCACGGCCACGGCATTGCTGCAACTGCGCACGCAGTGGCACGGCACGCTGATGTTCATCGCACAGCCGGCGGAGGAGAAGGGTCGCGGCGCGCAGGCGATGCTCGACGACGGCCTTTTCGCCCGGTTCGGCAAACCGGACTATGGCTTCGCGCTGCATGTCGGCCCGAGTCCGTATGGTCACGTCTACTACAAACCCGGCGCGGTGACTTCCAACTCCGACTCGCTTGAGGTGGTGTTCGAAGGCAAGGGCGGGCACGCGGCGATGCCGGCGGCGACGATCGACCCGATTCTCATCGCCGCGCGCTTCGTGGTCGACGTGCAGAGCGTCATCAGCCGCGAAAAAGATCCGGCCGCATTCGGCGTGGTCAGCATCGGCACGTTCAACGCGGGCACTACAGGCAACATCATCCCCGACCGCGCGCAACTACGCGGCACCATTCGCAGTGACGATCCGCAGGTCCGCGACAAGTTGCTCGACGGCGTGCGCCGCACCGCGCTGGCCAGCGCCCAGATGGCCGGCGCACCCGTGCCACAGATCGCGCTGGGTGAGCACGGTTCCAAGGCGGTGATTAACGATGCGGCGCTCGCCGAGCGCACCGGCGCGGTGTTCGCGCAGGCGTTCGGAAGCAATGCCGAGCACCAGAGCGAACCGAGCGCGGCCAGCGAAGATTACTCGGCCTTCATCGCCGCCGGCGTGCCGTCGTTTTATTTCGGGATCGGTGGGCTCGACCCACAGTGGCTGCAACAGGCCAAGCAAAAAGGCGAGCGCATTCCGATCAACCATTCGCCGGATTTCGCGCCAGTCCCACAGCCGAGCATCCGCACGGGCGTGGAAGCGATGACGCTGGCGGTCATGAACGCGATGCCGCCAGCACCCTGAGCGTCGCGGCGGCTGGCGCTTAGCCAGGGCGCCGCGCGCGGATGGCACTTCAAAAGTTATTGTCACCGTCCAGGATGCGGCCGAAGTTGCCCAGCACCGAGCCTTCGTCGCGGCTCTGCCTGCCGCCCTGCGGCGCGGCGGCGAACATGCGCGCGGCCAAGCGCGAGAACGGTAGCGATTGCAGCCAGACCTTGCCGGGACCGGTCAGCGTGGCGAGGAACATGCCTTCGCCGCCGAAGAGCATGCTCTTGATCCCGCTGACCGCACGCACGTCCATGTCCACCGTGGCATGGAAAGCGACCACGCAGCCGGTATCCACTTCCACGCGCTCGCCAGCGGCCAATTCGCGTTCGACCACGCAACCACCGGCATGCACGAACACCCAACCATCGCCCTCCAGCTTCTGCATGACGAAGCCTTCGCCGCCGAACAGGCCGGTCATGATCTTGCGTTGAAAGTGGATCCCCAGCGACACCCCGCGCGCACCAGCCAGGAAGCTGTCCTTTTGGCAAATCAAGCAACCGCCGTGCTGATCCAGCTTCATCGCCAACACCGTGCCGGGATACGGCGCGGCGAAGGCGACCTTGGCCTTGCCGTGACCCTGGTGGGTGAACACGGTGGTGAACAGGGTCGCGCCCGTCACCAGGCGTTTGCCTGCCGAGAGCAATTTGCCCATCAGCCCGCCTTGGTTGGCGGAGCCATCGCCGAACACGGTATCCATCTGCACGGCGGTGTCCTTGAACATCAGCGCGCCGGCTTCGGCCACCGCGCTTTCGCCGGGGTCCAGTTCGATCTCCACGAACTGCATCTCGTGGCCGACGATGCGGTAGTCGATGGCATCGGATCCGCCGCCAGGCAGCGGTGGCAACTCCGGCGGCATGCCGCTGGTGCCGCTGTCGCGCAGGGCGTCGATCCGCTCCACCGGCTGCCAATTGCTCTGGCCCTGGCACCAGGCCAGGGCGTTGGGGTGATTGCGCGCGAACGCGATGGCAGCGGCGGTGTCGAACGGCCCGGAGCGAGCCTGTTCGCTGCCGGTCAAAAAGTACCACTGAGGCATGTCTGCAAGTCCTTGGCGGAAGTCGGCACCCAGTCTAGCCTGCGGCTGACAGACTCAATGCGCCAACTTGGGCGGACGCAGCAGACTCAGCACCACGGTGGCACTCATCACCCCCACTACCGCGCTCAGCGACACCCATACCGGAATCTTGTACAGGTCGATGATCAACATCTTGATGCCGATAAACACCAATACGATTGCCAGACCATAAGGCAGCAGGTGGAAGCGCTCGGCCATGCCGGCCAGCAGAAAGAACATCGCGCGCAGGCCCAACACCGCGAACACGTTGGAGGTCAGCACGATGAACGGGTCGGTGGTGATCGCAAAGATCGCCGGGATGCTGTCCACCGCGAAGATCACATCGGTGATGGCGATCAGGATCAGCACCGCGAACAACGGGGTGAACCAGCGCTTGCCTTCCTGGGTCAGACTCAGCGCGTTACCGTGGTACTGCGTGGTCAGACGCAGGTGTTTGCGCATGAAGCGCAGCACCGGGTTGGCTTCTAGGTCTGGTTGCTTGCCCGCCGAATACCACATCTTGATGCCGGTCAGCAGCAAGAACGCACCGAACACGTACAGCAACCAGTGGAATTTGCTCAGCAAGACCGAGCCGGCGAAGATCATCGCCACGCGCAGTACGATCGCGCCGAGCACGCCGATGACCAACACGCGCTGACGCTGTTCCTCCGGCACCGCGAAGTAGCCCATGAGCATCAGGAACACGAAAATGTTGTCGACCGCCAGCGATTTTTCAACCAGATAGCCGGTCAGAAACTCCAGCGCACGGCTATTGCCGGTGGTCGGGTCGATCGTCTCGCGCAGGTACCACCACAGTCCGGCATTGAACGCCATGGCCAGGGCGATCCAGCCCAGACTCCACCATAACGCCTCCTTGAACGTGACCTTGTGCGGGCCACCGTGGCGCATCAGCACCAGGTCCACCAGCAGCGCCACGACCACCACGGTCGCGAAACCGCTCCACAACCACACGTTGCCTATCGTTTGCATTGGGAATTTTCCGTCAGTGAACAGGGAAACTCGGGGCCGTGATGGCGTCAGCGTTCCGGACGGAGACGACGATGTCGTCCAGGGAATGCCTTCGCCGCAGCGGCGAAGGTCTCGCTCGCAGCCGGCGATCCGGCTGCCGTTGCACCGGAGCCCGCAGGCTCGAATTGACGGCGACAACGTTGGGAGCTACTCCCCTTCTGCCTGCATTCTTGCCGCAGCCAGCCAACGAGGTCAATCCGGGCGGCTACAATATCGTTCATGAATACGTCTCTGCCTATTGTCCGCCTCAAGAACGCCTGGCGTTCCAGTCATCCGTGGATCTTCCAGAAACTGGTCGAAAAACCCGCCGCCAAACCCAAGCCGGGGGCGCTGGTGGACGTAGTCGGGGTGGACGGCGTGTGGATCGGTCGCGGTTTCTACAATGGACATTCGCGCATCGCCGTGCGCATTCTCGAAACCGATCCGGACATCGCCATCGACGAACACTGGTTCGCGCGCAAGATCGCCGGCGCGGTGGCGCTGCGCCGCGAGGTACTCAAGCTCGACGCGGTCAGCGACGCCTGGCGAGTGGTGCACGCCGAGGGCGACGGCTTGTCCGGGCTGGTGGTGGACCGCTATGGCGATCTGCTCGTGGTGGAGTTCTTCAGCGCCGGCATGTTCCGCCACCGCGAGTGGATCTATGCCGCGCTGCGCGCGCAGTTTCCTGGCGCGCGGTTTTATAGCTTCGCCGAGGAGCATGTGCAGAAGCAGGAGAGCTTCGATTACCGCCCCGTCTCCAGCAGCGGCGAGCGCCCGGAGCCGGCGATCATCAGCGAGTACGGCGTGCGCTTCCGTGCCGATCCGGCCGGCGCGCACAAGACCGGCTTCTTTGCCGACCAGCGCGAGAACCGCCAGTGGCTGAGCCAGCAGGTGCAAGGCAAGCGCGTGCTCGATCTGTGCTGCAACACTGGCGGTTTCGCGGTGTACGCGCAGGTACGCGGGGCGGCCGAGGTGGTCGGCGTGGACATCGACCAGGATGTGATCGAAATCGCCAAGGGCAATGCGCGGCTCAACGAGGTGCGTCCCAAGTTCGTGCAGGCCGACATCTTCCCTTACCTGCGCGACGCCGCCGCACGCGGCGACCAATACGACGTGGTGATCCTGGACCCGGCCAAGATGACCCGCGACCGCGACCAGGTGATCCCGGCGCTGAAGAAATATCTGGACATGAATAAGCTGGCTCTGGGTGTGGTCGCCCCAGGCGGATTGTTTGCCACGTTCTCTTGCACCGGGCTAGTCGCCGAGCACGAGTTCTTGGACATGCTGCGCCGCGCCGCGTATTTCTCCGGGCGTACCATACAGATCCTGAAGGTCGCCGGCGCTGGCGCCGACCATCCGTTCATGGCGCACGTGCAGGAATCGCGCTACCTCAAGGCGGTGTTCTGCCGGGTGCTGGACTGATCCAATGGGTCGGTCTGATCGGTGAGCGGCGACACCAAGTGTGTCGCTCACCGCAGAAGATGGCTGGCATTTCCAGCCAGAGCAGCGCGCGCCGATGCGCGCCGAATCGACACCCCGCGCCATACCGGCGGCAGCAATCCAGGCCGAGGTAGTCGCGCATTCGATTGCCAGGGCGCACACGTGGAATCACCGTGCCCAACACCTGATAACGCTTACAACGTGGCTTGTATCACAGCTATCGGATGTCATTGCGTGCTTTGTTGCGGCGCAGTGTGACAAGCATCGAGATGAAAGATTAAGTTTGCCGCATCCTTTGATAGCGCTATCACTTTCGGCTGTGCGCCGAGCGGTACGTTGTGATCGGCAGGAACGGACGGCTCGCGTGGCGTTCGTGTTGCAAGCGTGCGCGTGATGCGCACGCTGCGCTTCGGGGGAAGGCGCCATCCAGCAATGGACAGTAAGGGGATGCACACGCAGGCATGTCGGGCAATGCGCGTCGCGTACCAGTGACAGCCGCGATACGGGCCATCGCCGCACTTGGCCTTGCTCGTTCGACTCCAGCACCGAGGACATTCAAATGCGTCAGCCGTTGAAGAAGTTCCGCTCCAGCGCCATGTTCACCTTCATCGGCGGTGTGCTGGTGATCAATCCGGCATTCGCGCAGCAGGCCGCGCAGACACCGGCCGCAGAAACAACCACCCCGCCCGCCAATGCCACCACGCTCGACACGGTCAGCGTCACCGGCATGCGCAACAGTCTGAATCAGTCGATGGGGATCAAGCGCGACAACGTCGGCGTGGTCGATGCGATCAGCGCCGAGGACATCGGCAAGTTTCCCGATACCAACCTGGCCGAATCGTTGCAGCGCATCACCGGCATCTCGATCGAACGCCGCGATGGCGAAGGTGCCCAGGTCACTGCGCGTGGTTTCGGGCCACAGTTCAATACCGTGACCCTCAACGGACGTCAGATTCCCGGTGCCGATGCGTTCGGCGCGCCCGGCGCAGCGCCGATCGGTGGTGTGGATGGCGGCACCCGCGCGTTCAACTTCGCCCAACTGGCTTCCGAAGCGATCAGCGGCCTGGAGGTCTACAAGACCAGCCGCGCCAACGCGCCGAGCGGCGGTATCGGCGCCACCATCAATATCCTCACCGACCGGCCATTCAATCATCAGGGCACCGTCGCCAGCGCCGGCGTCAAGGCGGCCTACGACACTTCACAGCCGTTCACCCACAAGCTCACCCCGGAGTTGTCCGGCATCTTCAGCTACACCAACCCGGACAAGACCTGGGGAATCGGCCTGAGCGGCAGTTACCAGAAGCGACGCGGCGGCTCGGTGCAGTCGACCGAGAACGCCTGGAACATCCAGCGCTGGACTGGCAACGAACCGGCGCTGCGGCCGGGCGCGAACGTACAGAACGCCCCGCAGATCGGCCAGCTCTACGGCATGCCCAACGACGTGCGCTATGCCTTCGCCGATTTCGAGCGCGAACGCCTCAACGGCCAGGCCGTGCTGCAGTTCGCACCGACCGATAGCCTGACCCTGACCCTGGACTACACCTACTCGACCAACAAGATCACCGAGAACCGCGGCGAACAGGGCATGTGGCTGCAGCGTGCCAACAGCTTCACCGATTTGACCTTCGACACCGGTCAGGCGGTGGCCACCCCGGTGTATCTGCGCGATGTGCCCGACGGTGCAAAGGACTTCGGCATGGAACAAGAGCGCAGCATGCAGAAATACAAACTGGGCTCACTTGGTTTCAACGCCGATTGGCAGGCCGCCGACCGCCTGCGCTTGACCTTCGATGCGCACGACTCCAAAAGCCAGAGCCTGCCCAACGACCCACTCACCGGCGGCAGCGCCACCTACTTCAGCTTCGCCGGCACCAACAACTGCAGCAACGGCCCGCAATGCGGTGGGCAATGGGCGCAGGAACTGCGCTTCAACAACGGCCTGCCGATCGGGACCCGCACGTGGTATCCGAGCGCGGCCGATTCGCTGGCCGGCACCAACGGGGTGGTCAACCAGCCGTTCACGCCCGCCGAACTGGGCTCGCAAGTGCTGCGTATCTATTACCAGAGCCAAGTGACCGAGGTGAAGGAAGGACGCGTCGATGGTCAGTGGGATTTCGACAACGGCCGTTTCCAGTTCGGCGTGGACGACGCCAAGACCACCACGCATCGGCGCATCAGCGACAGTTACGCCGGCTTGGGCGATTGGAGCGTGTCCAATGCCGGCAACGAACCCGGCATGGTGGCGCTGTTGCAGCCGGTGAGCATCACCGGCCTGTTCAACGATTTCAATACCGCCGGCATTGCCTCCAGCGCCTGGCGCGGCAACGCCGACCAATTGGCGCAGTGGGGCGCCAATGCCTACGGTGTGGGTACGCGCTACAACAACCACTTCAGCACCGACAATCAGGTCACCGAGAAAACCCGTGCCGCGTACATGCAAGTGGAATTGGACGGCCATCTCGGCAACATGAGCACCAATACCCGCGTCGGCGTGCGTTACGAAAAAACCGATGTCGTCGCCACAGCCATGGTCGCCACGCCGGTGGCGCTGGAGTGGCAATCCAACAACGATTTCCAGTTGCTGCGTTCCAGCGACGTGCAACCCTTCAGCGAGAAGCACAGCTACAGCTACGTGCTGCCGAATCTGGACTTCAGCATCAACTTCACCGATGCGCTGAAGGGCCGCGCTTCGTTCGGCCAAAGCATCGCGCGTGCGCCATACAACAACCTGGTGCCTGGGCCGACGCCTGGCACTCCGAGCGGCTCGGTCCTCATCAATCCCTCCACGCGTGCCGCCGGCAGCGCGCAAAACCCCAGCCTGGACCCGTTGAAATCCAACAACGTGGACTTGGCGCTGGAGTGGTATTTCGCCGATACCAGCTATGTCTCGATGACGTTCTGGGACAAGCGCGTGTCCAACTTCATCGGCACCAGCGTCAACCGCGAAAACTTGTACGGGCTGCGCGATCCCACCTCCGGCCCGGACGCGCAGACTGCGCTGGCGTTCCTGCGCAGCGGTGCCTGTGCAGCGCAGGTCGCCGCCGCCGGTGGCGACGCCACTTCGGCGTGTTCGGCCAATGACACCTCGCTCTTCTCCACCGTGGCGTTGTTGCGCAATGCGGCGAAGACAGGCGGATTAGCCGCCTACAACGGCAGTTCGGCGCAAAGCCTGGCGCTGGAGAACGCCTACGACCTGGTCGGCCAGGCCAACGATCCATTGTACGAATTCGATGTCTCACGCCCGGTCAACCAGAACAAGGCGCATATCCACGGTTGGGAACTGGGCGGGCAGTACTTCTTCGGCGACACCGGCTTCGGCGTCTATGCCAACTACACCATCGTCAAGGGCGATGTCGGCTTCAACAATACCGTGCTGGACCGCGACCAATTCGCATTGCTCGGCCTCAGCAACACCGCCAATGCCATGCTGATGTACGAAAAACACGGCTGGACCGCGCGCCTGGCCTGGAACTGGCGCGACAAGTACCTGATCGCCGCCAACCAGGACGGCTCCAACCGCAACCCGTATTACGTCGAACCGTACAAGCAACTGGACCTGAGCGTGAGTTACGCGATCACCGACAAGCTGTCGATCGGCTTTGAAGGAATCAACCTCACCAGCGAGGATGTCCGCTGGCATGGGCGTTCGCAAAAGCAGATCATCAAGCTCATCGACCAAAGCCCGCGCTACACGGTGGGTGTCCGTTATACCTTTTGAGCGACACCGGCAGGGTTAACGCCAAGCTAGAACATCGATGGCCCGATTCGAACTGCTCAACAATGTGACCCATCAGGATCTGCGCGTGATCCTGCGCTTTGGCGCCGCGTTCGGCGACGCCATCGGGATGGTGCAGGCATTTCCGACCGAGTTCGCCGACCTGCAACGCGAATATCCAATTTTCCTGCGTAAAAATGCCAGCGGCAGTGGTTTCCACGCGGTAGCGCTGCTGGGCTTCGAAGCACAGGAAAATCTGTTCCTGCAAGACGAGCGCTGGAACGCGGCGTACCTGCCCGGAGCCATCGCCAAGGGTCCGTTCCTGATCGGCTTTCAAGAACGGCGCGAAGACGGCATCGCGCGACGCGAACCGGTGATCCATGTCGATCTGGAACATCCGCGAATCAGCCGCAGCGAAGGCGAATCGATCTTTCTGCCGCAGGGCGGACACAGTGCCTACCTGGAGCACATCGTCAGCGTGCTGCGTGGCATCCACGATGGCGTGGAAGGCAGCGATGCGATGTTCGCCGCCTTCGATGCACTGGGCCTGATCCAGCCGCTACGCATCGACGTCCAACTGGACAGCGCACACGCGGTGAATCTGGCCGGCTTGTATGGCATCGACCGCGAACGCCTGGCCGCGCTGGATGCCGCCGCATTGCACGGCCTGCATCGCGCCGGCTATCTGGAAGGCGCCTACCTGATCCTGGCATCGCTGCAGGCCATGCGCTGGCTGATGGCCGAGAAACAGCGTCGCTTGCAGCAAGGCAGCGCCATGGCCGCAGGATGAACGCGTTGCCGCAGCGCATGCTGACACCGATTGCCGAACGTACCGATTGCCGCGCCGACGCACTGCCGCTACAAGCGTTGTGCGATGCCGGCGAACCCGTGGTGCTGCGCGGTCTGACGCGTGACTGGAGCTTAGTCCAGGCAGGTCTGCACGGGGCGCATGCGGCGATGGCGTTGCTGCGCGCGCATGCCACCCCGCAGGTGCTGGCGTATTCCTATGGCGGTCCAGAAATTTGTGGCCGACCGTTCTACAACGCTGACTTCACCGCGTTGAACTTCCAGGTCAGGCACGAGGACCTGCATGGATTGCTGGAGGCCATCGCCACGCATCTGGACGCGGCGCAGCCACCGGCCTATTACCTGGCCTCACTGCCGATGGACGCGCACTTGCCGGGGCTGTGCGCCAGCAACGCGGTGGACTTCGCCGCGCATGGCATCGTCGCGCAACCGAACATCTGGATCGGCAACCGGATCACTGCCAGTTGCCACTACGACGTGCCGCACAATCTGGCCTGCTGCGCTGTTGGACGGCGCCGTTTCACGGTGTTTCCCCCGGAGCAGATCGAGAACCTGTACCCGGGGCCGCTGGAACTCAATCCCGGTGGTCAGGCGATCAGCGTGGTCGACTTCGCCGCGCCGGATTTCGTTCGTTACCCGCGTTTTCGCGAGGCTTTGACCCATGCCCGCAGTGCAGTGCTGGAACCTGGCGATGCGCTGTTCCTGCCAGCACTGTGGTGGCACCATGTGCAAGCATTGGCGTCGTTCAACGTGCTCGTGAACTACTGGTGGAGCCAAGCACCGGCGCAGTTGCCGGCACCGATGCCGGCGTTGCAGCATGCGCTATGGGCGCTGCGCGACCGGCCACCGACGGAGAAGGCGGCCTGGCGTGCGTTGTTCGATTACTACGTGTTCGGCGCGGCCGAGCGGGCCGGCGCGCATCTGCCGGCGCAGGCACGGCAGGTGCTTGGGCCGATCGACGAGGTGCAGGGGCGGCAATTGCGCGCCATGTTGCTGTCCCGGCTCAACCGCTGACATCCAACGTCCCTGGTCAGCGCACATCACGATGACGGAAGAGAAATCGCAATGACCCAGATACGCAAGGTGGTGATCGCCGGCGGCGGCACTGCGGGGTGGATCGCCGGCTGTGCGCTGGCGCATCAGTTTCGCGACATGCTCGACATCACCCTGATCGAATCCGAACAGATCGGCACCATCGGCGTCGGCGAAGCCACGCTGCCGCCGCTGCGTCAGTTCCACCGCTTCTTACAGATCGACGAGCAGCAATTCCTGCGTGCGGTCGCCGGCACCTTCAAGTTATCGATTTCCTTCGAGCACTGGGGGCAAGCGGGCGAGCGCTACATGCACCCGTTCGGGATCACCGGGCAGAGCACGCTGGTCTGCGCCTTCCACCACTTCTGGCTGGAGGCGCAGCGGCGTGGCCTGCATTCGGAACTGGGCGATTACTGCCTGGAAAGCGTGGCGGCACGCGCGGATCGCTTCGCACGCGAAGCGTCATCGCCGCTCAATTACGCCTATCACCTCGATGCCGGCCTGTATGCGCGGCTGTTGCGCGCACACGCCGAGCAAAATGGGCTACGCCGCGTGGAAGGCAAGATCTGCCAGGTGCGGCAGCATCCGCAGAACGGTGCGATCACCGCGTTGCAACTGGAAGACGGGCAAGTGATCGACGGCGATCTGTTCATCGACTGCACCGGCTTTCGCGGTCTGCTGATCGAGCAAACCCTGCACAGCGGCTACGAAGACTGGAGCCACTGGTTGCCCTGCGATCGCGCGGTCGCGGTGCAGACCGAGGCCGTGGCACCACCGGTGCCGTATACCCGCACCATCGCCCATGGCGCTGGTTGGCGTTGGCAGATTCCGCTACAGCATCGCGTCGGTTGCGGACTGGTGTATTCCAGCGCACACCTGTCCGACGACGCGGCGCGTGCGCAGTTACTGCGCGACGTCGCCGCACCGACATTGAAAGAACCATCACTGGTGCCGTTCCGCACAGGTCGCCGGCACAAGACCTGGAACAAGAACGTGATCGCGCTGGGCCTGGCCAGCGGCTTCATCGAACCATTGGAATCCACCAGCATCCATCTGACCATCACGGCGGTGATGCGTCTGCTGGCGCTGTTTCCCAGCGACGGCATCGCTCCGTCGCTGGAGACGCTGTACAACGCGGCCAGCCGCGCCGAGATGGAGCACGTGCGCGATTTCGTGATCCTGCATTACCACGCGACCCGGCGCGAGGAACCGATGTGGCGCGCCTGCCGGCAGATGCCATTGCCAGCGTCGTTGCAGCAGCGCCTGGACGCCTGGCGCACACGCGCGCACGTCTGGCAGGGTGCCGATGAACTGTTCCGTGGAGATTCGTGGGCCTACGTGCTGCTCGGCCAAGGCGTCATGCCTAACGCGCATCATCCACTGGCGCGCGCACTACCGGAGCAGGAACTGCAACGCTTCCTCGCCGCGATCCGTGCGCCAATCGAACGCAGCGTGGCGCAAATGCCATCGCAAGCGCAGTTCATCGCCCACTACTGCAAAGCGCCGCCGCAGGTGTGGGCGCGTTCGCCGGCGACGGCACTGGCGAACGCCTGAACAACGCAGCGAACACCACCATCGGGCAACGCGGTTACGAGCGCATCTGCGCGGGCTGCAATTGGCTGTTGCGGTGGCCATATAGCAGGTAGGCGACCAAGCCGAGCGCATTCCAGCACATGAACCACACCTGCGTGGTCTGCGGCAAACTACAGAACAAATACACACAGCCGCCAATCGCCAGCGGCCCGACTACCCACGGCAGCGGCGTGCGGAAGCTACGTGCACGCCCAGGTTCGCGCACGCGCAGCACCAACATGCACGCCGCCACGGCGATGAACGCGGCCAGGGTGCCGGCATTGGCCAACGCGGCGATTTCATCCAGCCGCGCCACCCCGGCCAGCGCCGCAACCAGCACGGCGGTGAAGAGCGTCGTCGCCACTGGCGTGCCAGTCCGCGGATTGACCTTGGACAGGCCGCGCGGCAGCAGGCCATCGCGCGACATCACGAAGAAGATCCTGCTCTGCCCGTACAGGAATGCCAGCAACACCGTCGGCAGCGCGATCACCGCGACCACACCGATGGCCGCCGCCGCCTTGACCTGACCCAGCTCACGCAAAATCAACGCCAGTGGCTCGGCGCTCGCGCCGAACACGCTGTAACGCATGGCACCGATGGCCGCCAATGCCACCAGCATGTAGATCAGGGTGCAGCCGATCATCGAGCCGACGATGCCAATCGCCAAGTCGCGCTTGGGATTTATGGTCTCTTCGGCAGCGGTGGAGATCGCATCGAACCCATAGAAGGCGAAGAAAATGATCGCCGCCGCCGCCATCACCCCATGCGCAACGCCATCGGCCCCGACCGTTTTGGGAAAACCATAGGGCATGAACGGCTGCAGGTTGTGACTGTTGAACGCCGGCAGCGCCGCCGCCACGAAAATGCCCAAGGCAATCAGCTTCAGCGTCACCAGCACCGCGTTGAGCGTCGCGCTCTCCTTGGTGCCCGCCATCAGCAGGCCAGCCACCGCAAAGGTAATCAGTACCGCCGGCAGGTTGACGATGCCGCCGGCGTGCGGCCCGGCGACGAGCGCAGCCGGCAAGGTCAGATCCACGCCCCACTGCGCGCTGGCCCAATGCAGGAAGCCGACGAAATAGCCGGACCACCCAACCGCCACCGTGCTGACCACCAGCGAATATTCCAGAATCAGGCTCCACCCCACCACCCAGGCGATGCTCTCGCCGAGCGCAACGTAGCTATAGGTGTAGGCACTGCCAGCGGCCGGCATCAGCGTGGCCATCTCCGCATAAGCCAACGCGGCGCAGGCGCAGATCGCACCGGCCACCGCGAACGACACCAGCACTGCCGGCCCAGCCAATTGCGCACCGACCCCGATCAAAGTGTAGATGCCGGTACCGACAATCGCGCCGATGCCCAGTGCCACCAGATGCGGCCAGCGCAGGGTTGGGACCAGTCGGCGTCCGGCTTCGTGGACGGTGACCATATCGAATGATTTGCGCCGGAACAGGAACGACATGTAGACCTCGAGAGCGACGAAACAGGGGGAAGTATCGGCGAACACCGTGCAGTATTAGGATGCCAGATGACACCGCGTACTGTACGTCTACAACCCCAGCCGCTCGGCCAGCCGTACCAGTTCCGCCAACGAGCCAACTTGCAATTTGCGCATGGCATGGCCACGCCGCACTTTCACGGTGATCTCGCTGAGTTGCAACCGCGATGCCACCTGCTTGTTCAACAAGCCCTGCACCACCAGTTGCACCACGTCCTGCTCGCCGGCCGTCAACCGCGCCCAGCGCGCGCGCAACTCGGCTTGCGCGGCTTCGGCGTCGCGCCGCGCGCGGTCGCGGGCGATGCCGTGTTCGATTGCATCGAGCAGCTCCTGATCGCGGAACGGTTTGGTCAGGAATTCGATCGCCCCGTTTTTCATCGCCTCCACGCTCATCGGGATGTCGCCATGGCCGGTGATGAAGATCGTCGGCAATGCCAGTCCCGCCTCGCGCATGTGCCGATGGAACTCCATGCCGCCCTGCCCGGGCATGCGGATGTCCAGCACCAGGCAGGCCGGTGCATCGGCCTGCGGATGCGCCAGAAAATCGCGCGTGGAGGCGAACGCATGCACCTGCAAGTCCACCGAGGCGAACAGGTCTTCCAGGGCGGCGCGGATCGAGGCGTCGTCGTCGATCAGGTACACCACCGGACGCGGCGCGGCGGCGCTCATGATCGCGCTCCGCTCGCAGCAGCGGGCAGACACACGCAGAACACCGCGCCACGCAGGCGGCCCGGCTCGGCCCAGATCCGTCCGCCGCCAGCTTCGACGATGCTGCGGCTGATACTCAAACCGATGCCGATGCCGCCTTGTTTGGTGGTCCAGAACGCATCGAACAGATGCGCCTGCGCTTGCGCCGACAGGCCCTCGCCGGCATCGGCCACGCTCAGCCGTACCGTGCGGGCATCCTCGCGTTCGGTGACGATGCGCAGCGTGCGCTGTGCCGGCGGCGTGGCCGCCATCGCCTCGACCGCGTTGAGCAGCAGGTTGCCGATCACTTGCTGGATTTGCACCGGATCGGCCGAAACCAGCGGCAGCGCGGTGGCCAACTCGGTTTGCACCGTGACCGCATTACGCTCCAGTTCGCCATGCGATAGCGCCAGCACTTCGGCAACGGCGGCATTGAGGTCGAAAGCGCGCTTTTGCGGCGCTTCGCCCTTGGTCAGGCTGCGCACCCGCGCGATCACCTCGCCGGCACGCTCGGCATCGGCGAGGATGCGCATCAACGCCGCGCGCGCCTTGTCCAGATTTGGCGGCTGCTGGTCGAGCCAGCGCTGGCAGGCATGACCGCTGGTGACAATCGCCGCCAGCGGTTGGTTGACCTCGTGCGCGATCGACGCGGTCAGGTTGCCCAAGCTACGCACGCGCGCCAACCGCAGCAATTGCGCCTGCGCCGCATGCGCGGCGGCCTTGGCGTGTTCCATCTGCATTGCGATGGAGGCGGTCACCGCCACCACCACGATACTGATGGCCGAATTGATGACGCCGACGCGGTAGGCACCGGCATGGGTCAGATGGAAGCTGAGCACAATCAGCACCACACAGGTGCCAGCCAGCAGTGCCAGCCCGGCCGGCGCCAGCAACCGCGCCGCACCGAGGATTGCCACGGTGTAGAACAGCGGTGCGGCCACCGCATAATCGGTGACCGTGTCGGCGAAGAAGATCACCGCCAACACTACGCTCAGCGCGGCCAGACCGAGCAGGCGACGGTGGATCGGCAATGGCTTGAAACACGCGATCATCGGCACCACGGCAAGGTTGAAGGAGCGGACGCGGACACGGCTGCTCAGCCTTCGGCACCGGCGTTCCAGAACGCCTGTTGGACACCGCGCTCACCTTCCAGGCGCTGGACCACCGCGTCCAATTCCTCGGCGCGCACCGCAGTGGCGTACAAGGTCGCGGCAATCTCCACGTCCTCGTGTCCGAACGGATGCTGTTCCACTTCGCGCGCCGGGTAATGGGCCTCCTCCAGCAATTCGATCAAGCGTTCGCGCACCTCGCCATGTACCTCGCGCGCACAGATCGCATAGAACATGTAGGTGGCTTCGACCGAGGATTCTTTCAACGGATGCCGGTTGATCCGGTTCACCATCGGTCGCAGCAAGGTATTGCTGAGCAACACGAAGGCCGCCGCCAGCACCGCTTCGGCAATCAGCCCGGCACCGGCACAGGCACCGACCGCGCCCGAACCCCACAAGGTGGCCGCTGTATTGAGCCCGGTGACGTTAGCGCCCTCTTTCATGATCGCCCCGGCACCGAGAAAGCCGATCCCCGAAACCACATACGCCACCACCTGCACCGCGCCCTGGGGGCCACCGTGGATCTCGAACAAGCGGTCGCCAAGGGAGACGAAAATCGCCGCGCCGACCGCGACCAGGGTATTGGTGCGCAACCCGGCGGTGCGCTGACGCACCTGGCGCTCGAAGCCGATGATCGCGCCGAGCACGAACGCGGCCGACAGGCTCACCAAGGTATCCAGCAAAGAGCCGGGATTGAACAGGCGCAGCGCTTCCATCAGGGCGCATTCCGCAGGACGAGAGGATCGATCATGATGGCTCCGGGATAAGAAATGGGCAGTTCCGGGATGCCTATGATGCCGGGTTGGTGTGGCATCTGCAGCGCTAGGTGTGCGTGATTCAACGCGCGGCGGTCTGCGGCGCTGGATCGTCGGCCACCGGGGGCGCGCCGCCCAGCGCCTGGAACAGCGCAACGGTGTCGGCATAGCGCTGGGTCTGCGCCTGCACCAGCGCAGCCAGCGCTTGTTGCTCGACCTGTTCGGCCTGCAACACCTGCAGGCCGCTGCCAGCACCCAGCGCGTGCTGACGCTGCGCCAACGCCAAGCTGCGCGCGGCGGCGGTGCGCGCCGCGACCGCGGCCTGCAACGTCTGCGCATCGCTCAGCAACGCCTGCAAGGTATTGGCGGTGTCCTGCAGTGCGGTCAGCACCACGCTGCGGTACTGGGCCTTGGCTTGATCGTAGGCGGCCACGGCAGCGCGCTGCTGGTGACGCAGGCTGCCACCATGGAACAGCGGGGCGATCAAGTCGGCACCGAGCAACCACTGCGCGCTGGCACCCTCGAACAGATGCTGCACTTCTGCGGCGGAACTGCCGATGTTCCAGTTCAGCGACAGGCTGGGAAGACGCGCGGCGGTGGCAACACCGATCTGTGCGCAAGCCGCATGCAATTGCGCTTGCGCCGCCGCGACGTCAGCGCGGCGCTCCAGTACCTGCGCCGGCACGCTCAACGGCAGCGCGCTCGGCAAGTGCAGCGATTCCAACGTGAAGCGTTGCGCGATGTCCTGGCTGGGCGGCCGCCCGGCCAAAACCGCGAGCCGGGCGCGCTGCTGCGCCAGTTGCTGCTGCAGCGGCGGCAAGACGGCCTGCGCTTGGGCCAGCGCCGCATCCTGCGCGGCCAGATCGGCACCGCTGGCCTGACCGGCGGCGTACTGACGCGCGAACAACACGCGCAGCCGCTGCGCCAGCGCGATCTGCGCCTGCGCCGCATCGATCTGCGCACGCAAGCCGGCTTCCTGGATCGCGGTGGCAACGACATTGCTGGTCAGGCTCATGTACGCGGCCTGACGTTGAAAACCCTGCACCTGTGCCTGCGCCGCCAGTGCCTCGTGTTGCCGGCGATTGCCGCCGAACACGTCCAGCACGTAACTCACGTTCACCTGCGCGGTGTGCAAGGTGTATGGGCTACTGCCCGCCTGCCGCTGGCGCTGCGGGCTGACTTGCAGATCGACCGCCGGCACCAGAGTACCGAGCTGCGCCGCTGCGGTTTCGTTCGCCACGCGCAATGCGGCGTCGGCCGCCTGCAGATCCGGATTGGCTTGCAGTGCGGCGTCCACCAGCGTGTCCAGCGCGGGCGAGGCGAACGCGCTCCACCAACGTGCCGGCACCGCTTCACCTGGCAACAAGTGTTGCGCGGCACCCGCCGGGTCCGCTGCCGCGACGGTCTGCGGCGGCAACGGCGCGGCAGTGTAGCGGTCCACGTTCGGCAGCGGCGGGCGCACGAAATCCGGACCCACCCGGCAACCGCCAAGCAGGGCCAGGGACAGCAACGCGGGCGCGATGCGGCAAGTGCTCATGAGGCATCTCCTGCGCTCACCGCAGCACGCTGTGCGCGGGCGGCGGCCATGCTTTCGATGAAGTGATACAACGACGGCAGCAACAGCAGGGTCAGCACAGTGGCGGTGACCAGTCCACCGACCACCACCGTCGCCAAGGGACGCTGCACATCGCTACCCAGGCCAGTCGCCAACATCGCCGGGGTCAGCCCCAACGCGGCCACGGTGGCGGTGGTCAGCACGGGCCGCATGCGGCTGCGCGCGCCTTCGATCACTGCCTCGCGCAGCGGCTTGCCTTCCTCGTTACGCAAGCGGTTGATCTGCGCCAGCAACAGCACCGCATTGAGCACGGCCACGCCGAACAAGGCGATGAAACCAACCGCGCTGGACACGTTCAAGGTCATCCCGCGCAGGTGCAATGCGGCCAGCCCGCCGAGCATCGCCAACGGCACCGCGGCCAACACCAGCAACGGCTGACGCAGGTTGCCGAAGCTGGCGAACAACAGCAGGAACATGATGCCCAGGGTCATCGGCGCGATCACCAGCAGGCGTGCCTGGGCGCGTTCCAGGTTTTCGAACTGACCGCCCCACACTACCTGGAAGCGCTGGTGATCGAACCGCACCTGCTGCGCGATCGCGCCGCGCGCCTGCTGCAGGAATCCGGATAAATCACGACCGCGCACGTTCAACCGCACCACGATGTTGCGTCGGGCCATTTCGCGCACGATCACGCTCTCGCCCGACACCGTGCGCAGATGCGCCACCGCCGACAGCGGCAACTTGGCGCCGCTGGGCGTGGTCAGCATCAACGTGCCGATCGTCTGCACGGTGTCGCGCGTGGCCGCTGCAAAGCGCACGGTCATCGCGTAGCTGCGTTCACCGACGTAGAGTTGGCCGATTGGACTACCGCCGATACCGGTGGCGATCAGATCGGCGATGTCGGTGGCATTGATGCCGTAGCGCGCGGCGGCGGCACGGTCGATTTCGATCTTCAAGTTCGGCAGCGGTGGCTCCACATCCACCGTCACGTCCGCCGCACCCGGCACCGTGCGTAGCGTCCCGGCGATCCGCTCGGCGATCTGCCGCGCCTGGGTCACGTCGTCGCCGAACACCTTCACCGTCAGATCGCCGTGCGCGCCGGACAACTTATCCTGGACACCGTCGATCATCGGCTGCATGAAGCCGATGGTGTAACCGGGCATGCGCGCATAACGCGCGGCGAGCGCGGCGATCAGACTCTGCTTGTCCAGCCCGGGCCGCCACTGCGCATACGGGCGCAAGCCGACGCTGGCCTCGATGTGCGATGGTGTCCAGTAATCGGTGCCGTCATCGTTACGTCCGGTCTGAGTCACCATGTAACTGACTTCCGGAAACGCCAGCGTGGCACGCCGTAACGCATTGGCCATCGTCGCGGCTTTGTCCAGGGTGATTCCCGGCGGCATCTGCACCTGCAACCACAGCGAGCCTTCGTCCAGATACGGCAGGAAGTCGCGGCCGATGCTGCCGCCCAGCAGGCCCAACGCCAACAACGCACCAGCGCAACTGACCAGCAGCCAACGCCTGCCGCCGACACTGCGCGCCAGCAAGCGCCCGTAGGCATCTGTCAGCGCTTGCAATACGCGGTTGTGCGCCACCGGACGCGGACGGCGGAAGGCAAGCCAGGCCAGTGCCGGGATCAACGTCAACGCCACGACCAGCGCACCGAGCAAGGCCGCGCCGACCGCATAGGCCATCGGCGAAAACAGCTTGTACTCGATGCGCTGCAACGCGAACAGCGGCAGGTAGGCGCAGATGATGACGCCCATGCCGAAGAAGATCGGCCGCGCCACCTGCAAGGTTGCCGCGATGGCGTCCTGCGGCTGTAACGGCCGCGACGGATCGGCCTCGCGTTGGCGCAGGATGTTCTCCACCAACACCACCGCACCATCGACCAGGATGCCGAAATCGATGGCGCCCAGCGATAGCAAGTTGGCTGGAATCTTCAGGTGATGCATAAACACGAAGGCGATCAGCAGCGAAAGCGGCACGGTCAAGGCCACGATGGCGGCCGCGCGCGGACTACCGAGAAACAGCAACAACACCACGCTGACCAACAGCATGCCCTCGACCAGGGTCGAGCCAACCGTGTGCAGCGTGGCATCGATCAGGGCGGTGCGGTCCAGGTAGGCCACCACTTTCACGTCCTTGGGCAACAGCGAAGCATTGAGTTCGGCAACCGCCGCATGCACGCCGTCCAGCACTGCCGAAGGGTTGGCGTCCTTGAGCAGCAACACGATGCCTTCGATGGTGTCGGGATTGGCGTCCTTACCGAGAATGCCGCGACGCTCGACATTGCCGTAGCGCAACGTGCCCAGTTGCCGTACCAACACCGGCACGCCATTGCGCGTTGTCACCGCGACAGCGCCCATGTCTTCCAGCGAATGCAGCAGGCCAACCCCACGCACCACGTAGCTTTGCTCGCCGCGATCGATCACGCTGCCACCGCCATTGGCATTGTTGGCGTTGATCGCATCCTTGACCTGCTGCAGGCTCAAGCCGTATTGGGTGAGACGTTGCGGGTCCAGCTCCAGCATGAATTGCGTGGTGAGGCCGCCGAAGTTGCTGACATCGACCACGCCAGGCACTTTCTTCAGCCGTGGAATAACCGTCCAGGTCTGCAATTCGGATAGCTCGCGCAGGCTGCGGGTCTTCGACTCCAGCGTATAGCGATAAATCTCGCCCGTCGGCGAGGTGTAGGCGTCCAGGCCAGGCGCGGCGTTGTAGGGCAGCGTGACCTCGTTGAGCCGCTCCTGCAGGCGTTGCCGGGCGAAGTAACCATCCGTGCCATCGGCGAACACCACCGTAATCAGCGACAGGCCGAACACGCTGCGCGAGCGCAGCACCTCCATGCCGGGCGTGCCCAGCAAAGCGCGCTCCAATGGCACGGTGATCTGCTGCTCCACCTCCTCCGCCGCCAGCCCCGGAACCTGGGTGACCACTTGCGAGGTGACGTCGGCGATGTCCGGATAGGCTTCCAAAGGCAATTGCGTCCAACTCCACGCTCCATAGAGCGCGACCGCCAGAAACACCAACCAAACGATGCCGCGCCGCTGGAAACAGACGCTGACGATGGATTTAATCATCGAGCAGCGCTCCATTGCCGATCACCACGCGCTCGCCCTGGGTCAGGCCGGTCATCATCTCGGTGTCGCTGCCCAGCGTTGCGCCAGTGGTCACCACACGCGAGACGTAAACGAACGGCGCCGTCTCCACGTACACCCGCGTCGTCAACCCGGACTGGATCAAAGCGGTCGTCGGCACCAGCAGCGCCGAGCGCGACCGCGCCGCCAAGCCGACACGCACGAACATGCCTGGTTTGAGGCGACCATCGCGATTGTCGATGGCAATGCGCACGGTCAATGTGCGGGTATCGGTATCGAGCAGATCGGCGATGTGCTGGACCGTGCCCTCGAATGCCGTATCCGGGTAAGCATCGACATGAATCTGCGCGTGCTGTCCAATAAACACCTGGCCGATATCGCGCTCAGTCACCTGAGCATTCACCCAGACTTTGGAGATGTCGGCGACCGTCATCGCCGTCGCCGTGGTGTCGTTCCAGTAACCGCCCAACGACACGGCAATATCGCTGATGCGGCCATTGATCGGCGAGCGCATCGCATAGCGCCGGTGCGAAGTGGCCAGCGGATCGACGCCAAGCTGAGCCAGACGTTCGCGTGCGGCACGCGCCTGATCCTGTGCCTGGGCCAGATCCAGTTGCGCCGCCTCGGCATCTTTCTTGGTGGCGACGTCGCCACTCAGCAAAGCCTGTTGCCGCTGCGCCTCACGTTGCGCCTGGCGCAGCGCCGACTGCGCCTTGCCATCCTCGGCATAGGCATTGGCCAGATCGACCGAGTCGATCACGAACAACGGCTCGCCGGCTTTCACCGAGTCGCCGAGTCCATGCGCCAGGTTGACGATGCGTCCACTGACCGGCGCCACCAGTTTCACCAGCCGTTCCGGCAGCGCTTCCACTACCCCAGGCGTTTGGATGGTCGGCGTCATCGGGCGTCGTACCACGGTGCCGATGCGCAGCGCGCCGCGCAACGGCGATTGTGGTGGAACGCGCAATTGCGTGCCACGACGCAACACGGCAGAGGCACTGTCCGCCGCCTGCGGATGCGCGTGGCAGGCGGCGAGCAACGGAACCACGCACGCGATGAGCAACAAAACACGAGAGCAATACATTGAAACGGCACTCACCATGGCAAGAGCCAGCGCCGCATGGCGATCTGGCGTGGGAAGAGAGACTGACGAGATACGATCAGCAGCGATGGCGCTGCGAGGTTCAGTTGCGACGCAGGAGCGATGCACAAGGCCACCAGGCCAACGCCGCGTGACTCCATTTCGACGTCACAGTGGATACACCGATCGCATGCAGGCGACGTTGCGCCGCATGCGACAAGCGCGCACGGACACGGATGCGATCATCGAGCGGCAGCAGCGACAACGCATCGGCCAGCACCCGCGCGGACTGTGCGGACATGGCCTTGGCGAAAGCGCGCGGGCCATGTGCGGCCAGCAGATAGCGCAGCGCCTCGGTGCGACGCATGGCGACGGCCGCGCGCAGAGCGCGCTGCAATCCGCGTTGCAGGCGGAAACGACGGGAGAAGAACAGGAACATGACGACCTCCTTGCGGCGCATAGCCGGCAAGGACACCGCGACCACTACGGCAACGGGCGTCTTCCGGGTCAGCGCAAGGCTATTACCAGGCGAAAAGAATGCGAGCGGAGTGCGGCGATGGCGCCGCGTCGATGCGGGTCGGGGTCCATGGCGATCTCCGGTGGGCTGAAAGAAAGTGGCCGCAACAGCGGCCATGTCAGATGACGCATTGCCGACGAATGGGGGCTTACGACCTGTGGCTGACGGCCCGCGTCACGCTGCGTTGCGAGACGGAAAGTCTGGCATGCCAGGCAGAGGTGCACCAGCATGCGTGAGGCATCTGCGCATGCACATCAGCATGTCTGCGCTATACCAAAGTATCGTGTGGGCGGGTGTCAGGCGAGGGGTGAATCGCCCGGTGATTTGAGAGCCTGAAAGACGAAGTCGGTATCGGCGCGATCACACATCGCCCAGGCGACGACTTGCCTCGAAAAAAGTCGAGCACAACCGCTAGATATATTCAGACATCGTGTGTACGAATAAACATGAAATCACTCGCCCAGAGCCTATGCGGTACGTTCACTTCGAAACCTCCGGTGCTACAGTGCCCGGATAATGTCTCTTCATCGCTTGCCCAACCCGCACGCTCATGCCTGAACTCCCCGAAGTCGAAACCACCCGGCGCGGCCTGGAACCGCATTTGGCAGGCCGGCGCATCCACGGCGTGATTCTGCGGCGACCGGATCTGCGTTGGCCGATCCCGCCGGAGGTCACGCAGCAGTTGCCGGGACAACGTATCGTCGGTATCCATCGCCGAGCCAAATATTTGTTGCTGGAAACCGCAGCAGGTAGTGCGCTCTTGCACCTAGGCATGTCCGGAAGCCTGCGCGTGCTGCCCGGTGATACGCCAGCGCGCACGCACGATCATGTGGATATCAGCCTGGAGGATGGCCGTGTGCTGCGCTTCAACGATCCACGTCGGTTCGGCTGTTTGCTGTGGCAAGCGCCTGATACGTTGCATCCACTGCTCGCCGAATTGGGGCCAGAACCGCTATCGGATGCGTTCGATGGTGATTATCTCTTCCAGCTCAGTCGCGGCCGCAAGGCACCGGTCAAAACGTTCTTGATGGATCAACGCATCGTGGTCGGCGTCGGCAACATCTATGCCGCCGAGAGTCTGTTTCAGGCGGGCATCAGTCCATTACGCGCCGCCGGCGAGGTGTCGCGCGCACGCTACGCGCGCCTGGCCGAGGCGGCCAAGGCGATTCTTGGTTACGCGATCCAGCGCGGCGGAACGACGCTACGCGACTTCATCAGTCCAGATGGCGCGCCGGGGTATTTCGAACAGGAGTTGTCGGTCTACGGTCGCGAGGGTGAACCCTGCAAGCGCTGCGGACGTCTTCTGCGACATGCCAGCATCGGCCAGCGCGCCAGCGTCTGGTGCGGGCACTGCCAGCGCTGAGGCGACGTTGGTACTGACGGTCACGCTCACGCAGCAACCTAGCGAAGCAGCACTCGCGGTGCCGATCCGGAAACCATGCTGCGGCGAGCTTGCTGCGCATGCGCAGGCTTCGGTGACGATGCGCAGCACCCGCACGCTCAGGTTAAACCGTGGTGAGGTGCTAAGGAGGCGATGACCTTATGATGGACGTCTCTCCTTGGCTTATCGACCAGGCTCATGCAACGACGCAATTTTCTCAAAAATGCCGCCGCCGCCTTCGCCGCCATGGGTTTGCCAGCGATGCCGATGTTGGGACAGGCCGCTGATGCCGTTGGCCTGCGCCGCCTGGGCAAGCCGCAAGCATTCGACTATGCCTGGCTCAAGGGCCATGCCCAGGCCATCGCCAACGCGCCATACCAGAGCCATCAACGGGCACTACCGGCGTCAATGGCGGCGTTGAATTGGGACCAGTATCAATCGATCCGCTACCGCCAGGACCATGCGTTGTGGGCGGCAGAGCAAGGCCCAAAATTTCAGGTCAAGTTTTTCCATCTGGGGCTGTACTTCAAAACCCCGGTGCAGATGTTCGACCTGGTCGATGGGCAGGCGCAGCAACTGGCCTACGATAGCGCGGCGTTCGATTACGGCCGCAGTGGCCTAAAAGGCAAATCGTTGCCCAATGACCTGGGTTTTGCTGGTTTCCGTCTCAATACCAAGCAGGACACCGAGCGCGATTTCGCTGCGTTCCTCGGTGCCAGTTATTTCCGCGCAGTGGGTAAGGAAGGCCAGTACGGCCAGTCCGCACGCGGTCTGGCAATCAATACCGGGACCGGCACGCCGGAAGAATTTCCCGATTTCATCGCGTATTGGCTGGAGCAACCCAAGGCCAATTCGAATACGGTGGTGGTGTACGCGCTGCTGGATTCGCCCAGCGTGGCTGGTGCATACCGTTTCGCGATCACCAACGGCGATGTGTTGCTGATGGATATCGACACCGCGTTGTATCCGCGCAAGACCATCGAACGGATGGGATTGGGGCCTTGCACCAGCATGTATCAGACCGCCGAGAACGATCGCCGCATGGATTGGGATTGGCGCCCGGAAATCCACGACACCGACGGTCTAGCCATGTGGACAGGTGTTGGTGAGTGGATCTGGCGGCCGTTGTGCAATCCACCGCATCTGCGCTTCAACATGTTTGTGGACCAGAACCCGCGCGGTTTTGGCCTGCTGCAGCGCGACCGCAATTTCGATCACTACCAGGACGATGGGGTTTTTTACGAGAAACGTCCATGCCTGTGGGTGGAACCGAAGCACGGCTGGGGTAAGGGTTCCGTGCAACTGGTGGAAATTCCGACAGTCGATGAGACCTTCGACAACATCGTCGCGTTCTGGAATCCGCAGGACAAACCTCAACCAGGCCAGGAACTGCTGTTCGGCTACCGCCTGTACTGGGGTGCGCAGCCGCCGGCATCCTCGTCGTTGGCGCATTGCGTTGCCAGCCGTACCGGCCTGGGTGGGGTCGCGGGGCAGAAGCGCCAGTATTTTTCCTGGCGTTTTGCCGTGGATTTCGCCGGTGGCGAACTAGCCAAGCTCGGCAAAGAAAAAGACGCCAAGGTCGAAGCCGTATTGCAGCTCAGCCGAGGTCGCAGCGAAATCGTATCGGCCAGACCGCTGCACGAGATCGCCGGCTATCGCGCGATGTTCGATGTCGTACCGCCGGATGACGGTACCGAGCAGATCGATATTCGCCTGTTCCTGCGCAGTGGCAGCAGCACGCTAACCGAAACCTGGTTGTACCAATGGACACCGCCGCCTGCCGCCGAGCGCAAGCTGTATTGATCCGGCACGAGGAAAGGCATTACACAAAACAACGTGCGGATCGTCGTTTGCGCTGACGCACTGGTGGTCGCGGCTGAAGTCGCCCTCCTCACACGACAGGAGGGCGAAGCAATGTGGAGGCTGAGGTGCCGCGCGTGCAAACGCGCGGCCAATGGCGACGCAACCGCCTCAGGGTTTACTCGGTGCCGGTGGCGAGGCGCTTTTCTGGCTGATGTCTTCGACGTCGCCAATATCGACGCGACCTGGCGTGCGCCCGTCCCAGACCCGATCCTGTAGTTTCCAGTATGCCGACGGCTCCCAGAACTGTTTGGCGTAGAACACTTCTGGATCGATGCTGCCACCGCGCGGGCCGTTGATCGACAAGGCACCAGCACCGGAATGACCGAGCAGGCTGCCGGTGCTGCTCATTGCTTCACGGCGCAGGACAGCCTCCTGGCGCGGCTTGGCTACTTGATCGCCATATTCGGCAAGCATCTGCTTGTCGAGGTCGGTCGCGCGTTTGCGCTCTTCCGGCGTGAGCTGGTTCCAGTATTCCATCTTGCGCGCACTGAAAGCCTCGTAGCCGCGCTCGGAGGCCAATGCCATCCACAAGAATCCCATTGCATGATCGGACGCCACGCCCTGGCCTTGCCAATACATCTCGCCCAACCGCGCCTGCGATGGCTTGTCGGCGTAGCGGGCAGCCAACTGATACTGTTTCTTAGCCTCAGCATAGTCGCCCTTTTTGTCGGCGCGGATGCCTGCACGGCGATAGAACAGATCCAGGTGCGCTTCGAGGAAGCCATCGGTCAGCACCTGTGCCGGAATATCGTCGAATGTGCGCTCTGTCGTGGCCGCAGCAAATGCGCCGGGCGAGGCAAGCAAAAGTGCGCAGGCCAATACCGCGCTGCTAAGAACCATTGCGTTGAACGGTTGTACCCCTCTCTTCCAGGATTGCATTTTTCTCTTCCTATGAGTGTGGTGGGAGCGATTCTACACACATCTGGCGCATGCGCATCCATAACTCATGGCATAGAGATCCGCAGGAAAACTGGCGTATTGTGCGCTGTTGCTGTTGCCTGGCCGCTTATGATCAGAATGATCGCGACGGCGCGATCTGCAGCGGATCGATGCGGTCCTCGCCACGCATGATCTTTTTGAACTCGGCACGGCTCACCGACACGTAGCGTTCGTTGCCGCCGATTTCCACCTGTGGCCCATCCTGTACCGCGCGGCCATTGTCGTCCACACGCACAGTCATGGTCGCCTTGCTACCGCTGTGGCAGATGGTCTTGATTTCCTGCAACTCGTCCGCCCAGGCCAACAAGGACTGGCTACCTTCGAACAGTTCGCCACGAAAATCTGTGCGCAGGCCATAACACAACACTGGGATTCGCAGCCGGTCCACCACCTCGCTGAGTTGCCAGACCTGGGCGCGGTTGAGGAACTGGGCTTCGTCCACCAGCACGCAATGCAGCGTGCCATGGCTGGCGATGTCGGTTTCGATCAAGGACAGCAGGTTAGTCTCGTTCGCAAAGCCCTTGCCATCGGCACGCAGGCCGATGCGCGAGGCGACCACGCCACTGCCGGCCCGATGGTCCAGCCTTGGGGTGAGAATGACCGTGCGCATGCCGCGTTCGCGGTAGTTGTGCGCCGACTGCAGCAGCGTCGTGGTCTTTCCGGCATTCATCGCCGAATAGTAGAAATACAGTTTTGCCATGTCTTGGATTCTAGCGCGGACGCGGCGCATTCCATGCACCAGCTAGCACTGGAAACCGGTTCAGCCAGCGCGCGACGATGCAGGCGGTGACGCAGGCCGGCGCCCGTTACAATACGCGCTCAAGGGAAATTTCTATGCAAGGTCTCAATCCTCCCCAACGCGCCGCGGTCCTGCATGATGAGGGACCGCTGTTGGTGCTGGCTGGCGCCGGCAGCGGCAAGACTCGGGTGATCGTGGAAAAGATCGCGCACCTGATCGCGAGCGGGCGCTACCCGGCCAAGCGCATCGCCGCGATCACCTTCACCAATAAATCCGCCAAGGAAATGCGCGAACGCGTGGCCAAGCGTATCCGCAACGATGCCGCCGACGGCCTGACCATCTGCACCTTCCACGCGCTGGGACTGAAGTTCCTGCAGATCGAGCATGCCGCGGTGGGCCTGAAACGCGGTTTCTCGATCTTCGATGCCGACGATGCCGCCGCGCAGATCAAGGATCTGATGCCCGGCGCCAAGCCCGATGCCGTCGACGATGCCAAGAATCTGATCTCGCGTGCCAAAAATGCCGGGCTATCGCCGGAACAGGCGATGGCCGCGGCACGCAGCAACCGCGAACAGGAAGCAGCCAGCCTGTACGCACGCTATCAGGCACGGCTGACGACGTTCAACGCGGTGGACTTCGACGATTTGATCCGGCTCCCCGTGCAGGTACTGGAGGGCAACGAAGACATCGTGATGGCCTGGCGCGAGCGCATCGGCTATCTGTTGGTGGACGAGAGTCAGGACACCAACGATGCGCAATACCGTTTGTTGAAAATGTTGGCCGGTCCGCGCGGCAATTTCACCTGCGTGGGTGACGACGACCAGAGCATCTACGCCTGGCGCGGCGCCAATCCGGAAAACCTGATGCAGATGGGCCGGGACTACCCGACGCTGCAGATCATCAAGCTGGAACAAAACTATCGCTGTTCCAACCGCGTGCTGCGCGCAGCCAATGCGCTGATCGCACACAACCCGCATGAACACCTGAAGACCTTGTGGAGCGACCAGGCCGACGGTGAGCGCATCCGTGTGTGGGAATGCCGCGACAGTGACCACGAAGCGGAGAAGGTCGCCGCCGAGATCGCGTATCTGGGGACCGCCAAGCAAGTGCCGTGGAGCGACTTCTGCATCTTGTTCCGGGGAAATTTTCAGTCGCGGCCGCTGGAGAAAGCGTTGCAGATGGCCGCTGTGCCGTATCACATCAGCGGCGGCACCGCGTTTTTGGAACGGCAGGAAGTCAAAGACGTGCTGGCGTGGCTGCGTCTTATGGTCAATCCCGATGACGATGCCGCGTTCCTGCGCGCGGTGCAGGCCCCCAAGCGCGAGGTCGGGGCGACCTCGCTAGCCAAGTTGGCCGAGTTGGCGGCGGCCAAACATCTGCCGATGTCGCGCGCGGCTGCATCGGTCGGTGCCTTGCAACAGTTGCCGCCACGTGCGGCCAATGGACTGAGCGATTTCGTGGATATTCTGCACGAGCTGCGCGCGGCTTCGACCACCATCTCCTCGGCCGACGTGGTACGCCAGCTCGCCGAGCAATCCGGTTTGATCCGCGAACTGCGCAACCAGTGCAAGGACGACGCCAGCTTCCAGCGTCGCCGTGGCAATCTGGAGGAACTGGCCAAGTGGTTCGAAGGCGGCCCGCGCGGCGCCAGTGTCGGCGACCTGGCCGCACAGTTGGCATTGCTGTCGCGCAACGACAAGGACGACGGCGGCAATCAGGTGCGCATGATGACCATGCACGCCTCCAAGGGCCTGGAATTCCGCTACGTGTTCATCGTCGGCTGCGAAGACGGCGTGCTACCGCACGAGGTCAGCCTCGAAGAAGGCAACCTGCAGGAGGAACGCCGTCTGCTGTACGTGGGTATCACCCGTGCCAAGGAGCAATTGTGGATGAGCTACAGCATGCTGACCCGCAAATTCGGCGAGCACATCCGGCTCAAGCCTAGTCGCTTCTTCGACGAGATTCCGGCCGATGAGATGCAACGCGATGGTGCAGACCCCGTCGCCGATGCCGCGCGCAAAAAAGAGCGTGCCAACGCCGGCCTGGCCGCGATCCAGGCGCTGTTCGACTGAGGTTTTTTTGAACGGTTTCAAATGCCATGCCATGGACCGGTGTTCGCGCGCATGACACGATCGTCGCGCTGCATCGCGTTACCACACAGCGACGACGAGAGTTGAATCAACCACACTCACTGCGGGGGTGCCACCAATTCTTTGGCACTGAGGTAACCGTCGCCGTTACTGTCCTGCTTGTGGAAGCGCGCCGTCAGCGTTGCCAGGTGTTGCGCACGGGTGATCGGTGGACCACGGCCACCGGGTAGTTCGGCGGGGCTGAGTACGCCATCGTGATCGAGATCGCGGGCATCGAAGGCGTAGCTCATCCAATCCAGGTATTCGTCCAGGCTGACCCGGCCATCGCCATCGCGGTCCATGCGTTGCAGGTAGCTGGCGGTATCGCTGACCTGAGCGGTGGCGTTGCCGCCGAATGCGAGCAGCAGTCCAAGTACAAGCACGGACGCAGAACGCCGCGCACGGCGGCTTTCAGCAAGCAAGCCGCTCGCGAGGACATCAACTTTTGTATCGGACATCACTAAACCTCCGGACCACAGGACAACCTGATACGTGAATAAGCCACAGCATGCGGCTGAAACCACACATTGATCCAGGCCTCGCGTATGGTATGGGCGCGCCGAACGTTTCCGATCATCCAACGGTCCCAGTTCCATGTCTGCCTCTCCTTCCGAAGCACCCGAAGTCCCAGTAGGCCCACCGTTGATCGAGCTGGACCGCGCCAGCGTCGTGCGCGGCCAGGTTCGCGTGCTGCATGCCTTGAGCCTACGCATCGCGCTCGGCCAGCATACCGCCCTGCTTGGCCCGAACGGCTGCGGCAAATCGACTCTCATCAAACTGATTACCCGCGAGCTCTATCCTTTAGCGCGTATCGGCGAGGAGCCGGCTGTGCGGGTACTGGGGCAGAGCCGCTGGCAGGTAGACCGGCTACGCAACCAATTGGGGATCGTCACCGGCGATCTGAGTGGCCACCTGCTCGCAATGCCCGGCTTGGACGTGGAGAGTGCGGTGTTGTCCGGGTTCTTCGCCAGCCATGTGCTGCCCTCGCACCGCGAGCTGACTGCGGCGATGCGGGAGCGCGCGCGCGAAGCACTGCAAGCCGTGCAAGCTCTGCCCTTGCTAGAGCGGCCATACGCGGAACTATCGGCGGGCGAGACACGCCGCGTGCTGATCGCGCGTGCCCTGGTCAATCGGCCGCAAGCACTGCTACTGGACGAGCCCAGTACCGGACTGGATCTGGTCGCGCGTCAGGCGCTGCTAACGACAATGCGCGCACTCGCCGTTCAGGGCATCACGCTGGTGCTGGTCACCCATCACATCGAAGAGATCGTGCCGGAAATCGAGCGGGTGATCCTGCTCCGCCAAGGCCAGGTCTATGCCGATGGCACACCCGATGCCGTGCTCGCCGACGCACCGTTATCGGCGGTGTTTGGCGCACCAGTACGGGTACGCCACGATGGCATCAATTATTGCGCAAGCATCGCGCAAGACGATTGAACAGGCTGGCCGGGTCATGTTGAAGCGCAGCCGGCACGTTCAACACTTTGCGCACATCGGCTCAAGTGCGCGACACACTGGCAACACGCGCGCTAGCCGCGTCGTCGAACAGCACACGCGCGGCGCGCACGGCCGCATGGTGCGTCTTGGCCCACTGCACCAGCGGCAGTAGCGCCGCGTTCAAGGAGTGACCGAGCGGTGTCAGTTGGTATCGCACCCCCGGTACGACGGTCGGCAACAGCTCGCGCGCAACCAACCCTTCGCGCTGCAGGTCGCGCAGGGTCTGGGTCAGCATGCGCTGGGAGATGTCGGGCACCGCACGACGCAGTTCGCCGAAACGATGGGGGCGCTCGGCCAGCAGCATCACGAACAGGGTGCTCCATTTGTCACCGATCTGTGCCAGCACGTCGCGTACCGGACACTGACCGATGGCCATGCCCTGGCGACGATAGTCGTTCAGTTGCTGACTCAGCGGCGGCTCCATCGCGCCATCGTCCTGCATTGAAGCAATGTCCATGGTGCTCGTGCTGACCTCAAGGTAATCAGGGGCGGAAAAAGTGCCGTCTTTACAACATGGCAGTGGTCTCTACGATAGACCAGGTTCCTTTTCCAGACCACTGTGCGGCATCTTGCCGATGCCCTCGCTCCCCCGTTAGCAGGAGACTCCATCATGTCCGTATCGTCCGATTCTCTGCTTGTTACCGGCGCTGGCGGCCAGTTCGGCCAGCGCGTGTTGGCGCATCTGCTCGATACGCTGCACATCGCGCCATCGCGGGTGGTGGCAATGACGCGCCGGCCACAGACCCTGGCCGCATGGGCGGCGCGCGGCGTCGCGGTACGCCAGGGTGATTTCGACGCCCCCGGCTCATTGGACGCCGCGTTTGCCGATGCCAGCCGAGTGCTGTTGATCAGCACCGATGCGCTGGACCGCCCCGGCCACCGTCTGCAACAGCACCTGGCCGCGATCGCCGCCGCCGAACGTGCAGGCGTGGCGCATCTGATCTACACCTCCTGCCCGGAGCCTTACAATTCGCCGCTCCTGCTCGCCCCCGACCACGCCGGGACCGAAGACGCGATCACCGCCAGCGCCCTGCGCGGCTGGACCGTATTGCGCAACCATTGGTATTTCGAGAACCTGCTCATGAGCCTGCCCTCGGTGCTGGCATCGGGCCAGTGGTACAGCGCCGCCGGCGACGGCGGCATCGCGCACATTGCCCGCGACGATCTGGCCCATGCGGCGGCGGTCGCCTTGACCAGTGGCAGCACAGACAAGCGCACGCTGACCTTGAGCGGCACCCGCGCCTACACCACCACCGAGATCGCCACGCTGGTGGGCGACACGCTGGGCGTGCCGATCCAGGTGGTCCCGGTACCCGTCGAAGGGTTGGTGCAAGGCATGGTGGGCGCCGGCATGCCGGAGGCGGTCGCGCGCATCTACGCTTCGTTCGACAGCAATACCGCTGCTGGCCGCGTCGCCAACGTCACTGGCGATTACCAGGCGCTCACCGGGCAGGCACCGCAGCCATTCGAACAATGGCTACGGGTTAATCAAGCACAATTAGCGAAGCGCGAACACTGAGTTGCAATAAGCCAAGCCTAGATCTTGCAAGTTGGTCATGTCGTCATCTCATTACTGGCTTGAGGTTTTTTCTTCGGGCATATCCCAGTCCTTCGAACGCACCTCTCCAGTCTGATAAAACTGCTTGACCAACTTGATATAGTCCAGAAAATCTCGATTTTCGGTGGCTAACCGGTTCGCCATGTCCCAATCAATTTCATCGCGTTCACGCGCGGGAATCAGCACTTGGCTGTCCACCGGGTTGTCCACATCCAACTTGATGAAACCAATACCATGCGGCGCGAAGAGCATTCTTAACTCTTTCAGTGTGTCCTGCCCACTGATTTCCGCCGCGACCAAGTAGCCGAAGTTACCCCACGAGGAATTCGATACGGCTTGGAAAAAGCACTCCCGCACATTGGAGCGGTTGATCAGCAGCTTGACCTCAAACGACCAAAGTTTGGTGCGCTTGTCGGAATACTGCTTCACGCAGTCCCGCACCTCCTGGTGCCAGTCCACACCCAAGTCTTCCATGCCGACCACGTCCGGGTACAACCATCGATTTCCATTCGGCCCTCGCTTGTTCGATGAGCGCTTCTCGTCGATGCGTTTGGAAAAAACACCGAACTCTTCCCGGACATAGTGTGAAAGCAGAGGGTAAAGTGCGTGTTCAACGAGCTTGGCAGTACCGACATCTGCGACTATCAAAGTCCCCTCATCCTCGGCGGCGGCCACCTCGGCACTGTCCGATTTCTCCGAGTAGTAATACTTCCGCGGTCGTCCTTCGGTGGTTTTCAGCGCCGGATGCTTGGTTTGCATGCGCGGCCGTTGCGAGCTGATTTCCGCGACAAGCTGCTGCACCAAATCCGCATCGGACTGGATGTAGTCGCCTCGGCTATTGGCGCGTTTTTCCTGGCACTGCGCAGGGAAAGTAGCCAATACCCACTCGGCGATCTGCCTGGCAGTGAATTTTTCCTCGGGCCTGGCCTGTAAATAATCGACTACCGCTTTCGAGAGATTCAGCGCCACGTTATTTCTCCATTCCTTGCTTCCATGATATAGCCCTTTACAGCGACATGAGCAGACTTAAATGCGTGGATGTCGCTGGACTTATCTCACTTCCCGATGCAGAAACTGGAGAAGATTCGACCGAGCAGATCGTCGGCGCTGAAGGTACCGACGATTTCGCCAAGTGCGGCGTGCGTCAGGCGTAATTCCTCGGCAGCCAGTTCAAGACGTTCGTGTTCCAGTTCGGCCATCGCCGCGGCCGCGTGCATGCAGGACCGCTGTAACGCCTCGACGTGGCGCGCGCGCGCGGAAAATTCGCCCTCACTGCCCTCCCCTGCTGTGGCACCCGCGATTGCGCGCAGGTGCAGATGCAATTGTTCCAGGCCACTGCCAGTGGCGGCAGAAAGGTAAACACTGTCCGCGCACGCTTCAGGCACCTCGGTCAGCAGATCGCACTTGTTGTAGATCCATAGGCGCTGCGGCACATCGGCAATGGCGTCGGCAACCGCGGCACGGCCAACGGCTGCATCTCGCGCATCGAGTACGACCAAGGCCAGATCGGCACGTTGTAGTTCCTGTCGAGCGCGGCGCATGCCTTCGCGTTCGATCGCATCGCCGCCGTCGCGCAAGCCGGCAGTGTCCACCAGGGTTAACTCCACCCCGTCCACGCGCACGGTTTCATGCAAGGTGTCACGGGTGGTGCCAGCGATATCGGTGACGATGGCGCGGGCGCTACCCGCCAACGCATTGAGCAAGGAACTCTTGCCGGCGTTCGGCGGCCCCACCAGCACCGCGTGCAGGCCGTCGCGCAGACGACGGCCACGCTCGGCCTCAAGCTGAAGTTGCGCCAGGTCCGCACGCACCTGTTGCAG
Organism: Xanthomonas sp. GPE 39; assembly: GCF_000963005.1. Taxonomy (GTDB): domain Bacteria; phylum Pseudomonadota; class Gammaproteobacteria; order Xanthomonadales; family Xanthomonadaceae; genus Xanthomonas_A. The sequence goes on from NZ_JZHZ01000007.1 coordinate 3,514,139, forward strand.
ACCGGTGCGAACCTGCGCACCACCTAGCGTTTCCAGTGCTTCGTCGGCGAAGTCGATCGCTGCTTCGACATGCAGGCGCAGACGGATCACCTGCTCGGCCAGGTCTTCGACCCGACGCGAAAACACACCGTCCAAGGATCTGCGTGCCGCGCGTGCCGCGCGCAGATCGGTGGCGGCGATTAGATCAGCGATGGCCTCGGCCTGGGCCAGGTCCAGTTTGCGATTGAGGAAGGCGCGTTCACTGAACTCGCCCGGGCGTGCCGGGCGCGCACCAAGTTCGCAACAACGCGCGACCAGTTGCCGCAGCAACACCGGGCTACCGTGCGCCTGTAATTCCAGCACATCCTCGCCGGTAAAACTGCGTGGCGCCGGGAACCACAGCGCGATGCCGTCATCAAGGGTATCGCCCTGCGCATCACGAAAGCGCGCATAACGTGCGTTACGCGGTTGCAGCTTGCCGAGCCCAAGTCCAGCGGCAATGCGGCCAGCGGCTGGCCCGGACACACGCACCACACCGACACCGCCGGCTCCCGGTGCGGTGGCGATCGCGGCGATGGTGTCGTTGGCAGAGCTCGACATGGCGAATCTTTTGTCTCCGTGCGGCGACAGGCGCAGCGCCTGCCGCTGGATGCACACATCGCGCCGACACAAAAACCAGATGCAATTGCACAGATGCGCACTGCCCGCCTGACGGCGGGCGTTGCGAACTTACTTCTTGGCTTTGGCAGGTGGCTTGACGCTAACGCTCGCCGCAGCTTCGCCATGATGTTTGTTCATCCACCACTGCTGCAGCAAACCCAGCGAACCGTTGGTGACCCAGTACAAGACCAGACCCGAAGGCACAAACGCCATCATCACACCGAACACCAATGGCATGAACTGCATCATCTTGGCTTGCGCCGGGTCCATGCCAGGCGTGGGAGTCAGCTTCTGGGTCAGCAACATCACCGCTGCGTTGATCACTGGCAGGATGAAGTACGGATCACGCGCGGTCAGATCCTGGATCCAGCCGAACCACGGTGCCTGACGCAATTCCACCGATTCCACCAGCACCCAGTACAGGGCGAAGAAGATCGGCATCTGGATCAAAACAGGCAAACAACCGCCCATCGGGTTGATCTTCTCTTTCTTGTACAACTCCATCGTCGCGGCCTGGAGTTTCTGCTTGTCGTCGCCGTAGCGCTCCTTGAGCTGCTGCAAGCGCGGCTGGAACTTGCGCATTTTCGCCGCGCTCTTGAATTGCGCCGAGGACAACGGGAACAGTACCAACTTCAGCAGCAGCACCAGACCAACAATCGACCAGCCCCAGTTACCGAGCAAGGTGTGCAGATGGCTGAGCACCCAGAACAGGCCCTGCCCGAGCAGTGCCATCAGCGAGAACCGGCTGTAATCGACCACACGGTCCAGTCCCTTCACGTGCTCTTTGGCGATCTGGTTGACCAGCTTCGGGCCGACCCACAACCGTGCTTCAGTGCTCGCGTGCGCGCCAGGGGCCACGACGAAAGCTGGGCCGCGCGCCTCGATCACATGCAGCGGGCCTTCGTTGGAAAGCACGTACACCGATTGCTGATCGGCTTGCGGAATCCAACTGGTGAAGAAGTGATGCTGCAATACCGCGATCCAGCCACCGGAGATCGTCTGGTTGAGCGCACCATCTGCCAAGTAGTCCTTGAACGCCCGGCGCTGGTAGCCATCCTGCGGACTGAACCAGGTCGCACCGTTGAAGCTGAAGGAATCCGGATTGGTCATGCCACGGCTGACGATGGTCGGTACCCGGCTCAGCTTGCGGAACACATAGCCCTGCCACGGTTTGTCGCCGTGGTTGACGATCTCGTCGCGCACCTGCAAGGCGTAGTGACCACGCTGCAAGGTATAAACACGACGGATGCTGATCCCGGATGGTCCATTCCACACAAACGGCACTTCCAGGCTGTCCTGACCCTTGGCCAGCACATACTCCTTGCCCGGCTGTTCGGGACGGAAGCCGCCACGATTAGGATATGGCGAATTGTGTTCGCCGACCCAACCACTGGTGGCGCTATACGGATGCAACGCATCCTCGGTCAACAACTGGACCGGGGGACTACCGGACTGCTGGGTCTGCGGATACATCAGCAGGTCCGCATCGAGCACGCTGAAACCGTCCATCGTCAGGCGCAGCACGTCGGTGGTGACCGTCACCCGTGGCGCGCCCGCCGCTGGCGCTGCAGTCTCGGCAGTGGTGCCTGGGACAGAGCTTGCACCGGGAACGTTGGCGCTCGGTATCGGCGGCATACCGGCACTGCCAGCACTAGTCGCAGACGCTGACGGCAGCGCAGGCGTGGCGGCACTGCTGGTCGCGCTAGCGGCAGAGGAGTGTTCTTTGCTCCACTCCATCCACAACAGGGTCGCCACCATCAGCCAGGCGAAGATCAGGAAAAGACGGGTCTGGTTCATCGGACAGGCAAACTCGGCTCAGCCGTCAGTGGTTTCTGACGTGGAAGTGGGGGACGAAGAACGATTGGGCGGCGGCATTGTGCCGTCCGCCGTCGGGGTCGGCAATGCACCAGCGCGACGCAACAGACGCAGATACGCCTGACGCAGTTGTTCACCGCTGGCCTGCGCGGCGGCACTGCGCGCAACCACGACGTAATCGCCTGGCGCCAGCCACGGCAGCAATTGCCGCGTGGCCTCGCGCAACACGCGCTTGATCCGGTTACGCACGACAGCACGCTTGTCGACTTTGCGCGAGACCGCCAGACCAAGTCGCGGCGGATGCGTGACGCTGCGCCAGTGCAAGCTCATCAACGGCTCGGAGCAGCGGCGCGCGGTATCGAACACGACGCGGTATTCTGCAGACGTGCGAACCCGCGCAGTGCGAGGGAATCGCCTACGCGGGTCGAGAGAATTCACCGGGTCGATTGCAGGCGCCGCCTGGGGCGGCGAAGCAATCAAGCGCTCAGGCGCTTGCGGCCCTTGGCACGACGACGGGCCAGGATCTTGCGGCCATCGGCGGTCGCCATGCGGGCACGGAAGCCATGGTCGCGCTTACGCTTGAGGTTGCTGGGCTGGAAGGTGCGCTTGGTGGCCATCGGGGCGCTCTGACTTGAATAGGGCGGG
>NZ_JZHZ01000003.1 GCF_000963005.1 Xanthomonas sp. GPE 39
TGATACGCCCAGGGTTCCGTAGACACTCAAGACCCTCGTTGCGCGTAGCGCCGTTCAAACTCTACAGGAGACAGGTCGCCGGTTGAACCATGACGGCGTTTTGGGTTGTAGAACATCTCGATGTAGTCGAACACCTCGGCGCGCGCGGCGTCCTTGCTGGGGTAGACCCGCCGCCTGATCCGCTCGCGTTTGAGCAGGCCGAAGAAGCTCTCCACCGGGGCGTTGTCATGGCAGTTACCGCGCCGACTCATGCTGCACACCAGGCCATGGGATGCCAGGAAACTCTGCCAGTCATCGCTGGTGTAGACCGATCCTTGGTCCGAGTGAATCAGGCAACCAGATGCGGGTTTGCGCCGCCACACTGCCGATAGCAGGGCCTGCACGATCAACTCGGTATCGGCCCGATCGCGCATCGCCCAGCCGACGACCTGCCTGGAGAACAGATCGATCACCACAGCCAGATACATCCAGCCTTCATGCGTGCGGATGAAGGTGAAATCGCTCGCCCAGGCCGTGTCCGGCTCAGTTACATCGAACTGCCGATCAAGCCGGTTGGCTGCGGCGGCGCACTCGCTCCCGCCATGGAAGCGGGGTTTGCGCCCATAGCCCACCTGCGCACGTAACCCTTCCGCACGCATCAACCGATGCACCCGATGGCGACTGCAACGCTCCGCCAGATCGCGCAGATCCTTGGTGATCTTGCGATGCCCATAGACACTGCCACTGGCCAGCCATTGGTGCTTGATTAACCCCAGCAGGCGTTCGTCTTCCTTGGTGCGCTCACTCTTGGGCGACTTTAGCCAAGCGTAGTAACCGGCCCGGTTCACCCGCAACACCCGGCACATCGCGCACAGCCTAAATTCCCCGCGATGGGTCTGCATGAAGGCGTACTTTGCCTTTACCCCTTGGCAAAGTACGCGGCGGCCTTTTTTAGGATGTCGCGCTCCTCGGTCACTCGGCGCAACTCGGCCTTCAGCTGCCGAACCTCGGCGCTCTGGTCCACCTCGGCGCGCTGCACGACGCCGGGCTTGCCGAACTTGCGCAGCCAGGCGTACAGACTGTGCGTGGTGACCCCTAGCCGCTCGGCGACCTCTGCCACCTTGAAGCCACGATCGGTCACTTGCCGGACCGCTTCGATCTTGAACTCATCCGTATACCGCTTGCTGCTCATGGACACCTCCGAATTAGCCATTTTCCATGGCCTTGAGATGTCTAGGGAACCCTGGGCGTATCA
>NZ_JZHZ01000008.1 GCF_000963005.1 Xanthomonas sp. GPE 39
CGGATAGGAGCGTGCTGGCTTCATCCGCTTACGATAGCCGCGAAAGCCTCAAGTTCATAACACGCTCTAGGGCGAGGCCCGTTGACATCGGCGTAGACGAAGTGATGCGCAATGAGCGAAATATTCAGAATATTAATTGCTTCTTGATCCTCGATCGCCACCCCCTCAATCACAGAGCGCAGCATAAGATGCGCATGCTTACGTCCTTTAACAATCGGCCTCTGCCACTCTTCTTCGACCGTATCCCAAGTCGACTTAACTTCAAAAAGATAAAACCTATCTCCCAGGCCAATTTTAAGATCGCCGAATTTCTTATCGGCATTTCCAGACAGACTGATGAAAATTCCTCTACTCTTTTTCTTGATTAACCCTCTCCCCCATTGCCAATCCCTCAAAGCAAAAGCAACAGAACTTTCAGCTAATCTTGCCATTACGAATTCCCTATCAGCATGCTCAAAAGGCCAATCCTTTATGGGCGTAAATTTCCGATTAACCTATAGCTTCAAGTGGAAAATTGATCAAAGAACAAAGTCACGCTGCCTGCCACCGCATATAACAAGTCGCGAGAAAATTCATCAAATGCATCTGTCATCCTGACCGTGATAACATCACTCTGAATCTAGCATGAGGAGCGGCGCTCTATAAGCGTCCCTGCAAGACATCCATCATCAGACACATATGATGGATAATTTGCAGCTTCTTACTACCAGCGAGCTGAGGAAAAAGCGATTCTTGAACCAGTCGTTCAAACTTACTCAATGCAGGATTTGAACCGAATTCATTCGGCCGCCGACGGACCTGATTCACAAGCTTACTAGCCGCCTGCAAGAACTTCACCGCCGTGTCAACTTGAAGCTGGATCTGATCATCAGACACGAAGTGTTCAATACGAACATGCTGACTTGCCAGGTCCTTGTAAGCGGCATGAATAGTAACTGCCCCAGGCGGTCCACCTCCGTCCTGAAACGCCTTACCCAAGCAAAGGTAGTCACCGATCCCCGCAGCGTGTCCTTGGAAGAGTGCATGGCGATCGGTAAAAAAGTCTGCTCCTTGATAGTCGGCATTCCGCACCTGACTGATAAAGCAATCTTTCATCCAGATGGTGCGTGGTGCTGGTAGCGCCGCTATCGTTTGAGAACCGACATGATCGGTGAATATCAAGAACCAACGAACGCGGGCCTGCCTGCTGAGCCACTGGGCGTCGCGAAGCGACAAATGGTCATCGCAGACGACCACCGCTAAATCTCGACCAGGAAAGCGCGCCAAGAATGCTTCAAGACCAGATCGTGTGACCCGCGCATCGGCCAGGAAGGTCGGCAATATCGCGGGTGCCTCATTGAGTTTGTTCCAGATCTGGTTCTGCCAAGCTGACAGCGCATCTTCGTCCCGAAGCTGATGCCTGTACGGATTGACGATGACGCCAATACTTTGGCTAGCTTCTTGGCAAAGACTGATGCACCTTGCAAGGTCATTGACTTGGGCGATGACCGGCTCCACAACAGGAAGCCACTGTGTCATATCTCGATCAGCGTGGCCAAGCAAAGTGCGAATCGCCAATAGCTCAGATCGGCGGCCATACAGATACGGAACATACATCCTTATTCCCCAAGTGACGCCCCCTGCGCCGGTCCTTGATCAAGGCTAACTCAGATCATGCAGTGCGTTCAAGACGCGCTTTTGCTGAGTGGTAGACAAAGGTGTGGCATAGCCGAGAACTCGACAACTCCGGGGCAACTCACGGACAAATGTTGCCATCGACTCTGTGGTGGTACGCCCCCGCATGGCCGCAACGACTATGCGATGCGCCTCCTCGATCGACAGCATTTCCCACAGACGGCGATAGTGCTCGTAGCGAAGCCCATTCGGGACTTCTGGCTGCGCACCAAATTGCTGCTGCAAAGCTAGACAATACTCTTGGCTGCGAAGCATGCCAAACAGCGATATTTTGTCTAGATCGGCACCACAGCTATTTGGTGGTCTAATCTCCCGCAAGGACCCATTTGACTGAAGCGTCAGAATGCCCACTCGTTCGTCGAGCATACGCAAATAGCTCGGACTGATCGATGGATGCGTCACCAAATAAACGCGCTCGAACACCTTCAAATAGTCTGGGGTCTGCGTTGACAATCGACGATGACTATCAAACTCCGTCTTGATTTCGTAGGCCGTAGATGTTCCATTAAAAACAGCTAAATCGACAATCGAACGCCCCACAGGAAGTTCGACATGCAAGCTTGACGTTCGGGGACTATGCTTCCCAAACACGATGCGATCGGCAATGGTCGCTTTGTAGAAATATTCGCAGCGATAGTTCCGCCGAAGCCCATCCAACACCTGGTCTAGCAACTCAGCGACCGTTTGATCTGAGCCAACCTGCAGACCGGCGTCGATCAGGAGCTTACGGATGAAGCGGCCGTCGCCTGTCCTTGCAGCTTGGGCAAGCACAGGGCGACTCAAAACTTGCGCCGCTTGGCGCCACGAAATTATGTTGTCCTGCGCCGACATCGCGCCGTATCCAGGGTGAAATGATAGACAAGTGTTTCACAAGCTAGGCTTGGACACCAACCGGCTCAATGATCCTCCTTCACAAAGCCCAGTCAGCGCTTTGCGGCTGCCACCCTGCCCGCAAAGCCTCCTCGGGGCTACAGAACATGCGCTCCAACACGGGTGGCGTGATCACCTGAGCCTGCTGGGCCGCCTAGTCTCGTTTGCTGCGTCGGTAGTCTGCTGGCATCTGAAAGCCCCCCCCCCGCCAGAGGTTGCGCTGGTGCTGGCGCGTCAGCTTTGTCAGCGACAAACGCTATGGTGTATTGCCGATACGCGACCGCCCAGCCCGAGTGCACCATCCAGCGGTTGACCGACTGCCCCTGGACGCAGCACTCCGCGACCACCCGGCCATAGAGGTCCGTGTCCTTGGGTTCGCAACTAACGGTCTTGTCCAACAGATAGCCATCCAGCGCGGCGGCGGACCGTCGACCACATGGCCAAGAGCGCCCATCCTGAGTGCTGCACTGCTGCGTGCTCTCCGGGGCGTCGATGCCCCATAGCCGGATGTGCTTTTTCGCTACAGTGAGCGTATCGCCATCCGTGACGGTCGTGCGCCCAAACAACTCTGCGGCTACCACTGACCATGTGGCGAGCACGACAACCCAAAACACCAAAGCTCTGAACACCTACAGCAATTCCTTTCGAGACTGCCCTGGACTTGGCGCCAAGTCGCAACAGATCGGGCACTTTAGCGGTAAGCAACCACGAGCGCGAGATCTACGCCGCCGCCGCCTTCTGACCTTCAATGAACAGCTCTCAGTGTCCAGAGCGAGTCCTACAAGCGGACGCTACGGGATGAGTTTTTCATCACCGGCTCTGCCGCATCGCTCTGCGCCACTCTCTTGCGCTCGTTGGATTGAAGCTCTCGATGCTGTTTGGCCGCATCGACTCTGGCGAGTGCCTTATCAAGCTGCGTCTCAATTGCTCCGTCTGTGATCAGGCCCCGCACATGATCTGAGTTCGCTCGACGAACCAGAATATCCACCACTTCATCATGGCTATTTCGAAGTGACTTATGTAGGCCAAAATCCTGGCTATCGCCAGGATTGACAAATTAACTCTTTATATTATTGCTATTTTATGCATACCTCACCACTTTTAACCAAACTGGAAAACTACGGACTTCAGGTAAAATTCAAATATTCGCCAAAAGGCAGTAATTGGACCCTAAAAAAACAAACTCTGCGCATTGCAGTCCGAGGTTTGAATCCCTGGAATGCCTGCACCATTGGCTAGAAGTTCAAATGACCCGAGCCCACCTTAGACGTCAGTCATTAGTTAATGTAGTCAAGCGGTCCTTGGCATGCCCCCTTGCGCGAGACGAATTTCTTAGGTGGGCCGTGACTCAAGGGGCTCACGATCTGCCGCTAAACTTAGACATGGTTGTCTGCGGCCCCTACGTGCAGGGCATCCCGCGAGCCGTAGTCCGAGCAAGAGCCGCGCAGCTCGTTGATCACATCTGGGAAGTGGACGACAACTGGCTATTTGAACAAATCCTGGCTTGGAACACAGCGATAGAAGCTGATAATATAAGATGCGCAACTGTTGGCGGAGCATGTCTTGGCTCCGCCCCCGCCCGGCTGTGACTTTACTTTTTCGATGACACGATATTACGATGTGGAAACAGTCAGGGCCCACACCGCATGCCAAAGTCCCCCTCTGCATTTGGCCTTCTATCAAAGGCTGAGTATCAGGCTAGTGAAATTGAGACAGCTGCGAAGTATGACGCAATGAGTGCTGAGCCACTCGTCGATGAACATGGCGCGAGTGTCGTCGCCGTTCGACGAAAAGGTTCCCCTCATTTTCGCCATCTTGGTCAGTCTCTTCCCGTTGTCGAACTTCCAAGAAAGCCACGCAGCGTACGGCATGACGACCTTGTCAAGTTGATGCTAGGGCACTTGACTGCTAATAAGAATACTTTTCGCATTTTCACAAATGTATTTATCTCTGATGACTCTACCAATACGGATGAACAGACTCTGTTTGCACTACAGAACGGACATTCATTCAAATGGTTCTCGGAGCAATCGATACGATTTGACGACTTCACAAGTATCCGGCCCGACCTTAGAGCGTGTTATGAACTTTGAAGTAGAGACGTTGCATTTCCAAGCATGAGCATTGAGAAGACGACGAAG
>NZ_JZHZ01000006.1 GCF_000963005.1 Xanthomonas sp. GPE 39
TCCTGTAGAGTTTGAACGGCGCTACGCGCAACGAGGGTCTTGAGTGTCTACGGAACCCTGGGCGTATCACACCAATGCCTCGTCATCCTCAGCATCGCAAAACGGGATGAGCTTTCGGACAAGCTCAGTCTTCCCAAATTTGGCGGCGGTCACCAAGGGCTCGCTCTGCCATGAGGGCTTCAATAGCGGCAATAGATGTTCAGCGATGGTCTCTTGATCAAGTCCAACCGCTTCCATGATGGCCTCGCGAGCAGCTTGATCGACATCGGGTTGTGCTCGGCAAAGCTTGGCTGCTTCCGCTGCGCTATTGGACTGGATGGCTTTCTTAATCTTTTGCCTGAATGGTCTCTTCATATCTACCCCTCTTGTCAAGATAGGGCAGCTAGGCATTTCGTCAAGGCACTTTCCCTCCAAAGCCTTGCTAGCGCCAGAGCTTGTCCTACACTGCCTAGGTAGCCCACTTAGCTAAGCCTACGGATGAGCCGCCCGCATCTATCTAAATCCATCGACCAGCTCGAAGAGCTTTACGCTGCATCCCTTTCCGACGAGGCCACGCTTGCCGAACTCGCGGAGGAACTTGGCTTTCGTCGAACTCCGCGTGCCAAGGAGCTTGGCACCGAGGTGCTCAATGCCTTGGATCGCTACCGGGCACAGGCACGGGCTGACAACGCGCACAAGCAGGCGCCGCCTGGTCCACCGGCCGCCCCAACCGAGCCAACGCGCCCCCGTCCTCGTCCTGAGACGAACAATACGACGGAGCATCCACCTGGGACCAACATCCCGCCGTCTGAACCCAAACCGGTGAACTACACCAATCGCGCTCCGGACATCCTCGATGCTTGGTCAGCTCTAGAAGTGCTCTCACCCACGACCTTCAAGCGCCGAGCAGAGCTTGCGAGCAACATTGCGCAGAATATCGTTTCGATTGGACCAGGGCTGCCTTGGGATGGCGGCTCCGCGCGCTCCAAGCCAAACTTCAAGGTCTACTTCCACATCGTCCTCGGAACGCTTGCCGCTGAACCTGCTTTCGGCAAGCTTCTGACGCGCTTTCAAGACGCACGCCCCAATCCGCCCAACATCAAGGGCGAAGTCGTTCTGGCGTCGATCCTGGTCGACAAAGACGGACTGCTGGCTGGCGACATGCCAGTGTCCCTCTCGGCTTTTGGCTGGGGATTGCCTGTGGCACTCAGCGGCTCATTGCAACGCTTGGCTGCTTGGACACAGGAGGAAGGACGCCTGATTGAGGGCCTGACCAAACAGCTTCGCCCCGATCCAAGTGGGACAGATACTCCGATTGCTTACGCCACGCTCCAAAAGGCCTTCTCCTGGCTGGTGCAAACCCTCGGACTTCCTGCCGATCTGGTGCAAGGCCCACAATTTGCTGTGGCTGCCTATATAGGCTTTCGAAGCAGCCTCGTCCCGGATCCGCTATTGCTGAACAGCTTCTTCTTGCGCGACCTAGCCCAAGCTAAGGATCGCGCGATGCGTCAAAAGCTTCCGCCCGCATTGGCGCGCTTTTTGGGGCAGACCAAGCCATCGGAGCGGCATGATCTTTTGCATGACCCCCAAGCGCTTGACCAAGCGTTGTCGCCTGCCATTGCGCCCCTTGGGCGCTGGGTCACTCCACCTAACCAGCGTCCGGCGCTTTTACAGCAAGTAGCGGTGAACCTAGCCTCGCAATTGCCTAGGACGAGCCCGCTGCTTGGCGTCAATGGCCCGCCTGGCACGGGCAAGAGCACGCTACTGCGCGATGTCGTGGCCGACCAGCTGACGCGTCGGGCTGAGGCCATGTGCGCCTTCGATGATCCCAAGAAGGCCTTCAAGTCCGCATGGAGCAAACGCATCAAGGGCGAGACCCAAGAACTTTTCGCGCCGGATCCATCGCTTCGCGGCTTTGAAATGGTCGTGGCAAGCTCGAACAACAAGGCGGTCGAGAATGTCAGCGAAGAAATCCCGGCGCTCAAATCTATTGCCTCCGAAAGCACGCTTCGCTACTTCGAGCCGTTAGCAACCCAACTGCTTGGAAAAAATGCCTGGGGCCTTTCCGCAGCTGTCTTAGGCAATGCGACTAATCGCTCGCGCTTTCGGAAAGCGTTTTGGACTGAGTCGCGTCTTTCATTCAAGACCTACCTAGAACGCGTCAGCGGCGTCACGCCGCGCCAAGAATCCGACCCCGAAGGTCTAGCTGAGCTTTGCCAAGCCCCCTCAAATCCAGCTGAAGCAATGACGCGTTGGCAGCAAGCGAGGCAGCAGTTCCGAACCTGCTCAGCACGAGTGCGCGTGCGCCTGACAGAGTTGGAGTCGCTTCGACAGGCGCTTGGCGCGCTACCCTCTCTGCGGGAGCGCGAGCAACACGCCTCACGGCAAAGGACCGATGCTGAGCGAAGTGTTGCCGTAGCTATGGAGACTTGGCAGACAGCGCAAGCGGCATCAAGCGACAGTAGGAGCCAGCTTGAAAACAGCCGGGAAGCACTGAGCCGACACGAGCGCGGGCGTCCTGCACTGTTTGCCCTAAAGCGCCTGTTTGGTTCGAGCATCGCTAAGCAGTGGGAAGCTGCACATACCCATCTTGCTCGCGCGCATGAGCAAGCACAAGGTGCCTACCGGAAAGCAAAGTCCAAAGAAGATGCGGCACTCGAAGCATCTGAGCAAGCGCACAAAGCTGCCCGTAATGCCGCCGCATCTCACGCCACAGCAAAGGCTGAACTGGACAAGGCCCTTGCTCAATGCGGAAGCATTCAAGTGGGTGATGGTGCCTGTGTGCTTGATGCAAGCTTCCACCATCTTGAGCACGGCGCGAAGAATTTGGCGTTGCCTTGGCTGGATCGCCAGCTTCAAGCCCAGCGATCCGAGCTGTTTGAAGCCGCAGTGGCTGTCCACCGCGCGTTCATCGACGCGGCAGCCTTGCCGCTCCTTCGCAACTTGAATGGCCTTGTCGGCGGCAACTTCAAGCTAGGCTCTGATCGCAAGCACTTGGCAGCAGATCTCTGGGCAAGCCTATTTCTTGTGGTGCCAGTTATTTCCACTGCCTTTGCGTCAGTCGAGCGCATGTTCAACCAGCTTCCTGACGAGAGCCTAGGTTGGTTGCTCGTCGATGAAGCTGGCCAAGCGACACCTCAGTCGGTTGTTGGCGCGTTGCTTCGCACCAAGCACGCGCTCATTGTGGGCGATCCATTGCAGGTAGAGCCTGTGGTGCCGCTGCCACCCGTGCTCACGCAAGCAGTGATGCGCGAGTTCAAGGTTGATCCAGATCGCTTTGCTGCTCCTAACGCTTCTGCTCAAACGCTTGCTGACGACGGAAGCTTGCATTGCGCGCGCTTTGAAACTACCTCAGGTTCTCGCGCGGTTGGCGCGCCGCTTCTGGTCCACAGGCGCTGCGCCTCGCCGATGTTCGATATTTCCAACCGGGTTGCTTACAACAACCTCATGGTTCAAGCCAAAGTGCCTGAGGCTTCGCTCATCCGGGATGTCTTGGGTCAATCGCGCTGGATCGATATTCGCGGAAGTGGGCGCGATAAGTATTCACTTGAGGAAGGCGAGCAAGTGGTAGCACTCCTGCGGGCGTTGCATGCAGCCAGCATCGAGCCTGATCTTTATATCGTCACGCCATTTGTCGTGGTGCAGGACGAACTTCGAGACTTGGCCCGTCGCTCAGGCTTGCTCAACGGTTGGGTGGATAACCCTTACGAGTGGACCAAAGAGCGCATTGGCACCGTGCATACGGTCCAAGGCCGGGAAGCACAAGCCGTGATTTTCGTATTGGGTGCTCCGCAGTCTTCCCAGCACGGTGCACGAGGATGGGCTGGATCCACGCCAAACCTCCTCAATGTTGCAGTCACGCGCGCCAAGGAGGCGGTGTATGTCGTTGGCAATCGATCACTTTGGTCAGGAGCCGGACACTTCGCGATGCTGGACCAAATGCTTTGACACACAACTAAGGGATTTAGGCAATACATCCTCTAATGACGCCTCCATCGACCTGAAACGGAGCAGCACACGTGACCGAGTTAGATGATGTTGAGCGCTTCAAGCTTCGTAACCGCGTCCTTCTAAATGTTGAGGCTGAACTCACGGACGACGACAAATATCAGGTGGGTCGCTACAAACTCTATCGCGCCATAAAAAACCATATCCCCAGACTGCCCTCAGCCCCTTACCATGATCCGCTCCGAGATTTGGCGAGCATCCCGGGTGCTGCCATGGTTTTCAGTGAGTGCTTAGAGCGTGTTATGAACTTGAGGCTTTCGCGGCTATCGTAAGCGGATGAAGCCAGCATGCTCCTATCCGACCGACGTATCCGATGAAGAATGGGCCTTCGCTGCACCCTATTTGACGCTGATGGATCCGCAGGCACGGCAGCGCAAGTATGACCTGCGCTTGATGTTCAACGCATTGCGCTGGATGGCGCGAGCCGGGGCGCCCTGGCGCTTGATTCCACATGAGTTTCCGCCGTGGGAGGCGGTCTACCAGCAAACCCAACGGTGGTTACAGGCTGTCTGCTTTGAGGCCATGGTCAACGATTTGCGTTCGATCTTGCGGGTAGCGCAAGGCAAGCAGGGGCAGCCCAG
>NZ_JZHZ01000002.1 GCF_000963005.1 Xanthomonas sp. GPE 39
ATGTCGGTGCTGTCGGTGGTCACGGCGATCATGTTGAAGATGACGGCGAGGATTGCGCTGGCCTACTGGGGCACGAAACTCATCAACCTGGGCAATGCGGAAGGCTTGTCTTCGCAGGCCTTGCAACAGGGGGGGATCGGGTTGATTGCCACTGCGTTGATCGTGTCCCTACCGGCGATCGGAGCGGCGTTGTGGCAGGGCAATATGAGCAACTTTATGGCCTACACGGTATTCAATCCAACTGGCTCTTCTGGATCGCCAGGACCGCAGGGGCAGCCGCCGGGGTCTTATGTGCCGGCGCAGGCGGCGCCGAATAGTCATAGAGCTGACAGTCGTAATGGAGAAGCATCTTCTAATTCTAATCAACCAAGTAGAGTTACAGGTGCGACACCCACAGTGCCTTCACTGCCAACAGGATCACGCGGACAAGCTGGACGAGATCGTGATAATTCCTGAAATTTTTGTTAGAAACCCCATGGCAAGTTAGCATTAAAAAGAGAGCGAACCTATGAAATACTTGACATGCATGGCTTTTTTTATGCTAATTTTTTCAATTGATGCAAATGCGGAGGGTAATTGCCCCCCTGGACAGTATCCGATTGGCGGCCAGGGAGCAGTTGGTTGCGCGCCAATACCACAAGATATCCCAGAAACACAAAAAGCGCGCCCTGCTGGCAAATGGCTCAAGACATGGGGGGCAGTTGCGGATGATGGTGCCGATGATGTCGGTGTATCGTCAGATAAGATAAGTAAAAATGAGGCTGAAAATGAGGCCGTTGAAAAATGCCAAGGCGCTAGTAAACATAAGTGTCATGTTATTCACGCTTATGAAAATCAATGTGTCGCAGTAGCGGAGCCTGCTCAGAAAAAAGGGGATTTCATCAGGAATGTTGCTTCCGGTCCTTCCGTCAATGAAATAAGCAGCAGGGCTACTTATAACTGCGAAAAAGACAATGCAACTACTAGGTGCAATATTATTTATACGAATTGCACAAGGCAAATATTCCAGAGATTTTAATAAGGTAAAAGAGTGAATTTTATCCACCAAATCTATCAGGGATAGATATGCTATGGATGAAAGAGAGATTTTCGATGCGCATCTGGTGTGCGTCGCCATCCTGGCGGCGCGACACAATCTGGTGATGTGAATGGAGTACAGAAAGCACGGGGTTTTTCTGCTTGCCCTGTTTCTGGCGGGATGCAATCCCATGAGTGCCACATCTGGCAAGACTGGCGCGGCGCAAGTGAATGCCGATGGCAACCCCATCTACCGCAAAAACCCGCATCCTGCCCAGGCGTACCGCATTACGATGAAAATCGAAGATGCGCCTGGGCCATTCGGTTATATTTCGGGTGTTGCTGGCTATCAGATGATGAATCACGACGGCTGTACGCCGGTTGACAACCATCTCTTAGGCATGTCGACAAAACCCAATGAAGCTGACATTCCGCTTCAATTCAAGAAGCTCGATGAATCCACTTACATAGCAATACTGTATGCCGATGGCATGATCGATGCTGACTACTATGGCATGGGCGTCTGCCGGTTCGAGCTGATCGGCGTTGGCATTACCCTGCGTGCGACCGGGAAACGCGAGGAAACGCGCTTCCAGCCTTGGTTAATCAAGAGCGATATTGATAAAGGAGACCCTCGGGTCATCTATTTTTGGAAGGGGCGTTACCCAAAAGAAGAAGATATGGATGATTTTCCCGATGATGGTGAGACGAATGTTGACCATTTCAATGAAAAAGCGCGCCATAATATATTCAAGGTCACACTAACCACGGAGAAGGTAAGTTCATGAGCATGACCAGCCTGCAATATGCATCGCTTGCCCGCGATGTCTATGCCACACCTCAAGAAACGGGTCCCCATAGTAATCCTGTCAGAATCGGCGACGCTTTATATCAACGCCTCGAATACGTGGACTGCGCATCTGGCTATCAAGGCATCCTCTACAAGAAGATGGATACAGGCGAGCTTATTATCGCCCACCGTGGTACTGAATCCGAACGTCAGATGATGATGGATGGTCTGCTCGCCGATGGTGGCATGGTTTTCACGCGTCACAACGCACAAGCTGCCGATGCCATCGCGTTTACCCAGCATGTATTGAAATATGCACAAACCATCAGCAAGGACCGCGAAGCGCTTTCTGTCACAGTCACCGGACACTCCCTTGGCGGCAATCTGGCGCAGGTCACCGCACATTATTTCGATTTACACGGAGAAACCTTCAACGCCTACGGCGCGGTGAGCCTGGACCGGCGCATCCCCGAAGGCGGCAACACTGTTATCAATCATGTGATAGCCGGCGACCCGGTNTGTCGATCATCCGCATGGATTACACACGCACAATCCGTTGAGCGCGGCTGAGCAGTTGATGACGACGGCGCACGGGATCCAAAACTTCCTGCCAGTCGATGCCATGGGGCGGCACGCCCACTCGGTACTGCAAGACGCCTCGGCGCAGGATTTAGCTCGTCAGCACGAGCCGATGATCTCCCACTACCGACACGATGTTGCGACATTACGCGCCGGTTTGACCTTGGGCGCGCGTGGCGTGCAGGGTGCAATGAACGATGCCGTCGATGTGCTGCGCGGCGCCGAAGCGCCAGGCGCGGGCCGTCGTGCCATGGACGCGCCCACATGGCCCGAGCAGATGCAGCATCTCCATGCAAAGCACGAACATGGCACAGCCATCCAGGAGGCATGGCAGGTGCCATTGCAGGTACCCGACAACGAACCTGTGCCGAGCATGGCGACGTCGCCGCAACCGCAGGCGGTGATGCACGCCCAACAACAATCCGCAGGACCATTCAACGATCCTTATCTCGACAGGATGTATGCCGCGTTGCAAGCGGGCGACAACGATGCGCTTGACCGTATTGCCGTTGAATTCTCGCAATCCCCCGAAGGGCAGCGGATGATCCAGTTAGGCGATGAGCTGTATGCTCAGCAACAGCAGTTGGAACAGCAAATGGCGCGCAGCCCGCAGCAACCATCGCTGGGGCGGTGACTGGGATCAACGATGCAGGGAATAGCATGACATGACAGCGTTGGTGCTGCCGGTGGTCGGTCACTTGCAACGACCAGAACGTACCGATGGAGCGCTCCGGCATACGGTGGCGCGCGCGATGCAGTGGGTGAGCGTGATCGCGCTGACGGCCAGCACCTTCTGGGTGATGTTGCTTGGCTATCGCATC
>NZ_JZHZ01000004.1 GCF_000963005.1 Xanthomonas sp. GPE 39
CGGATAGGAGCGTGCTGGCTTCATCCGCTTACGATAGCCGCGAAAGCCTCAAGTTCATAACACGCTCTAGCATGGGGCATGCGTAAAAATGGATGCTGCCATAGGATTTGGCTCACCATTGGAAGCTTCGCACCTCTCCAGTCAAAAGGATGATCGATGAATCCAAGACACGCACTATCCCTGACCATGCTCATCAGTATCGTCGGCATTTCCACCACCCTGGCCGCCACACTCCCGATCACAGAGATGGGCTCGACGCCAGTCGACGCACAGCCAGACGCAGCCGCGCTGGGTGGCGCAGAACTGCACAGCCTCACCGCAGGCAGCGCACACGCGCCACGACTGATTACCCTGGCCGCACCCGGCAGTATCGAAACCGCCGAGATGAAGCAATTGCGAAGCCAACAACTCAAACAAGGATTACCGCTGCAAATCGGTTTCTCACGCGACACCGACAAGCCAGACATCGACCTAAACCATCTACATTGGCAGATGTTGCCCAATGGCGCGCAGGTGAGCAGCTTCGAGATCGTGTCCGACGATGCAGTGGCGATGCGCGCGCAGTTGCAACTCAGTGGTCGCGGGATCCGACCAGACGATCCACGCAACACAACGCTACGCTTTGCTGGCGATGACGGTCGCGTGTTCGAACAGAACGGTAGCGACTTCACCAG
This sequence comes from Xanthomonas sp. GPE 39, assembly GCF_000963005.1. Taxonomy (GTDB): domain Bacteria; phylum Pseudomonadota; class Gammaproteobacteria; order Xanthomonadales; family Xanthomonadaceae; genus Xanthomonas_A. The sequence continues at coordinate 675 of NZ_JZHZ01000004.1, forward strand.
TGGCACTTCTGGATGGTCAGCGGCGGTCGCTGGCCCGCGCATGCTGGTAGAGATCGAACTAGCGAAAGGCCAGTCCCCGCAGAACCTCGCATTGAAAATCCCGAAAATCTCGCACATGGACATCAGCCCTGTCGCCAGCGACACGACGATAAAAACAATGACCGACGATAGCGATTCGTGCCAACACGACATCGTTTGCCGCGCCAATCCGACACCCGGTTTCACCTCGGCCACCAAAGCAGTGGCCATTGTGCTATTCACTATCGACAAGGGCACCTACTTATGTACCGGCACCCTGCTCAATAACAGCAACACACCGAAGAAATTCCTGTTCTGGACCGCCGCGCACTGCATCAGCAAAAAATCCGTCGCAAATACCGTACAGACCTACTGGTTCTACCAGACAACCACATGCGGTGGCTCAAAGATCAATCCGGACTACATCACACTCAACGGTGGCGCCTATCTGCGCTACACCAACATCACCCGCGATACGTCATTGCTGGAGCTGAAAACTGCACCGCCGAGCGGGGCATTTTTCGCTGGCTGGAGCAGTGCACCGATCACTTCGATCGGCACCGCAATCGAAGGGATCCACCAGCCCAGAGGCAGTGTGAAGAAGTATTCGTTGGGCAATGTCACCGCCCTATCCAGCTCGTATTTGCACAAGTCACCGCTGTACCAGGTGATATGGAAGACCGGCGTTACCGCACCCGGCTCATCCGGCTCAGGCCTATTCACCGTCAACAGCAATGGAGATTATCAGTTGCGCGGCGGCCTGTTTGGCGGCGATTCATTCTGCAACAAACCGAACAATCCAGATTATTACTCGCGTTTATCGGACGTGTATCCATTGATCAAGCAGTATCTTGGGCAATAGGCCAAAGTCCGCCGATCTGGGGCATTGCTGTTTCTGCGCCAAGGTAGACCGGCGCTCAACTGAGACCGGCTCACAACACGAATGCGACGCCAACACATGGGGCGCACGGAGCTCGGATCTTCATGCAGCACGCGGACACCGCGGCTCCTGCGCGCCGTCCGCACCCGCCTGGCGGCGGCTGGCGATGTTTTGTTCACCGCTCTAGAGCGTGTTATGAACTTGAGGCTTTCGCGGCTATCGTAAGCGGATGAAGCCAGCACGCTCCTATCCGAC
>NZ_JZHZ01000005.1 GCF_000963005.1 Xanthomonas sp. GPE 39
TCGGATAGGAGCGTGCTGGCTTCATCCGCTTACGATAGCCGCGAAAGCCTCAAGTTCATAACACGCTCTAGCGGCCGCGACGTTTCGAGAATTGCGCCCACCGCGACTGAGCCTGGCGTCATCATCGAAATCGTGGACACGCACTTTCCTGAAGTCGCGACCTTAGAAAAACTCATGCAGCTTTCCCGTACGGCCTATCATGTCTATTTCTTCATTTTTGGAGATGGGAACATTAACCATGCCCAGAAGTTGAACAAATTCAATATATCGCCCCACCAACCCGCTGAGCTTCGTGTAGCCTGGGCACTTATTAACGGACAGCTGGTTCGAAATGGCTTACCCCAAAAGGTTCCTGCCGGCACTACCAGGCAACAGGCACAGTATTTACTTAATAAATTCACAGATCAATGTAATAAATACCGCTAAGAGGAGCCACATTGGCGTGTTGTCGCCTCACCTGATTTAAATGGCCCACGCCAGTTAAATCTAGACCTTGGTGCAGCGGTAAGCTGGCTACGCAGCTCCTTTTCCTTCTCGCAATTGATCCCCGAGAACCATGCGCCATATCGAAATTGTCCGATCGAAGCGCTCCACCCCGTCACCAGAAGATGCGAACAGCGCATCCTCCAAGAGGTCGTGGTCTATCACCCGCTTCGTCGGCAGTCTGGCTGCCATGACAACACTAGCTGGAATCGTTCTCCACGGCTGTGGGCATGTCGCTTACACAAGCTATCTCAAAGCCTGGGGCGTTCAAGCCGACCTATTTCCCCAATCGGCCGACTGGAAGGTTGTTCGCGGCTACTATGTCATTGATACGCCCAGGGTTCCCTAGACATCTCAAGGCCATGGAAAATGGCTAATTCGGAGGTGTCCATGAGCA
>NZ_JZHZ01000001.1 GCF_000963005.1 Xanthomonas sp. GPE 39
TCTCCTGTAGAGTTTGAACGGCGCTACGCGCAACGAGGGTCTTGAGTGTCTACGGAACCCTGGGCGTATCAGGGTCTACTGGGCGCTCGATGCCAACACTGGGCAGACCGTGTGGTCGACGCAAGTCGGCCCCGGCGGTACCAACGGCGGCATCGAATGGGGCTCCTCGGTGGACCCGTTCAAGTCACGTGTCTACGTCGCCATCAACAATAACCTGCATAGCAGCTACACGCTGGCGCCTGGCAATACCCAGACCTGGAACGCCGGCTCGTGGGCCGCGCTCGATGCAGCCACCGGCAAGATCGTCTGGCAAGTCAAGGTCCCGGGCACCGATCCGGTCAATCCCACATTCGGTGCAGGTGGTCGTGGCCCCTTGGCCTCCTCGCCGGGGCTGGTGTACGCAGGCTCCATGTCCGGGGCGATGAACGTGCTCGACGCACAAACCGGCGCTACCCTGTGGAGCTTCGATGCCGGCGGTTCGGTCGCCAGCGCTCCGGCCATCGTCGATGGTGCGGTGTACTGGGGCGCAGGCTACAGCCGCTTCAACTTCGGCACCGGGGTCAACAAGCTGTACAAATTCGTCCCCGCAACGATGCAACAGCATCACTGAGCACGAGTAACCCAGCCTCTACAGCAAAACACATGCAGCCCCTCCTGTGCAGGCAGGAGGGGCTTTGCATTCGTCATCGCGTGCAGCGGCTGATTCGCTCGGAAGGGTTGCGTGCGAGCGAACGTGATCCAGAACACGCAATCGCTCTAGCATCGTCCCTAGAGCGTGTTATGAACTTTGAAGTAGAGACGTTGCATTTCCAAGCATGAGCATTGAGAAGACGACGAAG